>JAJDDF010000016.1 GCA_029260455.1 Phycisphaerales bacterium | reverse complement strand
AGCGCTGCATCGGATGGTTGAAGTGGTGCCGGCGTGTTGCGACGCGCTATGAGAAACTCGCCGAGAGCTATCTGGCGATGGTGACGCTCGCGATGATCCAACGCTGCAACCGACTTTTGGAGCCGTCAAACAGAACCTAGTAATAACTAGGACTATGTTCTTTTTTTTGTCACTTGACTTGTCCCCCCCCCCGTAACGTCTCTCAGAGGAGACGCAAGCAGAAGGGGATAGTGATGAAATACTTGATTTCTGTGCTCTGTCTTGTTGGCGCATGCGGCGCACCCGCCCTTGCCCGACAGTTTTGTGATTTTCTAGCCCCGCTCTCAGACAACAGCGGCTCATACGAAAACGCAACGTGTTTGAGCGGAGTTGCTGTTGCTTATGCCGGCGCTCTCGGCAGCTTCAGCCCTGAGTGCGAGGCACTTGGTTGTACCGGTGGCTTCGATTCCGACTTTGATGTAAGCCTTGGATGCAGCGCATCTGCGAACGCGAGTGCTATTGGAGGCACGGCGATCGCGGTGAGCACGTTCGCCTCAATCAACGGAACCTCATGGAGCACCGGTGGTTTTTTTGGGTTTTTTGACTGCTTGGGTTGCTGTGGAGAAGGGGCGGGCTTTGGTTATGGGTCGGCGCAGCTGGTGCTCCAAGGAACCGTGATGGTAAGTGACTTCGGTGGTAGTCTGCTTCCGGTGCAGGTGGGATCGACACGGGTGGTCTCAGGTGCCATCTTCCTTGTAGATGGCGCTCTGCTTCAGTGCAGCTATGCGATTTGGTCGCCCAACGGATGCGACGCATCGGCAGATGTTAGTGCGAGTTGCGGTGGGTCGTTTTCAAGAAGGGTGGGCATTGGCTCAGGCACCTTGACAGTCGAGAATCGGTATCTGGACTTCGTTGACGCCGAGCTCGACCTCACCTCCGACGGCCGCTTCTCGCAAGAAGATGTCGACGAGTTGTCCTTGTTGATCGGGAGCATGGACTCAGGATTGCTTGCGACCTTCGACTTCGATGAGGATGGCGTGATCGGTCAGCCTGATGTCGACGTGCTGCAAGGTCTCATCGACTGCGGCCTTGGCTCGGGCATCTTTGGTGACATGAATGGCGATGGACTGATTCGTTGTGCCGATTGGGATGCCGCCACGCCTTGGCCGACGATCAACGTCAATCTTGGGGAGGCAAACTATGTCGTCGAGCTTGATCTCAACCTTGATGGCACGCTTGATACGGCTGAACAGGCAGCGTTTGAGGCATTGTTTGCTGGCGTTCCCAACCCATGTTCTTGCCCCGGCGACGCCAACGGGAGCAACAATGTCGATTTGGCCGATCTCCAGATTGTCCAGTTCAATTTCGGTCAGTTTGTGACACCCTTTACTTCGGGTGATGTCACGGGCGATGGTGTGGTGAACTTGGCGGATTTACAAATCGTCCTCTTTAGCTTTGGCAGTTCCTGTTGAATGATGCCTCGTGGGCTCCGCTCGGAATCTGCTGGGCGGGCCCGCTATCATCTCTTCAATGACGCAGACGTCCTCGAAATCAGCAGTTCGAACGGCCGTGCCCCCGGTGTATTCCTCTGTGCTTGAGATGATTGGCAATACCCCGATCCTTGAGCTCACCAAGATGGATGCCGGGCCGTGTCGACTGTTCGCAAAACTTGAAAATATGAATCCTGCCGGGTCGATCAAGGATCGCATTGGGCGGTCGATGATCGAAGCCGCCGAGCGCGATGGCAAGCTCGATCCCAGTGCAACGATCAAGCCGACGATCATCGAAGCAACCGCAGGCAACACAGGACTTGGTCTTGCACTCGTTGCGGGACAGCGCGGCTACGACCTCAAAGTGGTTGTGCCCGACAAAATGAGCGATGGCAAGATTCAACACCTGCGCGCCATGGGCGCTGAGGTCATTCTGGCGCGCTCCGATGTGCAAAAAGGACATCCCGATTATTACCAGGATGTCGCGGCACGCCTGGCGGCCAAGACCCCCAACAGTGTCTTCATCAATCAATTCTGCAATCCCGACAATGCTCAGGCGCACTATGACACCACAGCACCGGAACTTTGGAATCAACTCGAACCTTTTGGCGGTGTCGATGCGATCGTCATGGGTGTTGGTTCGGGCGGTTCAGTGACCGGTTGTGCGCGCTATCTCAAAGAGAAGAATCCGAATATCACAATCATTCTCGCAGACCCGGCAGGCTCAATTCTTGAACCGCTTGTCAATCGCGGAGTAAAAGTGGAGCCCGGCAATTGGCTTGTTGAGGGTATGGGAGAAGATTTTGTTCCCGATATCTGTGAGATAGATCTGATCGATGAAGCTGTGGCAGTCACTGATGGTGATTCATTTCATGTTGCCCGGCGATTGTTGATGCGCGAGGGCATCTTGGCTGGTTCATCGACTGGATGCCTTGTGTTTGCAGCTGAATCATGGGCCAAACGCCAGACATCCCCAAAGAATGTTGTCACATTTGTGTGCGATCAGGGTTCGAAATATCTGAGCAAGATGTTCAATGATTTCTGGATGATCGACAACGGTTTCATCGAGCGTGAAAAACGCGGCGACCTGCGAGATTTGATTGCACGCCGGCATGAGCGCCTCGAAGATTACACCCTCAAAGCGACTGATCCCGTGGCGCAGGCGATTAAGACGATGGAGTTGTATGGCATCTCGCAGATGGCAATCCTTGATGCGAACACAAGTGATGTTGCGGGTATTCTCGATGAATCAGATGTCCTGATGGCGGTCACCAATGCAGGCAGTGGGGGAGATGAAGCAACGCTCTCGCGTCCCGTTGCAGATTTCATGACCACGCGCATTGAAACTGTTTCTCCCTCGGCATCGATCGAACAGTTGTTGCCTATTTTTCGTGCAGACCGCGTCGCGATTGTTGTTGATGCAGATGAGCCGGAGGGACGCCGATATCTGGGGCTGATTACACGAATGGACCTGATTGACTATCTGCGTCGCCAGATGAAATAAATGAGTGCGAATTGAAAGTGGAGAGAGTGCATGTCTGAGCATGACAAAGATATGAAAATGGACACGATGGTTGTTCATGCGGGGCAACGGCCTGAGGAAACGACCGGCGCTGTGATGCCGCCTATCTTCACCGCCTCGACCTATTCGCAGGTTTCGCCCGGTGTGCACAAGGGCTTTGACTATTCGCGCGCCCAGAACCCCACGCGATACGCACTCGAACGCATGGTCGCCCGCCTTGAAGGATCGACCATTGCAGAAAATATCGATCCATCTTGCGGCGGTTTCGCGTTTTCGTCGGGCATGGCTGCCACCTGCACCGCGCTTGATTTGATCAGCGCTGGGTCACATGTCATCGCCATGGATGATTTGTACGGCGGGACAACACGGTTACTTCGCCAAGTCCGTCAGCCAACACAAAATCTTGATCTCAGCTTTATTGATTTGTCAAAACCCGATGCGATCAAAAGTGCGATGCGCCCGGATACTGCCTTGGTATGGCTCGAAACCCCGACCAATCCTACGCTCAAACTTGCGGATATCAAAGCCATCGCCGATGCAGCGCACGCTGTGAACCCGAAGTGCCTCGTTGCCGTGGACAACACTTTTGCCACGCCGATCAATCAGCGCCCACTCACACTTGGCGCCGATCTTGTCGTGCATTCACTTACGAAATATATGAATGGGCATTCCGATGTCATCGGTGGCGTGATTGCAACCAATCGAGCAGATCTTGCTGAACGCATCCGGTTCATCCAGAAATCCGCCGGCGCGGTGCTTGGCCCCTTTGATTCGTATCTTGCCTTGCGCGGCATCAAGACACTTGGACTGCGCGTGGCGCGGCACAATGAATCCGGGCTGCGCGTTGCAAAATATCTCGAAACTCATGACAGCGTCGAGCGCGTGGTGTATGTCGGGCTTGCTTCGCATCCGCATCATGCGCTGGCCAAGCGGCAAATGGTCGGCCCCAATGGCGGCGGCACCGGCATGATTACTTTCTTCATCAAAGGTGGCCTTGATGCGGCGCGCACCTTTCTTGAAAACGTGCGCATCTTTGCACTTGCAGAATCACTTGGCGGCGTCGAATCGCTCATCGAACATCCCGCGATCATGACGCACGCATCTATTTCCGCAGAAATGCGAGCAGAACTTGGCATTACAGATTCACTCATTCGCCTGTCCGTAGGTATTGAAAATTGTGATGACCTCATCGCCGATCTTGATGGCGCTTTCGCGGCAGTGAATAAATCCCTCGGCGTGCGGGCAGGGTAATCGGCGACATGCGACCGCTGTTGCGAGCCATTGATGCCAATGCCAACCGGGCGCGCGAGGCGCTGCGGGTGATGGAAGATGTCGCACGCTTTGCACTTGATCACAAGGCGTTGTGTGCCTTGCTCAAGCACCTGCGCCATGATCTGGCGAGCGCTCTTGCACATCTGCCAGCAGAGCCGATCATCGCGCGCGATACGCCCCATGATGTTGGCACGAAGGTCGCAACAGATGCAGAAGGCGAACGCACTGGCCCCCGAAGTATCGCGATTGCTGCTGCAAAGCGACTCACCGAGGCGCTGCGCTCTATTGAAGAACATGCCAAGGCGCTCGAAGCACATACTGCGGCCCAACTCATCGAACAGATTCGATATCGAGCGTATGACCTTGAACAGAAGATGGTCTTCGCACTTGGTTCATCGAGGCGAACGCAATGGAAGTTGTGCGTTGTGCTGTCAGAAAAAATGTGTGCTTTGCCGTGGCAGGACGTTGCGCGGGCAGCACTTGATGGTGGCGCAGATTGCATCCAGTTGCGTGAAAAACATGCATCGGATCACGAATTACTCGAACGTGCGCATGCGCTGCGCGCGATGACACGCGAACATGATGCAGCGCTCATCATCAATGATCGAGCGGATATTGCGATGCTCGCCGATGCAGATGGTGTTCATCTCGGACACACCGATCTTCCGGTGAGTGCTGCACGACGCATTGTCGGCATGGAACGGCTGATTGGTGCAAGTGCGACCACGGTCGCGCAGACAAACACGGCGATTCGTGATGGCGCAGATTACGTCGGGCTCGGCCCCATGTTTGCGACTGACACAACGCTCACGCCGGGAGGTCGTACTGATGGATCACTTGCTGGTCCTTCACTTGTGCGTGAGTATCTTACCGGTGATATTTCGTGCCCACCGCACGTTGCCATTGGCGGAATCAATGCGGACAACGTTCATGAACTTGTCAAGGCGGGGTGCAAGGGCATCGCGGTGTGTGCTGCCATTTGTGCCTCATCTCAGCCGGGCGAGGCGACGCGCGAATTGCTTGCACGCCTGAGCGCACTTGCGCCAGCTTCGGTACAGTAATGTGGCGTATTGAAGCTATGTTGGACCGGGGATTGACGAGGCGCTCGTCGATGACACCGACTGCAAACGTATTCTGGAACCACATCATGCCTTCTTTGCGGACACCCCCACGAGCGCATTTCACTCACCCGGAGCATTCATGAGTATCACCTTTCGCGAAGCAGAACTTGACAATGGCTTGAAAATCATTGCAGAAGTTGACCCCGGCGCCCACACTGCGGCGGCAGGATTCTTTGTCAAAGCAGGCACGCGCGATGAAGTGCTCACCGACATGGGCGTGTCGCATTTTCTCGAACACATGATGTTCAAGGGAACGGCCAAGCGTTCTGCGGACAATGTCAATCGTGATTTTGATGATCTCGGTGCAAGCTACAACGCCTATACATCGCATGAAATGACATGTTTCTATGGATCGGTGTTGCCAGAAAAGCTGTCACCGTTCGTCACCGTGCTGAGTGACATATTGCGGCCTGCACTTCGTGAAGAAGATTTCACGGCAGAAAAAAAGGTCATTCTCGAAGAAATCGCCATGTATCGCGATCACCCCTTCTGGACGCTCTACGAAACTGCAACTGAAAAATACTACGGAAACCATGCCCTTGGCTACCGTGTACTCGGGACCGATCAATCCGTCACCGACATGCCCATCGATCGAATGCGCACCTATTTCGATGCGCGGTACTCGGCGGACAACACGGTACTTGCACTTGCAGGGCAACTGGATTTCGATGTGCTTGTCGCGCAGATTACTGAACAGTGCGGTACATGGGAGCGCACCGGTGCTTCACGGGATGTTGCGGCGCCCGAAACTCATGCGGATACGTTGATCATTCGTGATGCCAAGGTCACGCGCGGGTATATCCTCATGTTGTGCCCGGGGCCATCCTCACAAGATGAAGACCGCTACGCCGCCATGTTGCTTGCGCGCGTGTTGGGCGATGCGGACAATTCGCGGCTGCACTGGGCGCTTGTTGAACCGGGGATTGCAGAAGAAGCGCAGGCGTCGTATGAACCGCGCGACGGGTGCGGCGATTATTACGTCTATGCCTCAGGCGACCCCGAACGCTTGCCCGAGATTCAGCGCGGCATCAACTGCGAAATTGAAGGGCTTATCGATTCGTTGCAAAGTGATGACCTTGAGCGCTTGCGCAATACGCTTGCCACAAGTGTCACACTTGCCGGTGAGCGTCCCGGCGGGCGCATGCAGCGTCTTGGCCGCTACTGGACCTATCTGAATCAATACATGACCCTTGAAGATGAACTGGCACAGATTCAGGGACTCACGCTTGACGATCTGCGCGCTGTAGCAAAGCGTTTTCCGCTCAAGCCGCGCATGATTGCCCAGTTGTTGCCCGAGGCGTGACGATCACCATCATGATCTAACAGCGCTCGACACTTCCATCACAGGTGGATGCGATCTTGTCAAGCATCTCATGGGCATGCGCCCAGCTTGCCTTCTCATTGGCAAGCTGCATTTTGAGCAGCGCCGGAATCGCAAGCAACGTCAGGGGGACATACCACGCCATCGTCCACCACATGCTCAGGCGGTACCACCCGAACCAAGTCACGAACATCGAATGGGTCAACCACCCGCCCGGCCAGAGCGTCAGCGCAAAAACGACCCATATCAGCGCAAGAACCTTCCATGGACGTTGCGAAGCAAACGCGATGCGTGCGCCGTGATCGGCTTTGGCAAGATCCCCGCTAATAACGCGGTCAAACTGCACACCAAAGGCTGCGACCTCGAATGTCACTTTGTCCTGGGTCCGAAAGCCCGGCAGCTCGCCGCGCTGTGAGCGTTTTTGGAGTCGTGCGATCACATCCGCCGGTGCTATGGGCACATGCACTTCGGGCAGCCCATCTCGCCACGAGCCCGCCGGGATGCCCCCGGTCCCATTATCGGTGGATTGTTCAACATGCTCTGCCAATGAATAACCTCGCGTGATCGATGCTTTTTCGTCTATCGGCGTCCGCAAACATCTCTCATCTGGGGACAATGGCGAGAGAAGTGCTACAACTTTCCCAACTTTGTGGCCAAGACCGAAAAGTCAGGACAGAATGCATAGACGATGGGTTCGGCACAATCATTCCAGACTGACGTATACCCCCGGCTGGTCCCCCATGAGGGATCGTCAGGGGAGGTGCGCACTTCTGCGGGTGGTTCTACAGATGCCGACCATCACCGCCTCAGACCAATATCGGTCGAGGCGGGAGGATCCCGGGCACACCCGCGGGTCCGCCGGGCGATTGAGGCCGCGCGTCTCCGGGTTGCCGAGGAGAACACCCGCTCTGCCGGCCTCTCGCCCGATGATATTCGCCTGATAATGGCCATCAGAGTCGCGGATGCCCTTGAAGGTGGGCGATCTGCGATCCTCCGGCCCGATCGCAGGCACTCTCTGGTGGCCAATGCCCAGTCCATGGGAATGCGGCCATTTGATGCCAACCTCATCATCGCCATTGTCCAGGATGGGGCTCGTCGAGGTGAGCATCTGGATCATCATCAGACGGTCAGCCGACTCAGCTTTGTGGGTCCAACCATCGAGAAAGTCGCCACCCGACGCGGCGGACGGCTGGCGGTGATGGTGATGGCCGTCACGCTCGGGGTCGCATGGGCTGCCTGGCTTGTCGCGTGGCTTATCGGGAACTGAGTCTGACCCGCAACGGTTAGTCCTCTGCCCGGCGAATCCATTCAAATTCAAGCGGTTCGAGCTCAAGAACAAGTGATGTGCGCTCCGTGCCGAGTTTTTCGCATTTGGCATGGTCTTTCCAGACATCCGCATCAGACAATGATTGATCAATCGTGCGAATGCGCGCTTCGACCCCCTCGATGCGTTTCTCAAGCTGATCGGTATCCATCCGAGAAAGTTTGTAGACAGAATCCGTTTTGCCTGACGTCTTTGCGTTCGATTTGGAAGTAGATTTCCTGCTGAATTTTTGACGCTGACTGCGTTCAAATTCAGCCTGCTCGCGTGATGCGGTTTCAAGTTCAGTGCGCTGCCGAGTGTTGTGCAATTGCTGTTTGTGCCACGCGCTGTAGTTACCAGCAAAGAGTTCTGCCCCGCCGTGGCCATCGAGAATGATTAGTTGATTGCAGCACGCATCAATAAAAGCGCGATCGTGACTGATAAGCAGCATCGTGCCATCAAAATCACCGCCTGCCCGCCCGGGTCGTTCGCTGGTTGTCGGGATTTCCAGTGCCAATGCGCCCTCAACTCGTTCAGCGCTTTCGATATCAAGATGGTTGGTCGGTTCGTCAAGGATGAGTACGTTCTTGCTTGATGCCAGAAGCGCCGCCAATCGCGCCCGCCCGCGCTCACCGCCTGAGAGTCGCCCCATCGGCGCCGTTTGTTCGCTGCCAGAAAAAAGAAATGCGCCTGCCAAATCGCGCGCCGCCTGTTCACTCAAGGGGCGATCAGGTGTTTCTTTTTGAATAATATTTTGCAGGTATCGATACACCGGAATTTCGGGATCAAGTTCATCAGAGGTCTGACGAAAGAAGCCGACAATCAGCGCGGCCCCAAGATTGATATCACCTTCGGTGACAGCCATTTCGCCAAGCAAACACTGCACCAGTGTCGATTTTCCCGCGCCATTTGGCCCAATGATGCCCACACGATCGCCGCGCGTGATCGTAAGATCGAGCTTGTCAAACAGTATTTTTTCAGAGCCGTCATGAGCGACATAGCGCTTCGTCAATCCGCGCGCCTTTGCGACAACTTCCCCTGATCGCGGCGAATTGGGCAGTGAGAAATTGATCGAACCAAATTCCACAGGGCGTTCGAGGGTTGTTTGTTCCTTGGCGCGATTCAGCTTGCTCTCCCGCCCTTTGGCCTGCTTCGAGCGCTGACCTGCGCGGTAGCGATCAATGAATCGTTCCTCGGCCTTGAATTTCGACTGCTGTGTTTCCCATGCGCGCATCTGCAAGATACGGCGCTCGGCGCGCAGCCGGCGAAAAGTCTGATAGGCCTGACCCTTCGGCGCCGGATAATCGATCAGCCGCCCTTGTTCGACTTCCACGATGCGCGTGACCACATTGTCAAGTAAGTACCGATCATGCGAGATCATCACCACCGCACCGCCAAAATCATCACGCAAAAATCCTTCAAGCCACAGACGACCATCCAGATCAAGATGGTTGGTCGGTTCATCAAGCAGCAGCACATCAGGCTTTTCAAGCAGTAACTTTGCTAACGCCAACCGGGCGCGTTGCCCGCCCGAGAGCACGCCCGTCGTGAGTGCGAACTGCGAATCTGTGAAGCCAAGGCCATGCAATACTGCATCAATCTTGTGATCAATGGCATATCCGCCTGCAGACTCTGCGGCACTTTCAAGCCGCGCTTGTTTCTTCAACAGGCGATCGAGTGCATCTCCAGCGGCGTGCGCCATCTCAGCAAACACGCCATCAAGTTCCAGATGCAGGGCATGGAGTTTCGCAAAAGCAGTTTCTGCAGTTCCCCGCAGGGTTTCTTCAGGGTCCAGCGCCGGGTCCTGTTCCAGAAACCCAATCTTGCACGTCTTTGCGGTCGAAATCGAGCCGGTGTCAGGTGTCATAAGGCCGCACATCACGCGCAGCATCGTGCTCTTGCCCGTGCCATTGCGACCGACGACCCCGATCCGTTCGCCAGCTTCAATCGACAGCGACACACCATCCAGAATCTGGCGTGTGCCGAAGGCGTGGGCAACATTGGCTATCGCAAGGAGAGGCATGGCCGCGATTGTAGACCGCTTGCGCGTCGGGGCGCGCGGCGTAGCAAGACTTATTCAGTCACGCCGGTTCGTTTGCGAATCCACATGGTTACCAAGTCGAGCACCTCGGGATCAATGGTCTCGGTGAGCACGCCATATTCCGCGGGCAACCCACTCTCTGCCCGTTGCAGCAGGTGATTGAGCCCTTCAAGCTGCACAGTTTCCACCTCGGTATTCCCCGAATCTGCAGCAGCTTCATCAATGGCTGTCAGATGTTCATCGGGCAGCACCTGCACATCCAGTGATCCATTGATCGCGAGCATCGGGCACGATACACCTCGCAACGCCGCACCGGGGTCATAGGTCATCAGGTGCCGATACCACGGCGAACCGACCAGACGTATTTGCCCGTCGATGGCCGCGGTCCGTTGAGTTTCGTTAAGTGGAGTCGCGATGTTCTGAGCATCGATCAGTGAGCCCAGCAACGCACGAAGAGTGTCCTCTGGCGTATCATTTTTCAATGCATCGATCAGGGTGCGCTGTTTCTTGGTGAGAACGTTCAGCTGCTGTTCGGGAAAGCCGGTGCGCTCGAACAGCGCCCGCGTCTGCCCGATCACGACCTCATCGCCCGGAAGCGCCATGCCTGCGAGAAGCACCACGAACGACACATCGTCTTTCATCTCACCCGCAGCAACGAGTGGCGCGACCGCACCGCCCTCGGAATGTCCGACCAAACCAATGCGCTTCGGGTCAATTCCTGGTTGCTCCTTGAGCCAGGTGAGCCATGCCTCAACATCTGTCTGCGTATCAAGAACGGTCGAGTCCATCGTGCTGCCGGTCGATCCGCCCACCCCGCGATCATCGAAGCGCAATACCGCGATACCCTGCCGAGTGAGGTGATCCGCGATCACCGCAAAAGGTTTGTGATCAGCAATCGTTTCATCGCGATCCTGCGGCCCCGAACCCGAAATCAAAATCACCGCAGGATGCATCTCACGCGACGGCGGCACAGACAATGTGCCCGCCAGCGACACGCCGCTGATTTCATTTTCAACTCGAACTTCACGGTTTTCATAGGGGAAAGGTGGTTTGGGGAGTTGCGGACGATTGGGTTGAATCGCTCCGAGCGCTTCTACGGCGCTGCCATAGCGCGTGAGAGTTGTAGGAAATGTCTGCCCCATTTGTGCCAGTGTGCCCTCGGCGGTGTCACCCGAGCGCGTCAATGTGCACACCGCACCCACTGCAGAAATTGCGAATGAAACGGAAGTGTCTGTATATGTGATATCAGTTATCGGCATGCCATCGACGCCCTGCATCGGAATATCAATGGTGCCTGTTGTCGAATCATCCACACCTGTTGTAAATGCGAGGGTGTAGCCGAGTTTGAGCATGGGAATGTCGATGAATCCCCCCCAGTGTTCGATGCTGGTAAGCGACTCTGTTTCTTGCGCCGCATCTTCTTGTGCATAGCCTGTCGGCGCTGTTGCAAGTAGCAATATTGCGCAAAGACCAGTGATGCCCAGTGTCAGCTTCATGCCATCGTCCCCTCAATGATGCCCAGTGCACAGGCGAGGTGCCTTGCCTTACGGGCACCGGTTGGTTTCGTGTCTATGTACTGTACCAAGAGCCGGTGTGTTCGCCGCACTTCGGGAACGTACTATCACCAGGAATTTCGGGGTGTCGTGCGCCGGGTTTCGAGAAATCGCCCATGAATGCCCGCCTCACACCGTTCGACAAAGGTGCATAGTGCAAGGACCGCTTGTTCACCTCGCGATTCAGCATCGTCTGCATATGTCGTGCGCAACAGGTCTACTGCGTCAAGGGCCGTCACTTCCGGCGCCCTGTAAATCATGCGGTACGCGCGACGGAGTGTTTCAATTTCATCAGGTGACCACCCGCGCCGCATCAGGCCCGTCGTATTGATGCGCCGAGGTTCTGCGGGCGATCCCTCGACAACAATAAATGGCGGCACATCTTTGACGATGCGCGACATACCGCCCACAAATGACAATGTGGAAACTGTTGCAAAGTGATGCACGCCCACGCCGCCGGCGATATTGGCACCGCGTTCAATCAGGCAGTGTCCGCCAAGCATTGCGTTGTTGGCAATCACAACATCATCTTCAATGGTGCAATCATGGGCGATGTGCACTGCGACCATAATCATGCAATCGCTGCCGATCATTGTGCGCTGCCCGCCTGCCTCAGTGCCACGATGTATCGTCGCATGTTCGCGGATGCGCGTGCGATCACCGATCACCAGCGCCGTGTCGTGCCCTTGGTATTTCAAGTCTTGCGGCTCTGCGCCAAGGACCGCAAAGGGATACACCGTACACTCGCGCCCGATCACGGTCGGTCCTTGCACAGTGACATGATTGCGCAAGTGTGTGTGGGCACCGAGTTGCACTTTGTCGCCCACCACGCAATAGGGCCCGACAATCACACCTTCGCCAAGTTCAGCGCCCGAATGCACCACCGCAGTTGGATGAATCATGCTCGACACAGGAGAATCTCCTCATCACCATTGTCGGCTTGGCAGGGAATTTCGCAACAATTTCAACTATTGTGCCAACGCAAGCCCTGCGATGCGCCGCGCCAACGCCCGGTTCAGGGCATGCCCAGATCGAACCGCACGCACACGGCCAATCACCGGCACGCCAGCAAGAGAAAGATCACCAATCAAATCGAGCATTTTGTGCCGCGCCGGTTCATCTTTGAAACGCAGTGCATTATCGATCGGTCCATCATGATCTATCACAAGCACATCCGCAGGCGAGACATGTGCGAATAATCCCTGCGCTTGCGCAGCCTGAGCATCCGCAAGTGTTGAAAAGGTTCGCGCTGGTGCGATGTCGCGTTCATACAATTCAGATGTGAGCTTGGTGCGATAGTCATGTGGAGCAATGGCGCACCCGGGGCCTCCATCGAAGCCATATGTAAGATCAAGTGAGTCATGGTCTGCGGGTGACAACGTGATCGAGGCATCACCATCGCGCACCACAATATCTTCTTTCACAATGAAGACCCGACGCAGTTCTGATTGCACATCGAGGCCGGCTTCAGCGATCATCTCAACAAACCGCTGCGCCGAGCCATCAAACAGGGGCACTTCCGGACCAGTGATGTCAAGAATTGCATTGTCAATGCCCATGCCCGCAAGGGCCGACAAAATATGTTCTGTTGTTTCGATGCACGTTTCACCCTGCTGCACTGTCGTGTGCCGGGGCGTTTCTATCGCAAGGTGAATCGCGGCAGGAAGAACTGGCGCAAGTGCAAGATCGCAGCGCCGGAAGACAATGCCCGAAGAGGGTGCGCCGGGCATGAGCGTGATCGCGGCTGGCAGGCCCGTAAAAAGCCCGACTCCAGAGGCGCTGACGCAGTTCTTGATCGTGTGTTGACGCCTGTGCACATCACTCATGAGCATCTGCATGATACTCAAAATCGCCTGCGAACACTTACTTTTTTTTCGACCCGGCCATTCGTTTGAGCAGCGCGGTCATCTTCCAAAAGAGTCTCACCGGCACCGCGGGATACCCCATCCATGCCTCGCCCGCGGGAATATCACATGTGACGCCACTCTTGCCCGCAATGTGTGCGCCCTCACCGATGGTCACGTTGTCGGAAATACCCACGTGCCCGCCCACAACTACACCATCGCCAAGTGTTGCTGAGCCCCCGATGCCCGTATTGCCGCAAATAACACAGTTGCGCCCAATGCGAACGTTGTGCCCAACTTGCACAAGGTTGTCTATCTTTGTGCCTGTGCCAATAATCGTCGCGCCGAATTTGCCGCGATCAACGCAGCTGTTGGCGCCAATTTCTACATCATCGCCAATCTCAACATGACCGACATGCGGCACGACAAGCATGCCCGCACCCGCCGGTGTCGGGCGCAACCCAAATCCAACAGCGCCAAGCACGACCCCGGGGTGCAGCACCACCCGATCGCCAATCACACACCGATCCTGAACGATCGCGCGCGGATTCAACGTACACCCCGCGCCGATCATCACATGTGCGCCAAGGATCACTCCCGCGTGAATCACGGTGCCCGCGCCAATGGCACACCGAGGCCCGATGACCGCACCTGCGCCCACGCACACATCAGCAGCCAATGTTGCACCTGCATCAATCGTTGCGCCAGGATGAATGCCACTCGGTGCATGCTGCACGGGTGCAATTTGTTCGAGCAAATGCGCCATAGCGTCGTCGGCATCGTCAACCACGATCAACGCGCGCCCATCGCCTGGCTCAACGGGAACATCCTTGAGCGCCGATCGAGAAATCAGTGCTGCCCCAGCGCGCGAGGTCGCCCATCGATGTGCGTTGGCACCATCACGAATAAAGGTCAGCGTGTGCTCATCGGCGCCACTCAGCCCGTCAAGGCGGGTGAGTTCGATCTCGCCATCGCCGCGTAGCTCAGCTTCAAGCAGCTTCGCAAGCTGCGCCGCGGTCCAGCGCGCACGCACACCGCTAGCGCCGGAAGCCGCCTCGCGTTCTGTTTCGATGTTCACTGCAGTGGTCACTTCGTGCGGAATGTTGCGTTCATCTGGTCCGCGACGTATTCAGTAATGTCCACTGCGTTGGCATCGATATACACAATGCGCTGGCTCAAAATCGCCGCCTGCAGCGCTGCCCCAGACAGGTTCTTGGGAATGTCCATGGCAGAATCATCACTAAAGACAACGGCATAGCCCTCTGATTGTGCGTAGCTCGCGGAGGCCGCCTTGATCTTGTTGAAGAGATCAAGCTGCGACCGGTGTGTTTTTCTTGACATCAGTTGCTCGGCAATTTCCTTGCTGAGTTTCACCTCCGCCGCCGCTCTCAAGAGTTCAATTGAGCGAGCCTCGACTTGATCCGGTGGTGCGACTTCCAGTGTTTTGTCTGCCGATTCCACAAGCCTTACCTTGGTGTCGATCTCGGCCTGCATAACCTTGAACTCTGCTTCCAGCGATGTTTCAAGCGCTACCCGCTCATCAAGCATCCCAAGCAGGCGTGACAGGTCCACCGTCGCGATCGGCACCGGGGTCGGCATTGCCCGCGCCGCAGCCCCCGCGACCTGCGTGCCCACCTGCAGCACGACAAGTGCCAAAAACGCAATCATCGAAACAATGGTCCACTGCCAAAAATTACTTTTTCTCATCACTATGGCTCCTTGCAGGGCGGACCCTCCCAGGCCGCGCCGATGTGCTTTTGCACCATGCTATCCACACTGTGCCCACGTTTCACATGAGGGGTTTGCCGGCCTAGCTCAGAAGGGCAGGTCGAAAGAGAAACTGAAGACTTCTGTTTCGTCCGTGTCCTCACTCAAAAATGGGAACGCGAAGTCAAAAGCAAGTGGTGCCTGCCCGAATTGCGGCAGGTACAACCGGATGCCAATGCCCACACTTGCCCGGAATTCATCAAACCCTGGCTCATCTGAGATCGTGCCTGTGTCAAGGAACAAGACCCCAGAGACCATCTCCTGCCAAAGTGGTTTTTCGTATTCGGCGCCCAGGAAAAGCATCCAGTCGCCGCCCACCTTGTCATCGCCCGGCACACCCGTGTCATTGCGAATGCCGACGGGCCCGACACCGCGGAAATCAAAGCCGCGCAGCGAGCGCCCGCCCAGATTGAACCGCTCATACACGGGCGATTCATCATCTTGCGGGATGTATCCAGCACGGGCGGTTAACGTCAGCACCGTTGTGCCAAGGACTTCATCATCCGAAAGCGCAATAAAAATCGCATAGAGGCCTTCGAATTTTGTAAAGCTAAAATCCCCGCCCAAAAGCCCGGTCTGTTCGATGGACAGTTCTGTGCGCGATCCATTGGTCGGTCGAAAACGGTTGTCTGCGGTGGTGCGCGCAAGATCAAGAGAGATCGATGTCAGCACGTTTTGATCTTCAACTTCGAAGAGATCAACCGATCCGTCATCATCAATATCACTCAATTCGATAGATTCACCCCGGAACGTGACGGCCCCGCTCCAGCGCGTGCCAAAGCGCCGCCCGATGCGCGCCCGCCCGCCGACGCGATCTTCATCGTATTGCCGGAAAACCCGCTGGCGCAGAAAGAGCGCACCGCTCACCGAGTAATCACTTTCGAGAAGTGCAGGCTCGGCAAGGCTGATTGAAAAAGTCGAAACCTGTGTGCCCGGGTTGACCGTGACATCAAAGGTTTGCCCCGCGCCACGAAACGCTCGCCCGCGAAAGAATTCGTTGAATGAATCAGGTGTGTCCGCGATGTCGAAGTTGCGCTGCGTCAAACTGATGCCGCCCGACACGCCAGCATCAGAACTCACCGAGGCCCCAAAGCTCAGGCGGGCGGTATTGGTCTCTTCAATTTCAATGAGTACATCGCGATAGCCGGGCAGCGCCGGATCTTCATTCTGCACCGTCACCGATGGCCCCGAATACCCTTGCCGCGGATCAGGCGGCGCAAACAGACCGCGCCCAAGAAGCCTGCGCTCGGTTTCTTCCACCGCAGTGCCGTCAAGCCAGTGGTCGGGCAACAGGTCCACTTGCCGGCGGATGATCTTGTTCCGAGTCAGTGCGTTGCCCCGCGTGAGCACCAGCCCCGTCTTGAACCGTTCGCCTTCCAGAATACGAACAACGAGATCTACTTCCGTAGCGCCCGGCACACGTCGCTCTTCTGGCAACACCCGCGCATCGATATACCCCATCTGCAATAGCGCATCGCGCACCGCGTCATTGCCGACCTTGACATCGCTTGCCGTCAGAATGTCACCTTTGGCGAGTCCCATCAGGCCGCGCACCTGCTCAGTGTGCAACACATGAAGTTCATCGGGACCGATTGGGTGAACCACCACATTGCGCAGGCGATACGCCGCGCCTTCCTCGATGATGAATGTCACAATCGCCTCGCGACCGTTCGGCGAGGGCAGAATGCTGCGTGAGACGCGTGCGTCGAAATACCCGCGTTCCCGATAGAACCGGGCGAGCGAGCCAACATCCTGATCAAGCACAGCATCATCCAATGGCGCGCGTACAAAGAGGTTTGCGGCTTTGACTTTGATCAATGACCGGAGTCGTTTCGCTGGAAAAACAGTGTTGCCATCAAAACGAATGACGGTCACTTGCATGCGCTCGCCTTCGCGCACGCGGAACAGCACCACGCCGGTCTCAGCAAGTTCTGATTCATCTACGGTGACTTCAATCTGGGCAAACCCGCGCTCACGGTAGAGGCGCTCGATCGCTCGCGCCGCCTGAGCAATCCGATAGTCATCAATCGGTACGCCAGTGATCAGGCGCGAGGTCTCTGAAACGGTCGAGGCGATATCGACATCGGTAATCTCGCGATTGCCCACCACCACCACATCGCGAACAATGGGCGCCTCGACGACGGCAAAAATCACATTCACTGAATCATCGTCGTTGAGTTCGATCAGGGCGCGAAGGTCACGAAATTCACCAAGTCGTTCAAGACGGCGCAGGTCATCCTGCACAATCGCCCAGAGAAGCGGACGCCCTTCAACGGTGCGAAGCTGATTGCGCGCGAGTGACAGCGGCACGCGGTCGAGGGTTTCAAAGCGAATCGCTGCGACCGGTCGACCCTCAAAAGGCTGGTCAGTGCTTGGCTGGTTCTGAGCCCGGGCAGGGGGGGCAAATGACACACCGAGCCCAATAGCCAGACAGACCATGACCATCAGCGCAGCACGACGCCCCGGGAACCAGTTGCGTCGCACATGATGATCCAGACGTGACACGAGCCGGGACAGTATCGGGGTCTGTGCACTCGCTCAACTCACCCCCCGGATGAGCCCGCAAGGCTGCACGACAAAAACCGCTGGCCAAGTCCCCCATTGGTCGATACCGGTTGCCCTGCCCAAGGTCAGCCATGGGCAATTATGCGGAGGTGGAGGAGACGAGTGCGTATGCTGAACGTGTGCCGGCGAGTGGTCTTTCTGGGGTCAGCTGTGGTGTCAATCGCCGCTGGGATTGTGGTTCAATTCACCGGGGTGGTCATGGTGGATGTGCGTCATGCCTCGACTGGTGAACTGCTCTTGGTCCTTGCCCTCACCTCGGCGCCCGTGGCGACTATGGCTGCAATGCGCCTGGCGCCGGTGCGGCGATCCACGGCGTGGGCCGATCAGCTGCCTCGATCGTCCCCGACCCCCCAGGCAGTGCATTCTCTTCGACGATGCGAATGAGCAGAGATTTTTGCCGCGCGAACATCGTGTCACGATCTTCTTCAGGCACATCCGGCATCCGCTCCGTCTCGTCAAGTTGAAAAAGGTGCATCGACGCTTCCGCAAGAACTGGCAGGGACACAAGCCACTCATCGAGCATGCGAATCACCCGATCATGACTGATCGTGGTTTCGCCTTTGCGTGCTGAGCCCGGATCAAGCACACCATGCAACACCAACCTTTGTTGAGTGTGCGACCCGGCATGTTGCGTAGTTCGTGCCTGCCCGGGTGAATCCGGAGCGTCATTGCCGACAAGTTCTGGGGGCTCTGCCAGTACCATTCGCACTGTTGGAAGCACGCTCAGCAAACGCATTTGATCATCCGTACCGCGCGTGTCCGGCACGCGGATGATCACCACGAGGCGTCGATCAATGAGCCAGTCTGTTGCTTCAGATGAGTCGATTTGCCGTGCATAGCCCCATTCATCGACCGCTGCCCACTGATGATTGGGCACGGGCTCTTCTGCGGGTTCGACTGTTGGTTTCACAGCGCCGAAGGTGCCCGCCACAGGCGTATTTATAAAAGCGCCAACTTCAGGGTCAGGCACTGCCAGAGTCGCACCATCGGGTGGCGCAGGCGCAGATTCTGTGCTGATGACATAGCGGTTCGGGTCGTCGGGTTTCCGCTCAAGGAGGCCGCCCTCAATGATGACCACCCACCCGATTGCCGCCGCCGTCAGCGCGCCAATCCCGGCCAGCGCGGGCATCCATCGCCTTGAGTTCTTGCGTGCTCCGCGGTGCGATTGCGTCCCAAGGGCGCTCTCAATGGCCGCCGATGATGCGTGTGCTGGCGCCTGCACGCTTTCTGGTGTGGCTGTCACGGCGCATTGCAGTGTGTTGCGATCGCGGCGCATCGCCTCTGCACGCTCAAGCGCTCCGGGCACCCCGCCCAGTACGTGCCGAATATCCTCTTCGCGCGAGGCATCCAATGTGCCTTCGATGAAGGCAAGCAGTTCCGCTTCGGTTGGTCCATCAATGTCTGCGATGAGTGTGCTCCGCATCTGTGGGCCCTTTACCTCTCCCGGCGAATCGGACCACGGGCGATTCTAGCCCCTGCGATCCGCCTCTTCGTGATGCCCGTCCTCGACCCCTTTTCGCAATGCCAACCGCGCCCGAAACAATCGACTCTTGACGGTGCCGAGTGGCACCTCAAGTACCTCCGCGATCTCTTGGTAGTCCAGCCCCTGAAAATCGCGGAGCATCAGGATCATGCGCTGGCCCTCACCAAGTTCCGAGAATACGCACAACACCTGCTCAATCAGTTCTCTTTGTTCGACGGCCTCATCGGAGCGAAGTTCCGCACTTTTTCTGAAGTTTGTCACCGAGCCTTGATTCAATGCCTCAAGTGATACTTCCCCCCGTGATCGTCGCTTTCGATGAAATGACAGGCAGGTATTGTGACCGTCACCCGGATCATCCACGTGCTGAGGCGGGATTCGCCCCGGAAGTTCGGCAGGGCTGCGATGATCTTCACAAGCGATTCTTGCAGCAGATCGGTCGCCATATCCCGGGTATTTGACAGGCGGATGCATACTGCAAAAAGGCGGTCATTGTGCCGATCCAGAAGCCGTTCGAGGGCGTCGCGGTCCCCACTCTGGGCAGCGGCAAGATCGGCCAGTTGGGCGTCATCGTCGAAGACTATCGGTCTGGAGGGGGGGGCTGGCTGGTCAGGCCGCGGGGGGCGAGGCATGGCGGGACGATAGGCGAAGTTCCCGAGGGAACTGTCAGCGGCACCAGATGTCTCGAGTGAGGTGGGCATTGCGTGGGCGAGAGGTGTCAGGCACGATGGATCCCGGGGCATCGACGCCCGGGCGTGCCTCCCGATACGATCGGAATGTCCCCCTGGATCGCCACAATGCCCAGAGCAGCCATGAATCCCTCCCAGACACCCGACAATCCCCTGACTGACGCTGGTTACCGCTCACCTCTGGAAGGGCGGTACGCCTCTCTCGAAATGCGGCGGGTGTGGTCAGCCCCGCACCGGATCGCGACATGGAGGCGGATCTGGCTCGCCGCCGCAGAATCTCAACATCTCCTGGGCCTGCCGATCACCGAGGCCCAACTGGCAGAACTGCGGACGACCCTAGAGCCCACGCCAGCTGATTTTGCATCGGCTGCGGGGCACGAAGCTCGGCTGCGCCACGATGTCATGGCCCATGTCCACGCGTGGGGTGAGAAGTGCCCGAAAGCGCGGGGCATCATTCACCTCGGCCTGACGAGTCAGGATGTGGTGTGCAATGCCGATGCGCTGATCATGCGCGAGGCCTTGCGGCTCATCGGGTTGCGCATGGCGCAGGTGATCGATGCGCTGGGCACATTCTCGCAGCAGTGGAAAGACCTGCCGACCGTTGGATACACACATGGTCAGCCAGCGCAGCCGACAACAGTGGGGCGGCGGGCTGCAGGGTGGGCACACGATGTGAAATTATGTTTCGACAGGCTTATCAATGATTTATTTGGTGATGTGCGCGTCAAAGGTCTTGGTGGAGCGACCGGCACGCAGGCGTCATTCCTGCGACTCTTCAATGGTGATGCAAAGAAAGTTGCAGAACTTGATCGATTGTTCTGCGCCGCTCTTGATCCTGAAGATGCTTCCCTGCAGCGATATGCACTGACCGGGCAGACCTATCCGCGCGTCGTCGATGGGTTTGTGCTTGGGGATTGCGCCGCGGCAGCATCGGTGATTCATAAGATTGCAACGGATATCCGCTTGCTCGTTGCCAAACGCGAACTGGATGAACCATTTGAGACAGAGCAGATTGGTTCGAGTGCAATGCCATACAAGCGCAACCCAATGCGCTGCGAGCGCGCTTGTGCGCTGGCCCGATTTGTCATCAATCTTGCACCCAATGCCTATGACACCGCAGCGACCCAGTGGTTTGAGCGCACGCTTGATGATTCTGCCAATCGCAGGCTTTCATTGCCCGAGGCATTTCTCGCTCTCGATGGGGCGCTTGTCATCATGCACAACGTGGCACGTGGGCTTGTTGTGCATGATGCGGTGGTGCGTGCCAACCTTGCGGCGGAACTACCTTTCCTTGCTATTGAGAACCTGATGATGCAAGCGACGGCGCTCGGGCGCGATCGGCAGGCGGTCCATGAAGCGATGCGGAAGCACGCGATCGCCGCAGCGGAGGAAGGACGCAACACTGCGACCACAGGTGCGGATGTGCTGATGAAAGCGCTGACCACAGAGCCCCTGCTTGAAGGGATAGCGCTCGACAAAGCGCTCGATCCAGCCCGGTTTGTCGGGTGCGCCGAATCACAGACCGATCAATTCATCCGTGCGGCGGTTGAACCCTTGCGGGAGCGCTATGGCGCGGCGCTGCGCGCGACGAGTTTGCTGCGCGTTTGATGCCCCGGTGAGAGACTGCCCGCGAGGGTAGGCTTGTGCCCATGTCCCAGATGCTCGGGTACATCATGGTGCTTGGTGTCGGCGTTGCGGTGTTGATCGCGGGCGGCGAACTGCTTGTGCGCGGCGCGGTCACGCTTGCCGATCGGCTGGGCATCAAGCCGGTGGTCATCGGGCTTACGGTTGTGGCCTTTGGCACAAGCGCCCCGGAACTTGCGCTAAACTTCACGGCGGCGTTGCGCGACAACACCGGGCTGTGCTATGGCAATATCGTCGGATCAAACATCGCCAATGTCGGTCTGGTGCTTGGGCTGTGCGCGCTGCTCAAGCCGCTCAAAGTGGCGACCTCGGTCATTCGACGCGAGTTGCCCTTGATGCTCATTGCCACTTTTGTGACGATGGGGCTTCTCATACTGCCGACCGATTCGGGTTGCTGGAGCGCGGGGGCGCTGACTGGGGCTGAGGGCGGCGTCATGCTTGCGCTCTTCTTGGTTGTGCTTTGGATGATCTTCCAGGGCGCTCGGCGCGAAAGCCAGTCGGAATCCTATGAGGCTGAGGTACGCGACATGGGCGCTGCGGTGAAGCGGGCGGCTTTTGCAGGGCCATGCGTACTTGTCTTGGTCGGGATGGCAGGCCTTGTTTTTGGCGGGCGGCTTTCTGAGATGGGCGCTTCGGGCCTGGCGCAGGAGATGGGCATCAGTGATGGCGTCATCGGGCTGACAATCGTTGCACTCGCGACGAGTTTGCCTGAACTGGTGACCTCGGTCATCGCGGTGCGGCGCGGGCATGTGGATCTCGCGGTGGGCAATGTGGTCGGGTCGAATATTTTTAACTTGCTGTTCGTTCTCGCGCTGACATCAATGGTGCACCCGATAGATGTGCCGACCGGCGGGCGCGTCGAACTTGCGGTGATGGCGCTCCTTTCACTTTTGCTCTGGCCCATGTCCAGAACGGGCGGCTCGACAGTGAGCAGGCTTGAAGGGCTGACGTTGCTTGCGGTGTATGCCGGACTGATGGTGTGGATCGTGATGCAGACGGTTGCGCCAGTTGGGGTTGCTCCATGAGTGGACGCCAAAAACCACAACCAGAACTTGATTTCCAAGAGCAACGTGACGGACCGCATGAAGTGCATGATGTCGAAGCGGTCGCCGAGCGCGTCGAGACGATGGTCGAAGCCGATGCGCCGGTCGCGGACATTGCGCTTGTTGTCGAGCAGCAGGAGGCTCCGGACGCGGCGGACATTATTGAGCGCCTTGATCCGCTGGAGCAAGGCAAACTTGTCCATGAAATGGACGATCGCGCCGCGGCAGAGGCGCTGGCGCACATGGACCCGGCGCTTGCCGCGACCGTGGTGCGCGATCTTGAAGCCGCCGAAGCGGCAACGCTGATTGAGATGATGGCCGATGACGACGCGGCGGACCTTCTGCAAAGCTTGCCCGAGAGTATTCGGGCAACGGTCCTGCATGGTGTGGCGCCTCGTCGCGCGGCGGCGCTTGGCAAACTTGCGCTCTATCCGCCTGATACCGCGGGCGGCATCATGACAACGGACATCCGCGTTGTGCGCGCATCACTGAGCATCGGACGCGCCATCGAACGCGTCAAGCGATTGTCACTTAATGAAGATCAGCTCGAATTGTATTGCGTTGATGAATCGCAGCGTTTCCAAGGTATTATTTCATTGCGCGATCTGCTCATCGTTGATGATGATGAAATTGTTGCGGATCACATGAACCGTGACATCGAGCGGCTGCATCCGCAGGACGATCAGGAAGAAGTGGCGCGGTTGTTCCAGCGCTATGACTATCTGGCGCTGCCGGTCGTTGATGCCCATGAACGTGTGCTTGGCATGATTACCGTTGATGATGTGATAGACATCATCGCCGAAGAGAGCACCGAAGATGCGCTCAAGCAGGTGGGTGCGGGGGCGCGCGAGGCGGTGTATTCGACGCTCGGTGCGAAGTTGCGCGGGCGTACGCCCTGGCTTGTGGTCAATCTTCTTACGGCGACGGCGGCGGCGGCGGTGTTGCTTGCATTCCATGACATGATCGAAATGATCCCGATCGCTGCGGTGATCTTTCCGGTGATTGCCAATCAGGCGGGCAACGCGGGCAATCAGAGTCTTGCGGTGACGTTGCGCGGGCTTGTGCTCGGGCAGATTCATGCGCAGCGCGTGCGGCCGCTCATTGTCAAAGAGGCCGCTTTTGGTTTGGTCACAGGCGTGCTCGTGGGTGTGATTTTCGCGGCCGCGACCGGCATTCTGGGCATGATCGGTCATGCCTCGGGCATAGAGCTTTTGGCAGAATTCACCTGGCCCCTTGCGATTGTGACCGGGCTTGCGATGGCTGGGGCGCTTCTGGCGGGATGCCTCATCGGTACGCTGATCCCGCTCTTCATGGAGAGGCAGGGCATTGACCCGGCCACGTCATCAACGATTTTCCTCACCATGCTGACCGACATGCTGAGCTTTGCAGCGTTTCTGGGGCTGGTCTTTGTGCTTCGGGGATGGGTGGCTCCGGATATCGCGGCCGATATCGACGGACCAGCATCGCCCCCTGCCCAGATGACTCCTGATGGGGCTGGCCTGTGAGGGGCCACGGCGTGAGGCCCAAAGTTGACGCATGGGGGGTCTGGCAACGACACTTCCCCGCAACACGTCCGCGTCCTCCTGCGTATCGACCGTGTCGGCAGGCACATCGCGAGGCGCGAGGGTGTGGTCGGTCTTGGTGGGTCGGTCTGAGCGACATTTCGACATTGATCCTGAACAGTATTTTTTTGACCTTGGCCGCCTCTCGCGGGCGCGTCCGGAATCGGAGCCAATCACATGGCGGCACGCACGACAACGTCTCTCTCGGTGATGGTCAGTCTGGCGATTCTCGCTTTGCTGTCACTGGGCTTTTTTGTCACTACGGTGATCTTCCTAGCGCAGGTACAGCGGCTGAACCGCGAGCTTGATACTTCGCACACCAACCTTGCGGCAGCCATTCCCAATGACAAGCAGTCTGAACGCTGGGATCAACTCAAGAGCGAGTTCGGCGGAGGCAATGGCGTAGTGCTTGGCATGGACGCCGCGATGGATGACATTGCGGAGTTTGTGACCGGACGTCGCAATGATCGCCTGTCAGATTTCGAGGGCAAAGCCAGTAATTTGGACTTAGAGGTGGGCGAGGGTCATGATTCACTGCTGGTGGCCGTGCAGCGCATGTACGACGATCGCGAACAGCTCAAGCGCGATCTTGCCACCGCGCAGAACGGTATGGAAGATGCGCGGGCAGCGCTTACGGATCAGCAGGATCAACTGGCCCGCGCTCGCGAAGAACATTCACACACCATCGCGCGCCTCACGGGCGAGCTTGATGAGTATCAGGCGGGCGTGAACAGCTACCGATCAGATGTTGAAACGGCGCAGTCTGATTTTCGGTCGCGTGCGGCCTCCATTCGCGCCGATGCCGACCTCTCAGTCACAGGCCTCGAACAAATGAATCGTGATCTTGAAAGCCGCATTCAAGTGCTCGAGCGTCAGGTCCAGCGGTCGCGCGGCAATGACACCAATCGCCTTCGTCCCTACAACGAAGAGGCGCTCGTTGATGGCACAGTTGTTGATGTGAATCCCGCAACAGGGCAGATTTATCTGAGCCGCGGACGAGGCGACAAGGTGCCACTAGGCATCACATTCCAGGTGTATTCCATCGGCACCGCGATTGTGCCCGATGCCAATGGCGATTACCCGCCCGGCAAGGCGACGATTGAAGTTGTGAATGTTGATCCTACTTCCAGTCGCGCCCGCGTCATCCGTGGCTCGCGCGGCAACCCGATCCTCAAGGGCGATCTGATTGCCAACCCGGTGTATGACGCCAACAAGAGTTACAGTTTCGTCGTCTTTGGCAACTTTGATGTCAACAACGACGGCATCTCGACTGGTCAGGAGACGCAGCAGATCAAAGCGCTGATCGCCGACTGGGGCGGAGACCTCACGAATGACATCGCGGGCGACACCGATTTTGTAGTCCTCGGGAACAAGCCCATTTTGCCTCCCGAGCCGAAGTTTGACGACCCGCCGGCGATCATCTCGAGATATCAATCGCTTGCCCGTGCGCAACACACCTATGAAGAGTTGTTCAAGCGCGCCGCAGAGACAAGCATTCCAGTGCTCAATCAGAACCGCTTGTTCACACTCACGGGGCTCAATATTGATCATTGAAGTTGATCCTCGAATAGGCGGTACACTCACGCTGTTGTGAGTAAACCCAAGCGCAAAAAATCCAAATTGCCAACATGGGCACATCCTGCGATTTATGCTTCTGTGCGCACAGCTGTAGCAGGGATGCAGATCGCAGGCACGCGTCCTTCGATGCGGTTGATGCGCCGTATGGGCGGTGCCTTTGCGCAGGCGTCATTCAATGAACCTCGGTTGCAGCGTGCCAAGGACAATCTGCAATGGTGTTTCCCGGAGTGGCCGCAGGAACGCATCGACCTGTGCGCGGTCGAGGCGTATCGACATCTCTTTACACTCGCCGTCGAAATTGCAGTTGCGCCGCGCATGCTAGCTGCAGATGCCTACGCGGCGCATGTTGAACTGGGTGATCTCAAGGAGGGTCTGCATCATCTGCTGACCGGGAAACCTGCGGTGCTTGTCGCGGGACACTGCGGTAACTGGGAATTGCTCGGCACGGTGATTTCGACGCTTGGTTTTCCGCTGCACGCCATTTATCGACCGCTTGATGTCAAAGCGCTTGATCGCTGGGTATTGCGCACGCGATCCGCAACAGGCATGATCCTCGTCGATAAATTCGGCGGGATGTCCGCGATGCCCGCGATCATGAACGCCGGCGGTGCGGTTGCGTTTGTTGCCGATCAGAACGCGGGCACTCGAGGCATGTTTGTGCCATTTTTTGATCGCCTTGCTTCGGCCTACAAAAGTGTTGGCGTGATGGCCATGCATTACAACACGCCGATCATTTGCGGCCGTGCGCTGCGCATCAGCGGCAGCTTTGAAACGCCCGATGAAGCGCTCGATGCGCTGCATCGCGCCGAGGCACCGTTGTTCCGGTATCGCATTGATATCACAGAAGTCATCATGCCGGAGGACTGGGCCGATCAGCCCGATCCACTTTTTTATATCACCGCGCGCTATCGCCTTGCCCTTGAGAACATGGTGCGCGAGGCCCCGGAGCAATATTTGTGGATGCATCGCTATTGGAAAAGCCGCCCGCGTCACGAGCGCTCTGCAAAGCCTTTCCCGCCGCGCCTGCGCGAGAAGATTGCTGCCCTGCCCTGGATGACCGATGAGAAACTCGAGCGCATCGTCGAGCGTTCTGCGCGTGATGCCCGGGAGTATGCCACTCGGAGTTGAATCTGCTCGCAGATGCAACATGATTGATCTAGCGCCTCGCCCCGGTGATACTGTCACATTCCCGCAAAGGAGCATCCCCCTGTCTTCAGTCCGTTCCATCCTGTTGATCAAGTTGGCCGATGCGCTGGAAACTGAGAATGATTCCATCTCCACGCCGACACCCCCCGTACTGCGCATGGCGACCCTCGGCACGCGCAGTGAGATTGAGCAATTGCTTGAGCCATTCAATACCGCCGCCGATGGTTCCTCGAACGGCCATGGCGTCCTGCATGGCCCCGGCATCATCGCCCAACTGCCCATGGTGGGTGATGACGAACCGATCAGCCAGCTTCTTGTGACGCTCAATGACGAGTCGGCGGCGTGGCCCGTCCTCGAACGTCTGTGCCGGGTGCTTGGATGGAAAATGATGGATCCACAATCCGGTCGCACATTTGGTTGACGCTGTGCGTCTGACCTGCCCTACACTGGGTGCATGGCACCACTTGCATCAACGGGGCTCACCATCCGAACAGCGCTGTCAACGCACGTTGATGCGGTGATGGCCGCCGAGGCAGTGTGTGAAGAAGTGCTTGGGGCTGCCGAGACCGGCTGGGTTGATCTTGCGATTCTTTTTATCTCAGGTGATCACGCGCGTCATGCGGCTTCGATTGCGCGCGTCGTGCACGGCGCTCTTGGTGCAGGCACGTTGATCGGCGTGACCGCGGATGGTGTGATTGGTGATGATCAGGAAATCGAAGAGCACGCAGCGGTGTCATTGTGGTGCGCAGCGCTACCGGGCGTAAAGCTGCGCACATTCACAACATCTGATCTGCCAACGGCACCAAAAAAAGAAGACCTGAAAGATTTTGCACACGACATGGAACTTGGTTCTGACCTGCGCGGCATGATATTTTTTGCTGATCCATTCAGTGTGCCCGTAGCATCGGTGCTCGAGGTGTTGTCTGCAGTGCCAGATGCGATCGAAGGGCTCAAGGGATGCCCGGTGTTGGGCGGCATCGCCTCGGCGGCGCGCGTGCCGGGGCAAAATGCACTGATCTTGAATGAATCAATCCAGCGCACGGGCGGCGTGGGGGTTGCCATTTCCGGAAATATTGCCATTGACACGCTGGTGAGTCAGGGATGTCGGCCCATTGGTGAGCCGCTTCTTGTCACCAAGGCAAAGCGCAACATCATCATCGAACTCGCAGGACAAAGGCCGCTCGATATTGTGCGCGAGATGGTCGATGGATTGCCCGAGCATGACCGGGACCTGCTGACTGGCGGCTTGCATGTGGGGCGCGTGATCAATGAATACAAATCGCGTTTTGGGCGGGGTGATTTTCTGATTCGCGGGCTCATGGGCTATGACCCGAAGTCCGGGGCAATCGCGGTCGCCGATGGGTTGCGTGTCGGGCAGACCGTGCAGTTTCATCTGCGCGATGCAGAGACCGCAAGTGAGGATATTGAACTCCTGCTCATGGCGCAGCGACTGCGCGGGCCAGCGGCAGGGGGATTGCTGATCACCTGTCAAGGTCGAGGGCGCAAGCTCTTTGATCGCCCGGATCACGACGCGCAGTGTGTGCGCGATGCACTGACATTTGCCGATACAGAATCGGGTGCGCCGCCGCCTTTAGCTGGGTTTTTTGCAGCTGGGGAGATCGGCCCGATCGGCGAACGGTCATTTGTGCATGGACACACGGCGTGTCTTGCGCTCTTCCGTCCATTGCGTCCTACGATCTGAATTGATTTCCTTGTCAGGAGCATTCGCCGCGCACCGGGCGTTGCACCGATAGGTGAATTACACCCATGGTGCGCGCACGAACAAACCTGATCTTCATATTGAGTGCGGTTGCGTTTTTGGCAATGGTGTTGCCATGCGCCCGGGCCCAGTGGGCTCGCCCACCTGCTGCGACGCGGCTCGTGGAGGAATGGAGTTTCGAGGAGCGGGAATTTTATCTCGAAGACCTGCCGCCGCACTGGTTTCGCACAAACCCCGGACTGCGCGATCAACCCAAGGCGGGCTTTCCGCATTACAACCGGGCGCTGTTGAGCAATGACATCGCCGCCGATGGTGGGCGCTGGAGCATGAAGCTCCCAACGCGTGGCGGGTCGACGGGGATCGCACTGGCACGGGGGGTGTTGCCCGCGATGCCCAGCAGTGATTATCTGATTACCGCACAGGTGCGCACCGAAGGTCTCGTGCATGCGCGGGCGCGCATCATCGCACGATTTTCACTTTCGGTTCCGCCAGACCTGAGTCACCCGGGGCACGCGGGGTATGAGAATATCCAGGGCGCAGAGGTGGTCAGTGAAGATGTCCTGAGTGAAGGGCAATGGCGGACCATCGAAATGCACCTGCCAAGTCATCCGGAGGCAGAGTTTGTGCAACTTGAATTGCAACTGCTCCAGCCCGACGAACTGCGGATCGGCGAAGCAGTGATTCATGAAGTGGGCGTAGAAGATTATTCCGGCGCAGTGTATTTTGACAACATCACCGTATTTCAGGCACCGCGCGTGCGCATTACAACATCCAGCCCCGGCAATATCGTTGTCGCCCCTGAATCACCGAGCCTTGCGATCGATGTGCGCGACCTGACTGGTGAAACACTTGAAATTGAAGTGGCGCTCTGGGACATGGACGGCGCGATGATCGATCGTGCGCTCTTCGATGCCAATACCGCAGGTGAACCAATCATGTGGAGGCCTGCAATTGAAACCTTCGGGTGGTACCGCACGGTTGTGCGTGCACATGGACCGCGAGGGGATGTTGGAGTTGCAGTTGCCGATCTTTTGTACGTTGCGTCGCTTCCCGAAACGGATATCATCGATGACAATAACTTTGGCATCATCGCGGAGCACATGAAAGCGGATGAACTTGACCAGTTGCCCATGCTTGTGCGCCGTCTGGGTGTGGGCCCGGTGCAGGTGGCGGCGTGGGCAGATATTCAGGATGACGAATCATCATTGCGACACATTGCCTTTGAGCGCGCTATGGAATCTTTACTTGAGCGCGGGCATCATGTTTCATTCGTACTTGGGCGCGTGCCTCTTGCACTTGCACAAGCAGCCCGGATTGATGCAGAACGCCCGGCGGAGTTCATCGCGCGAGGTGGCACCGATTGGATAGGTTCACTTGCAGCAACACTCACTCGCTTTGGTGAGCGCGTCACCCGGTGGCAGTTGGGACCAACCACCGGCGACACGTCATTGTGGGAAGCAGATGTATTGCCCGCGGCTCTTGACATGCACGCGGCGCTCAGCGAGCTTGTTCCGCGTCCTGTGATAACGCTTCCCTGGAGTGCGATTGTCGCACCGCCGCGTGATCCAGCGGCGCAGTTGCCAAGCGCCGTGACACTCACGTTTCCGCCTGAAATTCCATCGCAATCGGTGCCGGACTATGTGCGCCTCTGGCTTGATCGCGGCGTTGAAGTGATCGCGGTGCTTGAATTGCCAAATGACGATCTGTATGGCCGGCGCGCCGTGCTCCTCGATCTTGCTCGCCGGGCGTGTCTTGCCTGGCACGCGGGGGCAACAACTGTGTCAATCGAAGCGCCTTGGTCGTGCTCTGTACTTCAAGATGGCACATTGTTGTTCGCACCGCGCGCCGAAGGCCTCGTCATGCGCACCTTGTCGTCGGCGCTTGGCGCATTGACGCCTGCTGGGCAGCTTCCCGCACCAGATGATGTCACGCTCCTGATCGCCCAAGGCCCCGATCACGGTGCAATCATTGCGTGGAGTGACACCGAAGAGCCCTACACCCTGTCCGCGTTTCTCGGTGAGGGAACGATCACCGTGCGCGATTCACTTGGCGGTACACATATTGTGTCACCCAGTGATGGCATGCACACCATCGCCCTGACCGAAACGCCGCAAATCATTGAAGGCATCGATGTTGATATCGTGCGTTTTCGCGCTGCACTGCTGCTTACGCCGTCGTTCATCGAAGCGCAGTCGCGCCGGCACACCGTCGCGTTGCATCTGCACAATCCCTTTGAGCGTTCTCTAACCGGGCGGGTCCGCTTCGCAGAGCCACAGGCGTGGAGCTTTCAGCCTCGCGTGCTTGCTTTTTCAATTCCCGCTGGTGGTGACACAGTGCTCACCACATCCATTGCTCTTGGCGTGGGCGAGGAGGCGGGCGTGCGCGATGTCATCGCCGAGGTCGATCTTGCAGGCGATGGCACATACCCAACCATGGCCGTGCCTCTTAAGATTGAACTTGGGATGCGCGGCGTCGATCTCAGCGCGTCCTACCGATTCACCCGGCCTCGCAATGGCAGATCACGCCGGCTCGTCGTCACCGTTGCGGTGACCAATCTTGACACCAGACCACTTTCAATTGAATCGTTCATTCAAGCCCCCGGTTTTCGCGGGCAATCGGCGCCCATCAGCGCCCTCCCGCCGGGTGAGTCAACAGCAAAAGTGTTTGTCTTTGAAGATGGAAACAGGCTGATCGGCTCAAGTGTTCGCATCGGCCTGCGCGAAAACGCAGGCAGCGCCCGGCTCAACAAGACAATTCGGATTGAGTAGCGCGCTATCTGCCGAACACAGACAAGAAACCAATACCGAGTATGGAAAGTACAAGCCAGAACAAGAGCACGAGTGCTATCCACGAAATAAATCCAAGCACAATGCCTCCCGCAATCGTCCAGCAGGGTGATTGCATGATGCGGTGATTATTGAGCCGGGTAATCTTGCGTTCCAGAAACACTAGGCGTTGAAGAATCTCTTCTTCAGTGGTGGTCGGCTCTTGCTCTGGAAGTGGGATCGTCATTGCGGTCAAGACTCACTCGTTGCCTTTGCCTTGCGGAAACGCAACTTCGACTTTCCCTCTTTCGCAGCCTTGGGTTCTTTGGCAGGCTTGGCTTTCTTGGGCGCAACACTCGAAACAATGTTCACATCAAGCGTTTCTGCTTCTTCATTCTCGCCGCCAAACTCATCTGCGATGTCCGCGTCAATTTCCTGGCCGATGCGCTCAGCGAGATCATCAAAGCGCAAGGTTGCGGGACCGATATTCACTTCGAGTCCCTCAGCGCATTCGAGGGCGCGCACGCGCTTGCCATCTACGAATACGCCATGCGTTGAATTCAAATCGCGCAGCACCCACCCATCGCTATCGCGCGAGGGGCGAAGTTCAGCATGTTCGCGCGATACTGTGGCCGCAGCAATGCGGACCTCGCAATTGAGACCGCGCCCAATCTTGATCGGCCTTCCGCCGGTTAGTTCGATCCGGCGCAACACGTTCCCGGTCTTGTCAACAATTGAGACCTCAAGCATTCATCGACCTCCGGCGGGTCAGCGCCCCTCCCAGGGCCCGCCATTGAGCATCATCCTACGCGCTCGGCGCGAATCTTGGAATGCCTATTCTTGCGTCCGCAGGCACTTACATGACATGGAAGCGTCCGTGAACCCTCAAATGAGCCAAAAAAGTGACCCACGTCCCCCCGGCGACTCCTCCGAGTGCGTTGGGGCTACCGATTGCGAGGCCTGATGGCGTGGGCATCCGCGACGATCATGCCGTCCGCGTGGGCAAGTGAGGCCCGGCGAACCGGGTGGGTTGCCCCGGTTGGATACGCGCGTCCGTGACGATCGCGCGGGCAACGCACACCCATGAGGCCCGCACGACCGCCAATCGCCGCCGCTCATGCGCGATCAGCGCAAGCCGCGCCCTGTGCGCCCATCACCAGCCCGGTGCATGCGCAAGCGCCGCAGGTGAGTTTCAATGCAGCGCATCCGAATCACCAGTTGAGATGCCGATCAATCTTCAAGCGACATGCCAGCAGTTCTGTGTCGCGGGAGGGATTCGGATGGTTCACCGTCTGGGCGAAATTCTTATTCAGCATGGTGTCCTGACAGATGTGCAGGTCAACCAGATCGTCAAGCACCAACGCTCGACGCACCGCCCGTTTGGGGCGCTTGCAGAAGAGATGTTCGGTGTTGATCCCGAACTGGTTGAAGAAGCATGGGCCACCCAGTATGCGACGAGTGCACAGTGGATTGTCCCGGCGAAAGAGTCATTTTGCGATTCTGTGCGTCCGATCATCACCAATCGGCAGGCGTGGCAGTTCCGGGTGCTTCCTATCCGCTACGACGCCCGGGATCTGATGATTGCAACATCGCCCCGTGAATTACTGCGCGCCGTGCGCTTCGTCTCGCGGTGCCTTGCGCATCCCTGTTATCTGGTGCTGTGCGAAGATGATGAACTTGGCGCAGCCCTTGAAGAGCGATATCCCATGGCAGGACTCACGCGCGAATCGCTGCAATACGAGCCCGCAGCCCTGTGGCGCGAACACCCCTCGTGGCCAGCTGCGACGGTGTGATGCAACGTCAGGGTCTTTTTTTCAGATATTTACTGCGCGACTGCACTCGCCTGTTGTTCCACGGCTTTGCGCAATGCATCAACACGATCCGTCTTCTCCCACGCGAAGGTTTCATACGTATTGCCTTCGACAGTGACTTTTCCCGGCTCGCGTCCGAAGTGCCCGTGCGCCGCGGTGAGGGCAAAGATCGGGCTTCGCAACCCGAGCGTTTTGATGATATCGCCGGGGGTCAGCTCAAAAGTCTCACGCACCGCCGCTGAAATAGCTTGTTCCGGCGCAGTATTGGTGCCAAAGGTGGTCACATGCACCGAGGTTGGTTCCGCAACACCAATCGCATAACTCAGTTGAATTTCGCAGCGTTCTGCAAGACCGGCGGCAACGATATTCTTGGCGATATACCGGGCCATATAGGCCGCTGACCGATCGACTTTCGTCGGGTCTTTCCCGGAGAATGCGCCGCCCCCGTGTCGCCCCATGCCGCCATAAGTATCAACAATAATCTTGCGTCCGGTCAGGCCCACATCGCCGTGCGGTCCGCCGATTTCGAATTTGCCCGTCGGGTTGACATGCACCTTGATCGAATCATTCCACCATGCAGTGCCAAGCACGGGCTTGATGATGTGTTCGATGATTTGCTTCTTGAGTTCTGCCTGGCGCGTGCGCAATGAAGCAGCATCTGTGCCTGACCATGTGGGGCCGTGTTGTGTTGAGAGAACAACCGTGTCGACGCGCACCGGGCGGTCGGTGCTGTCATATTCGAACGTTACCTGCGATTTGGCATCCGGGCGCAGCTGCTCGATCGTTCCCGCGCTTCGGATTTCTGCGTGCTTTTCTACAAGCCGATGGCTCAGGTGAATCGGCAGGGGCATAAAAGCATTGGGATCAAGTTCATCAGTTTCGCGGCACGCATAGCCAAACATCATGCCCTGATCGCCTGCGCCTTCCTGACCCTTCTCGCCAACATCAACACCCTGGGCGATGTCAGTTGACTGTTGTTTGAGTGACACAAGCACCGCGCACGAGTGATTGTCAAAGTGCATCGCGCCGTCGGTGTATCCAATGCGCTCGATCGTGTTGCGCACAACCTCAGCGATCTCCACATACGCCTTGGTGGTTACTTCGCCTGCGACCACCGCCATGCCGGTTGAGACCATCGTTTCGCAGGCCACGCGCGACAGCGGATCTTTCGCGAGCATCGCATCAAGAATTGCATCAGAAATCTGGTCGGCCACCTTGTCTGGATGTCCCATCGACACAGATTCGGAAGTGAAAAAATAGTTGCCCATAGCCCTTTGGTGCTCCCCTCTCATGTGGTCAATCGTCAGTATCGGTGTACTTCAACCGTGCCTGAAGGGGCAAGTTTACACCGCCTAGCCCTCAGGATCAGTTTCTGTAGGAGCGGCAGCATACGACAACGGCCCTCGAAGGATCGGGGGACTCGCGATGACCTGCCCACTTGGTCACTGCGAGAGACCCCAACCCTCCGAAGGCCGTCGTCACTTTCGGAGCGTGAATCCCAGATTGTCCCAGGCATGAGACTGCCCGGGTTCATCCAATGGGGCCGCCACACCGTTGGCGCAGCGTCCGCCTGCTTTCTCCCACCAGACGGCATCCGAGCCCGCCGATGCTGACATGTATATGGCACATGCCGTGCCAAACCGCAAAATCTGACTTTGGGGACATCCATGGCAGGTTTGGTGGCCTAAGAGACAGCAAATACTGAAATGGAACTCTAATTTCCATGATATTTCATTGTAAATAAGCAAACAATGAAATATCATTGAATCATGGCATCCTGCGACATCATCCTTGTGCCCGCCGAATCTCTTGGGCTTGCAGTTTTGGAAACCGATGGAAAAGGCATGGTCATTGCGGCGACCAGTGCGGCCGCAGCACTCTGGGGAACCTCACCTGATGGCCTCACGGGGCGGCGTGTGGCGACCTTGCTCAGTGATCCCGATGTGTTGAAACGCGCAATGGCAGATGGATCAGGGAGTGCGACTGCAAGGGTCGAATTGCTCGGTGCGGAGGCGGGGCCGCAGGACATCGCGGTAGCCCCAATCGAAGATACACCCGATGGCGGGCAGCGCTTCGCGGTGGTTCTGCACCCCGCCCATGATCCGGGGCAGCGCGAGGCGGAACGCAGAGAACTTGAGCGTCTGCAATTACAACTTGCTGATGCAGAAGCGGGGCGGCGCAAGGCAGAGCGCGTGCGGCGTGAACTTGTTGATGTTGATGGCGCGCCGGAGATCGTTGGCCGGTCGGCACCGATGTTGGCGATGCTTGAGCAGATCGATCGCGTTGCGCCTGTTGATTCGACGGTCTTGATCTTTGGTGAAACCGGTTCGGGCAAGGAGTTGGTAGCGCGCCGGATTCATGGGGAATCTGCACGTGCGAGCGCCCCGATGGTGGCCGTGAACTGCGCTGCGATGCCCGACACACTTATTGAAAGCGAACTCTTTGGCCACGAACGCGGCGCCTTTACTGGTGCGGACCGCCAGCGACTGGGAAAGTTCGAACTTGCAGATGGCGGCACACTTTTTCTTGATGAAGTTGCCGAATTGTCCCTTGCAGCGCAAGCAAAATTGCTGCGCGTTTTGCAAAATGGAACCTTCGAGCGCGTTGGCGGCACACGTCCTGTGCGCGTCGATGTCCGCGTGGTGGCCGCGACCCATCGCGATCTCGCGCAGCAGGTTCGGCGCTCACGGTTCAGAGAAGATTTGTTCTATCGTTTGAGCGTATTTCGTATAGACGTGCCCGCACTGCGCGATCGGCGCGATGATATTCGACCGCTTGTTGAGTTTCTTCACACTAGGCACGCCCAGCGCATGGGGCGGGGAACTCTGCCGATCACACCGAGAAGCCTGCGCAGGCTTATGGCATATCGGTGGCCCGGCAATGTGCGCGAACTTGAAAATGCAGTTGAACGCGCGACATTGCTCGCCGATCCGCTGGCGCAGCGCGAACTTGATATCGAACTGCCAACCGGCGGGGGGACGTCGTCGCCGCTCTCTTCCGGCAGCAGTGGGGCAAACCAAAATGCTGCACCGCGCGATGTGCTGCTCGATTTGACCCACGATCAACTGCAGCGATTGCAAATTATGCATGCGCTGGAGACGGCAAATTACCGTGTGTATGGCGAGGGTGGGGCGGCTGGTAAACTGGACCTCAAGCCGCAAACACTCCTGAGCCGCATGGACAAACTCGGTATTCCACGTCCCCGGGCGGCGCGAGGTGCAAAACAGCGCCAACGCAGCACACCGCCTGACACTCGGTAAGCTGGTTTCTATGGTGGAGATGAGGGGTCCGCCCGTGAGGAGATATATCGCAATGGGTCACACCAGAAAACGAACTCAATCAGGTTTCACGCTGATTGAACTCCTTGTTGTTGTTGCAGTGATAGGGATTCTGCTTGGGTTGATCGTCCCAGCGTTGCAGAGCGCTCGGGCCGCAGCGCAGACCACGAAATGGTCTTCCAACCTTCGGCAGTTGGTCATCGGTCATGCCTTATTTGCCAATGAGCACGACAATGTGAGCATTCCCGGTCGCATGGCAAAAATTGGCAGCAGTGATGATCCACGAAATCACTACAACGTTGGCAATGGCAAGCACTATCGGCCGCGCTGGATGGTGATGATGGGCGCAAGTGCCGGGTTCTTTGCGTATGACAACCCGTCGACCGATCCGGGCAAGGAGAACGACAACAATCGGCATCTCGACCATGAGATATTTCAGGATCCGGTTGTGCCGGACTACATGAACAATCGCAATTATTGCCTTGGGTACAACTTTCAGTTTCTTGGCAACAGTCGCCGACGCGCCGATGGTCTGCATGTGCGGTTCCCGGTGCGCCTGCATCAGATCAATACGCAGACTGTTCTCTTTGCAGACACACTCGGCACCGCAGCGACTTTTCCTCCGGTACAGCGGCATGGCTACAACCCAAGGCCTCATCCCAACAAGAACACGCGGGAATTGTGCAACCACGGGTGGTCACTTGATCCACCAAGACTGACCGCGACAAGTGATAATTGCGATGGCAGCCGCGACGGGTTCACCCGATCAGCAGTCGATGAACGGCATCAGGGCAAAGCGGTCGTTGCGTGGCTTGATGGACACGTCAATCGCAGGACGGCCAAGGAGCTGGGATATATTCGCAATGATGACGGCAGTTTTCCCTACACAGCATCGGGGGCGACGAACAAGTTCTTTTCAGGTCGAAGTCGCGATCTTGATCCACCCGATGTCAACTGATGTGACAACCGCGTGAGTGCGATTCATACGTCCAGTTGTCGCACTTCAAGTGCGTGTTTCTCGATATAGGCCCGGCGGCTTTCGACATTTTCACCCATGAGCGTCGTAAAAAGTTCGTCGGCGGTTTCGCCCTGATCCCATGTCACCCGCATCATGGTGCGCTTCGTCGGGTCCATGGTGGTGTCCCAAAGCTGAATTGGATCCATTTCGCCCAGTCCCTTGAAGCGCTTGATTTCAAGGCCGCGCCGCCCCACATCGCGAAGTGTGATCAGAATGTCGCGGATCGATGCCGCTTCGACGAGTTTGCCTTCGCTGCCGCGCACAGAGGCAGGCACTTCCGGTGCATCGACAGGATCATCATCGGTGCGCGCTGGCTTGCGCGTTTTCATGGGCGTTGACCATGCATATTTCGTGGGGATGCGTTCGCCGGTGACCGCCTCTTCCTGGACAAGCCCGTAGTCATCCATATCAAGACCGAGCGCATCAAGGCGTTCAACGATCGCTGCAATTTCGCGCACTTCGTGCAACTCGCGCACCTGTGCAAGGTCGTGCCCGTTGCCCTGCACTTTGCCATTTTCACCCACGGGTTCAAACTCAGCGTTGCGCAGACTGTTCGTATTCAAGATTGCATTGACCTGTTCATCAGACCACGCAAAGGCTTCGCCATCGCGCCATGTCAGGCGATGGGTGGGCAGGCGGTGCTGATTCTCAGGATCATCATCGCGCGCACTAAGCAGTTCGAGGAACCGATACCCTCGGCGTTCGGTGACCGTGATCAGTTCATCAAGTCTTCGTAAATGGCGCACAACTTCTGCAAGTTCATCACCCTCGATCGTGCGAATCGTTTTTGTGTCTAGTGAACGCCCTGCCTTGGCATCTATCGGCACTTCGCGCACCAAGAGCGACGCACCTTCGAGACCGAGTTCGATCTGCACATCGTCCATCTCGCGTTCATTGAGGACATACCGATGCGTCTTGCCCCGTGCAATCTGATAGAGCGGCGGCTGGGCGCAATAAATCCTGCCCCGCCGAATGAGCTCCGGCATCTGACGGAAGAAAAACGTCAACAGCAGCGTGCGAATGTGCGAACCATCGACATCGGCGTCGGTCATGATGATGACTCTGCCGTAGCGCAGCTTTGAGATGTCAAAATCTTCGCCGATGCCGCAGCGCAGTGCGCTGATCAGCGTGCGGATTTCTTCGAAGGCAAGCACTTTGTCCAGACGTGCCTTTTCGACATTGATCAACTTGCCGCGCAAGGGCAGGATGGCCTGCGTTTCGACATCGCGGCCTTGCGTGGCACTTCCGCCCGCAGAATCACCTTCGACGATGAACATCTCAGAGCGATCAACATCGCGCGTTGTGCAATCGCGCAGCTTGTGTGGCATCGAGCCGGATTCAAGTGCGCTCTTGCGCCTCGTCAGATCGCGCGCCTTGCGGGCGGCCTCACGAGCCTGCGCCGCCACCAGACCCTTCTGGCAGATTTTCTTGGCTTCACCCGGGTGCTCTTCAAGCCACGCCTTGAGTTTGTCGCTCACGATCGACGCGACAAAGCCGTCGACCTCTGTATTGCGCAATTTTCCCTTGGTCTGCCCCTCAAATTGCGGCTCAGGCAGTTTCACTGAAATAACGGCCGCCAAACCCTCGCGCCAGTCATCACCAGTGGGCATCGGGTCCTTCTCTTTGATGAGATTGGCAGCCTTGATGTATGTATTGAGTGTGCGCGTCAGGGCTGTCTTGAAGCCCGACAGGTGCGAGCCGCCATCGACCGTGCGAATATTGTTTGCAAAGCTCAGGATCAGTTCGCTGTAGGAATCAGAAAACTGAAACGCTGCATCAACGGTCAGTGAGCCCTGTTCACCAGAGAAGGTGACCACTTCGTGCAGGGCATGCTTGTTGCTATTCATGTGCTCGACATATTCGAGCAAGCCTCGCTCATACCGATGCGTTTCATCTTTGATCTGCCCATCAGCGCCAACGCGCTCATCGACCAGCCGTAAAGTCACACCCGGATTGAGATAGGCAAGTTCGCGCATGCGCTGCGAAAGCGTTGCGTAATTCCACGTGGTATCTGGGAAGATGTCACCATCGGGCTTGAATGTGACTTCGGTGCCGGTTTTACTCTGTGCATCTGCGGGCACATCACCAATGCGCTGCAGGGGCTGTGCTGTCGTGCCGCGCTCAAATCCGATTTTGTACACGCCGCCGTCACGATGGATGCGCACTTCGAGCCACTCTGCAAGTGCATTGACGCACGAAATGCCCACGCCGTGCAGCCCGCCCGACACCTTGTAGGCGCTGTCCTCTTCACCAAACTTGCCGCCCGCGTGGAGCACGGTCATCACTAATTCGACCGCAGGTTTGCCATCATAAATCGGGTTGTCGTGCTTCTTGAGGTCAACTGGAATGCCAGAGCCATCATCGGTGATGCTCATCGCACCATCGGCGTGCACACGCACCACCACGGTCGTCGCCCGACCCGCCATGCACTCATCGATCGAGTTGTCAATCGCCTCCCAGCACAGGTGGTGCAGCCCCGCGAGACCGGTGTCGCCGATATACATGCTTGGGCGCTTGCGCACCGCCTCAAGACCCTCAAGAATCTTGATCTGATCGGCGCCGTAGGCAGGGGCTTTTGTGGGCCCCTTCTGCGGGGTAGATGCCGTTGGCGTAGGGATGGTTGTCATGGGATGCAGGCTCTCCATATGGGGCTTATTTTGCGGGCATTTTCTGGTGCAACCATCGGCACCGAAATCACACAAACAGAGGGCCCGAAACCACTTCCCATTATAGGCGAAATGAGCCAAAAAAGCGCAGGGGGAGGGGGCATTAGGATGAGTCCTGTGACGCGCCGTAGCAAGCTCTTTCTCCCACATCGGTAGTCGCAAAGGAGAAGCCGCCAAAGTGAGTTTCGGGCGAGGGAATCCAGGGGTCTTGATCGCTGAACAATGCCTTGATCTCCGTCGCATTCAGTTGTCTGGGGATACTGTGGGCCTTGGATGCTTCGGAGTCGTCAAAGAAGAAATCGATGAATCCAGCTCGGTGCAGGCGACGCAATGTATCCTTTGCGCGCAGGATAGCCCCATCCCGCTCAATGGATGGGTCAGCATGCATATGCTTGGTGTAGACTTGGCTCACCTCGTGATAATCTTCAGTGCCAATGTCGAGGAAGTAGTACTCGATAGCGGTGAGCTTCAGCTTTTTTGGATGGTGCGGCATTTTGCAAACAAAGTACTGCCTCGGGGACGATGCGGCTCGCATGTAGTGAACCACCAAAAAAAACTCTGTGCCCTCTGCGCCTCTGCGGTGAATCTTCTTCTTCAGATGGCGGGCGAGACGCCCACCCCACCAAGACAGGCTCAATCCACAATCAAAACCTCAGACACCCCCGGCATAAGCAGTTCATACAGCACTTCAATCTCACCTTCGCGCAGGCGGATGCATCCCATAGATGCTTCGGTGCCGATTGATCCAGGATGGATTGTGCCGTGAATGCCGTAGCTCGGCAGGTCTTTGGTGTTCACGTCATCGCCTTTCAAACCAATCCAACGCGTGCCGATCGGATTCTTCGGGTCGCCCTTCGCATACGTCTTGTATGTGCGGGGGTTGGTCCACCCGGGATCAACAACCTTGCTGTTGGCAACCTTCCACGCGCCGGTCGGCGTCGAACCAAATTCGCCGAGCCCCACATCGAAGGAACGAATGAACAATCGATTGCCCGCCGCATCGCGCTCACTTGCGTAAAGATCGAGACGGAACATGTTCTTGGAAATGATCGCGTGGAAGGGCCCCTGCACGACCTTGATCTGCTGATTGAGGCGCAGCTTCTTGGGATCAGTAATGCCATTGATGCGCTGAATGAAGCCGTATTCGACTTTCAGTCCCTGCTTGCGCGAAATGGTCGACAGCAGATCGCCCTTAGCTACTTTGTAGACGCGGGAAATGTCATCGCCCGGAATCACTTTGTCGGAAAAGAACAGCACATCGGAAAGTTCGCCAAGTCTTCGCCGCGCCTCCGCCTTGCGCACAGGCGATGTCGCGGCATCATGCAGCGCACGATTCAGTAGTTCCCGCGCCTGCACCGGGCGATTTTGCGCAAGCGCCGCATCGGCGCGATCAAAGAGCACATCGGAGTTTGCCGATGATCCAGTCGGTTGAGGCGCAGTTTCTGGGCGTGGTGCGGGTGTTCGCTCAGCGGTGCGCTCGGTCGGCGCGGGTGTCGCACCCATGGTCAGCGTGGGGGGCTTTGGATCGATCTTCACTGCACCAAGCGGCTTGGGTTCATCAGCAAAATGAATCTCAACCTTGGGCGTGTCAGTGGCTGCGACCATCTCGACAGTTTCCGCAACTCCATCTGGATCATTAACGACCGGATCAAGCAGTGCCTCCGAGGGCACTTTGGCCTGCGCATCCTTTGGCGCGCTATTTGGCCAGAAGAACCACGCTGTGAATGCGACGAACACGAGCAGCAGCACGCCAAACGATCGGCGCTGCATGTGCATTCGCTTCATCGGGCTGCGACGTGAAACCGAAACTCTGGGCCTGTGCCCGCTTCGCATCCGTTGCGAGGGAAGTGACATCGTCCGTGACCACCTTCTTGCTTGGGCGAGGTCGGCATGGCCCCACCGAACACACTCAAGGATACCGGGCTTTGCAGATTGTGATGCCGATGGGTGATGCCACGCCGTCAAGACGCATGTCATGCGATTCCACGGGCAGTTTTTCGACCATCTGCTCGATAAATCCCACGCCGACCGCAAGGCCCGGTGTGCTGCCGCGTGATGCCCGCCACGCTGCAAGGAATCGGTCATAGAACCCCGCACCGCGCCCAAGGCGATGCCCGCGCGCATCAAAGGCAAGGCCCGGCACAATCACCATGTCAATCTCACCAAGTGCGATCGGTGCGCCGCCGACCGGTTCGGGCACGTTGTGTCTGCGCACCTCACTGTCTGGCAGGGCTTGCGTTGCCTCAATGGGTTGCATGGTGTTTGCATCCCAGTCGATGCGCGGATAGGCAATGCGCTTGCCGAGTGCGAGCGCTCGCGCTGCAAGTGGGCACGGATCAAGTTCAGCATGTGCGCCTGTCCGAATAGGCAGGTACACCATGATGGTCCCGGCGCGCGCAAAAGCACTACTCCCGGCGATCGCTGCGCATGTCGCAACAGAGTGCCGGGCAGCATCTTCGGGCGTGAGCGCCGAAAGACATGTGCGCATCTGCTCGCGCAGGGTGCGCTTCGTGCTGGCGATCTCTTTGGGCAGGCTCATCACATTGGCAGTATCGTCGATGTATGAACCCGCCGCTCTTTCGCGTTGTGATGCATGAGCCTGAGATCCCCAACAACACCGGGAACATCGGTCGGACGTGTATTGCAACCGGGTGCGCACTCGATCTGATCCGCCCGCTTGGTTTTGATACTTCAGAGAAGGCCTTGCGTCGCGCGGGCCTGGATTACTGGCCCCGTCTTGGCGTGCGCGAACATGATTCATGGGATGATTTCGTCGAGTCCAACGGTGGAGAGAGTGCCCTGCGCCCGCGACTCTGGATGCTTTCAACCAAAGCAACTCGCCCCATATGGGATGCGCCATTGCAGCGCGGCGATGTCCTTCTCTTTGGCAAAGAAACCGCTGGCCTGCCCACCGACCTGCTCGAACACTACGCCGACCGCGCCATCACACTGCCCATGATGCAACGCGAGCGCAGCCTGAACGTCGCGACCGCCGTCTGCGCTGTGGTGTACGAAGGCCTACGCCAACTCGCCGCGCGCGGCGAGATTGCAATCGGAGATGATGGACGGTTTCCGATGTAATCTTGTCTTGCACCCTCTCCCCAAGGAGAGGGTGCGGAACCGGTAAGCGATTAGTCTTGCTCCCTCTCCCTCCGGGAACGGGTGGGGCGCATTGATGAACAACAGGCGATAGAATGAGCGAAATGTTGCCAATCTGGTACTTCATCATCACGGTCGGCATCCTTATCGCGCACTTCATGGTCGCTCTCTTGCAAGGCTTGTGCGGCAGGTCACGCGGCCGTCTTTGGCTTCGCTTGGGACTATTACTCGCGTGGTGTCCCATGGCCGGATTGATCCTGCATCTCGCCATCAATCCGCGCTACCGTCCATGGAAATCACCAGGCCATATTTCCGAGTCGCCCGGCGTGACGGTGTTCTTCGCGCTTGTGCTTGCGATCGTCGTGCTGCTCAGCTTCGGCCTTGGTGTTGTCACCGCGCGAAGACCGACGGAATAGGTCAAGTCTTCAACTTCCCAACCACCTCCACCAACCTCCGCCCCAGCCCCAGCACAATTTCCTGTTGCTTCGCATCCTTCAGATTCCCCGCATCATCAAACGCGCTGTGCGCCTGATTCAAACAGTGCTGTTGCGGCATCACCATCATCTGAATCCCGCCCAACAGCGCATGCAAATGAATCAACCCGCGAATGCCGCCCAGACCGCCGGGCGATGCGCTCATGAGTTGAATCGGCTTGTTCTTGAACGCACACAGCGGCTTCTCGCCCTCCTCAGGCCGGCTCGCCCAGTCAATTGCATTCTTCAACGCGCCGGAAAGTGACCCGTTGTATTCAGGTGACGCAAGCAAGACTCCATCGGCCGCGATCATGTGTTCTTTGAACGTCCGCGCATTCGGGTCCATGCCGTGCTCTGCTTCGACATCCTCGCAAAACAACGGCATCGGCAAGTCGGCAAGATCAACAAACGTCACATCGCCGCCGGCCTCCTCCGCCCCCCGCGCCGCGAGCGCAACCAGCTTCTTGTTGAACGATTCGCGCCGAAGCGACCCGGCGAATGCAAGGATGTTGGGTTTGGACATGGGCTTCTCCTCGAGTGGCGCGTCAGGATAGCGTCTTGATGAGGTTGTCGACGCCATTGACCAAGTCTTCTACTTCGTCCTTGGTGGGCTCTCGGTGCTTGTTGTGGCCACAGAGGTTTCGGATGTCGGCAAAGTGTGAGATCCTCCGCCAAACAGGCACGTCAATGATATTTACCTTTTTCAGAGCTTCGTTGAAATCTGCAAGCGTGGGCTTGTCGTTGGTGATTGCAATCGCTCGATCGTCACAGACTTGAGCAAGGTGCTTTTCGAGCACAACGCCTGCGATCACACCTCCAGCCCGGACAAAGCCACACTCTAGGAGTTCGCGAGTCGCGTCCAACGCAGAGTCAAAGACTTGAGCACTAGTCAGCTTCTGTATGTCAAACAATGAACTCTCGAGCCGTGATGTCGCAGCTTCTAGAATCCCAAGTTGAAGATGGAACTGGCTAGAAGCTGCTTGGAGGGCATCGAAAAGAGGTCTTTGCGCCCGGGGGTGCGTGCCTGGCCGAATCCCAAGTATCCAATCTCGGATTCTGTAAGTGTCAAGATCGAGCTTATCGCGCCCTAGTACTGGCTCATACATTGCGACGAACTCATCGTGGCGCATCGGCAATAACTGTTGAATGGTTGCCGCTGCTTCCGAATACCAAGGCTGGTATTCCCTCTCGAAGTCGGACCTGCACTCGCGTGCGTGATTTGGATCGCCGCTGTCTGCATCGGCCAGATCGCCTGCTAGCTCTTGACCCTGCGTCATGAGCCGCTCCAGATCCTTCCGAAACCGTTTCAAGCCTTGATCCATGTCACGCCCCCGCGCCCACAACGGCGTTCAACGGAAACCGCTCACACATCGCCTCAACATCGCGCTGCACGCCGGCGATCGCGCTCTCATCGCCTTTGCCGGCAAGCGCGCGGTCGATCAGCGCCGCGACCTGCTGCATCTCGCCTTCGCGGAAGCCGCGCGTCGTCAGCGCGGGCGTGCCCAGGCGCAGGCCGCTGGTCTTCACAGGAGGCCTCGGGTCCTGGGGCACACCATTCTTGTTCGTAATAATCCCCGCCGCCTCAAGCCAGCGCTCCGCATCCGCGCCGGTCAACTCCGCATCGCGCGTGCGCAAATCGACCAGCATCAGATGATTGTCCGTGCCGCCCGAGGTGATGCGATAGCCATGTTCGGTCAGCGCCGACGCCAGCGCCTTCGCATTCTTCACGACCTGCTGCTGATACGTCTTGAACTCAGGCTTCAGCGCCTCGCCAAACGCCACTGCCTTTGACAAGATCACATGCATCAACGGCCCGCCCTGCATGCCCGGGAACAGCGCCCGGTCGAACTTCTTGGCGAGGTCCTCGTCATTGGTCAAGAACAGCCCACCCCGCGGCCCGCGCAACGTCTTGTGCGTCGTCGTCGTCACCACATGGCAATGCGGAAATGGTGATGGATGCTCCCCCGTGGCCACGAGCCCCGCGATGTGCGCGATGTCCGCATGCAGCAGCGCCCCGCACTTGTCGGCGATCGCACGAAAGCGCGCGAAATCTATCACGCGCGGATACGCCGAATACCCGCACATGATCAGCTTGGGCTTTGCCTCCATGCATACGCGCTCGGCTTCGTCATAGTCAATCGTCTCAAACGCGGGCGACTTCGCATCGCGCACCAATGGATAGTGCACAGGGTTGAACCACTTGCCGCTCATACTCACCTTGAGCCCGTGCGTCAGGTGCCCGCCATCAGAAAGTTCCAAACTCGCAAACGTATCGCCCGGCGACAGCAGCGCCAGAAACAACGCCCCATTCGCCTGCGCCCCCGAGTGCGGCTGCACATTCGCAAACGCACACCCAAAGAGCTGCTTCGCCCGATCCCGCGCCAAGGTTTCTATCTCATCGTGGTGCGCGCACCCGCCGTAGTAGCGTTTGCCGGGATAGCCCTCGGCGTACTTGTTCGTCAAACACGTGCCCATCGCGTGCATCACCGCCGGCGAGACGTGATTCTCCGAGGCAATGAGTTCAAGCGTGTGCTGCTGCCGCTCCGCCTCGCGCGCGAGTATCGCGCCGGCATCGGGGTCGGCTGAACGGACAAGGTCAAGCACGGCATCTGCGATCGGGTCTTCGTGGGTCATGAAAGGGATTGTAGGAAGAGCGCTACCATTTGACGAAGAACTCGACAATCTGGGCCATCTCATCGATCAAATCACTGTTCGTGAAAAGGATGATCATCATCGCACCAAGGAATGCCATGCTCAGCACCGCGAGTGTTACGCCCCCCGCATGGCGCATACGCATATACCGCCCGATCCCCCAGCGCCACCAGAACCAGAAGAGCCCTGCGGTCAATCCTGCCCACACCATCGTGAAAGGTGCCCCGTTCCACCAAGGAACCCACGTTCGGAACATGTAGTAATGCGCATCACTGCCAATCGAAAGATAGACCATGGTGGTGACCATCAGCAGCGCAAGTGATGGTGCGCAATACGCCGCCAGTCGCACGATGTGAACAGGTCGGACCCGCGCAAATCGCAACGATGTCGTGAGGGGAAGGAACGCGATCGGCATCGACACAAGCCAGACTCCCGACAGCATTCCAAAGGCGGGCGTTGGCAGTGTGTAATACACATCCCAATCGAAGATGTGGCTGTATGGCCAGATCATGTGCCGCACCAGTGCGCCTTGGGGCATGCGGAGGTCATCAAGATCCACACTCGCAACAGACTCGACGAAGCTGTACGAACCCGATGGTCCCCATGAATGCTCTTCCCGCACCGCAAGCACAGTCCCGCACGCCATCGCCGTCGCATGCATCGCCAACGCGCACACTGCAAACAACACCAGACTCCGCTGCAAACTGAATTCTTGCTCAATCCGCAGCGCTGTTGCAATCTTCGGTGGCCAAAGCGAGCGCACCAAGGTCTGCGCCAACGGCCCCCAGAACCGCGAAGTGTTCGTATCAAAGAGCCACGCCGGCGCCGCCAGCGCCGGGTTCAGCAAGTACCGCCACTCAAACGTCAACCCGCACTCCGGGCACACGCCGGTCAATGGGCACTGCGTTGTCCACCGATCACTCTCGCCCGACACGTCATAGCCGCACCGCGGGCAGCGGGGGGGAGTCCGCCGATCTGTCGCGGCGTTGCGTTTCATGAACACTTGGTTCTACGTCTTTTTCTTGGTCTTGGATCCGCCGGATGCTTCTGCACCATCCCGCATCTCTCGCAGCACGCGCCCAAGACGCTCCATCACGATATCCATGCTCGCCGGGCGATCCTCCGCCTCAACGCGCACGCAATCATCGATCAATTCCGACAAGCTGGGCGGCACCTCGCCATTAATCTCGTGCGCTGGCTTGGGCCGTTCGATCTGCGCGCCATCAAGACCCTCGACAAGTGAATCACTCTTCGTCGACATCGCCGTGGGGATATACGCTTTGGTCAGCACCCAGTACATCGTCGCGCCAAGGTTGTAGACATCGGTCGCAGGCGTGATCTCGCGCCGATGCACCTGCTCCGGGGCGATGTAATCCGGCGTGCCCTGAATGCGTTCCTTTTTCGTGCCAATCGCGCACGCCTGTCCGAGGTCGATGATTTTCACAGTGCCATCAGACATGCGAATGATGTTGCTTGGTTTCATGTCCGCGTGGACGATGCCGCACCGGTGCATGTGCCCGAGGCCTTCTGCGGTTTGCAGGAAAAACTGAATCGCCTGTTCAACGGTGTCGGGCAGCAGGCGCTCAAGCGATACGCCATCGACATATTCCATGACAAGAAAAAGTTCGCGCACGCTGATGAGCTTCTCGCGCGTTTTGATAATGCGGTCAATGCTGCGAATGTGCGGACTCTTGACCTTTTGCGCGATGTCGTATTCGCTTTCAGCCTGATCGAGAAAGCGCTGATCCTTCTTGGTGTTCTTGATGACGTGCTTGAGGGCTTTGATCTGTTTGGTCTTGGGGTCCATGACCACATAGACAAATGAGGCCGCACCCTCCCCGACCTTGGCAAGAACATCAAAGCCAGCGAGCGTGGTTCCAGGCTTGGCAGATTCGAAGTGGTTCAAGGGGAGGGATCACTTGGCTTACTTGGGTGGTCTTGGCACAAACTTCAGGACGGGCGTGCACACACCAGTCCATCACACCAAAGGTCACTTCGGCGCTGGAAGCCCCGCAGTATCGGCGGGTTCGACACATTGTTCAATGTCAGGGCCGCACCAGACTCGGAAGTTCCAGAAAATGAAGTTTACCGGGTCGAAAGGCTGTTGCGGAATCGCGCCACCGGGAAGAGTCGGCCTGGCGAGGCCGTCGAATCTGCCAGATCGCGGTGGAGTGTCACACGCTCTGCGGGAATGCCCAGTTCCTGCTGCAGTTCACGGATAAGTTGCACCACCGCCTGCATTTGCCGGTCGGTGAAGGGCTTGGTGTCACCATCGCCAATAAGACAAATGCCAATCTTTCGATTTTTGGCATCCTGCGGCATAGGGCCAGCCAGATGCGCCCCAGGCAGTTGCTGTTGCCACCGATACCCCACGTACACCTCGCCGTTGGGGGCCCCGTGCCCATTGCCGATGACCATGTGGTACCCAAGCCCGCGAATCCCCTGTGCCTCGTGTGTGCGGGCAATCGAGGCGCCGCTGCCCTGCGTGGACCCTGAATGATGGATCACAATGCCATCCCACCGGTCCGGCTCAATCGAAACCGCGTCGAGGATGGCGCGAATCCCAGAGGCCTGCGTGGGGGCAATTTCAAATGCACCGGGGAGTGTCTTACCACCGACGCCAGCAGGGCCCGTGACGAATGAGAGCGCCGCCGCGACAACAGTCATTGACGCAATAAGTGTGATCCACACGGCCTGCGGGCGAGTCAGTCGTCGGGTTGTGAGTCCTGGTGTGCTTGATTGTGACATGGCGGGGCAGATCGTCCATGAAGCGCAGTCACGCGCCGCTTTGCCTGTCATCGGATCACAAGCACTATTCGCTTGTGAATTGGTGCGCGGCGCTCATCCTGAGCTTCACGCATCAACGCCCATACTTTACCGGACCTCGACTACTTTGGCGCGAGTCGACCCTTGAGATTCGGTGTGCGCCTTCCGAACTCATCTTCGATATAGCTTGGCTGATGTGCGTTGCGCGCCAGGTCGTACCGGTCGAACTGTGTCCTCGCTTCTCCTCGGGGAAACAAGGGTCTGGCGCACCCCTGCATGCCAATGAGACACCCGATCACAAGCAGTCCGAGGGCGGTCGCGAGAATCTTGGTAGATCGAACTTTTGTTGGAGGCATCACGTTCATTCTAAAAAGCGTACAGCCCCGGGGAGAGGCCGGGGCTGTTCGACAAACACATCGGTCTTTTTTCGCACAGAGAGTCACTTCGTGGGTAGCCCATGATACGACGGTCCAGGAAACTTGTTCGGTACAAACAAAGAAAATAATTGCCTTTTCCCAAGAAATGCCTCTCAGGGTCCAAAATCAAGCCTTTTGGTGGCCAGATGCCGCAATCCTGTAACCGCATCATCAAACTGGGCTACCAGCTCAAGAATGCCCTCGGGCTCCCCTGAGCCGCCCAGAGCCGGGGTAAGGCCCAATCTCACGGCATAGTGCGTCCCGGTGAGCCCCGAGCGAAAGGCCTCTCGCAGCCCATAGGGATCGAGTGTCACCTCAGCAAGCACCCGGGGAGGGACAGATTCGGATGTCGAACCAGAGACTTCACTGGTACCCGAAACGGGGGAGTGCAGTAGCAACTGCACCCGCATCGTTCCCGCGACCTGAACGAACCGGCGACGGCCATCCACCGGGCGGATATACGCATCGACCCCCTCAATGCCGAGTTGATCATCGCGATCGACCAATGCGGTCAGGCGGTCGAATGTGATGCCCGCGCACCGGGGCAGGGCCGCCACGACAGCGCCACTCGATGTGCCGGTTGCCGCATCAAGGGCAAAGGTTAGTTCGCCGACTTTGGCAGCCAGTTCGCCGCGCTCTGCATCAAGGCGGCGGTTTGCCGCTTCGAGTTCATCAATGCGGTATTCCAGTTCCTGTTGTTTGTTCTTGAAGCCGCCCACTTTGCGCGAGCACCCGCCCACAGGAAGCAGCACGAGGAACACGAGACCAAGAGTGCACACGACACGCATGATGCGCGAGTGTAGGCAATGGATCAGCATCGGGCGTAATTGCCGCGCTCAAGCACCCGAAGCGGGCATCTTGGTCAGCACCTGATCGATCAGGCCGTACGATAACATTTCTGTGTCATCGAGCCAGGTATTGCGATCGCAGGTTTTTTCAATTTCGTCTGCGGGCTTGCCGGTGGCATCAGCATAGATGCGATACAGGCGATCGCGCAGGCGAAGAATCTCACGGGCTTCAATTTCAAGGTCGGTTGCCTGGCCTTCCATGACGCCCGAGATGAGCGGCTGGTGCATCAGGTTGCGGCTGTTGGCCAGTGCATAGCGTTTGCCTTTGGTGCCCGCAGCGGCAAGCACCGAGCCCATCGAGGCCGCCTGCCCGACGATGTAGGTACACACATCGGGTGCAATAAAGTTCATGGTGTCAAGCATCGACAGGCCCGAAGTGATCGAGCCGCCCGGCGAATTGATGTAAAAGTGAATGTCACTCTTGGCATCCTCATTGGCGAGGAACAGCAACTGCGCCACCACCAGATTGGCGATGTCATCCATCACGGGGCCGCCGAGAAAGATGATGCGGTCTTTGAGCAGGCGGGAATAGATGTCATAGGCGCGTTCGCCCCGCCCTGTTGATTCAATGACGATCGGCACGAGTTGATCAGTCGGCGCATCACCTGGGTGATGCGAAACGCTTAGCGGTGACGCAGCGCGTCCAGTGACCATCGGGCGAGCAAAGTTTGGCATTGTGTGACGAGTCATACGCGTCTCCGTGCGAAGAATCGGTGTTGTTTACAGGCAAAAACTCAGGCGGACTTGGCAGCATCTGGTTTCGGGAATGAAATCACTTCATCAACAAGTCCATATGCAGCGGCTTCCTTGGCATCGAAATATTTGTCGCGCTCTGCGTCCGCTTTCACACGATCAACCGATTGCCCGGAGTGTTGCGCGAGAATTTCGTTCAAGCGCTGCTTATCTCGAATGATCTGCTGGGCTTGAATCTGAATATCTGCGGATTGCCCGGTCATGCCGCCGGAAGGCTGATGAATCATGACCTTTGCGTTGGGCAGGATGAATCGCTTACTCGCCTCGCCTGCGGCGAGCAGCAGGGCGGCACCGGAATAAGCGCGCCCGATGCAATAGGTTGCCACTTTTGATGACAGGAACTGCATGGTGTCGTAAATCGCAAGTGTGTCATCAACGACCCCGCCGGGGCTGTTGATATAGAAATTGATGTCCTGCCCCTTCTTCTGGCTTTCCAGATAGAGCATCTGCATGATCACGCGTCCCGCGCTCATGTGATTGATGTCAGAAAAGAGAAAGACGACGCGATTTTCGAGCAACAGCTCGTCAATGGTCATCTCGCGGGTGCGCTGATACTGAATGCTCATCTTGGGTACTCCCCCGGGGCCCTGAGTCCGAGTCTGATTCTGGACCGGTCAAGCCCGTATCGTCCATGTCCCAGCACATCGGCGAAGTTTCGCCCTCGCTTCAGGCCGGGGCGGATAATAGGGGGCCTTGGCAGTTTGGCAAACGATGGCCGGCAACAAATGTGCCCCTCAGGGTTCGACCCTCCGATTTGCAATCGCTCGGCTGGCAGGCGGAATGAGAGGGTGCTAGCCTGCGCGGTTCGAGTCGCCCCTTCGGGGGGCTCGCGTGGGCGGCTGAATTTTTCGCACAGGAGATGTGATTGTCCTGATGGCTGGAACGGCACTGATCAGCGATATGCATGGCAACGCAACTGCATTGCGCGCTGTTCTTGCAGATATCGAGAGCCGCGGCGTCGATCGCATCGTCTGCCTCGGCGATGTTGTGGGCTATGGACCCGATCCACTCGAGTGTGTTGATTTGATCTCTGAGAACTGTCAGTGGACCTTGCTTGGCAATCACGACTACGCCGTGCTCTATGAACCGACGAACTTCAACCCGGCAGCAGAATCCAGCTCCTATTGGACACGGGCTCAACTTGATAACGAAACCGATGTTGAAAAGCGGACCGCGCGATACCGCTTCCTCGGGCATCTGCGCGTGCGCGTTGTTGATCCGAAACTTGGCAATGGCACGCCTGTGCTCGCGGTGCATGGCTCGCCACGCAGGCCAGTCAATGAATATATTTTCCCCGATGACACGATTCATGCGGTCGACAAGATGCGTTCCATTTTTGATCTGATCGATGGCTACGCAGTTGTTGGCCATTCGCATGTGCCGGGCGTTTTCACTGATGAACCAGATTTTTATCCGCCTGATGAAGTCGGCGAAGACAAGATGTATCGATTTACCGAGGGAGAGAAAGCGGTGATCAATGTTGGTGCGGTGGGCCAGCCGCGCGATCACGACCCGCGCTCGTCCTATGCGATCATGTATGAAGATCGTGTGCAGTTTCACCGCGTGGAATACAATATTGATGAACCCGCCGAGAAGATTCGGCGGATCCCCGAACTGTCCAACTGGCTTGCTGACCGCCTGTACGAAGGGCGCTGATTTCACCCCCCAGCACGCCGACGTGTACCCATCGCAAGCACCATTCATCAGGAAGTGACGAAAAACACCATATGCCCGCGGAACCCAACAAGGCCCTTCGCATTGTCGTCCCCCTGATTGCAATTGCTGGCGCGATCGGTCTTGTGATCGGTGTCGGCATGAGCTCCAAGCGCAGCGGTACACCGCCGCAGCCAGCGCCCGTTCTTGCGCCTTTCGCTGCGCCCACAACAGTACAAAGTGAATCAACGACTCCCGCGCAGGGATTGCCGGAACAAGTCGCCGCATCGCCCGAGCGCCCGATCGCAGATGCATCGAATGGTGATGCGGTTGATTCTGATGCAACAGACAATCAAGCAACTGGCGACCCGGCCCTCCCGCAAACCCCCACGCCCGTGCCATCCGTTGTGCCAAACACACTCGCGGCTCGCGTGTGGACCGGCGATGTGCCGCCGGTCGTGCTCGGCAGTCTTGATCCGGCCCTTGGCTTTGAACTTGAAATCGAATTGACGCCTTACGGCGCGGGCGTGTCCAAGGTGACCGCGACCAACCATTTCCTGACCGCCCCCGACCTCGTCAAGGCGCAACGCAACCCGGCGGAGGCGACCAATCACTATGTCATTCAGGACATCGCAGAACAGCCTGGCATCGCAGTCGATGGCACGACCATCACCTACCGCATGAGCGCGATGGGCATGACCGCAGCGACCATCAACGGCGAGCGCATCGAACTCTTTGGTGGGTCATACGGGCGCGTGTGGGAACTTGAATCAGCAACGCAAACCACCGCGCAGTGGAAAGCGGAAATTGTTGAACTTGCCACCGGCGCAACTATCGCGGTGCTGCATCGTACCGTCACCCTCGTGCCGGGCACCTTTGAGATTGTGGTGAAGCAATCAATCGAAAATCGTTCAGGCTCGTCGATTGGTGTGGCGTGGGAGCAATTTGGCGCCCTTGATTTGCAGCGCGATACCAGCGGCTATCGAATCCCGATGCAGCGCGAGCGCTTTGGATATTTCCGCGCATCGCAGCCGGGCGAAATCCACGCAGATGGCAAACTCGTTCGCCGCGATGCGATGTTCAAGCACGTCAAGAATGGCGCAACCAAGCAGGAATGGCCCTCAACGAAATATGACGATGCGGGCCCGCTCGTCTGGGTCGCGCAGACCAATCGCTATTTCATGGCTGCGGTGCATCCGATCAGCCCGGTCGGCGCAGCGGTCCCACCCGACCTGTCCATTGGCGCGAGTGTCAGCGCAGCCGTGCTGTGGGATGACATCGACAAGAACTACGATGGTGATCGCGTTGCCCACCGCCTGACGTCTCCCATCTTCCCGCTTGCTGCGGGCGCAACACAATCACTTGATGTTGGCTTGTATGCCGCACCGATTGATGAACGCCGTCTGGAGGAAGGTGTTGATGCTGCGGCGACTGCAGCGCGCCTCGACAAGATCGTTGTCTACAACATGGGCGGCTTCTGCGCGTTCTGCACATTCGCGTGGCTGACTGACATTTTGACTGCAATCCTGCGCTTCTTTGATTCATTCACCGGCGACTGGGCGGTCTCGATTATCATGCTCGTTCTTTGTGTGCGGGCCGCGCTTCATCCGATTTTCAAAAAATCACAAATTGGTATTCAGCGCTTTGGTAAGCAGATGCAGCGCATCGCACCCAAGCAAAAGAAGTTGCAGGAGAAGTACAAAGACGATCCCAAGCGACTGCACGTTGAAGTGCGCAAACTCATGCGCGAGGAAAATGTTTCATATAAAGGCCTCTTCGGGTGCCTGCCCATGTTCCTGCAAAGCCCGATCTGGATCGCGCTCTATGCGCTCCTCTACACCAACTTTGATCTGCGCCATGAGCCCGCGTTTTATGGCCTCTTCCAACAATTCGGCGGGTGGCCCTTCTTCTCCGACCTCTCGCGCGGCGACAGTTTCATTCCGCTGCCCTTCTCTTTCAATATGCCCTTGATGGGCACGATCACTGCGATTAATATTTTGCCGTTGCTCCTTGGTGTGGTGTTCTTTGTGCATCAGAAATACCTGACGCCGCCGCCCACCGCGACCATGACCCCCGAACAGGAATCGACCCAGAAAATCATGAAAGTGATGATGGTCGTGATGTTCCCGGTCTTCATGTACAACGCGCCCGCAGCATTGACGCTGTATTTCGTAACCAATTCGACCCTCGGCATCGTCGAAGGTCGGTGGATTCGGGCGCATGTCAACGCGCTCGAACTTGATGGACCCGCGGGCGCTGATGGTCGCAAGGCTGTGACCAACACCGCGGGCGGCAAACCCTCACTTGAAGAACGACTCCGCGCCCGCCTTGAAGCCAAGCGTCCGCCCAACAAGAAGTAGCATGTGCGCTTATGCGTGTGGGTGACACAATTATTGCGGTGGCGGCGCGCGGCGCTGCCGGGCGTGGGCGAGCGCTCATTCGCCTGTCTGGTCCGGATGCGTTTGCATCGGCGCGCGGTATTCTTGAGACGAAACTGCCAGCGCGGCGCTCGATCGCACCCTGTCGAATCACCGTGTCGGTGCCTGCGGGCGCTGTCGCGCTGCCGGGCATTCTTGCACTCTTTCCAGCGCCCGCGTCATACACAGGCGAAGATGTTCTCGAACTGCAACTACCAGCAAACCGCACGCTTGTAGAGCGCATCATGGCGGCGCTGACTGCCCACGATGGCGTCCGCCTTGCAGGGCCTGGCGAATTCACCGCGCGGGCGTTCCTGCATGGGCGCCTCGATGCCCAGCAGGCCGAGGGCGTGGGCGCGATGATTGCAGCTCGCTCAACCGATGAACTTTCAGCAGCGCGCGATCTGCTTGATGGGCGCACAGGGGAGCAGTTTCGAACGATGTTGAATGACGCGGTCGAGCTGCTCGCGCTCGTTGAAGCAGGCATCGACTTCACCGATCAGGAAGATGTTGTTGCAATTGCACCCGATGAACTTTCGTCGCGCTTGGAGCATGTCCTGAGTGCAATCAATCAATACATGTGTGGCACCGAGGGGCGCAAAGCGCCGACGGAACAACTCCGTGCGGTGCTCGTTGGCCCGCCAAATGCAGGCAAAAGTACGCTTTTTAACGCGCTGCTTGGGCGCGAGCGTGCTGTCACGAGTGAACACGCGGGCACGACGCGCGATGCACTTATTGAACCCTTGCCCGATGATGCAGGCGTGCCCGGATGGCAAAGCGTCGGCATTGATCTCATCGATCTTGCAGGGTTTGACGAAAAAAAATCACCCAGTGTTCTCGATGTCGGGGCGCAACGAATCGCACGCGAACACATTGCCCGGGCTTCGATTATTATTCAATGTGATCCGAATGGTCGCTTCGAGGCACTCAAAAATACGGATCAACATGCCATCACGATTCGAGTGCGTACCAAAGCAGATCTGCCCAGCGATGGTGGCGCAGCAGATGCACTGGGCGTGTGCGCGCTCGATGGATGGCATCTCGAAGCCCTGCGAGAGGCGATTCATGACGCTGCGATCGCCTGGTTGAAGACAATACAAGGTGATACCGATGGCCCGATCGTTCTTGCTCGACACGCCCGGGCATTGGAAGCTGCGCGCGAGGCACTTTCTCAGGCGCACACATGGGCGCGCGAAGAAAAGTATGACCCGGCGCTCATGGCGATGACGTTGCGAACTGCAGTCAATGCGCTTGGCGAAATCGGTGGTCGCATCAGCCCCGATGATATTTTAGGGCGCATCTTTTCGACGTTTTGCGTGGGCAAATGAGTCGTCACGCTCACGTGGTGCTCGCAGCAACAGCACGCGAGAGGAACACATCGAGATACCGTTCGATGAAGGCATCAACTGCTGAGGCGGTGGCGCTGGGTGCTACACCCCAGCAGCTCGCGATGAGATCAACACCATTCAAATCAAGCTGCACCGACAGCACATCATCGACGACGAAGGCGGGTTCAAGGCGATCTGCCAGAAACGCGGCCAGTGCATTGACGCCGGGCTCTCCGATGCTGATTGTCGGACGCCGGCGTAAGTCTTCGTTGTTGAGATACCAGAGATCGCTGCACACCATGACATCGAGTGTACCCTTGAGTTCTGCATCATTTTCGAGCCGACGTGTCACCTCGTTGCACAGTCGATAGCCCAATGGTCTGTCAGATCGCTCGGCGCGCAGGTGCGCTCCGGTGACGATCAGCAGCAATCGATCAGTATCAATGGGTGTGGTCATGCAACAAAGTGTAGCGAACCGGAAAATAAAAAGAGCTCCCATGAAGGGAGCCCTTGGAGGTCGTATCAAGTTGTGCGTTCAGTTGATGATCAGCAGATCGTCCCAAAGTTGAACAACACAACATTCAGGTCGGCCAGGTCAACTGATCCACTTCCATCAACGTCACCGTTGGTGTCGGGTGCCACTGGGGAACCAAAGTTGAACAGCACGAGGTTCAGGTCGGCGAGGTCAACGAAGCCGTCATTGTTCGCATCACCCGGGCACGTGGGACCAACAGGTGTGCAACTGGTCTCGACCACGCGCAGATCATCGACCGCGGCTTCAACCACCGAACCAGCAAGCAGGTCCGACGCGGTGAACCGCATGCGAATTTGATCTGTCAGGGCGACGAAATCCGCAACGCGGAACTCGTGGAAAATCCATCCGCTGCTCTGAGCTCCGGCAAGCGTTTCGACGTTGATCCATGTGACGCCGTCATCGTTGGAAATCTCGACAACGAAGATATCTTCATCAGGCGATGCCCCGGTGTTGTTGGAATACCAGCGCCAATAGCTGAGCCTGGCCTCTGGGAAACCCGAAAGTGCGAATGCAGGGCTGATGAGGTTGGTGGCCCCGCCATCAATATCGAAGGTGCCAAGGCCCGCGCCCGCGGTTCCATCAGTCACCCAGCAATCGGTGCCCGCTGTCGTATGGTCATCTTCAGGCTGCGCTGCGGTGCCTTGTGGGTCCATCCGGTTCCAGTTGCCGGTCGTTGCCTGTGGATCGGTCAGGCCCACATCCACGGTCCATCCGGTTGTGCCTGCTTCCATCTGCTCATCGACAGGCACCGCCGCGGTACCAATCGCAGTGGTGAGCGCGGCGGCGGCACCGCCCGGAGGAGTCGTGACCGTTCCTGTTACCGAGCCGTCTGCGGTGAAGAAGAACTCCGGGAGATCGCCGCAATCAGTGGCGGGCAGGCTTGTCGAATAGGTGCCATCAAGGTTGTCAGTCATTGCGAGTTGCACAAATGCACCAGCGCCATAGCGATAGTTTGCCTGCACAGAGCCCGGCACCACCGTCTGGCTGTTGGCAACAACACTGACCGTCAGGTCAATCGTGCTGCCCGGAGCGACAAGCGGCGGCACCGAGGTAACGAGTGCCAGAGACATGCCCGCAAGTCCGCCGCCATCGGCGACCAGAGAATAGGATTGCGGTCCCTGTGGAACGGTTGTGCCGGTGACTGAAACCGTCCACAACCCGCCAATCGGCGCATCCACCTGCACCTGTTCGATGTTATTAATGTGGTCTTCCTGAGTGCGGACCGCCGGGGCGCTCGGATTGGCAAGTCCGCCCAGAGTCCACGGGAAGTGCCGCGTGCCGTTCGGATCGGTCACGACAAGGTCAAGATCATTAACGAGCGCAAGCACAGGGTTGGCCGCTGCGGGAAAATCATCCCACGCAAGAGTGAACTTGATGGGTCCGGCACCTCCCGTAACGTTAATCGACTGTATCACGGTGCCGCCCTGGCTCACAGCATCTTCAACATAACTCAGTGAGTTCATGAAGTCGATGGTCGCATCGGCGCGCACCGAGCCATACCCAAACTGATAGTCAGGGCCAGCATTGCCGTTGTCTACCGCGTTGTGTGCGAGCAAGGCCTTGATCGTGCTGTTGCGCGGATCAGGTGCGCCAAGGAACAGATTGCGATGGTGTTCGAGCATAAGCGCCACAATGCCGGTGACCGTCGGGGCCGCCATTGAAGTGCCGCACAACGTCGAATAGCCGCCGGTAGAACTGGTCGAGGTCACGCCACCATCACCGCCAACTTGACACCCGGGCGCCGAAATATCCGGCTTCAGGCGATCATCATCGGTTGGGCCAAAGCTGGTGAAGCTTGTAATCGAATCGTTATTCGCATTGGTCGCACCAACGGTGATGTGATTCTTGGCACATGATGGTGGGGCGGTGGTGTGAAAAGATGTACCGCAAGTGCCTGGGCCGCGTTCATTGCCATTGGCCCAGACAATGCGCGTCGGGTTGCCGTTGGTGACGTTGCCGCGCACCACGCCATCGATGACGCCGCTCGTCACGCCGTAATCACCCTCAAGGGCACACCCGAAGCCATTGGCAGCGGTGTTGGTGCCGATCGAGTTGTTCGCGACATCAGCGCCAAAATTATTGAATGCATTTGCATAATCCGCTTCGATATCACCCGGGTTGGAATACAAGAAGATGCCCGAGCCGTCGGTCTCAAGCCCCGCCGAAAGAATGTCGACACCTGGTGCCATACCCTGATTGGGCCCAGCAGCACCAACAGTGCCCGAGACGTGCGTCGCGTGGTCAGCGAGCCCTGTGCCATCGATGACCGTGACGCGCCCACCAAAATCGGCATGAGAAGCAAGCGCTGTCCCGCCGTCATAAATGAATGCAGTGACGCCTGCCCCCGTGAGATTGTTCGGTGCGCTACTCACGATATTGACGCCGGTCAGGATCCGATTCTCAATATTTGTTGTGCTGAACTTCGGCAGCGCCGGCTCAAGCCATTGCACTTCATCATGCATCGCAAGCGCCATCACAGATGAATATGGCATCTCCACAACAAGTCCATTGATCGATTCCAAACGGTCACGCACCACCGCGCCCGCAAGTGCAGCGATGTTTTCACCTTCGCGCAGATCGACATCACTGTGAAACACCATGTACGCGCCGATCACCTTCTCGCGTGGCGCATCAATGGCATGGCTCATTGGTGCGGTGCCAATCACCGCATGCGCTGGGACCCGCCCTTGTGCGAAATTCAGGTCAAGTTTCCAGAAGGGGTCCATCTCACTTGCCACCGTCAACTTCGCACCCGTTGCTGCGAGCTTCGCGCCATCTGTCGCACCAGCGCGAATCGTCGCGAAGTAGGCATCAGAACCCACAAAGCTCAGAAGCGAGAGCCCGGCGTCTTTCAACGCTGCCCGCTGCGCGACCGTCACCGGCTTTTCAAATTGAACAAGAATGCGTTTGAGGCCCGCGCGCGGCGTCATCGCCTCGACGCGCTGCGCAGTTTCGAGAGGGGAGGCGGCCCGCGCCACGACGGCTTCGCCGCTGCGGAAGACGATTGGACCCGCTGCGTGCGCTGCCTGCCCAGCCACCGCGATGAGCAGCGCCGGGGCCAGGATGTGCGATCCGATCGTTCCAAGGAGTGTGCGGGAATTGATTTGTGACATGCTTGTGAATCCTCTCAGCTCTGGGCACCCGGCTCCGCAGGCGCAATAACAAACAACCACCCCCGCAAATTCACGGGAGTGGTGCTATGTAATGATTGTGCCCCCGAAACCGCCGCGCGACAAGCCCTGTGTGGCCAAGTAGATGAGGCTTATCTTGGGCATCTGATCAAAGACCGTGCCACAGTCCCTCGGTTGCCCATTTGTCCACTGTTCAGGAGGAAATAATCTGGCCCGGTACACTCGATTTCACCTCAGGAGGGCCGCGACAATGTCACTTCAAGTTGGAATGGTTATGGGCTCGTGGTCAGATTGGCCAACCATGCGACCCGCGGGCGCGATGCTCGACGAGCTGCAGATTGCCTGCGAACACAAGGTCATTTCGGCCCATCGCACTCCGCAGGCCCTCATCGATTGGGTCGCCGATGCCGCAGACCGCGGCGTGCAGGTCTTCATCGCCGGTGCCGGCATGGCGGCAGCCCTGCCCGGCATGGTCGCCGCGCTGACCCACCTGCCCGTCCTTGGGGTGCCCATGGCCGGCGGCCCGCTCAAGGGCATGGACGCCTTGCTCGCGATCGTGCAAATGCCCAAAGGCGTCCCCGTGGGCACCCTGGCCATCGGTGAAGCCGGGGCCGTCAACGCCGGCCTGCTCGCCGCGTCAATCCTGTCACTCTCCGACGAATCCTTGCGCGAGCGCCTGCTGACGTACCGCGCCGCACAGGCACAGCGCGTGCTCGATCACCCTGACCCGGCGAATCCGCCCGCGCGGTAGGTGAATCTCTGCGTTGCTGCATGCGTACAGGACAACAGATGATTCGAGTAACCAATGAGGAGGCACCATGCGAACACGCTCGTTGGTAGTGACAGCAAGCGCCCTGTTCATTGGGTTCGTCATTGGAATCGTTGCCCATGACAGCATCATGCCACGCAAGGCTTATTCAGCCCATATCGGCGGTGGTTTTGCAGCGGATGAGTTTGCTGAACAATTGATCGATGTCGAGCGCATCCATACAAGGCCTGAATTGATCGACGATGCGCTACAATTGAGCGCGATCATCCAGCGCGCCGCTCAACGTGCTCATGACACCGGCAAGTGGTATGTGCACAAAAACGTATCCATCTTTGTCTATGCGGACGAGGCGGCCATTCGTTCATGGATCGCTGAGCGTAGTGCAGGTGCGCCCTCTGACGCGGCAACGCATGCGATTGCATATGCCGAGTCAAACGATCAGGGGGTCCGCGAAGTGTGGGGCGTCACCGTGACCGGGACAAAGTGGGATAGCATTCGTCAATCCCAATGGGAAGCCGATATCCCCACCTGGCTCACAGATTTACCCCGCTGACCCTACTGCTTCGCCCATCAATCCAAGCATTTCCGCCACCGCATCGCGCAGGCCGGTAAAGATCGCCCGGCTCACAATCGCGTGCCCAATATGCAGTTCCGCAAGTTCATCAAGTGCTGCCACATGCTGCACGTTGTGATAATTCAGTGCGTGCCCCGCATGGAATCGCATGTTGCCCTGCACAATCGCCAGCCCCGCCTCACGCACGCGTTCCAGCTCGCGCTGCACTGGTTTGTGCAAGAAATCGCCGCCCGCTGCAGCAAAGGCGTGTGCATAGGGCCCCGTGTGCAACTCACACGCGTCAAAGCCCAGCTTTGCTGAGGCCTCGACCTGCGCCCGATCGGGATCGATAAACGCGGACACAATCATGCCCTGGTCCTTGAGCTGCGCCACGCCATCAGCCAACGCCTCTCGCTGCCCCGCAACATCAAGCCCGCCTTCGGTGGTGATTTCAAGTCGGCGCTCCGGCACCAGCGTACACATGTGCGGCATTACATCGCGCGCGATCCCGATCAGCTCCGTCGTCGCCGCCATTTCCAAATTGAGCTTCACCCCCGCGGTGCGTTCGACCAAGTCGCGCACGCGCGCGACATCATCATCTTGAATATGCCGGCGGTCCTCGCGCAGATGCACCGTGATGCAGTGGGCACCGCCAAGGATCGCCTCGTGCGCCGCGCGCACGGGGTCGGGTTCGCCGCCCCGCCGGGCCTCCCGCACCGTGGCCACATGATCAATATTGACGCCAATCTGAAGCACGCAGCTATTCTACCCCTTCAGCGTGAGGCGCTGGATGTTCTGGCATTTCACCATTGAGCACGCGGAGCACATCACGCACCACCCAGCTCATCGCCAGATGCGCATCTGCGGTCGCGGCCCCGATATGCGGCGTCAGCTTCGCGTTCGCCAAGCCGAGCAGCGGATGCCCCGCCGGGATCGGCTCGGGCTCATGCACATCGCAATACGCCCGCGCCTCGGGGTGCGCCAACAGCCACGCCGCCAGCGCCGTCGGGTCCACCACGAATCCGCGCGACGCGTTGATGAACAGTGCGTTTGCCTTGAGCTGCGCTAGTTCATTCGCACCAATCACTTCACGATTGCTCGCCCGCCCATCGACATGAACCGTGAAGATATCACTTTGTGCGAGAAGTTCATCGCGGCTCACAGGCATCGCCTCCCCGCGCAGCGGTTCTGGAATCTCGATGATGTCGTGATACATCACCCGCATGCCAATCGCAGTCGCTGCATGCGCTAAGCGTTTGCCCACCCGGCCCAGCCCCAGAATGCCAAGCGTCAGGCCATGCAGTTGGGTCGGGGCAATCATGCTCTTTCGCAGCGTATTCCATGCTTTGTGCTCTAGCGCCCCAGCCAGGTACGTTCGCGGGCGCAGCGCATCGAGCATGTACGCAAGCACAAGTTCAACAACCGCCTGCGTGTTGGCATCAGGCGTGTACACCACCTCGATGTCTTTCGCCCGGCACGCCGCCACATCAATATTGTCGAGCCCGACCCCGGCCCGCCCCACCACTTGAAGCTTTGGCGCTCGGGTCAGGAAGGCTTCATCTATCCGTGTGTATGTGCGCACGACCAAGCCCCGCGCATCGCGCAGCGCATCATCAAAGCCCGGCGCATCAGCGCTCACTCGGCGCACATCACAGTGCTCACCAAGCCAATCGAACGCCTGATCATCAAGCGATTCAGTCACCAGCACCAGTGCGCGTTTGGGTGTCATTGGTTCATCTTGATTGTCACAGTGAGCATGCGAGAGGCTTCACTCGTCAGTGTCATCTTCTGCAGGACGAAGGACGGCTCGCATCGGCCCGCCCGAGCCTTCACCAAGAAGAGGATCCGCACCGAAGCTGTGAATCTGTTCGAGTTTCAATTCCGCAAGCTCACGATGCGTCGTGAAGACAATCGCAGACCCGCGTTTGTCCACCGTGAGCGCAATCTCAAAGGCACTCTCAACAGCGTGCGCAAAGAGTGTACGCAACATGATGATGACATAGTCGTAGGTGTGCGCATCGCTATCAAGCAGCACAACGTGCCATTGCCGAGCACGCTGAGTCTTCGCTCGCGTTGCCGATGCAGGCCTGACCTGCACAACCACAGTGCTTTCGATGGCTTCCACATCGGGAGTGTACCCGGTGTCTTGTGATTGTCCAACTCCCTTGCAAGCATGCTTTTTTCACACACCATGTATTTCTTCAAAATAGCCGTTGACAGAACGCATCAAGTTCACCATGCTCTTGTATTACGCTGCAACACGGTATGGGCTCTGGAGGGAAACGTGAATAAAGCCGATCTGATCGCCGACCTGTCCGCCAGACTCTCCATCCCAAGATCAACAGCAGCAGAGTTTCTCGAGTGCGCCGCCGACATCATCACGCGCGGCCTGATCGAAGATGGCAAAGTCGGTTTCGTCAATTTCGGCAGCCTCAAGACAACCAACCGCCCCGCACGAACAGGCACAAGCCCTTCGACTGGGGAGCCCATCGCCATTCAAGAATCAATTGCCGTATTGTTCAAGCCAGCGCCTGCGCTTCGCAAGAAACTCAATACTTCAGGTGTTGCAAGAAAGCCTTCTACCAGACGCCCGCCCGCGCCTTCTGAAAGCGTACCAAAGAGCGTTCCATCACAGCCAGTCGTTTCGCCCAAGATTCGCTCGCGCGTCCTCGGCTAACCGCGCTACTCCCTTGCGCCGAACGCGCGCTCCGCCATGGCAATAGCGCGCAACAATGCCGCCGCCTTATTCACAGTTTCCTGATATTCCGCCTCAGGCTGTGAATCGAAAACAATGCCGCCCGCCGCCTGACAGTGATATGCCCATTGCCTTTTTGTGTGCTCTGCCCTCGCATCGTCCGCGGTTGGCACGACAATCGTGCGCAGCGCAAGAGCGATATCCATCTGCCCGTCAAGCCCGACATACCCGAGCCCCCCGCCATACGGCCCGCGCTTCACCGGCTCAAGTTCATCGATGATCTGCATCGCCCGCACCTTGGGGGCACCCGAAATCGTGCCTACGGGGAGCGCCGCCCGCAGGGCATCCCACGCATCCAGTCCCTCGCGCAAGAGGCCCGTGATAGTCGAAGAAATGTGCATCACATGGCTGTAGCGCTCGATATCCATCAGCGCGGCAAGCTGCACCGTCGCAGACTGCGCTACTTTGCCCACGTCATTGCGCCCAAGGTCCACAAGCATCACGTGCTCGGCGCGCTCCTTGGCATCGGCGAGCAATTCGCGCTCAAGGGCTTCATCTTCGACAGCATCGCGCCCGCGCCGTCGCGTGCCCGCAAGCGGACGATTGGTCACCATCAGTTTGCCCCGGTCATCGCGGCGCACCCGGCACAATATCTCCGGGCTCGATGCAATAAGAATGCATCCCTCCCCTTGCAGATACACCATGTACGGGCTCGGGTTTACCACCCGAAGCGCCCGGTACACATCAAATGGGTCCGCAGCGCTTCCGCGTTCAAAGCGCTGCCCGACCACCACCTGAAAAATATCACCAGCGCGAATGTATTCTTTCGCCTGCGCCACCATCGATGCGTGTTGGTCTTTGGTCATCGTGCTTTTGACATCGGCAAGTGGATCGCCAGTCACCGGCGTCAAGATCGCAGAATTCATCGGCTCAGTATGCGCCTGCAACATGCCAACCGTTTTTTCGATGGATTGCAGGGCCAGGTCATATGCAGTGCGCAGCGCCAGCTCATCGGCTTCACCGGGCACAAGCGCACTCTGCACCACATACACAACGCACTTCGCGTGATCGATCACCACCGCACCGCAATAGAGCGCCATGTGCAGGTCGGGCAGCTTGCGATCATCAGGCGGCGCCGATGCAAATGGCAATTTTCCCGGCTCGACATATCGCATCGTGTCATAGCCAGCAAAGCCAACCCACCCGCCAGTAAAGCACGCAGGCATTGCAAATGCAGCATTACCTTCAGCGGGCATGACGAGGGTCAACCCCGCGCTGATCGCGCGCACCGTCTTAAGGGGATCGTTTCCCTCCTGCACCGATGTCACGCATATCGCGCCAAGATCACCACGCACTTGCGTGCGCTCGCCATAAGCAAGTACCTGCATGTGCGGCTTCGAGCCCAAGATCGAATACCGCCCCTGACGATCGCCCCCCTCGACGGATTCAAGCAGGAAACTCGTCGCCGTCCGCTCATCCGGCGCGACCAGGCGTCGATAGGCAACCACCGGCGTCAATTGATCGCCCACAAGCCGCGCCGCGATGGGCACCACCAGCGCGCCAGTTTCCCCGCGCGAATGTGCGCCCCGCACCACCGCCTTGAACTGTTCGAAATTGAGAGAGGCACCATTCACAAGCAACGAAGCATACCGTGATTGCCCGGCATCTAGTGCGGCGTGCGCTCTGTGGCGCCATACGCATATGCCCCCGTCCAGTCTGAACCCAGGCGCACAAGATTGAGTGAGTCATACAGCCCCAGAATTTCATCACCCGGACGCTGCCGATATCGCTCGTTGTGCTTGTACAACTGATAGAAAAACATCAGATCCCCCGCCTTGGGCTGCCCGCCCCAGGGGGTTTCTTCGGAATACGCTGCTAATGGATACACCCCGCGGCGGATATACAGATGCGACACCGTTCGCCGCGCATCGGGTGCATGCCAGAGCGACGGCCATGCTTCGGTGCCCACCGGGGCATCATTTTCACTCAGCACACCCCGTCGATAGGTGTCGAGATATGCAAACAACGCAGCGCGACCCGGCGGCGGCGGCGCATGCACACACACATTCACTATCGCAAGCACAATCCCAGCGCAAAGCACTGCGGGCGGCAGGACATAGACAATCCATCGCACCCGGCGCTCAAAACGCCAACGCCTTGTTTTGGTGCGCACGCTTTCAAGCGCCATCCGCGGCGTCCAGCGCACAATCCATGCACTCACCAGCAGCGCAAGCGCCGGATACACCGGCGCCAGATACCGAACCCGCTTATCTGAAAACACCGAGAGCGCGACAAGCCATGTTGCTGCCGTGAGAATGGCAAACCAATCCGCCCGGTTTTCACCTGTGACCGCTCGCTTGCGAAAAACAAGAACACCAATCGCAAGCGCAAGCGGCACGATCCACGGCACATACGTTCGGCACACCATCCACACCGGTTGCCAGAATGCTCCGCCCGCGCCGGTGTCGCCCACCGCACGACTCAGTGATTGCGTGACAAAAAATCCGCGCACAAAGGTCTCTGGATAGCGCACATGCATCGCAATGTGCCAGGGTGATGCAACAATCAGCGCGATCACCAGTCCGCCGCCAATGGGTGCGAGCAATCGCCGCTGATGTGTGATGAGCACCCACGCCGCCATGATCGGAAAGAACAACAATCCAAGCATTGGTTTGGTCAGTAGCGCCATGCCAATCGGGACGCCGCTCCAGATGGCAATCCACCGGTTTCTTGGTTCACCTCGGCGCACGCCCGCTGCCCGCACAATCGGCCATGCCGCCGCGGTCAGGAACAACAGAACGATCATGTCAAGTGACACCGCGCGCGTATACCGAAAGACTTCGTGCGTGAGCGCCAAAACCATCGCAGCGCCAAACGCCATCCGCCTACTCACAAGTTCTTTCATCACAAAAAACGTGCATATACACACAAGCATTACCGCGACAAGCACATGCATGCGCGCCGCCCACATCGGCGGGTCAAAGAGATCCGCATTCGCAAATCGCAGTGCGGGCGCCTGCAACCAGAACGCCATGGGCGGCTTGTTGTGATAGGGCGTGTTGCCCAGCATCGGGGCCACAAAATCGCCGGTTTCGAGCATGCCAAGCGTCGCCGCGGTGTAAATGTGTGAATCCGTCCGCAGGTCGCCCTGATTGAACCCGGGCAGGCTCAGCCCAAGCACAATCATCGCCGGGGCCAGCGCCCAATAGATTCGCAACAGTCTTCGTGGCATGCGCGCCCGCTTCATGGGCAGGATCGTACCGCCTCTTCATGTCTTCGTGCCGCGGCCAGAGTGCAGCGAAGGTAGCGCCTTGTTCGTACTCTCATCATCATGCCACGCCGCCACACCCCGAAGCGCATCAATGCCCCCGATGTCTCCTGCGAAGAACTTGCAGCGTCACTCACAGCGTTGCGCCGCATCAACATACGCCTCGGGAGCGCCCGCGCACTCATCACCAACCTCAAGAGCTGGTCGCACGCCTGGCCAACCGATGGCACCCCCATCACGCTCCTCGATGTCGCGTCAGGCTCAGCAGATATCCCCGTCGCCGCTCGCACATGGGCTGCACAGCGCGGCTTTGATCTGCGCATCACTGCCATTGATGCACACGAAGACACACTCGCTCTCGCCCGCGAACATGTGCGCACCGAGCTTGGTGATGGTGACACAGGCATCACGCTTCAGTGCGCAGATGCACGCAACCTCATGGAGCTGTTTGCTGCGCAATCCTTTGATTACGTCCACGCGAGTCTTTTTCTGCACACGCTGCCAGATATCGAAGTGCTCACCGCGCTGCGCATCATGGAACGCCTTGCCCGTCGCGGCATCATCATCACCGATCTCTGGCGCTCTCCGGTGACCGCACTCAATGCGCGATCCTTTACGTTGCGCGCCCCCGAGCACATCAAAGTCGACATGCGATCGAGTGTCGAGGCATCCTTCACCATGCGCGACGTGCGCGACATCTGTCACCGGCTCGAAGTGCCATGGTGGAACGTGCGCTGGAAGCCATTTCGAGGCTGCTTCACCCTTGCAGGTGAGCGTTCCGGTGCGTGGAAGTTGTGAGGTCGTGGTTGCCCAAGGCTACTACGACACCCGCGGCAGATCATCTTTTCTTCATCACAAGAAATTTCTTCTCTGCGCCCTCTGCGCCTCTGCGGTGAACTTTTCTCACCGCCGGGCAGGCTGTTCATCACCCGCATCAAGTTGCAATGATGCAATCGCAGTTGCGATGTCTGAGGCAAACTCGAACACTTTGTCGAGCCCCGTGAGCAGCATCACCGACCACACCTGAGCGCTCATCCCCGCGAGCTTGAGTTTCGTATTGCCCTCTGCCGCCAGTTTGCGCAAGCGCAGCAACTGGGCAATATTTGACGAATTGAGATAGGTCACATCGCCAAAGCTCAGGATGACATTCGGTGCATTCCCAGACCCCTTGGCTTCTTCGAGCTTTGCGCCCGCGTTGGCAAGCTCTTCAGACAGCGCCGGCTCATCGCGCAAGTCGCACACCACAATCGAATCAGACCAATCTGTCGCCATCGCGCGACTCCTTGTGAGGTTCTGCCACTGCCCATCAGGACAATTGGGGCACACAAAGTGTACCTGTTGCAGATATCGGCCCAACGGCACTCATACTTCACACGAGCTGCGCCGCTTCTCGATTAGAGGATTTCAACCACCTCAAAGCGGATTTCACCCCGAGGGGCATCCACCCGGATCGTCTCGCCAATCCGGGCTTTGAGTAGGGCCTCACCCATTGGGCTCGACGCGGTCACCTCAGTCACATCCTCCGGCGCTCGCCCCGTGGCCTCACCGACGAGGGAAAACAGTTCAAGATCGCCATACTTCACATCGCGCAGCCGCACCGTCGCCCCAATGAACACAACATCACTTGGCAGGTGCGATGAATCGACAACCTGAGCGGTCTCAAGGCGTTCTTCAAGCCTGCGAATCTCCGCTTCATCAAGCCCCTGATCTTCACGGGCCGCGTGATATTCCGCGTTTTCTTTCAGGTCGCCCAATTCCCGGGCATCTGCAATGCGCTTGGAGAGTTCTATGCGCTTGGCCTTCAGTACTTCAAGCTTGCCTTCAAGATGCGCCTTCTCGTCCGCCGTGATGATGTTCATGATGTGAACTTCCTTACCAATGGCAAAAAGTCATGCGGGGCACCACCCGCAAGGGGCAACTGTAGCGGTCAGTGCGGCGTGGGCAAAGCCGACCGGCGTCTCCACCGATTCATCACCCCGCACCCCACAAGCAAAATCAGCCCGATGACCGCTGGAATCGCCCCCGAGACCCATTCTGTGAGGGCCATGTCCGGGCGCTGTCCCTCAGCAGCGAGCCCCAATACCCAAGGGGCAGAAAGCGGCGAAAAGAGATCAATATCCCCTGCCAGAGGCTGACCGGCCCGCATCGACAGCACCCGAAACGCAGGCCCCCCCAGACAGAGCACCATCAAAAGCAGCATCGCAAGCATGCGCGCCGCTGATGACCCGGCGCTCGGTCCCGGTCTCATAGTCAGCGCGACCACGCCTGCTGCGACAAGCCCCCACCCGGTGATCACAAACAAGATGCCCACCGTCACAGGCCAGGGCCACCCCGTCAACATGCTCATGGGCCACACAATCGCATGCACCGGCAGAAGCACCACCGCAAGATCAAAAATCACGGCAGTTGTCGGCAATTCCGGCCGCACCTGACTCAATCGCAGCGCAGGCCACAACAACATGATCCCCACCATCGCAAGCGTCAGCATCGACAAACCGCCAAACACAAATTGCCCCGCGCGCGGATACCCAAGCGCCCGCACTGAGAACACCGTCACAATCGCGGACGCAAGCAAATACATCGCCCACAGCAGCGCAAAGATGCGCGGCTCCCCTTTGCGATGCGCCCAGGGATCATCCGCACCGGCCACGCGTAATTCTGGCACAAATGTCACCGGCCCAAGGGTTAACCCGGCCCGCGGCTGCGGTTTGCCTTGCGCACGCGCATCACTGTCATGATCGTGCCCGCTTACATCCATGCGCTCATCCGCGCCCGGAGGCAGACTGATCGATCTCGATCACCGGCAGGTGCAAATTGATCGGGGCACCCGGGCGATCCAGCCGCACCGTGCCCGACAACACGAATTCGAGATGTTCCAGTTTCCGCGCGGTGGGCACTTCGCCCATCGCGGGCGCTGATGGCGGGGCACCCCAGACAAGCGTCGCACCAGTCACCGTCTTGAGGCGCAGTTCGTTTGAGCCGGAGCGCAGACACTGTGACAGGTCCACGCCCGTGATTTGCGCGGCGACCTTCGATTGTGGTGCAATCACGGTGAGCAGTTCGATCGCCATTTGCACATCCCCGCCGCGCCATGCTTCACCGTAGGCCAGTGCTCCCTCGCGTTCCGGTGGGCCTCCCCATGGATTGTGAATCCGGTACAACTTGGCCCCCGGTTTGCCTCCGATGGGCAGGCTCAAGGGAGCCCCCTCCTGATCAACGAGGTACTCCAAGCTGCCATGCACCACCACCGCCGCCGGGGTCCGCCATTGCCCGGAGACGCGCACGATCCCGCCCGGTCGGCGTGTGACCACAGGCGAGCCCTGAAACCAGCCCGAAGCCTCCAGTGCCGCCCGAGCCCATTCCAGTGAGTCACGGTCAAAGGGGTCGATCGTCACAGCCCCGAGCACCCGCTGCTCCAGATCAGCCCGCACCGCAGGGGCAATTCCCTGCGCCGCGCCGGGAGATTCCGGCCAGATGAAGAGCACCTGAATCGGTTCCGCCTGCTGCGCCGCGACCGCCTTGCGCAAAGGGGCATGCCCGGCAAACCACCCGATGGCGACCGCGATCACGACCGCTCCGGTGATCAGCCGCCCCGCATTGGAAAATGCCGCCCCGATGACGCCCGTCGCGCCTTCCCATGCGCGGGTGAACCCTGCGCCAATGGCTGAGGGCTCATCGTCATAGACCGGCTTCTTTTTCTTCTTTGCAGCTTTGGCCATAGATGACCAATCGTCGGCATTTCGAGCCATCCGCGCTTACCCGTTGCCCGCTTATCCCGCGGTCGCAAAGGTCCGTGAGCGACCAAAAATGCCCCGCGGCGCATCTTGCAATGCTCCCTCGATGAGCGTCTCACACAGTTCGGTCATGTCCAGACCAATCGTTTTCGCGGCCATGGGCACGAGCGAATGGGCTGTGAACCCCGGCATCGTGTTGATCTCAAGAAAGCTTGCTTTGCCTGATGCAGGATCAAGGACAAAATCAGCCCGCGCAAGATGCCGAAGTTTCATGCGTTTCGCAAGCGCTTCGGTAAACCGTGCCAGCGCCCCGGTCAGCCCCTCATCAAGTTGCGGCCCAACCTCATAGCGCGTGTCCTGACGCTCATATTTCGCTTGATAGTCATAGAACCCGCCCGCCGCAGCGATTCGAATAACCGGTATCGCGCGCAGCCCCGAGCCGCGATCCACAATGCCCACAGTCAGTTCTTCACCAGATGCAAAAGGCTCTGCAATCATCGGACGACTTCGCGCACGCAACTCTGCCAGTGCCACTCTCCAGCCCGCATCATTCTTGACGATGTGCAGTCCGATCGTCGAACCCTCGAAGTTGGGCTTGACCACAAAGGGATAATCCATGGGCGGCGCATCATCGGCGGGGTCAACCACGCGCGTTGTCGAAACCTCGATCGGCACGCGCGGAAACGCGGGGTCATGGATCAACTGTGACGCAATCTCTTTCGTTGCAACCTTGTCAATCGCAAGTCGTGAGGCGGTCTCACCTGCGCCCACATACGCTATTCCCGTTGCATCCAGCGCCCGCTGCAATGGTCCGCCCTCGCCAAAGCGACCGTGCAGCGCCGGGAAAATCACCTGCGGTGCCGTGCGATTGACAATCTCGCGCATCTCCTGCGCATCCGGCGCATCGATGATTTCCAGTTCCGCAGTGCACCGTCCGGATTCATTGAGTGCCTCAGCGACCGCCCGCGATGATTCAAGAGAGACATCGCGCTCCGCATCGGGCCCGCCGCCAAGCACAAGCACATGCGTGTCCTGTCGTTGGGTCAATCGGGCCATGGGTGCATCCTTGCACGGGGATTTCTGATCATCTCAGCGCCCATCAGGGCACCAGAGCCTATCAGAGATCGGCTCGTTGCCCGCCCCGCCGCCAGATGCGGAGTTCAGGCTCAAGACGAATGCAATGTTCGAGTTCCACCCGTCCCCGAACCTCATTCATCAGATTTTGGATATCCCGCGCGGTGCATTGGTCACTTGCGATGATGAAGTTCGCATGCCTTTCTGACACCCGCGCCCCGCCAACTGCAAGGCCCTTGCATCCCGCGAGGTCGATCAATCGCCCCGCAGAGACGCGCCCTGCCCCGGGTGTGTCAGGATTGCGAAAGACACACCCCGCAGAATCATCAGCCAAGGGCTGAGTGTCCTTCTTGTACGCCATGACATCGCGCAGTTTTTGCCGGAGCATTGGTTGATCGCGATTGTCAAGACGGGTGAGCTTGAGGTCCACCGCGGTCACGACGAGATGGTCAAGGCCGCTGCGCCGGTAATCGAAACACACTTCCGCCGCTGGAATCGTCATCGCTGCACCGCTCGATGTCATCGCATGCACCGCGTGGACAACGCTTTCCATATTTCCGAAGTTGCCCCCGGCATTCATGACCACCGCACCGCCAACACTCGCCGGTATTCCGCCCAGAATTTCAAGGCCCGCAAGTGATTCGCGCACCGCCCATGTAATGAGTTTGGGCAGGGGCATCCCCGACCCCACGCGCACAATCACCGTATCGCCGGGGCGACCATCATCGCGAAGCGTACGCACCTCATCGAGCTGCCGCAGAGACACCACGATCCCATCAACACCATCATCATCAACAAGCAGATTCGCACCATCACCAAGAATGCGCACGTGATGCCCCGCAAAGGCAAGCAGCACATCGCGCACCATTGGTTCATCGGCGGGCGCGGCAAATCGGTCCGCCGTACCGCCCACACCAAACCACGTCGGCACCGGCGCATGAAATTGCACCAGATCGTACAGCGTGGTCGGGTTCGTCTTGGTGGTGGTGGGCAACGTAGTCATGTGGGCTTTTGTTCTACACCGCAACCGTCCGTTGGGTTCCCTGTGATGTTCCGGTTTTAATCAATCCGTGGGCGATTTTCCACACAGGCCCCGCACCCATCACCACCACAACATCCCCGGGGCGGGCAATATCTATGAGCTGCTCGACAATCGCATCAAAGGGATACACATGCATCGCCTTGATGTTCCGCAGCCGCAACCGGTCCACAAGATCCCCCGCCGATACTTTGGTCCGTTCAATTTCCGAATCGCGCACAAAATAAATATGCGGCACAATCACCACATCCGCATGGGAAAATGAGTGTGCAAATTCATCCAGCAGATGCCGAGTCCGTGAATGCTGGTGAGGCTGAAACACGCAGATCAGCCGCCCCCCCGCGGTCACCTCCGCCTCTCGCAGGGCCCGCAGCGTCGCCTCCACCTCGGTCGGGTGATGCCCATAGTCATCAAAGATGCGCACCGAACCCGTTGCAAGCGGAACTTGCCCAATAAATTGCATCCGCCGGTCAAGGCCCTCAAAATCATGCAGCGCCAGCGCAGCATCAACCGGCGATGCCCCAAGCTGTAGCGCAAGAACAAACGCCATCGCCGAGTTCATCGCCATGTGTTCGCCCGGCATCGTGATCGTCCAGTTCGCAAGATGCCCGGATTCGCCCCCGGCATCATCATGCGCATCGGCGCGAGAATTCACACCCACCCGCCGTGTTTGGCGGTCATAGGTGATGTGGTAATCCGCCGCCGGGTTGAACCCGATTGTGCGCACCTCACAATCAAGTCCCGCCGTGATCGCGCGCCGATGCGCACCATCATGGGCGATCAGCAGTTTGCCCCCCGCACTTGCGCTCGGCACGCGCCGGGCATAATCTGCAAATGCTTCGATCACCGCATCAAGTGAACCATACACATCCAGATGATCCGCTTCGACACCGGTGATTGCTCCGATCGTCGGCGCATAGTTTAGGAACGACCGGTTGTATTCACACGCTTCGATGACAAGAATCCCGGGGCGGCCAGCCAGTGCGCCACTCGGAATCTTTTCTGCCCCAAGACGAAACCCACTCGCGTGGGCTGCATCAGGGTCAAGCTGTTTGCATGTCGCCCCCACAATCACTGTCGGGTCAAGCCCGCACGCTCGCAGCGTGTGCCCGAGCATCGCACTCGTTGTAGATTTGCCATGCGTGCCCGCGATCGCAACACCGGTGGTGCCGCGCATCGCAAGCCCCAGCGCCTCCGCATAGGTGAGCACTGCAAGCCCGCGTTCCACCGCGCTCAATAATTCGGGATGATCTGCCTTGATCGCCGCCGAGGTGATGACCAGTTCTGCATCTTTCGGCACCGGAGTCTTTTGATCAAAGGTGATGGGCCACTCGCGATGTTCTGCCTGCAGCGCATCGGTCGCCGGACTTTCAGTTGAATCGGTTCCCGAGATGCGTGCCCCTCGCGCCGAAAGCATGCGCGCAAGCCCCGACATGCCGCACCCGCCGATACCGATCAGGTGACACCGCCGATGCGCCACGGCGAATCGTCCCTGCGCATCAAGCCATTCACAAAGCGCATCCTGCGTCAACATCATCGGTGCGATCCTTCGCATTCTGAGGTCAGTGCCAGCGCCCCAAGCATACCCGCGCGACCGTCATCACAGGCCGCTATTCTCCACTTCACCTATGCCCAGTGCCCACCTGCCACCGCCAACATTTCCATACAAGATCGCATGCCTGTGCGAGCTGCGCGATCACGCCGGGCGCTACCTCTTCATCCACCGCAACAAGCACCCCAACAAGGACCTTTTTTCGCCCATCGGCGGCAAGCTCGAAACCGCCCTCGGCGAATCCCCTGCCCGATGCGCACAGCGCGAGATCGCTGAAGAAGCAGGCCTTGATATCCCAATGAACCGCCTGCACCTCGCGGGCATCATCTCAGAGCGCGGCTTCGGGTCCGCAACTGCCGACAGCGGCACAAGCGATGACGCCGGCACCAACTGGCTCATGTTCTGGTACCGGGCACTAGGTCCAGTTGATCCCAACGACATGCCTTCCCATGAGATTGATGAGGGCAGGCTTGTCTGGGTGCCGAGAGAGGAAATCGATAGCCTCGCCCTGCCCAAAACCGATCGGGAAGTCATTTGGCCGACCGTCCTCGCCCACGAAGGCGGCGGGTTCTTCACCCTCCACATCGATTGCACAGGGGACACTGTGACGTGGCAACTTGAAGAGAGTGTGACGCGGTAGTTGTCTTGGTAGGGTGGCGTCTCGCCTGTCTCTTTTTTGCTTTCTCATCGGGAGGCTCGGTTTGTTTGTCAAACCGGGTTCTTCTGCTCGGTGTGCGCCTTCTCTCCCAAAAAGAACACCGCCCCGGTTTCCCGAGGCGGCGTCAAAGTCATTTTCAGCTATCGAACACTGAATCCCGAAGGTTCGGGATTAGCGACGACGGCGGATTGCAGCGAGGCCTGCCACACCCAGAAGCCCGAGGGCGCCCGGCGTGGGAACTTCGACGTTCTGCAGGTAAATGTCATACGTGATCGCACCAGCGGGGACATCAGGTACAGCACCGAAGCCGCCGAGGGTACCGCCAGAGGCGGTTTGCTTGACAACCCACGCATAGCCGCGACCTTGCAGGGTCTTGTCGAATGGGTTCCCGTTGATGTCCGTCGTCATGATGTCGGCGTTACCGGCAAGGTCAGCTTCATTGATCAGGTTCCCCTGAATCGTCGTGAAGGTGGCATCGGTAGGCTCAGCAAACGCTACAGCCAGATTGCCGCTGAGGAACCCGCCGGTCAACGTGATGCGAGCCACGAAGAGCTCCCACGGCTTGTTGGGATCAGCATTCGAAAACGCGTCGATAAAGGGACCTGTAACGAACCAGGCACCGCTATAGCCAGTCGCGCTGAACCCTAATGATCCAGGAGCTTCGCCTGCTGAGGCAACGCCTGTACCATCGTAGCCAGCCGGCACGGTCGGTCCCGAGTCAACCGTGATGTACGAATCGAACTGCACGGCAGCGACATTGTTGAACAAAAAGCCACTTGGTTCGCCGGTGTTGTCTAAACTGCCGCCTTGAGCAGAAGACAAGTCATACAACGCACCACCGTTGAAGTTCAGGCCCGTACCAAGGACGCCACCAGCAACGGTGGCGTTTGATGCGTCAACGGTGCCGATCGAGAAGGGTCCTGCAACAGCAGCACCCGCGAGCGCCAAAACGGCACCCAAAGAAACAATAATCTTCATTTTCCTCTCCAATCCTCTACTTTGGTCGAAACAATCGGGGTACCCACACCCCCATTAACCAAAGAGTCAACTTCCAGCCACAGCATACACGTAATTCCACCCCTGTACAAGCTCGCATCTGGATTATTTTGTGTATTTTGCCCCCGCGCATTGGCCATCACATTTATGGTCCAGCCAAATACCAAACACGATGTGTTCCGATGCCCTCTAAAACGGCAGGAGGCCCCATTTGGGGCCTCCTGAATCAAATCCATATGTGAGAAAGACGATATCGAAAAAGATCAGTCGATGCGGTTGGTGTCCTGATTGACAAATTGCTGGGCTTCTTCCACAACGTTGGGCGCATCGCCCAAGATCGATCCCTTGGGGAACCACTTGGTCGGATTCCATGTTTCACGCTCAGCGATCGGCGAGACGTGCCCATCGAAGTGCCCAGCGTTCATCCGCCCGCCATGACGGAATGACAATGCCCTGTTGGCCTTTGATTCATCTTGCATGTATTGCGGGGATTGTGTTGCAATGGGCGGCAGGGAGATAAAAGCACCCAGTGCATCCGATTCATCGATCTGGGGCTGAATCCGCATATCAAGTCTCGGCACTTCACTGCCCGGGGCAAGCGAGGAGAGTTGGATGTTGTAGTGGCCATCGGCAATGACAACCTTGTTCGAGGACTGACCAACCTTGTCGATGCGAGGGCGCCATCCAACGGGCAGTGTCGCAATGCTGTCCCACTCTGTTGGCTGGGTATAGAGGATGACATATCCACTCAGTCCACCGCGCCGAAGATCATCGCCATCTTGTGTGCGTCCGTATTGGAAGCCAAAAGGCATGAAGAAGCTTGGGGGGGTCATTCCACCCTCTTTGATGATCACATTTTCGAGTGACGTTTCGACAGATGCGGAAACCCAGTCATCATCGATGTTGGTTGCCTGCATGATCTGGCCGTTGGAGGGGTCCGCAAAGCGGTTGAACAGGGTGACCAGTCGCTCATTGCGGTTCCGCGATAAATCACCTGAATCCACAGATGAGGTCATCCAGTCAAAGGACTGGACGGGTAATTCAGAGCGATTATCGATGAGCGTTTGGTTGGTGTTATTGAAAAGTTTCGCCATACGAACACCGCCGGTGGTGTTGTTATTCAGTCCGGGAATCTGAAAGTCGCTTTCGTTCGACGCCGCGGTGATGCCAAGAATCAGCTGCTTTTGCGTGACCGCGCCTTGCGACTGCCAAGCAGCCCGACGGGCACTGCCCAGCGCCGGGAGCAACAAGCCGATCAGCAGGGCGATGACCGCCACCACAACCAGCAACTCAATAAGCGTAAACCCGCGACGACCTTGTATTTGGTCTTTCATCGCACTCTGTCCTTTCACTGATCGTCTTTCGTCATATATCCCACGCTGGTCGGCATTTGTCGCTGCCTGATAGGGGGCAGAGCATAGCCGTCATGCACCTTTTTGCACAGTCCCGGAAATCGCCTGTTCCGGGAAGAACAAGCATAGCACCCCGGCCGCATGGCTTGGGCCAAAGCGACGAAGTACCCCGGACTATTCGCCACAGATCGACATGCGGTTGCGGGAATCCTGCTGTCCTCGCCTTACCACTTGCCCCATTGTCGCACAAACCGGATGCCGGGGGCTATTCAGGTTCCGCAGCCGAAGGCGAAGAGCACCGCTTGTAAGTCCGCAAGATCAACGGTTCCGTCTCCTGTGACATCACCCTGGGCAAGCGTCGCCCCGGCAGAGACGCCAAAATTGAAGAGCACTGTCTGGAGGTCGGTCAGGTCTGTGACGCCGTCGGCATTGGCGTCACCCGCGCAAATGCCCTGCGCGAGCAAGGGGCCGATGAACAGTGCTGCGGTGTATGTTTCCAGCGTGCCCGCGTTGTTGTAGCGGATTGTCGCGTTGACAAGGGCGCCGCCAAAGGCCTTGGGCGAGGCAGGATCAATTGTTGCATGCCCGAGCGCCCGCTGCCCCAGCAGTTGTCCTTGATGGAAGGTGCCCGAGGCGATGCCGTCGCTGTCAACCATGACCAGTTCGGTGACGGTGTAGCTGCGGTTGGAATCGGCGCCAATAAAAGCTGAGCCCTCGGTAAGGATGAGTTCGAGTTGATAGCTGGAATCGCCCTGTCGGACCGCTTTGAAGAACCCCTTGGCAGGCGAGCCCACCACGGGCTGCCACGCGGCGACAAAGTAGACATTGCCAAGCATGTCGACCGCGGGGGCAGACATGGAGGCAGGTGATGCAGAGATCAGGGTGCCGATGGGCTTTCCCGAAGGGCCATCAAGGACAGGCATTGCTGCGTGTGCGGCAACGTTCCACGTGGGCGATGCGGTGAGTGTTGCAACCGCAATGAATTCGCCTTGCGTGGGGTCGGTCGCGGTCGCCGCCACGACGAGAGCTGAACAGGGCTGGCAGAACCCGATCCCGGCCTGACCACTTGGCCCACGGAAGATCGTCTGTCCAAGGTACTGTCGAAACTCGGCATCGCCCGCAGCATTGAAGGTGCCCGCAGGGATCACGATGGGAGCGGTCAGCAAGGCCGAGCGCGTCGCGACGACTGCTCCTGCGGAATCAATGGAAAAGACATTGATTGCCTGTGTGCGCCCGCCAGTTGTGGTGGTGCGGGCAAGTGTTGCGACCGCACCGACGCCGCCAAGTGCGGTGACCTGATTGAAGCTTGGATTCCCGCGATGAGCGGTCAGGCCCGGATCCAGATGACCGCTTTGCACTGTTGACCCAACGCGCACGTCATTGAGGAGGGAAAGCGATATTGCCTGCGGCGTGCCCCCCATAAGTGAGCCAGGTGCCATGGTTGGTGAGGCAATCGTGAGCGGGCTGGCGTTGATACTGAATGTTGTAGAGGAGCCATTTGACGCACTGTTGACGCCGAGCGTGCTTTCCAGATGGTTCACAGAGTTCGATCTCGCAGCAAAGTCCACGATGCCTATGCTGTCATCGGTGACCTTCAATGTCGCGGTCGCCCCGAAGGGGTCAGCGCGAAAGGCGACCGAACCCGTTGCATCAACGCCGCCCATCGACACGGTTGAGCCGTCGAGTGCTGCGCCAGAGCTGCGGCTGCACAGGGCAACAAGTCGGTCGACATAGAGTTGTTGCCAGGCGCTGCTCGAGTGGCCAATGCGGCAGGTAATCAGATTGGTTGCACTGGTGGAAAAGTCGCTTATTGCAGCCCCAAACTGACGATCGAATGCGGATATACTCACTGTGCCGGGGATTGTGTTGAGTGTCGGATGCACGCCAAAGCCGGGCGAACTCCATGTCGCAAAATCAAGCTGCGGGAAGCTCTGATTCGTCAACTGGTTGGCGCTGATGGCGCTCGCGCCGCTGCGCTGTTCGAGTGTGTCACCCGGGCGCTTGCTTGTCTTGAGTACCGGCCCGAGGACATAACTGCTTCCCCATGATCCTGTCAGCGGTATCAGGTTGACAACATAGCGCGTGCGCTGCGCGCCGTAGGGGGTGAGGGCATCACTTGACCCGGGCATGTTTGACACGCTGTCCTGAGCGCGCACGGTATGACCTGCGCCACACAAAAATGTGGCGGCAATCATGCACTCCCAAGATCTGCGCCGAGTCATCCCCTCGACCTCCATCGACTACGATCACATGCTGCAGGTGTACAAAGACCTAACAACACAGCGGCAGTTATCGCACTCTATCGTATCATCGAGTGTGGAAAATACACGCTAAAGCACGAAAAAAAGTGTCTATTCTGCCCGATCAGGAACCAAACATCGTGGAGGATCGCGCCTCTTCGATGCGCAATCGGTTGCGCTCAAGCCATTGCCGATCTTCGACGGATTGCACGCGAAAGAGGGCCTTTCGGATCAGATCGAGGGTTTCCTCGGTTTCTATGCGGAGCAGTGCATCCGCGCGGATCGCACCGATCATCGCATCGAGATAATTATCGTCGGCGTGAAGAGCTTCGCCAAAATACCGCCGTGCATCCGCCGGATAGCCTCGCTCTAGGAACAACAGACCCCGGTTGTAGCGCGGCCTCGGATCGGTTGGATCAGAAATAGTGGCCTGAATAAAAGCTTCTTCGGCGGTCGCGAAATCATCGAGACTCATTAGGGCCACGCCCATATTGTTCCAGGCGGCGGAAAACTTGTCATAGGCCTGCACGGATTTGCGGTACTGCTCGATTGCATCGTCAATCTTGCCACGCTCCATGGCTTTGTCGCCTCGGGCTGCAAGGGTGACTGCCTGATTCAGGTTCCGGGCCTGATCCACGGGCATCAACCCGGGGGCAAGCTTCGGGGCAGAACTGGAACAAGCGGTGAGGACCATGCCCACGGCAATGAGGGCTAGGGCAAGTCTTCGGTGGGATCGATTTCGGCGTTGTGGGGTTGGTATCGGCATCGTCTTTCCCTTATCGGTCCTCTTCGACCTCATAGCGTCGGAATTCAATTACCGCGTTCCATCCACCAGCGGTGGGCTCCAGTTCAAAGGTAGAGATGAATGCATTTGCCATGTGTTCGTCGGCGAGTACGGTTTCGATGAATTGCAAGGTGGTGGTGAGGGGTTGGTTGCGGATCGAGCACTTCACATTGGCTTTGCCGAGGCCCGGAAGGGACAAGGCAGTGTGTTTCACGCGGTCGATGGTAGCGATCGCGGCTGGCACTGAGGCTGTGCCTTCGAGACCCCATTGTTGCTTGCATGCTTTTACAACATGATTGTACATGAGCCCCGCGCCAGGGTAGAGTGTTGCAAGACTGGGCTTTGCGGTGCGGGCGGTGATGATCTGTGTCGTGAGTGCACTGGCTTGCGTGAGTTGGGCTTCAACTCTGGTGTAGGCCGACCGGGCGCGCAGAAAGCGCATCGTGCCAGCGGCAGCGACCGTGGTGCACAGGATCACAAGAACTGCGGTGAAGATGATGATCCAGCGCGGGCGATTGGCAGCATCGGCCTGATTGGCAAGGGCGACCATGTGCGGTTCGGCGCCTGGGGAGATGGGCATTATTCCTCCTCCTGTTGTTGCCATGTGCCATTGAGGCGAATGTTCTGGTTCGTTGTGCTGATGCGCGATCCCGCGAGTTCCCATGCAAGCGGCGTGCCTTCATCTTTGAGCATTTCGATGAAGGTGTAGGCTTCGGTCTGCACTATGCCGCGAAGCTGGATGTAGTTGTCGTTGTTGGCTTGAGAGAGGTGAAGTTTGGTGAGCTTTGGGTTGCCTTCAGCTTTGGCGACGAGTGCGAGCATGGTGCTTGCAGCTTCATACATCTTTCGCGGGGCGGGTGGCAGTTCGTCGTTCGAGCCTGATTGATTCGTCGAAGCAAGGAGATTGCGAAGCCAAGTGAGCGGGTTTTGCCCCGGTTGAGGCTGATATTCATCCCCGAATTCTTCGTTGACGCGGTTGGTCAATTCAGTGCGCACGACTGCTGTCTGGTCGTTCCAGTGTGTTGCGAGTGACCATGTCCGCACGCCGACGATGGCAAGCCCGGCGCTGAGGACAAGCAGCGCTGCGCCCCACGTGCGATACGACCAGCGCAGGGTGCGCCCGGGACGCTTTGCGAGGTGCGTCAGGCAGTGGGTTGGTTCGGTTTGTGGTGGTCCAGCGGCGGTGTGTTCACCAGTACGACGCAAAGTGGCCACGAGCGCATCGCGTTCATCGACATGATCAATCGAGATGGAGTCCAGTCGTCTTTGCAGCGCAGCATCTAGGCCGGGCAATGCCTCGGCGCCGACAATGCGCACCGTTGAAGGGGTGCGACCGAGCTGGGTTGACCATGCGGCCCAGTCGAGTGCGAGTCGGGAAGCGGCAGCCTGGGCGGGATCTGTGCGGTGGGTTTCGGTGGTCGAGTCTGGATTTGCCGCAGGGTGATCGAGCAGGCGGACCTGCCCGCCAGTGATCAGGTCGCCCCCATCACACCAGGCCCAGACAAGGCGTTTTGCATCATCAACGAGAACAATGGCTTGTAGCGTTCCAGCGGGCGCGTTGCCCCACGCTGAAATAGCGGCGTGCCACAATGTGATGACTGTTGATACCCGCGAACCGAGGCGATCGAGGCCATCAAGCCACAGGCGCGCAAGGGCATCCGGCATGGTGATCGCAACCATTTGTTCACCTGTGCCGTTGCCATCTTGGGCATTATTGGCGAGGGGTTGGACGCCGCCCACGGGCGCGACCGAGGCCCATTCTTCGCCTTGATTTCGCAGAGATGCCGCGACGACAAGTGGGGCAGATGATGGGGCGTGGATCCATCGGCACCCAGCTTCATGGACATCAAGAACTGCGGTAAGACGGCGATTGCCGCACTGGCGTGCACACCAGCGGGTGCTTTCGGTGACGCGGCGGCGCAGGGCGTCAGCATCCGGGGCATCGCCTGCGGGCGAGGCGATCCAGTGTTCGCCCGGGCTGCCATTGCGCAGTAGATCGATGCGAGAAAGATCGGTCGGGATGAGGGCTGCGAATGCGCTCATGCGCCGAATCCTCTTTCTTCCATGAGATCGATGTCGGGGTCGAGTTCGATAGTTATTTCCTCTTCGCCGCGTTTGATGAGGATGTGTTCTGGTGTGATATCAAGGATTTCAACATCATCTGATCCAGCAGCGGGCACAAGATCACCTGTAGTAAGAAATTGTTGGCGTCCCTGAATGCGCACGTTGGCGGCGGGGACGATCGTGCCATCAGCTTTTGTGATGGTGATGAGACCCACATAGCGCCAGTTGAGGGGGAGTTCTCTGGTGGGCAGCTTTGGGCCACCCCGGGGGGGGGGCACGGCGGTGTCTGCGATAGGCTCGCGGACCGCTTTTGCAAGTTCTGCAACGGGTTCCCAGATGCGTGAGCACTCGGCCCCAACGCCCAGGTGACGGTCGGTGGTGGTGGGGGAGGTAGTTGCTGTTTTGGGTGGGAGTTCTGTCGGCGGCGTGGGGGCGGGGGCCAACGCTGCGCCGACTCCGATGAGTGAGGCGAGTGCCAATCCCGCGAGGCCTCCAAGTTGTTTGCCAAATCGTGATGCCATGGCGCAAGAATCCTTGATAGTAAAGGTCGGTCGAAGAGCGCGCAGAGGATGATTTCACGCTGTGGCCGTGGATCAAGCTCGAGGCGTTTTCGATGGACGAATAAGATTACTGGTCAGAATCGGACCGCGGCGGGGCATTCCCGGTTGGGCGCCACTCGTGCAGTTTGGGTTCGCCGCTGCCCAGTTCCACCAGTAGGGCATACCGCTGAGGCTTGCCGGGGGTGCCATCGGGACGGGCGCGGACAGCTACAACATCCAGGCGCCAGAGCACGGGGGCAAAGGTGAGTAAGCCGTAGACATCGGCGATGTCATTTGGCTCAAAGCCCTGGGCGATGAACTCGGCGCGCAGATCGCGTCGTGCGTCTGTGGGATCCTCACGGATGAAGCGCATGGCGCTTGCAAGTTGTTGGTCGCCTCCCGAGATGGCTTCGATGACCGCGTCCGGCATTGCGGTGATGCTCATTTCCATGGGCCCGCCGCGCCGGGTGAGATCGGGGCGATCAAGTGGCACGCGGCGAAGGAGTTCGATCATGAGATCGCGCCGGCGGGGCGTATCTGCACCTTTGAGATTGGCAAGGATGGTGCCCTGTCCATCGCGCACCCAGACGCGCACAAGAAATTCACCGGGCAGCTGCGCTTCGTAGTGGGGCCCGGGTTCTGCGGCGAGTTCTGGCATTGCATTCGATGGGGCACGCCGGCGCGCCCAGTTCCATACGACATCGCGCACGCCGAGAAGCTGGTGGTGTTCCTGATAGGCATCAACTTGCATCTGCACGGCGACAGCGCGCAGGTTCATGCGGCGCAATTGCCAGGAGATCATCATGGTGGCAAGAATCGTGACGATGATCACAAGTACAAAGGTGAAGCCGCGGCGTGATGTTGCGGGGCGCATGGTCAACAGTCAGCGTCCCTCCGTGATGATGGCAGTTTCAAAGAGCCAGTCGGCTTCGGCGCCATTTTCAGAAGCGAATTGCAATCGCACAGCGACGGGGAAGTCGGGTTGCAGGTAGGCGGCGTGAACCGGTTGCCACCCGTCATCGCCGCGCGTGAGCACTTCCCATGTGCACTGCGACAGGCCGCCGATGAGTTCGACGGCGTCGCCGGGCGGGTCGATGGGGGCCCATATGAGTGACCAGCCGGCGCTTGTGGGGTGAAGTTCAAAGGCGCCGCGCACGCTGCCAAGCCACTCGGCGCGCAACATCGACAAGCGTTGATCTGCGGAAGAAATAGAGGTTTGCTGACGGCCCACGGGCGGGGTTTCGACGACTATTTCAAGTCTCGGCACGGGGCCATATTCAGATGAGGCGTACTGCAACTCAAAAAAAGGTGGTTGCGAAGTGTCTGCAACAGCGATTTCGAGTGGCAGGTCGTTGCTGAGCCCGGCGGCGATGGACTGTGAGGGCGGCTCCGAGTCGATGTCGGGGTCGTCAGTATTCGTTTCATCCGCATTCAGTTCGTCGGGATCGATTTCTTCTGTGATTGGCGTTGCGGCAACAAGACGCTGCATGGCGCTTGCGACAGCGTGATGCGTCATTGTCATGCGCATTGCGTTGTCAACAGCGCGCGTGGTGATGCCATCGGAGCGCCCGAGGATGCCGATGAGTGCGAAGGCAGCAAGCACGACGAAGCTTGACATCGCAAGTGCGGTGACGAGTTCGATAATGGTGAAAGCGCGGCGCATCATTGGTTATCTCTGACAGGTGCAACAGCGTCCATGAGCATTTCCATCAGGCGATCCATATCGCGGGTGATGTCATACACGCGTACAAGTTCGGCGATGGATTCACCTGCCTGATAGCCCGCGCGCGGTGAGTCAAGCCAGACGCGCACCGTCACTTGCTCCAGTTGTGTTTCGAGCAATGATGTCAGGCCGCTCATTTGGGGCAGGGCGTCGCGTGTGTTTGCGGTGCGCACATCGACTGATGCGCCTTCGTCTTCGGGGGCGTTGAGTTCGGCAACACCAAAGTCGAATTCAAAACGCAAGCCCTGCACTTCAACCGGGTCTGTCTTTTCATAGACGCTTGCTGCGTCGTCAAGATATTGCAGAATCAGGCGATGGGCAGCTTCATTTGCAGCAAGGCGGATGCGATCGCGTTCGAGGGAGCGCTGCATGAAGCTCACGCCTCCCATGACGCCCGAGGTGATGCCGCTGAGGATGACAAGTGAGGCAACAACTTCGAGAATGGTCAGGCCGCGCCGTGTGCGGGGCGGTGTTGCGTGAGCCGGGTTGTGTGAAGTCGTGCGCACGGTTTTCCTATTGCGAGGCGCATTAGTCTTCGGCGCCGGGATACCACCAGATGTCATCGCCCATGCCGTCGTCGTCGATGCCGTTCTTACCGAGTGAGACAAGCAGCCAGTCGACCTGCATTTCGCCAACCATTGAAGGCGCGTAGTAGTGGAACGGACGTCCCCATGAATCTTGGAGATCACTCTGTGATTTGACAAGTGGCAAGAGCGCATTGATATCACCATTGGCAGGGAACGAGCCCTTATTCTGCATCGCGTACAGATCAAGCGCACCGGCAACGACTTTCATGCTTTGCTTTGTGGAATCTTTTTGTGCGCCGCCGAGGATCCTTGGGATCGCAAGTGCGGAGATGCCTGCAAGGATGCCGATGAGCGCGAGAACCGCCATGAGTTCGATGATTGAGAAGGCGCGGCGGGTGGTGGTATTCGTTTGGGTGTTCATGGTGTTGCTCATGATGAATCTCTCAAAAACAAGGCGTGAAACGGGTGCATTTGGGGAATGGTGCAATTGCAGCGGAGCGTCCTATCAGTGTGCCACGGATGAGCGCGGCGTGCCCGTGCGGCGCGATATTCAGTTGTATCGCGGGACAGCGCGCATGTTGCATAATCGGTGCAATCGGTACAGTCGTTACAGAAGGTCATGTGCCGGTCCTCAGGCGAATCATGGGCAGGGCGATTGCGATGATGATCGGACCGAGCAGCCCGACCATCATGAGAATGACCATGGGTTCCATGAGGGCAAGCAGGCGTGCGGATTTGGTCTGGACTTCTTGCCCGGCGCGTTCAGCCATCGCGTCAAAGGCCTGATCGAGATCGCCCGAGCGCTCGGCGGCGATGAGCAAACGGCGCGTGGCGAGGGGAAGTTCATCAACTTTTTCAATTAGTGAGCGCAGCACGCCGCCTTCTACGAGCTTGGTGCGCAGGTCTTGCAGTTGTTTGCGCAGGGGGAGGTGGGTGACGGTGCCGGTGGCGACGCCCATGGCTTCTGCGAGGGGAACGCCGGTGCGCGTCATGGCGGCGAGTACGCCAAAGAGTCTTGTAAGTTCTGAGGCGAGCATCAATTCACCGACGGCGGGGATACGGCGCGAGGCGCGCAGGACGAGGCGCATCACGGCACCACGGAAGGCGATGGCGATGACGAGCGCGCCAAGTGCAGCAAGGCCCGCAGCGGCGACGTTGTCATGCAGCCATTCGCCGAGTGAGAAGATGATCTGTGAAAACCAAGGGATATTGGTGTCCATGTCGCGGACGGATTTGGCAAGGTTGGGTACGAGAAAGATGAGCATCACAAGCAGCAGGAGCAGGCTTACGGTGCAGACGATCGCGGGATAGATCATGACGGTGACGGCTTTGCCGCGCACCGAAAGTTGGCGCTCAGTGGACTGCGAGAGGCGGGCGGCAGCGCCGGTGAGATCACCCGAGCGTTCAGCGGCGCGGTAGACGCCGATCGCGACCTGATCAAATCCGCCTGTTTCGACGCAGGCGTCAGCGAAGGAGTGCCCGGAAGAGACCAATTCGCGCAATTGGTGAATCGTCTCGGCGCTCTTGGCGCTGACGACGGATTGTGCGACTTCCAGGGCTTCGACGAGCGTGACGCCGCGCGAGAGCAGGGTGTGCAGTTGGTCATTGAGGGCGGCGTGATCGCGCAAGGGCAGCAGGCCTTTGGTATCGCCCGGCACACCTGCGAGGGCAACCCCGCCCGGGAGTTTCCAGGCGCTCATGAGCAGCAAATCGCGACGTTTGAGTTCATCAGTGAGATGATCGCGGTCGCGCGCTGAGCGCAGCCCAAGGGTTTTCTGGCCCGTCGGGGTGATTGCGGAATAGACGAATGTTGCGGTAGCGCTTGCCATGTTGCGTGTGCGTGCGTGTCAGGCGAGAAGACGCCGGAGTTCTAATTCGGTGGTCAGGCCTTGCGTCACTTTGTCGTTGCCATCTTGTTCCATGGTGATCATGCCAGCTTGAACAGCAGCTTCACGAATGGCGCGGGCATCGGCCTTGGCGTTGGTCAGGCGGCGGATTTCATCATCGATCAACATCAATTCATAAATGGCAATGCGACCAGCGTATTCATTGGCGTTGCCCTCAACTGACCGGCGCAGGAGGCGCTGGGCGAGCACCGCGAGCACACTTGATCCGATGAGATAGGGTTCGATGCCAATATCCTGCAAGCGAGAAATGGCGCTGGGGGCATCATTGGTGTGCAAGGTTGCAAGCACGAGGTGGCCGGTGAGTGAAGCCTGCACGGCGAGTTGGGCAGTTTCCTGATCGCGAATTTCACCGACAAGAATGACATCGGGGTCCTGGCGCAAGAGGGAGCGCAGACCGGACGCAAAGGTGACGCCGCGCTTGGCGTTGACCTGTACCTGTGCGATGCCTTCGATGTGGTATTCGACGGGGTCTTCAATGGTCATGACATTGCGCGAGTTGTGATCGATGCGTTCGAGTGCGCCGTAGAGGGTGGTGGTTTTGCCTGAACCTGTGGGACCGGTGACGAGGACCATGCCGTTGGGCATTGAGATAAGTCGTTCGAGTTGGCGCTGCATGTCTTGGCCCATGCCGAGGGAATCGAGATGGAGCTGGGTCTGGGATTGGTCGAGGAGGCGCAGGACAAGGCGTTCACCATAAATGGTGGGCACGCAGGAGAGGCGGATATCGATTTTGCGCGAGCCGATGCGCACGGTGGTTTGGCCATCCTGCGGCGAATGGCGGTTGGCGATATCGAGTTCTGCCATGACTTTCAGGCGCGAGCAAATAGCAGGGGCGAGTGAGAGTGGCGGGGAGAAGGCGTCTACGAGCATGCCGTCGACGCGGAAGCGAATGACAAGGCTATTTTCGAGGGGTTGGATGTGCACATCACTTGCGCGGCGGCGCAGGGCCTCGAAGAGAATCATGTTGACGAGACGGATGACGGGCGTTTGCCGCGCCAGTTGCATGAGGTCGGTTGCGCCAGAGAGACTTGATGCAGCGCGTTCGATGGCGGATTCATCGAGGGGCATGTCTTCGACGATTTCGGTGACAAGGTCGCGTTTTTGTTCGTAGCCGCGATTGATGATGTCGCCCACTGCGGCGCGGGGGGAGAGAACAATCTCGATGGGCATGCCGAGCAGGTGCTCAACGGTTGCAAAGACCGCAGGTTGCATGGGCTGGCTTGTCACGATGACCATGGCGTGTTCGGTGCGCGACAATCCTGCGATCTGGTGTCTCCTGGAAGCAGCGGCGGGGATGCGATCATAAAACTGCTCGGCAGATTCTTCGCGCCTGGGTTCTAGTTCAAATGGAATGCCAAGGCGCTTTGCGAGTGTTTCAAGAGCGCTCTGTTCGTCCACGGCCATTGTGGTCAGAAGCACATCCCATGGTTCATCATCGGCGCCGGGGAGGGCGCCGAAACGCTCGATGGCTTCAGGTGAGATTGGGAGCGGGGCGAGCAGATTTGCGACCGCCTGGGCGTCGTTCGGGGCGCTGTCGATGGGCGCAGCATCACCATCTGTGCGCGAGCGCGCTGAAGCAGGATGGGGTCGTGCTGGATGAGAGGCAGCCATACTCATTGCAAAGTGAACACCCTATTATTCGGCATCATCCTATCGGTGCTGAGGGTCTTGGGGAGAATTGGCGCTTGCCCATGTCCGGTCTGCCGACCCGAGGGGGGTGTTTGGGGGCATCGCGGCTTCCTGTTGTTCTGAGTCTTGTTCAAGTTGGTCAATGAGACGCTCCCGGGCTCCGCGAACAGGCATGAGCGCGGGAAGCAGCTGGGGGGCGTCGCTGTTGAGCCCGGACTCGGCGAGTGGTCCCTCGGTCATCAGTTGCAGCCCGCCACCCTTGACATCGGAGACGACGCGCGGGGTGATGAAGACGAAGATGGTGCGTGAGCTTTTGCGTTTCTGGGTTGACTTGAAAAGGGCATCACCAATGATGGGAATGTCGCCGAGCCCAGGCACCTTGCTTTCGGCGTCGCTTTCTTCTTCAAAGCGGAAGCCGCCAACGATGATTGTCGAGTCCCACGGCACGGTGACTACGCTTTCGTAGGTTTCGGTCTGTTTGGGCGGGGAAAGATTTGCTTGTTGCCCGGCGCGGTCGAAGGAAGAGAGTTCGATGGTGAAATCGAGAATCACGGATTGATCGGCGCTGATTTGCGGTGTGACCGTGAGTTGTGTGCCCGCTTCTTCGGCGCCACCTTGCGAGGTTTGCACCGGATTCCCCGCGGTCTGGGTGGTGGTGGCAAAAGGCTCTTCGCGCACAGAATTGACCGTGCCTTCCTGGTTGTCATTGACGAGCAGGCGCGGTTCCGAGAGAATGCGCGCTTCGCCGTTATTTTTCAGCGCATTGATTGCGATCGGCACGAAGTCGGAGCGAATGATTGCGGAGGTGATGCCGATGCCGCCGGTCGTGGCGCTGGCGCCAACGGACAGCGGATCAACAATCGAGGCGCCGGGCGCAGTGACTCCGAAGGTCGAAAGCCAAGACCATTGTCCGTTGTTGACCTGCACATCTGCGGAATATTGAAAGTCATCGTTTGAAGTGAGTGAGACGATGCGCACCTCGACAAGCACCTGCGACTGGGGTTTGTCGAGTTGTCGGATGATGCGCTCGAGTTGTTCGTGGGCGCGTGCGGGGGCTTTGATAATAAGTTGGTTGCGGGCGGGATCGGAGACGATGATGGTGTTTTCGGAAGTGGCCACGAGTCGCGTGCCGCCGATGGCGCTGGCATCTTCGCCCTCTTCTGGTGTGAGGATGACATCTGCAGCATTGCCGGATGCGCCGGTGGGATTTGCACCGCCTCCCGGGAGAAACCGCCCGGTGGCAAGCTGTGTGCTTGGGTCTTGAATGAGTTCGTTGAGAATTTCAGCAATGCCTGGGCCGCGCCGATTGGCGCCGCCGCCATCACCACCGCCACCTTCTGCTCCGCCGGCGCTTGCGTAATAGAGTTTGTAGACGCGAATTTGTGTACCCGTGTCGATGGCTTGCTTTTTGAACTCCTCGACAAGCGCTTCGATGCGCTGGTGTTGGGGGGCAGTACCGAAATATGTGAAGGTGCCGTTTTCTGGATCGACAACGAATCGACTTCCAGAGATGGTACTTGTGCCCTGGAGTTGCTGCGGGTTCTGCGGACGATTGAAGGCTTGCTGCGCTGGATTTGCTGCGCCACCTTCAGCGGTGGTAATTGAACCGAGCCCGAGGCCCTCTGCAGCACGGGCGACTTCAAGTGTGACACCTCCCGCGACGTACCGGCGCGCGATCAGCGAGGTGATGACATCGACTGCGGTAACGATGCCCTCAACTTCGGCGGCCTCTTCAGCGGTACCCCGGAACAAAATGGCGTTGCCACGATCGACAAACAAGCGCGTGTCGAGGCTTGTCAATGAACCGGCAACACCGCCCGGGCGGCCGGGCTGACCGGGAATATTCTGCGGGACATTTATACCTGTTCTCGAGGAGCCGCCCAGTTTGCCGTTGAGTTCGAGCATGCGATCGATCGCGAAATTTGCAGAGACATTTTTCAGTTCAAAGCGATGCAGGGTTTGGCCGCTGCGCTCAGCGATGATCCGTTCGATCAGTTGTTCGGCGCGATCGAGCATGGTGGGGCCGCCGGTGAGAACAAGGACGCCAAGTTCATCGAGGGATGTGATGCGCAGTGCTGCCCCGCCTGCGGGAACATTCATGGTGGCGGTGATGACGGGTTCGAGCACGCTTGGTCTGACCATGGGCGTGGGGATAATGCGCGTGGTGGCGAGTGGGCCCGTGAGGTGCATGGGCAGTTGCGCTGCGGGCGAAACGGTGTAAAAGCCCTGCGGATTTGGGGTCATCACGAACCCGCGCTCTTCAAGCAGGGCGCTGACAAAGGGAAGCAGTTGCCCGGCCTTGAGCTGAATCGGCGCTTTCAAAGTGACGTTCTGATTTTGCAGTGTGTCATCAACAAGGATATTGATGCCAAGGGTGCGCGATGTAAAATCGAGAAGTGCCAGAAGTTCCTGTGATTCGCGCAGGGTCAGATCAATCACATCATCCGGAGCGAGCCCGGCGTTGAGCAACGGGTCATCAAGATTATTGATCTTGGGCAAGTCCGCGCCAGGGCCGAGGATGCGCTGTCCGTTGGTGCCTGCCTGATCGCGGGCAGCCTCGGCAGCGCGGCGGCGCTCTTCAAAAGCCCGCAAGCGTTCGTCGGCATCGCGATTGATGTCCCTCGGATCGCGGGGCACAGGTTGAGGCTCAGCGCGATTGGGTTGCACCTGTTCATCATCAAGGCCGACGTCAAGGCCAACCTGTCCAGTCGGAACCTGCGCTGCGCTGCGCAGAGTGTGCGCTCCAGATTGCGCAGCGATGCGCATCGATCCGGGCGCAGCGCCGATGGCAGCGACTCCTCCTGCGAGCAGGACAAGGCCCGCAGCGCCAATTTTTGCTGCGGCACAAATGGGAAGGGGGCGTGCGAAAGGGGCCTTCTTGGTGCGTGAATCGTGCATGGCATCCATTCCTGATGAGCACCGGAAGCTCCGCCGGCGCGCGGACGGGGTTGTGGAATCCGCGTACAGTCTGAAGTACGTTCAGAGCATGCGCGGCCGCCGCGTTCCTTCGCGACGCAACCGGCGCGCCATCCCTGGCGCATCTTTTGAGTGCCCCGGTTGCCTCATGTGCAGCGGGTGAAAGGCTCTACCACCCGCATGTGATTTGGCTGCGAAGGTTGCACCCAGAGCGCGTGACTTGATTCGGGTTTTTGTGTTTGACGCGCCCATAACACCATGCGAGGGGGTGGTGAAACTTCTTTTTGTTCTTCTTCTTACTGCCTTTTTCCCTTGTCCTTGCGATCAGAACGGTGGTCACTCTTGCGTTTGTCGCGGGATTTGCTCTTTTGTGATCGCCGCTGAGCGCCGGTGCGCTGCGGCACAATGACATCTCCAATGGTCAGCCCGAGGCCTGTGGGATCGGCAGTGTCATCGTCACCGGCGGTTCGCCCGGCAATTTTCTTTGCTTTGCCGACATTGCGCATATTGGCCTGCGTGATGACGAGTTCCATTTGCCGACGCGGAAGATCAATGGCGGCGATTGTGATTTCGATGCGATCACCAATCGAGAAGCTGCGGCCCGAGTTCTTTTCAACGAGCGCACCGGAGCGTTTATCGATGCGCCAGAAGGCGCGTTCGTTGTAATTGCCTCGTTTGTTGCTGGCATTCTTATTCTCATTGCCGGTGGGCAGGTCAGCGGTCTTGCACATGCCCTCTGCGAGATATTTTTGCAACTGTACGAAAACGCCTGCGGGGCTGACGCCGGTGACGATGCCCTCAAAACTTTCGCCGATGTGTTCTTCGAGGAGTTGCAACACAAGGAACTGGCGCAGCTCGCGCTCAGCGGCAACAGCGCGAAGCTCTGTTCGATTGCACCCGCCAGCAACTTGCGTGAGCGCCGCTTCATCCGGACACGCGGGGTCATCATTCAATGTGCGACCGAGTTTGGTCTTGGCGGCGTCATCTTTGGGCGTGTTGCGGCCATTGTCAGTGTTGGCAAGGTAGGCGGTGAGGGCGCGGTGCACGGTGAGGTCGGCGTAGCGGCGAATGGGACTCGTGAAATGCGCATAGCCCTTACTTGCAAGGGCGAAATGGCCAATGAGGGCCGGAGAATATTCGGCCTTGGTGAGCGTGCGCAGCACCGCCATGTGGACCGCCGGGGCTGCGGGCGAACCTTTGGTAGCGTCGAGCAGACGCTGAAGGTCTTCGCGCGTTGGGGCTTTTGGAATGCGATAGCCCGCAACCTGCACAAATGTCGACAGTTGTTCGCCCTGGCCCGGCACAGGATCAGGATGCGTGCGCCGAATGATCGGTACGTTCAGGTCTTCAAAAAGCCTGGCAAGCGATTCGTTGGCCTCGACCATGAACATTTCAATCAGGGTGTGCGTGTAGGCATCATCTTCAGGAATAGCATCAACAACGCGGCCTTCATCATTAAAAACAAGATCGACATCGGGCAGGTCAAGATGAATCATACCGCTGCGCCGGCGGCGCTCGCGGATGCGTTTTGAGAGCAGATTCATCATCTTCAGGGCATCGATGATTTCTTCTGTGATGGGCGTGTCCGTGCGCGCATGTTTTTCAGCTTCTTCGAACTTGCCATCAATAACAGCTTGCGCTTCGAGGTAAGTCATGCGCTTTGCAGATTTGATGAGTGTTGCAGCAAAGCCCTGCGCGAGAACGTTGCCATTTTCGTCATATTCGATGAACGCACTTTTGCAGAAGCGCTCGACACCTTCCTGCAAGGAGCAGATGCCGTTGGAGAGAATCTCGGGCAGCATCGGGATGACCAGACGCGGCAGGTAGACACTGTTGCCGCGCGCTGTGGCTTCGGTATCGAGGGCGGTGCCGGGCGTGACAAAGCTTGCGACATCGGCGATATGAATGCCGAGTTTCCAGCCGCGTTTGGTGCGCTCGATGGAAATGGCATCGTCATAGTCTTTGGCATCAGGCGGGTCGATGGTGCAGATCAGGCGGTCGCGCAGGTCGAGACGTTCGGCTTCGGGGAAGGGGTTGCCCGAATCGAGCATGGTCTGGATTTTATTTTCAAATGCCTGGGTCAGGCCTCGCGCTTCGGCTCGAGTTTTTTCGGGGAAATCGCCGGGGAGATCGTGCGCTTCAATAATCGCCTGCGTTTCAATTGAAGGCAGGCCTGCTTTACCGAGGACCCGCACGATGACGCCTTCGCCTGCGTATCCATCTTCGGGCATGGAGATGACTTCAAAGACAACTTTGTCACCTTCCTTGGCGTTTTTGCTTTCAGCGTCATTGACGACAAATGAATCGTTGAGTGTTTTGCCATCAGGCTCGACCCACCAGAGCCCGCGATCGCGCACGATGGTGCCTGTGAAGTTGGAATGCCGGCGTTCGAGGACTTCGACAATCACGCCGATATAAGGACTTTTGCCGGGCTTTGGGTTGCGCTGTTCATGGACTTCTGCGCGCACGCGATCACCCGTGATGGCATCGCCTACAGAATGGGGCGGGATGAACAAATCGCCATGCTTTGAAACATCTTCCGGGATGATGAAGCCGAAGCCCTTGGAAGTACCACGGAATTGTCCGATGACTTCGTTGCCCATCGGTGGGAGCGTGACGAGTTCGCCGGCGCCGACGACAAGATCGCCCGCTTCAGAAAGTTCGCGCACAGCTTGAGCAAAGATGCCCCGTTCGTCAGGATCAATGCGCAGATCTTCTGCAAGTAGATCAATATCGGAAGGGGTGTAGGTGTCGTGGCGTAGATGCGCGAGCAGGCGTTTCTTGAAGCGAAGGGGCATGAAAGGCTTTCTTTGATTTTGGTATCTGTCTGGTTGAATCGCGCGTGCGATAGGCACAGGATAGAAAAAACCCTCCGCACGGGCGGAGGGGTTTGGGATTTGTTGCAGTTCTACAGCAGACGGGGGGTGTTATTCCTTGGGCTTGGCCGATTGTTCCGACTCGGGCAGCACTATTGCAGCTTGCTCGGGCATTGCCTGCTCTGGTGCGGTCTCCTTTGGTGCTGTCTCTTTGGGTGTAGCTTGTGCGGATGCCGCCGCTTGCTGGGTCGCGGGTTTCTCGGGGAGGGGGGGCGCGGTGCCATCGGATTCAAGGAACTGACTCAGCTTGCGCGCCCGCACCGGGTGTTGCAGCTTGCGGATTGCTTTGGCTTCAACCTGGCGCACGCGTTCGCGCGTGACCTTGAAGATGCGGCCCACTTCTTCGAGGGTGTAGGTGTAGCCATCACCAATGCCATAGCGCAGCTTGATGATCTCGCGTTCACGATAAGTGAGTGTTTTGAGGACTTCGTCAATGCGTTTGCGAAGCATTTCGGATGCTGCGACGGTTGACGGAGCTTCCTGGCTGTCATCTTCGATGAAATCACCAAAGAAAGAATCTTCACTTTCACCAACAGGGCGGTCGAGTGAGATTGGGTGTCGCGAGATTTTCATCACACGCCGAACTTCCGAAGCGCTCATGCCTGCAACTTCGGCGAGCTCTTCGATGGTGGGCTCATGCCCGAGTTTCTGGAGCAACTGTTTCTGGAAGTTGCGCAGCTTGCTCATGGTTTCGATCATGTGCACCGGAATGCGAATGGTGCGGGCATGATCGGCGATGGCGCGGGTGATGGCCTGACGAATCCACCATGTGGCGTAGGTCGAGAACTTGTAGCCGCGTTTGTATTCGTATTTGTCGACGGCGCGCATCAGGCCGGTGTTGCCTTCCTGAATGATGTCGAGGAAGGAGAGGCCGCGATTGCGATATTTCTTGGCAATCGAAACGACGAGGCGCAGGTTGCCTGCAGAAAGGTCGCGTTTGGCCTGTTCATACTCCCAGAAGACGGTGTCGAGCAGGCGCACGCGGCGCGAGAAGGGTTCGACATCTTCAAGCACCAGTGAGCGCAGGCCCGACAGGGTTTCGTGCATCACGGCGACATCTTCAGGGTCATAATTGGCCGGGTTAGAATCTGCTTTGGCGAGGTCGCGTTCAAGGTCTGCCATGCGCTGCGTGATCGAGCGCATTTTGCGGTGGAAGGGAACGATGCGGCTTGTGCGCAGCGAACACTCTTCGGTGAGTGTGGCGAGCTTCCGCCGGCGCTCGACGATGCGCTCATCCATATCCGCGGTGCCCTTTTCATCACCAGCATCCATGAACTCTTCGCGTTTCTCCCAATCAACGCGGTTCTCTTCGAGCAGCAGACGAATGGTGCCAAGGTTGTAGGGAATGCGGTTGGCGATTTTCTCTTTGGCGTTTTCTTCGGCGGTCGAGACGCGCATCGTACGGTCGAAGGGCAGTTCGCCCTTGTGAACCTGTTCGAGGACACGAACGGCCTCGGCGACCGCGAAATCACTTTCAAGACAACGCCTGCGGAAGATCATGCGCGTGGTTTCAATTTTTTTGGCCAGGCGAATTTCCTCATCGCGCGTTAGCAGGGGGATGGTGCCCATCTGCGTGAGGTACATGCGGACAGGATCGTCAATGCGTTTGACGGCGTTCTCTCCAGTTGCATCACCCTCGCCCATGGGGGCATCGTCTTCGCCAGCAAAGGCCGCGAGTGCCAGGCGATCTTCAAAAGAACGCAAGAGATCTCGCACCGCGGGCATCTTGGCTGTTGTGGTTTCGGGTTCCAGTTCCTTGGGATTCGATTCGCCAAGACGTTTGGCTTCGCGCCAGCGCCGGGCGCGGAATTCGCGCTCATCGACCAGTTCGATGCGTGCATCATCGAGGGCGACCAGCACCTCATCGATGCGCTCGGGATCGACCAGCTCATCTGGCAACGTGCTGTTGAGCTCTTCGTAGGCGAGCCATGTGCGCCCGCGGCCAATTTCAATGAGCTCTTCCAATGCTGGATGAAGTTGCGTCATCAACGTGCGTCTCCGCTTGTGCGGCGTCGAGTCAAAATGCCCGACAACCTTCTGTGTGTTTCCGTTCCGTCCCGATTCATATTCACCGATTCAACTGCGCCTTATCCCCTGAACTATCCGGGCGCTTTGCGCGCCACCGCGAGTGGATCCCCTCCCAACGCGCGATGTCGTTCTCCGATCGCTTCAAGTTGTCGCGCGATGGCATCTGCATCACGCGATGTCGTGTGTTCCGAGTGTTTCTCTCGCGCACACTGGCGCGCAACATCATGGAAGAGAGTCTGCAAACGATCCTTATCTCCTGCGGTTTCGAGTTCAACTCGCGTCGCCAGTGCCGTCAATGCGCGGCGCTGTGCTTCGTCTTCGCAGGTCAGGAGCATTTCGGACACACTTTCGCCCCGGCCCTCGGTGAGCGCCGTTGCCACTCTGGCCCTGATGGCCTTGAGCGGGTCCGAACCGTAGGCGCTCTTTTGCAGCGCGTCACCCACTTGTGCAAGAGAAGGTGCCCAGCTTGCGTTGTCTTCACCCTCTGGCGTGTGCTCGGCGGCCAGTTTGGGCTCGATGAGCAGGCATCCGAGCAGCCAATCAGCGGAGGGGAGCGGACCAACTGAAACAGGGGGGTGATCGGCGATTAGGGCTTCAGAACCGTCTTGTGCGTGCTGGGCAGCACGAGCCCGGGCTTCACGAAGGCGGCGCTCTGCATGGACGATTTCTGTACACACCGCTCGTTCGTCGACCCCTGCCAGGCGGGCAAGGTGGCGAATCATCGTTTGGCGGCGCATCGGCGAAAGGGTGTTGAGCCCAAGTTCGACCAGGCGAATCGCTTCCTGCTCGATGATTTGCGTTCGGGCCATCGAGCCAGTTGCGTGGTCATTGGCAGTAAGTTTCTGCGAGAGACGCGTGATCCGGAATGCGGTCGCGTCATCGGCGGCCTCGATCAATGCATGGAAGGCTTCGACGCCGCGCTCACCTTTGAGCAGGTCATCCGGATCGTTGCCATCCTCAATCACCGCGATGCGCACATCGATGGGTTCTGCAAAAAAGACATCGGCGGCGCGGTCGGCGGCGCGCTGCCCAGCTTCATCACCATCAAAGAGAAGAGTCACCCGATCGACCATGCGGCGCAGCACCTGAGCATGACGCTGCGTGAGGGCGGTGCCGAGAGAGGCAACGACATTACAGATGCCAGCCTGATGACAGGCGATGACATCGGTGTAGCCCTCGGTGACGATCGCGTGGCGCGTGTCGCGGAGTGCGGTGCGCGCCTGCCAGAGACCATACAGCGTCGACCCCTTCGCAAAGAGCGGTGTCTCCGGGCTGTTGAGATATTTCGGCACATCATCGGGATTGAGAATGCGCCCGCCAAAGGCAATGGCGCGCCCCATCTGATCCAGAATCGGAAAGATCAGGCGATGGCGCAGGGCGTCATAGTGCGAGCCATCTTCGCGGCATTTGAGCAGACCCGCGGCCTCAAAGTGCGAAAGGTCGTGCCCTTTTTTCTTGGCCCATTGTTCAAGGCCGTCGAATTTGTCAGGGGCAGCACCGATGAGAAAGGTTTCGACCATTTCGCTGGAGATGCCACGGTTCTCGATGATATTTCGCGCAGTAGTGCCATGTTCTTTGTGATTTAGGATGCCGCGGAAGAAGGTGAGGGCTTGTTGATTGGCATGGGCGATATCGGCGCGATCCACGCCGGGTGTTTCGGTTGTGTCAGTGGATTGCGATTTGCCCTGCCAAGGCGTGAGGGTGATGCCCGCGCGTTCCGCGAGCATTTCGAGGGCTTCGCGGAAGTTCATGTTGTGGTAGCGCTTGACGAACTCAAAGGCGTTGCCGCCTGCGCCGCAGACGAAGCAATAAAAAATCTGTTTGTTGGGTACGACGTACATCGATGGATTGCGATCGTCATGGAAGGGGCAGAGGCAGACATGCTCGCGTCCTTTGGGCTTCAATTGCACAACATCGCCAATGAGGCGCACGATGTCTGTTGCGTCAAGAACGCGCGCAGGGTCATCGTTGGTGATGCGCGTTTGCTGTTGGCGCGTGCCGTCCATGGATCCACCCGTAACGTGATGCGCATTGAGTGACGTGCGGCCCCGAGGCCCGATGCGCACAAGTTTCTTTCCTTGGAAAATCACCATCCGCACATTCGGCGGTCAGTGGTCGGCGCGGCTTGCCCTTCGACGTGTTGGCCCGTGCCTGTCTTACTTGAAGGCGGCACATGGGGCCCGATGGGTGGGGGCGGCCAGATTCCGATTACTCACAATGTGACGTCTGTAGAGCCTAGGTCAACTCGGGCGTGCAAAGTCAAGCATCTTCCAGGCGATTCTCGATGTAACAGGGCGGACTTTGACATGATTCGGACGTGCAAGGGTCAATTATCGTCAGGAAGTCCACCATGAACGCACGCGCGGCGTGATCGTATGGTGTGGACACGGTCCGGATTTCGAGGGCCGGGCACTTTTGGATGAGGGAGAACCACAGGCATGCTGATTCTTTTTGATGTTGATGCGACGCTGATCACCACGGGCCGGGCTGGTGTGGGTGCGATGGGGGCTGCGGGGCGGGCACTGTATGGCCCGGATTTTCGCGAGGATCGGATTGATTACGCGGGTCGGCTTGATCCATTGATCATTCGCGATTTGCTCGCGGCGCACGAAAAGCCTGTCAATGCATCTAGTGAAGCTGCGTTCAGGTCGGCGTACCGGGAGCACCTGATTCGGTTACTGAGTGTTGAGCCGACGCCTGCAGAGCCCTGCCTAGGTGTGCCAGCGCTGCTTGAGCAGTTGCATGCAATGGACCATCTCACACTTGGCCTGCTGACAGGGAATTACCCGGACACGGGGCGGATCAAGCTTGAGGCGGCGGGGATTGATGTGGATCGGTTCCAGGTGTGTGCATGGGGGTGCGAGTCGCCGCACGAGCCGCCGGCGCGGGAGCATCTGCCCGCGGTGGCGATGGAGCGGTATCTGGAGCATCACGGGCGGGCGATTACTGGAGAACTGGTGACGGTGGTTGGTGATACGCCCCATGATATTTCGTGTGCCCGGGCGCATGGGTGCCGGGTGCTTGCGGTGGCGACGGGTATGTTTTCAGTGGATGATCTTGCGAGTGCGGATCGGGTAGTTGAAGATTTGAGTGATACGGGAGACATCGTTTCATGGTTGACGAAACCGGCGCTGACGGCGAACTGAACGGCGTACTGGCTGAGACAGCTACCGCGCCGGTGGTGGCAGCAAAGCGCATCGATTCGATAGACACGTTGCGCGGGCTTGCCTTGTGCGGCATCCTCGTGATGAATATCCCGTTCTTCGCGCTCACATCATTTGCGATGTTCAAGCCAGCGCGCGCAGGCGGGTTCGAAGGCCTTGATTATGCGACATGGCTCACGGGCCATTTGCTCTTCGACATGAAAATGATGAGCATTTTCTCGATGCTCTTCGGCGCTGGAATTGTTCTCTTTGCGCGCAAGGCGATTGTGAAGCACGGCAAGGCCGCGGGCTTGCACTATCGGCGGATGGGATGGTTGTTGCTGTTCGGGTTGATTCATGCGTATCTCATCTGGGAAGGTGACATTCTGGTGATGTACGCGATGTGCGGCATGCTTTTCTTTCCGTTGTGGAAGCTGCCTGCGAAATGGCTGACATTGATTGCGATTGTGTTCCTGTCGGTAGTGCCGTTGATCAATACTGGGTTCGGAGTGAGTATGAAGTCGGCCCGCGCCGAATACGAGCGCTTCGTCGCGGTGGAGGCGGCGGGCGAGCCCACAGAGGCGTTCGATCTCAGGAAGGTCGATGCATGGGCTGGCAAAGTCAACGAAAAAACTGGCGAACGTTCGGGGGGCCTGCGCGACGAGTTCTATCCGACCGAAGAGAAGATTGAGAAAGAAGCGGCAGCGGTGCGCGGCGTCATCACTGATCGCATCGAACACCGTGCGCCGGGTGTAATTTGGATGCAGACATTCCTGTTTTTATGGTGGGGGATATGGCGCGCTGGCGGGTGTTTTGTGCTTGGCATGGCGCTCTTCAAGTGGGGGGTGTTCTCGGCGGCGCGATCGACACGGTTCTATGCCCTGCTTGCAGCGATCGGGTTTGCGATTGGCTGGCCCATCATCGGTGTTGGCGTGCGCTACAACACGGCGCACGAGTTTGATGTGGTGCATCAGTTCATCGCGGGCATGAACTTCAACTATGTCGCATCCATGTTTGTTGCGCTGGGGTGGGTCGGGCTCATCATGCTCATGTGTAAGAGCAATGCACTTCAACCGGTGCAGAAGGGGCTCGCAGCAGTCGGGCGCATGGCCTTTACGAATTACATTGGCCAGTCCGTCATCTGCAGCTTCATCTTTTTCGGGCTCAGTGGCCTTGGACTTGGCCTGTTTGGCGAACTGAGCCGCGCACAACTGGTGCCGATCGTTGTTGGCATCTGGGTGTTCCAGATTATTTTCAGCATGCTGTGGTTGAAGCGATTCCGCTTTGGGCCCCTTGAATGGGCGTGGCGGAGTTTGACCTATGGCAAGGTTCAGCCCATGTCGAGGTCTGTGAGATCGCCGCGATCATTATCCTGAAGTGCATCAGGTATTTCGGTTTCAGGGGAAATGGCCACCTGCACCGGCTTGTGCTGATTGAGTGAGCCGCAGGCTGGGCAGACGAGACCATGCTCGAAGGCGTGTTCTTCAGACAGATCGTTGCCGCAGGTCCAGCACACGGCTTGATCGACGGCGCGCGTGACTTTGCCCACCGAAACACCCATGGCGGTGAGGGCGACGCCAATGACGGGCAGGGTGAGCCACGCGGGGCTCAAGATGATCGCGCCCCAAGCAGCGAGCGGGATGCCGATGGCCCACACGATAGCGCGGGCCTTGATGCGGCCATGCCAAGTCAGCCGTTCCCATAGTGTCTGATGAGTGTCGGTCAATGCAGCTCCTTGTGCGATCGTCAGAGTGTACATCGGTCGAACTAGAGCGGCCTGTATAGATCGATCACTTCCCGCAGACCATGCGGATTGGGCAAATGGGCCACTTCGATCTCGATGCCCTCAGCCCCGGCGCTTGCGATACCGATCTGGCCGACATTGACGAGCCGCCCGTAGAAACTTTGATGCACCTGCACGTTGCGGATGTGGTCGTGGAGCACTTCGTTGGTGCTGCGGGACAAGAGACCGCGTCGTTCTAGGGTGCGTTTGTTTGAAATTTCAAGTGAGCACCCGCGTGTGACGAGCAGCCAGCGGACGACAAGCCCGCCCCATCCAAAGGGGCCGAGGAAGAGGAGCGTTTTGCCCGCCCAAGTGCTGCCCTGATCGCCTCCCATGAACATCGCAAGGGCGGCGATTGCAACTGGGGCAAGAATCCACGCAGCGGCCTCAAGTGGATTTCCGCGCAGAAAGGCCGGGCGAATCAGGCGCACGCGCTGCTCCGGGCCGGAATCAGGGGGATAGCCAGCTGCCTCGGCGCGATCTTGCGCTGCAGGGGCGCTGGGGGCATCGACTGGGGTGTCAGGATCGGGTTGGATGGCAGGTTCTTCGTCCATAAGGCAGTTCACTCTAGTATTGGGTTTCCATCTGTGGGCGATTTGCCATTGAGAAAGTGCGCTGATGCTGACCCTGGCCATTGAAACATCGAATCCCGCAGCACCCGGAGCAGGTGTGGCGCTGATGCGAGCCGGTCAGTTGGTGGCTCAGGAAGCGCTGAAAAGCGGACGCCGGCATGATGATGCCCTGATGCCGGGGATCGATCGGCTGTGCCGAGGGGCCAAGGTGATGCCCAAAGACATCGGGCGTGTTGCGGTGTCGATCGGGCCGGGCGGGTACACATCATTGCGCATTGCGTGTGCGACTGCGAAGATGCTCTGCGAAGTGACCGGTGCGGAATGTGTTGCGGTGCCGACGGCGGCGGCATTGCGGGCGCAGGTCAACACGCAAGGAACGGTCTTCGTTGCGTTGTCATATAAGCGATCGGATATGTGGGTACACCGGTTTGGTGATGGTGCTGGGCCGGGCGTGGGTGATGCGGGGCTCAAAACATTTGCTGAGCTTGGAGAGTCGTTGCAAGAGGGCGCGACACTTGTGGCGGAGCAGGCGATTGTTGATCTGCTTGTGGACAACGGCGCAGATATGCACGGCGTGAGTGTTGTTGCATCGATTTTTGATGCGCACCTCGTGGCGCGCGCATCCGATGTCTTTGCGCCGATATCGCCCGATGTGCTTGTGCCGCTCTATGGGCGCGAGCCGGAAGCTGTGACGAAATGGCGTGCGCTGCACGGCGAGCGAGGGAAGGCTTAGCGCGGGGTTGGCTTGGGCAAGAGGGGCTCAGCGGGCGACTCGATAGTGCGATCGGCAAGTGTTGGCGCAGGAATCGTGCGTGCGCGCTGCACGAGCGGCGGATCAATGGGGCGGCCCTTGGCACCGGTGGGCGTTGCTGCGATCGTTGCGATGACGTCTTGGCCGCGCACCACCTGTGCAAAGGCGGTGTAGTTGCCATCAAGGCCTGCGCAGGCCTCGCGCGACAGACAGATGAAGAACTGCGAGCTTGCAGAATTGGGATCATCTGGCTTGCGTGCCATCGAAACCACACCAAAATCATGCGGCAAAGTTGAAGGTTCAAAATCAATAGAGATGCCGCAGCCGCCTGCGCCAGTGCCGGTGGGGTCGCCTGATTGAATGAGAAACGGTCGGCCCTGAGCATCGGCGGCGATCACGCGATGGAAAGGCACTTGTGTGTAGAGGCCGTCATTGACGAGTTGCAAAAAGTGATAGCAGGTGTTGGGGGCAGCATCTGGGCGCAGGGCGAGTTCAATTTCGCCCGCGTCGGTCTCAAGGATGATGCGCTGATCGATCCAGAGGCGCACGCCGGAACGTACCGGAGGATTGGGCGCGTGCACGGTTGTTTGTCTGGCGAGTTCATCGAGTTTCGCCTGGGGGAGTGCCGCCAGTTCACGCAGGAGAAAGTGTTCATTGCGGACACGTGCGGTCAGGCCATCTTCAGCGCGTGCGGGTGTTTCAAGTGGTTGGATGACAAGCGGGGGGCCGATGTGGTTGCCGTCAATGATGAGCTGGGCATAGAGGACAGGGATGTCAGCGGTGGTCCACACAAGGGGGAACAGATGGGCAAGATCCTGCTTGCCAGGTGCAGTCATCGTGCGCGCGATGACGTGGCCATCGGTGGAAGCCAGCACTAATTCAATATGAGCGGGTTGTGCTTCGGGTTTTGGGGCATCAATGAGAACGGGGATAGGCCGATTGATCCCGACGAGTGATTGTCTGGGCGTGACCTGGGCAGAGGCCAGCGGGGTGATTGCCGCAACCAATATGCAAAGGCGGAGTGCAAAAGAAGTTTGTGAGATATGTGTATGGCGCATGGTCACTGCGCAACGGTACCGGCAATGGGTATTGAGGGTTCCATGAGCTTTGAGAATCACCGGTGGGCTTTAGCGGCGGCGGTGATCATCGCCATCGAGGATAAGCCATGCCTTAACAACAGAGGAGCGCAGCGCCGATGAGCCCTCTTTATCATTTGCGGCAAGCACGTTCCACAGTTCGCGCGTGCTGTCTGCGAACCAAGAGACGCTCAGGTCAGCACGGAAAAGATTGTTGCCGGTGATATGGTTGTAGTCCACCTGAGAACGCACAGCATCAGTGACGAGCGCGTATGAAGGGTTGAGATCTGAAATCCGCTTCTTGCCGAGACCGAGTCGGAGTTGGAAGTTGCCCGCGATTTCACGGGAAACCTGACTAATGTGCGTCGAGGTGTCAAGAAATCTGGAACGGTAGAGTTGTTCCGGGTGTGAGCCATGATGGCTCGGGCAATAGAAACACGAGTGGTGGTTGACATATTCTTCGGAATAGAGCTTGCCAAGACCATCCCACACCAGTTTCGTATCTGTACTTTCAATCAGCGATGGAACGCGGCGAGCATTTCCGCGCCGAAATGCGTCGACGCGTTTCGCTTGATCAAGGCGAAGGAAGATGGTTTCTTCAACGGAGTGCTCAGCATTTCGTCTAGGGGAGTCAAAGATACTGGATGGCATCTGTTCAGCATTACTTAAGGCGAAGTTCTGAATCGCGATGCCCTGTTGGCGCAGGTTCGACGCGCACACCATGCGTCGTGTGGCTTCTTGCGCGGAGGCAAGGGTGGGCAGCAGGAGGGAAATCAGAAGCACAACGACGGACAACGACACCATGATGTCGATAAGCGTAAACGCGCGCACTGCAGGAGTGCCATGCACGTTCCAATTAGCGATCGCACCAACCTGCGGTGGCTTGCGCATCGCGGAACCCTCCAAGCGACGAATGGCCGCTGCCTCATAATATAGTCGGTTCTGGAAGGATTACTACCCACCAAAAACCGAAACAGGGCAACTCGCACCCGACCAAAGAGCGAACAAACGACATATTTCCATGTAGCACAGGGTAATTAGGACGATTTGTACGGGCAAAAGGTGACGGAGTTTAGTCTTGGGAGGGATTCTGGAACTCCAGAGAGGCAAGGCGCGTATATGATGATGGTGGTGTGGGAAGAGCCGCCCTGTCTGGCAGTCGATGCTTCACGGGCGGTGAGTTGCTGCAAGGGGCGCAAGCCATGACCGAAGAAAGGAAAGTCAGCCGGAGGTCTCGTTCCTCGATGGACGAGGATCTGCTGCTCATGCAACGCATTGCCGCGGGCGATGAGCTTGCGGTTGGTGATTTGTACGACCGGTTCGGAGCACTTGTGTATCGGATGGCCTACCAGACCATGCCGACGCGTTCCGACGCGGAAGATGTTGTTCAGGAAGTCTTTGTGCGTTTGTGGAGGACCTCAGACCGATACGACCCCAAACGTGCAGCATTGGTGACATGGGTCATGTTGCTTGCGCGTCGTCATATGGTGGACAGGTTGCGTCGTGTGCAGGCTCGGGTGCGCGCCGGGGCATTGGAAGAATCTTGGTCGCCAGCATCAAATGGTGCGGCACCGCATCAGAACCTTGAGTCAAGTGAGCGGTTTGAGAGTGTGTTGGAGAAAATCAAGCAACTGCCCGAATTGCAACAGATTGTTGTCAAGCGGGCCTACCTCGGTGGTCAGACCTTGAAGCAAATCGGAACGGAATTGGGGATTCCGCTTGGGACCATCAAGAGTGCATTAAGTCGCGCTCTTGTCAGATTGAGAGAATCCGCTTCGGCGGAGGAGTCGGCAGCATGAATACGCAAGATCTGCTGGAACATGCCTCACTGGATGCCCTCGGGCTTTTGGACGAGCAGGAGCGTACGGATTTTGAAACAGCCTTCCGTGGCGCCTTGCCTGCGGTGCAGAGTCAGGTGCGCAGAGAACAAGCGCGCTTCGCGGCCAGTGATTCACTGTTGCCCAGTGTCGAAGTGCCTGCGGGATTGAAGTTTCGTGTGATGTCTGCGGTGCGCGATGCGGTTCAGTCATTCAATCGTGTGGAGGCGGTGCGTCGCGCTGAGCACACGCCGTTCCTTCGCAACTTGATGTGGAACTCCACCCCCCTGTGGCGTGCAGCATGCATTGGCTTTGCCACCGCAACGGTGGTGCTCGGTGTGTTCTTCTCGTACGTTTCTGAACGTGTGCAGACGATTGAGCGCATGGGCTTGACCGTGGATGCACTTGAAGAACAGATGCATCTGTCGCCGGGGTTGCTTGAAGCGATGCTGGCGGGGCAGACCACGCAGCAGGCTTTTGTGCCACTCGCCCCAGAGGCTGATGCGGCGCGCGCGCTCATCATGATCAACCCTGATACTGGTGAGGCGCACCTGATCGTCGACAACCTTCCGGTGGCGGGCGCTGAGTATGCCTTGGTCGCACTTGGCGAGAACGAGGGCGAATACACGAAGCTGCATGCTTTCGATTTCACCAGCATCGCCTACAACGTTCGGGCGAAACTGGATACGGGGGTCGATCTGACCAGACTTGCGATTGTTGGCCCCGCGATCGAAGGCGGGGCAAGCGTCATCGTGATGGCGCTGGGATAAACCGAGCGGCCGTTGCCAACGAAATATTTTTCATAATGCCCCGTGATCGTGTCGCGGGGTGTTTTTGTTTTATGAGGCGCTTATGCCAGCGGCTTGACCCTGCCCGTTGCTTTGCATGATATTTGTCATGGGTGGCGGGAGGACATCTTCAAAGTCGCTCTCGGTCATTTTGATCTTCTCTTCAAAGGCCTGTTGATCAGAAGCGATACGGCGCCACAGGATCAGGCCTCCAAAGAGCAGCACCGCGCTTGCGCCACCGAAGATCATGCCGAAGAGTTCGAGCCTTGGATCATCGACGGGGATAGGGTCAACAAGCGCCGCCGAAGCCACAACAGTTGGCAAGGCATCGGCGCGGAAATCGCGACTTGCATTGCCTTGAGCAGCGACGGCGGCGGCGAATGATTCGAGCACACGTTCGGTCCGCGGCGCACCGACACCCGTAACGGTGAGGGTGATCTGCCCGGGCTCGCCGGATTCGACACTCAAGTTGTGTTTGACATATTCGGCGACGCCGATTGGTGTTGCGAGATCACGAATGCCACGCGAGCGCAGGCGATCGGCAGCTTTTTCGTGAAATTGTGGATCATTGATCATGGTTTCGTGTGCACGCGTCCATGATTCAAGCTGGCGTGTTGTAGCTTGTCCATCGGCGGGGTCAGCGGCGATGCTCACCGAGGCGAGATAGGTCGCCTCTGAAAAACGGTTGGCAGCGATCCATGAACCACCTGCGATGACGGCGAGACTGCCGACGATCGCGAAGAGCATGGTCGATGCGCGGTGTGCTGCGACACGGGACTCGGTGCGCTTTGCGGAGCGCTGTACCTGGTTCTTCAATGTGAGAATCTTCGTGCGTTCGCCCCGGAGGGCCTCGGCGTAATCGACAAGTTGCTGGCGCTCGCCCTTCATGGTTCGCTGGGTTTCACCCACGCCGCTCATCGGGCCGGCAGCGCTGAGTGAGGCAGCCTTCTGGTCGATCTGGCGCTTGCGTTCCTGCAGTTGGTCGTGCGCCATGTGCAGTTTGCGGGCCCGGTTGTTGAGTTCTGAGCGCACCAGCGCAAGGCGCGCACGGCGCGTGGCATTAAATTCATCAGCATTGACTGGTGGCGCTTCTGCACCTGGCTGGGTTGCTTCATCGAGCATTTTTGTCAGATTTTCGATCTCCCGGTCGCGCTGCTCGATGTCCTGGCTTGCCTTGGCGAGTGATTCGTCATGCTCGTGAGTTGATTGGTCGCGCAGTGAATCCAACTGAGTCTGGGCGTCCTCCAGGGCTGTGTTGGCCGTTGCAAGTTCATCTTCAAGTTGCGAAGCGCGTTCCTGGGCTGCGTCATCGCCGGATTCAAACGCTTCGGTTTTTGCACGGAGCTCAGCGAGTTCGGCATCACGCTCTTCAAGTGCGGCAATGGCGTGCTGAGAGGCGTCTTGAATCTTGGCAAGTTCGGCGCGAGCTTCTTCGAGTGCTTTTTCTTCCTGCTCGACTTTGTCCCGTTGCTCGCCAAGGGCATTCTGATGTGCATCGAGGGTTCTGCGCTGGGCGTCAAGCAACTGGCGTGACGCTTCGACAGCGGATTTTTCCCGCTTCAGCGTGTCGGCATCCTGATCGGCCTGATTCTTGAGCTGATCGACAATGCGATGATTCTCTCGCGCTTCCTCTTCAAGAGCCTTGATGTCAGATTCGCGAGATGCTAACTCTGCGCTGCGCTTGTCAAGGTCAGCCATGAACGTCTTGCGCTCGGTGCGCAGATGTTGCAGTTGACCAAGTTGTTTTTCAATCTGTTCAAGGAGATCCATGACCTGCTGGCCGGAATCAACACCCTGTTCATGCAGCGCAACTTTGAGCTGACCTGTTGCGCTGTTGGAGGGATCATCACTATCGTTGAGTACATCATCGTCGGCGGTGCTGAGATCGACAAGATCATGCGTGGGCACAGGCGTAGGGCGCAGTGTTGCGGTGCGGCTTTGGGCAGCGGTTTTCGGTAAGGCGGCTGCGGGTTTTGACGCACCGGTTTGGGCAAGCATCGCATCTGGCGCGAGGATGGGCGGCGGGCCGGACGTGCGGAAGGTGCTGCCCGCTTCACCCGGGGTGACCTCGGGCAACTCCGTGGGCACTTTGCCAAGCGGCCCGGGATTGATCGCCGGCGCTGTGTTCTGGCCCTTTTTTTTCTTGCCCTTGCCAAACAAACCCATAGCGTGGACCCCCGCACGTTGGACCTGGCGCAGGGCGGACCGATGGCCCGCCAGCAGGACGCCAAAGTACAGATCGACAGGACGAGGCAATCGGTAAACCCAGCCTCAGAAGTAGGTTGGGTGGGCGGTGCACCGAACCGCACGAGCTTCCTAGTCGGTTCAGCCGGGCTTGCATTTGGAGCGTTGCGACGATGGGAGGGCATGACTACAATAATTTCAATCAGATTTGAAAGTTTGGTAATAAGCAACTCGATTGCGAATTTCCGTGTGAACACGCCGGGAGGGACACCATGATCACGCATCCGGGCGGGCCAATCAATTCGAGCGCGGCAGACATTATCACGCGAGAAGTGCGGCCTGCGACACGTTCACCATCTGGCATTGGTCATGTTCGGGGCAGAGCCAATCGTGATCTGCGGCTTGATGATGTGCGCAAGCGCGCACTCGCGGGGGAGCGATTGACACTCGCGGATGGCGAATTGTTGTACACCACGCCGGACCTCTGGGCTGTTTTTGAAATGGCTGATGCGGTGCGCAGGAAGCTGCATCCGACCGCAGGGTATTACAACGTCAATCGGCATATGAACTATTCCAATGTGTGCGCGCTGAGCTGCACGTTTTGTGAGTTTCATCGCAAGCAAGGCCAGGATGGTGCGTACACGCGCGACCTTGACTATGTGCGGGAACAGACTCGCAGCGCGGTGGAATCTGGTGCGACGGAGATGCATGTGGTGGGGGGGCTGCACCCATATTTACCGTGGAGCTATTACCCGGCGCTTGTGGCAACGATCCGCGATGAGGCAGCCAAACTAGGCAGTGCGCTGCACGTCAAGGCATTTACGGCCGTCGAGATTGTGCATCTTGCGAAGATTGCAAAGCGGTACACGGCGAGCGATCGTACTGCGGGCATCCGATGGGTGCTTGAGCAATTGAAGGATGCGGGGCTTGGCAGTTTGCCGGGCGGCGGGGCGGAAGTTTTTGATGATCGCGTGCATGATGAGGCGTTCAAGGGCAAGATTCGCTCTGATATCTGGCTTGATGTGCACCAGATCGCCCATGAACTTGGGCTCAATACCAATGCGACGATTTTGTATGGGCATGTTGAAGATCGGCGTGAACGGCTTGTGCATATGGATATGTTGCGCAAGGCGCAGGATGAGGCGCTTTCGCGGCTAGGGTATGACGCAGATGCACACGGGGCCGTCACGCTGACGCGACAGGGTGTGGAGATGCCCACGCCGGCGATGAATGAGCGGGGTGGATATTTTCAGACGATTACGCCGTTGCCATTTGTGCCCGATGGAAGTGTGCTTGAGCGCCTGCCTGGGCCAAGCGGCCTAGAGAACTTGCGCACGCTTGCGATTGCGCGATTGATGCTCGACAACTTTCTGCATGTCAAAGCGTTTTGGATCATGCAGACCCTCAACGCAGCGCAGCTGATGCTGCAATGCGGAGCGGATGACCTCGACGGCACGGTGGTGTGGTATGACATCACGAAAGTGGGCGGCGCGAGCACGCACCAAGAGGTGACGGTGCGCGACTTGCAGCGCGCGATCCGCGAGGCGGGCTTTGAACCCATCGAGCGCGACACGCTTTACAGGCCGGTGATGCGCGAGGGGACACGGTGGTGGGTGGGGAAGTAGGTTTTTCGCAGTGTTGCGGGCGCTGGCTGAGTGAACCCTAAGCCGCGAGCTTCATCGGTTCGCGTCCCGAACTGAGGCGGGGATCAAAGATATGCACGCGGTTGCGTCCGGCTTCCTTGGCGGAGTAAAGGCTGATGTCGGCGGCTTCAATCCACGAGGCGGGGTTGGTCATGGAGGAGAGGCCGCAATCGGCGACACCAAATGAAGCAGTGATTTTCAATTCTGGATGCCCGGGCCAGAGGTGCGTTTCGAACGTTTTGCGCATGCGTTCGCAGGCGATGATTGCTTCGCTGATTGTCGAGGAGGGAAGGATGAGTGCAAACTCTTCGCCGCCGTATCGACAGGCGACATCGTACGAGCGGAGCGTGTGTGCGAGGAGATCAGAGAAGCTTCGAATCACGGTGTCACCGAAGGGGTGACCATAGGTGTCGTTGATATTTTTGAAATCGTCGAGATCGCAGAGTGCGAGTGCGAGCGATTCGCCGGTGCGCTGCATGTGCGAGAGTTCAGCGGCAAGTTTCTCATTGAAATAGGCACGATTCCACAACCCGGTCAGGCCATCAATCTGTGCCCGTTGTTCGAGCATGTACATGAGGCGGCGAGTGCGTAGCGCCGAGGCAATGCGTGCAAGCAATTCAGACATATTGAAAGGCTTGCAGACATAGTCGGTCGCACCGAGTTCGAAGGCACGAACTTTGTCTTCTGAATGCTCAGATGTAGTGAGAAAGATGACTGGTGCATGCATGGTTGCGGGGTCGCTTTTTAGTTCACGCAAGATCGAAAATCCATCTTGTCCGGGCAGCGTCAATTCAAGCAGGATGGCAGAGGGTTGATGTGAGCGTGCAATTTCCAGGCCTTCTTCGCCGGTCATGGCGCCAACAAGCGCCGTGTCATCATCGTGCAGGCGCATCGCAAGCATCCGATGGACACCGGGGGCGGGGTCGATCAGGAGAACAGTAGGTTGACGTTCCTGAATGTTCATGTGTGAATTCAGTGTGGGTGAAGGCGTGGAATGCGGTACAGAATCGTATTTTTTTAAGTAATTGCGCGGGAGCAGTACTCAACAAGAGTATCGATGGCTTGACGGATTTCTTCGGTTCCGGGATTGATATCGGTGAGCGTTTCTTCAAGGATGCGCGCTGCGGCGGATATTTGTGAGAATCCACATCCACCGCCGGAATCTATCAGATGGCTTGCGATGCGGGCGAGTTCACCGGGTTGGTTGTCGGTGAACGCCGTTGAGAGTTCATTCACGCATCGAGGCAGTTCATCAACAAACAGTTGAAGCACCTGCTGCATCTCGGGATCGTCCGAGAACGCACTGCGCACTGGTTGACCGGCACGTTCCATCATGGTTGAAACCCTCCCTCAGATAGAGCAGCTATCGACTGAGCAGCGTTGCGGATCGAACCGGGTGGGCTTTGAATGGCCCAGTCATCGGTTGCAGCGCGCGTTATAACCAGCACCAGCGAACTCATTGTTCGTCTTTGCAACGTTTGCGTCTGTTCTGTAGCCACGGCTTCATGTCGCGCAGCGGTAGAAGGGCAGGGAAGTGACGAGGGCATCAATTGTGCGGTTACGTCCGAGATCCACCTGCACGGTCGAGCCGGGCTCAGCATGAGAGACATCGAGATAGCCCATCGCGATACTTGCACCAAGTGTTGGCGAAAGGCACCCACTGGTGATGCGGCCGACGGTGCTGTCACCAGCGCACACAGTCATGCCCGGGCGCGCAGTGCGTTTACCTTCGAGCGTGAGGCCGACGAGTTTTTGCTTTGGGCCGCCATCTTTTTCAATTGTGCGGAGGGCCTCAAGGCCAATGAAAGCTTCGCCGCGCTCGTCTTCGTCTTTATTCATGGTGATGGCAAAGCCAAGGCCACTTGCAAGTGCATTCGTGTCTTCATCGAATTCATGACCATAGAGCGGCATACCTGCTTCGAGACGGAGGGTGTCGCGGGCGCCGAGGCCGCAGGGTTTCATGAGCGTATTGGCATCGGCGCCCGCGTCTTTGAGGAGCATCTTCATTGCCATGCCAATTGCTTTTGCCGGCAGAATCACTTCAACACCATTTTCGCCGGTGTACCCGGTGCGACTGACAAGCAGTTTCATCACAAGCAGGTTTTTCTCAAGAAACCGGTAGCGCTTCAGCGCGGCGACTTCTGTCGAGACCTTCTCGATCATCCCCATGACATTTGGGCCCTGAAGCGCGATCATCGCGGTGGTCAATGTGCGGTCATCAATGGTGCAGGCATCAAGTGCGCCATTGGGTGTGCCTTCGGATTGCACTGTCATCATGTGATCGAGAATTTTTGTGCGGTTGGCACCGTTGCACACGACCATAAAATGATCATCGTCCATGCGGTAGACGAGGACATCATCGCGCACGCCGCCGTGCTCATTGAGGATCAGTGTGTATCGGCACTGGCCTTCAGCCATGTCAGAGATGCGGCGCGAGACAAGTCGTTCGAGCAGGCGACGGGCGTGTCGTCCCTTGATATAAATGCGGCCCATGTGTGAGACATCGAAGACGCCGCCACTCGTGCGCACTTGGTGATGTTCTTCGATGATGCCGCCACCGCTGCCAAATGATTCCGGCCAGTCGTAGCAGATAGGCAGGGTCCACCCGGCGTATTCGACCATGCGGGCACCATGCTGCACGTGCCAATCGTGAAGTGGTGACTGATGCAGTTGAGCTTGTGCGGCGGGCATTCGTGTTCCTTCGGAGAGGGGCCAATTGCAGCGTGCGGATCGTTAGTGTAGGCGGGGCCGACGTGCATGCATGAGCAGGAGAGTAGAATCGCAGGTCATGCGGGTGCTTGCTATTGATCCGGGGCTACGAATCACAGGGTATGCCTGTCTTGGTTGTGAGGCGGGTGGGGCGATGACGCGCATCATCGAAGCCGGGTGTTTTCGATTCGCGGCGCACCGAACGGTGGCGGAGAGGCTTGTGGAACTTGATGAAGATCTGCGGGCGCTCATCGAGCGCGTTGCACCTACGCATGGTGCGGTCGAAACAGTTTTTTCACATGTTGAGCGCCCGGGGCCCGCGATTGTGATGGGGCATGCCCGGGGTGTGATCCTCTTGAATCTGCAACGGGCGGGTATTGAAATTGTCGAATTGCCCCCGGCGACAGTGAAGAAGGCCGTGACGGGTCGCGGTCGCGCGACAAAGGAGCAGGTGGGCCGTGCTGTAGCGAGTGCGCTTCATTTGCCCGCGGTGCCCACGCCCAATGATGTTGCTGACGCCATGGCGATCGGATTGACCGCGATCACGCGGCTGGAATCAACCGTTGCGTCCGCAACGTCGACTGCACAATAGCTATTTCGCTTGTGGGATTTGTTGGATTGCGCCAGCGATCAGGCGCAGGCCATCTTCAGTGAGTGCGGGGTCATGTGCAGCGATGATGGTGCCGCCGAGATCGCCTGATCCCAATTGATCGACAAATGCTTCTGTGTGCCCGATGAGCCGCAGGGTTGCATGTCGCGTGCGCGCAGCGAACCGGTCAGCATTCATTGCAGTTGGCAGGAGGAATCCGCCGCCGCCGTAGACCCCAGCATCATTGCTTGCCATGACAAGCATGGTGAACGCGGAATTGCTCGCGGTGAAATCGATGGGTGTGCGGCCGGCGTGGGGCTTGAGAAACATATGGGCGTGCAGAATGACTCCAGGGGTGGAAGCTCCGCCCTGAGCAAGGTCGTGCAGTTGTTCTTTTGTCAGGTCGGTGATGATGACATCGATGGTGCCATCGGTTTCACGAAAGACTGCGGTGGTCTGGGTCACTGAGAGTTGGGCGATGGGGCCCATTGGGCCAAGGGCTTCGATGGTGAGCGGCGAGGCGCTGCCAATGCCGATGCCGAGGCTTTGGCACCCTGCGAGCGCACAGATGCCCAGCAGCACGAGGGGAATAAGGCCGCATTGTGGCGCCATGGGGGAGGAACGCATAGGGGCGGGAGTGTAGCGGGTAGGCGAAGGATCGCGCAGCGGGGCATGAGAGGGGGCTGAGTGTTGGGGCGTTGGGGGGCGTAGGATAAGTCATGCGAAAATCACCCATGATTGCACTCATCGTTTCGTGTGGAATGATTTCGGGAATCGCTCAGGGGGCTCGTGTGGCGCTGCCGCAGGTGCGTATGGGGGTCGGCGGTATTCGCCAGGGGCCCAGCGCTCAGGGGGCTTCGCCTCAGACATTTCATCATGTGGGCTCGGCAGGACACATTGGCATTGTGTTGCATCCTCATGGGCATTTCTATGGTAGGTACGGCGGCTATGGGTATCGCAACGATCCGTACAACTCTGCACAGGCGGCTCTTGATGCGGCCACGCTTGAAGCGCTCGCGCATCAATACGATCCGCAACTGCTCGGGCGTCAGGTGAAGGCTGTTGTCGTTGCGCCCGCAGGGCCAATGGAGACGGCTCGCGCGGCGCTGACGCGGGGTGATGCACACGCGGCGCAACGCGCAGTTGAAGCATTGTTGCAAAGCAAAGATGTTGCAGTGCGCAGCGAAGCCATGATGCTTACCGGATTTGCGCATGTCATTGACCGCGAATTCGAACTGGCGGGGCGCAGCTTTGAAAAAGCATTTGAAATTCGCTCAGCGCTCAAGACGCAGCCGCTGGATGGTAAAACACTGTTGGGATCATTCGATCGCCTGCGCACACTCACTCAGCGCGCCACGCGCCACGCGCTGCGCAAGCCAACCCGGGAGGCATGGTTTGTTGTTGCGGTGATGGTGCACGCGCAGGGCAAGGAAAACAAGGCGAATCAGTTGATTGAGCGCGCCATGTCCCTGCCGATTGCAGAATAAATTTCAGATACACACACTGAACGCAGCGATATACTATCTGTCCAGCATTTTTCAAAACGTTGAACAGGAGGGTTCGGTATGCATCCGGCGCAGCGCAGGCCGCTCATCGCGGGCAACTGGAAAATGAATCTGACTCGTGATGGTGCCGTTGCACTGGCTCGATCAGTGGCGCGCCATGCTGCGGGGGCGTGTGTTGATGTGGCGATATTTCCGGCATTCGTACACATCGATGCTGTACTCAGCGCGCTGCGCACGGATGGCACAGAAGTGCCGGTTGGTGCACAAGATTGTTCTGATGCACCCAACGGCGCATTCACGGGCGAAGTATCACTCGGCATGCTCAAGGATATTGGGTGCCATTGGGTGTTGACCGGGCATTCAGAACGCCGGCATGTCATTGGCGAAACAGATGACATCGTGGCGAGCAAGACTGCTGCGGCCCTTGGCGCAGGCATGACATGTGTCCTGTGTATTGGCGAAACCCTTGACCAGCGCGAGGGCGGCGAGACCGATGCGGTCAATGAGCGGCAACTTCGCGCAGCACTTGGGGGCATCTCGCCTGCGGATATGTTGAAACTCGTCATCGCCTATGAGCCGGTCTGGGCGATCGGCACCGGGCGCACGGCAACACCCGATGATGCACAATTGGCGCACGCGGCGGTGCGGCACGTACTCCAAGACCTCTTCGGGGCGGAGATGGCTCACAGAACGCGGATTCTCTATGGGGGGTCACTCAAGGCGGCCAATGCGCCCGATCTGCTCGCCAAGCCCGATATTGATGGGGGCCTCGTGGGCGGGGCCTCACTGGAGGCGGGCGAATTCGGGGCGATTATCGACGCGGCTGCAGCCTTGGCCGTCTCCGCCTAAAGTGTTCAACCCGTCGGTCGTCCCGCGGTAGGATCAACGAAACACTTAGCAACGAAATATTTGGCAACGAAGAATCTGAGAAGAACACTCTCAATCGGAGTCTGAAGATGAACGTGCTTTCCATGCTTTCAACACTTGCCCTCGAATTGCCCAATATTGCCATTGGGTTGTTGGTCGTGTTGTTTCTGTTTATTTCGGTGGTGATGATCTTGATCGTATTGATTCAGAAGCCGCAGGGCGGCGGGCTGAGTGGTGCGTTTGGTTCTTCATCTGACGGTGCAGGACAAACCGCTTTTGGTGCGAAGACCGGCGATGTGTTGACAACGGCAACGATCGTTATTTTTCTTGTGTTTCTTACGACCGCGGTGGTGTTGAACTTTGCCGTCAGGCCAAACGAAATCAGCAACGCGACCACTGTGGCATCTTCTGATGACACCGTTCCCAGCGAGACGGCACCAGGTGATCAGCAGATTCCTCCGGTGACTCCGCCGGCCCAGACCACCCAGACGCCTGCTCCGCCAGCGGGCGCGAATCCTCCACCGGTGTCAATCAATCTGACGAATCCGGATGGCAGCGCCGGTCCTGCGATGACACCTGTGACCGATCCACGGATTCTGGAAATGCTCAATCAAGGTGTCAATCCTGATGCGGCGCCTGAGGACGATGCGGTGACTCCACCTGCCGAGCCGGAAACACCTCCTGCCGAGACGCCCGCGGAGGAACCGCCCGCCGATGGCGGCAACTGAGGTGGAGCAAGACGCTGGCCCAGTGCAGCATTTTTCGATCAACGTATCTTGGTACCCCCGGTGGGCCCCTTGTGCGGGGGTGCGCTCGGTAGGGGTTTCGACTTGATACGAAGTATGACCGGCTTTGGTGAAGCATCCAGCCACACGGATGGTGTGCATTACACCGTTGAGGTGCGCTCACTCAACAACAAGTATTTCAAGGCGAGCATCCGTCTGCCGGATGATTTGCAGACCATCGAGCCCGAGCTTGAATCGGCGCTGCGTCAAAGATTGACGCGCGGCTCGATCGTGTGCTCGGTGCGCTGTTCTGATACATCAGAGGCGGCGGCGCTGACAATCAATCATCGGGCGCTCTCGCGGTACGTCGAACAGTTGCACGAGGCGGCGAAACTGACCAACAGTGAGACATCAATTGATGTCACACAACTGTTGCAATTGCCCGGCGTGTTGCAGTCGACCGATGAAGGCGATGAGCGTCTTGAAGAGGCGCGGGGGATGATTACGCCGCTTGTGGGTGAGGCGTGTGATCATCTTGTGTCGATGCGCAAGCGAGAAGGGCGCATGCTCATGGAAGATTTGATGAGCCATCACAAAATGATTTCTGTGCGGCTTGCAGAAGTGGGCGAGCGCGCCCCACAGGTTGTTGATGACTATCAAAAGCGGTTGCGTCAACGCCTGGACAAATTGCTCGAAGAGGTCGGGCGACGCATCGAGCCGTCGGATTTGATCCGCGAAGTTGCGATCTTTGCTGAGCGCTCGGATATTGCAGAGGAAGTGACGCGTCTTGCTGCGCACCTCGATCAATTTGAGGCGTTGATCACCGACGAGGACGATGCACGCCCTATCGGACGTACCCTCGACTTCCTGACGCAGGAAATGTTGCGCGAAGCCAACACCATTGCAAGTAAGTCATCGGATTCGGCGATCTCGCGGGCCATCGTTGAGGTGAAGGGGGCGATTGATCGGATCAAGGAGCAGGTGCAGAACATTGAGTAACTCTTGCAACCGTTGAGCCTTTTTCTGCGGACCGAATAGGAAGACCATGACACAGATGGCGCACATCGAATCCAGTTCGACGCCCGCGGACAGTGCTGCGGGGATGCCCTCTGCGGGGGGCGCACCTGCGCAATCAGTGGCAGACAAGTTCGACCCGTTCGAATTGGCAATTGTTCTCTCGCATTATGATTTGGGTGTGATTCGTTCGATCGGGCGATTGCGGCGCGGATCGATCAAGACTCCGAAATTGCTCATCACGACTGGTCGCGGGCAGTTTGTGCTCAAGCGTCGTTCATCAGAACAGGCAGACCCGGTGCGCGTGCGATTTGCCCATGCGGTGCAGACGCGCCTCGCGGCAAGCGGGTTTCCCTTACCGCCCCTCGTGCCCACGCGACCGATGGCAGCTTCTGAAGCATCGCATTCACTGTTTGTGATCAAGGGCCGGTCGTACGAGTTGTTTCGTTTTTCTGCGGGTCAAGGGTATGACAAATCCACGATGCAGTCATTTGCCGCGGGGCAGGGTCTTGCGATGTTTCATAATGTGACGGCGCCACTGGCCAGTGCTGCTGAACCCGCGAACTCTGGTGTGCCGCTGAGCTATCACGACAACGAAACAGTGCCTGCGGTGTTGCGCGAGTTTGCACTGCGCCTGCCTGATGGCTCAGATGCAAACGAGCTGGCCAACATGTATGAAGCTGCGGCGGAGCGCGTGAACACGGCGGGCTACGAACGCTGGCCCGTGCAGGTGATTCATGGCGACTGGCATCCGGGCAATGCGCTTTTTCATGGAGATCGCCTTGTTGCGGTCATTGACTATGACACGGCGCGACTGGGACGGCGCGTACTGGATATTGCGGCAGCAGCGATCCAGTTCTCGATCATGATTATTCCCGGTGATCCGGCGCAGTGGCCTGATGAACTCGATGAGGCGCGGCTCACAGCGATGCTGCGCGGCTATGAATCGCTTACTGATGCTGAGGGGCATCCGCTCGAACACATCAGCAGGGCCGAATTGACCGCCTTGCCCGACATGATGGTCGAATCGCTCATCGCCGAAACCGCGGCACCAATTGCTGCAACGGGTGCCTTTGGGGTGCATGGGCCGGGCAAGATGCTCAGTGTCACCCGCAGAAAAGCCAAGTGGATCGTCGACCACGCGAAGCGCCTGACCAGCACTTTCGAGTGAGAATGTGGGTCTTTCTGAGGCTTTTCAAGGCTCACTGGCCCTGCAATGGGGGTGAGCGCGAATTCTGATTCCGTCAGGCCGCCTCCGGCCCTACACTGGGGGGTACAAAAAGCCTGAGTGGCTTCTTCCCGGTTGGGTTTTTGCAAGGCGGAGGAATGGCGTGCGCAGATGGTCCATGCGAAGAGCACGAGGGATTCATCAAGGCAGTGGTGCTGCGACCGCAGTTACTGTTGCACTGTTGAGCGCACCAAGCCATGCCCAGTCAACACCTGCACCAAACCCGCTTGATGATCCGCGAGTGATGGCATTGATTGGTCATGCGCAAACGCCGGAGGCATCAGCGGAAGATTCTGCAGAGATGACCGATGCCCAGCGCGGCGCGATGCTTTTGCGCATGATGAAAACGCCGGAAGATAAGCCGGTTCGCCTGACTGCAAAGGCAATACGCCCTGCCCTGCCTCCCTTGCGCGATGATCTTTTGACATTATTGAATGCATTGGATGATCCCTCATTGGCCCAGCGCGAAGCGGCTTCGGGTGCGATGCAAGATTCATTTCGTGTCGGCACACTCGATCTCTTGACAATGGGTGCTCATGCCCGCACTCCGGAGCAGCAGAACCGTGTGGTTCGCGAACACCGGCGCCGGTTTTTTGATACGCAGCGTGCGGCGATTGGCGTGGCGTTTCCGCGGGCAGTTATGGACGAGGTGCGTGAGCCGCGCATTGACACGCTTTACCCACAGTTTCCAGCGAGTCAGCAAGGTGTGCTTCAGGTTGGCGATCTGATTCTTCAAGTTGGAGAAGTGAGCACAGTCGACCCAGTGACCGGCGCGATGGTATTCGAACGTATGCGCGCATCGATTTTGTCGTATGACGCAAATGCGGTTGCGACCATGGTTGTGCGCAGGCGCATGCCCCATGCAACGTATGTTGGCTGGGTGAATCGCAGGTTTGGGGGTTATCATCTGGATCAATCGTTGCTTCTTGATGTGCCTCTTGGGATGTGGGCAAAATTGCCGCAGAATCCTGGCCCGGGCAGTGCTGTCGTGGCAGATGCATGGCGCATTCGTGCGCGCCGGGATGGTCTGCCTCGGGGGGGAGTCGTGCAATATGGTGAAAATGCGGCGCCGCCGGGTGAGCAGGCACGGGCTCGCGCCAATATCAAGGGGCATTCGGTTCATGATGTATTGCCCGCAGATATTTTCCGCGATGAGCGTGTGAGTGATTTCGATTTTTCGCCGCTCCAGGAAAAACGCTTTGCAGATAAGCAGCAACAGCAACAGATGCGTGCACAATTGATGTTGCGTCAGCAGAATCAACGCCGCGGCCGTCGACCGCCAGTGAATATTCTTGGTGGCAGGGAGCGATGGGCGGGTCTCGGGCGCGATCCAAATGGCAACCCCGCGACAGGGATCACAGTCATTGAGCGTCGAGGTTCCACAGAACTGCATCACAGCGAGGGCGCGGGGTCGCATCTTGATGTGGCGCGCCGGATTGCTGAGGTTCGCGCTGAAGCACGGACCGCTCGGCGTACAGCCCGCACGGCAACAACGCCAGAGGCGCGTGATGCGGCCACGGCGCGAGCTGACAACCTCGATGCGCAAGCTGCGGCGCTGACCAAATCACTGTCGCTTGTGCAGGATGCGACAGCGGAGGCGGATGTTGCGATGCCCGGTGAGTGAAACCGCACGCTAGCAACGGTCTTGGCCGGATTAATGTGCAACGATATTGACAAGCCGCCCCGGCACCACGATTACCTTGCGCACCGTCTTGCCCTCAAGCAGTTTGACAATGCGGGGATCATCAAGCGCTGTACGCTCAAGTGTTGCAGCATCAGTATTGGCGGGCACTGTGATTTTTGCCTTAATTTTGCCCAGAATCTGCACGGCAATCTCCGCCATATCGTCAATGAGCATCGCAGGATCAAATTCGGGCCACGGCGCACTGGACACCGGTGCGGGCTTGCTCAGGCGCGACCAGAGTTCTTCTGCGATGTGCGGTGCAAAGGGCGCAAGTGTCCGCACAAAGCGATCCAACTGATCAGCGGTCAGTCCGCCCGCTTTTGTGGCAGCGTTACGCAGTTCGAAGATCGAACCAATTGCGGTGTTGAACGCCATGCGATCAATGTCATCAGTGACTTTGGCGATTGTGCGATGCAACTGGAGTTCGACTGATGCATCGGGTTCATCGCGCAACACAAGTTCGCCGGTGTGTTCGTCGATCACCAGTCGCCATATCCCCTGCAACAACCGATACAAACCGACAATGTCGCGCGTGTTCCACGGTTTTGAGGCCTCCAATGGTCCAAGATACATTTCATACAAACGGAAAGTGTCTGCGCCGTATTGTGCGATGACGTCATCAGGATTGACAACATTGCGCAGAGATTTACTCATCTTCGCAACGATTTGTTTGACGTTCTTCCCCGTCGCTCGCTCAATGAATATACCCTCATCTCGCTCATCAACCTCATCGACCGGCACGAGCGATTTGTCATCGCGTTGATAAGCGTGACTGAGAATCATTCCCTGATGAAAGAGTTTTCTGAAAGGCTCATCGGTGGAAATTTCGCCTAGGTCATACAGAAACTTGTGCCAGAAGCGCGCGTACAACAGATGCAGGACAGCATGTTCGGCGCCGCCTACATACAGATCAACGCCTCCGGTATGCGCCGGTTGACCTTTGGCGGGTGCCATCCAGTAGTGCTCCGACTGTGCGCCAACGAGGCGGTTTGTGTTGTGCGCATCGCAATAGCGCAGGTAATACCAGCAGCTTCCCGCCCATCCCGGCATGGTGTTTGATTCGCGCATCATCGGCGCGTCGGCGGGCAAGCCGTCGGCATCAATACCGGAAGCGCCCGCAGTTGTATTGATCCAATCAGTTGCTTTTGCAAGTAGCGGCTTTGGTTCATCTGAAACTTCGGGGGTGTAATCCGCAAGGTCCGGCAGCTTGATGGGCAGCGTGCTTTCATGAACGCCATGATGAGCGCCGCGCTCATCAAAGACCACAGGGAAAGGTTCGCCCCAATAGCGCTGGCGCGAGAACAGCCAGTCACGCAACCGGTAATTGATCCGGCGCGTGCCAAGGCCTTTGTCTTCAAGCCACTCAATAATCTTTATTTTGGCATTTGCAATATCAAGGCCATCGAGGAGGCTGCTGTTGATTGCTGCACCATCGCCCGTGTATGCCTCTCCATCAAAGCCAGCGGGAGGCTGAATAGTGCGAATGATTGGCAGGTCGAATGTTTTCGCAAAATCCCAGTCGCGCTGGTCCTGCCCGGGCACCGCCATGATCGCGCCGGTGCCATAGCCCATGAGCACATAGTCTGCAATCCAGATGGGGATGGGCTTGTTGGTGAATGGATTGATCGCATACATGCCACTGAAAACGCCGGTTTTATCCTTGGCTTCCTGTCGTTCGATGTCGGTGCGATGGGTCGCGGTGTCGACATAGTTGCGCAGTGCGCCGACATCAGTTTTGCTGCACGGCTCAGTGAGCAGCGCATCAACTAATGCATGTTCAGGTGCGATGACCATATAGGTCGCACCGCCAATGGTGTCGGGGCGCGTCGTGAAGATGCGCAGTGCGCCGGGCGCTCCATCGGATGATGTTGCCTCAATATTCCAACCCTCAGGCACATCCAGTGCGAAATCAATCTCGGCGCCTTCGGAGCGCCCGATCCATTCTCGCTGTTGCGTGCGTGTCGATTCGGGCCAGTCGACATCATCAAGCCCATCAAGCAGGCGCTCGGTGTAGGCGGTGATGCGGAACATCCATTGGCGCAGGGGCTTGCGAAAGACGGGGAAGCTGCCGCGCTCACTTTTCCCATCGATGACTTCTTCATTGGCGAGTGCGGTGCCAAGTTGGGGGCACCAGTTGACCACCGGTTCATCGAGGTAGGCAAGACGTTGATCGTCAATAAAGTTGCGTTTGTCTTGCGGTGAAATGTCGTGCCACATGCGCACGCCGGTTTTTGTGCCTCCGATATGTTCGGTTGCATGCCTCCCTGGCGAGATGGGAATGGGCATGCCCGTGATACTCACGCCCATGCGCCCAGCTTCCAATTCGCTCGTGAGTTCGCTAATTGGCTTTGCACACCCGGTGCCGCCGTGACGATTGGTAGCTTCAGGATCAAACCAACTGTTGTAGGCGCGTAACCAGATCCACTGCGTCCACTTGTAGTACGCGGGATCGATCGTCGATATTTCGCGCGACCAGTCGTAGGAAAAACCAAAGCGCTTCAACTGCCTGCGAAAGTTGTCGATCGCATTGCTTGTCGTGATGGCTGGATGCACGCCGGTTTGGATTGCATATTGCTCTGCGGGCAGACCAAAGGCATCCCACCCCATGGGGTGAAGCACGTTGAACCCCTGCATGCGCTTTGCGCGGCAGATGATGTCGGTCGCGGTGTACCCTTCAGGATGCCCAACATGCAGGCCCGCACCCGATGGATACGGAAACATGTCCAGGCAATAGAACTTTGGTTTGGTCGCATCAAAGCCCGGTTCATCTGGATTGGGCTGGCGAAAAGTATTGTGGTCTCCCCACCACGCCTGCCAGCGCAGCTCGATGTCATCGGCCATCTTCGCGGTGTAGCGGTGGGGCGGCGCATCTGGAGATGTGTCAGGCGCTGGCGCAGAATGGGCGATGTTTGTCATGACAGAGTGGAGTCTATCGACCCCGGGCGGCGAAAGGGAACAAGTCAGTTGCTTGTCGACGCGACAGCCGCGGCTTTTTCTCGCAGCGAAAGCATCTTCTTGGCTTCACCGACGAGATAGAAGCTGCCGGTGATGCAGATCAGGTCATCGCGACCCGCGGCCAGTTTGGCGAGCTGCAAGGCCTCTTCGAGATTTTTGGCGACCTGATACATCTTGTTGGGGCTTTGCGCTGAAAAACGCTGGACCAACTCTTCCTGATCGGCGGCCCGTGGATTCTTCTGCGAACGCGTGAAGATCACCTTGTCAGCGCCGCGCGCGACCTCTTCGAGCATCAAATCCATGTCTTTGTCCGCAGCGCATCCGAAGATCATGATCATCGAGTCATACGACACATGTGCGCCGATTGCTTTCACCAATGCATTCATTGCGGTTGGGTTGTGCGCACCATCAAGCAGAATGCGGGGTTCGCCCTTCAACAGTTCCATGCGTCCCGGGATGTGCGCATTGGCGAGGCCGTCGATGATCTTCATGTCCGGCAAGTCGAAGCCGCGCTCGCGGAGTTTGTCAATCACCGCAAGGGCGAGGCCGCAGTTGCGCGCCTGATGTTCGCCCGGTAGCGGCACGGGGATGTGCTCGTAGTTGTGATTTTTTGTGGTCAATCCCACGCGCATATGAGGGCCAAGGTGCGGGGTTGCTTCGAACCTGCTTGAGAATTCAATTTGATCGCCGAGCACTTCGAAGGCAGCGCCAACTTCTTCGGCGACTTCACGCATGGCATCGAGGATCTGCGCATCTTGTTTGAAGGTCAGCGCGGGAACATCGCGCTTGAAGATGCCTGCTTTTTCACGGGCAATCATGTCGAGTGAATCACCAAGAAATACCGTGTGATCCATCGCAATGCCGGTGACGGCGGTCACTTCGGGCGTGAGCACATTGGTGGCATCAAGTCGACCGCCGAGGCCTGTTTCAAAGAGCGCGACATCGACAGCTTGTTCAGCGAAATGCACGAATGCTGCTGCTGTCATGGCTTCGAAGAATGTGATCGGGCCGAGCTTTGTAGTCTTCTCAAGTTTTTGTGCAGCGAAGGCGACCTCACCCAGAATATTCGTAATCGCGTGGTGAGAAATTGGTTTGCCATTGACTTGAATCCGCTCGCGAAGATCAACCAGGTGCGGGCTTGAATAGGTGCCTTCGGTGTAGCCGGACTCGCGCAGGCATGATCCGATCATCGCGATCGTTGAGCCTTTGCCATTGGTGCCGGCAACATGCACCGCGCGCAGTTCGGTTTGCGGATCACCCATGAGCGCCATGAGCTTCTTCATGCGCTCAAGCTTGAAGGCTTTGGGATCAACGCGCGTCGGGCGCAAGCGCTCGACATTCACACGATCCATCAGCCACTTTACTGCGGCGCTGTAATTCTCGAATCCCGCCTTGGTCACCCGTTTGCTCGGCGGGGCTGCGGCGGGGCGGCTCCTCCCTAGGGCGGTCTTGGTACCCTTTGCGGTTCGGGGGCGGACACGGGTCGAACCCGACTTGGTCGATGATGTGGTTTTTGCGGTGGGCATAGTCGAATGATTGTATAGCTCTTCCGGCATAAACCAAGGGCCACATTCTGGGACGTTTTTCCCCTTCGGGGCCACATTGAGGCATCTTGGGGGCCATTTTGGCAGGCCAGACGGCCCGTCACCTACGCAAAGGGGCTCAAACAGCCATGCAACACGGCAACTTTCACGTCCACCAGGACCACGCACAATCCGAATCCTGGCGCGTTTTCAAGATCATGAGCGAGTTCGTAGAGGGCTTCGAGACCCTGTCCTCACTCCCCCCGGCGGTCTCGATTTTCGGCTCGGCGCGCACTGCGCCCTCAAACCCGCTCTATTCACTCGCCGAAAGCTGCGCCGCGAAACTCGCAACACTTGGGCATCCTGTGATCACAGGCGGCGGCCCCGGCATCATGGAAGCTGCGAACAAAGGGGCGCATGAAGCGGGCGGCGTGTCGGTGGGGCTCAATATTGCCCTGCCCAATGAGCAAGACCCAAACCCCTACCAGACCATCAAGCTCGACTTTGATTACTTCTTTGCCCGCAAAGTCATGTTTGTGAAATATGCGCGCGCGTTCATCATCTTCCCCGGCGGGTTCGGCACGATGGACGAGTTCTTTGAGGCGCTCACCCTCATCCAGACCTACAAGATCGATCCCTTCCCCGTCATCTGTTTCGATACAAAGTTCTGGAAGGGCTTGTACGCATGGGTGCAGGAGACGATGGACCATGACTATCACACCATCTCGCCGGATGACATGGACCTGGTCTGGGTGACTGATGATGTTGATCAGGCGGTGAAGGAAGTTGACAATTTTCTGTGCGGCCGCCCGTGTCGAAATATTCCGGAGCGCTTCATGCAGTCAACGCTCGATGGCCTGACCGGCGAAGGCACACGTCAGGGGATCAAGGTGCGGCGCTCGAGCGGCATGTTGAAACCGGATGAGCCGGGGATATAGATTCTTGGTGGCACAGGTTTGTTGCCAGTGATTTGGGTGGCCGGGCTTGCTTGTCAAGCCCGGATTGTGTGATGCACGTCTTTCCATCCCCGGTTTGACAAGCAAACCGGGCCACCCGGCGCGATCAAGACGCGCGCGGGGCCGTTTTGCCGGTGCATGCGGGAACGCGCCTAAACTATTCGCATCGTGAGTGCGCCAGTATCTTGCCTTGTCCGCGCTAGAGTCATGCACCTCCATGAGAAGAATCCGCATCGTACCGACCGCTGGATTGACATTGGTGCTGTTCTTGATCACAGGTGTTGTCCTGCCTGTGCTCTCTTGGGACGAGAGCACGCCCCATCAGCACTTCGCTAATGTCGCCGGAACCGAGCGTTACTACGTCGTGTACAACGGCCGTGGATTTCAGCACACGTTATTTTATGGGCAAATCTACGTCGAGCCCTCCGGGAAACGCATCCTGGCGTTGGTGAACAGCCCCTCTGTCGATGTTTCCGATTCGTCATTCGTCGAATGGTTGGCCAGTGCCTTCCCTGGGACGGAGGTCTACATGTCGAATCGGCCAGTTCGGGTTCTCTCCGATGGTGTTTATGAATGGCGCATCGGATGGCCATTCACGGCGTTCTGGTGTCGAGCGAAGGATAGCGTTGGCCAAACCGTAACGGTGGCCAAGTCACCTGGAGTTGTTGGTGGGATCGTCATTCCAAGAGGTGCGGTCTGGGGCTTGTTCGATGCCACGCGCGTGGTCCCGTACCTTCCCTTGTGGCCGGGTCTCCTTGGAAACCTACTCTTCTGCTTCCCCTTTGCGCTGGCTATTGACGCGCTCTTTCTTGCGGTGCGGCGCAGGATAAGGCACTTACGATTTCACCGATCTCCAAGCATGCCTTGCCCCTCCTGCTCCTACTCCCTCCTCGGCCTTCCCCCCAACACCCCCTGCCCCGAATGCGGCGATATGCCGAAGCCGCGCAAGAGCAAAGTGAAGAAGGAAGCCGCTGCCACACCTGGCGCATGAACACCCTGATGCAACGCACATCAACTGCATAAACTGTTCGCATGGTGATGGAGCGATGAACATCGTTCAAACCCGGCTTGACAAGCAAGCCGGGCCACCCGCCGCGCTCGCGCTTGGGGCTAGCTAGAAAAAAGACCCTCACCCGCCGGTGCGGCGTGATGCAAGATAAGCGCGCATCATCGCAACCACGTCATAGTCGCGGTCCCACATGTGCTGCACGATGTCATCGCGCGCACCATCGCCCGCAAGCGTGCGATACCACCCCTCGGCCATGATCTTCATGCCCATCTCATTCGGGTGCAGCTCATCATCGTCATAGCACTTCGGAAACGCGTCGCGCGTGGGCACCCACACATCGGGGCCTGCCTGGATGTAGTCGATGCCGCGCGAGAGCAGCCGCCGCAATGCCACGCGCTCATTGCCCACCTCCGGCTCGACCGGCTTCTTATAAATATGCATCGCGATGAAGATGCGATCGATGCCGTAGGAATGCAGCCGCGATGCCAGCGTTTCCATCGCATCCGCTCCAACTTCCGCGCCCGCCATGTCGTATTCCGTCTTCACCGGCCCGCGATCATCACCCGTCAACTGCAACGACTGCTGACAAATCGCAACACTCGGCCGCGGCGCATCACCAAGCAAACGCGGTGTGTCACCAAGAAAATCACGCTCCATCGCAACAATCGTCCGCGTGTGGTCGCGCGTGCCCGGCTCTGCAATCCACGTCTCAACCGGCGCCCCGCCAATCACCGAGTTGACGACGTGATAGGTCCGCTGCCCGCCCGCGTGTTCATCAAGCATGTCTTGCAACATCTCGGGCCAGGCGTATGACGTCGAATACCCATTGACCAGAATCGATTTCTCGGCGCCATCGAGCACCGCCCTGTTCATCGAGCCAGCGTTGTGCGAATACTGAGTCGATGCGCATCCGCCGATGAGCACAGCAACAATCGTGATACACAGCATGCGCAACGTCGTCTTCATTGGTTTCATCCTTTTCTACCGCATGACCAGTCAGCAATCCTAACAGTGGATCGGGTGCCGTGGTCTGAGTCCGGCTTTGCGGGCGAAGGCCACGTTCTTCCATAGAAAACACATGGCCTTCCTCGTCCGAAGCGAACTCGTCAGACCATGGCACCCAGAATGCCATAATGTCTCCTGATGTCCCCTCTCCTCCTCGTTCTCGCGTCTGGCGCAGCGCTGTTGGTCGCCTACTTCACCTATGGCCGGTGGCTGTCGCGGCGCATCTTTGATCTCGAAGGCGATGATGCTGATGCGCACACAATGCCTGCTCACGTGCTCAAGGACGATGTCGATTATGTTCCCACCAAACGCTCGATCCTCTTTGGCCACCACTTTACCCCCATCGCTGGCTCCGGCGCCATCGTCGGTCCTGCGATCGCCGTCATGTGGGGCTGGCTGCCTGCGATTCTCTGGGTCGTCCTCGGCAGCATCTTCGTCGGCGCGGTGCATGACCTCGGCTCGCTCGTCGTGTCGCTGCGCAACAAGGGCCGCAGCATCGGTGATGTCGCGGGCGACCTGCTCGGCCCGCGCGTCCGAATCATCTTCCTGTGCATCTTGATCATGGGCCTGTGGATTGTGCTAGCGATCTTCGGCCTGGTCATCGCGGCGGTCCTGCGCACCTACCCCGCTGCGGTCACGCCGGTGCTGGTGCAAATCCCACTTGCGATCATCATTGGCCTCTTCATTCATCGTGGCGGTAAATCGATCTTCATCCCATCACTTGTCGCCCTTGGCCTGATGTATGCGAGTGTGATCTGGGGCGATGTCGGCGTGCTGCATGATTTCAATCAATACATGGCGAACCAGCTTGTCTGGATCTGGACGGCGGGGCTGCTGATGTATTGCTACATCGCGTCGGTGTTGCCGGTGTGGGTGCTGCTCCAGCCGCGCGATTACATCAACGCGATGCAACTGGTGAGTTGCATGGTGCTGATTGCGGTTGGATTGTTTGTTGCTGCGACGATTGGTGGCGCGCCGGATGCGCCGAGTTCCGCAGTCCCTCCAGTTAAGATGTCCCAGATGAATGGCGGTACAGAAGTAGTTGAGGTCGTTGCACCCAATGTAGCGCCAGAACAAACTGCCCGCGCACAACTCCAACTCGTCGCCCCCATGATTGACTGGCAACCCACCGGCGCGCCGCCCATGTTGCCCGTCCTCTTCATCACCATCGCCTGTGGCGCATGCTCCGGCTTTCACTGCCTCGTTGCCTCCGGCACCACATCCAAGCAAGTCAACGCCGAGCGCGATGCCCGCCCCATCGCCTACGGCTCCATGCTCACCGAAGGCTTCCTTGCAACACTTGTCATCGCAGCATGTGCCGCGGGAATTGGGTTGGGAAGCAAACAGGGGTTTCTCAACTTCCGCACTGGTGCGACATTCAATGGGGGGTATCGCGAAAGCAAGCTGACGATCCAAACGCACGATGGGAATGAGCTCATCGCCGTTATGTGGGAGAGCTCCAGTGGAGGTGATGACACATACACTTACTTCGACTTTGCAATCCGCCGACCTGAAGCCGCTGAAGAATATGAACATGCCCAATTCGAGGCTGAGCACTTTGATGAGATCCATCCGCCGGAGGATGGCAGTGACGATGCACTGGAAGCAACAACCCAAGAGGTGAACAAACTGTGGGAGCTCGTCGAGCAGCTTGACCGTGAAGTTGTTGATGGCCGCTCAATTGCTCGGTTTGATCAACCCGACAGGACGCCGTGGGTGATGCATCCAGATGGATACCTGCGCATCGATCCCGGTACCGATCGCGATGATGGATTCGTCGAGTTGCAAGGCATGCTCGCATTTGATGCGAAGTACTCCTCCTGGTCCTCATCCGCAGCCCTCGCCAACACCGTCGGCGCTTTTGTCGAAGGCTCGGCCAACTTCCTCCGCGCGCTTGGCATCCCACTCTCCATTGCCACCGCGCTCATGGCCGTCATGGTCGCCTCCTTCGCCGCGACCACGCTCGACACCGCCTGCCGATTGCAGCGTTACGTCATTCAGGAATTCGCCTCGACCTTCCTGCCCAAGCGCAAGGGCGCCTCCTGCCCTGAGTGCGGCTATGACCTCTCCGCCACTACGCCCAACGATGACGACCAGTACACCTGCCCCGAGTGCGGGAAGACGAATTCGCACGACGACGTCATGACCCCCACCCGCGCGACGCGCCAACGTGCGGCGTCACCCCTCAACCCTTTCAAATGGGTCGCGACCACCCACGGTGCAACACTCCTTGCCGTCATCACGGCGTTTCTGCTTGCAATGATGCCGCGTGATTTCACCTGGCCGACCAAGAGTGTGCCCACGGGTGGCACAAACTACGTAAATGGTGTTCGAACCCATTGGTCCGGCGTCATGACCGGCCCGATGTCATTCTTCGAAGCTGTTGGTCACTGGATCACGACCGGCGGCTCGGGGGGCATGATTCTCTGGCCACTCTTCGGCGCGACGAATCAGTTGCTCGCCGGCTTCGCCTTCATCGTGATCGCGGCGTGGCTCATCGCGCGCAAGAAACCGATCTGGTTCCTGATTCCACCAGCGCTCTTCATGCTCGCGGTGCCAGCGAGTGCGATGGTGTGGCAGGCCTTTATCGGCAACTCGGAAAACCCAAGTTGGTGGTCACAACACAACACACTGCTGATTGTGATTGCGTGCATCACGTTGATTCTGGAAGCGTGGCTGATTGTTGAGGTGATGATGCGCTGGAAGCGCGGCGGCGCGCGAGTGTTGCAGCGCGCCGACAGTTGTGGTGGATAACTTTTATTGTGCGGTGCGCGCGCAAAAGCACGATCACAGCGCGTTCGGCGCAGTATCGATGCACGTTCGCGACATATCGCAGCGCGTTCGCGTTGTTTCATGCAAGAGAAATCTTGTGCGCGCATAAAAAAACCGCCGATCGAGGGCTCCGATCCCCGATCGACGGCGTGCCACGGCATCACTGCCGCGAAGACGTATTTTGTTCACTCGATCACGGCGGTCTGCTGGCGATGGTCGAGGGATGTAGTCTACCCCTGAGGGGTCGGCTTGTCTCAGCCACCGGGTGGGCAAAGATGTCATAGAAAATCGTAAATGTCTGAAAACAAAACAGTTACAAATCCGATTCTTGATTCGTCGAATTTGATTTCGCCAATTCATGTCGGGCTGGCGCTGATCTTGCGCGATGGGGAATTGGAGGGTCCGGAGAACCGCGACCTCCCCCCCTCAGGCCTCCCAAAATGCCCCCAAGTGCTGGTGACGCAGCGGCCTGTGGGGACAATATGTGGGGGAGCGTGGGAGTTCCCGGGGGGAAAGGTGGAGGCAGGCGAGGATTCGGCGGCGGCTGCGAGGCGGGAGGCCCTCGAAGAGGTGGGGGTGAGGGTCCGAATAGTGGCTTCTCTTCCAGAGGTCATCCACACGTATCCCCACGGCACGGTGCGGCTTTGCCCCTTCGTGTGTCAGCTTAAGCCAAAGGGGCAGACCCCTGAGAACCGGTCGGTGGCGGCGCATCGGTGGGTGACTCTTGAGGAGATCGCGGGGCTGGATTTTCTCGAAGCCAATGCAGTGATCGTCGAGCACTTGTGGAATTTTCTTGATGCGGAGCGGATGTCATGAAGTGCGCAATGCTTGTGATTGGGGTGGTGAGCGCGGGGTGTGCATCGACGGCGCTTAATCCTGATGCGCTGCCTGGGCGAGGGCTTGATCGAAGTGATGCGTATGTCGGGGGGGGTGATCAGGAAGGGGGCGCGAGCCGAGCGCCTTTGACTATTGATGGTGAGGCGGTGAGTTGGGATGAATTGATGCCGATGCTCGCGGAGGCTGCGGGCGGCGAAGCAGTGCGCGAGGTGGCGCTTGATCGGTTGCTTGAGCGCGAGTGCGCGAGGCGCGGAATTGAAGTGATCACGGCGGCATCAGCCAGCGCACTCGCAAAGGAGCGGGAGCTGCTTACACGTGTACTGCAAGGCGAAGGTGTGGCGAATGACGAAGATGAAGCGGCCCGGCTTCTTTTGCAGGTGCGTCAGGCGCGAGGGCTTGGTGATGTGCGTTTTGCGGTACTGCTGCGGCGGAGTGCGCTGCTGCGATATCTTGTGAGAGATGATGTTGTGATCACGGAGAATGCATTGCGAGCGATGTATGACCTGCGCTATGGTCCCAAGCGGCATGTACGGTTGATCGTTCTACCCACACTCATCGAAGCGCAACAGGCGATGGCGCGCGTGCAGCGCGGTGAAGCATTTTCGCGCATCGCGCTAGCGCTATCGATTGATTCGAGCGCCGCAGCGGGGGGCGTGGTGGGGCCGATCAGCAGAACTGATCCTGCGTGGCCCCGAGGGCTTCGCGAGGTTGCCTTTGCGCAACGGGTTGGTTCAATGAGCGCGCCGATCGCTGTGGAAACGGGGTATGCGATTGTGTTGGTTGATCGCGAAGACGCCCCGAAAGCGCCGGTGTTCGACGATGTACGACCGCAACTAGCACAGGCGCTGCGAATCGGCGAGGAACGCAGGCTGTCGGATCGCCTCGCGCGGCGGTTGCTTTCTGCAGCAGATATCGAGCCTCACGATGCAGGTCTGACCTGGAGTTGGTGGGCGCTGCGGCGGGGTTCGATGGGCGTTCGGTGAACGCGAATCGGGTGTCAAGAACACATTCTGGCGTGTGGCGTACGACTTGGTGAAGCAATGATGTGCGTCACTGCGTAGTTATCGGCCTGCGATCAGCGGCTTTGCATGAGATTCGAGTGATATTGGGGCGATAAGACGATGAGTGCAAGGACTCTTTGTGGGGTATTGCCTATGCGGTGTTTGCGTGGGCAGCAGTTGAATTGGAGCTTTCACCTGGATGGGTGAGAAACGACACACTTCGTTCCCTCGGTTGGGGCTGTTGAGCCGAGACGAGCCATTGCGGTCAGCGTGCGCTGCTGACTTGACGGCTCATTTTGGTCATTCATGTCTTGACGCGGTCGACACGCCTGATGCGGCGCAGCGGCTTGCCGACGAAGGTGTGGATCTGCTCATTGTCGATGTTGCAGCGATGGTGACCGATCCCAATCATCATCCGGGTCGCGCTGCCCCGGAGGCACTCTCGAGTTTACTTGATCATCTCAAGGGCAACACACCCACCCTCGTTGTTGGGCCTGTTGATGAAGCGCTGTGGACCGCAGAAGTGATTGAAGCAGGCGCGATTGATGTTGCGGCCCGGGCATGGCTTCTCGCAGGACACGCATCGTTCGCTGTGGAGAGTGCGCTTGCCAAGGGCTATGCTCAGCGCCGACACGAACTGGCGATGTGCGAACTTCGTCAGGGCGTTGATGAACTGCGGTCCCGTAATGAATCCCTGGAACTGTGTGTATCGAAACTTGAGAACGAAGCGTGGACGGATGCATTGACGGAACTGGCCAACCGCCGACAGCTTGAATCGATGCTTGACCAGATGTTTTCTGAAGCGGTGCGCTATCAGACCGAATTGTCATGCCTGATGATTGATCTTGATGGATTCAAGGCAGTCAATGACATGCATGGGCACGCGGTCGGCGACAAGATTTTGCGTCTTGTTGGCAAAGTCATCTCGGCGGGTGTGCGCGGGGCGGACGTGGCAGCACGGTATGGTGGGGATGAATTTGTGGTACTGATGCCCCGCACATCGATCGATGTTGCAGAAGCTGTTGCGGGGCGGCTGCGCGATTCATTTTTACGTCAAGTCGAAGCATGGCAAACGGTACACGGTGTGGCAGAATCGATGTGCGGGATGTCGATTGGCGTCAGCGCGCTCTCCAAGTGCGGCGCGCTTGATGCAGCGGGGTTGATCGATGCCGCCGACCGAGAGCTGTATGCGAGCAAGGGCACCGAGATTCGCCCGGTCCAGACACCGTCATCGCAACGCCGCGCTTCTTGAAGCTTTATTCATAGAGATGTGACAGCATTTGCCAGTACCCGGGGAATGTTTTTTCGATGCACTGCGGCTCTTTGATCGAAACATTTTTTCGACGTAGCCCAATGAGCGCAAGGCTCATGGCCATGCGGTGATCGTCATAGGTATCGAAGACCACGGGTGCATCATCCATCTGCACCGGTGGATCAATGACCAGCGCATCGCCTTCGATGGTGACTGTCGCGCCGATTTTGGCAAGTTCCGTTTGTGTTGCAGCGAGTCGGTCGGTTTCCTTGACGCGCAGGGTGCGCAGGCCGCGCAAGATCGAACGTTCTGTTGCAAAGCACGCGACGACCGCGACGGTCATCGCGGCATCGGGCATTGCAGAGAGATCGACAGCGATCGCATCAATGGAATCTGCGCTGTGTACTTCTGCGCCGCCCGCGTCATATTCAATGGGCGCACCCATCTGTCTCAGAATCATCGGCAGGCGCGCGTCCGATTGCAGGCTTGAAAATGTAAGACCCGGGATGCGCATGCGGGATTTTTTCGAAATCGCTGCTGCGGCCCAGAAATATCCGGCGCTTGATGCATCGGGTTCGATTTCGTATTCGATCGCAGTAAGTTCGCCTGCGGGGACAATGATTTCGTCATCATTGGTTTCGATATGCACGCCGCAGGTTTGCGACATCAATCCAACGGTCATGTCAATGTACGACCGGCTGGTGACATCACCTTCAAAGTGAATACGAAGTCCTTTTTCACACAAAGGGGCGATCATGAGTAGCGCCGAGACAAACTGACTTGACGCGGTCGTGGGGATGGTCAGTTCACCGCCGGTGAGTCCGCCTTGCCCGTGGACGCGCACGGGGACACACTCCGGCGAGCCAAGTTCTTCAATTTCTGCGCTGAGGGTGCGCAGGAACCCGATCAGTTCGCCGATCGGGCGCTCGCGCATGCGCGCATTGCCATCAATGGTGACTGGACCATTAGCAAAGAGAGCCGCAGCGGTGAGAAACCGCGTTGCGGTGCCCGCGTTGTTGAGATTGATTTCGACATTGCCCTGCAATGTTCCGCTGGTGCCATGCATAATGATTGATTCGCGCGATGGATGAATCTCTGTATCAACGCCCAGCGTGCGCAGGGCAGTAAGCATGCGATTGGCATCGTCTGCATCAAGTAAGGGCTTGCGGATGATCGAATCACCAGTTGCCAGCGCCGCAAGCAAGAGCGCACGGTTCGTCAAACTCTTGGAGCCCGGCGGAGTAAGCGTGAGATTGAAGGGCGCGGCCAGTGTCGGAATTGGCAATGGGTTTGGCAGGTCTGCAAGCGGCCTGCGCAATGCATCAATACCAGTTGGTGCAGGCATACCTTTACGAGGCATCGCCGTCTTCATCTTCGGCGCGGAACACCGCAACGATGTCGTCGATGGGGATGACAAACAAGCGATTGTCGCCTTCGAAATCGACCGGCACGCCGTGCTTGGGATTAAAGAGCACTCGGTCGTACTTGCGGATGGGATAGTCGGTGTTGCCTTCGATGGCAGCGCTGATCGAGACCACGCGCCCGGTGAGGGTGGGAATCTCGATCTTGTCCGGCAAGTGCAGCCCGCTTTTGGTTGTCTTGCGGTCTTCATCCTTGCGGATGAGCACGCGTTCGCCGACGGGCTCGACAGTTTCCATTTTGTTCACCTTGGGGCGTGTGGTCATGATGTCAATGTTAGCCGTTCCAGAGCAGAAGCACAGCAAGGTCATACGCTGCGTGGGCCCCAACGGTGATGCCCAGCCCGCGCACGAGGTATAGAACGCCAAAGTACAGCCCGGCGGCGAAAAAATACATGAGCGCCGAAGCATCAAGCCCGCCCGAACCCGGGACCGCATCGTGATAGAGCGCAAAGGCTGCGGCGCTTGCGATGACCGCGACAATGCGCCCGATTTTATCTGAGAAACCGATCACATCGTGGACAAGGGCATGGACGAGTGCGATTGTGAGCAGCCGAAAGACCATTTCTTCATACAGCCCTGCGCCGACTGCGATGGTTGCGCGAGTGCCAAGGGGCAATGACATGACTGCTTCGGCGCCCGCTGCGCCGTTGGTTGCAGCAAGTGCGCCGCCAGATTCACCGACAAGCACTTGAAAGAGCAACTGCCCAAGCACCATCAATGGCACGGCCCATGCAAAAGCTTCCAGCGCCATCCAGCCTAGGATATTGGGACGAATGCGCCAGCGCTCGTGCAACAGGAAATGCCAGACGAGCAGGACGATGATGAGTAATACGGGCGGCATCCAGAGGCCGTGGACGCCGAAGGCTTCGAAGACGCGGCCGAGCACCCAGCGGGCTTTGATTTCTTCGGTGATGCCGCCGTTGCCGCGTAACCACAGGATCGAGCCGATTTCGTAGAAGATGATGAGCGGCAAGAGGAAGAGCAGCACATGAAGTGGCTTGGTCGCGGCGCTCCAGTAGTGCGCATCGGGTGGGCCGTATTGGGGTTCGCTGCGCTTGCGTCGATGACTGACGGTGGGGGACATGGGGGAAGGGTAAGTCAGAGAGGCCCCAAGCGCGAGCGCGGGGGTGTGAGGAAGAAGAAGTTTCACCACAGAGACGCAGAGAACACAGGGTTTTTCGGGTGAATGAAGAATGGGTTTGGGTGGCCGGGCTTGCTTGTCAAGCCCGGTCTGTGTGATGCACATCTGTCCCTTCCCGGTTTGACAAGCAAACCGGGGCACCTGTCATAGCACTCAGTCAGGTGCGGGCTTGCGCGGCGTGGGCATCGTGCCGCATTCGGGGCAGGGGGAGTTGGGGGGAAGGCCGACGAGGGAGTAGTTGCAGAGGATGCAGTGGTTGCGACGGATGCGGCGCGCGGTGCGAAGAGCGCACACGCCGAACAGGAGTACCCACCAGAGCGCTGCATAGAAGGCGATGTTGCCGAGCAATCCAACCCAATGGGGATAGTAGGGCCAGCTCCCGGTTGGAAAGGCTGATTTCTGATCGACGGTAATGAACGCCCGAGTGATTATCTTGCCGACCCATGGTTCACCGTCCGAGACCACCGTTCCGAAGACGCAGAGGAATGGCCAGCCGCGACTCGTTCGCGTGCCTTCTCCAAGGACGGTGAAGCCACTCGGGTCTTTGACATCATGATCCTCGAGCGAGCCCCAGAGAAAGTCCCCGGTGCTCAATACATTTGAACCGTGATGGACGGCCCTGTGTTCCATCCCAAAGCGGCGGAATACGTAAACTGAATAATTTTTACCAGCGAACGATGCTCCCGAGCTGAAGGGTGTCCTTGGTGTTGGGCTGAGCAGTTCGAGCGCACCTGTTGTGAGGATGGTTGTGAGTACACCCAGAAGAAGAAAGAGGGCAATCTTTCTCGGGCGAAGTTTTGCTAGGAGGCGCAAGGCTTTCATTGCTATTTTGCAGGTGGTGGCAGGCGTTTCAGGCGGTTGAGACATTGGCTCTGGAAGCGGTTTTCATAGATGCCCAGCGCGGGGTCGGTGTCGATGTTGGCGTAGCGTTTCCGGTTGAGCCGTTTTGCGATGCGTTTGATGCGCGTCTCTGGCAGTGGGTGGGTGCTCATCCATTCGGGTTGGCCGCCGCCGCCGCCCGCAGCGTTGAGGATTTCCATGACCTGCAACATGCCGCGCGGGTTGTAGCCGGCCTTCATCATGTAGCGGATGCCGAGTGAATCGCTTTCAGATTCCTGATTGCGGTCAAACTTCAGGGCGTACACACCTGCGCCGGTGACAGCGAGATTGGCAAGTTCGACTGCGCCCGTGACTTCTGATTGCCCAGCGACGGCGCCGATGACCGCAGCACCGATCTGCAAGCCGGTCTGGCGTGTGAGTCGGTCGTCAACATGCTGCGCGGTGACATGGCCGATTTCGTGACCGAGCACACCCGCGAGCTGCGCTTCAGAAGTCATGCGTTCGACGAGTGCGCGAGAAACGAAAACCTTGCCGCCGGGGAGGGCGAAGGCATTGATCACGCCGGAATTGAGGAAGGTGAACTCCCAGGGCAGCTTTGGATAATCAGCTTCGGTGAAGGGGACCATGCTCATGCCGATGCGGGTGACATAGTCGCGCAGGGCCTGATCGGGCACGACGCCGCCATAGCCTGCGATAAGTTCGGGCATGGCCTGGGTGCCGATGGCGATTTCTTTTTCTGTTGAGAGTGCGTTGAACTGGCTGCGGCCTGTGGCGGCATTTTTGACGCAGCCGGTATTGAAGGCGATGAGCAGCAAAGGCAGCGTGGTGAGCAGAAGTCGAATTCGCATGATGATTTTCCCCTGATTGAAGGCAACGAAACCAAAGTGTATCGCAAGTGGCTAGGATTTCCGGCCCATGAGCAAGGGCACGCCACATGATGCGGATTCGGGACAGGCCGGGTGGTCGGAGGGGGAGCTGCGCGCCAATCCGCATGAGCATTCGGAGAAGGCGGCCAAGGTGCGGTCAATGTTCGCGGCGATCGCGGGTAAATATGATCTGAACAATCGGCTGCATTCATTTGGGCGTGATCAGGCGTGGCGGCGTGAAGCAGTTCGCATGGCGACTGTGAAGAAGACCGATCGTGTGTTGGATGTTGCGTGCGGCACGGGGGATCTGTCGCGCGCGTTTGCAGATGCAGGGGCAGCGCATGTGACGGGGCTTGATTTCACTGAGGAAATGCTCGATGTCGCGCGCACAAAACGGTTGGTCAAGCGCGGTATGTCGAGAAGTGGCGCGCCGGTGATTGACTATATGCAGGGCGATGCAATGCGTTTGCCCTTCGGTGAAGGGACCTTTGATATCGTGTCGATCGCCTTTGGCATTCGCAATGTGAGTGACCCGATGGCGGCGCTGCGCGAATTTGCGCGCGTCTTGAAGCCAGGCGGGCGACTGGTTGTGCTGGAGTTTGATCAGCCGAACCTGAAGCCGGTGCGCTGGTTCAACAAGCTGTATACGAACAAGATCATGCCGATGACCGCGACACTGATTTCGCGCGACAAGTCGGGGGCGTATAAGTATCTGCCGCGCTCTATTGAGACTTTTTTGACCAGTGATGCCTTGGCGAGCGCGATGATGGAGGTGGGGTTCACGGGTAAGCCTCCCCAGATCAAGCGGTTGACGCTTGGGGTATGTGCGTGCGTGTTGGGCACCAAGGGCGAAGGCGCCTAGGCGGGGCTTGGGATCGTGCGATTCGGCGGCACTCATCACCCGCATCATCTGAGCAACATCCGATAACTCAGCCGCGCAGTTATTGCGGACGCAGGTTTTGGTGCGTTCATCGCGCGACAGGCGAGCGCCCGATGAACCCTACCAGCGACGGGGCAACGTTGGCCTCGCCCGGCAAATGAATCACCAGTTGCGGAGCATTACTGTGTCGTACATCGAGTTGAGCGAGAAACTGCTGGAGGCGTTGATCGATGGCGATCGGATCGTTTCCCGTGCCATTGTGGAAGAGGCCCTGACGATTGGGTCAGCGGAAGACATTGTCGCCGAGTTGTACTGGCCGACCCATGAGACCATTGAGAAGTTGTTCCGAGAAGATCAGCTTTCGACGATGGGGCATCACTTGGCAACGCGCCTCTTGCGCACGCTTGTTGACCAAGCTTCGCAGCACTATATCTATCAACCTTCCAATGGGCGCACGGTGTTCGCGGTGTGCGGCCCTAATGAAGCGGATGAACTTGCGGGGCAGATCGCCGCCGACTTTTTAGAGCGCGAGGGCTACAGCATTCGGTATGCCGGCGGCGGGATCGCAGGTGATGAAATTCTTGAAATGGTGCAGAACTCGCAGCCGGATGTTCTGCTTCTCTTTGCCAGCGCGGCGTCGGACTTGCCTGCGGCGCGTGCATTGATTGATCAACTGGGCGAGATCGGCGCGTGCCGCAAGACGCAGATTGTTGTGGGGGGCGGGGTCTTCAATCGGGCCGAAGGTCTTGCAGAAGAAATCGGCGCAGACCTCTGGGCTGAGGATCCGTGTGAATTGTGCGAAGTGATGATGAAGCAGGCGACGCGTCGCGCTGAGCCGGAGCAGCGGACGGTAGGTCGCAAGGTGCGTCCGGAACCAGCAGCGTCGGGCAGTGCGCGCAAGGTTGCCTGATCTGAGGCGAAACGAAACATCAATCGCGCAGGGGTTGCGCCTGTGCGGTTGAAACGGTCATTTTCTCCACCCCCGGGGCCCTTGGCGTTGATACGTTACGGGCCCCTTTTGAGTTTCGCGCCTGCGGCGCGAGTTGAGTGCCAGTAGGACGACCCGCGAGTGAATCGCGGGCCTACGAAGCACTTGTTCCATCGGTATGCTGCGAGGTATGAGTGATGGAACCCTTGATGCAGTAGATCGTGCCAACGCGGTGCAACAGGTGGCGCCACCCGAACTCTGGGATGCCGATGTTGATGAATCTTCGGGCGAAGTGCGCGAAATTCATCGGCGCGCTGCGTGTTCGGTGCCCGCTCGGTTTACGGTGCTTGCAAGTTCATCAAGTGGCAATTCGTCGGCGATTTTGCATGAGACAGATGACGGGTTGCGCGTGACGCTGATTGACTGCGGCTTGTCCCCCCGGCGCACCAACAAGTATCTTGAAACACTTGGTGCATCAAATGAGTGCATTGATCGTATTGTTATCACGCATTTTGATTCGGATCATTTCAATTCGGGGTGGGTGAACGCGATGCCGCGTCATGGACGGTTTGTGATTCATAAGGGCCATCGTGGGGTGGCGGGGCGGCGCGGTGCGCTGACGCGGCGCACAGATATATTTGAGGACAGGTTCGAACTTGCACATGGCGTCTTCGGGCAGGCAATGCTCATGAAGCACGATGATCTTGGCACAGCGGCGTTTCGCTTTGATTTTGCGATCAACAGCGAGCGCACTGCGTCGCTTGGGTATGCAACAGATATCGGTTCGCCTTCACAGGCGCTGGCGCGGATGTTGACCGGTGTTGATGTGCTTGCCATTGAATCAAACTACTGCCCGGTATTGCAAGAGGGGAGTGATCGGCCGATTTTTCTGAAGCGGCGGATCATGGGCGGCTCGGGCCATCTTTCCAATAGTGAATCAGCGGCGATGGTGCGCGCTATTGGTCCACGCCGGGCGGTGGTGTTGTTGCATCTTTCGCGCGATTGCAATACGCCTGAAGCGGCGGCGGTTGAACACGCTCCAGAAATTGATGCTGGGCTGTATGAACTGGTCGTTGCATCGCCACATGAACCAACGGACGTTATTCATCTGATGACGAAGTGAGCAAGACCTTTGCAGCGGCGTGAGTGCGTTTCGCATCGTCGATGATTTCTTGAACACCTTGCGGCATGTCCTGAGCGCGCCATGCGATGGTGAGATCGCGCGTGTGTGTTGTGATGAGTACGCCCGCGCGATCGACTGCGAGGGGGCGCTCATCGACGGGCAATAGCAGGAGATCGGCGAGGGCGAAGGTGACTGCCTGGAGGGTGATGATGGAAGGAATCGAATTTCGCCAGGCGGCTCCCTGATCGTCGGCGGGGAGTGCGACGGCAGTCTGGGCAAAGCGGGTCCAGCGCGCCAGCAGGACAGCCCAGCTCAACACGGGGGTGCCCGAATCTGGTGCGGGACCATCTATATTAGGATTATGTTCGGGCATTGTATTCATGGGGCAGTCCGGAAAGCAATTGACCAGCCTACCAAGGCCGAATTCTTCGCAACATTGGGCCTTGATGGGCGTAGACTGGTGTGTCATGACAAAAGGCGAAGAACTACGATTAATTGAATTGGCCCAGACCGGCGACCACGATGCTGCGTCGGCGCTCATTCGTGCCCATCAACAATCCTTGTTTGCATACCTCCTGCGGATGTCGGGGAATCCCGAACTGTCTGAGGATGTGGTGCAAGACGCGTTTGTGCGCGTATTGCAGAATCTGCATCGGTTTGATCCTCGGTTTCGGTTTTCGACGTGGCTGTTCACGATCGCCAAGCGGTTGTATGTGAATGCATGTCAGAAGATGAAGCCAGTGTACGACACCGACATTGTTGGCAGTCGGCGCGGGCGTGATGCGGACCCGAGCACACCGACGTTGTTGCGGGAGCGCAACAGTCAGGCGCGTGATGCGATCGGGCGTGCGTTATCGCAACTGTCGGGTGATCAGCGTGAGATCATTTTGCTGTTCCATCAGCAGGAATGGCCCATCACACGAATTGCAGAGTTCATGGGTATGCCCGAGGGCACGGTAAAAAGTCATTTGCATCGCGGACGCCGGAAGATGCGCAAGTATTTCGAGTTGCATGAGTCATCCGCGTGGTCCGCAGAGTTTGCCGGAGTGGTCGCGTGACAGCGCAAAAGCACCAAGGTTGTGATGGGTCTGATCCAATCGGCCCGGGACGTGTGCCCGATGCGCTGATCGATGCGGTATTGGATGGTGACATTGATGCTGCGCGCTCGAAGATTTTATATGAGCACCTCGCAAAGACGCCTGATGCGGCGCGGGAAGTGGCGGCAACCGAACGCGCGATCGAGGCGCTCAAAGCGCCAATACATACGCCTGATATGTCCTATCTTGTGCTGTCACAACTGGGCGGTCGACATGGGTTCACAACGGCGGCGGGGCGTCGCCAGCTATGGATCACGCGCATCGCGGCAGCGGCGGTGCTTGTATTGACTGTCGGCGGTGCGTTTGCGGTGCAGCGGTTTGTGCCGCAGGCGGCGCATCTTGTACATCATCCCACACCTGTGAGTGATGTGGTTGCCGCGGTGCCCGAGCCAGCAACCCAGATTGCGGGGATACGCACACAGATCACCTGCGGGCTTGATGATTTTTCCGGACTGACAAACTTTGCGCGTGTCTGCATGGCACCGAAGTCTGTGGAAGTTGTCGCGGTGGCTAGCGAAGAATCGTCACCGATTACGATTATTGTGATGCAGCGAACAGCACCGGCGATGAATGGCCAAGTCAAATTCGCAACTGATGACAGCGCGGCGTTTGATCAATTTGCGGCACTCCATAACTCAAAGTCGGAGTTTCTGATGGCGAGTTATGCCCAATCGCCCCGCCCCGATGAATCACTTGCGATGTGGGGGGCCACGTCCGGTTCGGCGCATGTTGAGCCGATGATGCTTCTCACGCCAGCAGCGGCATTTGACTGGGTTGGACTGGGTGATGGATTTGCTTCAACGCGAGGCAATCGCAGCGACTCATCATCGTTGTATCGGTAAAGCTCAATACCATGAATTGTGTTTCGAGTTACACATGTCGAACCCACAAGGTTCTTCTGGCGGTGGTGTGTGTTGCCAGTTCGCTGTGGGCTGCTCCGAGCTATGGTCAGCGCCGGGGTGATGCGGTAGACGCATTTGCTGATGCGCCAGAGGGTTCACAGCTCATTTTTTCAATTGATCAGGCAAGTGCATTGATCGATGGCCCGGTCGGTCAGGCAGCGAGTGTGTTGCTTGAGCATGTCTCGCCTGATCTGCCAGAGGCGTGGGCGGGTCTTTCCAAACAGCTCGGCATGTCAGAGCGCGATGCTTTGGTCAAGCTGTTTGGCATGCGAGCACAAATCGCATCGCGACATAATGCAGACGGCACATGGTCGTGGGTGATTCGATGTCTTGTTGATGATGGGATGGCAAGTGTGTTGCGTCGATCGATCGCAGAGGCGCCGCGCAAGCTTGTGGGCGGGAAGCAGGTGCTTGCCGCAGAGGGCGGCAAGTTTGAATTGATCGTGATTGATCTGCATGGCAACCACGCGGAGGTGCTGCTTGGCCCCGCGGCGCAACCAGCGCTCCTTGATGCGGCGGCAGTACACAGACCGAGGGGCGGGGGGGTGTTGCACCAAGGGAACCCGAAGCAGCATCAACTTGAATTGTTGCCGCGAGGAGCTCGGATTTTTGTGTATTCGGAACTGGGCGAGAATGTGTTGCCTGCGCTCAATGAGGTGAATGACCCATGTGGTGGGTGGACGGCCATGTCAGCCACGCCGAGTGATGATGGTGACTTGCGGTTTACATTTGTCTCATCGATTGACAATCTTCCGGAGGCTATTCCTGATGCAAAGCTCTGGTCGCGGGGAACATTCGATGCTTTTGCGCATGGGGCGATGGCGGCGAGTATTGAATCGGATGCACTCTCACACGAATTGTGGCCAGCGATACGAGATCGGTTCCTCGACAACCTGCACCAGACACTGCCAGTGCCTGATGGAGAAGATGTTGGCGGGCGCATTGCAGTGGGGGTGTTTCCGTCGCCGACTGGACCGATGGATCTGGTGATCGGTATTGAGACGCCGCGTGTGTCAGCGCTCGCGCCTGCGGGTGATCGATTCATGGCGGGACTTGTAGGACTGATCCCGGGCATGGGTGATAGCGCAGCGCATGATTTCGGTGGCGTGGCTCCGGAGGCGATGCGCGTCGTTGATTTGCGTAAATCATTCGGCGCTCCTGCGATCATGGGGTGGCCTGATGTGGGGCCGACTCTTGCGTGGCGATACCCGGTAGCGCCGGATGCAGTGGATCGTGGATGGATGACGGTAGGCGTTGGTAGCGATCTGGTTGAGGCAGCGTCATCTGCGCTGGTCGCGCCAGTGGAGGGGCCTCGTCAGGCGTGGTTGAGTCTTGGATTGATTCGACCCGGTGCGATGGTGAGCGCCTTCGAGGATTTTCTGTGGTGGAATCCGCCTGAGTGGATTGATGAATTGAAACGAATCGAATCGATTTCATGGCAGATGAAGGCTGGCCCTGGCGGGATTCTTGTGGGCACGGGTCAGGTGGAATTCAATGGGATTCCTGAAGACATGGGCGAGGGCATCCGGTAGGGGCTTTGCGTGCTACGATCCCTTTCCATCGGGCAGCGCGGGCTGTGCTGATTCTGCTTCACCGTCGGCAAGACAACACTATGAATGAACACCTTCGTAACGTCGCGATCATCGCGCACGTCGATCATGGCAAGACCACATTGGTCGATGGTCTGCTGCGCGATTCAGGCAATTTTCGCACGGGCCAGCTTGAAAAACTTGCGGGCGGCCAGCATGGGCTGATCATGGATTCCAATGATCTTGAGCGCGAGCGCGGGATCACGATTTTGTCGAAGAATTGCGCGGTGACTTGGTGGCCTGATGGACATGGCACAGGCACGCCCTATCGCATCAACATTATCGACACGCCGGGTCACGCCGATTTTGGTGGTGAAGTTGAGCGCGTGCTGCGCATGGCAGATGGATGTTTGTTGCTTGTCGATGCTGCCGAAGGGCCGATGCCGCAAACAAGGTTTGTGTTGAGTAAGGCGATTGAAGCCGGGCTCGAACCTGTGGTGGTGGTGAATAAGTGTGACCGTCCTGATGCGCGTCCCGATGAAGTGATTGGCGAAGTGTTTGATTTGCTTGTTGAACTCGGTGCTGATGACCACGCGCTTGATTTTCCGATTGTATATACGAGCGCCAAGGATGGATGGGCCGCCGATGAAGTCGATTTGGCGCAGTTGCCTGTGTCGCGCATGCATGGTGGAGAAGCCGACCTTCGCCCTATTTTCGAAGCGATCATCAAGCACGTCCCGCCCGCGCATGGCGAAGTGGATGCGCCGCTTCAGATGCTGATCACGACCCTTGATTATGACGATTATGTCGGGCGCATCGGAATCGGGCGCGTTTTCAACGGGCACATTCGCACGAGTCAGCAGGTGGCGATCATTCAGCGCGATGGTACGCAGCGCAATGCGAAAGTCGGGCAGGTGCGCGGCTTTGAGGGACTCGCCAAGCGAGATGTTGAAAAAGTGAGCGCGGGCGATTTATGCGCCATCATCGGCGTTGCGGATATTGATATTGGTGATACGATCGCAGACAAGGACAACCCGGCGGCGCTCCCGCCAGTGGCGATCGATGAACCAACCTTGACGATGATCTTTCGCGTCAATGATTCACCATTTGCAGGACGCGAGGGCAAGTTTGTTACCTCGCGCCAGGTGCGCGAGCGTTTGGAGAAGGAAGCCCAGACTAATGTCGCGCTGCGCGTCACACCCACGAGCGGCGGCGATGAACTTGAAGTCGCAGGGCGCGGGCTGCTTCACCTCGGCGTGTTGCTTGAGACCATGCGGCGCGAAGGCTATGAACTTGCGGTGGGCAAACCCAAGGTGGTCATTCGCGAGGTCAATGGCAAGAAATATGAACCGCTTGAGCGCTTGGTCGTCGATGCGCCCGGTGAACATGTTGGCGCGGTGATGGAGCTTGTCGGCGCGCGGCGCGGCGAAATGAAACACATGGACATGCGCGGCGAGATGACGCACCTCGTCTTTGAGATTCCGGCGCGCGGCCTCATTGGGCTGCGCTCGCGCGTGATCAATGCAACGCAGGGCGAGGCGATCATGCACCATGCCTTTGAGCGCTTTGTACCCATGATGGGGGATGTGCCCAAGCGACAACTTGGCGTACTTATTGCGATCGAAACCGGACAGGTGACGGGCTTTGCTGCGGATTTGATGACAGATCGCGGCGTATTATTTAGCGTCCCGGGCGATCAGGTGTACACCGGGCAGATTGTTGGTGAACACAACCGCGACAATGACCTGACGATCAATATCACGCGGGCCAAGCACCTTACGAATTTCCGCGAGTCGACCAAGGAAGCCACGGTGAAGCTGAAATCGGCACGGGAACTGAGCCTTGAACAGTGCCTGGAATACATCGAGGAAGATGAACTTGTCGAGATCACACCGACGGCGGTGCGCATGCGCAAGCGCGCACTGAGTGAGGCGCAACGGCGCAAGGCGAATCGATCGAGCAAGGACAAGGCAAAGGCTGGGGCGTGATTCTTGCTCCCTCGCCCCGCCTGCGGGGAGAGGGTGGATCCCGACGAAGTCGGGAGACGGGTGAGGGGTCTCTCAGTTGCAACTCGTCCCAAAGTTGAACAACAACAACTGCAAATCATCGAGATCAACATCGCCATCGCGGTCGGCATCTGAGGGACAAAGTGGACTGGCCTGCAGCTCGTATGCTCCCATGTCCACGATCGGTGCGCCAGGTGTGCAAACGCCGGTGTCGGCGGATGCAGGAACATTCACGAAGCGGAATTGCCCTTCGAGATCCGTTGTAATGCCGAGCGGGACTGCTCTATTGTCACCCGCATCAATACACGGCGAGTCCAGGATGAGCCGCAGGTTGTCGTCTTCCGTGCCGGGAATGTTGTCCGTGCCAGTTGCATCGATGAACATCGGGTCAGTGTCAATGTTACCGACGCCTAGGAAGCCACCCTGCACATCACAATAGGTGATGACGGGGCCATCTGAGTCGATGTTCACAACTTCGTTTGGCAAGTCGCCCCACAGGATACAATTGGTCAGTGTTGGAATGCTCAGGGCGGTGTTGTATACCCCTCCGCCAGTTGAGCTTGCCGAGTTTTGGGTGAACGTGCAATTAGTCACCATTGGATTGCTCGTTGAGACGTACAGTCCTCCCCCTGTACTCGATGTATTCGCAACAAAAACACAATTCATCACAGATGGGTTGCTGTTGATGAAATAAATCCCACCGCCGTTACTCGCAGTATTCATCGTGAATATGCAGTTTGTTACCGTCTTGCTACTGGTGACGAAACCGGAGCTGTACATCGCTCCGCCGGAGGTAGCCGTGTTCGCGGTGAAAAAGCAATCGGATACGTTCACGTTGAAGTTTGAGAACCCTGCTATTCCACCCCCTAAGAGTGGCAGAGTTCTCAATGAAGATACAGTTGGTGACGGTCGGGCTGCTGTCGGAATTGTGCATTCCACCGCCTGGACCGAGGAGTGCAGAGTTTCCTGTAAAAGTGCTATCAGCTACCACAGGATGACTACCGTCCTCATTGGACATTCCTCCACCAGCGTTGCTGACTGCAACGTTATCTGAGAACGTACAATTGGTAACAATCGGTCTGCAGGAGCCGGAGCTCCGCATTCCGCCACCACCTGCGAATGCAGTGTTTGTTGTGAAGCTGCAATTCGTAACCCTCGGGCTGCTAGTCTGACTGTTTGCCATTCCGCCGCCGCTGTTCGAGATGTTATTGGTGAATGCACAGTTGGTCACGGTTGGCCTGCTTGTGTCCTCATTGAACATTCCGCCGCCCGAATTGACAACCGTATTATCGATGAAGGTGCAGTTGGTGACTCTCGGGCTACTGCCGAAGAGATTTGCCATTCCTGCACCTGAACTCGCAAAGTTGGAGGTAAATATGCACTTTGCCACCGTAGGGCTGCTGAGCGAGTTGACCATGCCGCCGCCTTTATGCGCACGCCCTCCCGTAATCGTGAATCCCGAAATCTCGGTTTCCGATCTCTCACCTTTGTCGCAGGTGATGACCGTACCGGTCTGTTGCGCATCGATGATCGTCGTGGCAACGACCGCGGGATCGTTGGGATCGGTGCTGCGGAGGGTGACCGCCTTGCCCATAAGGTTGATTGTTTCGTTGTAGGTGCCAGGCGCGACGATGATTTCATCGCCGTTGAGTGCGGCGGCGTTGATCGCGCCCTGAATGGTCGTATGATCGGCTGGGACATTGATGGTGGTCGCGTGTGAGGATGCGGTGAGGCAAAGCAAGGCAACAAAGGTGTAGCGGAACATCGGGGTTCTCCTTCATGTAAGAAGGTAGATGGAAGCCGAGGTTGGCACAAGGACAAATCCGAAGAAGCCCCTCACCCGATCCCGACAAGTCGGGACCACCCTCTCCCCGCGCGCGGGGCGAGGGAGCAAGGACAACCCCCGCGTTGCGCTCGGGGCTAGCCGGTCGCTCGGTTTGCGCTGAGAAGGTGTAGAGACAGGCGGGCCGAGGGAGCAAGAGCCCCTCTCCCCTAACCCCTCTCCCAAAGGGGAGAGGGGGATAAGAATGCGGGACGCGCGACCCACAAGACGAGTTAGTTGTTGTCCTCACCCTTCCACGCCGGTGTTGCATTGCGGTCGATCCAAGTGATCCAGATGGCGTCGAGAGCGCGCACGCCGAGGCCGCGCGGGATGATGAAGCTCGCGATGGACCAGCCGAGCAGGCCGCCGACCAGCACATCGGTCAGGTAATGCGCACCGAAAAGAATTCGGCACGCGCCGACGAGCGCTGCAAGACCAAAGGCCATGGGTTTGAGGCGCGGGTAGAGGTGCGTCAGGAAGACTGCAAAGACAAATGCTGCCGCAGTGTGGTTTGATGGCATTGACCAAAGTTGTTCATTGCCAAAGCCGATCGCGTTGCCCACGATGCGCGATGTGCCGTCGTCGTTGAGTTTGGTGGGATGAATGTAGTGCCCGAATGGACCAAGGAAGGTGAGCGGGTCATGGAACTGCGGGCGCGGCCTGCCGATGGTCATCTTGAGTGCGAGCACTGCGAGTGAGGAGGTGACGATCGCAAGAGCCCAGTCCAACATGCGGCGGAGGCGCGCGGGATCGAGGGCCATCATCACAAGCAGCACGATGATGACGGAGGCGGCATCGCCAAATTGTTGCAACACTTCGAGTTCGCGTTTTGTGTCGCCGCTCGGCTTGAGTGAGCGCATCCATTGCGAGATGGGGCCATCAGCGGGCAGGAGAACGACCGCCATGATGACCGCGAGGGCAGCGGTGATGAGCAGCCGCCTCGGCGAGAGTGGGGCGGCGGCGGATGGGCTTGGAATTGGGGATGCTATTGGGGCGTCGGTCACGCGATGGGGCTCCCGTCGATACATTTGCGGTTCGTGGCAGATCAAGTATCGACACATTCCGCCTCCGAGCTTCGCGGAGCTTCGCGGATGCCCCCTGCGCGGGACGGCCTCGCGGTCGGGCTGGCGGTCGCGATCGCTTTGTTTTTCGGGCTTTTTGCGATTCCGCCGGTCGATCGGGATGAATCACGATTTGCCCAGGCCTCTGCCCAGATGGCGGCGGGGGATTCGCTGGGCGATTGGGTGGTGCCGCGGGTGCAGGACACGCCGAGGCTCAACAAGCCGCCGCTGATTTATTGGCTTCAGGCGATGAGCACGCGGATCGCGGCGAAGATTGATGCGACGTGGGATGGCAACGCGGCGTTGCGCGGCATCGGCTGGTATCGATTGCCCAGCGCGCTGTGCTCGATCATGGCGGCGCTGCTGACATGGTGGCTTGCGTGGCAGATGTGCGCGGGCGAAGTGAAACGTAGGCGCTGCGCCATGCTTGCCGGCATCTTGCTTGGCGTGTGCACGATGGTGATGTGGGATGGGCGTCAGGCGCGGGCGGATCAGCTGCTTCTGGCGTGCACGACGTGCGCAATGGCGGGGCTGTGGGGTGTGTGGAAGGGCCGAGGCGATAAAGCCAATTCGTGCGCGTGGATCGTGCTGTGGATTGGCATTGCACTCGGCATCATGGCGAAGGGGCCGATCACTCCCATGGTAGCTGGGTTGACCGCGATCGGGTTGACCTGGGCAAAGCGCGACAAGAAGTGGCTTCGGCGCACGCGGCCCGTACTTGGCATTGCGATCGTGCTTGCGATTGGCTTGCCGTGGGTGTTGCTGGTGATGCGCGAGGTCGGGGCCAAAGATTACCTGGGCATCATCTGGGATGAAACAGTTGGGCGCAGTGCCTCAGCGAAAGAGGGGCATTGGGGCCTGCCGGGGTACCACTTTGTCTTACTGCCTGTGATGTTCTTCCCCGGAAGTCTGCTGACCGCGGCGGCGGTGTGGCAAGCGATCCAAAGTGGCAAGAGCACGATGAGGGGCGCACGGATTCGCACACTGCGCCAGCGCGTGCGGCGGCTTCGGCGCTTCTGCGCGCGCATGGATGATGTGAGTTTGTTTTGCCTTGCATGGATCGTGCCGAGCTGGATTGTCTTTGAGTTGGTGGGCACGAAGCTGCCGCACTATGTGCTGCCGCTCTATCCGGCGCTGGCGATTCTGAGTGCACGGGCGGTGATGCGCGGCGTGCGCTGCGGACGGGTCGGAGCCGTCGTGTGGGCAGTCCTGGGTGTTGCAATCGTTGGTGTGGCGCCGATGTTCCTGCTGCAGTGGGGGGATTTTGGTTGGGCCGGCGCGTGGCGCGGGGCGGCGATTGCAGGGGCGATTGCGGCGTGCGCGATGGTGATCGCCGCGGCGGCGCTGGCCTGGCGCGGCAGGACCGACTACGCACAGGCCATGGGCGTGATTGGAATGGTCATTGGCGGCGCAGTGACTTTTGGCATTGTGCTGCCGGGGATTGAGAAGCCCTGGATCAGCGCGCGGCTGAATGAAACCATCGCGCAGCATGATGCGGATGGCGCGCGCGCGATTGCATTGGTGGGCTATCACGAAGACAGCATGATCTTTCTGACCCGCGGCCGGGCGGAGCGCATGGGCAAAGTCGGCGTCGCCGCCTGGAGCGCGCAGCATCCCGATGGCCTGATCCTGTGCAAGCAGAGTGCGCTGGAGGATGTGGTGGGGCAGCTGCCGCTGCTGCGCGAGATTGCCCGCGTGCGGGGGTTTAACTATGCGAATGGGGAAGAGGTGGAGGTTGTGGTGGGGGAGGTGCGGTAGGAGTGGCAAGGCGACGACGAAAACTCTGGCGGCGACGTCGAGCAAAGCCAGAGGAGCACCTGATCGCTTGGATCCTGACCATTGCGATCTTCTTGCTGGTCATCCCGTTTCTCTTACCTATCATCGTTGTCTGGGTTGTCATTGCCGGGGTTGTCAAGGCTTGTTTGGGTACTTCGTGGGGAGGCGGGTTACCAAACACGCCAGCCGGATTCGAGGAGTGGTGTGCTGCAGAACTTCGAGCCGCAGGTTGGAGAGCGGATGTGACGAGGCAGTCGGGCGATCAAGGGGTGGATGTGATCGCCCATTCCAGCGGCTTGACAATGGCAGTGCAATGCAAGCTCTATTCCAAGTCGGTGGGAAACAAGGCGGTCCAAGAGGTATTTACCGGGCAAGCGTTTTATGGTGCAGATATTGCTGTAGTTGTTGCCTCCGCTGGCTTCACGCCCTCGGCACGAGACGTAGCTGGTCGTGTAGGCGTGCATCTGGTAGACGCGAAGAAGTTTAGGGCGTTTGCTCAGCGATATCAAAGATGATGAGTACCCCTCACCCGCCACGCCTTTGGGAGGGCGAACGACTAAGAACCCCCGCGCTTGCGCTTGGGGCTAGCCGGGCCCTTGTGCATTCGCCACGTTCCATTGCCCATTGCCCATTGCCCATTCCCCCAGTTCCCCCCGCTACACTTCCCCCAATCATGAGCACTACGATCGAGACAACCGCAATGGCATCATCGGACCGGACACGCAAGCGCGGCGACATCGCACGCTGGTCGCAGACATTGATCCCGACCGCGAAGGAAGCGCCCGCCGACGCCGAGGCGCCGAGCCACAAGCTGCTCGTGCGGGGTGGGTTCATTCGGCGGGTGACGTCGGGCGTGTATCAATACCTGCCGCTCGGGTGGCGCGTGCTTTCGAAGGTGTCGCAGATCGTGCGCGAGGAGATGAACGCGGCGGGGGCGAGCGAAATGCTCATGCCCGCGCTCGCGCCGACGGAGCTGCTCAAGGAAACCGGGCGGGCGGAGGACTATGGCGATCTGCTGTTTCGCTTTGAGGATCGCCACGGGCGCGATTGCTATCTCGGGCCCACGCATGAAGAGGTGATCACCGACATGATGCGGCAGGCGGTGAGCAGCTACAAGCAGTTGCCGTTGAACCTGTATCAGATTCAGACGAAGTATCGCGATGAGTTTCGCCCGCGGGCGGGGCTGCTGCGTGGGCGAGAGTTTTTGATGAAAGATGCGTATTCGTTTGACATTTCGCTCGATGGTTTGAATGCGGCGTATGACAAGATGTACCAAGCGTATGTGAATGTGTTTACGCGCTGCGGCCTTGATTTCACTGTCGTTGAAGCCGAAGCGGGGCCGATCGGAGGCTCGGCGAGCCATGAATTTATGGTGAATTGCGCGACGGGTGAAGACACGATCATGGTGTGTCCGAGCAGTGGGTACGCCGCGAATGTTGAGAAGTGCGAGATCGGCGAGCGCGCGGAGCCAAGCGGCGGCTTCTTCGTTGGCGAACCGAGCGGCGAACTTGATGAAATGCACACGCCTGACTGCCCAAGTATTGAAGACGTCTGCAAGTTCATGAAGGTGAAGCCAAAGAACATGCTCAAGACAGTGGTGTTCAAGGTCGTCAAACAGAGCGAAGAAGAGGAGAAGGGTTATCCCGGCGACTGGTGGGTGGTGGCGGTCGTGCGCGGCGATCACGATGTGAACCTTGGCAAAGTCAGCGCAATCTCGGAGTCCAAGCTGCAGCTTGCGGACCCGGCGGAAGCGAAGGCGTTTGGTTTTGAGATCGGGTTCGTCTCGCCTCGGGCTGCGGTGGGCAAGCACCAGACGTTGATGATTGTTGATCCCGATGCTGCGGTTGGCATGGATGCGGCCAAAGGCAAACCGATGTTCTGGGCGACGGGCGCCGACAAGAAGGATCATCACGTCAAGCATTTCAACTGGCAGCGCGATCTGGGCAAAGATCCGGTGGCGGCGAACAAGGACAGCGCGGATTGCTTCTTCATGACCGGCAGCATTCGCAATGCGATCGAAGGCGATCCGTCACCCAGGGCGAAGGGTGTGGCGCTTGAAGCCAAGCGAGGCATTGAAGTGGGGCACATCTTCAAACTCGGCGCGAAGTACTCGAGTGCGATGGGTTTTCGCGTGAGTGGCGAAGATCAGCAACTGCATGATGTGATCATGGGGTGTTATGGCATTGGTGTGAGCCGAGCGGTGGCGGCGGCGGTTGAGATGAGCTGTGATGATGACGGCATTCAATGGCCGGCGGCGATCGCGCCATATCATGTGTTGATCACGGTGATGAAGCCCGGCGATGCGAAGTCGGCAGAGGTCGCCCAGCAGTTGGCGCAGGAGATCAGTGACGCCGGCTTGGATGTGCTGATTGATGATCGCGATGAACGGCCGGGCAGCAAGTTCAAGGATGCGGACTTGATTGGCGTACCGATGCGCGTAACCATTGGGGAGAAGGGCTTGGCCGAGGGCGCGGTGGAGGTGAAGCTGCGCTCCGATCGGCAATCGAAAGGTTCATTTGTGGCGATTGGTGAGGCGACTGCGAAATGTGTTGAGGCGATCGAGGGGACGTAACGCAAGGTGGAGGTGTGTGATGGGGCGTGCGATTCGTCGGGGGAGTGTTCCCAAAGCGCTGGTGGGAAGCCTTGTGCTTGGCGTACTGTTTGTGGTGGGGCTATGGGGATTGCTATCGACGGAGCCGGGCATGGAACCGATCGATCGCGTGCAGCAACTGATCCAGATCAACGACACGCTTGACCATTTTCATGCGTCGGCCTCGCGCGCTGATGGTGATGCGTACTTTGCACACTTTGCGCCGGAGGGTGTATTTCTCGGCACCGATGCGACCGAGCGGTGGACAGTAGATGAATTTCGTGCGTATGCAGCAGTGCCTTTTTCTGAGGGACGTGGGTGGACGTACGTGCCCAAAGCCAACGGTCGGCATATTGAACTGATTCGTGGCAGCACGATTGCGGTGTTTGATGAACTGTTGGTGAATGAAAAGTACGGTGAGTGTCGGGGCACGGGTGTCTTACGGAATCGCGGGGATCATTGGCTGATCGTGCAGTACAATCTGCATTTTCCGGTGCCCAATGATCTGGCGGAACACGTGACGACGATGATTCAAGATGGAGTGGATACAGGGACGAGCGCGCAAAAAGAAACCGCGCCTGAATAGGCACGGTTGATTGATGAGTATCGGGAACGTACGAAAGTATTAATCGCTGAAGACGTTGGCTTCTTCGGGCACGCGAAAGCCTCGCTCGCGTTTGGCGGGCTTCTGCTCTTCGGCGGACTCTTCACCCTCGGGCTTCTCATCATCATTGTCATCGATGACACCCTCAGCCTTGACGATGATGCTGACGTGCGCTTCGAGATCCTGCTCGGGTTTGATGACGAGTTCGTACGTACCAACGCGCTTGACGGTCTGGCCCAGCCGAACATCGCGAGCGCGGACCGCAAAGCCTTGCGCTGCGAGCAGGTCCGCGATGTCCTGCTGCGTGACGGAGCCATAGAGCATGCCCTGGTCATTGGCGGCGCGCGTGGCGGTGATTTCATAATTCTCAAGTGAGCCGATCATCTTCTCGCGTTCAGAGCGGAGATGGGCGACTTCGGCCTGCGCGACGGTGCGCTTCTCGGCCAGTTCGGCAATCAATTCCTTACTTGGTGTGGTCGCGAGTTCGCGGGGCAGGAGGTAATTGCGTGCAAAGCCCGTGCGGACCTTCACGACATCGCCCACGATGCCCTGTCCTTCGACAGATTCAAGCAGGAGGAGTTCGATCATTTTCTTTGCCATGGCGCTGTCCTTTCAGGCAGTCATGCTGCCCGGGAGTTGAGGAGCGTTGCGAAATGCATTTCCGCCCCAGCGTCTGAATGTCGCACACGATCAACAACGATCGCGCGCAGAGAAAAATCTAATCAGAACGGAATGTCATCATCGGGCACGGGTTCGTAGTCGCCGCCACTGCCTGCTGCTGCCGGTGCGCTTGCATAGGTGTTGCCTCCGCCGCCTCTGTTGCCACCGCCGCCGCCACCATCACGCGGCCCACCAACGAATTGAAAATCGGTAACAACTACTTTGAGCTTGGAGCGTTTTTGTCCTTGTTTGTCTTCCCATTGATCGAGGCGCAACCGACCTTCGATGAAGACAGCCTGACCCTTGCCAAGATACTTGGCCATTGCCTCGGCACGTTTGCCGAAGATGTCGCAGTCAATGAAGTCAACGCGCTCAACCCACTGATCATTGCGATCCTTGTACTTCTCATTGACGGCAAGACCGAAAGAGCCGACATTTCCGCCCGAAGGGAACTGGCGCATCTCGATATCGCGCGTGAGATTGCCCATGAGAAAGACTTTGTTGACGTTGCCAGCCATGGTGGCCTCCTACTTGTGAGGGGTGCCGGGCGGGGTGTGCCCGGGCATTTTTCCTCGATTGACGGATCAACAATGGTAGCCGGGGCAGGTGCACCGGGTAGAAAATGGCACATCAGGCCGGCGTGGGAGCTGTTGACTCAGCCTCCGCCTCAGAGGGCTTTGCCTCAGTGGTCTTTGCCTCAGTGGTCTTTGCCTCATTGGCTTTCGCCTGAGCCGCCTTGGCATCTTCAGCGCTCTTGGCCTCAGCTTCCGCCTGCGCCGCGCGAGTGGCACGGGCCTTGGCCTCATCGTTGAGTTCTTGCATCTGGTCAGCGGCTTCCATCTCCTCGCGCGTCAAGTGATCGGCGCGCGTGATGAGGATGCGCATGATGCGCTCGGAGATAGTGCACACGCGTTCGATCTGTTCGATGTTGACGGGGTCAGCTTCGAAGTAGATCAGGAAATAGACGCCGCGTTTCTGTTTCTTGATTTCAAATGCGAGACGACGTTCGTCCCACTTGCGCATCGCGATGATGTCGACCTTGCCGCGATTTTCAAGAATGTCTTTGATGTGCTCAATGATCGAGCCAAAATCGTAGGCCTCAGACTGTGAGACAAGAAACATTGCTTCGTAACAGGCTTTTCGGCCTTTTGACACTGCCATCGTTCAGTTCTCCTTGGGATCATTCGCAACTGTGTGCGTGGTGTTTTTTTCTGCGGGTTCAGGTTCAGTGGTTTTGGTTTGCCTGGGTTTCGTTGGTTTGACAGGTTCCGCGGGATTGAATCGATTCATCGCCGTTTCAATGCCCTCAGTCGACCAGCACAATGTGGCGTCGACTGCGGTCTGGAGCGAGGTTTCGATCTCGACAAGCTGATCATCTGTGAAGCGTCCAAGAACATAATCATGCTGGGTGATCTGCCCCGGTGCATCGATGCCCACGCGCAGGCGCGCATAGTCATCGGTATTGAGCATTTGCCCGATGCTGGCAAGCCCGTTGTGCCCGCCCGTGCCACCGCGAGCGCGAAGGCGTAGACGGCCGCAAGGCAGTGCCACATCGTCGGTGATGATCAATAGATCATTGAGGGGATCGACGCGATAAAAGCGAACAGCAGCCTGAATACTTTCCCCCGAGCGATTCATGAAGGTCATGGGTTTGATGAACACAACCTTTTCTGTTTCGCCTGCGTTTGCCGAAGGGGTCGCCGCGTCGTACAGCAGAGCGTTGAACTTGCCCTTGCCCGTCGAGCCCGGTGCGCACCGATCAAGCAACCGGTCGATGACCATAAAGCCAGCGTTGTGACGCGTTCGATCGTATTGCGGCCCGGGGTTGCCGAGCCCGACAATGAGCTTCATCAGTCCTTCTTGTCCTCCCCTTCGCCTGCTACATCCTTGCGCTCGGTGATGACCTCGGGCTGGGCTGCAGCATCGGCATCAACTTCAGCGCCCTCGGCGGTGGGCTCTGCCTCGGCCTTGGTGATCGAGATAATCGCGACAACAACATCGCCTTCGCTCTTGAGTTCCATGCCATCTGGCAACGGTACATCGCGAACAAGCAGCGGGTGTTCAACATCAAGTTCGGTGATGTCTACGCGAATTTCTTCGGGCAAATTGCGCACCTTGCACGCGACGTGAAGTTCAGTCACCGAATGCGTGAGAATCGCACCGGCGTGCTTCAGGCCCTTGGCGGAACCGACGAAATGCAGATGTACATTGGACTCAACAACTTCGTCAAGATCAACGCGCACAAGGTCGCAGTGCACGACATTGGTGCCGAGGTAATCAAATTGAAGATCCTTAAGGAGCACCATCTGGGTAGATGATTCACCCTGCATCGCTAGATCAAAGACGCGCTCGCCGGATTCAAAGAAACGCATGGCTTTTTTGTGATCCGTTTCGATGTGCAGGGGGTCCTGCCCGTGTCCATAGACCACGCATGGAAGGCGGCCGGCGGCGCGGGAGCGACGCGCGTAACGCGATCCGGTGCGCTCGCGAGGTTGAACTTCAAGGGTGTGTTTGGCTTGCATGAGTCGTATCTCCTAAGGGTCAGAATTGTTCTCGTGTATGTGGTTGGGTCATGTTTATCGCTTGCTTTCCGCAAAGCTGCGGAAGAGCGCGCTGACTGATTTGTTGTGATGAATATGGTGAATCGCATCTGCGAAGAGTTTCGAAATGCAGATGACATCGAGTTTGCCAGCAAGGGGTTCGAGTCGCCCTTCATCTGGAATCGTATTCGTGATGATGACGCGCTTGATGGGGCTGTCGAGGATGCGCCGGATCGCGGGGCCCACGAAGACGCCGTGCGAGGCCGCGACATACACATTGACCGCACCCGCCTTGAGAACGAGTTCGGCGGCCTGACAGATCGTGCCCGCAGTTGAAATCATGTCGTCAACCATGAGCACCGTGCGGCCTTGTACATCACCAATAATTTGTGTCGAGACCACTTCAGAGCCCGAGATGCGGCGCTTGTAGATGACTGCGAGGTCGGCGCCAAGCAGATCAGCGTATTTTTCGGCGATCTTCATGTTGCCCACATCCGGACTGACCACCGTGAGCGGCGATTCACCTTGTGTGAAAATCGAAGAGAAATGGGGCATCAGCACCGAGCCGGCAGCCAGGTGATCCACCGGCAGGTCGAAGAAACCCTGAATCTGAGCAGCATGCAAATCGAGCGCAAGGACGCGGTCATAGCCTGCGCCACTGATGAGATTGGCAACGAGTTTCGCAGTAATAGGCGTCCGCCCCCGGTCTTTGCGGTCCTGCCGTCCATAGCCGAAGTATGGAATCACAGCAGTGATGCGCCGGGCAGAGGCGCGCCGAAGCGAATCGGCAAAGATCAACAGTTCCATCAGGTTGTCATTGACTGGCTCGCACGTTGACAATACGACAAAGCAGTCGCGCCCCCGAACATCCTCTTCGATGCGCACGATCAGTTCGCCATCTGGAAATTGATCCGTGCGCGCAGAGCCCAAGGGTGAACCAAGATGTCGGCACATGCGCATTGCAAGATCGATCATGTGGCGCCCAGCAAACACCTTCAGGCCGTTGGAGTCATCCCATGTCATGCGGAGTTCACCTTCCCGGTCTGTGCGCGGCGCTGTTGGAGCACGCGCTCCACAGCAGCGAGTTGCTCTGGGGTATTGATCGATAACACATCTTCTGCGGGAACCGCATCGACAATGCTCACGGTGCGCTGCGATTGCAGCAGCAGACGCGGTACATCGGTGATGAAACGCTCGCCCGTTGCAGCATCTGGGGTCAGGCGACCGAGGGCGTCGAAGAGGCACTGCGCATCAAAGCAGTAATAGCTTGGGTTGATTTCATGGATACCGCGCTGTTCGGGTGAGGCGTTGCCATGTTCGACAATATCGAAAAAAGCCCCAGTTTCATCGCGGATGATGCGTCCATAGCCAGTCGGATCATCGATTGTTGCTGTTGCCAGGGTTGCACTGGCGCCGTCGGTGTCGTGGCGATCGCGCAATGCGCAAAGCGTTGATGTGCGGATGAGCGGGCCATCACCTGCGAGGACGAATACAGCATGTCCTTGCGTACGTGTTTCGGTGGTAAAAAGATGCGCAGCGCACGCCACGGCGTGTCCGGTGCCATGTTGTTCACTTTGTAATGCAAAATCAAGTGCAACACCGGGATGATCACTCTCAAAGCCATCAAGAGCAGCGCGAACAATCTCGCGACGATAGCCCACCACAATAATGATGCGCGAACACCCGGCTTCGGCGCAGGCATCGGCAACCCAGCGCACCATCGGGCGAGCGGCGACTCGATGGGCAACCTTGGGCAGGTCGGACCCCATGCGTGTGCCTTTGCCAGCGGCGAGAATGATCGCGGTGAGCGATTTCATGGTGAAAACTGAGAACGTCAACGTGTGTGATGAGGCGCGAAAAAATTGGCCCGCCAAGACTTGAACTTGGAATGCCTGGATCAAAACCAGGTGTGTTACCGATTACACCACGGGCCAGTGATGAGCTGCGCTCAAGACAAAATCATTACACCGTCAATCGTTGACGAACAGACCTCCAAAGCAGTGCGGGCAGGGCCCACATGACACACGGACAAACCACACGCTGCGGTTCACCGTTGGCACGTCCCTGATCGTGAATCAGAAAGGCATGACGGAGGCGTTCCGCGGCACAAACGCTCGGAAGCGGGATCACTTGCCAATGCCGCACCGGCATGACCCACACCCGCGCCATGCCTTCCCCACAGGGACGATGCGTGTCGCGAGAGGCTCCTCGAATGAGCGGGCAGGAAGTATACCAACTTGAGCCTGTTTGCCACCTGGGTTTGGGGCCCATCCGGGCTGCGGCACTTCAGTTTTTACGTTTGGCTTTGCCGAGGGTTCGCTTTGGTGGCATGGGCGGCAGGGGAGGGGGCTCGGAGGGGGCGTCGGCAGCTGGGGGGTTCGGGTCAGCAGTTGATTCACTGATTTCGTCAGCCTCAGCGTCTGTTTCACTCAGGACATATTCAGAAGCCACGTCGTAGCAGGTGGCAAGCAACCCCGCGAGAGGGAACTGCCCATTTGGAAATGGCGAGGGGCCGAGTCGGCGGAGCAGTGGATGCGAAACCTCGGGGCCGATGAGCGGTGTTTCGACCTCGCGAAGTGTCGGGCCGGCATCCCAGAATCCATCCAGATCAGCTTCGATAGCGCGCCCCAGGTGCTCCGCTTCCGGTGGACGCGGAGGTTCATAGGCACTGACCGCGCCCGTCACAGATGAAGCCAATGCCCGGCGCTGGCGCACGCGCTCAACAAGTTCGTCGCGGGTCATGCCGCGCACCGTCATCATGTGCAGCGGATTGGTGTCAATCGCTTCAGCGGCGAGGAGCACTGCGCACAGCGCGTGTTTGCAAAATTGCGACGTATCGGCGCTGTCGGTCGTGCGCGAAAGCAGGTCGGTTTCTGACAGCGCAAGATGCACACCGGCGGCGTCGAATGCGGAATCAATATTCTCAATTTCTTCACCTGCAAGCAGGCGCGTCGCAAGCGGCACATCGGCAGCGATCGCTGCAACCACGCGCTCCCAGGCCTGCGGCGGGATCACCGGCACCTGCACCTGCACGGTGTAGGGGCGGTATCGGTGGCCTTGAATGAAGGCATCGAGCGCACCAGGTGTATAAATGAGTGATCGCGTCTGCCCGCGCAGCGCAAAATCGGTGAAGGTTTCCTGAATAATCGCTTCGTCGGTGACAAGGCGCAGTGCCGCATCGAGTAGTGATTGCGCAACTGTCCCAAGACCCACAATGGGCCAGGCAGTGGAGCGCAACGTGAGCCCACCAGTGATGCGCCGCGGCGGGGGGCGCACCGGTTCCGGGCGATTGGCCGGGGGTGGCAGGGGCGACGAGGGCGACATGGGCGTTTGTTCGGACAGCGGAAGGTCTCCTTGCGAAATTTTATTCTGCGGTTGCGCCCGGGCGAAGCGCAAGCACATCGCGCAACTGAGAGGTGGACATTTCGGTGAGCCAGTCTTCACCCGAACCGATGATGTCATCAGCGAGTGCAACTTTGGATTCAATCATCTGATCGATGCGGTCTTCGAGGGTGCCGCCCACGATGAACTTATGCACGTTGACGGTTTTACTCTGACCAATTCGGAAGGCGCGGTCTGTGGCCTGATTTTCAACCGCTGGGTTCCACCAGCGATCAAAGTGGAAAACATGCGATGCTGCGGTGAGGTTCAGGCCCACGCCGCCAGCTTTCAAGCTGAGCACAAAGATCGGTGCGCTGCCATCGCCCTGTTGGAAGTGATCAACCATGCGGTCACGTTTGGTTTGCGGCACGCCCCCGTGCAGGAACAACACTTCCTTATCAAAAGCATGGCGCAACATGGGGGTCAGCATGTCGCCCATCGCGCGGAACTGCGTGAAGATGAGGGCCTGCTGACCTGAATCGGTCACTTCTTCAAGCATTTCAAGCAGGCGGATACATTTGCCCGAGCGAACAGCACTTGGCATGACATCGGAATCTGCGTGCGGCGCCGCGCTGTCTTTTTTCGGCACGAGATCCGGGTGATTACAAATCTGCTTGAGGCGCACAAGTGTGGTCAGGACAACACCGCGCCGGCGGATGCCCTCGGCGCGCTCGATTTCGCCCAGCATGTAGCGCACTGTCGATTCGTACAGCTCAGCCTGATCGGGCGTGAGGTGGCAGTATTCCTTGTGTTCAAGCTTGTCGGGCAAATCAGAGATAACGGTGCGATCGGTTTTCAATCGCCGCAAAATGAATGGTTGAACAAGGGCGCGCAACTGGCGTCCGCGCTCCCTGTCGCGATAGCGTTCGACCGGCACAGCGAAGTGACGTCGGAATTCGCCGGGCGTACCAAGCAAACCCGGATTGCAAAAATCCATGATGGACCACAGTTCCGAAAGACGATTTTCGAGCGGCGTACCCGTGAGTGCAATGCGGCGCGGGGCGCCGAGGGCATGCACCGCCTGGCTTTGTTTGGCTGTCGGGTTCTTGATGTTCTGCGCTTCATCAACGACTACCCGGTGCCACCCGACCTGTTCGAGCATCTCCCGATCGCGGTGCACAAGCGCATAGGTGGTGATGACAAGATCACTGGAAATGGCCTTATTGGCAAAGGATTCACCGGTCAGGCGTTCGGGGCCGTGGTGAACGTGCGTCCGCAATGATGGTGCAAAGCGGTGCGATTCGCGCATCCAGTTGCCCACGATCGACATCGGCACCACAAGCAGCGTCGGTCCCGGCGGGTCTACTTCACCCGGATCAGAGCGCTCATACAACAGCAGCGCCAGAAGCTGAATCGTCTTGCCAAGGCCCATGTCATCGGCAAGGCATGGCCCAAGTCCCACCGCATCGAGAAACACGAGCCAGGATAAGCCGCGTTTTTGATAGGGGCGCAACGTGCCGTGAAACCCGGGGGGCTCTTCAAGTGTGGGCATCTGCTGCGCACCATCTTCGCCAAGGATAAGACTTGCCCAGCCTTCTGCATCGACCCCGAGCACATTGATGCCCGTGCGCCGGTCGGTGTTGTATGCCATTCGCATCACTTCGCCGAGGCGCGCATCACCGCCCGGGTTCGCGCGAATGAACGCAACGGCAAGTTCGATGTCTTCCTGGCGCACTTCGACCCATTGGCCATTGATGCGCACCAGTGGTGAACGCTGGCGTGCAAGGTCTTCAAACTCTTCCATGGTCAATGGCGCATCGCCGACCGCGACGGCCCATTCGTAGGACACAATCGAGTTCAAGCCCAGGCGCGCTGCGCTTGCGGTTCCGGGTGATGGATTGGAGACGCCCATTTCTTCAAGGGTGGGCGTGATGACGCGCAGGCGCGCCCCGACGCGGGCCGCGGGAGTATCCCACCATTGCGGACACTGCACCGAAAAACCCTGCTCAGAAAGCAGCGGCGACGCCTCACGCAGAAACGTATACGCCTGGCGCGTATCCAGAGTCACACGGAAGGGTTCATCTTCTTCAAGGGCATTGGACAGCGGTTCAAACAAGCGCGCGGCGCGGGCGAGTTCACTCAGAAGGAGTGTCTTCGGGTCATCAATGCGCAGCCCATCAATGGTCGCAGAGTCTGCGCGCAGGGCCCAGATGTCCTCAGCTTCAACAACAAGCGTCGGACGCTCAATAGATTGCAACTGCAAAATGAGTGACCATTCTGCCTGATTGGTCTCAGATGGTGCACCTTCAAAAGTGAGCGGTTCTTCAAGAGAGAGTCGCAAGCGCCACGCGCTTGACAAGCCGCGCTCTTCAAGTGTGCCAACCCAGAGCCGAACTGCGCGCATCATCCCCGCGCGTGATTCTGAGAGTGTGGGCACATCATCTTGTGCGCCAAGCAGCCCGGTGAGCCAGTGCCGATGCGGATCAGAATCAACAGTGCCGCCCCGGCGCGACTGCAAGGCATCTGCCATTTCCTGGGCAATGAGCGCAGTGCGGACTTCAGCATTCACAATGGCATCAAGGAAAGCGAGAAGAATCGGCCACCCATCGTGGGCATGATGATCAATGACAGCGCGGCAACTGCCGGGCATCGAAGCAATCAGCTTCTGAAGTTGCTCGGTCGTTGCTTCATCACTCAGCCACGGTCGCCATGAGGCATGAATATCGCCAGTGGATTCCTGGAAAAGCATCGGGACAAAACGCTGCTCTGCAAGCAAAGCGTGCCCGAGTCTGCCCGCAGTGGCAAAAAAACGCACAGAATCGCCCACGACGATTGCTGGCGCAGGCGGTGCAAGTGTTGCGGTGGCGGCATCGCCAGTGCCATTGGAATCTTCGACATCTGCTGACCACGCAGTCATGTTGTCATGTGTGTTGGAATCCGCATCTTCAAGTGCATTGAGCACCGCGACCGAAGCGCGCGACTCGATAACAAGTGTCGGCGCCGTCCAGCGTTCAATGCGCGCGCCCTGGGCAATCAAGTCATGTGCGCCGCCGCGACCCGTCCAGTGCGCGAGTTGCGGTGAGGGTGATGGCATTGCATCAACTGCTGGCAGTGCGAGTGTGACTTCTGCTGGTACGACTTGGTTTCGGGCCGGACCATGCCCAAGGGCGCGGGCCAGTTCATCGGAGGTACATGCAAAGGGGTGCGGGCGCGCTTCGTTATCGGGTGTTGTTGATGAGGGCGCGTCAGTTGAGTTTGGGGCGTGGGGCTTCTCACCCCAGAGGTGGAGTCGGCCATCAGTAAAGCATGCGTGAACAATAAGCATGGTGTTGAAAATCGTTAACCGGTGGGGTTCATCCGTGAAATCAAGTGTGATGCATCGCTCCCCCGCGACAATCACACACCGGTCCCACACACCGGTACGCTTCGGAAACAGCCAAATGAGAGCCCTGGGACTCGAACCCAGAACCTACGGCTTAAAAGGCCGGTGCTCTACCGATTGAGCTAGGCTCCCTTCATTGCCCCAGGCGCGACTCACCCCGACGGGCAAAATGGACAGACATTCTAGGACACTTCGGCGTCGAGGGTATAGGGCGACTCGATGGCCACGATGGGCCTACACTTTCCGCCTGTCAAGAGGCACATGCCAGCTGGGTGAAATGGAGCGGAACGACCGTGGATTCGAGTGATGTTATGGGATTGGTCCGGGCGGCGTCAGGCGCAATTGGTGCGCTTGAGACGCAGGCGGAGACCATCGCAACCATCGCGCGGGTGTGTGCACAGTCCGTTACGCAGGGAAACACACTTTTTTCTGCCGGCAATGGCGGATCTGCTGCCCAAGCCATGCATATTGCAGAGGAACTGGTCGGGAGATATCGCGATGATCGCGCCCCCCTCCCCGCGGTGTGTCTGAATGCTGACCCGACCGCGATCACCTGCATCGCCAATGACTTTGGCTTTGAACAAATCTTTGCAAGGCCGGTGGAAGCGCTCGCCAAGCAAGGCGATGTGCTCGTTGTCTTTTCAACGTCCGGCAAGAGCGCGAACATTCTTGCAGCACTTCGCACCGCGCGCGAGAAGGGCGTGACAACGATCGGCCTGCTCGGCAAGGGCGGCGGGCCTGCTGCGGCGCTCTGTGACCACGCGGTCATCATCGAGCACGATGCCTCCGAGCGCATACAGGAAGCGCATCAGGTGATTCTGCACATCATCTGCGAGGCCGCGGAGCGCGCCGCAACAGGCGCATCGCAAGTGCATGTGCGCCCAGTTGATGCCCGGACCAAGGTGTGAAGCCCTTCAATCCCATGGAACCGGTCCCCGGCTGGACGATCGAGCGGCACCTTGAGATGTACCGCCGCGGCGCCTTTCCCATGGCGGATTCGGATGATGCGCAGGCGGAAATCCGCTGGTATTTGCCTTATGTTCGTGCGCTCATGCCCCTGCGCGAAGCGGATGGTTTGCATGTCAGCAGAACTATTGAACGCGAATTGAAACGGGGTACGTTCACATTCTCGACGGATCAGGCATTTGGGCAGGTTATTCGCGGGTGTGCATTGCCGAGAGATGATGACGATGGTGTGTGGATCGATCCGCGCATCATCGCGATGTATGAGCGCCTGCACGAAGGTGGCTACGCGCATTCGATTGAGGCGTGGCGAACAGATCCAAGCACCGGCGAGCGATCTCTCGCAGGGGGCGTGTACGGCCTGTCAATCGGCGCGGTGTTCTTCGCAGAATCGATGTTTCACGTCGCGCTGCCCCGCCTGCCCGATGGCACACGCGATCCACTTGATGGCACCAATGCCAGTGCCTGCGCACTAGTCACCCTGTGCAGACATCTGGATGCCTGCGGCTATGCCATCCTCGACGCCCAGGTGCTCAACGAACACACCGAGCGCTTCGGGGCCCATGAGATCGACGGCGGCGAGTTCCTGGCCATGCTGACTGGCGCAGCAACGAAGGATGATTGCTGGCTGCCGCTCGGTGAGATTGGCTGATATCCTCTCGCCCCGCGCCGATGTGTCATGCGCGGCAGGAGATCGCGAACATGGCTGTCGAAGCTGGGATTGTGGGCTTACCCAACGTCGGGAAATCGACGCTGTTCAATGCGCTCACCGCGGCGGGCGCGCTGGCCGCGAACTATCCCTTCGCCACCATTGAGCCCAACGTTGGCATTGTCAACGTGCCCGACCCGCGCCTCGGTACGATTTCCGGGCTCATCGAGACCAAGAAGGTCATCCCCGCCGCGTTGCGCCTGGTCGATATCGCCGGCATCGTCAGTGGCGCGAGCGAAGGGGAAGGCCTCGGAAACAAATTCCTGAGTCACATCCGCGAAGTCGATGCGATCTGCCATGTCGTGCGCTGCTTCGAAAACGCACCGGGCGGCGAAGACATCACCCATGTCTCGGGCAAGATCGATCCGATCGATGACATCGAAACGATTGAGACCGAACTCATCCTTGCAGACTTGCAGACCATCGAAAGCGCGCTGCCCAAAGCCGAGCGCGCCGCAAAGGGCGCAGATGCTGAGGCGAAGGCGCGCTACAAGGTGTTGCAGACATTGCAGCCGGTACTCGCAGAAGGCACCGCAGCGCGCGGCCTTGTTGAAAGCGGCGCCTTTGATTCGACCGAGCAAAAAAAGGTGCTGCGCAGTCTGGGCATGCTCAGCGCCAAGAGAGTTCTCTATATCGCAAATGTCGATGATGCTGATCCCAAAGGTGAAGGCAACCTTGCTCAGATCGTGCGCGAACGCGCAGCGGCGGAGGGCATGGGCTGCGTGCCGGTGTGCGCGAAGATCGAAAGTGAACTTTCAGAACTTGATGAAGCGGATCACCTGGAAATGCTTCAGGATTTAGGTCTTGAAGAGCCTGCCTTGCATTCTGTAGCTCGTGCGATCTATGAATTGCTCGGGCAGCAATCCTTCTATACCGCCGGCGAAAAAGAGGTCCGCGCGTGGACCGTGCCCGTCGGCGCGACGGCCCCGCAAGCCGCGGGCGTGATTCACACCGATTTTGAACGCGGCTTCATCCGCTGCGAAACCTATTCAGTGCCCGACCTTGTTGAACTAAAGAGCGAAAAGGCGATCAAAGACGCCGGCCGCATGCGCATCGAAGGCAAGGAATACGTCATGCGCGATGGGGATGTGTGTCACTTTTTGTTTAACGTTTAGGTTAGTGGGTGCCGTGGTCTCCTTGGTGATGCTTGATCAGGTTCGTCGTGTGCCGTGGTTGCCTTGGGCAACCACGTTCTTCGCTGTCATGTAATCCGTGTGCCCCTGTCGGTGTGACTAACCACAATTGGCGGCACATGCTCGAAGTCGATGCGCAACGGCTGAGGGTTCCCCGCAAGCGCGCGAGCACTCGACCACTCCCAAGCCGTCGGCTTCTTGCACAGCCCGCGTTGCACCGGGTTCATGTGGATGTAGTCGATGGCTTCGTGAATGTGCTTGGGGTTCCAGAGATTCCGGTCATGTCCCCCGCCGCGTTGCCAAAATCGAACAATACGTTGACCGTTGGGACGAACATCGATCATGCTGCCCGGTGCTTCACGTCCTTTGTCCTTCAGCGCAAGCAGCGCTCTCCGTGTGACCGATTGCTTGATTGATTTGACAATCAGTCCCACTTCGCTGTCAGCGGGCATGGGCACAATCAATAGATGCACATGTTCAGGCATGATGACAAAGGCCCAAAGGTGAAACCCATGCCTCACTTGTGCCCGGGCGATCGCATCGACCATCCATTGACTTGCCCGCTTTGATCGTAGAAACGGACGGCGTTGAAAGCATGACCATGTCAGCATGCGCGCATGCCCAAGGCCGTCGTAACGCTTTCGATGCATCTTCGTCATCACTGATCATACGTCGTGGTCACCCACGGTGACCACGGCACACATCAGAGAAAGAAAATGAGCCATGCACCGCCGAAAACGACAACGATCGAAACGAGAATCGCAAGCCACACGCGCCACCGTAGGCCCAGAGGCTCGCCCGCACGGAGGTTCTTGACCTCATCCTCCGCCGTGAAGATGGAGCAGATGCCATCGACGACTGCAATGATTGCTTCAATTGGGCTCAGTGGCACATCAACTCCCCTTCCCCTCCACCGTGTAGTTCGAACTCTCCTTCGTAATCCGAATGTCGTGCGGGTGACTTTCGACCATCGAGGCGCTCGACACCCGCACAAACTGCGTCTGCGTGCGCAGGTCGTCGATCGTCTGGCAGCCGCAATAGCCCATCGCGCTGCGCAGCCCGCCGACCATCTGGTAGACAAACTCATCCAGCGCACCGCGATAAGGCACCAAGCCCTCGACACCCTCGGGAACAAACTTGATCTGCGACAAATCACCCGCTTCGTTGCGCGCCTTGAGTTTGTCGGCTTGTGCGTAGCGATCCGCCGAGCCCGCGCTCATCGCGCCTTCCGAGCCCATGCCGCGATAGGTTTTGTAGCGCCGGCCCTGGGAGATCACGATTTCGCCTGGTGATTCGTTCAACCCTGCAAACAGCGAGCCCATCATCACAGTTGATGCGCCCGCCGCGATGGCCTTGGCGATGTCGCCCGATTGCCGCACGCCGCCGTCGGCGATCACCGGCACGCCCGCCGCCGCTGCGATTTCGACTGCGTTCAACACCGCGCTCACCTGCGGCACGCCCACACCCGTCACCACGCGCGTCGTGCAAATTGAACCGGGGCCAATGCCGACTTTCACCGCATCCGCGCCCGCATCGATCAAGTCGCGCGCTGCGTCGCCGGTCGCAATATTGCCCGCAATCACCTGCAAATCTAGCCAACGGTTCTTGATCTCGCGGACGGTGTTGAGCACGTTTTCCGAGTGGCCATGCGCGGTGTCGACGGTAATGACATCGACCTCGGCGGCAAGCAGCGCCTCGACGCGCTCATACTGAAACACGCCAACCGCCGCGCCGCAGCGCAAGCGCCCCCGCGCATCGCGACAGGCCAGCGGAAATCGTTTGACTTGTTCCAGGTCGCGCATCGTGATGAGGCCGGCGAGGTGAAACTGCGTATCGACGAGAATCAGCTTTTCCACCTTCGCCTTGTTGAGGATGTTCGCGGCGTCATTGAGGGTCGTATCCGGGGTCGATGTCACAAGCCCTTCGTGCGTCATCACGCTGCGCACGGGCGTGTCATCTGAATCGACATACTTCAAGTCGCGCGATGTCAATACACCAAGCACTTTGCCCTTGGTGCGCTCGCCAGCTTTGCCGCCTTCGACAACCGGGAAGCCCGAGACGTTGTATTCGCGCATTGCCTTGCGCGCCGCGCCCACAGTGTCATTGGGTCCGAGCGTCATCGGGTCAGCGATAATGCCGTTCTCCGAGCGCTTCACCTTCTGCACTTCGATCGCTTGCGCATCGGGCGGCATGTTCTTGTGAATGATGCCGAGTCCGCCTTCCTGGGCGAGGGCGATCGCGAGCCGCGACTCGGTGACCGTGTCCATCGGCGCGCTGACGAGGGGAATGTGCAGCTCGATGCCGCGCGTCAGGCGGCTGGTCAGATCGACCGACGCGGGGTTGACGCTGCTTCGGCGCGGCAAGAGCAGCACATCGTCAAAGGTGATGGCCTCGCCGGCGAACTTGCTATTCGGCGGGGCCGCGGGCGATGGGATCGCGCTCCGCTGGCCTTGGATGCCGCGGGAAGACGATGATGAACCTGGTGAAAGTGTGGTTTGTGCCATGACCCATTGTGCCGATTGGGGGTGCCCCGGTCAATCTGCGAGAATCCCTGCATGCCGCCCCGCCCTCTCATAGCCGTGACCTGTGATGTTGAAGGCGATGCGACTGCGCTCACGCCGCGTATGACGCCCAGCTTTCACAACTACCTGCGCGCGGTGATCGCAGCGGGTGGCGACCCGGTGCCGATCGGCGCGTGGCGGGCGGTCCGCAATGGTGGCCTGGATCAGCAGGCTGTCGCGCGCGATGCACGGGCCTTTGCGGGCTATGTCTTCACAGGTGGGCGTGATCCCGAGATGAGTGCCTTTGGTGTCGAGACGCATCCTGTGGCGAAGAAAAAACTCATGCACCCGGCGCGTCAGGCGTATGAAATGGCATTGCTCCTCGCATTGCTCGAACAACGTAACGAAGCGTCGGTCCTAGGTGTTTGCATGGGGTGCCAGCTCATGGCGCTCGCTGGTGGCGGCACGCTCGATCAAAACCTGCCCGATTCGATTGGCGCCGCTGCCAGAGCGCATGGTCTTGATGGCGCCGATGTGTTGCACGAAGTGAAGCCCATCGCAGGCGTCGCGCTGCCGGCGGGCGCGGTGGTCAGCCACCACCACCAATCCATCGACGATGCTGGCGTTTTTCGCGTCATTGCCCGCTCCAACGATGGCGTGGTCGAGGCGATCGACCTCGCGGATCGACCCAACTGGCTTGGTGTGCAATGGCATCCCGAGCGAACCGCCGACGTGGCCCTAGGCCAGGCCGTGTTTGACCGCTTCATTGCTCAGATCGGCGCGGGCGCGTAGGGTGGCGCGCGACATGACCGATCGCCCGCGCAACTTATTTACAGATCCGCCGAGCTTGCCGCTCGTCGCGCCATCGATTCTGTCGGCCGACTTTGCGAATCTCGCCGCGGACTGCAAGCAAGTGCTCGACGTTGCCGGTGCCGACCTCTTACACGTCGATGTCATGGATGGCCACTTCGTCCCAAACCTGACCATCGGCCCCGTCGTCGTCGAGTGGCTGCGCAGCGCGCTGCCCGAGGCATTCCTCGATGTGCATGTGATGGTCACCGACCCGATTCAGTATGTGAAGCCTTTTGCAAAGGCCGGCGCGAATCATCTGACCTTCCACGCCGAGCCTGCGCTTGATCCCTTGGCCGGCGCAGGCATGAGCCCACTCTCCGGCGGCGGCGGCGCGGGGTACGACCCGCTCGAAGTGTGCGAAGCAGTCCACGCTGCGGGCATGACCGCAGGCCTTGCGATCAATCCCGGCACCACTGCGGAGGTCATCATCCAAGAGGGCTGGGTCGAGCCGTTCGAGCTGATTCTCATCATGTCGGTCTGGCCCGGCTTCGGCGGGCAGGCCTTCATTCCCGAAGTTCTGGCGGCCGCCCGGATTATCAAAGCGCACCTTTGCCCCGATCAGCGTCTGCAAATGGATGGGGGTCTTTCTCCAGAGACCGCCCCCCAAGCCCGGCTGGCTGGGGTCGATGTGCTGGTCGCGGGGTCGGCGGTGTTTGGGGTTGATCGGGCCCAGCGGGGTGCGGCTATTGCGGCAATCCGGGGGGTTTAGGGCACACACGCGACTTCTCACAATCCAGCCTGACGCAAAGCGCGGTCGATGGCTATCGTGGTGGTCGTCTCCCAGCCCATTCGGATGTGGCTCCCGGGGATCAATCGTCAGCCTCCCGCGTTGGAGGCGAAGCTCGCCTTAGACACGGAAGTTCGGGTCGCAAGCATGGCCAAAGGTGGACGAGTGCGAATGGTGTTGATCCGCAGCGGGCGGACGGCGTGGGATGAAGACGCGCGGCTGCAAGGCCAGGCGGATCTTCCACTGACAGACAAAGGAAAAGAAAACCTGCGGGCACTTGCGATGTCACTCCATGTCGCCGGAGTTCATTTCGGATCAATTTTCTGCGCGCCTGATGAGGGAAGCGTTCGATCTGCGAAATTGATCTCAAAGGCCGCGGGGGGTCGGGTGCGTCTCAATGAGGGGCTTACAGATCCACACCTTGGGCTCTGGGAAGGCAAGAGATTTTCAGACCTGAAAGAACAGAATCCAAAGACCATGCGCCAATGGCGCGAAGACCCGACGGTGGTGCGCCCGCCAAGTGGGGAGGCGATAGCTGATGCACGGCTTCGCATCATTGATGCCGCAGCAAAAATTGTCGATCGCCCATTGCGCAAGGCGGTGGCGATTGTCGTTCGCCCGCTGGCGTTTGGTGTATTGCGATCAGTCCTTGATGACTTGCCACCCGAAACGATCACCGCGCCCATGGGACAAGATGACACCAGTGTGCTTGACCGCATGGTGACCTCCGCAGTGTTGCGCTCGCGCCGGGAGCTTGTCAGAAAAGAGCTTGCGAAGGTGGATGGATGACCCAGATCACGACAAGCCGGTGGGCCGATGCTGCGGGCGGTTCGACAACGCGCGTGCCCGAGGGGTTGTGGCTGCGCTGCCCAGCGTGTGCGGGGATGATTTATCGCAAGCAGATGGAAGCCAATCAGCGCGTCTGCCCTGATTGTGAGCATCACTTCCGGGTCAGTGGCACCGAGCGCGTGCAGCATCTGACGGATGAAGGTTCATTCGAAGCCATGTGGCCTGACCTGACGTGTGTCGATCCTTTGAAGTTTGTTGACTTGAAGGCGTACAAGGATCGGTTGAGTAAAGAACAGGCGAGAACCGGACAAGTTGAGGGCGCGCTTACGGGGCGGGCATTTATCAAGGGCCGCGCCGTGATGTTGGGTGTGCTTGATCTGAGTTTCTTTCTGGGCACTTTGTCGAGTGTGGTTGGCGAAAAACTGACGCGCGCCATCGAATACGCAACCACCCATGACCTACCCCTGATCATTGTGTCGGGCTCTGGCGGGGCGCGCATGCAGGAATCGACTCTGAGCCTGATGCAGATGGCCAAGACAAGTGCGGCGCTGGCGCGGTTTGACCAAGCGGGCGGCCTCTTCGTGAGTGTGCTTACCGACCCAACCACCGGCGGCGTGACCGCAAGCTTCGCGATGCTTGGCGATTTGATTATCGCGGAGCCCAAGGCGCTGATTGGGTTTGCCGGGCCGCGCGTGATTCAACAGACTATTCGCCAGGAATTGCCCGATGGCTTTCAGCGCTCGGAGTTTCTTTTGAAGGCGGGGCTCGTGGACCGGGTTGTGCATCGTCACCAGCTGCGCAATGAAATTGCGCGGTTTATCGACTACGCGGGCAAGTGAGCACTTTCCCCCCATGGCTTGACGTCGAGAAGCATCCACTGCGTGCAGCGTTCGTGTTGGGCCTGCTCCATGCATTGCTCTTCGGGCTTGCCTTTCCACCATTTGGCATCTGGCCTTGTGCGTTCATCGCCGCGGCACCAGTGATGGTGATCGTAATACGCACCAATTGTTCATGGCGCAGCGCACTTGGGGTGGCACTTGGCAGCGCGCCGATGTGGGCGGTGCATCACGCATGGACGTGGGAGGTTTCCGCAGCGGGCTTGCCGGGGTTGGTTGTGTATCTCGCGGTGTGGTCAGGATTATTTGTAGTCGTAGCGCGAGTGGCGCTGCGCGCGGTGCCGAGTGATGCGCCGAAGTGGATCGCACTTGCGCTGGTGTGGATGGGCATGGAGCACCTGCGGGGCAGCGTTGTTGCACATGGCTACCCATGGTTCCTGATCGGGCACCCAATGATCGCCTTTGGGCCGATCGCGATGTGGGGCAGTGTGATCGGGGCCGCGGGGGTTGGATTCATCATTACGCTTGTGAATGCAGCTATTGGCAGCATTTTCTGGGTGAGGGGACCAAAACGATTTGGTGCGATCGCCCTTGCGATGGTGGGGCTTGGCAGTGTGATGATCATTGGCGCGATGGAATTGACCGGCGCTATCGAGGGCGACCGGCAACTGCGGGTGGGCATCGTGCAGAGCAATATGCCCCAGAGCAACAAGCGATTTGCGACCTTTGAGGAGCGTTTCGAAGCGTTTCAAGTGTGGAGGCACAAGACGCGTGAGCTTGTGGAGGCCACCCCAAGGCCGGATTTCATTGTCTGGCCCGAAACCATGTTTCCGGGACTGGCGCTGGATGAAGCGGCGCTCTCGATTGAGCGCGATGCCCAGTTGAGCTATGAGATTGAGTCACCCGAGGGTATGACGCGATTGCCTTCAACGATCTTTGCAGGTGTGCTGACTCAGGAGCAGCAGGATTGGGATGTGCCGATGCTGATTGGCGCGATCGGGTGGAATGACTTCCGGCTCATCGAGGTTGACGGTGTGATCACACCGCAAGGCGAGCGTTTCAACAGTGTTGTGCTTCTTCAGGAAGGCGCGGGCAAATATCGCTATGACAAAGTCGCGCTCACGCCCTTCGGTGAAGTGATGCCATACATCAGCGCGTGGCCGTGGCTTGAAAAGCAGTTGCTCAGTCTTGGCGCGCACGGCATGAGTTTTGAATTGTCTGCGGGAACTGACCTATCGCCGCTTCGAATTGAGACCGCGCTGGGCACGGTGTCAGCCGCGACTCCGATTTGCTTTGAATCGACGGTGACGGGTGTGTGCCGTGGGATGGTGTATGCAAATGGGCATCGGCGCGCTGATGTCATCGTGAATCTCACCAATGATGGGTGGTTTGGCGATTTTGATGGTGCGCGGCGGCATCACCTGTGGCACGCGCGATGGCGGGCGATTGAACTTGGCGTGCCCGTGGTGCGGGCTGCGAACACGGGGATCAGTTGCGTGATCGATCGGCAGGGACATGTGCGAGATGCGGCGCCAGCGCGGGAAGCAGCTGCTTTGAGCGCTGAGATTGTGCTTCCCGGCGGCGATGGGACGATCTACGGCAGGGCGGGCAATGTCATCGGGCCGGTGTGTGCGGTGATGACTGTCGCGTTGGCGGGGGCAGGCGGCGTGATGGGATGGCGGACGCGGAAGCAGCGGGCAGGCGAACGAATGGAAGGCGGAGCGCATGGTGCGGACAAAGCAGAGCAAGCGTAATCGGCGCTCAAGGGCACTTGTGTGCGCATGTGCGGGGGTGTTGGCGGTCACCGGGTGTGCCAGTGGGCAACGGTCGCGCAGCCTTGACCAGCCGGACATCAGCAAGCGTCCAAGCGGGCTCGAAAAGACAGCCCTGCGCGAGAGAGCGCTCGAAATGCTCAATGGTTTTTCATTTGATGAGAATCCGTTATTGCGTGCCAATGCGATTGAGGCGATGCAGGTCGTCCCCTCGCGGGCAGAGCCGGTGGCGGCAGCGGGGCTTGGTGACAAGAACCCTGGCGTGCGGTATTCAGCGGCGATGACGATCGGCACCTTGCAGCTTCGCGGCATTGCCCCACAGGTGAAGGCGCTCCTGCGCGACAAGGATGCGCGCGTTCGATGTGCTGCGATCTATGCCCTTGCGCGATGCGGCGAGACTGTCAATCGGTCGCCGCTTGCGGGGTATCTCCTGGGGCGGGACATGCGGGTGTCATCAACGGCAGCGTTTGTCCTTGGTGAACTGGGCGAGCCCTCGGCGATTGTGTTGCTTCGGGATGTGGCGCGCCCGCCACGTCAGCGTGATCCGGCGGAAGCAAAAAAGGCACCGCCTGTGGGCAGGCCTGATTCGGTGGAGCGTGTGATTCGCAGGCTTCAGGTCGCAGAGGCGCTGGTGAAACTTGGTGAAGATTCGGCCCGGGATGTGGTGCGATCGGCGCTGTATCCGCGCCAGCGGGAAGATTTTGAGGCGGCGGTGCTCGCGGCACAGATTCTCGGAGAACTTCAAGACACCACCGCCGTGGCGCAACTCGTGCAACTGGTGGAACAGACGGTGCCCGGGGCATCGAAAGGCAAGGGTGAGGGGACGCAATACATTCAGCCCAAGGAGTTACGGCTTGCGGCATCGACAGCGCTTGCCAAATTGGGGTATCGCGATGGGGTCTATGTTGCAGATGCCTATCGCGATGATCAAGCCCCTGCGGTGCGGGCTCAGGCGGCATTTCTCTATCGGGCCAGCGGGCGATGGGGCGACCTTGAGACCCTCACGGAAATGATGGACGACCCATCACCACTCGTGGCGGTGTCGGCGGCGGCGGGGGTTTTGGCGATCATGGAACGGTGATTCTGTGGTCCCGAAGGGCGAATCGGCCTATCGGACTTCCGGTGGTTCGGCGCTCGATGAGTTGACAGCGCGGGCTTGTGGTGAGAAGGTTTGGGGAATTGACCTGATTCTTTGGGTCTGCGGTCTCGGAACCGCCCGCCGGAAGGGGCCGAACAGGCTTCTACAGAGCGGGATGGTCACCTGAGGACGCGGGGATTCGTCTGTGTGGTGGCGGTCTCGTTGGATGTTTCGGAGAATGGTTGATCGTGGTCATTGATGTGTCGTTGAAGACGTTGTCGTCAAACAAGCAGACCTGAAGGTTTTGGGTTCGACTCCAGGAGAGACGCCTTGCATATTCTCACCAAGTTCTTTGTGATCATCGCCGCGATGTTGAGCGTGCTGCTTGCAGGTCTCTCGATTGCATACACGTCGAACGCCGATGCGCTGCGCCAGAACATCGAGACTGAGCGCGCCAAAGCGCAGATGGCGATGACAGAAGCGGATACTGTCAATGCGGCGGCTGTGGAGATTCGTCGGCAATTGAACACCGTGCTTGCCGCTTCGGAAGAAGACAAACGCGAGTTGCAGCGCAATGTTGATCAACTGAACGCCGAAAAAACCCAACTGGCTTCCGATCTCAAGAAACTGGAACTTTCTTCGCAGGGTCACGATGCCCGCATCGAAGAGTTCACGGCGCTGGTCGCGGCGTTCCTTGAACAGGACAGCTTGCGTTCGGGTGAAAACAAAACCCTGCGTGAGAAGGAAATCGCATATCTCCGCAAGGAAATAGATCTCGGCGAGCGCATCAATGAACTTGGTTCCCAGCTTGAAGTGTCGCAGGAAACCAATCGCACGCTGCAGGAGCAGCTCGCGGATATGCGTGACCGCCTTGGAACCTTGCAGAATGGCGGCCGCGTGGATGTTGGTGCCCTTGGTGCGCCCCGGGCACCAGATCATTTCCGTGGGGTGGTGACGGGCGTGACGCGTGATGCTGCGGGCAAATTGCTCGTGAGTATCGATGCGGGGACGAATGACCGCCTCGCAGAGCGGATGAAACTCAATATTGTCCGGGGCAGCAGCTGGGTCGCGAGCTTTACGCTTGAAAACGTGAATCTCAATGATGCCGTTGGGGTCGTGGACCTGTCGAATCTGGATGTGCAGTCGGGTGATGAGGTTGTGCCAGCAGAGTTGGATTACTAAATTTTTGGCTGACTTGAACAAGCGGATCACGACGGAGGCGAATACATGAGTCAGCTTGGAATGCAGATGCCCGGGGCCCAGCGGTCCCGAAAGGCCCAACCCAATGCCTACACCGCGATGATGCTCGGGGCGTGCGTGGTCCTTGCGGTCGCGGTAGTGCTCGTGGGCCGGTCGGCGGTGATGGTCGCACCGGGCGGGGAGATGGCGAAAGTGCTCAACTTGCAGGATCCCAAGAGAATTGACCTTGGGAAGACCAATTAGGTCTCACGGGCGAGGGCCAGAAACTTATCCACAAGAAGTGACAGGGTGGGCAGCATTTTTTGCCACAACTTGGTGCCATTGTTGCGCGAAGAGTGTCAGGATCGGGTAGCTTCTTGACTTCGAGCAGGGCGACATGGACCGTCCGCAACCTGCCCGAGCGACCTGAGCAGGGTCGCATTCGCCACGGACGGCCAGGAGACCACGAATCGTGTGGTTTGATTCCCTGCTGAGCTGGTTTAGTGTTGACATGGGCATTGACCTTGGCACGTGTAACACCTTGGTGTGCGTGCGAGGCGAAGGGATCGTTCTGAACGAACCCAGCGTCGTGGCGGTGCGCAAAGGCACAAACCAGGTGTTGAACAACGGACAGGCTGTCGGGTGGCGCGCCAAGGAGATGCTTGGCAAAACGCCCGGTTCGATTACCGCGATTCGTCCACTGAAGGACGGCGTGATTTCGGACTTCAATATCACCGAGGCGATGCTTGGCTATTTCATCCGCAAGGTGAGCGGGCGGAACCGATTGATCGGGCCGCGCGTGGTCATTGCGGTGCCAAGCGGCATTACCGCAGTTGAGAAGCAAGCTGTGGAGCAAAGTGCCCAGCGCGCCGGTGCCCGCGTGGTGTATCTCGTTGAAGAGCCCATTGCAGCTGCGATTGGTGCGGGGTTGCCCTTTGCAGAACCCACAGCGTCGATGATTGTCGATATCGGCGGCGGCACGACCGAAGTTGCGGTGATGACGCTTGCGGATATTGCGGTGTGTGAATCGGTGCGCGTGGCGGGCGATGACATGGACGAGTCGATCATGGCGCACATGAAGAAGCACTACAACCTCATGATTGGTGAGCAGACCGCAGAGCGGATCAAGATTGAAATTGGTGCAGCGGCGCCGGTTGAAGATGAGCACACGATGGAAGCGCGTGGTCGGGATATGATTTCGGGTCTGCCGCGCAAGACGGTGGTGTCGAGTGAAGAGATTCGCGAGGCATTGCAGGAGCCGGTGAACTCTATTGTGGAGACAGTGACGCGCACACTTGAGCGCTGCGAGCCTGAACTGGCGGCGGACCTTGTCGACAATGGCATCGTGCTTGCAGGTGGCGGGGCGCTGTTGCGCGGGATTGATATTGTGCTGCAAAATGCGACAGGCATGCGCGTCCGCGTGGCGGATGAGCCGCTCAAGTGTGTTGCAGAAGGCACATCGATCTTCCTTGAGAATATTGAAACATGGAAGCACACGCTCGAGAGCAGCGCAGTTTGAGCGCACCGTGTGAGGCGTTGCGCACGAACACAACTGACTTCACCCATCGAGTCGGGCGCGGTGCTGCGTGGCGCGCGTGAAACAATGGCGACGTGAGACATGGTGCGCAGCCGCCGTGGTGGTTTTACTTGTGTTCGCCCTTGCACCAGGGCGCGCAACGGCTTGGGCATCATGGTTGCGCGGGCCACTTGAAACTGTTCTTGCACCGGGCGCGTGGCCACTTGCAAAATTGAGCGGCGCATTGCGGCCGGGGCGCGCTATTGACATGGGGCACCCTGATGCAAGTGAACTGGAACTCGTGCGCCAGCGCGATGAGCTGGAACTGGGGCTTGCGCGGGCCAATGCGCGCATCGCAGAACTTGAGCAACTGGTGCGCGATCTGCAATTGACTTCGACCGTGCCGGGGCGGGAAGCGACGCGCCCGGTGGTGGCGAACCGCGTGGGGCAGGCTCTTGGCAGCGGCACGATTGATGTGCGCGCTGGCACACGCGATGGCGTGATTGCGGGTGATGTTGCCACGGCGCGCGGCACGCAGCAACTTGTTGGTCTTGTCACCAAGGCTGGCACTATGGTATCGACGGTGCGGCTTCTGACAGATCGGCGCATAGAACCGGGGCTTATGCAGGCAGTGATTGGCGCCGAAGGCATGCGCGATGCATCGACGCAACAAAGCCTGCCCCGGTGCCAGTTGAGGCCTGATGGTTCGGGGCGACTTATTGATGAGCAGGTCGCGGCGCCCGCGGGAAGTGAGGTGGCGATTCGCGTCGGGGCATTGGTGCGCCTAGATGATGCGACATGGCCAGGTCCGGCGCAGCTGTTGACACTTGGGCGCATAGAGCGCGTGGACGCGGCGGCATCACCTCAATTTCGAAAGATCACGGTGCGGCCCATTGTTGATGTGTCGCGCGTGAGCGGCGTGATTTTGCATGTTCCTGAATCCCGGGGTGACCGAGATGGGGGCACGCCATGAATGGGATTATCTTTGCCATTGTGTGCTGGGTGATGTTTGCGCTCGAATGGGGTTTTCGCGATGCGCTCGAACTTGGCGATGTGGACATTGCACCGACTTTCCCCGTCATGCTTGCGGTGTTTGTTGCCTTGCGCGCCCCTACTGGTGTTGCGATGGTGAGCGCGGTGGTGATCGGCGTGCTGTATGACATTGTGTATACAGTTGGCATGACCGGCGGCGGTGAAGTTGTTGTGCTTGGGCCGCATGCACTTGGGTGCATGTTGGGCGTGTACGCCGTGGTGCTTTCGCGATCATTGATGTATCGGCGCGGCGTGCTGGCACTGGTCGCGATGACAGTGATTGCAGCGGTATTGATGCAGGTGGTGGTCACAACGTTGCTTGCGGTGCGATCGATTTACGATGTTATTGAGCCGGGGCGCGCTGTGGCGCAATTGGGACGCGGCCTTGCCTCGGCGCTCTTCACGGGTGTGGCAGCGGTGGTCATGGGATCGATATTGATAGCACTGCGAAGATTATTTCAGTTCCAGGAGCCCGCACGGACGGCGTATCGTGGGTGACTGCGCCTTGTGAGATTTCAAGGCTAGAATCATCAACCAAGGAGTGTGCAATGACCGGTGATACCAACGCGACTGGGATGGACACGGGTAAGGGCGCGATTGCGTCTTCCGTTATTGATTCTGAAGAAGCTCGGCGTGCGCAAGCGGCGGCGGATGCCAGCGAGAATCTACCTGCCAGTGAGATCGATATCGAATCGATGAAAATCACGCAGCACCATGATAAATACACCGCAGAGGATCATGAAGTCTGGGGCACGCTTTTTCACAAGCGCATGGAGCAGTTGACAGGCGAAGGATCGGATGTCTTTCTGAGCGGGGCGAAGGTGATCAATCTTCATCCCGATCATGTGCCGGACTTGTCTGATGTCAATCGCCGGTTGAATCAATGCACGGGGTGGTCAAGTCATGGCGTGCCGGGGTATTTGCCCGCCAAAGCTTTCTTTGCTTTTCTTGCGCAGCGGCAGTTTCCAACATCGATCGCCATACGCCCCAAAACGCAGATGGACTATTTGCCAGAGCCCGACATTATTCATGATGTATTTGGTCATGTGCCGTTGCATGCAGATCCTGTGTTTGCAGATTTCTTGCAAACCTACGGCAAGGCAGCGCTGCATACGAATAACCCGATGCACACGGAGCGTTTGGCCCGCCTCTTTTGGTTCACTGTTGAGTTTGGGCTGATTCATGAAGGGGGCAAACTCAAGCTCTATGGATCGGGCCTGATCTCAAGTGAGGGTGAAGGACACCATGCGCTGGAGAGTCCGAAGGTGGATCGGCGTACTTTTGATCTTGAGCGCGTGTGCGATACCGCCTTTGAAATTGATCATTACCAACCGATTTTGTATGTCCTTGAAAGCTTTGAGCAGTTGCGTGATGCGATGCAGACCTACGCAGAGCGCGTTCTTGAAGAAGCAGGCAAGGCAGAAACACTGTCGCCGGTTGGGTGATGTCGTTGGCGAAGCGAATCGAACAAACGGGCGTCTTGTTTGTGTGCATGGGCAATATCTGTCGCAGCCCGATTGCTGAGGGAATTTTTCTGCACCTTGCGCAGGCAAGCAATGTTGGTGATGCATTCGATGTTGATTCTGCGGGCACTGGTGGATGGCACGCGGGCGAACGCGCCGATATGCGGGCGCGGGTGGCAGCTCAGAAACATGGTGTTGAATTGCCGAGCCGAGCGCGTCAGGTGAATCCCAAGCGTGATTGGACGCGGTTTCATTTTATCATTGCGATGGACCACGAGAACTGTGAACATCTTTTCGAGATTGGTGCCCCGCGTGAGCGCGTGACATTGTTGCGGTCGTTCGATCCCGATTTGGCAGGGGTGCGTGGGCAGCACCTGGATGTGCCCGATCCCTATTACGGCTCAGAGTCGGGGTTTGATGCTGTATTTGCTATGGCCGAAAAGGCCTGCAAGGGCCTGCTGGATCACATGTTGGAATCGCGAGTGAATCAGTGATGAGCTTGCGCCAGCACACGCTATTCTTATTCGTGTGAGTGAACCCCCTGAAACTCCTATGAGCAGCGCGGAGACTGTCGGCGAAGCACCGGCAACACATGCGAATGCGCCGAGTCCTGGGCGCGATGCCTTTGCGATACCCGACACTATTGGCCCCTATCGCGTGCTCGAAGAACTTGGCGAGGGCGGGTTTGGGGTTGTGTATCTCGCGGAGCAGGACAAGCCGGTGCGCCGGCGTGTGGCGCTCAAGGTTGTGAAGCCGGGCATGGACAGTCGTTCGGTGGTGGCGCGCTTTGAAGCGGAACGCCAGGCACTTGCGATGATGAATCATCCCGGTGTTGCCAAGGTTTTTGATGGCGGGACCACGCCCGATGGTCGCCCATATTTCGTGATGGAGTATGTCAAAGGTGTTTCCATTACAGAGCATTGCGATCGGCAGCAGCTGTCGATCGAAAAGCGCATCAAACTGTTTATCGCAGTATGCGATGCAGTTCAGCATGCGCACACCAAGGGCGTGATCCACCGCGACCTGAAACCGAGCAACATTCTTGTTGAATATGAAGGCGAGACGGCAACTGCTAAGGTGATTGATTTTGGCATCGCCAAAGCACTGAGTCAGCGTCTGACTGATGCAACGGTGTACACCCAGCAAGGGCAGTTGATCGGCACGCCCGAATATATGAGTCCTGAGCAGGCCGAGATGGGCGCGCAGGATATTGACACACGCACCGATGTCTATGCACTTGGTGTGGTGTTGTATTTTCTTTTGGCTGGCGGGCTCCCTGTAGAGCGAAAAACACTCTTGCGCAGCGGCCTGAATGACTTACATCGCACGTTGCGCGATGTAGAACCGATCAAGCCAAGCTCGCGGATTTCCCTGATGCGCGCAGACCCTGATTCGTCGCGGTTTCTTCAATCCATAGTCGTTGCACGAGCGATTGATCCTCGCACATTTCGCAGGCGTTTGCTTGGTGAACTCGACTGGATCGTGATGCGATGCCTCGAAAAGAGCCGCGAGCGCCGGTATGACACCGCCCATGCGTTGGCGCAGGATTTGGAGCGACATCTTGCCGGGGATCCGGTGCTCGCGGGGCCGCCGAGCACTACGTATCGTCTTCGCAAAATGGCGCACAAACACAAGGTTGCAGTTGCGATAGCGACCACTGTTCTCGTGGGCGTGATCGCGATCGCAGCAGGTGCGCTGTGGATGCTTGGACAGGTCACGATTGAACGAAATGCTGCGATCACAGCGCGCAATGAAGCTGAAGCAGTGACACATTTTCTGACTACTACATTTGCTGCTGCAGACCCCGCGGAACTTGGGCGCGAAGTGCTTGTGCGTGATGTACTGGACATTGCAGCGCACGATGCAAGCACGTTTGACAAGCAGCCGCTCATCGAGGCCAAATTGCGTTCAACCATTGGCGCGACGTATCTCGGCCTCGGGTTATATGACAAGGCAGATCATCAGCTTGCGCGTGCGCAGAAACTGTATATCAAAGAAAATGCCGAGCAATCTCGACAGGCAATCGAAACAACGCTCCAACGTGCATCGGTTCATCTTGTGCGCAACGAATTGGAGGAAGCACAGGCGATCTACGAGCGTACACTTCAGATAGCCCGCAGTGCATTTGGGCCGACGGGTGAATCGACACTCGGTGCCATGAGCGGCCTTGCGACGGTCTATGTCGAGCAGGGGCGTCTTGATGAGGCGTACGATTTATATTCGCAGGTTGTGGAGGCCAAACGCGAAGTCTTTGGCGAGCATCATGAGAAAACCCTCGGTGCCATGACCAATCAGGCGGTGCTGCTCGTGCGGATGGGCCGAATGGATGAAGCTCGCACGCGATATGAGCTCGCGTTGCAGGGTTTTCGCGAACAACTCGGCGAAGATCATCCAGACACGATTACATGCATGCAGAATCTTGCGTCGTTTCTGAATAAAACCGATGACAAGGAGGGTGCGATTGCACTTTTTGAGCAGGCACTTGCAGCGCGCAAGCGCGTGCTTGGTGATGACCATCCCAAGACCATCATGACGTTGACGAATCTTGCAAACTCCTTCAAGAGTGTACGCGCACTCGATCGTGCAGAAGAACTGTATATCACGGCGCTTGCGTCATGGCGGCGCACATTGGGCGATGATCATCCACAAACCCTGCGTGCGCAAAGTGGACTTGGCGGCGTGCGCATCCTGATGGGGAGAAATGAGGAAGCGCTGATTGATGTTCTTGATGCTGCAGAGCGCGGCGCACGCGTCCTTGCATCTGGACATCCATTGCTTGGACAATTGCAACATCGGGCGGCCTATTGCCTGATCGAACTGAAGAGGTATCCCGAGGCAGAGGGGTATTTGCTTCTCGCGCATGCCACACTTGTCGAGGCGGGCGGGCCAGCCAATGCATCAACGCGGGCCTGCGTGCGCGATCTTGTGCGTTTGTACAGCCTGTGGCCCGAAGGCGACACAATGGACAATGGCGGAGCCAAGTCGGTGCAGTGGAAGCGCATTCTCGAAGAGGCGAATCAATAACCGCAGCACAAACATCTTAGAGATCCAAAAGCAATCGCTCCGGATGTTCGATGCAGTCCTTGATGTGGCGCAGGAAACGTACCGCGCCTTCGCCGTCAACAACGCGGTGGTCATATGACAACGCGAGATACATCATCGGGCGAATGGCGACTTCGCCGAGCTTGTCAGGGTGTTCAATGGGACGGCGAATAATGTTGTGCATGCCCAGAATACCGGATTGCGGCGGGTTCAGGATGGGCGTACTCATCATCGAGCCATACACGCCGCCATTTGAAACCGTGAACGTGCCGCCCTGCATCTCTTCAAGCGTGAGCTTGTTCTCGCGAGCCTTTGTTGCAAGTTCGACAAGACCCTGTTCGATGCCTGCAAAGCTGAGCGATTCACAGTTGCGAAGAACGGGCACAACGAGACCCTTGTCAGTACCGACCGCGAACGCAATGTCGCAATAGTCGTGATATTCAACTTCGGGGCCTTTTTCGCTGGCAACCAACGAAGCATTGACCGCTGGAAAACTGCGCAGGGCACTGGCTGCGGACTTGGCGAAGAAGCTCATAAAGCCAAGCTTCACGCCATGCTTTTTTTGGAACGTTTCTTTGTGAAGCGTGCGCAATGCCATGACGGCGGTCATGTCGCACTCATTGAACGTGGTGAGCATTGCAGCGGTCTGCTGGGCTTCAACGAGACGCGATGCAATGCGCTGGCGAAGCTGACTCATGCGTTCGCGCCGAACTTCGCGCGTAAATGAAGTCGTCGATGGCGCAGGCGCACTTGTGAAGACTGCGGGTCGTGGCGCGCCATTCGTTGAAGCTGGGGCTGGTGGTGCGCCGAGCGCTGCGACGACATCGTGTTCGCGGATGCGTCCGCCGGGGCCGGTTGGTGTGATACTTGCAAGATCGAGGTGATGTTCTTCAGCGAGTTTCCGTGCCAATGGTGTGGCCAAGGCATCACTTGTCGATGCAGATGCAGAAGAACTGGATGTAGAGGCTTGTGCCGGTGCGCTGGCAACTGTTTCAGGTTTCGATACACCCTCGGGTTTCTTCGCCGATTCATCCAATGAACCAATCGAGCCGCCCACTTCGATGGTGTCGCCTTCTTCCACCGAGTGTTTGAGAATGCCCGCGACAGGCGATGGCAAAGGCATGGTCACTTTGTCGGTTTCGAGTTCAACGATGTCTTCATCGCGCTCGACATAGGTGCCGTCCGGCTTGAGCCAGGTCGCAATGACAGCTTCGGTGATTGATTCGCCCAATGCCGGAATGATGATGTCAGTTGCCATGATGTGCTCTGGTGGAGTTCGAGTCCTTCAAACGGTCCTTACGCAGCAGCGGTTTTGCGCTTTGCGCCCTTTTTCTTGCCCGATTTTGAAACGTCCGGGGCATTCTTTGCCGATCCCTTCGTTCCGTTCTTTACCTTGGCAGGCGATTGATCGATCTTGGGTCCGATCGCATTGCTGAGCAGTTCTTCAAGTTGTTCGTGATGTTTCTGACTCGATCCGGTCGCAGGCGTTGCGCTGTATGGCCTGCCAGCGTATGTCAGATCCCATTGCAACTCTTCGTGGCACGCGATCAACATGTGCCCATATGCGCCCATGTTGCGCGGTTCTTCTTGCGCCCACACCAACTCAGCGTTTGCGGGATAGCTCTCACACAACGTCTTGAGCACCTCAACATGCAACGGATACAACTGTTCAACGCGCACGATTGCCACATCATCTCGGTCCGCATCAGTGCGCCGTTGCACGAGATCGTAATACACCTTGCCGGAACACAGAATCAATCGCGTGACATTCTTCTTCTCAGATGGTTGACCGGCGAACTTCGGATCGTCAAGCATTTCGAAAAATTGGCCTTGCTCAAAATCCTTGATCGGACTTCTGCACACAGGCAGGCGAAGTAGACTCTTGGGCGTCATCACAATGAGCGGCTTGCGAATAGCGCGTTTCATCTGCCTGCGCAGCAGATGAAAATATTGTGCGGGTGTTGTCGGGTGAACGACTTGAAGATTGTTCTGCGCGCAGAGTTTCAGGAATCGCTCCAGTCGCGCCGAGGAATGCTCCGGGCCCTGGCCTTCATAGCCGTGCGGCAATAACAAAGTCATGGCAGACCACCGGTGCCATTTCTGCTCCGCTGAAGCCAAGAACTGATCGATCACCACCTGTGCACCATTGGTGAAATCGCCGAATTGCGCTTCCCAGATCGCAAGAATGTCAGGTGAAGCAAGCGAGAAACCATATTCAAAGCCCATCACCGAATATTCAGAGAGCGGACTGTCATAAATACAGAACTTGGCTTGCCGTGCCACGCCGTGATCATCAAGTGTGCCAACATCCTTGGCAGAGTTTGGAATGCCAAGTTCGTGAATATGATTGATAGGCACATAGCTCTCTGCGGTTTCGATATTGCGCAGGACAGCATGTCGATGCGAGAATGTGCCGCGGCCGCAATCCTGACCACTAAACCGCACGATGCTGCCTTCGCACACGAGTGAACCGATGGCCAATGCTTCTCCCGTTGCCCAGTCAATTGCTTCACCATCAATGATTGACTTGGTGCGCTCCTTGAGAATGCGCACGAGCTTGGGATGGGGCACAAAGGTATCAGGCCAGGACGAAATCGCGTTCCCTATTTCGTGCAGCAATGGACGATCAACAGCGGTGGAACCCGCGTCCCAGACCCAGGCGTTGGCAACGCCGGACCACTGCCGATGCCCCGGGTCAGGCGTGGGATCAACAGGTGTGGAGCGCACGTTGGTGTACGCCCGGTCGAGTGCCTGGTCGATCGCACTGATCTTATCGCGATCGTCATCAGACAATATGCCTTCATCATTCAGGCGAGCAGCGTACTCTGTGAGCACGGTGGGCTTGTTCTTGATTTCCTTGTAGAGAAGCGGCTGCGTGAACATTGCTTCATCAGTTTCGTTGTGCCCGTGCCGGCGGTAGCCGATCAGGTCGATCACAATGTCTTTCTTGAACGTCATGCGATAATCGAGCGCCAAATCCGCACACCAAAGTACCGCCTCCGGATCTTCTGCATTGACATGCAAAACCGGTGCTTCGATCATTTTTGCCATGTCAGTGCAATACCGACTCGAGCGCGCATCATCCTGACCCGTGGTGAATCCGATCAGGTTGTTCACAACAATATGCACGCACCCGCCAACGGTGTAGCCGCGCAACTGACTCATATTGAACGTCTCAGCAACGATGCCCTGTCCAATGACCGCGCCATCACCATGCATCACGATCGGCATAACGCGCATGCGCTCGGTGTCACCCTTGAGCCGTTGTTTTGCGCGACACCTGCCCATAGCCACTGCGCCGACCGCTTCAAGATGCGAGGGATTGGACGCGAGCGCAACCCAGATGTGCCGACCAGAGGGCAAAATTCTGTTACTTGAAAATCCACGGTGATATTTCACATCCCCGCCGCCGGTCTCTGCATCCTCGGTCCACAGGTCTTCGAATTCGGTGAAGACCTGCTCATACATCTTGCCAATCACATTGATGAGAACATTGAGGCGCCCGCGATGGCTCATGCCGAAAACAAGTTCTTCAACTTCATAGGCATCACCGGCGCGTTCAACAATACGATCAAGCAACGGGATAAGCGCATCACACCCTTCAAGGCTGAAGCGTTTTACACCGGGGTAGCGCTTGCCGCAGAATTTTTCAAAGGTCTCGGCGCGATACAACTGGTACAACAGGTGCGCGCGCTCCGGGTTATTCAAGGTAACTTTATTGTGTAGCGGCTCGATGCGATTCTGAAACCATTCGCGCTCTGTGCGGCTTGTCACATGCCCGGTCTCAACGCCAATTGACCCGCAATATGTTTCATCAAGCGCCGCGATCAGATCGCTCAAAGGCATCGCCTGTCTAGGCGGGGCAAGCGGCGGCGCTTCGACAGATGTTTCAAGGTCGGCTGCGGTCAGGCCATGAAACTCAGGATTCAGTTCTTCCGGACTCTGGCGTTCGCGCCCAAAGGGATCAATCTGAGCTGCGATATGCCCAAATTCGCGGTACGCCCGCACAAGGGCTTCGACACCAGCCTGAACTCGCGACGAACCCCCCACAACGCGGGGGTGTATTGGTGGGCCAGCCGCAGGACTACCAGTCGAGGCGGCAGAATGAGTCGTCTGGCCGTACCCGGCAAGCCGAGCACCCCGGTCAAAACCGGTAAAAAATGAAGCCAGATCAGGTGAAACCGCGGTGGGATCATCTCTCCAACGGTCATACTGTTCATCAAGATATGTGCCATTCCAGCCGTTTACAGCCGGGTCGATGGGCTTGGGGGAGGCCATGATCGAGTCTCACCTCTCGGGGGGTGGTTCGAAATCCGCGCCACAGTCAACCACCCTCACCCCAGAGGGTCGTGCTTGCGGGTATGTGATTGTAGTGGACCATCGTCGCGGAGTGTGCATCAGATGAGCAGAACAATGCTGCTCTGGACACGTCGAGAAGATTTCCCGGTCCCGGGGGATGATCCGGGCACACAGCAGCCTCTTCCAAGCCGAAGATAGAGAGGTCTGGTGAGGTTTTCAATGAGGCCCGGATGCCAAGCCGTACGATTCGCGGGAGGATGTAAACATGTCTGATTTCGACTACGACCTGTGTGTGATTGGCAGCGGGCCCGCGGGGCAAAAATGCGCTGTCCAGGCCGCCAAGTTTGGCAAGCGCGTCTGTGTCATCGAGCGCAAACAAGTGGTGGGCGGGGTCGCGATCAACACCGGCACCATCCCATCCAAAGCATTGCGCGAAGCCATTCTGCACATGACCGGATTCGGCGAGCGTTCATTTTTGGGCCAGTCGTATCAGGTGAAGAAGGACATCACTGTTCAAGACCTCACATCGTGGTGTCAGCACATCATTCGCAACGAAGTTGATGTCGTCGGCGCACAACTGACGCGCAACGATGTTGAAATTATTTACGGCGAAGGCGCACTCGATGGACCGCACCGCGTGAGCATCACGCAAGGCGGGCGCGAGCAAACCATTACTTCGCGTTTCATCTTCATTGGCACCGGCACGCGCCCGTTACGCCCGGATGACATCGAATTTGATCACGAGCACATTGTTGATGCTGACGGCATACTCACGCTGCCGCGCCTGCCGCGCACTATGATCGTCGTGGGCGGCGGGGTGATCGGCACCGAATATGCCTCGATGATGCAGGCGGTTGGTGTCAAGGTCACCCTCATCGAAGGGCAAGATGGCTTGCTCAGCTTTCTTGATCATGAGATTCAGGAAGCGCTGCAATATCACCTGCGTCAGAATGGCATGACGCTGCGCATGGGCGAAAAAGTTGTCAAAATCGAAAAAGTCGAAGCGAACATCAACACACGCAATTCAACTGGCGTCCTTGTCGAAGCCATGCTTGAAAGTGGCAAGGTTTTGCGGGCAGAAACGCTTTTGTACGCCGTGGGTCGACAAGGCGCAACCAATGCCCTACAGCTTGATTCTGTCGGCCTGGAAGCAGATAAGCGCGGCCGCATTCGTGTGAACAAGCACTATCAGGTGTTGGCGCCCAAGACAGCGGAACTTGCTGTGGCTGCCGGTGCCCCGAGCCCGGTGGGTGCCGGCGATCAACCCGATGCGCCCGCGTTTGATGGACACATCTACGCGGGAGGCGATGTCATCGGTTTCCCCGCCCTTGCATCGACAAGCATGGAGCAGGGGCGGCTTGCAGCATGCCACATGTTTGGGGTCAGCTTCCAGTCATTCCCCGAGCACTTCCCCTTTGGTGTGTACGCCGTGCCCGAAATGTCAATGGTCGGGTGGACCGAGCAACAGCTCACCGAACAGGATGTGCCCTATGAATCAGGCATAGCGCGATATCGCGAAATTGCGCGCGGCCAGCTCTTGGGCGATGAAGATGGCATGCTCAAGTTGCTTGTGCATCCTGAGACGAAACACATCCTTGGCATTCATTGCATTGGTACCGGTGCTACAGAACTGATACACATTGGTCAGGCGGTTATGGCCCTCAATGGCACGGTTGATTATTTTGTGAACGCAGTGTTCAACTACCCGACCCTCGCAGAGTGCTACAAGGTTGCAGCACTGAATGTCGTGAACAAACTTTCGCACCTCTAACCGAACGGCGTTGTAGCTTCAGCGCCCGAACTGGCGTGCAAGTTCCTGCACGGTCAGGCGGATCGCTGTTGGCCTGCCATGCGGACATCGGTCCGAGCGTTCCACGCGCTCGCGCTCTTCAAGAAGTGCAGCCACATCATCTGGCGTCATGGTTTCGCCGGCGCGCACCGATGCCTTGCAGGCCATCATGTCGAGCACTTCCGACAGCGCGGCCTCCGGAGAATCAGGCAAACCTTGCGAAGAGGCACGGTCGAGCAATTCTGAGATAAATGGTTCCGCATCGACGCCGCGCTCGAAGAGAATCGTTGGAAAGGCCCGAATCGCAAGCGTGCGCGGCCCCATGGGCTCAAGATCTATCCCGAGCTGCTCAAAGAGCGGCTTGAGTTTCGCTGCGATATCCATGCGCGCCTGATCTGCTTCAAATGACGCCAGCACAAGCAGGTGCTGCTTCTCAAGCGACCCAGACTCGGTGAGGCGCGCCGTCAAACGTTCAAACATGATGCGCTCATGCAGGGCATGCTGATCGATGATGATCAGGCCGCGCTCATCTTGCGTAACAAGATAACTGTTGTGTACCTGCAATGTGCTGCGCACCGGCGTGGGAGCGGGAATCACCTGCTGACCCTCAGCGTCGTGATGTGACGATGGTCGCAGGTGATCGCCGCGCAATTCACCAATTGGCGGCGGCGGGTTCGCATACCCGAGAGCCGCATCCGAGCCTGGTGCCTGGCGCTTGAAGTATTCCGCATAGTGCGCCGGCGTTGCAGTGGGGGGAATGTCAGTGGTATTGGTGGGCGTGGTTGGCTCAAAGCGCCACCCGCGCGTGCTTGCATCACTTGCGCTGGGCGTGGTATCACTTGCCGCTAGCACCCGCCGAGCAGCGTTGTACACCACCGAATGCACGACACCCGAATCGCGGAAGCGCACCTCCGCCTTAGCGGGATGCACGTTGACATCAAAGGCTCGCGGGTCCATCTCCAGCATCAACAGGGCCGCCGGCTGCCGCCCCGGTTCAATCAATCCCCGATATGCTTCCTTGAGCGCATGCTGGACTGTGCGATCGCGAATCGGTCGGCCATTGAGAAAAACATGCTGCTTTCGCAGGCCAACCGCCGCGAGCGCTGGCGTCCCAAGCAATCCCCAGAGTGCCACGCCGCGCGTGTCATCAAAGGCATCTGCGGACACTTCCAGATATTGACTTTCAAGCTCGCGGCCAATCAATTCAAGGGCGCGTTCTTTCGGGCTCTGGCCCCTCGGCACATCAAAACCCGCTTTGCTTTCGGTGCGTACTGTAAAACCAATGGATGGATGCCCCAGCGCAAGGTTGCGCACCACTTCAACGCAGTGGCCACGTTCCGTGCCATCGGTTCTCAAAAATTTCCGACGCGCTGGCGTGTTGAAAAACAGCGTGCGCACCGTGATGCATGTGCCGACAATGCCCGATGTAGGCCGAACTTCACCCATCTCGCCGCCATCGACACTCAGCGTGTGCGCAGAAGATGATTCTGCGGTGCGCGATTCGATGGTCAGCCGTGATACTGATGCGATGGATGCCAGCGCTTCGCCGCGGAACCCCATCGTGCCGACACAGTCAAGGTCCGAAGCGCGAGCGATTTTACTTGTGGCGTGCGCATGGACTGCGAGGGGTAGTTGAGCCGCAGCGATCCCCGCGCCATCATCGCGAATGCGAATCAGTTCTATGCCGCCCCGTTCCAGTTCCACCGTGATCTGCGTTGCGCCCGCATCGATGGCATTGTCGAGCAGTTCCTTGACCACGCTGGCTGGCCTTTCGACCACTTCGCCCGCAGCGATCTGATCAACGACCAATTGCAGCAAGATGCGAATAGGCGCCACGCTGCAAGCGTGCTCTTCGATCTCGGCGGTCCGTGCTGGGGTGGTCATGCGGGGATTGTAGAATCTTGCTGGCAGCCGCCGAAATCAGTGTGGAATACCTGTCAACATCGCTATGATGGCGGGCAAGGAGTGATCGATATGAAGCGGCAGGTTGTGCTCTATCAGGATGAAGATGGCATCTGGATCGCAGAGGTGCCGTCGTTGCCCGGCTGTCATTCCGATGGCGATACCAAACAGGCCGCCCTCGACAACATCCGCGACGCCATCGCCACCTGGATCGAATACCTCCGCGAACAGGGCGAGCCGATCCCCACAGACCCCGGCACGGCGGACGTGACGGACGTCGTTGAAGCAGCGTAATTTTTTTTACGCTACCCCAGCATATGCAAGATTGCACAGGCAGCCTATACTATTGTGCAAGTACAGTATGTGCGGTAACGCCCAAGTACTTGACACTGTGATATGTGACACAGTGAGTTGAGTATGTAGTTAGAGGAGACGGGAAGCGGGGCCGGGAGGGGGTAGCGGTGGCGGCAAAGCGCAGCAAGACTGGCAGCATGAAGAAGAGAAGCGGCAAGCTCACATCGAAGCCTAATCCAGTTGCGCCAACTGCTAGCACCAAGAAGGCGACCGCGCCGAAGGAGGACCACCGCTGGCCCGAGGGCTGCACTGACCCGGGGGAGTTCTTTCTACTGCCCAAGGTGCTCGTCCAGCGATTGGGAGATTTCAAAGACGCAGATGGCAATAGGCTCAAACCCGAGCACCTGTGGCTGATTCTTGCGCTGCAGTCTGACCGGATGCCTGATCGCGTGCCAAGGTATTACTGGGCTCAGTTGGCTGCGTGGGCAGGCGTCAGCAAGGACACGGTGCGCCGATGGGCGTATGCACTGCAAGAGATGGGGTTCCTAAGGATTGAGCAGATCCGCAGGTTAGATTCCCATCAGCAACCCCGGCCAGGGCTGCGGAACGAGCGCAATAGGTTTCATCTGCAGCTGTTTGAGAAAGTCTGCGCGGAACGGCAGAAACTATTCCGCCAGGAGAAGGACGCGCAGCGCCGTAAGTTCCCCAAGGGGGGTAACAAGTGACCCTCCGCAACATTCCACGCCGCAAGGCTGCCAGAGCATTTCGTAAGCTCGGCTTTGAGATCATCTCGGGCCGAGGCAAGGGCAGCCACGAACTGATCATTCACCCGGCCGATCATGCCCGTCGAGCAACATTGCCCGCCCGCGATCCTGTGGCTGCTGGCACCCTCAACAATATTCTCAAGCGGCTCGTCATCACGCGCGATGATTTCGAACAGGCTCTGTAGAGTTCTTTGCCCTATCCTCACCCCATGCCCGCGAAACCGCACGCTCACGATTCGCTCCCATCACAACAACACGCCTGGTCAGGCCGTGCGTCGCTGTCCGTGCGCGAACTCCATCGCCGACGCGAATGGGTCTTTCTCATCCTCGCGGGCATTTTCCTCGGCACCCTCACCATGCTCAACATTTTGGGCATCTCGCGCTTCATCACACTCTACGACACCGGCCTTACCATCAGCGGCACCAAGCTGATCTTTCTTGTCGCCGTCGGCGTGCTGCCATACCCGATCACGTTCCTCTGCACCGATTTCATCTCCGAGCTGTATGGCCGCAAGCGCGCCAGCCAAGTCGTCTGGGTCGGCTTCCTGCTCAACCTCTGGGTCGTCGCCATCCTCTGGCTTGGCAGCGCGCTGCCCGGCGCACCGATCGACCCGACTACTGGCATGCCCGCGCCGCCGGTGTGGAACGATGCGCTCCAGTCCTACACCGACCACGACGGCTGGGCCTTCTTTCACATCCGCAATCTCGCCTATGGCGCAGTCGCTGCCTCAATGATCGCCTACCTCGCAGCCCAACTTATCGATGTGCATGTGTTCCACTTCTGGAAAAAACTCACCAAGGGCAAACACCTGTGGCTGCGCAACAATGGCTCAACGCTTGTCAGCCAACTCGTTGATACGGCCGCCGTCATCACCATCACACACTTCTATGCGCACGCGCTGCCGGTGATTGATGCGAATCCGATCTGGCCACAGTTGATGGTATTCATCATGGGCGGCTACGTTTTCAAAGCGGGCGCAGCGTTCATCGACACGATTCCGTTCTACATCGGCGCGCACTGGCTTGCGAAATATCTACGTCTGCCCCCGCCAACGGAGATGCAGCACGAAGTTTGATCAGGCTCGCCCCAAGCGCGAGCGCGGGGGTTCTTTCAGTTCTGGTGGGGTGGGCGTCTCGCCCGCCTTCTATTTTAGAAATCCCGTCGCGCAAAGATAAACGTCGCAATTCCAAGCACCACGAACTCGAAGATCAACGATGTCCCGATGATCCACCAGAGAGATCGCTCGCGAAACTCAGTTTGCATGTCTTGTGCTGAATCGCGTTCCGCGTCGCGCCGGTTGACGGGCGGCACCTCATCCGGCTCCCGCTCGTCAGGTTGATCCCGATCCTCCACGAGGTCCTGTGCCGCTTCGAGGTGCTCCTGCTCCTCCTCCGCCGAGATAAGGTAGCGCCCGAGCAAGCTGGTCGTTTCGCCGGTTTTGGGAAGGATGGTCTTGGCCATATACACACGATGATGCCATGCTCCCCACGCATTCATCGCGTTCCGAGCGCTCGCAGCTTTTTCCGCTTCCTGGTCGCGGTCACCCACGCGCCGGTCGATGCGCCCCTGCATCGCGTCGCGCCCATCGTCGGTCGTCTCATTGGCCTGGCGATCTTTGAGCAACCCAATCTGCGTATCGATTGCTTCCACGCGAGTCTCACGCTGGATCGCCATTTGTTCATGGCGGAGTTTCTCTGACAACAGCCCAGCATCTGCTGCATTGAACAAGAACACAACAAACCAAAATAGAACCGTCACGAGCAATGCCGTGAGCGCAGAACGTGACAACAACCCAACCAGTGCGCACACGCTATACAGATAGCTGTAGAACAGCACCACAATGGGAATCGCAAGCAAAATGCGAGGTTCCCAGTAGTTCGCACGAAGACCAAATACCAACACGCACGCTACTGAGAACACTGCTACCTGCAACGCAACAAAAACAAGCCCGGTCACATATTTTGTCAGAAACAGCCGCGCGCGACCAATCGGCTTGCTCAGCGTCAACTCAATGGCACCCCCGGAAACAAAGTCCGGGATCATGCCGGAGGTCGACACCAGCGCCAGGATCGCCGCCACCCATGTCAACCAGAATCCGATCCCAAGGCCAACAAAGAGCACCTGTTTGTAAAAGAACTCCTTGGTCATGGCCTTTGTCGAGAGGAATTCGGTGTCAAGCGTCCAGAATAGAATCTGGATGCCGCGCTCATTGATCCCGACCGCCGCAAACACCGCAACGACCAAGCCGGACAAAATCATTACAAGCCAGAACATCTTCTTCGCGTTCAGCTCGCGATACGCATCCACAAACAGCGCTAATGTCTGCCTCATGATGTGCGCCCCCCGCGCTTGTGGTTCTTCACATTCGGCGCAGCGCCCGGCTTGAGCACTTCCCCCGTCTGTTTGTCGCGCACCGCTTCCATGAACAAATCTTCAAGTGATGGCCGCACCGGACGAAGCGAGCGAATAGTCAAGCCCGCAGCCCGCACCGCATCGACGAGCGGCTGGACGACCACCGGATCATCAGTGCCGATGCGAATGACGTTGCGCTCGACCTCAAGTGATTCACCTGTAGTCAGCGTGTTGCCATCGCATGAGAGTGCCTGTCGGACTTCGGGCGCTTCGGTGCCCACAAGCTCAATCTCGTAGCGCCGCTGATCCTGTGTCAATGAATCGATCGTGCCTTGCCGTTCGACTGTGCCCTGCACCAGAATCGCAACGCGATCGCACACCGCTTCAAGTTCACTGAGCAAGTGACTGTTGATAAAAACCGTGCGCCCCTCATCGCGCAGGCGGTTCATGATCCCGCGAATGTCACGTCGGCCTTCGGGATCGACACCATCCGTGGGTTCATCGAGCAGCACGAGCGCGGGGTCGTTCATCAAAGATTGTGCAATGCCGACGCGCTGGCGCATGCCTTTGGAATAGCCCTTGACCTTCTTATCTGCCCAGTCGGTCATGCCGACCATGTCGAGCAGGGCCCCGATGCGCTTCTTGCGATCGCTGCGCACAACGCCCGCCATTGCACCGTAGAAATCAAGAATCTGCGCGCCGGTCAGATAGCCGGGAAAGGTGTGATGCTCGGGCAGGTAGCCCACCCGGGCCAGCGTCGGCTTGTGCCCGACGGGGTGGCCCAGCAGGTGCCCGCGCTGCTTACTCGGGCGGATCACGGTCATTAGAATCTTGACAAGCGTGCTTTTGCCCGCGCCATTGGGCCCGAGCAGCCCAAAGACCTCGCCCCGCCCCACGCGCATATCGATGCCCCGCAGGGCGTGCACCTTGCCGCGATAGGTCTTGTGGACCCCTTGCAAATCGATGGCGTAGGCGTCATCGCCTCGACTTTTTGTGGTCGAAATAGCTTGGCTCGCCGCGGTGGTCATGGCCTTGATTGTTGGGAACTCCTGCGTTGGGGTTGCGTGGTTCATCGTCGAAATATGCCAGACAGGTCAATTCAGCGCGGGGACTCTACCATGCTGCCCCCATGTTTCCCACGTTGCGTGATTATGTCGAGGCACTGGATCAGCGAGGTGAACTGGCGCGCATCAAGGTGCCCGTCTCGCCGCTGCTTGAAATCGCCGAGCTTGCCGACCGCCAGTCCAAATCGCAATGTCCCGCCCCGCCCTCGCAGGCTGCCCGGGCCGCTGATCCGCTCCATTTCGAGCGTGGCGGGCACGCGCTGCTTTTTGAGAATGTCGAGGGGTCTGATTTTCCGGTGCTCATCAATGCCTTTGGCAGCTATCGGCGCATGGAACTGGCGCTCGATGCCACCTGTGCCGAGCTTGCCGCGCGCATCGGCGAACTGGTCAAGACTGACCCGCCGCGCGGGTGGCGCGAGGGGTTGGCCTTTGTGCGCAAGTTCATGCCGTTGTCGCGCATCGGCCCCAAACGTGTGCGCGCTGGCGTGTGTCAGGAGATCATCTATCGCGGCGACAATGTCGACCTCACGCGCCTGCCCATGATCCGGTGTTGGCCCTTGGATGGTGATCTTGCCTCGGTTGGTGCGCCACCGGACATCAATCGCGCCATCGCGGGTGTTGACTGGGACAATGAGGATATCCGTGGGCGGTACATCACCTTTGCGGGTATTCACACAATTCACGCAGATGATGCACACGCGGCCCGTCCTCGCTCGCACAACATCGGCATGTACCGGTTGCAACTGCTCGGGCCGCGCCGGTTGGCGATGCACTGGCACATGCATCATGACGGGGCGGCACACTGGCGAAGCTGGAAGAAACTTGGCAAGCCCATGCCGGTTGCCATTGTCTTTGGCGGCGAGAGTGTGTTGCCCTATGCAGCGACTGCGCCGTTGCCGCCGGGGATGAGCGAACTGCTCATGGCGGGGTTCTTGAATGGCGCCGGGATTCCGATGGTCAAGGCTCGCACGGTGCCGATCCGCGTGCCAGCCAATGCGGAAATTGTCATTGAAGGGTATGTCTCAACTGATGCTGGCATGCCCGGCTTTGACCCCGAGGGTGATGAGGTGCTTGGACAGGGGGCTATTTTTGAAGGGCCATTTGGTGATCACACCGGGTATTACTCATTGCCCGATCGGTATCCGATTGTCGAAGTGACTGCGCTGACGCATCGGCGCGGGGCGATTTATCCGGCGACGATTGTGGGCAAGCCGCCCCAGGAGGATTACTACCTTGGCAAGGCGACGGAGCGCATTTTCCTGCCGCTGTTGCAGACATTGATACCGGATGTTGTGGATTACGATTTGCCGATGTTCGGTGCGTTTCACAATTGTGCGATCATCGCGATTGACAAGCAGTACCCGATGCAGGCGCGAAGGGTGATGCACGCGGTGTGGGGCGCGGGGCAGATGGCATGGACCAAGATCGTGATCGTCGTTGATCGGGATATCAATGTGCATGACCTTCACGATGTTCTGCGCGCCATGGCGCAGCACTGCACTCCCGGGCGCGATCTGGAATTGACCAAGGGCCCGCTTGACATTCTCGACCACGCAGCCCCCGAGCATGGTGCGGGGGGCAAGATCGGTTTCGATTGCACGCGCAAGATCGAAGGCGAAGCGGCCAACGGCGTGGCGGTGAATGCACCAGACGCGGGCAAGACGGTGCAAGTGGGGCGTGAGGTAATCGAACGCATCGAAGCGCTTGCGGGTGTCGATCGCGTCTCGATGCCGGAAGCTGCACCGGGGTGGATGTTCGTTGCGGCTGCGGACGGGGCAGAGACTTCGCAGATCAGCGCCGCGCTGGAGCAGGCAGAGAGCGCCCCGGCGTGGGCCGTGTTGCTCGATGAACAGGTGGAGATCGACGATGTGGACAAGGCCCTCTTTGCGTGGGCTGCGAATATGGATCCATCGCGCGATCTGGCGCGTATCAGTAGCAGTTCGACGGTGATTTTTGATTCCAGAAGCAAATCACCCGGGGAACGTGGTGGCGTGTCGGTCCGGGGCTGGCCCCCGATTATTGAGATGGATGCGGGAACCCGGGATCTGGTGGATCGACGGATGGATGAATATGGATTGCCCGAGGCCTTAGAATCGGGGCGACCGGGCGGCGGGTCTGGCGCTGAGGCCAAGTCTGAAGCCAACAAGAATTTGCAAGGGGTACACGAGTGACAAGTCTGGCGCGAATGAGTGTGGTGATGGCAGTGATTTTCACATCGGCGTCGATCGCGGCTGCCGACGAGTGGGTCGATCGCGCCAATGAAGCTGCGGGATTGGTAAAGGGCAACATTTCGGTGGAGGCCGAGTTGTTTCCTGCGGTCGCTGCGATGGACGAGTTGCCCATATCAGAACGCGGGCCTGTGCTGATACTTGGGAGCATGTACATGTCCCCGGACTCTCCTGACTGGAGCGCACTCGCAGCGTGGGCGGGGGAAGCGCCGCAGACCGCAGTCCTTGAGGCGCTCAATCGCATCGGCGATCCCGAGCAGCGCTGGATGGTGAGTGTGCCCTTTGGCCGTGATGCAGTTGATGCATCATGGGCGGAAAAAGACCTGTGCATCACGCTGGGCGGCGATGGCATGCTCGCGGGCGCGCAATACAACTACCTCGATGCACTGAGCACGGTGCACCTGCTCGTGACGGTGGAAGCCAACCGATTGCTCGCTGCGGGCGAAGGCGACAAAGGCCTCGAACGCTATGCAGAACTGCTGTGGTTGTATCGGTCTATCGCAGATCGGCAGACGATTGCCGAGAAGCGATGGGCGATGACATTGATGATCCAAACATGCGGGCAGATGCGCGATCTTGCCTATCGGGCGCTGCACAGTGAGGGCATGACCGGGCCGGGCATCGCAAAGGTCGTTGCCTCGTTCGAAGAGCGAGAACTCTACATCATGCGTGTTCGTCCGCCAGAGATGACGCGGCTGATCGTCGAACAACTCATCGAGCGCACACTGGGTGGTGATGGCGGCGCGGGCGCTTTTGCAGTGGCGATGGCGCGGGCCACGACATCTGATCGGCCGATCATGTTGTTCAATGAATCTGCGAAGTGGCGCGATGCGGCTGGCGAGCATGCCTCCGCGCAGGAGACCATGAATCAAGCAGATATGGTGGTGGGGGATTACAAGACGCGCTGGGGCTTTCCCTTCTGGGATCCGTTGCTTGGCCTGCCGACAGATTTTCAGAAGATGGACCATCGCCGTTTTGCTGCGGTCGTCGCATTGACTGGTGAGACCGCAGGGCTTTTGCCACTTCGGCGGCAACTTGTGGCAGAACTTGCGGGCACGCGCTGCGCCCTTGCCGGCGCGGGCTATCAGATTGCGCGCGAGCGCCCAGCCAGTGAACTTGTGAACCTGCAACCAACATTTATTCCCTCACTCAATCGAAATGACGATGCGTATTCCTACAACGAAGGTGAAAAAGAGTTCAATGAGTTGGTGTATTTTGTGCCCGGCACCGGCGGACGCGTGGAAATTTCCGGCAGGCCGGGCGTGCATGAGATTGCGCTGCCGGGTGAGGGTTCGGGAACTGCGCTGACTGGCATGAATGAGATGCAAGAGCAATTTCCGTTTTTGAAGGAGTTTGGTGACTCGCCAGATAAATGGGCTCTCGTCGAGTTTGAAGAAATAGCTTCGGTGCTACAAGAAATGCTCGATGCGGGTGCGGACCCCGAGCTGCGCTCTGGTTTAGCCAGTGCAGGGGTACTCGATGACGCTGGTCAAGTCAGTAGTGAGCAAATCGAACAGCTTTTGACTACTGCAATCGCGGGCGTCGTCACCAATGCTTTTGGCACCACCATCGACATTACCGGGAATGATTTCGTGTTGTACTCCGTTGGTGAAGATGAATCCGATGGCGGTGCGTTGTTATACGAGGAAGACCTCATTTTCTGGCCGCCGTTGATCAGTATGCAGCGTGCACAGGGCACTCAGTAATTTCGACACACTTTCTTGAATAGTGGGGGATAGATGGCAGAGCCGCACAAAGTGGTGATTATTGGTTCCGGTCCTGCGGGGTGGACCGCGGCGATTTACGCGGCCCGGGCGAATCTCGCCCCGGTGTGCGTGATCGGTGTGCCAAAATCCAACCCCGCGCCGGTGCTTCCGGGCGGGCAGTTGATGCTCACGACCGAAGTTGAGAATTATCCCGGCTTTCCCGATGGCGTGACCGGCCCCGACATGATGGAGAAGTTTCAGAAGCAGGCGGAGCGCTTCGGGACGAAAGTGGTCGCAGATGATGTTGTGAAGTGCCACTTCGATCGCACGCCATTCGAACTTGAACTTGCTGATGGTGAAACGATTTCTGCGCATGCGGTGATCATCGCAACCGGCGCGACGGCCAACTGGGTGGGGCTTGACAACGAAATGCGTCTTGCGATATCAGGCGGCGGCGTGTCTGCGTGTGCAGTGTGTGACGGGGCGCTACCCAACTTTCGTGACAAGCGACTGGCCGTGGTGGGCGGCGGCGACACCGCGATGGAAGAAGCGACCTATCTCACGAAGTTTGCGAGCATGGTGAGTGTGATTCACAGGCGCGACGAGCTGCGCGCTTCGAAAGTGATGCAACAGCGATTTCTTGGCAATGACAACGCCGAAGTGCTGTGGAACAAAGTGGTTGTTGATGTCTTGGGCGATGGATACATCACCGCGCTCGAACTGGAAGACACCCAGACAGGTGAAAAATCAACAATCGAAGTCGGCGGGTTGTTTGTTGCGATTGGTCACACGCCTGCGACCGGCTTTTTAGATGGCAGCGGTGTTGCACTGAATGCCAAGGGCTATATTGACCTCACGACTCGCAGCAGTGCGACGAATATCGAAGGTGTTTTTGCCGCAGGGGATGTTGCCGATGCGGACTATCGTCAGGCGATCACTGCGGCGGGGATGGGGTGTCAGGCGGCGCTGGATGCGGAGCGCTGGCTTGGGACGAAAGGGCTTGCGTAGCTTGTGGTGGTTTGCCCGCATCGCGTGACGCCAGTTCCTCTTCGACGATTTTCTCCATGGCTTCCGCGGTGACCATTTCTTCAACCACCACGGCGCTCGCGCCGAGGGATTTCGCAAGCACGCCGCGGCTCATATAGCTGGCGCGGGCAACGATGAAGAGATCCGGGCGCAGCGCGCGGGCGGTGGTGCAGGCGCGGGCGACCGCGTGTTCATCGGGGATGGTCAGGACAAGCGCATCAGCAACGAGGAGGCCCGCAGATTCGAGCACCGCAGGGTCGCTGACATCACCAAAGACAAAGGCCCGCCCCATGCGCTGTTGGCGGTGCACGGTTTGCATGTTCATTTCAATGACTGTGACTGTATCGCCAGTTGCGGTCAGACGATCACTCACTGCGCGCCCGACCAGTCCATAGCCTGCAACGATGACGTGCCGCGATGGGTTCGTGCTGTCGTCCTCGTGTGAATGTGCGTGCACTTGCGAACGTTTTCCCCACGGCGGGACCATCGCTAGGCGCCATTTGGTTGCGATAATGCGCGCAAGCGCCATGCCGGGCGTGATGAGCAGCATGCTGATCACGATGATAGTGGTCGCCGTCGAAGAGACATCAGGCGTGACTGCCCCAGCGCTATCTGCAACACCGAGAATCACAATTGCAAATTCACCGCCCCCTGCGAGTGCGAGCGCCGCAAGCAGCGCGACGCGCAAGGTTGAACCGACCATCCAGATGCACGCACCGATGGAGAATGTCTTGATAAGTATCAATGCAGTTGTGCCGAGGATGATCTCAGGCAAATGATCCATCGCCGTGTTCAGGTCAAGGCGCATGCCTACGGCGGTGAAGAAGACCGCAAGGGCAACATCGCGCAATGTGCCGATCTGGCCTGCAAGTGCATGACGGAATGGGGTTGCACTGAGAAGGAACCCGCCCAGAAACGCGCCGAGCGCAGGGCTGAGGCCTAATACTTGCGTCACGCCCGCTGCGAACATCGCAAAGGCAAGCGAGAGAATCGTAAGCACTTCCATGCTGCGCGAGCCGCACCGGGATGCGATATTGAGAAGCCGTGGCAAGACAAACCGCCCGAGCAGCACAAGCCCTGCAAGTGCAAGCACAGTCGTCCCTGCGCGTGAAAGTATGTCTGTTGATGTGTTCGCAAGTGCATTCGTTTCGGTGCCATGAGCGCCGATGGGTGCGAGCAGCGGCACCGCAATAAGCATCGGGGCAACTGCAATATCCTGCACAAGAAGAATCGCAAGCGCCACGCGCCCGTGCTGGCGGTGGAGTTCCCGTCGTTCCTGCAGCAATCGCAACACGATCGCAGTAGATGACAGTGCGCCCGCCATGGCGAGCACGAGTGCTGTGGGTGCACTTGCGCCAAGCAGCATCGCAATGGGCCAGAGCAGCGCTGCGCTCAGGAATGTGCTTACACCCGCAGCGATGAGCATCGGGCCGATGCCGCGGCGCAGCGCACCAAGATCGAGATGAAGCCCGATCCCGAACATGAGCAGCACGACCGCGAGATCTGCAATGTCGTTGACGGCGCCTGCTGACCCGCCATGCTGGTCTTCTGCCCGCGCAATAAGGTTGAGCGCAGAGGGACCGACGGCAACGCCTGTGAGCAGGTACGCGGGAATGGTGGGCAGGCGCAGGCGTTGCGCGCAGAGCGCGACAAGACCCGCGCCCGCAAGAATCGCGACCAGCGCCGCGGTGAACGCTGTAAGTGGCTCTGTTGAAGCAGCCAGCGTGAGGTGCGCGCCAGCGAGTGTGTGTGTCAGGCAGGGTGACATGAATAGTGATGCTACGTCATGCGCACGATCGAGCATAGATGAGTGTGATTGCTCGCGCGTTGCCGGGGTGGGCAGCAGGTCGTAGCATGTCGGTTTCCGGTGCGGCTGACGGAGTCGCGCGTAGCCCTGGCGGGCCGAATCTGGTCCAGAGCCTGGAGTTCTCCATGGTCGCACCACATGCCGCGCTCCCGAAATGCGTTGCGGTCACTGGCGCATCGGGATTCGTCGGGCGTCATGTTGTTCGCGCTCTTCGCGAAGCGGGCGCAGCCGAGGTGCGTGCGCTGGGTCGTGATGCTGCAAAGTGTGCCCATGTATTACCAACGGATGACCATGGCGTGCATGTGGTTTTGGGCGATGTCTTTGAGAGAAATGCCATTGATGAACTTTTGCACGGTGTTGATGCCGTAGTGCACTGCATCGGCGTTCGCCGGGAGTTGCCCGGCGCGAGCTTTGAGCGCATGCATGTTGATGCGACGCGCGCGGTGATTGAAGGATGTGAGCGCACGGGAGCATCGCGCTTCATACACATCTCGGCGCTTGGCACACGGGCTAACGCCCCGACCGCATATTGGCGCACGAAACATAAGGCAGAGCAGGTACTTCGCGCGAGCAGCCTGCGCTGGACGATCATTCGACCATCACTAATTCATGGTCCAGATGGCGAATTCATGCACATGACTAAGGGATGGGCGCTGAGCCGGAACGCCCCATGGGTTGCGATGCCGTATTTCGCGCACATTGAAATGCCCACTGGTTTTCCTCCAAAGTTGCCGCGATTTGTCTCGGCGCTTATCCAACCTGTCGCAGTGGAGGATGTTGCCAAATCGGTGATTGAATCGCTGCGCCGCGAACAAAGCATTGAAGAGGTCTACGCACTGGGCGGCCCCGAACGATTGACGTGGCCGGAGCTGTTGCGTCATGTGTGCGATCATGTGCCCATGGCGAATCGTAATAAGCCCATGGCGCCGATGCCTGTGTGCGCCGGGCGCGCCATGGCGATGATTGCAAAGCCGCTTGGATTGTCAGACATGCTGCCGTTTTGTGAATCTGAACCTGCGATGGCGGGCGAAGACAACACCTGCGAACTTGATAAGGTGCGCACGCATCTGGGCATCGTGCCTTCACCTTTCCGTGAAGCAGTGGCAGGCTACGCCGAGCGCATCTGAGTCAGGATCCAACCCATGCGAAAAGACACGATCCTGACCATCCTGATTCTGTTGTCACTTGTTCTTGGCGTGTTGTGGGGTCAGTTCGCGCTTTTTGATATTGCAGCATCAGATGAGGCGATCCAGCAGGCTGTGCGCCCGTATCAGGAGTTTGGAGATCTGATATTCATCCGCCCGCTGCGCATGATGATCATTCCGCTTGTCTTTGTTTCGGTGGTGGTTGGTGTCACGGCGATTGGGGATCCCGAGAAATTAGGGCTGATCGGCGGCGCAACGCTTGTCTATTACTTCACAACGATGGCAGCGGCGGTGCTGCTCGGTCAAATATTGGTGAACATCATTCAACCGGGTGTGGGGGTTGCACCCGAAGAGTTTCGCGCAAGCGCCGAGCTGGCCTATGCAACGAAACAGGCCAATGTAGAGGCTGGGCAGGCAGGGGGTGTTACGGGCGCATTTCAAAATCTGCTGCGCGACATGATCCCGACCAATCCAATTGAGGCAGCAGCCCGGGGCAGCACGCTGAGCATGGTGACGGTGGGCATTTTCTTTGGTATTGCCCTGGTGATGATTCGCGATGCGGCGCGCCCGGTGATCGCGGTGTTCGAGGGGCTGTTTCAGGCCTTCATCAAGCTCGTGACCTGGATCATCTGGCTTGCCCCGATCGGTATCTTCTTTATCGTGGCAGCCAAAGTCGGGCAGACGGGTTTTCAGAAACTCGCCGGGCCGGTCGGGCTGTACGGGCTGACGGTTGTGATCGGGCTTCTCCTGCACGCGATGGTCACGCTGCCTCTCCTGCTCTGGATTTTTGGTCGGACCAATCCCTATGCGTATCTCCTTCGCGTGCGCAAGCCGCTGTTGATGGCTTTTTCGACGGCGTCAAGCTCTGCGACCCTGCCCATAACCATCGAGGAATGCCAGATGCGGGGGGGATGCTCAAAAAGGGCCTCGAATTTTGTCCTGCCACTTGGCGCGACCATCAACATGGATGGCACTGCCCTGTATCAGGCAGTGGCGGTCACGTTTCTTTTTCAGATGTTTGGGATCGACCTCTCGCTGACCCAGCAGATGTTCATCCTCATCACAGCGGTGCTTGCAGCGGTCGGGGCTGCTGGAATCCCATCTGCAGGACTGGTGACCATGGCGATCGTGATCGCAGCGGTCAACAAGAGTCTTGCGGCTCAAGGACACGCGGAATTGCCAATGTGGACCATCGGCGTGATTTTAGGAGTTGATCGCATTCTGGATATGTGCAGAACGGCAGTCAATGTGTGGGGTGATGCCGTGGGGGCGCGACTGGTAACGCGCCTTGCGCCGGATACTGAAACTGATCGTGCCGATGGTGTTGCCTAGAGTTAGATTTGGAGGAGCAGGAGATGATGGTGATTCGAGATTCGAAACAACAGGTGATGGCGGCGGTACTCGTCGCGGTTGGCATTGCAGTGGCGAACGCAGGGTGTAAGAAGAGTCCCGATGACAACGCTCAAGCATCAACAGCCACGAGCGATACGCCAGACACGTTTTCAGCACCAGCGAATCAGACACCGACAGGCGCTAATGGGCCAGAGGTCGTCCTCGACCATGTTCGCCCAACCCAGGCGGTGCCTGATGTGTTGCCTTTGCCGACGACTGCACTTAAGGACGTTCCCTTTGATGCCTTGGAGGCATCACCGGCGGTGATCCAGAGGCGGTTCTACTGTTTTCATCAGAATCCCGTGGCAGACGATGTGCCCAAACTCATCGCGACAATCAGTCAGCACGGGTGGCTTGATGCTCCCTTTACCGCAGCTCAAATAAGCGGTTTTGTCACTGCGAATGTAGAACGGTTTCCAGATCAGATGCGCGCCTGGATTGATGCTGCAGAGCGCGACCTGCCATCGACACAGCGCCCGGCGATATGGCTTGGCATCTGGAATGCCGATGTGCCCGGCACCGAGGATGTATTGCGTGCCTATGCAGAAGAAGTTGCTAGTGACACTTCGCGAAACTACATCCGTACGTTGGTGCGTCAGCCCAAATGGCTGATCACCGAGGGGGCTTTTATAAATCAACTGGATGCGCACCGCCTGATGGGGGCGCTGGTCGGCAGCGGGAGTGATGCGCATCTTGCGCGCGTGCTGGAAATCATGCATTTCACCACGCCCAGTCAGGCCTCGGTGCAATCAATGGATGAAATTAATGCAGGCACAAATGCGTTGGCAACACTTGCGACCGTTGCTGCGATGAATGATGTCCTGCTTGAGAAGGTCCGTGCACTGCACAAAACTGCTGATGGCGAGATGATCGATGTTCTTGATGAGGTGATCACTTCTGCCGAGGATCAAAGAGTAGCTGCAGAGAATCAAAGCAGGTAAACCCTTCCTTGAAGCTCTACCCGGTGAATGTGCTCTTGATCTGCAGCTCATCAAGTTGGACACTATCTACCGGGCTCGGGCAATCGCACATGAGGTCTGCTCCCGTCTGCGTCTTGGGGAAGGCGATCACATCGCGGATGTTGTCTGTGCCCGCCAGATGCATCACAAGTCGGTCAAGGCCGAAGGCAATCCCGCCGTGCGGCGGCGCACCAAAGCGTAGCGCCTCAAGCAGGAAACTGAATTTTGCCTGCGCTTCTTCATCAGAAATGCCAAGTAACTGAAAGACTTTCTTCTGTACTTCCTGCTGGTGGATACGAATTGATCCGCCGCCAATTTCTGAACCATTGACCACCATGTCATAGCCCGCAGAGACAATGGATTCGACCGTCTCGTGTTCACGCGCGTCAGCGGCCATGAAACGTCCAACATCTTCCGGACTTGGCGCCGTGAAGGGATGGTGCATCGCAAAGAAGCGCTGCGTTTCTTCATCCCACTGGAACATCGGGAAGTCAACGACCCAGCAGAATGCCCACTTGATCGCATCGGGCCCATCAAGCAGCTTCATATCCACTGCGACTTTCTGCCGCAGTTCGCCAAGTGCTCTGGTACAGGTCGCATAGGTATCAGCGCCAAAGAGAATCGTGTCACCTGTTTTGGCGTCCATGTGTGCAATGAGATCGCTCGCGACAGGCGCAAGGAACTTCGCCACGCCGCCCTCGAGCGCAGGCCCATCTGGGCCATCGATGACCTTGGTCACCGGGATACCGCCTGCGCCAAAGGTCTTGACGAATTCGCTGTACTTGTCCGTGATTTTGCGTGTCAGCTCCGCTGCACCGCCCGGCACACGAATCGCCTTCACCACGCCTCGCGGTTTCTCCAGTGCGCCGGTAAAGACCTTGAAATCTGTCCTGCGGGCAATATCTGACACATCAACAAGTTCAAGCCCATACCGCAGGTCGGGGCGGTCGATGCCGAACCGATTCAGTGCATCGTGATAAGTGATGCGCTGCATCTCCGGCACTTCAACGCCAAGTACATCCTGCCAGAGCGTGCGTGCAAAGCCTTCCATGGTGCGCATCACATCTTCACTCGTCACGAAACTCATTTCGAGATCGATCTGCGTAAATTCCGGCTGGCGATCGGCGCGCAGGTCTTCATCGCGGAAACATTTGGTGATCTGAAAATACCGATCGCACCCCGACACCATGAGAATCTGTTTGAACAGCTGCGGGCTCTGGGGCAGCGCATACCACTGCCCGGGATTCATGCGCGATGGCACAAGGAAATCGCGAGCGCCTTCCGGTGTGCTCTTGCAGAGAATTGGTGTTTCGACTTCGAGGAAACCGATCTGGTGGAAATATGATCGGGCGATCGCACCGACCTGATGGCGAATGTTGAGCATGTGCTGCATCTTCGGGCGACGCAGATCGAGATACCGGTGCGTCAGGCGTCCCTCTTCACTTGGCAGGGTGTCTTCATCAGAGGGCAGCAGCGGCGGCGGTGCGGTCTTGGCAAGCACCTCGACAGAATCAACGACCACCTCGATCGCCCCAGTGGGCAATTTGGGATTGGGCTTGTCCTTGATGCGGACCACGCCCTCGATCGCGACCACATCTTCCTGGCGCAGTTTGCTACCTGTCTCAAGGACATCCGCAGGCGAGTCGTCTTTATCGAAAGTAATTTGTGTGAGTCCACTCCGGTCGCGGAGGTCGACGAAAACAAGCCCCCCCCCATGATGCCGATACGCATGGACCCACCCGGCAAGGCGGATGCGTTCACCCGCGTGGGTCTCGCGCAGGTCACCACAGGTATGGGTGCGAAAGGCGGTAGCGAGGGGGCTGCGGGGCGGTGCGGTGGCGGGCATGGCAAGGTTCCAGGTGGCGTTTGTGACTGGTCGATCGGCAAAACGGAGCCGTTGGGGCGGCGAGTATAGCCCGCGCCCACATTCGACAGGTCATCCACTTCGCCGATTGCGATTGACAAGTGGCCCCGGGGTGTGTTGAGTTGCGCATATGGCGCGAGGCGAGCAGGCAACCCGGTCGATTCTTTTCACGGCTTTTGAGCCGAGCGGCGATGATCACGCCGCCGCGGTGATCGCAGAACTGCGTCGTCGTCGTCCGGAACTGGCGATGTATGCATGGGGCGGGCCCAAAATGCGGGCTGCTGGGGCAGAAGTTGTTGCCCAGACCGGCGCAGATGCGGTGGTCGGCGTGCCGGGCCTTGCCAAGATTCGTGAGCACCGGCAGATCAACCGCAACATTGCACACTGGCTCGCAGCCCATCCGGAGGTCGCAGTTCATGTGCCGGTCGATTCACCGGCGGCGAATTTTCCAATCTGCAAAATCGCAAAAAAACTTAACCGGCGCGTTGTGCATCTGGTCGCGCCGCAGCTCTGGGCGTGGGGGCCGTGGCGGATCAAGAAGCTGCGCAGGTGTACTGACTTGGTGCTGTGCCTGCTTCCCTTTGAACAGGAGTGGTTCGAATCACGCCATGTGCCGGCGCGCTTCATCGGGCATCCATTGTTTGGTGAATCACTTGATATGCAAGCGCTCAATGACCGGGCCAATGAGATGCCGCGCTCGAGTAATGGCGCACCGAACATTGCGATCCTGCCCGGCTCGCGCCCCGCAGAGATTCGGCGCAACTTCCCGGTCATGCTCACTGCCTTCAAGGCGCTGCGCGAGCGCCACCCGGGGGCACATGCGGTTGCTGGTGCGGTCACGGAAACGGTGCGCGAAGATTTGTATGCCCGTGCGAACCTGCATGGCGGGTGGCCGCAGGATATGGATGTCGTGGTGGGTGAAACCGATGCGGTGATTCACTGGTGCGATTTTGCGTTGGTTGTGTCTGGCACGGTGACATTACAGATTGCAAAGCAGGCCAAGCCCATGGTCATCATGTACAAGACCAACGAACTCATGTTCAAGCTCCTCGCCTCGCGTTTGCTCACCACAGAACACATCGCGCTGCCTAACCTGATCGCGGGCACCGAAGTGATTCCCGAATTGATCCCCTATTTCAAGGATCACGGTCAGCTCATTGAAGCCGCCGACAAACTCATTTGCGAGCCCTCGCTGCGCGATGCACAGTCCGCTGCGTTGCGTGCGATTACTGCCAAATTTGCCGGCATTGTTGCCGCACCGGAAGCCGCAGATGCCATCGAAGAGATCGCACAACTGCCACCTCGGCGGGCCACCAATGGCACACCCGCCGCCGCAACATATTCCGCGTAACCGGCGGTTCGCCTTATTCGACGTCGTGACCTTCCATGACATCGGTAATAGAAGGCGCCGCATGTGGATGCAGCTCGCCCCTCTTCAGCTTGCCCATGTATGAGTGATAGGCCTTCATCGCCATGGGCCCGAAGATGAGCATGATGGGAATATTGGCCCACAGCATCACGCCTGTGCCCAGCGCCGTCAGCGCATCAAGTTGCGCATCGGTCTTGATGAACCCCGCCGCCGCGATCACAATCGCGATGCAATACAGCAGCTTGTATGGCAGCACTGCCTTATCGCCAAAGAGATACACCACGCCTTGCTCGCCGTAGTACGACCATGAAATCATGGTTGAAATTGCAAACAACCACGCCGCCAGTGTGACCAGATACTTCCCGAGGCCCGGCACGGCGCGATCAAAGGCATGTCCCGTCAAACTCGGGCCCGGATAGTCGACATACAACTCCGTGCCTGCGCCTTCAAGAGTCGGCAATTCCTTCGAGGCAATCGCGCCCCACTTGATAGCCGCGGCAGACCCGTCAGCGCCGGTGGTCACTTCGCCGCCCAGGCGATGCAGATTCAGCCCGGTGTTCTTGTTGTGATCGGCGTTGACGACAATGAACACATCTTCGCCGCCCGACCACGCCCCGGCGATGCGCACCGCTTCAGCCGATCGCGCTGGCAACGCTGTGCCCTGGATCGTCCACTCGGGCGTGCCGTCATCATCGGTGTCCGGCACGCCATCCGGTGACTTGCCATCATCGCCGCCGCCTTCGAGATCTGCCGCGATGATGTTCACCGGCGCTGCGAACTCAGCCTCGTGCCCGCGGTTGTAGGTGCCCGTCGAGAGAATGACCAGCGCCGTGAGCGTGCACACCACAATCGTGTCAATGAAGGGCTCAAGCCCCGCGACCACGCCTTCGCGCACCGGCTCGTCGGTCTTCGCCGCCGAGTGGGCAATTGGCGAAGAGCCCTGGCCCGATTCCGAGCTGAACAGCGCCCGCTTCATGCCCCACAGCAGCGCGTAGCCTGCGGTGCCGCCCATGAAAGCGCCCTGCGCCTTGCTTGGGTTGAAGGCTTCAACGACGATCAGCTTGAGCATCGCCGGGATCACTTCGATATTCATCGCCAGCACTACAAACGCCGCCGCCAGATACAGCACGCACATGAAGGGCACGACGCGCCCGGCCACCGCGCCGATGCGCTTGATACCGCCGATGATCACCATCCCCACGAGGCCCGCGAGCACAATGCCCGTCGCGATCGACGGCACCTTGAAATAGTTCTCAGTGATCTCGCCCACGCTCCACGCCTGGAACATGTTGCCGCCCGTGATCGTCGAGATAAGCAGCGTAATCACGAAGATCCCGCCAACAACTGAACCCACCGCCCCGAAGCCCCATTTCTCAAAACCCTTCTTGACGACGAACATGGGCCCGCCGTGCGGGTTGTCGGGGTCTTCCGTGTTGCGAAAGAGCATCGACTGGGTGACCTCGGTCATCTTCAATGCCATGCCGAAAATGCCGACCATCCACATCCAGAAGATCGCACCGGGTCCGCCCAGCGCAACCGCCACACCGACGCCCGCGATATTGCCAAGCCCGACGGTTGCCGAGAGGGCCGCCGAGAGCGCCTGGAAATGATTGATGGCTCCCGGGTCGTCGGGATCGTCGAACTTGCCTCTGGTGACTGACACGCCGTGGGTCAGGGCACGGAACTGTCCGATGCCCGACCAGAACGTGAAAAGCACACCGACGCCAAGCACGATGTACAGCACATAATTGTGCCAGATGACACCGTTGACACTATCGAGGAGGTTCATCAACTTTTCCATGGAGACTCCATAGCCCGCTGGGCGATTCGGGGATTCCAGTCCTGTCAGGCCATCATGCCCGGATTAGTGGTTTGCCGCAACGCAGGGCCGACGGGGCCGCGTCTTCGTAGACTGTCGGTCATGGCAGAGATCGAACTGGATTCATCATTGACGCGCGAAGAACGTGAGGGGTTCCGCTTCCCGCTCGGGGTCTCCCCTGTCGAGCCGGTCACCCCCAAGGCGGGCTATGTGCTCGAATTTGAGCCCGCAGACGGCGGCGAACCCTTCGAAGCGCCACCCGGCCCCGCAACAGGCGAGGCGTGGGAAGAATGGCCCGACCGGTTTATGTTCGATGTGTTGATTTCAGTCGAACACCTGCCAGCGCTCGTGCGAGCCCTCTTTAGTTTGATGCCCGGGCGGGCCTATCCAATTCTTGATGTCCTTGGCAACGACGCCTTCCGCGAAGTGGACCCCTATATCGCCTATGACCTCGTCGGGTTCGAGCGTTTCATGGACGGGCTGATCACGCTCGGGCCGTGGCTTCTCGAAGATGGCATGGTCGGGTTTGGCGTGATGTCGATGGAACCATTTTTCTATGTCTTCATTGACGAACACAAATCGGTCACTATTCGCACCGAGATGGAACTGAAAGAGCGCGTGCAGAAATTGCTTGCAGGGTTCGACTTGAAAGAAGTGCAGGACATTGTCGGCGCTGATTCGGTGGCGCATGAACACCGCACCGTTCTCCGCCCGCCCGCAGAAGATGGTTCTGCGGTGCATGCCGAAGAAATCATAGAACGATTGCGCGAACTCTGGGCGCTTCAATTGAATGTTGATACGCGCACCAATGTCGATGATGAAGGGCGCGATCTTGGCATCACTGCGTGGCGCTGCATTATGCGGTGTACTCCGGAAGGCGAGGACACAGCGCCGGTGTACGCCGAGGTGTTCATGACAGCAGATTGCCTTGAAACAGCTGAGGGCCTGCTCATCGAAGTGGCCGCAGAGCGCGCCGATGAGCAGGCGTGGATTGATATTACGCCGGTACTTGCAGACCGATGTACTCCCGAGCAGGTTGTCGTGATGGCCGACTTGAAGGCCCCGCCCGATCTTGATTCATGTCAGGTGCTTACCGTGCGCTGGTTTGAAGATGATTCATCGGCGTGAGTCTGATCCCCGACTCAGTTCACAGGGCGCTGATAGACCATCGTGACTCGATTGCCCCGGTCGTTGTAGTGCACATCCGCCATGTAGGCACGCATGAGCAATAGCCCTCTTCCTGAAGGCATTTCAAGGCGTTCAGGATCAGTCGGGTCCGGCACGACGTCTGGGGTAAAGCCGGTGCCCTCATCTTCAATGACTACCGTGATCGCGGAATTTGCGATGCGCCATTCGAAGGCAACTGAGCGCGAGGGGTCGCCCTTGTTACCATGTTGGTAGGCATTCTGGACCGCCTCTTCGAGGGCAAGACGAATCGCAAAGGCGGAGGCCTCTGGATAATCATGCTTGGTCACAGCGGCAAGGAGTTCTTCCTTGACCTTCTGCAACGCGCCAAGATCATTGGGCACGGTGACGCGTGCAGTGGCGCGCGGTGTTGTGCGATGGTCGCTCATGACATACCCAACACATTCGGCTTGCTGCCAGCGACTGGCGCAGGCTCACGGCCTTGGTCAAATCAGGCGAAGCTTGCCACGGCGTCCTGGGCCGTGTCATGAATCTCGAATAGTTTGTTGAGCTTGGTGATCGTGAACACTTCGTAGATCTGCGGATCGATATCCGCGAGGCGCAGTTGGCCCTGTTTTTGTTTGGTGCGGTTGTGGATGGTGATGAGCGCACCCAAGGCCGCAGACGACAAATGGTCGACATTGGTGAAGCTGATGATCAGCTTTGGCATGTCGTCACTGTCGATCAAACCGGTGATCTCATCGGCGATGCGCTGAATGTTCGCTTCGTCAAGAATGTTGCGGTCAACAAACTCGACGTAGGTCACATCGTCTTCTTTGCGGATCCGTAATCTCGAATCTGTTGATGTCATGTGTTGGCTCCCACCCGAAGAGAGGATGTCAGAACTCTTCGTCAATAGACAACGCTACCGATGATGCGCATGGTCAGTCAAGCAAGTCGGCGTCACGAAGCCGTGGAAAGCCCACGAATTCCGGACGCCGACAGCAGTTCATCGGGGAAGCAGGGCCCCGAAACACGGTATTGCTGAATCTTCTGCAGAGAAAATCAGAACCCGTAGGGATTGTTCATGCGATCGAGGAGACCCGGGAAGGCCCGTTCCTCTTCTTCGCCCTGGATGATGATCGTGGGCTTGATGAGCAGGAGCAGGGTCTGCTCCTCCTTGACCGTGGCCCTGTTCGAGAAGAACCGATTCAGAAATGGCAACTTGGAAAGCACCGGGACGCCTGATTCGGTTTCAATTTCGGTGGTCAATCGCTGCCCGCCGAGCAGGATCGTGCCCTGATCGGGAACGGTCACACCGGTTTGCACCCGTGTGAACTGAACGATGGGAAGCTGAATCGCCGAATCTGCCCTTTGGGGGGTGTTTGCGCCGCCACCGGTGTTACCACCGGTGCCGCCCACGAGCGCGGTTACGACCTGTTGATCGAAGCCCTTGAGGGTGGCAAGCGAGGCCTCGACGCCCATGGTGACATACCTGCGATCTGCCGAAGCCACGCCTCGAATTTTGAGCGTGAAGCCTTCGTTGACCGTGGCAGGCACGGGGTCAAAGGCCACCGCGGCGGTGCCGATGATCGGCACGAGGTCTGAGATGAATCCTGACTGATCAACGACAGCAATCGTTGCAGATTTGCCGTTGGTAAATGTCAGACGCGGTGCATTGAGGACAACACTCCGCCGATCCGCCTGGGTCGCCTCGACAAGGAAATCGACCTGGATGTCATCAAAGAACGTGCCCGCGATTGAAAGCGCCGGGTTTTGTGCAAGGAGCTGGGAAGCGAAGGCGGAACCCTCAAGCAGCGAGGACGCGATCCCAAAGCTGTTCTGTTCACCCGGGATGATGCCGAACCCGCCCTGTTGTGGAGCAGATGTGAACAAGGGGGCCGCACCGTTGAACTGAGTGATTGTCGCGAGGGAGGCGGGATCCGGCGGGATGGCCGTTGGATCAAAGTTGGGGTTGGCGATCTCAAAGAACCCTGGCTGGGTGCTCTGGAAACCGGGTGTGCCCGTGAGCCCCGAGACAATCTGGCCGGGGAGGAACGGAAGACCCTGCCCGGGCGCCCTCGTGATCCCAGCCAGATCCAACTGGCTGATCGCGTTTTGATATTGGGCGCTGTCTGCGTTGAGGAAGACATCGAGATCGAAGCCGATCTGCTCGAAGAAGTCTTGCGCCACAAGCAGGAAGCGTGCTTCGACGGAAATCTGCAGATTGCGAATTTCCCGAAGCTGACGCAACAACCCCTGAATCTCACGATGGTTGGTGGCGGTGTTGGTGATAATCAGGTTGTTGTTGAGTTCCTGAATCACGCCGGTGTCGCCGCCATTGTTTTGCCACCCGTCAAAGTCGACGTTGGTCTGAATGATCTCTTCGAGGCGATCGAGGAGTTCGCGCGGGGTGAGCTGAATGCCCGGGGCCGTGTTGGTGGTATTGAAGATATTGCCGCCGCCGCCGCCGCCGCCGCCACGACCGGAGCTCTGGTTGAGCACGGAGGACACGTCGAGTTCGGGCACTTCTTCGAAGTCAGGCACATCAAAGAGCAAGTCGCGCACGTCATAGATGACGATGAAGGTGCGCTTGCGCAAGTCCTGATCGGAAGCGACGACCACGATGCCATCCTGCACTGCAAAGCCCGCCTTGGTGAATTCGTCGGGGCTGACCTTTTCGAGCACCCGTTCGAGGACGATGCGTGCGGATACCTCGGAAAGCTGCAGATCGACCGGTTCATCGCGTTCGATGCCGATATCTGCAAGTGAATCCCAGTCGACATCAACATTCATGTTGGTCACGGTCGCGATGAAAGCAAGCACATCTTCGAGGCGATCATCAGAGAAGGTCGCGGGAATCTTGCGGCTTTCGATTGACGCCAGCACCCGGCGGTCAACTTCTGATTCGACGAACGCATCAACCGTGCCCCGGCGCAGTGAAATTTCAGGCCAGTCGGGAGGGAAGTCCATGATCGTAGAGGGCACAATGGTCGCTTCGTGCATCGTGATAGATTCCGCCGCATACGAACGTGAACGATCGCGACCGATTTCCATATATCTGCGATAGATCATGATGTCTTCGAGCACATCCTTCATGAGGCGCGCAGTTGGATTGATCGGGTCGATGAAGAGAATCTCATCGATGACCTGCAAGGCCTCGTCATACTTCTGCTCTGCCTGTAGGGCCTGCAGGCGATCCAGGTTTCCTGAGACCAGATTGGCACGTTCTTCGCGAGCGCGTTTGGCCTGGTCCTGTGATTCCTGAGCAAGCTGCGCCGCCTGACGCTCGGCTTCGCGTTCGAGGATGGCCGCCCGTGATGATTCGATGGTGCGCCCAAAGTCGTCGAGCTCTGCCATCTGTGAGGCGAACTCGGTTTCATTGAAGAGCCCGTTGGTGTACCCGCGGCGCCAGCGCAGCCGCGCTTCAGAAAGTTGGGTCTGGGCATTGTCGACATTGCCCGAATCAAGTGAGCGGTTGGCCTGAGCAAGGAGGTTGGTGACCTCTGTGGTGATCTGCTGGCGTGATCGTTCGCGGTCTGCTGCGACCTGGGCAAGCCCGCCATCCTGAGCAGGGGCACCGGCGAGGGCCCGCACATCACGCAGGGCAGATTCCGCCCGGGCAAGCTCGGCATCGGTCAGGAATCGCGACAAGGGGGCTGTCGTGGCTGCGGTGTAGCCGTTGACCGCCTCAAGGACGCGACCCGCAGCACGGTCAGCATCGGCTTCTTCGAGCACGCGCTTGGCGTTTGCTCGTTGCACCTGATCGAACAAATCCTGCTGATTGTCTTCATCAGACTGGAAGGCATCGCCATCTTGTTGAGCGACTGCGGCGATAGTGACAGCTTCAACAGCTGCTGGTGCGATCGCCCCCGCAGAGACAATGGCCGTATCAAAAGCAGCGCCCTGTTTGCGCTCGAGTTGCAGCAAACGCATGGTGTACCGGTTGAGGGTGCGCTGCTGATCCTGACTCAGGCGAATGCCCATGCGGTTCACCGAGGTGAATCCGGCCTTGGCTTCTGCATGCGCTCCGTTGTTGAAATCCTGCTCGGCTTGGGCGAGGGTTCCAGAGATCGTGGGCGCGAGTTCATCCTGTTGAAAGGCAACTTTGTCAAGCAGCGCTGAGGCCTGCATTTTCTCTGTTGCTGTTGAGCGATCTGCCCGGCGGACAGCTTCGGCGTGATCGCGGGCCTGGCGCAGATCGCCACGCTCAAGGAACAGGGCTGCCCGTTGCAGCTTCACTTCCTGTTCGCTCATGGTCTGGATGCGACGCTCGGCGTTGCCAAGCAGTTCGAGCAACCTTTCGCGCGACGCGGTGTCCTGTGTTTCAGGTTGCGCATCAACAAGAATCGCGCGAGCTTCTACGGCCCGACCCTCTTCAAGCAGGGTGGCGGCGCGCTCGAGCGCTGCGGAAGCGCCGGCGAATACCGACGATCCAGAAAGGAGGAGGGCGGCAACAACCAACGCCGGACGCTTCGTCGAACCTCGCATGGACACATCTCCAAAAGTCATCGTCCGCTTGGCGGACGGGTGGGCATGCACGCGCATCACAGGCCACGGTGGCCTCGGCCGGCTTGGGAAATCGCCAGATGGCGGTTTGCGGAACATACCGGCCCTGTTTTGGCGTTGCAACTGAACGCCGGTTCCACGGTCATGCCAAAAGGTTTTCTCCGACAATGACCATGTCCGGCTACCGTGACTTCGCACATGACTGACGACCTGTTCCCATCCACCTCGAAAGATGATGATCAAGGCACTCAATTTGCCTCCGTTGTCCCCGATCGCGGCATCGATCGCCTTGAACCCTTGACCTATCGCATCCCACAGTCATTGTCCGACTTGCAAGTGGGGGATCGCGTCGCGGTTCCGCTCGGCAGGGGCAATCGGGCGACGTCTGGCACCGTGATCGCCATCGCCGACCACACCGACCTGCCCCGCGAAAAAATCAAACCAATCTCAAAATTGCTCGGCGCGCGCCTCCCCAAGGCCTTGCTCAACCTCGCCCAATGGATCGCGCACTATTACTGCTGCCCGCCCGGCATGGTCTTCCAAACCATGGTCCCTGCCGCCGTCACCAAAGCAGTCGGGCGAAAACGGCGCGTGGTCTATGACCTCACCGACACAGCCCGCGGCGCCATCGCATCCGGCGCCGAACCCAAGTTACCGCCAACCGCTGCGCTGGCCTGGCGAGCGCTGATCGCGCATCTGGACCTCCTGCCGAGTGAGCCGGGCGCACTTGCGCATACGCTCGGGCTCAAATCTATTGCGGGGCTGTCGCGCCTCGAACGCGAGGGCCTGCTCATGAAACGCGAGCTTGTCACAGTGCGCGCCTCGGGCGGCGCATCCCTCATGGTCGCTGACCCCGATCATGCCACCGCGCCGCCGCTCATGAATGACCAGACACGCGCGGTCGAGACTGTCGCGAAGCAACTCGGCAGCTTCGCGCCCTTCCTGCTCTTCGGCATCACCGGGTCCGGGAAAACCGAAGTCTATCTGGCGCTGATTGAGAAAGTGCTGGCCCGGGGCGATTCCGCCATCGTCCTCGTGCCAGAGATTTCCCTCACCCCCCAGACCTTGTCGCGATTTGCGGCGCGCCTCGGGGGTGATGTGATCGCAGTGCTGCATTCGGGACTCACCGCATCGCAACGGCATGCGGAGTGGCAGCGCATCGCCTCAGGTGAGGCAAAAGTGGTCATCGGTGCGCGCTCGGCAGTGTTCGCGCCTGTCACGAAGCTCGGCATCGTCATTGTCGATGAAGAGCACGATGGCTCTTATAAACAGGACCAATTGCCGCGCTATCATGGGCGCGATGTGGCGCTCAAGCGTGCCCAGCTCGAAAACTGCCCGGTCGTGCTCGGCTCCGCCACGCCATCCTTAGAAAGCTGGCACAACGCCAAGCTTGGCAGATTCACCTTGCTCGAACTGCCCGAGCGGGCCGGCGGCGGCGTGTTGCCCAAAGTCGACATCATCGACCTCATCGAAGAACGCCGCGCTTCCGCCAGAGATCGCCAACTGCGCGCCATCGGCCCGACCCTGCACCGTGCGATCGCGCGCGCCTTCGATGCGGATGGACAGGTGATGCTGCTGCTGAACCGCCGCGGCTATGCGAGCTACATCGGCTGCGCAGACGCCCATTGCGGCTGGACACTCCCCTGCGATGATTGCGACGCCAACATGGTCTATCACAAGGAGCGCCTCCCGCGCGCCGATGGCACGAAGCGCACCCTTGGCCATGTGAAGTGTCATCACTGCGAAGCCATGAACAAGCTGCCCGCGACTTGCCCGAACTGCGGCAAGCGCATCTCACTGCTCGGATTCGGCACACAACGCCTCGAAGAAGAACTCGCGCGCGAGTTTGCGCAGTTGGTGGATGGCGAAACCATGCTGCGCCTCGATTCCGACACGATGCACAAGGCGAGTGATTATCAACAGGCCCTCGATCGCTTTCGCGCCGGTGAAATCCGCTTACTCCTCGGCACGCAGATGATCGCCAAGGGCCTTGACTTTCCCAATGTGCAACTCGTGGGCGTCGTGAATGCCGACACCGCGCTGTCACTGCCCGACTTTCGTGCGCCGGAGCGGACGTTTCAACTTGTCGCGCAAGTCGCAGGCCGCGCCGGGCGCAGTGCGCACGCCGGCGCCGTCGCGCGCGTCATCGTGCAAACCACCGATCCAACAGCCCCTGCGATCACCTTCGCCGCCCAGCATGATTTCACCGGTTTTGCTGAAGCCGAGCTTGCGATTCGCCAGCGTGCAGGCCTGCCACCCATCGGGCGCATGGCGCGGCTTGTCTTCCGTGATCGCGCCATTGAAAAAGCCGAGGCCGCTGGATGGACCGCCAAGCGCGCGCTGGACGCCGCCAACATCGCACACCTCACTTGGCGCGGCCCATTCCCCGCGCCGATCAGCCGCGTGGCGGGCTATCACAGGATCGCCCTCGAACTGCTCGCGCCGAAGGCCAGTGTGATTCAACAGGCCCTGACCTTGCTGCGGAATCAGGGCGTCGCCAAGAGCGATGCGCACTGCGCTGTCGACGTAGACCCGGTGGCGTTGATGTAGGGGGGCCGCGTGGGGCGTTATGATGCTGTTGCTCCGGCAAGGAGGCTGGTATGCATGAGTGGATTTTGATTGCTGCGATAATGATGGGTGCGCCCGATGTGACCGAGTCGGCTGCCGAATCTGTGCAAATTGAGCGGTTGGTTGCTGACCTGCACGATGATGATGAGCGGTGGAATGCGTATCGCGCAATTGATGGATTGCAGGAAATTGGAATTGCTGCTGTACCGGCACTCGAGGATGCACTAAGGAGCGACGACTGGCAGCAGCGGCAACTTGCGGCCAATGTGTTGATTCAAATTCAAGGCATCAAGGAAAAGCCGAGTGATCAGCTTCTTGAAGTGTGCATTGAGGCGTTGCGCGACGATGGCATGCCGTGGTCGCGAGATGGCAACGTCATGGTGAAGAATGGCCGTGCAGCAGCACAACTACTCGGATGGCACATTGATCGTTCGGCGCAGTTGCTTGTTGAGTGTCTTGACTCCGAAGACTATCAGCAGCGTTTTGTCGCGGCGTTGATACTCGGGGCAGAGGGGTGCCAAGACCATGCCGAGGCCGTCGCGAAAATCTTGTTGCCGCATCTTCGCGACAATGACATGGAAGACGACGCCATGGAGGCGGCTGCCGCGCTCTATCAGATGGGCTACGTTGCCCTCCCATACCTACTCATCGAGATGGAGCGGACGGACGAACAAGCGAAGCACGTCATTGAGGACATCATCCGCGACATCATTGATCCGCCGACCAATCGTGACGAGCGGCTCGCTCGCGCCCGCGCCATCTCCGCGCGCATCGACTGCGGCACCTACTTTTCGCATGTATCGCTTCGCAGGCCGTACCTGTTGCGCTGGGCCTACAACTTGCACGATCCGGCCGGTGACGAGTAGCGCCTTACCCCGCCAACTCCTCCATCCCCGGGCATGTGCAAAACAAGTTCCGATCGCCATACGCGTTGTCCACCCGTGCGCAAGCGGGCCAGAACTTGCGCTGCCGCAGTGATGGCACGGGCCACGCCGCCGTTTCGCGGGAATAGACATGGGGCCAGTCATCGGCGCCCACCATCTGCATCGTGTGCGGCGAATGCATCAGCGGGTTGTCATCTTTGGGCATTTCGCCCCGCTCGATGGCGGCAATCTCGACGCGAATCGCAATCATCGCATCGCAAAACCGATCGATCTCCGCCTTGGATTCGCTCTCCGTGGGCTCGACCATCAACGTGCCGGGAACGGGCCAACTCATGGTCGGGCCGTGAAACCCATAATCCATCAGCCGCTTGGCCACATCATCAATCTTGACGCCCGCCGACTTCTCAAAAGGTCTGCAATCCAAGATGAATTCGTGCGCGACGAGCCCGCCCGGGCCGGTGTAGAGAATGTTGAAATCATCGCGCAGCCGCCGCGCCATGTAGTTCGCATTGAGAATCGCAACCTGCGTTGCATCTTTCAGCCCATCCGCGCCCATCATCGCGATGTACGCCCAACTGATCGTGAGAATGAGCGCCGAACCATACGGCGCCGCAGCGACCGGCCCAATCGCGCTCTTCGTTTGATCACCGTTGCACGGCATCCCCGGGAATAGTGGATGCCCCGGCAGGTAGGGCGCTAGATGTTCCGCGACCGCAATCGGCCCCACGCCCGGCCCGCCGCCGCCGTGCGGAATGCAAAACGTCTTGTGCAAATTGAGATGGCACACATCCGCGCCAATCGCGCCGGGCGATGTCAGCCCCACCTGCGCGTTCATGTTCGCGCCATCCATATAGACCTGCCCGCCATGCTCATGCACGATCGCGCACATCTCCTTGATGTCGGCTTCGAACACGCCATGCGTAGACGGATAGGTAATCATGATGGCGCCGAGTTTGGCCGCATGTTGCGCTGCCTTTGCACGCAGATCGTCGAGGTCAATATTGCCCTTGCCATCGCACACGATCGGCACCACGCGCATCCCCGCCATGATCGCGGATGCGGGATTCGTGCCGTGCGCAGACGTGGGAATCAAGCAGACATCGCGCTGCTCGGCATCCAAGCCCTTCGCCCGATTGGCCTTGTGAAACGCATGAATCGCGAGCAAACCCGCGTATTCGCCCTGCGCGCCGGCGTTGGGCTGCAGACTCACCGCGGGCAAATCAGTCATCGCGCTGATCTGCGACTCGAGTGACTTGAAAAGCTCTCCGTAGCCGCGCCACTGCTCGGGCGGCGCAAAAGGATGCATATTCGCAAACTCGGGCCAGGTGATGGGCAGCATTTCCGTCGTGGCGTTGAGTTTCATCGTGCAAGAGCCCAGCGGAATCATGGCGTGCGCAAGCGATAGGTCCTTATTCGCAAGCTCGGTGATATAGCGCAGCATCTCGGTTTCGCTGTGATATTTGTTGAACACCGCATGCTGCATGAAGGGTGTCGAGCGCGCGAACACCGACGGCATCTCAAGGCGTGCGTTGCTGGCCAACGCATCGATATCTTCATTCGCGTTCCCGCCAAAGGCCGCTAGGAGATCAGCCACCAGAGTCCGGTCAGAAGACTCATCAAGCGTCACACCAACCGTGCCATCGCCAAAGTCGCGCAGATTGATCTTCTTCTCGCGTGCCGCGGCAAGCACCTCTTGCACATCGCCCCTCGGCTTCACGCGCAGCGTGTCAAACACCAAGTCCTCTGCAATTTCACAACCCGCGCTGAGCAATCCAGCCCGCAGCGTTTGCGTGAGCGCACGAATGCGCAGCGCAATCGCCTTCAGCCCCTCGGGACCGTGATACACGCCATAAAACCCCGCGATGATCGCGAGTAGCGCCTGTGCCGTGCAGATGTTGCTCGTGGCCTTTTCGCGTCGAATGTGCTGCTCGCGTGTTTGCAGCGCCATGCGATATGCCACATTGCCTTGCCCATCCTTCGACACGCCAATGATGCGCCCGGGCATCCGCCGCGCGTGCGCATCGGTGCATGCAATAAACGCCGCGTGCGGCCCGCCAAGCCCCATCGGCACGCCAAAACGCTGCGCGCTGCCTATGGCAATGTCTGCCCCCCATTCGCCCGGCGGGCGGATGAGCGTCAGCGCCAGCAAATCCGTCGCGCACACGAGCAGAGCGCCGGCGTCATGCACCTGTGTCGCAAGCGTTTCATAACACTCGATGCGCCCGTCGGTGGACGGGTATTGCACGAGCACGCCGCAGACCGTGCCGGTCGCCAGCGCATCACCAGCATGCGCAACCGGCGCAACCACCAACTCAATTCCAAGCCCTGCCGCCCGTGTCCGCATCACCGCAATCGTCTGCGGATGACAATCATCGCTGGCAAAGAACGCTGGCTTCTTCTGGCGCGCCGCAGTAAAGCACATGCCCATCGCTTCCGCCGCCGCGGTTGCCTCGTCAAGCAAACTCGCACCCGCAAGCGGCAAGCCCGTCAAGTCAGCAACCATCGTCTGAAAATTCAACAGCGCTTCGAGCCGCCCCTGCGAAATCTCCGCCTGATAGGGCGTGTACTGCGTGTACCAGCGCGGGTCTTCGAGGACGTTGCGCAAAATCACACCGGGCGTCACCGTGCCGTGATACCCCATGCCGATGCACGAACGAAAGACTTCATTCCTGTTCGCAATCGTGCGCAGCGCATCGAGCAGTTCGTGCTCGCCCAATCCCTTCGGCAGCGGCAGCGCCGTGCGCGTTTGGATTGCCTCAGGCACCGCATGATCCGTCAGCGCATCAAGTGATGCAAGCCCCAAGAGCCTCAGCATCTCGCGCTGATCGTTCGCATCCGGGCCGATGTGGCGGCGCAGAAAGGTGTCCGTCGGGTCGAGGTCAGGCGCAGCGGGGCTCTGGGAATCGGACATCGGTTTCGAGATTGGCTGGTTGGTCGTCACGGTCGGCACGGGCGTCTCCCGCCCACGTCATCGGTTGACGCAGGCCGTAAAAAAAGTGCAAATGCAGTGCGAATATGGGAAGGCTCGGGGGAGGCTTCCCGTTGGCTTGAGTCTAGCGGCGTTGAGCCCGCAACGACAGATCGACACGCCACGACAGCTTGGGGGCGCGAGCAGAAGGGTTCGCGGCTAGGATCGCGTCACAGTAATCAAACACATGCAGATGGAGATGAGTGTGGACACATCAGCGGATACATCAATAGTGCGGTGGGGACGTCGAGTTGCAGGTGCGGGTGTAGTGGTCGTCGCAACGGGGCTTGCGGCGTGCAGTATTTCCGTGAACCATACCGATGCTCGTCCCGGCGCGCTGCGCCAATCGACCGATGAAATCACGCTTGGCGATGAGTTCGCCGGCCTGCCCGCCGACACCTTCGACTTCATGGTCCACGATGTCACCCTCGCCAATGAGTTCTTCGAGGGTCGCTCGGCCGACACGCGCGGCGGTGAGCTTGCCGCCGAATACCTCGAGTGGCACTTTCGCAAGTTGGGCCTCCAAATCGGCTTCACACAACAGACTGTGCAATTCGATGCAACTGATGCCGCAGACGATGGCCCCGACTTTGCCCAGCCCTTTACCGTGCGCGGCAAGACTGAAGTCACCCTCGCCGAAGCGACCTTCAACGGTCCCGGTGGCACGCGCCAACTCGAAGATGGCAAAGACTTCGTCGCCCTTGGACACGCCGGCGTGATCACCAACGAAGAGGCGTTGCCCATTGCGTTCGTCGGCTATGCGATCGACGAGGATGACTACACGAGTTTCGATGGCGAAGCTGACCTCAATGGCAAGATCGCCATGATGCTGCGCTTCGAGCCTATGAACGATAAGGGCGCGAGCAAGTGGACCGACACGGGCTGGACGCGCGCCGCCGGGCTGTATGGCAAGTTCAAGGCGCTGTCCGATCACGGCGCTGCGGGCGTGATTCTCGTCAACCCGCCCGGTGCCGATGATCCCCGGATCGATGGACTCGCGCGTCCCGGCTCGATGAGCCTGGGCGATCTTGGTGGTCCCGCGATCATGGTGTCCACCGCTCGGGCCGACGCCATCGTCCGCGCAGCCGATGCGCAAGGCCGCTCTCTGCGCCAGTTGCGCGAACTCGCTGACGCTGGCTCGCACGCGCCCATCATGCTCGATGGCAACGGCGCGACATTCTCCATGGGCGTCGGGCTCGAACGTGCTTCACATACAGCAGAAAACGTCGCCGCCATCCTGCCAGGCTCTGGCCACCTCGCCGACGAATATGTCGTCCTCGGGGCCCACTACGACCACCTTGGCTATGGCCACTTCGGTTCGCGCGGCGGTGAGGCGGCTGCCGGAATCATTCACCCCGGCGCCGATGACAACGCCTCCGGCACCGCAGGCGTCTTGCTCCTCGCCAAGCGCATGCGCGACCGCTACGCCGAGATGGGAGACACGCCCCGCCGCAGCATGCTCTTCTTCTGCTTTGCTGGCGAAGAGCTTGGCCTGCTGGGCTCTGCGCACTTCGTCGCCCACACGCCGCTCACCGAAGAACAAGTCGCCGCCATGATCAACTTCGACATGGTGGGCCGCGTTGAAGATGATGAAGTCGAAGTGAGCGGCATCGGCACCTCAGACATCTGGGAAGAACTGCTCGACGCCGCAGAAGCAAAAGTGCCCGTTCAGGATCGGCTTGAACTCAAGCTCGACAGCGCCACCGGCGGGCGTTCCGACCATGCCCACTTCGCCCGCGCCACCATCCCGGTGCTGCACTTCTTCTCGGGTCTGCACAACGACTATCACATGCCCACCGACACCGCCGACAAGATCAATGTCGTTGGCGCGATGCGCATCATCGGCATCGTCGAGCATCTCCTGCTCGATCTCGGCACCCGCCCCGATCAGCCCAAGTTCGCCGGGCCGAAGGGCGCGGTCGCCACGGGTGGGCGCGATGAGCAACAACAAGATCGCCCCCGCTCGCGCATGAAGGTGCGCTTTGGCATTGCCCCAGGCAGCTACGGCGAAGACAACGCGGGCGTCATGGTGGGCGAGGTCTATCCCGGCACGCCTGCTGCTGAGGGCGGCCTTCTGGCGGGCGACCTCATGGCTACATGGAATGGCGAAGAGATTCCCGATGTCCAGACCTGGTTCCAGGCTCTTGTAAATCATGAACCCGGTGATATCGTGAGCATCGGCATCATTCGCAACGGCGAGCCAAGCACACTGGAAGTGACCTTGAAGGCACGCGACGACGCTCAATAGCAGTCTTCGCGCGGTGCGCCAGACTCGGGTATCCTTTGACCTATGGTTCGCATTGCTTTTTCAAGTATCGCTTGTCCTGAATGGCCCCTTGAGCGATTGATCACCGCGGCGTCGGAGTGGGGGTACGCCGGGATCGAGCTGCGCTCATTTGGCACCGGGTCGACACGTTTTGCCTGTGACCCCGCGATGACTGGGGGCAACAAACTGCGGCGCATGTTCATGTCTGCGGGCATCGAACCTGCGGGTGTTGCCACTGGTCTGACATTGGATGAATGCATTATGCCGCCAGTGCTTGGACACATTTTTGCCAAGTCGTGGAAGTGTATTGATGAGGGGCGGAGCTATATCGATATCGCTGGCAGCTTCGGCGCACCGGCCGTGCGTGTGTTTCCATTTCGCGTGCCTAAGGGACCATTTGAAAACCGGCGCAGCACGCTGAAGCGCATTGCAGCCCGCGCAGCGCGACTGGCGGATTCATGCAGGCACCGGGGTGTGACGATTCTGATGGAAAACGCCGGCGATTTTGCCAGCGCCGATGATCTTGCTGAGATCGTCACCTGCGCAGGCCATCCCAGCGTGCGCGCGTGTTACGACATCGCTGCGGGCGTCACTGCGGGTGATGACCCGGTCGCGGCGATCAACCATCTGGGTGATGCACTTGCCATGGTGCGGCTGCGCGATCGCAAAGGTGATACGCCTGTTGAACTTGGTACGGGTGAACTGCCCAATGCTGATGTTGTCTGCGCGCTCGCACGCGATAACTTTGACGGGTGGCTCACCTATGAATGGGAGCGCGCATGGGTCGAAGGGCTTGCCTCACCTGAACTTGCGTTGCCCAAGGCGGCGCAGGTGATCTCAGGATGGATTGGCCCCGCGGCGCACGCGGATGCGCACTCCGCAGCCTGATATGACCAGTGCGGGCGAAACCGTTCGCGGCGAAGATATCGTCGCGCTCGCCCATGACCTGGGCTTTGTGCTCGCGGGCGTGTGTGATGCCGGGCCGATCTCGACGGAGCGCGCAACGGCATTGCGTCAATGGATCGCCAATGGCACCTACGGCGAAATGACCTACATGGCGAATAACACCGAGCTGCGCATCGATCCGCGCCTGCTGCTCGATGGCGCACGATCAATCGTGATGGTCGCCGATCAATACGCCTCGCGCAACGACCCGCCCGATGCACTCGCGCCGGGGACGGGCCGCGTCGCGCGCTATGCCCGTGGTGATGACTATCACGTCACCATGAAGAAGCGCCTGCACGCGCTGTGCGATTTACTTGGCGAGCGCTATCCGCACAGCGCATCGCGGGCGTTTGTCGATACCGCCCCGGTCATGGAGCGTGAACACGCACTGCGCGCGGGGCTCGGGTGGATCGGCAAGAACACGCTTCTCATGCACCGGCGCAAGGGCAGCTATCTGTTTTTGGGAGGCCTGCTGACCACACTCACTATCACACCGCCCAAACGCCAAAGTGTTTCTGAAGACCATTGCGGCACCTGCACACGCTGCATTGATGCCTGCCCGACGAGTGCGATCACACCCTACGCACTTGATGCGAAAAAATGCATCAGCTATTTGACCATCGAACACCGCACCGCAATCGACCCGGAGTTTCACAAGGCAATCGGCGACTGGATATATGGCTGCGATATTTGTCAGGAGGTCTGCCCGCACAATTCGCCGCGTTCCGGCAAGATCGGCATCATGCGCGCCAACCCCGCCTATGCCCCGCGCGAGGCACTGGATGCTGCGAATGGCAAGGGCCCGGACCTGCTTGCAATGCTCAACTGGACTGAGGACGACCGCCGGGCGCTCACGCGGCGAAGCGCCATGAAACGCGCCAAGCTCGACATGCTCCGGCGGAATGCAGTCATCGCCGCCAGCAATGCGCGCACGCCCGCGATTGATGCGCGTCTGCGCGAGATGGCCAATGACAAATCGGAGCCTGGGCTTGTGCGAGGGATGGCGCGGGAGGTTTTGGCGGATCGCTGAAGAGCCCCTCACCCGTCTCCTGACAAGTCGGGATCCACCCTCTCCCCGCAAGCGGGGCGAGGGGAGCCGATTGCACTCTGTTATGCAAAGTGTGCAAACGCGCGGTTCGCATCGGCCATGCGGTGAGTCTGCTCGCGCGTGCCCATTGCCTTGCCCTCGCCCTTGGAGGCCGCGAAGAGTTCTTCGGCAAGACGCATGTGCATCGGGCGGCCCTTTTCACTGCGGCATGCCGTGATGATCCACCGAAAGGCCAGTGACTGACGCCGACGCGGGCCAACCTGCATCGGCACCTGGTAGTTGGCACCACCGATGCGCTTGGAGCGCACCTCGACGTGCGGCTTGACGTTGTTGATCGCGCAATCAAAAATATCAATTGCGGATTCGCATCCCTCAGGATGGCCGCCCTCTTTCTGGAGCCGCTTCTCAATCAGGTCCATCGCGTCATAGATCACGCGTTCGGCGCTGGTCTTGCGGCCGTCAGTCATGATGCAGTTGATGAACCGGCTCAGCACTTTGTTGCCATAGCGCGGGTCGGGACGAAGTTGCTCTTCAGCTTTTGTAATTCTGCCTGCCATGTCTGCTCCGGGGCTTCTGTCGCCGTGGCGACCTGATTCACCCCGAACCTCGCATTATGGAGCTGGTCCGGGATTACTCGCCAAATGAATTGTTCAACAACGATTGATTTACTTCTTGCCGGTCTTGGCGCGCTTGGCGCCATACTTCGAACGGCTTTGCTTGCGATCATCAACGCCCAGACAGTCGAGACTGCCGCGCACGACGTGGTAGCGCACGCCGGGAAGGTCGCGCACCTTGCCGCCTCGCACGAGCACGATCGAATGCTCCTGCAGGTTGTGGCCTTCGCCGCCGATGTACGCCGTGATCTCCTTGCCGTTGGACAGGCGAACACGTGCAATCTTGCGGAGCGCAGAGTTGGGCTTCTTGGGGGTCTGTGTCTTGACCTGCAGGCACACACCTCGGCGCTGCGGGCAGCGATCGAGATCGCGCACCTTGCTCTTGCGCGTCTGCACGGTGCGGGGCTTGCGAATGAGCTGATTGATCGTCGGCATTGCGATGGACACCCTTGCCGGGCCAACCATTTGCATGGCCCCGGGGGACAGAAACAGACCGAAACACATTTCGCCCACCAGCGGGCGAGCCAAGCAGTGTACCGGGCTCCGGGGCATGTGCAAATCCGGGGGGCCTGGGCAATGCACACCCCGGGCACCCTTGGAATCCTCCTGTGGTATCACTATCACCATGCTTGAAACCATCCGAGACATGATCGAAGCCCTCGAAGTGCCCCAGACCCGCCACGCGGTGATCGTGCATGCCCCTGTCGTGCTGTCGATGCTCGCCGCCCTTGTAGCCTTGCTGGCCGCGATTTGCCGCAAAAACCTCACGCTGCGATGGGGCGCAGCAGCAGTATTCGCAGCCCTGCTTGGCTCTGCGTTTCTCGCCACCAATTCCGGCGAAGACGCTGAGCATTCCATGGGCCAGATTTCCACGAAAGCTCATCGGATGGTCCATGAGCACGAGGAACTCGCCGAAACAGTCTGGATTTTCTCAGCGATCGGCCTTGGTTTGACGGGCCTTGCATTTCTCAAAAAGCCCAAAGGTGTCGGCGTCATGTCCGCTTGGGGGGCGACCGCAGTTGGCATCGCAAGCGCCGGGTGGGTCGCCAATACAGCACATCACGGCGGCAAACTCGTCTACAGCTTCGGTGTGGGCACGCCCAACCCCGAAATCGACGAGCCCCCCATTCCGCAATCCGCACTTGACGCGATCACCGATCCGCGCGCACGGTTTTTCCTGACCGATGTCCGCCCGGTGTTCATGGACCGTTGCGTAGGTTGCCACTCGGGCCTTGAACCCGAACATGGATTGGATGTCACTTCGATTGCCTCGCTCATGCACCTCGATATGGACTATGGGCGGGCGATCGTGCCCGGAGCGCCAGAGCGGAGCGTCATGATGAAAGTGATCAACTGGGACAGCGGGTATGAGGAGAAGATGCCGCCGCGAGGAGATGCGTTGCAGCCTGAGCAGATCGCAGCGATCGAGCAGTGGATCCGCGATGGCGCGGTGTGGCTCGATCCGCCGACGGAGTAGCCGCTCCCCAGCTCTCTGCCCGGTGCAAGGAAGTGTGAAAGTGAGGGAAGTGCAACAATGCCCAGTCGCATGTACTTCGCGGTGATAATTGCTGCCATGTGCGCGAAGCCGTTCAGCGCACTCGTTGTTGGAACGTTTATTGGATACCAGGTCGACGTCGTAGGCGCATGCGCAGACGTGTGGCGAACCGCCACAGCCACATGGGAAGGTCCATTGGTGCTCTTGACCTTATCTTGGTTGAGCGTCTTGCCGGTTTGGAGTGTTGTCGAAAGAAGTATCGTGCACTGGCAGCGTTCCTACGCGAAGGTGATGCTCGTACTTGTCGCAGGTATTGAAGTGAGCCAGCTTGTACTGCAGACATTGTATTGGGTCGCATCGAGCCCTGGTTCGACTTGGCAGACCAGCTCCACCGATGGCATCATATTGGTTGTGCTTCCAATCTATGGGTTCTTTGCACATCTGATTATCATGGTTGTGGACACGCTTCTCAGAACAAACTTCCCGTTGCTGCGGTCTGAGCGCGGCGGTTCGACGAAGCAGCCATGTGCAACATGCGGCTACGATCTGACTGGTATGCAAGGAGATGTGTGTCCAGAGTGCGGCCACTCGGGTGGCAGTGCCGTAGCGCAGTTGCCATAACGACGCAGTTTCATTCCACCGTCACGCTCTTGGCAAGGTTCCTTGGCTTATCAACATCGTGCCCGCGCGCAAGCGCCGCGTAATACGCCATGATCTGCAACGGCACCACCGTCAACATCGGGCTCAGGGGTTCCGGACATTCCGGGATAAACAGTACATCTTCGGCAACGCTGCGAATGTGTTTGTCGCCCTCGGTCGCGACCGCAATGACGTGCCCGCCGCGCGAGCGCGTCTCCGCGATATTGCTCAGTACTTTTTCATATTGCGCGCCTTTGTTGGCAATAAAGACAGCTGGCATGCCTTCGGTAATCAGCGCAATCGGGCCATGTTTCATCTCCGCAGCGGGCATGCCCTCCGCGTGGATATAGCTCAATTCCTTGAGCTTGAGCGCACCTTCGAGTGCGACCGGATAGTTCACGCCGCGCCCGAGAAACAGCCAGTTGTCGTGCTGGACGTATCGCTCGGTCATCGCCTTGATCTCCGGCGCCAGCGCCAGAATCTGTTCGATCTTGTCGGGAATCATCGCGAGTTCCGTCTGCAACTCGCTTGCGGTTTGCGGGCTCATCAGCCTCCGCCGTCCCAGAAAGAGCGACAACATGCTCAGCACCGCGACCTGCCCCGTAAACGCCTTCGTCGATGCGACCCCAATCTCAGGGCCCACCCGCAGGTACACACCCGCATCGGTTTCGCGGGCCATCGTTGACCCCACCACGTTCACCACACCAAGTGTCAAAGCGCCGCGATCACGAGCCTCGTGCAGCGCGGCAAGTGTGTCCGCGGTCTCGCCCGATTGCGACACCGCCATGACCACGGTGCCGTCATCGACAATCGGATTGCGATAGCGAAACTCCGAGGCGTACTCACACTCGGTTGGCATGCGCGCCAAATCCTCAAACAAATACTCCGCGATCATTGCGGAATGAAGAGCGGTCCCTTGCGCGATCATGATAATCCGCCGCGCCCGCACCAGATCTTTCGCAAAGGCCGACACGCCGCCCAGCACAACGCGCCCATCTTTCATATCGAGCCTGCCGCGCAGCGTATTTCGCAGCGCCGCCGGCTGCTCGAAAATTTCCTTCTGCATGTAGTGCTCGTAGCCGCCGAGATCAATCTCATCGAGTTCGCTTTCAAGCTGCAGCACCTGGGGCGTCACCTCAACATTGTCGATTGTTGATGTGCGGAAACCATCGCGCGTGATCTTCACCACGTTGTAGTCATCAAGTGTCATCGCCTGCGCCGTGTGCGCGATAATCGCCTGCGGGTCGGATGCCACGATGTATTCGCCATTGCCAATGCCGACGATCAAGGGCGAGCCTTTGCGTGCCGCGACAATCACATCCGGTTCTTCCTTGCAGATCACGCAGATGGCATAGGCGCCGGTCACCTCGCGCAGCGCCGCCTGCACCGCAGCTTCCAGATCAACCCCATTGGCAGCGTCATACAATTCGCCAATCAGCATGGTCAACACTTCCGTGTCCGTGTCGGTCACGAAGGTGTGTCCCTTCTGCTCGAGATAGGTCCGAAGCACCGCGTAGTTTTCGATGATGCCGTTATGAATCAGTGCGATCCCCACGCCATCATCTGTGTGCGGGTGTGCGTTCGCTTCAGTCACACCGCCGTGCGTCGCCCAGCGGGTGTGTCCGATGCCCATCGTGCCGTTCCATGTTGTGCCTTCGAGTCGCTTCTCAAGATTGCTCACCCTGCCCACGGCCTTAGCAAGTTGAATCTTCGCGGGCGAGTTTTTCGCATCAATCACCGCGACCCCCGCAGAGTCATACCCGCGATATTCCAGGCGCTTGAGCCCTTCGACCAGCAACGACCGCGCCGGACGCGTTCCGATATAGGCGACGATTCCACACATGGGCTCGATTCCTCCGATGGGCCAATTCAGGGCCCGTGCTATCCACTAGCGTACGTTCGGCAGATGCGGGCGTTCGACTCGACTCTCTTACCCCCACTCCCTGTGGGAGGGGGCCGGGGGGAGGGGTCATTGCCTCGCACAGTCTAGGATTGGGACATGACCACTGATCTCTGGGCCACAAAACGCGAAGCCAAGCTCGCTGGCGTCGAGCCCCTCGCCGTGCGCATGCGCCCGCGATCGCTCGATGAGTTTGTCGGCCAAAACCACATCGTCGGTCAGGGCAGCAAAGGCGGCGCGCTCCTTCGCAAGATGATCGAAGCCCGCCGCCTCACCTCCATCATCCTCCACGGCCCACCCGGCACCGGCAAAACCACCCTCGCCCAGATCATCGCCCGCGAATCAGGCCGACCCTTCGTGCGCGAACATGCCGCGGGCGTCGGCGTCGCGCGCGTCCGCGAAATCGTCGCCGATTCCTGCCGGCGCATCGAAGAGGGCGGCCAACCCCTCGTCCTCTTCCTCGACGAAATCCACCGCTTCAATCGCGCCCAACAAGATGTCCTGCTCGATGATGTCGAACGGGGACGCCTCACACTCATTGGCGCCACCACCGAAAACCCGATGTTTACCGTCAACGCCGCCCTCGTCTCGCGCTCAACCGTCTTCCGCCTGGAACAACTCACCGAAGCCGACATCGCCGCCGTCTTGCGCCGCGCCATTACCGACCCCTCCCGCGGCTTCGGCGCGCGCAACATCACCGTCACCGACGATGCCATCGCGCACTGGGCCAAGATGAGCGATGGCGATGCCCGCCGCGCCCTCACCGCCCTCGAAGTCGCGGTCCTCAGCGCAAGCACCGAACCCATCACCATCGATCTCGCCGCCGCCGAAGCATCCATCCAGCGCAAGCACATCGTCTACGACCGCAAGGGCGATCAGCACTACGACCACGCCAGCGCCATCATCAAATCCATCCGCGGCAGCGATCCCGACGCCGCCTGCTACTGGCTCGCCCTGATGATCGAAGCCGGTGAAGACCCGCGCTTCATCGCGCGCCGCCTTGCGATTCTCGCCTCGGAAGACATTGGCAACGCCGACCCGCACGCTGCCGTGCTCGCCGCGTCGGTCTGGACCATCGTCGAGCGCATCGGCATGCCCGAAGGCCGCATTCCTCTCGCACAACTGACCACCTATCTCGCGCTCGCACCCAAGAGCAACGCAGCGTATGCCGCGATCAATGAAGCGCAAACCGATGTGCGCGAGGGGCGGACCATCAACGTGCCCACCTATCTGAGAGACAGTCACAAAGTCGAATCCGTCGGCACCAAGCAAGATGCCAAGGGCTATCAATACGCCCATCGCAGCGAAATCAACACTTCCTTCGGCCCCGTCACCCCCCAGCCCCTGCTTGATGAGACCGGCACCGAACGCCGCTACTACGAACCCAAACCCATCGGCTTCGAAAAAGAACTCGCCAAGCGCATCGAAGAGGCGAGAAAGGTGCGCAAGAAGGGCGGGGAGTGATGGAGAAGTACGCTCGACTGAGTTTGCTCACCTGCCTTTGGCTTGCCACCTTGGCCTATGGGGCCGCGCTTGTCTATGTCGTAGTGAATCCCCAGAGGGATTCCGGGCCTCTGCTCATGGTCAGTGCTTACTTCATTGTCTTTCTGTGTGCCCTGATCCCAAGTCTCCGTGGGAAATCGCTCGTTCACGAGCTATTTCCAAGTAAGAAAGCGCAATCGCGCATCGCTGATTGGTCTGAGCGGATCGGAATTGCATCGTTTTGGTTTGTAACTCTGGGGATCATTCTGATGACCGCCGTTGCCGCGTTGGAAATCCGCGCGGATCCATGGCCCTTTATCAGCCTTGCGGGGATGGCGATCATCTTCGCTTTGATGATGGTGGGGGTACACGCGCGCCGTTGGATTGATCGGAGAATGCCGGGCCACGGCATCTGCCCCAAATGTCTCTACGACCTCAGCGCCACCCCCAACGCCGATGTCTGCCCCGAATGTGGCGAGCCGATCGACCATGAGTTCGTATTTGGGCGGCCCAAGCCAGAAGAGGAAGAAGTGTGATACCACGACGTTTTCGCACCAGCTTGTTCGTTGTCCTTCTCATGGCCTACGCCATCGTGCTGCTGCTCACCCCGCAGGCCTTCATGCCGATGGTTGCGGCGGCCGCGCTCTTGGTCGTCCCGGCAGCGTTTCTTCTCGCGGTGCCGAAGGTCACCCGCCGCTTTGTTGAAGGCAAACCCAGGGCTCTCGGCCAATGCCACGCCTGCGGCTACGACCTCACCGCAACCCGCGGTGTGATCCAATGCCCCGAATGCGGTACGGTCGTCGATCGCTTCGCTGCGTTCGGCACGTTTACGCCGGAAGCGGAAGAGGGTGAGGCGTGATTGAATCCCTGATTGTTGCTGGCATCGTTGTTGTCGCCGCGACATTCGCGCTCATGGGATTGTGCCTCGTCTCGGACCGAGCCCGCCGCTTCATCATTGGCCGTGCCTGGTATGCGGGTCACTGTCGCGAATGCAATTATGACTTGACAGGCCTCAAGAAAACCGACGTCTGCCCCGAGTGCGGCACACCATTCCGGCGGCGCAAGCCCGCATCGACTACCGTGTCACCCCATGAATCAGCAACAACAGACGAGTAACGACGATCCGATGACCCAGGCCATGGCCGCCGTTGAAAATGTCTCCATCGCCGCGATGGAACCCAACGCCCGCTTTTCCGGCACCTTCGCGATCTCCAACACGCAGATCGGCAAGACCCGCAAGGACAAGCCCTATCTGCGCTGTCTGCTTTCTGATGCGTCGGGCATGGCACCGGGCCGCATGTGGGGGGCGTCGGAAGAGCTGATTCGCCGCCTGCCGAGCAATGGTTTTGTCCGCTGCGAGGGGCAGACGCAGCCCTATCAGGGCGAGTTGCAGCTCATCATTGATCGCATCGAAGAGGTGACGCCCACCGCCGAGCAGTTGCAACTGCTGTTGCCGGTCTCAGCGCGGCCCCCCGAAGAGATGTACCGCGAGGTCATCGCGATTCTTGAATCGCTTACGCATCCCGCGGCCAAGGCGCTCGCGCAGGAGATTGTCTCTGACGACATGTTGATGGACATGTTCCGTCAAGCCCCGGCGGCCAAGATGATGCACCACGCCTACATCGGCGGGTTGTGCGAGCACACGCTGAGCCTCATGAATGTCGCGAACTCCATTTTGCAGTGGTATCCCAAGATCAATCGCGACATCGTGTTGCTTGCGCTCTTTCTGCATGACATGGGCAAGACGCGCGAGATGGATTGGAATGGCGCATTTGATTACACCGACCGTGGCCACCTGATCGGACACATTGTCGATGGTGTGCTCTTGCTTCATGACAAGGCGCAAAGTGCGATGGCGCGGCAGGGCATCCGCTTCCCGCATGGCATGATCACGGTCCTTGAGCACTGCATTCTTGCCAGTCACACCCTGCCCGAGCATGGCTCGCCCAAGGCACCCTCGACACCCGAGGCGATCATGGTCGCGATGCTGGATAATTTGGATGCAAAAATGGCGGCGGCACTCGCAGCGGCCCGACCAGATACCGACCGTGGCGACCTAGGCGGAAACTTTACCGAACGCATTTGGGCGCTTGACACCCGCCTCTATCGCCCAGACCCCCTGGCCTGACGGCATCGAACAGAGTCCCTGCCCGGCTGGCGAGCCGGAAACAACGATAAGTCGTGTCTGCGGAAGCACCTATGTAGCCTCAGCTGAGTGTGGGTGAAGCGGCAACTCCGGCACCATTGCGACTGGATGAAAATACTCGATTTGAAGGATTCTTCGTTGTGAATGCTCTCATTCGGGTGTATTCTTGTAGTTGTCCTTCAGAAGTCTGTGCGTTTTGTTGCACAGGCTGAGCTGGCGAATGTCGTCGGCAAAGAGGTAGAGAGAGTCCACATGAGGCGAGAGGGAAAAAATATGAAAGCTCTGATTGTGGCTGGTGCCCTGACCGCGATGAGCGGTGCAGCGCTTGGCCAAGGCGTGATTATCAATGAGATTCTTGGTTCGACCAGTAGTTTCGACTGGGAGTTCATTGAGCTTCTGAACAATAGTGCTGTCTCGGTGGACATCACCGGATGGGCTGTTGCGCTGTACGAATCCGACGCAGGCGCATCGTTCGGTGGGTTTGACGGCAGTTCGCCGCACGCGATCACCGGCACCGTTGTCTTGGCCCCTGGTCAGACATACACCATGGGCGGAGCATTGGCCCAGACTGGTTTTGCAGGTGGGACCTATCTTGGCGCCCCGTTCAACTTTGATCAGTTGCTTCCCCCCAACGCGATTGAGAACAGTTCCTACACCGCCGTTCTTGAAAATGCTGCGGGCTTGAACATGTTCTCTGTGTTCGCGACTGATGGTGGTGTTGGCGACGGCCCCAACCAGGCTGGCGTTGCGATCGTGCCCGATTACTCGTTTGGCCCCGATGGTACTTTCGTGCCTGCGGGTGCTGCAGTGCTCAACAAGAACTTTGACACCATCCAGTTGAGCTTTAGCACCTCTGGTCTGGCTGGCGGCAACATTGCGGGCGGAACCCCGGGTGTTGATCAGAAGAATATTCCTGCACCAGGCGCGCTCATGCTCGCAGGTGTGGCAGGTCTTGCAGCCACGCGTCGGCGTCGCTGAATCAAATTGAATTGACATACCACCTGCTGGGTGGGCTGAGGCTTCTGTTTATAGTCAGAGTCGATTTCCAACCTCAGTCACAACACAGTACGGGATGATCTTTGCATACCGCCCGGAGGCACCCACCCCCGGGCGGTTTGCTTTTTTACCCAGAAAACACCGGGACATTCGCATTTTTCACAGGCAGAACGCGTGAAAACCCTTGACCGGTGAGCTTCCCGGGGTACCCTATTGACTGGAAGAGAGCCCGAGCCCTCGATGGTTTCGGGAGGTGCGAGTCCAGTTGGCCTTGCACACATCTGCCTGCTTCGGCAGGCAAGTCGATCTTTGGATCGAAGAGAGAGACACGGGCCTGCTTAATCGGCGGGCTCCTGTCTTTTTTAGGCGACGTCTCTTTTTTGGTATCCACTTGCTTCGGTCCCGCGTCGTCGCGTCTCGCACAGCTCGGCTACAGTTCAGGCATGTCCGCCGAAATGGTTCGAGTCAGTTTCAAGCATTCATTCCCCGTGTTTGTGCTGCCGCATGTGGCGCTCCTGCCGCACGCGATGGTGCAGCTCTACATCTTCGAAGCGCGCTACCGGGAGATGATCGAGGACGTGCTCGATGGTTCCGGGCAGTTTGCAATTGCGATGTGCGACGGCGACTGCATGAATGAAGAAAATCCCGCGGTGCGGCCAACCGTGTGCCTCGGGCAGATTGCAAAGCATGAGCGTTTTGGTGATGGCACTTTTCGCATCTGGGTGCGCGGGTTGTGCCGGGCGCGCATTACAAGTGAACGGTTGCCGGATGAATCAGGCGGTGCGGGTGTGCAAAGCTATCGCACCGCGCGCCTTGAACCAGTTGAAGAAGAGGCGGCCCCCGAAGCCGACCTCGCTTACATTCGCGCGGACCTGATGGAGCTTCTGTGCACTGACCCATTGAACCAGGTCGGGGTCTTCAAGGCGGTTGTTAAACAAATTGAAGCCCAGGACAATGAAGTGCCCACGCCCATTCTGGTGGATATTGTGTCTCTGAGTCTGCTCGCAGTACTCGATGACTTTGACCTGCGATATCAATTGCTTGCAGAAGCCGGCGTTTTCGAGCGCGCCCGCATGGTGAAAGGTCAGTTGCACGCTTTGCGGGCGCCCCTTGGTGCTGCTGATCGTCAATATGACCCTGATGCCCCCAAGGGAGTCAGTTGGAATTAGTTCCTAATCATCTTTGCGCAATGTGCGGACAATACTCTGTTCGTGCAATCGAATCGACGCATGATCAAGCGTTTCCTTGGCTTTATAAAACACATCAGCATCGACTGATCGCCAGTTGCGTTCTCCTGCTTCGACCATGCCGCGAAGTGTTGTAAGCAGCACTTCAAGTTCCGCCCGATACGCTGGGGCAACATCATCGCCCAGCTTTGCGAGTCGATCTTCGATCCATTTCACGTCAAGCGTGCTGTTGGCAATCAGATCAACCACGCGATGTCGCGTCATGTCATCTCGTGCGTGGGTGAGGGCTTCAGCTTCCATACGCGAAACTTCATCGCGCGTCAGGCCGTGGTTGGGCACAATCTGGGTGGTTGCCTTTGCGCCGCTTCGGCGCTCGACCGCAGAGACATTCAAGACGCCGTTGGCATCGACGAGAAATTCCACTTCAAGCTGTGGAATCCCCGCGGGCATGGGCGGCATGCCGGTCAGGTTGAAGATGCCAAGACTTCGACAATTTTCTGCCATCTCGCGCTCACCTTGGAGAACATTCAATTTGATCGCGGTCTGATTATCGACAGACGTCGAAAACATCTCCGTGGCCCGCGCGGGAACTGTCGAGTTGCGAATGATGAGCTTTGCCACCGCGCCGCCCGCCGTTTCAAGACCAAGTGAAAGTGGCAGGACATCGAGAAGCAGTGCATCACTTTTTCCAGAAAGCACCGTCCCCTGCACAGATGCGCCAAGGGCGACCACCTCATCGGGATCAAGTGCGGTGTATGGGTTCATCTCGAAAACTTCACCAACATGCTGGCGCACCATCGGCATGCGCGTCGCGCCGCCCACCAGCACCACCCGGTCAATCTGCGCTGGAGTGAGCTTCGCATCGCGCAGCGCCCGCGTGCAGCACTCGCCCGATCGTGTGATAAGCGGTGCGGCCAATGCTTCAGCTTCATCACGCGTGAGTGTTCGATTGATACTGAGGCGTCCTGATTCATGTTCAATTTCGCTGGCAATCGTTGTTTTCGGGGAATCACTGAGTGAAATTTTGGCGTGCTCAGCAAGATTGCGAAGCTGCTGCCTCCCCGTTGGCGTGGGCTGGATATTCATCTCATCGAGAAGCAAGCGCACAATCGCAGTGTCGATGTCATCGCCGCCCAGGTGCGTATCGCCCGCGGTAGCGAGCACCTGAAAGAAATGCGCAGTATCAGTGTTCGTCTCATCTGGCGGGATCAGGCGCAGGATTGAAATATCAAAAGTGCCGCCGCCGAGGTCATAGACCGCGATGGTCTGGGGCGTGCCAGCGCTCCCGATGCCAATGCCATACGCCAGCGCGGCAGCGGTGGGCTCATTGACAATGCGCCGAGCATCAAGACCCGCAAGTCGCGCTGCATCGCGCGTTGCCTGCCGCTGCGCGTCATCAAAATACGCGGGCACCGTAATCACCGCATCGCGCACAGTGTGTCCAAACGCCGCCTCGGCCCAGTGCTTCAGTTCTCGCAGGATGGCCGCCGAAACTTCCTGCGGCGAAATCAGTTGCTCACCAATCGCAACCCGCGCCGTGTTGTTGGGGCCATCGACGACGCGATAGCCAAGCAACGGCAGATCATCAGTTGCATCGCCCGCCCCGCGCCCCATGAGGCGCTTGATCGATGCGAGTGTGTGCTGCGGATATTTTTCTGCGTCCTGCCGGGCTTGTGTGCCGATCGCTTCAACCCGGCCGTCATCTCCATAGCGCACCACCGACGGCAGCATCCGTTCGCCGGCTGGCGATGCGATGATCCTCGGCCCCGCAGCATCACACACTGCGACAAGCGAATTTGTTGTGCCGAGGTCAATCCCAATGATGGTGGATTCCGCATCCATGACGCACAGGGTAGGCCCTTCGCAGCCGATCCTCGCGGGCGTGTATCCTGCTCCCCATGCTCACAAGTCTTGCATGGTTGAATCGTTGTCTGGAGCCCGGCAATCTCTCTGCTGAGGAGGCCGTCCGCCTGCTTGAGGCCCATTCATTCCCCATTGAGGGCATCGAGTCCCTCGCTGGGGGTGATGCCCGCCTCGATGTCGAACTGACGAGCAACCGGGGTGATTGCCTGTGCCATCTGGGGTTGGCCCGCGAGATCGCCGCCGTCTCGGGTCGCAAGCTCATCACGCCGGCGATGCCGAGTGGCGGGGGCGCAGGGTGCATCGCGGATCACACCTCGGTCGACAACACCGTGCCCGAGCGCTGCCCGCGGTTCACGGCGCGGCTCATCAGGGGCGTCAAGGTCGGGCCCAGCCCGAAGTGGCTCGTCGAGGCACTCGAATCGGTCGGTCAGCGTTCGATCAACAACATCGTCGATATGTCCAACTTCATCCTGCTGTCAATTGGTCATCCCAATCATGCCTTTGATTTGAACACGCTTGCGGGCAGGAAGCTCATCGTGCGCCACGCGCACAAGGGCGAAAAGATGCCAGGCCTTGATGGCGTGACGCATGCGCTTGTTGAAAGTGATGTCGTGGTTGCTGATGCTGAGCGCGCACAGTCTATTGCGGGCATTGTAGGGGGCGTGCCAACAAGTGTCACCGAGCGCACCACCGATGTGCTGCTCGAAATGGCGACATGGAATCCCATCATGGTGCGGCGCACGGCGCGCCGGCTTGGCATCACCACGGACGCTGCGTACCGTTTTACGCGCACGGTTGATGCGCGCGATCTTGAATGGGCCTCTGCAATATGCGCACAGATGATGGTCGACGTTGCGGGCGGGGAGATTGTTGGCGGTTTTGGCACAGCGGGGCTTCTTTCTGTCGGGGCCGGATATGACCCCCTGCCTGTTGTTGAGCTACGAGCCGCCCGATGTGAACACATTTTGGGCATTGCAGTCGAACCGAACCGCATGGTTGAGCTGCTTGAAGCAATCGGCATCGAGGTGCGCGTTGATGGAACGGGCGCCAATACGGTATTGAACTGCACGATCCCGCCACACCGCGCGCATGAACTGCTTCGCGAGATTGATCTGATCGAAGAAATCGTTCGCCTTCATGGCTTTGACAATCTCACAGTGGCCCCGACAGTTGAAGTGAATCTTGATCTGGCGCATCCCGAGAGCTGGGCAAAGCGTGAGAAGGCGATGGCGCTCATCGGGCGCACCCTTGCGGGGCTTGGATTTTACGAAACGGCAACATTCAGCTTTGTGCGCGAGACCGAGGCAATGCAGTTTCTGCCCGAGGGGATGCGATACCTCAAAGTCGATGAAGATCGCCGCCCCGGCGCTCCTTACTTGCGCACGAGTCTTATTCCAAGTCTGCTTGGTGTGCGCAAAGCGAATCAGGATGCGCGCGTGAATCCGCCGGGTGGTGTGCGCTTATTTGAGACTGCTGCCGTCTTTGCAGAGCGAGATGATGGCACACTGCATCAGCGCAACACGCTGGAGCATCGGTCGCTTGGTGTGCTCATGGATGTGATGGGCGCAAAGCCCGAACGAGCCGATACCCAGCAGGAGGCATTGCGCACCATGCGTGGCGTGATGGAGCGCACTATTCGAGCGGTGGGCGGTCCTGATGTACAGGTCAATCTGCGCACTGCGGATGCGCCGGTCGCCGCGCTGCGTGGTGAAATCGCAGCGAAAATCGAATTACTGGGTGGCCCGCGCGATGGAGCCGCACTTGGCTGGGTGGCGCTCATCGCCAATACATCAAAGACAGCGCTTCGCACGACCTGTGAGCTTGATTGCCCGGTCGTGGTCGCAGAGCTTGATCTGGCCGCGCTCATCGCGCTCTACCCGCCCAGCGCGGGGGCGCTGGAGTTGCCCGAGTTCCCCGGTATCGAAAGAGATCTGAGTGTTGTCGTTGATGAACGTGTGCCATGGGGCGACATCGAATCTGCGGTGCGCGATGCCAACCCGGCGATGCTTGAAAACGTTCGTTTCGTGGGCGCGTTTCGATCGGCGCAACTTGGTGATGGTTGCAAGAGTGTGACATTGCGTCTTGCGTTTCGTGATCCAGCGCGCACATTGCGCCATGAAGAAGTCGATCCGCAGGTGGAAGCAGTGTTAGAGTCGCTGCGCAGGCGTGTTTCAGCAGAGCTGCGCGTGTGAATATACGTTTGGAGCCTGTACGGTCTTTTGGGGATATACTGTTGTGCCCGCAATATTGCCCGGACAAGGCCCAGGGGCAGCGTAACCAACGTCGGCGTGGGCCTAATATCACACGGAGGAATTGTGCAATGACCAGTGTTGGTGCCGATCGGATGACATCACCGGCTGCCGTGCCGCACCAGGCGCGCATTCCTTCCACTGGCAAACCTCCATTCATCTGGATCGATGGTGAGTTTCACACGAAGAACGATGCCAAAGTCTCTGTCTTTGATCATGGGCTGCTCTATGGAGATGGTTGTTTCGAGGGCATTCGCATCTATCAGGGCAAAATCTTCAAGTGTGATTCGCACATCGAGCGCATTTATCGCAACGCAGAAGCGCTGCACATGATGCGCCAGACAGAAGGGTTTCCGTACACAAAAAATGAAATGCGCGCCATTCTTGAACACTGTGTCAAATCCAACTGCATCACCGATGGCTACATCCGGCTCCTGTTCACGCGAGGCGTTGGCGATCTTGGCCTCCACCCCTTCCGGTGCCCAAGGCCAACGGTGATCGTCATCACAGACACCATCCGGCTCTATCCCGAAGAGATGTATCAGACGGGCATGAAAGTCATTGTGGCCAAGCGCCCGCGCACTCCAACTCAATGCCTGAGCCCACAACTCAAGAGCCTGAACTATCTCAACAACATCATGGCCAAAGTCGAGGCCATCGATGCGGATGTTCTTGAAGCCATCATGCTCACCTATTCAGATGATCCGAAAAAGAAAATCGTTGGTGAGTGCACGGGCGACAATTTGTTTATCGTCAAAGATGGTGCAGTGATCACCAGCCCGCTCGCTGTGCCCCTGCTCGATGGCATCACGCGCGAGTTCGTCATCAAGACACTGGCCCCGCGCATTGGTATCACGGTCACGCAAAGGCAACTCACACTTGATGAGGTGCTCAACGCGGATGAAATTTTCCTGACCGGTTCTGCCGCTGAGATCATTGCGGTGAATCAGGTCGATGACACGCGCATCACCAAGGGTGAAGGAACGATCACTGCGAAATTGCGCAGCGCCTTCCGTGAAGCGGTGACCGGTTCCGGTGTCCCGACGGATTGAGGGCTGACATTTCACAACATCACGTCCGATAATCCTATTTTTGGGACAGGCGGGGGAAGGTCCGAGAAAACGGATTCTGACCATATGCAAGTGTTTACGGTATGGTAACTTGCCGTTCCGGATGGAGCCGGATCAATCGGTAGGATGGAATCTTGGGGTTTGTGATCAGTCGGCATCGCCCAGATGCACGGCGGCGTTATTGCTAAAAAGAGGAGCATTGACTATGCGCACGAAAATGTGGAGTGGAGTAGCTGCAGCAGCGATAGCAGCAATGCTGCTGACCGGCTGTGTCCATAATGATCGATCGTCGGGCAGAACCAGAAGTGCTGCGGAGCCAGCAAACGCGGCGGCCAAGCCAGTGCGGACAGCTCGGAGTTCCCCCTCGACTCGCGATGGCATGAACTGGGCGGCCCTTGCCTACCCGACTGGTGATCAGCGCACCAGCGCCATCTTGCTTGAAAAGGGCATGCCCGTCGAGGTTGTGCTGAATGAAGAGTTCGAATCCATCATTCGCGTCACCAACCTGACGTCGGAGACCATGCAGGATGTCGTTGTTACTGATGAACCAAGCAGCGGGCTTCGTTTGATCAAGTCCAGCCCCGCGGGCACCCCCGGCGCGAATGGCGCGAAAGTCGTGTCGTGGAATCTTGGTAATCTCGGCCCGAGTGATTCCAAGGAAATTCGCATTCGTGCGACCGCGACGAAAGAAGGCACCGTCGGCAACTGCATCGACGTGTCTTACAACACGCTGCTTTGCCTGACGACCCCCGTCGTCTCGCCCAAGTTGGCGCTTGTCAAGACTGGCCCCGCACAAGCCTCAAAGTGTGAACCCATCACCTATGAGTTTGTCGTGACCAACACCGGTACCGGAACGGTACGCAACGTGACCATCACCGATCCGCTTCCCTCTGGTCTCACGGCTGCGGGTGGTGGGCGTTCGCTGACTTTCAAGGCGGGCGATCTCGCTGCGGGTGCAAGCAAAAGCTTCCGGGCTCAGGTGTCGGCAGCCGCTGCAGGCAAATATGAAAACAAGGCCACCGCGAGCGCTTCGGGTGGCATGACCGCCGAGTCAGGCGTTGTACAGACGACCGTCGTCCAGCCTGTCCTGACCATCAAGGATGAGTGCACGGGTCGCGCGTTCATCGGGCGTCCAATCGAGCACAAGATCACCGTATGCAACACCGGTTCGGGCAGTTGTGACAACGGCGTTGTCACGTTCAATGTGCCGGCAAATTGTCGCGTTGATTCAGTGTCGGAGAATGGGCGCGTTTCGGGCCGCACTGTTACGTGGAATACGGGCAAGCTCGCACCGCGGGCGTGCAAGACCTACGCGGTTCGCATGACACCGCAGGCCGCAGGCAGCTTCACTGGCACGGCTCGGGCGCAATGCGCTTGCGCGGATGCGGTGACCGCCAACTGCACGACGCAGGTTCGTGGCATTCCCGCCATCCTTCTTGAGTGCGTTGATAGTCCGGATCCGGTCGCGGTCGGCACCAACACGACCTACACCATCACCGTGACCAACCAAGGCTCTGCGCCTGGCACGGGCATCAAGATCCGTTGCGAGCTCGAAAGCCAGGAATTCGTCTCGGCTGGTGGTTCGACGCGGGGCACCAGCCGCGGCAATGTGGTTGAGTTCGCACCGTTGCCCAGCCTGGCGCCGGGTGAGAAAGCGACCTTCCGCCTTACCGTCAAGGCTAGCGCTGCAGGCGATGTTCGCTTCAAGGTTGGAATGACGAGCGATCAGTTTACGCGTCCGGTCGAGGAGACCGAATCGACCAACCAGTATCAGTGATCCTTCACTGACTGAAACATCGGTTGACGTACAACTTGGTTGAGTAATCAACAGCGGCGGGTGCTTCGGCATCCGCTGCTTTTTTGATGCTACTGGTCTCAGGCCTGCGGGCACGACAGCCTAGCCATTGCAATGGCTCGATGAGCACACAGTGTGTGCGAGGGAGAGGTTCTCCCTACCCCCGCACGTCCACCTCGAGCAATACGGCATCGCGATCAAGCACCATGCGCACCGCATCAAGCCGTGCAGGCGAAAGGATCGTTGTGCCCGCAGTGAACGGCACGGGCTCAAATGAATCATCAGTCGCTTCGATGCGACCTTCGCCTTTGATGCACATGACAACCACGGGCAGGTCGGCGCTGATGTCATGCTCGCGCACCTCGCCGCCCAGGCCGCGCAGCTCTTTGATCGCGAAGTGTCTGGCATCATTCAAGAGACATCGTGCGCTTCCATCACCACGAATCGGCGCCGGGTCATCGGTATGCGCGAAATCAATACACGCAAGTGATTGTTCAATGTGCATTGTTCGCCCGGTGCGGCCCCAGTCATACAACCGAAACGTCGTGTCACTTGGGGTCTGCACTTCCGCGACTACCACCCCCGCGCCCAGCGCGTGCACAATGCCGCTTGGCAGGTGATGAAAATCGCCGCGTTGCACGGGCAGCGCCTGCATGGCTTCTGCGACGGTGCCGTCGGCGGCGCGCTTCTGCAGTTCTTCGCGTGTCGTGCCCTGGCGCAGGCCCTTGTAGATCACCGCTCCGGGTTCGGCGCGGACGATGTACCAGCTTTCGGTTTTGAGATGAGCTTCCGGATGAGCCTTTGCATAGGCAGGCGAAGGATGCACCTGCACCGACAGATTCTCAGTGGCATCAAGAAACTTGACGAGCAGCGGGAAGCCGCCCATGTGGGTGGTCTGCACGGCACCCATAAGATTAGGGCCCATCGCGAGGATGGCATCGCGGAGCGACACCCCGCGCATCGGCCCATTGGCGATCATCGAGCGCGCTGCACCGCCGCCGCCGCCATCGATGCTTGTTTCATCCAGGTCCGCAAGTTCCCACGATTCACCGATGCGAGGGGGCGATGCGTTGTCATCGGCGTCCTCGGCGCACATATTCTTGCCAAGAGAGGCAAGGCGCTGCCCGCCCCAGATTTTTTCTTTCAGGATCGGCTCGAAGATGAGTGGATAGGGGTGCATCAGGCGAATCGCGTCCTTGCGCTGCGCGCATTGCATACGGCTATTTCATTGATATGCATTCATCTGAATGCACCGGGATGCTACTTGACGGTTCGGGCTTCCCGGATGCCAATTGAATTGACCCGTGCATATTCGATGGCATCTGTACGTGCAGAGCCCATCTTGGGAAATGCCATGCCGGTGACGTTGCCATCAAAGACGATCTTGCCGTTGACGATGCCCTGAATGTCGGTGGAGAATCGGCGCGGCTGGAATCGCACCGCCTTGCACAGGATGTACAAATCATCGCCCGGCACAACCTGACCGCGGAATCGCACTTTGTCGATATGTGTAAACCCGGCGAACCAGTCGTGTTTGCCTCGTTTATAGAACAGCACACATGACAACTGCGCACCGACTTCGACCATCAACACGCCCGGCATGATAGGGCGCCCCGGGATGTGACCTTCACACCACCATGCATCGTCGTGAACATGGTGCACCCCGAGGCCAAAGTCATGATGGTCATCATGCCAGATGACGGAATCAAGCATCGCAATCTCGCCGCGATGTGGAAGGATGCGCGCAATCGCCTCCCGGTCCATCATTTCGGCGGACAAGTCGATCGAATCGAGATCGAACAGATACTCACTTGCCATGCGCTGCGCGCGCTCCATTTCGCTTCACTGATGATGCGCCAAGGCTCATCAGGGGGATCGAAAGTTAGCCCAGTACATACGAACCGAATTATTCCGGGTCGCGCAATTCCAAAACCTTCTGGCGCACGGACTGGGCGGTGTTCTTGATGTCCTGCATCTGTTTGCGCACGCGCGTGCCCGCTGCTTTGTTCCCGCCCTCAGCTTTTTGAATGTCTTCTTGAATCTCCACGATCATCTGCTTGAGTGATTCATATTCTTCCACAGCGAAAGCTCCTCCAGGTGTCAGGCAAGCGGCATGGGCCCACGGCGGGCCTACAGGGGCATATCTTCGGGAAAACCACGCTCTGGGCAAGTGGGTACTCCCAATCTTCTCCAGATATGCGTGAATGATACCCGATCAGAACCCGTCTGCAGAGATAGATCCGCCATCGCTGCCCCCAATGAGGATAGCATTGGTGCCCGATTTCTTACTTTCGCGGAGCAACTGATCCGCCTGTTTCATCAGGTTTTCCCGGTTGTGGCCATCCCAGGGGAAGGTCGCCATGCCACCTGCGACGGCAAGCTGACCCGGGGCACCATCGCTCAGGGAGGGAAATTCCGTGGTCGCAAGCTTCTCCTGAAAACGCTGGGCGAGCTCTGTGACCGATCTCGGGGTCTTGCTTCCCGGCGAACGCGGTCCTGTGGGATCCCAGAACACGACCACGAACTCATCGCCGCCCACCCGGCACACGCGATCGTTGGTCCGCACGCACGATTTCAGCAGCCGCGTAGTTTCGATGAGCACCGCATCACCCGCTGCGTACCCGTGTGCGTCGTTGAAGTGTTTCAGGTCGTGAACATCGAGTAAAAGAATGGTGACATGCTGCCGCGCCGTCGCAGCTCTGGTGAGCACACTATCGAGGTGTTGCTCGAAGAATCGGCGGTTCCATGTCTTGGTCAATGGATCAATGAATGCGGCCTCACGCAGTTGCCGTTGTTGTTCATCAAGGGCAAGCCAGTGCGCAAGCCATGCCGCAGTTTTTGTCACGGTGTCATCAGCAATATGCTCTGACACAGCAAGCATGCCAAGTTGCGCATCGTGATATTGCACGGGCACAAGACGTGTGTCTGCACTCGGTGCAGCTTCGGTGCCATGCGCAAGCCACGTGAACGTTCCCGCGCCAAAACGCTCGCGCAACAGCGCAAGGCACACTGGCCCCGCTGGCCCTCCACGAAGCATCGCGCTCAGGATGCGCTGGTCATGATCTCCGGCTGGGGATTGTGTGTCTGACGACTGGATATGGATTGCTTCAATCGGTTCCGCAATGGTCGGCAGTGGGGCGATATCCGGTGCAGGTGGATCCATCACTGGGTGCGGCCGTGCTGCATGAAGTGCTTCACGCACTTCTGGCGCATCTGCATCGGCGCTGACCGTGCCATCAATCGCTCCAGTTCCAATGGCGCTTCGATGCCACGCGCCATCTGCAGCGCCAATGCCAAGGACGCGCACCAGCGGATCGATCTGGCGCAACCCCGCAGCAAGGTCTGTCAGCTCTTCTGCATCCACAGCGCTTGGGGTGATCAATATGGCTGCACGCTTCGGCGAATGTGCATCAATGGGCTGGGCGAGTTCCCCAATGGCTTCGATGCCATTGCGCACGCGGATCAGTTCAACATCGGCTTCACGGCGCAATGGGCGATCGAGCCCACTTTGTCCTACAAGAACGATTCGCCACCCGCTGGAATCCCCGTTGGAAGCATTGCTAGAGTCATCAACATGATGCGGCACACGGGTCATGGCGCACATCCGCCTTCCATATCCGCTGCCTCTTGATCAACTGCAAGCAGCAACTCCAATTCGGCTTCTGTCAACAGACTCGCGGGCGAGGGTGCATCATCATCATCATCAGGCGCACCATCAAGAATGTCGCCGCCAATTGGCGCACGCGGCGCGATCGGTTTGCCCACCAGTCGTAAGGCTGGCATCGCATCGGGGGGTGTGACACGTTTTGCTGGCGGCGCTTCAACGTGATGCTCTTCGTGCATCGGCTCATCCATGCGCGCAAGCCGCGGCGTTGCACTTGAGACAAAGCGCCACACCGTCACGTTGGGCGCATAGGTAGCCGCGGCGGCAACCAGTGACACACCAAAGGGCACGCGCTTGGGCTCGATGATGATCATGGCGCGCGGCGCAGCTTCCGTTTCACCGGAAGGTTTCACAAGCCGTGCCATCGCAGCGTGTGCGCCTAGGCAGGGCTCAAGGCGCAGCCCGCGCCTGGCCATGGCATCACGCAACGCCTCAGGGGTCTCTTCGCCCGGAGGCCCGAGAACCACACAGCGCAGCGATCTCGATTTGGGCACCTGCTCTCGCTCCATAGCCCAAGTGTACACGCGCTGGCGCACAGATCGACCCGTGATTGTCACTCTTTACGAGCGCGTTCCAGTGCAATGCGGGCCACGGCGTCGGCGCCGTCCACCGGGCCGAGTTTTTTCAGGTTATCACGCATAGATTGGCGATCTCCGTCGCTTGTGAGCAATGGCTCGAAGTCGTCCTCAATATCCATGAACGCCTGCTCGGCCTCGATGCTTTTGAGCGACCAAGTCACTTCACCGCCTTCGACGCAATCCACCGCGGCATCCTCCCAGTTGCAGAGATACGCACAGTTCTGCCGCTGATGTCCGTCTCGATGAAAGGGATAAGGCATGAACATCGTGGGCGTGCAGCTCGCCCGCACTTCCGCCACGGCCCCCGCGCCAGCCCGTGAGACCGCAAGGTCTGCTGCTGCCCAGGCATTGGCCATGTCGTCGATGAATGGCACGATCACGGCGGGCACCTCGGCCCGTTCATACACGGCGCGGAGCATTTTGGTTTGTTCAGCGTCGCCGCCGCACTGGTGAAGCACCTGCCACCCGGCAAAGTATTCCGGATGATGGCGGACCATCCAGGCAATTTCGCCATTGAGGCTCTGTGCTCCCTGGCTGCCCCCTGTCACGAGCAGGGTCTTCATCTCCGGGTCAAGGCCGAGGGCGCGCCGGGCTTCTTTGGGGTCGCAGGAGGTGCGCATGGAGCGCCGCACGATCGGGGCAATGCGCTGCCAGTGCGCGGGCACTTTATCCCATTCTGCAACTGTCGTCGACACACACACATCCGCATGGCGCGCAATCCAGCGATTCGCCTTGCCCGCCACCGCATCAAGATTCACTGCGACGATCGGCACGTGCTCCCGGCGCGCTGCCTGCACAACAGGCGCTGAGACAAACCCGCCCGATGTGATGATGACTCTCGGCGAGTGCGCACAAATGATTGACCGCGCTGAGCGCATGGCACCGCCCCAGCCGAGAATAAATCGCACGAGCGTTCTGGGTCGAAGTCCAAATGGGCGCGCAGGAATCGCATCAAAGGCTTCGCCCTCGCGAGTAAGAATCTCAGCGTCAAGGGGGCGCGTCGAACACACAAACCGGCACGACGATTCTGCCTGTTGCTCACGAATTGATTCTGCAACGGCGAGCAGTGGGAAAATATGTCCGCCGGTGCCGCCACCTGCGAGGAGAATGTTCATGAGACAACCGGGGCTGCGACGGCTGGCTTGGCTTCGATTGCGCTGAAAAGCGTGGCACCTTCCGGAATTGTTTCAATTTCGACCGGCACGTCTTCGGGCCGCGATCGATCAAGTGAAGCAAGCACGCCGAGTGAAGCAGCGGTGAGTATCCACCCCGTGCCCCCGGCAGAAAGCAGAGGCAGCGCAATGCCCTTCGTGGGCGCAAGACCCGTCACGACCGCAAGATTCATCAGTGCCTGAATGCCCACGGTGGCGACGATACCAAGGGCCGACAGTTTGAGCAGCAGGCGCTGTTCCTGTTTCACAATGGTCCATCCTGCAAGAAGCATCACTGCGTAGAGCATAAGCACCAGCGCAGCGCCCATCACGCCCAGTTCTTCACTCAATACCGCAAAGAGAAAATCGGTTCGGTCCTCGGGCAGGTAGCCAAACTTCTGCACGCCGAAGCCGAGGCCGCGCCCGAACCCGCCGCCGCCCGCGATCGCCGCCAGTGATTGAATAATCTGATATCCGCTGCCTCGCGCTTCTGCATAGGGATCAAGAAAGGTGATGAGTCGTTGCACGCGGTAAGGCTCTGCGAGAATTGCGATGACAAGCAGCCCAATCGCCGCCGGTGCAAGAAATGCAAAGTGAAGAATGCGCGCTCCGCCTGCGATGAGCACGAGTGCGCCGACGGTCAGAATCAGTACGCCTGTGCCAAGGTCTTCAAGAACCACAACCGCAGCGATAAACCCAAGCACCGCAACTGCTGGCATGAACCCAACGCCAAAACGATTGAGCACACCGCCGCGCACCGTGGCGTACCACGCGAGCAACACCGGCATGCTCCATTTGGCAATCTCCGATGGTTGCATAGTTATGCCGCCGGGCAAGTTGAGCCAGCGCGTGGCGCCCTTCGCGCTGCCCGACACCCCCGGGATATACACAAGCGCCAGCGCACCGATCATCACCGGGAGAAGCAGGGGGATACACCGCGAAAGTCTCGGCCGCGCCGCCCACGACCGGATGGGCAGCAGGCGCGCGATCAGAAGCGCGATCATCGCTGCTGCTGCAAGGGCAGAGGCTTTGGACAATACGATTGACTGGAACGTGACTCCGGTCTGGGCATCGACGGTCATGCCCGCGGAATTGACCATGATCACCCCGATGCTCAGCAGGGCGAGAACAGACAACACAATGACATCGCCTGCGCGGATCATGGGTCTCTGGTCTATCGGCGGGGGGATGGGGTTTGACTGCAGTGACGGATACCTTGCCCTTGGATGGTCGGCTGCCGCGAAGGTGATTCCCGCGGTGACCCTCACCGGGTCTCGTCAGAGCGGCAACCTGCGCAATCACCCGTTGTGCAGTTTGATCTTTGAAACATGGTGCGTGTCAGAAGTCGCCAAACATCGCGCAAATACTGGCAACCGCAACGGGTTGATATTTGGTATTTGTTAGGGTATCGTTCAGGTGTGCCCTCCCCCGAATTCGAAATTCTGTTCGTCGATATGGATGCACGGAAGAGTTGATAGCATCGATATCAATATAACCCAGAGGTACCGATGCCCCAACTGCTCATCAGAGACATTCCCGACGAGATTCACGAATGGATTGACGAGCAGAGCTACAGCCTGCGCACGAGCAAGAAGGAGTTTGTGCTGTCGCTTTTGAGCGATGCATGGCAGGGCGATGAGGATGAGTTGCCGCTTTTCGAGGGTATCGAGCGCACGAGTGCCCTTGCCGCCCCCGGTCTGCCGTTCAATTTCATAGACCTGTTTGCCGGTATCGGCGGACTCCGCATCGGCTTGGATCGCGTCGGCGGACGCTGCATCTTCGGGTGTGAATGGGATAAGTACGCCCAGAAAACCTACAAGGCATGGAATGGCGAAGTGCCCGAAGGGGACATCCGCAAGATCAAGCCCGCAGACATTCCCGATCACGACATCCTTGCTGCCGGTTTCCCCTGTCAACCATTTTCAATCGCCGGCGTGTCAAAGAAAAAGAGCCTCGGCAGGGCGCACGGATTCAAGGACGTGACGCAGGGGACGTTGTTTTTTCAACGAGCTCATCGAGCAGCGTAGTTTATCATACAGTTGATAACCCATGGCACATCGATCAGGACACCCGTGGTCACAAGATGAATGCGTCATCGCTCTAACGCTGTATTGTCAGTTGCCGTTTGGGAAAATGCATTCGAAAAATTCGGACATTCAGCAACTAGCGACACGACTCGGTCGTACGCCTGCCTCTATCGCGCTCAAACTTGTCAACTTTGCGAGCCTCGATCCAGAGCATAAAAAACGCGGTATTGCAGGGATGGGCCACGTTTCAGCACTTGATCGCCAAGTATGGGAAGAGTTTTACGGCAAGTGGGAAGCGTTGGCGTATATCGGAAACGAAACACTTGATGCAGTTAGCGAAGAACCCACTCAAACAGATGCGGAGGCGATGGTTCGGACTCGTCGCGGACAATCGTTCTTTCGCCGAAGTGTTCTCGCCGCCTATGCGCACAAATGCTGTGTAACAGGGATTGCATCGTCAGAACTCGTACGCGCAAGCCATATTGTGCCGTGGGCTATCGACGCGAGTAGCCGGCTGGACCCTTCCAATGGTCTGGCATTGAATTCTTTGCACGATGCAGCATTCGACCGGGGGCTGATGACTCTTGATGAAAAGCACTGCGTATTGTTTTCAGATCAGCTGCGCGTCAACAATTCTGAGCTTGTCTATGAATACTTCTTCGCAAAATTTGCCGGAAGAAACATCTCGGTGCCAGAGCGATTTGTGCCCAAAGAAGAATATCTGGCATATCATCGAGAACATGTATTTGTAAACTGATTACAACGACGAGGGGCGACATGGGAAACATAGATATCTCGCTACCTGAAAATGACATCGGGCAACTGCTTGATGGTATTGGTGTTTTGATTGAACAGTGGGAAGCAACCGAGCAGTTTCTGGTGACTGGTGAATTGCGTGAAGATGTCTGTATTCGTGAATCTCATAGTGCCCACGAAGCAGGGGCAATCGCCGCGACCTATCAGGCAATCCAATGTCGCATTAGAGAGCAACTACCTCAGCCCAATTAGATATGTTGTATTTCGTATTCGCTCAGTGTGCAGAACCGTCGAAAATCACGGGCGGGGCACAGCCTCGAACATCACCTCGCACAGATATTCGAAGACCGTGGTCTTTACTTTGATCGCGGTGCAACAACCGAGGGCAGATCAAGGCCTGATTTTCTGTTCCCCGGGCAGCGAGAATATTTCGACACGACATTTGCGACCAGTGGTCTCACAGTGCTCGGTGCCAAGGCGACATGCAAGGATAGGTGGCGACAGATTCTTGGCGAAGCAGACAGGATCAGTATGAAACACCTGATAACTCTTGAACCCAGTATTTCAACCAACCAAACAGATGAGATGCAAACCCGCTCAGTCCAGCTTGTTGTGCCAGCTGCTGTTCACACTACATACACAGCCAATCAGCGCACATGGGCGTGGACCATAGATGGTTTCATAAAGCATGTGCGAACGCAACAGACCTGACATTGCCTGATGCAGATGGCTCAGCGTGGTGAATTGGACTTTCTCCCCGGCACCGGGTCATACCCCGTCTTTGGCCACAAGGGATGACAGCGCAGCAGGCGCCCCGCAATCAAGGCGACGGCGCGCACAGGATGGTGCACCCGGCACGCCTCCAGCGCATAATTCGAACAGCTTGGCCAGAACCGGCACTGCCCACCAACAATCGGCGACATCGTGATCTGGTAGCCCCGAATTGCACCGATCATCGGCCAGTTGAAAATTGCAAGTGGGTGCGGCGTGCTCAACTCATCGTCGTCATAACATTCATGCGCTTCGCACATCACGAATCACCATTTTCATCGCGCCCATCGCGCTGCCGCGCGCGTTTGCGCCACAACTGATCCATCGCGCGGGCGGCATCAAGTAGCGCCGTTGCATACGCATCGACAGTCATCGATTCGTGAGGCCGCACCGCAACTACATAATCATACGCACCGCCATCGGGCGCACGCGGGAACTCGTGCTGGTGCAAACGAAACGCTTCGCGCAAACGCCGCTTCACCAGATTGCGCACCACCGCACCGCCCACACGCCGGGGGACGCTCAAGCCATAACGAAAATGTGGCAGGCCATTGGGGCGCACGAAAACTGTCAATACGCCTGCGTGTTTTCGCGCCTTTGCCTGAAACACGCGGTCAAATTCGAGAGTATTCCCGATGCGATGCCGGGCCCGCAATGTCAGCTTGCGTTCCATGCAACATCACCTCTGCGACAGCGCATTCTGATACCGGTGCATCAACCTGCCTCGCGTGATCAGGCCCTTGGCGATGAGCCCATCACTGGTGCGCTCCACCAGCGCCAAACTCGTGACATCAGTCTCTGAGAACTTGCGAAGCACACCATCAAGTGTTTCTTCTGCTTCAATCGTAGGCAAATCTTGGCGCACAAGCTCCGCGACCAGCAAATATGGAATCGCCTCGCGCTCGATCAGCGCTGTCCGCAATTCCTGTCCGGTCACCAGCCCGACATACTTGTCATCACTGTCGATCACCACAAAGTCAACGATTTTGTAGATATCACTCAGCGCAAAGAGTTTGTCCAGTGGATCGGCAGGGCGCACCGCAACATGCGGCACAAGCGTGATTTGCCGCGCTGTCATTTTGCGCAAAATGGTCAGGTCAGCCGCGGTCCCAAGATGAAGCCCAGCTCGCCTCAGTTTGAGTGAATAAATCGAATCGGGTAACAGGAACTGCGCCCCAAGTGTTGACAGCACGGCTGCGATCATGATGGGCAAAATGACTTTGTAATCATTGGTCAATTCAAAGAGAATAAGAATCGCAGTCAACGGCGCATGCGTTGTCCCTGCGACCATTGCTGCCATTCCCACAAGCGCATAGGACGCAGGGGAACCGCCATCAGGCAACAGCCCGAACATGCTCATGAGTTGCCCAAACGCGGCGCCTGTTGTTGCACCAAGGAACAACGATGGCGCAAACACACCGCCGGAACCACCTGAGCCAAGTGTAAAGGCAGTGCCGAGCGCTTTGCATCCCATAAGAAGAAGGAGCATCAGCAGACTTGTAGAGAGCACTTCGCCTTCCATGAGTGGGCTTGTTTTTTCACTGGCTTCAAGTGGCGCAGTTGACGCTATATCCGCCGCATGTTCTGCCGCTGACGCATCAAATAGAGTGGGATCGAGTAGTGATTCAATCGTCGAATAACCGTTGTAGAAAAAATTCGGCACATGTGCCTCGTCGTGCCCCTGTGCGTGCATCATGCCCAGATACCCAACACCAAGCACACCAAGCAACAGCGCGCCGGTTACTGGTTTGAGCGTTGGCCGAATGCGCATCTTCGCATACACATCTTCCGTTGCATACAGCAGCTTGATGAACCCTACCGCAACTGCTGCGCACACAAGTCCAAGCAGCACATAACTGGGAAGCTCTGGAAATGTGAACTGATAGCTCGCAAGTTCACCTTGCACTGCAAACAGGGCTTCCTGGTTATCAAGGATTGCCCGCGTGGTTGCTGTTGACATCACCGATGCAATCATGATGGGCGTGAATGTCTTGAGCGAGAAATCGCGCAACAGGATTTCCATCACAAAAAGCACACCCGCAAGCGGTGCATTGAAGACTGATGCAATGCCCGCCGCTGCGCCACACCCCAGCAATGTTGTCATATGTTCGCGGCTGATGCGCAAGGCGCCTGCGACACCGGAACCAATCGCGGAACCAATCTGCACGATCGGCCCCTCAGCGCCTGCAGAACCACCAGAGCCAATGGTCATGATCGACGTAACCGCTTTGACGATGGCAACGCGCCGGCGGATCTTCCCACCGCGCCGGTACACCGCATCGATTACCTCGGGAACGCCATGCCCGCGCGCTTCTGTGGCATACCGCTGCACAAGAATCCCCGCTCCAAGTGCGCCAGCCATGGGCAGCAACGGCAACAACCACATTGGCATGTCGCTATTCCAACCCGATGTGTGCTCCGCGGCGATATCGAGCACCTTCTTGAAGGCAACTGCTCCGAGCGCTGTTACCACGCCAATCATGGCCCCCAGTGCCACCAAAAACCAGTCAGGAGGCAGCGTAAACCTGCGTCTCTGAGTATCTGGTATCGAAGCTGGGTCGGGTGTATCCTGCATCGGAATTGCGAGCCTACCGCGCCCGCGCACTGCCCGCGCAACACCTCACGGGGGCGCACTTGCCCCATCGGCTACACTTTCAAGTATGCCTACATCTACCGCAAAACCTGTTGCCACCGCCAACGCCGACGCGAAGGTCCAACCCGTCCTCCTTGACGTGCGCGATCTCAAGACGCACTTCCCGGTGAAGACCGGCGTCCTGCAGCGCACGACCGACTATGTTCGAGCCGTCGATGGCGTCTCTTTTCAGATTCGCCGGGGCGAAACCCTTGGCTTGGTCGGTGAATCCGGGTGTGGCAAGACCACCGTAGGCCGAACGCTTCTTCGCCTCATCCCCGCCACCGGAGGCTCAGTTAATTTCGATGGAGTCGATGTCTTTGCCGCATCGGGGAGTGAACTCCGCAAGCTCCGCCAGCGCATGCAGATCATCTTTCAGGATCCCGCCGGCTCACTCAATCCCCGCATGCGCATTGCCACCATTGTGGGCGAACCGCTCATCGTCCATGGCATCATCAAAGACCGCGATCAGCTGCGCACCAAAGTCGAAGACCTCCTCGAGCGCGTCGGCATGCCGCGCCTCTCCGCCGATCGCTACCCCCACGAATTCTCGGGAGGCCAGCGCCAGCGCATCGGGATCGCCCGCGCCCTCGCACTCAACCCAAGCTTCATCGTCTGCGATGAACCCACCAGCGCTCTTGATGTCTCCATCCAGAGCTCGGTGCTCAATTTGCTCGCAGACCTTCGCGATGACTTTGGCTTGTCCTATCTCTTCATTTCTCACGACATGGCCGTCATTCAGCACATCTGCGACCACGTCGCCGTGATGTACCAGGGCAAGATCGTCGAAGAGGGCACCCGCGAACAGGTCATTGAGCAAGCCAAGCACCCCTACACCAAGGCCCTGCTCAGCGCTGTGCCCGAAGCAGACCCCGATCGCCCGGTGAAGCGCGTGATCTTCGAGGGTATGGCGTCATGACTCGCACAGGGCTCTGGGCGCTCGCAATGATCGCAACAGTGGGGGCCTGCACCGCTGCGCCAAAGACCATCGAACCGGCCATGAATGATCAACTCATCATCCCCTTCCGTCCCGTCTCCACCTTCTCCATCGTGGCGCGCGATGGCGAGACCGGGCAGCTAGGCGTCGCGGTGCAAAGCCACTGGTTTTCCGTCGGCTCTATCGTGCCCTGGGCGGAATCCGGTGTTGGCGCAGTTGCCACGCAAAGCATGGCCAATCCCGCCTACGGGCATGACGGCATCGAACTGATGCGCAACGGCCGCACCGCGCAACAAACTCTCGATGCGCTCATCTCAATCGACGACGGCGCCGCCGTGCGCCAGGTCGGCATGGTCGATGCGCAAAGCAATGTCGCCTCCTTTACGGGCGAGCGCTGCATCGCAGTCGCAGGGCATGTCTCGGGCAAGGCCAAAGACGATTCGGTCTACACCTGTCAGGCGAACATCATGGCAAACGATGGTGTGCCGCAAGCCATGGCCAAGGCCTTCGAGAATGGCAGTGGGGATCTGGCTGAGCGATTGATGGACGCCCTTGACGCGGCACAAAAAGCCGGCGGCGACCTGCGCGGCATGCAATCCGCTGCAATCCTCGTCGTGCGCGGCGAACCTTCGGGCGTCTCCTACCGCGATGTCCTTGTCGACCTGCGCGTCGAAGATCACGAGCGTCCCCTCGAAGAAATGCGCCGCTTGCTCAAGTTGCACAGCGCCTATGAATACGCCGACCTCGCGGACGCTGCCATGACCGAAGGCAACTTCGACGAAGCCCTGCGCCATCAAAAAGAAGCCGAGCGTCTTTCAGATGGCAAACCCGAACTCGCCTTCTGGACCGCAGTGTCCATGGTCAACCTGGGCGAAGTTGATAAGGCCATGCCAATTTTCCGCAAGGCATTCCGGGGCGATTCCAACCTGCGCGAACTTGCAAGGCGTTTGCCCGAGGTCAAGTTGCTCACTGATGATCCGGACATCCTCGCACGAATCCTTGCACAGTGAGTGAATCATCTGAGACATCAGAACCACTTCTCCGCATGCCCACGGGGCGCTTCGCGGAGTTGCCCACGGCTCTGCGCAAGAACGTGCGCATTGAACGCCTTGCCGCGGATCGCTCGCCTTTCAACGATGGCGGCATCCCCGCACTCCTCACCCATCCCGATGACACATGGCGCGACCCCGGCGCATCACCGGCGCCCGCGCCGACCGTTCTCTGGATGCATGGCCGCACCATTCGCAAGGAAATCGACCCGGGCCGCTATTTGCGCTGGAAAAAACTCGACATTGCCACCTGCGCCATCGACCTGCCATCGCACGGCGAACGCTCGAATCCCGAGCAAAATACCAGTGAGTTTACCTTGCCGATCGCCGAGCAGGCCGCGCAGGAAATTGATCTCATCATCGATGCCCTCGCCGATCCGCGTTTCAACGGTGCCTTCGATCTCGAGCGCCTTGCCATTGGCGGCATGTCACTCGGCGGCATGGCCACACTCCTGCGCCTGTGCCATATTGTGGGCGGCGAACATCCATTCCGCTGCGCCATTCTCGAAGCCACGACCGGCGATCTCGATTCCGTCGGCGTCCGCGCGAAGTATTCCGATGAACTTGTCCAGCGCCTTTCGCCGATCGCGCACCTCGACAAGTGGACCCAGCCCATTCCCATCCTCGGCGTCCACTCAGCGCTCGATGAATGGGTGCCCATCGCAGGCCAGCGCCGCTTCTTTGCAGCCCTCAAACAGCGCTACATCGACCTCGGCGTCGACCCCGATCTCCTCCACCTGCACGAATGGCCATCCACCGGCGCGCAAGCTGAACACATGGGCTTTGGCAAGCGCACCAACGACACCAAGAATCTCGAAAATGAGTTCCTGATGCAGCATCTATTCGGGTGATGCGTTCACCGATTCGTGCAATGTCTGCTCAATTCGCACCGCGTGACTCAATCCCGCAACCACCAGCACACGCTCGCCGCGTGATATCTGGTCGAGTATGCACCGCGCGAGATGCGTCGTACGATTTGTGCCATTGAATTCTGTCAGCGGAACCAGCGGTGCCGGCCAACCCCACTCGTCACTCGTGTCGCGCCAATCGGCAAACTCAGAATAATCGCGTTTCCACACCGCATCTATCTCGGCAACACTTGCAAATGTCCCTTCAAGCCCAGTCCATTTCGTGCGTTTGCGGCGCGTCCGTTCCAGAGCCGCATCAGGATCGCTCGGCTTGCCGTGCCTGAGATTGCCGAAGTAGGGCCGCAGGATATACATCAGCGCAACCTTCTCTTTGGGAAACTCTTCAAGCATCATTGCTATTTCGGTTTCGCGATCCGGTTCCCATGTATATGCCTTCGCGCCCAGTTCGCGCGCCAATGCCCGCGCTGCAGCGGGCTCACCAAATTTTCTGATCGCACCATCGGTGGTGCCCATATGAAATCCGAGCCGTCCCTCGATCATCACAACGGTTGGCTCAAATGCTCGCGCACGCTCGCGCAGCTCAACAATCATTGCGTCCTTCGGGTCTTTCACATGTTCTGAGCCGAACATAAGCACCGCGCCAGTTTTCGCACTGATTTCATACACATAGGGTCTTGGGTGCGTATCAACGAAATCGCCGTACTGTTCCATGGTCATGATGGGCACTGCCAAGGTGATCGTTGCAGGCGGTCTGAGTTCTGGTGGCGTACGCCAGGCAAGCGCACATCCCCCAACCACAAGGAACCCAGCGAACAATCCGACCACCGCCGTGGAGATCACAGCCCGACGAATGTGCTTTTTCATAGAAGTCTCTTGGGAATCGCGGGCGTTCGATTTCAAGGTCGCCCAAGATCGTGGCCTTCGCTTCACTCAGACCACGCCACCCACTCAAGAAATCTCTTCTCTGCGTCCTCTGCGCCCTCTGCGGTGAATCTTCTTCCTACGCAGCGCCGCTTTTCTGCTCAATCTCCGCTGGATCATCAATCAACAGCGCTTCAATCGTCGGCGCATCAGGCAACGCCTTGCCCTTCGCATCCGTCAGCGCACGCCCATCAAGCGTGTAAATCACCTCGATCGGATGTTTCTTCATGTGCGCTGCAAGCTCCTGCTCCAGGCGCGCCTTGGTTGCCTCGTCGATCTCCGCCCACTTCCCGCGCCCCCGACACTTCGGGAACCCCGAACATCCAAGCCACGGCCCGCGCACACCATCGCGCAGCGCAAGTGTTTTGCCGCACTTGCTGCATTCCAGTTCCGTCTGCAGCGCGGGCGGCGATGGCGCCTTGATGTGCCCCTTCTTGTCGATATTCAGAATGATCCCGCTCGTCGGGTCTTCACCCTTGTCAAGCAATGTCGTGATGAATGGCCCAAACCGCCCCGTCTTGCGCACCATCGGGCGGCCCGTCACCGGGCAACGCACATTCACATATTCCGCAACGCGCGGCTTGCCATCCCGATCCACCGGGCACGCATACTTGCATGTCGGATAGGTCGAGCACGACAAAAACACGCCATTCTTGCCAAAGCGGTACACCGTTGGCGAACCGCAATCGGCGCACTCATAGGGCGCAGGCCGCGTCTCCGCCTTGGCGTGGGTCATGCTCTCGTGCGCTTCTTCGAGGCGTTCCTTGAACGGGCCATAAAACGCGCCAAGCACGGTGCGCCAGTTGTGATGCTCGCTCTCGATCTTGTCGAGCTCTGCTTCCATCTCGCGCGTGTACCCAAGGCCCATGATGTCCGGGAATGCTTCGATGAGCTTGTCGGTCACCACTTCGCCAAGATCTGTCGCAAAGAATCGCCGCTCGATCGATTCCACATACTTGCGGTCCTGAATCACCTGCACAATCGAGGCATAGGTCGAGGGCCGTCCGATGCCTTCCTCTTCCAGCTTCTTGATCAGGCCCGCTTCTGTAAATCTGGGCGGCGGCGGCGAGAACTTCTGTTCCGTCTCCATCGAAAATGGCGCCATCGCCTGCTGCTCGGAGAGTTCCGGCAAGTGCTGCTCGTCGGCGGCGCTCGGCACACCCGCCACGCGATAAAACCCGTCAAAAACCAACACGCGCCCCGTGGCTTTGAAGGTGACCGGCGTCTTCGGGTCTGTGCCGCCAGCAATCAGCGCTGTGGTCGCATCCCACTTCGCGGGCGTCATTTGACACGACACAAATCGCCGCCAGATCAGGTCATACAGTTTGTACTCATCACTCTTGAGCGCCTTCTTCACCTTTTCCGGTGGATAGGCGAGCGAGGTCGGCCTGATCGCTTCGTGTGCTTCTTGCGCTGCCTTGTTTGATGAACTGTACAGATTCGCTTTCGCAGGCAGGTAGTCATCGCCATACGTCGCACCGATGTAGTCGCGTACCGCATTCAGCGCTGCCGGTGCGATGAAGGTCGCGTCAGTACGCATGTAGGTGATCAAACCCACCGAGCCCTCGCCTGCGATTTCAACACCTTCATAGAGGCGTTGCGCTGCGCCCATCGTCCGCCGCGCACCAAAGCCAAGGAAACTCGACGCCGCCTGCTGCAAGGTTGACGTGATGAATGGCGCTCGCGGCCGCGAACTCGTGCGCTTGGTCTCTAGTGACTTCACCGCATACGGCGTCGTTGGATCAACAGCGCCCGCAACTGTGCGCTTCCACTTGGCAGGCCCTTTCGCCTCGTCATCGCGCGCAGCGCTTGTCTTTGGATCGACTATGCCTGCAAGTGTTGCAACATCGACAACGGCGCTCGTCAGATCGTTCGGCTCCGCATCCCGGTCTGTGCCGGATTGTCCAATCTTGAAAGCTTTCCCGCCAATTTCTACCAGTTCCGCCTCGATGCCGCCCTGCTCACTCAGCCATTGCAAACGCGCCTTGACCGTTGGCCCCTTGCCCTTGGCATCTTTTTCGCCGTGGAACGCATCGAAGGCTTTCACGAGCGCCGAAGCGCCAGTCGTATCAGGTGAAAACCTGCCGCGCATCACCCAGCTTTCATCCGGCACATGCGCCCGAATGGCGCGCTCGCGCTCCACAATCAAGCGCACCGCAACCGATTGCACGCGCCCCGCGCTCAATCCCCGCGCAACCTTCTTCCAAAGCAGCGGCGACACCTGATACCCGACGATCCGGTCAAGCACCCGCCGCGCCTGCTGCGCATCGACCTTGTGCATGTCGATCGTGTGCGGCGTATTGAAGGCACGTTGAATTTCATCTTTCGTAATTGCATTGAAAACCACCCGCTGCGCATCACTCGGCGTGATCTTGAGCAGCTCTGCCAAATGCCAGGCGATCGCTTCCCCTTCGCGGTCCATATCCGTTGCGAACCAGATGTCGTCGGCTTCCTTGGCAAGCTTGCGCAGTTCGGCAACTGTCTTGCTCTTGCCATCCAGCACTTCGTACGTCGGGGCGAAATTGTTCTCAAGGTCAACGCCCGGCACCGGCGCTTTCACACCCTTGGGGTTCTTGGAAGGCAAATCTCGAATGTGACCTACCGAGGCCCGCACCACATACTCGTCGCCCAGATACCGGTTGATCGTCTTGGCCTTGGCGGGCGATTCGACGATCACCAGATGCTTGCCCTTGGCATTGCCCCCGCCCGAACTGCGCGGGCTCGCCGAGCGCCCAGCCTTCTTGCGGACGGTGCTCCCCTTGGCGGGGGCCTTCTTGGCGATCTTCTTCTTTGTCACTTTCTTTGCTGCCATCTTTATCTCGAAATAGGTTCCTCTGCCATCGGGTGTGTGAGGGGGGGGGCCATAGCCTTTGGCGCGGGGACTTGAGGTTGCCCGGCACACTTTGTCAAGCCCCGGTCATACACCAAACCGCCCGGCTGCCACAGAGTGAAGGCTTTCGATCCCGCATATCAAATGGCCCTAACCAGTGTATTCACAACGAGTTGTGGCCATTTCTCAGGGGCTGTGGCCCCCGCATCCAGGCGAATTGTCTTTCCGTCAGCACTGAGCCTTCTGAGCCATGTTCTCTGATTTTTGGCAAACCGCCGGGTCTCTATTTTGATCTTTTCGGCCGCTTCCTCCAACGAACAGCCCCCATCCAGATGTTCCAATAACTGTTTATAGCCCAATGCCGACCGTGCTTGGGGCCCCATTTTCTCAGCAAGACCCCGTACCTCTTCAAGCAATCCATCGCCAATCATGGTGCGCACCCGGGCGTTAATGCGCGGGTTGATCTGCGCTGCTGCCCATTCAAGGGCGACCAGCACGGCATCCGGGCGCGATCGCCCTGTATCCCATTGCTGTTGCAACTGCGAAATTGGCGTACCGGTCTGTCGAAACACCTCGATGGCGCGAATCATTCGGCGTTGGTCATTGGGGTGAATCCGCGCTGCTGATTCTGGATCGATGCGCTCCAGTTCTGTGCGCAGCTGCACAGCGGGCAATGCTGACAGTTCCGCTCGCAACTCTGCATCGGGTTCTGGCCCCTTGAAAAGCCCCTCAAGCAGCGACTTGGCATACAGATGCGTGCCACCTACTACGATCGGCGTGCCGCCGCGCTCTCGGATGTCACGCATCGCCGCCTCTGCCAGCGCCAGCCATCGATCGACGGTAAAGGCCTCGTCCGGGTTGACGACATCGATGAGGTGATGCACCACCTGCGAGCGTTCATTGGCCGTTGGTTTTGCGGTGCCGATGTCCATGCCGCGGTAGACCTGCATGGAATCCATCGAAATCAGCTCTGCCGGTCCATGCCCCATCGTTTCAAGGTGCAATGCGAGCGCCATCGCAAGCTGCGACTTGCCGCCTGCTGTCGGTCCCACAATGACTGGAAACTGCTGTAGCATCGCGCCTCGTCTGCTGATTCATTCTCGACGGGCAAACCGCCTCGTCGGTCTTTGCCTCAGAGTAAGGAGTGTACGGTTGACCAAGCTCAGCATTGATCGCGTTGATGTCACTGGCCGCCGCGTGCTCATGCGCGTCGATTTCAATGTGCCCATCGACGATGGTGTCATCACCGATGATCGGCGCATTCGGGCAGCCCTGCCCTCAATTGAGAGTGTTCTGCGGCGTCGCGGGCGATTGATCCTGATGTCGCATCTTGGACGCCCCAAGGGCACCGGGCATGAAAGCGACTATTCCCTTGAACTGTGCGCGAAGCGCTTGAGCGAAATGATCGGCGATCTCTCGCGCAACGGCGTGGCCTTTCCATCGCACGATTGCATCGATGCAGCAGCAGCGGCGGGCGTGAATCGACTGGCCGATGGCGAATGCCTGATGCTTGAGAATCTTCGCTTTCACAACGACGAGAAAAAGGGCGAGGAAGCATTTGCGAAAAAACTCGCAGCCTATGGCGATGTCTATTGCAACAACGCATTCGGCACCTGCCACCGTCCGCATGCCTCGATGGTCGCGGTGCCCAAGGCAATGATGGGCAGGCCGCGCGTGTGTGGCTCTTTGGTGGAACGCGAAATCAAGTATCTTTCCGATGCACTGACCGAACCACGCAAGCCATTTGTCGTCATTCTGGGCGGTGCGAAAGTGTCAGACAAACTGCCGACGATTGAACATCTCATTCCAAGAGCCAGCGCCATTCTCATCGGTGGTGCGATGGCCTACACATTTCTCAACGCGCAAGGCGGTGCGATTGGCACCTCGCGTGTTGAGGCGGATAAAACGGAAGATGCCAAGCGGATGATTGCCTCAGCGGCGGATCAAGGGTGCGAACTCATGTTGCCCACCGATCATATGTGTTCGACAGAGTTTTCAGAAACCGGTGGCGAACACAAGACGTTTACAGGTGATATCGCAGATGGCTTTATGGGTCTTGACATCGGGCCTGACACGATCGCGAGGTATGTGGAGGCGATCATGAGCGCAGGCACTGTGGTGTGGAATGGCCCGATGGGCGTCTTTGAATGGCCGATCTTTGCGACAGGCACCCGACAACTCGCAGAAGCAGTCGCCCGGGTCACCTTGGAAAGAGGAGCGATTTCTATCGTTGGTGGCGGGGATTCGGCGGCGGCGGCAGAAAAGTTCAATGTTGCGGGCAAGCTTTCCCATGTTTCCACGGGCGGGGGGGCATCTCTGGAAATGCTCTCCGGGGCAGCATTTGAAAGCGTCGATCTGCTGGATGATGCGTAAAGACATTGGGCGGGTGGTATCCTTTGCGACCCTGTTCCCGCCTGTGGAGGATTGCGTTGTGGCCAAACCCCTGAGTATGCACGACCTGTTGCGCAACATGCGCGTCACAGGTGCTTCAGATCTTCACATGAAAGTGGGGATGCCCCCAATCTTTCGCATCAAGAGCGAACTGCGCATGCCGCAGGCGCTTGCCAAACTCACCGCCGAAGACACGAGGCGCTTGCTGCTGGAAATTATTCCGCCTGATTTGTTGCCGCGCCTTGAAGAAACGGGTGACCTGGATTTTTCCACATTTCACCAGACCGCTGATGGTGAATCCGAAACGACGGCAAGTGGCGAGCCGGTGCGCCCTGACAGGTTCCGGTGCAATGTTTTCCGTGCAGGTGGCAACTGGCACAGCGCCATTCGTCGCGTGCAGCCAACCATTCCGGATTTCCAAGATCTGGGCTTGCCCGAGGTATATCGCAAAGTTGCCGATGAAACCAATGAGGGGCTCATCCTTGTGGTGGGCGTCACCGGCTGTGGAAAATCGACCACACTTGCGTGCATGCTGGAGCGCATCAATCAGACGCGCGGCACGCACATCATCACCATCGAAGACCCGGTCGAATTTCAGATTCATCCCAAGATGAGCGTCGTTTCGCAGCGCGAGATTGGTATCGATGTGTCGGACTATGGCACAGCGCTGAGATATGTTGTGCGTCAAGATCCTGATGTGATCTTCATCGGCGAACTTCGTGATCATGACACGGTGCTCGCAGCAGTGCAGGCCGCTGAAACCGGTCACATGGTGCTGGGTTCATTACATGCCCCTGATACTTCGCAGTGCTTTGGGCGCATTGTCGAATTTTTTCCGCAGAACGAACACGCCTTCATCCGTTCAGCGATCGCCAATTCGCTCCAGGCGGTGCTTGCGCAGCGCCTGCTGCCTGCGAACACGGAAAAGGTGAAAATCGGTGTTGCCCCCGCGACCGAGGTGCTGCTCACAAACGGAACTGTGCGTGAGATGATTCGTGAGGGTGATGATGCTGACCTGCCCGCGGTCATTAATTCGTCGCGGCAAAGTGGTATGCGATCATTCACACAGAGTCTGGCGGAGATGGTCGAAGCGGAACTTGTGACCATGCAGGTCGCCCTTGAATACGCCCCCAACCGCGAGGCGCTGCAATCGATCCTGAAAGGCGTTGAGGTCCGGTCCTCGATGCTTGTGGGCAAGATCAAGGGTGGCTGATAGCTGTGGAGCAGGAAAAAGCAATAGTTGGGTTTTGATAGGGTGCCCAAGTTGAGGCCCCGGGCATTCTTTGCCGATAGTCTCTACGATAGTCAGGCTCGGGCTCCCCGGTGGAGGCTGAAGTAAAATAGCCCCTCGATGAAAATTATTGAGGTGCATCAGGGTGCTTTTCGCGTGACGACGTCAACTGGTTGGTGTGCCCACTTCAACCCACAGGCGATTCGCACGCGTCTTGAGGATTCTTTTTCGACATGAATACTGTCTCCGCGTTGCACGCGGCTCAATCCATAAGTTCTCCGCTTGATGCCGAGCCTGCGATTCTTCGTCGCGAGCCGATCGGTTCCTATGACATTGTGCGGGTGTTGCCCCCCGGCATGTCGTCGCAGCGCGTTTTGGCGCGGTCACGCACCGATGGCGCAGCGGTGGTTGCACATGCGATTCGGCGCTCACTGACCAACACTCAGGGGTGGCGCGCTTCAACTGGCCGCCCATCTCGAGATGGACGGCGATTGCTTCAATTGATCACGCCTCTGCGAACGATTGAGAATGCGCACGTGTTGCCGGTTGTCGATGTCGTCCTTGATGGCGCCGGGTGGCACTGGATTATCACGCCGTATGGCGGCGCTGCAGAGGGGCTCGTGACGCTTGCATCAGTGATTGGCAATCAGCAGGATGGGCGCTTGAGCGCCGTTGAGGCAATGCACGCAACGCGCCAGTTGCTTCTGGCGTGCGAGGCGGCGCATGTGCGCCGAGTCGTGCATGGTGCGATCGCTCCCGAGGAAGTGCTTGTCGATCGGCATGGATCATCTGCTATTGAGTTGTATGGGCTTCGCAGGCGCATGAGCGGTATGCCGCTCTGGGATGCTGAGGCTGCGGCACTTGAAGTGCGTTCGGTGGCGGCGCTTGCCTATCGCATGGTGACGGGATTCGCTGTGCCGGATCATTACATCCGGGCATCGCGCGTGGTGCGTACAGTTGGTGAGCCCTTTGATGAATGGATGGCCCTCGCCCTTGAAGGCCCGGGCTTTGATTCTGTGGGCGCAGCGCTTGCGTCATTGCCCGGCGCAAGTGGGGCTGTGCGAAAGCGCTGAGGAACGGCGCATTGAAGAGTCAATTTCCCGAAGAAGCATTTGCTTCAGTTTTTGGGATCGCGGTGCGCAGGGCATCAAGGCGAGCACGCTGCATATCAGACAAGATTGTTGAGAATAATGTTTCGATGCGCGCTGCAACATGCGGCGCATGATCGAGATGCCGACACTGTGAGAGCGCTTCAAGCCACGCATCACACAAGCCGGGCGTGACATCCTGATGCCGCGCGACAGCTTCATCGAGCCGGTTGAGCATCACCAGCGCTGTCACCCGTTGAGATTCAAAGATCAATGCAGCTTCGGGATCGGTGATGGATTCAACGAGATCGAGTGCAGCCCGAGGGGCTTGGGTTTCGATGCGCAGGCGCAGAAGTTCTGCGACAGCTTCGCGGCGGGCGAAGATGCCCGGATCTGTGCCGCGGAGATGACTCAGGCGCTCTGGTGTCAACCCTGCACTGAGCAGGTCAATGCGGGTTGTGAGGGTTGGTTCCATGTGCGCTGCCCGCAGAAGTTCCGAGGCATACATGCCCGAGGCGAGGCTGGCAAGGCCTGAACTGTGCGATTCTTCAGATGGGCTGGGCAGGGCTTTGGCCAGTTGATAGCCCTCGGCGGTAGGTTGGTGGTTGCTTAGAGCTGTGATTGCAATATCAAAAAGTGATGGGTCAGCGCGGGCGGCATCGAGGACATCTGTGAGTGAAGCCGAATCCCGGGCAAGCCGCAGGCAGGCGGCGCGGACCACATCAGCCCTGTTCGCGTGCAGGAATCGCTTTATTTCCTTGGCCCCTGCAAGGTCATAGAGGAGTGACACACCATCTGCGGTGATCTGTTCATCACGCATTGCGCGAAGCGCCTCGACAATAGAAGTGCGCGCCGGGTCTGGAATGGGCGTGCGATCCTGCAGGGCAAGCAGTGCCGCTGCGGCACCATCTGAAGCCCCGGTAGATGGGCTTGCAAGCCAGCGCACAATTGACGGCAGCGCCAGCACCTGCGGATGGCGCTGCAAGACGCGCAATTGTGCCGCGGCGGCTTGGACATCAGTTTCAACGCCCAGCGCATGCACCACGCGATTCACAACAGTAGAGGCATCAATGCGCGTCAATAAGCGAGCAGCGGCAGTTCTCACTGAGGCGCGAGGCGATGTAAGGCGATTCGCAGTTGTTTCAATGACGGCATCACTCAATGGACGCGCACTCAATGCCTCGCGATCTGCAAGATCAAGCCCAGTTGCTTGCAAGGTGGTGCGGGGTGAACCGATGAGCACCACAAGCAGATCCTGACGCTGATCTTCGGGTGTGCGCTCATAGAGTTGGTGATACACCCGCGCGAGTTCAGCTTCCGTTTGCTCATTGAGTGCAGCAAGGCGCACGGCGCGGGTGGCGTGGGCCGCTGTGATCCACTGGGCAAATGCTGCATCGGTCAGTGCAAGGCCATCGCGGATCCATTTGGTAAAGGCATCTCTGTCATGTGCGATGTCGTCGCGACCAGTTTGCACAAGCAGGGTTTGCCAGGCGATGTCCTGGACCTCGGGTGAGACATGGGCGCTCACGGCGACATCGAGCACAGCGCTCAAGGCGCGGCGGGTTCTCAATTGTTCCGCCTGAGGAAGCCAGCTCCGGGCCCGATCAATAGTGATGCCGTCTGCGATGGCTTCAAGGGCAGCGCAGATATTCCGGCCCAACTGAGGGTCTGTGGTTGGGGGGTGTTCTGGCGATGCAGGGGGTGCTTCGGGGGCGACAAGTGGGGAGGACTGACCTTGAGCCAGCCACAAGGGCAGGAGTGCGGTCAGGCAGGCCGCGACGATGGGGCTCAGTTTGTGGTGCCAGCGGGGCTGGCCGTGGGCACGCATCATGCAGCGGCATCCGATCTTTTTTCTGAAATCCAACCCTTGTCATCCGCATGGTTATCATACGCACGTTCAGGCGGTCGCTCGGGTGTCCGAAGGTATGCGATAATGGTGTCGCAGGAGGGCCTTGGTCGGTGATGAACGACTGGTCAGAAGCAGAATCTCACGTCGAGCGCGCCCATGAACTGTACGAAGCAGGGCGCTGGGATGAGGCAGAAGCCGCGCTTCGGCGCGCCCTCGCTCTGAATCCATATCGGGCAGAGTGGTACTTCAACTTGGGTCTGACTTTGGAAGCCGCCGGCCGGTGGGATGAGGCCGAGCGTGCGCTGAAGCAGGCTCACGAACTTGATGCGAATGACGACCAGATCATGTTATTGCTCGGGATGACCTGTCTGCACGCTGGGCGGGCACGCGATGCCCTGCGCTGGCTTGCCCGGGCGTCTTCGATGAATTCGGATCGCATCGAACCATTTGTGTATCAAATCGAAGCGTACGCGGCGCTGCGCAAATGGGATGAAGCGGAGCAGGCTTTTTACATGGCGATGCAGATTGATGCTGGGCACGCGGGCGCTTTTGCCAATATGGGTGAAGCGCAGCTGGCGCGGGGCGATGTGCGCCGGGCGATTTCCTGTCTGCGTGAGGCAGCATCGCGTGAGCCGGCGCTCCCGCGCATTTATGCCCGGCTTGCGGTGGCGTATGCTGAGGCGGGGCGCACCGAGCGCGCCCTTGAACTGTACATGCGCCAGCTCCGGGATGACCCGGGTGATATTGATACTTTGCTCGATCTTGCGTGTTTGCTCATTGATATGAATCGGCTTGGTGAAGCGCATGAAAAATTGCGTCGCATCCTTGAACTTGATTCTTCAGAAGCGGATGCGCATTTTTACCTTGGGGAAATTGCATTGTGCTGCGGGCGTCACGCCGAGGCAGAAAACGCGTTTCGTCAGGCCCGCCGACTTGATCCGGAGCATCCGGAGGTCGGCCGCCGACTCGCAGCGTCAGCCCTGCGCCGTGGCGAAATAGGTGAAGCACGCCGCCTGCTTCGGCGCGAAGCCAAACGCGCAACAACCTCTGATGTGCCTCAGGCAGATTTTGCAGCCCTTATCCCCATGCTCATTGAAGCGCGCCTCGAGCGCGACGCGGTCGACATGGCGCGCCAGCAGGTGAAAGCACAACCAGATGATGCCGGGGCGTGGCAGATGATGTCAACGGCACTTTTCAATACATGTGACATTCAGCACGGTGTGCGGGCGGCGCGGCATGTGATTCAACTCAACCCAGGACACACTGGCGCGCTGCACAATCTTGCCCTTGCGGCAATTCGCGATCATCATTGGCATCGGTCTGCGGTGTTCATCGCGTGCCTTGCCAAAGCCAATACCGACGATCCGGCGCTGCGTCGATTGCGCGTGTTGCGATTGCTCGGGCGCACCCGCAGTCTTGCAGGCCGACTTCGCCCCGCGCGGTTTTTCAAAGGAGTTTTTCGATGACCACAGAATGTGTCCCGGGCACTGAAGCAATTGCATCCCTTGAGCGTGAGCTGTTTGAGCTCAAGAAGAAATTGAGTGAGGCCCGCCGAAAATATCCTGCACAAGACGTGCAAGAGTACACCTTCAAGACACTTGGCGGACGAGATATTTCTCTCGACGAACTCTTCGCGGACAAGCGAGATATGTTGATCGCCCACAACATGGGCAAGGGATGCGTCTATTGCACGCTCTGGGCGGATGGTTTCATCGGCTTTGCAGATCATCTGAAAGACCGTGCTGCGTTCGTGCTATTGACCCCCGATGAGCCTTCTGTGGCTGCTCAATTCTCGCGCGATCGCAACTGGAATTTCCCTGTGGTGTCTTCGCACGGAACGACATTCAAGAAGGACATGGGCTTTGAGCCCAAGCCGGGGGAAACCATGCCCGGCGTGCAGGCCTTTCGCAAGGATGATGATGGCACGATCCGTTGCGTTGGCAAAGCGTTTTTCGGGCCGGGGGATGATTTCTGTGCGATCTGGCATTTCTTCGATCTCCTCGAAGGCGGCGCAGGCGAGTGGGCCCCGAAGTACATCTACAAGGACACAGGATCATGCGGTGAAGGGTGTGGGTGTCACTAAACGGTGCTCGTTGAACAAAGCAGCAATTACGTTGATCCTCGTCTAAACTGATTATTCACATGTGGAACCCATTCAAGAAAGGCAAATTATGTCCAGCGCCCAAGCACGTCACATTCTCGTCAAAACCGAGCAGGAAGCCAAAGACCTCAAGCAGCAACTCTCGACCGGCGCGAGCTTTGCCGATCTTGCCAAAGCGCACTCCAAGTGTCCGTCAGGTCAAGAGGGTGGCGATCTCGGCACGTTCGCACCGGGGCAGATGGTGCCGGAGTTTGACCAGGTGGTCTTCAGCGATCTGCCCGTAGGCGAAGTGTCAGAACCTGTCAAGACGCAGTTCGGGTATCACCTGCTCGAAGTGCAACAGCGCATGGACTGATGGACATGGACTAATGCGAGTGCCGCGCCGTCAGCAGGCGGTCGGCCTCGTTGACATCCTTGTCGCCGCGACCTGAACAGTTGATCAGCAGGTGTTGATCGCGTGGCATGGTGCCAGCTAGCGTGATCGCATGCGCGATGGCGTGGGCAGTTTCCAGCGCGCAAAGTACACCCTCGGTCCGCGCCAGTACCACCAGTGCATCGAGCGCTTCGTCATCACTCACGGCAGTGTAGGTCGCGCGTCCGCTATCGCGCCAATAGGCGTGTTCGGGGCCAACGCCGGGATAGTCAAGGCCTGCAGAGATCGAGTGTACAGTTGCGGTCTGACCGTCTTGCGTTTGCAAGACATAGGACATACTGCCATGCAGCACGCCCGGCGCACCAAGCGTCAAAGGCGCCGCGTGCTCACCAAGGGTGTTACTGCGCCCGCCTGCTTCCACGCCGATGAGTTTCACACTTGCATTTTCGATGAAGGGTGCAAAAATCCCGGCAGCGTTCGAACCTCCACCCACGCACGCAACGATGCAATCGGGCAGTGCGCCAAAGGCGTGCTGGCATTGCGATTTCGCTTCAATGCCGATCACACTCTGGAAATCGCGCACGATCTTTGGAAATGGATGCGGCCCAACAACCGAGCCCAGAATGTAGTGGGTGTCATCGACCGAGGCCATCCAGTCGCGCATCGCTTCGTTGGTGGCATCCTTGAGGGTGCGCGAGCCGCCCTCGACCGGCACGACCTCAGCGCCGAGCATTTTCATGCGCACGACATTCAGGTGTTGCCGGCGAACATCTTCAGCGCCCATATAGACCACACAATCAAGCCCAAAGTGGGCACACGCCGTTGCGGTGGCAACGCCATGTTGACCTGCACCCGTTTCTGCAATCACACGTTTTTTGCCCATGCGCTGTGTGAGTAGCGCCTGGCCCATGGTGTTGTTGATCTTGTGCGCCCCGGTATGGGCAAGGTCTTCGCGCTTGAGCCAGATGGTTGCACCGTGCCCCGCAGTCTTCGCCTGTGTGCGCGCGTGTTCAGTGAGTCGCTTTGCCTCATACAGCGCTGTCGGGCGACCCACAAAATCTTTGAGCAGTGCATTGAGTTCATCTTGAAATGCCGGATCGCGCTGGGCAGCGTCATACGCTTCATCAAGTTCCTTGAGCGCCGCGATGAGTGTTTCAGGCACGTAGGTGCCGCCGTAGTCACCAAACCGTCCGCGCGAATCAGGGAGGCATATTTCACGTGTTGGAATGTTCATATCATCATCTTTTTGATGTTCGGCAGGAGGAAGCTAGTTGATCGGGAGATCACTGTCGGGCACCGACTCATGCACGGCGAGCCAGTTTGACAGGCCAAAGGTCTCTACGCTTGTGTGGTACTTGGCCAGGAGATCAAGTTTGTTTCGCCGTATTTTGTACACCCGGAATCCGCATGGTTTGAGCAACTCGATGATGTCCGCAAGGAACACGCGGGCATCAATGCAGACCGGACCATACTCAAATTGAATCATTCGAATGGCACCCTTGCCCAGCATGTGTGATGCACCTTGCAGGACAGAACGCTCGTGCCCTTCGACATCGATCTTCATAAAATCGATTCGGGACACATCATGTTCTGCGCAGTGCTCATCCAGTGTGCTCAGTTGTATCTGCTCAGGTACGGATGATAACCCGACCACATCGAGCTCAGTCCATCGATACAACGAATTGAGGCCAGCACCATCGCCATAGGTATTCAAAGTGAGCTCACCTGCGGTATCACTTAGCCCATAGTGAAATGCAGAAACACGTGATGGATAGTTCCGTGCGGTCAATTGGGCAAAGTTCCCCGCACAAGGTTCGAAACAATGAATCTGTGCATCCTGTGGTGCCGCTGAGAGCGCATGGGCGGTCCAATTTCCCACGTTGGCGCCAACATCAAAGATCGTTTTGCATTTTGGCAAGACGCTTTTGAGAACGCGCAACTCGCCGTTGCGTGTTATCTCCGGGTCGCCTTCGCCGTCGTACACCGAGCGATAAAACCGGACAAGCCGATAGACAGACCGATTGAGAAGCAATGGGTCAAGTGTGCGTCGTAGTGCTCGGACAACCCATGGACTTGGCATCAGATTCCCCCGTGAAAAAACAATCCAGACAGTCTATCGAACTTCATCAGTGAATGGCGTCACATTCCGCCTCATGCGCTGTCTTCATGCCGCGGCGTTCATCCATCAAAATCAGGACTGCGCCCCCAGCGACGAAGAACACGGCAAGTGTGATTAATGACGCCGTCGAGCCAAGCGTCGAGCGCACCGCACCAAATATCAGAAGCCCCACGGCCCCGGCGAGCTTGTAGGTGAGGCCCCAGAGTGAGAAAAATTCAGCCGTGCGATGCGCAGGCGTGAGCGCACCAACAGTCGCGCGCGTCGCAGTGCCGATGGACCCGAGCCCGAAGCCGATGCCATTGCCAATGAGCCAGATGGGCCACGCCGGGAAGGTGCCCCCGGTGCGCACCGCCGCGCCGCGCTGATGGGAGATCCAGGCAAGCCCAAGTGCGGTGATGACCCAGACGCCAAGAGAGATGCCGATTGTGCGTCGATGTCCGATGCGATCCTGCACGAACCCCGTTGCGATTGCTGCGATTCCTGCCGTGACCGTGAGTTGCAACGTGAAGATCATCAACTGCGTCACAGAAAAACCAAAGTCATCTTTCGCAATCACACCAGCAAAGACGATGATGACTTGCACGCCAAAGCCGTACACGAGGAAGGCGCTGAGCAGAATCGCAAGATCACGAAAATGTGCAGCTTCGCACACTGATGTGCGCAGTCGTTCAAAGGCGATGCCCGCAGCGGTGCGCCCCTTTGGGATGCTTTGGCGCTTGGCGCTCTCAGGCAGGTACAGCATCGTGGGCACAAGCATGATGAGAAACCAGATGCCCGCGATCAGGAAGAACGGACGAAACTTTGCGGGTTCACCAAGTGCAAACACTTTGGCAACAATCGCTACGAGGATGAGCAGCGACAGCGCCCCGACATAGCCCATGGTCCAGCCGATCGCAGACGCCCGCCCCATGCGCTCTCGTGTAGCAATTTCCGGCAGAAATGAAGCAAGAAAGTTCTCACTCAGGTTGTAGGCGACATTGGCGGGGATATAGATCGCCATCGCAGCAAAAAGCACCCACATCGACATTGCTCCGGGGGGGCTTGCGGGAATGAACACAAGAGCGCACGTCAGACTTGCACAGATGACACCGGATGTCATCAGCCAGCGTTTTTTTGTGCCGCGAAAATCGGCCACAGCGCCCGCGATCGGACCGATCAGCACAACGATGAAGAGGCTTATCGCAACCGTAAGTGACCAGAGAAAATCACCCCGACCTGTGGCACCGGGTTGTGGGGGAGTGTGCTCGCCCACCACAATCGCCTTGAAGAAGAGCCCGAAGAGCAAAGTGTTGACTATCAGCGTGAACGACTGATTGGCCAGGTCATACATCGCCCACGCCCACACCCGGCGCGGATGTTCAAAGCCGCCAAAGAGAGTCATCACACGTTGAAGAAGGCGATTGATGAGCACAGCCCGAGAGCATACCTATTGAAACTCATCGACGGGATGCGAAACATTGTGATGAATCAGGGATATGCGCGTGCGCTTTGGCACAGATTGATCAGATCGGCCGTCAAAGTTGGGTCGAGTTTTTGGGTATCTGCGGTGCCAACTTTGTCAGAGACGTCCTTGGCAGCGCTGGCAACTTTCTTGAAGCCGTACCCGGCCGCCGATGAGTGCAAATGCCCGAGTGTTCGTTTCAGGGCATCAGTGTTATTCTGCTCGATGTGCTCATCAAGGGTTTGTGCAATAGTGCGAAGTTCGCCAACAAACTCTTCGAGCAGTGCCAGGGGCAGTTCGACATCGCGCGCACTCGAGCCATTGCTTGCACTTGCATGCGATCCGTGCGGTTCGCCGCCCCGCCAGATAAAATCTGCGATTGCGCGCATGAGCAGATCACGCGACACAGGTTTGGAGAGCACTTCTGTTGCGCCATGCTCGATGGCGCGCTCGCGATAGTCCTCGTTGAGTTGATCTACGAGCAAAGCGATTGGTGTAACAATCCCTACACTGCGAAGGGCCTGCACGATCGTGATCGCATCGACGCCCGCAACATCTTTATCGACAAACGTGACATTGGGGTGTTCTTCAACCATGCTGAGTGCAGCATTGCGATCATTGGCAACTAGCAGGTCGAGCTTTGTTTCATTCAGATGGTGTGAAATCAGCCGTTGCCCGGGCACATCATCCATGACGACCAACACCGTGCCTGCCAATGTCTCGGGCTCAACGTGTTCAATATGAAAAACGGCCCCATCACCAAAGGCGACGTAGTCTTCAGGGCGGATGTGTGAGGCAAAGGCAATCCCGCTTTCATGCAGACGACCGCGCACATGCCTGCAGCGCACGACCTTGCCAGCAATGGAATTCTTGCTCCCCGAAACCTGCGTCAGTGAGACTGAACACTCTACCCCGGGGTGAATGAACCCGCCGTGTAACACGCACATGCCACCTGCGCTGAGATCGCGCGGGGCAGCGGCAAGGCGCCGCTTGTGGCCGTTGTGCTCTACGATTTCAACAGAAATTCGCATACCCGTGTACGCCCAACGACGCAGCTTGCGTTGTGAAACACCGCCGAAGTCTTCACCTGCCCGATTCAATTCTGCGATGAGCGCATTCAACTCCCGGGTTGCAATGCGCAGCGAATCAACTGGCGTGCGATTATCCATGCCGAGAGTGTCCTTCCCTGAAGTGTGTGCTACAACGCCACTTAGGACGCATCGTCATCTGTATGGGGTCACTTCCTGCTAACCATAGAACTTCTTGCTTTGATGACTTGATTTGGGGAGACAGTATAACTGGTGGTCATCTCAGGAGGGCCAGATAAGGCACTTGGGGGGGCTTGCGAAGGCTTCGGCGCACATTGCTGCGCAGGTGTTCTTTGTTATCAGCGCAGCGCAACTGAATCGCGAATGCCAAGCGTTGCATAGATATCGCGGGTCGCGGTTGACCGGTTCAAGGTGTACAGGTGAATCCCCCGCACATCATGGTCGATCAGATCGCGGCATTGCTCTGTTGCCCAGTGCACGCCTACGCGCCTGACCGCGTCCCGAGCTGCTGCTTCATCGCCTCCATGCCCGTTCACCGCGCGATCCACGGCGCGCAGCAATGACGCTGGGAACCGCGTGCCGCCCGCCAGTTCTGCCATCCGCCGCATGCCCGAAGCCGACGTGATCGGCATGACCCCGGCAATAATCGGGATGGTGATGCCTGCAAGCGTGCAGCGTTCGCGGAAGTCATAAAAATCGCGATTGTCAAAGAACAACTGCGTGATGATCGCATCTGCGCCAGCGTCAACCTTTGCCTTGAGATAGTCAATTTCGAGCAATCGATTCGGGCATTCTGGGTGCCCCTCGGGAAAGCCCGCGACGACCACGCCAAACCCGCGCGTATCCTCGATCTCGCGCCCGCCGTGGCGATCAGAGAAACTCTTGACAAACTTCACCAGATCAACGGCGTGTCGAAACGCATCGCGATTGCGATCAAACCGCGGTCCATTGACCGGCGGATCGCCCGCGAGGCACAGGATGTTTTCAATCCCGTTGCTCGCGTACTGCTCAAGGATGTCGTAAATCTCCGCTTCAGTGTGATACACACATGTCAGGTGCGGCACCACACCAAGGGGCGTCTCGCGCTTGATGCGAAAGACCAGTTCCTGTGTGAGCTGGCGCGTGCCGCCACCTGCACCATATGTGACGCTCACGAACGATGGCTTGAGCGGCACAAGGTCTGCAATGTGCGCAAACAATGTCTCTGACCCCGCCTCATTCTTGGGCGGAAAGAACTCGAAACTCACCGTCGGGTGGTCAGGATGAAAGAGGTCAGCGGCGTGCATGCACTATCCTTGCGGATCAATACCGATACGCGTCCGGCTTGTACGGCCCATCAACCGGCACACTGATGTAGTCCGCCTGCTCCTTGCTCAAAGTCGTGAGCTTGGCACCAAGCTGCTCGAGATGCAGTCGCGCCACCTTCTCATCGAGGTGCTTGGGCAGCACATACACATTATTTTCATAGGCGGAGTTGTTCGTCCACAATTCGACCTGCGCGATCGTCTGGTTTGTAAAGCTGTTGCTCATCACGAAACTGGGGTGCCCCGTTGCACATCCGAGATTCAGCAGTCGACCTTCGGCGAGCACAATCACAGAGTGTGCCTTCGTGCCCGCTGCCTTATCTTCAAAGAAGCGGAACTCATCGACCTGCGGTTTGATGTTGATGCGCTCGGCCTTGCCTGCCTTGATGAGCTTGTACACACCGGCCATGTCGATCTCATTGTCGAAGTGACCAATATTGCCGACGATCGCGTTGTGCTTCATCTTGCACATGTGATCAACGGTGATGACATCCTTGTTGCCTGTCGTGGTCACGAAGATGTCTGCCTTGCCAACCACATCATTCAGGCGCACCACCTCATAGCCATCCATGCAGGCCTGCAATGCGCAGATCGGATCGATTTCCGTGACAAGCATCCGGCACTTCTGGCCCGCAAGTGATTGCGTTGAACCCTTGCCGACATCGCCATACCCGCAGATTACCGCGGTTTTGCCCGCCATCATCACATCCGTGGCGCGGTTGATGCCGTCAATGAGCGAATGCCGACAGCCGTACAGGTTGTCAAACTTGCTCTTTGTCACCGAATCATTGACGTTGATCGCGGGGAAGAGCAGTTCCTTGCTCTTTGCCATCTGATAAAGGCGATGCACACCCGTGGTTGTTTCTTCCGAGACGCCCTTGATGTGTGGCGCCATCGAGCGCCAGAACGTGCCATCATCCTGCACCTTGTCGCGCAGCAGCGCAAGCACAACCTTGAACTCTTCATTGTCAGTTGAATCCGGGTTGGGCAGTGTGCCATCTTTTTCGTAGGCAATTTCCGCCTTCACGCCCTCGTGAATAAGCATGGTCGCATCGCCACCATCGTCGACGATGATGCTTGGCCCCTGGCTGCCGTTCTTGTCCTTTGGAAATGTCAGCGCCTGGAGGGTGCACCACCAATATTCTTCAAGGGTCTCACCTTTCCATGCGAACACGGGGGTCGTACCGAGTTCGGGCGTGCCGGTGGTTGCCGCGGCGGCGGCATGGTCCTGCGTTGAAAAGATATTGCAGCTCGCCCAACGCACATCCGCGCCGAGTGTTTTGAGCGTTTCCATGAGCACCGCAGTCTGAATCGTCATGTGCAGTGAGCCCATGATGCGCGAACCGGCAAGCGGCTTCGTCGAACCATATTCGGCGCGCATCGCCATCAGACCCGGCATTTCATGCTCGGCGAGTTCGATTTCCTTGCGACCATACGCGACCGTGTCCGCGTCGGTGTTGTTGACCTTATTGGCAAGATCAGTATTCAGGCAAAGACCAGTATTCAGAAACGTTGCGTCTGCAGTCATGCTTGTCACAGCTCAGGCTCCTTAAAAAACAATTTCTTATCCATGTATGCGTGTTGCGCTCGCCACAAATAGCGCCGGGCCCTTGCCCTCAGGTGATGGTGGCAACAAAGTCACGCGCGGAGTATCAAACCCCGCACCCGTCAATAATCGTTCTATCATTTGCGCATCAAAGCCAAGATGCGCATGTCCCATTGCCGTTCTGTACTCCTCGCGATCGTGTGCCACCATATCCATGATGAGCACCTTGCCCCCCGGCTTGATGACCCTCGCCATTTCGTGCAGCGCTGACTCAGCATCACTGACATGGTGCATGACAAGCAGCGCTACTGCCGCGTTTACCTGCGCATCCTTGATGGGCAGCGATTCGAGTGATCCTTCGACAAATCGCACATTCTCCCGCCCTGCCAGACGCGCTCGTCCCGCAGCAATCATCTCGGGCGATTGATCCACCGCGATCACTTCGCGCACATGATCAGAGAGCATTTCCGCAGCATCGCCCGTGCCACACCCGAGATCTGCGACCACCCATTCTGCGGGCAGCAGCCCGAGCAAGCCGCCCGCCGTGAAGTGGCGACCGAACAGTTCACGCCGGATATCGGTCCATTCACCAGCGATGCGCCCGAAGTAGCTTTTGGTATCCGTGCGGCGTTCGCCGAGCACAGACGCTAGGCGCCGATCGTCTTCATGTGCATCCGCATCACTGGCGATTTCCGCCCGTAGTGCTGCCCAGATGGTTTGCGCCGCCGTTGGCAGGTCATCTGTGCTCAGGCGATACAAGGTCGCGGTGCCCACGGCTCGGCGTTGCACCCACCCCGCCTCGTGCAGACCCGCAAGATGCCGCGACACGCTGCTCTGGGCACCCTGCACCACATTGGCCACCTCACCGACAGAAAGTTCCTCGCGCTCCAACAGGCGACAGAGGCGCAATCTCACCCCGTCGGCAACCGCCGCGAGCAACTCAGCCGGTGAAATGTCATCAGAAAGGTGCTTCACAATAGATTCATCCGTTTATCCGGATGAAGTATAGAAAGAAAAACGACCGAAAGCAAGCGAATCGTCCCCTCCCTCTGATTGGAGAGGGAGGGGCAGGAGAGAGAGAGAGTTTCAGTGGTTATCGGGTGTCGTCGTCTGCTATCGCAATTTCCGCGGGGGGGATCGCGAGGGTTGGGCCCGGGATTTCGCCCATCTGCCGAAGCGCATCCTTGACGGTTTCATTCATTGGTTCTGCATACAGCGCCATGCGGTAGCGCTCCTTCGATGACGCGTGGTCACCGATTGAAGCAAAGAACTCGGCGAGGGCAACTTGATACACCGCGGACTGTCCGTGGTCGAGGCGGGCCGCCATAAACATCGCTTGTTTGGCTTCATCAAGATCACCCGCAGTCATCAGGTGCCGCCCGAGTCGGAGCCAGTCTTGAGGGTGATTGCTGAGCTGGGCGTTCGAAACGAGCAACGACTGCATGCCCGCGACATCACCTGAGGCAATCATCGTTTCAGCCAGTAAATCAAGCACTTTCGGATCTTGCGGGTGAACCGAATACACCATTTCCATCTGTTCGCGCGCGTGCGCAGGCTGACCAAGTTTGAGTTGGGTGCGCGCGAGTCCCATGCGCGCATCGGTGCTGCCGCCGCGGTTGTCGAGTGCGAGTGTGAACTGCGATTCCGCGTGTTCGTAATCGCCATCTTCTAATGCGATGTTGCCGCGTTCGACATAGATATATGAGGGGGTTGAACACGCGGTCGTCAAGGTCGCCACGGCACACACGCCGAGGGTCAAAAACGAGCGCAGCAATGAGCAGGTGTGTTGGGCGGGTCGTTCCATCGGTCGCCTCCTTGGGTCATTTCCATTGACAGGCGGTAGTGTAACCACATGGGACCAGCCCGCGCAAGTTGTGCCGATGATGGTGTGACCGATCTGTCGCGACAGATGGTCGTTCTCCGGCACGAAACCGCAGATAGGGTTCACTGGGACTGGCTTTTTGCTCGTGATCGGGTCGAATCCGGGGTCGATATGTTGGGGAATGCTGGTGAAAAGAGAGGGCTGTTGGCCTTTCGGGTGCACAAAAATCCCGCCTTTGGGGCGGGAGAAAATTCGTGCCGATTTCACGCAGATGCGATCCCCGACCATCGGCTGCGCTATCTCGTCTTCGAAGGTGAACTGACCGGCGGCCGCGGGCAGGTTCGGCGCGTCGGGGCAGGGTGGTGCCAGATCAAAGTCGAGACGGCCGCTGAGCGGCACATCCGGTTTCGCCTTGATGGCATCACTTGTGAGTTTGCTTGGCAGGCGGTGCGTGCAGAGAACAATTGGCAGGTCACGCTTGCGCGCACAGCGCCGGGTGAAGCGCTTGACCTCTTAACCCTTCTCGACCGATAACTACCTGTATGTGCGGTCTCTTTGGCATCGCGGCAACTGGAACACATCGGCCATCAATTGATGCGGATCGCGCAGCGCAACTGCGCGACCAACTTGTCCATCGCGGCCCTGATGGCGCAGGGATGTGGGCGCACGAGAATGTCATTCTTGCGCATCGAAGACTTGCAGTGATTGATCCGACGCCCGCGGGCGCTCAGCCCATGTTTGCGAAGAACGATCCTGCGACGGGATTGCCCAGGGGCGTGCTCATTTACAACGGCTTGTTGTACAACGATTCGGAACTTCGGCATGACCTTGAGCGTGAAGGTGCGCACTTCACAACACAGTGCGATACCGAAACGGTTCTCCGCGCACTGGAACACTGGGGTGAGGATGCGCTCCCGCGCATGCGCGGCATGTTCGCACTTGCGTATTACGAGCCAGGGCCGCGGCGATTGATTCTGGCGCGCGATCCACTTGGCATCAAGCCGCTATATTACCACATGGGTGCGCACGAAATGGTGTTTTCGTCTGCGATTGCACCGCTGTTTGGATGCCCAACCGTGCCCTGTGTGCCATTTTTGCCCATGGTGAGCGCCTATTTGACCACGATTCGCACTGTTTTTGGCGGGTGGACACTCTTTGATGGCATTCGTGCGGTGCAGCCGGGCGAAGTCATTTCGATCGATCTGTCAGGTGAAGCGCCCGTGATGACCGCGCGCGACTATGCAACATGGTTAACGTCAACTGAGATGGATGAGGCAGAGGCGGGGCAGCGTGTGCGCGATGCCATCACCGATTCTGTGCAGCGCCATCTGCGCAGCGATGTGCCGATCTGCGGCTTGCTTTCAGGTGGTCTTGATTCGACGATTATCACGGCACTTGCGCAGCAGAATCACCCAAACCTTCGCACCTACTGTGCGGGTGCGCGCGAGGATGTGCCCGAGCCCGGCGCACTTGATGATGATCTCACCTGCGCACAGCGCGTGGCGGGGGCATTTGGTACAGCGCACTCGGAAGCGATTGTCACGCGCGAGCATTTTGGCGAGCAGTGGCCACTGATGATCAGCGCCCTTGGTGTGCCGCTCAGCACGCCCAATGAAGTTGCGATTCATGCTGTCGCCGAACGGTTGCGCGCCGATGGGTGCGTGGTCACTTTGTCAGGCGAAGGCGCCGATGAGCTTTTTGCTGGCTATGAACGATCGCTTGATTCTGCCGGTGAATTTTATGCTCGTCGAGCGGGCGGCGATGACGCTGCCTGCGCCATGCACCCCGCGCAGTTTGAAGTGCTGGCAACCGGTTGGATGACACAGCAGGTGAAGTCGGCAGTGGTTTCGCCGCGCGTGTGGCATGAGCTGAACAACGATGCGTGGATGTATGCCACAGCGCAGTGCGAATATGACCAAGCCTCGCAAGATGGAATAGCACAGGGTCTGCAGGCGCATTTGCGCTACACACGGCGTGTGAACCTGCAGGGTTTGCTGCAACGATTGGATACATCGACCATGCTCGCAGGCGTCGAAGGGCGCACACCCATAGCAGATTTTGAAGTAGCGAAGCTTGCAGAAGCGTTGCCGTTGAGCATGAAATTTGACTCGACGAGTGCTGACGAGAATGAATCATCGGGCGCGGTTGCGATCGCCACAGCGCAGCGGACCAAGCGCGTGCTTCGCAGTGCGTTTGCAGATGTCGTGCCTGCGCATGTTCTTGAGCGTCCGAAGGCGAGCTTTCCTTTGCCATTTGAGCGCTGGGCGGGCGACTGTGCAGCGGTGCTTGAGCGCGGCGCATTTGCACGCGAGATGTTCAGTGCGGAGGCGATCGCAACAGTCACGACCTCACCAACAGAACACTGGAACCTTGCGTGGCCCATGATCAATCTTGCGATGTGGGGCGAGAAGTGGTGGGGGTGAGAGCCCACTCCCAGAGGAAGGGAAGGAAGAAGATTCACCACAGAGGCGCAGAGAACACAGAGAAGAAAGAACCCCTCCCCCTTGCCCCCTCCCAAAGAATGGGGAGGAAGAACGTGGCCTTCGCGGACTCAGACCACGGCACCCGAGCAGAAGAGACAGGCGGGATGCCTGACCCACCCGAATTACAGCATCTTCTGCCAGAAGCGGACATCGTGCCATTGGTCAAACTTCGTGCCGACTTCGCGAAAGGTGCCGACCTCGATGAATCCCATGGCTTCATGAAATTTCACTGAGGCATCATTGGGCATGGTGGCGCCCGCGATGGCGGTGTGGAAGCCGCGCGACTTGAGTGCTGCAAGCAACTGTTCATAGAGCGCGCGGCCGACACCCGTGCGGTGGGCATGGTCTTCGACATAGATCGCAACTTCTGCGGTCTTTGCATAGGCAGCGCGCTCGCGCCAGGGCGCAGCTTTTGCATAGCCTGCGAAAATGCCATCAATTTCAGCGGTGAACCACGGATAGGTGTTGCGCGATTCGCGCCACTGCGCCTCGAAGTTGGCGGCCGTGACATCAACAAGGCCAAAATGAATAGGGGTGTTGCGGATGTAATAGTTGATGAGGCGCGCAAAGGCCTCGAAATCGCCCTGCATGGTCGGACGAATCATCATGTCACTGTGCGCGCACGAAGGGATTTGAGGTTTTTTCGCGCTCGATGGTGGTTGGTGGGCCATGCCCGGGCAACACTGCTGTGTTGTCAGGCAGCGTGTAGAGACGGCGTTGTATTGCGGTGATGAGTGTGTCGTGATCGGACGTGGGGAAATCGGTGCGCCCGATCGAACCGGCGAAGAGCGCATCACCTGAGATCGCAACGCCATCGGCTTCGCTATAGAAACACACACTTCCGGGTGAGTGTCCCGGCACATGAATCACGCGCCATGTGCGGCCCGCGAAAGTGAGCTGTTGATTATCGTCAAGTGTTTCATCGGGCGGGCCCGGCGTGATACTGAGCCCCTGCGCCGCAGAGAGATTCGCAACCGGATCGGAAAGCCATGACACTTCATCAGGATGAATCGCGACGCGCGCCTCGGGAAAAGCGTCTTTGACTTCAGTCAGCCCGGCGATGTGATCAGCGTGGGCATGGGTGAGCAGGATGCGCGATGGGCGCAGGGTGTTGGTGCGGATGAAATCAATCATCGGCTCCGGCTCGAAGGAGGCGTCGATGATCCAGCACTCTGGGTCACCCTCAGCGAAGATGATGTAGCAGTTGGTCGCAAACGGGCCAAGGGTGAAGGATTGAATGCGAAGTGTGCCGGTGGTGGTGGGGTGTGTCATGCCGCGCATAGACTACTGTTCCCAGTGGGGAGTTGCGAGTGCGACGGACCTGTGAGCAAGGAGAAATGGATGTTGATTCGCAATGTGCATGAGATGGCAGACGCACCGGTGCAGATGGATGGGGTATCAGGCATTCGCATGGCGCTGATGGTGGGGCGTGATGATGGGGCTCCGCACTTTGCGATGCGATCGTTCAAAGTCGAGGCGGGTGGGCATGCACCCAAGCACAGTCATGATTACGAACACGAAGTGTTTATTGTGTCAGGGCGCGGCGAGGTGCTGCTCGAAGGTGAATATCGAGCGCTGAAGGCAGGTGATGTTGTGTACGTGCCCGCAGATGAAGAGCATCAGTTGCGCGCTGCTCGCGATGAGGGCATGCATTTTTTGTGTCTGGTGCCGGTGGAACGCAACTGTGGCGGAGACACGCCCGGCAGTTGAATATCTATTCGCGAGCGAGTTCGGCCTGGCGCGATTGCAGGGCTTTGTCATCGCGCCAGATGCGGATGAGCAGGAAGATAATACCCACGAGCAATGCTGCATCTGCGACGTTGGAGACATAGGGCCAGATTTCACGCTGACCGCCGGGCAATGAGAGGCCGAATGGGAAGGTCACGCCCGGCAATGGGTGGATGAAATCGCGCACGCAGGCAAGGGTGAGGCGGTCGTAGAGATTGCCAAGTCCGCCCGAAAGAATCAGGCCAATGGCGATGTGCGACCATCGTTCGTTGGCGCGGGTCCAGCGCGCAAAGAGATAGATTGCAAAAAGCAGGGCCACGCCTGTGAAGCCGATAAAGAACCAGCGCCGACCCTGCCCCGAGCCAAAGACTGCGCCGCCGTTCAGGACGAGCTTGAATTCAAGGATGTGGGGGATGGGTGTGACGGCCTTGTGCAGGGGAACGAGTGCTTGCAAGCCGCGCACGTCCTTTGCCATTTGCGTCATGACATCGCTGCGATCGACAACAACAGGGTCGGGTGCGATGTGCGCAAAGGCGAGATGTTTTGAGCCGAGGTCAAGGGCAAGTGCAAGGAGAGTGGAGATGATAAGTACGGTCCATGCGCTTCGCGAGCGCCACGCGGCGGGCGATTGGGACACGGGGGAGTGTGTTGGGGAGGAGCGCTCTGTCATGCTCACATCAGACTAGAGAAGTCCCTCACGGTGTTCCCGTTCGAGTGCACCCTCGATTGAACAGCGTGCCCAGGGCGTATTTTCAAGACGTTCGGCGCTGATTGGGATGCCGAGGTCCTCACAAATGCCAAATGTATTGTTTGCAATACGGGCTAGGGCATCATCAATTTCTATGAGGAGTTTGCGTTGCCCCGCCGCGAGATCAAGGTTGAGCGACTGGTCATAGGTATCAGAACCAGCGTCTGCCATGTGCTGGGGCAGGCTTGAAAGCGCCCCGGAGCCGCCGCCGGTCAGGGCTTCTGTTTCCATGCCTGTGACATCGCCAACCAGTTGGGCTCGTTTGAGGAGGAGGATTTCCTTGTAGTGTTCGCGTTCTTTCTTTGCGAGCGGGCTTCTGGTGAGGCGTTTGACAGCGGGTTCTGCGGCGACGCGCTTGCCTTCATCTTTGAGTTTCGTCAGGCCCGCAGCTGCAGCAAGTTTCTTGGCTGCCGCTGCACCTTCATTGCTGTGTTCAAAGAAGGTGCGAAATCGCGGTGCCGCCGGCTTCTTGGGTGCAGGCTTGGGTGGTGGTTTGGAAGCGGTCTTTTTGACGGGCACCTTTTTGGCAGGTGCTTTTTTGGCTACAGGCTTCTTGGTTGTAGTTTTTTTCGAAGGCGTCTTTTTGGGTGCTGGTTTTTTAGCTGGCACCTTTTTGGCAACAGGCTTTGGTGACGTCTTCTTGGCCGGCGTCTTCTTGGTGATAGGTTTTTTGGCCACTGGTTTTTTAACTGGAGCCTTCTTGGCGGTGGTTTTCTTTTTCGTGGTCTTTTTGGGCGTTGACTTGGGTGTTGGTTTTTTGGCAGCGGATTTTTTTGTCGTTGCGGGCTTTTTGGAGCGCGCACTGCCCTTGGATGATGCTGACTTTGTGCCAGCCTTTTTGGCGCTCTTCCCTTTGGTCTTTGCTGTGCTTGGCATGATTCGGGTCGGGCAGAAAAATCGTAAGTTGTTTACTGCGAGCAAGTTAGGTCGCATTGCTGAAAAGTCAAAGCTGGGGAAGATAGCAAGGGTGGGCCCTGCGGTCAATCGGGACGTGCGGCCAATCCTGCGTTGGGTTTGCCCGCAAAGCACAGTGTTCACGCTTGCGACTAGGTGGCGCTGCCTGTCGCAGGTGGTTTCGGTTCGCCCACTTTGCCAAGGGCCCGGAACCGTTCATACCGGCGCGCGGGGAGCAAGCCGGGTTTGAGTCGCATCAGTTCATTGAGTTGATCGGTGATCCAGCGCTCAACTGATGCTGCGGTTTTGACAGGGTTGCGATGAGCGCCGCCCACGGGTTCTTTGATGATGGTGTCGACGATGCCCAGGCGTTTGTTGTCTTTGGCCGTGAGCTTCAGTGCAGCGGCTGCCTCAGCGTTGTTCTGCGGATTCGCCTGTTTCCACAGAATCGCAGAGCACCCTTCGGGGGAGATCACCGAGTAATACGCAAACTCAAGAATCGCGATGCGGTCAGCGATAGCGATGCCAAGCGCCCCGCCCGAGCCGCCTTCGCCGATGACAACGGTGACGATAGGCGTTTTGAGCATGCTCATATCGCGCAAGTTGACTGCGATGGCTTCCGCTTGGCCGCGTTGTTCAGCGCCGAGCCCCGGATACGCCCCGGGCGTGTCGACGAACGTGACGATGGGCAGGTTGTATTTTTCAGCGAGTTTCATCTTGAGCAACGCCTTGCGATACCCCTCGGGGTGGGCGCACCCGAAGTGGCAGGCGAGTTTCTCATTGGTGTCTTTGCCCTTGTGATGACCGACCAGCAGGCACTTGTGTGAGCCGATGCGGCCGAACCCGGTGACAAGGGCGGGGTCATCGCCAAAGCGCCGGTCGCCGTGCAGTTCGACAAAATCCTTTGCGATCAATGAGAGGTAGTCACGGAAGAGGGGACGGTCTGGGTGGCGTGCTACACGAACAGTTTCCCAGGGGGTGAGATTCGCGTAAATCTTCTTGAGGGTGTCGCGCTGGGTTTTTTTCAGTTCGGCGACTGCTGGGGCGCGATTTGGCGTGGCGCTGCCCTCTTTGGGCTCGCGATCGAGAGCATCCAGGGCGGCGTCAATTTCCGCAAGCGGCTTTTCAAACTCCATTGTGTAGGGGATCGCCATGAAGGCGGTAGTGTAGTCGCGTTGAGGACAGGGGTTGGGTCGATGCCAGCCCCGCGCGCAGGCAAGGGGGTTTCGCAAAGTGGCAATCGAACTCTTGGTGATTGGTGGCGGGTCGATGGGCGGCGCGATTGTGCAGGGGGCAGTGCGTTCGGGCAACCTCGCACCCAGCGCTGTCGGCGTTGTAGAGCCGAATGGTGAGCGGTGCAGCGCGATGATCTGTCAGGGGGTACGGGCTGCAGGTCAAATCGCAGAGGTTGGCGCTCTGGCATGGGATGCGGTGGTCTTGATTGCGGTGAAGCCGCAGGTCTTTCCGCAGGTGGCCCCGGCGATTCGGGCCGTTGTGGATGGTTCGGCTAAGGGTCGGCTTGTGATGAGCGTGATGGCTGGGGTGACGACAGCGAAGATGGCAGAGGCGCTGGGGCCCAAAGCGAGGGTGATTCGGGCAATGCCGAACCTTCCTGCGCTGGTGGGGAGGGGAATGACAGCCCTGTCGGCAGGCCAGGGCGCAGGCGAGGCGGACGAAGCGCGGGCTTCAGCCCTGTTCAAAACGGTGGGGCAGGTGTTACTGCTTGATGATGAAGAGAAGATGGATGCCTTCACAGGTGTCGCGGGCAGCGGGCCAGCGTATGTGTTTCTGCTTACTGAGGCGATGGCGGCGGCGGGGGAAGCGGTCGGGCTCACTGCGGACGAGGCAGCTTGGGCAGCGCGCCAGACGATGATCGGGGCGGCCCGGCTCATGGAAGAGGATGAACGATCAGCAGCAGCATTGCGCGAGGCAGTCACTAGCCCGGGCGGGACGACCGCAGCGGCGCTCAATGCGCTTGAAGAACGGGGGTTCAGGGAGATCGTGTCCGCGGCGGTGAAGGCGGCCCGCGATCGCGGGTGCCAACTTGGGCAACAAATGGGGAAATGATGGTGATACATTGGCTGCGCGACATGCCGGGGTGTAAACCGCCAATCATGTGAGCGGTAAGACAGGGTAGATGATGGGATATGGGGTTCGGTGCGTGCGGAATCGGGCGCACGCAGGAGGCAGTGTGATGGCGAATCGAACTGGTCTGCGCAGATGGCACACGGCGGTGGTGTGGGGGCTTTCAGCGGTCGTGGCGGTGTTGGTTGTTGCGACACCGGCGCGCGCCCAGATGGGCGGCGAGTGGGGGCAGCTTTTTGATCCGCCGGTGAACAGCCGCGAGCTTGAGCAGATTGCCGACACACTCAAACTTGACGAGTCGCAGCACGCGATGACTGACGACCTGCACTCGGCGATGGCTGCCGAGTTCGAGCGATTGTCTGAGATCATGCGCGGCATCATCAAGCAGGTTCGCGAGGAGGCGCAGCAGGGTGGTGGCGCCGATGCGTGGGCCGATATCAGCCCGAAGTTTGAGCAGTTCGCTGAGAAGGGCAAGGGCCTCCAGAAGCAACTATTTGAAGATGTAAAGCTGATCCTCACGGATGAGCAGTTGGAGAATTGGCCCCGGGCCGAGCGGCGCTGGTATCGCGGTCGTTCGATGGGCAATCGTCAGTTGGGGTTTGTTTCAGCACTGCGTGCGGACGTTGTATTGCTGGTCGACGAGCTCGAGTTGAATGCAGAGCAAATGGAAATTGTTGCACCGGTGCTTGATCAGTATGAGCGCGAGGTTGATCGTGAGCTGCACGAGTTTGAAGATCTGGCGGAGGAACAGAAAGAAGCCTGGGCAGATATTCGCAAGAACGGCTTTTTGAGCAACATGGACAAGATGAATGAATTGTTTGCCGACTTGCGCGACAAGCTGATCACAGTGCGCAATTTGAATGGGAAATATCGTGATCAGGTTGCGTTGCGGTTGGAAGGTGAGGCGTATGACAAGTTTGCATCCGCGTATGACAAAGCGGCGTTTCCATCGCTCTACAAAGATTCATATGTCGATGCCGGCGTGCGCACTGTCCTTGAGATGGCGGATGTGACTGATGAGCAGCGAACAGAGATTGCAGGGTTTCAGGAGCGCTACGAGGCAGAGATATTGGCACTGAACAAAAAACTTGAGAAGGCGATGTTGCGATCGGATGTTGACGTGAAAATACAGGATCTCATGGGCGGGGCCGGGCGCGGTGGCGAGCGGTCCGAGCTGGAATCGGAGAAGAAGAAGTTGATGCACGGTCGGTACGCGCAGCTGCGCGGGCTGTTGACCGAGGAGCAGGCGGCGAAGTTGCCCGATCCTGAGGGTGAAGACTGGCGGAACACGGACTTTGATTTCTAAGGAGGCACCGGGCACGAGGCATTGGGCACTGGACAGAAGGCGATAGACTGGCGTGTATGGCAGTCAGGCGCACATCGCCGCATCGTGTTGACGCACATGAACTTCGCGCACTCGAAGTTGGCGCGGATGGTTCAATTTCTACTGATGCGCGGTGCGTGTCGTGCGCATACGACCTGACAGGCATTGCGATCGATGGAGCGTGTCCGGAGTGCGGGTTGGCGGTGCAACGGTCATCGGGTGTATTCATTGCAGCGCGCGAAGGGCTCATCACAGCGGAAGTTCCCTGCGGGAGCTGCGGGTACAGCTTGCGCGGGCTGCAGATTGATGGCGTGTGCCCGGAGTGCGCGACGCCGGCGCGTCCAAGCGCACTGGGCGGGCGGCTTGAGGCCGCGGCGCCGAGCTATGTGACGATGCTCAGCCGGGGCGCGACGCTCGTATCGATTGCGTCGGTGCTGCTCTTTGTGATGTTGGGTGTGCAAGTGGTGAGCGCTGTGCTTGACCTCACAGGCGTGATGAACTTCGGGCTTGGCGGGCAAGTAGTGCAGTCGATTATCTTTGGCGGGTGGTCGATTGTCAGCTTGCTGCTCTATGCCGTCGGATGGTGGATGCTGACGGCGAAGGATCCGGTGCGCGGCAAGGCGATGGTGGCGGATCAGGCGCGCCGGAGCACGCGACTCGGGCTGATTCTGATGACATGTACGTTGCCATTTCTGATTGTGCTCAGCGGCGGGATTGGGGGGACCGGCTTTGCAGCGGGCGCTGCGATTGCGGGTGTGGGTATTTTCTTTGCTTCGGTTTTGACGCTCATCGGCGTGATCTTGCAGTATGTGCGCTCGATGACGTATCTGGGGAAGATGAGTTCGCGCATGGCGCTGCCCAAGGTGCGAGGGCGTGCCGATGCATTGGCGTGGGCGGGGCCGCTCGTTGTGATTGCGGGTTCTATTGTTGCCGCGGTTGTAGCGAACACGGTGTCATTTGGCGGTGGGGGCGCGCCGACGGCGTCGATGGCGCAGTTCATCGCGAACATCGGGCCGGCGGTGATCTTGGTGATGTACTGGCGATTGATTGAGATGGTGCGTGGCGGGCTCAAGGAAGTGCGACAGGTGCAGGCGTCGTGGGTGCCTGAGGTAGTTGCGGATAACGGGGAATCCCCTCTCCCCTAGCCCCTCTCCCTGAGGGAGAGGGGGACAAGAAGTTAGGCCGCTTTGCTGACGGTGCCCGCAATGCCATCACGGGTGACGTAGAAAAGCTTGTCGGTGATGGGGTAGGGCAGGCGTTCGAAGTCGTGTTCGACGCGCTCGGCGATGCGTTCGACGAAGTCTTCTGCATCGGTACCGACCGCGAGGAACATATCGCGCGAAGGCGTTGCAACGTAGAAATCGCCACCAAACTCCGGGGCGAGTGTCATGAAGAGATCGGAGAGCAAAATGCGCGAGGCGTCGTAGCCATCTTGCATGATGAGCAGCACGGCTTTGCCGCCATCTTCAGCTTCGACGGTGCGGAATTCGAGTGTGGGTGCGTATTGATCGAGGTTCTCGCGGGCGACCGTATCGAGTTCCTCTTCGGTGACGCCCCAGCGCGCCATTTGTTCGGTGGTCACTGAAACAGTCATGTTGGGCAGGTCGATAACGAAGACAACGACGGTGTCATTGACAAATGGAATGTGCGCGACGAGATCACGCGAGAGATGGTTGAAGATTGATTCGGGCTGAACGCGCGGCATGATGCGCGACCGCGCCGCTTCCCATGGCATAGTGTTGACTGCGAAGGTTTGTTCGTCGAAGAGATGATCGAGGTATTGCTCGACGATTTCGACGCCGCGCTCGGCATCGGTGACGACAAGGCGGTGGAGGTTGTCGAGATCGAGGCGGCGTCCATCGACGATGAGTTCGCCGGGGTTTGCGAGCTCGACGGCGAGCGACGGCTTTAGGCGCGCGAGAATCGCACAGACGTGTTCGGCGAAGGCTTTGGGATCATTTGGAAGTTGTGTCATTCTTCGAACCTTCACGCGATGCCCTTTTGCAATCGGTGCCTCTTGTCAATCGGGAGTTGACGTTGCCCCCTGAACGTGTGCCCACCGGCTATCGGTCGATCACGGCGGGTGATGAGACTCAGGTCGAGGGAGTTTGCGAGATAACGTGCATGGGGACGCGCAGCGCGGTGCAATGGACGGCAGGGCTTGCGCACCGGGGTGATCTATCCGCAGGTTGTCCAGAAGCTCCCGGAAGGAATCGAGGAGTGAGGGGCGGCCTGAGCGCGGGTGCGGGGCGTACACTATTGGTGTGAAGAGCCAAGACGAGGCCAATATGGATCTGGCAGTGCGCCGGTGCGTCATTGATGGACCGGGGGGTGCTGTCGAGGTGGGGCGCGACCGGGGGCTTGTGGTGATCGCGGGGCCGTGCGTGTTGGAATCTGCCGAGCTTTGCCTTGAAGTGGCAGAGGTGGTGAATGCGGCGTGCGGAGCGCTTGGGCTTGGCTATATCTTCAAGGGATCATTTGATAAGGCGAACCGGACCAGTGGCGGGTCGCCGCGCGGGCCTGGTGTGGAGCGCGGACTTGCGATGCTTGCGCAGGTGCGGGCGCAGGTTGGCGCGCCGGTGACGACAGATATTCATGAGCCAGCGCAAGTGAATGAGGCAGCGGCGCAGGTTGACCTCTTGCAGATTCCGGCGTTTTTGTGCCGACAGACCGATCTGTTAGAGGCGGCGTCGAGGGCTGCGGGCAAGCACGGGTGCGGGGTGAATATCAAGAAGGGGCAATTCCTGAGCCCGCGCGAGATGGTGGGGCCGATCCGCAAGTGCGAGTGCGCGGGGTGTGCGAATCTGATGGTGACAGAGCGCGGGACATTTTTCGGGTATCACCGGTTGGTGAACGATTTCATTGGTGTTGGCGACCTGATGGAACTGGGTATCGACGAAGAATCAGGCAGAGAGTGGTCAGCGCCGCCGGTGTGCTTTGATGCGACGCATTCGGCGCAGCTTCCCGGTGCGAGCTCGGTGACCGGGGGGCGGCGGGACCGGGTGGCGCTGCTTGCACGAGCGGCGACAGCGGCGGGAGTGGATGCGGTGTTTCTGGAATGTCACCCAACACCTGAGCGGGCGCAGAGTGATGCATCGACGATGCTGGCGCTCAAGGATGTGCCTGATGTGCTGGAGCAGTTAGCATCGATTGCGGCGGTGGTGCGGCATGGGGCGCGGGTGACGAAGCGCCCAGAGCATGTGATTGCGTCGCGGTAACTTGGGATAGCGGCAAGTTGGGAATAGAGGATGAACCAATGGGCGGCATGGGCGTGAAATGCGATATGTGCGACAACGAAGCCACGGTGCACGAGGTGGTTGTGTCCAATGGTGAACGGCGCGAAAGGCACCTGTGCGAGGCGCACGCCAATGAGCTTGGCGTCTTGCCCAAAAAGCCAGATGCGGAAACGATGAGCGCGATGATGCACAAGATGGTTGCGGCGCAAGGGCATGCAGAGACTTCCAAGAAGCAGGCGATTGCCAGTTGTTCGGAGTGCGGGTTGACCTTTGCAAAGTTCCGGGCGGAGGGTTTGCTCGGGTGCCCGGCGTGCTACCAGACGTTTGAAGATCGAATCGTTCCCTTGCTTGTGCGGGCCCATGATGGGGGTGAACAGCACATCGGGCGAGTGCCGAAGCGCGCGGGGTCGATGGTCGAGCGGCAACAGCGGTTGATGTGTTTGCGCAGAGAACTGGGTGAAGCGGTGTCGCAAGAGGAATATGAACGGGCGGCGAAATTGCGCGATGAGATCGGCACGATTGAGGGCGGGCGTGGCGAGGGCGGCGAAGAGCGCGATGAAGGCAGTCAGGAATGATGACACGATTTGACCCGGAAGCGAGTGCATCATGGCTCACGCGCAGCGGGCGCGAGGGTGATGTTGTGGTGTCATCGCGGGTGCGGCTTGCACGGAATATGGCGGGGTTTCCCTTTGTGCATCGGGCAACGGATGACCAGCGGGAGGCGATCAAAGAGCGGGCGCAGGAATGCCTGATGGACTCGGGGATTGTGGGGCGGTCGCGCTCGCATCTGATGTGGGTTGATCTGGCGGGGCTGCATGCACTGGATCGGCGCGTGCTGCTTGAGCGGAATCTTATTTCCCAGCAGCAGGCGAAAAGTGAGCCTTGGCGCGGCCTTGCGGTCTCAACGCCGGATGAAGAATACGCGGTGATGGTCAATGAGGAAGACCATTTGCGCTTGCAGGTGGTGCGGCCGGGCCTTGATTTGACAAGTGCTTTTCGTGAAGCAATCACGATGGATGACCGGCTTGAATCGCGCATGGACTATGCGTTTTCGCTGCGATTTGGCTATCTGACAGCGTGTCCGACCAATCTTGGCACGGGGATTCGGGTGTCGGTGATGCTGCACCTGCCAGCGTTGAAACTCACAGGCGAGATGGACAAGTTCAAACGCGCCACCAAGGCGATGAGTCTTGCGGTGCGCGGCGTGCATGGCGAGGGCAGTGACACACTGGGCGATTTTTGTCAGGTGTCGAATCAGGTGACATTGGGGCGGAGTGAGCAGGATATTTTGATGCAGTTTGAGCATGAGATTCTGCCGCAGATTCTTGATTTTGAGCGTTCTTCGCGGCGGACATTGCTCAGTAAGCGACGGGTGATGCTTGAAGATCAGGTGCAGCGGGCGCTGGGCGTGTTGCGGTCGGCGCGGATCATGAAAGCTGAGGAAGCAACGCAGCTTCTGAGTCAGGTGCGCCTCGGGGTGGCGACAGAACTGGTGAGCGGGATCACCCTTGAACAGTTGACGTATCTGACGGTGTTGATCCAGCCTGGGCACCTGCAGCGGTTGGTGGGTCGCCCACTGGATCAGGCGGAACGGCGCATCGAGCGCGCAACGATGTTGCGTGAGCGACTGACCAGTGCGTGCGGATGAGTCATGACGGCAGGTGAGCATGGCACTGGCAGTGGGCGCTTTGCGTGGCCCCTTGCGCCTGTTGTTGAGCCTGCGCAATCGGTTCATAATGATGCGAGTGTGGGCATTGATGAGCGGCACGATTCGCGCATCGGTGCGCTCTGGGCACACTTTGAACGATTGATGCTTGCGCCGACGGTTGTGCCTGTTTCACAGGGGATGTCGCGGTTTGAGGCCGATGTGCCGGAGGCGTACTGCGCGCGATGTGGCGGCACGGTGGGGCCATTCGAGCAGCGCGAGTTTGGATGCGGTGCGTGTCACACACAGAAGTTGAAGTGCGAACGCATGGTGCGGCTGGGTGCGTATGAGGGAGACCTTGCGAAGTGGGTCGGCGTGTTGAAGTTTCAGCGCGTGCGGCCCTATGGCGTGGCGCTCGGGCACGAACTGGGGCGGGCGCTTCGAGATGCGGGCGTGCTTGACGGGGTGCCGGCGGGCGGGGTGGTGGTGCAGGCGGTGCCCATGAGCAGGCGTCGGCGGATGGTGCGTGGGATTGATCATTCCCAGGTGATTGCACGGGCGGCAGCGGTGGAACTCGGTGTTGCGTGCGCGACCCAGCTTTGGCGGGAGCACAGGCCCAGCCAGCTTGATGTGCCTGCGGGCAGACGTGAAGCCAACGTGAAGGGATCGATCAGACTGCGTCGTAATGCGGGGTTTGAGGGGGTGCGGGTGGTGTTGGTGGATGATGTGCGAACGACAGGGGCGACGATGGAGGCGGCGGCCCGCGGGGCGATGGGTATACCCAAAGGCAGTGGAAAGCCTGGTCCAAGGGGGGCAGCATCGGTGTGGGGTGCTGCGGTGAGCGTGACGCCCAGAGAGTGACAATAAGCGGGCGAGGACGAAGTCAGATTTTGTGGAGAAATCGTGGGTGAGGCGGGATGGAAGGCCTGATGACTTGACAGGGATGGGGGGGTTGGTACAGTGTCGGACCGCACTCAGCCTGCCGGCCGGGTGTGGTGCAGTTCTGCCAGAGCGGATGCGATGGTGGAGTTGCTCATTCTTTGACAAGTGAACAGTTGGGGAACCGCAAGGATGTGCGGTCGCGACTAGGGTGCGAGCCCGAAAGCCCGTTGCAGGGCCTGTCGTGACTGTACAAACACAAGCTCGTCGGATGTCACAGCATTCGGCGTGCTCAAGTGGTTCTCGTAGCCTGGCATTTCTTCCATGTGGAGAGATGTGCAGGTGCCATTGAGTGATTAAAAATTGTCGAGGTTCGCCGCCTCGGCGACAGTTTGCCGGAATTTGTCGTGGGATTTATTCCATGGTGGATTTTCGGTAAAACTGGGACCGCGTTACACGAACGTGTGACGTAGTGCCAAGAACAGGCCTTCAATGAATTTGAACTCTGTGCTGCGAAGTGATGCGGAAGCGAAAGTGGAAGTGAAGCCAAGTGGTATGGAGGACATTGAAAAATCAATTGAAGAGTTTGATCCTGGCTCAGCTTGAACGCTGTCGGCATGGTTAAAACATGCAAGTTGAGGGAGAAGCTCACTTCGGTGGGTGGAAACCGGCGGAAGGGCGAGGAATGCGATCGAACGTACCCTGAGGTGGGGGATAGCGTCGGGAAACCGGCGGTAATACCCCATGATCTCTCCGGAGCAAAGCTACGGCGCCTTGGGAGCGGCGATCGTCCTATCAGGTTGTTGGTGAGGTAAAGGCTCACCAAGCCTTAGACGGGTAGCGGGTGTGAGAGCACGACCCGCCGCATCGGGACTGAGACACTGCCCGGACTCCTACGGGAGGCTGCAGTAACGAATCTTCCGCAATGCGCGAAAGCGTGACGGAGCAATGCCGAGTGTGGGATGAAGCGGTTTTGCCGTGTAAACCACTGTCAGGACCTAGGAAGAACTGACCAGGTCCAAAGGAAGGGCCGGCTAATCTCGTGCCAGCAGCCGCGGTAATACGAGAGGCCCGAGCGTTAGGCGGAATCACTGGGCTTAAAGCGTGCGTAGGTGGATGTGTAAGCGTCTTGTGAAAGCCCTCGGCTCAACCGAGGAATTGCGGGGCGAACTGCATGTCTTGAGGTAGGTAGAGGTCATCGGAACGTTAGGTGGAGCGGTGAAATGCGTTGATATCTAACGGAACACCAAAGGGGTAGCCAGGTGACTGGGCCTGTCCTGACACTGAGGCACGAAAGCGTGGGGATCAAACAGGATTAGATACCCTGGTAGTCCACGCCGTAAACGATG
>JAJDDF010000015.1 GCA_029260455.1 Phycisphaerales bacterium | reverse complement strand
CCCAACAAACGCAATCGCAAAGTCAAGACACAAGATGGTCGCGCATTGCGGCGGTATCGTCGACGTTGGACGGTCGAGCGCACGATCGCGTGGTTTCAGAACTACCGGAGGCTGTGCATTCGGTGGGAGAAGTCAACGGTGGTTCGAGGGCTTCCTGCACTTCGGGTGCTCCCTGCTCCTGCTCAAAGAGGTTTTGGGATAGCTTCTAAATGAAGTGCCTTGCGAGAATAGTGTTCGACTCGAATAAAGCGTATTGGCAATTGAAAGGGCAATGAATCCAAACGACGCAATTTCTTGCCATGCCGCCCGACGAAGCGCCGAAGGATCCGCGCATAGATACGCTGCATCTGCATACCCCGCACGAATAATCGCACGCCACTCGGGCACCAAGTTCCACATTGGATTGCGGCTCATTGTGTCATTATCCACTCCCATCCACACCCTGCTCGCCCGTGTACGCAGGCACGCCTTCGGGCGGATCGGGCCACGGTGTGCCGCACTCGGGGCAGGGTTTATCCATGGGCGAACCGCGCAGGTCATAGCAGCACTTGGTGCAGAGGGGCAGGCCAACCTTATATGCCGCAATGTGCCAAGCATGACGCGCACCGACCCGATATTGCCGAACAGCAGATGCTACGAAGAACAGTGTGACAATCGCAATCAATGAGAACCAAGTTCGCCAAACATGCCCGTGCGGCAAAAAGGTGATACTGACGATAACAATCAATCCAACCATTGCATGAAGAGCGCGAGTACGCCGTGATAGATAAGCTGAGGGATGCCTCACCCAAGTCTTCGCCTGGTCAAGCAAAGCAGTTGCTCCCAGGGCACGACGTTCGGGTGTTAATAGGCTGCCTAGCATTCTTGCTTCTTTTTGCGACGATTAGTCACACCCGACGACGTCAATGCAAATCTGGTGTCTCACCTGAGCAAGGGTCTGATCAAGCGCGAACTGCGCATCAGAATCAGCAAGCCGATCATCGCGGCGCTGGATTGCTTGGGCAAGTTGACGAGAAAGGTCGCGAACGAGCGCTCTCATCGCCCGTTGCGCAGCAGCATGGGCAGCACGCGCTGCACTGAGAGCGCGAACCGCCACCATGTGCAAAGCGGCAATCACCAACAGCCCTGCAAATAGTATTCCAAACACAGCAGCCGCGCCGCTGGCCAGCAGAATTCCAATAATCTGCTTTGCCGCTAGACTTTTGATCTGCTCCAACTGCTCCTGAAGTTCCGCTTGAATATCTAGGCTGCGCTGAGTGATATCTGCGGTTAGAGCAGCGACTTCATTGTCAAAATCATTCCAAATGTCTTTGGCAAGATGCCTTGACTTGCACTCGGCGATTCGCAAGTCTTCCGCCAGTTGCCAAGCACAAACGTCACAGGGGAACTCAAACGGGGGGGAAATAAACGGCTGACATTCACCTGGTGGCTCATCATCGCGTGCCGCTAGTGAGAACATCGGATCAAATGGTGCAAGTTCAAATGACCCCTCGTCTCCCAGCACTGCGAGTACGGTCCAACCGTCTCCATTTCCATCGACGGCATAGATTGCCATCGCTTCCACAGCTCGCGCATGCAGTCCGGTTGAAATGGTGCCCGAAACATCCTGCGCGGTGTACTGGTGATCAATCGCCCACTGCGCTTGTGCGGGGGTGAGCTGCGCGAGATCAACTGGAATGGCGGCGGTCGCAGCGACGGTGAAGGTGAGCAATTCGCCCGTGTGGGTGGCGCCGGTGATGGCACCGACCGCATCTGCGGGCGCATCGAGGAGGTAAATCCAGTCAGCATCTGTGTCCGGGATGCTGCCGAAGAGATCGAAATAGAGCTGGCGTTGATATTCCTTGACGCCTGTAGCGGGGAATATCTGGGCCTCCGGGTTGATGAGCAGTTGATCTGGGGGCAGGCCGCCGTCTTGCGGGGCAGCGAGGAGTGCGGGCAGGACCAGGAGGTCGAGGATGATTCCCATTGCCACGCCGAGCATGAACCGACTCTGGATGAACCTTTTGAGCATCATTGGAGTGCCGCCTTTCACGGGGCGGCCGCAAACGGGGCGGCCGCAAGACATTTGACAACACTTACCCGGTCACGAGGGGTAATGCAAGGAAAATCTGCGCAGAACACAAGAGTGTGGCAGCGATACCGCAGGCCATCAGCACAATCGCACAGACCAGTGTGTCTTACCTTACGCGCTCTTCTTGTTCGGCAGGATCGGCTTGGCGGTCGAATCGGGCGCAGCGCAAGCGCCAGCCATGAGCGGCATAAACGAGCGCTCGGCGGTAGAAGATTCCGTTGTGTGCGCACTAGGTGTGATCCCTGAGAGACGTTGCGCCTCATGCCGACGCGCCTGTCGCCAGGTGATGTCGCGCACGACAAAAGCAACGAGCATGCAGCATGTCATCCAGACAATCGCAGCGAGGATTTCAACGCTTGTTGCGCGAGCGGCCGCTGTTTGATTAGCAGCACCGCGCACCATCATGTGCGCAACTGATCCGATGCCCGCGCCAAGCAGCCATGTCAACCACCATGCCCCAAGCAAGGGCGAGACGCGCTGCTTTGGATGATCAATACCGCTGCATACCGCACCAGAAGGATCACTCACCTTCCACAGTTCAACCATGGCAAGATATGGTGCCGCGATATTGACAATCGGGACAAAAAATGACCCAACGGCCCAGCCGGGCGTGCTTTTCATCTCTGCGGCACCGAGCGCCCGCGCGTTGATATTGGCCTGATGCACCCAGATGCAGAACATCACGGTCGTCACGAGAAACAACACGAGTTGAGCAAGTGACACACCCAGTTGGCGCAAATCATTGACAAGCCACTGCTGCTCAGAAATCTCGTTGCCCCTGATGGACATGTTCAGCAGTTCATATTGGAAATAGCCAGACCCTGCAGCAACCACACCGCCCAGTGCGCACACTGAAAACAAGAGCGTGAGCAACATGGTCTGTCCACTCTGAGGCTTGTATGTGTGCGTCATTCAGGCGATCTCCTTGAGCGCAATTGGATCGCGCATCACACACATAAGATCGGCAAAGCGGGCCTTTCCCTTGTTCCGGGCAGATCGACGCAGGCGACTCCGTTGTGCAAGACCCGACCAAACGGAGTGCCCGTCACAACCGTCATATTTTTATACGGACACGACTCAAAATCAGGCGTGTGCGTTTGCCCGGGCCATATTCAGTTTTTTCCGGAGCACTGTCTGAAGAATGCCGCCGTTGCGGAAGTATTCAATTTCGATCGGTGTATCAATCCGGCACAAAGCTTCAAAAGTCATCTTCGTGCCATCCGATTTTGTTGCAGAAACCTGCACCTGCTGACGCGGCTCGACGGCTGAAGGTAGATCAATATCAAATGTCTCTGTCCCATCGAGATTCAGCGCCTCAACATTCTTGCCCGCAGGGAATTCGAGGGGCAACACGCCCATGAAGACAAGATTTGATCGATGAATGCGCTCATAGCTCTGCGCGATGACTGCTTTGACGCCGAGCAACATCGCACCTTTGGCCGCCCAGTCGCGCGACGATCCCATGCCGTAGTCTTTGCCAGCAAGCACGATGAGCGGCGTGCCCTGCGCCTTTGCGTTTTGGGCTGCGTCATAGACGAATGACACGGGCGCTGACCATGGATCGCTGCCGGTTGCTTTCGTAAAGTCGCGCGTCCAGCCGCCTTCGGGGATTTTGCCTTTTTCATCGCGTGCAAGTTGATTGCGCACGCGCACGTTGGCGAAGGTGCCGCGCGTCATGACGCGATCGTTGCCGCGCCGACTGCCGAAGCTGTTGAACTCTCGCTTGGTTACGCCGTGATCGATGAGGTATTGCCCTGCGGGGGACTGCTCCAGAATCGCACCCGCCGGTGAAATATGATCCGTCGTCACCGAATCGCCCAGAACCATGAGGCAGCGTGCGCCAGTGATCGCGCCGCATTTCGGCGGTTCTTCGGTCATGCCATCAAAGAATGGCGGGCTCTGAATGTACGTCGAAGAATCGTTCCAGCCGTAGAGCTCACTCTTGGAAATCGGCACATCATTCCACGTCGGGTTGCCGGTGAATACATCGGCATACTTCTCGACAAATTGCTCGCGCGTGACGCACATCTCGCGGGCCTGGCGAATATCCTGATGCGTGGGCCAGATGTCTTTCAAGCGCACTTCGCGTCCATCGGGTGTGCGGGCAATCACGCCACCTGCTAGATCAATATCAACCGTGCCTGCGATGGCATACGCAACAACCAAAGGCGGGCTTGCGAGATAATTTGCGCGCACCGCAGAATGCACGCGCCCTTCAAAGTTGCGATTACCACTCAAGACCGATGCAACCACAAGGTCGCCGTTTTTGATCGCAGCATCAATTTCTTCTGGCAATGGGCCGGAATTGCCAATGCAGGTCGTGCATCCATAGCCAACTGTTGCAAAGCCAAGGGCTTCAAGATCATCTGCAAGGCCAGCTTTTTCCAGATATGCAGTGACCACTTTTGACCCCGGTGCGAGACTGGTTTTCACCCACGGTTTTCGCGAGAGTCCGAGTGCGTGTGCTTTTCTTGCCACAAGCCCCGCTGCGATCATGACATCGGGATTGCTTGTATTCGTGCAACTCGTGATCGCAGCAATGACCACCGAACCATGTTCGAGAGTGATCTCTTCACCATCCGCGTGACTTGCCTCAGAAAGTTTCACCGGCACACTCGCGGGTGCGCTCTTGCCAAAGGTATCGGGAAGCGCCGCCTGCCAAGTGCTTTGCATCGAGCGCATCTCAATGCGATCCTGCGGACGCTTGGGGCCAGCAAGCGATGGCCTCACCGTTGACATATCCAGTTCAAGCACATCAGTAAAGTGCGGCTCGGGCGATTCCGGTGTCCAGAACATCATATTTGCACGCGCATAGGCTTCGGTAAGCGCGACCTCATCATCTGTCTTGCCGGTGAAGCGCAGGAAGTCAATGGCGACCTGATCAATCGGAAAGAAACCCATCGTTGCGCCATACTCGGGCGCCATGTTGGCAATGGTCGCGCGATCGGGAAGCGAAAGTGCGGTAATGCCGGGGCCAAAGAATTCGACAAATTTTTCAACAACTCCATGAGCGCGCAATGTCTGTGTAATGGTGAGCACAAGATCGGTCGCAGTTGCACCCTCGGGCAATTTGCCTTTTAGGCGGAACCCAATCACTTCGGGCGTCCGCATGTACACCGGTTGCCCGAGCATAACCGCTTCGGCTTCGATGCCGCCCACGCCCCATCCAACAACACCAATGCCATTTATCATGGTGGTGTGACTGTCGGTACCCACGAGTGAATCTGGATAGACCACTCGCCCCGGCTCGCCCGGGGCAACGTCTTCCAGTGGTTTTTGCAATACGCCGCGCGCCAGGTATTCAAGATTCACCTGATGCACGATGCCGGTTGCGGGCGGGACCACGCGGAAATTACTAAGTGATTGCTGCCCCCACTTCAAGAACTCGTAGCGTTCGTTGTTGCGCTCGAACTCGCGCTCTGCGTTGATGGTCAGTGCCACGCGAGTTGCAAAATCATCAACCTGCACAGAATGATCAATGACAAGATCGCACGGCACATCGGGGTTGATCAGTGACGGATCGCCGCCAAGTTTTTTCATCGCATCACGCATCGCTGCGAGATCAACAACACACGGCACGCCCGTGAAATCCTGCAGCAGCACGCGCCCGGGCATAAATGGCATTTCGATCTTGTCGACATTCTTCGCGTTCCAGTTCGCAAGGCCAGCCACATCGTCGGTCGTCACGATGAACCCATCAACATTGCGCAACATGGCTTCGAGCATGACGCGCAATGAATAGGGCAATCGAGCGACATCGCCAACGTTGTGTTCGACCAATACATTGAGATCGAAATAGGTGAACGCGCCGGCAGCGCAGTGCAGCGTCTTGCGGCTGTTGAATGGGTTGGCAGTCATCGTGCATCTCCTTCAAGAACTAGTGAACCTCTGTATGTAGAAGCTATCCCAAAACCTCTTTGAGCAGGAGCAGGGAGCACCCGAAGTGCAGGAAGCCCTCGAACATCACCGTTGACTTCTCCCACCGAATGCACAGCCTCCGGTAGTTCTGAAACCACGCGATCGTGCGCTCGACCGT
>JAJDDF010000014.1 GCA_029260455.1 Phycisphaerales bacterium | reverse complement strand
GATTGCGCAGATGACACAGATTAAGAATGATAATCGCCGGCGTAACTGCCTCTTCTAAATCTGCGTCATCTGCGCAATCTGCGGACACCTCTGCTCTTTCCTGCTTCGCGCTCTTAGCGTCCTCGCGGTTGTTACTCAGTGATGCTTAATGACCGCGCCGGCGGTGTGGCCGGCGAAGCCGGCGGCGAAGATGGCGTGGGTGGATGAAGGCTTGAGGGGTGAGGCTTGAGACTTGAGGGACAGGGGGGAATCGATCGGCGAAGTCAGCCAGGGCATCGGGGGGCGCTGGCGGGCTTTGGCACTTAGACAGGCGAGGACTAACGCGCTTAACCCGGCGGCGCCGAGGCTGTGGCCCAGGGCGCCCTTGCAGGCGTAGAGGTCGGGGGGGGTGGTTTGGCCCGATCGTTTAAGCACGTCGGCGTAGACGTTCAGCTCGGCGGGGTCGTGGTCGGTGGTGCCGGGGGCGTGGGGGTGGATCACGTCGATGTGGCGGTCGGCGAACAATTGATCGGCGATGCGGCGCAGCGCGGGCATGGTCGGGCTTGGTCGGATGATGTCGTAGGCCTCGGCGGCGGTGACGGTATCGAGCAACTCGGTTTCGCCGGGCATCGGTTCGTCTTCGATCGGGACACGGCGCAGCAGCACGGCTGCACCGGCTTCACCCAACACAAAACCCTTTCGTGCATGATCCAGTGGACGCTCGCGGTAGCCATCGAGGGTTTGCGGCGCGAGGACGCCGAGCCTGCGGTAGCTGTGGATGAATAGCGGCAGCAGCGAGGCCTCGGCGGAGATGACCAGGGCGAGGGCCGGGTGTCGGGTATCGGAAGAATGGGAGGGGACATCGTTGTGCAGCAGTGACAGTCTGGCTTGGTGCAGGGCGGTGAGGCTGGAGGCGCAGGCGGCGACGTGGTGGAGGACCGGGCCCAGGCGCAGGCGTTGTTGGAGGTGGTGGTTGAGGTAGCCGTGGGGGCCCAGTACGACGGCGTGGTCGGCGGCGGGGGGCGGGGGGGCTTGGAGTGTTGGGCTGTAAGTATTTGTAAGTCGACTCCGCAGGGCGGCGGTCAGTGCGTGGACGGCCCCCTTGCTGGTCCCGACGAACGCGGGCAGGCCATCGGTCTTAACTCCCGCCGCCATCGCTGCCTCTCGGGCGGCCCGCTCGGCTAACTCGATGGCCGGGTCGGTCGCGGTGTGTTGAACCTGCGTGACGGCCCCGACCGCCCTGACCAGGTCGATCTCAGCGATGTCATCCGGCAGATTCCCGGCCCGCCCGGCCAGGGTTTTGCCCGCCAGGAGGTTGGAAAAGGTCTGCCAGGCCGAGCCTCCCAACGGCGTAACCAGTCCAAAACCGGCGATCAGGACGCGGTATCGGGGGTTTTTGTGGGTTGGTGGGGGGTTCACGGCGTTCACGGGGGCAGTTATAGCCCATTGATCGCGGGTGTGTGTTACGGGTTGGGTGGGTTTGTAAGAATAGAAAATCTTTGCGGGCGGTGTATGGGCCGGCGTATAATGTTGCCCGATGCGAGGCAGGACCAGAGGGCCCGCGCGGGCGGCGTCGGCATCTGGGACGTGAACCTGAAACGGGCTTGGCCCGATGTCACGACCGGTCAGCCCAGGACGGGCACAGCAGGCATGGAGGCCACATTGATTCACCAGCGCATCGATCCGCCAGACCCTCGAACACACTGGAAGCTACCGGCTCCATGAGACAGATAGATCCACGCTTTACCCAGGAGGCCGGCCCGGCCGTCTTCAGCGGGAGCGAACTGCTGGTCAAGGGCGCTCTGGAGACCCCAGGCGGTGTGCACCTTTTGACCGGTTACCCCGGCTCCCCGATCGCGCAGTTCTTCGACACCCTCGAAGCGCTCGGGCCGCTGCTGGATTCCCACGGCGTGGTCGCCAAGCAGGCGAACAACGAAGCCCTTTCTGTTGCGATGGTCAACGGCGCGCAGATGGCGGGCTGCCGGGCGATCACGGCGTTCAAGAGTGTCGGGCTGCACGTCGCGGCTGACGCGCTGGCGCTTGGGGTTTTGGCTGGGACGCGCGGCGACTCCGGCGGGCTGATCGTGATGGGGGACGATCCCTGGTCAGATTCGACGCAGGTTCCCGCCGACTCGCGCTACCTTGCCGAGCACGTCCGGCTGCCGGTGATCGAACCTTCGACGCCTCAGCAGGTCAAGGACTGGATCGGGTTGAGTTTCAAGCTCGGCCGGGCCGGGGGGATCTATATCGGGTACCTGATGACGGTCGCCAACGCCGACGGCGGCGGGACGGTCGAGTGTTTTGAAAACCATTTCCCCGAGCTGAACGAGAATCAGAAAACCGCGCTGAGCTACGAGAAGGACGTCGAGCCGAACCTGGATCAGACCGTGCTGCTGCCGCCGCGGACCCACTGGCGTGAGGCGGCGCTGTCTGGGCAGTTTGATCGGCTCAAGGCCGAGGCAAGGAACCTGGGGATCAACCAGATCCAGCACCGCCCGCAGAAGGGTTTGGTCGTGCCAATGGGGTTCATCGCGGCGGGGACAGCCGCATCCTATCTCGATCACGCGCTGGATGAACTGGGGCTTACCGGGAAGTTCCCGATTCTCAAGCTGGGTATGACCTATCCAGTAGACGAGCAGATCGTCACCGAATTCGCGCAGCAGTGCCAGCAGGTCGTGGTGATCGAGGAACGCCGGGCCTTTGTTGAGCGGCAGGTGGTCGAGATACTCGCGCCGCTGAAGCAGACCGGCGAGATCAAGACCGACGTGTACGGCAAGGCCTTCCCCGGCGGGCACGAGGGGATCCCCGAGATACGCGGGTTGAACCCCTCGGTGCTGATCCAACGGCTGATCCCGCTGATCAAGGACCACGCCACCCTCCCGATCGAGCTGACCAACGGCCACCTCGCCGAGCATCTGAAGCTGCTGAAAGAAACCGGTGGTTACGAAGTTAATATCCCGCTGCGCACCCCGACGTTCTGCCCGGGCTGCCCGCACCGGGATTCGTCGAGCGTGCTGCTGGAGATCCGCCGCGACCTGTTGGACGCGAAGTACATGCTCCAGAACCACAAGCGTAAGCCTGTGGACATGATCGCGCACGGCGACACCGGCTGCTACACGATGCTGATGTTCGAGCCGACCAAGCCGTTGATGCACAACTACTCGGGCATGGGCCTGGGCGGCGGGACCGGCGCGGGCATCGACCCTTTCATCGAGAACAAACAGATCGTCTTCATGGGCGACGGCACGTTCTACCACTCCGGGCAGATCGCGATCAGCCAGTCGATCTACAACGGCCAGGACCTGACCTACATCATCCTGGACAACAAGACCACGGCCATGACCGGGCACCAGGGCCACCCGGGGATCGAGTTCGACCTGACCGGCAAGCCGATGAATCCTTTGGACATCGAACGGATTGTCACCGGGCTGGTGCCTAAGAGCCTCAAGAAAGACGTGCAGGTCGTGCGGATCAACCCCGCGGACCGCGACCGGTACCGCAAGCTGTTGGAGCAGACGATCCTGGCGGACGGGGTGAAGGTTGTGATCGCCGACAAGGAATGCGGGATCACCTTCCACCGCCGGGCGCGTTCCGTTGAGCGAGGCCAGCTCAAGACGCACGGGTACCTGCCTAAGAAAACATTTATGAACGTCGCGACCGAGGTCTGCGAGTTCTGCCTGGAATGCACGAACCAGACCGGCTGCCCCGGGCTGAAGATGACCGGCAGCGACTTTGGGCCCAAGGTCCAGACCGATATGTCCTGGTGCGTCAACGACGGCGCCTGCGAGCGGATCCACGCCTGCCCGTCGTTTGAAGAGGTTACGGTTACGCGCAAGCAACCCAAGCGGATGGGTGACGAGCACGTTTTCTTAGGCGACCTGCCCGATCCCGAGCGGCCGATCCACGCCGAGCAACCCACCTGGCGTGCCCACTTCTGCGGGGTCGGTGGCATGGGTATCGGTGTCGCGACCTCGATCCTGGTCAAGGCCGGGCACGAGATGGGGTATCAGGTCCGGTTCCTGGATAAGAAGGGCCTGGCGATCCGCAACGGCGGTGTGTTCTCGCAACTGGTCTACTCCAGGGCCAAGCCCAACGGCGAGCCCGTTCCCACCACCGCGCAGATCCCCTACGGGACGGCGGACCTGCTGATCGGGATCGACCTGCTGGAAGCCGCCCGCTCGATCGACCCCAAGCTGCCGTACCGTGTGGCGTCACCCAAGCGGACCGCCGCCGTCGTCAACACCGCCAAGACGCCGACGATCCTGTCACTGATGGGCCGGGACGACTTCGACATCGACGAGCTTCAGGACACGCTCCGCCGATACACCCTGGCCGACCGTTACGTCGGGTTCAATGTCGGCGACCTCTGCGAACGGATCCTGGACACCAAGCTCTACGCCAACATCATGATGCTGGGGATCGCGTTCCAGAAGGGCTACCTGCCGCTGACCCGCGAGGCGATCGAGAACGCGATCATCGACGTGACACGCGGCGAGAAAGATCGGAACCTGCGGGCCTTCACGATCGGACGGAAGATCGCGGTCCGCCCCGAACTCTTCGTCGTCGAGCCGCAGCACGAATACGAAACCGCCAGGCAGGCGCTACGCCGTAAAATCAACACGCTCGCCGCCTGGTACGGCAGCGAATGGGTCGGCCGGGTCATCGATCAAAACAAGGGCCAACGCATCGCCAAGCGCTTCCGTGTGCTGATGCGTAAGACCTTCCGGGCGACACGCGGGATGCACGTCGACGATGAGTTGATGCGCGACGTGATCATCCGTGCCTACGACTGCGTACTCTGGGGCGGGATCGACTACGCCCGACAATACTGCGAACGTCTGGTCGAGGTCTTTCAGAAGGACGACCCGCAGCAGGGCTATCAGGTCACACGGGCCGTGGTCTGGAACCTCGCGAAGGTCATGCTGATCAAGGACGAGGTCTACGTCTCGGCCCTATTGACCAGCCCGGAGAAGTACCGCCGGGACCGCAAGCGGTTCAACGTCAACCCCGAGCGCGGCGACAAGATCACCTACCGCCACCACAACCGCCCGGAGTTCGATATCTTCGGCAGGCGCATCCGCTTCGAGTGGAAAGCCCGGGATTGGCAGCTACGGATCATGTCGTCCTGTGCGATTTTGCGCAAGTTCTTGCCCGGCTGGCACGCCCGCGAGAGGCAGTTCCGCGACTGGTATATGCAGCTGGTCGACCGGATCGATTGGAACGGGACCCGTGACTACCAGCGATGGGTCGCGATCCTCTCGGTGCCCAAGAGCGTCACCGGCTACCGCGAAGTCCGCTACCCCAAGCAGGACGCCGCGACGCGCCTGGCCGATCAGCTCCTGGCGATGGACCCCGAGGACTTCGAGCCCGCAGCCGTCAGCCCAGCGGACGAAGACAAACCCCTGGTCAGCCTCCCGGTCGTGCAGCACGTGGGGGTGTGAGGTCGGGTATCGGCTATCGGTTGTCGGGTTTCGGTAAGACGCAAGCAAGGCACATCACACCCACGCAAAAGCATAAAGCACCAAACCCACGCTTGCGGTTTAGCGTTCTCTATACAATCCCGATACCCGATTACGCCGCTTTACTCGAACCACCGCCGCTGCAGACGTGGGCCAGCTTGTTCAGCCCGTTGTATGCGGCGATCTTGTAGGCCTCGGCGAGGGTGGGGAAATTGAAGACGGTGTCGATGAAGAACTCGGCCTGGCCGTCCAAGGCCATCACGGTCTGGCCGATGTGGATCAGCTCGGTCGCGCCGGTCCCGATCGCGTGGACGCCCAGGATCTTGTGCGTGTCCTGGTGGATCAGGATCTTGAGCATCCCGGTGTCGTCGCCCAAGAGTCGGCCGCGGGCCAGCTCCTTGTACGACGCCACACCCGCTTCGTAGGGGACCGCCTCTTTAGTGAGTTGCTCCTCGGTCTTACCGACCATCGAGATCTCCGGCACGGAGTAGATGCCGAAGGGGAACAGCTTGTTAAACCCGGTCGTATCGACCCCGAATGCGTGGCACATCGCCCGGCGTCCCTGCTCCATGCTCGTGCTGGCAAGCGCCGGGAAACCGATGACATCGCCTGCGGCGTAGATGTGCTCGGCCGAGGTCTGGTAGTGCTCGTTGACTATCAACCGCCCGCGGTCGTCGTATTCGATCCCCGCGTTCTCCAGCCCCAACTCGCCGCAGACACCCTGTCGGCCGACCGCGTACAGCAAGGTCTGTGCCCGCAGCCGTTTGCCGGATTCGAGGGTCGCCTGCACCAGGGCGTCGTCTTCGTCTTCGCCTTCACAGATCTCGATCCCCTCGACCTTCTCGCCCATCCGCAGCGTGATGCCGTTGTTGCGCATGAAGTATTGGAAGGCTTCGTTGATCTCGGTGTCCAGGAAACCAAGCACGTGGTGCCGGCCCTCGACCAGCGTGACGCGGACGCCCAGCGTGGCCATGATGCAGGCATACTCGCACCCGATGACCCCGCCGCCGACCACGATGATCGACTTGGGCAGGTGCTTGAGTTTCAGCAGCTGGTCCGAACAGAAGACGGTGTTGTCGTTGAACGGGATGTGGTCGGGCCTTGCCGGGCGGGTGCCCACACCCAGCAGGAACTTGTCACCCGTGATCATCTCCGCCTCGTCGTCGCGGACCACCTGCAGGAGATTAGGCCCCTCGAAGTGTGCGGTGCCCCAGATCAGGTCGATCCCGTTGCGATCGAACTGCTCGCCGATCGTTTCCCATTCGTGACGGATGACCTGCTGGCTAATCGAGACCAGGTCGGCGATGGTGATGTCCTTCTTGACCCGGTAGGAATGCCCCAGCAGCCCGCGCTTGCCTGCACCGGTCATGTGCAAAGCCGCTTCGCGTAATGCTTTGGACGGGATCGTCCCGGTGTTGATCTGCGCGCCGCCGAGCACCTGGTTGCGCTCGATGATGGCGACCCGCTTGCCGAGTTTCGCCGCCTGGATGGCCGCCTTCTGGCCCGCGGGCCCCGTCCCGATGATCACGCAGTCGTAATGTTTCATTGCATCCTCAGGCTTACGTTTTACAGGTCCAAGCAGGGTTTGCGCGCCACAACCATGACGGACAAAGCCCGGATTCTGTATCGGCTGTGCGGATAGGGTGAGTTAGTGCGGGGTTTGCCCGATAAACCGGGGCCCGGGCGCGATAACCGCGCCCGGGCTACCGGGGCCGTCCATTCTTAGCGATTTTCCGGGCCTTGAATGCCTTGCGTCCGAACGCATTGGTCAGCCTCGCGACGCGGTGGCGGCGCAGGTCCAGCGAGTCACGCTTCCCGTGCGTGTCCTCGACCAGGACGAAGGGCAGGCAGACCGCGACGACCTTCATCGCCCGCCCGGCGTCGTCAGACATCACCGTGACCCGTGAGACAGGGATCTCCTGCCGCGGGGTCGAGGCGCAAGTGTCCTGGATGAATTCATACAGGGTGTGGGTGACCGTGACGTAGTCGCCTCGGCGGACGTCTTCGGGGCCGATGACTCGGGATGGCTTGTTGCATGGGGTCATGGTTTCACGTCAATATTTCTAGCGCGTGGCTCAATCTGGGCGCACGTGCAAAGGGGATCTGTTTACGCTCGCCAGTCATGGCGGGCGGGTGTTGCTATCGGGGGGTTGTTCTGCGGGGTCGTTGTCAGCGATACCGCATCGGTGAGAGACAGGGCGTAACGACCGCGCCGGCTTCGATAGCGTCGAAGGCAAGCCGGGGTTCGATATGTAAGGGCGTAAGGGCGCGCACATCGTTCTCCAAATCGGTCGAGCGAGACAGCATAAACCCGGATCGCCGAGAGTCAACACTTTTCCGTTGGGTTCGGCATATTTAGCGAAAATTATTTGCCGGCGCATAAAAACAGGCACGCCCAAGCGTGCCTGTCGGGACGTGTTGGGTGTATGTATTTACTTCGCGGCGGCGTAGTTCTTGGAGACCTGCTCCCAGTTGACCACGCCCCAGAAGGCCTTGATGTAATCGGGCCTGCGGTTCTGGTAGTTCAGGTAGTAGGCGTGTTCCCAGACATCAAGACCAAGGATCGGCGTGTGCCCGTCCATGAGGGGGCTGTCCTGATTTGCGGTGCTTGTGACTTGCAAAGCGCCGGAACCATCGACGATGAGCCATGCCCAGCCTGAGCCGAAACGACCGGCGGCAGCATCGGCGAATTGCTTTTTTAATTGCTCGAAACTTGTGAAGGCGCGATCGATGGCGCCCGCGAGTTCACCGGCGGGTGCGCCAGTGGGTGCGCCGCCTTTGCCCGGCCCCATGACGGACCAGAAGAGGGAATGGTTGGCGTGGCCACCGCCGTTGTTGATCACATTTTGGCGGATGGTGTCGGGAACGCGCGAGATATTTTTGAGGACATCTTCGATGGGCTGACTGGCAAAGGGTGTGCCTTCGAGGGCAGCGTTGACTTTGGTGACATAACCCTGATGATGTTTGGAGTGATGGATTTCCATGGTGCGCGCATCAACATGCGGTTCGAGGGCGTCGTAAGCGTATGCGAGTTTGGGAAGGTCGTAGGCCATGTGTTTTCTCCTGAGCGTTGGGTGTGAATGATAAAGCGCGTGCGGTCAGCGATCAATGATATCGTTGACATCACTGAGGCCTGCGGTGAGATCGCGCGGGCCATCGTCGGTGATCAGAACATCTGCTTCATAATGGACTGCCATGCTGCCATCTGCGGTGCGGATGGGCCAGTCGCCGGGCGTTTCGCTGATCTTTCCTGTGCCAATGGCAATCATTGGTTCGACGGCGAGCGTCATGCCGGGGGTGATTTTTTTGTGCGCATCGGGCCAGGGTGTTGCAGCGGTTGGCAAGACATTTGATATCCACGGGTCTGCGTGGAGGCGTTTGCCGTAGCCGTGCCCGCCGAGGCCGACGACGAGGTGGAAGCCGCACTCGGTTTCGACGTGACCTTGCACAGCTTTGGCCCATTCGATGAGTTTGTCGCCGGGTTGGAGCGCAGTGATGCCGCGCTTGAGTGATTCGATGCCGCAGGCGGTGAGTTTTTCGACTTCTTCACTTTTTGCGCCAAAGGCGTAGGTCCAAGCGGCGTCACCGATCCAGTTGTTCTTGCGGACGCCGATGTCGATTTTGAGGACATCGCCTGCTTTGAGGGGTGATGTGTGTGTCCATGCGGTGCCGTGAACGATGCAATCATTGACACTCAGGCAGGCCTGACTTGGGAAGGGCGGGTAGCGGCCGGTTTTGTAGCGGTGGAAGCAGGAGGTGCTATTCATGGTTTTGAGCAAGCGCGCGACTTCGTCATCGATTTGTGCGACGGTGACGCCGATGTGCATCCACGCGGAGAGGGCGTGGTGGATGTCGACGACGGCACGGGCGGCTTCTTCGAGGCCGCGCACGTCCTTGTCACTCAGAGTCGATCTTGCTTTTTGTCCGATCATGTGAGCAGTGTAGACTCTTCATCTTGGTGGCACACCCGCCGCGGCGGGCGACCTGTGTGTCTCTTTTTTGCCCGGAGTTTTTTCATGTACCAGATCGTTCTTATTCGCCACGGACAGAGCACATGGAACAAGTCCAACCAGTTTACGGGGTGGACGGATGTTGACCTGACCGAGCAGGGTGTGGGTGAGGCGAAACTGGCGGCGAAACTGCTCAAGGATGAAGGGTTTACCTTTGACCTTGCGTACACGTCTGTGCTGAAGCGCGCGATTCGCACGCTGTGGTTGCTGCTTGATGACCTGAACCTGATGTGGATTCCGGTTCATCGTGCGTGGGAATTGAATGAGCGGCACTACGGCGCGCTGCAGGGGCTCAATAAGGCAGAGACGGCAGCGAAGCATGGCGAAGCGCAGGTGAAAGTGTGGAGGCGATCGTATGACACACCGCCGCCCGCGCTTGATGTACATGATGAGCGGCATCCATCGCATGATGCGCGGTATGCAATGCTTTCGGCGGCGCAGTGCCCGGCAACGGAATCATTGAAGGAGACTGTGGCGCGGGTGGTGCCGTACTGGGAGGATGTGATTGCGCCGCAGGTGTTGTCGGGGAAGCGGATTGTTATCGCGGCGCATGGCAATTCGCTGCGTGCGCTGGTGAAGCATCTGGATGGCATTTCGGAAGCGGATATTGTGGAGCGGAACATTCCAACGGGCGTGCCATTGGTGTATGAGCTTGATGGGCAGTTGACGCCGACGGGGTCACGGTATCTGGGTGATCAGAAGGAAATTGAAGCGGCGATGGCAGCGGTGGCGAAGCAGGGCGCGGCGCGGTGAACGGGTCCCCCTCTCCCAAAGGGGAGAGGGGGATAAGAAGCCCCTCACCCGTCTCGCTGCGCGAGCCACCCTCTCCCAAGGGAGAGGGAGCAGAAAAAGGAAGGCAGGCAGGAGACGCCGTGTCAGTGAGTGAGGGGCCACGTCAGCGCGTGAGCATTGCGAGGGCGTCTTCGACAGTGTTGTCGTAGGTAAACTTCGATTCAAGGTGCAGCAGTTTGAGGATGGCGCGGGGGTCATCGGCGAGGGCGGCGAGGCGGAGGGGGGCGTTGTGATCGGTGCAGCGTTCGCGGATTTCGAGGAGGGCGGCTATGCCGATGGAGGTGATGAGGTTGACTTGGTGGAGGTCGAGGATGACAGAGGCATCTTCGCGGTTTGGAAGGTTGTCGGCGACGGCCTGGCGCAGGGGATCGGCGGCGGCGTGGTCGAGGGCAGATGGCGCGGTGATGATGAGGATTTGATCACATTCGCCGGCAAAGCTGATCGAAGGGGTGTCCATGGGCAGATGACGATGGCGGGAAGAGCGGCGGAGGTCAAGTGCGGGAGGGGGGATATTTGCCCCGCCTCGGGAGGTGCGATAGTATGGATGGTCCATTCGTGGCTGGCCATGGGGGTCAGTGCGGGAGGTTGAAGCATGTTTGTGGCTAATTGCGATGCTCTGTAATTGCGTTCAGCTTTGTGGTTCTGCGCCAATCGGGTGCGGGGCGGACGGGCGGCGCCAAAGGCGTGAGGGTGTCAGGATGACCTGATGCACTTGTCGCGAGAGCGGATCCTGCGACTGTGTTGCGGGGGCTTGGTTGTACGACCAGGCGCATGGGGACCACGAGCGTCAGGGCACGCGCGTGGTTGCGTCTTTTTTGGGGTGGGCCGGTTTGGATTGACTTGGCTCTGGACAGTATCTGGGACAGAACAATTTGGTTTGGTTGACAACTTGAACTGGGGGTGATGTGCATGACGCATCGCACCCGACATGGAGGGGCGCTTCGAAGGAAGCGCACAAGGCAGCATGGCGATCAAGAACGAAGAAATGCTCCGCATCATTGATTCGATTGCGCGAGAGCGCGGCGTGGAACGTGACATGCTGATCGGCGACCTCGAGGCCGCGATGGTGAGCGCAGCGCGAAAGTTCTACAACTCTCTTGATGCTGAAGAATTTGAGTGCACGATCGATCCGATTTCGGGTGCACTTGAACTGACGCGGCATGGCGAACCGATGGAGCTTGACCCGGAGACATTTGGGCGGATTGCGGCGCAGACGTTCAAGCAGGTGATGATTCAGAAGTTCCGCGAAGATGAGCGGGCGTCGATGTATGACCAGTACATCAAGCGGGTGGGTGAGATTGTCTCGGGCACGGTGCAGCGATATGAGGGCGGCGCACTTGTAGTGACACTTGATGGTCGGGCGGAAGCATTTATGCCGCGGTCTGAGCAAATTCCCGGAGAGCAATTTTATGCGGGCGACCGGGTGCGCGTGATGGTGCTTGATGTGCGGCATGCGGGGAATCAGGTGAAGATCGTTCTCTCGCGCGGCGCGCCGGAGTTCATCAAGCGACTCTTTGAACTTGAAGTACCAGAAGTTGCAGAGCGTGTTATTGAGATCAAGGCGATGGCGCGAGAGTCCGGGCATCGCACGAAACTTGCGGTGTCATCTATCGATTCCAAGGTGGACGCGGTTGGTGCGTGTGTTGGTGTGCGCGGAAGCCGCATCAAGAACATTGTTGATGAACTGAATGGCGAGAAGATCGACATTGTGCGGTGGAATGAATCGAGTCAGGTGTTGATTCAAAATGCCTTGAAGCCAGCGGAAGTGAATGAGGTGTCGCTGTGTTTTGAGCTTGGTCGGGCGACGGTGGTTGTGGGCGATGACCAGTTGTCGCTTGCGATCGGGAAGCGCGGGCAGAATGTGCGTCTGGCGGCACGGTTGACGGGGTGGGATGTTGATATTCTGACACCGGAAGAATTCAACAAGGGTCTTGACACGATGGCTGAGACGTTGCGCAGCGTGGAAGGCGTGACTGATGAGCAGCTTGATCGGCTTGCGGCACTTGGCATGATCTCGGTCTTTGATGTTGAAGAAGTCGGCGTCGAGGTGCTGGTGAACGAACTCGAGATGCCGGAGGATGTGGCGAATCGGTGCGTGGAGACTGCGTCTTCGCGGGCGAAGATTGTTGCTGAGGAGCAGGCGAAAGAGAAGGCGGAGGCCGAGGTTCGTCGGGCAGAAGAGCAGGAGGCGGCGCGTCGACTGCTTGAGGGCGGCGGTGAAGAGCCGATGGATGCAGATACGCAGGCGGCAGCAATTCTTGGTCTCGGTGCGATCGTTGATTCGGCACAACCTGACGCAACAGAAGCTGCAAGTGAAACAGCAACAGAAGTTGCAACTGAAACGGGAACAGAAGTTGCGGTGGAAGAAGCGGTGCCAGCGGAAGTGAAGGCTGAAGCACCGGCGGTGGATGAAGACACAACACAAGAGGCGAAACCGGCGGAAACACCGGCAGAAGCCCAAGCGGAACAGACGCAGGACTAAACCCCTGTGGATGGTGATTGATTGACGGCGCACTTTTGAGTGCCCGACAGCGGAGGATCGATTGGCAAGACGGGTCCATGAAATTGCGCGTGAGCTTGGTGTGAAATCCAAGGCGATTGTTGAGAAATGCACTGCTGAGGGCATTCCGGGCATCAATAACCACATGTCCAGCATCTCTGCGGGGCTTGAGGCGACGATTCTGGACTGGTTCAGTTCGGGTGCAAGTGGCAGCACTGCGGCCGAAACGACTGCCAAGGTTGACATGACGAAGGTGCGCGTCACGACAAAGCGAGCCACACGCAAGAAGGCAGCGTCAAAGAAGAAGGCCGACGAGACACCGCCTGCGGACGATGGCAGCGATATCGGGACGGCGGTTGCAGAACCACCGGCGCCAGAACCCAAACCTGCTGCACCGAAATCCTCAGTAACCGCCCCACCGCCATCTGCGACACCGGTTGCGCCTGCAGCGCCGAGTGCACCGGAGGGTGATGACGGTGATGCCGGGACGAAAGAAGTGGTACTTGCGCCAGCCGAAGAACCGCTTGCCCCAGCAGCGCAAGCGCCGAAGAGTACGCCTGAAGCGCCAGCGCCTGTCGAACCCACGATGAACGTGCCGACGCGGCCGAATGTGATTGCGCCTGCGGGGCCGAAGATTCATGAAGTACAGAAGAAGCCTGCTCGCCTGGCAGGTCCGACAGTGATCCGAGTGGAAGCGCCGGATCAGCTGGAAGCGCCACGTCGTCGTCCTCCCAGTGGTCCGAGTGGCGGCCCGAATCGCGGCCCGCGAGGTGGTGGAGGCGGTGGTGCAGGTGCGCCGCCGACAGCTCCGGCACCGGGGACGGAAGATCCGAACCGGAGCCGGCGCAACAAGCGGCGTTCAGATGATCGCGGCGGTGCGGGTGGAGCTGGTGGTGCTGCGGCCCGTCGCGGCGGTGCGAAACCCAGCGGCGGCGGTGACACATCGCGTTTGACGCAGGATGGTGATGGCAACTGGCGCTATCAGGACCTTGTTGAACGCGAAGAACGGCTGTCACGTTCTGAAGGCTTCCTGCGTCAACGCCGGCGTGACCTGAAAATGCGCGGTGCGGGCACAGGGAAGGCCCATATGGCGGTCGATGGCGGCGGGGCGGTCAAGATCAATGCGCCGTTTACGATCAAGGATTTGTCGTCGGCCACAGGTGTGCGCTCAGCAGAGATTGTCAAGCGGTTGTTCCTTGATGGCATTATTGCAACAACTAACTCTGCGCTTGATCCAGAAAAAGCCCAAGAGTTGATGATTGATTACGAGATCGAGCTCGAAGTGGTTTCCGAAGCTTCGGGTGAAGCCGCGGTGATCGAAGAGTTTGAACAGCGCGAGACTGTTGACGAACGATTACGCCCGCCAGTGGTGACGATTCTGGGTCATGTTGATCATGGCAAGACGTCATTGCTTGATTACATCCGCACAGCAAGCGTCGCGGAGGGTGAAGCAGGCGGCATTACGCAGGCAACGAGCGCGTTCCTTGTGGATATGCAGGGTTCGGATGATCGCGATGCCGAGGCGAAGCAAGTGTGTTTCCTTGATACGCCGGGTCACGAAGCGTTCACGGAGATGCGTTCTCGTGGCGCACACATGACAGACATTGTGGTGTTGGTTGTGGCGGCGGATGACGGGGTGATGCCGCAGACGGTTGAATCGATCAGCCATGCCAAGGCTGCGGGTGTGCCGATCATTATTGCACTCAACAAGATAGATTTGCCGGGCGCGGATGCCGATGCGAATATCCAGCGGATTTATGGTCAGCTTGCAGAGCAGGAATTGAATCCGTCTGACTGGGGCGGCGATACGGAAGTGGTGCGCACGAGTGCATCAACAGGTGCTGGTGTGCAGGATCTGATTGAGATGCTTGCCTATACGGCGGAGCTGAAGAGCTTCCAGGCGGACTACGGCGGGACGGCCGCGGGCACCGTTATTGAAAGCCAGATGATTGAAGGGCGCGGTGCGACTGCGAACCTGCTTGTGCAGCAGGGGGAATTGAAAGTTGGTGATTTCATTGTTGCGGGGCGCGGCTATGGTCGGGTGCGCGACCTTGCCAATGATCGTGGCGAGAAGATCAAATCTGCGGGCCCATCGACACCGGTGCAGATTTCTGGCCTTGATGAATTGCCCACGCCGGGCGATAAATTTTATGTTGTCAAGACACTTCGCATGGCTCAGGATGCAGCGGAACAGCGTCGTTCTGAAGAGCGCGAGCGTTTGCTTGCTCAGCCGAAAGTCACACTTGACAGCATGTTTGCGCAGATGGGCGACCTGGAAACGAAGGAACTGCTTGTTGTTCTCAAGGCGGATGTGCAGGGTTCGATTGATGCCATTCGCAAGTCCATTGAAGCTATCTCGACCGATGAGATCAAGGTGCGGGTTCTGCACACTGCGGTGGGCGGGATCACGGAATCTGATGTGCAACTGTCTGCGGCTTCTGGTGCGATTGTCTTCGGGTTCAATGTCATTCCATCAGGCAAGGCACGACGGCTTGCGGATGACAAGGGTGTTGAGATTCGCGCATATCGCGTGATTTATGACATTGTTGATGACGTGAAGAAGGCGGCGACGGGCCTGCTTTCGCCGGAGGTTCGCGAAGAGGTGCTTGGGCATGCGGAGGTTCGTCAGGTTTTCAAGGTGTCGAAGGTTGGCGCGGTTGCGGGGTGCTATGTCACGGATGGCACGATCGAGCGCAACGCGTATATCCGTGTGACGCGTGGCGACATTGTCATCGAACAGGACCGCGTGCTCGATCAGCTCAAGCGGTTCAAGGACGATGCGAAGGAAGTGAAATCCGGGCAAGAGTGCGGCATGAAGATTCAGGGATACGACGACATCAAGGAAGGCGACATCCTTGAATGCTTCCGCAAGACCGAGGTCCCCCGGACGCTGTGATGTGTGGCAAGGCGATACGAGTGGCCGGTGAACCGAATTTGGATGAGTTGCGCCATGTTTGTAGGCATTCTTCAATTCGAATTGCTCATGCGCGACAGCCAATCGCTCAAGGACAAGCGGCGCGTTGTGCAATCACTAAAGAACAAACTGCACCGCGAGCATCAGGTGTCGGTGGCAGAGGTTGCGGCACAGGAGCATCACAAGGTTGCGGTGCTTGGTGTGGCGCTGACATCTGCATCGGCGCCTCGATGTGGTGTCGTGCTCGATGCGATCGTGAAGAAAATTTCTGCGCTCCCCGGCGCGCGGCTGGGGGAATATCAGCGCAGTGTGTCACCCATCGAAGAGCTCGCGCTCACCGAGTTGGAAGCGGACGGCACGCCAACGTGGCAGCACGAAGAAGCGCAATCGCTTGCGGATCGCATGCTTGCGGAGGGCGCTGAGGAATGACACGGCGAACCGAGCAGTTGAATTCTGTCATTCATCGAGCGGCGCAGTCGGTGCTTTCGAAGGGATTTGGCGATCCTCGCCTGGATGGGTGCATGCTTACGATTACGAATGTGAAAGTAACTGAAGATGCGCGCACGGCGGTGTTGAGCGTGTCGGTCCTGCCCGCGAAGTACGAACGACGGGCGATGGCAGGGTTGAAAGCGGCGACAAAGCATGTGCGGCGCCGGTCGGCAGAAATTGTGAGCGTGCACCGGATGCCGGAGTTTATTTTCAAAACTGATCGCGGCATGAAACGCGAGGCGGATGTTCTGAGCGCGCTGGAAGAAGTTCGTCAGGAATGGAATGATAAGGAAGAACCGATCGCCGAAATGCAACCCCCGGCGTCACCGAATGTAGATTCGCAGGAGAAAGATTCGTGAGCGCAGTTGATCATGCCAAGGCTATTGCAAAGTTGATGAAGGTGCTTCGTGCAACGTACACGCCGGAACCCATCGTGCAGCGCGAACCCATTGTGGAATTGGTGTATGCCTTTTTGCTGTGGGATTCGACGGTCGCAAAATCGAAAACGGCGATGCGCCGTGTCGAAGATGCTTTTGTTGACATGAACGAGCTTCGTGTTTCAAGGCCAGCAGAAGTCATGGGTGCACTTGGCAAGACGTATCCGAGACTCGAAGAGCGGGTCCTGCGCATGCGTGAGACGTTACGGAATCTCTATAAGCGCGAGCATGCGGTATCACTTGATGCTGCGGCGGCGCTCTCCAAGCGTGATGCACGGCATTATCTTGAGACGCTCGAGGGCATTACGCCATTCATTGCAGCACGCGTGGCGCTGGTTTCGCTTGGTTCACATGCGATTCCGATTGAAGAGCGCCTGATGGGAAAACTGGTTGCGGGCGGTATTTTTACAGAAGAAACACCGATCGATAAGGCTGCGGGTCTGCTTGATCGGTACATTCCCGCGGGCGAGGGAATTGAATCTCACCTTCTGTTGCAAGCCCTCAGTGAAGACACGGGGTTTGATCCTGCGACTCTTTCCGGGAAGCGTCGCGGCACTTCGCGCAAACGAACAACTAAAACAAGCAAGGCCAAGTCGAGTGCGACCAAGAAGACCGGAGCGCGGTCTGGTCGTTCGCGATCACGTGCCGCATCCTCGTAAAAGGAGCGTCGTGCAACGTTGCAAGTTTGTTCAACACGCATGTTTGATAGCGCTGATGCCTGGCGTTGCAGTGTTCGCAGGTTCTGTGCGTGCCGATGAAGATCGCCGAGTTGTTGCAATTGCACCGCTTCTCGCAGATGAATCGCACACTGCGGACATTCCTGCTGCGCTTCGCACACTTATTGAAACTCAGCATACAACACCAGATGCGCAAGCGATGCAGCTTGCCCCGCCAGGCGGCCTTGATACGTTGCTGCTCGGTGTGATGAATACGGATGTTCGCGCCACCATGACGCTTGATGAGGCGCTTGATACATGTCGTCTTTGGCGCCCTGTTGAGAGTCCTGAACGTAAGGCACCGGAGAGTGCAGTTGCAGAGAACGCTGCGCGACTCGGCGTGCGTGCGCGCACGCTGCGCGAACGTGGCGAAATTGACCTTGCGCTCAAAACGATTCGCAACGCTGCGCGGCTTGACCCGACGACTCTTTCGCTGTGGCGCGAGCTTGGTGCGGTGTATCTAGCGCATCGGAATCTTCCTGGTGCGCTGGTGGCGTTTCAAAGGGCGTACGCACTTGATGCCAGAGACGAAGAAACAATGCTGCATCTTGGTTTTCTTGCATCGACGTTTGGTGAATACGAACAAGTGGCGGCGGCTTTCGCGAATATCGATAGCGATGAAGCCAGCGCGACGGATCCCGCGCTTCCCTATCTCGTGCCTGCAACATTGGGTCGCGCTTTGCTTGCACTTGGGTATGTGACTGCGGCGGCGGAATTGCTGGACACTTCGCTCGCACTTCCGGAGCGGCTTGTACAGCCAACTGCGTGGGCGGATGAATTTATGCAGCTTGCAAGGGCGCGCGCAAGTATCCTAGTCGAACTCGGCGATGCGCTTGTGCGCATAGAACACTATGACCATGCGAGTATGATGTATGACCGTGCGCGGCGCGCACCGGGGGCTGATCTTGGCCAATTGTTGCAGAGACAGGTGTTTGTTGATGTTCGGCGCGGCTCATCCGGGAACGCGGCGGCGCGAGTGATTGCTGCCTTGCATTCGCCTCAAGCCGCGACTTCGGTTGGGTTGGTGAGTTATGTGGCGCGAGGGACAGGGGCGGGTTTGGCACTCCGCGAAGCGATAGAAAGCGATGCCGATCGGGCTGGCACGCAGCGCATTGTCATGACGCGAGCGCGAGCTGCAGCGCAGAGAAATGTTGCCCAGCGTGCTGGGGTGCTTGGCGAACACATCAGTTCGTATGGACCTGACTGGGCGGTTGTGGATGATCTTCGCGAAACGCTTGCATCGATGGACCCTGCGGATGCGATGGATGCTGCGGCGGAGATGATTCGCCAGTCTCCTCAGTGGGAACCATGGATATCAGGTGCGATGCCGAGTATTTTACATGCGCCAGAGGAAGATGCAGATGCTGCGCAACTGTTGATGCACACACGTCAACTTGAGCGAGCTGGAAAGCTTGAGGAAGCACTGCGATTGCTTGACGAAAAGCGTGATTTTCTACTTCCGGTAGCACGGTTACGGGCCCTCACGCAGATCGGCGGGCAACTTGCGCTTGGTCCGCGTATCGACGAACTGCTCGATGCTTTTGTCCCAAGCGATGATGTTTCGCGACTGGTCTATGCAGAGGCACTTGCAGAGCGTGGGCGCACGCGGGATGCGCTTCGCGCTCTCGCGGAATTGATTGAACTCCCACCTGTTGATATTTCCATTGCGGCGCGTGCGTTGTCACTTGGTGCAGAGCTGCGAGCGAAACTGGAACAATGGCCAAGTGCGCTAGACCTTGCAGATCGCGCCCTTGCACTTGATCCACTGCATGAACCCGCGCATGCCCTGCGTCTGGATGTGCTGGGCGGGCGAACTGAAGCGGCCAATACAGGCGCGTTTGGTGATGCGGTGAATGCGTTGCGTGATGTTTCAACAAAAAGCGCACTGCTTGACTGGTTGCGCGCGATGCAGGCAAAATCTGGTGGGCAGGGCAGTGTGGCACAAGAATCACTTCTCGCACTTGCCTCTGATACTGGCGTTGGTGCGCGAGCGCGTGCGGCGCTGACTGACCTGTGGATTGATGCGCAGCAATTTGAGACTGCGGGCGAATGGACCCGGCGGTGGATGGCTGAATACCCTGCGCAACCGAGCGAAGTCATTCACCTTGCGCATGTGTTGGTTGCAGATCGCCGCGGAGAAGCGGCACGACTCACGCTTACTGAGGCATTGCGCGTTCGTCCTGGTGATGACACGTTGCTTCGCACGATGGAGACGCTGATTCGCACCGGGTTTATCACGCCGCGCGGCAATGGAGGCAATGGAGGCAATGCAAACAATTATGTGGCACGGCGGTTGGCGAATGCCCCACCGACACTTGATACTTTTATAGACCGGGCGCGGGTCGCATCGCGCCGCGCGAATCTACCAGCCTGTCAGCAGCTTGTGCATGAAGCATTGCAGCGGGCAGATGGTGACCTTTCGCCTTCGATGACTAAAAAGATGCGCGAGCTGTTGCTTGAAGTGTTTCAGGTCGCATCGCAGCGAAGCGATGATGCGGGCAAGGATGCGGCGATCCTGCTCTTTGATGAAGCCATGGCGGCGGCGCCGGGTGTTGGGTCAGAACTGTATGGCCTGCGTCTTCAACTGTATGGCTTGCGACTGACTGATCCTGAGCGTTATTTTCAGGCCGCAATGGCTGGCGCAAGAATGCACCCTGCGGAGCGTGATCGGTTGTTTCAGCGTGCGGTTGCTTCACTTACGAGCGCTGTGCCCTGGCAGAACATTGCGAATGGCGGACGCAAAGGGCAGCGAGCGGCGTGCTCCATGATGCAACGAGCGGTGGCGGAGTTTGAACCGCCTGCGATTGCGTTGTATGGGCTCTGGTTGCAATGTGCCGCGGTTGTTGGGGAACATGATGATGTCCATGCTGCGGTTTCAACCTGCATTGAGCACGGCGTTTTGCATGATGCAATTGATATGTTTGCTGGGACAGCTGCAACAGTCAGGCGGGGGAATGCGGCTCAGCGTTTTGCCCAGATGGCGAATCAACTCGCGCTCTCCCTTCATGATTCTGCGGATGATCTGGTTGTGCGTTTGTACGAAGAATCGTTGCGCGTGAGACCGAATGATCCTGAGACATGCAACAGTTATGGGTATCGATTGCTCGAACTTGATCGTGATATCGATCGGGCGCTCGGACTGATCATCATTGCCATTACGGCTCAGCCAAATGCAGCGCACATCACAGATTCCATGGGTTGGGCGCTGTATAAAGTTGGCCGCATGCATGATGACATTGATCCTGATACCGGACGTGTGCGATCGGGTGCGGTCGTGACGCTGCAACACGCCCTTCTGCTTGTACGGCAAGGACCGAATGCACAAAGCCCTGTTACATCAGTGACATTGAGTGAAGTGACGAATCATCTTGGTGATGCGTTGTGGGCTGCCAATGATCGCGATGGCGCGATTGTGCAATGGACGGAAGCAGTGGTTCAAGCGAATCGTGCACTGACCTTTCGCCAGGAGGGCGGGCCGAATGCTGAGATGCCAGATCGAGTGTATGCAGATGTTGAACGCGCGCTGGTTTCGGCAACACAGAAACTGGCGGCAGCGCGAACGGACCAGACGCCTGCGATTGCAAGGATTCATCGACCAGTGAATGCGCCATTGACGCGCGAACAGCGGATGAAGGCAGCGATCAATGAGTTCCCGGAAGAATAATCGCTCGCACAGAAGTTGCACAGGGCAGGAGAACCATCGGCATGGCAGGACATAGCAAGTGGGCGAATATCAAGCACAAGAAGGCTCGCGTTGATGCCAAGCGCGGCAAGGCATGGAGCAAATGTGCAAAAGCACTGATGGTCGCAGCCAAGCATGGCGGAGCAGACCCGGCGGCGAATCTGGGGCTGCGCTATGCCATGGATGAAGCGCGCGCTGCGAACATGCCCAAGGACACCATCGAGCGTGCCATCAAAAAAGGCGCGGGGCTTGGCGCTGATAGTGCGGATTTTGAAGATATTCGCTACGAAGGGTATGGCGTTGGCGGTGTCGCGGTGATCGTTGATTGCCTGACTGACAATCGGCAGCGCACGGCACCGGAAGTTCGCGCTACATTCGCGAAAGCTGGCGGCAATCTTGGCACGACGGGTTCCGTTGCGTTCCAGTTTGATCACAAGGGCATGATCACGATCGAAGGAACTGCGGATCAGGAAGATGCCATCATGAGCGCGGCGATCGAAGCGGGTGCTGAGGATGTCGAATTTGATGATGGCATGTGGACCGTATTGACCACGCCCGAAGAACTGAGCACAGTGCGCGATGCATTGGAAGCAGCGGGCGTAGCAATCAATTCTGCGACGCGCGAGATGGTGCCGAACGTCAATGTCGAAGCTGCCGGTGATGCGGTGGCGCAGAACATCAGGTTGCTTAGCGCTCTGGAAGACCTAGACGATGTCCAGAAGGTTTATTCCAATATTGATGCGTCGGCGGACGATCTCGCAAAAGCATTCGGCTAATTGTTCTGGAATGTCCTTGTGAAAGCAGCCAGTCTGTGTCACACTTTATGCTCGGCGGCGCGGTTCGTGCCCAGAGAGAGAAGGAGTGTGCGATATGGGTGGAATCCGAATTGGTGCGGTTGGTTTGAGTGTCGCAGTACTTTCGGTATCGGTGATCGCGGTCCCTGAGGCTCAAACCATCTTCTCGAGCTTCGAGGGTATCACGACGACACCAGGTGCCCCTTTTGACCTTGGATTTACACCAACCCGGGCCACGTTCTCGGGCAATGCGTTCTCCGCAACTCTTCTTGACCCCAGGTCCTACCACACTGGCCTGTTTGCATGGATGGTCCAGAGCAACAGCGTCGGACACATTAACTTCGAGACCAATGCTGCGATCGTCCAATTCTGGGCACGGACAAACCCGAGTGGAGGATCACCCACCATTATCGAAGCCTTTGACGCGGGAAATAACTCCCTGGGGCAGACATCCGTTACTCAACTCGACGGTTGGAAGTTCTTCAACTTCGCGGGTGATATCTCTCGCATCGAAGTGACCAACACAGACGCGCTGCTCCATAATTCAATCGATGACTTCGGCTATACGCCGGTCCCCGCTCCCGGAGCCGCAGTGCTTCTGAGCATCGGTGCCTGTGTGACAGGGCGTCGACGCCGCCGGTACGGAGTAGCTGCCTGACGATGAAACGGGCGCGCTTTCGAGGTTCACTTCCGCGAATGCCTCATCAAACAACTTCAAACTGCTTGTGTTCGCTGGCTGACGGTATGCCGGCTGCTGTTCCTGACGAATGCCATGATATCGCCTATTCTATCTATCCACGATGGAGGCTATCCCATGGAAGTGACCGAGCGAATCACACAGTTTGAAGCCCTTGTTGCTGAGGATGCGAGCAATGACATGGCGCATTTTTCACTTGGCAATGCCTACGCTGAGGCAGAACGGCATCGTGAGGCTGCGACCAGCTTTGAACGCTGCATCGCGATCAATATGAATCTATCGCGCGCGTATCAACTTGCCGCCGAGCAGTATCTTGCGATGGAGGATATTGCAAATGCACTGCCGTTGATGCGCGACGGCTTTGACATCGCGCAGCGCAATGGCGATCTCAAAGTCAAAGACACGATCGAGAGCATGTTCGAGAAGATCGGCGAAGCGCCGCCCGCGGCACCGGTTGCAGATGATGCCGATGTGCCTGCGGGAACGTTTGTGTGTTCGCGCACCCGCCGCGCGGGCGCGCAGCTTGAGAAGTTGCCCTTCAAGGGCGCTATGGGGCAGTGGATTTTTGACCACATCGCCAAGGAAACATGGGATGCGTGGATCGCGCAGGGCACGAAGGTGATCAACGAGCTGCGGCTTGATCTTTCGCGCGATGAAGATTCGCAGACGTATGACCAGCACATGGAGGACTATCTTGGGATTACTGCGGATGTGAAGAAGGGGTTGGGGGCTAGTTGACGAACGTGGCTTTGACGCGCCTGGACATCATGAGGTACGGGACCATGGTGACGATCAAAAGAGACCATAGTCCACATTCTGTCAGGAGGACATTGACTGCGCCTATTCGTAACCATTCCGGTTCGAGACTAACCGTCCACATTGCGACGGGCGTCGTCACTAATGCTGCCACGAGTTGAGTGCAAAGGAGCCATATCGCGAGCAGTGGTGCAGGCTTTGTTTGCTTCAATAGCGCCTTTACCCTGCAATTCCCATTAAGAAGAGCCCCGAATGCAGCCCAATCGATAACACGATGAGGATTGGAAAAAGGATTCCGGCATACGGGTTTATGTCCTGCAACGCAGCGATCCCGACACCGCAATTAATCAGAGCCAACGCCGGCGACGCAGTTATCGCTATAGCGAGGAAGACTAAAGGTCCCTTTATGCCAGCCTTTGCGTCCCCCATGCGCTCAGTGTACTTCCGCTCCCCTCGCCCCGCCTGCGGGGAGAGGGTGGATGCCGACTTTAGTCGGCAGACGGGTGAGGGGCCGGGTTTGGCCTATCCTTGATGGCCATGCGTACCGAACGGCCCGGCACATCGCGCGCACGCGGACTTCGGCAGCAAGAGACGCCGCCCGAGGGGATTCTTTGGTCGAAGTTGCGCAGCCGTCGGCTTGGCGGGCTCAAGTTTCGTCGGCAGCATGCGTGTCCGCCGTACACACTCGATTTTTATTGCCCTGATGCAAAGCTGGCCGTTGAGATTGATGGGCATGTGCATCGAGCGCCGGAGCAGATGGCGCATGATCAGCGGCGAGATGCGGTTTTGTTGAAGCAGGGCATTCTGACGCTGCGCGTGCCAGCGAGTGAGATTGCGAAGAATATGGATGGTGTGTTGGTGACGATTTTGGATCGGGCGCGGAAACGGATTGAAGAAAAGACATAACCCCCTCACCCGATCCGCCTGCGGCGGACCACCCTCTCCCCCTGAAGGGGGAGAGGGAGCAAGATAAGGCAGCAGGACAAGAGAGGAAGAAGGAGGCGGGCGAGACGCCCACCCCACCAAAGACCAAGAAGGCAGAGAAAAAGCAATCACCCCACAACGAAGTGAAAGGCACTCACCCCACAACGCCTCTCCTCCGCAATGTGTCAAATACCAGTTCATCCATTGGCGTATCCGTGCGGATGAGCATGTGGGCCATGCCGCGGGCGAGGCAGAACGTGCGCAGGCCTTCGCAATAGGTTTCAAGGCGCTGTTTGTAGCGTTGAATAAGCTGCGGGGTCATGGTGACTTCGGCGGTGCGGCCAGTCTCGGCGTCAGTCAAGCGCAAATCCCCGGCAATTCCATCCTGCGTTTCGCGCTCGGGTTCGAGTTCTGATGGCGCGAGAGTCTGGATGCAATAGATGTCATAGCCCCCCACAGTTGCCAGAGCGCGCAGGCCTTTCTCGTAGCCGGAATCGATGAGAAAATCGGAGATAAGAATGAGTACGCCCCGGCCGGAGCGCGTGCGCGCGATGCTTGTGAGTGCGCTGTTGAAATCGCCGCCGGGCATGGGCGCGAGTGCGCTTGCACCTGCGGGGAGTGAAGAGGCGTCTTCGTCGAAGATGGTGTCAAGAAGAAACTGGCCCATGTTCTTTGTGCGGTTGCGGCCGCGCATTTCGGGCAGGTGGTTGATGGCGCGCTGATTTTCATCTTTCGAGGCAGGCGCGCCGAACACGCTCATGCCGACGCGATTCTGATTGACGAGGCCGATGTAACCGAGGGCCATGGCGAGACGGGCGCCATAGAGGATTTTGGTTTCGTCGCCCGACCCGGCGCGCATGGAGGCGGAGGCGTCGAGGGCGATGTGGACGGCGAGGTCTTCCTCTTCGAGGAAGAGTTTGATGATGAGTTTGTCGAGCCGGGCGTAGGCGTTCCAGTCAATAAAGCGCAGGTCATCGCCGGCGACATAGGGGCGGAAGTCATCGAATTCGACGGATTGGCCCCGGCGTTTGGAGCGGCGTTCACCCATGAGCTTGCCGGGAAAGAGTTTGGTGGAGCGAACATCGAGGCGGTCGAGGCGGGCGGCGAGGCGGGCATCGATGAGCTGATCGACGGTGTCGATGCGTGGGATGGCGGATGTGACCCGCATGGGAAGCTCCAGAGGAGGGGGATGAGAGACACGCGGCGGATCCCACGAGGAAGGTGGAGGGCTCCATCGCAGCAGGACGATAGCGCATGTGAGGACAATTTGCACATCCCATCGGCATATGGGGAACCAGAGCCGGGTGCGGCGCATCCCTATACTGATCTGCCCAAAAGGACCACAGGTCGCCCGCCGCGGCGGGTGCGCCACCAGAGACTCTGCCACCAAAGGAGAAGGCTGCTCATGCGTACGACTACAGCGACACGGATGCGAATTGCAATGGTTCTTGGGTGTGTGATGGGGGTGCTTGCACCGACGGCGTTTGGCCAGAACCGGAGCATCACGGTCAATGATCTGCGGCGCGAAAATGATTCGCTGCGGCAGCAAATTGATCAACTCGCAGCGCAGCTTGAGAAATCGACGAAGAGTGTTGAGGATCTCGAAAAGCGTGTCCAGCAGTTGACAAAAGAAATAGAACAACTACGCCATGATGTTGCAGAGCAAGGGTCTGGTTCTCCGGGCAAGCGATACACACCGCCGGCGGAATCACGCGGTGATCAGTACGCAGAGATTCCTGATGGGATGCCCTATTCATCGCCTGATGCGTTGCTTGCTGAGGTACAGCAGGACTATGCTCGCGCAAATGAAGAAAAGCATTGGGAGGCGATGCAGCCGGCGCGTGTGCGGCGCGCGGTAGCTGATTGGGCGCGCGGTGCAGGGCGGCGTTTCCGAAGCAAGACCGAGTGGGTTGTTGAGGTCACAGAGACGCGCGAGTTACCTTCCGGGATTGTGCTGATCGGGCATGTGATTGATCCTGATTCCGGCTTTGCGTATGGCCCATCGGAAATAGCTGCGGAACTATCGACGGTGCTTGCCCGGCGGTATCGTGAATCACCTGACACGACGGTGTGGCGTATGGTGTGCAATGTTTCGGCGGCACCGCGCATGAACGCAGAGCGTGAAACGCAGGGGTTTTTTGATGTCCCCGCGTTCATCGGACCCTATGCGGAATTTGTGACCGAGGTGCGCGTGTTGAGCCTTGCGCCTTCGATGGTGCTCGGTGAAGTGAATAATGAGCGGTAAGACAAAAGACCCGTCTTCCGACTCCGTCGGAATCCACCCTCTCCCCCCGGGAGAGGGAACAAGAAAAACCCCATCTACGGGGAAATGGAAAGATGATCACTCGTCGGCGTATTGCCAGATGTCGACATCGATCATATGGACGCCCCACTGCATTGCTTCATCGTGGGTTGGAAAGAGGACATCGAGATGGTGGCCCTTGATCTTGCCGCCGCGATCGAGCACGGGCACGACCGCGCTCCCCGCATAGCCATCAATTGAGATAAGCGTGCCAAAGGGCAGGACAGATGTGTCGGCGGCAACGAGTTGCATGGCGTTGCGCCAGACCGTGCTGTTCGAGGCGGTGACACCATCGGCCCAGATGCCGCACGAACGTTCGTCGGGTGAATACGCGGTGACTTTCATGCGCAACGTGCGCGCTCGGCGGAGCGGCCTGCCGGCGTAATAGCGCTCGAAACCGGGCGGCGGGGTGTAGCTGCCAACAGAAAATGAGGAGTTGATGATCTTGATCGTCGGTGGCGGGCTCTGCACGGGGCGCTTCATGAGCGGATCAATGATGCCAAGGGGATGACCCGGAAGGGTGCCAGATCGTGGTGATGCGGTTTGCACAGTGCTTGGTGCAAGCACGGCGAGCGGCGGGGATATCCAAGATCGCTTGGCAGCAATCGCGGACCCAACTGTCAAGAGCAGCGCAAGGCCAAACACCGGCAGTTCCCACGATGTCGAAGATGCACGCCGCACCTCGGCGTTGTATCGCTCGGCGGGTCAATTCGGCGCTGACGGACAGGTTGTCCCCATGTCGGGAACGTGGGGACGGATTCAGACGGCTGCGGCTTGCGTGATGATTGCAGCCTCAGCGTACTGACGGACATCATCGGTGCTGATGGTGCCGGGGGTGCGGCTTACGGCATTTGCTGTGGCGGTGGCGACACCCCGTTTCAGGGCTGCTTCCCAATCGGCACTGCGAATGTGGGCGGCGAGCAGGCCGGCGAGCAGGCTATCTCCACAACCGACCGTATTTGCGATCAAGCCCGGATGGACGGCGACTTTCGCACTGAGTTCGACACCAGGCCCGAGCAGCAGCGCGCCATCGGCACCGCGCGTTGCGATGACATGGTCAACCGTGCCGCCACTTGTGCGCAAGATGGTGCGGGCGGCCTCAGCGGTTTGCGTCTCGGTTTCGGTTGGCATGCCGGTGAGTGTTGTGAGTTCCTGTGCGTTGACTTTGACCATCCAGATTGATTCGCCGCGCAAATCTTCAAGCACATGTTCGGAAGTATCAACAACCGCGAGCGCCCCGGATTCTTCGCAGCGGTGGAGCATTGATCGCAAATCGCCAGTTGTTGCTCCGGGCGGCATTGAGCCGCAGAAGCAGACGATGGCCCCATCGCGGGCGAGCATGCCGACTTTGCTCATGATGCGGCGCATGTCCTCACGTTGAACGGTGAAACCTTCATCGCGGAGGTGGGTCTCGGTGTCGTCGATGTGATCAATTATGGTGATGTTGTCGCGCGTTCTGCCCCGGACAGCAAGCATTTGCGTGGTGATGCGCCCGTGTCCGTGCTGTTTGAGATTTTCTTCAAAGAGTCCTAATTCATCATTGCCCACGAGCCCCGTAGCAATTGAGCGCGTACCGAGGGCCGCGAGCACGCGCGAGACATTGATGCCCTTGCCCGCGGGGTACCATCCAATGCGTTGCGCCTTGGCGTGTGTGCCCACGCGAAATTGGGGCACGGCGACAACACGGTCAATCGCCGGGTTGAGGGTCACTGTGACAATGCGAAAGTCAGCCACGAGATGCTCCTGCGCGCAGGGATTGATCTGCCTGTAGCATCGGGGGTGTGCTGGAATTCACGCTCACTTCCGTGGACATTGTGCTTCTCCTGATCGTCGGTCTTGGCGCGGGTGTTGTGGGAGGCATGCTTGGTATTGGCGGATCGATTATCACAATCCCGGCGATGGCCATTATCTTCTTCGGCCGCTCGTGGTCCAGTCAACACCTCTTTCAAGCAGCGGCGATGATCTCAAACGTGTTCGTTGCACTCCCGGCGGCACATCGACACAAGCGTACCGGGCTTCTGACGCCGGGACTGCACCGGTTGATGTTGCCCGGCACCATTCTAGGCGTGATCGGGGGAGTGCTCGTTTCGGATCTACTATCGGATCGGGTGCTGAAGTTGATGTTTGCGATGTTCCTTGTGTGGGTTGCGGGCGAGACATTTGCCAAGCTGATCGCACGGAAAGCTGAACCAGATGCGCCTGACGCAAGAATCACGATGCCAAGAGCGTCACTTGTTGGCAGCGCCATGGGCACGATCTCCGGGTTGCTCGGCGTGGGCGGCGGGACTGTCGCAGTGCCATTGGCCCACAAGCTGTGCCACTTGAAATGGTCACAGTGCATCGCGGCAAGTGCGGCTGCGATGTGCGTGACGGCGCCCATCGGGGCGATCCTGAAGGTGTCGCGTATCGAAGCGCACGGACATGCGTGGTTTCATCCGATTGTGATCGCCCTGATGCTGATCCCGACGGCGACGCTCGGTTCATATCTTGGTGCATCACTTACGCCGAGGGTCCCCGTGAGAATCCTGCGAAGCCTTTTTGCGCTGGCGGTGCTCGGCGCTGCAATACGATTGCTCTGGCAGGCGAACACGTCCGGGTAAGCTCAGACTGGGTGCCCGGGGTAGTCCGAGAAATGATTTATATGATGAGCAAGATGGCGAATTGTGCTACCTGCGTTCAACACGCAGGTTGATGGGGGTCTTGCGTGTTGCGAATTCACAACACGCAGCTTCAGCGTTGTTGCTGCAGCGCCGATCTTTGGCTTCGTGACTACTCCACACCATGATTCATCGCATCCGGAACGCCGACATGGCCCGAGCAATGGTCGCCCCAAGCGAGCGGCGATCGCAGGCGCCACGATCGGATCAACTTCACACACCACGTCGTCACTTGATTACAGCGAGAAACTGGCGCGGGCGATGCTGCATGAACTCGCGGGGCTGCTCGATGGCTCGACGCGGTTCTTGCGACTGGCACAACGCGCGCTGTCTGATGATGATGTAAACAATGCGATGAATCTGGCAGCAGTGCTGAATCATCTCGGTGCCGCCGAGAGTGCCCTGCTGACCATGACGGATCTGGTAACAGCATCGCAATCGGTGTTTGATCCAAATGATCCGACACTTGGCAACATTTCTGAGTTGCTCGGCACGCAGCCGGTGCATCAGGCGCTTGCCGCAGCGATTGAACACTTGCGCCCGCTTGGCGATGAACAAGGGGTGAGTATTGATCTCGAACTTGGCGAGGGGATTCTCGAGTGTCACCCAGCGCCGGTCTATGCGCTTGCAACCAATGTGATACGCAATGCCATTGAAGCAAGTACTACAGGAGCACATGTCATTGTGCGCGCCTCAGCAAGCATGGATGAGGCGCTCGGAAGTGTTGTGATCATTGAAGTTCGAGACGAAGGCAAGGGCCTGAACGATGTCATTGAGCAGGATATTTTTGAATTAGGATTCACCTCCAAGACGCACGGCGCTGGGATCGGGCTCGCGCTGGTGCGGGACCTGGTGCGTTCACTTGGCGGCGAAGTATCGTTAATGCCCAATCCTGCCGGGCGCGGCTCGGTGTTCCGTGCAATGTATCCAGACCGCCCGCCGGCGGAAGATATGACGATCGGATGAATGCCCTCTCGCGCCACCCTGATGCAAGGGACGGGCGCGGCTCTGACCATGAGCCCATCGCCCGTGTACTGGTCGTCGATGATGACCCAGTCGTTGCGAAATCGTTGTGCGCCTACCTCACGGAAGAAGGGTATGACGTTGCGACTGCGCCACATGCCAAGCAGGCACTTCAAACACTTGCGCGGGCAAAGAGCGACAACACAGCATTTCAACTGGTGATTACTGATGTCATGATGCCGGGCACAAGCGGCCTTGAACTTGTGCGCGCACTGCGAGAGCAACATCCATCGGTTGTGCCCATTGTGCTGACCGGGCATGGAACTGTTGAATCTGCGGTATCCGCGATTCGCGGCGGCGCATTTGACTATCTTGTCAAGCCCGTGGTGGATGAAGAACTTCGGATGACACTTGAACGTGCGCTTCATCAACAAATGCTGCTTGCAGAAAATACGATTTTGCGCAAGCAACTTGATGAGAAAAGTTCACCTTCGAATATCGTGGGGCGCGATCCTCAGATGATGAAAGTGATGGATACCGTAAACACGGTTGCAGCGTCAAAGGTGACCGTGCTTATGACCGGAGAATCAGGCACGGGCAAGTCGCTTGTCGCACGTGCGATTCATCGCGCATCGACTCGTGCGGATAAGCCATACATTGAAATCTACTGCGGTTCGATCTCTGAAACATTGCTTGAAAGTGAACTGTTCGGGCATGTCAAGGGTGCCTATACGGGTGCGCACACTGATACACCGGGACGGTTCCTTGCAGCACATGACGGGACGATCTTTATTGATGAGATCAACTCAGCTTCGCCTGCGATGCAGCTCAAGCTGCTGCGTGTGCTGCAGGATCGGTGCTTCGAGCCTATCGGATCGAACGAAACAATCACAGTTGATGTGCGCGTGATTCTTGCAACGAATGAGTCACTTGAAGAGCTTGTTGCCGGCGGCACATTCCGGGAAGATCTGTATTACCGGATCAATGTGATCAAGATCGAATTGCCATCGTTGCGAAAGCGCCCGGGCGATATTCCGTTACTCGCTGCGCACTTTCTTGAGAAACATGCACGCGAGCATGAGCGCAACATTGTGGCGATTGCGCCCGATGCAATGCAGGCACTTGAGAATTACAACTATCCGGGCAATGTGCGCGAGCTTGAAAATCTAATCGAGCGCGCTGTTGTGCTCAGTCCATCGCCGACGATCGAACTTGACATGTTGCCTCCTTGCGTGTTGCAGATCGGTGATGCACTGTGCGTTCCACATCATGGATCTGGCAGTGAAACAGATGCTCCGTGGACACCCATGCCACTTGACAAGGCGCTTGAAGAGCCCGAGCGGCGCATCTTGTTGAAGGCGCTGGATGCGAATGACTGGAATCGCAAGAAAACAGCAGATGATCTTGGGATCAACCGTACTACGCTTTACAAAAAAATGCGCTCGCTCGGGATAGAACGTCTTGCAAGCTAATTCGTGCGGTCGGCGGCAGCCATCCGGTTCCGTTGATTGTCATCAAGTGGGCCGCTGGGCACGCCATAGTATTCGAGTGCGCGCTTGAGCACGCGTGCCGCAACTGGCCCGGCAACCTGCGAGCCATAGTGCTGGCGCCTTCTGATCAATTCGGGCCCAGGGTCATCAATCACAACAAGCACGACCAGTCGCGGTGAGCCAACAGGGGCACCAGAGACAAAGCTTGAGTTGTATTGCTCGTAATAGCCCTTGCCATCCGGGCGCGCGATCTTTGCGGTGCCTGATTTGCCGAACATCTGTACGCCACGAAGTCCATCATCATTAGGATTGCGCCGACGCATGACACGAAGCATGTTCTCTGCCACCTGTACCATGGCGCGGCGGGCGAGCATCGCAATTTCTGTTGGCAGCACGCGGCGGCGCAGCTGGAGCGCAACAGCTTCTGATTGAAGGGCAAGCAAGCTTAGTTCGGGCAGCGTGCCTGCGCGATCATCATGGCGAGCAAAGGCAGAAAATGCGCGCACCATCTGCACGGGCGTCACGGCAACTTCATAGCCCATTGCGATGCTGGTTTGCGTGTATTTACTCCAATTTTTTGCGGATGTGACGAGGCCAGCCGATTCACCGGGCAAGCCGATATCTGTCTTCGATCCAAATCCGAAGCGAGTGATTGCTTCTCGCGCCTCAACAAAGCTCAGGCGATCAACACCCTGCGTCATGCCAATATTCGATGAATTGACAAGCACATTGGTCCACGTGAGCTCATCTTTTGGACTCACATCCTGAAGCAAACGTCCATAGGCATTGCGCCATTTGCCCTTGTGAACATTGAAACGTTCATCGGCGCGGACCTTGCCGCGTTCGAGCGCGGCTGACCACATGAAACACTTGAATGTTGAACCGGGTTCATAGATATCTTCGACACAGCGTGAGCGCATCGGGACACCAACTGGACTTTCATCAGGCCGAATGGTTCGAAAGCGCGTCTGCTCACCAGATGCGACAGTGTTCGTCCATGTCTCTGGTGAATAATCGATCAGACCTGGAATGTCACGCTTGTAATCAAGAATGACGAGCACTTCGCCGGTCGCAGGGTCTGCAAGCACGAGGCGTCCGCCCGCGGCATCTGCATCTTCAACACCGCGCTGCAGTTCTTCGAGCGCCATTTCCTGCAAGGCAAGATCGATCGACAGGCGTATATCTTTGCCGCGCTGACCAATTTCATAGCGTCCTTGCTCAACCCAAAGCGGCTTGCCAATCGCATCGCGCACAAAGTCAATGCGCCCGTCGCGCGGCTGCAACTGTGCGTCAAAGCGACGCTCTGCACCAAGCAGGCCATCATGATCTGTACCAACCAGGCCAATGATTGATGCTGCTGCTTTCGATGCGGTCACTTCGCGCACAAGGCGCTCTTCAAGATGCAACCCGCGAATGTCGAGTGTCTGCACGCGAGCGAGCTGCGCATCCGTGAGAACATTACCCACCGAGACATACCGAATGGGGTTTTGTCCTTGTGCGACGCGGCGTTCATTGGTCACGATGCGCGAGATAATACGATCCGCAATATCGCTTTCATCGACCTCAAGAATGCCAGCAAGAGAAATGACCGCTTCATTGATGCGCTGCGCAACCTGCGCTTCATCACGTTGTGCGATGTCATGTTCCCCAAGCATGTACGGATCGATAAATATGCGCATGCCACTCATGCTTGCAGCCATAACGCGGCCGCGCCGATCAAGCACATCGCCGCGCGGCGCCATATACGTTGCATGGCTTGTGCGTTCACCAACAAAGCGTGAAAGACGATCACTTGGTGACATCTGCAATTGAATGACCCGGCCCAGTACAACGGCAAGGCCGAGCAACATGAAGGCAATAGCAAGCCTGCCGATGCGATCCGCACGCTTGGCACGTGATTCGTGAAAGCTCTGCAGCGCAGTACTCATAGCGACTCATCACGCAGAGGGGCCGGTTCCGCCGCGAACTGATAGTCATTGATCGCGGCAGTGAATGAATCGACCCACGGCACGACAACCGGTTGTGTTTCACCGAGGCGCACGAGCATCTCGTGAGCATGCTGCGGACTCGTGAGTCGTGCAGCTTCGATGCGCATGCGCCAGACCTGATGCTCGAGTGCAGCCGCGCGATCGAGGGCTTCTGCCATGTCATGCACGGCTTCGAGGCGTTGCTGGCGCACCGTAAGCAGGCCAGCACCCGTTGCTGCGATCACCATGACAACGAGTGAGAGCTTGAGCAGCACGAATCACCTTGCGGGCAAGAGTATTTTCGCTCCTACGCGAACATTGTTTTTGTCGAGACTGGGATTCAGTGTAAGGATTTCGTCCATGCGCTTGATGGTGCCGAGTTCGCGCTGTGCAATTTCACTCAACGTGTCCTTTGCTTGAATGGTGTACTGCCGGGATTTGGCGGTAGTGTCTGGCTTCGGAGGAGTGGGCGGCACCGTCCTGATTGGCGCTGGCGCACCCGTGAGCATGTCGATGGTGGGCAAGATGATCGTGTCGCCGATGTGAAGATCACCAGAAATAGTGTTGTAGTTCGCGAGTGCGCGGTGAAGCTGGGGCTCGCCGTATTCACGCTGTGCGATCACCCACAAACTGTCGCTTGGCTTGATCGTGTAGGTGCGCCCGGGTTTGGGATGCGCCGAAGCAACATCAGGCGTTCCGCCCATCTCAAAGACGGGGATCGTGCGGGTTTCAAATGCTGCCGGCGGCGGCTGATTGCGAAAAGCATATACACGGCCGTTAACGGCCTTGTGCATGCCCGTTGTAATGCGCTCGAAGGCACTCGTCTCCTGATTCGCTTGTGCAAGTGTCGCGCCATCGAGCAGGCGCGGGGATATGGGTTCAACAGCATCACCTCTGCCAAAGGCAGGCGCGGATGGTTGCGCGGTGATCTTCTCGACATGCGCCATGCCCGCATCGGAAAGATGATCCGACACCAGCACGCCCACAATGAGCACAATGGCAAAGCCCAACACCAACGCCAGTTTCTGCTCGCGCGACATACTCGCATCCATGCTCTACGTCGGCGGGTTCACCCCAGCGTCCTTGCCAAAGTGCACCGTCAACGAATCGAGATTCTCAATCGGAGTCGTGCAGCGATTATGCTGCCCGTCCGCAGTTCACGAGATAAACTCCAACACACGCAATTTCGCCGAACGCGATCTGGGATTGCGAGCCACTTCTTCGGCTGATGCTTCGACAGGCTTCTTCGTCAAAAGACGCCCACAACCACGCCCAGCCACTGTGGAATACGCCTGCTTGACCCGGCGATCTTCAAGCGAATGAAACGAAATGACACCAACTCTGGCCCCAGCGGCAAGCCACCCACCAGAAGCGCCGGAAGCGCGCTGCGCCGCCTGACGAGTTACCGCTGAGAGAAGCGCATCGAGATTGCCCAGTTCGTCATTCACTGCGATACGAAGCGCCTGAAAGGTTCGCGTTGCGGGATCAATCTTGTGTGTGCGATTCCGACCGAAAGGAGCCACGACTGCACGGACGATCGCCGCCAATTCACCGGTTGTTTGTATCGGCTGCTCCTCGCGCGCTGCGAGAATCTTTGAAACGATCGCGCGTGCTTTGCGCTCTTCGCCAAGATCGCGAAGAATGTCTTCGAGTTCACCCGCTGGCAGGGTGTTGACATAATCCGCCGCGGTTGGTCCAGAGGGGCAATAGCGCATATCAAGGGGGCCATCTCGCCGAATGGAAAAACCGCGCTCGGCATCGTCCATCTGCCGGGAGGAAAAACCGAGGTCCGCAATAACGAGGTTCGCCGCGAGCCCAAGGTCAACAAGACGCCTCGGTGCCTCGGCGTAATTCGCATTGATCTCAACAACGTTGACGCCCGGAGCAACTGCCCCTCGAACAGCTCCTGCAGCCTGCGCGAGGCACCCCGCATCGAGATCGCACACAATCACAGTGCCGATCTCACCAAGCGCCCGGCCCAGGGCCGCAGCGTGCCCGCCATCGCCCGCGGTGCAATCAAGGATGACCTCGCCCGCGCCGGGTGATAGCAGATCGATCACCTCGCGGAGGAGCACTGCTTCGTGCGCGGGACCCGGAGATGATGGGGGATGAGACTCCATGATGGGCTAGACCTTACACTGCCCGGATGATGTCACGCACCTCCCGCTGCAATCTGGTCTTGGTATTGCCCCTGCTGATGACGCTCACCGCGTGCCTGCCAAGCAAATTTACGATCGATCTCGCGCCGGGCGATGGTGCACTATCAGAGACAGAAGTCCTTGCGGATCCGGGGACATCAGGGAGCGCCCCAAAGATTGCCCTGATCGATGTCACGGGCATGATTTCGCATATCCCCTCAGCGGGGCTTATTTCGCAGTCGGGCAATGTCGTCGACAACCTAGTGGCGAGTTTGTCGCGGGCAGAAAAAGATGCGAATGTTCAAGCGGTCATCCTGCGCATCAATTCGCCGGGCGGCACGGTCGCTGCCACCGACACGGTGTATACAGAGGTCATGCGTTTTCGTGAGCGCACCGGGAAGCCGGTGATTGCCGCAGAAGCTGATGTCGCTGCCTCGGGCGGGTATTACCTTGCGCTGGCGTGTGATCGCATTATTGCCAAGCCTTCGACGATCACCGGTTCGATCGGCGTACTCATGCAAACCTTCAACTTCTCGAAGGGCATGGATCGTCTCGGTATCACTGGGCGAGCAGTTGTTTCTAGGCCCAACAAGAATCTTGCCAGTCCCTTCGAGCCAGAAAAAGCAGAGCACTATGCGATTTTGCAGGGGCTGGTCGATCAGATGTTCGAAGATTTTTCCAACACCGTGCGCGAGCGCCGGCCTGATCTTGATCCATCGGAGTTTGCTGACCTGACCGATGGTCGCGTCTTCACTGGCAGGCAGGCACTCGAACATGGATTGATCGACGGCCTCGGCGGCGTACGCGAGGCCTTTGAGGCGGCCAAGGAACTAGCAGAGCTTCCAACAGCACGGCTCGTGAAATATCACGCGGCGGGGGCGACCGTGCGATCGGCCTATGCTTCGGCGGTGCTGCCAACGCCGCAGGTGAATCCTTGGACGAACCCGGTCGGTATGGCTTTGGAGCAATTCACTCGTGGACACCCGCCGACAGCGTATTACCTGTGGGCACCTGGCCTGTACTAATGTTTTTCGATTGCTTGATAGAGACGCGCCGCGACGGACGCCGCGCTTGAAACATCCATTTATTCGGAGAATGTAGAGATGACTCGACCTTCACGACTCTTCCCTGTTGCCATTGCGGCCCTTGCATGTGCGATTGCACTTCGGGCACCCTGGAATGGAACAGCCTCAGCGCGATTCGCCGCAGATGATGATCATGCGATTGCAGTGTGCGCAACATTGAGCATCACTGACGAATTGATGGAATCTGATCGCTTCAGGCCCGCGCGGGAAGAACTGACGCGGTTGAAGCAAGAATCAATCCAGCCTCTGGCAGATGAAATGGCAGACATCCAAAGTCGTGGGCAAGCCGCCGCTGCTGCGGGTGAAGATCTATCCGGTTTGCAGCAGGAATACCAGAACTTGCAACAGCGCCTGCAGCAAGCCAATCAACAGGCGCAGCTCGAAGTGTCAGATCTCATGCGTGAGCAAGTCAAGGAGTGTTACGACCTTGTGCGCACGTCCGCGAGCGCCGTTGCAGAAGACCTGGGCTATGACTATGTGGTGTCATCCTCGCGCACCGATGATGAGATCGGCGAAAACCCCGCGGGTGAATTCCTTGCGCGTCCGATGCTCGTCTATCCTGAAGACGCTGACATCACCGAAGAGGTGCGCGACGATCTGAAACTTGAGTAGATGCATTATGCATATCGAAAGTATTGCAAGGAGATGATTCTATGAGCCGTGTCGAACGTCTTGCGCTATGGGCGGCGCTGCTGCTCGCCCTTGGCGCTTTTTTGGGATCCGGGCCGATTCGCGCTGCATTTGCCGAGCGCTCCTCTGATGATGACGCCCCCTTTGCGGTGTGCGCGATCTGGGACTTGACGGACGAGCTCGCGAGATCGCCTCGTTTTGCAGAATCCCGTGAAGAACGGCTTATCGCGCTCAGGTCGCGAGGTCATGAGGCCGCACTCGCAGAGTATGAGCGCCTCCGCCGGGAACTCGACGCAATTGACCGCGAATCTGCCAGCGAAGAGGAAATGGCGCGGGGGCAAGAATTGTGGCAGCAGACAAATGATGCATGGGAGAAACTCGAAGAGTTTCAGGGCGCGTTCGAAGAACACCGCACCTCCATGTATCTCGCTGACTATCGCGCTGCGCTGAGTCAGGTGCTCGAATCCGCCGAGGCAATCGCAGAAGATATGGGCTTCAGTTGCGTCGTCAGCACAACATTGCCCATTGATGATCAGAAAAAACAACCGGAAGATGTCTGGGATTTATGGGAAATCGTGAAGTTCCAGGCTGCCGCAGTGTATCCAGATGATGCCGACATTACCGCAGACGTGCGCGACGATCTCAAGCTGGAATAAGCTGCGCTTCCAGCGCTTGCGTGAGTTGGGCTTTGACTTCGGTAATTGTTGGGCAGGCATCACCAAGCAGCCGGTGCAGGCTTGTCACGGTGCGCCCGGTGAGGCCGCAGGGCACGATGCACTCAAAGTGGCTCAAGTCCGTCGTTACGTTGAGCGCCAGGCCATGCATGCTCACCCATTGTTGAATGCGCACGCCTATGGCGCATACTTTCGCTGATGCGCCATTCGGGCCTGCTCCATCAACCCACACACCCGTCGCACTCTGCTCGCGTTGTGCAGCAATGTCAAACGACGCGCACACATCAATGACCGACTGTTCAAGACATCGCATGTAGTCGTGCAGGCGCATGTGAGCGCGGTTCAAATCGATGATCGGATACACCACCAGTTGCCCGGGCCCGTGATAGGTGATGTCGCCGCCACGATCGGTGGTGTGGACCTCGATGCCAAGTGCTTCCAGTCGCTGCTCGTCGGCGAGCAGATGTTGATCAGAACCCGGTCTGCGTCCAAACGTAATCACCGGCGGGTCATGTTCAACAAGAAGCAACCGCCCCACTCCCCCCGCGACATCATCGCGTTGCGCCAGAACCTCCGCGTGATGTTCGCGCTGAACCTTCAACGCCTCAGCGTAATTCATACGGCCAAGATCAATCACCGGCAGTTGCGTGCCCGTTGACACTTGCATCACCTTGCCATCACGGGCGCGGGCAGTGCGCCGTCCATCGCGTCCACCGATGTGCGATAGACATTTATGCACCGCTGAGCGGCACCGTCCCACGTGAGCTTGCGCAATTCCATCGAGCCGTGATCGCGCAAGGTCTGGCTCAACGGTGGATGCTTGAGCACCGCGACAATCTTGTTGGCCATTTCTTCAACATCCCAGAAGTCTACTTTCAGTGCGTGGGTCAACACTTCTGCAACGCCCGATTGCTTGGAGATGATCACCGGCGTGTCATTGCTCAGCGCTTCGAGTGGTGCGATACCGAAGGGTTCACTCACGGATGGCATGACATAACAATCAGCCATGCGAAAGATGCGCGAAACATCCTTGCCGCGCAGGAAACCAGTGAACGAAAATTTCTGACCAATGCCAAGCTCGGCGGCCTGTTCGATCATTTGACGTGCAAGATTGCCATCACCTGCGACAAGGAACTTGACATTTTCGAGTTTCTCCAAGACGCGCTTTGCGGCGCTGACAAAATATTCCGGGCCCTTCTGCATGGTGATGCGCCCGAGGAATAGGACGATTTTGTCTTTGTGTTCAATCTTTGGGAGTACTGCGGAGGCAGCGCTGTCATTTTCAACGCCGTTATATACGACATTCACACGATCCGGATCCACCATATACCGGGATGTCACGATCGACTTTGTGAGTTGACTCACCGCAATCACCCGCACCGCAGCGTGCATGCCGCGGCGCTCGATGTCATAGACGCGCTGGTTAACATGTTCACCCGAGCGGTCAAACTCTGTTGAATGAATATGCGTGACAAGCGGTTTTCCAGTGAGTCGCGCAAGAGCCATGCCTGCGGGATACGTCATCCAGTCGTGCGCGTGAATCACCTCAAAGGGCACATCGCGGCACTTCTTCACCACAAGCATTGCATATTCACGCGCTGCGTGGAGCACATCGCCTGAATAATCTGCACCCGCAGCAGCATGAGCAACGCCACCGCGCAATCCTTCAGCATTACCACCAAAGGCGCTCACGAGCGCATCGTGTGTTTCATCTTCGACGACTTCAAAGGCGCCGGTGGGCCATTGCCCGAGCTTGCGCAGGCGCTCGAGCTCACGCACTGTGATGGTCTTGTGGCGCGGGATGGTCGAACCTGTGCCGGGATAGCCCGAACTCTCACCGCCGGGAGCATCAAGGCCAAGGAATGTGGCGCGCTTGAATTCGGTGAGCGACGCATTTTGAGTGACGTCGTCCACGGAGGCACCGCCGGAAGCCAGCGTTGCCTGATCTGCTGCAGATGCACCTACCCCACCGGTCTTTGGAGCGGGCTGGCTCCCGGAAGGAGCAGATGTCGTACTCGGGCTGATCATTTCAACATGCGAAGAAAATGACTGGTCGACTGCGCGCGGCAGCACAAATGTGATGTGGTGCCCGAGGCGATCCATGGCGCGCGTCAGCCCATAACACGCGGTGCCAAGTCCACCCGAGATGAACGGCGGGAACTCCCAGCCGAGCATCAACACTCTCATCGCCTGTCTCCTTGGCTTGTTGCTCTGATCTCAATGATCCGCATTTACTTTTCGCCCGCATCGCCCTGCATATCGCCCAGTTCCTGAAATACCTGATTGAACCCCAAGAGGCACTTCGCAAGAGCCTCGCCATGCCCGGCGTTTAGTTCGTTCCTATCTATCGGCAATTCTGCGCGGAACACAAACAGTTGTTCATCATCGCGGTAATGTTTGAGCGGGGTGAGCTTGCCACAATTCCATCCAACATCGTCGAGTTCTTCATCAAGCATGTCATCCAGATCGTCATGGGTCCATGTCAATTCCGCCTCGATGGACTGACTGAGATACCGATCCGGTGTACACCAGCACGCCGTGAGGTTCTCACCGGCAATTTCGATTCGATACCACGCCTCCGCCTCGGCGTCACGCGCCCGAGCCCACAACCCCGGGGGGCGAAGCTCGACGGCTCCAAACGCACCCATGGCGCGCAATGACAATGCCGCTGCAGTGAGGGCAGCGCGCTGACCAGTCGTCAGTGCGTCCGACACGGTCGTCATCTCCAAGCTCCGAGGTCTGGATCAGGCCGAAATCCACAATTATCGACCATCAGTACTGCATCTTACATCACCGGGCTCTGAAATGTCGACCAGCGGTACACTTTGAGATTCCCCATGGATGCCCGCAGCGAGTCCGGTTCGATGGCCCCCGCCGGAGCTTCTCCGAGTGGCCGGTGGACCACGCGCACATTACTTGCCTGGATGATGGATGCCTTTGATCGCAAAGCTGTTGATGAGCCTCGCCGGTCTGCCGAATTGCTGCTCGAGCATGTTCTGAATTGCCGCCGCATGGATCTGTATACCCATGCCGACCGCCCGACGAATGAAGCTGAGCGCGAGGCCTTGCGTGCCCTGACTGCACGGGCGCTGGCCTACGAGCCTGTTCAGTATCTGCTTGGTGAGTGGTCTTTCTTCGGGCTCACGATCAAGCTGGACAAGCGGGTGCTCATTCCTCGCCCCTGCACTGAAATCATCCCAACCGAGGTGCTTCAACATGCCCGCAAGAGGCGTGAGGCACTCGAAGAAACTGAACATAAGGGCGAAAATGAGCCGCGATGCGAGACCACCTCATGGTCGCCGTTGCTCGCAGATATTGGCACGGGCAGTGGGTGCATTGCCCTTGCGATCATGACCCATCTGCCGGATGGCCACGCGATCGCCAGTGATCTCTCAGGTGATGCTCTTGAAGTCGCGCAGGCCAATGCGAAGCGTCTGGAGCTTGATCGCTGCATCACCTTCGCACAGGGCAATCTGCTCGAGCCCATCGCGCAGGAACTCGACCGCCTCGGGCGGAACCTCGATTATCTGGTGTCCAACCCGCCCTACATTCCTGACCATGAATGGAATGACCCGGCGATGATGGGGCGGAATGTCAAAGGCCAAGAGCCAGAGCTGGCGCTGCGGGGGGGCGTAGATGGATTGCAGTTTATCCGTCCACTGCTTCAGCGCGGCCCGGAGTTGATGAATCCCGGAGGACTGTTGCTCATAGAAATAGCGGCATCGACTGCCGATGCAGCGCTGCACCTGGCAGGGCGAAACCCGCTGCTTGAAGGTGAATGCCTCTTGAACGATCTGGACGGGCTGCCCCGGGTGGTGGCTGCCCAGCGTTCTGAAGTGCCCATCTTGCCTGCGTGATGCTCAGTCGCCTGCGGGTTGATCAACCGACCCCGGCGGGCCTGACTTTGGAACCGGAGGCGCGCCAAGCGCCTTGCGGCACTCATCAATGAGCGATTCCGCCTGGAAGGGCTTGAAGAGCACGCACTGCAAGCCTTCCTGACTCGCACGGACGATCGAGTGGTGTGGGTCATAGCCAAAGCCGGTCATCAGAATGACCGGCAAGTCCGCACGCGCACGCCGGGCAGCAGCAAAGATTTCATACCCGGTCTTGTCGCCCAGATTGATATCTGAAACGACAAGGTCATAGGCCTCAGTGGCATCATGCGACAGCCGCCATTGTTCGAGCATCTTCGTGGCAGACTCGCCGCTGCTGCACATGACGACCCGTGCCCCGCGGTTCTGCAAAATATCCCGGATGGTCTCGGCGATAGAAGATTCGTTGTCTGCAATAAGCACGCGCCGACGATGCAACACCGGATCGATCGTGCGCTGTTCCATTGCGTCATCAATACCAAGCAGCGTGTGCGGCCCCTGCGCAACATTTTTCACTCGCCTGCGGATCGAAGCAACATCTCTCAGAATGCGCTCAACATGTTCCATAAGCTCCGTGTTGCCATCATTCTGTTCTTTCAAACGCTCCGCTTCAACAGCAAGATCATTGAGCGGTGCCGAGAGCTCGCCCTGCATCGTGCCTGAGGCATCGGCGCGCGTCGTGTAGCGTTCAACGAGGAGCAGGTTCAAAATGTGAAAGCTCATCGCAAGGTAATGTGCGAAAATCTCTGCGAATTGTCGATCTTGTTCGCTGAATGCACCGACCTCCTCGGCTTCCACATTGAAGACGCCAATGATGCCGTCGTACAGTTTCAATGGCACGGTAAGAGAAGACCCTGCATGGTCGAGACCGAATACATAGCGCGAATCCTGCTCGGTATTGGCACAGATATATGAGCGCCCGGTCGACGCGACATACCCGGAGATGCCCTGGCCCTCGGGCTCTGCAAAGAGCTTGATGCCCATCGCCTCTTCCGGCATCCCTGATGCTGCAACGAGCTTCAGTTCTTTACTTTCTGCATCGAGTAAGCGCAGGGCGAAGTGATCGAAATTGAGCAGGTCATGGGCGTACATCCCGATGCGCTGTTCGATGAGTTGCAATCGCTCGGCAGCGTGCATGGTCTTGATCATGTCAGGCTCGAAATGGACAAGCTCGCGTCCGGCGCGATCAAGAGCGTCAATTTTTGCCTGTGTGCGTTCGCGATCTGTCACCTCGCGGAGCACGACCGCAAGCCGGCTTACCTGTGCGGGCGAAGGAGTTGCTTCTTCGAGCACCGGTGTAATAAGACATTCAAAGTAGCGCTGGCTTTGCCGCATCGTGATGCTGTAGCGTTTTGGAGCAATCGGATGTGAGACATCGGCGTCCGTGCGCGCAGCAAGGCTCTCATCAAAATGCGCAACCGCATCGGCGCAGACCTCACCCAGGCGATGTCGAATCAGGGCATGAAAGCTTCGAAAGCGTGCGTTGGACCATGTGACCTCGCCCGCACGATCGATGAGGCTCACGCCCTCGCCAATCGCATTGAGCAGGGTCGCGGTCAGTTGCCCGGTCATGTCACCAAGCCCGGTGAAGCTTGCGGGCGGGGCGACAATCGCCTCGCATTGCTCCCGGGCCATCAGCTCTGCCGCGTGGGCAGCATCTCCCTGTACGATCTCAAAGTTCTCACCCAGCGCCAACGCGAGCGCAGCGACATCTGTCTCAGGCGACGCAAGCAACAACAGCTTGGGCTTGGCGTCAGTTCGTCGGGTCTGGGGAGGGGTTGCGTTCATTCAAGTCGGCGTCGCACAGCCTCGCGTCGCCAAGAGTTTACATATGGGCCCAACGCAGGCCCTGAGCCGATCTGTATTCTTTCATCGTCTCATTCACATTGCCAGCGTTCACAAAGATGATTCACCTGGAAAAAGTCGATCGATCATTCGGCCGCGTCCGTGCGGTTCAGGACGTCTCATTCTCGGTCCCGCGCGGTGCCGTCACCGGGGTGCTGGGTCCAAATGGTGCTGGCAAGACGACCATAATCCGCATGATTACTGGTCTTTTGCCCACGACACGAGGCCGGATTCTTGTCAATGGTACCGAGGTCGCCCCCGAACAGCGGCATCTGCGGCGCAAGATCGGCTACCTCCCGGAGTCCAACCCCCTGCCGGTCGAAATGTCAGTCTCGGGCTATCTGCGGTATCGCGCCAAGCTCTTTGGCATGGGCCATGCCGCCGGGCGGCGCGCAGTGGATGCTGCTATCGACCGGTGTCAGATCGCCGATGTCCGAAGGCGCCGCATCGAATATTTGTCCAAGGGGTATCGCCAGCGCGTCGGACTCGCCGCAGCGCTTTTGCACAACCCCCCGCTGCTCATTCTGGATGAACCCACAAGCGGACTCGACCCCGCCCAGGTTGCTGAGACCCGCAGCGTGATTTCCGAACTCGCCGGCGAACACACGACCCTGATCGTGAGCCATATCCTGCCCGAGGTCGAACGCACCTGCGACCGCCTGCTAATCTTCGCCGGTGGCGAACTGCGCGCCGATGGCACGCGCGATCAATTGCTCACGGGTTCCGGGCACAACCGTCACATCATGGAATACCGCACGCGCGAAGGCAGTACTGCGGACCCACTTGCCAATATCCCCGGTGCCAATAGATACGCAGCGCAGTCGATTGACAATGGTTGGACGCGGGCCACTGTAGACTTCGATGATGATGTGCGTGATGGTGGTGCACGTCTTGGCGCTCTACTTGCAACACATGGCCTGACCATCCGCGAACTGCGCGCCGAGCGTCTGACATTGGAATCACTCTATATCTCACTCGTCGAACACAAGGATGGGCAAGCCTGATGCGCGCAGTGCTCGCCATCGCATCGCGCGAACTCTCCGCGTGTTTTCGCACATCCATTGGGTGGGTTGTGTTGGCGTTGTACATGCTGCTCTCAGGGCTGTGGTTTGGCTTGCAAACCCTGCAACCAGGCGAACCTGCATCGATGCGCGCGCTGCTCGATTTTTCACAGTGGCTTCTTCTTATGGTCGCCCCAGCGATTTCGATGCGCCTCTTCGCCGAAGAAATTCGCACCGGCACACTTGCGCCATTGATGAGTACACCAGTTTCCGATTGGGCGATCGTGCTTGGAAAATACTTTGGAGGCGTTGCGTTCCTCTTTGTCATGCTCAGTACAACCCTGATCCATGTGGGCGTGCTGGAGATTGTTTCCGCACCCGATTACGGCCCGCTCCTCGCTGGCTACACTGGCTTGCTGCTTTTGGGCGGGTTCTACCTTGCGGTTGGAACCTTTTTCTCATCGCTCACGAAGAATCAGGTGGTTGCATTTCTCGCAACGCTGTTCTTTTTCCTCATACTGTTCTTTGCATCAGGTCCCGGCGCGCAGCAACTCGGTGCCCCTTATGACAAGGTACTCTTCACGTTGTCGATCCAATTGCGCCAAGCAGACTTCGCAAAAGGTGTCATTGATACGCGGCACGTCGTATTCTTTGTCAGTTGGAGCGCGCTGTTCATCGCCGCCTCTGTCGCTGCAACAGAATCACGGAGGTGGCGCTGATGACACACAACTCTGCAGAGACCGTGATCTCAAGGCGCACTCGCTTCGGGGTCATGTCCGCGATCACATTAGCATCACTGCTTGCGGCGGTACTGTTTGCAAATATCATCGCCGAACGCCGCACTGTGCGTTTCGACCTTACCGCCACTCGTGAGCACACACTCGCGCCGCGCACGCAAGCCATTCTTGCGCAGATTGATCAGCCAATCGAGATTGTCGTCAGCGCTGATGCGCGCTCGATTGATGCACGCTCGATGCAGCGCGTACGCGATGTGCTTGGAGAGTTCGAGCAAGCATCTGCTCAGATTGGCATCACGATTGTTGACACGGGGTCCAGTGCAGCCCTCGATGACTTTGCGCGCGTGATTGCGTTACTCGCCGATCGGGGCAGTGCGAATGTGTCAGTACATCTCGCGGCGCTGACGCGCGCAGAATCTGGTTTGCAAGACCTTGCCACCAGCTTGCCGCGCCTTGCCGAGTCTTTGCTCTCCGTCGCCAGCGCAAGCGCCTCGGCAGACACTGCCAACATCAATTCGCAGGCCTTACTCATCGGCGAAGTTGCTTCATCTTGTTCTAAAGCAGCAGAAGATGTGCATGTCACACTGACCAATACAATCGCCGGAACAATTTTACCCGCTTCCGATCAGGCTCAAGACGCAGCCAACGCACCATTCCAAAACGCAATCGCAACCGCTGATGCTGTCGCGCAATGGGCTGATGCCATTGCGCAGCGTGCGCGCGATGCCTCCGACGATCAACAACGCGCGATCGCATCACTCGCCCGCGAACTTGCGATTACTGCCCAACGCGTGCGCGATCTGGGCAGCGCGGCGTTCGATGACTTGTCGCGGCTCGGTCCGCTCGAACCCTTGCAAATCGCGCGAGCGCTGCAAGTCACGCCCGCCGTGCTCATCATCGGCCCGGGCGGCACAACAGCGATCAATCTTGAATCTCTCTTTCCTGTCTTTGCAAACCCAAACGACACAGCATCACGTGTGCAGGTTCGTTTCGTTGGCGAAGAACTCATCACCACTGCGATCTCAACACTTCTCCTTGACGACCCGCCCATCGTCGTCATTGTTCATGGCGAAACCGAGCGTTTGCTTGATGCATCCGGTCGGCTTGTCAATCCAAATGGCGCGGGGCTTGCATCACTCATTGATCGATGCAGACTGCGCCGCATGGATGTTGTCGAATGGCCTGCTGCTCTTGATTTCGCACGCCCCTCATTCACTGCAATAAATCCCGATGGCAAACGACCCCTCGTGTGGTTCGTGCCCGGTGCTCCAACTCGCTTGAATCTTGATCGCACCAATGGTCTTGCGCAGCGTGCAATGCGCGTTGGGCATCTCGCAGATGCGCTGCAGACATTGGTCAACGCGCGTCAATCAATCTTTCTTGCGATCGAACCCTCTGAATTACCCAGCGCAGGCCAGCCGGACATTCTCATCAAGCCGCTCGAATCGGCATTCGGCATCTCCATAGACACCGGACGCCCGCTCATCGAACGGATTGCCATGCCGGATGCTGTTGGTTTTGCCGCATACCAGACACCGCGCACAGTTGGCCACAGTGCCATCGCGCACACACTCGGCAACTTGAAAACAATTCTGCAGTGGCCCATGTCCATTACTGAAACGGATACACAAAGTGTGATCGTCACACCGGTTCTTCAAGTTGACGCCCGCACATCCGTGTGGGGCGAAACCCAATGGCTTAGCTATCGGTACGCCAACGATCGCCAGCCTTATATGGCCTTCGCGCCGCGCTCACCAATCACCGCTGATCCTGACCGCGACAACGTAGCAGGACCGTGGACCGTTGCAGCAACAGTAGAACGTCGCGGCGCTGCAACCACTGGCGAACGTGTACAACGCATGGTGATAGTGGCATCACCCTCCTGGTATGAACCGTTTTATGAACAAAGTGCACAACTCGATGGCCGGCATGTGGCCCTGCATCCCGGCAATCGCGAGTTGTTTGACGCATCTCTCTGGTGGCTCAGTGATCTTGATGACATGGTCGCGCCCGCGGCAACAAGTCTTGACATGGCGCGGATCGCACAACTCACGCCCACCCAGCTTTCCATGTGGCGCTGGGTTCTTATTGCAGGATTGCCGGTCTTTACATTGCTCTGTGGTATTGTCCACCGCACATGGAGAGGGTGACATTCATAGATGACAGGCAAATCGCCTTACATTTCGCTTCTTCTTGCATGCGTACTTGGCATTGGTGCATGGTTTGTCATGCGCCCGAGTGTGCCGACGACCGCTCGCGCGAATGCGCCTGTATCCGGCCCCGTTGCGCCAGGCAATGTTGCATTTGCAATCGATCCGGCAAGCATTGTTGCCATCATGCGCTCATCATCTGATGATCCTGACCAATCTGTACACCGCCAGATCGACAGGCGCTGGCTCTATGACATGCCGGGTGGCGGCACATGGCCTACCGATTCTCAGGCAATCTATACGCTCTTGCGCACCATTTCTGAAACACGTGCAACAGGACAAACCGATGCCAATGCCAAGCTGACTGATGACGCCGTGACTATGCACTTCATTCGAGCTGATAAATCGAGTGTTGAACTTCGCGCAGCGCGCACTGCGATTGGCGGCAACCGGATGATCCAAGTTGTGAATCCAGATGGCATCTCGCGCACTGCACTTGTCAGCGCACGCTTCGCGAACACACTAATCGAAACCGGCCCTGCACAATGGCGGCTTCATCAGGCTATCCCCGGCATGGGCCGTGATATTTCGCGCGTCATGCTTGCAAATCATGAATCGCAGCTCTCCCTCGCGCGCACCGAAGGACAATGGGTGTTGCGCGAACCACTGGCTGCACCTGGTGACCGCGTTGCAATTGAAACACTGCTCGATGAACTGGCACAGATTGAAGTTGTGCAATTCTTCGACGCAGAAGATGCACCCGCCCTCGATGCCGCCGGCCTCGTCACGCCATCACTCATGATCACCGTGGAACGTGACATGCGCACGTTTGATGCGACGGATGAATCCTCTGATCGTGCACAAATCAATACACTCCGCCGCACACTTGCAATCGGTTCGCTGTTTGACCCCGCCGATCGCACGTTCTTTGCTCGCGCAGGTGACGATGACGCTTCCGGTACACATACCGAATTGCTGCTTGTTCGTCTCAGCGAATCGGGTATGAATAATATCCTCGATCCGTTGCATTATGTGTCGCGTTCGCCGATGACAAATCCTCCAACACTTGTCCAGTTGATGGTCATTCGCCATGCCGAGACTGCAACCGAGCAACAGTATCGGCGCGGCCTTGATGGCTGGGAGTTACGCGATCCCGAAGGTGTGTTGTTACGTATGGTCTCGCACGATGAAGCCGGTGCCATTGATACCTTCCTTGCCACTCTTGCAGCGCCGACCACCCCGATACCTGAACCACACGAGTCAGCTCTCTTTGCAACTATTGATGTGCTCGGCCGCGACGGCAACATTCTTGCGAGCATCGAACTTGCGCTCGACCCAGCGACCGATGCTCCCCTTGCACTGGCCAACATGGTTGCCTACCGATTGCAGGGTGCATTACCTTTTTTTCTTGACATACCGATACGCGAACGATAAATCCGCCGAACATCGTGAGCGAATGTTCGTTCGTGCACCGCAACCAAACCCGCGTGTACAAGCAATTGCTGATCCATTCGTACATCACCGCGATCACCCGCTTCGATCGGCGACTCATACACCCACGCTTCATCTACCAGATTGGCGCGCAAGAACGCGCTGATCAACCCGGGACCAGCCTCGATAAGTACATTCGATGCACCATGCACTCTATAAAGATGCAGAAGCACTGTATCGAGATCAACATGCCCATCGCGTTCGGGCAATCCAACAATCTCTACACTCGCGCACTGCAGTTGCTTCGTATGCGAGGATTTTTGCAAAGTATTGTCCGCAGTATAAATCAACACGGGCACCTGCCCCGCACTTTGCACAAGTGCACTTTCGACGGAAATCGAAAGGCGACTATCGATTACCACACGTCGCGCCCTGCGCCGCAATCGCACATCGCGCGCAGTCAGCATCGGATCATCCGCCTTCACAGTCCCGCTGCCGGTCACAATTGCATCAACTCGTGCGCGCAGACGATGCACATCACGCCGGGATGACGCTCCTGTGACCCATCGCGGCTCAGCATTACAAAATGACACAAACCCGTCGCGCGTTTGCGCCCACTTCACGATCACCCATGGCCGCTTTGAATCTATACACTTCACAAACGGTGCGTTGAGCGCACACGCAAGCCGCGAAGAATCGCTTTCATACACCTCTATCCCCGCTTGCTTCAACGCGAATGCCCCCCCCTCTGCAACTGAATTGGGATCGCGCTCCGCATATACAACCCGCGCCACGCCCGCATGAATCAGCGCCGACGAACACGCAGGCGTCTTGCCTACATGATTGCACGGCTCAAGTGTCACCCACACCGTAGCACCCTGCGGATCTATCCCGCGCGCAGTGCACAGTGCAAGCGCGTGCGCTTCTGCGTGAGGCCCGCCAAATCGGTCATGATGCGCCGTCGCCGAAATAGTTCCGTCATCATGTCCGATCACACACCCAACCATTGGATTGGGTTCGACCAACCCCGCCCCGCGCAATGCAGCACGCGCAGCGCGATCAAGCATCATTCCATCAAGGAGTGCCTGCGAAGTGTTGTTATTTTCACACTGCTTCATCGTCTCATTTTATTCCACTTACGCTTTACGGCGCAACACTGCTCTTTCGTGAGGCGTCAAAATCGCATCTACATCGCGCAACCAGCGCATGCCATCACTGTAATACCCCGCTGTTGGTTTCAATTCATGGAGCCTCGCGCCAAAATGGGCGTTCAGTCTTGCCATCATCAGTTCGCGCACGAGCTTTGCCGTCATCGAGGCGAGCGCCACCGGCAAGTGACGCTGCTCGGCTTCCACTTCAAAAAATATCCGCATCCGATGATTCGATCCGTCATTTTTCGCACCCGCTCCCGACACCTCGTAGACCGATCGCGTGGGCGTCTCTCCAAGCACTTCAATATGCGTGCCAGGCAGCTCCTGTGCAAGTGCCTTCGCATAACACATCCGCCCGCCCTGACGATCCACCACCACACGCGGGCACACTTCTGATTCATCCTTCGAAATGTCCCACACCTCGCGCAACAGCTCTCCGACGGCGCGAAAACTCACACCGGATTTCACACCAACTTCACCAAGCTGAGCATTGAAGTTGCGCTCATCGATGCACACACAGCGCAATGCGCGCACGCGCACACCCGCTGATTCCATCACGCCCGCCAGATGCGCGCCATGCATATGAATATGTTCAGGCGTGGTGGCCCGAGGAAGTTTTTCGCGTGTCGCATCTGACTCATACCAGGGCAGTGTCGGCTTTGATATTTCCAATGCCTCGAGCAGCCCATCCACAGTCGTTACTTCATGCTTGACCGTGTGCAACATCGCGAGCACACCTCGCTCCAGATGCACAAGCGGGTCGCGGCCTGGTGGTGCGCCCACCTTTGGGTTGGGCAACTTGAGCACTTTGGAATCCGCAATTGGCAACCGCTGTGTCTTCGATGTTCGCCCCGGCGCCCGCGACACACTGCGCCCGAGCAATTTCCACAGGTCCGGCGCAGTGCCATCCGGCGCAGTCGGATGATGCATCTCAAAAATGGAAGATGCCACACACAACGGACCAAGCACCGGGCCATATCCCGCTTCATCGATCCCAGCATAGAACCACGGCCCGCACCCATCGCACACAGCATCACCCATTCGCAGTGCCTCCGTAATCAAGAAATGGAACGCTACCGCGCCTTGCGAGCCGCTGTCGAACGCACTGCAAAACGAAAGCAGCCCGGGGATAAACCCGGACTGCATGTGTTTAGAAATCAGAGGTAGAGCTTATTCGAGCAATGCCTTAGGCTGCTCCATTTCGCCAGCCTCTACCGCTTTTCGAATCCGCTCAGCATCTGCATCGCGCTCGGCCTGAGTCTTCTGCGTGGGTGATCCACCACCGAAGACACCCATTTGCCATGCAATCGCAGCGCCTGCAATCAGGAAAAATACAACGGCAATAGCAAGTTTCGGCCCTTGACCGCCCTTGGCCATATCTGGACTCCTTCCGACCGAGTGGTCTCAATACATTCAGAGGTCGCGTCCCTTGATGCCTCCGTAGTTGAACAGGAAATATGTATCAAAGAATTGCCGTTCATGCTGATTGCGTGCTATGCCGAGTGAAAAGATCGACCCTGCATTCTCTTTGGGCTCTGAAGGCAATGCATCGCGGAACGGCGTGATTGCTCTTGCAGAGCCATCTGCCGATGCAAGTGGACATGTTGCACCAGTCTCATTCCACAATCCATAACGCGGATCATGCACAGCAGTCCTCAGCCAGAACATAACCTTGTCTGAGGGGTAGTCAATCGCAGCACTCCGGTTGCGCTTCACAACCTGATAGAACTGCGCTTCCTCAAGTCCCCCCGCATTGTTAAAATTACCACCGTAATCCCATTTGCTGCTCACACCCTCTCGCGTTTTTGAGACATACTCATTCCACCGTTCAAGATCGATGGGCTCACCGTTGCGAGGGCTTTGTTTGAAGATTGCAGGGTCTATCACAGCCGTCGGCACATACTTGTAGGATCCCTGAGTGATGAATTGGCCAGTTTTGGAGGTTACATTATTGAGTTGCGGGAATCTTCCATTACCGCCACTTCCCCCAGTCCGCTTGACATAGTCGCGCAGCAACTTCCAGTCAGCCTTCGTCCCGGGATCGCCTGGAGAGATGAAGATATCCTGCATTGCCCCCAAGCCTTGGCCATCAACCATGAACTCAGAGAGAACGATCCAGTACATGCCCTGCATGCTAGCGCCTTCGTTCATGGAAAGTGGATTCAGTTGCGGAATTGTCGCGACACCGGTCAAAGTCGCAACACCCCTTGTGCCCCACTGAAAGCCGTTGGTATCGAATCCCGGCATCGCAAAGCGAAGCGCTGTCTTGCCTGTGATGCCCATGTTCTGCTGGACCACCGCAAATTGGCTGCCGGGCGATTTTGGTGCATTGGGCAACTCGTCATCATTGGCTGAAGCAAAGTTCTGCATGCCCATACCATGCTGCTTGATGTTGCTTGTGCACAACAGAATGCGCGCCTGACGACGGGTCTGACCAACGGCGGGCAGCAGGATCGAAATGAGCAGTGCAATCACGCTCACCACGACCAGCAGCTCCACGAGGGTGAACCCGCGCCTACGGTTTATATTCATGCGGTCCATGAACGGACCTCCTTCATACTATTGAGAGACCCAAGCCGCCAGAATGACGACTCACAGCGCGGGGCGAGAATATGGGGGCCTCTCGAACAACGACGCCGGGATGCTGCACCACATTGGTGCAGGCCCGACAAAATGACTAAGGCCTCGACCCACGCTTTATCAAACCAACAACGACCGCCGGTGCAACCCGAACGCCGTCAAGAGGTCAACCACATTGTACCCCGCCCGCCTCAAGTGTGAAAGCAGGGTCTCTGACCCATCCGGTTTCCCGGCCTGGGCCTCAAAAAAGTGCGGCTGAGAGGAGTCGAACCTCCACGGGGTTTTACCCCCACTAGGACCTGAACCTAGCGCGTCTGCCAATTCCGCCACAGCCGCAAGCTGAAACTCCGAATTCGCAAGCGGGCAGAGCATAACGACTCCCCGATCGCGCAGCACAGCCACCTGAGGCCGAACCGCACACCACACACAATTAGATACGGATCGCCTGCGAGAGTGGATCCCATTTTCATTTTCCAACTGGGTTATAGGAACCCCGCTTGCAATCCATATCCAGCGAGTGCATTCGCTGGGCTTCGTGGGGGGATTACCCTTTCGGAACTGGCTGGTCAGGTTTGCTCGAATCGCCCGCCGTGTCACCCGAATCGGACTCTGCCTTGCCATCGGGCTCAGGCGACTTGAGCAGTCCCTTGGCCTTCAGCACACCGACACGAATCTCTTTGGCAATTTCCGGATTATCCGCGAGGTGCCGCTTGGCATTTTCGCGCCCCTGCCCGAGGCGCACGTCACCAAAGTTGAACCACGAACCAGACTTCTCAACGATATTTTCTGCAACGCCCAAATCAATCAGGTCGCCTGTCGTCGAGATGCCCTCATTGAACATGATGTCAAACTCTGCATCACGGAATGGCGGCGCCATTTTGTTCTTGACCACGCGGGCCCGCACCCGGTTGCCAACATTCTGATCGCCGTCTTTGATGGCGCTGATGCGCCGAACATCAATGCGCACGGATGAATAAAACTTCAGCGCCCGCCCGCCGGTCGTGGTCTCAGGCGAGCCAAACATCACGCCGATTTTTTCGCGAATCTGGTTGATAAAGATCACCGTACACTGCGTCTTTGCGATCGCCCCCGTGAGCTTGCGCAGGGCTTGTGACATCAATCGCGCCTGCAAACCAACGTGCGTATCACCCATCTCGCCTTCGAGTTCCACCCTTGGCACGAGCGCCGCCACCGAATCAATCACAACAAGACTGACCGCATTGGAGCGCACCAGAAGTTCGCAGATTTCAAGGGCTTCTTCGCCAGAGTTTGGCTGACTGACCAGAAGGTCATCGATATTCACACCGAGCTTGGTCGCCCACGAAGGATCGAGTGCATGTTCGGCATCGATGAACGCGCACACGCCGCCATCTTTTTGTGCATGACCAAGCACCGTCAGCGCAAGGGTCGTCTTGCCCGAAGACTCCGGCCCATAAATCTCAACAACGCGCCCCACTGGCAGCCCCTTGCCGCCCAGCGCCAGATCAAGAGAAAGCGTGCCCGTGGAAATGCCGGGGATCGCTGCAAATGCGTCCTCATTGAGGGTCATGATCGACCCCTTACCGAATGAGCGTTCGATCTGCTGAAGCGTGCGCTCAAGCACCTGCGCACGTTCCTTGGCCTGCTTGGCATCTGCGCCTGGTTTGGGCTCCACAGTTCCCTCCGGCGTCGATTGCCGCAATCCTGTTCTCGCACTCGTCGCGGGTGCCTTACCCATGCCCTTGCCCTCCTTGGCATTCCCGCCGGGCCCACGCCGCCCAAAGCGGCCTGCCTTTGGAGCCTGCTTGGTGCTGCCATTAGTCTTCGCCAACGATTCTACTGCCTGAACCATACCCGGGGCCTCCTTCTGACGTACTTGTTCGGGTAACGTACGGGAAGAATATCGGCCTGTCAAGGGGTTTTGTGGAAATATTTTGGTTTTTGTTAGGGAATCGGTTCAGCAGCCCACTCCGAATAGCTAGCGACTTCACTCAGGGACACGCTGCCCCGAAGTTGAAGAGCACCAGATTCAAATCCCCCAGATCAACATCACCATCGCCGTCGGCATCGCCCGGACATGGGGCAGGCGATGCACACAGCCCGCTGATGAAAACGCGGGCGCTGCCGCTGTCCGTGCCGTTGTTGTCATCGGCATCCGCCCCAACGATGAGGTCTGCAAAACTGTCATTGTTCACATCGCCGGCTCCGCTCACGAAGTGCCCAAACCTGTCGTTCGCACCGTCGCCATTAAAGGTGTAGAGGATCGAGCCATCGACGCCGGAAAACACGCGGGCGCTGCCGCTGGACACGCCGTTGTTGTCGTCGGCATCCGCCCCAACGATGAGGTCTGCAAAACTGTCATTGTTCACATCGCCGGCTCCGCTCACGGAGCGCCCGAAGTTGTCACCTGCGCTGTCGCCAATGAAGGTGTAGAGAATTGAGCCATCTATACCGGATAAGACGCGGGCGCTGCCGCTGTCCGCGCCATTGATGTTGTTGTTAAACGGTGCCCCGACGATGAAGTCAGCGAAGCCGTCAAAGTTTACATCGCCAGCCCCACTGACGGAGTCCCCAAACTGATCATCCGGGCCGACACCATTGAAGGTGTAGAGAATCGAGCCGTTCACGCCGGAAAACACACGGGCACTCCCGCTGTCCAAGCCGTTATTGTCGTCACCCGGGGCCCCGACGATGAGGTCAGCGAAGCCGTCGTTGTTCACATCGCCGGCCCCGCTCACGGAGTTCCCGAACAGGTCAACGGTGCTGTCACCATTGAAGGTGTAGAGAATCGAGCCGGTAGCGCCAGAAAACACGCGGGCACTGCCGCTATTCCCGCCGTTGTTGTCGTCGCCAAAGGCCCCAGCGATGAGGTCGGCAAAGCCATCGTTGTTCACATCGCCCGCCCCGCTGACTGAGCGACCGAACAGGTCATTCGCGCTATCACCGTTGAAGGTGTAGAGAATTGAGCCATTCACACCGGAAAACACACGGACGCTCCCGCTGTCCAAGCCGGTATTGTCATCACCCGGGGCCCCGACGATGAGGTCAGCAACACCATCGTTGTTCACATCGCCAGCTCCGCTGACGGAGAACCCGAAGAAGTCGCCTGCGCTGTCACCGTTGAATGTGTAGAGGATCGCGCCGTCTGCTCCGGAGATGACACGGGCGCTCCCGCTGTCCGCGCCGTTGTTGTCGTCGCCCCGGGCCCCGACGATGAGGTCAGCAATGCCGTCGTTGTTCACATCGCCAGCCCCGCTAACGGAAACCCCAAACTGGTCAACCGCGCTGTCACCATTGAAGGGATAGCTGGGTACATGGATCACCTGCGCCCCAGCTGGGACCGCGGCGAAAAGAATGCAGACAAGGGATAGGCCAACAGCAGCAGTACAACGAAACATGAGGAATCCTCTCTACGCATTGTGAAGCGGCTCAAAACGTATTATGATGAGGTTCAAACCTAACAGGCTCGACTGGTGTTTTCTAGAAGCTATCCCAAAACCTCTTTGAGCAGGAGCAGGGAGCACCCGAAGTGCAGGAAGCCCTCGAACATCACCGTTGACTTCTCCCACCGAATGCACAGCCTCCGGTAGTTCTGAAACCACGCGATCGTGCGCTCGACCG
>JAJDDF010000013.1 GCA_029260455.1 Phycisphaerales bacterium | reverse complement strand
CGCAAGTTCCGCTGGCGAGAGTGAGGCCCGCCACGCGAGATAGGCTTCACTGTGATTGAAGCCGCAGGCTTCAGCGATCAACGCCGTCGCGCCGCCACCACCGCCACCCGCCATGGCAGATGCGCTGCAGGAGCAGTCGGTGCCAAATGCAAACAGGATCGCCTGTAGGTCAGCGAGATCGACTCTGTTGTCGCCGGTCACATCCGCGATAAGCGGGCAATCGGGGGAAGTCGTGCCAAAATGGAAGAGAAGAAGTTGAAGATCGGCAAGATCAACATTGCCGACGCCGTCAATGTTCTCCGGACAGTCAGCGCCCGTTGTGAATGTGTAGTCGTAATCTGTCACCGGTGCGTGCTGAAAAATACCGGTGACCACTAACTCTATGCCTGTCTTCAATTGGCTCAGTCCACTCATGACCGGTTGAAGCCGGTACTCAAAACCATTGGGTAGCGTGAAGCTCGGCGCGATCGTTAGCTCTCTGACCTGTCCAAGGGCCATGCTCGCGCCAAAGCAAGTAGCTGGGATCGACACCCAATCAGCTTCGCTCGTGCTGCATCGCGGGCGACGCTCCCAGATGACAGGCGTCCCCGAATCCCATGTCACCGGCCCATAGTGGCGCATCAGTATGTTCGACGGAGAACTCATCGGATCGACGACCATGTTCGACCCGCCAGCAGGCACAGAATCCTCATCGTGGATGTCGATTGGAATCAGACCAATAGCTCCCCCGCCGATCGCCGCTGATGTCTCTGGATAGGCGGGGCCGTTGAGAGGTGAAACGCCGAGCGCCACCTGCCCGTCCCATGTCGAGGCAAATGTCATGGATGCACCGAGTAGGATATTTCCAGCAATCCCGCCCGGTTGGAATTGCCACTCCGTCCCGGGATCAGAATCTGGCAAGCCACTCCTGGTCACCAGCGTTCCGGTGAACGCACCGCCAACGACGAAAATGTCCGGGCCAGCGGTTGCTCGAACAGTGCCACTGAGATCGCCGGTCACTGTCAGGTTGCCAATCGTAGGCCGAGGGGCGCCCACAACGTTTCGAATTTCCCCCGTCAGTGTGCCGATCGATGCACTTTGAATGGTGCCCCATACATCCATGTTCCCTGCGAGGGTGCCGCCGATTACCAAGTCGTCGACCAGCCCTTGTGCCGAGCCAAGTGCCGGTAGACCTGTGCTTGTCACTTGGATCCTGCTTCTGATAAGCACATCTCCGAGGATCGTCAACCTGACAATCCTCCCTTCTGCTGCCCACTGCGGGGTCGCGCGTGCGAAGATGCCCTGCCCCGTGATGTTGCCCGCGATGAACGTGTCTTGCACCGTCGTGAAACCGAAGCCGCCGATCGCGCCCACATCGCCCGCAACACGGGTATTTCTCAATTCAACACAGCATGCGCCGAGCGACAGAACGTTATCAATGCTCACCGGGTCATTCGCTAATGTGTCGCCGTGAATCTCCACCGATAATGCTTGTCCGGCGTTCTCACCATTGTCGACTGTAACGATGCCGATCGGTTGACCGTTGAGCACTTCAACAACAATGAACCCCGGCGCGTTTGTGAAATGGCCAACGATATCAATGTCGGCCTTGCCCTCCGCATTGATGTTACAGGTCAGCGTGACGTTGCTCGAATCAGCCACGGTGATATTGGGACACGCGCCTGATGCCGTAACTGCACATAGAGCCAACACACCAGCGCAAAGTAATACTCGTCTCATCACATCCTTCGCTTTCTGTGGGCAAAATGAATCGCACCCACAAGCACGACCATCGCACTTGTGGGCGCAGGAACAGTTGTTGCGACTCTGAAGCCGCGCAGTGAGAGGACAGGAAGGCCAACCGATTGACCCCAGTCCAGGCTGTCGCTCGCTACACCAATCCCTTGGCTGGAACTCACAAACTGACGTAGCCCAAATGGGTCGAATCCTGTCCCTGTGACCTCCGTCACGCCGCCCGACACATCAAGCAAGCCATAGGGCGTCAACACATCGGGATATGACCCGATGTCCAGCGGCGGATCGAGAACGCCCAAATCAAGGGCATCAGTTTCGCCAAAGGTCGGCGCAATGTCACTGCTGTTGGGATATTGCCAGTAGCCTTCCTGCCCTTTGCCATTGCGATTGGGGTCGTAATAGACCGCCTTGGTCCATTCATCGATGCTTGGCAGCCAGTATTTCGCGCCCGGCGAGGGTTCGCGCTGGTCGAGGTAATGGCCCTGTGCATTTCGCACGAATGTTGATGTGTCGTAGACGCCGCTCTCGAACGCCTCGGCGGTGATCGCTTTGTCATTGTGAAGCCAGTTCATGTACCGGGCTGCGAAGCGCCACGACACTTCGACGGCGGTCTGCTCGCGCCCTGCAATGTGGAAGAGGGTGCCGTCGGGGCGAAAAAAACCGACCGAAGAGAGGAACTCCTGACTGCGGACATCTGTAAAGGGCGCGTAGGCGTCGACGAACTCAAACCACTGACTCACCGTGACCGGCGACCTTGTGATCCGGAACTCGTGATCGACGCCGCCCTTGGGCTGGTTTGAGTGCATGGGGGTTTCACTCGGAATCGTGTTGCGATTGCCGGCATCGCCGATGGTGACAAAGTCCAGCGGCGGGACCGTGCCTGCTTGCGCCGCCGTCGCCGCGGCGAGGCCGAGGACCACTCCAATACCTACATTGCACTTGGTTCCACGCATGCGCATGTCTTTCTCCATCTTTACTATGCTGCCATTTCCGGGGCAAGGTTCCCGGACTTTGGCATTTTCTCTGTGCAAAATAAGCCTACCCCATAGCAGTTGATAGGCAAACGGTATTTGCGCGTAAATACCACGCCATTCCCATATATCTATGGAAAACAAGAGGTTTTTTGTGTGAGACAGTTCCGCGCAGAAGTGAGATCAAGACGCTGGTGATGATCGCGTTCCTTGTGCGAATCACGCGGTTTCTTTGCGCCGTAAGAACGTGGTTGCCCAAGGCAACCACGGCACCCGAGCGAAGGAACGGGACATTTTTCACCCAAGAAAAAACTCTGTGATCTCTGTGTGCTCCGTGGTGAAATCTTCTTCCGGACCGCTCCCTCACGGTCGCGGCTCGTGAAGACATCAATCAAAGCGGAAGACGCCCTTGCGGTAGCCGTAGAGATACGCCACCACGGTGGTCGCCATAAAGAACAGCACGCGGCCCAAGAAGACCGGCTGGTATGCAGAAGATGGGTCGATGTTCGCGTAGGTCACCGCCCACGGATAGAGAAAAATCACTTCGACATCGAAGAGCAGAAACGTCACCGCGATGATGTAGAAGCGCACGTTGAAACGTTTGCGTGCAGTGCCGATGGGCTCCATGCCAGATTCGTAGGTTGTTTCTTTGACGGCGCCGGTGCGGCGCGGGCCAATGACCAAAGACGCAGCGATATTTACGACGGCAAAGGTGATCGCCATCGATATGAGCATCATCACCGTGATGTAGGCGGCAAGACCGGTCGAAGCAAGAATGAAAGGTGTTTCGTGCATCGTTTGTTCAGCCCACCGTCAACGGTACGGGTTGCGGCTTCGGGGCGTGTGTCGGCTGAAGGGCAATGCCGAGGGGCACGCGTTTGCCATCGGGGCCTTTGGCTGGCATGCCGTCCTCATCAATGATGCGCTGAATCGCCATTGCGCCTTCGAGCAATTGCTCGGGGCGGGGCGGGCACCCGGGGACATAGACATCGACGGGGATGAATTGATCACACCCCTGCACCACGGCGTAGGTATCGAAAACGCCGCCCGTTGATGCACACGCACCCATGGAAATGACCCACTTGGGCTCAGACATCTGCATGTAAATGCGTTGTAGGACGGGCATGGATTTGATCGCAACGCGACCGGCGACGATGAGCAGATCAGCCTGGCGGGGTGAAAAGCTCATGCGTTCCATGCCGAAACGCGCAATGTCATAGCGGCTTGAGGCGGTGGCCATGAGTTCGATGCCGCAACACGCGGTGGCGAAGGGCATTGACCAGAGTGATGACCGGCGCGACCAGTTGATCACGTGGCGCAGTTGCGTGGTGAGGAAACCCTCGGCGGTGACAGCAGCTTCGATGCCCATACGCACCCATGATAACGACCTTGCGCGGGTGTGGGCGTGGACTTGGTCCGGGAACTGTGTGAGGTTCGCGAGCTTGAGCCGGTCAGTCGGGCATGACCGGGGGCGCATTATCCGCGCCTTGGCCTGTGAGTCGAGAGCCCCGGTTGCGCGGACCGACTTTTATTTCCATGCCCACCGCTTCCACGGGACGAACTCTTGCCTTCATCGCCCTCCTCAGCTCTGCCATAGCAGTTGGGCGATTTGGGTTTTCACCGGCGACCGCTGAGGCCGCATCTGCTATCGACATCACCTCGACCATTGACGCTGCGACACATGCCATCGAAGCCAATCAGTTCGGACAAGCCGATGCGCTGTTGCGCGGCGTGCTTGAAGACGAGCCTGATCATTCGGGCGCGGCGACATTGCTGCACGAGCTGTACAGCAGCCACGGCAAGGCGTTGCCCGTCGATGAAGACGCCATTCAACGGTCACTTGATGCACTTGGGCGCGACTATCGCCGCACTGAAACCAACCACTTTGTCATTCTCTCAAACGCTGACAGAAAATGGACACGCCAGCGCGCAGCACTGCTTGAGCGTGCCCACCATCAATTCACTCGCGTGATGCGACAGCTTCAACTTGAAACAACGCCCCCCCAAACAAAGATGCAATGCGTGTTGATTGCGGATCACGGCGACTATCAACACTTTGCATCATTGCATGATCGCGTTGAGGCACCGTGGGTGGCGGGGTATTACGCCTCACTTTCGAATCGCATTGTGATGTATGACGATGCAACCGGGCCAACGTTCGCACACCTTTCGCAACAGCTTGGTGATCTTGATGGCAAAGCTGATGAAGCTGCGATGATCGCGATTGACGCGCGCCGGGCTGGCGAACGCGATTATGCAAGGGCTGCGGCAGATCATGCTCGATATCTGGATACGCTTGCAGCATCAGAGCGCAAACGCATTGAGAAAGTGTTGCGCGAAGTTTCCGATGCCAAAGCGGTTCATGAAGCAACACACCAGGTGTCATTCAACTGCGGCCTGCAAAGCCGATCGCATCAATATCCATTCTGGTTGACTGAAGGGCTTGCGACATGCTTTGAGCCGCCGGACCCGCGCAAGAGCTTTGGCCCAGATATTGCCAGTGATTCACGCGAAGCGGAGTGGGACCGTGTCATGAAGGACAACACAATCCGCCCGGTGCGCCAGCTTGTGTCACTTGTCGGCCTTGATCACGCGCACGACAATGATGAAGCGGCAGCGCTGTATGCCGAGAGTTATGCGCTGTTCCGGTATCTCTTCAGGTATGAGCGCGATTCACTTGCTGCGTACTTCCGCGATATCCAGCGCGAACCGGCGGGGCGCATCAGCGCGAGACGGCATCTGGAAATGTTCACGAAACGATTTGGTGACCCTGATGCACTTGAGCGCCAGTGGATGCGGCAGGAACAGCGCTAAAATTGCTTTCGCAGTCTCGCGGGCGGAATATCAAGCTGCCCGCGATATTTTGCGATGGTGCGCCGGGCGATTTCGATGCCACGTTTCTTCAATTCTGTAACAAGTGCTTCATCGCTCAAGGGGTGAGACTTATCTTCCGCTTCGATCACGTCCTGCAGCGCCGCCCGGATCGTTTCCCAACTCACTTCTTCGCCAGAATCAGTTTGTGTGCCACCCGTAAAGAGCTTGCGCAAGGGCACAATCCCGCGCGGCGTCTGCAGGTGCTTGCCCGCCACAGCGCGCGACACCGTGGCAACGTGCATGCCCAGTTGATCGGCAACTTGCGTCATGGGCAGAGGCTTCAGCGACTGCATGCCCTGATCGAGAAAATCTCGCTGCGCTGCGATGACGGTCTTGATGACCCGAAGCAGTGTGTTCTGACGCTGATTGACCGCATCAATAAGCCACTGGGCATTGCCAAGATTGGTGCGCACAAACTCACGGTCACTCTTGGCAAGCGATCGATCGCGTGACATGAGTGCATACTCGCGGTTGATGCGCAAGTTGGGCAGGCGCGCATCCGTGAGATAGGCGATGTATGTATCTGAATCGTCGTCATATTCAATAATCGCATCTGGAATAATCGTTGGCGAGGCTTCATCGACGAGCGCACGACCCGGATTAATCATCAGGCGGTGCATCTGCTCCATCGATGCTTTGATTTGTTCCACAGTCAGATTGGCCCGCTGGGCGATACGCGGAATGCGATTGTGGATCAGATCATCAAGGTGATCTTCGATAATCGTGCGGACGATCGTCCAATCGGCCATCGCGTGCCCGTTGTCCGGGGCATGTGCGCTGGCTTCGTATTCGTGTGCATCAATTTGCAAAAGCAAACATTCTCGCACATCACGGGCGGCCATGCCGGGCGGGTCGAGGGCGTGTTGTAGCGCCTCAAGAGCTCCGGTGAGCGCCTCAACATCAAACGGCGAGTGCGCTGCGATCTCAGCAAGATCCGTGCGCATGTACCCATCATCATCAATGCGCTCGATAAGCAATTTGCCCACGTCGCGCATATCATCATCAACATCTGCGAACATCCATTGTTCGAGCAGTTGATCGTGCAGAGATTGCGGGCGTGCTGCGGTGTTTGCCATAGCGTCCATCTTGGCATCGCGTTCGCCTGCCATGCGCCGCGATGAATAAGCTGTGGGTTCATAGTCGCCTGATTGCTTGTAGCTTGCGCCCTCGTAGGTGTTGTCGAAGGCTTCCTTGTAGCTTGATTCGAGATTGTCGAGTCGTTCAAAATCGTCGGCGGAACTCGCACCGTCAATCTTTAGTTCGCGTTCGTTCTCACTCGCATCGCGCTCTGTCTGAGCTTGCGTCGCATCGATTGCATCCTGATCAGCAGTGGGTTGAAAAGTTTCAAGCGTGACATTCGACTCAAGTTCCTGTTCGATGCGCTCTTCAAGTGCGAGAAGAGACATCTGGAGTATCTCCATCGACTGGATCATCCGCGGCGCCAGCTTCATCTGCTGACTCATCTTCATGTGTTGGGCGGTATCAAACCGCATCACGCCTCCATCACTCATTCGGGCCATCCGGCACACGCGCCGGTCGACACATCATCAATAGCATCGGATATGTCACGGCTCAACGCCAACACGACAATCAGCCTATCATTGTGAATATTCTTCTCAAATTGCGCGAGCGCTGCAATTGCGCCCTGCGCTTGGGCATCACTCACACTCATTCAGACGGTTCGCCGCCCCTGAATCGCATCGGCAAGCACTGCCTTGGTTGCAAATTCGAGCTGACCCCCCGCGGGCAGGCCCCGGGCAAGCCGCGTGACAGTGATCCCCCTCGCCACAAGTGTTTCGTTGAGATACAGAGATGTACCGTCACCTTCAAGTGTGGGATTGAGCGCAAGAATGACCTCTGTGATCGCATTGTCCCCGGGTTGCCCAGCCGACAATTCGATGCGTTTCAGCAGTTGCGCGACCGTAATATCACTGGGACCGACGCCTTCAAGCGGGGACAGCCGACCCATCAGCACGTGATACAGCCCGCGAAACATGCCGGTTGATTCGATCGCGATCAGGTCGCGCGGCTGCTCGATGACCATCACAACTGAATGATCCCGCTTGGGATCCGCACACACCGCGCACAGGTCGCCATCTGCAAAGTTGAAACACGCAGGGCAATGCTGCACCGTCGTCTTGACATCATGAATCGCTTTGGCAAGCGCGAGCGCTTCGTCGGCGTCCTGCTTGAGAATATGAAAGGCAAGACGTTCTGCCGACCGCCGACCGATGCCCGGCAGCTTTGCAAGCCCCGCGAGCAGGCGGTTCACCGAATCCGGATAGCCCGGCCTCGGCGCAAAGCCCCGATCTGCTTTCCTGCCCGCTGCGTTCGCAATCTTGCGCGCCATCATCACCCGAGCAACTTCTCAATGCCCGGCATCGCGGGCAGGCCCAGTTCATCAGACATTTTGCGAGTCTCTTCGCCGATCACTGCCTGAGCGCGCATGAGCGCGTCATTGGTCGCCTCCATCACGAGACGCTGGGTCTCATCAGCACCCCGCGCAAGCACCTCCGGGTCGATATACACCTCGGTCACCTGCATGCGCCCGGTCACTGTGACGCGCACCTGCGACCCGTCCGCAACGCCCGTGATGTGCAGTTGTTCAAGTTTGCGCTTGAAATCCTCGCCCATCTGCTGGAGCTTGTCCTTGTCGCGCAGCAAACCCGCGATCGCCCCCATTGCTTTCATTTGATCCAACACAAGAGTGCCTCCTTCAGGGCGTCTCGTCTTCTTCAACATCAATAAGCCGCGCCTCGAACAATTCGCGCGCCCGTTGCACCATCGGATCCTGCGAAGCTTCGGCCATCAATTTCTGTTGGCGCTCTGACACATCGTGCGGATGCATTTCATCGTGGCAGGTCTGGGATGCAACTGTCAGCGAGGGGCGCACTGTAATGCCCGCAATTTCTGAAATGTGTTGCGCAATCAACGGCAGCTTGGGTTCAATATAAAATTTCTTCGTGGCATCAGTAAGCGTAAGCACCGCGCCGCCATCATCGGCAAGTGAGGTCAATTCAACCGAATCGAAGATCGCTTCGAGACCCGAATTGCCCGCAATGCGCTCAAGGACCGCATCCCACACTGCACTTGCATCCTTTGGAGTTGCTGGCTTTGGCGCTTCAGACACCGGCGGTGCAACATTGGATTCGACTGCCACCGGTTTTGCTTCAATGCTTCCTGGGGTTGTTACTGGCGCGCTGACTTGTTTTTTTTTCGCGCCAGCGCTCGTGGCACCCGGTTTCGGTGCCGGTGCATTACCCGATAGCAACTGCGCAGCGCTTGCCATTTGCTCGGTCAGCGCAAGTCTTACCATCAGCGCATCAACAAGTGCCCGCGGTGTCGAACTCGATTTTGCCATCCGTGAGATTGATTCGATCAGCGCAATCATGTGCACAAGCGCCGGCGCATCAAAGCTCGCCGCCTGTGCGATGATTGCAACTCGCGCTTCGCCTCGCACTTCAAGCACCTCGGTATCTTCACCACACGTCGCAACAACCATCATGTCGCGGCAGCGTTCAGCAAGCGCCTCAAGCATCTGAAACATCTCCACACCCTGCGCCATCGCCGCATCAGCGCCCTGCAATGCCTGGGCAGCATCACTTGCCGCAATGCCCTCAACAATCGCATCTATCAGCGCCCGCTCGGGCAAGCCAAGCACGCGGCTCAGCATGTCAAGAGTAAGTGTTTCACCCGTGTCCGCTGCAGCCATCAGGCGATCGAGCAGCGAAAGCCCATCGCGCATCGACCCATTGGCCAGACGCCCAAGTTCGTGCAGCACATCAGCATCCGCCTTGATCGTTTCACCTTCGGCGACCGTCGCAAGATGCACACCGATCTCTTTGGCAGAGAGCGAACGAAAATCAAAACGCTGACACCGGCTCTGAATCGTCGGCAACACCTTGTGCGCTTCGGTCGTACACAAAATAAACTTCACATGTTCGGGCGGCTCCTCCATCGTCTTGAGCAGCGTGTTGAACGCCTCGCGCGTGAGCATATGTACTTCGTCGATGATGTAAATCTTGTACTTGCCGCGCATCGGTCGGTAGATCGAGTTCGCGATCAGCTCGCGCGCTTCTTCAACGCCGCGATTCGAAGCCGCATCAATCTCGATGACATCGGTGTCTTCGCCGCGCATGATGGATGCATCAACATCATCCGTGCCGCCATTGAGCGCCTTGGCGAAGATGCGCGCCATGGAGGTCTTGCCAACGCCGCGCGTGCCGACGAAAAGATACGCATGTGCAACGCGGTTCTGAGCGATCGCATTGGTGAGCGTGTGCGCAATCGCAGCCTGCCCGACAACTTCGTCAAACCCCTGCGATCGATACCTGCGTGCGAGAACGGTGTAGGCCATATGGGGAGTGTAGCGGGTAGGAAAACCGCCCCCTCCTTGCGGGAGAGTGGCAAGGCGTGCTTGTTGTTTCCGCTCCCTCTCCCCGTGGGAGAGGAGGGTGGATCGCCGCAGGCGAGACGGGTGAGGGGTAAGAGCCCTCGCCCCGGACTGGCAAGGTGAGGGCGGCGGGTGGCCCGGCTTGCTTGTCAAGCCGGGTTTGCGACGATGTTCCTATCGCCCTGCAAGAATCGCGGGAATGTCTTTGAGGTGATTCGCAAGTTCCGCTGGCGAGAGTGAGGCCC
>JAJDDF010000012.1 GCA_029260455.1 Phycisphaerales bacterium | reverse complement strand
GGTCGAGCGCACGATCGCGTGGTTTCAGAACTACCGGAGGCTGTGCATTCGGTGGGAGAAGTCAACGGTGATGTTCGAGGGCTTCCTGCACTTCGGGTGCTCCCTGCTCCTGCTCAAAGAGGTTTTGGGATAGCTTCTAGTATCTCAAATGGCGTAGCACTGAGGGAAGTAATGCCGCATGCCGCAATCCGAGTTCTCACCTCTGCCAGGCATTCCAGCATCATTGGTCTGTGTTTGCGAGCGGTCTCTGGTGTGTAGTTCGTCGGTTCACCTCTGCTCGCGGCGCAATCGTTGAGGTGCGTCGCTAGTTCGACATCAGTGAAGGATTCATCAAAGAGGAACAGAGTGTCAAAGGGGTCGTTGAACGACTGAGGATCGGCAAGCCAGATTGCCCGGTTGATCAGATTAGAAAGCGCATAGTGGTCAAATCGGGAGTACTTGAATAGAGAGCGTGGATTGTCTCGATCTATCTCGTTCCTTGTAAGCAAATCGACCTCCTTGCTTCATCGCAATCCGCTCTAGTCCACATCGAGCCCGCTCAGATAGCCATTGAGTTGTCTCTGCAACGTTTCCCGATCGCCGCGCAGACTTTGCATTTGCGTATCGATCTGCTCGATGCGCGTTTCCTGTCCCGCCAGCTTCGTCATGTAGGTCTTGAACAGGTTGGAGTTGCGATCCACGCGGCCCATGTTATTGCGGATGCGATTCTGATCCTCAAAAATGCTCGCCCGCTCCTTGGTCAGATCCTCCACACGCCGCTCAATCGTATTGATCTCGCTTTGCATCGCCTGGGCGCGCTTGACGGCGTCAAGCACCGGTTGCGAAACTTTGCCGTTCGCCGCCGCCGCGAGCAGCTCCGTCAAGTCTGCAGAGATCATCGCAATCGATTCAAAGACGACCTGCTGCTCGGCAATCTTGAACGCACCGTCCTCCGCCTTCTCCGCATTCGCTTCAAAGCGCCAGAGCGAATCCGTCGTGCCCTTGGGCTTCTTTGGCGTGACCAGCTCCCAGCCATAGGTCCGCGGATGTTCGATGATCAGCGTGCGATCGCGGGCCGCGTCATAGTTGTCCCAGGTGTACGTCGTCGAGCGCTCGTTCTTGATCTGCCGGCGCAGCAATCCATCGGCGATCTTGAAGCCCATCGTCGAGCGATCAAACTCCGCCTCGTGACGAATGAACATGTCAAGATCAAGGGCATACGCAAGCAAGCGATCTTGATTGCGGCTCGTGTGCGGAATCTGTGCATCGCCCGCATAGGCGTTGCCGTCATACACCGCCAACGGCCCCGGCAACAAATGCAGCCCGCTGGTATTCGTAAACGCCACGCCGCGCATCGGGTGCTTAGCCATCTCGCGCGGATTGAAAATCGACACGCGCACGCCTTCCACCGGCGCGACAAGAATCGGCAGCATCGCCGAGCGCTGCCGCTCAAGTGTCACCGGCGCATCAACCGTGTACATGAACTGCTCGCCGATCTCTGCGCCCGTTGCCGCACTGGAGGGTGAATAGCTTGTTATCGCGTCAGCCGCCATGCCACCAAAGGAGTTGCCGCCGCTGCCTGAGGAATACAGGTCCTGTCCGCGCACCATCTCCGCTTCACTCATTACAGTGTTTGTTGTCGCTGGCACACCTGCGCGCCGCCTGCTGCCTGGCATCGTGCGCTGTTCACTCTCAAACATCACCGGCCCCACGCCGCGATCCACCGGCACGGGCACATCTGGTCGACCGACATACACCGGCTCATACAAGTCCATCGTGAACCCGACCGGCCTGCCGCTCGCCAGACTCAACCGCACACCTTGCCAATCACTGTCGGTCGTGTTTTCCACAATGGCCCATCCTTGCAGCGTCGGTGCGCCATCTTCATCATCAGGCAAGACCAACCGATAGCTCGTCTTCCACACCGGCATCTCATGCACATAGGCCGCCACGATCCGCCGCATCGCGCCCTGCGCCCCGCGCATGACCATTTCGACAGTCTTCGTGCGATCCGCCTTCGCCTCTGCGAGTGCCGCCAGCGCACGATCGAGTTCTTCAGCAAGCGTCGCATCCGCGATCCGAAAACTGTTGATCGAACTGATCGCCACCGCTTCGACGCCGCGCGATGTCGTCACGACAACATAAGGCTCGCGCAGCGTGATCGGCGTGTCGCCACCCGTCACCACACTCGTGCGCTCTTCAATGCCCAGCACGGTCCCGCGTAGGGCACCCTCGCGCGTGGTGAAGTCAACACCCTGCCCGCGCAGTTGTCGCAGCAGATCGACAACAGAATTCGCCTTCGAGACATCGATCCCGAACCCCGCAAGTCTGCGGCTCAAGGGCTCCTTCGATGCGTACGATACCGCATCAATCGAACCGCCATCCAGATCAAGCAGCACCAGACTCTTCAAGATGTCATTGATCTGATCGGTCTCGAAGTTCAGCGCAATGCGATGCTCACCCGCGATCGATCCGCGCCGCTCGAAATACCCAACGCCCGAGCGATACAAAATGATATTTTTCAATGGCAACAGCGCGGCAGCATCTTCCGCCGCCTTCTTGGTGGGGCGTACATCAGTGGGGCGGGCGTCTCGCCCGCCTGTTTGCGCATTCACAACAGGTGCGATCGCCATCGCCAAACCCACCGCCGCCGCCTGTGTCATCATCAGTTTCATTTTGATCCCTTCGCATTTGCCTTGTCTTACTCCCTCTCCCTGTGGGAGAGGGTGATCCGCCACAGGCGGATCGGGTGAGGGGTTCTTCTTCTTCGCCCAAATGACTTTCTTCTCTGTGTCCTCTGTGCTCTCTGTGGTGAATCTTCTTCTTCTCACCAACTATAAAACGCCGTGTACGTAATCACCCGCTCCTCATCCGGATCAAGTGTCACGCGAAATTCAATGCCCTGAGAATCTGTCTTTTCATATCGCATCGAACTCTTCTCAATGTCCCATTGCGTCCACCGATAGAGGTGCTCGACAACGCGAATCTCCGCGCGCTCCTTCTTGCGATTGCGCACCTTGATCTCGATGGTCTCACGCATCCAGTTGCCGCGATGCTCGAAGTTGGTCTGCTTCCGCTCGCCCACCAGATCAAACGCATTGCCCGTATACACACGCACCGTCTCGCCCTGCGGCGTGTGATCAATCACATTCTCGCCCACAAACTGCAAGGTTCCATCTTCGTCCTGCGTGTAAAACCGCAGCTTGCCCGCGGGAAGTGGAATGCCAAGGCCATTGGCCTTCGTATTTTCAAACTCCCGCATGATCCACACCTTGGCCTGTTCATTGTTCTGATACCCCGGCTGATTGTTGCGATACCCGCCCCAATACCACCGGTGCCACGGCCCTTGCGAGGCCCCGTCATAGACGAAGATCTTGTCCGCCGTCACATCTTCGCCGCGCACAAACTCGATCTGCTTCGTCTCCGCATCACGCAGCGTCGTCTTGCGCGCCACCGTGTAGAGGTGATATTCGTCAAATGACTTCTCAGTCACCGCCTGATCCATGCTCGACATCTCGCGCGCTGCCATTTTGGCGTACATCGCGCCGTTCGCCCGTCCCGGCTGCACGCGATGCACATCGCCCGCCATCAACTGAATCTTCGCATTATCAAAGTATTTCCCGGTGTTGTTGCTGATCGTCACCCACCCCATCAAGTCAACTTGGCTGCCGCTCTCCGGTGCCACGATGTTGTAGTCAGCAATCCAGGACATGCCGCCGGTGATGTACCCAAGCTCTGCCGTCGTATTGGCAGCCCGATCCGATTGAATCAACCACTCCAGACTCGGCTTCAACAGCGCATCCTTACCCAATGGCGGATACACCGGCTGCCCGGGCAATCCGAATCGCACCTTGCCATCCACTTCGACGATCGACTCATGCATGCGTCCGTTCTTCCCCGCACGAATAATTTTGCCCTTGATCTCCTCGGTGCCGCCATCGGGCAGTGGCCGCGTGAACGTTATCGTCTTTCCCTCATACAACTCCAACTGCCGGTTGTAGGTGATGATGTCATTCCTGTAGTTCTGCTCCAGAATGTTCAGTCTCACCCGCCCCTGCGCATCGCGCAAAATCACACTCGGTGCTTCCACCTGCGCTGTCGCATCAGCAAAAGTCACCGTGTTCTCGCCCGGCTTGAGCACAAGCGGGAACGTCTCGCGCACCACGCCAAACCCGCCGTTGTACACCGTCAAACTCGTGTCCGCCGCATATGCACCGCTTGCGGTTGCAAGCAACACCGTCGTGCTCATCAATGTCTTCTTGGTGGGAGAGGCGTCTCGCCTGTCCTTCTTCTGTGCCATTTCAATCTCCTTGTGCCGTTGTTCCTGCTCCCTCTCCCCGCGGAAGAGGGTGGTCCGCCACAGGCGGATCGGGTGAGGGCCTTTCTTGTTCCCCTCTCCCCTTTGGGTTAGGGGAGAGGGGTTCTTCTTCTTCTTCTTCTTCTTGTCCCCCCCTCCCTCTGGGAGGGGGTCGGGGGGAGAGGCTTCTTCACTTCCCACACAAGTTCTTTCTTCTCTGTGTCCCCTGTGCTCTCTGTGGTAAATCTTTTTCTTCTCCCTCACCTCCATACAGACACCAAAGCCCCCCAGTTCGTTCATTCACTTTCGCAACGCCTGCCCAATCGCGCGGTATCACTCCCCGCAGGTATGCTTGTGCCTTCGTCGTGCCGCTATTTCTCGGACACCGGAGACATTTCACATGCCCGCCGCAACGCCATCCAATGCCGCTGCCGTCCGCCTCCGCGCTGGCTTGCCCACCACCAACCCCTTGCTCTACCACCGCATCCGCTTTCTCGTGGGCGACCCCGTTGCCATCATTGACTTCCCTTCATCATCGACACTCATCATCCGTGACATAGAGATGGATCGCGCCCGCACCCACGCCCGCGCCGATACAGTCGCTTGCCCAGCGGATTTTGCGCCCCATAACAACCCAGCCGCCCTTTCAGGCGACCGCGAAATCGCCACCGCACAGGCCACCGCACAGTGCATCAAACAGGCTGGTGTGAGTGCCGTCACCGTCGATCGCTCCTTTCCCATGATTTTCGCGCACGAGTTGCATGCCCTTGGCATTGCCGTCACCTGCGATCCAGACCTCGGCATTCTCGAACGCCGCGCCAAAGATGATCAGGAAATCGAACACCTGCGCGCAGCCCAAGCCATGACCGAGCGCGCTGTCAAACGTGCCTGCACGCTCATCGCGCGCGCAACGCCCGGCAAAGATGGCGTGTTGCAACATGAGGGCGCCCCGCTCACCTCAGAGCGCGTCCGCGCCGCCGCCGACATCTTCCTCCTCGAACACGAATACACCAATGCCACCATGATTGTCGCGCCGGGCCCGCAAGGCGGCGATTGCCACGATCGCGGCACCGGCCCCATCAAGACCGGCGAGCCCGTCATCATCGATTGCTTCCCGCGCTCCAACCGCTCGCTCTACTTTGGCGACTGCACACGCTGCGTTGTGCATGGTGACGTTCCCGACGAGATTGCGAAGATGCGCACCGTTGTCTGCGAAGCCAAGGCCGCCGCCATCGCTGCGACCCGCGCGGGTGTCACGGGCGATGCCCTCAATGCTGCCACCATCAATGTCATCGAAGCGCACGGCTACCACATGGGCCTGCCGCCAAAGGACGCCCCAAAGAGCCACACATCCATGCCCCACGGCACAGGTCACGGCGTAGGCCTCGATGTCCACGAACCGCCCCTGCTCGATCGCGGCGGCCCCGCACTTGTCACTGGCGATTGCATCACCATCGAGCCCGGCCTCTACAACCACGCCCAAGGCGGCATCCGCATCGAAGACATGGTCATCGTGACGGCCGACGGCTGCGAGAACTTCAATACGTTGCAGGAGGGGTTGGGGTGGGGCTAAGTGCTCTTATGCGCATCTGCCAGACCAAAGCCGTGGGATTGCAATCCCGCGGTCCTCACGAAACCTCAAAGGGTGACTGACGGGATTTGAACCCGCGACCCCCAGGATCACAACCTGGTGCTCTAACCAAGCTGAGCTACAGCCACCATCACACCCGGGACTTGGCTCCCGAGCAGTGCAACGTAGGCCCAAGCCGCTCCCCAGTCAACGCGCCGCACAATCTTGCTCCCTCTCCCCGCGTGCGGGGAGAGGGTGGTCCCGACTTGTCGGGATCGGGTGAGGGGCTTCTTCTTTTTCCCACCCAAATAATTCTTCTCAGTGTCCTCTGTGCTCTCTGTGGTAAATCTTCTTCTCCCCCGGCCATTTCCTCTCCAATCTCCCCCCACGGCATACCGTTTTTCGCGGTGCCCTGCTATCCTTGTCGATCCTCATCTACAGAGGACTTGTTCTCCAAATCGCACCACAACCCGCCCTGCGGTTCCGGGCGGAGGAGTTGCAGTTATGACCACGCTTGCGAAGGCCCTGCCCATCGATATTTCTTCCCCGACCGTCTCCCGCAACCTGCCCACCGCCGTGCTCATCGAACACGCACTTGCCGCCGGTGAAGGCCAACTCGTCGCCAACGGCACCATCTGCGTCAGCACCGGCGAGCGCACCGGGCGCAGCCCCAAAGACAAATACCTCGAAGACACACCCGAAGTTCACTCAAACATCTGGTGGGGCAAAGTCAATGCGCCAATTTCGACCGAAGGCTTTGACGAACTGCTTTCTCTCGCTGGCGAGTACATGAGCGCCCGTAAGACCGTCTATGTCTTTGATGGCTTCGTCGGTGCCGACACCCGCTTTCGCCTCGCAGCACGCACCTACACCGAGCAGGCCTGGCACGCACTCTTCGTGCAGACACTCTTCATCGAGCCCGATGCCAAAGAGCTCGCCTCCTTCAGCCCCGACTGGACCATCATCAACTGCGGCACGCGCAAACTCACCGCAGATGAAGCTGCCAAAGTTGGCGTGAAGTTCGATGGCAAGACCCATGATGGCGTCTGCATTGCCCAATCGCTCACCCGCAAAATCGTGCTCATCTTTGGCACCGAATACGCCGGCGAAATGAAGAAGAGTCTCTTCTACGCCATGAACTACGACATGCCCGATGTCGGCGTCACCCCCATGCACTGTTCGTCGAACGTCGCCAAGAATGACCCGAAAAACGTAGCACTTTTCTTCGGTCTCTCAGGCACCGGCAAGACCACGCTTTCAGCGGATCCCGACCGCGCCCTGATTGGTGATGATGAGCACGGCTGGTCCGACCACGGCGTGTTCAACTTCGAGGGTGGCTGCTACGCCAAGTGCATCAACCTCACCCGCGAGGGCGAGCCGGAAATCTGGGATGCCATCCGCTTCGGTTCTGTTCTGGAAAATGTCAAGCTCAACGACCGGCGCGAGCCCGATTACGCCGACAACTCGATCACCGAAAACACGCGCGTCACCTATCCGGTTGCGTTCATTCCAGGTGCTGTGCATCCGTCTATGGGCGGCCACCCGAAGAATGTCATCTTCCTCACCGCCGATGCGTTTGGCGTGCTCCCACCCGTGTCGCGCTTGTCGCCTGAACAAGCGATGTACTTCTTCATCAATGGCTACACTTCAAAACTCGCCGGCACCGAAGCTGGCGTTAAGGAACCGCAGCCCAACTTCTCGCCATGCTTTGGCGGACCATTCCTGGCTCGCCATCCAAATGTCTACGCCGAGATGCTCGCGAAGCGCATCAAAGAGAACAACTCACGCGTATGGCTTTTGAATACCGGTTGGACCGGCGGGCCCTACGGCACCGGCTCGCGCTTCAAGCTGCGCTACACCCGCGCCATGGTGCGCGCGATCCTCAATGGCTCACTCGACACCGCAGATTTCACACCGGATCCCGTCTTCGGCTTGCCGGTCCCCGGGATGATCCCCGGTTCCGATGTGCCTGTCGAGGTGCTCAACCCGCGCAACACGTGGAGTGACAAGTCCGCATACGACTCAATGGCCAAAGACCTCGCCAAACGCTTCCGCGACAATGACCAAAATTTCGAAATGACCGACGGCGTCCGTGCAGCGGGTCCCACGGGCTGAATTTGGGGTATTCCTCTTGCTCCCTCTTCTTAGGGAGATAGGTGAGGGGTTTCTTGTTTTGCAGGACAGGTGTCCCGCCCGTCTTCCTAGCTCGGGGGCCGTGGTTGCCTTGGGCGACCGCGTTCTTGTAATGGGATACAGGTACCGTGCGATTCCCTCACATGCTTACTCCTCGCCAGCGCAACTTCATGTAAAAAAGAAAAACGCCCCATCCACCGAAGTGGACAGGGCGTTGTATGTGCTCAGAGCTCTCGCTCTACTTCAGGGTGAAACTCACTTACGGAGTTGTCGTGTTACCGAAGCTGAAGAGCAGGAGCTGAAGGTCTTCGAGACCAACGCTGCCGTTGCGGTTGATATCTGCAACGTCAAACGTCAGGCCCGGGTCGCCCTGCGGAACGCTGCCATCAGCGGAGTCGTCTACAAGATCAATCTTGAAGGCGAAGTCGCGAGCAACATTGCCCTGTGTCAATTCAGACACGGGCTGGAACGCCGGGACATCATCATTCCAGTTGATGTAGCAGCCTTCGGTGATCCAGATGTCACGGCAAAGTTCCTGACGCGTACGGAACAGCCACACTGAACGCTCCTGAATGCTCACGCCACGTGACGATGAGGGGGCGAACCAGTAGTTGCGACCCTTGGGAAGCGTCTCGCCGGTGCAGAACCAGACGAACTTGTAGACGGGCATGCCGTCAAACGTGTCGCCTGTGAGCTCCCAGAAGTCAACGAATCCGAGCGCGATGCGCTCTGTGCCTGGCTTGTCACAGAAGTTGTCGAAGATCGTGCCGAACGTGAGGTCAGGATTGCACGTTGTTGCAAGCCATGCCTCGATGCGGCAGATCTCAGCGGAACCAAGACCTGGTGAAATCTGGAAGTTGTCTGCTGACATTCCAGTGTCATTCACGTTCGGGAACTTCGTGGCGGCTTCGCCAATCAGATCGAAGTCGCTCTGATCCTTCAACGTTGCGCAAATCTTGCCACACACGCGGAAGTTGTAGTCGATGCACGCACCGGCGCAGATCGGGAAGTTCGGATCAGGGCAGTAATCTTCGTAAGCAACCCAATCCGGATACGCGGGAACGGTCGTCGGGGCACGGAAGTGACCCTGTGCACCCTGAACGCGCTCGGCGTCCAAGCCGACATCAGTCGAAATCCAGAAGTACTTCGTGTTGTTCGTCAGGCCAACAGGCACGAACCAAAGACGATCGCAACCTGAGGGATCGCCGAAGACCCAGTGGTCAAGGTGGAAACGAACCTTATGGACATTGAAGCCCGGGAACGTTGGGGTCGGGATACCTTCACCGATGCGGCCGGGATACACGTCGGCTACCTGCGTCTTGTCCGGCACGCCATCGCAATCCGGATACACACGCAATTCCATCTCCGGGGAAACCACATCCTGACCGATCGCGATGAACATCTCGACGGCTTCAATGTAGTTCCAGCGGCATGGCTGCAACACGAAATCATCACCAGCAAAGAACCGGTGAAGGGCATTCGGGCCGGGGTCTGCGGAACGAACCGCAAACGCATTGTCCGGCAAACCATTATCCCAGATTACGTTGCACACGAAATTGGGGTCAAAGGCGGGTGGTAATTCCTCCACGGCCAATACCGGACCCGCATTCCGACCGACGAGCTGACCCAGCTCGATTTCTTTTGCATCATTCGTGGTTGCGGCTGATGCAGCGCCACAGAGCAGCGTTACTGCAGATGCAGCAACCAACAGCTTTGCAATGTTCACTTCGTTCTCCTCTGCATATGGACGTCCTGCCGGCGCACCTTGCGCCGGGTATCTCTCTCAATTTCGATCGCATGCTCTGACACGAGCAATACAGACCGACACACAAAAGAAGGAAAGCCCAAGCCGTGCCATCCACGGACGATCAACAATTTTGTTTCTCGTTTGCGTCCACCGAATGACTCATGTAGAGCCGGGACTCAACTCAGGCGTTCCATCACGCTTCAGACTAACCACTTACCGTTGCTCATGCAAACAATCTTGTCCGGAAAATCGCATTCTTTTTCCCTATCTGCCTCGCCGGTACGAAATGACCATTCCCAATCGCCGGTAACTACGGCAAACCTCGGAATCATCTCTACTTTGTGCTCATTTTTGAGCATAAACACGCACTTTTTCACACGCAATGACAAGCCGATAATGTGCTCTCATCATCATGTGAAACTGGGCGGTTCGATGAAACGTGGTAACGCGGGGTTACTGGGCAAGCAAATCAACAACGTGTTCTCCGATCGATAGCGATGACGTTGCCGCCGGTGATGGTGCATTGCACACATGCACCACACGACCAGTTCGCACGATCGTAAAGTCGTCCACCATCCGACCATCTGCCCCCACAGCTTGGGCTCGTACCCCGGCGGGTGCGGTCACCACATCTGCCTCACGCAGTTCAGGCACCAACCGTTGTAAGGCGCGAACAAATGCTCCCCGGCTCACGCTACGCCACATCTCTCCCATACCCATTTTCCAATGACGCATCGACAGCTTCCAAAAGCCTGAGTAGGACAGTGTTTCAGCTAAATCCCCCAGATTAACAACGGTTTTCGAGTATCCCTCACGGGCGAAGGCAAGCACCGCGTTCGGCCCGCACTCAACCGATCCACCGATCATCCGGGTCAGGTGGACACCTAAGAATGGAAACGCAGGGTCGGGCACGGGATAAATCAGGGTGTTGCACAAATGCCGCGCCTCGGGTTTCAGTTCGTAGTACTCACCGCGGAAGGGCACGATTTTCAGCCCGGGATTCACACCGCCAAGTTTCGCAACACGATCAGAATGCAAGCCTGCACAGTTCACAACCTGGTGCGCTGTAAATGCGCCGTGCGTTGTTTCAACAACCACCTCACTCGTGCGCTCGTGCAGCGCGGTGGCGCGCGCGCCAGTAACAACTCCGCCGCCGCGATCTGCGAGACGCGCCGCAAATCGCTCGCACACCGTTGTGTAATCAATGATCCCCGCATCAGGCACATGGATCGCCTTGATGCCCGCAGCGTACGGCTCAAGCTCGCGCAAACGCGCCGCATCAATCACTTCACACGCAACACCATTGGCTTGTCCGCGCGCAAAGATATCATCCAATCGTTTTGCTTCCACATCATTCAACGCCACAATCACTTTGCCACACAGTTCGAAGGGAATGCCTTCTCGTGTGCAGAACTCTTCCATCAAGGTCTTGCCGCGCTGGCAGTTGGTCGCCTTGAGTGAGCCCGGCGTGTAATACATGCCGGAATGCAGCACGCCCGAATTTCGTCCGGTCTGGTGGAGCGCAATAGCATCCTCTTTTTCGAGCACGATGACGCGCTTCTCGGGGAAACGTTCGCTCATGCGCTCCGCGGTCGCAAGTCCAACGATGCCGCCGCCAATGATCACGATGTCCGCAGAGGTACTGTTCATAGATGTACTGTGTCAGGGAGTTTGCAGGTGCCCGGAAGCATGAGAGTGTAACTCTGAATAACATTCACATGAAAAATTATTGGCGATTGCCTGCACAACATGCCATACTGTTTGTGCAGTACCGCGTGGAGGGTGTCCCCCGTGAAACTCAAGAGCTCGTATGGCGACCCGCCGTGGCTCATCACCGACCTATTCGTCAGGGTGTTGTCGATCGGGCTGACCATCGCGATCATCGGGCTCATTGTTGCCTACGCACTGACCGGGCCGATTACAAAAGTCGATGGCATCGGTACCGCGATCGTCACGCCCATCGCGGCGTACCTCGTCCACCTGTGGCTTGCCCCTGATCGCCCGGAGTAATGAATCACACCATGGCGCAGCGCACCAAAAAACCAACACGCACAATGCCACCTGCATACTCGGCGCCGCGTTCTTCGCGCGGCGCGGTGTTCAAGTTCGTGCTGTTCTTCGCGCTCGTCATGGGTGTGTATTACGCAGCATCTGCAATTCCCTTCTATCGCGACACACTCTTCCCCGCGTACCTCGAACTCAATGCCTCGGTCTCCGCGTCAATCCTCAAGGTGTTCGGCCAACCGGTGCAGTCCGTCGGTGATGCAATCTCTGAACCGTCGAATTCCATCTCAATCAAAAAAGGATGCGATGCAATCGCGCCGACCATGCTCTTCGCTGCTGCTGTGCTCGCCTTTCCTGTGCCGTTGCGCAAGCGCCTTATTGGAATCGCACTTGGCACCCCGTTGTTGCTGGTCATCAATCTCGTGCGCATTATCACGCTGTGGTATGCGAGCAAGTATGCCTCGCACAAGACATTTGAGATGTTGCATGTTGATATCTGGCAGCCGGTGTTCATTCTGCTCGCACTTGCGATGTGGATGGTCTGGGCGCTTAATGCATTGCCCAGTGCAAAACCCGCAGCAGAATCCCCATGACGCGCGGCCACGCCATCCCCGACCCACCGCCGCGTCGTGCTGCTCGCCCATTGCGCACTGCGCTGGGAATCCTCTTCAAAGCAACGATCATCTTTATTGTTTCGATGTTCCTCTGGAAACCGCTTGCCCCCGCGGTTGCGACTGTCTTTCGCGGTGCATCGAATATCACCGCCGCTGGCGTCTATCGCGGGGCCATCCAGATCAGCTACACCCCCGGCGCCATTGGCAAGCGCGACGCCGACACCATCATCCGCTACAAAAATCTGCAAGAGCGCGTCGAAAGTGAGATTCAGTCCAGTTCGTGGTACTACGCCTTCGTGCCCATGGCCCTGCTTGGTGCATGTGTGCTTGCAACACCCATTGCCTGGAAACGGCGCGGCCGCGCGGCCCTGCTTGGCGCACTGGTTCTCACAGTACTCACGGTGCTCGGACAAATGATCATCGTCTATGACAAACTCACGGGCGTACCAATAGACAGCCCCATTCAAGTCGGTCCGGTATGGAATAGATTCATCGCGACGATCGCATCCATCTTCGCGGAACTGCCCGGCTCATACTTCATCCCGATCATCGTCTACGCTCTTGTCACGTTTCGTCGGCAGGAGTTGGTGACGTTGTTCGGGGCAAGTGAAGCCAATGCATCATCCTGACCAGCCCAAGCGCGAGCGCGGGGGTTTCTGTCTTGCTCCCTCTCCCCCCTCTTCTCTGTGCCCTCTGTGTCTCTGCGGTGAATATTCCTCTGTTCCCCGCTACACTTCCCACTCATCAGGGCGTAGCTCAGCTTGGTAGAGCGCGGCGTTTGGGGCGCCGAGGTCGAAGGTTCAAATCCTTTCGCCCTGACTTTTTCGTAAGCCGATCGTTCTTTGACACCCCGCCGGACCGCCATGCCCATGCCCAAGCCGCGCCGAGATCGTTCCATCCCCGACCGTCTTCGCGTGCTGCTTGTCGGTGGCGGCGGCCGCGAACACGCCCTCGCATGGAAGCTCGCACAATCGCCCTCCGTCGAGGCAATGTTCACGACGCATCCGAGTAACCCTGGCTTGGCGGCACTTGCACAACCAACCGGCTTTGATTTTTCCGTGCGCGAGCTCTACCGCCTTGCGCAGTTTGTCACCCATGAGCGCATCGATCTCGTCGTTGTCGGCCCCGAGGGGCCGCTCGCCGCGGGCATTACTGATCTGCTTGCAAGTGACACCTGCGCTGTCTTTGGGCCGACCAAAGCTGGCGCGACCATCGAAACAGACAAAGCATGGGCGAAACAGGTGATGCACGGTGCATCTGTGCCCACGCCCGATGCGCGCATCTTTAAGGATGCCGCGGGCGCGCTTGCGCATCTCGAAGCCCGCGAAACCGCGCCGGTCATCAAGGCAACTGGCCTCGCAGCGGGCAAGGGTGTGTTTGTGCCCAAGACTATGGATGAAGCGGCGGCGGCGATCCACACCATTATGGATGGCGATGCCTTTGGCAATGCGGGGCGCGAACTGCTGATCGAAGAGCGTTTGCAGGGCCCCGAAGTGTCGATCTTCGCGCTCACCGATGGCCGCAACATTCTCATTCTCGATTCGTGTCAGGACCACAAACGCCTCGGCGCGGGCGACGCCGGCCCCAACACGGGCGGCATGGGCGCCTATTGCCCCGTGCCTGAAAAAATCTTCGATGCAAAAATGATGGCGACTATTCAGCGCGAGATCATCGTGCCGACCATTGATGCGCTGCGCCGCGATGACATTGAATATCGAGGTGTGCTGTACGCCGGGCTCATGCTCACGCACGCCGGCCCGAAGGTGCTGGAGTTCAACGCGCGCTTTGGCGATCCCGAGTGCCAGTGCCTCGTGCAGCGTATGCAGGGCGACTTCGCGAAGTTGCTTTATGCGTCCGCGACGGGGCAGCTTGCAAGCATCGAAGATTTTGAACAATCGAATGACGCCGTCGTGTGCATCGTGCTCGCAAGCGCGGGCTATCCCGAGAAGCCAACGCTCGGCGTGCCCATCATGGGCATTGATGAAGCAGAGGCAATGGAGGGCATCACGATCTTCCACGCCGGCACGCGCATCGAAGAACACGGCCCCAAGGCGGGTCAACTCCTCACCGCCGGCGGCCGCGTGCTGAATGTCGTCGCGACCGCCGCTACCATCGCCGATGCCCGCACCAAAGCCCTCGCCGCTGCGGAGGTGATCCAGTTCGAGGGCAAGCAATACCGGCGGGATATTGCATGGCAGGCGGTGGGGGAGAAAGTAAGAACCGCACCGTAGTCTTGGCGGTATCGTCTGCATATGAACGCAAAGCGAACACTGCGATGGGTGTGGAGTGGTGTTGTCGCGCTGGCGTTGGTGGCAGTGATCCTCATGGTCGCCGGCCTGTGGTTCGCGCACCTTGCGGATACGAGACACGATTTCTCTGAAATCGTTGCGAAGCTCGAATCGGGAGAGGTTGAGCTCGGGACTGACGTGGTCGATGTGCTCGGGTACGGCAAGCCGGTTGCGGAAGATGTCGAGGGAGAGTTTTACTCGGCAACTTATTCGTACAAGGGTGAGATTCTTGTGCTGTACGCAAAGTCGCACGAGATTCCCAACCGGCGTGATCTCGCAACCCCTCTGTTCGCTGCTCAGCACATCCAGGGTGGTCAGCGCCCCGGGATGACCTGGTACTTCTGCGACACCGATCTCCTAGCCGAGTATGTGCAGGCGACTACGCGGGTGACCGGCGCTCCGCAGGGACCGCCCGTTCGTGCCGATTGACCCTCCCGCCCCCATCTCGCCGATCTATCCTCTTGCCATGAAACTCTCCCCCCTGCGTCTGATCACCTCCGCATCCCTCGCCGTGCTCGCGCTGGTCGTCGCGGTCACCGGCTATCGCCTCGTCCGTGCGGGGCTCGTCGAAACGGTCTATCGCGATCGCCTCGAAACGCTCGGCACCGAATACGAATCACTGCGCGAGCATTACAACACCGCCGTCCGCCGCACCGCGGTGACGGAACTGCTCGTCACCGATGACACGCCCGAGGCGCCGTCGAAAGTCACGGTGCGCGTGCGAACGAGTGACGGCACGCTCGCCACCATCGACACGCCATACCGCGCGGGGGCCGAGCTCTATGTCGATGCGGTCGTCGTTGATGGGCGGCTGTGGATTCGGCGGGTGTTCGATGCGCGCACGCCGCCCGAGCAGGGTGTTGTCATTGATCCCGCGCTCGCGGGCATTGATTGGGCGCAGAGCACGACGACGATCGGCAAGGCGGTCTATCGCGGCATCACGCCGGGGCGCTGGGTTGTGTCGGTGTCGGGCGATGGTTCACTCACGCTCGTGCGCAACGATGATGACGATGACATCGACCTTGCGCGCGGGCCGGAGGTGATCGAGTTTGGCGAATTCAAGGAGAAGCTGGAGCAGGACATCGCCAAGCTCGGCGCGAAGGACATCTGGGCTTCTGTGGTGGGGGAGAAGTAGGGTACAATCGCTGCGTGATGCGACTTGGAAACATTCGAGCTTGGGTCGGTGCCTGCGTGCTCGCGCTGCTTGTCACGGCGGGGGCGTGGACTTGGTTGTACTTATTTGATGACGGCGGCGTGCCCGGGCCCAAGCCGCCCGAGCATTACACGGCGTGGCTTGAGGAGAGGTGGCAAGCTGAGGGGCGCAATCCAGAATCGTGGGCACGCCTAGAACTCGCCATTGAGAAATGGCGTGATGTGGAAGAGACTTGGTTCTTCGCTGACGAGCCTGCGAATGAAGAGTTCCTCACTCCGCGGGAGTTGATCGCGCTTGGGGACATCCCGAAGGATGGCGACCTGTACGCGGCGGCAGTGCGGCATATCGAAGGATTACGAGAGGCAGGAGTATTCGCGGCGATTCGGGATCACCGCCTGCAAGGTGCGGGGCTCCCTCCTTGGGAGGGTGACTTGTACGACGGACTCAGTGACCGACCGACATTCTCCGCATCGATGCAGGGGCTTTACTTGTGCCAAGCAGCGGCGCGTCTCGCGATGGCGGATGGCGACGAGGAGGAAGTGCTCGAGTTGATTCGTGACATGTGGTCGTTTGCTGCGCTTGCCGGTGCCGACCGGCTCATGGTCGGCCAACTCACTTCGAGCGCTTGGGCTGCAGAAACACTCCGTGAGGCCAGCGCGTTGATGATGGAGGTGGGCTGGAAAGATTCGGCACTACGGGCGCTTCTTTTGCTTTTCACCGACGATCCTCGCCCGCAATGGGAAGAGATTCGGGAAGGCGAGCGGCGTTGGGGCGCGTGTACTGATCGGCGTGCGTTGATCGAAGCCGGTCTTACCAAAGCGCTGGCGCGTCGTTCCTTCGCGAGGATGTATGAACGCTTCGATGCGACGGTCGAGGGGCGCTCGGTGGTTGAGTTGTGGAAAGATCCGCCGGGCTCTGTCGATCTGGACAGCTACTTGGATCGCGCAGTTTCCGGAATCAATACCCCATCGGAGCTCATAAGCCAAGTAGCGACGTCAATCAACATGGTGGCGTCCGGTTGGGTGAGCTCAGAAGTACAGCGCCGCGGCACCATCTGCCTCCTCGCCATCGAACTCTATCGCGCGGAACACAACGGCGCACTCCCCGACTCCCTCGAAACCGCACTGCACAACGCCGGCCTTGATGAATTCTTCGCCATCGATCCGGTCTGGGACACGCCCTTCATCTACACCCGCGATGCGAACGATCCGGCGCAGTACACCCTCTATGCCATTGGTGATGGCATTGACGACGGCGGCGTTTTCCCAACCGACGGCTCGCATCTGCAAGGCGTCTCGCGCACGCCCGGCGGCCTCGATGTCAACCTGAAGCGCGAACGTCTTCCGATTCCAGTTGGCGATTAGCGCCGTCGGCGCACCGCGCCGCAGCACCCAACCATCGCGAGCGCGATCGCGCCGGGCGATGGAATTACGAAGAACACATCGAGGATGGTGCCGCGCGACCTTGCACTGCCGAGCTGCGGAATCTCAAGGGGGAGCGTGCGGCCGCCGAACTGATCAATTGTGATGTCCATCGCAATCCAGTCGCGCGGATCAAGTGCAGTTGGCGGCGCCTCGACAGCTAGTCCGGGCAGCGGGGTGAGCGTGCTCATGACGCCGAGGCCTTCGAAAGGCAATTGGGTTTCAGCGTCAGGCAGGATTCGATTGGCAAATAATCCTGGTGCCGTGAGCGTGCCCGACAGCATGTCCGAGGCAACGGCAAATGGAAGTGTGTCCGGTGGGGGCGAGACCGGCATACCGATCATCCCCGCGTGTGTGGCGGGCAAGCCAAAGCTCATGATCACAACCGCTCCCGCGATCGTCCCTGTGCACCGAATCATAAGTTCTCTCTCTACAGACACTTCAGGACCGAAGGATTCAGGCAACCAGAACATCATGCCACAGAGTGCGGCCCTCGCCAAGGGCGATTCACAAGATTGCGAAAAAACAGTGTGTTGGTTGCCAATCCATGGAGACCCCCCGGATTCGGGATCAGCTGGCCTCGGTCATTGATTAGGGGGCGAGCAATCGATCTAAGTCTTTGTTTGACAATGTGTTCTAGTCAATTCGTGCAGCCAGCCACGCGCTCTCTGTTCGAGCGGTTTCCGATGTGCGTCATCATGTATCCTATGCGCCAAAGGGGGAAACAGTATGGCACACCAAGACGTGGCCGTTCAAACGAACCTCGAGCGCATCGAGCCGATCAAGCACATCGAACCCGAGAGCGCGTCTCTTTTCGCGCAGGCTGCCCGAGCCATTGAAATCTTGGACGGGCACTCGTCTGGCGCGGGTGACGAGGTTCTCAAGGTTTTTGCAGCACACCTGGGTGCATTGTTCGATGCGGATATTGTTGGCGTGACCGAGGTTGTTGAGGGCCACGGTCGCCAGAGTCTTCGGGTGCGCGCCGAGTGGGCATCCGACGAGGCGCTGAAGTTTGCTCCGGTCTACGATGCCTCGGGCTCACCGTGCGAGCGCGTCATCGTCGACGGCGAGTACGGTTGCCCAACGGGACTTCCTGCGGCATTCCCCGATGATCCATGGTTGGAGCAGCACGGGTTTGAGAGTTTCTTCGGCGCTGCGTTTTCAGGTCCGGACGGGAACGCGTGTGGGCACTTGTGTGTGCTGAGCCGCCGAACCTGTCGCAAGCCGGAGGAAACACTTGGGGTCGTTCAGATGTGCGCATCGGCGATCGGGCGCGAGTTGCAACGACGCCGCGTTGAAGGCGTGCTGACAACACAACGGTCTATCCTTGAACTCGTGGCGCGCGGCGCGGCGCTGGGCGATGTGTTAGACGCGTTATGTGTTGCGGTTGAACGGCTCATCTCCTCTTCGGTATGCTCGTTAATGATGCGCGAGGACGCTGTTTTGCGCTTGGTATCTGGCCCTTCCATGCCGCAGGAACTCGCAATGCATTTCGACGGGATTAGCGTTGATGGGTGTAACTGTGGCGCTGCGATTTCGCGCGGGTGCCCTGTGATCACCCCGGATACTTCGATAGATCCATTGTGGGAGGCAATGCAAGACTTTGCCCAGCGGCACTCCATCAAGGCGTGCTGGTCTTTTCCCGTCATTGCAACGACCGGCGGTGTGATCGGTTCGTTTGCCGTCTCGCGCTCTCAGACTGGTCTTCCCTCGCGCGATGACACGACGCTCATGGCGACCGCCGCCCACCTCGCCTGCATTGCGATAGAGCGCGACGAGCATGTCCGCCGCCAGGACATGATGATGCGCGAGCTGGACCATCGTGTGAAGAACAACTTGGCCGCCGTGATGTCCCTGTGCGAATCCAGCCTCGATTCATCGCAATCAAAGCAGGAGTTTGGGGGGAACTTCATTGGTCGATTGCGCTCTCTGGCGCACACACATGAAGCGCTGGCCCGCGAGCATTGGAGTGGCATCGAACTTGCCGAAGCGCTGCGCATTGTGACGGCGCCCTACCAGGCCGAGCGCATCCACATGTCCGGCGACCCGATCAGGCTGGCGGCCCGGGCGGCGAATCCGCTTGGTCTCGCGCTGCATGAGCTTGTCACCAACGCCGCGAAACACGGCGCCTTGGGCGAAAAGGGTGTGATCAACGTCAGTTGGCATCGGACTCTTGATGCGGCTGTCGAACTCATTTGGGAAGAGCGGGGCGGCCCCCCCGTGCCAGCGTCGCCACAGGAAGGCTACGGGCTTCGGCTCGTGCGCGGCCTGATCAACCACGAAATCGGCGGTGACGTGTCCTTTGAGTTTCGCCCGACCGGATTCGCATGCACACTCCACTTGCCGACGACAAGTGAAGCCAAGAGTCAACCCGCAGAGGAGACGCCATCATGACCAACGCACCGACAATTTTGTTGGCCGAAGATGATTTTCTTGCCGCGCAGGGCATGGTCCGTTTGCTGCGCGACCTTGGTGTCAACTCGGTTGGTCCGGTGGCAACTGCGCAAGAAGGCTTGGAATTGGCTGCAAAGCATCGACTCGACGGCGCGGTCCTTGATATCAACCTGCGCGGCGGTTCGTCAGCAAAACTTGCGGACCATTTGCATGAGCAGCAATGTCCGTTTCTTTTTGTCACCGGGTATCGCACCGCCAATGTCTTGCCCCCGCACCTTCAGGTTTATACACGCCTCATCAAGCCGATAGACGCCGGTGCGCTCGCGCAGGCCCTCGAATCAATGTTGGGTGTGACGCTCACGCAGGCGCAGTGACTCGAGAAGTACCCCGCGCGCCTGTTGGACGGGCGGGGGTGAAGGATTACGCAGGCGGCGTGCATCCGAAGTGGAAGAGCACCAGTTGGAGGTCATCGAGGTCTACGACACCGTCGCCGTTTAGGTCATGGGCGGTAGGCGCGGGCGGGACAGTCTTGCCAAAGTTGAAGAGTATGTTTTGGAGATCAGCGAGATTGACATTGTCGTCGCCGTTAGTGTCTCCATCAGGGCAAGAGCAGAGATCCGGAAGGCCGTCCATGTCGTTGTCGATGAACACATCGAGATTGTCAAACTCGGTTCTGTCAGGGTTCGTCTCGATCGTGCCATCGAGATCGTAGTCGAGTTGGTAGACGTAATCAGCGTCCCCGGCCATCGCGGCTATCGGGAAGCCATAAGGATCAGAACCGCCCCTCGCATCGTAAGCGAGTTCACTGTCCACGCAGCTGACTAGGCCGTCATCACTGACATCGCCAAACAACCCGGTCTGAATGCCATCGCAATTCATCAAGACTTGATAGAGCTCTCTGTCTTCGGTATCAACCTCGAACTCGCTCATGCCCACCGTAAATGTCTCAAGGTTATAGTCATAGAAGGTATCATTCGAGAAGATGAAGTTCTGGATGTCATCGTGATCGTCCTGCGTCAGACGTCGTGCGGCATCACCGCTTGTGTTCAGGGCGTCGTCATCAACGACAATCAGACTTCCGCGAATGATTGAAGTCGCTGCGGCTGTTCCGAGATTGACTGTCACCGTTGCATCGAAGCTGAGGTTGTCTGTTTGCGGTTCGTTTGGATTTGGGGTGAACACACTCGTGTCATCACCCGCGAGTACATACCCGTTGGTCGTGTAACTCGCGATGTAGCAAGCCTCCTCGGTCCACGTTGATGCCCCAGCCACCTTCGACTGAACGAGTAAGATGAAATTCACTCGCTCGTTCTCGGCGGCTGGGTTGCCAACGCGCACATAGTTGAAGCATCCAGGATGAACCCCCGTGTCCTGAACAGCGCTCTTGATCTCGCTGGAGAAATCACTTCCGTCGCCAAAACTGATCACGAACTCGGTATTGGCATTGTGATTGAACTCAATTTGGAATTGTGCAGACGCGACTTGGTCAGCCGATTGCCACCATTCCCACTGGGTTGTACCTGCACAGACAAAAGCGGTTTGTGGTTTACTTAGCCGCCAGACAGCATGGAGGTTGTCATTGCTGCCAGAAACCCAGTCGAGATCTGCCGTCGCCGATCCGCTGCCAGCGCGGTATGCATCCGTGGGAAGGGGAATGTACGAAAGCAGACTTGAGTTGCTCAGGAGGTTCTTCGCGGTGCCGGTGAAGGAATCCAGATTGTTCGCGTTAGTACGTCCGAACTCACCGTTTGCTTCCCAATCTTTGCCGATCATTTCCGGGTCTTGGGGCGCGATACGGCTTGTGGATGCGACATACGCGGCTGCAGTGCCGCTCACCGTGTTGAATCCCGCCGGCAGTGCGAAGGACATAGGGATGTCGGCCCGGACCTCTCTGAGAAAGCTGAAGTCTTGGGCCTGCCCCATCGCCTCTCCCGCGCATACCACAACCGCAAGCGCCGTAGCGCTCATCCATATCCGTTTCATGTCATTCTCCAATCGTGTTGGCAAACTTCGTCGCCAACTTTGTCCGGTTGCTGCGGCGGTGACCATCACAACTGCAGCATCACGAACCTATGTCCTCAGGCAGCCGAAGCGCTTGGCAAATGTGCGCGTTTCTCAAATTTGGTCGCGCGAGAACAACAATTCACGCAAACATCATACTTCTGTACGCATGGTGTTTGGTACTATTTCTATAGGGATTCGGCATTAGTTTGGCAATGTCATATCCCGGGGGTTAAGCAGGCGATCCAACTCGTCTTCGCTAAGCACCTTCTGCTCCCGCGCCACTTCGCGCACCGTCTTGCCCTGCGCGAATGCGGTCTTGGCGATCGCCGCGGATTTGTCGTAGCCGATCGCCGGCACAAGGCTTGTGCACATTGCAAGTGAGCCTTCGATCAGTTCCGCGCAGCGCTCGCGATCGGGCTCGAGATCTTTGAGACACTTGTCGGTGAACACCTTGCACGCTTGTGCGACGAGGCGGATCGAATCTAAGATCGCCTCCGCCATCACCGGCATTGCGACATTCAGGTCGAGGATCGAACCGATGCCGCCCATGTTTGCCGCGCCGATCGTTGCGTCATTGCCAATCACACGGCAGCACACCATGCACACCATTTCAACCATCACCGGGTTCACCTTGCCCGGCATGATGGACGAGCCCGGCTGGGTTTCGGGGAGCTTTAGTTCGCCAATGCCGCAGCGCGGGCCGCAGCCCATGATGCGAATATCACAGGCGATCTTTGACAAGCTGATCGCAATCGTGCGCAGATTGCCCGAGGCTTCGACGACCGCATCTTGTGTGTGCTGCGCTTCGCAATGATCGGTGGCCTCGCGGAAGGGAATCCCAAAGGCTTCGCTCAGTTTTTCACATACCCGTGCGCCAAACTCCGGGTGCGTGTTGATGCCCGTGCCGACCGCGGTGCCGCCAATGGGCAGTTCAAGCAGCGCATCGAGCGCGTGCTGAGCGCGCTGCTCGGCGTGGCGCAACTGTTGGGCATAGCCGGCGAACTCCTGGCCGAGGCGAATCGGTGTGGCATCCTGCAAATGCGTGCGCCCGATCTTGACGACGTCATCCCATGCTTTCGCTTTGGTTTCAAGTTCTACCGCCATGCCTTTGATGCAGGGCAGCAGATGGTTATGAATGTCATACGCCGCCGCGAGGCGCATCGCAGTGGGAAAGGTGTCGTTGGACGATTGCCCGAGATTGACATGATCATTTGGATGCACGCCTTTGCCGGTCTTGGCGTCACCAATGTAGGTCGCGTCCTTCGAGCTGCCGATCGCAACACCGTTTGCCTCGCACACAAGATTCGCGATCACTTCGTTCGCGTTCATGTTGGTCGATGTGCCCGAGCCGGTCTGGAACACATCGATCGGAAAGTGCTCATGATGCTTGCCCATGCCGATCTCGGTGGCCGCCTTGATGGTGGCCTCGGCACGGTCCTTGTTGAGCCGACCCAGCTCCAGATTGACCTTCGCACACGCCGCCTTGAGATGGCCATAGGCATAGAGGACGCCAGCGGGAATGGAGCGGCCCGAGATCGGGAAATTTTCGACCGCGCGCTGCGTTGAGGCGCCATAGAGGGCCTGGGCGGGCACGCTCATCGTGCCCATGGTGTCCTTCTCGGTGCGAGTGGCGCCACCCTTGGCGGGGCTTGCGGTCGTGGTCATAGTTGGGCTCCCGCGCCGCCGGCATGGGGCGCAACATGATTGTAGCGCGCACAGATTCTCCGGGCGACTTTGCGCACAGGTCATGCGAGCGTGCGAGAATGCACCAATGACCACGCCAACACCCTCTCCCGCGCCAGCCTCCGAAACTCTTGCACCACTTGAGGGCCGTCTTTGGCGCCTCGCTTCGGCGCTTACAGGCGATCGCCCTTGCGCCACGCGCATTCTTGCGGCTGTGCTTTCACACGCAGAGCGCCCGGGTCGACGAGGCGGCGGGGCACCACAAGGTGAAGTGCGGCTATTGCGTGCGATCGCACTTGCATCGCGCGATCAACACGTTGCACACGCATCGCCGCTCCAAAGTGAGGCATCGCCAGATGTTGAAGCTTGTTGGGATGCTCTGCAGGGCCTCCCCCGCGCGCAATGCGTTGCGTGGATCATTGGCAATGTGTCCAAAGATGCGATTGCTGATAGCGAAGCAGCGTTCATTATGGGTGTTGCGCCGAATGTTTTTGCCACCGAGCTCGACGGTGCGCAATCGGCACTTGGTGCGCTCGTGAACGAAGCAGTGTGCGCTCAATTGATTGATGCGCTCTCGCCTGTGCCCGCAGATGGTGTCGTTGAGGCGTTGCGAGAAGCACGTGCGAGCGCCGAGCGCCGATGGAAACGAACCGGAGTGATGCTTGTCATCGTGTTTCTCATCATGACGGGGATTCTTGCATCGATCATGATTGATCTTCTGGGCCGCGATGCTCGCGTTGAAACTGAACGCGAACGAATCGATCGCGCGCAGCGTGAATTTTCCAATCCCATGCCCTCGATTACTGATTCAAAGAGCACGCCGTAACACACATTTTTCCATAGCAATGTGGGCAATGCGTGCTCTTTACGCGCAAATACCGTTTGCCTATCAACCCCTATGGGGTAGGCTTATTGTGCACAGGAAACGCCAACGTTCGGCTTCCGTTCTGGGTGGCCCGGCTTGCTTGCCAAGCCGGGTTCGTGGAGTTAGATGATGCGCAGGTTACGAACCAAGTGCAGTGTGGGAATTGGAGTGCTGATCGCTTTGGGTGGCCCGGGATTGCCGGGTGGCCCGGTGCTCTTGGGTGGCCCGACTTGCTTGTCAAGTCGGGTGTGCAACGCAGGCACAGTCCCGCCGCTGGATTTTGTCACTATCGGCGACGCGGGCAATCGCGACACGATTCCCAGTGAAATGGGATTTCGGCCAGATCTGTCGTTCGGCGCCGTGGATTACGAGTTCCAGATCACCCGCTCGCCCGTCACGGTCGAACAGTATTTTGAGTTCGTCGATGTCTACAAGAACTTCACTGAGTCGCGCAGCCAGGATTTCATCGGGTCGGGTTCGTTCTTCACGCCCGAAGATGTGATCTTCTCGATCCGTCCCCAACAGAGTCCGATCGAAGTGTCATGGCGCTACGCCGCGCGGTATATGAACTGGTTGCACAATGACAAGGCGGTGACCGCCGAGGCCTTTGAGAGCGGCGTCTACGACACGTCCACCTTTGGCCGCGATGCGGACAACAACTTCACCGATCAGCGCGAGCCTGCGCCGGGGTCACAGTTCTGGCTGCCGCGCTATGACGAGTGGATCAAAGCGGTCTATTACGACCCGAACCGATACGGCGAAGGCCTTGAAGGGTATTGGGAATACCCCGATGGCGGCACCGAACCCCTCATCGGTGGATTACCCGAAAACGGTGGGGAGACGGATGCGTCGAATGTCCCGATCCTCGACCCGCCGCTTGATGTCGGGTCATACCCGCATGTGCAATCGCCCTATGGCCTGCTGGATGTGTCGGGAGGCGTGCTTGAATTCTTGACGGATGACTCGGGATTCATTGGACTTGCACTCCGAATTAGCAGCAATCGACAGTTCTCTGAGTTCCCGCCTCCCCGTGACCGGATATATGACGTTGCGGTTGCGGAACTACCCTTCCTTGCTCTCAATGGATTCCGAGTCGTAACAGTTGTTCCCGCACCGAGCGCGTTGCTTGGTGCGACAGTTGGATGGATGTTATTCGTTGCGCCCAGACGACGAACAAGATAACTCTGGGCATAGAAAGGAATGTGTTATGAGACACTTGAACAAAGTGTGCGCGATCGGTCTGGGCCTGCTTGCTGGCCAAGCTTTTTCGGCACCGTGTGATGACATCACGATCGTTGTCGATACGGGTACATTCACACTTGACTGTGTGAACAACGGTACTGAGGCAGAGGTCGCGGTGTTCTTCAGCAATGTCAACACCGCTCAGGTTATCGTGGCGAACGGAACAGCACTCAGCCTGCTCAATGTCAGGAGCGAGGGCACGCCGGTCACTGTGGTGGTTCGTGGTGCGACTCCAGCCGAGAATCCTACTGGGCTCAGCGGTATCCAAGTGCCAAACCTCACCACAGCACCCCCTGTGTTCTTCGAACTCAACATCAATGGTGATCTCTCTGCAGGCATAGTCGGTGCGACTGGACTGGTAAACTCGGTCATCACAGGAAATGTCAGTGCTCCCGTCACCCTCATAACAAGAGCGGGTTTTCCTGGTGAGTTGAGGGATGTTCGGGTAATTGGCGATTGGAGCAGTAGCATCGGAATTGAGGAATCCGGTCTAGGTGTCGCTGACGGCATCTTGAGAGACTTGATGGTCGAGGGCAAGATGGGGCTCGCCACGACCTTCATCAAAGTCGACGGCACGATCGACGGCATCGAAGCGGGCGAGCTCAACGCGGCGATCACTGACATGGCTGGCGGCATGGACAAAGTCTCGATCGGTTCGCTCCGCATCGTCAACACCAATGGCGGCACGGGCGATGTGAACGCTGCCATCACCTGCGCATCCGGCCCGACAGAGTTCATCGTTGAAGGCGCGCTGAAGCGGCTGGATGATATCATTGGGTTTGAGATCCCCTTGCTCATCACCGGCAGCGGTCTGCCCGATTCACTGCCCGGCGTGGAATATCAATTCAGCCCGAGCGGGTTGCAGGGGCAGATCATCTTTGGCGCAGTTGCGCCCTTCACGAAGACCTGGCTTGGCGAGACCTCGATCGGCGGTGCGAACCTGACCAACACGCCGTCGTATTCGCAATCGTGGACGACTTTCGGTGGTGGCTCGATTGGCCTCGCACCCTTTGATATACATGATGTGGATTGCAAACCCCCGAACGGGGGCAACTTCGGGGACAACCCTCTTGAGCCGGTCGTGGCCTCATTTCTGATTGAGCACTACGGCCCAGTCAGTTTCATAAGCGGAGGCAACCCGGTTGTCGTGAAACGGAGGCCCAAGGGCAGCATCGAAGATTGGGGCACTATTGATCCGATCTCATCGAATTGCTACACGCCTGTGGTTGGTCCCCGCCGCTGTTTACGCGCAGTCTTTGACTATCGAATCCCGAACGGCTTTGAGTATCGCGTTACGCCCGTGATGAGCGGCGCATCACAGCTCAAGAGCGAGCTCGGCGCCAACGATGCGCCTGTCGTGGACTATGTCTACACGTTTGGGGTTGGCATCGACTGCATCGAAGACATCAATGGTGATAACTCGATAGACCTCGCTGACTTGAGCGTGATGCTCTTCAACTTCGGACTGGCGCCCGGGTGTCCGATCCAGGGCGACCTCAACGTCGATGGCGCTGTGAACCTTACCGATTTGTCACTCCTGCTCTTCAAGTTTGGTACGACATGTGGGGCGGCAGCAGCGACAGCCGGTGGTGGCGGCGGTGCTACGGCGCTGATCGCTGAAGCCTGCGGCTTCAATCACAGTGAAGCCTATCTCGCGTGGCGGGCCTCACTTTCGCCTGCGGAACTTGCGAATCACCTCAAAGAGATTCCCGCGATTCTTGCAGGGCGATAGGAACATCGTCGCAAACCCGGCTTGACAAGCAAGCCGGGCCACCCGCGGCGAGAAGCCTTGCATTCCTCCAGGCCCTCACCTCGTCAGTCCGGGGTGAGGGGGCATTGCCTCCTCTCCCAACCTTCTCTCTAGCATCAGGATGCGGTTCCGCGTAAAGTTAGGGCATGTCTCGGGCCCTTGAGGAGTTGGTCGGCACGGCCGCCGCCATCAGCGCGGGTGCCATCATTACGCTCGATGAGCATAGTGATGATGTTCCGGAGGCTCTACAGGTCGTCCCGGACCTCATTCGGTTCATCGCTGAGACGCTGTGTGCTCGCGGGGCCCCCTCAGAAGATGACCTCGTCCGCTTGGATCGCTATCTCACGCGGCTCACGCGGCGCTACGGCACAATGCACGGCGTCATCGATGCCATCTCTGTTGGCAGGCGAAGGCATGCGTTGATTTCCACTGAGTGCGCGACCGCGTGGTCGCAGTGCATGGCGGTGTCTTCTTCGGCTGTCGAAATGACGATGAAACGTCACACCACACTTCAGCATGCGGTGCAGAAGTGGCTTGGAACGCACGTGGCATTTTCGGATGGAGCAAAGGCGTATCAAACCTGGCTTGATGGCGAACTGGAAGGGTTTGACGATCAGGGCGAGTCGCGTCCGATGGAGCCGCGCTTGCGCCGCGTGGCACCACTCAATGTGCCATCGATTCCGATTCATGATGGTTCATCAAAGTCAACACGATCTGAGCCAGCGCCACCGCGCGTGCAACCTGCGATTGTGCCCATGGTGGAACCCAAGAGTGCATCTTCTATTAGGCCAGCGCTTCGGCGGCATGGCAATGAAGATGTTGAGTTTCTGTGGCGCACCGTTTTTGAAGACAAACGCCCATTGGAAGCGCCGGGTGAACGTCAGCTCTCAGACAAACAGCTTCTTGCGATTGAACGCCTGCGCGCATCACAAGAACCATTTGAGCGTGCGGTCGCTTCGTGCGCTGCGCGTGATTTTGGCCTTGCGGATAGTTTCCTGCCGCACCTTGATGGGCGTGTTGATTCAGAATTGCTCGCTATGTTGCGCGGCCACCGGTATGACCTTGAGGGCCGGTTTGATGAAGCGCTCGAACAATTCCAGTCGGCCTCTCCGGATGATGATGACCCGGCAGCCCAGCGTGCTCTTGCCATTGCACTCTTGCGGGCGAGAAAAGGATCGACTCGGGCGCGTTTTGGCGATTCCATTCGTCTTTTACGGGCGATGTATGAGAACCTTCCCGAAGAATCACTCGATGGCGCGCGAGGAGCAGCCCTGCTGGGCTTTGCCCTGATGCATGCGCCGATCGGCGATCGCACCGACAACGTTGATCAGTCGGTCATTTGCTTTGAACGTGCGCTCGAGGTGCTCACACGCACCGAACATGGCCCGTGGTGGGCGGAGACCAATCACTATCTCGCGGTGGCGCTACTTGAAGTGCGGGGCGAGAAACGTAATCACGCCGTTGAACGCGCTGTGGAATGTCTTGAAGATGCCCTGAAGGTCTGGACGCGCGACAGTGATCCGGGGCACTGGGCAGCGGTGCAGACATCACTCGGTATGGCCCTTGAGCGCCGCCCCGCCGGTGAGCGTGCAGACAATCTGATGCGCGCGATCGAGGCGTTTTCTGCGGCGCTGGCCGTTCGCACGCGCGAGTCACACGCTGTGGCATGGGCGCGCCTGCAAAGTCACCTTGCCGATGCATGGATGCAATTCCCAAGCGGCGACCTGCGGCAGAATATCGAGCGTGCTATTGCCGGCTATGCCGCGGCTGCCGAAGTCTGGGCGCGAGAAAGCCGCCGCGCCGATTGGGCGAGTGTGAAACATCGCCTTGGTGTTGCGTGGGCAACTGTGCCAACGGGTGACGATGCCGAGCGCCAGCGCAACTTGCGCGAAGCAGTAACGTGTCTGACATCGGCGCTTGAAGTGCGCACCCGAGCCGCGATGCCCCTTGAATGGGGGCTTACCCAGCATCAACTCGGTGTGACATTATTGCATGGTGCGCAAAAAGGTGATGCGGCCCCGGTCAAACAAGCAATTGCCTGCTTGAAAGCGGCGCTTGTGGTGCGCACCCGGGATCGCCAGCCTGTGCTCTGGGCCAGAACCATGGCCGCCCTTGGTGAAGCCCTGGCATGGATGGCAACGGGCGCGCCCGACAAGTTCCTTAGTAAGGCCATTGAAGCCCATCGCCAGGCGTTGGCGGTACTCACCGAGCAAACACACCCGGTTGAATACCAACCGATTGCCGGTCGGCTTGAATCGCTATTACAAGCCTCGGCAGATGCGCCGGTCCCGGGCCTCCGCGACGACTGATTGGCAACGAGTCGATCACGTCTTGCCGATCATGATCGTCTGTTCGCGGTCGGGACCCACACTCACATACCGAATGGGCACGCCGACGAACTGCTCGATGCAATCCAGATAGGCTCGCGCCTCGGCAGGCAGGTCAGTAATGGATCGCGCGCCGGTGATATCGGCGTCAAAGCCGGGCAGCTCTTCGTAGCACGGGGCGCACTTCACAAGGCTGTGCGCTGAAGGGGGAAAGCTGGTACACGCCCCGGCGCTGTTGTCATACCCGGTGCATACGCGCAGCGTCCCAAGGTGCCCGTTGGTATTGCGAAGAACATCAAGCAATGTAATCGCAAGTGCGCTCACGCCGTTGATCATCACGGTGTATTTCAGCGCCACCAGATCAAGCCACCCGCAGCGCCTTGGCCTGCCTGTGGTTGTGCCGAACTCATTGCCTTGTGTGCGAATTGCGTTGCCGATTTCGTTGTCGAGTTCTGTCGGGAATGGCCCCGCGCCCACGCGCGTGCAATAGGCCTTGGCAACGCCCACGATTTCGCCGGCGGGCGGGCCAATCATGTGTCCGGGCACGCCCGTGCCCGCAGGGATCCCAAGCACCGAGCAGTTCGAGCTGGTTACGAACGGGTATGTCCCGTGATCGACATCAAGCAGGGTCGCATTCGCGCCTTCAAAGAGAATGTGTTTGCCGGTGCGCAGCATGTTGTGCAGCAGGAAAGTCGTGTCGCTCATCAAAGGCCGCAGGCGCTGTGCAGCGCTAATCAGCACGGCAGTCAGCCGTTCGGGATCGATTGCTTCACTTGTCGGATCAATCCCGCGCAGCATGTCTGTCTTGATCGGCGCAATGCGATGCACGGCCTCGCGGATGCGATCATCTGACCGCAAATCATCGACACGCATGGCGGTTGTACGCCGTGCTTTGTCGGCATAGGCCGGTCCGATGCCGCGTTTCGTCGTGCCAATGGCACCCTGTGAACCGGCGAGACGATTTTCCAACGCCGCATCTTCAAGTTTGTGATAGGGCAACACGAGGTGCGCACGATCGGATATCCGCAGGTTTTCAATCTTGACATTCCGATTTGCAAGGCCGTCAATTTCTTCAATGAGCTTGAAGGGATCGATTACCACACCATTGCCGATGATCGCGTGTGTATTTTTATGAAGCACACTCGAGGGCAACAGGTGCAGTGCATAGCGCTCGCCCTTGACGACCACCGAGTGGCCCGCGTTGGCGCCGCCGTTATAGCGCACCACCGCATCAGCATCGCGCGCCAGCAGATCGACCAGCTTGCCCTTGCCCTCATCACCCCATTGCAGGCCCACGACCGCAGAGGCGCGTCCACTGACGCCTCGTTTCGAGGTATTCGCTGCAGCGGGGGTTGGCGTCGTGTCAGCAGTGGACGTGCTCATTCTCGGACCCTCAAGATGACCTCATTGCACCAAGTATGACACCTTCGCTTGCCCGCTGTTCAGAAAGCAGGGGAGGCTGCCGATGGTTCTATTGAGCTTGCACGGAGGCGATTGCGGTTATGCCACCATCTTCCATTCGCATTATGTGTCCGAACCTGCGATGCCGCGCCATTCTTGCGGTCCCGGAAAAAGCGCGCGGTGGGCTCGTCAAATGCCGATCCTGCGGCGGGAACATCCGCGTGCCTGCCGCCCGCAGCGCATCACCACCGCCGCCTGTTGCGGATGCTGATGAGGGTCGCAAGTCAGCAAAGCGCGCCTCGTAATCACGCGCTGGACCATCTGCTGGGCTCAAGGGTCATCCAGATCGAAATCAAAGTCGAAAGAGCTCGATGCGTCGGTGCCGCTCAACAGGCCCGGTTTGGCGACCGGCGGCGTATCCATCATGGATGAATCCGCGCTCCCGCCTTCTGAATCGAGGGGCGGCTCGGGCCTGCTAATGTTCACGGGCTCATCATTGATCTGCACCGTGAACAGCACATCCCCCACACCAAGCACATCGCCCGGGCGAAGCTCGGCTTCATTGACTTCCTGATAGTTGCGCTTCGTCCCATTCGACGAACCCAGGTCGCGCACCCGCACCTGATCATCAGTCACACTAATTTCGCAGTGCTTGCGGCTCACCGAGGCAAGTGGCACCCGGATCGATGCGTCATCCCCGCGCCCGATGACATGCTTGCCCGAGCGAACCGAGACCGCTTTGCGAGACCCATCATCTTTGAAAATGTAGAGCTTGACCTTCACAGTTGTCCTATTCTCCCGGGCAGGCCCCCCGGTTCATGCCACCCCGAATTGGCCCCGCTCCCGACGGGACCAAGAATGAAAGTCTAGTCGATGCCGCCGCAGACCGCCCCCCTCACCCTGGCTCAGAACAGCACCAGCGCTGGAGACATTTTCGCGCAGGTGGAAGCTCCGGGTGGGCCGAAGGCACTGGCAAAGTCCCTCTACATTCACATTCCCTTCTGCTTTCACAAGTGCCACTACTGCGATTTCTACAGTTTCGTCGATTCGCAGGATCGCCAGGGCGCGTTCGTCGAGGCGCTCATCAAAGAACTGCGCGCTCTCGCGCCTTGGGCCGATGGGCTCGATACGATTTTCGTCGGTGGTGGCACGCCGACCCTCCTCGCACCGGAGTTGTGGTCGCGCTTGCTCGAAGCGCTGCACGAGGTGTACACACTCGCGCCCAACGCAGAGTTCACTGTTGAGTGCAATCCGGAAACCGCAACGCCCGAACTGATGCGCAGCCTGCACACCGGCGGCGTCAACCGCATCTCCATTGGCGCTCAATCATTTGACCCGGCGCACTTGAAAACCCTCGAGCGCTGGCACGAACCGGCCAATGTTGCCAAGGCGCTGGATATTGCCGCGAGCGCCGGCATCACGCGCCGATCGATTGATCTCATCTTTTCCATTCCAAGCCAAACGCTCGATGACTGGAAGCGCGATCTTGACCGAGCGATTGCGCTCGGTATCGAACACCTCAGTTGCTACGCCCTCACCTATGAACCCAACACCGCGATGACCAAGCGCCTTGAGCGCGGCGATTTCACGCGCACCGACGAATCACTTGAAGCCGACATGTATGAAACAACTGTCGCGCAGCTTGCAGATGCGGGTCTTAAACGCTACGAGGTTTCCAACTTTGCCCGCGAAGGCTGCGAATGCAGGCACAACATGGCCTATTGGCGGCAGGAACCCTGGCTCGCTGCGGGTCCGTCCGGTAGTGCCCACATGGGCGGGTATCGCTGGAAAAACGTGCCCCGTTTGACGGACTGGATGGATGCGGTCAACGCGGGCCCCGGTTTCTCGCCCGCAGTTGATGTTGAAGCGCCGGATCCCAGGCGTGCGCTTGCCGAGCGATTGATGACGGCCGTGCGCGTGCGCGAAGGCTTTGAGCACGTTGCCATCATGCAGCGCGCCCGAAAACTTGGCGTTGACCAATCACTCGAGCGCACCATCGACAAGCACATCGCTCTCACCCGGCTTGACAAGCAAGCCGGGCCACCCGGAGCGCGCACAATCATCGCGCCAACGAATCTCGGTTTTCTCTTTGCTGATGAAGTTGCAGCTGATCTGATCGAATCAGCTTCTTGATCGGGTGCCGTGGTCTGAGCAAAGCGAAGGCCACGAAGAAACCCCACGATTCGCACGAAGACGTGCCCATCGTCGGCGTCTTGATCTTGGTGGGGTGGGCGTCTCGCCCGCCATCTGGTCTCACGCAACCTGTGGCAATGCCAGATTGAATGGGCGCGGAATGTTTTCATCCGCAGGCCACACATGCACCTTGCGCTTCTTCCACACCACCGTGCCCGGGCACAATGCAAAGAGGGTGTCATCCTTACCGCGGCCCACCTTGAAGCCGGGTTGCCACTTCGTGCCTCGCTGGCGCACGATGATCGAGCCGGCCTTGGCAATCTCGCCGCCGTACAGCTTCACGCCCAGATATTGGGGGTTGGAGTCGCGACCGTTCTTGGTGGACCCCTGTCCCTTCTTATGTGCCATAGCGAAATGCCTCAAAAAGCGTGCGAGTGATTCTCTCCCGGGCCATCCATCTGACCTGCGGGGAGCCCAAGAATGTACCGAGATCAGGCCGGGGCGTCCACTTCTCCCCCATCTCGTGGGACAGGCGTCCCGCGTGTCACTCCTTCTTCTCTTCCCCACACTCCGGGCACTTGCCCGTCTCAAGCCCCGCGAGGTCATAGCCGCAGTTGACACAGTGCCCAGGCAGCGCCCGTCGACTGCGAACAAACATCACCGTCGAGGCAATTACAAACGGCGTTGCGAGAAGGTAGAGGGGGATGAATACCAGGGTGCCTCGTTGCGGCTGTAAATAGTGTTCATATCGCGGCAGCCATCGCCAGTGAAATGGAAACATTCTTCTTCTGCAATCGAGGAACCACCCCGTGCCTTGACGCGGTTGCCAGTCTCCCGGATCGCCGTGCAGAACAACGAGTACCGCAGAGTTCACACCGACGCCGCTTACCGACCCCTGCCCCAACCAACCCGTTTTCCAATCAGCGAATACGCTACCTCCCAGAGTTCCCAACAACACAACCGCCATCACCGTACTCATCCAGAATGGCCAGCGAAGTTTGCGAAGTTTCATGCCGGCGTTTCTCCGCACTCCGGACACGTTCCTCCATCAAGCCCCGCGAGGTCATAGCCGCAGTTGGCACAGTGCCCCGGCAGCGCCCGCCGACTGCGAACAAACATCACGGTCGAGGCAATCACAAACGGCGCAGCGAGGAGGTAGAGGGGGATGAAGACCGCGTGAGAATATAGCCTCGGCAGCCAGAGGAAAGGATCGGCATCATCCACATGCAAGCCAGGTTTGAAGTTGGGGTTGCCAGCAAAGATGACGCCGCCCCCGACGATGGCGATCATGTGCTCTTGCGTAACGAGCATCAGCGTGAAGAGCCAGGAGCAAAGGCTCCCCGCCAGCAGCACAACCGCAATCACGGTGCTCACCCAGAATGGCCAGCGGAGTTTGCGACGCATCGTCAGAGTTTAGGTTCTCCAATCCCGGTATTCTCTTATACACTCATGCGTGCTGCACCCCCCGTCATTTTGCCTGATCCCCCCGAGCCGCCCGAGCCCATGGGGCTCATCGCTGGCGGGGGGCGCCTGCCGATTCTGGTCGCAGAGGGCATGCGCTCGATGGGGCATCCGGTGCGGTGTCTTGGGCTTCGCGGGCAATACGCGGATGAACTGCCCGGTCTTTGCGACCGCTTTGATGAGGCGGGGGCGCTGCGGCTTGGCAGTTGGGGCAGGCGGCTTCGGCGTCTTGGCGTGCGCTACGCGGTCATGGTCGGGCAGGTTGACAAGGCAAAGCTGATGCACAACTGGTGGGGCATGGTGGCCAATCGTCCCGACATGCGTGCATTGAAGCTATGGTTTCGCATGTCAAAGGATCGGCGCAGCCATCTGGTGCTCGCGGCGATTGCGACAGAACTGACGCGCGATGGAGTGCAACTGATCGATTCGACAGCACACATTTCGGATCACCTTGCGAGTGTCGGCGTGATGGGGCATATTCAGGCGACGGGGCGCCAGCGCGCAGATTTCACGCTTGGGTGGCCAATCCTGCAGGACATGCTGCGCCTTGATGTTGGTCAGGCGATTGCGGTGCGCGAGGGCGATGTGGTTGCCGTGGAAGCTGTGGAAGGCACCGACCGTATGATCGATCGCGTGGGCGAATTGTGCCGAAGTGGCGGGTGGACTCTCATGAAGGGCGCGCGGGCCGGGCATGATCGGCGCGCAGATGTCCCAACGATTGGGCCGCAAACGATTGAGCGCATGCACAAATCGGGCGGCAGGTGTCTTGTGCTCGCTGCGGGTGATGTGATCATCATCGACCGCCCGAAGACCGTGGTGCTTGCAGATCGCCTTGGCGTTGCGATGCTCGGCATCGGGCCCGAAGGCATCACGGGTTCGTGAGCGCTGCGCCATGACTGAAGCGCGCACCTTTGTCTCGCGTGGCGGCGCGAAGCTCGAACACGCACTTGCAACATTTGCAATCGATATCACGGGTATGATCTGCGCCGATCTTGGCTGTTCAACCGGCGGGTTCACCGATTGCCTGCTTAAACGCGGTGCGGTCCGGGTGCATGCGATCGACACGGGATATGGCGTGATTGACTATCGCCTGCGCATCGATACCCGCGTGGTCGTGCATGAACGAAACAATGCGCTACACATGGATGTGCCTGAAGGTGTGGTTTCTGCGGGCGGCGTGGATTGCATCGTGATCGATATGGGCTGGACGCCTCAGCGCCTTGCGATACCAGCGGCCCTGCGCTGGCTCAAGACAGGCGGCAGCATCATTTCGCTTATCAAGCCGCATTATGAGGCGACGGGGCCGTACAAGCAGCAGTTTGGTACGCAATTGCAGGATGGCGTATTGAATGATGAAGACGCTGCGGTGGTGTTGCAGTTGGTGCTGGATGACATGCCGGGGCTGGGTGTGACGGTGCAACAGGTCGTGAAGTCGCCCATCCGCGGCAGTGGTGGGAAGGGCAACATCGAATACCTTGCACTCCTAGCTAGCCCCAAGCGCAAGCGAGGGGGTACATGGGGAGTGCATGAGCGCAGGTAACACACCATTACGCTTTGACATTGACGCACGCTCGCGCACATGCGCTGCGCGCATGGGTCGTATCACCACAAAGCACGGCTCATTCGACACTCCCGCGTTTATGCCCGTGGGCACGCAGGGCACGGTGAAGGGTTTGCTGCCGTGGGATGTTGCAAAGACCGGCGCACAAATCATTCTCGGCAACACGTATCACCTGATGCTGCGCCCAGGGTCGCCATTGATTGCCCGGCGCGGGGGCTTGCATTCCTTCATCGGCTGGCCCGGGCCCATCCTGACCGATTCGGGCGGCTATCAGGCTTTTTCACTCAGTAATACCAACAGCATTGATGAAGATGGTGTGACGTTCAAATCAATCATTGATGGTTCAATGGTGCGCCTCACACCCGAGCGCGCCATCGAAGTGCAAAATGAACTTGGCGCCGACATCATTATGGCCTTTGATGATTGCCCGCCCTCGGTTGATCCATCGACAGTGAATGCATCGCACGGGGAAGTGCGCACCGCGCGCGGCGCAGAGAAGATCACCGACCACAATGACCGATTGGAAGAATCACTCAAGCGCACGACGCGCTGGCTTGAGCGCTGCGCGCGCGCCCATGCCCGCCCGGAGGATCAATCACTGTTTGGAATCGTTCAGGGGGGGACCGATCTGGAACGCCGAACGCGCTCAGCCCGCGAAATCACCGCGATCGATTTGTCCGGCTATGCCATCGGCGGGGTCGCAGTCGGCGAGGGGCCCGATGAGATTCGGCGCGTGGTGAATCACACCGCGCCCTTGCTGCCCGTGGACAAGCCGCGATACCTGATGGGCGTGGGCTATGAGCGGGATCTCCTGACCGCGGTTCGCGCGGGGGTGGATATGTTCGATTGCGTGCTGCCCACCCGGAACGGGCGAAACGCCAATGCCTTCACCCGAACCGGTCAGATTCGCCTGCGAAATGCCAAATTTGCTGAGGATGACGCCCCGATCGACCCAGCCTGTGGGTGTCCGGTGTGCAGGCCCACCGAGCATGGATGGGCGACAGTTGGGGGTCAGCCCTTTTCGAGGGCCTACCTGAGACACCTTTTTCACGCCCGGGAGATGCTCGGGGCGATTCTGGTGAGTCTCCACAACGTCTGGCACTTCGAAGCCCTGCTGTTGGACATCCGGCGGGCGATCCGGGATGATGGTTGGTCTGCACTTGAGGTGGCTTGGCCGGTGTTGACTGGGGGTGATTCGTCCCAACTGGGGGCGGTCCCGGATGCGCAGGTGTGATCATCCATAGGTGACAAGTGCAGCGCGGCACGGGGTGAGGTTGTGTTCAATTAGAGGCGTTACGGGCGCGATGGTGTCGGTGACTAGCAAGAAGCAGGCAGGTGCATCGAGATGATTGAATCAATGGTGGCAAAGTGGGCGATGTCGGGTGTGCTGGGTGCGCCACCCCCTGCAGGCGCCCCGGTCGGCGCACCGATTCCAGGTGGCAATGGTGGCGGGGGAGGTGCACCGCCAGCCGGGCTTGGCATGCAGAACATCATCTTTCTTATGCTGGGCTTTTTCGTCCTGATGATGTTCCTCAGTGGCGGCGCTGCCAAAAAAGAAAAGAAGAAACGAGCCGCGCTGATGGCCTCACTTGGCAAGCATGATCGCGTGCAGACCTCGGGCGGCATGATCGGCACGGTTGTCGAAGTGAAAGATGATGAAGTGGTGTTGCGCGTTGATGAGACGACGAACACGCGGATTCGGTTTGCCAAGGCATCTGTGACGAGCGTGCTTCACAAGGGCAAGGGTGCCGAGGATGTCATCGAAGAAGCGGTGGAGTAGAACTGAGCCGATGGGCATGAAGAACCCCCTCCCCCTAGCCCCCTCCCACGGGGAGGGGGGATAAGAAGCCAGGGACGAAGACAAAGACGAACAAGAACGCGGGTGCGATGCACCGCTCACAATAATCAAGAGAGCCATTCACAGTGATTCATAATCTCTATCGCAACACAATTCTCGTGGTGCTTCTGCTGCTTCTTGCCGGGACAGTGATCTTCCCGCCCAAGGAAAATCTACGGCTTGGTAAAGACCTTGCCGGTGGCGTGAGCCTCACCTACACGATCTACCTCGATCGCGCTGACACAGACGACACCGTCGATCAGATGATCGAAGTGCTCAAGAAGCGCGTGAACCCACAAGGGCTGTATGAAATCAGCTTTGTGCGCCAGGGACGCGACCGCATGGTGGTGACCATGCCGCTGCCTACTGAAGAGGTGCGTGAGCTCAAGGACGCCTTCGATACCGAACTGGCCAAGCTCAATGACTACACGCTTGATGTGTCGGCGATTGAGCGCGCGATGCGTCTTGGCGGCACAGATCGACGGGCCGCACTTGTTGCCTTGATGGACACGCCGGGGCGCCGGGCGATGCTCGAGCCGGTGCTTACGGCAGTCGAGCGCGCCGACGAGACGCGCAGTGCATATGACAATGCGGTTGCCGCGCAGCAGTTTGCCGCCCCGGGAGAAGTTGATCGTCTGGAAGCAGCAGCAGCGGTTGCATACCGAGAACTCAACGAAGCCCGTCAGGCCGCGGTGGCGCGGTCCGTGACGCCGCAGCGCGTTCGCGCGATGTTCCAGCTTTCAAATGAAATACTCCGCGTGAAGAGCGACAAAGAATTTGTTGAACTGCCAAGTGCCCGCGAGCGAGCGTTCACCGGGCTGGAGACATCACTTGCGGAACTGCCCGGCGGCCCCGAAGTGCTTGAAAGCGTCACCGCAGCGCACACAGCCTATGCGGACCGGGCACAAGGCCTTGATGATCCCGGCGACTTGCAGCGCTTGCTACGCGGTGCAGGCGTGCTCGAATTTCGCATCGCGGTTGGCGTCGGGGGCATGGCGGAAGAACAGCGTTTGCGTGATGAGTTGAAATCGCGCGGCCCGGAGGGGGTCGAGTCCGACTCTGCAATCTGGGCCCCGATCAACAAACTCGAAGACTGGTATCAAAGTCTCGAAGAACTTGAGTCACTGCAAGCGAATCCCAGCGGCTTCTTTGCATCGCAAGGATTCGTCGGCGAAGAGTATGACGGGTGGTACTACCTGCTGCTCAGTGATGAGCCGGGCAGGCGGTTGACGCCCGCAGAGGGCGATTGGCGCATGACGCGCGCCGGTCAGGGCACGGATCAACTCGGGCGTCCGTCGATCACTTTCGAACTTGATGCTCGCGGTGCGGTGCTTATGGGCCGCATGACTGAAGAGAACAAAGATCAGCCAATGGCGATCCTGCTTGATGGGCGCATCTATTCGCGCCCGCCCAATATCAACTCTCGCATTTCAAGCAACGGGCAGATCATGGGCAACTTCTCGCCGATGGAGATTGCCTATGTCATTCAAACGCTTTCCGCGGGTGCCTTGAGCGCGAAGCTGAGTGAAGACCCGATCTCGATACAGAATATCGCGCCCGAACTGGGCGCTGACAACTTGCGCAAGGGCCTCGAAGCCGGTTGGATCGCGTTGATCGCCGTCGGCGCGTTCATGGTCATCTATTATTTCTCCAATGGAGTGGTGTCGCTCATCGCACTTGCCTGCAACGCCTTGATTCTGCTTGCAGTGATGAGCTTGGCGCGCACCGCGTTTACTTTGCCGGGTATCGCAGGAGTCGTATTGACCTTCGGCATGGCGGTTGATTCCAATGTGCTGATCTATGAACGCATTCGTGAAGAACTGCTTGATGGCAATGATCTGAAATCGAGTGTGCGCGTGGCGTTCCAGAAGGTCTTCTCGACGATTGTTGATGCCAACATTACGAACCTGATCGTCTGCATTGTGCTCGCATACACCGCTACTGAAGAAGTGAAGGGCTTTGCGATCACGCTCGGTGTTGGCGTGGTGAGCACGATGTTCAGTTCGCTCGTCATCACACGGCTGATTTATGTCTGGATCGTTGACAAGGCGAGTGTCGAGAAGATGCCCCAGTTGCCGATCACGGTGCCCGCAGTAAACAAGCTGCTTGAACCCAAGATTGATTTCATCAAGCTGCGTCCGGTGTTCATTGCCATCTCAGCGGCGGGCATGACCTTTGGCGTATTTATGGTCTTCCATCAGGGCGCCCAGATGCTCGATACCGAGTTTCGCGGCGGTACTGCAATAACACTTCAACTCGGGCGTGACGATGACACGGGCGAGCGCCTGACGCGCACACGTTCTGAGATTGAAGAGCGCGTCAAAGGCGAAACCGGGAGCATTTTAGCGGACATCCAGGCGGACACCCCGAACAGCCCGATGGTTGAAATTCGCAACGCCGATGTCGTGGTTGTTGATCCGCAGTCCGATGGAATTACGAGTGATCGTTTCGATATTCGCACGACGGTCGGGCAGACACCGGAAGAGCAAAAGGAATTGCTCGAACTCATTACGGTGAAGTTTGCAGATGTGATTGATTCGCGCCCGGGACTGAGTTTTGTTGGTTCCGAGATGGAATCAATCGATGACGCTGCCCCGGTGTTCAAGATCATTACTGGCACATTGGGTGGGAACTTCGGAAGGCCGGAAATTGTCAACAATGTCGGTGAGTTCGTGGGTGGTGTCGCGATTGTCCTTGAGAACATAACTCCAGCGCCCACCGAAGCGGGTTTGAACGAGCGACTCTCCTACATGCGCGAACAAAGCGATTTCGCAGAGTTTGCACTCAAGCGCACGTGGGATGTGATTGTTCTTGAAGGTACTTCCAAAGAAGTAAAGACCGCGGTGATTGTGGTGAGAGACCCCGCAATCAGCATGTTCGATGAGGACACGTGGCGCACGCGCCTCGCCCAGGCGGAATGGGAAATTGCGCGTTCTGCGATCACACAAGCTACGACTTTGGCAGGCGTGCAGCAGTTTTCTGCCGAAGTTGCCAAGAGTTTTCAGGCCAAGGCCATTGTCGCGATGTTTCTCAGCTTCCTGCTGATTGCGATCTATGTGTGGGTGCGGTTCGGCAGTGCCCGTTATTCGCTTGCTGCGATCATTGCCTTGGTTCACGATGTGACGATCGTCGTTGGTTTGGTTGCAGTTGCCGAAGTGCTCTATGAAAGCTTCCCAGCGTTGCGATCGATTGGTATTCGACCATTTAAGATCGATCTCGCACTCGTCGCAGCACTGCTCACGATCGTTGGCTATTCACTCAATGACACGATCGTTATTCTCGATCGCGTGCGTGAAGAGCGCGGCAGGCTGCCATATGCAACTCGCGAGGTTGTGAATCGAGCCATCTCAAAGACTGTTTCCCGCACAACCATCACCTCGGGCACGACCCTGTTCGCGGTCATCGTGCTGTTTGTCATGGGCGGCGATGCCCTTGCAAGTTTCACCTATGCCCTGATGTGCGGCATCGTGGTGGGGACATATTCATCGATCGCGGTGGCGGCGCCTTTGGTTTACACCAAAAAAATCCCAACGGTCGCGGGGCGGTATGCTCATGATGCGGATGGCGAGCGGCGTCCGGTTGTGGTCGATGATTCGCCCACGACCTGATGTCGCAACAGCTCCGTAAGGAAGGGAGCGGCTCGAGCAATGAGTGGTCCAACGCGCCTCGGAGCCGCAATCGCGACGCTTATTTGCGTCTGGAGTGTTGTCTTTTGGGTGACACCCTCAGTGCCCGGCCCGAGTGTTACCTTTGGACAAGGCCCGCAAGACGCGATTCATCAGCCAGTAGATATTATTGATCCCATTGCACCCAAAGAAAATGTTGTCCCTCAGCCTGTCCCTTTTGAAACGAATGCCGTGCAGCAGTATGTGTTGCCGCCAGAGGATGAAACGCTCAGTCCCCCAGCCGTTGAGCCGCCCGCGTTTCTGCTGTACATCATCGCCGCCGATGATGATGCGGACACGATCAGTACGCGGTTCTATGGCTCCAATGACAATTGGGGCGCGATCATGCGCGCCAATCCCGAGATCGATTTCGGGCGCGAGCTTTCTGTTGGTCGCGTGATTCGCGTGCCGGTTGATCCGGGCAATATCCAAGGGCAACATGCATCATCATCCGATGAATCATCCTTGCCGGTGACAAGTGGGGCCACGGAATATGTCGTGCGCGACAATGACAATCTTGGTGCAATCTCGCTGCGTTTTTATGGCACCACGACCAAGTGGACAGTGATCCGCGATGCCAACTCCGGCGTCATCAATCGCGAGGGCACGAATATCAAACCCGGCATGAAGATCATCATTCCCCGCCCGTAATGCCAGTCACGCCGTTCCCCATGTTGCATTTTCCCACGGCGGGCGCGCAATGGATGGACGCGAAAGATCAGTTGGCACAATGCCGGGGCCTGCGATTGCCTCGGGCATCGCCTTGACCACCATTTTCGCAGCGCGCGGGGCTAGGGCGAGTTTTGTAGGCCAAATCGTTATGTATGCTCCTTCACTCAGCACCGTGACATCTTCAGGACGTTTGCCCGAAGGCATGGCACCTTCAGCGCGCGGTGCACGATACGTCGCCCATTCGATACCTGAAAGATCAACACCGGGCAGTGCCGCGTGAACTTCATCGCGGGCATGAGCGATGAGATCAGTTGGTGACATGTCAACGCCGCGCTCAGCGATTTCACCGCCAATTTGCCAAATCGTGTGCCCATCATGCTTTGCCGTGGTGATTGTCACGCGCGTGCGTTTGCCATCAATGCAATGTCCATGGAGTTCGGGCAGTGGGCCCCGTGCAAGCACCATGTGCAGCTCGCGCACCTGCATGCGCATTGCATCCAGACCGACAGATTTGCGCAGCGCTGCGTTGCCATTCCCTGCTGCGAAGATGAGAACCTGCGGCACAAAAAGCACGCTGTCTCCCTGAAGTGATACCGTTGGTGCGCCTCCTGAAACAGCTTCGATGTGCGCCGGATTATCATTGGGAGCGTGAATGAGTCGCTGTTTGTACAACTCACACAACACTGCAAGTACACCCGCAGGGTCTATCACTTGCTCTTCCACCCGCGCAACCGTTCCCGGGCACTCCTTGAGCGCATCGGGCCGGTCGCGAATGTCTACAGTGTGCACTGGCGTGCTCAGGCCAACTCGCGCCCCCATCATGCCGACGCGCGATCGCAACGATTCGGTCCGCCAGAGCCAACACTGCTCCGACCGCACAGGCGCACCTGAGAGATCGGGTTTGCGCTGCCCCGCAAGACATTCGCGCCAGATGGTCGGCATATCACGGATCGCCTGCGCCGAACCGGAGAGAAATCCGTCCAGTGTGTATTTGAGCCCGCCGTGAATAATCCCCTGCGACCAGATGGTCTGCCCCGCGCCGAGGGCAGTGCGCTCGATCAGCACAGCGTTTCGCCCCGAACGCACGAGTGCATCCAGTGTCCACAGCCCAGCGATGCCCCCACCGAAGATCACCGCATCAAGTTGGATTGGTTCACGTTTCGCCACGACTTTCAAGATGGTCGGGCAGCGCACTGCGGGCGTCAAACCGAAGCCCGCTATCCTGTGATGAGTGGACTATCGCAACCTTGGCAGCACGGGACTTCGGGTGAGTGTGCTTGGGCTTGGCACGGTCAAGCTTGGGCGCACTGCGGGGGTGAAATATCCCAAGCCATTTGATCTGCCGGATGATCCTCAAGCGGCTTCACTGCTTGAGACGGCGCATCACCTGGGCATCAATTTCCTTGATACCGCGCCCGCGTATGGCATAAGTGAGCAACGACTTGGTGAACTGCTCCAAGGCCAGCGCGACACGTGGATCATCTGCACCAAGGCGGGCGAAATATTTGATGGTGAAAAGTCCACCTATGATTTTTCTGCCGCAGGTGTGACCGCGAGTATCGAGCGCAGCTTGTTGCGCCTGCGCACCGACCATCTTGATATCGCACTCTTACATGCAGACGATGATGATCTGCTGCTGTTTGAACATGATGATGGGCTGCAGGCGCTTGAGCGCATGCGCGAGAAGGGATTGATTCGAGCCATCGGCGTATCGACGAAAACGCTCGAAGGATCACTGCGCGCAGTTGCTCGCTGCGATGTGGTCATGCTTCCACTCAACCCTGTTGAAAACGAATGCGCCCCTGCCATCGAGGCCGCTCACGTTGCCAACAAGGGTGTGCTCATCAAGAAAGCTCTCGTGAGCGGACATTTTTCTGCGGCACACTCCTGCGGCGACGCTGCGCGCAACTGTTTGGAATTTGCACAGACCCATCGCGGCGTGAGCAGCATCGTGGTCGGCACAATCAACCCGGAGCACCTGAAAGAAAACGTCCAGGCCATCTGCACTCATGACAGCGGCATGCCGGGCGATACCGGTGAGTGACTCTCTTTTGCAGGTATTTCCGAGGCATCTTCGCTCGCTTGAATATCGGCAATTGAGGCTTCGCTGGTGTCCGTGTTCAGAGGCGCATCAGTCGTCCCCTGCGTTGCGATGAGTTTCATCGCCAAGGCCATTTTCGACAAGTCATCGTCAATCTCTTTGCGGAATCGATCGGCAGTCGCCTGCAGTGAAGCTCGGGCCTGCACGAGTTCATTCGCCTGTTCGAACGTACTTGCAGGTTGCGCTGAGCGCTCAGGAATCTCTTCCATCGCTTCGAGGACGCCGCCAAGTGTGGAGGCAAGTTCGTGTGCTGCACCGCGCGCATCATCGCGCAGCATGGTCAGTCGCCTGATAGAGAGTTCAATTTCCGTGCGCATCGATTCTGCCCGTTCAAGCAGGGGCACAATGTCATCTGTCTCAGGAGTTGCTTCAGGTGTGGCGGTGGGGGATGTGGCCTGATTCTCCACCCGATCAGAAAGCTGCGCGAGTAGGCTGTTTGCTGTTTCCTCGAAGTGGTCGACCCGAGATGCCTTCTGCTCGATGCGCTCAAGGGAAGTATTCACCTGTTCGCTTTTGGCCGTGAGTGCACGAAGAAGCTTGGTCACGATCTCCAATTGCGACTTGTGACGGTTCTGGCTCTCTTGGCTAGCCTTTTGCGATGCGCTGGCTTCGTTGATGGTCTGCTTCAATTCGGTCGTACGAACATCGGCGGCGTCGAGCAGCTCGCGCAGTTTCGCAGAGTAATCTTCAAACGCATCCTGATTGATCACGCGGGGCGACAGAAACATCTCGCCTGCCTCTGCTGGCGTCGAGGGGGACTCATCAGTCGTCTCACCCGCCATGTCAACCTGCGTTTCGTCCATCACCATGCTCCAGGCGCAATTCTTGCGCATCGCAAACGCCAACGCAATGCGTCCTCAAAGACATATCGGCGTGAAGGTGCTTTTCGCTTGCTTCTTGGCATTAGCCCCGTGCGCTTCGCCCGTCTTCGTACAATCACATCATGTCCCGTCGACCCCCCAAACCGCCCGCCGATCTGCGTGATGCCTCCCGGGGCGAGCGCATCCAGCTTGTCATGGCCCGTGCGGGCGTGGGCAGTCGCCGTGCTTGCGAACGCCTCGTCGAAGAGGGACGCGTGAAGGTGAATGGCCGCGTTGTTGAAGGATTGCCCGTGTGGGTCGACCCGGAGAAGGATCGTATCGTTGTGGCGGGCAAGATCGTCTCGGTTGCCGACCGGCATGTCTACGTGATGTTGAATAAGCCGCGCAACACAGTCAGCACGTTGAGTGATCCTGACGGGCGGCGCACCGTTGCAGATCTTGTCGAGCATCCGTCGGGGGCACGCTTGTATCCCGTGGGCCGACTGGATTACGACACACTTGGTCTGCTCCTGCTCACGAACGATGGTGAATTTGCCAACAAGCTCACCCATCCAAAGTATGGCGTTGACAAAACCTATCGCGCTGTTGTCAGAGGGCGACTTGATGATGAGCGCATCGCACAAATAGAGCGCGGCATCGTGCTCGCGTCCCGGCGCGCAGGGCGCACTGTGGGCGCAGAACGCATGGGCGCAGTGAAACTCAGTGTGCATCGGCGCGAACCATCGCGCACCGTCCTCGATCTGGTGCTTGATGAAGGGCGCAATCGCCAGGTACGCCGCGTGCTGGCTGCCGTTGGGTGCCCTGTCAAAAAACTCACGCGCATCCAGGTGGGACCGGTCGAACTGAAAGGTGTTGCGATGGGCGCGTGGCGCGAACTAACAGCAACAGAGCTGCGCACCTTGCGCCGTGCGGTCGGGGGCAAGAGCACAGACGCCGAGAAGAAACGCCCGGCATCAACGAAAAAACGAACTGTTACCAAAAAGAAATCAAGCATTTCTAAAAAGAAGAAAGCGGTTTCGAAGAAGACAACCGCCGTCACCAGAAAGCGCACCGTTACCAAAAAAACAAGCCCAGTACGAAAAACGAAATCCTCAGCACGAACGACCGCAAGACCTGCCCGCCGGCCACAATCATCGCCATCGCGCACCAAAGTCAAACGACGGAGCGGAGGCACGCGGTGAGTCGTCGTCCCGGGTTCTTTGCCAGAACGCGTGCGGCGCTCAATGATCCCAAGGCGGAAGCCACGCGCATGCAGACCTTTGCATGGTATGCCTATGACCTGTCGCGCCATTGCGCTCGCCAGCTTCGTCGGCACAACGCCACCCAACTCGCCGCAGCGCTTGGCTATCGCACAGTGTTCAGCTTGATTCCAGTGCTCGTACTCGTGCTCGTTGTCCTGCGCGTTGCCTTTGGACAGGCGGGTATCGAGCGCCAGTTTACGACCTTGCTTGATTATCTGGGCGTCAATGCAATCTCAGTGGCCACCGATACGGATTCGTCAATGCAGGGCGGCGCAGTAACTCAGCCAGCACAAAACGAAGAGTTGTCCGTCTGGATCAAGCAGTTTGTTGAGAAGGCAGTCGATCAGGTCACAGGTGTGAATATCACCATCGTGACTTTGGTAGGTGTTTTTGTGTTTCTCTACGCCGCCGTTTCACTGCTTATTCAAATTGAATCTGCATTCAATACAGTTGTGGGTGCGCCGCGTGGCAGGCGATGGTCCGTGCGCTTGCCCAACTACTGGACCCTGCTCACCCTTGGCACGCTTCTGCTTGCTGCAAGCTTTGCAATCGGGCAATCCTATCAACGCCAGCTCGATTCACTTCCCGTGTGGATGACATGGGCTGTGTTGCCACTGCAGCTGTTTGCGATGGTTGGCGCAACATGGCTGCTGCTCGTCGTTGCATACACACGAATGCCAACGGTGCGCGTGCGCCTCAAGCCCGCTGCGATCGGTGCACTGGTCGGCGCCGTGTTGTGGGAACTTGGCAAGGGCGGCTTGAAGGAACTGATCGGGCTGATGAGCGAGCGCAATGTCGCCGTGTATGGCTCACTTGCGCTTGTGCCGCTTGCGATGCTGTGGATTTATATCACCTGGCTCATCGTGCTCTTTGGCCTCGAACTGGCCTACGCAATCCAGACCATCGATCAAAGTGAACTTCGCCGCGAGCGCCGCGGCGCACGCAAGAGTGGTGCCGATTCTGCGCTGGATCCTTCAGCAGCGGTCATCATCACCGCTCAGGCCGCGCGTTCATTTCATGATGGGTCGTGGTGCGAGGCGGGCGATTTGTGCCGAGCCGCTGGTATCACGCGCGATGACGGCGAACGCCTGTTTCATACATTGCGCGAGGCCCGGATTCTGCATCGCGTTGATGATGGTGATGCCGACGACACAACGCAGGGCTATGCCCTTGCGCGCCCGCCCAAAGATATTCTCATCACCGATGTGCTTGATGCAGTTATAAAACTGCGCGGCACACCCATTGGCCCCGCCGCCGCGCTCGTCACGCGCGTCCGCGAAGTCGGGCAGCGCGCCTTTGACAACCTCACCATCGCCCAGCTCATCGACGGGTCACACGTCCCGGAGAAAGGCAGCACAAACGCGTGATCGTGCATCTCAATGGCAAGCTAATTGACGCACGTGAAGCAATGATCTCGCCATTTGATCGAGGTTTTCTCTTTGGTGACGGCTTGTACGAAGGCATCCGCGCAACGCATGGCCGCCCTGTCGCACTTCGTGCACATATTGAGCGCCTGGCAAACGGCATGCACGAACTTGGCCTCGTTGGTTTCGATGCGCACTCACTTGTGCGTTTGTCTGATGAATTGCTGCATGCGAACAATCTCACAGAAGCCTTTCTCTATTGGCAAATCACGCGCGGTGCGCCCGGGCCAGGGCACGGTCCGCGTGATCGCGTGCCGCCAAATGCCATGACGCCCACAGTCTTTGGCTTTGTCGAAGCGGTTCCGGCGGTTGAATCGTTTGTCACGCCGCGTGCGATCAAGGCCGTACTGCTTCCTGACATGCGCTGGCAACTCGGTCACATCAAGGCGATCACCTTGCTTGGCTCTGTGCTTGCAGGTCAGGAAGCTATGGCACGGGGCGCAGACGATGCCATCCTCTTTCGCAAAGTCCCGCAAGGCGACATCATCACTGAAGGCATCGCGACCAACGTCATCGCGCTGGTCGATGGCGAACTTGTCACCCCTGCGCCTGATGCGGCGCCAATCCTGAGCGGCGTGACGCGACGATTGCTCATCGAGAGTGCACCAGAAATACGCCAGCGCCCGGTGACGGCCACCGAACTCCGTCGCGCCGATGAAATCATGCTTGCAGGCACACGCACCATGGTGGTCAGTGTGGTCGAACTTGATGGGCATGCTGTGGGCAAAGGAGTGCCCGGTCCCGCCGCGATGCGCATGCTCGGGGCACTGCGCGCTCGATTGCTCGCTGACGTAGACTCTGCACCAACAAAGCCATGAACACACTCTGGAGCATCTGCGCATGAATGATGGCGCCAATCTTATCGCGGTGAATATCGGCAACAGTGCGATTTCCTTTGCTCACTTCTCAGGTGACGAAGCTCAGCCATTACGCCGTTTCCTGCATGCTCAGATCAAAGATGCGGCAGATGCAATTGTGCAGGTGTGCAATGAAGGGGCTGTGTCGTGCGAAGCGATTGTCATTGCCTCTGTGCATGAACCGATGCGCAACACGTTTATGGACATCATCATTCCGCGCGTTGAAGTTGAACTCTATCGCGTAGGTGAAGATGTCCCGGTTCCGATTTCGCACACCCTCAGTGATTCCGCAATCGCCGGGACCGGGCAGGACCGTCTTCTCAATGCACTTGCAGCGCATCGCGCCTCCAACGGTGCAGCGGTCGTTGTTGATGCGGGCTCTGCAATTACTGTTGATTTTGTCGATGGCGAAGGCACTTTTCATGGTGGTGCGATCGCTCCCGGAGCGCGCATTGGGCTTCGCGCGTTGCACAACCTCTCGTCGGCCTTACCGTCTCTTGAGTTGCAAGCACCGGATGACGAACCCTTTGGACACAATACAACTCAGGCGATGTTGCAGGGCATGATGTACGGCGCGCAAGGACTCGTGCATCGCCTGCTCGAGCGCTATGCAGAGAAGGCAGGGTTTTATCCCCCCGTCATCGCAACCGGCGGCGATGCTGCGCTGCTCTTCGACACCGACCCCATCATCGAACGCATCGTGCCTGATCTGACGCACAGGGGCATTGCCTTTGCCTGCCGCGAGGCTTTGGCTGACGATGTCAGTGCCTGAACCCAACGCTACTGTGCATTTTGCCCTGCGTTCCGGCGGTGGCACCGGGGCGCTCGCCATCATCGACCTGCGCAGTGCCGATCCACAATCTCTCGATTCCCTGCTCAAACAACTCGGCGCACCCGGCATCACTGTTGGCGAACTGCATCTTCGTGATATTGCCGGTGCGGATCAGGCGCTTGCCGCGCGCCTGTCGCCGACATGGGCGCAACTCATGTGTCACGATGGGGCGGCGGTGCTCGATACGGTGCGCACTGCGCTACATACTTGGGGGGCGATTGAGGAATCAGATGCCGATCCTCGCGCTCATTTTCCAGAAGCGATAACTCTCCTTGAAGCGTGTTTGCTTGAAACACTTTCCAGGGCTGCGAGCCCATTGGCCGTAGATATCCTCCTTGCGCAGCCGGCATTGTGGGCCAATGCGAACAACTTTGATCCATGCGCTGCACCGTCTGTTGAACGCGCTTTGGTGCTCAATCGCCTGATCGACCCGCCTCTTGTTGTTGCTGTTGGTGCGCCAAATGTTGGCAAGAGCACACTGCTAAACGCTCTTGCAGGAAGATCAATGGCGCTCGCATCACCAGAGCCGGGCACAACGCGCGATCATGTTGGGGCGCTGCTCGACCTCGGCGGGCTGGTCGTGCGCTGGGTGGATACGCCGGGCATTCGACCCGCTGGAACGGTGGTTCACCCAATCGAGCGCGAGGCAGTGGATTGCGCACAGCGAGTTATTGCCGCCGCCGACCTCGTGGTGCATTGTGGGGACGGCGAATATGGATGGGCAGACCTGCCTTTTTCGGGTGAGTCTTCGATCAGTAGCTTCCTGCTCCGCGTGGCAACCCGTATTGATATGGCATCGATCGCTGGGAAGGCGGACGTTCACACTGCTGCGGGTGTCGACCCCCCGCAGGGGCTGAAAAACCTTGTTGAGGCAATTCTAGAGGCCCTGCTGCCCGCCAAGGTCCGGCATGAGAATCTGCCCTGGGTGTTCAATCAGGCGCTCCGAAGGCCCGAAAAGTGGAAAGCTGACCCGCATTGATGCCGAAATTGAGGCCAGAGGCTACATTAGCGGTACAGTTTCCTGCCCGCAGGTTTGAGCGGGGGAGCACATCACAAAAACGTGGAGGTGGATGGTGGCAGACGATCGTCGTCGTGAAGTTGAAGTCGGTGCAGGTTTGCAAGAGTCGAGACTCAATGAAGAGTTCATCGATGGCCTCAAGAAGCACGGCCCCAAGGTCATTTACGCCCTGGCCGCTGTAGTATTGGTTGTTTATGGCGTGACATTCTTCGAGCGTCATCAGGCCAACCAGAAGGATGAGGCATTTGCGGAGCTGGATCAGAACACTGCATTGGGCAACACATCTCCTGATACCTTGCTCGGGCTTGCAGACAAGACCGAAGGCAAGGCATCGGTGGCGCTTCTGGCGCGGCTCAATGCGGCAACACTCTTGATGGACAGCGCGCGAGCACAAGTGAAAACAGGTGTGGCTCCATCGGCTGCGACACCACAAGACATGTTGACCGATGCGCAGGTGCAAGAGCAATATCGCAAGGCTGCGAAAGAGCTCGATACTGTTATCGCTGTAACAAAAAATACAAACAAGCACCTGATTCTTCAGGCCGCGCGCTGGAGCTTGGCAACAGCAAAGATGAGCCTAGGTGAAACAGACAGCGCAAAGCAGGTCATGAATGAATACGTTGCCTTTGCAGATGCACATGGTTTGCCGGATCAGGTAACTTCCGGCAAACGGCGCCTCGACACTATCGACAATCCGGTTGCCTTGACGATTGCAACCAACACGCAGGTCAACCCCGCGCTACCTGTAACACAACAAAATACTCAAGCTCAAGGAATTGATCTCCCGCGTACGCAACCTGAAGAAGTGGCCCTGACACCGATGGGCAACCGGTTGAGCAGAGAAGGCCAGGCGGCGCTCACAAAGCTTCTTGAGAATAATCAGATCCCCAAGGACTGGAAGCCCAGAGGGAACGGTGATTACCTCATTCCGTTGCGCGATGAAGAGACTGGGCGCATCCTCACCTATTATCTCAAAAGCTCACTCGAGAGTGGTGCAATTGATATACGATGGCTCCGAGTGCTTGATGCAGAACTCCGCGGTGAAATGAAAAAGGCAATGGATCTCGAAGATCAGATTCTCTTTGAAGAGGGTTTGGTCCCGAAAGAAGTGTCCAAGAAGAAGGACAAGGTCGGCCCCCAGCCCCCGCCTGCCTCAGGCGGCTAATCTGCCAGATGTGACACCATCAAACCCTGCTGATAGAACGAACGACGCCGCCGATCATGGCGGCGTTGTCGCGCGCGGCGGCAAGGTCGACCCCGAAGCCCTGCGCGCACAAGTCGCGGCAAATGCATCAGACAATGCAGAAACCGAAGGTGATGCAGAATCAGGTCTTGCCCATGTCCAGTTCACACTTGCGCACGATCTCAATAAGCGCCTCGATAAATATCTCACCGATCGCATCACATTCCTGAGCCGCAATCAATTGCAAAAACTCGTGGAAGCGGGTGCGGTGCTGGTCAATGGCCAGCCTGCAAAGCCTTCCACAAAGCTGCGGCGGGGAGATGTTGTCGATGTCACGGTGCCCCCGCCACCGCCCACCGATATTCAAGGCGAGCCAATCCCCATTGAGAAACTCTTTGAAGATGAACACTTGATCGTCATCAACAAGCAACCTGACCTGATCGTTCATCCGGCGCGTAGTCATCATTCCGGTACGCTGCTCAATGGACTTGTGCATCACTTTGCACAGTACAACGCTGGCGGAGCGCTGAGCGCTGTGGGCAAGGATGTGGCGCGCCCGGGTGTGATTCATCGTCTCGATCGCAACACATCTGGCGTGATGGTGGTGGCCAAGGACGATACAGCGCACTGGAAGCTGGCAAGCCAATTTGAGCACCGGGCAGTTGACAAGCGCTATCTTGCACTCGTCGAAGGCATTGTCGAAATTGATGCCGATGTCATTGAAGCACCACTTGGACCAAGCCTCTCGCGCGTCAAGGGACAACGCGAAAAAGTGGTCGTGCGCCATGATGAACTCGGAAAATCCGCCGTCACGCTATACCGCGTGCGCCAGCGTTTCCCACTCGATGCCCAGGTCGGCCTGCGCGGCACGCGCGGATACACGCTTCTCGAACTCGAACTCAAGACCGGAAGAACGCACCAGATTCGTGTGCACCTGGCGCACCTCGGCTATCCCATCGCCGCCGATGATATGTATGGCGGGCACGTCGTTCGGGCTGCGACAATCGGGCTACCAAGTGACGGCAATGACATTGTGCTTTCACGTCAGGCCCTGCACGCAGGCACGCTTGCCTTTCACCATCCCATCACCAATACACCCGTGTCGTTTGCTGCGCCTCTGCCTGAAGATATTGCCTGTGTGATTCGCGCGTTGCGCGATACGCCGCAAGCGAGTGATGTGCTCATGCCGCCCGGGGCAACACTTGATTTGTCACAAATTATTGTGTGAATTCGCTACGCGGCGTTATCCAGTTCTTGTTGCAACAGATCGGCGTATCCCGACGCGATGGATTCACCAAGCGCTGGCCCCATCAATTTGCGAATCTTTCCAATCAGTCGATGGCAGCGCCCGACATGTTGATTTGGGCTCACCAGCGCATCAACTTCGAAAAAATGTCCAAGTTCCTCCACTTCATCAATATGAATGTGCGTGCCACGCAGAAGATAAATTTCGCGCGTCTTTTTAATCACGAGCCATTGCGTCAACGGGCGCGATCCAAAACGCTGCACGACCTGTTCTTCCGTATAGATCGTAAAATGGCTCAGCTTGGGCTGGGGTCGATCGACACGGTGATAGAAGATGTATTCCGTTGGCTCACCTTCAGATTCACGCTTCTTCATGCGGCCATCAGTCACCTTGTAATACGTGTCCGTCTGATGGATTTTGTGCACAAACTGCGCACCAAGTTTCTTCAGCGCTATGCGCGCCAACTGAGGATCACGAAGCTCACATTTGAAATCAACATTCTGCATGGTTATCGGGGCCGATGATGTGCAAAGCGCACCAGTCGCGCATCGGCCCGCGTGCGCCATGACTTCACGATTGTTCGCCAAGCACCTCGCGAAGCTGCGCTTCGTCCCATACTTCAACGCCCAGCGCCTGTGCTTTGGCCAGTTTCGAGCCCGCATTGTCACCTGCTACGACGACATTGGTCTTCGATGACACCGACCCTGAGATTTTGGCACCCAGAGCTTCAAGTTTTTGCGTTGCCTCGGGGCGCGACATCGATAGTGTGCCCGTGAGCACAAATATTTTGCCCGCAAGAAAATGCCCATCTGCGCGTGCATGCGATATACTCGACAAATCAACGCCGCGCGCGGCAAGCTCTCGAAACATTGTTCTTGCGGGCGCAGAGTGCAGGTATGCGCGCACCACAGGCGCTGTGGTTGCACCGAGTCCTGTTTCCGAGCGTTCGTTCACAAGCTCGTCGAACCGTTTCTCATCTGTGCCCGAAAGCGTCATATAAATTTTTTTGGCTTCGGCTGTGAGTTTCGTCCCACCATCTTTCACCGTTGTCAAACTCTTGGGCCGCAGTTCCCACTCCTCCGCAGCAAGCAGTGCATCAAGAGTCGGAAACATTCGGCACAGCGCCTTCGCCGTCGCATCACCCACATGCCGAATCCCGAGCCCTGCAAGCACCTTCGCAAGGCCGCACGATTTCGCTTTTTCAATTCCTGCAAGCAGATTGTCTACTTTCTTCTCGCCCATGCGCTCCAGTTCAAGCAACGTGGCGCGATGTTGATGCAGGTCGAAGATGTCTGCAAAGTGTTCGAGTGGCAGCCCCGCTTCACGAATCTGATCAATCGTCTTCTCACCAAGCCCTTCAATATCCATCTGACCGCGCGCTGCGAACCAGATGAGTTTTTCGCGCACTTGCGCTGGGCATTCCGGGTTCAGGCACCGCCGCGCTGTTTCTTTGCCATCTCCATCTCGCTCAATTTCGACCGGACCATCGCACGCGGGGCACGTCTTGGGCGGTGTAACTTTCTTCCGCCGCTGGTGCGCAGGGTCATTCGCATCTTCAACACCAATCACCTGCGGAATAATTTCGCCAGCTTTTTCAACGATCACCATGTCGCCAATGCGCAAGTCGCGCTGGGCGATCTGCCCGAAATTATGCAGTGATGCGTGCTGCACCATCGTGCCCGCAAGCAGCACCGGCTCCATGCTCGCCCGCGGCGTGATTTTTCCCGTCTTGCCCACCTGAAAATCAATGGCAATCAGTTTCGTGGTCTTGCGCTCCGCCGGATACTTGAACGCAATACACCAGCGCGGGCTCTTGTTCGTCGTGCCAAGTTTCTCCTGCTGCGCAAAAGAATCCACGCGCACCACCATGCCATCAACTTGATACGGCAGTTCGTGCATCACGGTCGCAAAACGTTCGATCGTCTCTATGACACCCTGGGCATCGTTTACAATCACCGGCTCACTCGCGGGAATGCCCATCTGGTGCAGCGCGGAAATGAACAGTGAATGGGAAGCGACGCTCTTATCAAGAGCAATCTCCCCACGTCCGTGGGCAATGAAACCAACCTGACGCTGGACAACGGCCGATGTATCAAGACTTTTCAGGGTGCCGGCACACGCATTGCGCGGGTTCATGAAGGGTTCTTCGCCGTTGCGCTCGCGCTGCTCATTGACAGTCTTGAAGACATCATTGGCAATGTATGCCTCGCCGCGCACTTCAATAACGCGCGCGTGTGAATCTCCATGGGGTTTGTCCAGTTGCAATGGAATCGCGCGGATGCGTTTGGCATGTTCCGTGATGTCATCACCCTCGGTGCCGTTGCCGCGCGTCAATGCCTGGACAAGATTGCCATCTTCATAGCGCAGACTGATCGCAACACCATCGATTTTGGCATCACAGGCCAGCGCGAGATCCTCCCCCGTCTTCACGCCAAGTTCTTTGCGTATCGCGGCGACCCACGCTTCGATGCTCGCCGACCGCGATGCACCCTTTGCGCTACTGTCACCAATGCGCAGCGCATAGGTGTTGTCGATTGAAAGCATGAGCACCGCGTGCGGCCGAGTCACAAACCCCTCGACCGTCTCATCGCCTAGGCGCTGCGTCGGGCTGGTGGGGTCCCGCAGTCCAACCACGCGCTCAAGTTCGACAAGCTCCGTCAACTGTTCGTCATACTCCCGGTCAGTCATGATCGGATTTGCGTACACGTAATACGCGCGGTCGGCTTTGCGCAGCACATCACGCAACTGCTCGATCCGTTTGGTCGCGGCTTGGGGCGCATCCTTGGCCATCACTTCCGCTACTGTACCGCCACATGACCTCTGCTCAACACATCGATGGCAAAGCGATCGCGGCCCGGATTCGAGATGAACTGCGTGCCCGGGTCGACTCGATCATCTCAAAAGGGGGATCGGTGCGCCTCGATGCTGTGCTCATTCGCTGCGGGGGCGATACCGCAGCCCATGTGTATGCCCAGAATCAGGCCCGAACCTGCACCGCAATGGGCATCGAATATATGCTTCACGAGCTGCCCGCGAGCACGACTCAACATGAGGTGGTGAAGCTGATTCACCGCCTCAACATGGAGCCGCATATCCGCGCGATCATGGTGCATATGCCCCTGCCCGAGGGCATGGACATGTATGCCGTTCGGTCAGCGATCAACCCTGTCAAAGACGCCGAAGGTGTTACTCCGGCCAATATTGGCAACATCATCTATCAGCGATCTGCCCTTGCCCCATGCACCGCGCTCGCCGTCATGCGCCTCATTGATGACACCCCGATGGGCGGCGAGGCCCTTCGCGGACGCCGTGTTGTCGTGATCGGCGCTTCAGATATTGTCGGCAAACCCATCGCAGCCATGCTCATGGGCCGGGAAGCCACAGTTATTTCGTGCAACAAGTACACCGAGAATCTGCCCGCACTGACGCGCGAAGCCGACATCATGATCGCCGCTGCGGGGGTTGCTCACCTTGTCAAGGGCGACTGGATCCGCCCCGGTGCGATTGTTATCGATGTGGGCATCCATCGCGTGCCCGTGACGGGCGACCCGACAGGTGTGAAGCTCCGCACGGTGGGGGATGTAGACGCGGCGGATGTCACACCGGTCGCCGGGTGGATCAGCCCCGTGCCGGGTGGCGTGGGCCCGGTGACTGTGGCAATGTTGCTCGCGAACGTCGTTGCCGCCGCAGAGTTGCTCCCAGGCGCGAGTGACCCCGGGTAATGCCCCTCGCGGGACGGGTCCGCCTATACTGACCTTGGTCAATTTCGCAAGGACGAGTTCACCATGACATCCCTTCCATACAACCTGCTGTCCAACACAACGCTTGCATTCTGGACGCCCGGCCCCTTGGAGTTTGCGGTCCTCGCAGTCCTCGGTCTCCTGCTCTTTGGTCGTCGCCTGCCGGAAGTCGGCCGAGGCCTTGGGCGCAGCATTGTCGAGTTCCGCAAGGGCATCAAGGGCATCGAAGACGAGATCGAGAACGAGTCATCCGCCTCCTCTGGGCCGCGCGGCACCCTGCCCAACGACCCGCCACCGCCCAGCGCGCCCGATTCAGCCAATCACGCACCTGCTCAGGACTGACCACCTGCTGTCTGAGTGAGCGCCGTGTTCAGCGCATCTGCGGCATCCATCAGAATGTGCGCGCTGAGCGCATCCACATGACCAAGCGCTACCTGACAGTTGTGGATGAGTGTTTCTGCATACAGCCCCGCGGTCACATCATCATGCATCACCGCACGCCACACAAACATCGGCACACCCCACGGGCGATTCGTCGCGTTGTCCGGCTGCAGATTCTCCATGTGCCACTGTGCAATGCGATCGGTCAGTGCAGCAAGATCAGCGCGCCCCTGTGCATGACCATGCCAGAAGAGTGCATGCAATGATGCAAGTTCCATTTCGGTCCAGGCTTCAAGGGCGAGAATGCCATGCTGGGAGATCAGCGCGCCTGCATCGCATGAGTCTCGATCGTCAGCATCTGTAAGACACTGCGCGACAATATCGTCAACATGCACACGCTTATCGGTCAGAGCGCGCCACAGTTGCACCTCAGGACTCTTCGCACAATCATCGGGGGCGATACAGGGATTTCCCGCACAGCACTTTCTCCATGCGAAGAAGGGGATATCAACCGGACGGGTTGCACCCGCTTCATCGCAAAAACGCTCGCCTAGGGCAGGAAGGGCCGCCCATGGCAAACCAATGGTTTTCAGACGTTCAATCCACTTCTCCAAGTTCACTTTTTGCATGGTTCTAGTGCTGTCAGGGGTTGGAAAACATTCGCAATCGTGTATCGTAGTGCCTATGGCAGTTCGCAGCCTGACGAGAGAGACAGGAATTCATGTTCGACGGTGTCTGCGTTGCGGGCATGTCGCCGATGAGTTCCAAATTCGCACCAACGACCGCGGTCCTGTTGATGTGCCGCCACTCGTGTGCTCCAACTGTTGTGAAGATCTCTACGCCCGCCCGCCGCGCTCCTATGCCGAACTCGAAGGCATCTGCGATCTCGATTTGGCGCGCGATGAGGTGCGGCTCGCCGCGCGCAAGTGGGCTCGCCGGGCGCACCGCACAGAATGGGCGATTCTGGCGACGCTTGTCATCGCCGCCTCGGCACTGATGATCTGGCAATTCCTCTATTGAGCACATATCTGTCCCGACGATCCCTCATGATGCCATCTGCTACCCTTGCGCGATCAATTGTCCCAAGGGAGCAAGCGTCATGGCCGCAACTGCAACATCCGTCGAACAAATCATCGAGAAGGTCAACGCGAATGAGCAAGCCGGCGTGCAGCGCCTGCTCGATTGGCTGCGCATGCCGAGCATCTCGACCGACCCAGCGTACAAGGGCGATGTGCGAACCGCCGCCCTATGGTGCGCCGATCGGCTCAAGGAAGCGGGCATCGCTGCCGAGCTGCGCGAAACCGGCACGACCGACAAGCCCGGCCATCCGATCGTCTGGGCGCAGCACCCAGGGCCCAAGGGCTACACCGGGCCGCACGTGCTTTTCTATGGGCACTACGACGTGCAGCCCCCCGACCCGCTCGACCTTTGGAAAAGCCCGCCCTTCGAACCGGTGATCTTGCCCGCTGATGGCCCGGGCGATGTGCCGCAAGAGCGCATCGTCGCGCGCGGGTCATGCGATGACAAGGGCCAGGTCGCGACGTTTCTCGAAGCAGTTCGCGCGTGGCACGAAGTCGGCGGCGAGATTCCATGCAAATTGACCATCATGATCGAAGGCGAAGAGGAATCGGGAAGCGTGAATCTCGAGCGCTTCGCTGAACAAAACAAGGCAGCGCTCGCGCAGTGCGACATCTGCGTCATCTCCGACACTGGCATGCTCGGGCGCGGGAAGCCCGCAATCACCTCCGGCGTGCGCGGCCTCGCCTACACCGAAGTGAAACTGCATGGCTCCGACCAAGACCTGCACTCCGGCATGTGGGGCGGGCGCTGCCCGAATCCGATCAACGAACTGTCCAAAGTGCTCGCACAGCTCTGGGACAATGACCGGCGCGTCACGATGCCCGGGTTCTATGACGATGTGCAAGGCTTGCCGCAGGCGGATCGCGATGCCTGGGCGCCGATCGCGCGCGACTACCCGAAGATGCTGGAGAAAATCGGCTTTGGCCCCGAGGCCAACATTGGCGAGACGGGCTTCAACGCGCTGGAACGCGAATGGGCCCGCCCCACCTGCGACATCAATGGCATCTTTGGTGGTTACATGGGTGAAGGCGCCAAGACTGTCATTCCGTCATGGGCCGCCGCCAAGGTCAGCTTTCGCTTGGTGGCCAATCAAGACCCCGCAAAGATCACCAAGATGTTTGAGCAATGGTTGAATCAGCGCACGCCGCCGGGCTGTCGTTGGGCGTTCCACGATCATGGCGGCGGCTTTCCCGGCAATGTCGCCAGTGAATCGCCCTACATGCAGGCCGCGATCCGCGCCCTGCGCACCGCAGGCGGCGGCGCAGACCCCGCGATCATCCGCACCGGCGGCTCGATTCCCGTCGTCGGCATGTTGAAAGGTGAACTCGGCCTCGACACGCTGCTCGTCGGTTTCGGCTTGGATGATGATCGCGTGCATTCACCGAATGAGAAGTTTGAGCTCGAGTGCTATCGCCTTGGCTGCCGCACGCATGTGGCGCTGCTGGATGAGCTGGCGAAGATGAAGAAGTAGGAATCACCGCAGGGGTGCAGAGAGCGCAGAGTTTGTTCTTAGTGAGAAGGCATCTCGTGTGCCGTGGTTGCCTTGGGCAACCACGTTCAGACGACGATGAGTCCCGTTGGGCCGCCATCAATGGTGTACGACTCAAATGGCCCAGGCATTTCATGAAGCACAAGTGATTTGCCATTTGCAAGGCGAATATGCAGCGTATTTGAATCATCACCACGCACTTGTTCAATAATGCCGTCAATCAGGCGCGCAATAGCAGAAGCGCTCTGCCGGTACTCCTCAGCCTCCAATGTCTCTGTTGTCCCGTCAGTTGAGATCAGAGTGAGTGATGACTGGATTGTGAGGGTCACACCATTGTCGAAGCTCAAGCGGAGACTGTGGGCTCCGACACAAACCTGCTCAAGCGTTCTGCCGACAAGGAACTGAAGCTCGGATTCGCCCGGGAGCGGATACATGGATTGCAGTCTACCCACGTGGTCGCCCAAGGCGACCACGGCACGCGGCTACATTGGTGATTCATTCTGGTCGGGCGTCCGCGTCTCTTTCCACCGCGCCGACACAATCCGTGCCTCCCCCGCGATGCGCACCACGCCCACCGGCGCATCTGTCACGGCCATGAACGCGACCAGTTCCGCATCATTCACGCGCAGCTCCGGCATCGCCCGCGTCTGAATCCGCTCAATACGTGAGCTATCCGAGGCGATGCGCACGCGATCAAGAATCGTCGGGTCGGTCACCACGCGCTCTATCGTGACGCCGCGATGAGCAATCGGCGCCGACGGAGCAGCAGCAGGACGGCCCGACAGGCTCAGAGCCGTGATGACGCCGGCGCCGACTACGAGCACCGCCGCTGCGCCTTCGCCGATGCGCTTGCGCACCACACGCCCGCGCCGCGTGCGATCCAGTTCGCCAAGCAGTTCACCAAGCATCGCCTGCTTGTGATCGTTCATCTCAGAGGACACCGCGCCCTCCCGTCTCGCCAAAGGTGCGCTTTGCACGCCCGCGCAGTGACTCCATCGCGCGATATACCCGCCCGCGGGCAGCACCTGAAGTCATATCCATCGCCTTGCCATCGCGATGCCGCGCGAGCACAAGCTGCGCCGTGCGCTCATCCATGCCCGCAAGTTCTTGCGCGAGCCAGTCAAGTTGTTCTTGAAGGGGCACGTCTTGTGACTCACGCACTTCCGGCGCTGCGCGCTCACCCTCGCGCCGTGTGCGCCGAATTTCCCGCCGCAGCGCGTCATAGGCTGTCGTGACCGTCGCGCGCTCGAGCCACGCGCCCAGCGCCCGCTCGCTCTCCAAGATGGGCAGCCGCTGGATCACCTTGACAAAGACATCCTGCACGACATCCAGACAAAACTGCTCATCGCGCTTCGTGCATCGTCGTGCGCGCGCAAGCAATCGATTAAAGTGCATCTCATACACCTGCGTGAACGCATCAGCATCACCCGAGCGAATCGCCCGGGTGAGGTTTGCTGTCTCATCTGGTACGCGGCTTCCCGCAGCATCTGCCATGCTCCAGTCTTACCGCGCACGCGTCTTGAGGGCTGCCTTCAACTCGGCCACCACAGCCTCAAGCCGCTCAATGCGGGCCTCGATGTCTTCGCCGTGGTCTTGTTCACCCCGGCGTTGCGCCCACGCCGATTCGCCCGCCGCGCGCAGCGTGTCCTTAATCAGTTCAAGTTCATCGGTCGTGCCCCGCGCAAAGAGCACTTTGGTCTCGTCGTGATATTTCACTTGTGCTCCTGCGCCATATAAGTCAAGCCCGGCCTGCACCGCCGACAACAACGCCTCCGCAGACGTTCCCTCTTGAATGATCTCTGCGATCGGCCACGTGTGCGTTTGAATCAACGAAGCTGTACGTCCCTGCCGCACATCTTGGCCCATGACCACCCAGGTCTGCCCCTCCGACCTGACATCTACCGCGACCGGTCCCTGCACATACTTCGCCACCTGCACCGCTTCTCCGAATGGCACGTTCGTCAGCTTCACCGGCGGCATCACAACCGTATCGGTGCCGGGCATGATCACCACGACGTTCTGCCCCAGGGCTTTCTGCAAGGCGTCGTAATACTGCTGGGTCGTCCCGCCCGCGAAGTCGACGCTGACGAGTTTCTTGGCCGGGTGCTCAGATTGCACGGGCTGGCTCGCGTGTTGGGCGATGGCCTCGGGGGTCGAAGTGACGAACGCGGCCCCAAGCAATGCCGCGGCAAGGGTGGGCGCGAGCAGCTTCCGGCTGATTGATAAACGTCCGAACATGATCTGGCTCCTTCCGAGAGAGTGTGAGGTTCTATGGGTCAGACGCCACAGTCGCTCCCCGCGCGCGCCTAGCCCCACATTTTTCAACCAGTTCACCTGCCCGCCCAACCTCCGTCTCTTCGTCTCTAAGTCTCTCCGTCTCTTCCCCGCTACACTCCCCCCATGCACTACGACGCACACCAACCCGTCATCGACGACCTCGAGGCGCGCATCTTGACCATGCGCGACTCTCTTTAACTACGACGCCAAACTCGCACGCATCGCAGAACTTGAAGCAAAGATGGGCGCAGACGGCTTCTGGGACAACCAGGACGGCGCCCAAGCCGTTGTTGCCGACATGAAGCGCGTCAAGGCGCAGGTCGTGCCGTTGACCAAGGTGATCGATGACTTCGAGAACGCCTCGCTCGCATACCAGATGTCAAAAGAAGAGGGCGACAAGGACCTGCTCACCGAGGCGGACGATGCGCTCTTCAAGCTCGAAGCGCAGATGAACAAGGTCGAACTCTTGTCCCTGCTCTCAGGCAAGCACGACCATCGCAACTGCTTTGTCACCATCTCGGCAGGCGATGGCGGCACCGAAGCCAACGACTGGTGCGACATGCTGGCACGCATGTTCATCATGTTCTTCGAGAAGTTTCACACCGAATGGAAAATCGAAGAGGTCGAGCGCTCGCACGGCACCGAGGTCGGCCTTGATTCCGTCACCTTTCATGTCAAAGGGCCGTTTGCCTTTGGCTATCTCAAGTGCGAGCGCGGCACGCACCGCCTCGCCCGCGTCTCACCCTTCAACGCTCAAGGCAAACGCCAGACCAGCTTCGCCACTGTTGATGTCACGCCCGAGTTTGAAGACACGACCATTGAGATTCCCGATAAAGACCTTGAAATCACGGCCTTTGCGCGCTCATCGGGCCCCGGCGGGCAGAATGTCAACAAGGTCGCCTCCGCCATTCGCCTCGTACACAAGCCAACGGGCTTCATGGTGGTGAGTTCGACCTATCGCGAGCAGCCGCAAAACAAAAAACAGTGCATGTCGATCCTGATCGCGAAGCTCGAAGAGATGGAAGAAGAGCGCCGCCAGGCCGAGCTCAACAAAGCCACCGGCGGCGCCGTCGATCGCGGCTGGGGCACGCAGATTCGCAGCTATGTCTTTTATGACAACCGCGTGAAGGATCATCGCACATCGCACGAGACCGGCAACGTGCAAAGCGTTATGGATGGCGATCTCGATCCTTTCATTGATGCGGAACTCAAGCGCCGCCGCCGCGAGCAGGCGGATGCCGAAGCAGCGCGGGCCTGACCCGGTTGTCTGCCCTTGGTGGGGTGGGCGTCTCGCCCGCCTTCTCACTCCCTCGCCCCGCGCGCAGGGAGAGGGTGGATCGCCGAAGACTGACCGGGTGAGGGGGTGGTAGTTCCGGGGTGCCATGGGGGTCGCCTTGGGCGACCACGATGTTTCGTCATTGCGCACGGCGCGCAAGCAAACGCAAGGCTGTCTGCCGTCCCCATCGCGCACCCGCGAACATGCACACCCCGACGATCGAAAAGTACATCGCATATGCAATGAGCACAGACTCGGCGCACCACCAATCGTCGCGAAAATGCGGCACGGCGTAATACAACAAGTTCGCGTCGATCACATCACCAACAAGGAATCCGAGCGCGGCCCCGCCGAGTCGCCCCGCACGCAGCATCCACCTTTGTTGGATGGGAGTCACACTCTCCAATCCGCATCATGTCGCCTGGTGTTCCTGTGCATCGCTACAACTTGCCCCTCTAACACCCCTTGCCAACTTCTCCACAGCCGGACTCGCCCGCCCGCCACTTTTGCGCTTTTTGTAAGTTCTTATCGGGCCATGAGTTACGTCGTCGTTTTCGCAACTTGAATGTTTTACACTCTATTTTGCGGTAACACCCCTTGTAGCCACTACCCATAGTGGTATAGTCCACCTCTGCCCTGATTCGTGCCACTTTGGTGGGTGGAATGGGGCACACGGGTTTGAGAAATCCAAACAGCAGCACGGCAGGAAATGGCCAAGGATATTGGTCTGCGCGATCGGTCTGCCTTGTGTGTTTGTTTGGGGAATGATCAGGTTCACAGGTCAGAGACCTGTGCCACTAGGGAACTGATTGAGGGTTTGGACATGGCCGTCCTGTGTGACACCCAGATTCGCGAGCTCGTTGATATCGAGCCCTTCGAAGACGCCGTCAAGCGCCCGGGGCGTATCTCCTACGGCGTATCCAGTTACGGCTACGACGTTCGCGTCGGCACGCGCTTCAAAATCTTCACGCCGGTGCCAGCTTCGGGTGGGGCGGCGATCGTCGATCCCAAGCGCTTCACCGATGACTTCATGGTCGAAATCGATCTCGAAGGCACCGGCGCCGACCACATCATCATCCCGCCCAACAGCTTCGCGCTGTGCGAAACCGTCGAGACCTTCACGATCCCGCGTGATGTGCTCGTGCTCTGCGTCGGCAAGAGTACCTACGCCCGTTGCGGCCTCATCGTCAACGTTACGCCGCTCGAACCCGAATGGCGCGGCAAGGTGACGCTGGAAATCAGTAACACCACGCCGCTCCCGGCGCGGGTCTACGCCAATGAAGGCATCGCGCAGATGGTGTTCCTGAAGGGCGATCGCGTGTGCGCGACAAGCTACGCGGACAAGCAGGGCAAGTACCAGGATCAGGGCGGCTTGACGTTGCCGAAGGTTGACTAACAACCAACTCGTTTGCAAGGACGCGACACGCATGCGGATTGCTCGCCACTTCACCACCGCTGGAACCGACCCCTTTGCCACTGTTGCGTGGGCGAAGCGGTCGAGTCGCATCTCGAATCCGGACGGCTCGGTCGTCTTTGAGATGAATGATGTCGAGATGCCGGCGCAGTGGAGCCAGCTCGCGGTGGACATCATGGTGAGCAAGTATTTCCGCAAGGCGGGCGTGCCACGGGGTTCTTCATCATCTCTTTCTTCTAGTGGGGCGGGCGTCTCGCCCGCCATTACTGACTCTCAAGAGAAGAAGGCGGGCGAGACGCCCACCCCACTGAAGAAGAATAAGGAAGAAGAACAAGGAAGCACCGGCCCCGAAACATCGGCAAAACAAGTCATTCATCGCCTCGCAGGATGTTGGCGCCATTGGGGCGAGACGCACAACTATTTTGATTCCGCTGACGATGCACAGGCGTTTTACGATGAACTTGCGTACATGATGTTGCACCAGATGTGTGCGCCGAACAGCCCGCAGTGGTTCAACACCGGGCTCAACTGGGCGTACGGCATCAACGGCCCGGCGCAGGGGCACTGGTTTGCGGAGCCCAAGACGGGCGCGGTGGCGCTGAGTGCGGATTCGTACACGCATCCGCAGCCGCACGCGTGCTTTATTCAGAGTGTGCGCGATGACCTGGTGAACGATGGCGGCATCATGGACCTGTGGACGCGCGAGGCGCGGCTGTTCAAGTATGGCTCGGGCACGGGCACGAATTTTTCTGGCTTGCGCGGCGCGGGCGAATTGCTTTCGGGCGGCGGCAAGTCGAGCGGCCTGATGAGTTGGCTCAAGATTGGCGACCGTGCGGCGGGCGCGATCAAGAGTGGGGGGACCACGCGCCGCGCGGCGAAGATGGTGTGCCTCGATCTCGATCACCCGGACATCGAAGCGTTTGTCAACTGGAAAGTGCGCGAAGAACTGAAGGTCGCGGCACTTGTTGAAGGGTTGAAGGCCCTGCCCGAGGATCAGCGCGACCTGGCGAAAGACCTGGGCCTTGAGCTGTCATACGACTTCAATGGCGAGGCGTACCAAACTGTTTCGGGGCAGAACGCGAACAACTCGGTGCGCATTGGCGATGATTTCTTCGATGCCGTCGATGCGGATGGCGACTGGACACTCAAGAATCGCACCAATGGCGAAGATGCCAAGACGATCAAGGCGCGGGGGCTTTGGGATCAGATCAATCGGGCGGCGTGGCGTTGTGCCGATCCGGGCGTGCAGTACGACACGACGATTAACGCGTGGCACACCTGCCCCAATGGCGGACGCATCAACGCGAGCAACCCGTGCAGCGAGTACATGTTCCTCGACGACACGGCGTGCAATCTCGCATCGCTCAACTTGCTGACCTTCTGGGACGCCGAGTCGCGCACGTTTGATGTTGAGAAGTTCGAGCACGGCGTCGACTTGTGGACGATGGTCCTTGAGATTTCCGTGCTTATGGCACAGTATCCATCCAAGGAGATTGCCCAACAGAGCTTTGATTACCGCACGCTTGGCCTTGGCTATGCCAACATCGGCGCGATGCTCATGCAAGCGGGCATGGCGTATGACTCTGACGAATCGCGGGCGGTCGCCGGCATGATCACCGCGATCATGACCGGGCGGTCGTATCGCATGAGCGCCCAGATGGCTGAGGAGCACGGCGCCTTCGCCAAGTTCCACGAGAACCGCGATGCCATGTTGCGCGTGATTCGCAATCACCGCCGTGCCGCTCAGGGCGTTGATCGCGACGCGAAGCAGTGGGAATCCCTGCGCATTCGCCCGGTGCCGATTGAGCATCGCATCGTGCGCGATGGGCGCGTGAAGATCGCAAACGTGGACAATTTGCTCGATCGAGCAACCGGCGTGTGGGACGATGCGCTCGAGCTTGGCGAACAGCATGGCTATCGCAATGCGCAGGTGACAGTGATCGCGCCGACCGGCACCATTGGGCTGCTCATGGATTGCGACACGACCGGTGTTGAGCCAGACTTTGCGCTGGTGAAATTCAAGAAGCTCGCAGGCGGCGGATACTTCCGCATCGCAAACCAATCGGTCACGCCCGCGCTGCGTGCGCTGGGGTATTCCGAAACGCAGATCACCGACATCATTGAATACGTCCTCGGTGCGCAGCGCCTGGATGTCAAATTGCCCGCATCGCGCGAGGATGGCGTTGCGCCCGGCATCACGCTGGCCGGCTGGCTGCGCAGCAAGGGGCTGAATGGCGAAGACCTCAAGCGCGTCGAAAAAACACTGCCCGGCATGTTCGAAATCGGTTTCGCCTTCAATGCGTTCACGCTTGGTGACGATGCGCTGGAGCGCGTTGATATCGAAGCGAGTGCCGCCAAGGCAAATCCGAAGTTCAACCTGCTCGAAAAGCTCGGGCTCACGAAATACCAGATCAACACGCTGAACGAAGTCATCTGCGGCACGCAGACCATCGAAGGCGCGCCGCACTTGCATCATGAGCATCTCGCGGTCTTTGATTGCGCCAACGCGTGCGGCAAGAAGGGCACGCGGTTCATCGCCGCGCAGGGCCACATCCGCATGATGGCCGCGACGCAGCCCTTTATCTCCGGCGCAATCAGCAAGACGATCAATTTGCCGAACAGCGCGACGGAAGATGACATCGCTTCGGCGTATCGCCTGAGTTGGGAACTTGGCCTCAAGGCCAACGCGCTCTATCGCGATGGATGCAAGCTCTCGCAACCATTGAATACAAAGAGCGACGACACGGAAGAGTCCGACGACCTTCGCGAGCCCGCTGATCTGCTGACCGGCTTTGATGAAGATGACGAAGACATCGCCGCGGCCCATGACGAAGTCGCTGACGAAGTGCGCGAAGTCGCCGCGTCGATCAGCGAGGGCGACGTGCCGGGAACGGTTCGCGTCACCGAGCACATCGTCCATCGCCCCATGCGTCGGCGCCTGCCCGACACGCGGCAATCCATCACACACAAGTTCAATATCGCAGGCCACGAAGGCTACCTCACCGTTGGTCTCTATGAAGATGGTTCGCCGGGAGAACTCTTCATCACCATGGCCAAGGAGGGTTCGACGATCGGCGGGCTCATGGATTCCCTTGGCACCGCGACGAGTGTTGCCTTGCAGTATGGCGTGCCGATCGATTCGCTCGTCCGCAAGTTCACGCACCAGCGTTTCGAACCCGCGGGCATGACGACCAACCGCGACATTCCGATCGCCAAGTCGCTCGTGGATTACATCTTCCGCTGGATGGGCATGCAGTTCATCGAGGGCTATCGCGAGGCGAATGCGCCGAAGCGCGAAAGCGAGAGCGCGCCGGTGTCGCGCGGCGCCATCGAAGTGAAGCCCGCAGGTGAGCGAGCGCAGGGCGCAGTGAGTGGGACTCGCATTGCAGCGCTGACGCCGCAACATGGAAGTGATGGAGCGCCGCGCATGGAAGGCACAAGTGCGCTGCGCTTGACGCAACCGGAAGCGTTTGTCACACCGCCGACGGTCTTTGAAGAAGTTCCAGCCACAATATCGGTATTGAGTATGTCACTGTCAGAACAACAACAGGATGCACCCGCGTGTGATGTGTGCGGCACGATCACCGTGCGCTCAGGCACGTGCTACAAGTGCCTGAACTGCGGTGCAAGCATGGGGTGCAGTTGAATGGCATGAACAGAACATGGTGAATCATGTGCGCTGTGCATGTCGGTGTGTTGCCGATGATTGTGAGCGTGCGACAAACGGAGAGACTGGCGGGTTGAGAGACCCGTCTCCGGGCGGGGTGGCGAGCTGAAAGGCGCGTTCCCGCGAAACTTTTGTGCAGCGTCCGCGGCTCCGATGCTGACCGTTGCACACGCCAAGGAGGTGAGGCAAAGCACGTGAAATGATGTGTAGTTTCGGTCAGTGCGGAAAGGATACTGCGCTGCGCAAGTGATGCACGGAGTGCAACGCTTGCGATAAGCCGACCGGTGGTTGGAAGAATCGGCGAGGAAGCATGCAAACGTTCCGGCGCCACGGACTGACGCCCACCGGCATCATCACTTCATGTGCAAGCTCATCTCCAAGGCTTTTGAAAACGCCGGGCGCCAAAGCGTTCGGTGCGAGAAAGTCCACCAGCTGAGGGCTGTTCGCGTCCTGCAACGGGATGCACAGCGCAGCCCTCTCTTTGCCTGACCCCCGGGTGGTCCCACCACCGCCCGGGGGCGGTTTTTTCCACACGGTTCATCTTCCTTGCGTGGGATATGCATCGACAGAGCTCCATGCGCATCGTGAACAGAGAACTGAATGTGGACGTAGAGGTGGAGCGGAGTTACGCCCGTACGAAAACGCTCAGACCTCAAGCACTTCCTTGCTCTTGTGGTCGATGAGTGTTTCGATTTCACCCTCGCGCTTTTTGAGCAGATCCTGAATGCTGTCTTTCAGATCCGCGATCTGGTCTTCAGATGTGTGCGCTTCCTTATCCTTGCCCAGTTGCTCAGCGTGTTTGATGCAATCGCGGCGGATGTTGCGGGAAGAAACCTTCGCCTCTTCGCCCATCTTCTTGACCTGCTGGACGAGTTGCTGCCTGCGGTCCTGACTCAATGCGGGGATAGACAAACGAATCACCTTGCCGTCGACCATCGGGTTCAGCCCAAGGTTTGCAGCATCGATCGCCTTCTTAATTTCCTGTATCGAACCGGGGTCAAAGGGCTGAATCAGAATCTGCGTCGCCTCGGGGACAGTGACCGCTGCGAGCGCCTTGAGATCGGTGGGCGAGCCGTAGTAATCGACCTTGACGTAATCGACCAGCGCAGTCGATGCCCGACCGGTGCGGATGCCCTTCAACTCGTTTTTCAGATACTCGACAGACTTTGCCATGTGTTCGCGAGCATCTTTGAGAATGTCTTGAGATGTCATCGTCATTTTCCGTTCTCCTGGCATCGGTCCGGTTGGGCCTTTGTGGGCCGAGTGCATCATACTGCCCATGCCGGAGAGTGCCCACGACAGGTTTTGTTTGACAGATGTTTTTTCTGACGAGCCGCGCCCGTGAGGAAGCGGTCCGGGAGGTAATCAGAGCCATTTTCCACTCCCTTACGGTCGCGGCTCGCTGATCCATCAAACAGAACCTATGTCGCCTCGATCATTGAGCCGATATCCTTGCCCTGAAGCAAGGCAGCCAAGGTGCCATCGCGCGTGAAGTCGATGACCGCACAACTGATCTTGTTGGCCAAACAGACCTCCATCGCCGAGAGGTCCATGATGCCGATGCGCTGCTCGATGGCATCGCGCATGGTCAGGCGGGGCAGGCGCTTTGCCTTGGGATTGGTCTTGGGATCTGCGTCATAGACGCCATCAACTTTGGTGGCTTTGACGATCAGATCACACTGCAGTTGGGCCGCCCGCAGGGCAGCCCCGGAATCAGTCGTGAAATAGGGCTGACCCACACCGCCCGCAGCGATGAGTACATGCCCGGCCTCCAGCGCTGCCGAGGCGGCGCGGCTCATAAATACATCGACAGTGGATTCGATTGCCCGAGCGCTCATGAGCGTCGCCGCAATGCCCTGAGCCGCAAGAGCATCGCGGAGCGCAATGCCATTGATGATTGTTCCCAGCATGCCCATCTGGTCCGCCGACTCGCGCGAGACCAACCCCTGGGCCGCAAGCGGCGCTCCGCGCACGATGTTCCCGCCCCCTGGCACGACGATGAGCTTTGAGCCAGTCTTGGCACCAGCGGCAAGTTCGAGTGCGGTTCGCTTGATGTGGGCCGTGTCGATGCCCAAGCCGCCTTCGCCAGCCATTGATTCACCCGTCAGTTTGACGAGTACGCGGCGAAACTGATTGGTGGCCATAGTGGATTCCTCCCGGTGCAGGTGTGCCATTTCAAGGCCTCACGGCGGATTGGTCAAGCCCACTTGAGATGATGGGTGGAACTTGCGGCGGTTTACCGATCTATAAGGTCATACAGAATGCCGCATTTTCGTCCAGACAACCCGATCTCGCGCAACGGCCCCATCGATTCCGGCGCACCCCGGGCGACCCGTCCAATGGAGTCCGGGGTCATTTCACGCCTTGGAAAGCTATGGCGCACGCCCACGGTCCTCTTTGCGGTGGCCCTCTCGCTTTTTGTGCACTTCGTGATGCTGTCTATCGCGGCGGCAGTCCTTTTTCAGAACCCAGCAGCCTCAGCGAATGATGGCGATTCAGAAATCCCGCTTGCCATTCTCTCAGAAAGTCAGCTCACCGAACTCGCAGAGGTTTCACTGGCTGACAGCCTTGCTGACGAACAGGGCCTCGATGCGATCGAGCAGTTCCAGTTCGAAGATATGGCAACTCCCGCCCAGGAAGAACTCGCGGGGCTTGATATTTCAGAACTTGGTGATGTCGGTGGCGCCGGTGATGTCGGCGCGGAGGGCGGATCAGAAGTTTTTGATGGCTCGGGCGGCGCTGCACGGTTCTTTGGCGTCGAAGCGCGCGGCTCACGATTTGCCTATGTCGCAGACATCTCGGGTTCGATGCTGGGCGATCGAATTCAAGCGTTGCGCGCCGAATTGATTGCTTCGGTTCGGGGCCTGCTCGAAAATACAACCTTCGCAATCGTTCTGTACAACAGTAAGGCGGTGCCATTGACGGGGGCGCGCTGGCGGCCTGCGACGGATCGATTCAAGCGCCAGGCAGAGATTGACGTCGCAGCCATTCAACCGCGCGGGGCAACCAATCCCATCCCCGCCTTTGAGCGCGTGCTTGCGATGCGCCCGCGTCCCGATGCCATTTACTTCATGACCGATGGCAAGTTCACGCCGGAAGTCGAGGCGGCGCTTGTCGGGCCCATTCTAAAGCTCAACCGCACGGGGGGCAAGCAGGCGGTGATTCACTGCATCACCTTTATTGAAGATGATTCTGCTGACATCATGCGCGCTATCGCCCGATCAACTGGCGGCACGTATACCCATGTTGTGAGGCGCACGAAATGACTCGTAGCCCGAATCAACTGCGATCGTTGTTGCACAGTAGTGCAGTCATTGTTGCGCTGCTGTCGAGCACAGCATCGGGCGAGACAATTGTCCTGCGCGGCGGAAATGTGCTTGATGAACCGATCCTGAGTGTTGATATCGGTGGTGTCCATATTGGTGGTGATGCACCGCGCACGATCGGCTGGGATGCAGTGCGCACTGTGGCGGGTGTGCATGCGGAGGAAGCCGGCGAGTATTCAGACATTTCTGAACTGGCATGGCGCGGGCGCGTGCGGCTTGACCGTGGTGATGTCACGCTCGCAACACCTTTGTTTGAAGAGCTGTATGAGCGCTGCGTAGGGAAGACGGGGCCAACACCGTTGCTTGCCGCTGAGGGGATGGCGCGCTGCGCCCTTGCGCGAGGTGATGCGGTTCATGCTGTGGAGCCGTGGCTGGATTCCCTTCGTCTGCGCCGGCTGGGCGCGCGTCTTGCGGGCGAACATGAAACCGGAGCGCGAAGTGAATGGGTGGTCCACCGTCCGCTCGTTGATGGTGAGACATCACTTATTGAAGCAATGCCTCCCATGTGGCTTGATGGACCTGCCGTGGATGGTCTGGCGCAATTGCTCAGTGATGCGCGCGGTACCGCTGGAAGCAGTTCATCACTTGAAGGCAGATTGCGCGAGTGGTATGGCATCGCAGCAACGTGGGAAAGCACGCGTCGCACAGATAGCGATCGCATTGCGACACTTGCCCAAGAGTCGCTTGCACCCACAGCGCAGGCGGGCGAACGCCTTGTGGCAGCGATTGTCATCGCACGGGTTGGCGATTCGCAACAGCGAGCAAGCGCCCGGGCGGTGCTGGATCAAATCACCGTCGACGCGCAGGGCACCTGGCGCGATGCATGGGCGCGGGTTGCGATCGGACGATCATTATTGCTCGAAGATGATAATGCCGATCGAGATCGCGCGCTCGAGCAGATATTACATGCGCCCGCGCGATTTCAAGTGAGTATGCCTGCGCTTGCTGCGATTGCACTTGCCCATGCAGCACTTGAAGTTTCGCATCGCGGCGAAACTGCAGCGGCAAACCGTTTGCGCAATGAACTGTTCACCATGACGACGTACCATGGGGGCGCTGATGCGGCGCTCGTCTGGCTGGACACCGCCCTTGCCGCATCGAAAGAGTTACAGGAGCGCCCATGATGACATTGACCGCCTCGGCGGACCACATCCTGACGACATTGCTCGCGGCCCCCCCGGTGGGTGAAGGTGCCGTTGCGCCATCGATGTCATTGCTTGATTACATTCGCGCAGGCGGTGTGATCGGCTATGTGATTATTCTTATGTCGATCGTCGCGCTCGCCCTGCTCGTGACGCATCTCATCCAGATTCGTGCTGCGGCCCTTGCGCCACAGCACGCCATTGATGAACTCGACAGCATGCTCTCCAAGGGGCGCGTTGATGATGCCATCGCGTTTTGCCGTGTTGAAGAGAACGAATGTTTCCTGACGCGCGTCGTTGGGTCCGGTCTTGATCGATACCGGCGCTCGCCCTTTGGGGCGCTCGAACTCAAAGCAGCTCTTGAAGAAGCAGGTCAGGAACAAGTGGCGCGACTTGGACGATCGCTCGACGCGATGGCGCTGGTCGCTTCGATTGCCCCGATGCTGGGCCTCTTGGGCACGGTGGTCGGCATTCTTGGGGCATTCTCAACAATTTCAACATCGCAGGGCTTTGCGCGACCAGATCAGTTGGCGGGTGATATTTCTGTTGCGCTCGTGACAACGATTCAGGGGCTTGTGCTTGCAATTCCAGCAACTGCGGTAGTGACATTCTTTCGCAATCGCATTGAGAAAATTGCTGCCGATACAGCTGTGGTTATCGATGATCTCGCTGTTCATCTGGAAGGTGCGCGCCCCGTGCCACAGCGCACTGCGCCTATCCCCGCACAACCGTCTGCGCCTGCGCAATCACCTGTGCCCGCGCCCGCAGTTCAGCAGGCAGTGCGTCCCACACCCGCACCAGCGAATGCGCCCGCGCCTGCTGCTGCACCAATTCCGCGTCCGGGGCGCCCCGATGAACCCGGTCAGGCACCATCAAAGCGGCCGGACCACCCGCCACATGTTGCCGGTTCCCAATCAACTTGAATCATGCGTTTTACTGCAGAATCAACTCGCCAGCGTCTGATCGAGCCCGACCTCACGTCGATGGTGGATGTTGTTTTTTTACTGATCATTTTCTTTGTCACAACATCGTCATTTGTACGCATGACCCGGGCCGACCTTCAACTCACAGAAGTACCCGGCGAAGAAGGGCCGGAGTCTACGACACCCGGTCTTGTGATCAATATCGAATCTGACGGCAATTTTATCGTCGACGGTGAGGACATTGATTTTGACCGGATGATGAACATGATCGCAGTTGAAATTGAAAAAGTTGGAGGCGAAGCGCAGTCTCTGGATGTGGTCGTACGCGCCGATCGGTCAGCACCACTACTGCATATCAACCACCTTGCGCAAGGCATGATCGATCAGGGCGTGCGCTCATGGCGACTTGCCACGCGTGTGCCACCCGGCGCAGTGCGCACTGGAGGTGGGCGATGAAACTGTCTCCACCAACAACGAATCGTAATCGCCGCATGCGACCATTACAGTTGGTCAGCATGGTGGACATGATTTTTTTGTTGTTGATCTATTTTCTTGCATCAACGTCATACGCACCGCCGGAAAGTCATCTTGCGCCGGCGCTGATGGCCCAACAGATTGCAGGTGGCCGCGCCGCAGACTTACAGCCACAGGTTGTCGAAGTCGCTCCCGTTGCAGGTGAGCCTGCGTTTCGCATCGGCGAGCATGTGCTGCGATCATCTGATGCGCTCCGCGAGGTGCTTGAATCATTACCGAAAGATGGTGGTGTTTTCATAAAAGGATCAGGTAACGTTGCAACGCAGTGGGCGATCGAAGCCATTCAGGCAGCGCGCGATGCTGGATTTGTAAAGGTGACCTATGTGCCAATGGAGTTGTAGCATCATGCAATGGATGCGCATCACAGTTGCCGTCCTTACGCTGGCGATCGGTTGTAGTGTTGTGCGCGCTGCTGATGTGACGGCTGAAGCTGATGCGATTGTCGATCGCTATCTTGAAAAAATCGGCCTTGATGAATTGCTCGTGCGCCGGCTATCTAATCGCATCGCTGCGATGCGCCCAGGTGAAGAGAGGGCCGATGCCGTGCAGGTGCTTGCCGGCGCCTACGCACGATTGCTTGATGACACAGAAAATGATGAACAGCGACGGCGTCTGGAAGCGGCCGCAGCCGACTTGATCCGTAATGCCCCCAAGGAAGCCACGACAGAGCTTCGATTGAGTCTTGCGCGCGTCACATACAGGCAGCTTGAAGAAACCGCATCGCAATGGATGATGGCGATGGCCGACGAATCGGATCGTCAGGTGACGTTGCGCAGGTTGAATGAACTCACCGGCGAACTTGACCGCTTGGCAGATCGTGCCCAAGGTGAATACCAACTCTATGAACAGCGCGAGACCAATGAACGCCGCCCAGGCATGTCGCGAGCGTGGTCAGAGCGCAAGGCAGAAGCCGGGCGTCTTCGTTCCATGTCGCATTATCTTGCGGGGTGGTCGGCGCTGCATGCTGCAGATCTTGAGCCCCTGCCCGAGCGGCGCATTGTGCGTGCGAAACAATCATTGGCGCACCTCGGGTGGTTACTCAATGCGCGGCGTGGTCGCGCGCCGGAGCTCGAACGATTGCCAGAAGGCACACTTGTGTTCGAACATGTCGCCAGAGCAGCGGTCGCAGCAGCAGCGGCGCGTGCGCATGCTGGCGACACTGTGGAGGCCCAAGCATGGTTCAAAACGCTCGATGAATCGAGTAATGTGCATTCAGGCGCGATCGCGGTGTTGCGTCAGCGCCGCGCGATTGCTTTGGCACAGGTCGGGCGCTGGGAAGCGGTGACAGGCCTTGTTTTCTCGAATGATTTGGAAGCAGCAGGCGAATCGATGGATGTTGCTGATGCAAGGCTCCTCGCGGCGCTTGCAATATCAAGTGCTGCCGATGGGCCACTCGCACCGCGTGACGAGCGAGCGCGGAATGTGGTGCGCGATCGGGCTCTGGCAGCATTGGTTGCGGCAAATGAACTTGGGCATGTGCTTGATTTGTCCCGCCGGTTTGGACTTGATCAACTTGGCGGCGACACTTTTGTCGCGCATCAGGTGCGGGCGTTGCGCTTGTATCAGCAAGCACGCGATGCGCACGAATTGCGAGGTGAAGCCGATGCGCCCACGACCGATGTGTCGATCGCTGCGTCCTACTTGATGGCAAGTGCACAGTTTGAAGCGGCATTGAATGCTTCAGATGCTGCGGAGTATCCAGATGCACTGGGCAGCGCAGTGATGTTGCTTGGTTTGTCGCGCTATTACGCTGGAACCGCACCGAGTGAAGGTGTCGCCCTTGAAGCTGACGCGGGCTTGTTGGCTGCTGCCGATGCCTTTGAACGCGCAGCGCGCGAGCTGCGTGATCCTGTCCGCGCCGCAGCAGCGCTCTGGATGGCAATTCATACGCTTCAGCAGGTGCTTGAAGACAATCTTTCAAATGATTCCAGTGCAATCGAAACGCGGCGCGATCGTCTTGAAGTTCGCTTCCTTGCAACATATCCAGAGCATCCGCAAGCGGCAGCCATCACGATACGTCGATCCGGCACGAGCACGTTATCACTTGAACAGCGCATCGAGATGTTGCGCAAAATCGATTCCGCAAGCCCGATGCGCGCGAGCGCCGAACGCCAGGCCACTCGGCTCGCCTATGAAGCATGGCGCGAAGCATCAACTTCTTCTGAGCGCGACTGGATGGCCGCACGATACCTTGCGATGGCAGAGCCGTTGCTCGCCGATGATCGTCGCAGTGCACGCGACAGTGAAGATGCCGCCTTGCGCGCTGTGCTTCGCGCGCGGCGCATGGCAGAGGTCGCCATGACGATGAGTGCGCCAGATACTGCACGGGCGCAGGCAGCCCTTGATGTTGCTGATGCGTTGGTTGCAGAGGGATTGTCAGATTCAGGTATTGCCGATGAACTCACCTACCGCCGTGCTCAAGTGGCATTCGCTGATGGTGATGTAGAGCGCGCACAGGAGTTGGTGCGTGCACTTCAGTCACAAGACCAGCGCTATGCTGTTGCAGCGCAGCGTCTCTTCTTTCAACACACTCGGCGTGTGTGGTTGCGAATAAGATCATCCGATGCCGCAGTCCCTCTTGTGCCCTTGAGTGATGAACAGACCACAGCAGCTCGCCAACTTGTTGATGCGAGTGTGCCATTTATTCAGCTACTCGACCAACAGTCTGAGGACTCAGCTTCGGATGCGGAAGCGTTGCATATATGTCGAGAACTGGTTGGGGCGCTGTGTGCCCTTCAATTTGGAGCGAATGACAAATCAGTTGCTGAGCGCGCTGAAGCATTCAATCAGCGCATTCTCGACGCGCAGCCTCGCGATGGGCAAGCGCTGCGCCGAGCAGCAGAATTACATGAAGCAGCAGGCCACCTTGAGCAGGCACTTGAGGCATGGCGGATGCTCTTGACAGGACTTCCCCCGGGTAAAGCCAAATGGTTTGAAGCGAAATATCGTTTGGTACAACTGCTTGCAGTGCATGACCCTGCGAGAGCGCGACAGGTGATGAACCAACACCGTGTGTTGCATCCGACCTATGGCCCTGCGCCTTGGGGTGAGCGCTTGCGCGAACTCGATGCCACTCTTTCGCAATCATTGAGTGAGGGCGGGTCATGACAGAGGCTGCGCCAACACCAAAGCCGTCTGAGCAGGACCTTGCCCGGCTCGCGCGCCATATCGTATTTCAGGCTGGCGGTGTAAATAGCGAGGCACGCCGGCGTCTTGGGGCACTTGCACTCGTGCATGGCCTCACAATGCAGGATGTGTATACATTGATTCACGAAATCGGCAACGATGAGATTGGTGCCCCCGATCGTGTAGAGCACATGCCAGCCGCATCTGTATTACCTCCCGATGTTTACACCGAACATGACGATCCTCATGATGCGCAGCCATCGGCGGCAACGAGCGATTCGAACCATGCCACACGGCCGACGCTCTTGCGCACGTCGGCGATTGTCATGTTTGCACTGAGCGCTGTGATGGCCGCCAGACTTGTTGTCATCATTGCGGGCACGCTCGGGAATTCAGAAGTGCAGAATATTCCTGTGCAGCAGGTGCCATCACTTGCAACATCGACAGTCACGGCCTCCGCGGCGGCATCATCGCAGTCATTGGCCTTGCCGGATGCTGCGATTCTCGATACGCGCGAGTTGTTTCAGGCGCTTGCGAATCTGGATCAGCGTGCGTTTGCCACACAACCAGAAGCTGCGCACGCCATCTTTGAGCGGTCGGTCGCTGCATTAGCTGAACACTGGACCACCTTAGCACCAGATATTGTCGCGGATGTCACCATCCTGCTCCGCGATGCGATTGCGTCAGCGGGCACCGCACAAAATGATACGCGTGTTTCAACTGAAATGACTAATCAAGTGCTTGCACCGGCGCACGCATTGAGAAATCAGAAGTTTGTCAATGAGTTATCACCCAGCGCTGTTGCGTTTGCCTCAGCGTGGGCAAGCGCAGTTGACACCATTCGCTTGCCGCCTGATGCAGAACGGCGCGTGCGATCTGTGCGCACGGCATTGCCAAGACCGGAAACACGCCGCGCGGTCGATGGCGATTTCTGGCGGGGTGCTTCGATCGGACTCGAACGACTTGCACTGGAATATATTTCACACAATGCTCCGATGAGTGCATGGGAAAGCTGGGGTAAAACCGCGCAGGCGCTCTCGCGCGCAAATGAAAATGAAGGAACAACCACATTGGTGCGCGCGCTGACGCATCTCATGCGCACGGATCTTTCATCCGGAGATAGCGCCGCAGGCAGGAATGCGATCACGGAGCTTGCCTCGCGCGTCAATTGGCGAGAGCACATTGCAACTCAGGCACTTTTGGCATGGTTTGAAGATCGTAATATTTCAAGTGAACAGTTGGCATTTACTGTGCGCGAGCTCGCAGAGGCTCGTCTTGTTCCCGGATTAGCGGGGAACACACGGTTGAGTACGGATGCTGATGCCGCTGCGAGAACGCGCGTGCGTGATGCATTTGCATTAACGCTGGGACAACCTTTGCGCGCTACTGATGCCTTTGCGATGCGATGGCGACACGCGACCGATGATTATCTTCACACATCTCCTGCCAGAAGGCTCTCTGCGGCGCGCGAGGCTGCCGCCGGGGCGTATCTCAGCGCTGCAGCGGCGCAGCGCACCGCAGGGCATGATGATGCCGCTGACAATGCAGTTGATTTGGCAATCGCTGCCATGGAACCGCCCGAGCCGGAATCGCGCAGCCCACGTGATATTGCGCGATTTGGCCAGTGGGGGCAATCATTTCTTGGTGCGCGCCGTGACGAACAGGCAAGAATTGAGCAGCTCTATCTCCTGATGAATAACGGCGGTCCTTCGACGCAGCTTGAAGCTGATTTGCTCGCAGAGGCTGCTGCATTTGGCGCACCGAGATCTGTGCAGCAACTCGCGCAGCGCATCATCATTGACTTACCCGAAGATATGCGCCTTGTAGATGGTTTACTCAAGGCTGTGCCTCTGGCTTCGACTTCGAACACGGGGTTTTCCGAGGTGATCGAACGCACAACCGGGCGGCGCATGCCACCTTCGGGTGATGCACTTTGGACACACACGGCGCAGCGCATTCTCATTGAACGGTTGCTGGAATTACGCGGGGCGCACGCACTATCCGGCATTGGCGAGACGCCGCGAATGCTTGTCGATGCCTACGAACTCGCCACCTCGGTGCACTCATCGCCAACACCTTCACAAGATGCTGCATGGGGGATCGCCGGACACGGTAGCGCTCCAGAATCCCACGCGATTGATCCCGCGCCCGCGGCTGCGGGGCTCTGGTTGCAATGGCATTCGCTCGCCGAGCGTTTGCCCGAAGGACAGATCACCATTGCGCCGCTCACAGAACTCGCGGCCCGGCGTGCGGGGCGACTTCTTCTTGCACGCGGACCCATGCAGCGTTTCGCCGCCGAACAAGCAAGTATCGCCGAACTCATGGCCTATGTCACCGCGATCGAACAACCTCGCCGCGCAGATGCTGTCATGACAATCGTGCGCACCATGCGCACAGAATCGCGCACTGTTGCAACGGTCTATGAACAAATGAATACCGCAGAACGTGCGATTGTTCGGCTCTGGCGACTGCGCATGGGCTTTGAGGAGAACGAACTGTGAAGCACCCATGTGCAATACACATGCTGTTGTTATCTTGCGTTCTTGCGACAGTGGCCTTTGCGCAAAGCGCTGCGCCAGATGTACGCGGTGTTGATGACCTTGCGAATCGTCTTGAAGCACTTGATGGCACCAATGCTTTGGCGTATTTCGAACTCGCCGAGGAAGTGGCCTACGAAGAACAAGGCAAGCGCGCCCTGCCCATTGCGCGGCAGCTCTACGTCCTTGCCTATGAAGTTGATCGCACATCTTCACCGCCAATGAATCTTGGCCCCAGTGTGTGTCTCGCCCTCGCTGATCTCGCAGAATCGCACGTTGATCGCCGCTGGCTCCTCATGCTCGCAGATGCCATGCGCGGCATGTCCTCGCGCACCGGACAATCGGTGGATACGCAATTGCGCGCTGATGCTGCCCATACTGCTCGCCTTATCGAAGCGATGAGCCATGCGCGCGCCGGGCGTTTTCGTGATCTGCGCGATGAACTTGTGCGCATCGGCATCAACACCTCGCGCGCAGCGGGCGAGCGCTTGCGCGGGGGCGGGGCACTGCGCGCCGGCGGTGAATGGGCCAAGCGCCGCCTGCGCCTAGCAGGCCTTGAGAGCCGCGCCGCCGATGAAGTTGCTGAGGGCCTCGTTACCGCCGCGGGCACCGTGCCTTGTCCAACGTGCAAAGGCCGGCGCACCGTCGATCGACACGATCATGAAGATGGCGCAGTCATTGGCATCGATTTGTGCCCGACCTGCCGGGGCATGCCCGCGTCACTTACAATCAATGAAGCAACTGATACACTCCTCCTGCGCGCACAAGCCTTGCTTCTTGATGCGCAACCGGCAACATGGAACGCCCAGCACCTGATCGATCCAGCCGGCGTGCCCATGCGCGACCTCGACCCCGATGAACTTGCCCCCGCCTTTGGTGTTGATGCCGATGCGCGCTTCTGGCAACCGCTTGGTCTCGCGCCACTTGAAGGCACATGGTCAGGCGAGGAGTAGTTCCCTCTCTCATCTCGTGGGATCCGCCGCGGCGGATCCCGCCTGTCACTCTGTCTTCTCTTGCCCACACTCCGGGCACGTGCCGCTCTTCAACCCCGCAAGGTCATAGCCGCACTTCGTGCAATGCCCCGGCAGCGCCCGCCGACTGCGAACAAACATCACCGTCGAAGAAATCACAAATGGCGCGGCGAGGAGGTAGAGGGGGATGGCGAGGGCGCGGTCTGCGTACCCGAACTGCCAGTAAGGCAGCGCGGGGTCGTTGTAGAAGCGAACCTCCCAGCCATCGGGACGGGCGAGCTCGTTGCTGTCGAAATACAGGTAAGCAATGCCCGCATATGCCTCAGCTCCGATGGCGCGCTGGGTGTAGGAGTGGAAGAACATCCGCGGATTGGGAGGAGGAGGGGGGAGCTGGCGCGTATAGACGAAAATGATGAACCAGAAGCAACTGACAACAGTGAGCACCATGAGAAGGGCGGCGATGGCGCTACTCACCCAGAATGGCCAGCGGAGCGAGCGAGATGGCCAGATGGCAAATCGCCAAATGGCCAGAGAAGAACGATCGCGTGTCTTTGATCTGGCCATCTGCTATCTGGCCATCTGGTCTTTCACCGCATCACCCAACGCATTTCTGCCCGTTCAAGCGGCGCATCAGAACGCGGGTTGAGATTGCCTGCAATCTCATGGCGAAGCATCAACGTCTTGCGAAGCACAAAGGTCTTGCCTGAGTCCGGCGCGACCACCGATTTTGATTCACCTGAAAAACCTTCCGCATAGATATTCACTTCATCAATGCTCAGGTTTGTGCAGGGCCAGACCACCAGTCCCTCGCGTGCATTTTCTGGGCCTTCAAGAATGCGTCCCTGAATTGCGATCTGATCTTCGAGGTACGGGTTGCGCAATCGCGCGAGCAGTGTTTCAGTGACCGCGGGCGCAACATCCCGATCTGATCGGCGAATCTCGCCTTCATCAGTAGAAAGTTCAAACTTGGGTGCAAGCAGTTGATCATCACCCGTGTTGTTGGTCACCTTGAAGGTGAAGTAGTAGAAGAACTTGATGCCCTCGCCCGCAACCTCGACCGAGGCAAGACGCAGGGGGCCGGACTCGACATCAAGCTGCCAGCGCGTGGGGATGGCATCCGGTTCCGGGGCCGCAATAGCAGCGGGGGCGCTGATAAATGTCGCAGCAGCGCCGGCAAGGACAGCAACGCCGAGAAGCACAGCGGAAGGGCGAAAAAGACTGCGTGGCGCGCGTGGTGTGCGAAAAACCGATCGAATCATCGCAAAGGTGCTCCAAAAAAGCCCGGCAATGGGCAGCATCGCCCGATGGGACAGGTAGTGTATACAACCGATGTCCACATGAGACCGTACGCCTTTTTGCCGGGCAGGGTTGCTCTGGAAATGGGCAAGGCGAGGCATGGCAGGGCATCGTGGGAGCGCAAGGCACCGTGAGTACCGCCCCGATTCACAACGTGAAGGCCCCCGGCTATGACATTCAGCGGATTTCCGGGGCATTGCTGGAGCCCGCGGCCAAGCGATTGGTCGCCTCAGCCTCAGCGGGCAAGGACGCAGCGACGTCGTTTCTTGAGGCGGCAGGGACGATGGGGATTGATCTCAAGGGGTTCTGGGGCAGTATTGAAGTCATTGGCGGGTGTGCGGTGGTGCGCGAGGTGGCCCTTGTGGTGCCGGGCTCGGGCGGGGCTGTGATGCTATTCACATCTGCCCCCAGTGGATCAGCAGCAGAGGCGGAGCTCGGGGCAGTGATCAATCGGGCCTGTGACGCAAGTAAGGAATCGGGCCTGTCAAAAATGGCTCAGGCGCTGCTTCTGCCCCGGGAACGGGCGGCGGGGCGGGCACTTGAGGCGGCGGGGTTCACGGCAATTGCAGAACTCGCGTATATGCGCAGGCCCATGGAGCTGCCCGCGAGTCATGGCTTGGAAGACGTGCCAGATATGCCACATGACATCACCATGCGGGTGGTGGCCGACTTGCCGGGCGGCTATCGCCAGTCACAGGCGCGACTTGTGAGCGCCATGGAGCGGTCATACGAGGGGACACTGGATTGCCCGGAGCTGTGCGCAATGCGCACGGCGCAGGATGCGCTGGAAAGTCACCGTGAGTCTGGGTTGTTCGATCCCTCGTTGTGGTGGCTTATTGAACACAAAGAAATACCTGCGGGTGTGATGTTATTTACACCAAGCTCGGCGCAGGATGGTGTCGAACTTGTATATGTGGGACTTGCGCCAGAACTTCGCGGCAGGGGTATCGGGCGGACAGTGCTGCGTTTTGGCCTTGAATCTGTGTGTTTAGAGGTGGGTGAGTGGGTGACGTGCGCCGTTGATTTGCGTAACACTCCGGCGCGCAAGTTGTATGCCCGCACGGGGTTCCGCCGTTTTGGGCTGCGCAAAGCGATGGTTCGCGCGCTTGCCTAACAATGCAAGAGCGCGCGTGCAAGTGAGAAAGTGTGCGATGCGCAGTTTTTCCACCGTCCATTCGCGCTGCAACGCGTCTTTGAGAAATCAAAAAAATTCTGCGACTTGTTTTTTGTCGATGCGAACGCATGATGTGCTTCTTGTTCCATTTTTCAGCACGTTTTATGGGCTTGAAGACTGCGGCAAGTGATGTATCTTGTGCATCGGCCGAATGGATTGGCCGAGAACGGAGCATGGCGTGGTGTGTCATGATGACTTCCACACGCTCCGAACACCTGAACCGCAATAGCCGAGCTCGGCTCGAGCGGGCGGACGGTCCACATGTGGTCCGTGCGCGGTCATTGTGTGCTTTTTCGCCCTCCCCCTGCCTTGCTCGGCACGGGGTGTGGCGGGGCGCACAACGGCGCAGGTGATAAGTAAGTGATGAGGCCGTGCGTGGCGAAAGGACTTGCACGCGGCGGAGGAGACGTGTGTTGTCGCGAGGTGTGGAGCGACAGCGCAGTATTCACGCGTGCGCAAGGAAGTTTCGCCGTGCCAGATATGCACCCGCCCACGATCGAAATCGATCAACATTCTGACCACACCGCTGCCTGCACTCCGGGGAAGGGCGATCACGACCCTCGCGGTGCAGGATGCCGCGCCATGCTTGAGCAGTTTGCGCTGCGAATTGGCAAGGAACGCTATGCGCGGTATTTCGAACCCGCGGCCCATGCAAGGCATGCCGACGAAGCGCTGCAGATCGTGGTGCGGAGTTCCTTTGATGCAGATCTTCTGAACCGCAGGTTTGGCGCCGAGTTGCGCACCGTTGCGGGTGAATCATTGGGTGATGTGCAGGTGCAATGGGTTGTTGACCCCGGCGCATTTGCAGCTGATGAAGAGCCCGAGCGTGTCCCGGAAACACAGACTTCGGGCGTAGGCGGCCTCCCGCCTAGGCGACCTGCAGCACCGAGCGCTGCGCCTGCGGGCGCATCAGGGCGCGGGCCCCGGTATCGCCTTGATGATTTCGTGGTGGGTGAGAGCAATCGCCTGGCGTTTACCGCCGCTGAGCGGTTTGTCGATGAGCCGCCGCCTCTGCATGGTCTGAGTCAATTGTTCATCCATGGCGGGTGCGGGATTGGCAAGACGCATCTCTTGAATGGCATTGCAGCGCGCTTTCGTGAACAAAACCCGACCGCTCGTGTGAGCTGTGTGACGGGGGAGATGTTTGCCAACGAATTCATTTCGGCAGTGCAAAGTAAACGCCTTGAAGCATTTCGCAAGCGGTATCGCAGTGTCGATCTACTTCTTGTAGATGATGTGCAGTTCCTTGCGGGCAAAGTCAAAACGCAGACAGAACTACTTCACACGATCGAAGCACTTGATCTTGGGCACGGCCGACTGGTGCTCGCCTCAGATGAACATCCAAAGCGCATCGACAAATTGTGCAAGCGGCTTGTGTCGCGGTGCGTGTGCGGGATGGTGGCGCGCCTGGATAATCCTGAGCGGGGGCTGCGGGGGCAATTGGCGCATCGTCTTGCGGGGGTGCGCGGGGTATCACTTGAAGAGAACGCGGCGCACGTCGTGGCAGACGTCTGCGCGGGGTCAGTGCGCGAAATTGAGGGTGCGGTTGTGCGTCTGGAAGCCGTGGCACGACTGGAACAACTTCGCGTTCCGGTGACGGCGGTACTGGCTCGGCGCGTGCTAGGGAATGCTGATTTGATGCGTCCCCGCAGGCCGATATCAGTATCGCAGGTCGCCAAAACAGTGTGCGCAGAACTGAATGTGGAATTAAGTGAAGTGCTCGGGCGAGGCAGGCACCGGCTTGTGGTTCTGGCGCGGTCGATGGTGGCGCTGTTGAGCCGCGAATTGACAACGATGAGTTACCCGGAGATCGCACGGGCGCTGAACCGGAAAAATCACTCGACAATCGTGACGGCGTGCCAGCGGTTGCGTCGACAGATGGAAGAAGGGGGCCAGCAGGATGCGGGCCCGCTGCAGGGACTGGTGCAATTGACCGATTTGTTTCAGCGTTTGCGCGATCTGATTGTGCGCACGGCTGCAACGGGCAGTGTTGTATCAGTGGCCTAGAGTTGCGGGTGCGGGATGTGCCGCCTTTGGAGCCGGGGAAGGCCCCTCGAACGTGTGATGGTTTTGGAGCAAGGGGCTGTGAGCGCGAGTGCCCCAGCAAAATCGGGAAGGAAGCGGTGTGAGCACAGTGATGGATGAGATTCCACTTTCAGGACCAGACATCACGGCCCACGAGATTGACCTGGTCACACAGGTGCTGCGTTCGGGCAGGCTTGCGATGGGCCCGATGCAGGAGCGCTTTGAAGAGTTGGTCGCACGGCGCACGGGGTGTGATCATGCGGTGTCGTGTTCAAGTGGGACCGCAGCGCTGCACATGGCGCTACTTGCCTTTGGGGTAGGCCCGGGCGATGAGGTGATCATTCCAACATTTTGTTTTGTCGCAGTGGCGAACGCGGTTTTGCACGCGGGCGCGATCCCTGTGTTTGTGGATATCTGTCCAAAGACATTGAATATGGACCCAGTCAAGGTTGAAGCAGCGATCACGGGCAAGACCAAAGCGGTGATTGCCGTCGAGAACTTCGGGTGCATGACATACATGAACACGTACCGGGCGATCTGTGATCGGCACGAAATCGTGATGATCGAAGATGCGTGCGAAGCGCTGGGCGGTATTCATGGCGGGCGCGCCGCGGGTAGTTTCGGACACGCCTCGGTGTTGGGTTTTTATCCAAACAAACAGATCACTACTGGCGAAGGGGGAATGTTCGTCACGAACAATGCGCGCATCGCCGAGATTGTGCGGTCGCTGCGCAATCAGGGGCGGGGCACTGGCAGCGGCGCGACGTCCGGGCATCCGGGGAGCTCGCAGGGTTTGCGGGCGTGGATGAGCTTTGAGCGCAGGGGTTTCAATTACCGGTTGAGTGAGATTCAGGCTGCGGTCGGCGTGGCGCAGATGGAGCGCCTTGATGACATTCTTGAGCGGCGACAAGGCGTTGCGGAGTGGTATATCGAGCGATTTATGGCGCACCCCGACCTGATCCTGCCATCTGTTGATTCTGAGACAAACATGAGCTGGTTCGTGTTCGTCGTGCGTTTGTCAGATCAATATGGGTGTATCGAGCGCGATCGTGTGCTTGACGGCATGCATCGGCACGAAGTTGGGGCGGCGGCGTATTTCCCCTGTTGTCATCTGATGCCGCATTTTGCCCATCACACCGGGGGCGGTCCGGGGAAGTATCCCATCTCAGAATCGATGGCACAGCGCACGATTGCGCTGCCCTTCTTTACCGGTCTTAACGCGCGTGACGCGGACTTTGCCGCAGCGACTTTGGAATTGATGGTCTCTCGTGAGAACCTGAGCCGGTCGTAGGGAAACGACTCTGCAATCTTCAATAACACCGCCAAGTACGGGGGATGCGTTGTCGATACGCGCGTGGAGTATTACGCTCGCACGGGGTGTGCTATGGCAAGGCGTCCGGGAACACAACGCGGCTTTACGTTGATCGACATCATGATCACGATCGTGATTCTGGGCATTCTCGCCGCCGTGACAATTCCAGCGGTGACCGGTCACATTGAGAAAGCTGAAGACGTTGCGGCGCAGGTGACATACACCCAGGCGCGCAAGGCGATTGATTTGTACTACGACAAACACAATGGTTTTCCGGCGGACCTGACGACAGATATGTTTTCAGGAAAGGACAAGGTGCACATGCCGCGCGGATGGCAGCTTCACTACTGGCCATTGAACGGGCGGCTTGAACTCATCGAGCTGGCCCCTGAGGATGTTGATGGTGCACCGGATGTCATCGTGATGGCAGGGGTCTGACTGCGAATCAGTCGGAGCCTTCCTGCGTGCGATCTTCATCAAGCATGCGGCGGAGATAGGCGTTTTCGCGGCGTGTTGCTTCCAGATCAAAGACAAGATATTTCACGCTCAGGCGCAGGTGATCGAGGGATTCCTGCAATCCTCGAACGGCGCCCTGGACGCGTGCCCGGCGGCTGCGCGTTTCTTCAGCCATCTCTTCAATGGCGGCCCTTTGGTCTTCGGGCAGGGATTCGATTTGAGAAAGAAGTTCACCGAGTTTCTGGTCAAAATCCTGGTCGCGCATAATAAACTCGCTCCATGCAATCAAGTCTTGGATTTGTATGCATCCGCCGTGGATACATCAAGAGTGTGCGCCCAACCCGGGGGGCGTGAAGCATAAGATTGCATTGGTGTATTCTTTGAGCGGTATGAGCGGTCCAGCCGCTATAAGAGCGCGCACGCGGGGGTCCTGGCAGGTGTTTGCACTGCTTGCGAGAGACAGGGAATGCTCCGCCCACATGCATCTGGGTTCCGGTTGTGCGGGTTGGTGAAGCTGGTCAACGCCGGACACGAGGGTGGCGCACAGCTTCAAGTGCAGCCTTTGGCATATGGGGCGTTGACTTTGCGATGCACTCTGCAAGACCGGGCTCGCGCTTGGCAGCTTCGACAAGCAGCGTGCGGAGATGTTCAGCCCGTTGATCAGAGAAGCGGAGGAAGTATTGCTCGAGTTCATGTCGCGCGTATTTGGTTAGTGGATCCGCCATGCCTGTCTGCATCGCGGCCCAATCGAGCAGTTCGCCGCCACGGTCCGAGAACCGATAGAGAAGCAACGTAATGCGCAGTCTCTCTTCAAGGGAATTGAAAGGGTCGCGGACGGCCTCCGGGAGGCGGGCAAAGAGTTGCTCGGGTGGAAGGGCAGCGGCCTCACCAAGCCAGGAGTCTGCGGCCTCGCTGTTCTGAGGGGGCACATCTCCTTGTTCGGCATGGGCATTCACTTGGCCGTTTGCCTGACCGTTCGCAACTTCCAAGCGCACGACCGCTGTTGTGATAGTCTTGATGCCCACCCGATCGAATCGCAAGGTCAGCCTCTGACAGGGCTTACCTTCGTGGGTGACGCCTTGGGAGGCCGTGACGACGGCTTCGCCCCACTCCGGTTTGGCAGGATGACGGACGCGATCACCAAACTTGAAAGTCGTGGTCATAGGCAGACAGGATTCCCTTCCCCGGAGGCACGCATCATAAGGAGCACGCGCCGGGTGGTGTCGATTCGCCCTGAGCGGGTGAATGGGTTAGAATGACCAATTCGCATTCGAGCGAACGCCGTTCCTGAGGGTCGCCACATCTCTTTGTGTGCCCAATGGTCCGGTCTCTGAAACAGTATACCCGAGCGGTTCATACCGAGAAGTCGAGGCGTCGATGATCGAAGCGCTGAAGAGCGAAGAAATTGTCAATCGAGCGGGCGGCCGCTTCAAACTGTGTGCGTTGATTCAACGTCGACTGGTCGAGTTGATGGATGGTGCACGCCCACTGGTCGAGCGCCGTGGGCGCACTGATCTGGAAGTCGTGATCGACGAGATCCTGCTTGAAAAAATTTGCATCGACAACGAATCGGCGCTCGCCACACTTGAAGCGCCCAGCGCAGATGCCCTGCCCGTGGCGGCGGAACTGCTGTAAGCAGCACCCGTGACCAACGGCGAAAAAAATGATGCTGCATCAGTGGCCAGTGCCCTCAAAGGGCGCGAGGTCGTTGTTGGCGTCACTGGTGGGATCGCAGCCTACAAAACCGCGACGCTCGTCTCGCGCCTCGTGCAACAAGGCGCTGGCGTCACCGTGATCATGACCGACGCCGCGACGAAGTTCATCACACCCCTGACCTTGCAGGCATTGTCCGGGCGGCCTGTTTACACCGGCATCTGGCAACATATTGAATCGCAGGATCCGCAGCACATATCGCTTGCGCGCCGGTGTGATCTTGCGATCGTCGCACCATGCACGATGGATTGTTGTGCCCGACTGGCCCATGGGCAGACCAATGATGTTGTGTGTCTGATTCTGAGTGCGATCGATCGCCGGCAGACGCCCATCTTGCTTGCCCCGAGCATGAATGAGGTGATGTGGACCCAGCCTGCCAATCAGCGCAATATCAATCAGTTGCGTGAAGATGGCTTTGAGATCGTGGGCCCGGCGCAGGGGTGGCAGGCGTGCCGCGCGGTGGGTCCCGGCCGCATGGAAGAACCCGAAGTGCTGCTTGAGGCGGTGGCGGCGAAGTTCATCGGGTCAAGCCCGGCGTCCTCGGATGCCAGCAAGAGGCGGTAGCATCTGCCCTATGAGTGACGCGATTCCTCCCTATAGACAACGCGCCGGTGCTGTGACGATCCGCGAATTGACGGCGGGTCTGATCTGGCCCGAGCTTTTTCGTGTGATTGGCCTGAGTGTGCATCCGGCCCGCGTGCTGATCGGCACGTTGACGGCGCTGGCGCTCTTTGGCGGTGCGTGGTTGATTGAGCGCGCGAGTGGGAGCACCGCATTCGGCACCTTGGGTCTGGCCTGGCCAACAGGCGGATCGATGCCAGGGAACAATCGTTTGGTGAACATGTTGAATCAATGGGCAATTCAGAGCAACACACCCGATGTGATCGGCGCAATCGTATTTGCATCGATCATTCTCATCTTGGGCGGCGGTGCGATTGCGCGGTCGGCAGCGCTGGATTTTGCCGTTGATCTTGACCCGGGGTTTCGCAAGAGCATTCGCTTTGCATTTTCGCGCATGGGCATGTTGCTTGGCGCTGCGCTGATTCCGCTCATCGTGATCGGCGCGCTGCTCGGTGTGATATGGGTGTTTGGTCTTGCGCTCATGTCGTGGTCGCCGGGGGATGCGATGGGCGGCGTGCTGTGGGGATTGCCTGCGCTGCTTGGTGTCTTTGCAGCATTGCTTGGGGCGCTCTATCTGTTCGGGTTCGTCATGTTGCCCGGTGCAGCGGCGTGTGAAGATACGGATGCAGGCGATGCGATTCAGCGCGTCTTTGCGTATCTAGTGGCCAAGCCGCACCGGTTTGTGGCGTATGCAGTTGTGCTTGTGGTGCAACTGTACATTGCACACATCGTATTTCAGGCGATCATGCGCGAAGGGCTGGGCGCGGCGATCGTGCTTGCGGGTGCGAATGAATCAGGCTTTGCGGTGGATGCGATTCACTTCTGGCAACAAGCGGCGTGGCTTGTTTTCATTGGCTGGGCGTTGAGCTTTGTGTTTTCGGGTGGGGCGCTGTTGTATCTGTTCATGCGGCGCGTGTGCGATGAACAGGACATCAGGGAAGTGCGCTTGACATCGGTGGTGATTGCGGGAGCAACGAAGACATCGCCCGAGCAGGATCAGCAGGCGGAGCCGCCTCCATCAGGCGGCGGCGCAGCAAGGTAAGCAAGGTCGTTGGTTCAAGCCATTGTTCGGGAGGGCGAAACGCGATTTCGCACAGTCCCTCAGCGGCGGGCGTGGCGACTTTATCAGAAAGAACGCGCACGGTGCCTTGCGCGCCATCGAGTGCTGATGCGATTTGCGCAGCGTTGGTGCACCGGAACATGACATCTCGATTGCGAATGGTAATAGAGCGCACGCCGAGAGATGCTGCCGCAGCGCGCAAGCGTGCAAGATCAAGCAGTTGGGCAGTCAATGCGGGCGGTTCGCCATAGGCGGCAGTGAGATCGTTTTCGACGGCGCTGACCTGTTCGGGCGATTGGGCCGTTGCAATGCGCCGGTAGGCTTCAAGACGCCGGGCGTCTGCGAGAATATATGAGCGAGGAATGGCGCCCGCGATCCCAAGTTCGATGCTTGTTTGCGAGGCTTCGTGGGTGGGTTCGCCGCGCAGTTCGCGCGCAGCGCTTTCGAGCAGACGGCAATACATGTCATACCCAACGGCGGCGATGTGTCCGGATTGTTCAGAGCCAAGAAGGTTGCCTGCGCCGCGAATTTCAAGGTCACGCATCGCGATTTTGAAACCAGCGCCGAGCATGGAAAATTCTTCAACAGCGCGAAGTCTTCGCTTGGCAATCTCAGGCACCGGGCGATCAGTGGGGAGCAGCAGGTAGCAATAGCCGCGATGCTTGGAACGCCCGACGCGCCCACGCAGTTGGTGAAGATCCGCAAGGCCAAACATGTGCGCATCATTGATGAACATAGTGTTGGCAGAGGGGATATCAAGGCCTGATTCAATGATGGTTGTCGAGACAAGAATGTCTGCTTCGCGGTTGACGAAAGTGAGCATCACTTTTTCAAGTTCGCCATCGGGCATTTGCCCGTGCCCGATGACGATGCGCGCATTTGGCGCAAGGCGCTGAATATCGTCGGCCACGGTTTTGATGTTGTGGACTCGGTTGTGAACGAAAAAAACCTGACCTTCTCGTGCAAGTTCGCGACTGATCGATCTTTTCAGGCGCTGGTCGTTGTATGGAATCACTTCGGTGACCACAGCGCGGCGGTCAAGCGGCGGCGTGGTGAGTGAAGAAATATCACGCAACCCGAGCATTGACATGTGAAGCGTGCGGGGGATCGGCGTCGCACTCAACGTGAGCACATCTGCGGTGGTGCGAAGGCGCAGGAGTGCGTTTTTATGTTCGACGCCGAAACGCTGTTCTTCGTCGACGATGACAAGGCCAAGATCGGCAAAGTGAACATCCTTGGAAAGCAATCGGTGCGTGCCGATGAGCACATCGACCTGGCCTTTGCGGGCGCGGGCGAGCACATCGTTTTGTTCTTTGCGCGTTTTAAAGCGTGAGAGTGATTCGATAGTAAATGGGTAGCCCGCGAAACGTGCGCGGAACGTGCGTTCGTGTTGCTCAGAAAGTAATGTCGTGGGCACAAGCACCGCAACTTGCTTGCCAAATTCAACAGCTTTGAATGCAGCGCGAATCGCGAGTTCTGTTTTGCCATAGCCGACATCGCCGCACACGAGACGGTCCATCGGGCGTTCGGTAGCCATGTCGCGTTTGATTTCAGTAAGGGCCGCAAGTTGGTCTTCAGTTTCCTGAAAGGGAAACTCGGATTCAAATTCAGTTTGCCATGGCGTATCAGGAGGGAAGCGCGCGCCGGGCATGGACTGGCGCGCCGCCTGCACGCGCAGTAATTCTGCCGCGAGTTCGCGCACCGATTCCTTGACGCTTTGCTTTTGCGTTTCCCAGCGCTTGCCGCCGATGGTCGATAGCGTTGGCGCCGCAGCGCGCGCGCTGCGGGAACCACCCGAGCCGATGTATTTTTGCACCCGATCAATTTGGTGCGCGGGGACGTAGAGCTTGGAGCGACCGGCAAATTCGAGAATGAGATATTCCTCAACGCCGGGTGTTGGAGTTGGTGTAGGTTGCTTTTTATTGTGAAATGTATCGAAGGCCGCTTGCGCCTGCTCGGCTTTGGTGCGGCGTTTCTCAGACTTGATGTTCGTCAAGCCGGTGAATCGCGCGATACCGTGGTCGGCGTGAACGACGTAATCGCCGGGCGCAAGTTGCATGAAGGCTTCGGTGGCGCGCCCGCCGCGAAGTCTTCGCATTTGACGCCGGCTTTGGTAGCGGTGCAACAATTCGTGATAGGGGACAAGTGCAACGGGCCGCGATCCCGCGTTGTGTTCATTGCCTTCGAGCGTGAACCCCCGGTGGAGATATGCGCTGTAGTGAATGGTGCGCGCAGTCGATTCCGGCGGCGCACATTCATGAAAGAGTTCACGAAAACGATCATCTTCGCCAGCAGTTTCTGCGAGCACGATGACATCACGTTGCGTGCTCAAGTCGCCAAGTTCACGGACGGCATCAGAAGCATCTTGTGCGAAATCCGGCAGTGGTGCGATGGGCAATGTGAATGTGCGCACGCCCGGCGTGATGCCCGTGGCAAGCTGATTGATCTCTGCCATGGCGTGAGCGTGGTGGCGCAAGAGGCGCAAGGATTCAGGCGGGCCAAAGATGCCACGCGAATCGACAATACGTTCGTAATAGCCGCGCGCCTGTTCGGTGGTTTCAAGAGTATCAGCAAGCAAAACCAGCATGTGAGCGCCGGTTGCGCGCGCAATCACTTCGATAGGCGCTATCGCAGCATCATCGATCAAGGGCGCACCTTCGCGCACGCCAAGCAGATCAATGCGATCAAAGCGTTGGTCAGAGCCCATGGTTGCGACATCAATCTCAGCCAGTGCATCAAGTTCATCACCGAAGAAATCGAGCCGCACGCCAGCTTCACCGGTCGACACAATGGCATTGTTCAATGCGCCTGCAGCTTTTGCTTCAAGTGCACCCGCGGGCGGGAGGATGTCGATGATGCCGCCTCGAACTGCAAAATCACCGGGTTCTTCGATCGAATCAGCGCGTTTGTAGCCGGCGTTTGCGAGCCAGTTGATGATGGCTTCGGGGCCGCGCGCATCGCCTCTGGTGAGTGACAATGTAAGATCGGCAAGGCGATCTGGTGAGGGCACGCCTTGCATGAGTGCCTGGATTGGTGAAACGAGAACATCGAAAGGTTGTGCATCATTTGGAGAGCGCCGCGCTGCAAGCCTGCGCACAACGGCCAAGCGCTCAGCGTGCAGTTCAAGGGTCGGCGCAGTTTCGCCGGGCAAGACTTCAAGCGCTGGAAAGCGCATGGCGTTGATCCCAGCGGCTTCGAGTTCATCAACAGCTTCATCTGCCTGATCAAGATGCGGCACAACAAGCACGATCGGGCACTTCGTGATAGCGCTGATCGCGCCCGCAAGCAGGTGCGTCGATGACCCGGCGGCGCCCTCAGCGATGCAATCGTGACCATCGGCAAGATGGTGGGCAAGTTCAGCGATCGATGTCTGATCGATCAACCGGGCGAGATGTGGCGGGGCTTTGCGCATAGACTTTCGGCCCGCGCTCCTAAAAAGGGGGTGGGCGAGACAAATATTTCGACTGCTTCAGAAGAGTCTATCGGCTGGAGTCGGCGTCGAGCACGGAAAACCGTGCAAATGGTGCAAGGTCTTCAAGCGTGCGCGGCCCGATACCGGGCACCGCATCGAGGTCTTCGAGAGAAGTAAAACCGCTGTGCTCAGTGCGGAAGGTAATAATGCGCTGTGCAAGTGCAGGGCCGATGCGGGGGAGCAGTTCTAGCTCAGCCTGCGTTGCGGTGTTGAGATCGATGGTACGTGTCGGGGGCGGCGTTATGTTCATTGAGTGCGCCGAGAATTGAGGCGAAGTTGCGAGTGCGAACACGCATGTAAGCAGCAGCAGGGCTACGGCAGCGGCGGGGCGCGCTGGTGTGTGCGTCCAATCGACTGGGTGCGGCAAGCGTTTCATGATGCGACAGGCGTTGGACTGCTGGTTGCTTGTGCGGGGTCTGCATCGAGGAGCACCTGCGGGAGTTTGCGCGAGCGCAGAGCACGTGAGAATTCGGTGATACTCGCAAGGGCTGGCTTTGCGCGCCCGGCGGCGCTGATGAGTCCGCCGCCAGACATTTCCGGATTACCCGGTGCGTCATAGAGCGCGTGCCATGCGATTGAAGCGATGTATGGGCGCGATGCGCAGAGCGCTGCGATTGCAGAAAGCCACTCTCCTTGTTGGTCGGGCGACCAGTCGGCGCGCCATGAGCCGGGTGAGGGTGCTGCATCGGTTTCAGTCATTGGTTCGCTTGGCACACCAGCTGCCGAGATATGAATCGGACGATCAAGCGTTGAAAAGCCATCAAGCATGGTGGCCACCTGCATGAGGTCGCGCGTGTCGCGTCCGGGCACAAGATCGCCCATTTGCAAACGGATGGCATAGGCGTCGGCTTGCACGCCCGCGTGGATGAGCATGTCGGCAAAGAGGCGCGGCATGACCCCTGGCGTATTCCCACCCGGATGGCGCGGGAAGGGGTGGGGCAGTTCGACGGTCAGTCGCGCTCCAGATGGAGCGTGTTTGCGCACCGCAAGGGCTGCGAGGCGCGTCAGATCAACCCATTGATCGAGGGTCAGATCAACCCCATCACCAAGGGATGGTGCGCTCATGATGGTCCAGCGCGAGACTGCTTTTTTGTAGCGTTTGACGACGCGCGAGACGTGCTCGAAGGCGAATTCGCGCAGCGTGTCGTAATCGTGAGTCCAGATGAGAAGCCACTCGGGCAATGAGCGCGGCGAAAGATCAATGAGCGGACCGGACACAACTGCGCGCTTCGCCTGATCAACCGCCCAGCGAATCCAGAGGTCGGTGCGACGAAAATCGTAGCTTCCTTCTTCTGCTTCGATCTCGTTCCATCGCATCGGGGAGATGATGAAATCAAAAGTATCAGTGATGATCTTCTGCAGCGCGGGGGCGAAGATTGCACTATCTACTACACACCCAACGGGAGGAAGAATCTCCGCCAAGGTTTGACCCTTTGCCGCATCTGCGCTTTCTGCGGCCTTGGCACGAGTTGAGGCTTCATAGCGCTCTTCGAGTTGGTGACGACTTTGCATCATCGCAAGCGTTTCACTTGCTTCGATCGCAAGGATAAGTGCGCGACGCGCCAGCGCTGCTTGCGGGGCGGTGTAGCGGCCGAAACTTGCCGACGGTTCGCCAAGTGCATCGGTGAACAGGTCAATCGCCTGATCAACTTGCGCAAAGACGGGATGGTCATCGGGCAGTGTGTGCGTGACGGATGATGTCTCAAAAGTCGCGTTGATGAGCACGGCAATGCGATGGCGCGCCAGTTCAATATCAAGAAGATAGGGCAGGTCGTTGTCGGGGAGAAGCGTCGTTTGCAATGTCAGGCGGCCACAACGCTCCGCGTCATATTGCACTGCAAACGAGGCCGCATCTGGCGTGGGCTTGAGGCATTCGATCACGCCATTGCGAAAGATGATCTCTGAGGGCAGCGCCCCATCGTCCTTGTCGAGAAGGCACGCATGGCGCAGCGTGAACGCGCTTGCCGGGGCGAATTCGTCAAAGACCGCGAACTTCAACATGCCGTGCCAAATGCCTCCTCAAATGCCTGCCCGCACCCGACTTGCCGCCGGACCTGTGGGGTGCGAGTGTGCCATTGTCGGGGTGAATCGCGATCTGGCAAGCGGGGACTGTTGAAGAGTTTATTGGGAGCGGTGGTTGCCCATTGCGGACCCGCCATCAGGGGGCCCAGTTGGCGAGGAACTGGGCGAGGTCGGCAAGTTCAATGACGCCGTCGGCGTTCAGATCGGCCCGATCATTTTTGTCTGATGTGGAACCCCAGTTAGCGAGAAGCGAGGCGAGATCCGCGAGGTCGACTGCACCGTCGGCATTGAGGTCAGCGGCCAATGTGACGATCGGCTGCCAAGACACCTGCCCGCCGGTCGCCGGCACGAGCACCGAGGGGTTGGCACCAGTGTCATCGATCGACCACACCTCAACGGGGCCTGCGCGATTGGAATCAAAGAGGATGGTCGTGCCATCGGGTGACCACTCGGGGTTGTCGCTGTTTCTTGGATCGGTTGTGGTGGTGAGTTGCGTTTTGTTGGCACCGTCGGCATCCATGACCCACACTTCGCCAAACTGCGTTTCGAAGCCGGACCAGAAGGTAATCTTCGTGCCATCGCGCGACCAGTCCGGGGCGTTGCTGTCCGGAGCGCCTGGGCCGTTGTCAATGGTGACTTGCTGTTGGTTAGTGCCGTCGGCATCCATCATCCATATCTGGCTTGTGCCGCTCATGGTGGAGGCGAAGACGATCTTCGTGCCGTCTGGCGAGTAATTCGCGTGCAGGCTCCAGTTGGGCAAGCCAGGAAAGACCGGCGTCGTGGTGAGGCGGGTTTGGTTGGCGCCGTTGGCATCCATGACCCAGACTTCTGGGTGGGATAGGCCGCCGCGCACGGATGCGAAGATGATCTTGGATTGATCGGGTGAGAACTCGGGGGTGAAGTTGCCGCCGGCGGTGTTGAAGGTGATTTGTGTCTTGTTGCCGCCGTCAGCATCCATGGTCCAGAGTTCGTGCGCGCCGGTGCGGTTTGAGGAGAAAACCATCGACTGTCCATCGAAGGACCACGCGGGGTATTGATTGTGGCCGAGGGTGGTGAGCTGCTGTTCGCCTGTGCCATCGGGATTGATGGTGAAAATCTGGAGTTGGCCGGTTGCGTCGTTGCGGGCGTAGGCAATCAGGCCATTGCTCACCGGGGGGGTTGCATGCGATGTGCGGGCATCAGGATTGACCTGCAACATTTCCCTCGGCGGGTCCGATGACGGCGCGCCCTGCACCGCAACTGCAATGAGGAGCATTCCGAGGACGCCGACTCGATGAGCATTGTTCCAACTGAGCATTGGGTGCCTCACTTCCGATGGTCATGATAGCCCAGCCCGCTGCGGTTACAAACGATTTTGTATCCTCCAGCCCATGCACGCCGTCTTTGAAACCAATCTTCCCCTTACCAACAAGCGTCAGGGCAAGGTGCGCGACATTTATGATCTGCCAGCGGACCCCATAACGGGTGAGCCGCGGCTGTTGATTGTTGCGACGGATCGCATCAGTGCGTTTGATGTGGTGCTGCCGACACCTATCCCGGGCAAGGGCGAACTGTTGACGCAGCTTTCGACGGCATGGTTCCGGTTCATCGAAGCCAAGGGCCTGGCGAAGACGCACACAGTCTCGGGAGAGGATTTGCTGGGTACCGGGGCCTCGCTAGCCCCAAGCGCAAGCGAGGGGGTTCTTCCGCCGGAGATCGCCAAGCGCAGCATTGTCGCCCGGCGCTGCGAGGTCGTGCCGATCGAGTGTGTCGTGCGGGGCTACATCGAGGGCTCGGGATGGAAGGAGTATCAGCAGACGGGCGAAGTCTGCGGCGTCGCGCTGCCCGCGGGTTTACAACGCGGTGGGCAGTTGCCCGAGCCGATCTTCACCCCCGCAACGAAAGCTGAGCTTGGTGAACACGATGAGAACATCACCTTCGAGCAGGCGTGCGACAGTGTCGGGCGCGGGGTGATTGAGAAGCTGCGTGACATGAGCCTTGCGATCTACAACGCCGCAGCGGCGCACGCGCGCGAACGCGGCATTATCTTGGCAGATACAAAGTTCGAGTTTGGTTGGCCGGTTGATGCCAATGGCACACGCACGAGCGATGAATTGATTTTGATCGATGAAGCGCTGACGCCTGATTCAAGCCGCTATTGGCCGGTCGATACGTGGAAGCCCGGCGGCCCGCAGGAGAGCTTCGACAAGCAGTATGTGCGGGAGTATTTGCAGGGGCTGGTTGACGCCGGCACGTGGGACAAGACTGCGCCGGGGCCCGCGCTGCCGAGTGATGTGATTGCGGGAACCTTGTCGCGGTATCGGGAAGCGGTGGAGCGGCTGTGGGGATAAAGATCTAACCACAGAGCACACAGAGATCACAGAGTTTCTTCTTGGGTGGATGGAGCCTCGTGCTCCCTCGCCCCGCTTGCGGGGAGAGGGTGGATGCCGACTTTAGTCGGCAGACGGGTGAGGGGCTTCTTCACTTCGTGCCTGTGTCCCTCTGTGCCTTCGTGCCTTTCCCGCCACATTCCGGACACGTTGCACCATCGTCGATGCCGCGCATGTCATAGCCGCAGTTTTCGCACTGGCCTGCGCTGCGCTTCAACGGCGCGCGGAAGAAGTAAACGGTTGAGAAGAGAACGAAGGGGAGCGCGAGGAGGTAGAGGGGGATGAGGAGACCGAACTCGTTATGGCTTCCCTGTCGCGATGAATAGTAGTAGTGGGGCGGGGACCATTTCAGCCAGTTCAGCTTGCCGTCCCACCCGAACCAATCGAACATTGCGTCAAATCCGGAGTCGACATCCCGCTGTACGTCAGACAACCGCCGGTAGGAGAATTGGGAACCCCCGATCTCCACGACGTGCATGGTGGTCGGGCTCGTTCCGCAACTGATGCCAACAGCCCCCACTCCAAGGCCACCATGACAATCAAGACGAGAGCAGCAATCACCGTGCTCGCCCAGAACGGCCAGCGGAGTCGGCGTTTGCGGATGAAGCGTGGGAGCAGGGGCATGGGGGAATGGTAGGGCAGGATTCCCCTCTCCCCTAACCCCTCCCCCACGGGAGGAGGGGGACCAGAAACTCCCTTGTCTCTGAGCCCATCTCCTACCGGTAGAGGGAGACCGGAACCTCGGTATCATTTCTCTATCACCGCGGCGCGGAGGGCGTCGCACCGACCGGGCCGACAAACCCGACTTGGCAAGCAAGTCGGGCCACCCATTGTTGGGTAGGCCACCCGGAGCCACACAGGGCAAGGAGGCCCAACGTTGGCGCGATCAATTCCCAAATCGACAGTTCGTCCGGCCAAGACCCAGCGCGTGGGAATGTTTCATCGTCGCTTGGCGCTGCTTGCATGTGGCGCGATCGGTGGGTCGGTTGCGCTTGCGGTGCAGGCGACGCGGGTGACGGTGGTGGAGGGTGCAACGTGGCTTGAGGCCGCCGAGCGCCGGTTGTTTGTCGATCGGTGGACGCCGACGACGCGCGGGCGCATTCTTGATCGGCGCGGGCGCATCCTTGCACAAGACGAAGCGGCGTTCGATGTGATGGTCGACTATGCCGTCCTCACCGGTGACTGGGCAGAGCGTGAGGCCACGCGGCGTGCGCGGCGCGAGAACCGTTCGGAGTGGCCCAAGCTCGGACGCGCCAAGCGCCGTGTGCTTGTTGATACCTATATGCCGGAATATGAAGCAGAACTCACCGTGATGTGGCAGGAACTTGCGATTGCTCTTGAGACAGACCGTGCCATTCTTGACGACCGCAAGTTCACCATCAAACGTCGCGTGCAATCGATGGCCGAACATCTCTGGCAACTGTGGCGCGCCCAGCGCGAAGAAGAGCTCTCGCGCGGCGGCGAGATCGCGGATGTCGAACTGGCAGACGTTTCCAAACCAATTCGCGAGCAGCGCATGGCGCATGTCATCGCTTCGGGTGTTGATGAAGACATTGCTTTCGAAGTGCGCCGCCTTGCCCAGCGGTATCCGGGGCTTACGGTCGATGCATCTGGGGTGCGCACGTATCCGCTTGAGATGCAAACGGTTGAGGTTGATCTGTCGACATTTCCGCCGCCATTGATGCAGCAGCGCACCGTAACGGTGCCGGTGCGCGGCGTTGCGACTCATATCGTTGGATGGATGCGCGATCTCGATCGTGTGGGCGAGGGTCAACCGCTTGACACACTGCGTCGGCCTCGGCGCGATGTTGCTACCGGAGAACTTGATCGCGGGTATTACCGTGAAGGAGATCGCGTTGGCGGCACTGGTTTTGAAGGCTCGCGTGAAGACACACTGCGCGGCTTGCGCGGCTATGAACGTGAAAGTCTTGATACAGGCGACGTCAATCGCGCACCATTCGAAGCTGGCCGCGATGTCACGCTCACTATTGATGCGCAGGTGCAGGCACAGGTGCAGGCGCTGCTTGATCCGGCGCTGGGTCTTGCGATGGTCCAGCCCTGGCACCACGCAGCGCCGACGATCGACACCCCCGAGCCTTATTCCATTGAAGATGGCACTTCACTTGCCGCCGCTGCGGTTGTGCTTGAAATCGACACAGGCGATATTCTTGCGATGGTCACAACACCAAGCTTCACGCGCGAAGATGTGCAGGAGCGCCCCGAGTGGGTGTATGAGGATCCGATTGATCGACCGTGGGTGAACCGTGCGTGCGGTGTGCCGTATCTGCCCGGTTCGATTGTCAAGCCGCTCATTCTTTGCTCTGCAATTTCAAGTACGGTTCATTCGTTACACGAACACATTGAATGCAACGGCCATTATTTACAAGGCAACGACACCATCTTGCGCTGTTGGATTTACCGTGATTACTACGGTTTTGCCACGCACTCGCAGCAGTTTGAACATGCACTGAGCGCCGAGGAAGCCTTGGGCGTTTCGTGCAATATTTATTTTTACACCCTTGGGCGCATGCTCGGTGTGCAGGGGTTGACACTCTGGTACACGCGGTTTGGTGTGGGGCAACCGCTCAATCTTGGCATTGGCAATGAATATGCCGGCACGGTTGGAAAAGCGTTTGACGGGTCGCAACTTGGCCCCGGTGATGCGATGCAGATGGGCATAGGGCAGGGGCCAGTGTCATGGACGCCGCTTCACGCAGCGGATTCCCTTGCCACCATTGCGCGGCGCGGCGTGCGCATCGCACCACGACTTGATCGCGATCAGACCCCGCGCGCCGAAGACCTTGAGCTTGATCCCGATGCTGTCGATGCGGCTCTTGAAGGCTTGCGCCGCTCGATTGAAGAATCGTATGGCACGGGTCATGCGGTCAGCTATGGCGACCAGCGCGTGCGCATTTGTGCGGTCGATGGCATTCGCATCATTGGCAAGACCGGCACAGCAACCGCGAATGCACTGCGCAACGATCCCGATGGACCGGAGGGGCCATTGCCTGTCGAGACACTTCGCACTGGCGATCACGCGTGGTTTGTGGGCATGGTCGGGCCCGAAGGGGGCGAGCTGCGCTACGCCATCGCGGTGATGGTTGAATATGGCGGCAGCGGCGGGCGCGTTGCGGGCCCAATCGCTGAACAAATTATTCGAGTACTGCAGCGCGAGGGCTATCTGTGAGTCGGGGCGTTGATCTACTTGAAGCGATGGTCCCGATTGTCGAACTGAAACGACATCCGGATGCTGCGTGCGCTGGCGATGCCACCCACGCACGCGCAAAAGTGGCGGGGCGTATTCGCTGGCTCAACGCTGGTTGGATCGTTGTCTTTGCATCACTGGCCCTTGCAGGCGTGGGGCTCTATGGCATTTCACTCAGCGGTGGGATCGATGGGCACGCTGGGGCGCTCAATGCGTCGCGCCTAGTATCTCGTCAGTTTATGTTTATGGGCCTCGGCCTTGGCTTTGGCCTGCTGGCAACAGTGATTCATTTTCGAATCGTTGCGCACTTATCGTGGGTCATCGGCGTCATGACGATCGCGATGTTGATTTTTGTCATGATTCCTTTCGTGCCAGATTTCATTGTCACGCCGCGAAATGGTGCACGCCGGTGGATCAACTTTGGCCCTCTCGATTTTCAACCGAGCGAACTGGCAAAGATTGCCTTTGTTATTGCCATTGCCTCATACCTGTGCTATCGCAAGGGGCATCGCACACTCTCCGGCCTTGCGATTCCTGCGACGATCGCCGTGATTCCGATGACGCTCATTCTCATCGAGCCCGATCTTGGAACGAGTTTGCTGTTCCTGCCGACACTGCTTGCGATGCTTATTGCTGCGGGCGCACGGCTGGCGCACATCTTTGGCACGATCGCCCTTGGCGCTGGCTTTGCAATCCTCGTTGTTGTCATCTCGTTGTCACAGGCCAAGCACGAGCACTACCCGCTGCTGCGCCCGCATCAGGTGGATCGCGTTCTTGCAATTATTGAGCAACATCAGGGCGATGATCGGCACATTCAATCCCGCGGTTTCCAAGGGCAACAGGCCCTCATGCTCTCGGGCTCGGGCGGCATCGCGGGGCATGGCGAAATCAAAAGCCGGGCCCTCATCGAATTCTCGCGCGTCCCAGAAAAACAAAACGACATGATTTTCGCGGTCATCGTCAACCGTTTCGGCCTTCTCGGTGCGCTGGTGATGGTCGTGCTGTATGCCGCCTGGTTTGGTGGGGCGCTGATTGTCGCTGCGGTGGCGACGCACCCCTTTGCGCGTCTGCTCGTGGTCGGGCTTGCAACCATGGTCTTCACGCAGGCGACGATCAATATGGGCATGACGCTTGGTTTGCTGCCCATTACCGGTATCACGCTGCCTTTCGTAAGCTATGGTGGGTCAAGCCTCCTGATCGCGTTCATCATGGTCGGGCTTGTCATGAATGTTGCACTGCGCCGCCCGGAATACCTCTGGCGCCCATCATTTGAGTTTGCATGAGTGAAACCTACCGTCCACGCACCGGCCCCATCGTGTTTCCTGGAGGCCTCACTGCGCTCGAACCGCCCGCGAAGTTTATCAAGCAGTGCGCCGACTATGGCATCACCTTTGAAGCAGACGAGCTGAAGAAGCTCGGTCACTATCTTGCGCTACTTCTGGCGGGCAATGATGTTATCAATCTCACCGCGATCCGCGATGTTGATGTAGCGTGGGAGAAACACATCTTTGATGCGCTCACACTCTTGCCACTTGTGCAGCAAGCCCAGCACGCTGCGGGCAATCGGCGCATCACACTGGCAGATGTTGGCAGCGGCGGGGGCGTGCCGGGCATTCCACTTGTCATCGTTGCGCCGCGCATCAATGTCACGCTCATCGAATCAACCAACAAGAAGGGCCGCTTTCTGTTGCATGTCATCGGCGAACTTGTGTTGCCCAACGTGCGCGTGCTTGGTGAGCGCGTCGAAACCGTATCGCACAATCCGCACCATCGCGAGCATTACGATCTGGTTACTGCGCGTGCGCTTGGGCGCATTGCCGTTTCTAGTGAACTGACAGTACCGCTTGCCAAAGCCCCGAGTGAAGCGAAAACGCCTGACGCAACCCCAACGCCCGGCGGGAACATTCTGCTCATCAAAGGTGAAAAAGCCGAAGAAGAACTCGCGGATGCCAAACAGGCGCTGCATCTGCTGCACACGGCTCATGTCACGACGGTCGATACGCCGACCGGCAAGATTGTTGTCCTTGAAAAACAGCGCCGTACGCCGCGTGTATATCCCCGGCGCGCTGGTGATGCGGCGCGTTCGCCCTTGAAATAATCGTGCAGGGTATTGCCCTATCATGCTTCCTGTGACTGATCTTTCCCCCAACGCGATCCTTGGTGATGCAGGTGTTATCGCGCGCACGCTTGGCGATATTTTTGAGCCGCGCCCCCAGCAACTTGAAATGGCACATGCCGTTGCAAGTACGCTTGAGAGCAAACGTTCGCTGCTTGTTGAAGCTGGCACAGGCGTGGGTAAAAGTTTTGCTTATCTTGTTCCCGCGATTGCGCGCATCATCGAACATTCGCAGCGCATCGTCATCGCCACCAATACCATCGCACTGCAGGAACAACTGCTCAAAAAAGATATTCCCGTCATGCAGCGCGTCTTTGCTGAGGCTACCGGTGAAGATGAACCATTCAAGGCTGAACTCGTCAAGGGGCGCGGCAACTACCTGAGCATTCGTCGTCTGGCTTTGGCATCGGCGCGTCAGCAGACGTTGCTGCCAGCTGCTGTTGACCGCAGGGCGTTGCAGGCCATCGAAGATTGGGCCTACACCACCAAAGATGGCACACTCAGCACGTTGCCCGTACTCGAGCGCCCGAGTGTGTGGGATCACGCCCAGTCTGATGCTGCGAACTGTATGGGCCGCAAATGTTCGCATTATCAATCTTGTTTCTATCAGGAAGCTCGTCGGCGCATGCAGCGCGCAGAACTGTTGATTTGCAACCACGCTGTTTTTTTCTCAGATCTTGCGATGCGTGCCCGCGATACTGGTTTTTTACCTGATTACGATCATGTCATTCTCGATGAAGCGCACAACATCGAAGAAGTTGCAGGCGATCATTTTGGGCTGAGCATTTCCGAGGGGCGCGTGCGGCATCTTTTGTCGCGCCTGTTCAACCCTGGGCGTGGCCGGGGCGCACCTCGTGGATTTTTGACCACAATGCGCATGGCTAGCGCCGAAGATGGTGCCCATGAGCGTGCCATCGCGCGCGTGCTGGCAGCGCGCCGCGTCACTGACGTCTTCTTTGAGCAGGTGTGCGATCGCGCCATGCAGCGCGAAGGGCAACCCAGTTTTGCTGGCGGCGATAACAACGCAGTTACTCGTCGATTGCGCGAACCGGGCATATTCAACAACCTGCTCAGTGAACCCTTTGGCACACTTGCCCTAGCGCTCAAACAACTTCGAGACACACTCAAAAATGAAGAAGATCGCCACGAACTCAATGCCTACGCCGAGCGCGCTGCAGCTATTGCAGATGAAACCGAAGCGCTGTGTGAGCACCAGCTTGAAGGTTGTGTGTACTGGGCCGAGGCCAAGCGCACGCGCGGGCAGCGCATGCGGGCAACACTTGCCTGTTGCCCGATCGATGTCGCACCGATCCTCGAAGATCAGCTTTTCGGACAGTCCTTTAGTGTCACGTTGACTTCTGCAACACTGAGTTTGAAGGGCCAGCGCGTTGCAACAATCGATTCCGATGATGACACAACAAAGTCGGGCTTCAAGCATATCACACGTCGGCTTGGGTGTGAATCTGCGCGCACGCTTGCCCTTGGCAGCCCGTTTGACTATGCAAACGCCGTCGAATTGATTATCGAAACCGAACTGCCCGAGCCTTCCGATCCCGCCTTTGCTGCACAGGCCAACGAGCGCATGTTGCATCACATCCATGAAACCGATGGGGGTGCGTTCGTACTGTTCACATCCTTCGCTGCAATGCATCGCACCGCCGATGCACTTGCGCAGCCTCTTGAATCACATGGTCACCCGCTGTGGGTGCAGGGGCGTGATGGATCGCGCTCTGCGATTCTCGATGGCTTTCGTACCAACGAACGGGCAGTGCTCTTTGGCACCATCAGTTTCTGGCAGGGCGTGGATGTGCGAGGCAGAGGCCTGCGCAATGTCATCATTACCAAACTTCCATTTGACCCGCCCGATCGCCCCGTGGTCGAAGCGCGCATCGAACTCATCCGCGAGCGAGGCGGCAACCCCTTCATGGAAGAATCTACCCCACGCGCTGTCATGCGGTTCAAGCAGGGTTTTGGCAGGCTTATTCGTAGCGCCACCGATCACGGCCGCGTGGTGGTGCTTGACAAGCGCATCGTTACGGCGCGCTACGGGCGCTGGTTTCTCGATGTTCTGCCCGAAGGCGTTACCCCCACGATCGTGCGGCCTGCGCCCAGCGAAAGCAGTCGCTGGGATTGATAAGCCTTGTAGCTCATCGCGCGGTATCCTTACTCCCCCCAAACCAGAGGAGGCATGACGCATGCTTGGCAAGGTTTTCAAAGCGTATGACATCAGAAGCACATATCCGAGCCCGCTCAACGAAAATATGGCGTGGCAGATTGGCCAGGGATGCGCGCAGTTTCTCTTCAATGATGCCGCCGCTGATGGCCAGATCACACCGATGATGAAGAGCATCGTTGTTGGCCATGACATGCGCACAAGCAGCCCGTCATTGCGCGATGCACTTTCACAGGGCATTATGGATGGTGACGGCACGGTGATCGATGTCGGTCTTGTCGACACACCGTTCGTTTACTTTGCAATCAATCATCTCGATTGCGCGGGCGGCGTGCAGGTCACTGCATCTCACAACCCGCCTCAATACAACGGCTTCAAGATTTCGCGGCGCAATGCCAAACCCGTCGGCGAGGGAACCGGACTCGAAATTGTCCGTAAGGCTGCGGCCCTGACTGATATTCGTAAGCGTGGTGCAGGCGAAACCCGCCTTGAACACCGTGATCTGTGGGATGCGTACCGCGAACATGTGATGCGGTTTTGCAATATGGCTGGCACAAAGCTCCGCATTGCAATTGACGCTTCCAACGGCATGGCGGGCACGATGGTGCCCAAAATCTTTGGACGCATCGGTGAGCATGTGCCGGGCCTTGAAATCGTGCCGCTGTATTTCGACAACTCAAAAGGTGAATTTGTCCACGAGCCCAATCCGCTTGTCGCCGAGAATCTTCGCGATCTGCAGGCACTGGTTGTCAGGGAGAAGTGCGATTTTGGCATTTGCTTTGATGGTGATGCCGACCGCCTGATGGTTGTTGATGAACAGGGCGGCATCGTCGGGTGTGATCATCTCACCGCGCTACTTGCAACGTGGTTTCTTGAACACAACAAGAGGTCTGCAATCGTTTATGACCTGCGCTCGAGCAAGGCGCTGGAAGAAGACATCATCAAAGCCAATGGCACGCCGATCCGCGGGCGCGTCGGGCATGTTTTCATGAAAGCGGCACTTGCAGAATCGCAGGGTGTCTTTGGCGGTGAACTCTCGGGTCACTTCTACTTCCGTGACAACTTCAATGCCGACTCTGGTGCGATTGCACTTGCCACCTTGCTCACGGTTGCCGCTGAGCGGGGTGTTGGCTCAACAACAACTATGAGCAATCTGATCAAACCCATCGCGCGCTATGCCCAGTCGGGTGAAATTAACTTCGAAAATGAAGACAAGGATGGGGCTCTTGCCGACCTGCAGGCCGAGTACGCAGGGCGCGGCAAAATCGATTCCCTCGACGGTGTCACGATCGACTGCTTTGACACCGAAGGGTGGTGGTGCAACGTTCGCAAGAGCAACACCGAGCCGCTGCTCCGTCTCAATCTCGAAGCGAAGACCCAGGCAAAGAAGGATGAAATGGTGGAGGCCATCGCGGACACCCTCGGCGAGCGCGTCGCACATTGATCGTTTTTGACGAGCCGCGCCCGTAAGGAAGCGGTCTACTTGGATTATTCTGGACCGCTCCCTCACGGTCGCGGCTCGTTGTGATAGAACGTCCGAGATTTCTGTGCAAGAGATGCCCCAAATTGTCGAATACAGTTGGGGATGGACTCGCGCAGGCAACGTCCGGATATGACACGATTTCTGAGTAGCACCGCCCATGAATGTCACCAGCTTTCTCGAACACTGGGGTCTCAAGGAACACCCGTTTCGCGCTGAAGAAGCGAGACACGACCCCGTGTTTGCGCGCCTTTCGGATGGGCCCACCGCGCACCCGGATATTGACAAGCTCATTGGTGATCTCGCCCGCCCCGCATCTGCGGTGATCTTCGGTGAAAAAGGCGCAGGCAAAACTGCAATGCGCATGCAACTCGAAGGCCGCATCGATATCTACAACGCAGAAGCCGAAGAAGGCGAACGACTCTGTGTTGTGCGCCTTGATGATCTCAATGGTGTGCTTGATCGTTTTGCCCGCGCTGTGCATATCGAACCGGGCATGGAATCCAAAAGCATTGTCAAAAAACTTGGCAAGTTTCGCCTTGCAGATCATGTCGATGCCATGCTGCACGGCGGTGTGACGCAGTTGGTCGATGCAGCACTCACTACAGGCAAACGGTCGCAAGGCCTTGATGCCGATGTATCAAAAAAACTTCGCCGTGCAGACCCCCGCCTCCGCGCCGATCTCATGCTCCTCGCTGCGCTCTACGACCGCGCAGGCAGCGAACGCCAGCGCATGAGCGCGCTTCGTCGGCGCATTCGCGCGCCGCGCAATGGCGTGGGCATCCTCTGGTGGGGTGCCATGTGGTTCGGATGGCTTCCCGCAGCGGCCCTCGTCGCTACATTCATCTCAATGGGTCGCCCCGGCACCGTTGAATACTGGCTCTACGGCCTATACGCACTGCTCGCGATCTGGGGTATTGCAATCATCAAATGCATCGCCTTTGATCGCACGCTCATGGCACGCACTGCGCGCAAACTTGGCAAACAACTGCGCGTCACACCCAAGCGCGGCCGCGCACTCTCGCAATCACTCGCTGTTGTTTCCTCATCCTCACGTCGGGCAGAAAACCTGCCATTTTCAAGTGAACCTGAGATTCGCCTCGATCTGCTTCGCCGCTTTCTCGATGTCCTCCGCGCTGCTGGATGCAAGGGCATGGTTGTCGTTCTCGATCGCGTCGATGAACCCGCACTGCTCGTGGGAGACCCCGCCCGCATGCGCGCCGTCATCTGGCCGCTCTTCAGTAACACCCTGCTGCAAGTCGAAGGGCTCGGCATCAAGATGCTCTTGCCTATTGAATTGCGCCACGAACTAATGCGCGAATCCGCATCGTTTTTCCAGGAAGCCCGTCTCGATAAGCAGTCTCTTGTCGAGCGCCTCGCGTGGTCCGGCGCGATGCTCTATGACTTGTGCACAGCGCGACTTCGTGCGTGTTTGCACAACGATGTCGCCGAGCCCGGCCCCGCGCTGACGGACCTCTTCGAAGACACCGTCACGCGGCAGGACTTGGTCGATGCGCTGGACCAGATGGCCCAGCCGCGCGACGCCTTCAAAATGCTCTATCAATGCCTCACCGAGCACTGCTCAAACGTGACCGAGGAGCAGGCGTCATGGCGGGTGCCCCGACTGGTGCTGGAGACCGTGCGCAAGCAGCAAGCCGAGCGCGTGCAGATGCTGCATCGCGGGCTCAGGCCAGCTTAATTGCTGGGATCGTCTTACGCCGCGTTCTTGCCGCCCTGGTCTTTGATATCCGTCACCAGTGTCTCGATCAGCCCCGGCAGTTCGTTCTCGACGAACGCCGCGATCTGGTCGCGCACCTTGTGGTAGTAGGAGATCGCGTGATCTTCCGTCAGCGCGCCGGCTTGTGCCGCCAGCGACGGCGGGTCGTCAAACTCGACGTTGTGGCACGCGGTTTCAGCGGGCAGGTCCGGGCAACTTTCAGAGGCCTGACTGCACATGGTGATCACTAGGGCAGGTGTTTCATCTTCGGGTGGCAGTGCAAAATCAATCGTGCGCGGTTCGTGCTCGAAAATGTCTACGCCGACTTCACCCATCACGCGCACTGCAAGCGCATTGAGTTCCTTGAGATCAAGACCTGCTGATGCGCCGCGCACCGTCGTGCCGAGAATGGCATTGGTAAACCCCTCGGCCATGGGGCTTCGACACCCATTACCGGGGCAGACAAATAGCACTAGCGGTCTGGGATCGTGGGGCATCATGTGCTTATCGACCACCCGGGAGCATCCGTTCAGGCTACTCACCCGGAATGTGGGATATCACGCCGTCAAAGGGCGAGGAGGCGGTTGCATACTTGCGTCTGGGAATACGACCGGCCAGATAACTTTGCCGTCCTGACTGACACGCCTTGCGCATCGCATGGGCCATCATGATCGGTTGCTTGGCGTGTGCGATCGCAGTATTGAGCAAGACGCCATCGGCGCCGAGTTCCATCGCCCGCGACACGTCCGATGCGGCTCCTACACCGGCATCGACAATCACCGGATAATCCGCATCGTTTTCCTTGAGCAGTTCCAGACACAGCGCAATGTTATTGGCATTCAAAACCCCCATCCCAGAACCAATCGGTGAACCCGCAGGCATCACGCTCATCGCACCCGCCTCTTTGATGCGCAGCGACGCAATCGGATCATCACTCGAATACGCAAGCACATCGAAGCCCTCCGCAACGAGGCGCTTTGTTGCTTCGATCGTCGCAGCGGGGTCTGGCAGCAGTGTTTTCTTGTCGCCCAGCACTTCGAGCTTCACCCAGCTTGCACCAGCGTTGCCAAGTTGTTCGAGCAAATCGCGCCCAAGCAGCGACACGCGCACCGCATCATCGGCGCTGAAACACCCGGCGGTATTGGGCAAAATCATGTACCGCGACAGGTCAATGTGATCAAGCAGCGATTCGCCGCGCTCATTGACCAACCGCTCTCGCCGCACCGCAACCGTGACCACATCTGCGCCCGAAGCATCAAGTGCTGTCCCCATCGTTTCATAATTTGAGTACTTGCCAGTGCCAACAATCAGGCGGCTTGCAATGGTGCGTCCGCCAATGACGAGTGGCGAGAGGCCCGGTTCACATTCGCCGATGTGTTTCGCCTCAATTTCGCCCTGTACTGTGCTGCTCATTCGTTTCTCCTTACCCGCCACCAACCAATGTGACTACTTCAATCGCATCACCATCGCACAAAATGTGTGCCTCGTGCGACCGCTTTGGCACCAGCGCCCGATTCACTTCCACCGCGCAAGGCCGCGCTGCAAGTTCATTCAACTCGAGCAGCTCGTGCACCGTTGCGCCGTCGGGCAGGTCCGTCGGCGTGCCATTGAGAATGACGGTCATAGGGAGATTGTACGGGTTGCAGCGGTGGGCGTAACCCGCCCGCCCCGCATCTCGCCGACGATGGTCAAGGTGTCAATTCTCACGCAGGATTCAATATCACCATCAAGGCAAACATCAAGTAAGTTTCGTCCAGCGGCAGAGTTGCGAAGGGTTTCTGCAACATCACTCACACTGCGCCACGCAGTTCGATACAGCGCTGCCGTGTCGTCGAGCACAATGCCGTCGTGCGCTTCGGCAACGGCATCCGCAATCGCGCCCGCGGTGATGCAATCATCAACTGACGGTTGACCGCCTGTGCCCGCGCAGAGCAGGTGAACCTCGCCGGAAAATTGTGCAATCTCGTGCGCAACTGCGGCCCGATTCACCAGCGCACCAATCAATACGCGCTTTGCCCGGTGCGCATGATGCAGGGCAACGGTGCCATTGGTCGTCGTAAAGACGATTGTTTTGCCGCCGATGCGCTGCGGCGTGTAGTCCTTGGGCGAGTTGCCGAGATCAAAGCCGTCGATCCTCACGCCCTTGCGCTCGCCGCCGGTGAGGATCATGTCATCGCACTTCACATCGCTCTGATTCCCGGCTTGGCAAGCAAGCCGGGCCGCCCGTTGCAGCTCAGCAGCCTTCTCCCTTGCTTGGTCGATACTTGCACATGCAACGATTTCGCGAGCGTCATTGGCGAGCGCCGTTGCCATGGTGGTCGTGGCGCGCAGCACATCAATCACAACGACGGTCGCACCGATGAATGTCTCGGGCAGCACATCTGCTGGGCGGGCATGGGCAAAGAGTCGCAACGTCAATGTGTTATTCCTGCTCCCTCGCCCCGCGTGCGGGGAGAGGGTGGCTCGCCGAAGGCGAGTCGGGTGAGGGGCCTTCTTCGCTCGGATTCCTCTGTGAACTCAGCGCTCTCTGTGGTGAATTTTCTTTCTTCACGTCCCGATGTGATCCGGCCCCGTCCCCGCCGCCTTTTCATACTTGCCCGTTTCAGTCTTGACGTATTTCGTCAATCCCGCCGCCGCCAGCTTGCGATCATCATGCACCACGCGCCCCATCGCACGGTCCGACCACTTGCCACCGATGTTGGGCGGTTGAATCACACGCCGCACCGGCGCACCCGTCTCCGGATGTTCTGTGAGTGCGGCATCGCTCATCGTCTGCACGACCTCGAACACTTCGCCTGTGCCTTCGTCATTCTTGTCGATCACTTCGTATACATAAATCGGCATATTGATCATCGCCTCCGTGTCGCGTCATTCTAGCCGCCCACATCCACCTGCATGGGTAGGGGCCCGGTCGTATCGCCAACCGCTTCGCCTTCCTCATCGAGCACAATCACCCGCACCCGGTCCCACCTCGGCGTGAAATGCCCATCCACCGCCGTCGCATTCACCTTGACAGTGCCGCGCACGCGCTTGGCATCAAACCGCGTGAGGCGATACCGACCTTCACGGTAGGCAAAGCCATCGCCGTCATCTTCATAGAGCATCCCAGTCCCAGCCCCCACCTCATCGAGGCTCACGATCAACATCAATTCATCAAGCTCGCGTTCGCCTGTGTGCTGCATCACCGGGCCGATCGGCACAATCGCCCCGCCGCGGATATCAAGCATCGGTAGCGCTGCACTTGAATCTTCATCGATCACGAGCAGCGGTCGCCAGATCCCCTTGGGTCGTGGTGGCGGATCGAATTCGATGTTCTCAACATCGGGCGTGACCATGATGTCAGCGCCAAGAAGAAACGCGCGGTCTTCGCGCCGCAGGGCGCGGTCGCTCGGATCTGCAAAGAACAGTGGCCGCACAATCGGCAGTCCGCTCGTCGCCGCCTCGCGAAACAATGTGTAGAGGTAGGGCAGCAAGCGATAACGCCGTTCGAGCGCCGCCTTGCATGTCGCCTCGGTGTCGGCAGCAAACGCCCAAGGCTCTTTGTCGATGTTCTTGGTATCAGTATGCCCACGCGCAAAGGGCAATAATGTTCCAACACCCATCCATCGCGCAAACAAATCCGCCGAACCCTCTTCAAGAAACCCGCCAATATCAGGCCCGACAAAGGGTTGCCCCGACAATCCAAGGTTCAATGCCATGGAGATCGACCACTTCAGATCATCTTCTGTGGCGCGATTGTCACCGGTCCATGTCGCCGCATCACGATGTCCACCGATGTAGCTAGCGCGCGTCAGGACGAACGGTCGCACCTGAGGGGCCGCTGCCAACATGCCCTTGCGCGTGGCGCGCGCCATGAGCATGCCGTACACATTGTGATATTTCGCATGCGGCCCCGGCGGCAGATCATTATCGCCCTGGTGTTTGGCAAATGGACTCAGTGTTTTGCTTTTTCGATCAAACACTGCCGGTTCATTCATATCGTTCCACACGCCATCGACGCCGACATCGACCATCTGCTGATACTGCCTCGCCCACCAGCGCTGCGTTTTTACCTGCGTAAAATCTGGAAAGACACACTTGCCTGGCCAGACATTTCCAAACGCGGGGGCGCCGCTGGGACTCATGATCACATGTCCGCCATCGAGTGCATCATCATATATGTCGTATCCGGCGCTGGCTTTCGGTGCCGGATCAATCATCCACACGCCATGAAACCCAAGTTCGTGCAGCCCATCACTCAAATTCTTCGGGTCAGAAAAACCCTTGGGATCAAAGGTAAAAATGCGATATTCATCCATGTAATCAATGTCCATCCAGATGACATCGCACGGAATCTTTCGCTCACGAAACTCCTGGGCCACTTCAAGCACCCGCTGCGCAGGCGTATACGAAAACCGGCACTGGTGATACCCAAGCGCCCAGCGCGGCGGCATAGACATATACCCCGTCAGTGCTGCAAGCTGCTTCACCACATCTTGCGGCGTTGCCCCCTCAAGCACATACACGGCAAAGGGCGGTCCATCAGCGCGAAACGCAATCCCATCGCGCAAATCAATCTCACATCGCCATGTCGTGTCCGCAAGCACGCCAAACGCACTGCCATCATCGCGCACCCCAAGCACCCAGGGATGGCTTTGATACAGACTTGGCGATGTGTCTGTGTACCCCGGCGCATCGGTATTCCAGCAGACAGTCACTTTATCATTGCGATGCAAGGGCCCTGCGCATTCACCGGTGCCATACAAATCCGTACCGGCATCAACATGCACCTTCGCTTCTTGATGCCCGGACATAAGCCGAGCAAACTGAGTGCTCATGACATCGCCGATGTGTTTCGTTGCAAGCGCTGGGCGAGGCTGTGCCAGCGCGAGTGAGCCCCGCAGTGCATCACCAGATACGCCCTGCGGCACGAGCCGAATGATGTCATCGCCAACATCCTGCGCCTTGTGCGGCACGTACTTCGAAATCCGTCCGCCCAGACCGATCGCCACCAGCACGCGATGGTGCAATCGATAGGAAAACGCGGCTTGGGAGGGACTGCGCATCGGGGATCGCTATCATCGGCTCAACGCCCACGATTCTCTTGACCGCAACTGTTCATGAAAGGGTCCATCCTGATTATTGCAACGTGGAACGTCAACTCCATCAAGGTCCGCCTCGAGCGCCTGCTCGATTGGCTCGATCGCACATCCCCCGATGTCGTGTGCCTGCAGGAGATCAAGACCATCACGAGCGGCTTTCCGCAGGAAGAACTCGCCGCTGCGGGCTATGAATCGGTCGCGTGGGGGCAGAAGACCTACAACGGCGTCGCGCTCCTTTCGCGCACGCCAATGAGTGATGTCTTGCGCGGCTTCACTGGCAAGGGTGAAGAAGACCAGGCGCGCCTCATCAGCGCACGCATCAATGGGGTTCGCGTCATCAGCGCCTACATGCCCAATGGTGCCGGCGAACCCGATCGCTTTGCCTACAAACTTGAATGGATGGCGATGTTACTGAGGCATTTGCGAGAGCATGCATCGCCCGATGAACCGGTCGCATTGTGCGGCGATTACAACATCGCACCCTTTGATGATGATGTGTGTTCACTGGAGATGTTTGGTGATACGCCGCATGTACAGCCGGAAACGCGAGCTGCGCTTGCAGAGTTTCAACAGTGGGGGCTGAGCGATGTCTTTCGCCCGCATCATCCCGAGGGCAAGGTGTTCAGCTGGTGGGACTACCGCATGCTTGGCTTTCCAAAGAACCACGGCATGCGCATCGATCACATCTATGCCACTCAAAGCCTCGCATCAATGTGCACCGAAGCCCACGTCGACCGCAACGAACGCAAAGGCACCAAGCCCTCTGATCACGCGCCGGTTGTTGCAGCCTTTGATTGGCGAGTTTGAGTGTAGGGTTCATATTCCCTTGCTCGAATGAGACTGCTCTCGCTGTGAAATAACAGGTGGTATCTAGCGTGTTTCAGCCATGGCTTGGTGTTTGGTCATCGAATCCATCAGCGGTGCGAGTGAATCGTGCTCATCGAGGCTCATGATCATTTCACCAAGTTCATTGCAGCGCTCGGGGCCGACGACATCGCGGCCCAGGGCATCGAATTTCACCTTGATTTCGTCGCGGGTCATCGGGTCGCGCGGATCGCCCTTGGGCACATCAACTTGTTGGACGTGCTGCGTGCCGTTGGCCAAGGTGATGGTGACGCGGGATGGCTGGAACTCCGGGAAGCGCGCTTCAAAGTCATGGTTGGCGACGACCTTGATCTTGTCCATGATCGGAATGAGCTTCGGATCCTGCACGCGGGCATCGTCAAATTGCAACGGCGTGACCATGCCATCAACCAGCCCAACTGCAAGTGAATAGGGCAGGGAGTGGTCGGCGGTTTCGCGCGAGGTCGGGCGATACTTCGAGGGGTCGCCCAGGATGTCTGCCGCGCGCGCGATCACTTCGACTTTGATTTCCTGCACATCGTTGGGATTGATCTTGTGGTCCTTGACGATCTTCATCATCGCGCTGAGCGGCGCGTGCGAGAGCGCTTCGATGGGGAAGGACTTCATGCCGCAATCAATGATGCGGTAGTGATCGCCCTTGGAGCGCGGCAGGTCTTTCGTCAAGCCATCTGCATCGAATGCGCAGGGCTTGCCGTCGTGCTGCGCGTGGCCAAAGACATGGAAGAGGCCTTCTTTGCCATCGAAGATGTGTTCCGGGCCGGAGTAGCCGCGGGCGGCGAGCATGGCGCTTTCGACACCCATGCGCGTGGCCCAGGGATCGACGGTGTTCTTCATCATCGTGAGTTTGCCGGCGGTGACCGCGCCGAGCGAGCCGGTGCGCGAGGCGCAGATGCCGCATGCGGCAACCAACTGATCGCGCGAGAGGTTGAGCATCTTGCCAGCGGCGAAGGGCGATGCGAAGCCGGTGAGGGTCGCATGGTGCCAGCCGTATTCGCGTACGCCGGGTTGGCCAATTTCGACCAGGCGCATCTCGATCTCGTAGGCGATGATCGTTCCCAGGATGACATCGCGCCCGGACAGGCCCTTGAGTTCCGCAAGCGCCAGCGGCCCACAGATGATGTCCGACGGGTGCGACGGGTCGGCCTTCCAGTAGATGTCGTTGTAGTCCATGGCGCGGACCATGTGGTTGTTCAGGAACGCGGCGTCGACGGGATTCGTCTTGTAACCAGTCACGAAGCAGGTGCACGGGCCGCCAGAGTCGCCGTGCATTTGCTTGTGGTGCGCGAGCAGAATCTCGGCGTCTTCGGTGGCGCTGCCGCCCAGCGCGCAGCCGAGCGAGTCATACCAGAAGAGCTTGGCGGTTTCGATCGCTTTGGGCGAGAGGTCTTCATAGCGAAGTTTGCTCACCCAGTCCGCGATGTCGTACGAAATGAAGTTGTCAGTCTTGAAGGATGCCATGATTACGCTGCTCCCACAGGTTGGCCAAGTTTGGCAGCAATCGCTTCTGCCATTTGCGTGGTCGTGGCAGCCGAGGCATCGCCTGCGCGCACGCCCAACATGTCATAGGTCTGCACCTTGCCTTCGCGGATGACCTCTGCGATGGCGCGCTCAAGGCGCTGCGCGAGTTCCTTCTCGCCAAGCCAGTCGAACATCATCTTCGCGGTCATGATCATCGCGATGGGATTGACCACGTTCTTGCCGTCGTACTTCGGCGCACTGCCATGCGTGGGCTCGAAGACGGCGTAGTTGTCGCCAATGTTGGCGGCGCACGCAAAGCCAAGCCCGCCGACAAGACCCGCCGCAAGATCGGAAATGATGTCACCAAACATATTCTCTGCGACAAGCACATCGTAGGTGTTCGGGTTCTTGATGAGCCACATGCACATCGCGTCGATGTTGGCTTCCCATGCTTCGATGCCGGGATAATCCTTGGCGACTTCGCGGAAGACGCGCGTCATCAGGCCGCCGGTTTCGCGGAGGACGTTGGGCTTTTCGACAAGCGTGACACTCTTGCGGTTGAACTTCTTGGCGTATTCAAACGACTGGCGGCAGATGCTCTCGCACCCTTGCCTGCTCATGATGCGCGTCGAGACCGCGACATTGTCGAGGCCCTTCTCGTACCACTTCTTCATGCGCGCGGGCAGACCGACTTCGGGGTCGGCCATCGCGTCGGCGATTTTCTTGGGCAGCGGGAACCATTCGACGCCGCCATACATGCCTTCGGTGTTTTCGCGGAAGACAACGAGATCGATGTCATCGCCAAGTTTGTTGAGCGGGTTGCCGACGAAGGCCTTGCACGGGCGCAGGTTGGTGTGCAGGTTGAACTTCTGGCGGAGGGTGACGATGGGCGAGAAGTAGGTCAGCCCCTTGTCGCGCAGTGATGGGTCAAGCTCCTCGGCGGCTTCCTCGCGCGGCTTGGATGTGATCGCGCCGAAGAGCGCGCAATCGGTTTTCTTGAGAATGTCGAGCGTGCGATCGGGCAGGGCGTTGCCTTCTCTGCACCAGAAGTCCCAGCCGATGTCGGCGGGGATGTATTCCGCATCGAACTTCAGCGCATCGAGCACGATGCGTGTGGCGTCCATGACTTCGTTGCCGACGCCGTCGCCCGGCATCCACGCGATTGTGTACTTGGCCATTTGGCTACTCTCACTCACTCAAAGGGAACCAGTTTGACCGGCCCGCCATTCGGGACCGGGGCGGAGAGTGTAGCGGAGGGGGTCACTTCTGCGGGAAGTCGCCGGTTGTTTCGATTGATTTTGCGTAATCCTCGATGGTCATCTGTGGGCGGCCCAACTGGTCCCATGTGTCGTCGGCGTTGCGGGCATGGTCGCAGGCAAAGGTGGCCTCGAGCAGATCGCGGAGGTAGCGCGGCTGCGGGTTGGCGGAGGCAGCCAGATGAAGCACCGCCCTGGGCATCGGGATTCGGATCAATCTTCGGTGAGATGCGGCAATGAAACGATGGACCGCGTCAGCGAAGGGGACCGGCTCAGGGCCGAGGATCTCAAAAAAGCGGCTCGCGTCGTCGGGTCGCTTGATCGCGGCGGCCACCTGTCGCGCGTAGTCCTCACCCGCAATCCATCGGAGGCCGGTGCGCGGCACGCGCGGCGTGAGAAGAAATCGTTTTGCGACCGCAAACATGGGCAGCGATTCCATAAACCAGCTCGGGCGAAATATTGTGCAGCGCAGCGGGCTCTCCAGGAAGCGTTGGTCCGTCTCGCGCTTGCGTTGCAAGACCCACCATGTGGAGTCAGGAAGCGCAGACACTTCGAGCGCTGAGATTCGCAGGATGTGCTTGATGCCGGCTTCCCTGGCAGCAGTAAGTGCAACAATGGATCCATCGCGATCTGGATCGAATCGCGCTTTCTGTGAGAATGGATGCGCGAGATTGAGATGAAGGGCATCAAAGCCTTCGAGTTTTTTTATCAGTGCCTTGGCATCGGTGAGATCGGCGTGTTGGATCTCGGTGTCACTCGGCAGCACCCGCCGGGCATGATCGATGTTGCGCGTAAACGCAACAAGATCGATTTCTGAATCTTTGCGCAGCACGCGAACGATGGGGCGGCCGAGGATGCCTGTTGCACCGATGATGCCGACGCGAATCATGTTGGATGCTCCACCGGTTCGATTTCCCCCGACCGGCAGGAAGAGTGTAGCGGAGGGGGCATTTGTCCGATACTCTGCGGATCATGGAGCAGCCAGACGCGACCCAACGGAATGCGAAATTGCCAGGCACCGCACCGATTGCGCGAAAAGACTTCGGGGACTACAAGGGGGATGCAGCTACTTGGATCACGCTCGCGACGGGTGAGTACTATCCTGATGTTCTTCCAGAGGCCTGTGAACTCTATAAGCCGGTCCTAGTGCTATTTGGTCAGATACTCAAGCGATCGGAGTCTTCTGTAGCGTTTTTCACGAGCATATGCGAGTTGAAAGAAACCTGGATGCGTATTCAGCTTGCGCGAGTCTTCCGCAAGTACGTCAGTCCGACAACACCAGTCGAAATGCTGAAGGCCAAATCGAAAGTTGAAGAGATTTGTGCTCAGTTTGGTCAGGCCTTTCGCCCCGTTCAGGAGGTGCAGAAGGCGTTCGCTTCCCGGCCAATCCCCGATGAAGCGCTTTGCGCCGTTCTTTGGGAGTACAAGGATCGCGGTAAGAAGGGGTACGACCTCACAGAGAAAGCCTTCGCGATCATTCGCGGTCAACTGCCCGCATACACGATTGAGGGTCCCGAACGCGCTGGGAAAGATGTGTTGCTCGGCAATGTCTGGGCCGAGTATCCGAAGGCAGACCGCCCGGCAGACTTCATCATCAGGCGAGATGAAGAAGTACTAGCCGTAGGTTTTGCCCGTTATGATGGCGACCGTGGTGGAGCGCAGGAGGATGATCGTACAGGAAGCAATCGGGATTGCGCAAATGAACTGCTCGCATTTGCAGCCAAGAAAGGCTTTGCAAAGCTCAAGGTCATTTTTCTAAACGATGGCCCCGGATTGCTGCTCGGATCGATGTGGAGCGACTACGCTCATCTAGAGCAATCGGGACAAGGGAGAGTCAGAGTTGTGACACTGCGGATGATACCTGAGCGCCTCACCACCAAATGGTTGGAGTCTTGAAAGATGGCAACTGGAGTTCCTACGAAGGTCAGGTCGGCGCGGCTCAACTACTCGCTTGAGTATCCGGGTAAGATGTCGCGTGCTGAAGTGCTCAATATGCCTGTGAAAGTGCCAGTAGAAATCGAGCTTTCGAACAGTCTTGGCGAGCTATTTCATGGAGACAATCTATTAGTGCTCTTGTGGCTGAGAGACCAAGCGGCGGTTCGGGGTCACGTTCGCAGCATATACATTGACCCACCCTATGCGACCTCAATGGCTTTTATGGATCGCGATCTCAATCACGCGTACAACGATCACCTAGACGGTGCGGAATATGTGGAAGCGTTGCGGCAGCGCCTGATCCTCCTGCACGATCTCCTCGCCGAGGATGGATCAATCTTTGTGCACCTGGATCAGAATATGATTTTCGAGACCAAGATTGTTATGGACGAAATATTCGGTCGTGATAATTTTCGCAATTTCATAACGCGGAAGAAATGCAATACAAAAAATTACACTCGCAAGAATTTTGGAAACATTGCAGATCACATTCTGTTCTACGCCAAGAGCCCAAAGAACATTTGGCATCGACCCTATGATCCTTGGACTGATGCAAAAGTCAGAGAAGAATATCCGTGCGTTGATGAAACTACGGGCCGTCGCTACAAAAAAGTTCCTATCCATGCGCCGGGAGTTCGTCGCGGTGAGACGGGCAAACCATGGCACGGGAAAATGCCCCCAAAGGGTAAGCACTGGCAGTATCTCCCATCGAAGCTCGACGACATGGATGCGGCGGGAGATATCTACTGGTCTTCGAACGGGAATCCCCGGCGCAAAGTGTTCTTTGATCAAAGCAAGGGAATTCCTGCTCAAGACATTTGGATGACTTTTAAGGATGCCCACAATCAGAATGTGCTAATTACGGGGTATCCAACCGAGAAGAATTTTGAGTTGGTATCTCGCTTAGTTGCTGCAACGACGAATCCGGGTGATCTTGTCTTGGACTGTTATTGTGGTTCGGGAACTACGCTAGAGGTAGCTTCTGCATTGGGTCGGCGCTTCATCGGTGTTGACATTTCGGAAGCCGCGATCAGTGCAACCGTAAAGCGATTATGTCAGGGGCGTTCTGCTATGGGCGACTTCGTTGGCGTTCGAGGAGCAGAAGAACCAACACCGTCCGACGGGCTGTTCACCCAAACGGCCTAAAGCATCCTGTTTTGCTTCGTTCCCCCCAACTGTCCCTGCACCACAGCTTCGCTCCCGCCGGCGACGACGAGGCGTTGCGCGGTTTCGCTGAGTGTGCCGAAGGAATGTGTTTGGCCATCGCAGGTGATGGTTGAGGTGGCGAAGTCGATGTCGAGCTCCGGCCCCGGGATGGTGCGCGTGCTGGCGGCGGCCTCCGATGCAAACATCTCCGCAAGCTGCTCGCTCAGCGCGGGGCACTCGAGCACGATGAAGCCATTGTTGAAGGCGTTGCGTTTGTAGGTCTGGCCCGAGGTCGCGGCGATGACCAGGCGAATGCCGCGGCTCGCAAGCGCAGTGGCGGCCTGCTCGCGCGATGAGCCGGTGCCGAAATTGCTGCCGCCCACGATGATGTCGCCGTCGCGCGCGATGGATTGAAACTGCGGATCGTAGTTGAGCATGGCGTATTGGCCTTGCTGCTCGGGGGTGATGTCATCGCGGTAGGTGACATCCTTGCCGTAGATGCCGTCGGTGTTGAGGTTGTCGAGCGGCAGGTAGAGCGCGCGGCCGGTGATGCGCTCGGGGAAACCGGCGAGGATTGCTTGCGCGCTTGCGTCGCGCTGCGGCGCGGGGCGAACGTCGATGGTGCCGCGCACGTCGGTGGCGCTGCCGGTGGGCGCTGCGATGTAGCCGCGGCAGGCGCTCTCAGCGACGACGACCGGGCTCGCGAGATAGCACAGTGCGGTGCGGTCGCCCATGCGGCCTTCGAAGTTGCGGTTCGTCGCGCTGATGCCGACTTCGCCTGGTTCCAATGTGCCCATGCCGAGTCCGATGCAGGCGCCGCACCCGGCGGGCAGGGCGATGGCGCCGGCGTGGATGAGCGTGTTCCAGTAGCCGAGCGACTTGGCCTGCGCTTCGACATCGCTCGACGCCGCGGCGACATAGAAGGACACGCCATCGGCAACCTTGCGCGCGCTGCCGTTGGAGTTGAATACACCGGCCGCGGCTTCGAAATCGCTGAGGCGCGCGTTGACGCAACTCATGAGATAGGCGCGGTTGACTTTGATTTTCTCCTGCTCCAGCTTCGCGGCGGGTGCCATCTCCTTGACCGAGTTGGGGCCGGAAACGTGCGGCGAAACGGAGGCAAGATCAAGCGTGACGACCTTCGCATAGTGGGCGTCCTTGTCGGCGGCGAAGGTCTCGCGCTCATTCCACCAGCGCTCGACATCGGCTTCGGTGTAGGCGATGCGCTTCGCACGCTTTTCAAAATACCGGGCGCGGTCGAGCAGGAAACCCTTGAGCACATCATCGAAGGGGAACATGCCGGTGAGCGCGCCCCACTCGGTGGTCATGTTCGAGATCGTCATGCGCTCTTCTATAGAGAGGTGCGCAACGCCCGCGCCGGTGAACTCGAGGCAGCAGTTGAGCACTTCGTCGTTCTTGAAGTGGCCGCAGAGCGTGATGATGACGTCCTTGCCCGTCGCGCCTTGGGGCAGTTCGCCAGTCAGCACGACTTGCACTTGCTCTGGAATCTGCCACCACGTTTCGCCGGTCGCCCAGATCGCAGCGGCATCGGTGCGCACGACGGGCGTGCCTACCGCGCCGATCGCGCCATAAATGTTCGAGTGCGAATCACTGCCCACGACGAGCGAGCCGGGCGTGACATAGCCCTCTTCGATCATGATCTGGTGCGCGATGCCGCGGCCCGGCGGGTAATAGTCGATGCCGTGCTCGCGCGCGAAGGATTCGATTCTTGCGTACTTGCCGAGGTTTTCCGGGGTTTTGTTTTGGATGTCGTGATCGATGCCGAAGACGGGTTGTTTGGGATCGAAGATTCTTAGTGGGGCTGTCTTTGGTGGGGTGGGCGTCCCGCCCGCCGTCTTTGTGCCTGCAATGATTGCTTTGAATTTCGGAATCACTGCGCCGGTGTTGTCGTGCGTCATCAGATGCTTGGGGCGGATGGTGACGTACTCGCCTGCGCTTGGCACATGCCCCGCGGCAAGTCCAACAGCGTGACGGGCGACGATCTTTTCTGTGGCGGTGTGTGGCATGGTTATCTCTTTGAGAGCGATATTCTTGCGATCAGTCAGTTTCGGCCCAGTACAAAAGCGATCGATCAGCCCCCACGACTTGGAGCGTGGAGAACTTCAACAAGTACATAACAGTGTACGGAGCGCCCGGGCTTGAAAGATGCTCGGCGTACAAGAACAGGAAGGGCGGGTTCTCTGCCAGTTGAAGCAAACGGCGGCCACGTAATGTGGAGACGAGTGCCTCCCGCTCCCAAACGAAAGGGGGACGTTCTCCGAATTGAAGTTCAATTGTCGGGTCAAGATCTGGATTGTGCTTGGCGTGGGGGACCTCCGACATCGTGCACGAGACTCCCCCTGATTGCACAATCGAGATATGGAGGCGCATATCACCTGCGAGTTGCAGCCCCAGGTCCGTGTCCGACCATGCAACCCCGGCGATGCGAGGATGATCCGCCAACTCATACTCAAAGCGGTTCATGGGCCGTCCAACCGCCAAGGCTCCCGACAATGAGCTATGTGTGGCCACTGGAAATGAATCGACCTTGAGGCGTTGCATAACTGGTGATGGTACCCGAGGACATCGTTGCTCCTGACCCGTCGGGTGGCCCGACTCGTCGAGATGGGTGGCCCGACATATCTGAATGGGTGGCCCGACTTGCTTGCCAAGTCGGGTTTGTCTGTATGAGGGGAGGAGGAAGTAGAGACAGGCGGGACGCCTGTCCCACTAGATATTGAAGGCGTACCATCTCCCCATGCCCATCAAAGTGAAGCGTATCTATGACGAGCCGGCGGTCGCGGATGGCTTTCGCGTGCTGGTCGATCGGCTGTGGCCGCGGGGGATCACGAAGGAGGATGCCGAGATTGATTTGTGGGCGAAGGACATCGCGCCGTCGAATGCGCTGCGCAAGGCGTTTCATGCGGATCGCGAGCAGTGGGGCGCGTTCAAGAAGGCGTACAAGGCGGAGCTGCGGGAGAATAAGGAAGCGGTGGAAGCGGTGGTGAAAGCCATCAAGGCGAGCCGCAAGCGCACGGTGACACTGCTCACGGCGGCGAAGGAGGAGCGGAATCATGTGAAGGTGTTGGGGGAGGTTTTGGGGGGGCGGGTGAAGTAGCTCCCTCTCCCCGCTTGCGGGGAGAGGGTGGCTCGCCGCAGGCGAGACGGGTGAGGGGCCGGTTATTAGAACAGCAGAGAAATGCCCCAAGCGAGAAGTAGCAGAATGCCGAACAGCAGCAACCACATTGCAACAAATGCAATGGGAAACGGCATCAGCTTCTGATCAACGAACCTTGTGTAGAGAATGTGTCTTGGTTCCATCTCGGAGAGCTGCGTAATCTCCCGCTCGAAGTCTGAGAGGGGCTTTCGCCAAAGCCGGTAGAACTCTTCCCAAGTATCAGGAAACCCGCGGTATCTACCCTGTGACTTCAGCAGCGCATAGCGCTGTGGCACATATGATGCGAGGAGAAGATTGTAAACTGGGAAAGAGGCGAAAGAGCACGCGACGCAAGCGATACCGAGGTACAGGAGAATGTTCATCTCAACCTCGCTTCACCGAAAGGCTCGGCGCGTCGTATAGGCGAACCCATCCTCAATGGCGGATGTCGAAATGATCTCCCACCCTTCCTGTCCGAGTCTGTTCAAGTGGAATAGCTTTACCGACGTCTTGTAGTACACACGCCCCCAGTTCGAACTCGTGGAAGTGTTGCCAGACTCCCGATTCTTTGGAGGGTGCAGTTCATGCAACTCGTCCTCAGTCGCAAAGAACGCCGTCTCTCCTTGAATGACTAATTCTCCATATTCCCAAGCTGTGTGTGCTTGCCGAGCTTGCGCTGTTGCCTGTTGCGACACCAGCAACGATGCTATTGCTGACACCACGACGGCAGCAACGATGATCTGCTTCTTCATATTGAGCCTCCTCCCCAAGGGTCTCTCAGAAAGCACAATCGGCAGATTTCGCGTTAGACATTACGACAGTGGAATAGGGCGATAATCCCCCTCACCCGACCCGCCGTTGGCGGGCCACCCTCTCCCCGCAAGCGGGGCGAGGGAGCAGAACGTGGCCTTCGCGGACTTCAGACCCCGGCACCCGATCCAAAGTAGGTCAGTAGCGACAGGCGAGACGCCTGTCCCACGAGGACGAGTAGCTACTTCTTCCCCGCCTTCGCCCCCAAATACTTCGCAATATCAAAGTCCACGAAGTCCGCGTGGTGGAAGATGATGCTCTCGATCGAGCGTTGCACTTTTTCGCCCTCGTGCGAGTGGGTCGCGACGATGTGCATCACTTCGGGCGGGATGTTGTGCTTGTAGCACATGGCGACGCCCGAGAAGGGGTGGCGCAGCATTTCGCCATAGAAGCCCTTGATGACGTTGCCGCGCGCGTCCTTGTCGAACTCGAGGGGCTTGCCGACGTCGGCGAGCAGCGACCCCGCGATGAGATGGTCGAGATTGATCGGGACGCGATCGCCAAAGACTTCGCCTAGCACCTTTGCAATCGCGATGCACTGTTTGCAGCAACTGTTGAGGTGTTCGATGTAGCGCAGGTCGATGTCGCCGGCGAGGAGTGTGAAGGGGACTGCGCGGAGTTCATCGGTGGACCAGCCTTTGCCGCCGCAGCCGGTCGTGAGCGCTTCGTTCCAGACCGCGGCGACGTTGTCGCGCAATGCGGCGTCTTTGATATCCATGAGGTTCGGGAAGAGCTGTGCGATGTCTTTGGTGCTGTAACTCAAGGGGTTTTCTCCAGCGAATATGTCATGGCAGTTTGCGCGGCGAAGGCCCGTCGTAAGTGTGATTGTTCGGATCGACCTTGCGCATCGGCTTCATGCGGGCTTGCTCTTCGACAACATGTGCGACGAGCCCCGGCGTGCGCGCGATCATGAAGATGCCGTTCATGTGGGCCGAGTCGAAGCCAAGCTCGGCCAAGATCGCGCCGATCGCGCCATCGACATTGATGGGCAGGGGTTTGCCCTTGTCAGCAAAGATGCGTTCGACGGCCCGTGCGGCGGCGATGTGCGGGCCATTGACACCCGCGGCCTCGGCAAGCTCGAACAGCCGTGCCGTGCGCGGGTCGGCGGTGTGCACGCGATGGCCAAAGCCCGCCATGCGCTGCTTCTGGGCTTTGAGCTCGTCGAGATAGGCACTCGCAGCAGCTTGCATCGCAGCGTCATCCGCATTCGCCCCCGCGCGCTCGGCGATGGTGCCAAGATGTCGTGCGCAGTCTTCGATCGCCCCGCCGTGGTGCTTGTTGATCGCACTGATGCCGCCCGAGACCGAGGCGCTGAGTGTGGCGCCGGTCGAGGCCACCGTGCGCGCCGTGAGCACGCTGGGCGGCGTGGCGCCGTGATCGATAGAAGAAACGATGATCGCGTCCATGAGCCGCCCGATGGGCTCGATGGGCAGTTCGCCGCGCAGAATCAGATAGACCGCGGCCCCGAATGACACGCGCCCCATGAGATCGGCGATGTCATAGCCGCGCACGCGCACTTCGTTGGGCTTGATGGATGTGATGGCGGTGGGCCAGGGGTCAGCTGAGGGCATGGGCTAAAGACTCGCGAATTTGATCAGCATGATTGAAAAGATCGTCAACGGATTCGATGGGTACTCGTGTTTCCTTCTTGTCGTTGTCGAACACACCCAAGTACTTCTGCGACCGATTGAACCAGAGTCGGCAAATCGGCTTCCGATTGTTGTCGTCAAGTAGGATGCCAAAATAGCTCTGCACATCGCGCGCGGCAATGCGTGAGGGTGAGATTTGTCCTGCAAGAATCGCCTTCACGGTGCAGAAGCCCTGTATTTCTTCCATAGTCGTTACCTCACCCTCGTCCTCTTGGATCTGAGACGAAGGGTCTGGTTCCGCCGCACTTGTAGTGTTGGCGCCAGAACCTAGGGCCCGGTTGAGGCGGCGTTCGACAAGAGACGCAAGGTGTTGGTTGATCGCTCGCACAACGATGGGACGGTATTGCTCAAGCACGCTGCTTCTAAAGCGGCCTTGATAAACGGGTTCAATGAGCATCTTCAAGAAGTCGTCAGTGGGTTCGGCAATCAAATTGCCAAAGTGATCCCGAATTGCCTTGCTATATCGCAGATCTTCCGCCACGCTCAATATGGAATCAATGTTGAACAGTGCCTTGGAGAACCAGGCGAGCTGCTCCGCTTCCTCCGCGGTGACATTCTCGAGGCGAACGTCGAGAAAGGGTGTCTCATCCAGCTTGTTTGGCAGAACCAAATCAGAGTAAAAGCGATAAGTGAGTCCATCAGTCAGAATCGCAACCCGCGCAGGTGTGACGCTGAAGTAGCGAAAGAGTTGAGAGCTATATCGCGCAAGGTTTGTGCCCTGACACTTGCACTCGACGAGAATGACTGGCTCGCCCTCGAGACAGATTGCGTAGTCAACCTTCTCGTTCCTCTTGATCCCGACATCGGCAGTGAATTCGGGATTTACCTCATGCGGGTCAAAAGGGTCGTACCCCAGGGCTCGGAGAAACGGGAGAATCAGTGCATTCTTCGTTGCCTCCTCCGTTTGCAATTGCCCTTCAAGCTCGCGAGCCCGATCAGCCACCGTTGCCAGCCGTTCAAAGAGTTCCATGATCCCTCCTTATTGCTAGGCAACCATCTTACATAGACCTAACGGAAGTGCTCTCCAGCGCCTTCTTCGCCGCTTCGGGCAAGTCGCCAAAGCCATCGACCACGATCGCACCGGCGTTGCGCAGCGCGGTGGTCTTGGAGATGTGCGTACCGCGATTGCCTTCGATGATCGCGCCGGCGTGGCTGAAGCGCGTGCCTTCTTTGGCTGCTTTACCGCCGATGTACGCGACGACGGGCTTGGTGACTTTGCCGGCGGTCATGAGGGCCGCGAGGTCTTCTTCCATCGAGCCGCCAATCTCGCCAAAGATGACAATCGCGTGGGTGTCGGGATCGTTTTCGAATTGCAGCGCGACATCGGGGATGCGCATGCCAAGCACGCTGTCGCCGCCGACGTGCACGATGGTCGAGATGCCGATGCCCGCTTTGCCAAGGTAATAGGCGGTGGAACTGCTCATGCCGCCGGAGCGCGAGATGACGCCGACGGGCCCGGGTTTGAACCATGCTTTGGCGGATTCGGCTTTGCCGCCCATCATGCCGATCACTGCGCGCCCGGGTGACAACACGCCAAGTGTGTTGGGGCCGATGAACTGTGCGCCGGCGGTTTTCGCGGCGTCTGCGATTTCCATTGCATCCCACATGGGTACGCGATCGGGCACGATGAGCAGGAGCTTCACGCCTGCGCCGATTGCTTCGAGTGCCGCGGACTTGACGAACTTCGCCGGCACGAGAATGACGGAGATGTCGATGCCGCCGGTGGCGGTGACGGCGTCTTTGACTGAGTCAAACACGGGTACGCCGAGGACTTCTTCGCCGGCTTTCTTGGGCGTGACGCCCGCGACGACGTTGGTGCCGTACCCAAGCATGAGGGCGGCTCGCGCACGGCCTTCGCGCCCGGTGATGCCTTGAATGCAAACGCGTTTTGTTTCGTCGATGATGATGGCCATGATTTAGTGCGCGCCTCCCGCGACTTCGGTGAGGCCGGGGATGTCGAGTTCAACAAACACAGCATCGCAGCCGCGGCGTCGGCATTCGACTTCGCACGCAATAAGTTCGCTGTCCTTGCCGGCGAAGGCCTCGGCATCTATGGCGAGTGTCGGCGCGCTTGTGTCGGCGTCGAACAGCCCCGGTGCGAATTCTTGAACAGTTGGCAATGCATCGTTCCATCGCGGCGTATCAATCCACACCGTGCCGCCGGTGATCGCGAAGGATGTTGCGCCTGAAGTGCCGACAAACGAAGGCTTGCGCGGCGAGCGCGGTTGCCATGTCGCACTTGCAGCGATGACGAGTGAGGCGAAGCGCTGGCCGATCACGCCCGGTGTGTCATCCTTGCGATAGCCTTCGATGGCCGCCGGCAGGTCTGTGCATGCGTCTTGCAAGATGTCGATGGCGCGGTCTTCGGAGTTGCCGCCCAGGCGAATGACGGCGGGTATAGATAGTTCCAATTCCCAGAACGCTTTGGCGAGGCCGTACGCGCTCCAGAACTGTTCCTGGCTTGCGACGCCCGAGCCCGAGCCGAAATAGCCGCAGAGGTCGGGTTGGCTCAAGATGATGCGCGCGGCGCGGTAGACCTTGGCGGCCGATGGATTGCCCGATGTGTCGGTGAAGTTGGCGATGGTGAAGCCAACGTTTGTGATGGCGTCCATCGACATCATGCTGCCGCCGCCGCCCGCGCCGTGAAAACCGACAAGGCCTTTGCTGCCCGCGTCGGGTTTCGTATTGAGCTGCGCGAAGTAGAAGGTGCCGCGATGGTCGGCTTCTTCGACGTGGTAGGCGATGCGCTCGAGCGCGGTGGGGGGGTGGTCGAGTTCGCGGGCGATATCAATGCCAAGCTCGGGATGACGAAACACGGCGTAGTCATCCACAGTCATGCGGCAGTCCGCAGCCATCACGCGGCCGTCATCGGTGACCACGAGCGGATTGATTTCGACGGAGCGCGCTTCGACTGACTTCGCGACTGTGGCAATGGAGGCAACCGCCTCGGCGAGCGGCGCGTGTTGTGCTTTGGGGAGTGATGAATTGCCGATGGCGTGGTCAAGGGAGTCCCGGTCGACGCCATCGCGCACATGCACAGGCAGCTTGGCAACATCACCCGCACGGTCTTCGATGCCCGTGCCGCCTTCGAGGGCAAGCAGGATCATCGGGGCGCGGGCAGCATCATCGACGGTGAGTGAAACAAACAGTTCATGCTTGATGGCAATCTTCTCTTCGACAAGCACCTGCTCGACAGGGAAATTTCCGACGGTAATGTCGAGCAGTTCCTTCGTCGCAATCGCCGCTTCTTCGGGTGTGTCGGCGAACTTGACGCCGCCGATTGCCGCGCGTCCCGTCGTCCACGCTTGAATCTTGAGTACGACCGGTCCGCCAAGCTCGCGCGCAATGCGCTCTGCTTCTGCGGGGCTTGATGCAACGCTGCCCTTGGGCACCGCGATGCCGTGCTCTTTGAGGAGCGCCTTGCCTTGATATTCATGAAGTCTCGCCACGCTGGTCCCCATTGCCGCCATGGCTGCTGGCGGGCCGAACATCATAGCGATTCGGGGGTCAGGGTTGGACGCTGCTATGCTGGGCAGTATGAAGAAGCTATTGGCCGGACTTGTCGTACTTGGGATGGGAGGCTGCGCGGTGCAAGATGCAGCATGGGTGTCGAAAGTTGATGCCTGGTCCGCGAAGCGCGAGGCCGGGCTTCGCAGCGAAACCGGCTGGCTCACCCTTGTGGGCTTGCACGAACTGAAGCAAGGCCAGCAGTCGATCGGCGGCTTGTCGGGCGCGGACATCGTCCTAAATGGCGCCTCCGCGCGGCTTGGTGTGCTCGATGTGATTGGCGACAGCGTCACCTTCACTGCGGATCGCGGCGCCGTGGTCGAGCGCTTTGGTGAAGAAAGTGGTCGTGTGCAGAAGACGACGATGGTGATCGATACGGACGGATCGCCGACGGTGCTCATGTCGGGGCCGCATCTGTTCCATGTGATCAAGCGCGGCGATGGCGGGGAACTCTTCCTGCGCGTCAAGAATCGCAATGCCGAGACGCTTGCTCACTTCAAAGGCGTCGATCGCTATGCGGTCAAGGACAAGTGGCGCGTGACGGCGAAACTTGTGCCGCAGGAGAGCGATCTTGGTGTGCCGACCGTGCTGGGGCTGGTTGAAACATCACCTTCGCCGGGTGTGTTGGTGTTTGAACTTGGCGGCGAAGAGCTGCGATTGACGCCAACGATTTCGTCCAATGGCGGCTTGTTCATCGTCTTTGGCGATGCCACCAATGGCAATGGCACCTATCCCGGCGGGCGTTTCCTGGATACCGACGATCCTGATGCAGATGGCAACGTGCTGCTTGATTTCAACATGGCCCACAATCCGATGTGTGCGTTCACCGCGTTTGCGACGTGTCCCTTGCCGCCTGCGGGCAACACGTTGACCGTGGGGGTTAGGGCGGGGGAGAAGTACACGCCGAATTACTGATTTCTTGGGTTGATGGGTGGCCCGGTTTGCTTGCAAACCGGGAGCGCAAGAGTGCACATCACTCAGACCGGGCTTGACAAGCAAGCCCGGCCACCCGAATTAAAACCCCACCGCCTGCCCATCGGCGCGGAGGTCACTCGCAGCCAGGTAGCCATCTTCGAGCTTATAGATCGCCTGCCCGCGCCCGAAGTAGGCATTGCGCGTGCCGGTGGTGCGCAGGTTGTGCCCCATGCCTTTCAGGGTGTCATAGGTTGACGCATCAAAGCCCGGCTCGAAGCTCACGCCAAGTCCCTCGGTGACTTGCCAGCGTGGCGCATCGAGCGCGGCCTGCGGATTCTGCTTCGAGTCAACAAGCCGCGTGATCACCTGCGCATGCCCCTGCGGCTGCATGTACCCCCCCATCACGCCGAACGCCATGAGTGGGTTACCCCCGCGTGTGACAAACCCGGGAATGATCGTGTGGTAGGGCCGCTTGTTGGGGCCGATCTCGTTGGGATGCCCGCGCTCGAGCGTGAAGCAGCCGCCTCGGTTTTGCAGCGCAATCCCCGTGCCCGGCACAACCATGCCCGAACCGAAGCCGGTGTAGTTCGATTGAATCCACGACACCATATTGCCCTTGGCATCCGCGGTGGTCAGAAGCACCGTGCCGCCATCCTTGGGTGTGCCGTGCTTGAAGTCGGTGGCGCGCGACCGATCGATCAGCGCAGCACGGCTCTTGAGATAATCGCGATCAAGCAGCGATTCGACCGTGCGGTCCATGTGCGCAGGGTCCGCGATATACCGATGCCCATCAGCAAAGGCCAACTTCATCGCCTCGATTTGCAGATGCAGGCTCTCGACCGAATCGGGCGGCAGCGATGCCACATCAAAGTGCCGGAGGATGCCGAGCATCATGAGGGCGGCAAGACCTTGCCCATTGGGTGGAATCTCATGCAAGTGCACACCCTGATAGTCAATCGAAATCGGCTCGACCCACTCGGCGGCGTGTGCTGCAAGGTCCGCAGCCCGCAGGTCGCCCCCAAAAGCGCGGGCGGCTTTGTCGATGCGATCGGCAAGCTCGCCTTCATAGAAATCGCGCCCACTGGTCTGCGCGATGCGCTCCAGCGTGCGCGCGTGATCTTCGCTGCGCCAGAGCTCGCCAATGCGCGGCGCTCGTCCCTTCGGGCAAAACGTCTGCTGCCACGCATCAAACTTCGCTTCACCTTTGTAGTGCCCGTGCCCACGGGACCAAGATTCGCCTACGCCGGGCGACACGAGATAGCCCTCGCGCGCGTAGCGAATCGCCGGTTCGAGCACGGTCGTCATCGGCAGTGATCCGAAGCGTTCAATGGCCGCCGCCCAGCCGGACACCGCGCCGGGTGTCGTCACGGCGTCCCAGCCATACAGCGGAATCGAATCCATGCCGTCGTAGCGCTCGCGTTTGAGCGCCTTGGGCGAGCGCCCGGACGCATTGAGTCCATGCAGCTTGCCCTTGCTCCAGATCAGCGCGAAGTTGTCAGAGCCGATGCCATTGCTGCACGGCTCGACGACCGTGAGCGCCGCCGCCGTCGCAACCGCGGCGTCAATCGCATTGCCGCCCTTGCGCAACATTTCGAGCCCTGCCTGCGCGGCAAGCGGTTGACTCGTCGCCACGCAGTTGCGCGCCAGCACAGGCATGCGCTGCGATGAATAGGGGAAGTCATAGTCAAAGGCGCCGTCGGCGGGCTGGGCGCGCACGCCGTGCGCCATTGCGCCAGCAGCAGCCGCAGCCCCGGCAGTGGCAAGCATGAACTCCCTGCGGGACAGATCGCGAGTTGTTTCCGGTGTGTTGGTAGACATAGCGTGTTGTCCTTTTCAAGTCGTGGCGCAGCTCTTATTTGTCTTGGTTCTGAGCGAGCAGCGCCTGCCAGTTCAGGATCATCGAGATTGGCGCATCATTGCCTTCGTCGCTGTCGAGGAACATGAAACCGTTCGTGCCGTCCTTGGCATCAGGAGTCGGATCGTATGTGCGCCCAGTGTCCCATGGCGCCGGGAAGAGTTCGCGCGGCGGGGTGAATGAGAAAGATTCGTCTTCGGCATTGACACCAACCGCGACAAGTGATCCGACATCGGAGATGTAGTACAGCTCATCACCTTCGCGGCTCCAGCGCGGCACAACGCCGCCGTCAGGAGAGACGCGCCACTTCTGCGCGCGTTTATCCTCGGGCCAGTTGGGTGCAAACGGAATCACATACACATCATTTTTCCCTGATTCTCTGGATGTGTATGCAAGCCAGCGTCCATCTGGAGAAACCTTGGAGTCATAGTCCGGTCCCGGCGCTTCGACGAGCGCCATTTCCGTACCGTCTTCTAGAGACAGCGCCCTGATGTCGTTTTTTTCATTCAAGAGCGCTCCGCCCGTGACAAACACGAGATACTTGCCGTCCCTCGTCCAGTCAACCGGATAGTCGTCTTCACCTTGATTATCACGGACAAGAACTTCCGTGCCGCCGCCAATTCGTTTGCGGTAGATGCCCCTCGGGTGGGTGGCATCACCCTCCCACCAGAACATGACTTCGTCGCTTTTAGGTGACCAGACAGGTTCGACTTCGGCCCCTGATAAAAAAGTCAACCGCTGCGGCTCTAGTGTGAGGAAAGAATCTTTCTGCAATTTGCTGGCGCCCCGCACGTTGCGTTCCGGGATCCATGCCGTCGGGTGGAGCCAGATGTCGAGCGCTCCGTCCACAGCAAGGACTGACATCGCAAGTGTTCGCCCATCGGGGCTCAGGGCCAAACTCAGCATGGGCATGCCCGCTGCATAGGTTGTCGCAACGCGACCAGCATGTGTGTAGTGACTGATCCGGTCCCCTTCGGCGGCCAATGAAGAGGGAGCCGTTCGGCCTGCGGTGCTGTTACTGTCAGAAGTCCTGCTGAAGACAAGCACCCCGCTGCTGCTTGCAGAGAACTGCCCGTGCCAGGTCGACAGGTCCGGCGCAAGGTCTTTCGCGATTACGATGGGACGATCTGTGATTGTTGCGTCATCAAGATTGACCTTTGATGCGAGTAGCACACTGTCTCGGACATAAAGAAGTCGATCATTGATGAACTCAGCGCGATAGTCGCACGCAATGATTTTTTTCGGTGGCGTGTCCTCGAGCGTGCCTACGTATATGGCGTTGTTCTCCTGCTCGTTGGAACGGGCTGAAACAGCCAAAAAAAGAAACTTATTCGTTCCCGGTATAGCAAAAGGCCAGCGGTGACTGGTGTGCTGTGTCTCGTCGAGTGTCGTCAACTCCGTCGGTTCGCCGCCATTTGTGTCTACACGCAACAACCCGCCCTGAAAGTTGTGTGAGAAGATGATGCTGCCATCGTCGGCCCATGTGCCGCCGCGCGCCTGAGCCACATCGCAAATGCGCTGCACCGTGTCGCTAGTGAGATCAAATCGAAGCAGGGAATCGACCGTGAAGAAACCAATCTCTCGGCCATCCGGACTCCAGAATGGAAACAGGGCACCATCCGTGCTCGAAAGCTCGCGCGGGTCTGATTTGCCAAGGTCGCGCACCCACAGCGATCGCATCTTGCCTTCAAGTGCAGCGCAAAAAGCGATTTGAGTGCCGTCCGGTGAAACGACCGGCGGGCCAGCGAGATCGCCCGAGAAGAGAATCCGGGCATCATTGGGCGGTTCAAGTGAGACGTGAATTGGTGTCAATGGAGGCGGCGGCGCGGGTTGATTCATGACCACCATTGCACCAAGGGCGACAAGTGCTACCACAAGCGCTGCGCTGACAATCGCTAGCAGGGCACGCGAACTCTTCGGTGTTGGCGGCGGGGCATCGTCTTTGTCAGCGCGCTGCAGTTCAAGGCGCACATCGCCAATATCTCGATATCGCTCGTTCTTGTCGCGCGCCAGGCAACGCTCAATCACATGGCGCACCATTTTCGGTGTTGCGGGTGGCAACTGCGCGAGATCAACATCCTTGTGCAGAATCGCACCGATCGAATCCGTCGCAGTTTCGCCGTGAAAAGGACCGATCCCCGAAAGCATTTCATACAGCACAACACCGAACGACCAGATATCGGTGCGCTTATCGACCTTGCGCCCGCGCGCCTGCTCCGGGCTCATGTATGGCGCTGTCCCCAGCACCGCCCCAGGCATCGTCGGCGTGTGCTGAAAAGGAGTGGTCAGTGTCGGGTTCTCGCTGATCGAACTCGATGATGCTGATTCATCTGCCCGCGCAAGGCCGAAGTCGAGCACCTTCACATTGCCTTCAGGCGTGATCTTGATATTCGCCGGCTTCAGATCGCGGTGAATAATGCCCGCCTCGTGGGCTGCTTCCATCCCCGCCGCGATCTGCGCCCCGAATTCGAGCGCATCATCAACTGACAATGCGCCTCCATCAAGACGCTCTGCGAGTGTTTCCCCCTCGACATATTCAAGAATCAGAAACCGCGAACCATCCTGCTCTTCAAGGCCATGAATGCCCGCAATGTTGGGATGGTTGATTTGTGCAAGTGTCTTCGCTTCGCGCTCGAATCGCGAGAGGCGTTCCGCATCCGCAGCCACATGTTCCGGCAAAGCCTTGATCGCCACATCACGGTCAAGCCGAGAATCGCGGGCAAGATAGACCACACCCATCCCGCCGCGACCGATCTCGCGGCTGACGATGTATGGACCGATGGTTGATCGTTGAGCGTCGTGCACTGAGGGGCAGTGTAAAGGATCGAGCCCAAGCATGGCGCGATACTGCGTATGGGAGAGCGGCAACGGGCAGGTGTTTTTGCTCTCCCATCGTGCAAGTTGGCGAATCTGCATTCATCGTGCCGTGGTCTGAGTGAAGCGATGGCCACGTTCTTTCCGGCTCCCTCGCCCTGCGCAGCGGGGAGAGGGTGGATCGCCCAAGGCGAGACGGGTGAGGGGTTTCTTTTCTTTCCCTCTTGTGGGTCGCGCATCCCGCACGCCACCGACGAATGGCGCGTGAGGGAGTCGCACTAACACCCAAGGCTTGTTCCAAACGCAAACAGCACGGTGCTCAGATCGTCGAGATCAACATCACCATCGCAATCTGCATCGCCATTTTCACCCGGCTCGACAATGCCGCCAAAGTTGAACAACGTAAGGACAAGGTCTGCAAGATTCACCTCACCGAGCCCATCCGAATCATCGACATTCGGGCAAGCGCAAAACGCCGGGCCATACGCAAAGCGATAGTCCCTCGGATCTGTGCAACTAAATGGTGCCCCGAACACCGTATTGATCGGTGACACGACGAGGTAATACAGGCCTGGTGGCTGAACGCCAAAGCTGACGACCCCAAATGCGCAGGAGGCAGCCGTCTGCGAGCCGCGATCTTGTGTCAAAATGAGAGGGGGTATCCGAGGGGGTATCCATAGCGGATCATTTGAAACTGCTTCGCACAGATTCACAGATGGAGCCGTTTCGTGCAGCAGCCGGACCTGCGCGATAAAGCGGTCAGCATGCACAGAGGCCTGCAGCACCCCGCCTGCATGTTGAATGCGATACCAGTCAGTATCGTTCACGCCGTCTGTAAAGATCGAGCCATCACTCAGGCGCAGGTTCGTTGTAAATGCACCGATTGTGCCGCAAAACACCTGTCCCAAAGTTGCATCAATAAATGGATCAATTTCGACGATGCCATCGGGCGTCGGATCGCCCGCAAATGTGAACCCGTTGGTTTGGAAGCTCTCAAACTTGCGTGCATCACACCCGCTGTTATAAAAATCCTGATATCCGGCAAAGCACGATGGTTCATTCTCTGGCGCATCTGCAACATCGCACAGGTCAGTGCAGCATAAAACACTCTTTTCTGCACACACACTGCCCTCGCCGTAAAACCACCCCGCAAGTTCACCACAGGTGCACGGATCGGTTTCAATGCACGATGCATCACTCAGGCAACACGCACCAACAACTTGCAGCACCGGGTCACACGCCACTGAAAAGAGATAGTCCCACGCGTCGTAGGTGGGAATCGGTATATCAAAACCAACGAACCCACCCGGTGCAGTCACGATGTAGTAATCACCTGCACAGAGTGATTCACTGAGCACGAGCGTGCCATTTTCTGTGGTGGATTGCTCAAACCCGACCACTGTTTCTCCCTGACAGGTGATGAAATTGCCATCGAATGTCTCGAAGACAAACAGTTGCATGGGAACTTGGCCGTCGAGTGTGATGGTCACTTGCGCCGGCTCTGTGAGTGTGAACCGGTACCAGTCCATATTGCGAGTGCCATTTCCGAGTGTGCCGGTCGTAGCGCACCAGGTCTCGCCGCACTGCACAAGATCGGGTGCAATCGGCACGATTTGGCCGGTCAATGGATGCGGCTGAGCATTGCATCCCGAGTTGATAATGTCGCCCCACAATGCAAATTCATAAAATTCACCGAGCCCCTGATTTTCAATAAATCCGCCGGGCGGGCATGGCAGCGCATCCGGACACGCTGATGCTTCGGTCCGGCCTGTGATGTCAAGGCCATTGGGATTGCCCGCGCAGTACGTGAAGTCGCCACGGTAGATGCCGAAACAGTCTGCGCTCAACACTTCTGCGCACGTGTCATCCGGGAAGCAACATGCACCGATCGGCGGGTCTGCGATATCCAGTAGCACGGTGTACTCACGACCAATTTCGTTCACGCAGAGCGCTGGCGCATCGAAGGCTCGCGTCTTGCGCACAATGAGATTGAACTCCTCGCCATCCGGAAGCGACACCGACCCTTCGTATGTCGCATTACACCCCGGGATGAACCCCGACCCCGGTGTCAATGGGTAATAGGGGAACGCCGCATAGTTGATATCAAGGTCTGCCAACGTATCACCATCGCAACCTCGCAGATTGGAGGGGCCAAGTTGCATGATGAAGAAGGCGGCTGACGTGTTGGAAGAAAATAGATAGTCAAGCTGCTCGAGTGCCCCATTCGTTGCATCGGTGGGTGTGAAGAATGTGTACCAATCGAAATCCGTAAAGAAAGCCGTGGCTGGTTGGTCGCTGCGCTGACTGTGATTCAATGTGCCGCAAATCTCAACGGTCGAGATCAGGCCCAGATCCTGAAATCGCGGTGTATCTCCCGCAGCAAGGTCCGGTTCGACGCACCCAAAGTTGTTGTTGTTGCCCGGCGGCACGGAAGGCGAAGCCGCAGGGTCACCATTTTGCACGAAGTCAACATCAAGACACGGGCCATCATTGTCAATAATTGCAGTTGGGCTACACGTTGTGCAATCCGGTGCGGGGCAGATGAGTTTCAGGTTGTACGCACCTGCGGCAGCCAGATTCCAACTGCCAACTTGAATGTAATAGGTCTCACCAACCGTCAATCCCTCACCATACAAATAACTGTTGAACGTCGTTGGGCCGCACACATCTTCCGAACAGGCAATCTCAACAAGACTGCCACACGAGCCCGAGTACATCTGCGCCGATGAATCTGTGGCCACACTGTCGCAGGTATGCGCCAGCGCGCTGGTAGAGGTGGCGACAAAGCTGAACCAGTAGGTGTTGCGATCGGTACCGGTCGTGTTACCGATACAGAAGTTCACGCCCGGGTTCGGCGTATTGGCGGTCAAGAGATCAATCTCGTCCCACCCGCCGCTCGTGAGCGTGTTGTCGAAATCGAAACTGCTGCCATTCACGATCGGCGTTGCTTGCAGACACACCTCACCCGCCGAGGGCACCCCCGCGCGCGGCTGGGCCAAAGCGCCCATCGCATTCGGTCGTTTGGCTTTCTGAAGCGCCGCATCGACGGGGTCGTACAGATTTGGCTGGGCGATCGCAACAGACGCAATCGCAAGTCCCCCTGCCAGTGCGCTCAATTTCGCTGCCCCAATTCCGGTCATATTCCGACTGGTCATGGCATCAGCCCTCCGAGTCGCCCCCTATCGTACCGCGCGACGCCCTTTGGGCGAAGCCCCATCTTTGCGATCAAGTGCCGGGCCGTATGTGTCCTCCGTCTCACGACTGGCCACGTGTCCGAGCATCAACAGGCGGGTGGGTTTCCCACCACATGAAGGGGAAAGACCAGATTGACACCCCCTCCCCCGACTTTGCCTATACTGTCCGCGCGGGTGCGTGGGTGGAGTCGAAGCTCACCCCGCTCGCCTGTTCATCCGTCGATCGATCGGCCCTGAAGATCTCGCTCGGATTTCACGTTTCGGGGCATGCCCCATTGGGGGCGAAATGGTATATCGATGAAGATCTATGTGGGAAACCTCCCATTCGACATGTCGCAGACGCAGGTTCAAGACCTTTTCACAGAGCATGGCGACGTCGCAGAATGCACGTTAATTATGGACCGTGACACAGGCCGTCCCAAGGGATTCGGCTTTGTGGAAATGCCGGACAAGAGCGCCGCAATCAAGGCTATGGAAGCCCTTGATGGCAAAGAGTTCTCTGGTCGTCAGATCAGAGTCAACGAAGCCAAGCCCCGCGAGCCTCGCTCCGGTGGTGGTGGCGGCGGTTATGGCGGCGGCCGCGGTGGCGGTGGCGGCGGCGGTGGCGGCGGATACGGTGGCGGCGGCGGCGGTGGTGGCCGCGGTCGGTACTAAACCGATACGCAATTCATGACACACACAATCATCAGTCCAACACTTGATGATTCTGCACCTATCGCGCCTTCATTGGTGCGACGGGTGATTACGCTCATTGCAGTTCTCGTGCCCTTCGCCGGGCTCATTCTTGCGATGGCACTGCTCTGGCAACGCGGGTTTTCATGGCTTGAACTCTCGCTGTTCGTGGGCATGTATTTCGCCACCGGGCTTGGCATCACGATCGGCTATCACCGACTGTTCGCCCATAAGTCCTTCAGCACCGGCCCGATTGTCACCGCAACACTCGGCATACTCGGCTCCATGGCCGTCGAAGGCTCGCTCATGCGCTGGGTGTCTTTCCATCGATGCCACCATCAGCACTCGGATCACGAGCTCGATCCGCATTCACCGCACGGCTCGGGCAGCGGCATCCGCGGCGCGATCAAGGGCTTCTGGAATGCGCATGTCGGATGGATCTTCAAGCACGGTGCCGGGCGCGAAAAGAAGTACACGCCCGATCTTTTGCGCTCCAAACTCGTCCGCCGCATCAGCAAGCTCTTTCCACTGTGGGTTGCGCTGAGTTTGCTCATTCCCACCGTGCTCGGCGGCGTGATTTCGCTGAGCTGGTCCGGCGCTCTGCTCGGCTTCCTGTGGGGCGGGCTTGCGCGCATCGCCTTTGTGCATCACGTGACTTGGTCGGTGAATTCGATCTGTCACATGTGGGGCACGCGGCCCTATGAAAGCCGCGATCACTCTCGCAACAACTTCATTGTCGGCGTCCTCGCATTCGGCGAAGGCTGGCACAACAACCATCACGGCTTCCCGACCAGTGCGCGCCACGGCCTGCGCTGGTGGCAACCCGACACGAGCTATGCAGTCATCTGGACCATGTCGAAGATGGGCCTTGTCTGGAACGTGCGCGTGCCAACTGCTGAACGACTCGCATCACGACGACGGCGGTAGGGGGTCTTGACTTGGCTAGCCCCAAGCGCGAGCGCGGGGGTTTCTTTGTCTTTGGTGGCACAGGTCTCCGACCTGTGTTTCTTGGTGGGGTGGGCGTCTCGCCCGCCTTCTTATTCCCGGTGCCGTGGTCTGAGTCCGCGAAGGCCACGTTCTTTATTCGTGATTCTTGGTGGCCCACCCGCCGCGGCGGGCGACCTGTGTGTCATGGGTGCCACGAAGAAACCGCGCGATTCGCTCACGCACTCACTCATCACCAGCGTCATGGTTTTCATGCAATACCCAACATCTGCAAGCATGCTAGCGCTTCACATCACACCGCTCCCGGTTTGACAAGCAAACCGGGCCACCCGGAGCTTCATCTGGGGCGGTCAATCTGCATGGCAATTGCTCGAAGAGCAGGATGAATCGGGCAATGCATTGCGCAGTTACGTTTGCATTGGTGATTCAGGCTACATTGATCACATGGTCGCGATGCGCCGCTATGACGAGCCATCGGCAGGTCAATATGAAGACCTCTGGTATCACGCCGATGATCTGTTCACGACGATGGCAGTGAGCAATAGCGTGGGTGTTGTGCAGGAGCGATATGAGTACGACGACTACGGCAGTGTCATGGTCCTCGGGGCCGACAATGACCCGGCCAACTCACCGGGTGACACGCAGATTGACAATGCGTTCCTCTTCACCGGGCGGTACTACGACACCGAAACCGGACTCTACTACTACCGCACTCGGTATCTCGATCCGAAATGGGGGAGGTTTACGACGAGGGATACGATTGGGGTGTGGGGGGACGGGTTTAACTTTGGGAACGGGCTGAACTATGTGGCGCTCGCACCGGGCGTATTCGGTGACCCGTTTGGACTTGCAGGTAGGCTCGAAGGGCGCATTATTGAGTACGATCCCAGGAAGCATCATCGAGAGTGGTCGGTGTACAAGAAAGGGCAACAGATCATCGTTCGCCCACATCTGTACGACAAGAAAGATTACGACAAAGGATATGGCCACTACAACTACCTTGGGCAAGGCCATGACGAGATCTACTACGAGCAGATGCCGCCAGACGACATCCTGGCATGGGAAAAGGCGAAACGCGATGCTTGGGAACGCGCCTTGCAGGAAGCTTTGGATGCTGCTAAAGATTTCTACGGACCTACCGCCATAGCATGTGTTTTTGTTGGGCTCCGGCGAGGCAATGGGACTAGCTATGTGGCTAGTCGTCCTGCCCAATCCAGCGACCCATTTGGTCTGTCTGATGGTGAGTTTGAGGATCTCGGTGGAGGTGGGTACGAAATCGGCCACCCAATGAATCCGTTCTACCCGACGGGCAGACCGGGCTCTCCGGAATATATCGGGCCAGAGTACTTTATTCCATCGTTTGGAGGCGTGGGGAGAGCGATCGATGAAATTGCTCCTTGGGTACCAGGCCTCGGGACGCCTTGGGACATCAAGGACCTTGGGAAAGCTGTATATGATCGCGATGGCATTGACATTTTATGTGCGGGCGCTGGGTTCATTCCCGGCGGGGACTTGTTGAAAGCACTGCGCAAACGTGCCAAAGCACTCAAGAAAAAACTCAATATGAATAGAAATCGTGTGGTGCTTCCGGATGGCCGAAAAGTCGACCTGGACGGGGCAAAGCACGGAGACGTGGAGACGCCGCATGTTCATGACGACCCAGCAAGGAAGAATCATCCCAACAAGAATGAGCGGGAGCGACCCAGACCCGCGACTGAGCAGGACATAGATGATGCCGAGAAGCAGCTCAAGGAGCATGGGCCGGGTCCCAAGAGTCCTCGTTCCAATTCGGGAGGTTAAGTGCTAAAATGACTTACATGGATCAGCCGCACATATCGGTTTCGCTGCAAGAGTTGGGTCGGCTTTGGGAAGCCCTCCAGAGTTGGCGCATCGCACAATGCGATGGAGAGTGGGAACATGAATTCGGGATCAAGATCGAAACGATCGAGAACCCCGGCTGGGGTATCAAGATTGATCTGACCGGCACGGAGCTTGAGTATCGACAATTCGACGCAATAGATGACGGATACAACGACGATGACAACTATGACGAGCGGGGAAAAACGCTCGGCCCTTGGCTGTGGTGCTATGTGAAAGACAAGCAGTTTGTTGGGATTTGTGACGCACATCAGCTTCCTCGGATGGTGATAATCTTTATTCGTTGGACCAAAGAATGCACGCGTAGCTAGCAGCGCAGGCACGGGCACGAGGGCAGTTCAGGGTAAATTGATCACATGGTTTCAATGTGTGATCGCGCGATGTTCAGATGCTTTAGCCCACAATGTGCAATAGACATTGGCGTGGATGTGTTACGCACTGATACTCATGCAGCGGCACGAGTCCTTGACCGGGGTACTGTCCCGCCCAGTGCCAGATCACCCCTCTTCAACACCTTGCACCTGCGGTTCGATTGGGTCTTCGTTTGTGCGGGTATTTCATCGTTTGTGTTCTCCCTCGTGGCCAGAGCGTCCCGGGGTTCTTGCGACCGGGCCGACCTCAGGCCCCCAGCAATGGAGAACCCTTTCCCATGAATCAGACGAACAAGCCTGTCCATCACGTCCGCCTTGGCACCATCAAAGCGGCCATCTGGGCCAATGATCTGCTCGATGGCGGGACGTATTACACCGTAACCGTGCAGCGCTTCTACTCCGATGACGGTGAGTGGAAGTACACGCAGTCCTTCCGGCGCGGCATTGCGATAACTCATCGACGCCCTGATTTTTTCAAGCTGCGTCGCCGCGTTTTGCTATACGATCTTTCTAGACTTGCCAGTTTGTGGCGAACACACATGGCGCAATGAAGAGAGTTGCGCCGCTCGAAAAAGCGGCATAGAGACGTTCACCCTAAACGGCGCTCAATTTGCCGGTGTTGGCACCGCTCACGTGCAGAGACCATGTCGGCATAGCGAACAATCCTGCAGAACTACACGGTTTTTCGCGCAATCGGCGCGTACATCTCCGTCTCCAAAGGAGATAGAAACACGAAAGCGGAGAGGGGGGGATTCGAACCCCCGTGACCGTGAGGTCAACCGGTTTTCGAGACCGGCGCGTTCAGCCGCTCCGCCACCTCTCCGAACGACATTGACATCCTAACGCACCCGGGCTGTTCATGTGATTCTTCAACGATCACGCAGCGCCCACGCGCATCGATCTCGCATCTTCCCCGCGCACAAGCCGCGTTGGCCCCTCAGGAACACCGATCTCGTCATCACTCACAGAATAGTTCGGGTCAGCCTTGTCTTGCGCCAGTTCATCACTCAGTGTGCCCGGCCACTGTTCCATCTTCGCATGATGCGCCGATTTGGCGAGCAGGTGCGAGCCGATCGGCGAGGCCACAAACGTGAACACAATCGCCATCACCGCTTTCCCCGCGATATCTAGCGTCCACACATGAAGCAGCGCTGCAATCAACATCCCTGCAAGGCCAAGCGTCGTGCATTTCGACGCAGCGTGAATCCGCTGATACGCATCAGGAAACCGTACAACTCCAACCGCGCCAACGAACATAAAAAACAAACCACCCGTCAGCGCAATCGACGCAAGCACATCGCGCAGGCCAGCAGCAAGGGTGTCATCCGCAGCAAGCAATACCGGAATCAGCATGGTCATACCGCCGCTCCCTTCCGCCCCAGATATTGCGCAAAAGCAAGCGTCGATACGAACCCCAGAATCGCAACAACAAGCACAACATCAAAAACAACAAGTGTTTCGAGGCGAATCGTCAACAACAGCACGAGCCCCGCAATCTGAATGGAAATCGTATCCGCTGCAAGCCCGCGATCCACAAGCGTCGGGCCCTTGAGCAACCGAATCATGCAAAGCAGCACACCAAGTGACATCAAAATGATGCCCCCCGTGATAATCATGTCAAGCATCGTGCGCGTCCAGGGCGTCACACCCTCACTGGCAACAAGCAGGGGGGCAAGGTGATCAGGCAGGTGCATCATCATGCGAACACCCCTTTCATCAAATGAGTTTGCAGCTCGTCAATATCCCGCCGCGCAGTTTCAGGATCCTCTGCATACATGCAGTGCAGGTACAACCACTGCCCGTCCGGGCTCACATCAACAGCAAGTGTGCCCGGCGTGAGTGTGATCGCATTGCCAAGTGTTGTCACCTGCGTCTGCGTCAAATGCCCAACCGGATACCGAAGCAGCCGTGGCTGTTGTGAAAAATGTGGAGTCACAATCTCCCGGGCGATCTGCCAGTTTGATTTGATGAGCAAGCCCGTGAAATACAACCCAAACGAAAGCAGCGCCCACAGTCGCCCTAGATAAGGCCCCTTGCGCGCAATAGTCGAATAGGCGACCAACACCAGCGCGCCAATACCAAGCCCCGCAAGGAAGTTCCAAGGCGTTGCACTGCCCGTTAGCAAACACCACACTACCGCAAGCAGCACGTTAAACAGGAAACGGCTCATTGATCGCCCTCCATCGCAATCGTTTTCATCTCATGCGTTGTCATGCCTTTGTGAATGGCAGCTGTTGGCTGCGCCGCCGGAGCGCGATCACCAAGCACTGCAAACATGTACTCTTGCGGATTGTCAAGTTCCCGAGTTGCATACGTCGCCCAGGCAAGCGTCGGTTCCGCCGCAAACCCATAGCCCACCGAGGCAACGGCCGTAATCGAAATGCCAACCATTGCAAATCCATACCGCAGCGATGGGCCCGCCTCCGCACCTTCGGGCACGGCAAACCCCGGCGAATTCGATTCCCCCCAGAATGCGCGCACCCAGATTCGCAACATCACCACAAGTGTGAGCACCGCCGTGAACACAGTCGCGCTCACAAGTCCCCATGAGCCCGCACCTATGCCTTCACGGAGAAGCAGCGCCTTGCCATAAAATCCCGCAAGTGGCGGCACACCGATCAAACCAATCATCAGCACAAAGAACATCGTTGCAACGCCCGGCATCGATTTCGCAAGTCCGCCCAGTTCATCAAGCCGCATGCTCCCCGCGCGTTTTTCAATCACGCCGCAACACAGCATCAGCCCGGCCATGACAATCATTTCCTGACCCATATAGTGAAGCGTCGCCGCAAAAGCCATCGGGCGCATCAAAGTGATCCCAAAAATCAGATATCCAACATGCGCTATAAGTACCATCGCAAGAATGCGCCGGACATTCATCGCAGACAGCGCGCACCCAATTGCAATGAGCATCGTCAAGCCTGCCGCAATCGGCAGAATCTGATTCACAAACGTCAAGCCTTCAGCCCCCGGTGACGCGAACACCGAGGGAAACAGCCGCAACACCGCATACACGCCCACCTTGGACAGCAGCGCTGCAAACAACGCACTGATGCTCGAGGGCATCGTGTGATAGGTATCAGGCAGCCAGAACCACAACGGAAACACCGCCCCTTTCAGTGCAAAGACGAACAGCATCATCACACTCAAAGTCTGAAACCCTGTCGGAAGCGCCGCGCCTGTGGATTTGGCATCACTGACGATGCGCGCAAGATCCGCATAGTTGAGCGTCCCCACAATCCCGTACAAAAGCCCCGCCGTGAGCACGAACACCGTCGAGCCCACAAGGTTCAGCACAACATACTTATACGCTTGCGACATCTGCGCTCGCCCGCCCCCTAGCACGATCAGCGCATAGCTCGCCATCAGCATGATCTCAAAGGCCACGAACAAGTTGAACAGGTCGCCCGTGATGAACGAAAAATTCACCCCGAGAATCAGCAGATGAAACAGCGGATGAAACCACCGCCGTTCCATCGCAGGCGAAAGTGTCGAAAAGGAATGAAAATACGCTGCGATCGCAACAATATTCGCAATCCCAATCAGTGTCGCAGACACGCCGTCAAGCGCAATGGCAATCCCATATGGCGGCTGCCACCCACCCATAAATGACACAAGCACCGGTACTTCAGGTGACAATTGCGACCCAAGGAGAACCGCAGTAAGTCCCGTTGCACCAAGCACCAGAAGTCCCGCAATGCGTTGCAGCACCACGTTGCCGCACAATGCCGTGGTAATGATCCCGCCAGCAAGCGGGAGAATCACGAAAAGTGCTATCCAGTCGTTGTGCATCACGCCATCTCCACAGTTTCAATACTCGCTGGCAGTTCCGGGCGATCCTCATCACGCAAGTCCGCAACATCCATCGACTGCACCCGCCGATGTTGCGCCACAAGCAGCGCAAGCAAAAAACCAGTCACCGCAAAGCTGATCACAATCGATGTGAGAATCAGGGCTTGGGGCAGCGGATCAACATGTAGCCCCGCCTCACTTGTGCCGAGAATCGGAGCCGCCTTACGAATGGTCTCCCCGCTCACCGTGAGTAACGGCTGCCCGCTCATCGCAATAATCCCCAGATGCGCTGCATGCGAAAACAGAAACACACCCATCGCAACACTCTTTAAGTCGCGCGATGTGAACAGATACACACTCACTGCGAAAATCACCGCAACGCAGATGGATAGAAGCACTGTCATTTAATCAAGCTCCTCTTCGAAGCGGTTGATCATGCCAACCGACACCGCAACCACCACAATAAATACCCCAAGATCAAAGAGCATCACACTTGTCCAGTGGAATGTCCCGCCCCCAATGAGCGGCACATACGCATTGTTGCTTGTAAAAAACGGCCCGCCCTCACCCGTGAACAAATGAATCACCAATGGCGCAACGCCCGTCGCTAGCGCAAGCGCAAGACCAATCGCCGCCGTAATCCCCGGTTTGATCGGAATCAGCCTCTTCAGCGCCGCACCCCCATCAGACATCCGATACGCCGCCAGACCAACCGCCGCGATGAGCCCCGCGATAAACCCGCCGCCCGGCCTGTCATGCCCCTTGAAGAAAACATACGCCGCGAAAAGCAGGCTCAATGGCAACAGCAATTTCATCGCCGTGCGCAACATGTACGAACGCAAATGCTTCTGCGGCCCGCGCTCTTTCAATCCCAGTGGCGCCGGACACGCACCAATCAGCGCCAGCACACCCATCATCGCAATCGACAGCACCGTGATTTCGCCAACAGTGTCATACCCGCGGAAATCTACAAGAATCACGTTGACAACATTGTTCCCCCCGCCGCCCCGGCCGTGTGTATCAGGCGTTGTGCCAACATACGAATTGCGCAGCATCCACCCCCCAAGCCGCGTGTCATCAGGCTGCACAAACGGCGCATGATGAGCCTCGGTGGAGTTGGCGTCAGTGGGGCGGGCGTCAGTGGGGTGGGCGTCAGTGGGGCGGGCGTCAGTGGGGCGGGCGTCTCGCCCGCCTGCGCTGTGCGTTTCATCCGCAACACGAAGAATTGATGCATCCGTCGTCTCGCCTGCCATTGCATGTTGCTCTGGTGCACCCTGCGCCGCGTCCCATGCCACCAACGCCGATTGGTCCGCCGCCGACCCCGCATGAAGTGTGATCCACCCCACACTCACGCCCACCAACGTCGCAAACACAACCCGCGGCAATGCATACGCCCGCACACCCGCACCGCGCTCTGGCAACAGCCGCAACGCCAACAAAAACAACACCACCGAAATAATCTCAAACATCACCTGCGTCAGCGCAAGGTCCGGCGCCTGATACAGCAGATACATCCCAATTACCGAAAATCCGCACGTCCCCAGAATCAACACGCGCACCACACGCGATTTCATGATGGGCAACATCAACGCAGAAGTGCAGATCAGCCCCGTAAGCAGCCACCCCGCAAGTGCGTAATCCACATCATTGATGCTCGGAATCTCTGGCCATGCAAGCATCGCTTCTTTATCAAGTAAGAATGTGTATCCCATCGCACTCACCAGCGCCATAAGCACAACCATCACATACAGCCGCAAATCGCCGCGCTGCACAGTGGCAAACAACCTGTGCCCCGCGCGCTCCCCAAGTCGAAGTGTGACCGGGAACAACCGATCGTGAATGTCCTTCCTTGCACCACTCCAGATCGGCGAGAACCCGAGAAATACACCAAGCCCAATCGCAACCGCCGACATACCAAGCGCCATGCTCGGATGCGTCATCGCATAAAAGAACCCCGGCAGCGTGGCCCAATAGTTCCCCGTATCCGTTTCAACAACACCAATGATGCCTTCAAACAATCCCGGCGCGATCCCACCCACAAACTGCCACATCACAAGCGCCGCCGCGGGCCACCAGATGCAGGCTCCCCAGAATCCGCGTTCCGGTGCGTGATGGTGTTCATCTGCGTGCGCATCATGTGCCTCAGCCGGTGCAAAGAACGTCCGCGCCATGCGAACAAAGATCGCCACGTTGCACAGCGCCATGAAAACGGCCGCCGCACCAACAAACCACAGCACCGCATGTTGCTGGGCCCCATGCACAATCTGATACAAAAACGCTTCTTTTGCCGTAAAACTAAGTGTAAATGGCAACCCAGCCATCGCGTACGCCGCCGCCAGCGAGGTCCACGCAAGCACCGGGTGCTTCTTGATCAGTCCCTTCAGTTCGCCAAGCACCGTCCGCCCGGTCAGATGCATGATCGCGCCCGCAAGAATAAATAGCGGCGCTTTGTACAACGCGTGATTCAGAATCTGTGTGATCGGGTAAATGATGTTCGGATCACCGATCGCCGTGGCCGCCCCGTGCGCCGCCTCACCATGTTCACCGCCATGCGAACCATGCGAATAATTCAATCCCCCAAGCCCATACGCGCACACAAACAAACCCAACTGACTCACCGTCGTATACGCAAATATCTTCTTCAATACCTCCGACCGAATCGCCATATACCCGCCGACTACCATCGTTATCGCGCCAAAGAACACCAGCGCGGGAGTCCACCAACTCAACTCCCGCATCACCGGGAACAGCCGCGCAAGCAGATACACACCCGCCTTCACCATCGTCGCCGAATGCAAATACGCACTCACCGGCGTCGGTGCCGCCATCGCCCCGGGCAACCAGAAGTGCAGCGGCCACTGCGCACTCTTCGCCATCGCACCCACAAAAATCAGTGCAAAAGCCGTTGTCACCATCGGCGCTGCAAGTGAAAATGTGCCGGCATCAAAGGCCGCCTCCAGCGCCGAAAACGACCATATATCACTCGTCACACCAAGCGTGATCAATCCCGCAAGCATCACAAGCCCGCCAAGCCCCGTCACCGCAAACGCCTGCATCGCAAGTTTCGCACTCGTCCGGTCCTGTGTGTTCCATCCAATGAGTAGGAACGAACTCACACTCGTCAGCTCCCAGAACATGAACAGCCCAAGCAGATTATCACTCAGCACGATCCCCATCATCGCGGTCATAAACAGCCCGAGCATCGGATAAAATCGCGCAAGCGATTTTTCATCGCGCCCGAAATACCCGCGTCCATACACAACGATCAGGCAACCGATCCCAGAGATCAGCAGCGCAAAGAACATCCCCAGTTGATCCGCTGCGAAACTCAGGTCAAGCCCCAACGTCGGCGCAAAGGCAAGGCTCGCAACTTCTTCAGACACACCCTGTTGCAACAGCGCGACAATCGCCACCACCGGCCCAAGTAGCGCCATCCCAACTCGCAATGTGATCAGTCGCTTCGGGAACAGCATCGTCGCCGCCCCAGTCACCACAGGTGCGAACACCGCCAACAGTGCAAGTGTCAACCAACTTTCCGTGCCCATGCGGAATCCCCTCAGGTTGCCACCGCACTCATAGCTCGGTGGCCCCATCCAACTATCGGTCCGAACAGATGCTCATCGGCGCTTCAGGTGTCAGCCTTTGCCGGACCCGCACTTTCTGCACCTCCCGATGCCCTCTATTGATCGGCTGAGTCAGGGGCCATCCCTGAAGGTGGGGGGGCAACCTCCCGCCCCGCATCACCAGAGCGGGCAAGGCCGATCTTGAAGAGAATCGGCCCCACAAGCTGCTGCAGCGCGATCGCGGAGATCAACACCATCGTCAGCGGGGCTTGCTCGCTCTCAGCAACCCCCTCGGGGCGCAGGGCCTGGTCAAAATCCTGGGCCAGCAAATAGACCAATGCCAGCGAAACCCCCGCCGGTGAGATAAACGCTGTCCATCCCCAGCGCTGCGTGCTCATGTCAGCACCCGCGATCTTCGCACCACCCCACGTACCAAGCCCAATCGCGAGCACGCGCACGACAACAAGCGTGACCACCGCTGGCCACACCGTCACCAGTGCCGCCGGATCAGTATGACACCCCGCCACCGCAAAAAACACCGCATACACCGGCACACTCAATTCCCGCACCGTCTCAAAAAGCGATTCGGTTTGCTCTGGATAAACATTGCGCATCAAAACACCCGCCGCAAGGGCAGCGATCAACGGCTCAAGGTCCAGTGACCCCGCAATCAGCGCAAGCCCAAACGATGCGCCGATCAACACCATCGCCAAATGCGCGCCAACAAAATGCACATACGCCGCCAGCGCTACGCCCACCACCGCTCCAATTGCAAGTGAACCACCGAGGTGCATCGCAAGGTGTCCCATGAGCGAATGCTCGCCGCCAGAGTCGATCCCGAGAATGCCACCTGAAATCGCCATCGCGATCGCGAACAGCACCAGCAACACCAGGTCCTTGCACACCGTCGCCGTAAGCACCGCCTGCGTGAATGCACCCCGCGCCCGCATTTCTTCGATCAGCGCGATCACCACCGCCGGGCTGCTCGCTGTGGCAATAACCGCGACCACCATCGCGATCGGAAGCGCATGGTCCGGCGCGATCCCAAGCTCCGGAAGCATTCGGAACACCCCAAACATCGCCCCGCCGACAAGCAGTAGCACGAACACCACTTGCCCGCCCACAATCATCATGATCATCTTGAGCGACCGCTTCACAAAGCTCAGCTCAATCTCACCGCCAGCGGCGAACGCAATCAACGCGATCGCAAGATCGTTGGCAAGCTTCAGAAAATCCAGCTCCGGCTGCTCAATAACGTTCGAAACATGCGGCCCCACCAGAATCCCAAAGAGAATGTATCCCGTGATCTTGCTCAATTTCACCAATTGCGAAAGTTTCCCCGTAAGCCACGCCCCAAGCAGAAGGATCCCCAGCCCCACAACTGTTTCGCGCAGACCATGTCCATACGAAAACAACGCTTCATCAGTTGAAATGATCTGCGTCGATGTGTCATCACCTGCAAGCACGCGCGCCAATATCGCAAATCCCACGAGTGCGAACAGTGTCATCAGAATGCGAACAGCATTTGCCATTACTGCGCACCCTCCCCGTCAACCGTCGGCGATGTTTCAAGTGCCACCGGCGCAGATTCCGCCACTGACGGCGCAGGCACACGCCGCACCATCGTCACCAATTGACACAGCAATCCCGTCAGCACCACGACCGTCAACAACTCGCGCGACGATTCAGTTGGATGAGAAAGCACAAGCCCAACCGCCATAATCATCGCAATCGGGCTCTGCCGCGCTGCCCCGCCATACAGGCGGCTTCGCGCCGGCACTTCACCCCGCGCTGGCTGATCAGTCGTGGCCCGCTGGGTTCGCAGCGCGAAGCGCACCGCCCCAGGCTTGGCCGTTTGCCGAAGCCCCACAAGCACCAGCACCACACCAAACCCCGTCCACCCAATCATCGGATCAAGAAGTACGCCTGCAACCATCGCAAAAATCACCGCCAGCGCGTGCTCTGCGGCAAGAATAAAACGCTCAAAACGCCGCAGGTCCACGCCCTTCAGATTCGCCATCACCGCGCCGGTCATCAGCGCTGCAAACAGCGCGGAAACTCCAAGTTCTGTCGCAATCCCCGCAACAAATGCCACCACGCCCAAAAACACCGCAAGTTGTTCCGCCGTGTGCTTGCCCGCAAGCCCAAGCATGAATCGACCCGCAACACCCATGAAAATCGCAAGCACCGCGCACAACCCCGGTGCGATCAACCACCCCGGCGCTGCAAGATCGCCCGCGCTCAATGATCCCCCGGTCGCGACTGCGCCCAGCCCAAAGATCGTGATCGCAATCACCGCCGCCAGCGATCCCCCCGCACGAATCGCAATCGAAAGTCGTTCTTGTGCCGGCCCACCCCCATCACTGTGCAATGAGCGTGTTTCCATCGCCCACCCAACTGACGCTGCAAGAACAAGCACAATCCCCTCGTGCACCGACGCACCCGCCCGATCGCGCCACCACCAGTAAAGCATCGCTGTCGCAGCCCCACCAAACAACACAACACTCACAACAATGTCCATCGCCACAAGATGTCGCACTGATGTTGGAAGCGCAAGAACAACATCGCGCCGAAGTTGCAAGCCCACCATCAGGCCGATCCATCCGAGCCCGGTCGCAAGCAGCGGAAATGTTTGCAAAAGTGTTGTTGGTTCGACCAGATTCAATCCCGCCGGCCCAATGAGCAGCCCCGCCGTCATCGCAAGCCAACCACCAGAGATCAGCGCCGCCATCGTCTTGCCACGACGCCATCGAACAGCGAACGGTGCCGTCGCGAGCAGCCCCGATGCCGTCAAAATCAATATGGCAAGAAAAACCTTGATCGATGCGCCCCTGACGAGTCCATGTCACCCGCAAGCTTACCCGCGCGGGGCATCGTCCTGTGCATTCGTAGGCTCACCACCGTGTTCGCCCAGCACCGCTTCGATCGGCACAGTAAACGCAATCGGCATGTGCTTCTCATGAATCTCTCTGCTGATAAAGCCAAAAAGCTCATTGGCCAAATCGCTCGTCGTGAGTGACAACACAATCCGGCTCCCACTCGTCTCAGGCAACATCGCCGCGAGTCCGCTGAAAATCGGCATCTCCTCACGCATCAGAGACATCAGCCCCCGAGCTTCGATCACCGTCCCAGGCACACCGATATCAAGCAGCCCCGTCAGAATGTCATGCAGCAGATCATGACTCCCCACAATCACCACCAACAGCACGCGTTTCGGCGCACTGTTGTTGGCCACGGACTCGGGGGCGGGTGATGCCGCCTCAGCCATGCAATCGGTCCTCATCAATAAGACGTTTGAAGAGTTCGCTGCTATCGCTCGATGCACGCAAACGCTCCAGCGCTCCCGGCCCCCGCGCGATCCGGGCCAGCCGCGCAAGCAACCTCACATGCCCAAAAGGACGCTCCGCGCACCCGAACGTCCCGAAAGCAATATCCGCCGCCGGGTGGCTTTCAACACCAAACCGCACCCCAGGCCGAAGCAGCACCGCCACCACCACCGTGGTCTCAATGTCCGCCAGCATCGCGTGGGGAAACGCAACCCCATCCGGTGTGCTCGTGGGATATCGCTTCTCCCGATCCGCAAGCTCTTTCTCAAGCACCCCCTGATCCACCCCGTTCAGCGCACCCACCGCCGCGCTCGCCAGCGCCTTCAGCACGGCTTCTCTATTCCCCACGCCATCAAGCACGAGCACCAGATCAGGTTTCAGCAGTGGTTCAAGTCGCATATGCCTCCCTAGACAACGCCCTGCACGATACCAGCACCTAGCACCCAATGCGGGGAGTTGGAAGATTTCTGCATTTCTCTCTTGCCTCACCTGCCCAACATGCGAAAATACAAGGGGGCCCTTCCCAACAACATGTGAGGGGCCGCTGCCCGCTTTCTCAAAGCCCACCTGAGGGAGGTGTATGTCATGATAGATCTGCTGGCATCAGGGACTGACTTTGGTGATTTTATTAATGGCAATTCGTTCTGGGTGATCATCGGCTCGATTGCGGTCGTGTCAATTGCTGCGGGCACAATGAAGTCGGTCGTCAACACCCGCTCCCGCGAACGCTCACGACGTGAGATCGCAGCCTACATCGCCGAAGGCTCAATGACCCCCGAACAAGGCGAACGTCTCATGAAGGCCGCCCAACCAGAAGAGTAATTCTTGCTTCGTACACCACGAGGAACTGAACCATGCAACAACTCATTGATGCCTTCGCCGAAGACCCCGCAATCATCATTCCAATACTGGCCATTTTGATCGGCCCGGTGATCGCCATCGTTGCCATCGCTTTTCGCTCGAGCAATATCAAAGCCCGCGAGCACACCCGCCGCGAGATCGCAGCCTATGTCGCCGAGGGCTCCATCACACCTGACGATGCCGAGCGCCTGCTCGCCGCCAAGTCGCCCAGCCGTTGCTCGTAATACGTCTAGACGAGAGAAACTTCATGCAAGAGTTCATTCACAACCTGTCCCAGGATCCCTCAGAAACTATTGGCTTGTTCATGGGCTTCTTCGCGATTTGTGGCGGTTTCCTGATCGCGATCATCGCGATTGTTGGGGGCCTGCGCAACGCCCGCGAAGCTGAACGCACGCGCCGCGAAGTGGCTGCCTATGTCGCAGAAGGCTCAATGACCGCAGAAGACGCTTCACTGATCCTCAAAACAAAACCCGGCACCAAGTGTAGCTAAACGAACCCGCCCACTTCTATATCTTGTGCCAACACCGACGCGGGCGATGAGCAAAGCGAATCGCACGGTCAAGCCGTCCATGCATCCTCACCAAAGCGCAGCGCACACCTTGCTCTGTTCTGTTCTCTTCTTCTGTCTTCCTTTTCTTCAACCAAGTCCAATTCTTCTCTGTGCCCTCTGCGTCTCTGCGGTGATTCTCTTCCCCCGCTCACCCATACACATCCATCGCACGCCCAAGACCCGTGCGCACACTAATCTCAACTGTGTGCCGAACAACATCCGGCCCAGTCACACTCCGCGATGTCAAAACTTCCCCAAGCTTCGGCGCCAGCGCCAGCGCATGGCTATCCAGAAATGAATCCTGAACAGGCCGCGTCGTCCCCGTAATCTCTGGATTCCCAGCCACCGCCCTTGCATTGGCCAGCGGCGGACAGGTAGTGCAATGATCAAAGTGACGGCGCTCGTACACCCCGTGGCCGCAATAGACCGCACTCGGTGCATGTAAACATCTCTGGGGTTCTATCCGCACCTCAAGACAAATGCACAACCCGTGCCAGTCCCTACAACCCTCACCACCAGCGCGCATCACCGCGCCGCGCCGATAACATCACCCTTTCTCATATGGTGCTCAGCATTCGCGCCGGCAGGCAACATGGGCAGACAATGCGGTCTGTATGGTTTGTTGCGTTTGTGCAACATGCTGTGCTGCAAATGGTGAACACGTGGATATTGCAGAACTTGATTACAACCTGCCACCAGAACGGATTGCCACCCGCCCCAGTGAGCCGCGCGATAGCGCGAAGTTGCTGGTCTGTTCGCGCTCCGATCCGAATCACATCGAATACACAACCGTTGCTGCACTCGATCAATACCTTTCCGCAGGCGATGTGATCATCCGAAACATCACCCGCGTTCTACCCGCGCGCATTGCTGGCGTTCGCGCCGATTCGGGCGGCAAAGTCGAGGGCTTGTTCGTCGAAGAACTCGCGCCGGGGTCATGGGCCGTCATGTTGAAGTCCAACGGCACCCTTCGCGCCAGCCAAGTAATCAATCTGATCGATGCGCGCTCGCTGACACGATCGACCGCTTCCGTGCGCACAGCGTTTCAGATCAGGCTCATCGAGTGGGTCGAAAGTGTGTGGCATTGCGACATTTTGAGCACAACCGATGCAAAACCGATCAAAACCAGTGCAAAAATCGTCCTTGAAGCACTTGGTGCGACACCTTTGCCGCCCTACATACTGCGCTCGCGCGCCCAACAGGGTGATGTAGCGGATGATGCATTGGACCGCGCGTGGTACCAGACTGTGTTTGCGAAACCCGCCGAGAGCGCCTCAATCGCCGCGCCCACCGCCGGTCTGCATTTCACCGATGCGCTTCTGAATCGCATTCAGCGCAAGGCCGTGCACATTGAAGATGTAACACTTGATGTTGGGGCGGGAACATTCAAACCAATTGATGCAGCAACTGTCGAGGCGCACAGAATGCACTGCGAAACGTATCACGTGGCCGGCACAACACTTGCAGCATTGGATGCGGCGCATCGCGCCGGGCACATGCGCCTTGCGATCGGCACGACAACGGTGCGCTGCCTTGAAAGTGTTTCATCGCCCACTACGACCGATGCATTGCAACACGGTGTGGGTGGCGCGACGCAGCTCTTCATTCGGCCCGGGTTTACGTTTCGCCGCACCGATGCACTGTTGACAAACTTTCATCTGCCGCGCTCCACATTGTTAACTTTAGTTGGCGCCTTATTTCCTGATGGCGTCGCGCGCGTTCGCGAGTTGTATGCACTCGCAATTCGTGAGCAGTACAGGTTTTACAGCTATGGCGATGCGATGCTTGTCCTGCCTTGAAGAAGATTCACCACAGAGACACAGAGGGCACAGAGAAGAATCAGATTGGGTGAAGAAGAAGATTGACCGGGTGGCGTGGTCGCCGTGGGCGTCGGGTGGTCCGGCTTGCTTGTCAAGCCGGGAGAGTGGTGTGCGTGTGTCATCGTGACCGCCGCGGGGACGCGGCGGCTCGCTTGGCACACTAACGCTCTTTGCCGCATTCTGGGCACGGGGTGTTGTCTTTGCTGATGCCGGTGAGGTCGTAGCCGCAGTGTTGGCAGTGGTTGGGTGTGTGGATGATCGGCGCGCGGTAGAAGAGGAAGAGGGAGATGAGTGCGAAGGGCGCGGCGAGGAGGTAGAGGGGGACGTCAAATCCCCACCAGCCTGCGCCGCCGCCAACACGAGGCCACCACATCAAACTGGGAGCGGCGCTACCAGATGTCCACCCGCCACAACTCCACCTGTCTTCCGAGTGCGGTGGCGGACCGATCGAAACACCAAGCGCACCTGCATCCGCATCGACAACGATGACACGTGGCGCATTGAACCACACCTGCGCGCAGCCAGCCCATTTGTTCGCAGCCATCACGGCCAGCAGCAGCGCGATCGTTGTGCTTGTCCAGAATGGCCAGCGCAGGCGTCGGCGGCGAATGAAGCGGAGGAGAAGGGGCATGGAGGAATGGTAGGACTTCTTGAGGTGGCACCGGTCTCCGACCGGTGCATGGAGTTGAAGAACACAGGTCAGAGACCTGTGTCACCAAAGAACGCCGTTTCCCGGCCTGGCTTGGGGGAACCGCGCGATTCGGCGGCACTCATTGCCCGCGTCGCCCCTATTGGGGATGGGGATTCGAGCGAGGTTCGCGTCCGCGTCGATACCATATGAATTGAGCGCTATGGCAACGCCCCACGGAGGTTGGGCGGGGGCCGTTGAGCCGATTGGCTGAGCCCGAATGGTCCAAGGAGGGGCCGATGCGTCTGGGTGATCTGACGAGCAAGATGGATGTTCGGTTGCGCGATTCGTCGTCTGAGGCGGCGATTGATGTGAGTGGTGTGACTGAGGACAGCCGCGCGGCGAGGGCGGGTTCGTTGTTCATTGCGCGGGGGGGTCGGTCAGCGGATGGGCGGGCGTATATCAAGGATGCGGTGGGCGCGGGGGCGTGTGCGGTGTTGACGGATGAGGTGGGCGCGGTGCGGGTGCCGAGGGGTGTTGGCTGCGTGGTGTCGGAAGCGGTGGCGCGGGATGGTGCGGTGATCGCGGAGCGGTGCGCGGGCGAGCCGACGAAGCGGTTGCACTTGATTGGTGTGACAGGGACGAATGGGAAGTCGACGGTTGTTGAGTTTGTGCAGCAGTTGATGGGCGCTGCGGGGCGGCGCTGCGGGCTGATCGGCACGGTGCGGGTTGATGATGGGCATGTGAGTGCGGCGGCGACGTTGACGACGCCGGGTGCGCCGGCGTTGAGCGCGATAATTGGCAAGATGGTTGACAATGCGTGCGACTCTGCGGCGATGGAAGTGTCGAGTCATGCGCTGGATCAGGATCGGGCGGCGGGGTTGCATTTCCGAACGGCGGTATTCACGAACTTGACGGGGGATCATCAGGACTATCACGGGACTATGGATACCTACGCGGGCGCGAAGGCGACGTTGTTTGCGATGTTGCCCGCTGATGGGCTCGCGATTGTGAATGCGGATGATGCGGCGCATGAACGGATGCTGCGTGATTGCAGAGCGCGGGTGTTGAGAGGCGGGCGAGACGCCCACCCCACTAAACAAGAAGGTGAGGCGCGGGTGGTCGTGCTTGGCGCGGCGACGTTGGAGGGTGTGTTGGCGCGGTTCGAGGGGCCGTGGGGCGCGATCGAGGCGCGGGTGGCGGTGATTGGGGCGTACAACTTGAATAATGCGCTGTTTGCGGTGGCGGCGGCGTTTGATGCGGGGGTGGCAGCGGAGCGGTTGGAGCTGGGGCTTGGGCGACTGCGCATGCCTGAGGGGCGGCTTGAGGGTGTGTTGGCGACGCGGGGCGAAACAAAGGTGCATGTGTTTGTGGATTATGCGCACACGGATGATGCGCTGGAGCATGTATTGTGTGCGGTGCGTGGGGCGATGCCGAAGGGGGCTGCGCTACGGGTAGTGTTTGGGTGCGGCGGCGATCGGGACACGACAAAGCGGGCGAGGATGGGTGCGGTGGCGGCGAAGTGGGCGGATGCGCTTGTGATTACGAGTGACAATCCGCGCAGTGAGGATCCGCAGGCGATTGTGCGGGCGGTGTTGGCGGGCGTGCCGAGGGACCGACGCGTACAAACAATTACAGAGGTTGATCGGCGTGTGGCGATTGAGCGCGCGGTTGGTGATGCGCGCGATGGTGATGTTGTGGTGATTGCGGGCAAGGGGCATGAGACGTATCAGGTGTTGGGCGCGGAGCGGATTGATTTTGATGATCGGGTGGTTGCGCGGGGGGCGTTGGATCGAAGAACCCCTCCCCCCGGCCCAGAGGGAGGGGGAGAAGAGAAGATTCACCACAGAGGCGCAGAGGACACAGAGAAGAAAGAACAGAACTTATGGGTGGAGAAGAAAGAGGAGCACTTGTGGATGAAGTGAAGAAGAAAGGACCCCCTCACTCCGGTCCCTTGCAAGAGGGAGGGAGGGGGATCGGAACACAGGTCGGAGACCTGTGCCACGAAGAGCAGGAGGGGATTGAAGCGTGATGAGTTTTTGGTCGCTTGACAACATGCGGCGCATGACGCGGGGGACGTGGCTTGCGCGGCCGAAGCGCAGCAGCCCGGGCGCGGTGGTTGGCCTCAGCACGGATTCGCGCGCAATTGAGCCAGGGCGGGCGTTCTTGGCGCTGCGCGGCGAAAAGCATGACGGGCATGATTATCTTGAGCAGGCAGCATCTGCAGGCGTGCGCGTGCTGATCGTTGATGATCGCGAAGCGGTGACAGGGGCATTGATTGAGGGATATGACGGGCTGTGTGTGCTACTTGTGCCTGATACGCGTGCGGCGCTTGGCGAACTTGCCAAGGCGTATCGCGAGACAATGACGGATACGACTGTGATTGCGGTGACGGGGTCTGCGGGAAAAACGACGACGGTGCGGATGATCGAGGCGGCGCTTGGTGCAGTGATGCCTGGGCATGCGAGTGAGAAGAGTTTCAATAATGATGTGGGCGTGCCGTTGACCGTGCTTGGGGCATCGCCCAATGATCGATTTCTGGTGTGTGAAGTGGGAACGAATGAACCGGGTGAGATTGAGGCGCTGGCACGAATTATTGAGCCTGACATTGCGGTGATTACGAACATCGGGCGTGCGCATGTTGGTGCATTTGGGAATCGATCTGCGATTGCGCGTGAAAAGGCGATGTTGCTTTCGATGGTGAGGCCGGGCGGAACGGGGATCGCTTCTCATGATTGCCGGGCGCTTACGATGCATCTGGCGACCGTGCCAAATGTGTTGACATTTGGCCGGAGTCACAACGCAGATATTGTGCTTGCGAGGGTGCAGCAGGATGGTGCGGGTGTGCGGTTTGGTATTGAGGGGAGTGATGTGGAGTTTTCCCTGCCGATGCTTGGCGAACATAATGCGATAAATGCACTTGCAGCGATTGCGGTGGCGCGGACGATGGGCGTGCGTGATGAAGAGGCGGCGCGCGGTCTTGCGAATGCGAAGACGGAGCCGATGCGCCTTGAGCGGCGCACGATTGCAGGTGTTGATGTGATCAATGATGCGTACAACGCGAGCCCGGAATCGGCGGCGGCAGCGGTGGAGACGTTCGCAGCGCTGACGGGCAAGGCGAAGCGGCGGGTTGTTGCGATTGGTGACATGCTGGAGCTTGGGGCAGAAGCAGCGCCGGCGCATGTTGAGCTTGGCGAGGTGGTGCTGCGGTGCTTTGGGCCGGGGGGTGCGAAACTTGACATATTGATTACGGTTGGGCCTATGGCCTTGTTTGTGGCGGATCGTATTGATGAGGGTTCGCCGGACACGCGGTTGATGATTCATTCTGAGCTTGATGCGAAGCAGGCGGATGACATCGCGGAACGGTTGGAAGAGGGCGATGCGCTGCTTCTGAAAGGATCGCGGCGGGTTGGTCTGGAGCGGATTGTTGAAGCGCTTGAGCGCAAGGCACGGATTGCACGGGCAAGTGCAGCATCGGCGACGTCTTGATTTACAATCTTGTTGAGATGTTGAGTGACTGGCTTACCGCACACGGGTTGTACCGGTATGTGATGGTGTTTGACCAGCTCAATTTCCGGGTGTTTTGCTCAGCGTTGATGAGCTTTGCGACGGTGGTGGTGCTCGGGCCGAGGGTGATTGGTTGGTTGCGGCGGAAGAAGATCGGCGATCGGCCCGAGTTTGATCACGCCGAGATCAATGACAAGATGAAGGGGAAGGCGAACACGCCCACGATGGGTGGGATTCTTATTGGCGGTTCAATGCTGGCGTCAATTTTGTTGTTCGCGGATCTGGGCAATGACTATGTGAAACTTGCGGTGGCGGTTCTCGTGTGGCATGCGGGGGTGGGGGGCGCGGATGATTGGTTGAAGCTTACGGCGTCGTCGCGGCCGGGCGGGTCACGGCAGGGACTGCGCAGCTGGGAGAAGTTGGTATTTCAATTGGGCATTGGTGTGATTGTGGGTGTGTTTGCGTATCAGGCGGGCGGGGTTGGTGCTGTTGAAGAGGGGGGGCAGTCGCTTGCGCATGCGGTGAATCTGCCATTTCAGAAGACGTATGAGAATCCGTCTGCGGGGGTGAGCACGGGGTTGATTTTTTTGAGCCCGATTGCGTACACGTTGTTTATGACGCTGTTCATGGCGGGGATGTCTAATGCGGTGAATATTACGGATGGCATGGATGGTCTGGCGACGGGGATCGCGGCGATTGTGGGGATCGGGCTTGTGGTGTTGTGTCTTGTGGTGGGTGCGGAGCCTGAAGCGCGGCAGTTGTTGGTTCCTTATGTGCCCGGCGCGAAGGAGCTGGCGGTGGTGGCGGGGGCGCTTGGCGGAGCGTGTCTCGGGTTTTTGTGGTGGAACTGTTCGCCAGCGCAGGTCTTTATGGGTGATACGGGGAGTCTGTGTATTGGCGGGTTGCTTGGGTATATCGCGGTTGTGATTCGGATGGAATATGTGCTGTTGATTATGAGCGGGGTGTTCATCTGGGAAATACTGACTGTGGTGATTCAGGTGGGGTATTTCCGGCGGACGGGTGGGGGGCGGTTTTATAAATGTGCGCCGTATCACCATCATTTGCATATTCTTGGGTGGCCTGAGCAGAGCATCGTGGTGCGGTTTTGGATCATGACGATTGTGCTTGCGGGGATTGCACTTGCGAGTTTGAAGCTGCGGTGAAGAAGAAGTTTTACCACAGAGACGCAGAGGGCACAGAGAAGAAGAAGGCTTGGGTTGGAAGGGGAAGAGAGGGGAAGAGAACCCCTCCCCCCGGCCCCCTCCCAGAGGGAGGGGGGGTAAGAAGAGAGATGAAGGAATATGAAAAGGCATGAGGGCATGAAGGGATAGGAACTAGGAACTAGGGCTAAAGGAATGGAGCGGCAACGGGTGAGGAAGATGAATCGCGATTCTGATACGCCAGAACTTGCGGCGGATGGTGCGCGGCGGTCGGCGGGTGTGTTGATAACCGGCGCGGGCGGTGAGGTCGGACACGGGCTGATCAAGGCGCTGCATGCGCGGGGGCATCGGCAGATTGTGGCGCTTGATTTGCGAGAGCTGCCAGCGGAGATGAGGAGTTGTTGTCGCGAGGTTTTTGTGGGCGACATTTGTGATGCGGCGCTGCTTGGGCGGATGATGGCGCGGTATGAGATTACGGAGGTGTATCACTTGGCGGCGCTGTTGAGTACGCGGTCGGAGTTTGTGCCAGAGACAGCGCACAACGTGAATGTGGATGGCACGATTCATCTGTTGCGGTTGGCACATGAACAGGCGCGATCGCACGGGCATACGGTGAAGTTTATTTATCCATCGTCGGTGGCGGCGTATGGGTTGCCTGATCTTGAGACGAAGCAGCAGGCGGGCGCGGTGCATGAGGATCAGCATTTGCGGCCGACGACGATGTATGGGTGCAACAAGTTGTCGTGCGAACATCTGGGGCGCTATTACGCGCGGCATTACCGGCAGTTGGCGCAGGATGCGGTGGAGGGGTTGCTTGATTTTCGGTGCGTGCGCTATCCGGGGTTGATCAGTTCGGAGACGCTTCCTTCTGGCGGGACGAGCGATTTTGGTCCTGAGATGGTGCATGCGGCGGCGGCGGGGCGGGCGTATCAGTGTTTTGTGCGGCCTGATACGCGCATTCCATTCATGATGATGCCCAAGGCGATTGAAGCGACATTGCAGCTTGCGGCGGCGCCAGCGGGGCAGTTGACGCGGTGTGTGTACAACATTTCCTCGTTCAGCGCATCGGCGGGTGAGATTGCGGAGCTTGTGCGCGAGCATTTTCCTGATGCGGAGATTGAATTTGTGCCTGATGTTCAGCGGCAGCAGATTGTGGATTCATGGCCAGCGGATGTGGATTGCTCGCAGGCGCAGCGGGACTGGGGGTTTGAACCTGGGGCGGGGATGCGTGAAGCGTTTGGGGAGACGCTCATCCCGGCGATTCGTGCGCGGTATGGCGGTGCGGGGGCATCGGTGATGGTGTGAAGCAAGGCCATGGGGAATGGGAAGAAGATTCACCACAGAGACGCAGAGGACGCAGAGAAGAAAACTTGGGTTGAAGAGGGAAGAAAAGAACCCCTCCCCCCGGCCCCCTCCCAGAGGGAGGGGGGGGAGAAGGGCCAAAAGGGAATCGGATCGAAGGGAGCGCGCGATTGGTCTCGACTCATCGCCCGCGTCATGGTGAACCGACGAATAGAGTTGGGTGGATGGTTCACTCGGGGGAATTCCCTGAGGGAGGTGGTCATGGTGCGGACTTCTGTGGCACGGACATTGGCAGTGGGGGTGGTGTTGAGTGTGGTGAGCATGAGTGCGGGGGAGGGACCGCGCGATTCGCTTGGCTCATCGCCCGCGTCATTGAAACCCCTCCCTCTAGCCCCCTCCCACAGGGAGGGGGGAGTAAGCGCTCGCGAGGTGCGTGATGCGCGTCTATTGGCTTTTGGCGGAGAGCGCGCGGTGATGCGGCCGCGGCGCGATGCAACACTTGCGTTTGGATTTGCAGCGGATATTGAGGCGGTGCTTGTGCAGGGCGGTCAGGCGGTCAAGAAGGGCGAGGCGCTCGTCAAGGCGTGGGATGGAGATGTGCTCGCGGCGGTTGAATTGCAGCGCACGCTTGCCCAGAGCACGGTGGAGATTGATGCGGCGGAAGCGGAACTTGCGCAGGCGCAGATTGAACTGGAATCAGTGAAGGCGGCATTTGAAGGGGCGGCGGCGACATCGATTGAATGGCAGCGGCGTGAGAATGCAGTGCATCGCGCAGAGGCAGCACGCGATCTTGCGCAGCGGCGGCAGGTGGAGCGAAGTCAGGAACTGGCGCAGCGCGAAGCGCAGGCATCGCGGTACACACTGAAGGCGGCCTTTGATGGCGTGGTGGATTTGCTTTCGGTGAGTGAGGGGCAGTCGGTGGACCGGGCGCAGGGTGTGGTGCGTGTTGTTGATATTGAGAGGCTGCACATTGATGTTGCGGTGCGGGCGGCGGAGACGTTGCGGCTTGCGTTGAAGCCGAACGATTTGGCGTGGGTGATGTTTGAGGCGGATACATCGGCGAAGGTGCGCAGCGCGCGTGTGTTGCAGGTGAGTCCGGTGGCGGATGCATCGAGTGGGCGGCGGCTCGTGCGCGTGGAACTTGACAATGAGGAAGGTTGGCCTGCGGGGATGTTATGCCGGGTGCGTTTTGAGGAACCGGTGCCTGTTGTGAATGGTGGAGATGCACATGAATGATGCATCGGGTGTTGATGTCGGCGCGTGGCAGCAGGTGGTGCGCGAGTTGCAGCGGCCTGAAGCGACTGATCAGGTGTATGTGCAGCGGTTGACGCAGTTGCTTGGGCAGATAACAGCTGCGCGGCAGGCGGTGCTTTTTGCACCGGGTGCAGATGTTGAAGTGCAGATGCCGGTGTATGTGTGGCCGATCGCGGAGGGTGTGACTGCGCCGGTGATTGCGCAGCGCGAGCGCGTTGGCGAAGTTGCGGCGAGTGTTATTGGCATGAATGAGCCGCGACTGGTTGCAAGTGATGAGCAGGGCGTTGTGATTGCGGTGCCATTGCCCAAACGGTATGGGGCATCGGGCGCGCCGGTTGCGGGCGGTGGCGTGGTGACGTTGCTTCTTGATGGAGCGAATGCGGAATCGTTGCGCACGTTGATGGTGTTGACGCAATTGATCACGGGATATCTTGGCCAGCAGGTGTTGTCGCGGATGTTGCGTGATCGCGAATCGCGGGCGGAGGCGCTTGAACTTGGAACGGCGCTACTTGCGTCGGTGAATGAGGCGAAGCGTTTTCGAGCGGCGGCGCTGCGGATTGTGAATGATCTGTGTCGAACACTTGGTGCGGATCGTGTGTCATTTGGTTGGGCGCGCGGGCGTGCGGGGATACGGGGAAATCAGAAAGAAGCACCGGCGCTGCGTGTTGTTGCGGTTTCAGACACAGAGCATGTGGATCACAAGCAGGAGAGTGTGCAGCGCATTGAAGCGGCGATGGAGGAGGCGTGTGATCAGCAGCAGGCGGTGATGGCGCCGTTGCCGGATGACACGAATGATGATGCACTTGGTGCGGTGATCAGTCATGTGCATCGAGAGCTTGCGCGCGTGAGCGGGTCGAGCACCGTATGTACGGTACCGATGCGTATTGGCGAAATGACGTATGGCGCATTGACGGTTGAGAAAAACGAATTATCGATGACGAGCGTTGGTGCGCTGCAGGCAGTTGCGGATCTGATAGCACCGGTGATGCGGTTGCGGCGCGTGGAGGACAGGGCGCTTGCGGTGGGGGCGGTGGATAGTGCGCTACGGACAGGTGCGTGGGCGGTTGGGCCGAGGCAGACCGGGTGGAAACTTGCGGGAATTGCGGTTGCGGCGGGATTCGTAGCGCTTGCGACCATTACGGCGCCGGTGCCGGTGCGGGGCGAATCACATTTTGAGGTGACGGGCCGGCGGATTGTTTCTGCGCCATTTGAAGGTGTGGTGCGCATGGTCCCCGGGGGCATCACACTTGGCGCACGGGTTGCGCAGGGTGATGTGCTTGTGCAACTTGAAGATGCGGAGTTGAAGCTTTCCGCGCTGGATGTGCAAGGCGAACTGCGCGAAGCAGAGGCGAAGGCATCGGCGGCGCTTGGAGCGCAGGATTTAGCTGGTTTTGATCAGGCAACGGCAGAGGCGGCACAGGCGCGAGCGCGGGCAGCGTTGTTGCATGAGCGCATAGCAGCAGCAACGGTGCGTGCGCCGATTGCGGGCGTAGTGTTGGCGGGTGAAATCCAGGATCGAGCGGGTGGAACGGTGTCATTGGGTGAGCCGCTTCTGGAAGTTGCGCCGCTTGATGGGATGCGAGTCATCGCACTTGTTGATGATCGGGACATACGATTTCTTGAAGAAGGCATGACGGGACGTGTTGCGCGCACGAGCAATCCAACAGAATCACTGGCGATTGAAGTGACGCGCATTGTGCCTCTGGCAGAAGCCAAGGATGGTGTGAATACGTTTCGTGTGATGGCAAGGCTTCTCGAAGGGGAGAGTGAGCGCGGTCTTTTGCGCCCCGGGATGGAAGGCAAGGCGACATTTGACGGGCCGAGGCGGTCATTGATGTGGATTGGCACGCGGCGCGTGCGTGATGCGGTGCGACTCTGGTTGTGGTGGTGATGATGGCGGAATCGGAACGCCGGACATTCAGTGCGCTGTGGCATCGCGTGCGCGAGCTTGCGCCGACGTTGCGGCCGCAGGTGCAGGTGATGCGTCAACGGCATCGCGGGCAGGTGTGGCATGTATTGCATGATCCGACATCGGGCCAGTTTTTTCGTGTAGATGATGCGGGGTGGTCGTTTGTGGGGCGGCTTGATGGCAGGCAAACTGTAGAGGCATTGTGGAATAGATTGATAGAGCATGATGCTGACGAGGCGCCGACGCAGGGGGACGTTGTTGCGCTTCTCGGGCGACTTTCTGCGGCGAATCTTGTGCGACATGGAGCGCCGATCGAGACGGAGCAGCTTCTCAAGCGCAGCGGTGAGCGCACGGCGCAGCGTGCGAAGAGTTCGCTGATGAATGTGCTGTTTGTGAAGATTCCGATCTTCAATCCGGATGCCATTGTGGCGCAGCTTGAACCGATCTTCCGGCCATTGATTGGGCGGACTGGGTTTGCGGCGTGGTGCGCGTTCATGGCATTTATTGTTATCAAACTGTTGCCTGAGCGCGGTCAATTGATGGCTTCATTTGCAGATGCGATTGCACCAGCAAATGTTGGCTGGTTACTCGCGATGTATATCATTGCCAAGACGGTGCATGAGTTTGGACACGCGGTTGTGCTGCGACGGTTTGGGGGGCAAGTTCCAGAATGCGGCATCATGTTGCTTGTTTTTGCGCCGTCGCCTTATGTTGACGCATCGACAGCGTGGGCGCTTGGCAGTGCATGGAAACGCGCGGCGGTTGGTGGTGCGGGGATGATCTTTGAACTTGCGCTTGCGGGCGGCGCGGCGCTTGTGTGGCTTTGGACTGCGCCGGGGCAGGTTGTGCATCAACTGGCATTCAATACGATGCTGACGGCGGGTGTGTCGACGGTGCTCTTCAATGCGAATCCATTGATGCGTTTTGACGGCTATTTTATTGCGAGCGATCTGCTTGGCATGCCCAACATGATGCAGCGCAGCTTTCAGTTGTTGAAGCACGCGTTCGTAAAGGGGCTGTTTGGAGCTGAAAAACCAGAGGCTCCGGCGATAGCAGATGCGCGGGAGCGCGGCATTTTGGTGGTGTATGGACTTGCGGCGATAGCGTATCGGGTTGTGCTTTTCTATGGCATCACGATGGTGCTTATGGATCGGCTCTTTGGGATTGGTGTGGTGTTGGCGATGTGGACGGGCGCGGTGTGGGTGATTGGGCCGATGGTGAAGTTTGTGCGCTATCTTGTGAGTGATCCGGTGCTTGTGCGGAGCCGCGGAAGAGCGGTCCTGATGACAGGTGCGATCATTGTAGTGAGCGGCGCAGCAGTTGGGTTTGTGCCGATGGCTGACACGAGGAGCGTTCCGGGTGTTCTTGCAAGTGAAACAAAGGCGCATTTATATGTGAGTGTTGCAGGGCGAGTTGTTACGGGAAATGCGCACGAAGGTGATTGGGTTGAGCACGGCCAGGTGCTTGTGGCACTTGAGAATCAGGAGCTTGCTGCACAGCTTTCGGCGGCGCGCGCGGAGCTTGAGGTTGTTGAGGGTGTTGAGCGGATGACAGTGGATCGAAGGCCGGAACTTGTGGATCTTGCACAGCAGCGCGTGAGTGCGCAACGGTTGGTTGTTGAACATCTGGAGCGTCAGGTTGCCATGTTGACGGTGCGCGCGCCACATGCGGGGGTTGTCGTGCAGGGTGATCCGGCGGGCATTGTTGGGGCGTGGGTTACGGCGGGTGATGCAATTTGTGCGGTGATTGATACACAGCACGTGCGGATTGATGCATCTGCGGCGCAGCGCGATGCGGCGTGGCTCGGGACGATGGAGCGTGACGCGTATGTGATAGAAGTGCGGCGGCTTTCGGATATTGAGCGGGTGATTGTGTGCGGTGAAATTGAGGTTGCACCGGGCGGGCAGCGCAGTTTGTCGCATGCTGCGCTTGCGGCGACGGGTGGCGGGCAGGTTGCAGTTGAGGCGAGTGATGCGACGGGGCGCACGGCGATGCGGCGGCGTTTTCCGGTGCGGATATGGGCGGAGGGCTTGCAGGGTTCGCCGGGCGAGCGGGTGCGCGTGCGATTTGTGTTGCCCAAGCGGCCTTTGATGGCGCAGTGGGGCGAGCGCGTGGCGCGGATTGTGCAGGAGCGGGTGCGTTTGTGAGTGGGAGCGCGATCAACACAGTGGCGGGGTATGAACGCTCGCGTGAAGCGGTGTATGGCGCGAGGAAGCCGGCGGCAGCATTGACAGGTCTTGATGGTGCGATGGCGTGGGCGCAGTTGAAGGTGCGGACGCGGCCGCTATCGTGCGGGTGGTTGTTGCGCGAGGCGGAGCGAATTGATCGTGAAGCGCAGGCACTGGAATTGATGACGGAAGAAGCGCTTGGTGGGCGTACGCAAGAGATCGTTGGGCAATTGGTGCGCGGCGAACATGATGCGGCATTGGTGCGCGGTGGACTTGCGGTGTCGTGTGAACAGGCGAGGCGGGTTCTTGGTGAGCGTGCATATGTGGTGCAATTGATGGGGGCGGTTGCAATGTGGCATGGCCGCCTGATTGAGATGGCAACGGGTGAGGGCAAGACACTGACTTCGGCACTTGCAGCGCCATTGATTGCGTGGCGGCATCGGCGCGTGCATGTGGTGACGGTGAATGATTATCTTGCGGGGCGCGATGCGGTTCGGCATGCGAAGTTGTTTGGGCGATGGGGATTATCGTGTGCTGCGGTGAGTGAAGAGATGTCTCCTGATGAGCGGCGCGGAGTGTATGGCAAGCAGATTGTGTATGGCACACCCAAACGAATTGCGGCAGACTGGTTGCAGGACGCGTTGCAACTTGGGGGCGTGCGCAGTGCATGGGAAGCGTCGCGGGGTGCGGCGGGTGCGCTGCTTGCGCCGGGGCGGCGTGCGGCGATTGTGGATGAAGCTGATGCGGTGTTGATTGATGAGGCGGTCGCGCCGTTGATTCTTTCTGAGCCGGGCGGGCTTGACGCGATGGGTGGGCTGTATAGAGAAGCGGATGAGATTGCGCAGAAACTTGATGCTGGTCCTGATTACAAAATCGAACAGGATCGACGGCGGGCACGATTGACAGCGCGGGGGCGGCATCGAAGTGCGGGATTAGCGGTGCCGTTGGCGCATTCGTTGTGGAAGAGTGAACGCAGGCGGCATGAACTTGTTGAGCGTGCGCTTGAGGCGCAGGCGTGTTTCATTCGCGGCCGGCAGTATGAGGTGATCGATGGGCGCGTAGTTATTGTGGATGAATTTACGGGTCGGCTGTTGCCCGATCGGACGTGGCAGCATGGCGTGCATCAGGCGGTGGAGGCGAAGGAGGGTTTGGCGATCACAGCGGATCGGGTGTCACTTGGGCAGATCAGCTTTCAGAGGTTTTTTCAGGGGTATCCATTTCTTGCGGGGATGACGGGGACGGTTGCGGAATCGGCGCACGAGATGGAGCGCGTGTATGGACGTGCGGTGGTGCGCGTGCCGACGCACCGGCGTGTTGCGCGGGTGCAATGGAAGACGTGTGTGTTTGGATCGCAGCAGGAGAAAGAACGTGCGATTGTAGAAGAAGTGCGGATGGTGCATGGGAAGGGCCGGCCAGTGCTCATTGGTACGCGATCGGTTGAAGCATCTGAGCGAATAGCTTCAATCTTGCGCGATGAAGGCATGGCGTGTGCAGTATTGAATGCGATGAATGATCACGATGAGGCGAGGCTGATTGGATGCGCGGGGGAAAGTGGAGCGATTACTGTTGCGACGAACATGGCGGGGCGCGGGACAGATATTCAACTTGATGATGCTGCGCGCGATGCGGGCGGGTTGCATGTGGTGTTGGTTGAGCCGCACGGCGTGAAACGGATTGATCGGCAGTTTTTGGGGCGAGCGGGGCGTCAGGGTGATCCTGGGAGTGGTCGCATTTTTCTTGGGCTTAATGATGAGCTGGTGCGCGATCATGGGCACGGCGTGGCACGGGTGTTGTTGTTGGTGGTTCGCGCATTTCCGGGGGGGCTTGGCGCTGGGGCATTGCTTGTGGGACTGGCTCACAGGCGGGCGGAGCGCGAGGGTCGGCGTTCCCGGCGGGGGGTTGTTCGTCAGGATGAATGGGCGGATCGGTATCTACCGGGATAAAAAAAGCACGAAAGTGCAGCAAAATCGGCATCCCCATGCAAAATTGGCATTTTTGGCTCGCCAACGGAGTCTTGGGGCGGTTATCTTCATAGGTCCAAAGACGGGGCCGAGGCGATCTGGTTGTCCCTGGATGCGCTCGTTGCTAGGTCTTTGGAAGGGGAAGGGATGTATTGTGAAAAGAACTACGAATTGGCGTGTTAGGACTGCGCTTGCGGCGGGGCTCGTGGCCTGCGTTGCGGGAATGACAGCACCGGCAATGGGCGCGACTGCGGGGCAGATCACCAAAGGTGAGCTTGGGCTCAAAGAGCTTGATCTTCTGCAGCTGCCGAGGTTGGATATTGCGCAGCTCACGAATGAAGATCAGTTGCGTGCGGTTGCGGGGGAAGCACCGCGGTTTGCGGTGCCGACAGACGTGCGCATCACGCCTGACACAGATGGCACATGGGAAAATCTTGGTGATGACATGTGGGTGTGGCGCCTGACGATTCGTTCACCGGAGGCGCTCTCGATCAACTTTGGGTTTACAGATTATCACCTGCCGAAGGGCGCGACCTTGGATCTGTACGGTGCGGACGGACTGCGTCAGATTCGCGGGTTTACGGGACTGGACAATATGGATCATGGTCAGTTGTGGACGCCGCCGATCATGGGCGACACGGTGACGATGCAGCTCGTGATTCCGGGTGCTCAACTGGATGCGTATCGACTGGTGCTGGGCTCGGTCAATTCGGGGTATCGCGGATTCGGTTCGGGTATTGTGGCGCGATCTGGATCGTGCAATCTGGACGTGATTTGCGGCGCGGCTGACGGGTTTCCTGCCAATGATCTGTGGCGCGATGAGATGAGCGCGACTGCAGTGATTTCGACGGGCGGCACCACGTTCTGTACTGGGTTCATGGTGAACAACACCTCGCAGGACAAGACACCGTTCTTCATGACCGCGAATCACTGCGGAATTAATGCCGGCAATGCGGCATCTTTGGTGACGTTCTGGAACTATGAGAACTCGACGTGCCGAGCGCCTGGTTCAGCTGCTTCTGGCGGTATTGGCGATGGCTCACTGGCACAGTTCATCACGGGTTCGACGCACCTGGCGGGGTTCGCCACGTCGGACTTCACATTGGTGCAATTAAGCAGCGCCCCGCCGCAGGCGTGGGAGATCAGCTTTGCGGGCTGGGATTCGCGTGATCAGAACCCGGCGGCGGCGGTTGGTATTCACCATCCGAGCACGGATGAGAAGCGGATCAGCTATGAGAACAATCCGTTGCTGCAGACGGTTGGTTTTGTGGACACGCCGACGGTGGTTTCGGGTGATCACATGCACATCGCGGATTGGGATGTCGGCACGACTGAGGGCGGCTCGTCGGGCTCATCATTGTTCGATGCGGCGACGCACCGGATCATCGGGCAGTTGCACGGTGGAGGAGCAGCGTGCGGCAACAACCTCTTTGATTCATATGGCGCGTTCCACATTTCGTATGACCGTGCTGGTGCGACGGCGGCGAACTCACTCAAGCCGTGGCTTGACCCAACTGCGACGGGGGCGTTATTTATCGACACGCTTCCGGGCGCTGGGTTCAGCGTGACACCGGGTGCGGATACGCTGCATGAGGGTGTGGTCGGCGGGCCTTTCAGTAACAGTCCGGTGGCGTACACTTTGACGAACAACTCGGCTGCGGCGTTGAACTACGAAGTGCGCATCGTTGCCGGCGGGCAATTCCCGTTGTTGATCAACGGCGGCCCTGGGCCGGTGAATGGTTCGCTTGCAGGCGGTGGCGGGTCAGTATTGGCCTCGGTCGAACCCGGTGCAGCGGTGACAGCGCTTGCGGCGGGGACGTATGTGACGACTGTTGAGTTTGAGGACCAAACCAATCTGCAGACCTTCTCGCGGACGCACACACTTGAGGTGGGCGCGACTGGGTTTACGGTGACACCGGCGACGGATCTTGCCAGTGGTGGGCCGGTTGGCGGACCGTTTGCAGGTTCGCAGGTGTACACGATCACGAGCACGAAGCCCGCGCCGGTGACAGTGCAGGTGGGGCAATCTGCGAACTGGATCAGTGTTGATGGTGCGACGGTTGCGCAGAGCTACATCCTGCCTGGCGTGGGCAGTTTTGTGAATGTGACGGTCGGACTGGATGCGACCAACAGTGCAGCGCTTCTTGCGGGGGTCCAGAACGGGATTGTCTCGTTTACGAATTTGTCAGGCGGTACGGGTGATACCACGCGCAATGTTGTGCTTGACGTTGGCAGGTTCCTGTATCCGGCAACGGATGTGCCGCAGCCGATCGCGGACAATGTAACAACCGTGAGTACGATCACGGTGCCGGATGATTTCTGTGTTGGCGATGTGGATGTTGATATGGACATCTCGCATACGTTCATTGGCGACCTGCGTGTGACATTGACGAGCCCTGATGGGGTTGTCGTGACGCTGCACGATCGTACGGGTGGTACAACAGATGACATTCTGTTGACGTATGACGATGAGGGTCTGACGCCACCGGATTTGCCGGCCCTGTCTGATTTTGACACTTTGTCTGCCATGGGGGTATGGACGCTGTCCGTGACTGACAATGCCAATGGTGACACGGGTACGCTCAATGGCTGGACGCTACGCGTAGCAGACAGTGGTGCCGCGATTTGTTCGAGCAACGTTGTGTTTGCGAGTTTCCCGCTGAACACGGATGAAGGCTGGGCGGGTGTTGGCGGCTGGGCTTGGGGCGTGCCAACGGGCGGCGCCGGGACATCTGGCGCTGGCGATCCGATAAGTGGGTTCACAGGCTTGAATGTCTGGGGCTACAACCTTCTGGGCGGGTATCCCAACAATTTAGGCGTTGAGCATCTGACGACAACGGCGGTCAATTGCACTGGCAGGACTGGTGTTCGCGTGAACTTCCAGCGTTGGCTCGGGGTTGAGTCGGCGTCGTTTGATCATGCTGCTGTTGATGTTTCATCGGATGGGGTTTTGTGGACGAATGTCTGGGATCACATCGGCGGTGCGATTGATGAAAGCTCGTGGAATGCTCAGAGCATTGATATCTCTGCGGTCGCGGACAATCAGCCGACGGTGTTTGTGCGCTGGGCGATGGGGACAACCGATGGTTCGGTGACGTATCACGGTTGGAATATCGATGATGTGGAGTTTACATCGCTTATCGTGTTGGCCTGTCAGGGTGACGCGGATAGCGATGGGGACACGGATCTTGGAGACCTGAACACGGTGCTCTTCAACTTTGGCAATGTCGGGGCTCCCGGCATTCCGGGCGATGTCACCGGGGACGGCTTGGTGGATCTCGTCGATCTGAACACCGTGCTGTTTAACTTTGGGTGCGTCTGAAGCACTCTGAGGTCCTACAATGATTGAGTGCGGCGGGGCTTTCGGGCCTCGCCGCTTTTGTTTTTGCGTCGAGCTTGACTTGTGACGGTAGGATGAGATGTCATGATGAGAAGAACAAAGTTGATGTTGGGTGTCGTGGTGGCGTGTGTATTAGCCGTGTTGCACGGCACAGCGCGTGCGGATCAGGCAGCTCCAAACAAGGAGCCTGCGCTGAGCGGTCCGACGTATCGTGTGTTGACATTGCCCAAGGTGCGACTGGAACCTGGGCTTATCGATTTTGGTGATGTGCGTCCGGGGATGAGCGTGTCGCAGGATGTGGAAATTTTCAATGAATCGGAAGTGCCGATTCGGATTGCGCGTACGGTGTCAACATGTCGGTGCACGGTGGCAACGCCGAAGAAAGAGGACATTGCGCCGGGTGAATCGGTGTCGGTGACGATCACCCTTGATACTGGTGAATTGACCGGGGCGGTAACGCGATACATTCAAGTTCAATTTGCGGGGGGTGCGCGTCCACTGGCGATTGCAGCCAGAGCGTATGTAAGCGATGGCATCCGGGGTGATGTGCGGTATGAGCAACCAGACCGGGATGATGTGTTTCTTATTGATCTTGTTGAGCCGAAGGGGCGTGCATTTCGTGTGCTTGATGTTTCTGGTCAAGCGCCGGTGTATGCGAAGAATGCGCCGGGGGATGGTGAAGGGCTTGCAGAGCATCACTTACGACTTGAGCGGGGTGCGGATGAGGCGCGATTGTGGCTAGCGATAGAGACGGATCATCCTGAAGCGCCGCTTGTGGTTTTGCCGTTGGATCCGAATGCGATGGGTGATGTCGAGATTCGCCCGACGTGGATATTTTCGAAGAAGCGCATCATTGAGCGGCGTCTGGTGCCGGGCGAGGCGCGCGATGTGGTAGTTGAGTTGCGCGGCATTGGCGCAGATGATCAGGGTGATATCACGTCTGTGCGTGTGCATAATGAGCGAGTGAGCGCGGAGGTGACACGCGTGGAGGGCGTGGGATCATTTGCGAGCAACGTGCATATTGCGATGACACCGGAAGAAGATGTGCGCGGCCTCGTGCATACGATGGTTGAAATATCGGCGCGGGGATTTACGCAGGCGATTGATCTGATTTTGCTGATGGATCGACCTGTTTCAATGGAGACTGTTGAAGCGCTGCGGGACGTGGAACCGGCATTGGATGAATCAGCTGAGATTGATGCGACACATGATGAAGCGCCGTTGAAGGCTCTGGACGAAGGAGAGGATGAACTGTTGGTCGAACCAGCAATTGAGCCGGCATCTGATCCCGAGCAAATGGATGAAGAGGATGGCAATGAAACGCCGTCGATCAGGCTTCCATCGCGAGCTGCGTCCAGAAATTGACAATTTCGAGGAGGCGTGCCCGCGGGTCATCGAAGAGGCGCGACTTTGGAATATAGGCTGAGGCGCCGGAAGCAAGGGCTTCGGCGGCGTGCTGGTGTGTTTCATTGGCAGAGAGCACGACGACGGGAACGAACTGGGTTGCTTCCGCTGAACGATACTCTTTGATGAAATCAGCAGCGCGCATGTCTCCGAGCATGTCATCGCAGAGCACGAGGTCATAGCCGCGTGCTTTGGTTGCGGTCAGGGCGTCGGGGACAGAATGGGCAACGTCGATCGTGGAATTGGGCAGTGCGGAGCGCAATGGCACGGCGAGAAGCTGGGCTTGCAAGAGGTCATCTTCGATAATGAGAATGGCATGTTGTACGGGTTGATGTGCATCGGTGATGGGGATTGGCGCTGGCGGAGGCTTCGGCGCGGGAGTCTTCGCGGCAGACGTTGTTGCGGCGGGTGCCGGGGGCGCAGGGGGCGTCGATGCAGTTGGAACAGAAGCGGCACTTGGCGGCGTTGTGGGGGCAGCATCAGTGTCGGGCTTGGCTTGATTTGCAAATTTGATTCGACGAACGCAATTCCGCCCGCCTTGTTTGGCGGCGTAGACGGCTTTGTCTGCAGCGCGGAGCAGCATTGAGCCTGATTTTACGAGATCGCCTGAGCCAGCATCGCGTGCGGCGACCCCCACAGAAATGGTGACGGGGAGTTCGTCGACTTTTGCGCCGGTGTTGCGCACATCGAATGGGGAGTCGGCGCAAGCGGCTCGGATGGATTCACCATGTTGTGCGGCTGTGTCGGAGTCAGTATTTGGGAGGATCATTGCCATTTCTTCGCCGCCGTAACGGCAGACAGTGCCTGCATCACCCAACGCGGCGGTGAGGCGCCGGCCGAGTTCGACCAGAACAGCATCTCCGGCCTGATGGCCGTGCGTGTCGTTGACGGATTTGAATTTGTCGGCATCGCAGAAGAGCACGGCGACGGGTCCATCGCACGCGATGGCGTCATCGAATGCTTTGGTGAGCAATTCATCGAAGCGTTTGCGATTTGGAATGCCGGTGAGGCCATCGGTAAATGCTTGTTCAGTGAGTTTGGATTGTTCACGGTCGACTGCGATCTGATGAGCCATGCGGGCGTCTTCGGCTTCGGCGACGATGGCTTTCACATCGGGCTGCGCACCGGTTGTCAGAGAGAAGAACTTCGAGAGTTCTGAAGCGCCGACGGACATTTCCAGAAGCAAGCCTTCGATATCAGTTCCAACAATGCCAAGCCATTCATCGGCATGTTTCTTGAATGTGCGAATGGCTGCGGGTTGAGGTTTTTCACTCAAGCCGACGGCTGCGAGCACGCCGAGTGATATGCAGCGCACGATTCGGCGGTGCCGTTCGGGTGCATCATCGGGCTTCAGGCGGTATTCAATCGAGGATTGCAGTGTTTCTGGCAAGCGCCAGGATTTGGCGAGTCCAAGGCCAGCATCGAGTCGCGAAAAACCAAACGCCTTCCGCTCGGCGGCAATGGCTTCCTTGCTCGCAGGAGCAAATTCGTTCACGACATCGGTGTATTGACGACCTGCAGCGAGGAACATGGCAAGTGCGCCGATATCGTGGAGCAAAGCGGCGATGAAGCATTCGTCGGGATCGACAGCTGAAGAATGTTTTGCGAGCAGGCGCGCGCCGGACGCGGAATAGATGGCCCGTCGCCAATGACCAACGAGATCAAAGCCGACTTCGGATGCCGCTTCGTCGATGCCCTTGAAGGTGTCGACAAGGCTGAAGCCGAGTACGAGTGATTTGACGGTGTTGAGTCCCATGTAGCTCATGGCGCGAGCGATGGTGGGGCATGGTGTGGAGAGGCCGTAGTAGCTGGAATTGACTGTTTTGAGGATTTTGGCACCGATGGCCTGATCGTTTTGAACGACATCTGCAATTTTTTTGATGGGCACATCAGGTTCGCTTGTCAGGCGCAGTACTTCGACAGCGATTGCGGGCAAAGTTGGAAGCTTTGGACAGGCGATCACCTGTTCGAGTGTGATCTCTGTTGCCTCAACAGAAGACTGCATGCGCAACCTCTCCGCTACTTGTGTAGACAGTCACCAAAATTGTGCACGATCATGGTGCAGCCTGACACAATGTTTGCGGTCTATCTGCCCTCTCATAAGGGCACCATTGGCCAACAAACCCCAAGAATTGGAATCGACGGCTACATGCCCCAACTTGACTGAGGTTTGTAAACCCTGATCTGGGGGGCGTCAGGATCGGTACCCACATCTGGGATTAGAGATTTGTGTCTGTGAGAGTTGCCCCACCTGCGAGGAGGCGTTCAAGGAGGCGACGTCCGATACGGACCTGATAGAGCGCCAAGTCTTGTTCGTAGGTTCGGTCCAGCACTTCGCCTTGTCGTTCTACATCCTGAATGAGGCGGCCAAGGCGCAAGGGGATCGTGAGGCGGACTTCCTCGGCTGGTCCAGCGGCGAGTACACGGATGGCGTGTACAAGGGCAGCGAGCTGATCCTCAGTGGGGTCAAGGGCACTGTATGGCACGCTGTCTGGGAGGCGCGAGCGCCAGAGCACGAGGGCATCGGGATCGCGGAGTTTGTCAGCTTTATTGAGGATGACGATGCGATGGGCGGGGGTGTAGGTGCGGCCAGCGGCGAGTTCGAGATCGTGGGCGTCATTTTCAAGGTCATCAAGTGTGGAGCAGACAGTGTCGTATTGGAGTTCGGCGGCGGGATCGGAGAGATCGAGGACGATGATGAGCACATCAGCGTGAGTTGCTTCTTCGAGGGTTGCTTTGAAGGAGGCGACGAGTCTGTGGGGCAAATCTCGGATGAAGCCCACGGTGTCGGAGAGCATGACTTTGACGGAGCGATCGACTTCCCATTCGCGGGTGCGCGTCATGAGGGTGGCAAAGAGTTTGTCGTCGGCAAAGGCCCCGCCTGCGGTGAGTGAATTGAAGAGCGTGCTTTTGCCTGCGTTGGTATAGCCGACGAGACCGACGGCAAAGTGTTGGGCGTTGCGTGAGGCGACTTCGCGCTGTTTACGAGCGTGGATATCTGCGAGTTCGCGGCGGAGCATGGTGGCGCGGCGTTGTGCGAGGCGGCGGTCAATTTCAAGTTGTTGTTCGCCGGGGCCGCGCGTGCCGACGCCTGCTATGCCACCGGGGCCGACGATGCGTTCGAGGTGCGACCACATGGCGCGGAGGCGCGGGTAGGTGTATTCGAGTTGAGCGAGTTCGACGGCGACTTTGGCTTGTCTGGTGGTAGCGCGTGAGGCGAAGATGTCGAGAATGAGTTCGCAGCGGTCAAGGACTTTGCGCTCGATGATGCGTTCGATGGCGGCGATCTGTGAGGGTGAGAGCAGGTTGTCGAAGATGACCACGGCGGCGCGGGTTTGTTCGCAGAGGGTTTTGAGTTCTTCGAGTTTGCCTGAGCCGAGAAAGGTTCCGGCATCCGGGCGATCGCGGCGCTGGAGCAGTTCAGCGACGGGGGTGGCGCCGGCGGTTTTTGCGAGTGAGCGAAGTTCACCGAGGGGGTCGCGTTCATCAAAGATGTACTTCGGCGTGTGGAGCGCGACGAGCACAGCGCGCTCTTCGTGGACACGAATGTCCTGTCGTTCCTTGGGTGCTGGCATGATGTGAAGCCTGTGGGGGGTGAAAAGAGAAGCGTGACGCGGTGCCAGTAGTCAGAAGAGGCACCCGACGGGCGATTCCAGAGGAAGCGCGGGGAGGCAAATGGTCGATGAAAAGAGCTTCAGCAGATCACGATACACCCTCATTGGCGCGAGAATCCGCACCAGACGTGAGGAGTATACAGTTGGCACGAGGCGAATAGCAAGGACAATGGTACGGACAGGAGCGTGGTTGCCCAAGGCGACCACGACACGCGGGTAAGGTGACCGTACTAATGAGAGGCGGCAAGATGAGTACACGAGAGAGTCGGACATGGCTTCCACTGGTACTGCTGGCCGTTGCGATCGGAGCGGTGCTGGTGCGCGTGCCGATGTCTGCGGCGTCGCGGGCGGAGTTGCGCGCGATGCTTGATCCGGTGATTGTGGTGAGTGGACTTGTGGATGAGCACTTTTTTCGTGATGTGGATCATGAGGCGCTGCAGCGTGGTGCGATTCAAGGCATGCTTGAAGCGCTGGACGATCCGTACACGGAATATATCCCGCCGATGTTGATCGATGAGTTTGACAAGGTGATGCGGGGTGAGTTTGTAGGTATCGGTGCGCAGGTACGCACGAATGATGCAGGATGGTTTGAGATTGTGAGTCCACTTGATGATTCGCCGGCGCTGATGGCGGGTGTGCAGGCGGGCGACCAGGTGGTGGCGGTAGACGGCGAGAGCACATGGGGGTTGACGACGCAAGAGGTGATTAGCCGGCTTAAAGGTGAGCCCAAGACCACGGTGCGGATTTCGATAGAGCGTGCTGAGGACGAGGGTGCTGCGCCTGCGCTTGCGAAAGAGGTTGGCGCGATTACAGTCGTAGAAGATGCGCCGGAGGTGATGCCGGGGAGCGTGCGATTTGATCTTGAGATTGTGCGCGACACGATTGAGACGCCGACGGTGCGCGGCTTGCACAGGGATGGGGAGGCATGGCGCTATTGGGTGGATGTGGAGGAGCGGATTGCGTATGTGCGGGTGAGTCAGTTTACAGGTGAAACGCGGATGCATTTTCCGGTTGTACTGCGCGGGTTGATGGCGGATGGAATGCGCGGGTTGGTGCTTGATTTGCGTGGTAACGGCGGCGGGCAGTTGCTGGCCGCAGTAGAGATGGCGGACTTGTTGATCGAGGATGGCCTCATCGTGCGCACGGAAGGACGGCAATCTGAAGAATGGAGTGTGTCGGCAACGCGCAAGGGGACATTGCATGATTTTCCATTGGTGGTGATGGTGAATAGGGCGAGTGCCTCGGCGAGTGAAATTCTTGCGGGGGCGCTGTCGGACAACACGCGTGCGATTGTGCTTGGTGAGCGCAGCTTTGGGAAGGGGCTTGTGCAGACGGTGATGCCTCTTGGCATGGGTGAAGGCCAACTCAAGATTACCGAGGCGCATTACTATCTGGCATCGGGGCGGAACATTCATCGTGATGATGATTCGGTGGAGTGGGGGGTTGATCCGACGGATGGATTTTATGTTCCGATGACGAATGATGAATATCGCACGATGTGGCGCATTCGTCAGCAGGAAGAGGTGTTGCAGCCTCGGGGCGATGAAAATGCAGCGCTTTGGAATGATGATGCGTGGGTGCTTGAGCATCTGCAAGATAAACAGTTGAGTGCTTCGGTGCGTGCGATTCAAGGACAGTTGGAGACCAGCACATGGACGCGGGCCAATGATGCGGAGCAGCCGGTGAATGCGGAAGAGCTTGCGGCATTGAAGCAAGAACGCCAGCGGTTTGAACTGCTACAGCGCGAGATGATTCGCAGTGTTCGGCGCATCAACGCATTGGCAACGGTCGATGGCTCTGATGATATTGAAGCATCTGATTTGTTGCCCGATGAAGCACAACTTGCGGGCGGTGTGCTTGAAGTGCATGATGCAGATGGTGCGCATGTGGCGACGTTGCGCATTACAGGTCAGGGTGTTGAACGGTGGTTGATGGATGCGCCACTTGAGCGCGAGGACGAAGGCGCTTCAGAAGCGCCGACACTTGAACAATGATCGTGTTTGGCATTGAAAGTTCGTGCGATGAAACGGCGGCGGCGGTCGTTGAAGATGGGTGGCGGGTGCGGTCGAATGTGATTGCCTCGCAAGTGGCGCTGCATGAGGAATATGGCGGTGTGGTGCCGGAGATCGCGAGCCGGGCGCATGCGGAATGCATCCTGCCAGTGGTACGGTGTGCTATTGATGAGGCGGGCATCGCGCTTGGCGATATTGATGCGATTGCGGTGGGTCACCGTCCGGGGTTGATCGGGGCGCTCTTGGTGGGTGTGTCAGCGGCGAAGGCACTTGCGTGGTCACTTGAGGTGCCGCTTGTGGGTGTTGATCACATTGAAGCGCACTTGTATGCACCATTGCTTGATGATGTGACGTGGTGCAGTGATGCAGTGTATCCGGCGCTTGGGTTGGTGGTGAGCGGCGGGCACACGGCGCTGTTTCGCTGCACATCACCGACAGCTATGGAGCGAATCGGCACGACGATTGATGATGCGGTTGGTGAAGCGTATGACAAGGTGGCGGCGATCTTGGGACTGGCGTATCCGGGGGGGCCGGTGGTTGATGAGCGCGGGCGGCGCGGCAATGAACGTGCGCATGATTTTCCGATTAGCAGGTTGTCGCCCGTGTCGCTTGATTTTTCATTCAGTGGGTTGAAGACGGCGGTGTTGTATGCGGTGAAGGGTGTGCCGGGGCGCGGGGGATGGGATGCGAATGCGCAGATGGAATTGAATGAAAGTGCGATTGATGATGTGTGTGCATCGTTTCAGCGCGCAGCGGTCGGGGCGCTGATGATGAAATTGAAGCGGGCGCTGGAGCAGTGGGAGAGCGAGGCACCGAAATCACTCATACTGGGCGGGGGTGTTTCTGCGAACAGCAAGTTGCGCGCGGAGGTTGCGGCATTGGGTAATGAACTGGGCATGCAGGTGCGAATTCCGACGATGATGTATTGCATGGATAATGCGGCGATGATTGCGGGGCTTGGGCAACACAGGCTGAAGAGTGGGAAGGCAGATGGGCTTGATTTGTGCGCTTCGCCGCGCGGTGTACACGCATGAGTAAGAGGCATGAGACGGCGCCCGAGTCTGGAAAGCGTACGCATTATCATCATCCGGCGGCGTGGCCTGATGAGAAACTGCTTGAGCATTGTGAAATCAGTCATGGGCGAACGAGCGGGCCGGGCGGTCAGCATCGCAATCGCGTAGCAACGGAAGTGACGTTGAAGCACACACCGACGGGGATGCATGCGGTTGCGGGTGAGCGGCGGAGCGCGGAAGAGAACAAGCACATGGCGCTGCGCCGGTTGCGGTTGCGACTTGCCGTTGATTATCGCACGGGTGTGCAGGTAGGTGATGAGGGTTCGGCGCTGTGGAAGAGTCGGCTCGTTGCAGCGAAGAAGCATGCGCATAAGAAGGGCGGGCCGGACCCGGTGTTCAAAGAGCTTGGGGTGAAGCTGCACGATGCGGAGGCGGAGGTACAGGGGAAGCGCATTGCGTGTAATGCGAAGCATCATGATTTTCCATCGTTACTTGCGGAGGTAATGGATGCGATTGAGGCGGCGGGGTGGGAGCCAAAGAGTGCGGCGGTGCGGCTCAGCGTGTCGATGAGTCAGTTGATTAAGTTTGTCAGGGAGTACACGCCGGCGTGGGTGATGATGAATCAGGAGCGCGAAAACCGTGGGATGCATAGGTTGAAGTAGAGCGCGGTATGATGGCGGGCATGACAACGATGACGAAGATGGACGAAACGATTGGCGATCTGGTGGCGGCGGCGGCGAAGCATGTGACGCCGATTCGGCATGATCTGCATACGCACCCGGAACTGATGTATCAGGAAGCGCGCACGTGTAAGACGGTATGTGATGAACTGAGTGCGATTGGTATTGACTATGTGAGTGGGCTTGCCGGTGGCACGGGCGTTGTGGCGTATTTGCCTGCAACTGAAGTGAGCGGGCGCACGATTGGTTTGCGCGCCGATATGGATGCATTGCCGATTGAAGAGGCGACGGGTGTGCCGTATTGCAGCGTGAACAAAGGCGTGATGCATGCGTGCGGGCATGATGGGCATACGTCGATTTTGCTGGGGGCCGTGCGGGTGTTGAAGAGCACGGCGGTGCGCAAGAACAACATCATTTTCGTGTTTCAACCTGCCGAGGAAGGCGGCGCGGGCGGTCGGCGCATGTGTGAGGATGGTGCGATCGATGGCACGCGCATCGGTACAAAGGTCGATGAGATGTATGGCCTGCATGGGTGGACGGAGCTCGAGCTTGGGCACGTTTCGACGCGCAATGGTCCATTGCTTGCGGCGACCGATGAGTTTGATGTGACGGTGAAAGGGCATGGGGGGCATGCTGCGGAGCCGCACCGGTGCGTTGATCCTGTGGTGGTGAGTGCGCAGATTGTGACGGCGCTGCAGAGTATTGCGAGTCGGCGCGTGGGTCCGCAGGATAGCGTGGTAGTGACGGTGGCGTCGATTCACGCGGGGCATGCGCACAACGTGATTCCGGATGCCGCGCAGTTTCGGGGGACGGTTCGCACGTTATTGCCCGAGACGCGGAAGCTGGCGGAGGCAGAGTTTCGGCGGATTACCGAGGGCGTCGCGAGTGCGATGGGGGCAAGCGCGCAGATCAAGTGGAGCCCTGGCTATCCGGTGACATTTAATCATGATGGGCCGACGGAACGGTTTCGCAAGATTGCGCGGGGGGCGGTTGGGGATGAGCGGGTGATTGATGAGCTGCACCCGACGATGGGCGGCGAGGATTTTTCGTACTACGGGGCTCATGCGCCGGCGTGTTTTTTCTTGCTTGGGCTGGCGCCGAAGGGTGTGACGTATCCGAGGGTGCATACGCCGAAGTTTGATTTCAATGATGATGCGATTGGGCTTGGGATTGAGATGATGGTGCGGTTGGGGCTTGAGAATTGACCGCAGAGGCGCAGAGGGCGCAGAGAAGAATCATTGGCTTGCGACGAGCACTTGGTCAATTTCTTGGGCGATTTGCACTGGATCGTAAGTGGCGCGTGCAGGAACGCGAAGCAGCGGCAGGCCGGCGGCGGCGAAGGCGGCGTTGACGAAGGCGTCGCGTTCCTGGCGATCGGGGTGGTCGTGACTTTTGTCATCGAGTTCGATTGCAAGGATGGGGCTCAACCATTGTTTGTCGCACAGGACAAAGTCAATGTAGCGCTGATTGATTTTGCCCTGGTGGCTATTTCGAGCGTCGGTGCCCTTTTTTACGAGCATCAAATCGGCCATGCGGATTTGCGTGAAAATGAGCCAGTTGCCGGCAACGGCGGTCTGGAGCGCCATGAAGAACTCGCGTTCGCCTTGGGTGAGTAAGTACTTCTTGCGTATGTATGGGAATGTTGCGGCTGGGCTTGATGTCGATGGTTGCGGGACAAGGAGTTTGAGAAAGAAGAGCAGGCAGCCTTTGGGTTGTGGTTGTGACATAGGTTGGAATGTTAGCAAGCCCCTCACCCGACTCGCCTGCGGCGACCCACCCTCTCCCCGGGGGAGAGGGTGCAAGAAACACAGGTCAGAGACCTGTGGCACCAGGAGAAGAACCCTCTTGCTTGCGCGCGGGGTTGCGGTGAGCACATTCAAGGCAAGGCGGGCGAGACGCCCACCCCACCAAGAGAAGAAGGCCCTTGCTTGCGCGCGGGGCTAGCATGGTGTCATGCCTGATGAGTCGGACAAGTCAATACACAGGTCGCCCGCCACAGGCGGGTGTGCCACCACAGGCGGGTGTGCCACCACAGAAAGCGACGTTGAGCGCATGGCGCGGTTGTCGGCGAAGGCGCGGGGGTTGCCGGCGGTGCCGGGCGTGTATCTGATGAAGGATGCGAAGGGTGTGGTGTTGTATGTGGGCAAGGCGTCGAAGCTGCCCGATCGGGTGTCGAGTTATTTTGTGCCGTCGGCGGATCTTGGGCTTCATAAGCAGCAGATGCTCGAGGTTGTGCATGATTTTGATGTGCTCGAGTGCGAGAGCGAGGTGGAGGCACTGCTCGCAGAGAATCGGTTGATCAAGGATATTCTGCCGCGATTCAATGCGCGGTTGACGGATGGCAAGACGTTTCCATATCTGGCGATCACGAAGCGGGATGATTTTCCGCGTGTAGTTGTTACGCGGAATCCAAGTGATCCTGAGTTGCGGGGCTCAAAGGTGTTTGGGCCTTTCACGCAGTCGATGGCGCTGCGTGAGGCGGTGCAGATGTTGCAGCGGGTGTTCAAGTATCGCACGTGTTCACTAGAAATTGTTGCGGGTGAGCAGAAGAATCGATTCTTTCGGCCTTGCATTTTGCATGCGATCGGGCAGTGTACTGCACCGTGTGCGGATCGGATCACTGTTGGCGATTACAAGGCGGATATTGATCGGTTCGTACGGTTTCTTGATTCAAAGCGCAGCGTGATGTTGCGCGAGATGGCGATTGAGATGGAAGCGCTTGCCAAAGAGATGAAATATGAGCAGGCAGCGGCGGTGCGCGATCAGATTCACGCAATAGAAAAACTGAGTGAGCGGTCGACGATTGGTGCCGGATGGCAACCTGAAACGGAGATTGGGTATGTTGATCCAACGAAGGCGCTGCAGAGTTTGGCAAAGACGCTTGGGTTGGAAGCGCCGCCACGGTGTATTGAGGGGATTGATATTGCGCATTTGCAGGGCAATGAAACGGTTGGGTCGAAGGTGTGCTTTATTGATGGGCGGGCGTTTAAGTCGGAGTATCATCGATTTCGGATTCGCTCGGCGGAGAATGATGATTACATGTCGATTCGCGAGGTTGTGTCGCGGCGCTATCGCGAGGCCGGCGCGGGTCAGGAGCTGTATCCGGATGTGATCCTGATTGATGGCGGGTTGGGTCAGTTACATGCGGCGATGGAAGTGATTGAGCAGATGGACATGAAGCCGCCCATGGTGATCTCGCTGGCAAAGAAGGAAGAGTTGATCTATGTGCAGGAGCGGCCGGAGCCGATTCGCCTGGGGCGGGAGAACCTGGGGTTGAAGCTGTGTCAGGCGATTCGGGATGAGGCGCACCGGTTTGCGCAGCATTACCATCATGTGCTGCGGCGGAAGAAGTTCACGGAGGAACTGTGATGCACATGGTGCGTTTCGCGACAATGGTTGCAATCATGATCGCGCTTGCAGGATGCAGTAGTGCGACGCGGAGCGTGACGTTCCGGGTCGTGGACCTGCGCGAAGGGGGCGAGTGGCCATTGGCGGGGGCGTTGGTGCGCGTGATACCGATGGAGGTGGGGATGGTGCCGTTGCCCGTGACCAAGCGGACCTTGTCGGAGTCGGCGTATGGTGAAGCGCGCACTGTTGTGGTGAGCGATCGCGATGGTTACGTGCGGTTGGATGTCCTAGGTGATCGGGCGGCGTGGATCGAGGTGGAGCGGGCGCCAGTTGGCGCGGGCGCGGAGCGCAGGGATGAAGTGGGGCAGGTGTGGCGGTGGCGGTGGGATCCGGCGACGGGAGCGGTGAGCGCGGTGGAGGAGAGCGGGGCGTGGACGGTTGGTTTGCAGCGGGGGCGGTGAGTGTGAAGATGGGCGGCGTGTGCGGGCGAAGCCGATAACGCCGAATGGACGGGGCGCGAAGTTGAAATGATTGCGGCGTCGGGGGGAGCGTTGGCGCGGGTTGGCCGATGAGCGTGGCACGATGCTGCGCGTACCGATTGACCAAACGAGGCAGGGGATGAAGCTGGCGCTTCCGGTGCAGCACCCGGAGCGTTTTGGCACAGTTCTTTTGCGCAGGGGGTATGTGCTTGATGATGCGTCGGTGGCACGGTTGCGCGCGATGGCGTTGCCCGAGGTGTGGATCGAGTATCCGGGTTTAGCATTTGTTGAGAAATATATCAACCCGAAAGTGACGCAATCGCGGGCGGAAGTGTCTTCTATTCTTGCGCGCATCATTGCACGTACAGAGCGCGATGCGAACGCGAAGCTGGATTATCCGGCGTATCGCAAGACGATTCGCGGGTTGCTCCACACGATTGTGGATCAGCCTGAGGCGGCCCAATATGTTCAGTCTCTTGGCGGCGGTGGGTATGCGATGACGCGGCATGCGGCGGATGTGTGCTTTCTTGTGTTGCTCATAGGACTCAAGCTTGACAGCTACCTGATTGTGCAGCGAAAGCGGCTGCCTGCGCATCGTGCGAAAGATGTTGTGAATCTGGGTCTTGCGGCGTTGCTCCATGACATTGGGATGCTTGATCTTGATGAATCAACGCGTGAACGTTGGCGTGAGAATCAGGATGAAAAGGATGTTGCGTGGCGAGCACATGTGCGCCTTGGTTATGAGCGCGTGCAAAAGGGAATTGATGCGCCGACCGCGAGCGCGATTCTGCATCATCATCAGCACTATGATGGGTCAGGTTTTCCGGATGCTGAAGGTTGTCTGGATGGTGAAGGCGTTGCGGGGGATGATATTCATATTTTTGCACGGATTTTGTCAGCGGCGGATATGTTTGATCGGTTTCGGCATCCGGCAGATGCAATTCTCCAAGAGCCAGCGGTTCGTGCATTGGCGCGCATGCAACGTGAACCGTATGTGTCATGGATTGATCCGATTGTGTTTAAGGCATTGTTGGCCGCTGCACCGGCGTATCCGCCCGGGACGATTGTGCGTTTGAGTAGCGGTGAGCGATGTGCGGTGGTGGCGTGGAGTTCATCAGACCCCTGCCGGCCGGTCGTGGCGCCGATTGGTGAGGAAGGCGAGGAACTTCCGGGCGCGGAATTGACGAGCCGGCGGATTGTTCTTGGTGAGCGGCGTGATCTGGTGATTGCAGAGGTCGACGGGCAGGATGTTTCGGAGGACAATTTCTTTCCTGATCACCCCGGCGACTTCGATTTGCCATGGGTCACGCCGAGCCGCGATCAGGCAGCGTGAACTGAATGAGGACGGGCAGCGACTCAATAGTGCTGGGCGGGTAGACTCTCGGCATGAGCGCGCCTGTAGGCCTCCCGCCACGGCGCAGGGGGCGTGTCGTGGACAACGAGATTCAGGACAGAACGGGTTCGCGTTTCCTTCGCATCATTGTGCGCAGTGCGATTGGTGTCATGATGCTTGGTGCGGCACTCGGCGTGTTTGCTTTTCTTGAACACTCGCGGCAAACACCCGAGCGAGCGAGTTCGGATGCGCCGCCGATCGTCGTGCCAGTGATTACAACGCGGCTTGTCGATGTGCCCATGATTTGGGAAGGGTATGGCACAGCGCGTGCGCTTCGGTCGTCGAATGTTGCATCGGAAGTTGCGGCGATGGTGGCGCATCGCCCTGAGCGAATCGAGGCAGGGTCTCGAGTGGTGAAAGGCGAGCTGCTTGTTGAGCTGGAAGCCGAAGCCTTTGTGGACAGGCTTGAAGTGGTGCGCGGGCGGATTGCGGCACTTGAGGCGCAGCTGGACGGTTTGGTTGCAGAGCGCGAGTCGATTGAGACGAAATTGAGTTTTGCAGAGGAGCGCACAGCGCTGACGCTCGCGGAGCTTCATCGGGTGGAAGCCGCGATGACTTCGGCGGGTGTGACGGCGGTAGAGCTTGAGCGTCAGCAGCGCGAACTTGCGCGGGTGCGAAGCGAAGAGCAAAGCCTGCGCGAAGTGCTTGCGGTGTGGCCATCTCGGCGCGACAGGGTGGAGGCGCAACTCACCACAGAACGCGCAGAGCAGCGTCTTGCCGAGAGAGAGATAGAAAATACACGCGTAGTGGCACCCTTTGATGGCACGCTGCAAGAGGTGCGTGTGAATATTGGCGAGCGCGTATCGCAGGGACAGGTGGTGGCCCGGCTTGTTGATCTGTCGCGCATTGAAGTGCCCATCAAGATTGCAGCATCTGCGGCGTGGCAGATCGCACCGGATGATTCGGTGCAATTGATTCAGGCTTCACAGGCAGGTGCGATGTGGGATGGGCGCGTTGTTCGCATTGCACCGGAAGCAGATGCGTCGACGCGCACGATCACTGTATTTGTTGAGATGAATCAGGATGCACAGCGGGCCGGGGCGTTGTTGCCGGGGCAGTTCATCATGGCCCGTGTGACTGGGCGTGGGAGCGAGCCGCGCGTGGTTGTGCCTCGGCGTGCGGTGGGGCGCGATCGCGTGCTTGTTGTAGTAGATGATGGAAAAGTTGAAGTGCAGGCAGTGACGATTGAGCGATATATTGAAGCAACATTTGCACCGATCGATCCTGTTGAAACACAGTGGGCGGTTGTGAGAAGCGGACTTGAGCCGGGGATGAAAGTGATTGTGGTCAATGCGCATACTGTGCCGCTCGGTGTTGTTGTGCGATCAGTTGATCGTGCGATGACGGACGGAGGCGCGGGAGTGACGGGGAGCGCTGCGCCATGAGCATTGCATCATTTGGTGTGCGCAAGCCCGTAGCAGTGAATTTAGTGATGATGGCATTGATTGGTTCGGGGCTTCTTTTTGGCATTGGATTGCGGCGTGAATTTTTTCCGGCACAGCGCACGGACAAGATTATTGTTGCTGCTCCATATCCGGGGGCGTCGCCGCAGGAAGTTGAAGATTCGCTCGCTCGCAAGATTGAAGATCGTTTGTCAGAACTTGATGATGTGAAGGAACTGACCACGACGATTGGCGAGGGGTATTGCAATCTGATTATTCAGTTCACCGAGAGCGCTGGCATTGACGAGAAACTTTTTGAGGTGAAGCGAGAAATCGATGCCTTGCAGGATCTGCCTGCAGAATCAGATCGAATTGTTGTGACGAAGCTCGAACCAAATTTGCCTGTGTGCATTTTAGCGCTTTATGGAGATGCGGACGAGCGGGCCATGAAAGATGCCATTCGGGAAATGCAATCAGACTTGCGTTCGCTTCCGGGGATGGGTGAAGTGTCGGTGTCTGGCATTCGCAATGATGAAATATCAATTTCGGTTAATCCACAAAACCTGATTCGTCACAAAATTTCATTGCCGGTGATCGCTGATGCAATTCGAAATCAAATGACGGAGTTGCCATCGGGTGCTGTTCGGTCGCACACGCAGAATGTTGCGGTTCGCATGATGGGTACCGATGAGCGAGCGGATGAGGTTCGGCGCATCATTGTGAAAGCGGATGGCGATGGGCAGGTGCTGCGGCTTGACGAGATTGCAGAAGTGCGCGCTGGGTTTAGAGATATTGAATTGCATGAACGGTTGAATGGTAAACCAGCGGCGAGCTTGACAGTATTCAAGGTGGGAAAGCAGGATGCGGTCGAGATGGCGGAGATGGTGAAGGCGTATGCTGCGGCGCGCCGAGGCGAGGCATATAAACCAACAGTCGGAGAGCGCGTGCGTAAGGCGTTGCGTCGTCCTGGTGATACATCGCCTTCGAGTCCGCGTGAGGAAGCGTATCGGGTTGGGCAGGCGCGGATAAGTGCGCCGCCGGGCGAACTTGTGATTACGACTGATCTTGCACGGTTTATTGTGGGGCGGCTTGACCTGCTCAAGCGCAATGCGATGCAGGGGGGCGTGTTGGTGTTGTTGTCGCTTGTGTTGCTTCTTAATGCGCGGGTTGCATTTTGGGCCGCGGCGGGTCTGGTTGTGTCATTACTAGCGACACTTGCAGCGATGCATTTCGCAAACTATTCGCTGAATTTGCTCACCATGTTCGGGTTAATCATCGTCATGGGTTTGCTCGTTGATGATGCGATCGTGGTGGCAGAAAATATTGTGTCATGGCATGAGCGGGGCTCGACGCCCAAAGAGGCAGCGGTCACAGGCACGGAGCAAGTTACTTGGCCAGTTATCGCGACGGTGATGACGACTATTTGTGCATTTCTTCCCCTGGCCCTGATTGAAGGACAGATTGGCGATTTACTCGGGGCGCTGCCAGCGGTGGTGGCATTGGCACTGGCGGTATCACTGATTGAAGCGCTGTTTATTTTACCATCACACATGGCGCACAGTTTGAAAGCTGAGGAGCGGAGCGCGCATCGATCGATGATTCATCGAGTTGAATCGGCATTTGATCGAGGGCGTGAAACGGTTATTCATGAGCGACTTATCCCTGCTTATCTTTGGATGCTTCGCAAGTGTGTACGCGCGCCGTATTTGACTGTTGCTTGTGCGCTTGCAGTACTCATTGTTTCACTTGGGCTTGTGGCAGGTGGGCGCGTGCCGTTCCGGTTTCTTGGGTCATCAGATACAGAGACGCTCAATATAGAAGTGCGCATGCCGATAGGAACACCAATTTCAGAGACAAACAAGATCATCATGCAGTTGGAGGCGGCAGCGAATATTCAGCCGGAAGTTGCAAGTGTGTGGGCGGTGGTTGGAACGATCGGGTCGTTGGAAGGGGACCAGCCGGAAACGGATCAATCGCATATTGGTCAGATCGTTCTTGAACTCAAGCCGGTTGAGGTGCGAGATCGATCCTCGGAAGATGTGAAAAATGCTGTGCGCAATGCTGCGGGCGAGCTTGTCGGGATTGAAAGTCTGCGCATGGAAGAGGTAGGAGGTGGTCCGTCGGGACCGCCGTTTACATTTTCGGTTGTCGGTGAAGATACTGATGCGATATTGGCCTCGGTTGCAGACATCAAGGCATTGCTTGCTGAGTATAAGAGTGTGCGCGATATCTCTGATGATTCTTCGCAAGGACGACGCGAGCTGCGCATTTCCTTGAGAGATGGTGCGCGTGAGCTTGGGTTCACGACAGACTCCATAGCTCGGCAGATTCGAGGTGCGGTGTATGGCCTTGAGGCGCACACATTTGCAGGTGAGCGTGAAGATGTTGATGTTCGGGTGTTGATTGATGAGCGAACACGGCGCAGTTTGTCACGCATCGAAACGATGCATGTATTTACGCAGGACGGACGTGCTGTGCCATTGAACGAGGTTGCTTCGGTTTATGAAGCGGAGGGATATGCATCTATTCGCAGGCTTGATCGACAGCGGATTGTTACGGTGACTGCGGATGCTGATATGACGCAGATCAATCCGGAGGAAGTGACTGCCGATTTGCGCCCGCGGCTTGTAGAAATAGCAGCGCGGCGGGCGGGTATTCACATTTTGGAGCGCGGCAGACAGAAGGAGACAAGGGATTCACTTGGTTCACTTCCACTGGGAATGATGGTTGCCACCGGTTTGAATTTTATAATCCTCGCATGGTTGTTTTCGAGTTACTTGCAGCCATTGGTTGTGTTGCTTGCAGTGCCATTCGCAGCTGTGGGCATGATCTGGGGGCATCTCATACTTGGATATGAAATGACGATTTTGTCGCTGATCGGATTTATCGCACTGTCAGGGATCGTGGTGAATGATTCATTGATTTTCATCACGACATTCAACCGTATGCGCAAGGCAGGGCTCAGTATGCATGAAGCGTGCCTTGCAACGGGGCGGTCGCGATTGCGCGCAGTGTTGCTGACCACAGTGACGACGGTGCTGGGATTGATGCCTTTGATGCTGGAGCAGAGTTTTCAGGCGAAGTTTCTGATTCCGATGGCGATCACGATTGCGTGCGGACTCATATCTGCTACTGCACTGGTGCTGCTTGTCGTGCCGTCACTTCTCATTATTGTGCAGGATGCGAAGCGGTTGGCGGCGTGGCTGTGGACTGGCGGCAGCATCCCTCTGTCGAACCCGTATGTTGAACGCGCCGATGCAATTGAAGCGGCATTGTCGGGTGACACAGGGGCGTAATGAAGTTGACTGAGGGTTATCATGCAATGAAGAAGACATGCAGCGTGATTATGTTGTGGATTGCGATCTACATGTTGCCAGTGATTGCATGGGCTCAGAGTGATGCTGGAGCGCTTGGCATTTTCGAGAAGCAGGTGAATGGTTTGCCCGGGGCTTCGGCAGCAGCGTTCAACTCTCATGGTGATATAGCAGTGTTGTGTCCGGATTCCGGCGAGGTCGTGCTCGTTCGCGAAGGGCAGATTGTTCAACGCCTGCCACTTCCTCCAGCACTTGGCATAGATGCGACGCACCCGATTGGTGATATAGCGTATCTGAAGAACAGCAGTTGGGTGATTGGCGGCGCTGGTGGTGTGATGATCTTTGACGCGAGTGAGCCGCCACGATTGCGCACGTTGGGTGAAATAGGGGATATTCATTCGATTTGTGTGAGTGCAGATGGTGCAAAAATTGTGGCATCAGTTGGCTTCGGGAAGGGCGCACGGATTGTTGTTTTCGCAGTTGACAGCGGGCAGCAACTGCGCGAAATAGTTGTGACAGGCGAGACAGCACTTCGTTTTCCGCAAGGTGTGGCGATAGATAATGCGGGTGCTATTTATGTTGCAGATGCGTGGCGGTGTCAGGTGATGAAAATGGATATTGCTGGCAACCTTGTGTGGGTGTTCAGTGAATATGGAGACCAGGTTGGTTTTTTGTCATCGCCTGCGGGCCTTGTGCTGCACGAAGGCGCGGTGTTTGTTGCAGACACCCGGAATCATCGCGTTGATGTTGTTGATGCTGTCACTGGGAAACGGCGGGATTCTTGGGGGACGCATGCATTGCGCCCGCGTGCGGGTCATGGCAAATTGCACTATCCACAAGACATTGCAATTTCGATTGATGGGCAACACCTTGTTGTTTGTGAGCCGTGGGAAGATCGTATTCAGATTTTTCGTCGGGCGGAAGCGAATGAAGAACTTGAGCGCCGGAAGTATGCAGACCGCGGGGCATACACACACTTTGGCGATTTCATTGCGACAGATTCCAAGCTTATGGCAGTGTTGCAACCAGATTCGCATCGTGTGCTTGTGTACAACATTGGAACATCACATGATGAACGCCCGGAGCCGGTTTTGATTGGAGCGCTGGGCGAATTTGGCACTCGGTCAGGGCAGTTTGTTGACCCTGGTGCGTTGGCGCTCGACGCGAAAGCCCGGCGGGTGTACGTTGCTGACCGTGGCAATCATCGTTTGTGTGCATTGAAGCTTGACTGGAATGAAGATGAGCGATTGCGATTCAATCCATCGCTGTTGACATTCGCACGTTCGGTTGATCTTGTTGCTATTTCAGAAAATCTTGGACTTTCACATGTCATTGCGCCGCGTGGGATCGTGAAAGTGCCGGGACCTGACGGAAAATTGCTGTTGGCGGATGAAGCGAATGGTGCGTTGTGGCTTGTTGATCGCATGCTTGCCCGCTTTCAACGTGTGAAACATCAGGGCGTGGGAACTGAACATCTGAAACCGGTTGCTCTGGCCATTAGGGCGCATGGGAATGCAGCATTCATTGCTGTAACTGATGCTGATAAAGGTACAGTTTTTACTGGTCAACTGAAGAAAGCGACAGCGTCGTTGGCTGCAGCGCCGTTCCCTACACTGGGTGATTCTCAAGGTGTTGCCATTCTTGACAATGGCAGCGTTGTTGTGACTGATCGCACGAGCCACCGTGTGATTGTCGCATCGCGAGCTGACGATGATTGGAGTGTGCATGAGCCTGCAACAACACTTTCGCTTGGAATGGGTCTCAAACTTGGTCAGGTGTTCAAGCCTCGCGCGTGCGTGACGACAGATGATGGGCGACTCTTTGTCATTGACAGGGGGAATCACCGTCTTGAAGTGTGGTCGGAAGAACTGGAGTGTATTGCCATTTTCGGTGCACGTTTGTTCACGTTGGATGCGCTGCGCGAATTACTCGAAACCGAATGAACGCATTACACTAATCCGCTACTGAGCTGCGTCATGATTGTGCGCGCGGTTTCTGCGGGATTGAGTTTCCTGTTGTGTGCGTCATTCAGTGCATTGACAAGCGTGGAACCGACAATGGCAGCGTCGGCCCCAGCGTCATGAACCATGCTCCGCACATCTTCAGCTGTTGAAATGCCAACGCCACAGGCGATAGGAATTGAAGTTGATTTTCGAATAGCACTGATCGTTGATGCAGTGTCGTTTGATGAGAGCGTGCCCGGCGTGCCGGTGATGCCGCGACGGGCAAGCATGTATACAAATCCGGTGCTTGCTTGTGCGATCTGCTCAGCACGGCCAATTGGAGTTGTTGGTGCAACGAGCAAAGTTGATGATAGAGAAAGTGATTGCGCGATCTCGCAGAGTTGACCTGCTTCATGTAATGGAGCATCTGGAAAGATGAAGCCGTCAATGCCTGCATCTCGAGCGGCGGTCATGAAACGTAAAGCACCAAGACGATGCACGATCGAAACACTCACCATGGCAACAATGGCGCACGAGATGCGAGGTCGAACAAGCGCGATGGCCTCGAGCACTTTCATGGGTGTGACGCCGTGCTCGATTGCCTCATGCATTGCGCTTGCAATGATTGGGCCGTCGGCGATGGGATCGCTAAATGGAATACCAACTTCAATGGCAACAGCACCTGCATTATCGAGAGATGTGAGGACATCACCCAGTACTTCAAGCGTGGGATGACCACCAACGACGAAGGGCATCAACCCTTTCCGCTTTGAGGTGCGGAGGTCGTTGAAAGTAGATTCGATGCGCGGTGCCCCTGATGCTGTCGAGGTCAAGGCTTGACCCCCTTTACGCGTTCGCGGTCGGTGTATTTTTCAAGTGCCTTTTCAAGATCAACATCATTGATATTGGCAAGCGTGGCGAGCCAGGCGAGCACATCTGCAAACTCTTCTGCAAGATTCGCACGCTGAGCTTTTGTGGGTGATGCATCATGAGAACATTCGTGCAGGGACGTTGCAAGTTCGCCAACTTCTTCCATGAGCCACATGAATGTGCCCGGCGTGCCGCGTGCAGCATCGGTGGCGAAGTATCGCTCGCGGATCAAGTCTTGAAAACCGTGGATGGTGAGAGTCATGACATGAGCGTAGCAGAGCAGGGGGAAATTGTGTAGGTGCGGTCAGTGCCACTGATTTGCATCGGGTACATAGTGAAGAGGGTTGGTCAATTCAACGGAGCCGATGTGAAGGCGCGGGTGAGTCAACCATGCACTGTGCGCAATATAGCGCTGAGCGCTGCCGTCGGCGCACACGCATATCGATGAAGCGCCTGTGTGACGAAAGCATGTTGTGGGCGATGAATTCTTTCGCCACTGTCCGTGGCCTTGGTAGAGTTCGGGCGGATCAAGGAGCGCAGTATTGATTGGGTTGCCAATCACACTCGGCGGTCCCGGCGGGAGCATGGCATCACCGAAGACAAAGAGGTCGCTTGAACGTTTGATGGTGCTTAATCGTTTCCAGGGTTGATTGCCAATTGTAAAGCTCCATCCCGGGGTTTTGGACGGGCTGAGGTAATAGCCGTTGTATCCATAGGTGCTTGTGATGGTTCCCGCGCGGCCTTGGAAGGCGTAGGTGCCAAGAGGTTGGCTCGGACATTGAAAGACGGAACCCTCGCGCAAGCCGTCGTCAATGTATGGTGCGAGAAATCCGCGCTCGAAATGAACTTCGCCTGTCATGTTGCCGGCACTGCCCCACCAGTAGATGGAATCGCCGCCGCCAGTATCAGCAAGTGATGTGTAGGCGAGCGGCATGGCACGGTCATCATGTGCCTGTGCGTACAAGATCCAGGCATAAAGAAGCTGCCGTTCATTGGAGAGGCATTGTGTTGTGCGCGCCATCTCGCGAGCGGGTCCAGCAGCACCAGCAAGAATTGCGAGCAAAATCGCCACAACCGCAACGACTACAAGCACTTCGATAAGTGTGAATGCACGCACGAAATACGGTCGGTTCTCAATCATGAATTCATATCCACAGATTCATTAACTCGTAGTCCAGTGCGAAGCTCATCGCGGTCGGCATTATCAACCGCGAGCGAGCGATCGATGTCCAGCCTCCCGCCAGCGCCAGCGCCCGTTTCCCATGTATACAGGTCTTCTGTGGTGCCAATGGCATCACCATTGACATCGAGGGAACTTGGCGATGGACCGAAGGCGTGAAGGCCCGCGGCGCCGATGCTGTAGAGATTTGCGCCCGCGAGCGCCGGGCTGGAGCCGCAGCCGACAAATTGTTGCACTGCAAAGCCGGATACATTGCCAGGCGTTGGTAATGCAGCAAGGTCGACCAAGTAAAGCGATGTATAGGGTTGATCAGCGGTGGCACCTGATGAAGCAATGGCACCAATATACATCAGTGTGTTACCACTGCTGGTTTCAATGATGACAGGGTGGTGGGTCCATCCACCAAAGATATTAAATTCACCATCTTCGATAACAGCGTTGCCGTTGTCGATCCAGGTAGCACTTGATGTTTCCCAGAGCAAGTGATCAGTACATGTTGCGGATCCGGTTGGATTGAATAATTCTAGCGCCGGACGTGAACCAAATGATGCGCCGGGAAGACCAGTGCTGATTGCGATGAACGATTGGTTTGCGCGCGAGAAGGGAATGGGAATCGACGCAGTACGGTTTGCAGGTGAGCACCATTCGATAGCACCGTTTTGCGCATTGATGCGCAGGGCAGTGGCAGAATCAAGACCGGCAAAGAAGGCATAGCTTGCGGCGTAGACTGCACCGTTCTCGATAGACACACCACCATAAAACCCTTCATTGACAGGGTTTGTTGTAATCCAGAGGGGTAGTGGGGCAGTTGGTGCACTGGCATCAAATGCCATGACTTGCCCCGCAAGTGGCGGCGAAAAACGGCCGGCGCTTGCGACATACACAGTGTCATTTGCATATGCACAGGAGTTGCCACTCCCGCCACGACCATTGAGTGATGTGCTCCAGACAACTGCGCCCGGTTGATATGGGTTCAGCGCAGCATCGAACGGCGAGACATTGATGCAGTGCAACGAAGCGCCGATACCGAATCCGGAGAAATCAGTCACGAAGCATCGGTCTTCCGCACCGCGGTCCGTGGTGACGAGTGGAGAAACATTTACAAGTGGTAAAGAAAATGTTGTGGCCCAGCGAAGTGTGCCATCAAGAATATCAAAGGCGGCGAGTTGGTTGCCACTTGGCGCAATGACTGTGCCCCGTAGGGTGTCGATTGCAGGACTTGACCATGATTCATTTTGCGATGGAGCAAGATCATGTTGCCAGAGGGTCGCACCGGTGGATCGATCGAAGCAGTAGATGCGGTCAATACCTGCGGATCTGCCAAGAGCAATGACGCACCGCCCCCAGATGACCGGGCTTGATGGGCCAGTGAATGCAATTGGAGCGGTACTTGAATCGAAATGTGCGATCCATGTTGGCGTTGAGATATCAACTGGTTCTGCAGCAACACGTGCGATTCGAGATTGATCGAACGCAAGGTGCGTCCATGCATCAGGCGCAGCTGATGCGCTGAGTGGGGTGGCAAGTGCAAGGGTGAACAGGCATCGATGCAGTGTGCTCATCGCGTGCGCCTGTATGTTGCGAAGGAGAGAGTTAAGATGGCGAACGAAAGTGATGCAGGTGAGGGGACGCGCGCGAAGGCATCGATTTCCGGCGAGATACCCGAACCAACCGGATTGGAAATGCGCACGAATTGAATCCACGGAAGACCGACAGTTGCAAGATCGACTCCCGCACCGCCACCTGAGCCGTTGTAGCCAGCGACAATAGCTGCGAAGTTGAGTCCCGTCGGATCAAAGGAGGGATCGACAGGTTTGAGAAAATTTGTAGGAATCGTGCCAGCGTTTGTATCGAATGGCCCAGCGAGATCCTGATAGCCGAGCGTGGGAAAGCCGCCGTCAGCATTGACGTTGTTCACAAGAAACCAGTTGATGCCATTCTGGCTTACTTCAACAACGCCGCCTTCAGTGGCATGTCCGCCCATAACGCCGTTTGGAAAGCTGCTGTCAAAGTAAAACGAATTACCGAAGATGAGCAGGTCGATCCCGAATGGATTTGCCGGGTCATCGGTAATTGGCGCATCGAAACCTACAACAAGTGAGCCGCCTTCACCGATTGAGACGATTTCGTCGGTACCGAATGGTGAATTGAAGGGTGTGACCGCGCCCGGAAAGATGCCTTCACCCGTGAAGCGTTCGGGTGCGCCGAGTGTTGTGCTGGGGTTGGAAAAGCCAATGGGTACGCCGACGCCCGAGGTGTAGGATTCAATAGTGGTGGCAAAGGATGATCCGGCGAAACCCTCCGGTGCGAGCAAAGCTGCGCCGGTTGAAGCAACAATGAATGAACTGACACGAAACATGATCTGAGTCCTCTTTAGCTCCGTAGCGCGCGGAGCGATCCGTGCCCTGAGCACGGGTGAGAACCAGAGGCATGCGCTGCGTGTGCGCAAGAGCACTGGTCGCCGCCCCGTGCGCGAGGGCGAACACATCCATATCAAGGCAGGTCTTCCGGCTCCGGGCAACCCGATCTCGCCTTCCCGCGTGTCGTTCATAGAGATGAAACGCAGTGGCTATTGTTGAGATCGTTTTTTTCGATCGAATGATCGGCCCGTTACGGCGGCGCGTCCGCGGCGGCATTTCACCGCACTTCCCTTTTCACGCCAGCAACACACCGGCGCACCTCGATACATTGAAGATAGCAAGTGTTACGGAACCGTCAAGCGGCACAGGGATAGTCGCAATTGTGATCGTTATTGCGCAGCTGGGGGCAGGATGTCGGTGGCGTTTCCTGAGAAAAACTTGTTGGTTACTGTTGCACCCTCAGTCAGAACGCGCCCATCATCTGCAAGTTCATAGCCGAGTTCTTGAAGTGTGAGTGATTCAGCGTGTCCATCGCAAAATGCGACATTGGCTTGGCCGCCGTAGCGTGGATCAGGCGCTGAACGATTTTCAGCGCCCGGGTGTTGTGTGTCTGCATAGTCAGAAGTTGCATCAAGTCTGGGCGGATCGAGTGCGTACCCGTGGCCTCCCATGGCGCGCAAGGTTGGATCGCGGGCGCCATTGGGTCGGTTTGCGGTGCGGAAGGCAGCGGTCTTGCCCGCAGCGGTGCCCATGCAGCTTGCAAACATGACGGTCATGGATGTGTGGCGGATTGTTGTGATGCGTACCGGAAAGTTGATGAAATTGCCTCCATCAGAATCGCCAACAAAGCGTGTGTTGCCAAGAAATTGATAGTTGTAGCCATATGGGAAGTTGCGCGTGCTCACCCAATGCGGGACGACTGGGTCGAGCAGCGCGGGGTTATCAACGCGCTTGGAGTGTTCATCGGCGCGGTCGATGCTCGGTGTTGTGTAGGCGAACATGCCCGTCTTGGCGCCAAGCAAAGCGAACCAGCGCGGGCGATAGTGCAAGCCATTGCCAACGTCATAGAGATTGTCTTCTTCGTTATCGAATCGGCCTGGCTGACCTGGTACGCACACGCCGTCGGCGTCGGTGGCCCACACCATCCAGCCAAGTTCCAGTTGACGCATTTGCGACAGGCTTTGCACGCGCCACGCAGAGCGCCGTGTGCTTGCAAGCACGGGCACGAGGATGCCGATCAGAAGCGCAATGACCGCGACCACAACAAGCAGTTCGATGAGCGTGAATCCACGCATGTGCCGATAACACAGGATAGTCTTGGTACGCATACAAGCACTGTATACGTTGATCGGGTGCCTGCGAAGTCCGAACCATTGCCCTAATCCTGTCACCTGCACCACAGGCAGCCCAGTCTGTGTTTGCGATCTCAGAATTCTTCAATCATGTGGCCGTGTCGTCCGATCACCATCAGGTGAAGCTCTTTGCACGGGGTCAATTCGGACAGACAGATTCTGGCAGTGTCAATATGCGCCGGGCGACGCGCTATGCTGCGAACAATATTTCTGTACCACTCGGGCGCGTGGTTGATATGTCTGCCAATGGCATGCGCCTCCTGTGCCCGCGCAAGGAAGCGCCTGCGGTTGGTGCTATCGAGCGTTTTGTAGTTTCTAATGGTTCGCAACGGCTGGTCGTCGAAGGGCAGATTGTTCGCGTGCGCAAGCCGCTTTGGCCGTCTGCATCCTGCGATGTCGGGGTTCGATTTATTGATACCAACCAGGCGACAAGTGCAGCTCTTGAGCAACTCGGCAGGTATGGATTTGTTCAGGGTGGGAAGCACGGCACCAGCTTCAAATCGGCACCGGCGGAATCGACAGGCCCTGTGCAAGAACCACAGCCAAAGAGTGAAAAAAAGGCACCACCGATTCCAGAGGTTCGGGTCGCAGTAGAAGTGGGCGATTTGTATGACATGCTGGGCGTGAGTGAAGAAGCCTCAGATGAAGAAATTCGTGCAGCGTTTCGCATCAGTGCGCGTGCATCACATCCTGACGCGTCAGATGATCCAGAAGCAGAGCAGATTTTTGCTGATCTTGCCAAAGCGTACAAGGTGTTGATCGACCCTGAGCTGCGCGCCAAGTATGACGAATTGCGCGCGGTTCAAATTGAACAGACGCCAACGGTCAATGAGACTGCGGCATAATGCCCCGGTCGGTGGTCCTATCGAACAAATAGCATTTCGCGATATTTGGGCAGCGGCCACAGTTCATCTGCGACATGTTCTTCCAGTGCATCAGCCAACTCGCGCACATCTGCCATCGCAGGGAGTACAGCATCGCGCATTTCACGATGTTGCCCAACATGTGGAGTGTTGCACGCGGTGTCGATGGTCGCATCAAGAGTTGTGATGGACTGATGAAAGCGGTCGACCAGGTCTGAAAAATCTTCAAGCACACGGCGCATGCCCTCGCATTCAACACCCGCAGCTTCTGTTCCAGCTATTGATTCTGCAATATCGCTCTGGTGGCGCACTGCGCAGGGGAGGATCATGGTGCGCACCATCTGCAAGAGGGTTCGCGCCTCGATTGCAATATGCTTGGCGTACTGCTCGCAGAATGTTCCATATCGAGAATCGAGTTCAGCGGGCGTCAATACGTTGTGATGATCGAACACGTTTTTGACAGAGTCGGTCGTCAATATATCGAGTGCTTCTACCGTATCGCGTAGATTGGACAGCCCGCGTTGGGTAGCTTCGGCGTGCCACTGCGCAGAATAATTGTCACCATCAAAGATAATGCGCTTGTGCCGTGATACGACGCCTTTGAGCACATTACGTGCGGCCTTTTCGACCGTTGCTGGTGTTGGGTTGTCGCCTGCAACAGAATCGAGTAAGTCTGCGATGTTTTCGAGGGCATCTGCAACGATCGTATTCAACACCGCATTTGGCCAAGCCACGGCCTGTTGCGAACCTACCGCACGAATTTCAAATTTGTTGCCCGTGAATGCGAACGGGCTTGTGCGATTTCGATCACCCGAGTGCCTTGGAATCATGGGCAGTGTCATCGCACCAAGATCAAGCTTCCCGCCTTTCATGGTGCGTGAGGTTGTGCCCGTTTCAAGCTGCTTGATGATGTCAGACAACATGTCACCAAGGAAGATGCTGACAATCGCGGGCGGTGCCTCATTGGCACCAAGGCGATGATCATTGCTTGCAGAGGCGACACTTGCGCGCAAAATATCACCATGCATGTCAACCGCCTGAATCACAGCACAGAGGAAGACGAGGAACTGCATGTTCGAGTGCGTTTCGTCCTGCGGATCAAGCAGATTTACACCCGTGTTGGTAGACATTGACCAGTTATTGTGCTTTCCAGAACCATTGATGCCCGCAAATGGTTTTTCATGCAACAGGCACTGCAATCCATATCGCGGTGCTTGTTTTTTGAGCACGTGCATCATCAACTGCTGGTGATCTGACCCAACATTGGAGTTTTCATACACCGGTGCAAATTCAAATTGTCCGGGCGCAACTTCGTTGTGACGTGTTTTTACAGGTACGCCCAGACTCGCCAGTTCATTTTCAACGGCAGACATGAAGCTCAAGGCTCGGTCAGGAATTGAACCGAAGTAATGGTCGTCAAGCTGCTGATCCTTGGGTGATGGTGCGCCGATGAGGGTGCGCCCGCACAGCATCAGGTCCGGTCGGCTCAAGTAATACCGCCGATCGATCAGGAAGTATTCCTGTTCTGTGCCTGAAGTGGTGAAGACGCGAGTCACGCCGCCGTCATTGCCGAAGAATTTCAATACGCGAAGGGCCTGTGCAGAAAGTGCATCCATTGAGCGCAGCAGCGGTGTCTTCTGATCGAGCGCTTCACCCGTATACGATACAAATGCCGTGGGTATGCAGAGCACAGAACTACTCGTGCAGCGGTTGATGAAGACGGGGCTTGTGGGATCCCATGCGGTGTAGCCCCGAGCCTCGAACGTCTGCCGCAAGCCGCCCGACGGAAAGCTCGACGCATCTGGTTCACCTTGCACAAGCAAATTGCCCGAAAACTTTACAATCGCGCCGCCCTGACCATCAGGATCAATAAAGCTGTCATGTTTTTCTGCGGTCCCGCCGGTAAGCGGCTGGAACCAGTGCGTGTAGTGCGTTGCGCCGCGTTCAATGGCCCAGTCCTTCATCGCTGAGGCAATGGTGTCCGCCAGGGCATGATCCAGAGGCTCATGGTGCTCTGCGGTTTTCTCAAATGCCTGCCATATATTTTGGGGCAGGCGTTCGCGCATGACATCCCACGAGAACACATCCTCGCCAAACTCAGTGATCGCGGGGTGCCCATCGCGATCGTTGCGATGACCTGTGTGATTGCCCCGATCGCCCAGGTGGTAGAGCGCCACCTCACGCACTGTCGCCTGCCGCGTTGCTTCGTCGCTCAAGGGTTTCCCTCCTTCATGCGACGACGGGGCGTCTTGCCCACGCCCACATCTGAAAATCGTCCCAGATCAAGACTATGCAGTGTATCCGCCGCAGCGTCCATTGTGTTGCCCACGTTGCGGGAGACGGCTGGACGGTGGGGGGGATTGTGGATAGGCTTGAGGGGCAGCGGTGAGTCTCATTTTGAGGCCCCACGCCGCACGCCTCCCTAGCTCAGTTGGCAGAGCAGCTGACTCTTAATCATAAAACACCCCTTATCCAGCCATCCTTATACCTCCGCATACTGTTCAAATATTTATTTAGTATCAATGGGTTACGTGTATTTTAGTGCGCATAGTACCTCATAGATAACCACCCTTATACACGCGATAAAAGTGACTAAAAAGTGACTAATTGTTAAAATTAGGTCAAAAGTTCTTTAAAAACAGGAGGGGACTATGCGACTGAAATTGACTGATTTAGCAATACGTAAACTCGCTCTCTCAGATAAACAAATCACCTATTGGGATACGTCATTTGCTGGTTTTGGCATACG
>JAJDDF010000011.1 GCA_029260455.1 Phycisphaerales bacterium | reverse complement strand
CGCAAGTTCCGCTGGCGAGAGTGAGGCCCGCCACGCGAGATAGGCTTCACTGTGATTGAAGCCGCAGGCTTCAGCGATCAACGCCGTCGCGCCGCCACCACCGCCACCCGCCATGGCAGATGCGCTGCAGGAGCAGTCGGTACCGAAGGCGAAGAGAACACGCTGCAAGTCCGCGAGATCGACCTTCCCATCCTGCGTCACGTCGCCGCCTTTCGGACAACTGAACGACTGGCCAAACAGGAACAGCAGCGTGTTGAGGTCTGATGATCCGACCGTACCATCGCCGTCAATATCTTCCGGACAGTTGCCGCCCATTGTGAAGCTGTATTCGTAGTTCGCGACAGGCGCATCGTTCGCGCCCAACTCGCTTTGGAGTTGCACGTCACCCGATGTGATGGGTTGAATGCGGTACGCAAAGCCATTCGGCAATGTGAAGCCCGGTATTACCTCTAGCTCACGGTCTGACCCCACCGGGATCCTTGCCAGAAAGCATCCGCTGTCGATCGGCTTCCAATCAAGCGGATCTGTACTGCACTTCGGACGGTAGTCGAATGTCACCGGCGTCCCAGTTGCAACAGTGAGGTCGAAGATTGATACCGGCCCATAATGCTTGAGCGAGATCGCACTTGGTGATGTCGTCTCGTTCGCGCCTCCGACCGGGAACGAATCCTCATCATGAAGATCAAAGGGCACGAGGCCGATCGCCCCGGTGCCAATCGCAGCCGACGTTTGCATATAGTTCGGCCCCGCCAGCGATACACCGCCGATCGTGGCTTGTCCGAGCCAGGTCTTGTTGAACGGGCTCGATGCACCGATGATGATCTGATCCTGCACACCATTTGCAGCGAATTGCCACTCAACGCCGGGCAGCGTGTCGGGGAACCCGGACGGGATCAGGATTGGCGCTTTGACGGCGCCATCAACGATCAGTTCAGCCGGTCCGGAAAACGTTGAAATGGGCTGGTTGATGTCCCCGGTTTCGCCAAGGTCATCCAGAACCCGCAGGCTTGTGATGGCGGGAAGCCCGAGGAAGTTCGCGTTGAATTCGCCGCACTCCAGATCAACATCACCGTTGCCCTCCACAACGATGTCGATTGGTAACAGAGGTGTGCCCAATGTCCCAAGAACCTGAAACCGCAACAGGTGCGCCTTGTCAAGCGTAGGATGTGTGATACGGGCCGAAAGGTTGGCGAGGATATCACCCTGTACGAGTATATCGTTGAACTGCCCCGCCGCATTTTGAGCGTTCCACGAGCGATCCACGAGATCAATGGGGCCGGTCATGCTCCCGGTAATTTCAACATCCACGAGGCGCGTCGCCCCGGTCACCGGGCCCAAGTCGCCATTGATTCGGAGCCCACTGAGAAACACTGGGGCTCCTGAGGTTGGGTTGGTAACGATCAGGATTTCCTCGACGCCGGCGGGATTACCCCCCGGACCCACGCCAATAATCCCCAGTGTCAGCGGGAACTGGAGTTCAGTATCATGGTTGATCGTCAACCGACCTATGGCCGTGCCGTTCGCCACTTCTAGTTTGACGATGTGCTCTGTGCCATTGGGAATGGTGGTGAGCAGGACGTCAACCTTTCCTGCATTCGCGGAGCAGAACGTCAATTCCACATTGCCTGATCCAACATTCAGGCTGATATCGTTGCACAGGTTTTGCCCCAGCACGACTGGTGCTCCGAATAGCGACACAACGATCGCGCACACTTTGTTCAAGTGTCTCATCACATACTCCTATTGTGTTTACTCAGCGACTAGCCACGTCGTCTGAGCGTACAGAAGACAACCGCTCCAACAAAGAGCGGCAAAGCGCCCGGCGACGGAATCACCGTCGCCACGCGGAAACCTTGAAGGGCAACGACCGGCGTGACTGGACGAGCCTCACCCCAGTCGATGCGGTCGCGAAGTCCATGGCCTGAGGCAGGAGCAGCGGTACTGATACGCAGCGCCCACCCGGCGAATCCCGAATCACCGCTGAGAAACTCGTGGACGCCGCCTGACACATCGAGCAGGCCGGAGGGTGTCTGCACATGCGGATATGAACCAATATCCAAGGGTAAATCGAAGAGGTCGACGCCCGCTGCATCCGTTTCACCGCCATCCTGCGGCAGGCCGCCGATGAGCGGATCGTTGCTGCCGTTGGGTTGCAGCCAATAGCCTTCCTGGTTTGGGCCGTATCGGTTGGGGTCGTAATAGACGGCCTTGACCCATTCGTCGTTGCGCGGCAGCCAGTACTTGGCGCCGGGTGAGGGATCGCGCTGATCGGTGAAGATGCCGTTTGCATCTTCGCCAAAGGTTGACGTGTCGTACACGCCGCTCTCGAAGGCTTCAGCGGTCACCGCCTTGCCATTGTGCAACCAGTTCATGTAGCGGGCGGCATAGCGCCACGCCACTTCAATCGGGCTCTTGGGCGGACGGATCGAAAAAATCACATCGTCGGCCGTGAAGAAGGAACCAGAGCCAATGAAATCCTGACTGCGAAAGTCGGTGAAGTCTTTGTAGACATCGACAAACTCAAAATACTGTTCGACCGTCACGGGCGTGCGCGTGATTTGGAACTCGTGGTCCACGCTGCCGATCTGGAGGTTTGAGCTGAACGGCACTTCGCTCGGAATCGTGTCGCGGTTGCCCGCATCGCCGATGGTGACAAAATCCAGCGGCGGCACCGTCCCGGCGTTGCACACCCGACTTGACAAGCAAGTCGGGCCACCCAAGAGACCCGGGCCACCCAAGAGACCCGGGCCACCCAAGGCCAGCACGCCAATTCCCACAACGCTATTGATTCGTGATCTGCGCATCATCTAACTCCACTATGCTGCCAGTTCCGGGCAAAGGTTCCCGGAGGTTGGCATTTTCTCTGTGCAAAATAAGCCTACTTCATAGCAGTTGATAGGCAAACCCTATTTGCGCGTAAATAGCACGCAATCCCCACATATCTATGGAAAACAAGAGGTTTTTGAGTGTGCGTGTGTGTGCGCGGTGGTCGTGAGATCAAGACGCTGGCGTTGCGTGAGTCTGCGAGTGGATCGCAGGGTTTGTTTGCGCTGTAAGAACGTGGCCTTCGCGGACTCAGACCCCGGCACCCGGAGAAGATAGAGAAGAAAAAGACAGGCGGGACGCCTGTCCTACAAGAAAAAGTAAGCGTAAAAAGAACCCCCCCCACCACTCACCCCGGTTGGCGACCAGGACACCATCGGCACCGGGCGACGGCCGCTTATGGCTGCTGCGATCAAGCCCTGACCAGATTCACGGGCCACCCGTGCAACGGGCCCGGCCGCCAACCGAATCGTGAGTGGCGCAGGCGATCAACCCTCCCGCGCGGAAGAACATTCTATCCGATGGCGGGCGAGACGCCCGCCCCACTGCAAATAAGACGCCCACTCCACCAAGACACACAGCCCAGAGACCTGCGCCACCAAGACACCCATGTCAGATTCTTCTCTGCGTCCTCTGTGACTCTGTGGTGAATCTTCTTCTCTGTACCCCTGCGCTGGCGCTTGGGGCTGGTTTGGAGGCGCTCAGCGGCCCCATCGGGAACTCGGGCTACACTGCGTGTTCATGAGCACATTCCAGAACACCATTGTCCACCAGCGTGAAGAAGACGCCCAGCAGCGCCGCAGAGTGGTCACACTGCTCCGGGTCTTCCTTGTGGTGCTGGTCTCGGTCGTGGTCGCCCTTGCGATCGTGACAGAATCGACGCAGTCGACCTCGGGCGTGAGTCTGCAGAAGTGGTGGTGGCTCTTCATTGTCGGGGTGCTTGTGTTCTCGCTGCTCGTGATCGCGATTGATGTCGTGACCCCCAAACGCAAGCTCGCGACGATTTCTGCGATGCTCTTTGGGTGTTTCGCGGGGCTTGTGGTCACGATGCTGCTTGGCATTGTGATCGACTATTTCGCAGAGACATTCCTCAGGGACCTGATCACTGATCATGGCGTTGGGAATGTTCTCATGGCGACCAAAGTGATCCTCGGCATCGGGCTGTGCTATCTCGGGGCTGCGACGGTGCTGCAAACGCAGGACGATTTTCGTCTTGTGATTCCCTATGTGGAGTTCTCAAAGCAGTTGCGCGGCGCGCGTCCATTTCTTGTTGATACCTCTGCACTGATTGACGGGCGCATTCTTGATATTGCCGAGACCGGACTGATTCAAGTGCCGCTGCTTGTGCCGAGGTTTGTGATCGAAGAATTGCAGACACTCAGTGATTCTGGTGAGCGGATGAAGCGCAATCGCGGTCGGCGCGGGCTCGACATTGTCGGCAAATTGCAAAAGAACCCGCGCCTGGATGTCACCATTGATGAACTGCTTGTCCCCGGCGCGGGGGTTGATCAGATGCTCGTGGAACTCGCCAAGGTCACGCCGGGGACTATTCTGACCACTGATTCTGCACTGAGCCGCGTTGCGAGTATTCACGGCGTGGCGTCACTCAATATTCATGACCTTGCCAACGCGCTCAAGCCCAATGTGATTCCGGGTGAGCCCCTCAACGTCATGCTTGTCAAGGCGGGCGAACAGGTGGGGCAGGGCGTGGGCTATCTTGAAGATGGCACGATGATCGTCGCGGAAAATGGCGCTGACCGTGTCGGCAGCGAAGTGCAACTTGTGGTCACATCGACTATGCAGACCAGCGCCGGGCGGCTCATCTTCGGACGCATTCGAGATGACAACGAAGACGATAATGAAGCAAGTGATGTACCGCCCACACACGACCCCGGTCGTCACAAGCACTGACAGCTCAATTACAACGGTGCGCGCAGCACCGGCAAAGCTCCGGGGCGCACCGTAAGTGTCATGGGTGTGGTCGGGGCATTGTGCCCCGCCGCTTCATCAAGCGGGGGCGGGGCTTCGCCATCAAGTTGAAATGGTAAGGCGCTCCCGGTTGTAGTGACCTCAATGCACTCGCCGCGCACATGCACTGCTTGTTTCGAATCCATGTGCATGCCCCACTTCGCTCTTTGAAGCCAAAGCATTGCCGTGAGTGGATGCCGCGTGGGCATGAAGCACACATCAAGCAAACCATCAGTCATGTCCGCATTGCGGGCTGGGTTTGAGCGCATCGCATAATGCTTGCTGTTTGCGACGATCACCATGCCGCACCGACCGGCGACAACTTCGCGCCCATCGACGCGAATCGTCACAGGCCTTGAATGCGGCGCAAGGCATTCACGCAGAATGTGGGGCACATAGCTCATGTGCGAGATGCTGGTGCCACGACGACGCGCCACGCGATGGACAACATTGGCATCGAAGCCGACCGAAGCCATCACAAGGAACGCCCGCCCATTACACACACCGATATCAACAACTGGTGCCTGTTGGCCAGAGGCAAGGCGCTCTTCGTGATTGCACAGTGCCTTCAGCACATCATCGATGGTGCCGGTCATGCCAAAGGCGCGCCCAAAGAGATTCTCCGTGCCCATCGGATAGTGATAGAGAGGCGCACCTGATTCCACAGCAAACGCCGAAGCTGACAACACGGTGCCATCGCCGCCCACGACGATGAGCGCCGCAGCTGCCCCGCCCGCATCGCGCAGCGCTTGCGCCACTTCGGTGCTTTCAGAAGCTGGCTTTGTCTCTAAGAGCGCCACCGTATGCCCCGCCTGCGTAAGCCCGCGCACAAGCTCATGGGCGGCGCCGACTGCCTTGCCACGCCCGGACCGCGGATTGAAGAGCACCACCACCTGCACTGAAAAACGCACTCCTTGGACACTCATCGTTTCGCAACACGCCGAGTCAGCGCGACTCGGGTATCGTATCGACCATGATCCGCGAACTGACGCTATCGATGGTGCTTGTCCTGATCTCCGTTCCCGCTGTGAACGCCCAATCGCAAACCTTCTCACTCAATGAAGGACGGGAATGGGAAATGCAGGACGCCCCGGAGCCCGACAGCGATGCATGGACCGTGTCTGAGGCGCGGCGTCTGATTGCAGATGGCAGGGCTGCCCGCGCCGAGCGCAATCTCACGCACTTCCTCGATGCAACCAAGCGCACTGATACACCTTTGCGCGCTGAGGCCTTGCTTGCCCGGGCTGATGCGCGCACTGCGCAGGGGCGGGAATATTCTGCACTCTATGATTACGAAGAAGTGATTCGCGAATATCCGGGCTCGCCCTCTTTTGCGCGCGCCATTGAGCGCGAACTGGATATTTCAATTCATTACCTGCACGGCAAGAAGCGCGTGTTCCTGAAAGTGTTTTGGCTTGATGCCACCGATGTTGCCATTGAGCTGCTTATACGCACGCAGGAACGCCTCCCGGGTGGGCAACTGGCAGAGCGAGCTGCGATAGAACTCGCCGATCATTATTACAGCACGCGCGAAGTCGAACTCGCCGCTCAGTCATACGAACTGTACATCGTGAACTTTCCAAATGGTCCGAACGTGCGCAAGGCTGCCCGAAGGCGGATTTATGCCGATGTGGCGCGTTTCAAAGGACCGCAGTACGACACCTCGCGACTGATCGATGCGCAGGTGCGCATTCGCCGGTTCGCTCGCGATTACCCCGCAGAAGCAGAACGCACCGGTTTGAATCAGGCGCTGATCAATCGCCTTGATGATTCCATGGGCGCTCAGTTGCTCGAAGCGGCGCAGTGGTATCTCAAGACAAGCGAAGACGCAGCGGCACGTCATGTGCTTCGCCGATTGTTGCGCGACTATCCGGATTCAACGGCAGCGCGCCGGGCAGAAGCCATCATGACCGATCACGAGTGGGCCATCGAATTGGAGCGAACTCAATTAACACCCGTCGAAGAAACCACCCCTGATGCCATTCATTTGGAAGACCCAGTTGATGCTGTTCCAGAATCAACTGCACCTACGAGTGAGGATCCTTCGAAATGAAGCCCTTGCATGTCAAACTTGCCTTTGCTGCGTCGATCCTGACCTGTGCGTTCCTTGCACTCGGGGCGTGTGCATCAGATCCGCACGCGGGCTACGCCATTGGCTCTGCGTATCGCACGGACATCACAACCATCGGTGTGCCAATCTTCGAGATGGCCGACTTCGCACCGGGTGTTGAGCTTGAACTCACGGAGGCCGTGATCAAGGAAGTGCACCGTACGACGCCCTGGAAGGTTGTGCCCCGCGCCGGGGCGGACACCGTATTGACGGGGGCGATTACCGACAGTGATCTGCGCAAACTCTCGACCGACCGCGATACCGGCTTGGTTCAGGAACTGGCTTATTCCCTGACCGCAAGCTTTGAGTGGAAAGACACGGCGACGGGGCGGGTGCTTGTCTCACGCCGAAATTTCCGCGCCGCAGAGTCCTTTGTCCCTGCCCGACCTGCCCGAGAGCGCGTGGACACAGGCCGCCGGGGTGCGGTCGAGGAATTGGCCCGGGCGATCGTCGCAGAGCTTCGTTCAGCGTGGTAGCGGCCCTTTTTGTTGTCACACGGGTCTCGACTTACAAGCGTCCGGGAACCATTGAGGCTCCCGGAGCCTATAGTGCTTCGCATCCACAGGTTCGAAGTGCTCCTCGACGCCAGTTCACGATGCGCCGATAGCACGGAGAGACTGTTTTTTTATTTCATCTGCTCAAAAGCACGAGGGAGCTTCGATGACCGATCCGTCCGGCCGCCCCGGGCCAAATTCAACACCCCCCCCGGGAAAGCCCGGCCAAGGGCAGCAACCGGGCTCGCAACCCGGGGCTGGGGTGCGCCCCAATCGCGGCCCGATGGGGTGGATCGTCCTGCTCATGCTTGGGCTCACCTTCATCCTCATCTTCCAGACCCTGAGCCCCTCGGCTGAATCAATCACTTGGGACAAGTTCCAGACGCTGTATCAGGAAAATGCACTTGAGAATGTGGTGATCACTGAGCGCGCCATCACTGCAGACCGCCAGAGCAATATCGACAACGATCGCAAAGGCAGCGCGAAGCGCGTGTCGGTCGTGATCAACCCGCGTGCGTATGAAACTCGACTTGAAGATGTCAAGGCACTGACCCACGGCAACTTCAAGGAAAAAACGCCCTCAGCGTGGCTCGCACTTCTGCCCTTCATCATTCTTTCGACGGTTTTACTTTTCATCTTCTTCTTCGTGTTTCGAAGCTTGCGCAGCGCAGGTGGACCGGGAGGCATGCTGGGCAGCTTTGGCAAATCGCGCCATCGTCTTCTCATGAAAGACGCAACGGGTATCACTTTTGCCGACGTTGCGGGTGTGAATGAATCCAAGGAGGAGCTGCGCGAGATTGTCGAATTTCTGAAACACCCCAAGAAGTTCATGCGCCTTGGTGGGCGCATTCCGCGCGGTGTGCTTCTTTATGGCAGCCCCGGGTGCGGCAAAACCCTGCTCGCCAAAGCAATCGCGGGACAGGCCGATGTGCCGTTCTTTACGATTTCGGGCTCAGATTTTGTCGAAATGTTTGTGGGCGTCGGCGCATCGCGCGTTCGCGATCTCTTCAAGCAAGCCAAGGAACAGGCCCCGTGCATCATTTTCCTTGATGAGATCGATGCAGTCGGACGCCGGCGCGGCGGCGGGTTTTCTTCCGGCGGACACGACGAGCGTGAGCAGACACTCAATGCGATTCTTGTCGAGATGGATGGCTTTGAAACATCGGATCAGGTGATCGTCATCGCCTCGACGAATCGCCCTGATGTGCTTGACCCGGCGCTGACGCGCCCCGGGCGCTTCGATCGGCATGTGCAGGTGTCGCTGCCCGATGTCAAGGGGCGGGTAGAAATCCTGCAGGTCCATGTAAAGAAGATCAAACTTGGACCTGATGTTGATCTTGAGCGCGTTGCGCGCGGCACGCCCATGTTCTCAGGTGCGGACCTTGCCGCGATCGTCAACGAAGCTGCGATCATTGCAACACTCGCGGACAAGGACTTTGTCGAGCACATCGATCTTGAAGAAGCGCGCGACAAGGTGCGCTATGGGCGTCAGCAGAAAAGCAAGGTCATCGAAGAGAAAGAACGCATCGCAACCGCCTATCACGAGGCGGGTCACGCGGTGTTGCAAGCGCTCCTGCCCGATGCTGATCCACTGCACAAGGTGACTATCATTCCGCGCGGCAATGCACTTGGTGCCACCTTCAGTCTCCCCGAGAAGGACCGCTACGGGGTCGGCTTGAAATGGATCAAGGCGACGATGCGAATTGTCTGCGGCGGGCGAATTGCAGAACTGCGCAAGACAGACGATGTTTCATCCGGTGCTGCGATGGATATTCAACAACTCACCAATCTTGCGCGCTCAATGGTGCTTGACTGGGGGATGAGTGAGAGGCTCGGGTTCGTGAAATATTCGAGTGATGATGATGATCACATCGTGACAGAGAAGAGCTATTCGGATGACACCGCGCAGTTGATCGATGAGGAAATTCGTCACTACGCCGCAGAATCGTATAGCGATGCGGAAAATATGCTTGGCGAACACTGGACGGAGGTTGTGGCGGTTGCTGAGGCGCTGCTCAAACACGAAACACTTACCGCTGAAGAAGTGCGTCGCCTGATGCACGGCGAACCGCTTGGCAAGCCAAGTGTTTCTGATCTGCTTGCCGCCGAGTCGCGCAAGCTGGAGCAGGAGCAGACTGCGATGGAAAAACCAGAGCCATCAGGACAAACCCCCGCCGACGAGGACTTTGGCGGCGCCATGCCCACGCCTGCCTGATTCACCTATCGAAATGCAGCAATAGCATCACGCGCCGAGATGCCATCAATGCGCACCGTTTTTTCCTGTGATGTTGCGCCCTCGACAACACGCACAGCGCCGCACTTGATTTTGAGATGCCGGGCAATCGCGCCACAGATGGCATCATTGGCTTTGCCGCCTTCGGGCGGAGCATTGACTTTCACTTTCAAGCGATCGCCAAGCGGCCCCGCAACACCGGGATGCCGAGCGTTCGGAATCGCCTTCACACGAAGCAATACCGCGCGATCCCCCTCGATATCTTGCACGATCGCGTCCCACATGCACTTCAACCCAGTGCACTCTGCACACGATCGAGGAGTGCATTCGCGTGCTCGCGAGATGGTGCTTCAGCGATCAGCCGCAAGATGGGTTCGGTGTTGCTCGCACGCACATGAATCCACATGTGCCCGCCCGCTGGTGCTGACAGATCGGCGCGCACACCATCGGTGGTCGTGAGACGCGATTCCTTTGTGCCTTCAAACATCTCCTGGGTGATCAACAGTGCGCGTTCGGTCATGCCGGGCGCAAGTTCAACTTTGCGCTTCACAATCGCATACTTCGGAATGCGCGAAACAAGTTCCGAAACAGTTTGACCAGTGCGCGTCATGAGTGCCAATGTGAGTGCCATCGCAGAGATGCTGTCACGAATCGGTACAATCCTCGGCCAGACGACGCCACCATTGCCCTCACCGCCAATCGGACTGTCGATCTTTATCATGCGCTCGACGAGGTTTGCTTCACCTACCGGTGTGCGCTCAACTCGCGCGCCGTACCACGCGGCAACGTCTTCAATCATGCGGCTGGTCGACAAGTTGGTCGCAAGCACGGCCTGTGATCGCCCTACTTCATCCATGGCATCTAGCGCGGCCCACACGCCAAGGGCAAGCGTGTATTCCTCGCCAATGTACACGCCGTGCTCATCAAGAATTGCAAGGCGATCGGCATCCGGATCCTGTGCGAAGGTGACATCAAATGATCCGTCAGCGGCAAGAACTGCAATGTCACGCAGGTTTTCCTCCGTCGGCTCCGGGTCATGCGGGAAAACGCCAGTTGTTGCCTGTGTTGCAGAATCATTGACAAGCGTCTCTGCGCACCCAAGTGATTCAAGCAGGAGTCGCGCGGGCACCGCCCCACTTGCATTGACTGAATCAACAAGCACACGAAAATGACGCTCACGAATCGCCTCATGAGGCGTGATCCCGGCAAGCCCATCGAGCACGCGATCAACGTGCCTCAGCGCTGCAGCATCGTCAAATTCGAGTTCACCAAGCTGAGTGTGCGGCACGAGCTTTGTATGCCCATTGCCGAATGCATCGATGATCTCCTCGGCATCGCGCGCAGGCGGTGCGTGTCCATTGGACGTGAGCACCTTGATGCCGTTCCACTGCTGCGGATTGTGACTCGCAGTGATGATGATTGCGCCATCGGCATTGCGCTCGAGAACCATCACGCCCGCTGTTGGCGTGGTTGCCACGCCAAGGTCAATCACATGGCACCCAGCTGCGCGCAACGATCCAACAACGACATCATGCACCATCATGCCTGACGCCCGGCCATCGCGCGCAACGATCACCCTGGGAGCATGATGCCCCGCGTGTTGAGACATCCATAATGCTGCAGCGCCGACATATCGCGCGATGCATTCCGGCGTGAGCGACTCACCAACGATACCCCGAAGCCCGCTCACGGTCGCCATGAGCGGTGCCCGCGCCGATGCCTGAGGTTGTTTGGATGAGGTATTCACAACGCGAATGGTACCCGTCAGACTGTTCGCCTTACAGTTGGCGGGAACTCAGCCCCCGGTGGGTCTGCCGGACCAAGCACATGCAGTGCCCACGGTTCGAATTCCCCAAGATCGACAATTGGCCCCTCGACCGGGCCGTCGCTGCTTTGTGTGACGATGCGGACAATCGGGCGATCGACGCCATCGGCGTGTGTACCAATAACGCGAGCAATTTCGCGCGTGGAAAGTTCGACATATGACCCCACCGGGAAGAGCCCTGTTTGCTCAACAAGGCCGCGAATGAAACGCCGATCGTACATACGCTGTGAGCCAAGCGAGATAAGTTCTTCAAGGACGGTGAATGGTCGCTTGGCCTTTCGGAAGCTGCGCGGCTCGGTCGCGGCAGCGTAGGCATCTGCCACCGATGCAACTTTGGCAAGATCGCCGATCTTGATGGCTTTGATTCGGTTGGGATACCCTGAGCCATTGTCGCGCTCATGATGCTGATAGGCTGCGCGCCGAACTGTTTCGGGCACGCCATCAATGACATCCATGAGCATCACTGACATTGCGGGATGGCGCCACACGCGGTTGATCTCTACTTCGGTCAGAGCGCGCACCGCATGGCGAGACTCTGCGGGAATGACCGCCATGCCAAGATCGCAAAGCATCCCCGTAAGCCCGGCGCAGCGCACGTCAACCTTCCCCCAGTTCAACCGAAGCGCAATACCGACCGCCAGCACCGCGGTCGTGTAACAATGATCGGGAAGGTAATCAGGAGATCGACTGCGACACAACGCCAATTGTGCATAGCGATCCGGATATTTTTTTGCGAGATCAATCAGTTCATCAATGATGGTCAAAGGCTCTGCAACATGTGTGCGCACACCTGCAAGGCAGCGTCCAATGACACGCCGTACTGCTTCGACGCGCTCGGCGCGAAATGCTGCCAGTTTTTCATCGTTGGGCCATGATTCTCCGCGTTTATGAGCAACGAGAGAAAGCACCTCGCTGGGGGTTGCAGGCTTGACCTTTAATGGCGCACCGTCCCATATTGATTCAAGTGATGCGATGTGCGCATCTGCGATTTTCATGCGCGCGGTGCGAGTGCGCCGTGCTTCGCGTTTATCTGGATGGGCAAATGCGCCGTACGCAAACGCTTCCTCATGCAGGGGCTCAACCGGTTGCCCCGCTTCCAGGGCAAGTTCGCCGCCCTCGGTGATAATATCTGTACGTGTTGGAGCACCTGTGACAGGCCGCGGTGCTTCAAGCAAAGACGCTTCGGCGCGCACCTCTGCAGAGGTATCCGCGAGCACCAGGTTCCAGGCGCGCCGAGATCCATCCCGCACCGACGTCAAATCATGCAATGAACGGATCATCGCCTCGGTGAGTGCAATACCCGATGCCACAAGCTTCACGCCCTGTTGCGTAAAAATTGACTGCTTGAGCCGTTCCCCTGACGTCAACAGACTTGGATCGAGCGGCGTCACTGGAAGCCATCTCCGCAATGGGACATACACACACCGGCTGCGCTCATGGCGAAGCCACCCCCCAAGTGTCGGCTCGTCCGATACCTCGCTTCACGGCGAGTACTGAGAACACTCACGCTTTGCTGGTCCGAATATCGCTTTGCAGGCCATTGCCCGGTATCGTTGCCCCCATGTATGAATTGACGATCAAAACTGTCTTTTCCGCGGCCCACGCCATGCGCATCGCGGGCATACCCGAACCCCTGCATGGCCATGACTGGCACGTCACGATCTGCCTCGCCGGGGAACAGCTCGACGCTGAGGGCATGCTTATCGATTTTCATGAAATCGAGGACAGACTGACAGAAATTGTCCGCCCGTTTCATCACAACTCACTCAACGATGTGCCGCCCTTTGATACGACAAACCCGACCGCCGAACATGTCGCGCAATACATCGGTGAGCAATTGAGTGCGGTGCTGCCCGCAGGCGTCCATCTTGCCTGGTCACGCGTGACGGAAGCGCCGGGGTGCGCTGCCATCTGGCGGCCTTAACCCTTTTTTGCCACCTTCGCCCAAGTGTCCTTGAGCGTCGCCGTTCGATTGAAGACGAGCTTCGGCGCGCTGTCGCTCACAACCGTATCCGGATCGACGCAAAAATAGCCTATGCGCTCGAACTGGAAGCGAGCAATGCCGTCTTCCCACGCATCCCTTGCGTTTTGCGCATCCTCTGCAAGCGCTGGCTCTGCCATGGCGCCCTCAATCACTTCAACCGAATCAGGATTGAGTGAATCCGTGAAATGCCATGACTCCGGCGCATCCTTGGGCTTGCGATCCGGCTCTTCAACGGTGAATAATCGATCGAACAGCCGCACCTGCACGGGCACTGCGTGCGCCGCACTGACCCAGTGAATGGTGCCCTTCACTTTGCGCTGCTTGCCATCCGCATCGGGCGGCGGCGCATTACCCCCCTTCGTCTGCAGGTCATAGGTGCAGCGCACAACTGTGACCTCGCCCGAAACAGGATCAGTTTCATAGCCCGTGCATGTCACCCAATACCCATAGCGCAGGCGCACCTCGCGTCCGGGTGCCAAGCGGAAAAACTTCCGAGGCGCATCGATCATGAAGTCATCGCGCTCGATCAACAGCTCGCGCATCAATGGAACCTGCCGTGTGCCCGCCGAGGCATTTTCAGGATTGTTCACCGCCGCCATCAACTCGGTGCGGTTCGCATCGCCACCATCGGCCCAATTTTCAATAATGAGCTTGATCGGGTGCTGCACCACCATGCGGCGCAGCGTGCGCTTGTTCAGGTCTTCGCGCAGTATATTTTCGAGTCTTGAAAAGTCGATGGTGGCATCAAATTTCGTTACGCCAGCATCTTCACAAAACGTACGAATTGCCCTGGCGGTGTACCCACGCCGGCGAAAACCCGATATCGTCGACATCCGCGGATCGTCCCAGCCCGAGACATGCTTGTCGCGCACGAGTTCGACCAGCCGCCGCTTGCCCATCAGGATGTATGTGAGCCGCAGTTTGGCAAATTCCGTCTGCTGCGGATGGTGAATTTTTTCACCCCATTTCGAGCCCTGGCCACGATCGGTGTTGATCGCATCAATAAACCAGTCATACAGCGGCCGATGGTTTTCAAACTCCAGCGTACACAGCGAATGCGTGATCCCCTCGATCGAATCCTCAAGCCCATGCGCCCAGTCATACATCGGGTAAATGCACCACTCATCACCCGTGTTGTGATGATGCTCGTGCACCACGCGATACATCACCGGATCGCGCAGATTGAAATTGGGCGAGGCCATATCAATCTTGGCGCGTAACGTCTTCGACCCATCAGGAAACTCGCCGGCCTTCATACGCCGAAGCAAATCAATGCTCTCCGCTGGCAGGCGATTGCGAAATGGACTCGGCGTGCCGGCTTCCGTCGCCGAGCCGCGCATCTGTCGCATCTCTTCGCCGGTCAGATCGCACACATAGGCCAGCCCCTTTTCGATCAACTCCTCGGCCCAGTCATACACCTGCTGGAAATAGTTACTGGCGAAACGAATGCCCGCGCCATTGGGCCCATCCCAATCCGCGCCGAGCCACAGCACATCGCGCTTGATCGCCTCGACATACTCCTGCTCTTCCTTGGCGGGATTCGTGTCATCGAAGCGCAGGAAGAACTTGCCGCCATGCTGCTGAGCGAGCCCGAAGTTCAGGCAAATGCTCTTGGCATGACCAATGTGCAGATAGCCATTGGGCTCCGGCGGAAACCGGGTGCACACGACCGATGCATCGCCCGGCGCCCCCCACTTCCCGGCGGCAACGTCGGCATCGACCATCTGGGCAATGAAATGCGTGGGCGTGTTGGGGGACTCGATTGTGGTCATGGGGGGATCGTACACGGAAGGCCCGGCGGGCTACCCGATGTCCGCGCCCGGTTTTCGGCGGCGTCCGCGGCGGGTTGGCCATAGCTTTCTCACATGGCCACAATGACAGCACCAATGCCGACTGCGAAGCAAACCAAATCGAAGCCCCTGCCGAGCCCGACGCTGCCCGCGGATGATGACCGGCTGTACCGGGCCGTCGCCGAGCGCGACCCGACCTTTGATGGTCTGTTCGTGACGTGCGTGAAGACGACGGGCATTTTCTGCCGACCGACCTGTACCGCGCGAACGCCCAAGCGCGAGAACGTCGAGTTTATGACGAGTGCGCAGCAGGCGATGCTCGCGGGCTATCGTGCGTGCAAAGTGTGCCGACCGCTATCGCCGCCTGATGATGCGCCCGAGTGGTTGCAAAGGTTGCTCGATGACATCCGCCGTGAACCTGAGCACACGATTCGCGAGCACCAGGTGCGCGAGCGCGGCCTCGACCCCGACCACGTGCGCCGCGCGTTCAAGAAGCACGTCGGCATGACGCTCGCCGCGTATCAGCGCTCTCTGCGCCTGGGCAGCGCGCTGGGCACGATTCGCTCAGGCGGCAGCGCGACCAACGCGGCGCTCGACGCGGGCTATGACTCAGAGAGCGGCTTCCGCGAGGCCTTTGAGCGATTATTTGGTGTTGCACCATCGCAAAGTGCAGACACGAAGCACCTCACGGCGATGTGGCTGACAACACCTTTGGGGCCAATGCTTGCGGTCGCGAGTGATGATGGCTTGTGCATGTTGGAGTTTATCGACCGCCGATCGATAGAGACGCAGATTGACGCGGTGCGCAAGCGCACCAAGCTGCCGGTGATTCCCGGCGAACATGCCTTGCTTGCACAAACCACCCGCGAGATGGAGGAGTATTTCGCAGGCACGCGACAGCAGTTTGACATGTCGTTGTCGCCGCAGGGCACCGCCTTCGAGCGCACAGTTTGGGACCGTCTGTTGAAGATTCCTTATGGCGAAACGTGCAGCTATGCCCGCATGGCCAAGGACATCGGCAAACCGGGGGCCGCGCGAGCAATCGGGCGCGCCAATGGCAGCAACCGCATCGCCATCATCATCCCGTGTCATCGCGTGATTCGATCCGACGGCGCACTGTGCGGCTATGGCGGCGGCGTGCACCGCAAACAATGGCTGCTCGATCACGAACGCAAACATGCGGGGCTGTTTGGTTGATTGCTCCCTCTCCTTGGGGAGAGGGTGGTCCGCCGCAGGCGGATCGAGTGAGGGATCCTACGAAGCTATCGCCGCGACCACTTCAACACACTTCGCGATCCGTGTGCGCACGCCGTCGAGTCCAACTGCCGCAAGCGTCACACCAATCGGCGGGCTCACCGTGCTCCCCGTGATGGCAACGCGCAACGGCTGGGCAATCTTGCCAGACTTCATGTCGCGCGATTCGCACCATTGGGCAATCGCTTGTTCGATCGGCTCCGGTGCGAAGGCCCCAGCCCATGACTGCAACGCGTCTCGGTCAAATGCACGCAACAATTCCAAGCCGCTCGGCTCGCCTTTGCGCAGTACCTTGTCGATCGACTTGGGATCGAGCTCGATGGCATCGTGCGCCGCCAGCGCAAAGGCAATGATCCCGCGACTTTCGCTCAACGTCTTCACACGCGGCTTCACCGATGGCGCAAGCAATGTCATGCGACCCTGACCCAGCGAATCAACAAGTGTGCTGTCGTAGCGCGCTGCCCACGTTGACCACGCCCCCACGAACGATTCATCGCTCATCGCGGCCAGCGCATCTTGGTTGAATGACGCCAGCTTCACGCGATCAAACCTCGCGTTGGGCTTGCCGATGCGCCCAAGTTCAAAGTCGCGCCCGAGAAATGCCATATCGAACTTCTCGCGATCCGTGCCATCTTCGTGCTTGCTCGGCGTCCACCCGAGCAACGCAATGAAATTGCAAATCACTCCCGGCAAATATCCAGCCCGGCGAAAATCATCGACGCTCACCTCTGGCAAGATCAGGCCCAAATGCCCCGCGAGCGCTTCGAGCTCATCGTGCCCAAGCTGCTTGGTCTTGTCCTTGAGCCATGCGGCGAACGTTGTTCCATCAATTTCGGCAATCGGTGATTCGGTGAGCTTCGCTTCGCGTGCTGCCACTCGTGCAGTCTGGTCGCGCTCGCGCTTGCTCATCTTTGCGCCCTTGTCATTGAAGATCAACGGCATGTGCGCATAGATCGGCGTCTCGAAACCGAGGGCGCTCTGCAAGGCAACATGCTTGGGCGTGTTGTTGAGGTGCTCCTGGCCGCGCAGCACATGCGTCACGCCCATCAGCGCATCATCGACCACCACCGCAAAGTGGTAGGTCGGCGAGCCATCCTTCTTGCGAATCACAAAGTCATCAAAGTGCTCACTTGTAAACGTGATCTCGCCCAACACCTGATCGTGCACGACGATCGGTTCCGCTGGCACATGCAGGCGAAGCACATGCTCTTGTGTTTCCATGCGCGCAAGCGCTGTCTCCCGGTCATAGTCGGCGCGCTGCGTGTACCGAAAGGTTTGTTTATTCGCCTGCGCCTCGGCCCGCATCGCTGCAAGTTCTTCAGGCGACTCAAAGGCTGGGTAGGCAGTGCCCGCTTCGAGCAGCCTCTGAAAGTATTGCTCATAGAGCCCGGAGCGAGCGGACTGTGCCCAAGGCCCGACATTGCGCGGATCACCACCAATCTCACCAAGCTCGGGCCCTTCACTCCAACCAATCCCAAGCCAGGCGAGATCCTCAAGAATCGCCTTCGCAGACGCTTCACTCGATCGAGCCCGGTCCGTATCTTCAATGCGAAGAAGGAATGAACCCAGCCCGCCGGTCGCATCAATGTGCCGCGCAAACGCCCAGCAGAACAGGGCCGTGCGCGCCCCCCCTATGTGCAAACTGCCCGAAGGCGAAGGGGCGAAGCGCGTGATGGCGGTGGGCATGGTCGGCATGCGCAAAAGCATACACGAGCCAGCGCGGCGCGTTACGATACCCGGCCCAAGAAGGAGAACCCATGCCCCTCATCGTCACCGGCACCATTGGCATCGACACAGTCCACACACCTTTCGACAAGCGCGAAAAGGTGCTGGGCGGCAGTTGCACTTACTTCTCCGCAGCCGCGAGCTTCTTCACGCCCGTGCGCATGGTCGCGGCAGTGGGTGATGATTTTCACGCCGACTATCACGATGTCTTCAAACAGTTTCCCAATATCGATCTGCGCGGCCTCGAGATGCGCGAAGGCTCACGCACATTTGCATGGGGCGGGAAATATTTCGACGACTGGAACACGCGCGAAACAATCTTCACAGAACTTGGTGTGGTTGCGGAGCATCCGCCCAAGGCCCCGCCCGAGTTTGAAGATTCCAGGTTCGTCTTCCTGGCCAACAGCCATCCGGTCGTGCAGCTTGACATGCTGCACAGCTTCCCCGAGCGCGTGTTTGCAGTGGCCGACACAATGAATCTCTGGATCGATACAGCAAAGCCCGAGCTCGACAAGTTGCTCAACGAAGTTGATGGCATCATTCTCAATGACGAAGAAGTGCGGATGTATACGGGCAAGCGGCACCTGATCGCTGCGGGCAGGCACATGCTCGAAGAGCGCGGCTTGATGTTCGTCGTCATCAAGAAAGGCGAGCACGGCTGCGTGCTTGTGCACGACCAGGGCGTGTCGATGCTGCCCGCCTATCCGCTGGGCGAAGTGGTTGATCCCACCGGCGCGGGCGATTCATTTGCCGGCGGCATGATGGGCCATCTTGCCGCGTTTCATTCCAAAGACATGAACGTCGCGCTGAGTTCCTTCCGACAAGCCCTTGCGCACGGCACGGTCATCGCCAGCTTCACAATCGAGAGCTTCGGGCTCGATCGGTTGGCATCACTCACCAAAGAAGAAGTCGCGCACCGCTATGAGCAGTTCATGGAAATGATCAAGGTGTAGGGGAAGAGACGAAGAGACTGAGAGACTAACGTCTTGTCTGGCTCCCTCGCCCCGCTCGAGGGGAGACGGGTGAGCGGCTAGTATTGGACCCCTAGTTGCTCCAAGCACGTCTCCATCACGCGAGCCTGGTGCTCTTCCCACCCTTCGGGCCAAATGCGCTCTTGGCGGACAAAGCGCTCAAACTGTGACACAAACGCGGAGTCACCCTTGACGACTTCCGTCGTCTTCTTGCCATCTCGCGTGACTTCAATCGGCGCGCCGGTGTCTTCTGGCGGATTCCAGGGCCATTCGCAATACGCTTCGCCGCGCGTGCCGATCAGTCGCACATGCGTCGGCTCCTGCTCCATGATCGAACACTTTGCCCGCAAACGAACTCCGCATGGAAACTCACCTTCAATATGCACTGTCCCATCGACCTGCTTTATCTCGCCCGGCGCTGGTGGTGCAAGTTCGCCATGTGCACGCAGGTCTGCAAACTCCTCACCCGTTACAAACCGCGCAAAGCTCAGGCAATAACACCCGAGGTCCATCATCGCCCCGCCCGCCCATGTGTGTGATCTGCGGGTTGCAATGCGATCCGGCACAGTCATATTCGTGCAGCGATTGGCCCGCACCTCGACAAGCGCACCGATGGGGCCATGTTCACCGCCGCGAGCGATCTCGCGCAGCCGCGCTGACACCGAGTGATGCAGATTCATGAAGCCTTCTGCGAAACAACCGCCGCATGCCACCATTGCCTGCACTTGATCTTCGCGCCACGCCAATGGTTTCTCGCACAGCACAGGCACGCCGCGCTTAAGCAGTGCAATCGTCCATTCGGGATGCATGCGGTTTGGAAGAGTGATGTACGCCGCGTCTATATTTTCCTGCCCACCATCAAACATGCCCGGCGCTTCACCAAGCATCAGAGGCTCAGCCCCCTGCGCACCTTCGATCGTTGCAATAAACTCTTGGGCCCGTTCAATCGTGCGCGATGCCACGGCTGCGACTGTGCATCCCCGCGAACGCGCAAGCACCGGCGTCACTTTCTGCGCAATCGCACCAGTACCGATGACCACCCAGTGCATCGGCTTTTCGCCATTGCTCACAGCAACCTCATCAAGTCAAGAGCACAGGTCAAAGACCTATGCCACCAGGAAAGCTACTTGCGCGCTGACGCCGCCACCTTAGCCTGTGCGATACGCCGCGCCTCGGTGATCGCATTCATCTGCACTGGCTCTGCGGGCTTGCGAGCGTTCGCTTCTGCAAGTTCCGCCCGCGCCTCCGCGGCATCCAGTTCGCCCACAGGCGTTGCGCCACTTGCAAGCACGGTGAGGCTGTCGCCCACATTCTGCATGAACCCGCCTTCGATGAACCAGCTTCGGCTCTGCCCGCCCGGCATATCCACGCGCAGCTCGCCCGGCCCAAGTTTGCCCACCACCGCCGACGTCTGATGCATCACACCAAACTGCCCGTCGTGCATGGGCACCGAGGCGTATGTCGCCGCCGCATCGAGCACTCGCGCCTCGGGCGTGATCAACTTGCATGTAAAGGTCTTGTCAGCCACGAGCACACTCCTGAAAAGGGCAAACGCTCAAGCGCGCCGCCGCGTCCTCGCGGCGGGCTGTCGAATCGGGGCGGACAGTATAGCGACCCCTAAAAGCTCTTCGTCGCATCCGCGGCGCGCTCTGCCCGGGCGGCCTCCATGATGCGCTCCGCCGTCCGCACCGCGCCGAGGCCCGCCTTCGCATCAATCTGCGGCGTGCGCCCGGTCCGCACCGCCTCCAAAAAGCTCTGAATCTCGTGCTCAAGCTGATCAGCGTCTTCCTCAAGCTCCAGATCCTCGATCGTCACCAGTTCGCCATAGTCCAGATCGCTCAAATCCTTGCCATTGCGCAGGTCTTCACGAATCTGCTCCATCGCAAGCTGATTGGCTGTCTTGCGAATCAGGATGCCCTTCTTCCGGGCGTAATCGATCGAAACATACCCATTTTCACCAATAATCCGCGTCTTGCGCTCGGTCTTCATCGCCAGCCGCGATGCGCTGATATTCGCAACGCACTTGCCCCGCGGCGTATCAAAGGTGAGCCGCGCATGGCACACATCTTCATGCTCGGTAAGCACCGGCACACCAGACGCCTGCACTTCCGTCGGCTCGCGCCCGCCCATGAGCCACAAGACCACATCCAGATCATGAATCATCATATCCATCACAACCGACACATCCACAGAACGAAATGTCATCGGACTCACGCGCACAACTTCAACAAATCGCGGCACCACGCCCTTCGTGCCATCCGGACGATCCATGCCAATCGTCTGCGCACGCTCAAGGGCAATCACCGCAGGATTGAACCTTTCAATATGCCCGACCATGAGCGTCGCGTTGTGCCGCTCGGCAAGATCGGCAAGTTCGATGGCCTCTTCCTGTGAATTGGCCAGTGGCTTTTCGATCAGACACGCCACGCCTGCTTCGAGCAATGGCCGCGCACATTTCAGGTGATACGTTGTTGGCACCGCGATGGTCACCGCATCGATACCCGCGTCGATCAATTCTCGCTCATTGGCATAGGCCGGCACGCCAAGGCGCTCTGAATGCTTCAGGCGCCGATCCTCGGAATCATCAACGACCCCGACAAGATCCACACCATCAAGTTTGGAATATTTCGTCGCATGGTGCTGGCCCATTCGCCCCACACCGATCACACCACACCGCAAGATCCTCGTGGGCGTTTGCGTCTTTGTTTCGTTCGTTGCCGTCGGCTTCTGGGTCGTGGGCATCGTGACACTCAACTCCTCGGACGCACGCGGGCCTCAGCACATGCCAAGTTCGCCACGCCGTGCGTCCACTTGTCCCTTCACCCCGATCCTCGCGACTCGGGCCCTTGCTTGCCCCCATAGCAGACCACATCCCGGCCCCCAACGCCACCGAGCCCGATTCCAGGGTGCTCACTCATCCGCTTCAAGGCCATAAGCATCCAGATCACGCCCCATGAGTTCCTCCGGCGTGCGGGTGTCTTCCTTTGGCAGCTCCGGCTCGGGCTCTTCACCCTCAGCTGGCGTCCGCCCCCCACCGGCCGCGGGCAGCAGGTCCGACGTGTCTGGCCCTTCGATCGTCTGCGACACATGCACAAGTTCCTCAGCCCGCTCCGCCCGGCGCTCCATCACCCGCTGATCGCGCTCCACTTCCGACCCCGCGTTGCGCTTCGCCCACCCCACCACCGCAAGCAACTGAATGAGTGACACTATGAGGATAAGCTGCGCGACATAGAACACCACAAATCCGGGCAATGTCGCAAGACCAAGCACACCCCTCACAAAACCGAAAAACCCGTGACCCTGATGCCCCGCCAATTCTGCCAGCGTGTCCACCGAATAGTGTGTCACCAGCACAAGCGAACTCGCCGCAAGACACCATGCCACCGCGCGCAGCCGATGCCCAAGCCGCGTATCACTCCCCCAGTCTGCGATGTAACTCAAATACACCGCAAATGGGAAAAACCCGATCGCACCAGCGAACGCAAAAACCGCCCCCGCGATGACCGTCGCCTGCTCAAGAAACGTCCCGGGCGTTGCGAAGTACAACAACGCCTCCGCTCCCTCACTCAATAACATCGCCACCTGCAGAACAATCGTCAAACGCCGGAAACGATCTTCCCATTCACCAATCGTGTATCCGGGATCGTTCGGCCTGCGCCTGCATACAAGCAACACGCCACCAAACCACATCAGCGACGGCACAATCGTAAGAATAATCGCCTGCAACCCTCCTGAAGCCGTGATTCCCTCAGCGATGAAATCCAGCGGCACACTCAGACCAATCATCAACAACCCAACAGTAAGCACCGTCAGAAAACGCTCCGGCGCATGACCAAGCCCCGAGTACCGCCCGCCTTTGGCAATGGAGACCGAGATGATCGTGCCGCACTCCGGACACTTCTGCCCATAGTTCAGCCCGCGCAGGTCATACCCGCAGGACTTGCAGTTCATCTCTTCGGAGATAAACCGGCCTTGGCCTTTTTCCTGTATTCGCGGTGTTGGTGAGGTTGGGTGTCCCATGGTGTTGCTCTGAGAACATTATGCAGATGTGGGGGGAATGGGTGCGGGGGAAGCTTCAACTTCCCGCGGCCAGCGCACGATGCAACCCACGCGCCACAGAACAATGGCAGCGCTCCCCCAGATCGAGGCAATCACGACCGCAATTCCATAGCCCCAATACTCCAGCGCTCGCCAATAGCCCATGTTGTCCAAGACGACCGCTCCGGCGATCCCGAAGGTCATCGCGCCGATCAAAGCAAAAATCGAGTACAGCTTCACAATCTTCGCAACACGCGGCAATCTGGTTGACGCACGTCGGCTCCCAACAGTCTGTGCAACATCGAGAGATCGAACATGTCCGAAGCCATACGCGGCAATAGAAAGAACCAAACAGCAGATCGCGGTGATTGAGGCAGCTATTTCCACTTTGTCTGGCAGATTTCGCCAGTAATTCATCACAATGACTATCGCACCGATGCAAGCGCCCGAAACTGCGAAAGCCCATGCATCCATAGCAAGCCGCTTGCAGGCAAGCTGGCGCGCCATTGAATGGTCCACATTGCGCGCCCTCGCCATGAGCCACCAACCCACGGCAATCATTGCCCAAATGAGAACGATCAGAACAATCTCAACTGTCTCGTTCCAATCCGCATCATCATCCACCGCATCCCATGCTACAGCGATTGAAAGAATCGCGGTTATTAGCGTATTCCCCCCCGCTGCCATCCACGCCCCCGCGCTGATCGTATTGCGCAACTTCTTCGGCCACGCATGGATCGGCAATGGCACACTTTTGGCAATCTCTACCCCGCACTCCGGGCACACACCCTCAACACTCAGCCCGCGCAGGTCATAGCTGCACTCGGCGCACACCTCCGCGACCCACCATGACGGACGCGGCGTTGGAACTGGCTGAGGAGCGGGGCCTGAAGCTGATTCAGGTGTTGGTTCATTCGCCGTCATATGACACACCCTACGGCAATTTGTCCCCAATCGTTCCACGAATGTCATCTCGAACCGTTTCTATTGGCCAGAGTCCGATGTGAATCACGCCGCCGCGCACGCCGCCATCTTGGGCGCGCAGCCGTTTCAATTCATCAGACACAAGCACCGGCTCGGGCAAGCTGTCGCGCACGGGCATGATCACCCAGTGCGCAGCGCCGATCTCATCTTCAGTTGCAGGTCCCACCTGATGTTGGCCCATGAGCGTCGGAATCGGCACATAGCCTAGGTCTGCAAAAACAACCGCATCACTGCCAACGATGCGCTCCGCACCGCGTGAGAATGCAACGATCGCATCGCCCGTCTCGGTGCGCGCCCCGCGCGAAAAGAACATCTCGCGCGTGCCAATAGAAGTGCCAACCAACAGCGCACATGCAGCAATAATTACAGGTGTTTTTGCCTTCGATACCTTGAATGCCGCAAGCAATACTGTAAAGCCATGCACCGCAAGAATCGCCGCCGCCGGATACGCCGGTGCAATGTATGACCCCCCTTTGCCAGCAAGAAGTGTCATCACGCCAAGCACCATGAGCACCCATAACAGCGTAGGCGCAAGTGGATGTTCGCGCACCCGTTTGATCGGCCCAAGCATGAAGAGCGCCGCGGCACACAGCGCCGACCACGGTGCAAAACGCTCAAAGAAGAATCGAATCGGGCGCGAATGCGCCGCCAGGCGTTCGACAATAGTTCCCGCGCCCTTCGATGCATCAAGTCGCCCTGCCATCTCTCTGCCAAGCAATCCCTCTCGCACATAATCTGGATCCGCAAGATACGCAGGAATGAGCCACGCTGCGACAATCGCGAGCACAATCGGCATGCCCCACCATCCGATGCGCGCTGCCCATTTTCGCCCGCGCTGCATCTCACCCTCTGCATCACGTACGCCGATCCACGCACTATGCAGGAGTGCATACATTGGTATCAAAACCGCCGCCGGTCCTTTTGTGATCGCTGCAAGCCCGGTAATCGCCCACATTGCCGCAAGCACCCATGCTCGCGCCTTCCCGGGGCGGGTGTCCAGAGCGCGCATGGCGCACAACCATCCACCGGTGAGCAGCGCGATGAGAACGATATCCGGCCTGCAAAAATAGATGTGCTTTGCGTTTTCAGGTGCTGCGATCCACAGCGCTGCCGTCGCATATGCAAGTGCTGGTTCTTTCACCCCAAACAACCGCCGCGCCGCAAAGAACGTCAGCACAACTGTCGCCAGCCCGGCCAACACCGAAGGAAATTTTAGTGCGAATTCACTGTGCCACCCCGCTGCAAAGAATGGCGCACCAATCCAGTTGTAAAGCGGCGGCTTGCGCGTGCGCGCACCGGTCATATCAATCGGTAAGGCCCATCGCCCATTGAGCACGATGTCCGCTGTGAATGACGCAGTCTTGGATTGATCGTGGTTCTGATACAGATCCGACGGGCCAAAGATGCGCGCACAAAATACAACCGCCACCGTCGCGCACACCAGCGCAAGAACAATCCGCATCATGCGCGCTTCTGATTTCATCTCGGTCGGTTCGCCACTGTCTTTGCTGCCTCAACCGCACCACGAAACATCGCAACCCCCGGCGTGTCGCCCATGCGCACGTTATCATCTAGACGAGTTGCAAATGGATGATTGTCCCACGACAAATAGCGATCGGGGTGCGGCATCAACCCAAACACACGCCCACTTGCATCGCAAATGCCCGCAATCGCACCCTGACTACCGTTTATATTGTCTACATACCGCAGCGCAATGTGCCCGCCGGCATCAAGTGCATCAAGGACGCTTTGCGAGGCTGCAACAAACCGGCCCTCCCCCGATGCCAAAGGCAACATGCCTGCCTCTGCGCTCACGTCGTGCAATCCCTTCGTCCAGATGCAGGGACTTGCTGCGTTCGCCTCAACGCGCACCCATGAATCAATAAATCGCCCGCCTGCGTTGTCCGCAAGTGTAACAGCACTTTCTGCTGACTCATCGGGCCATATAGATTTTCCATCATGTTCACTACTCCGCAACCCCGGCAACAACCCACACTGCACAAGCGCCTGAAAACCATTGCACACCCCAATGATCGGTACGCCCCGCATCGATGCATCGCGCAACGCGCCATACAGGTGCGTGCGCATCCGCATTGCAAGCACGCGACCCGCAGCAATGTCATCACCATAACTGAACCCGCCCGGCACGCCGATTAGGTCGAATGACTCGATCATCGATGGCTCTGCAATAAGCCGATCAAGATGCACACGCTCCGGCGCAGCACCCGCTTGCTCAAAGGCGCGCACCATCTCTGCATTGCAGTTCGTCCCCGCGGCGTGCATCACCAGCGCACGTGGCCTGACATCACTCTTGCGTGCGACACTATTTGCCATCCTAGTATCCAAAGTGAGTGTCATCGCTTACCAGTCCAGTGTGCCAAGAAAAGCATTTCGTAACGCCGATACATCAAGAGTAACACCCAACCCTGCGCCGATCACGCGCAATTCTGGCATTTCGAGAATAGCCCCGACAACTATGCACTCAACGCCATCCAACTGTTCAAGACGCCCAATGTCCTTTATTTGCAGCAGATAATTCCCCGGATGTTCCGCAAAGAGTGCCGCGGTTGGCTCACTCCTGCTCAACACATTCGCATCAATTTCGGCACCAACAGTTTCCCCCGCACCAATCAACATCTCTGCAACTGCCGCAAGTATGCCGCCATCCGAACAATCGTGCGCTGCGCACACATTGCCTGAGTTGATCATCCGGTGCACCGCATGTGCGCACCGCGCCCACGCATCGGGCGCTGCCTTTGGCAAAACGCCACCGTGCCGAAGTATCGCTTCTGCACATGACCCACCAAGTGATGTCCATTCACAAGGCCTGATGAGCACCAACACAGAATCATCAACCGCTTTCATGTCACTCGTGATGCGATTGTGCAAATTGGGAACAATCCCCATGCCGCTGATCAACAGTGTTGGTGGAATCTCAATCAATTCGCCTGTCTGACGATTGCGATATTGATTGTTCAATGAATCCTTGCCAGAAATGAACGGCGTGCGATACGCCTTCGCAGCGTCATAACACCCCACTGAAGCGCGCACCAGCGCCCCCATGGTGTATTCATCATCGCACCCGGGCCAGCAATAGTTATCGAGAATGGCTATTCGCGTTGGATCGGCGCCTACACACACAAGATTGCGTACGCATTCATCAACTGCTGCCATCGCCATGATGTATGGATCTGCGCCATGCGTATCAGGATGCCCAAGCCGCGTAGCCATGCCGCACGCGATTGCAAGGCCTCGCCCAGAGCCCGGCACCGGCTCAATCACCGCGGCATCGCCAGGCCCTTCCTGCGCAGGCCCAACGAGCGGCTTTCCAACTGTATTCCCCTGCACCTCATGATCATATTGTGAAATGATCCACCGCTTGCTTGCAATATCCGGATGCGCAAGCAGCGCCAAAAGTGTGCGCTCAATATCGATCGGTGCATCAATTGCATCTCGCTGTTCTGGTGGTTGCGTGCGCCACATTGCAATGCGCATCGGCATGGGCAAACCATTATGTAAAAACGGCATGCTCAGTCGACCCACTTCTGTGCCGTCATATCGCAACATCAATTCCGGCTCGCCCTGTTCGTTTGTCCTGCCAAAACTCCCAAGCACCGCAAGCTCGACTGATTCCTCATCACACACTTGTTGCAGCGCCGCAAGTTGCTCACTTGGCACTGCAAGCACCATGCGTTCCTGACTTTCAGAAATCCAAATCTCGTCATAGCGCAGCCCATCATATTTGAGCGGTGCTCTTTCAAGATTCACTTCCGCGCCAATCTTCTCGCCCATCTCTCCCACCGCCGACGAAAACCCGCCCGCGCCACAATCAGTGATCGCGCTGTAGAGAGGACCGCCCGCTGCATCCCTTGCGCGCAGGAGCGCATCGAGCACGCGCTTCTGCTCGATGGCATTACCGATCTGCACCGCGTGTGAAAATTCATCCGCGTGACCGGATGTCACTTCCCCCGAGCTGAACGTCGCACCGTGAATGCCATCCTTGCCCGTGCGCCCGCCCAGCGCAACGATGAGATCACCCGGGCACGGTTCGCCGGTCACCATATCTCGCGGCAGAATCCCCACGCATCCGCAATACACCAGTGGATTGCCGATATATCGATCATCAAAATGCACTGCGCCGTTCACCGTGGGAATACCCATGCGATTGCCATAATCGCGCACACCATCAACTACGCGCGTCAGAATCCGACGCGGATGCAGCACGCCCGGCGGCAAATTGTGCAATTCCTTGTGATCATCCTCGCTCTGATTCCAACTGTCAGGATGCGCGACACAAAAGACATCCGTATTTGCAATCGGCTGTGCGCCCATGCCCGTGCCCATGATGTCGCGAATGCACCCGCCAATCCCTGTTGCTGCGCCACCATAAGGTTCGATCGCTGATGGGCGGTTGTGCGTTTCTACTTTCATACACACTGCGTATTTTTCATCAAATGCTATCACGCCCGAATTATCAACAAATACCGATAGCGCCCAATCAAGTCCATCGTCTCTCAATTCAAACGTCGCTGCAGCAATCGTCGAGCGCAACAGATTATCAATCATCACCGCGCCGTCTGCGCGCACAGTGCATCCGGGCCGCCCCTGCCAGTCAATACACTCATCAACGGGCGGTGTGTACAACACACTTGACTTGAGCGTTTTATGCACACAATGTTCAGACCACGTCTGTGCAATAGTTTCCAGTTCGATATCCGTTGGCTCACGCTGCAACTGCTCAAAATGCCTTTGAATCGCCCGCATTTCGTCCAGATTCAAGAACAAATGCCCTCGCATGCTGAGCGATGCAAGTTCCACATCCGTCATGCCGCGCATCGGCACATGCTGCACCGTCTGATCTGCAGGCGCCCCGCGCGGCAATGACGTTGGCTCCCAGGGCTCTGTGTGAATATGTTCAATCACACCATTGGCAAGGCACTGTCGCGCAAGTTTCAATGCGCCTTCAATGGTCGCGCCCGCAATATCGAATCGCCATCCCGTCGACACACGAACCGATTCACTCGGCATCCCTAGCAGCTCCGTGGCTGCATTTTCGACCGTGCGCGCAACCGGATCCATCACGCCCGGCAGTGGATGCACTTCGATGACAACATCACTCGCCTCTGCCTGACGCGCACCCTCGATACCAGAGTCGCGCGCCGGATCAGTCAGGAGTTCTTCAAGCAAACGCTTCGCCTGTGCGGTATCGATCGCCGATTCAATGAGATACACACGCGATGACCTCACGCCTGTTGTGCCCACACCTAGGCGGTGAGCCTCGCGCACAACAGCCCTCTCCCGCGCATCACCGATGTGCGGCAGCACACGCGTCTCGAAACGCCGAACCAGTACACCTGCGCTGCCATGCAATGCACCCATGCAACCATCCTCGCGTTGTTATTCATCGCAGCCTACCCGCTGAATCGCGCGGGTTGGTGCGCTACTCACCCACAATCCAATACACTTCTCTTCTGTGAGTGATCCCCTTCCACACGTCGACCTCTTCACCGATGGTGCCTGCTCGGGCAATCCAGGCCCTGGGGGGTGGGGGTATCTGCTCAGACATGCTGCCTCAGGCCGATCGCACGAGGATTCGGGCGGCGAACCCCACACCACCAACAACCGCATGGAACTCACCGCTGTCATCAAAGGCCTTGAGGCCTTGACCCGCCCGTCGCGTGTCGCCCTGCATTCCGACAGCCAATACGTCTTGAAAGGCCTGTCGCAGTGGATGAAGGGGTGGAAGGCGCGGGGCTGGCGTACCGCAGACAAAAAACCGGTGAAAAATCAGGAGCTGTGGGAAAAACTCGATGTACTTCAATCCACTCACCAACTCAGCTTCCACTGGGTCGAGGGGCACACTGGTCATGCCGATAATGAACGTGTGGATACCCTTGCAGTACGGGCACGGGAGCAAATCGCCCCCAAATGACCCCCGATTCACGCACATTGGGCCTTCCGCAGGCCTAGATGTGGGTTAGAATCGTATGAGCCGCTCGGCAGGGCTACCTCGGGAGATTTCAGCATTATGGATGAACAGGGCCACACTTCAGACGTGCAATTCGGTCAGGAATCCGCCGTTGTGGACAAACTTGTGAACTGCGGCGTCTGCGGCATCGCAGTCGTGGCCGTGATTGTTGTCGGCATCCTTGTGATCCGCCAGAACACTGCCCCCTCGACCCAACCCCCACCCGCTGCACATGCGGCTCCCACAGGGGCACCAAACAACGCCCCTGCTTCTTTCACCGCAGCCACCAACGAGCAGACCGGACCGGCACATGCAACAAATGCGACCGATGTCAAAACCCTGCCCCCCCGAACGGTGCGCGTCGACCCCAAACCTAAAGAGGTCGATGTCCCGGTCGTCATTGATGTGCATGAGCACCGCAGCTCACCCAAAAAATCAACCGAAGGCGATGGCCGCTAAACCGGGCAGCCTGTTCACCGGCGCTCATACTTCCTAAAAGTCATAGCAAAAGCATGCTGCTCGTCCAGCGGGTGGTGCCGTTCTTCTACCAACTCCCACTCACTTGAATCAATCACAGGAAATGTCGTGTCGCCCACCGGCGAGCCATGCACAATCGTGATCTGCAAACGATTCGCACACTCCATCGCATCGGCATACACCTGCGACCCGCCAATGACAAAAACGTCCGGCTCATCTTTCACCAGCGCCAGTGCATCTTCGAGACTTGCGGCAACTTCCACACCTTGCCGTTGATACTCACGTGCGCGCGTCAGCACAATGCAACGCCGATTGGGTAAGGGCCCGCTACAGGTGCGCTCCACTTCATCCAAGGTCCGCCGCCCCATGATGCACGCATGACCAGAGGTAAGCGTGCGAAAATGTTTCATATCTTCAGGAAGATGCCAGGGCAGACCGCCATCGCGCCCGATCACGCCGTTTTCAGCTACCGCCGCGATCAGTGTCACGCGCGCCGGTCTCTGCGCACATGATGACTCACCGTGAGCACTCACACCGCCACCGGCGCCTTGATCGACGGATGCGGCTCATACCCTTCCACCGTAATGCCATCTCGTGTAAATGCAAACAGATCTGTTACGTCTGGATCAAGCTTCAACTGTGGCAATGCCCGCGGCGTGCGCGACAACTGTTCCTCGACCTGCTCCAGATGATTCATATAAATGTGCGCATCACCAAAGACATGAATAAACCGCCCCGGTGCATACCCTGTAGCCTGCGCTGTCATGCACGTAAGCAGTGCATACGATGCGATATTGAAAGGCACCCCCAGAAACAAATCTGCACTACGCTGATATAACTGACACGACAATCGTCCATCGCCTTCAACATAAAATTGAAACAGCACATGACAAGGCGGCAGCGCCATCGCCTCAAGTTCGCCAACATTCCACGCATTCACCATAAGCCGTCGTGAATTCGGTGTGCGCTTCAGTTGTGCAATGATATTCCCAAGCTGATCAATCGTCCGCCCATCTGCAGTCCCCCAGCTGCGCCACTGCGCACCATAGACCGGCCCAAGTTCACCGTCTGCATCGGCCCACGCATCCCAAATCGTCACACCCATCTCATGTAACGGCCCAACATTCGTGCTCCCTGAAAGAAACCACAGCAGCTCACCAATCACCGACCGCAGATGCACCTTTTTTGTCGTGACGAGCGGGAACCCTTCCCCCAAATCAAATTCAAGGCGATGACCAAATGAAGAAAGTGTTCCTGTGCCTGTGCGATCTCCACGCCGATCGCCATGATCTCGCACATGTTTCAGGAGTTCAAGGTATCTGCGCATGCTGTCAGTGTTGTAGAAGGCCTCTACGTGCAAGATGTACCGACTGATGATCAACACCAAACGTCAGAGTTACTGTGCGCCGAGAGACAACTTGCAACACCTTCTCCCCATCGCTGCATTGCCCTCATGCTTCGTCGCGCACCGCATGGAGCAATCGGCTCGGCATCATGGCGGCGAGCAACCCCGCAAGCACAAGCAGTGATGCAAAAACACCAAACCCAAGATGAATCCGCCACGCGGGAGACAGCATGCCGCTGTCTTTCGTGAATGTCCCGCGCACCAACAGAACGGCGATCGGCGCTGAAATCGAAGAAATGGCCCACCCCACCCCCATCATCAAACTGGTCACCAGACTTGTGTGCGCCGGCAACAGGCGCTGCGCAAGAGATGCACTGATCGGAAACGTTGCAAAGAATCCAATCGATGATGCTGCTGCAATCGCACACATTGGCAAAAGTGTCAACAGTGTTACAGGATTCGCCACGACAAATTCGCCATCCACCATGGTCAACACACGAGCTTCTGGAACAATTGTATCGCCAACGAAACCAATGCATGCCACCAGCAACGCCCCCAGCATCGACATCCAGATGAGCGGCAGCTTTTCATTGCCTGCCTTGAACAATCGCCCAGCCAGAATCACCGAGATGCCCATGCCAAGTGTCATAGACGCCGAAAGCTTGCCGACAATCAGCGCCTGATGAGCAGACACCTTGCTGTTCACCTGCTCCACAATGGCGCCATCACCCAAGAGCGCTTGTGCCGCAACAACCTTCCGTGATGCCCATTCATTGAACATCACGAACATGGCCACATTTGTCGTAAAACGCAGTGCATTTTGGGCTGTCAGGAGCGCAATCAATCGCCAACGCGAGGTGCGTTCGTCGGCTGATAACGCCGCGTGATGATCTGCATGATCCGCACGCCGGTGCTTCACCTTGCCCACCAGTACATGCAAAACGATAACCATCAATACGCCCGGCACAATAAGCCATGCCAGTCGCTCCATACCAAAGCGGTGATTCATCTCTGTAGACAGGATTGGGCCAATCGATTGGCCAAGCATCCCCGCTGCGATGAAAATACCAATCGCAAGCGCTCGACCACTTCTTACAAATTCCCCGCCCAACCGTCCTGCAACTGCAGTCATGATCGGGTGATACATACCTGTGCCGATCACACCCACAATCTGCAGCGCAATCAACTGCCAGAAGGTTTCTGCAAAACCAATCGATGCGCAGCACACCGCACCAATGCCAATACCCACTGGGCCACATAGTCGTGTGTCAAATCGATCGGTAAGCCAGGCAAAAAATGGCTGCAATGCACCGGAAAAGATCGGCGTGATCATGTACACCGCTGTCTCTTGCAATCCTGACAGGCCTAGTTTTTCTCGAAAGACAAGCATCAAGGACGTGAAAAAGATCGGAAAGATATCAATGAACATATGGCTTGCAAGCAAAGTTGCATACGTCAATCGGTTCGCTGACAGGTCTGGTGGTGTTTCGATGCATTCCGTCAGGGCAAGTTCCGTCTCACCCGGCAATCCACCTGATGCGACCGATCCCGCGGGAATCGTGCAAACATCGATCACCGGATGTTCCCCCGACTCTTTGCGCACCTGTAACCTCCAACATGCACTGCCAAATCACAAGGCACACAATAGCCCGCGCATCGGTGCGCCGCTAAATTTCGCGCTGTTTGTTTTTGCACGCCTCAGGCGTCGGGCACGCGCACGATGCCCAGACCCACAAGGAGCAGGCCCCCGAGCACTCCGACGACGCTCATCCCCGCGACGGGCCAAGTCCATCCCATTGCCCCCAGCGCCGCATCGAGCGCACGATCCTTAGCACGCAAAAATGGTGCGGGCGTCACCTGCTGCATTGCATAATGCATCCAGATATCGTGATCGCGTTCATCGCCTTCTTTCACCCATTCGGGATGCCGAATCGCCGTCCACTTCCCCGGCGTGTGCAGCGCATCAAGTTCTTCGAATGTTTTTTCCAAAACTGTGATCGGCTCATCACCATGCGAGTGCAATTCCGCGAGGCGATACACCCACTCCGTTCTGCGCACAAGCCCGGTCGAACCTTCATTAAAGCCCGGTGCCGGGTATCGACCCGCGATCACGATTCGCGAATGAATTTCACCCGTAGCGAGTTTCGCAACAATGTCATTGGAGGTACGCTCTCCGGTCACCATGGGCATAATCTTGAACCACGATTCATAATCGAGCAGACCGGGCAGACGATCGTGATCTTTTCCAATGATTGGAAAATCAACTGTGCTGCCACGGTATGAAATGCGCAGCGCCGCCCTCCCCTTTGCCCACCAGTCGCGCGAAGCCTCGGCATCAGCTTCCGCCGCAGAAAGATGCGTCACAACAACCGGTTCGTTCAGGTAGTTAAATTTCTCATCAACAATGGGACTGGAAAAATAGACCAACGGCATCGGTCGCCCTTGCAGCCGCTGCGCCATCGACCACGCCGAAACGCCGAGTGATACCAACGACACTGCGATCAGTGCCCCTCCAATTCGTTTGGTCCGCACCTTGCGCACAGTCAACTCCTTCTGTTGCGCATGTAAACGTTGCGCTCAAAATCGAATCTTTAGTGCGGGGCAGGTTCCGCATGCTCTGTCGTAGCCGGTGTATTCGCATGCGCAGCATCATTGGCAGGAGTCTCTGCGTTGTGCTCATCAGCATCAGGTGCATGTTCTCCAGTAGCATCGGACGCCTCACGCGCAGCATCAAGCACACTCTTGCCCGGCGCCGCATCATACGAAGGCCCGTAACTCCCCTTGTAATCAACCACCTGCTTGCCGTCCCGCTCGACCCATTGTGCACCGCCGCCTGCGACAATTTCGCCTGCTTCAAGCGGTTCATGCAGCTTGCGAGTGCCAATATCAACCATGGTGAGCGCAATAAAGAGCACCACACCAAACATTGATGACATTACAACGATGGTGTTTACCGCTTTGTCATACAACAAATGCATGAAGAACGCTGCTACAAATGTTCCCTTGATACTGGCAATCACCAGCGCAAGAATCAGGTTCCCTGAACCCGGCAGCGGGACAAACTTCGCCGTCAACACTGTCACAACAGTCAGGACAACCAGCGATACCAATGTAAACACCATTGGCCCCAGTGGTGTGACATGATGATGATTGTCGTGTTCGCTCATTGCTCAACTCCCGCGATCCGTAATATCAGCACGCTCAAACCAGGTACAACATCGGGAACAGAAAAATCCAGATCACATCAACGATGTGCCAGTATAAACCCGTATTCTCAAGGAACATGTAATTCTTGGGACCAAACTGTCCCTTCATTGTACGAATCATGCACCACCCGATGACAAACACGCCGATCAACACATGCAGCCCATGCGTTGCGGTCGCAACCCAGTAGATGCCAAGGAAAAGATGATCATGCGTTGTACCTGTGGGGCCATGCCCATAGGTAAAGAACGCGCCAGGCAATTCCCCAGCCCTGATCTTCGGGATGTACTCCCACCCGATCTTGACCACGAGGAAGGTCAGTGCACAAATATTGGTGGCGAGCAGGTTCCAGAAGATCATCATCTTCTTGTTGAGCTGCGCACCACGAATTGCCTGCACGATTGTGAAACTCGAAATCACGAGCACCAGCGTGTTGAACCCGCCGATTCGCCAATCCAGATAATAATCACTCGCCTGCTTCCATGTGTCGGGATACAGCATGCGAAATACTGCATACGCGCAGAAAAATCCAGAAAACATCAGCGCTTCCGTGCCGAGGAACAACCACATGCCAAGCTTGGCAGCGTCCTTCTCATCGTCAGCGTTGCGCCAATGATGCTGATGCACATATGTCTCGTGCGGCTCAGCCGTATTCGTTGTTTCGACGGACACACTCGTCATGTCAACTCCACCTCCGCATATGCACGCGTGGATTGCTTCGCTTGCTTATTCATTTCAATGACCATGTGCTTTCCGTACCAATTCCGGATCAGGCAACGGATAATCAGCGGGATCCCACCCGGGCGGCACCACAAGGTCATAGTCATACGGCCCATGCGTCAGGACTGGTTCGTGCGCGAAATTATGCTCCACAGGCGGCGCGTCGGTATACCACTCAAGGGTCAACCCACCCCACGGGTTCGGAGGCGCTTTCCGCCCACTAACAAGCGACTGCACAAAGATCAACAAGTGTCCGAACAGTCCAATCGCAAGCACCCACGACCCCATCGTCGATATTTGGTTCAACGTTGTGAATTCGGGCACATACGTCGCATACCGGCGTGGCATGCCCTGCGTGCCAAGGAAGAACTGCGTGAAAAACGTGACATTGAACCCAATGAACACAAGCAACGCCATCCAGCGCGCCGGTTTGTCGTTGTACATCTTACCCGTGAACTTGGGCCACCAGTGATGCAGCGCCCCAAGCACCGCGATCACCGAACCACCCATCATCACATAATGGAAATGCGCAACAACAAAATAGGTGTCGTGCAGGTGAATGTCCGTCGATAGCACTGCGTGCGGCGGTCCTGTCAGTCCACCAATCGAGAAGTTAAACAGGAAGCTCATCGCATACAACATGGGCGTATTCCATGTCACCGAGGCCTTGTACATCGTTGCAATCCAGTTGAACACCTTGATCGCCGTCGGAATTGCCACCAGAAACGTCAGCGCGCTGAAAACCACATTCGCAGCAGGCGATTCTGCTGTGAACATGTGGTGCCCCCAGATGAGGAATGACACCGACGCAATACTGATCGAACTGAATGCAATCGCCTTGTAGCCGAACAATCGTTTGTGGCAATGCACCGCAATCAGCTCGCTCACGATGCCAAACGCGGGCACAATCATGATGTACACCGCCGGGTGACTGTAGAACCAGAAGAAATGCTGGAACAGCACCGGGTCGCCACCAAGCGCCGGATCAAATACACCAATGCGGAACGTGCGTTCAAAGATGAGCATCAGCAAAGTAATCGCAAGCACAGGCGTTGCAAGCACCTGAATGATGCTCGTTGCGTACGACGCCCACACAAAGAGCGGCATATCGAACCATCCCATGCCCGGTGCACGTAATTTGTGCACCGTCACGATGAAGTTCATGCCGGTGAGGATCGAACTGAAACCGAGAATAAATGCCCCGAGTACCATCGAGGTCACACTGCCCCATTGCGTACTTGTCGAATATGGCGTGTAAAACGTCCAACCGGTTTCGACGCCGCCCATAAGCAGCGAATACACCGCGAAGGTGCCGCCAAAAAGGTAGATGTACCAGCTCATCAGATTCAATCGCGGGAAAGCAACATCCTTTGCTCCGATCATGAGCGGGATAAAAATATTGCCAAATGCTGCGGGAACTGCTGGAATGATGAACAGAAACACCATCAGCGCGCCGTGTAAAGAAAACAGTCGGTTGTAGAAGTTGTTTGATGTGACCGGGCCTTTGCTGCTGGTCCAGCCCGGGAAAAGTTCACCCGTAGTCTTCGTGATCTTTTCACCCGCATCATTCAGCACAACATTGCCCGCAGCATCTGTCACATCCACAATCATTGTCGGATAGAACAACTCCATGCGAAGCATCAGTGCGACCACACCGCCAAGGAAAAAGGCGAACAACACGGCGCACAGATACATCAACCCGATCTTCTTGTGATCAAGCGTTGTTGCCCAGCGCCAGACTTCAGTCCTGAACCCGCGCCACCACTGCGCGCTGAACACACCGCCATCACCGAAATCGCCAATCGGCTTCAGAAAACTCGCATCATGGTCGCCGCTCATCACACTTGCTCCCCGGAGGATTCCTCCCCCGCACGCTCAAGATCAGTTGGCCACAAGGCCTCGTTCATCAAGTTCACGCACACCATCGGCCTCGGCTTCTTCTCGGAAATCAGAATTGAGCCATTTGATATAGGTCATCAGCGCCAAAATCTCACGATCTGTTACCCGCCCCTGATACGACGTCATCTGATTCGTAAAGCCCGGCACAATGTACGCCGACGGATCAAGAATCGACTGCCGAATATATTCCGGCCCGACCACGCCCGCTTTGGCATCACTGCCCGACGGGGGCGTCCAACCAACCGCGTGATCGTTCGTCCCCCAGATGCCCTGCCACGTCGGCCCCGTGTTCTTGCTTCCATCTACGGTGTGGCACGCCGAGCATCCCTTGTTGAAGTACAGGATCTCACCAAGGTCGCGCAACGGAATACCGCTTGTATCGAGTTGGGCATTGCGCCACTTCACATAATCCGTATCCGAGACAATCGCGACACGACCTGCCATCTGTGAATGCTGATCGCCGCAATACTCAGCGCAAAACAGATAATACCCCGGACGATTCGGGTCTACAGGCACAAGCTTCTTGTCATCTGCACTAAAGGTATGCGTCACACGATCCGTCGGCTCGAACCACAGCGTGGTGTACCGGTTCGGGAAAATGTCACGCTTGGTACGAAATGACGGCACAAAGAATGCGTGAATCACATCACGCGATGTCATGATCAATTTCACCGGCTTACCCGCAGGAAAGGCAATCACCGGGCTCACCTTCACACCGATCATTTCACTTTCGAGCGTACCCCCGCCATCGGGATAGGTGAACTCCCAGGCCCATTGCGATGCTGTCACATACACATTCATCGCATCCGATGGCGCAATCAATTTCTTGAGATAATCCTGAAATCCCCAGTAGAACATGATGGCCATCACAATCGCCGGTATCACCGACCATGTGATCTCAAGTTTCGTATTGTGCGGGCTCGAAACCTCTGCAACATTGCCCACTTTCGAGCGCCGATACATCACGCCGAACCAGAGCATCGCGAACATCAGCCCGACAAACGCAATCGCTGACACCGTGAAGATAAAGAAGAACAGCGCATCGCTGCTCGGGACAAACGTCGAGCCCGATTCGCGGAACCACAGGCGAGACCACCAGCTTTCAGCGCCCAACACGCTCATGTTCACCGCCCCACTTTCGTCGGATTCGTCATCGTCATACTCGCATTTTCTGCGCCGTCAACCGTTTGACGCTGCCCACTGCGCACTCGTCCGGTCAGAAATAACCCGCCAAGTAACGTGCCAACCGCCATGACCGTGACGCCACCCGCGAGCGCCATCACGCGCTTTGCCTGCAACGTGTACTTCCCCTCGCTGTCCGACCAGGAATAACAAAACTGCAACACCTGCTCGAACACCGTGCCCTGTGTCCCCGCGCTAGCTTCAAGTAAGCCAAGGCGAACCTGCGGTGCGGGAAATGGGAAACCCTTCATATAGTTATGGATCGTGCCATCAGACTGCACATAGATCAGCGATGACACATGCGAAAATTCATCAATCTCGGGCATGTACTTGTAGTAGAACCCCGCCGCATCTGCGAACGTACGAATGTGTTTCGCTTCGCCCGTCCAGAATTCAATGCCGCCCGCAAGCGGTTCGAAATTCAACCCGAGCAGAAATGCCTCACGCTGTTGTTTGGCGCTGCGCGGCGTGTCGTTGTGATCAAAGCTCATCACCAACAGGCGATATTGTTCACCTGCGGTCCATGAATAGGCATCATGCAGTTCATTCATCAGCCCCTGCGCCTGCTGCATGGTAAATGGACACTGCAACGGACAGTCGAAATACACAAACAACAACAGCACCGGGCGTTCACCATCAAACACCTCTTGCAACTGAACATCGGTATTTCCCGCATTTTTGAATGGTGTTTCAAGCGGCAAGGATTCGCCAACCTTCATCGTCAGGCCGACACCGTCAGTCTGCGGTATGCCATCAAGCACACGCTGCGCATCCGCTGAAACTGCAACCATCCCAAGCAATGCCAGCATCAGCGCACACGCACCGCGCCGCTGCGTCCTCCATCGTTGTGCGCCTCGTATTGGAACGTTTTGCCACATCATCGTTGCGCCGAATACATCCTTACCACTTGCGTCGCCGCCGAATCAAGCGGCAACCGAACAGCCTGCTCATCAAGCCACACCGGATCGCCCAACAATTCACCTTCCCATTTCGCCACCGATTCGTTGTAAGAACCCGCTAAAAGAGATGTGCGGCCCTGTTGCACAGCAACCTCTCGCCCTGCAATTGAACGCTCAAGCCAACCGACAACCACCACAATAGTGACAAACGTGACAATAATCACCGAAAGCAAAAAAGCACCAATGCCATAGCCATTGAAATCCCCATGGCTCACCTGAGTCGAATCTGATTCCGATGTCGAATGGCGAAACCAATCGCCAAGCTCACCGTGCCCATGTTCATCGTGTGTGTCACTCATCGTTCACATTCCCAATTACACATACTTTTCAGTCACACGTTTCCAGTTACACATAGTTCTTGTGAGTCAACGCCTCATCTTGGCGCGGGTCATTCGTCGGAATCACCGCCCGCGAAGCGATCCGCATCATCAGAAATCCGCCAAACACCAACACCGGCCCAAGCACACCGAGCACATCAGTCATGGTGAAATGATTCACCCCGCGAACCTGCGGCCGGATGTTCCAGAACACATCAAACATGTGCAATACAATGATCCATACTGACACAATGCCAAGCACAAGTCCGCTTCGCCGCGCCGGGCGAGGAATCAAAAACACAAACGGCACAATAAAGTGGCAAATCGGAAGCACCCAACTGAGCCACGTCCACTCTGCCCTGCGCACATTGAACCACATTGTCTCTTCCGGAATATTCGCGTACCAGATCAGAAAATACTGACTGAAGCTGATATACGCCCAGAACACCGTGAATCCAAACACCAACTTGCCCATGTCGTGCAAATGCTCATCTGTGATCGCACCGTGCGCCCGCCCGAATGTTTTGAGCAACACAAAGATTAGGCTCAAGAGCGCCAGCGCCGAAACCGTATTTGCCGCAAAGAACCACACACCGAACATCGTGCTGAACCAGTGATAATCAAGTGCCATGATCCAGTCGAACGCTGCGAACGCCGTCGTAAATGCCCACACAATCAAACCGATGCACGATGCACGCCCCATGCGAACGGTCGCCATCGCATCATTTGTTTCTTCCTGTTGACGACCCTGATTCAGGAAGAACGTAACCAGTCCGCCCCACACGATGAAGTACAGCGCCATACGCCCCACAAAGAACGGCACATTCAGAAATGGCGACTTGTGCGCGTACAAACCATCGCCCGTTGTGTGCGCCGGGTCCATCCAGTGCCACAGATATGGTGTGACATGCTGCGCTGCCTCTGCGTGGGCACCACCTGCCGCTGCACCACCGCCCACATTGATGAACACCCATTGCAGCGCAAATACGCCAACAACAAACGCGCATCCAACCCAGTACAGCGAAAAAACATTCTCAAACTGCCTGCGCAACAGCACCCACCACCCGGCATTCACCGCGTGCAAAATCATCGAAAACCCAAGTGCACCAAGCGGGAACCCAAGAGCAACAATCGCACCAATCTGCAGCGAATGAAGGGTCAGCGCCTTCATCGTCGCATCGCCAGCAAACCCCATGACCACCGCAATCGCGACGAACACCGCGCCGATCAGTAACACCGCGGAGCCAATCCTGCGCAACGTCGGCCCGGTTTCAACATTGTCTTTCGAAAAGACTCGCTCAAGATCAAAGTGCGGCGCAACGCTCATGATGCACCTCCTGCGGGCCCCGGCGTCGGGCGCGTTTGCGATTGAAGCCGACGACGATCCGTCTCATTGAGCATCTCAAGTGTGCCGCGCCGAGTCATCTGCAGCGTGCGAATGTACGCCACAATCGCCCAAGATTCTTCGACGCTCACGCGCGAACCGTAAGGCCGCATCTTGTATGAACTGTAATCGCCCGGCGCAAAAGGAACACCATTGCGCAATGCGTCGAAGAGGAACCCGTCACGCCAACGATCGGGATCCTCACTCAAGCCGGGAATGTACTTCGGGTCGTGATAACTCGCGGGCGGCGAGGCAAACTGCCGCCCAACGATTCCATCACCCGCGCCCGTCCCGCCATGACACACGATGCAATAAATACCGAACTGCTCTCGGCCCATCGCGATCAGTTCTTCCGTCACCGGAATCGGAATACGCTGGACAAACTGCCCGTTCGCGTCGCGCCCCTTGTACACGCGGTCATCCGCCTTGAGAAAATCTGCACGCATCGAATAATCAACATTCGCCACCGGCTGCGCTGTGGAATGCCGACCAAATGGCACCGTGCCCGCAACAGGCATGCGCATCGTGCGGCCCCAGTTCTCGCCATTGCGCTCTGAACTCTCAAAGTCCTTGAAGAAATGACTCTCCGATTGCGCCTTGTACTTCGGCTGATTGTCTAGATCGGGCAAAAACTCGCGCGGTCTCTTCTCAGATCGATCGCCGCGACACCCAGACAGCACAATCGCGCACAAAAGCGCGAACCCGACACCCTTCATCAAACGTGTGGACCTGGCAAGCGTCATGACTTCACCACCTCCACATGCGTTGCGCCAAGTGATTTCAGGTATGACGACGTCTCCTGTTCATCAAACTTCGGGTCCGCTGCCTCGATAGCAATCACAAACCCATCATCACTGCAACTCAGAAAATGCTCGCTTGTCATCAATGGATGGTGATGCCGCGGCAGTCCATTGAGCGCCAACATCCCGAGCAGCGCCCCGAACGCACTGAAAAGCACGCCGAGTTCGAAAATCACAGGCAGGAACTGCTCCCACGCAAAGAGAGGCTTGCCCGCTGTGTTGACGTTGTACCCAGAAAGCTGACTCAACCAGGAAATGTGAATGTCAGCGCCCGCCGCCGTCCATCCCTGCATGATCACCGCCGTCGCCACGCCCAAAATCGCACCCGTGCCCATGACATAGGCAACCTTGCTTGCCTTCAAGCCCATCGCCTCATTGATCCCATGAATCGGGAAGGGTGAAAACACATCCCACTTCGTGAACCCTTCATCGCGGCACTGCTCCGCTGCGCTAAACACCGCAGGCACATCCGCAAAGACGCCCATCACGGCAAAGGTTTCACATGGTGGGGGTGCTGCTGAGTTCAGTGTCATCTCAGTGCCCTCCCTTGCTGTGATCATCATGCGGATGCAGGTGTGCGTGCGCCGCGTGCAACACGTTCTTCACTTCTGAGATCGGAAGCATGGGCAGGAATCGGCAGAACAACAGGAATAACGTCATGAAGATGCCAAGCGTACCCACGAATGTCATGATGTCGACAAATGTCGGGCTGTAATACGCCCAACTCGACGGCATGTAATCCGTAGACAGTGAACTGACGATCACGAATCGCTCGAACCACATGCCAATATTCACAATGATCGACATCCCGAAGATGAACCAAGGCGTCGTCCTGCACCACTTGAACCAGAACACATGCGGGCTGAGAACATTGCAGAACATCATCGCAGCATACGCCCACCAATATTGCCCAAAGGCACGCTGGATAAACGCCCCTTGTTCGTAGGGATTGCCGCCATACCACGAGATGAAGAATTCCGTGATGTACGCAAAGCCCACCATCGAACCTGTCACTGTGATGATCTTGCACATGTTCTCAAGCGTGCGGGCCGTCACGAAATCCTTCATGCCCGGATACAACTCCCGCGCTGGTATCAACAACGTCAACACCATCGCAAAGCCGGAAAAGATTGCACCCGCAACAAAGTACGGCGGGAAGATCGTCGTGTGCCACCCGGGCACAATAGATACCGCAAAGTCGAACGACACCACCGAGTGAACGCTCAATACCAGCGGCGTCGCCACGCCCGCAAGCAAAATGTATGCCTTTTCGTAGTTCCACCAGTGCCGACTCGAGAATCGCCAGCCCAAGGCAAGGACGCTGTACGCCATCGCGCCAACTTTGTACATCGGCAGTTGAAACGTCGTCGCACGCTTCACAAAGTCCGGCAGCGGATGCGGCGCCCACATCGGCCCAACAGTCACAGGCACCTTCATCATCTTCACGCACCGGTCACGTAAGGTCGCGATGTCCGGAATCATGCCCATGTACCAGAATAAAAGTGACACTGTGAAATAGGTCCCCACCGCAAACACGTCCCAAAGCAACGGGCTGCGGAAATTGGGCCAGATTGAATTGCTGTTGGGAATGGGAAAAAGCATCCACGCCATCCACACACGCCCGACATGAATCCCCGGGAACGTGCCCGCACAAATGACCGCAAAGATCGTCATCGCCTCGGCAAACCGGTTGATCGATACGCGCCACTTCTGTTTGAACAAACACAAAATCGCAGAAATCAGCGTCCCCGCGTGCCCGATACCAACCCACCACACAAAGTTCACGATCGCCCAACCCCAGGTCATCGGGTTGTTCAGACCCCACACACCCACGCCCGTGATGATCAGATACAAAATCATCAACGTGCCGAAACCGGCAACACTCGCTGACACACTGAACGCTGCCATCCACCAGCGCGGCGTCTTCTGCTGAATCCACCCGCACACCGTCTCGGTCACCGAATGGAAATCGTGATCACCAAGCACCAGTGGCGGACGCTGCGTCGGGTCGCTCGTCACTGTGCCGTCGATGGTCACAGGGTCACGCTCCCGCACACTGCCCGGGCGAACCAATCCGATTGCTGTCGCTTCATCGGGATGAATCGCACTCATGACAACGCTCCCATCAGCACAGGCAGCCGAACCGAACGCCGACCCTGCCCATCAATCATCGCATGCTCACCGGTTGCCTCCGCAGCATGGCTATCACCGCCGCCACCATGCCCGCCATGATGGAAGGGTTCTGCCCAGCTTGCCTTGCGCTCGTCGCTCGCAAGCGCCGGGTTTGGATTCCGTACTCGCATCTTGTAGGTCGTGCGCGGCCGCGTATTCAAATACCCAAGTAGTGCATATGTCCGCTGGCTGTTCCGCGCTTTGTACACCTTGCTGCCATCGCCATCATTTGACGCATAGTCATAAATATCACCAAACACGATCGCACCAGTCGGGCACGCCTGCTGACACGCCGTCTGGAACGCACCATCCGGCACGAACGCAAGGTCATGCAGCTTCGCTTCCACTTTCGCTGCGTTCACGCGCTGAATGCAATAGCTGCACTTCTCCATCACGCCGCGCGACCGCACCGTGACATGCGGGTTGAACTGCATCGTTGCAACTTCAAGACTCTTGGAGCGCAATCGCGGCGGCACAAGATTTTCGTTGTTGGGCAGCACGCCCTCAAGCGCCGTGTCTTCCAGATTTTCTGCAAGTTGACCAAACCCGCCCTTATACTGCTTGGTCGCATAGTCAAACCAGTTGAACCGGCGCACCTTGTACGGGCAGTTGTTGTTGCAATACCGCGTGCCGATGCACCGGTTGTACGCCATGTTGTTGTTGCCCTCGACATCATGCGTCGTCGCATTGACCGGGCACACCACTTCACACGGCGCATTTTCACAATGCTGGCAAGGCACCGGCATCGTAAACACCATCGGATTCGGATCGCTCATCACGCCATCACCGCTGCCAGTCCAGTCGCTGGCAAAGTAACGGTCCACACGAATCCACTGCATTTCGCGGCCCTTGGCCACTTCCTTCGGACCCACAATCGGAATGTTGTTCTCCGCCTGACACGCCACTGTGCACGAACCGCACCCTGTGCATGTATTCAAATCAATCGACATGCCCCACTGCTGACGCCGGCGCCCAAAACGGTTCAGCGCACCGATTGGCCGGTCCTGCCCATCGCGCTTCACCTTCGGCCCGCCCGTATCAGGATCAGTCACCACGCGCCCGCGCCCATCGCGCTCCACCTCGACATAGTTGAACGCCTGCTTGGTCAGATACGCACTCGCATTTGCTGGTGCATGCCCTTCAAGACCGAACCGGCTCGCAAAGGTCATCCCCATCAAAGTCGGCCCATCGCGCAGATAGTCATATTGATCGCGCGAAACCTTCTTCTGTTCTTCTTCACTCAATCCTGCCTGATCGCCAAAGTGCTTCCAGGCTTCAAGATCAATTTCGCGCACCAGTTCGCTGCGGCCTTCCATTGTCCAGTGATCCTGCGTATTCGGAATCAGCGCCGGTGAACTGCCCTTCGCCCGCGTCACCGTCGCCCCCGAGGCATGACGCATCGCATCACTGCGGCGCAGCGGATACGCATCCCACCCCGTGCCCTCGCCAATGCGCCCGCACACGCGCCGGCCCTGCCCGCACTGCAACACGACCGTTTCATCTGCAATGCCCGGCTGCACCCAGATCGCCACCTGCACACTCGCGCCATTCACTGCAATCTCAACCACCTGCGTGTGGTTGTATTGCGGCTCAATCATGTGCCGGTTTGTATTGAGCCCAAGCCGCTTCGCCGTCTTCGGGCTGATCAGCGCCGGATTGGACCAGCAGCACTTCGTAATCGGGTGCTGCGCTTCCTGCAACCACCCATTGTTCGTGCTGCGCCCGCCATCGGTAGAGGGATCATTCTCAAAGACAATGTCAACGCCATCATCTGCTGATGTCGTATTGAGCGCCGCCAGCGCCTGATCCAACTGCGCTGTGCGCCCTTGAATGCGCGCTGCGCCATTCGAGCCCGCTGAACCCGGGCGAACACCATCATGAAGCGTGCGCCGCCACACCTTGTCAAAGGGAGCATCATCGACGCTCATACCCATGGCACCCGCAACACTCTGCCGCACCGCGAGATACCCATCGCGCGCTTCACCCAGCGCCAGCTGCAAAAACTCAAGATCGCTCACAGAATTGTCATACAAGGGCGAAATCATCGGCTGCGTAACACTGTGCGTGCCATCCCAATCCCATGTATCACCCCACGCCTCAAGGAATGTCGCGCGCCCGATGTGATGCCCGCTCACTTCAGCCGTCTCATCGGCATCGCCAAGATGAATCGTCGTCTTGACGCTCGCATAAGCAGCGGCAAAGTCAAAGTCCGCCGGTGCATCAAAGACCGGATTGCACCCGATCACCACAAGCGTCTGCACCTGTCCGTTGTTCATCTTCTGGGTGAGTGACCCAAGTGAACCGACACTCGACACCGCAGAATCGTTTGACATCGCAACATAATTGATCGTTGTGCCGGTATTGCCAAGCGCCGAATTGATCGCATGTGCCAGCGCATGCACCGCTGGTTCCTGATTCGCACCGACCATCACCGCACTTGTGCCGCGATTGGCAAGCAGGTCTGCCGCAACTGCATCAACAAACGCCTCTGCACCCGCAATGTCATGAATGTCCGCATCCGCACTGATGCTGCTCACACCAAGCTTCTTGGCAATCGCAATCGCAATCGCACCCACCTGCGCCACACGCACCGGCAACCGATGATCCGCCTGCCCGCCGGTCAAACTGAACGATGGCTCAATCGCATACACGCGGCTCATCGATGTGTCCGACGCCTCATGATCCTTGCGCGACCCTTCCTTGATGCGCCCCTTGGCATAGCCCCGCAACGTGCGCAAATCACTTTCGCGCCCAAGAAAATCGCAATCCAGTGAGACAATCACCTTCGCATCTTCAAGCGTGTGCATCGTCTTGTACGCACCGCCCAATGCAATCTGCGAACCCGCAAGCGCCGCTTCATTATCCATCGGCTCCCACACATGCCAGCTTGCGCGCGGCATCTTTGCCATCAAACGCCGCTGCAACATGTCACGCGCCGGGCTCGTCACCTTGTCGACAAGGAACGCAAGCCCGTTGCCTTTCGTAGCACTAAATGCCGCCACATCTGCGCCGAGCGCTTCCACTTCTGCAAGCGTTGCCGCCTTGAACACGGTCGCGCCGCTCGGATCCTTCTTCGCGCGGCGCTTGGACATTTCCTCAGCGACCGTCGGCCCGCGATCCGGGTCATACAGCGCAAGCACCGACGCCTGCGCCGCCAGAGTCAACTTGCCATTGTTCCCCGGATGAAGTGGATTGCCCTCTAGCTTTGTCGGGCGACCTTCAAATGTCTCTGCAAGCAAACCCTCTGCGCCACCGCCCGGCGTCAACCGCGCTGTCGCATAAAAAAGCGGCTTGCCTTCAGTAATCTCTTCGGGCCGTTCGTTGTACGTAAGAATCGGATTCTCGGGCCGCCGGCATCCCGGCACCACTGCCGCCGCACCCGCAAGGGCAAATGACGCCCCCATGATCTTCATAAAATCGCGACGAGATTCGTGCAGCATCTCACTTGCGTGCGCCGGGAACTCTCGCTCCACAAAATCGCGAAACTCCGCCCGCCCCGCAAGTTCATCCAGACTGCGCCAGTATGTGCGCCCAGTGTGGGACACTGTGTGCGCTCCGCCCGCTGCTTCTTCGCCAGTGCGCGCTATGTCCTTGGTCTTTGTAGACGACGGACATTGATCCACTCTGCTCATCCTGCCTGACTCCCGATCACCAATGTCTATCAATAGTGACACGCGCCACAGTTTTCTGGTGGCTCAATCTGACGCTTCTCTGCCAACTGCGCACCCTTCGCCATCTGCTCTTTGCTATCGAGAAGCTTTGCAACGCGCGCCAAATCTGTCACGCGCACCTTCCCCTCGCCAAGCAATCCATCAACATCGACAAGCGCCTTCTCAGGCTGACGATGACACTCCAGGCACCACCCCATGCTCAGAGGCTCGGTCTGGGCGACCACCTTCAACTCATTGATATTGCCATGACACGAATAACAACTCACGCCCGCATTCACATGCGCCGCATGGGGAAACCGCACATAATCAGGCAGCTTGTGAATGCGCTTCCAGCGCACCGGCTCGCCGCTCGCAAATGCTGAACGCAGTGCCACAAGATTCGGATTGTTCTTGTGCGCCTGCCACAAGTCGAAGTTCAAAAATCCCGTTTCACCTTCGCCCGTGTGACAACTCATGCACGTTGCAACATCCGGCACAGTGGCGCTATACGATTCTTCAACTGCGACATGGCAATACCGGCAATCAATGCCAAGTTTGCCCGCGTGCAATTGATGCGAGTAATCAACCGGCTGATCCGGGCGATACCCAACTTCCCAGTAACTCGGCGTGAAGTAATACCACACACCCGCAACCACGCTGCCACTCGCGAGCCCAGCCATTGCAGCCAGCGCACCGGGCAATGCGTTCATCCATCGGGGCAAGATCAATGACACTTCTTCCGAGCCTCCACAAGGTGATGTTCGCGACCACGAACAACACCCACCCCGATACTCCACATCTACCGCAGTTTGACATCATTTCGGATGCCGCAGCATAGATTCTGGTTGGACAGTAGAGAGACCGCGTATCATGCCGTCAAGGCCACTTGGCCCCTCACTTTCAACTGATTCTGAGTCTCAATTAGATACACGATAAACCTATCCCGAAAAGGATATCCATTGCCTATTCCTGTCCCCACTCGACCCTTCGTCCCAATCGCATTGAACACTGGCTTCGCCGCCGCCGCTGCCATGTGGGTCGCCGGGTTCATCGCCCGACTCCCCGCCCTCCAACTCCCCGGCCCGCTCACTGCCTCAATCCTTGGTGCCATCCTTTTTCTTGCCTGCCTCTGCTCGGGATATCGACGCACAACTCCCGTACAAGCAATCACTTGTGGCATCACAACCGCACTCGTCGCCGCCCTCATCAACCTCATGATGCTCGGCTCACTACTCATTGATGACACTGGAGCAGCCCACCCCAACACCGCCCTCTCGATCCTCGGCTTCTTTGCCGCAAGCACCGTCCTCGGCGCATTCGCCGGCGCGATCGGAGGTCACCTAGGCCGCAACAACCCCCTCCCCCCCGATGACACCAATGGACGTGCACAATTTGCGAGATTTGCAATCATCGCTGCGTTATCCACACTCCCCGTCCTGCTCGTTGGCGGCCTCGTCACCTCCAACGATGCAGGCCTCTCGGTCCCCGACTGGCCAACCTCCTACGGCCTGAACATGATCCTCTTCCCCCTCTCGCGCATGACCGGAGGCATTTACTACGAACACGCACACCGCCTCTTTGGCATGCTCGCGGGCCTCGGAGCACTCCTGCTCTTCGCCTACGCCATCGCGCGCCTCATGCGCGCAAGAGATGTCGATGCGCGCGAGCGCACCACACGCAAGCGCGATGTCGCACTTGCCCTCGTCGCGCTCATCGCAGTCAGCGTCCAAGGTGTCCTGGGCGGCGTGCGCGTCACCGATGCAACAGGCTCTGATGATCCCGCCAACATCACAGAAAACTACGACACCGCCCGCGATGCAGGCACAGTCAACGACCCCAACTTCGCATTGACAACCGATACGGGCGGCTCCAAAGCACTCGCCCTTGTTCATGGCATCACCGGCCAACTCACCTTCGCACTGCTCTGCGTCATCGCAGCGATGTTCTGCCCCGCATGGATCGCTGCCCGAGATCGCACGCGCACAAGCGAACCCCGCGCCCCCGATCGCCTCTTGCAAGCCTTTGCATATTTCCTCATCGGCACCGTATTTTTGCAGCTTATCCTCGGCGCCATGGTCCGCCATACACACCAAAGTCATGCGCTTTTTACGCACATCGGCATGTCCATGCTCGTCGTCGCGCTCGCTGCTTTTGCGGGCCTGCGCGCCGTCACGCGCCACCGACAGGTGCGCAACCTCCGCCGCTTCGGCAACGGTGCGCTGCACAGCACACTCATGCAGTTCGCCCTTGGCTGGTCAGCGCTCTTTATCGTCGTGCCCAATTACAAGGAAACTGGTCCCGACCCGACGAGCGCCGTCCTCATTGCTACAGCGCACCAGTTCCTTGGCGCCGTCGTCATCGCGATGACCGCACTCCTCGCCGCCTGGACCTGGCGCGAGAGCGCACCCCCCTCTCCCTCTGGGAGAAGGGCCGGGGGAGAGGGGTCTTGATGATCTAGTGGGATCCGCCTGGGGCGGATCTCGCCTGTCTCTCAATTCCTCTCTCATTCCACGAAAAGCATGCACTCTTGACCTCCCGGTTTGACAAGCAAACCGGGCCACCCGGATCAAGACACTTTCTTCTTCTCCCCACCCCAAAGTTCTTCTCTGCGCCCTCGGTGCCTCTGCGGTGAACCTCTTGTTCTTACGCCGCCTTCTTCTTCCCCACGATCGGCAGCTCATCACGCCGCAGGAAAACCACCACCACTGCAACCGCAAGCAGTGCAAGAGACAGGAATCCCGGAACCGTCACTGGGTCCACCTCCGGATCCACTGAAATGAACTCCGCCATCATCCCCAACTTCCCGACATGCGAGGCAAACGCACCTACCATCGCGAGTGCAATAAGACTCGCGCCGATCACCGCGGTCTTGGGAATCAGGATCAATATCGCGCTGATCAACTCCCACCCACCCACGAAATACCGGCCCATCGGCTCCGCACCAAGTTTCTCAAACATCTGCGGCGACGGAAACTGCCCCATCAACTTCGGAATTGCCCCCATCATGATGAACACAACTGCCAGTGCTACCTGCAGCACCAGTGCAATAATCTTGAGTTGCTTCGATTGAGATGCAGTCTTCATCGGTCGGGCTCCTATAGCGTCATGCTCTGGGCGCACCAACCGCGCCCGTCATCGACTCAACCCCACCCGAATTGACTATATTCCATCTTCTCTGACTTCTCTGCCTCACCAACGCCCAGCGATTGCAATCGCTGGGCTTGATGGTGCGATGAACCACCCCTCCGCAAACCCGGTTTGACAAGCAAACCGAGCCACCCGCCGTATTTCTGGGTGCCGTGGTCTAAGCGCAGCGCAGGCCACGTTCTTCTCCCCCCACCAAAACTTCTTCTCTACGCCTCTGCGATGATTCTTCTTCTTTCACACAATCTGATTCTTCTCTGTGTCCTCTGCGCCTCTGTGGTAAAAATTCTTCTTCTTCTCTTACTCCGGGCTCCCGCCGCCGAAATCATACACCCAAGGCTCAATCGCCCGGTCAAGCTTCTGCACCTCGCCCGCGCCGAAGAACAAGCCCATTTCCTTCTCCGCCGCCTCGGGCGAATCTGAGCCATGAATCAAATTGAACGAGTTTGACACGCCAAAGTCGCCGCGAATCGTCCCCGGCTCCGCTTTGCTCCCAAACGTCGCGCCCATCATCTTCCGGCAGATCGCAATCGCATCATTGCCCATGATCGCCATCACCAGCACCGGGCTGCTCGTCATGAACTTCACGAGCCCGTCATAGAACGGCTTGCCCTTGTGCGCCGCGTAGTGCGTGCCCGCAAGCTCCTGCGAGATCGTCATCATCTTCATGCCGACGATCTTGAGGCCCTTCTCCTCGAACCGCGTGATGATCTTGCCCATCAAGCCACGCTGCACGGCGTCGGGCTTGAGGATGATGAGTGTGGTTTCCATGGCGAACTCTGCTCCTGGCGAATGGGGTGCTATCTCTGGAACTGGAATTGGGGTGGGGATGATAGCGGAAGGCTAGAAATCCTCCCACCCTTCGAGAAATGGCTGGGGAAACCAGAAATCAGCAGCCAAGAGCGTCACATGCCAACCGACCAAGCTCATCGCAAGCGTGGCCGCTAGCGTCAGCAGCCCGCAAATGAACAGTGCAATACTCAGACGGCCCGTGTCGCGCACACCGTACTTCTTATGGGCCATCACAGACTCACCGAACCAGATGAAGAGTCCGAACAGCCAGAACAAACTCCAAATAAGCGCGGCGCCCATCCCTAAGACGAACGTCGCAAAGCTGTCGAAAGCTCCAGCCACGAAGATCAGAACGCTCGTGGCGGGCGCCAAGACCCAGGGCAGGTGAAGAACCCAGAGCTTCTGCATCCACACCCTGCGCACTACGTCTCGGTCATGCTCATACGCCGACCACGCGATGACTTCTCCCAAGCCAACCGTCACGCCGATCCCGAGGACCGCTCCAACAATGAGCAGCACGAACAGACCCGCGTTCATCAAACCGACACTTGCGACCGTCACATACACGAACGGGAGTGCAACCGCGTAGCCGGCAACCCTCCGAGAAATGAACGGCCCAGACACGAACTCGACTCTCGCCTGCGATGCCTCCTCGTGTTGCGACTGATCCTCCCCACACTCCGGGCACACCCAGCTCGGCAACCCCGACATGTCATACCCACACGAGGGACACCGCACATCTTTGGGGAGGGAGTCGGTCATAACACCATTGTGCCCCATTTCACCTCGCTCTTCGTGGGCAATCGTCATCTATTACAGTTACTCTCATTCCAATGCTCCGGTTCGCCATGGAGGGCGGCACAATGGCTCGATCATCAGCATCCAAAGGCTCCCCGGCCCCAGTGCTAGACTCGCCCCGCATGTCATCACGCGGCAAGAAACGCACATCCAAGCGCCCCGGCAAGAAGGCCAAGGCCTCGGGCACCCAGACTCCCGCGCGAACAAAGTCCACGCCCGGCACCGCCGAATCCATGGCTGCCAAGCAGCGCGATATCTCCGTCTCGGAGTTCTTCGCCAAGAACCGCCACCTCCTCGGCTTTGACAATCCCCGCAAGGCCCTGCTCACCGCCGTCAAGGAAGCCGTCGACAACGCTCTCGATGCCTGCGAAGAGGGCGGCATCCTGCCCGACATCACCGTCGTTATCGAAGACTTGACCGACACCAATGGCAACGGCAGCAACAAACCCGTCAAAGGCAAGAAGAAAGCCAAGGCCGAGCCCGCGCCAAAGAAAACCCCCGCCAAGAGCTCGCGCTATCGCATCACGATCGTCGACAACGGCCCCGGCATCGTCAAGAAACAAGTCGAACACATCTTCGGGCGCCTGCTCTACGGCTCCAAGTTTCACCGCCTGAAAATGTCGCGCGGGCAACAAGGCATCGGCATCTCTGCCGCGGGCATGTATGGACTCATCACCACCGGCAAGCCCATGATGATCCAAACCCGCCCCAAGAAGAACAAACCGGCGCACCACATCGAACTCGCGATCAACACCAAAACCAACCGCGCCGAAGTGACGATGGATGTCGAGACCGATGATTTCCCGCTCGCCCGCCTGCGCACACTCACGCCCGGCACGCGCAAACTGAGCACACAATCGCAGTTCCTCGATGCCTTCGTTTACCCCACCGGCACATCGGTCACCATCGAACTCGAAGGGCGCTATCAAAAGGGCCGCGGCTCGGTCGATGAGTTCCTCGAACTCACCGCTATCGCCAACCCGCACGCGCGCATTACTTTCGTGCCACCGTCGAAAGTCAGCGCACCGGAAGACAGCGGCGACGATGCCGAAGCCTTGCTCGCCCCAAGCGCAAGCGAGGGGGTTCCTTCCTCCTCCTCTAGTGGGACAGGCGTCTCGCCTGCCTCTTCCGCCGACTCCACGGCCACCACCACCGAACTCGATGGCGTCATCATCTTCCCCCGCGCCATCAACGAACTGCCTCCCGAAACCCTTGAAATTCAGCCCCATCCCAAAGGCCTCGAACTCGGCATCCTCCTGCAAATGCTCAAGGAGTCCGCCGCCGAAAAGCCTGATCTCACCCTCGCGCAATTCCTTCGCAACAAGCTCTCGCGCGTCAACGCACCAACCGCATCCAAACTCTGCAAGAAGATTGGCCTCACCGCGCGCACGCGCGCTGCCGATGTCGATCACGCAACCGCCGAAAAACTCTTCGCCGCATTTCAGGACATCGACCTGCCCGCGCCCCCCACCGATTGCCTCGCGCCCATTGGCGTGCAACAACTGCTGCGCGGCATGTTCAAGGGCGTCCGCGCTGAGTTCTTCGCAGCCTCAAGCCGCCCCGCGCAGGTCTATCGCGGCCGCCCATTCCTCATCGAAGCCGGCATCGCATTCGGCGGCGAACTGCGCGGCGACGACACCGCCCGCGTCATCCGCTTCGCCAACCGCGTGCCTTTGCTTTTTCAACAATCGGGGTGCTCCAGCTTCAAAGCCGTCACCGAAACGAAGTGGAAGAACTACGACCTGCAACAGCCGCGCGCCGGCCTGCCCGTCGGGCCCATCGTCATCATGCTGCACATGGCCTCCGTCTGGGTGCCCTTCACCAGTGAATCAAAGGAAGCCATTGCCGACTACGACGAGATTCGCAAGGAAATGAAACTTGCGCTCATGGAGTGCGGCCGCAAACTTGGTAGCTATCTTCGCAAGCGCAAGAAGATGAAGCGCGAAGGCGAGCGCCGCGATGTCTTTGAGCGCTATATTGGTGAAATCGCCAAGGCCATCAACGCGATCAACGACACCGATGCAAAGGAGCTGTATGACGTGCTGCTCGAACAGGCTCGTGAAAAGACCGCTGTTGCCGATCAGATTCTCAATGACGAAGGCAAGCGCATCAAAGCGCAAAACGATGACGACGACGGCGTGATCATTGTTGACTCCGAGCCCGTGCCTAGCGCAAGTGCCAACGCCACGCCAGCCCCAAGCGCAAGCGAGGGGGTTTCTTCTTCCTCTAGTGGGGTGGGCGTCCCGCCCGCCTCTTCTCCCCCCGGTAGGACAGGCGTCTCGCCTGTCTCTCCTTCTTCCTCTCCCCGAAAAAAGAAGCGCATCGTCAAAAAGAAAAAACGCAAATCACCCAAACCAAACCCCGGCGATCAACTCTTCGAGTAACCACCCATGGCCAAAAAACGCACCACCAAGAAAACAACCACATCGCGCGCCAAGACCGCAAACGCCGCCGACCGCGATGTCCTCACCGATCGCAAGATCATCGCCCTCGCAGACGATGTCGCCAAACGTGCCTTCGCGGGTGCCGAACCCCGCATCGAAATCCCCACGCGCTCGCGCTCCAACACCAACTGGAACAAAAAACGCGGCATTCTCGAAATGGGCGACAACGCCTCCGAGCGCCAGCTCTTCAATCTCAACCAGGCCAAGCAGTTCATGCAGACCTGCCTGCACGCAAGCTCGGTCAAAGAACTCATTGCAGCAGACAAAACACTTTCCCTGCGCGGTATGTTCTATAAAGGCCTGCACACTGTCGCGGGGACGAAAGAAAAAACATTCGCCGAGCAGACCGAATCCGATGGTGTGCTCGAAGACCTTGAAGTCGCGCTGAGTTCCCTCCGCGAAGAGTTGCACATCTTTGCCAAGAAGGCCGGCACCATGGTCGGCAACATCACGCTTATCGATTCTGGTGATGAAATCAACTGCCGCAAGATGGGCTCCGGCGGCTATGCGATTCCTTCAATCGTCGAGCCGGATGTCATTCAGTTCGGCAAGTGCGAAGCAAAGTTCATCCTGCACTGCGAGAAGAACACCGTGTGGTCGCGCTTCAACGAAGATCGCTTCTGGGAAAAGCACAACTGCATTCTCACGGAGGGTGGCGGCCAGCCGCCGCGCGGCGTTCGGCGCATGCTTCGCAGGCTCCATGATGAACTCAAGCTGCCGGTCATCTGCCTGCTCGATTGCGATCCATGGGGGCACTACATCTATTCTGTCATCAAGCAGGGCTCGATTTCGCTGGCTTTCGAATCTGAACGCCTTGCGATTCCCGATGCCCGCTTCCTCGGCATCCGCTCCAAGGACTACAAAGCCTGCGGCCTCTCCGACGATGTCCAGATCGCCCTCACTGACAACGACATCAAGAGGGCGAAGGAAATCGCTGCCTACCCCTGGTTTGAGGGTAAAAAACACTGGCAGAAAGAAATCAAAATAATGCTCGATTCAGGCTTTAAAATGGAAGTTGAATCACTCATCACCAAAGACATCTCCTACGTCACAGAGACGTATGTCCCGGAACGCCTGAAGACCAAAGATTGGCTCGATTAGAACACCAAAATGGATTGCCCTGTGCCAGTATTTTTGTATTCTGTGCTACAATAACCACCATATGAGGTGGGTTGGACCGAAGAAGAGATCATTGGAGCACCAAATGACCACTTCACACGCACCAGATGGGCCGCGCCGCGTTTTGGTTGCTGACGATGAGCACCTCGTCGCTGCCGGTCTCGAAACGAGTCTCGCCGCACTGGGCTACGACGTGGTTGGCCCCGTCACCGATGGCGATGCCGCTATTGCTCTCGCCCACAATGATGGCGCGGATATTGCGCTTCTTGATATTCGAATGCCCGGGCGTGATGGCATCGAAATAGCGCACGCCCTCTGGAATGACCTGAAACTTCCCTGCATCATCGTCAGCGCCTTCTCTGATGATGACTATGTCCATAGAGCGCAGGAAACGGGCATCTTCGGCTTCATACTCAAGCCAGTCACGACTGACAGTTTGCGCATCGCAATTGCAATCGCGTGGGCTCGCGCCGGGAGCACCTTCGAACTGCAGAGTCAGGTCTCGCAACTCGAAGACAACCTTGCCAATCGCAGAATCATCGAACGTGCCAAATGGAAACTTGTGGAAGCCGAGGGCATGTCAGAAGCTGAGGCCCACAGCTACCTCCAGCGGGCCTCCCGCAACGCCCGGCGCTCGATTGCCGATCTGGCTCGCGAACTCATCGAAGAGCCCGCAACCGTTACCGAATAATCCGGACTCTCGGATACCTCTCAACAGCCCGATAATTATCCCTGTTCCCCTGCTGATGCGGTGTTGCGCAGCTCATCCCCCAAAGCTGAGAGTCAAAGTCCGGACCTTCTCCTCAGGTCACCCCCCACAACGTCCGAATAGAGGACGTCCGCGCAGCACATATCTCATCTGAGGTCCACATGCGCGAACACCGGCATTGGCGGGGACCGCCACGAACATCGCGATTTTCTGTGCAACACCGGGGCATCGGACGCCAGGTGCGTGCACATGTGAAGCTCAGGGCCCTGAGGTTTCACAACGCATCGGGCACCATCAACACGTGCCCGGGAAGGAACTGGAGAGATGACCATGCGCAACTTCACCCGCACCCTAGGCCGCATCACACTCTGTGCAATTCCCTTGGCGATGCTTCTTGCATCATCGGGATGCACGCACTCGCACTGGCCCTTTGCGCTCAATAACGACAGTTCCACATGCACAATGCAATACGCCGACAATGACAACGCCACGAGCAACGCTGCGATGGCTATTCTTCCGCACGATCTAATAGTGCCCAACATGCCTCACGCCGATCGCGACCCCTTTGCCAGTGCAATGCCCAACGGTCTGGACAATGAGATTCTCTCGTCATCCATGGCCTTCCCAGATGCAATGTCCAATACGCCCATGCCGATGGGCCTCGACACTGCGCCCTTCTTTGGCCTCTACGGCAATGTGCCAAACGCGCAGTCCACCCGCGGCATCGCTGAGGCGCTGCCCGATGCCGCTGAAAACATCCGGCACATCTCCTTTGCAGAAGTCGGAGTGGATTTTGACCCCGAGATCGCTCCCGGTGGGGATTTTTATGTCTTTTCTTCAACACGGCACCGCCCCACTGCGGACATCTATTCATCCACTATTGGCAGCACCGCAATTACTCAACTCACTTCCGACCCCGCCCACGATGTGATGCCCGCGATAAGCCCCGATGGGCAGCGCATCGCATTTGCTAGCAATCGCAATGGATCATGGGATATCTATCTCATGAGCATCGACGGCGGCCAAGCCGTGCAGATCACAAATGACACCGCACAGGAACTGCATCCGTCATGGTCACCCGATGGGCGCACCATTGCCTTTTGCAGACTTGGCGAAACCTCAGACCGATGGGAACTCTGGACCATCGACGCCGACGTGCCGGGCAACATGACCTATCTCACCTACGGACTCTTCCCTGAATGGCAGCCCAATGGCAATCTCATCATGTTCCAGCGCTCACGCGATCGGGGCGATCGGTTCTTCAGTGTGTGGACGATTGATTACGAACGCGGCGAAGCGCTGCGTCCCACAGAAATCGCCTCATCAAGTGTCGCAGCGATCATCAACCCGACGTGGTCATGGGATGGGCGCTATGTCGCCTTCGCCACCGTGTTCCAATCACTTCACCCTGACGCCGACACCAAGCCGGATTTTGCTGACATCTGGATTCAGGCCGTCGATGGCAGCGGGCGGACCAACCTGACCGGTGGGTCATTCGTCAATGTGATGCCCACCTGGGGCCCCGATGGGCGCATCTATTTCGTGTCTGACCGTTCTGGTGTGGACAACATCTGGAGTCTTGGCCCGGAACAGGCAATTCTTGCCGCTGGGGAGATGCCACCAAGCGAAACAGGGCTTGCGACGGTCCCTGTGCCGAAAGAGTAATAACTGCAACGCGCCGTTGAGGAGAAAGACCTCGACAGCGCTTTCGAAGCTTCGGCATTGACGCCGGGGCACAGCATTTTCGAACCCGTCCGGCGGAGCCGACGAGGAAGGCATGGACGCCATGGAAACCGAATTTCGCATGTTCTCTCGCGCCCACTTTGCGGCGCGGGCCGGGGTGATCCTTGCGCTGGGCCTCATGTGCACCTCGTGCAACATGTTGCACAAGCCCGACCCGATGCCCATCGGACTCCTTGCCCCTTATGGCAATGGTCATGATGTCATCTGGGCCGTCGCTCCTCTTCGCAATGAAAGCGGCACAAGCCTTGCCAATGAACTCGCCCTTGCAGACACCCTTCGCAACCAGCTTACGGAAGTGAAGGGGATCTCGGCGTTGCCCGTCAATCGCACGATCAACGCGATGCGGGCGCTCAAGATGTCGTCGGTGATGACGCCGGGCGATGCACGCAAGCTGGCATCGGCGCTGGATGTCGATGCCATTGTTGTGGGATCAGTCACAAGCTGGCAACCGTATCACCCGCCGCAGATTGGTCTCAACCTTGTGCTGTTTCACAATGGCGGTGCCATGCAGGACAGCGCAATGCTTGATCCGGTCGCGATGACAACCGCCTCCACTGCAATGAGTATTGACAGTGGCACCGGGCCCATTTCTTCTGTCTCCATTCAACTCGATGGTGCCTCCAACGAAGTGCGTTGCAAGGTAAAGCAATACGCAGAAGGTCGTCACGACCCAACCAGCGCCATGGGTGCCGAGAAGTATCTCAAGAGCATGTCGGAATTCGAAAAGTTCGCCTGCTTCCAGGTGACTTCATTGCTGCTCGAACACGAGCGCAACCGACTGTCACCCCAGGTAAAGCAGGAACAGGCCTCAGCCCGCTGACGTGTGACTCGGAGTCCCGAATCACGCTCAACGGGCGCGTGATTGAAGGGATCCGACGAGTGTTCACACTCGATCCCAATTTGACCTCTGTTGCGCATCACCGTGCGAGCGGCGATGTCGTGATTCTGCGCACCCCGAAGGCCGGATCGACCGGCTATGAAAACGAGAAGTGACATGCCAATTCCCGTTCCCACACCCGTTCCCACTGCACTGCGGCCAATTGCGACCGCTGGAGCCCGCACCATGACAAACCATGCGAACCTGCCCATTGTCGGGGCATTTCTCTCGTACCTGACCGACGAGCGCCACTTCTCGCCTTACACCGCGCGGTGCTACGGCGCCGACCTGCGCCAATACGCCGAGTGGGTGTTTGATGAGATGGGCATCGAACCCGATCTCGAAGCAGAGCGCCAGACCCTTGAACGCATCAAGACCAATGGTGTGCCCGAGGGAGGCGATGTCGCGGGTTCGATTGGTCCCAAGAGCGCCACGGTGCGCATCTGTAAATCAAACGCAGATGAAGTGCGCACCTATCTGAGCTTTCTCGCCGACCAGAACTACTCCCCGGCGACGATGGCCCGGAAAATCGCAACGCTGCGCTCGTTCTACAAGTGGGCCCTCAAGCACCACCTTGTCAACGCGAACCCGATGATCATGATCCGCACGCCACGCCAAAGCAAGCGCCTGCCCAAAGCCATCACCGTTGAGCAGGTCGAACAGTTGCTCGCCGCCCCAGATGATCAGGATGTGCTCGGTGCGCGCGACCGCGCGATGCTTGAAACGCTGTATTCCACGGGCATCCGGGTCTCGGAACTTGTCGATCTGAATGTCGACGACATGGATGAATCCGCTGAAGCCCTGCGCATCCGTGGCAAAGGCAAGAAGGAGCGCGTTGTGCCCCTTGGCAGCCATGCACTCACCGCGATCCGACATTACATGAACGTGCTCGTCAACGATGAACGCTACGCCCCCGCATGGACCAAGGAACATGCTGCCCTCTTCATCAATAAGCACGCCGGACGCTTGTCATCGCGGTCCGTCCGCCGCAAGCTTGATAAGTACCTGCGCCAGGTCGGACTTGACCCTTCTGTAAGCCCCCACACCTTGCGCCATTCGTTTGCAACGCACCTGCTTGATAATGGCGCCGACCTTCGCTCTGTGCAAGAACTGCTTGGTCATCAGTCACTCTCAACCACGCAGACCTATACGCATCTCACGACGCAGCGCCTCCGCGATGCGTATGACGATGCACATCCGCGGGCCGAAGCCAGCTAACCAGGCTCGGCATAAAACAGTGGAATGGGAAAGGGCTCGCACACGTGCGGGCCTTTTTCTTTTTTGTGAAACTGTAGAAGTGACCGCGCGACTTACCGTGCGCCGCGATTCAACTCTTCATCAATCGCTACAGAAAGAGGCCGACCGCGCAGCCAGCGCTTGTACCACTGCCAGGTCTTGAAGAAGGGCACGGGCCCGAACAACGCCGTACCGACAAAAGACCAAATGGCCTGCACGATGAGCGCATGCACGGCAAAGAAGAATCCCGCCAGCGCCAAGCCGAACCAGAACACGAACGTCGCCAAAGTGCTCATCCCCCAGAGCCCGGCCCCCCTGCCGTGGTACGCTTGCAGATTCCCTTCCTGCACGCGCTCCGGTTCATCTGTCACAATCAGTGATGTTGTGGAGCCCGCCGAGGTGGCATCGGGATCGCGCCCTTGGGCGGCCTTGAAGGCTTCCAGATCGGGCATCTCCACTTTCGCACCGCACCCGCACGCAACACTTGTGTTGGCAAGTTCGACGCGCCACCGATGACGCCGACCACATTCCTGACATTGGACCCATTCAAGTGCTGGCATTACCCCACCGTACCCCCCGGAACATCATATTCGATTGGAGGACGGACATGAGAATCACTGTCCAGAGCCATCTGAGCGTGGCCCAGAACCCTCACCCAAGTTCCGGGAAGGCCTTGCGCACAATACCGACGAGATCTTTCACATGGCTCACCGATTCATCGAGCAATGTGCGCTCATCATTGTCGAGTTTCACCTCAATGATCTTCTCAACGCCATTCGAGCCGAGTACGCACGGCACGCCCACGAAATAGCCGCCCACGCCGTATTCACTATCGCAGTACGCCGCACAGGGCAGGATGCGCTTCTTGTCCTTGATGATCGCTTCGGCCATTTGTACGGATCCGGACGCCGGCGCGTAATACGCACTCGTGCCCATCAGTTTCACCACTTCGCCGCCGCCCACTTTGGCACGATCGGAACATTCCTTGATCGTCGCATCATCGAGCAGTTCCGTGATCGGAATGCCATGCACACTCGTGTAACGCGGCAAAGGCACCATGTCATCACCATGCCCGCCCATGAGCAAAGCAACGATATCTTCCACCGAGCATCCCAGCTTCTCAGCAAGAAACGCGCTGTAGCGCGCCACATCCAGACACCCTGCCTGCCCGACAATCTGATTCGTCGGAAAGCCCGTCACCTTCCACGCCGTGTACACCATCGCATCAAGTGGGTTCGACACCAGAATCACCACCGCATTCGGCGCATGGGTCTTGATCTGCTCTGACACACTCGCGACAATCTTTACATTGGTATTGATCAGATCATCGCGGCTCATGCCCGGCTTGCGCGGCAGGCCCGCTGTCACAATGACAACATCTGACCCTGCAATATCTGTGTAATCACTTGTGCCAATGATGTTGGCATCGAAGCGTTCCATCGGCGCACAACACGCAAGGTCAAGCGCCTTGCCCTTGGCGACACCAACTTTGTCCGGGATATCGAGCAGCACGATGTCGCCGAGTTCTTTCGCCGCTGCCCAGTGCGCACAGGTCGCGCCAACGTTGCCCGCACCGATGATGGAAAGTTTCGCCCGCTGCATATTGCCGTCCTCCTTGAAGTCTTTTCACCGGGTCGTCTCTCGAACACCGGGGGAAGGATTCTACCGAAGCTCGCACCTGCCCACACTCCTGCGAACGCTTCGCCAGCTGTGCATGTACCCTTGCGTGCTGACATTGCAACACTTGGCGGTGATATGGACCCAGACTCGACTCAACAACCCATTGCCACACCCGTGGTGAGAACGGCAGATCGCCTCCAACCCTTTGGCACCACCGTCTTCGCCAAAATTTCCCGCAAGGCCCTCGCCGCCCAAGCCATCAATCTGGGCCAGGGCTTCCCGGATTTTGAGGGCCCGGACTTCGTGAAGGAGGCCGCGGCGAAGGCCATTTTTGACCATCCCAACCAGTACGCCCCACTGGGCGGGCTGCCGGTGCTGACGAAGGCCATTGCCGACCGTTGGCGCGAAGATGCCAAGACCCCGATCGACCATGCGACCCAGGTCACAGTCACCGCCGGGTGCACCGAGGCGATCGCGGCGACCATCCTCGGGCTGATCAACCCGGGCGAAAAGGTCATCATCTTTGAACCGTTCTATGACTCTTACCTTGCGTGCCTTGCGCTGGCGGGGGCGGAGTTGATCGCGGTGAGTCTCCATCGTTCACCCGGGGGCGACTTCGCCTTTGATCCGGACGAGTTGGCCCATGCAGCAGCGCAGCCTGGTGTGCGCGCGATCCTCCTCAACACGCCCCACAACCCCACCGGCAAAGTCTTTTCGCGTGATGAACTGCACACCATCGCAACGCTCTGCTGCGACAACGACCTGATCGCGATCACCGATGAGGTGTATGACCGCCTCGTCTATCGGGACCCCTTCAATCCGCAGGCGAAACATGTACGCCTTGCGACATACAACGGCATGGCGGACCGCACCGTGACGCTCAACAGTCTTGGCAAAACGTTTTCACTCACCGGGTGGAAGATTGGCTGGGCGATTGCCTGTCCGGAACTGACCGCGGGCGTGCGCGCTGCACATCAATTTCTGACATTTGCGGTGGCAACGCCTTTGCAACATGCGGCGGCGGTCGCGCTGGGTGTGGACGACAGTTACTATGGCCAACTGGCAGACACGTTTCGCGCACAGCGCGATCTGCTGGCAGATGCTCTGGAGAGCCTTGGTTTCGCTTTTGCAAGGCCCGCGGGCGGGTATTTCATTCTGGCGGATCACACGGCCGTTTCGCACCGGCTTGGGCTTGCAGATGACATGGCGATGTGTGATTACCTGATCGATCACGTTGGCGTCGCCACCATCCCGCCGAGTGTGTTCTATACGCGGCCCGAACTCGGCAGATCACTGCTGCGATTCGCGTTTTGCAAGACCGAGGCGACGTTGCACGCAGCGATCGAGCGGCTTGGAAGAATGAAGAAGTAAGAAGAAGACTCACCACAGAGGACACAGAGGGCACAGAGAAGAACTCTGATGGGGTGAAGAAGAAAAAGAAAGCCGCTCCTTATGCCCGGCGAATCAGGAAGAACCCGCCGAGACACAGCGCACCGGCAAGCGAGATCATGCCCCACTCCGACACCGTCGGTACCGGGATCGGCCCCACGTTGACGGTCATGCCGATTTCGCGAGTAAATGCAGGTATGAAGTCTGGAACCTCGAACCATGTTGCCCCGCCATCGCGGGACATATGCGGCACAATCCCGAAAGATGACAGACTTGGATCTTGCATGTGCAAGGTGTAGCGAGCGCCCGAGATTGTGGGCGCAGTCAGTGTGCGGAAGGTCACGAAATAGGATCGCCCTGCCACGAGGTTGATGCCTGAACCGGTGAAGTCGAAGGTCGCAATCCCGTCGCCGATGGGAAAAAAGGGATCGAAGCTGGTCTCGGGCACCGTGATCTCACCAAGCAGTGCACCGGGATCGGGTCCAAAACCATCGCGGATGCCGACGATGAGATCTTCGCCGCCCAAGATGCGGTCGACGGTGACAGTCATGGACTGCAGCGCGCCGCCGGCGGTGGCGGTGAACTTCTGCGCGCAGGCGGCGTTGGGAGTCTGCGAGAGCGGCGCCATCAGACCGGCGGCCATCGTCACTGATGCGAAGGTCACGGGGCCGGGGGGAATGTTGTTTGCAGCGACGGTTTGGCCAGAGGCAACTGACGCCGAGGCCCCGAACACCACAGCAGCGACTGCGCACCTGATGCGCCGAATGGCGAATGACTTGTTCAACATGATTGCTTTCTCTCCTTCTCTCTCAGATTGCTTGGGGACTTACGGACACGCTTGCCCAAAGACGAACAGCAGTGCAGACAAGTCGGCCAGATCGGTGAGACCATCGCCGGTGACATCGCCGCCGGGGCCTGCGCCGAAGTTGAAGAGCAGCAGGGACAGATCGCCCAGGTCGACGACGCCATTGCCATCGAGGTCTTCGAGACACACGGCTGAGACGAACACGGTCATGCCGATCTCGTTGACCGCCGCCGGGAAGTTCGAAGGCAGCTCAGACCATGTCGCGCCGCCATCATCCGACTGGTAGGGCACGAAGCCGAAGAACGAGGGGTTCGGATCCTGCATGAAGATGCGATAGCGCATCGCGGTGGGCGCGGGCGTGAGGGTGCGAAAGGTGACGAAATATGACTGGCCCGCGTGGAGGATGGCGCCCGCGCTGGAGAAATCAAAGGTCTGCACGCCGGTGCCTCCGGGAACCGGCCAAGGCGGCGGGAAGCTGGCCTCCGGCACGGTGATCTCTGCAAGCAGGGCGCCTGGGCCGACCCCATTGCCATCGCGGATCCCAACAATCAAGGGCTCACCGCCGCTGGCAAAGGGGTCGAGGGTGACGATGATCGAATCAAGGGCGCCGACGACGGTTGCGGTGAACTTCTGCGCGGCGGCGACATTGGTGCCGGGCAGGCCCTCGATACCGGCGGCCATATTCATCTGCGCGAACACCACCGGACCGGGTGGGATGTTGTTGGCCGTGACCGTTTGGCCAGAGGCAACGGAAGCGGCGGCGCAGGACAGGGCACATGTAACGAGTAATACGAAACGTGTCCGACGAATCTCTTTCAACATAGAAGCCATCCTCCAGCACTTATGGGCATCACTCAAAACGCATACACGAAAAGGAGAATCCGTATCGACCGCTACAAAGCGATGGCGCTCGATCGCCAAGTCCTTGTATCTCACACCGTTATGTGGGCACATCTCTTGTGTAGATACCTAGCGGTGTATAGATATCTGTGGATCACCAGGTCCCAAGCCCGGAGAGAAGAAAATGATCATTCGTCGTGTGTATTGGCCATCCTCGCTCACAAGTGCGGCTACGGGACTTGTTCTCGCCTTCTCCCTCTGGGCGACGCCGCTTGTAACAGCCCAAACCTTCGGCCCAGAAACCGCGATGAACACCAACGCGGTGACCGACACCGGCACTGATGACAACCCGGTCATCGCGACGGACTCGCTGGGCAACTGGGTCGCGGTGTGGCGATCGATTGACACGCTCGGGGGCACGATCGGCACAGACCAGGACATTCTGATGGCCCGGTCAAGTGACAACGGGGTCACATGGTCCGCGCCCGCGCCGCTCAACAGCGACGCGGCCACTGATTCGATCCACGACGAAGCGCCGTTCGTCTGCACGGACAGCGCAGGCAACTGGGTGGCGGTGTGGTCGATTGCTCATCCCTTCCTTGAGTTCGACGTCATGGTGTCGCGCTCGACCGATGCCGGCGCGACGTGGACCCCGCAGGTGGCGCTGCACTCCAACGCGGCGACCGATTCCGGTGATGACGAATACGCCCATGTGGCGACCGATGGGATGGGCAACTGGATTGCGGTTTGGGGCTCGGATGATCGGCTCGGGGGCCCTATCGGCTCTGACCGCGACATCTTTATTGCACGTTCGACGGACGCCGGCGCGACATGGACTGCACCGGTCACGTTGAATACCGACGCCGCGATCGACTCATATGACGATGAGTTTCCCAAGGTGGCCACTGATGGCGCGGGCAACTGGATCGTGAGTTGGAACTGCAATGAAGGGCTTGTGACGCCGTCGGACACCGACATCGTCATCGCTCGTTCGACCGACGTCGGCCTGACGTGGACGGCGCCCTTTGCCTTGAACCCCAACGCTGCGACCGAAGGGTCATTCGACACCGGGTCCGTACTCAAGACCGATGGTCTGGGCACATGGATCTGCGCCTGGAATTCCAACAACACGTTGACCGGCGCGATCGCGGACCATGACATTATCTACACGCGCTCGACTGATGCCGGCGCAACATGGTCGCCGCTCGCGGCACTCAATACCAATGCCGCAACAGATGACGGCGGTGACTGGGGTATCCAAATTGAAACCGACGGCACGGGGCTGTGGGTCGCGATGTGGCAATCGCGGGACACCATGGGGGGTACGCTGGGCGCCGATTGGGAAGTCTTTGGGTCGCATTCACTGGATGGCGGGCTTACCTGGACGGCGCCGACGGTGCATAACAGCGATGCGCTGACGGACAATGGGGGCGACGGCGGCCCGGTGCTCGCGACTGATGGCGCCGGCAACTGGGTGTCGCTGTGGAGTGCGCGCGATGTGCCGAGCATTGGGTTTGGCACGGACTCGGATATTTTCGTGTCGCTTGGCAGCTCACCCGGGCCTGTGGTGGTGCCACTCAGTCCGGGCACGACGGCGGCGCTGGCGGGGCTGCTATTGGTCGGCGGGTGGTTCGTACTGCGGCGGGCGGCCTAACCGCTATTCGCCCACGCGACTCGCAACCGGCGTCGGGCCCGCGCTCACCACCGCCTCCAGCTTCTCCAACCGCTCGCGCAATTGTTCATTCTCCGCCCGCAGCGCCTCGTGCTTGTCGTGCAGCGCCTTCACCGCTTCAACCAGCAACGGCGTCATCTTGGAATAGTCCATGCCGATCGCATCGATGCCGTTCTCTTCGTAGTTGACGATCTCCGGCAACACTTCGCCGACTTCTTCTGCGATCATGCCGACGTCATGGTGCCCGCCGTGGGCTTCGTCCCAGTCGTAGTAGACACCGCGGAGTTGCGCGAGTTTGTCGAGCGGGGCATCGATGTTGCGGATGTTGCTCTTCCAGCGAATTGATGAGGAAGAGCCGTAGTCCATGCCGACGCCGCCCGCGTAGAAATCAAAACCGGTGGCGCTGTTGCTGTGGCCATAGACCCCGTAGTTCATGCCCGAGGATGCGTTTGCCACGCCGAACACGCCTCGACCTGTGGTGCTCCTGCTCTCGCCCCAAACGCCGTTGGCAAAGCCAGTGCTTGCGGATGCAAGGGCAAAGACGCCTGTCCCGCTTCCGCTTGCGCTCTCGCCCCGAACGCCGGAGGTCACGCCGGTGGTCGCGATCGCTTCACCAAATACACCTTGACCGCTGTTGCTGTGGTTTTGCCCATACACCCCGTAGGTGACGCCATCGCTTGCGGTGGCCTGGCCGAAGAGCCCCCGTCCACCGGTGCTGCTGCTCACGCCATGGACGCCGAAGTTGATGCCGGTCGTTGCGGTGGCTTCTCCAAATACGCCGCGCCCGCCGTTACTTGCGCTCTGGCCATAGACGCCAAAGTTGGCGCCGGTCGTTGCGGTGGCCGTGCCGAGCACGCCGGTGCCAGAGGTGCCGGCGCTCGTGCCCCAGACGCCATTGTTTGTTGAACTGTCTCCGAAGATCGCCGAGCCGCCAGTCCGTTCGACATGGAGCTTAAAGAGCGGCTCGTCAATGCCAATACCGACGTTGCCTTCAAAGTAGTTGCGGCCACCAGTAAAATACCCGGCATACGCAGTGGGGCTGTTTGTATTGCCGCGCACCCCTATCCCCGCTGGGCTAAAGGTCTCGCCAGATACGCCGATGGTGTTTCCGGTCGATGCGAAGGCGAGGCCGAATACCCCCCGTCCCGCCGTTCCGCCACTCGAGCCCACCACGCCATCGCCGGTCGTGCCAACGCCGGTGGCTGTACCAAACACACCTGTGCCGCCCGTGGCGCGAGTGACGCCGCTCACGCCGGCACCGGTCCCGGAATTGTCGCCTAAGATCGCAGGGGAAATCGTGGCGGCCTCAACATGCAGAGGAACGAACGGATCGGAAACGCCGATGCCGACTTCGTTGTCCGCATTGACAACAAGGCCGCGGGTATTCACTGAGAACGGCGCACCGGTGAGCGCCTGGCGCGGCGAAAGCGTGGAGCCATTCACAGTGATCTCAAGCCAGCGCGGCGTGCCGTCGTAGACACTGGCGCCGAAGTCGAGCTGGGCACTGAAGACGCCGCTTGCCACAGGCTGCCCAACGATGGCGATGGTGACGCCGACCTGCGCCCCGCCGGACAACGCGTCCCACAGGGCAAAGTCCATGTTGAATGTGCCGTTGGCGGGCAGGGCGCCGGAGCGCAATCGGCCCTGATAAGTGAATGCAGTATCGGACGTGCCGGCGGTCAGCGCTGGGGCGGCGAGTAACAGGGCAAGAACGGCGAGAACGATGGGCGTGAGCGTGCGCATGGGTGATCCTTCCAGCATGGGGTGCATCCCATGCTACTAAAGTAGCTGCTCGCTCCCAAGACAAAACTTACGTCCCGCGACCTCTTTCTGGGTCACCCTAAGAACAACCGACGGCCCCAGAGCAGGAACCGTGGCGTCTAATTGGCTCTTGATGTTCTCGCTTGAGCCTCCCTGCGGAGATGCTCGAGCGCTTGAACAAGGTATCCGCGTGGGCTGCGCAAACTCGCAGCCTCGTCAAGCTGCGTGAGCCGCGCAGCCACGGGGGGCGGTCCGGATCAAGAAGAAAAAGGCCAGAAGCCCCTCACCCGGCTCACCCCTCGAACTCTTTGAAGACGCCGCGCTCGGCTTGGTCATTGAGATAGGTCTGGAAGTCGCCCATCTTGAAAGAGACGAACCGGAAAACGTGTTCGAGGGTCAGCCATTCGATGTCGGTGGGATCCTTGTCGAGGTCCTGGCGTTGGCGGTTGAGCTCGGCGAGCATGGTTTCGACCTTCATGGGGCAATTCCTCGGGGGGTTGAATGAGCAGGATAAGCGGGCGAGACGTGGGCAAGAGAACCCCTCCCCCTAACCCCCTCCCAGAGGGAGGGGGGAGTGAAAACGGCCCTCGCGCGATGGGCGTTTGATCGGCCTCGGTTGGGTGACTAGGCTAGGCGTCCTCCCATGTGGGAACACAGGGGGCGGTAGCTCAATTGGGAGAGCGCCTCGGTCGCATCGAGGAGGTTGTGAGTTCGACCCTCATCCGCTCCACTTTCGGTTTGCAGGGGTTTCACAGCCCCCGTCAATACGCCCCGACCCGTCCCTCGTGACGGGTCGCGTCGTTTTTATGCCATGGTTTTATGCCCCGAATGTGTGTCTTGCCTGTCGGCGGCGCATGGGAGGCACGCTGCGGGTTTACACTTCTGGGGCCGATGGGAAAAACTGCAACACCCAATCGTGACACGCCCGCGATGCGCCAGTACATGGCCTTCAAAGCCCAGCACCCAGGGTGCGTGCTGCTCTTTCGCATGGGCGATTTTTATGAACTCTTTGATGATGATGCGGTCACAGTATCCAAGGCGCTTGGGTTGACCCTCACGGAGCGCAGTGCCGGCATTCCGATGGCGGGGATGCCGCACCATTCGGTCGAACCATATATACGCAGGCTTGTCGAACAGGGTTTTCGTGTGATCATCGCGGATCAGATTGAGAACCCCAAATATGCCAAGGGTGTTGTCGAGCGCGCGGTGACGCGCGTGATCACGCCCGGCACGTTGATCGATGAACCACTGCTTGATGATACGATGCCCAGTGTGCTCGGGTGTGTTGCCTTTCTGAGCGCAGGTGATGACCCGGCTACTGATCCAGAGTCGCGCGCTGCAGCAGCGGTGATTGAACTCTCCACCGGGCGCTTTGGCGTCTTTGCGTGTAGCGCGATGGAACTTGCAGATGAACTCACCCGGCGCGGCGTGCGCGAGTTGCTCGTTGCGCAAAACGGCGATGGTGAACTGCCTGCGCGGGCAACCAAACTCGGCGAAACGCTCGATGTGCCGCTGACCGGCAAGCCCGGGTGGCAGTTTCGCGCCGATGAAGCCGTGCAGGTGCTTCGCGCACACTTTGGTGTAACTACGCTCGCAGGGTTTGGCTTTACTGATGATGACCCGGTCGTGCCCGCAGCGGGCGTGATCCTTGGTCACCTGCGGCAGGCGCATCTCGCGGCGCATCAGGGCAATCTTGCACATAAACCCGGCGCGACCGAGGCCGCCCAGGTGCTTGCACGCAGGTCCCTTGCGCATGTCGCCCCACCGATGCGTGAAGATTCAACGCCGGTGCTGCGTTTGGATGCGACAAGCCTGCGGGCCCTTGAAATTGAACGCACAGTGCGCAGCAACTCAGTCGATGGTGCCCTGCTTGGCGTCTTTCTACATGGACGCGGCACTGCACCGCGCACCGCGATGGGCCGGCGCTTGCTCCGCGATTGGCTTTGCGCGCCGCCGGTTGATCGCACAATCATTGAAGCGCGCCATGCTGCGGTGGCGACATGCTTTGAAGACCATCGCATGGCGCGCGAACTTGGCGAGGCGCTATCGCGCGTGCAGGATTTGCCGCGCATTGGCGCCCGCATCAGCCTCGGGCGCGCAACACCAAGGGATATTGTTGCAATGGGACAATCCCTTGGTGCGATTGGCGCCGTTGCGCAAACGCTTGACCGTGCGCCAGCGCTTGCGGCTTATCAAAGCACTCTTGAAGAAGTGCACACGGCGCTCGAACAAATTGCAGCGCGGATCGCCGCAACATGTGTCGATGCCCCCCCTGCCCACATGCGCGAGGGAGGCTTGATTCGTGATGGCATCGATACTGAACTTGACGAGGCGCGCTCATTGCGCACAAGCGCCGGCGAATGGCTAAATGAATATCAGGCGAAACTGATCGCAGACCATGACCTGCCCTCACTCAAGGTGGGGTACAACAGAGTCTTTGGGTATTACATCGAATTACCCGCAGCGCAGGCCACCCGCGCACCGGCCATCTTTACGCGCAAGCAGACCCTCAAGAATGCGGAGCGCTATATTACGCCTGAACTGAAGGGGTTTGAAGATAAGGTGCTGACCGCAGAGGACCGCGCAGTCGCGCGCGAACTTGCGCTGTTTCTTGAACTGTGCGACCTGATTGGCGCGCACATCGGCGCGATCCGTGTGCTCTCGGAAACACTTGCAGAACTCGATGTGCTGTTGAGCTTTGCGCTGCATGCACACAAGGCCAACTGGGTGCGCCCGGTGATGACTGATGAACCGAATCTTTCAATCAATCAGGGTCGTCACCCCGTGCTTGAACAATCTCTCGATGGGCGATTTGTGCCCAATAACATTGCACTGGGCGCGGCGCTTCAAGATGGCGATGAACCATTACCCAGACTTGCACTCATCACCGGCCCCAATATGGCAGGCAAAAGCACCTCTATTCGCCAAGTGGCGCTCATCGTCATCCTCGCGCATGCGGGCAGTTTTGTGCCCGCGACCTCGGCGACGATTGGCCTGACTGATCGGTTATTCACGCGCATCGGCGCTGATGATGCGCTGCACGCTGGCCAATCGACCTTCATGGTCGAGATGATTGAGACCGCTCGCATTCTGCACGGGGCCACGCCGCGCTCGCTCATCGTGCTTGATGAAGTGGGGCGCGGCACGTCGACCCTTGATGGCCTGTCACTTGCGTGGGCGATCACGGAGCATCTTTCAGGTTTGGATCGCGACGACACGAACGCAACGCCGCGCACGCTCTTTGCCACGCATTATCACGAACTCACTGACCTTGCCGATCAACATTCGGCGCGCATTCAGAATTTACATGTGGCGGTCAAGGAATGGACCGGTGCATCAGGCGAACCAGAACTTGTGTTTCTGCATCGCATCGAGCCGGGCCGAAGCAATCGCAGCTTTGGAGTGCATGTCGCGCGGCTGGCCGGCTTGCCAAGGGGCGTGGTCAATCGGGCGGCGATATTGCTTGATTCACTCTCGGTGAGCCATGACACCGCGGCGGTGCGGTCGCGCTCTGATGCGCCATCTACTGGTGCGCACAATGCAGATCAACTGCCGTTGTTTACAGAATATTTACCGCATCCGGTGATCGAAGAGATCAAGCAACTTGACCTGACGACGCTGAGTCCGATGGAGGCGTTTGATCGATTGCGGGCGCTGGCGCAACACATCAGCGAATAACTACACTGCTCACATACACTTCCCAAGGAATCCCCATGACACAGGTTCAAACCAAGCCATCGACCGCCCTCAATGATATTCCCCAACTGCGCGAGCATGTCACGCTCGGGCGCAGCGGCCTGCGCGTAAGCCCCTTGTGCCTCGGCGCGATGACCTTTGGCACCGAATGGGGGATTGGCGTTGATGAAGCAACAAGCGTGAAGGTCATTGACCGCTATCTCGAACTGGGCGGCAACTTCATCGACACAGCAAATGGCTACAACAAAGGGCATTCCGAGGCGATTCTCGGGTCACACCTGACGGGCGTTCCAAGCAAACGTGACCGCATCGTGCTGGCGACGAAGTGGATGAGCAATCTCTTTCGCAACGACCCGAACGGCGGCGGCGGGCATCGCAAAGCCATCATCGACAGTGTTGATCAATCCCTGCGCAGGCTCAAGACCGATTACATCGACCTGCTCTGGATGCATTTCTGGGACAAATGGACGCCCATTGAAGAGACGATGCGCACGCTGGATGATCTAGTGCGCTCGGGCAAGGTGCGCTACATCGGTTTTTCTGATACGCCGGCTTGGGTGTGCGCACAGGCGCAGATGATTGCGCAATTCCGGGCGTGGTCGCCATTGATTGCGCTACAAATTGAATATTCACTTCTTGAGCGCACAGTCGAAGCGGACCTGATCGCGATGGCGCAGGAGCTTGGCATGGGGGTGACGCCATGGTCGCCACTCAAGGGCGGCATCCTCACCGGGAAGTACACGCGCTCGAGTACTCCCGATGGTGTGCGCTATAAGGCGGACTCGAAACACCTGAATGATATGACCTATCGCATCATCGATGAATTGACAGCAATCGCCGCTCGCCACACCACACAACAGGGACAAGCAACACCTGCGCATGTCGCCCTCGCATGGGTGCGCCGGCGCGCGGGAGTGGCATCGACGATCATCGGGGCGCGCACGCCAGCGCAACTCGAAGCCAACCTTGCTTCTCTTGAGGTCTCACTCAGTGCTCAAGACATGGCATCGCTCGATGAACTCAGTGAGCCGACGCTCCCCTTCCCGCACATGTTTCTCGGGTTTGCCAAGGATGCGATCCAGAATGGGGCAACCGTCAATGGCTCACCATCAGAAGTCTGGGTCAACAGCCCGGCGGATGATGATGATCGCTGGTAAATCTGATGGCCAAGGGCCTGCACTGTGCCTATGGTGAATGCCTGCAATACAAAGGAGTGCCCATTGATGACCACAACGCATGTCGCCCGCTTGAGTTCGGACTATCTGCAAGGCAAGTTTGCAAGCGCCCTAGCCTATGACCCCTATGTTGCCAAGGGCACTGACACACAGCGCAGCGCGTGGCAAGAGATGCATGACCGCGCCGACTTGTCCGCTGAGCAACACGCGCTACTCGCGGGGTTCACGCGCAAGATGCACATCCTTGTAGTCTCCGGCGTGTGGTGCGGCGACTGCGTGCAACAAGTTCCTTTCCTGCAGCGCATTGCGCAAGGAAACCCAGACAAGATTGATTTTCGCCTGCTTGATCGTGAAGAACACATGGATCTCGCTGAGCAATTGCAAATCAATCAGGGCTTGCGCGTGCCGGTGGCGCTATTTCTGGCAGAGGATTATGAATTGGTAACGATCTTTGGCGACCGCACATTGTCGCGCTATCGGGCAATGGCGGCCCGTCACCTCGGTGCATCGTGTCCAATACCAGGTGCGCCGCTTGCTGAAGATGAACTTCGCGCAACCCTGCAGGAATGGCTTGATGAAGTTGAACGGGCGCAATTGATTTTGCGCCTCAGCACGCGGCTTCGCGAAAAGCACGGCGACTAGAGATTCATTTCCGCGCCGGGCTTTCGGTGGCGGACACCAAGGGTTCAACACTACCATAGCTCCTATGAGCACCATCACCATGCCAACTGCAAACGATCGTGAGTACGTCCTCGGCACCGATGAACAGGAGCACGCGCGCTTGTCGCTGCAACATGCCATATGGGGTGATGCTGCGTCGAGTCACTGGACCCGTGCAGGATTTGGGCCGGGCGACACGATCATCGACATTGGATGCGGCCCCGGGCTAGGTTCGCGCGACCTCGCGCGGTTGCTCGGTCCTGCTGGGCGCGTGATCGCAATCGATGAATCGCAACGCTTCCTTGATCACATCGACAAAAGCACCGCAGAACCGGGATGCGCACCGATCGAAACGTTCAAGCAGGATGTGCAACAACTCGATCTGCCCGCCGACAGTGCAGATGGTGCGTATGCGCGCTGGGTGTTGCACTTCACGCCCGATCCGCAGGCCGTGGTTCGCGGCGTGGCCAGCGCTCTCAAAGAAGGCGGCGTGTTCGCGGTGCAGGATTATCTCTCTTGGCGAAACCTGCTCTGGGCGCCAACCAATGGCGGCATCGACGTTCTGCGCAAATGCATTCTTGCGTCATACAAATCGCACAATGCCAACAGTGATGTCGGGCAGATGCTCCCGACATGGATGGATGAAGCCGGGCTTGAAGTGATGGAGATCCGTCCCTTGCAACGGGTCGGGCGGCCTGGCGATCCGCTGTGGCAATGGCCGACAAGTTACTTCGCAAGTTTCCTGCCAAGACTTGTCGAGACTGGTTTCATGACCAACGCTGAGCACGATCTGGTGCTAACCGAATGGCGCGAACTCGGCGAGAAGCCGGGGGCGTTTTTCTTTACGCCGCCACAGCTTGAGATCATCGCTGTGAAGCGGTAGGTGAAGAAGAAGATTCACCGCAGAGGCGCAGAGGTCGGAGAGAAGAAGTCAATGGGGAATGGGCAATAGGTTGGAGAGAAGGACTGCCGCGCTAGCCCCAAGCGCAACGCGGGGGTTGTTCTCTTGGTGGGGTGGGCGTCTCGCCCGCCTTCTTTTCTGGGTGCCATGGTCTGAGTAAAACGAAGGTCATGTGTTTTGGAAACGCCGCGTGCCATGGTCACCTCGAGTGACCATGATGCCCAGTCCCACGTGGTTGCCCAAGGCAACCACGGCACCCAGAATGATTCCCTCAGCAACTCGTGCCAAAGTTGAACAACAACAACTGCAAGTCATCCAGATTGACCACGCCGTCGCCGTTGGCATCACCATTGGTGAATGGCGCAACAGCCACACCAAAATTGAAGAGTAGGACTTGCAGGTCGTCGAGGTTGACAACACCATCGCCATTGGCATCGCCTGGACATGGCGCGGGAATCAGCGCATCTGCTTCATATGCACCCATGTCCACAATGCGCCCAGTGCCATCCGGCACACCAGTATCTGCATAGTTCACCGCATTCACGAAACGCTCGTTGCCATCTAGATCGGTCGTGACGTTTATCGGTACAGCGGTTGAATCACCCGCATCAATGCAGGGCGAACCAGGCATGAGGCGCAAGTCGTCGTCGATGGTGCCGACAATGTTGTCCGCGCCGTCGGCATCAACAAACATAGGATCGACATTGATGTTGCCGAGGCCGGGGTAGCCGCCCTGGATGTTGGTGTAGGTGACGACAGGGACAGAACTCGCCCCGTTGTTGAAGACCTCGTTTGGCATACTGCCTGACAAAATGCAGTTGGTCACGATCGGGTTGCTGAAATTACTGTTGAACATCCCACCGCCGTTGATATCTGCCGTGTTTCCCGTGAAGGTACAGTTAGAAACTGTGGGGCTGCAGTTGCTGCTGTTGAACATCCCGCCGCCGCCGTTGCCCGCCGAATTCCCGGTGAAGGTGCAGTTGGTGACTGTCGGGCTGCTGTTGCTGTCGTTTTTCATCCCACCGCCGAAGGTCGCCTGGTTCTCCGTGAAGATGCAGTTTGCTACGGTTGGGGTACTGTTCACGAAGTTGGACATCCCGCCCCCGCTTATGCTGGCAACATTCCCTGTGAAGGCGCAATCGGTTACTGCTGGGCTGCTGTTGTCCAAGTTGAGCATCCCGCCGCCGTGGTCGCCCGCCAAGTTTCCAGAGAAAGTGCAGTCGCTCACGGCCGGGCTGCTGGTGTTGGCGTTGGCTATCCCGCCGCCGTTGTCGCCCGCCGAGTTTCCAGAGAAAGTGCAGTCGCTCACGGCCGGGCTGCTGGTGTTGGCGTTGGTTATCCCGCCGCCGTTGCTGCTGGCGGCATTCCCTGTGAAAGTGCAATTGGTCATATTCGGGTTGCTGTTATTGTCGTTGAACATCCCGCCGCCGAAGCGCGCCGAGTTCGTGGTGAAGGTGCAGTCGACCACGATTGGGCTGCTATTGTTTTGGTTGTGCATTCCACCGCCCTTGCCGAAAGGTTCGGCCGAATTCCCGGTGAAATCGCAATTCATCACCGTCGGGCTGCAACTCTCGTTATACATCCCACCGCCATTGATCGCGCTTCCACCGGTGATCGCCAAGCCCGAAATCACCGTGTCCAAGCCTTCGCCTGAGTTACAGGTGACAACAGTGCCGGCGCCGAGCGCATCGATGATGGTCGCAGCGACGACAGCGGGATCGTTGGGATCGATACTGCGCAGGGTGATTGCCTTGCCCATGAGGTTGATCGTTTCGTTGTAGGTGCCGGGCGCGACGATAATCTCATCGCCATTGACTGAAGCAGTGATGGCACCCTGAATGGTCGCGTGATCGGCGGGAACATTGATGATGGCGGCGTGAGTGGTGGCGCAACACCCAAGAATGACGCTCAGGCACGCGGCAACAAAACGATGCATGGGGTTCTCCTGCGCCCGGGGAAATCAAGCCGGGCAGGTCTGTTATACGGCATGAGCGGAGAAATACAAGGATTGAGTTGAGACTGGAAGGAAAGAACCCCCTTGCTCGCGCGCGTGGCTAGCCAGAAAAGAAGCCCCTCTCCCAAAGGGGAGAGGGAGAGAAGAAACCCCCTTGCTGGCGGGCGGGGCTGGTAAAGAAGAAGGCGGGCGGGACGCCCACCCCACCGGGACAAGAACCCCTCTCCCTTTGTCCGTCTTTCGGTGAGAAGGGGGGATAAGAATCCCCAGCCCGGTACAATGCCACCATGAGCGCAACAGCAACAGGCACGATCGGCGGGGCGACACAGGCCTCAGGGGCAAAGCACACAGTCACCATGATCGCTGGCGATGGCATCGGCCCTGATGTCGCGTGGGCGACCAAAGAGATTCTCGCGGCAGCCGGTGCATCGGTTGACTGGGAAGATCGAATCGCTGGCAAAGAGGCCTTCGATGCGGGCTACGACACGGGGGTCATGCCCGACACTCTTGAATCACTTGCCCGCACGCGCGTCGCGCTGAAGGGGCCACTTGCCACGCCGGTGGGTGACGGCGGCAAGAGCGCGAACGTCACCCTGCGCAAACTCTTTGAGATGTACGGCAACATCCGCCCCTGCAAGGAACTGCCCAATGTGATTGGTCCATTTGCGGGGCGCGGGATCGATCTGATCGTCGTGCGCGAAAATGTTGAAGATGTGTACGCGGGCATTGAGCACATGCAGACGCCGGGCGTCGCGCAGTGCCTGAAACTGATTTCGCACAAAGGCTGCGAGAAGATCATTCGCCTGGCCTTTGAATTGTCGAAAGCGCAAGGACGTAAAAAGGTGCACTGCGCGACCAAAGCCAACATCATGAAACTTACTGAGGGGTACCTGAAGCGCGTCTTTGAAACCGTCGCGCCGGAGTATCCTGAGTTCGAGAGCGAACACATCATCATCGATAACTGCTGCCATCAGCTCGTGATGAATCCTGAGCAGTTTGATGTCATCGTCTCGACGAATATGAATGGCGACATCGTGAGCGATCTGACGAGCGGCCTTGTCGGCGGGCTTGGAATCGCACCCTCTATGAACATCGGTGATGATGCGATCATGTTCGAGGCCGTGCATGGCACCGCCCCGGATATCGCCGGGCAGGACAAGGCCAATCCCACCGCCCTGCTGCTTGCGGCGGTCATGATGTTACGACACTTCAAGGATTTCAAGACCGCTGACACGATCGAACATGCGCTGTATGTCACACTTGAAGCGAGCATCTTCACGGGCGATATTGCAGCCGGTCGACCAGCAGTTGGCACGAAGAAGTTCACTGAAACACTCATTGCGAATCTTGGGCGGAAGAGCGCGAAGCTTATTGATCGCGGATACTCGCCGATTGAAATGCCGAAGGTCTCGACTGCACCTGATCTGGTCAAGGCACCCAAACGTCGCGACATCGGCGTTGACATCTTTATCGAATCGGGCATGTTGCCCATGGAATTTGGTACAGCAATCGAAAAGGTGACCACTGGTGCAGCACTGAAGCTCAAGAACATCTCGAATCGCGGCGTGCAGGTCTGGCCGACTGCGGTGGCGGCATTCGATGGTGTGGATCATTACGGCTGCCGCTTCTTTGCTGACCCTCGCGGCAGTGAAGTGACAGATGAACATATTTGTGATCTGATCAACCTACTGTGTGGTGCAGGCTTTCGGTGGATGCATATGGAAAAACTTATTGAAATTGATGGGCAAGCGGCCTTCGCAAAGGCTCAGGGCGAAAGCTGACTTGCACTTATTCAAACGATTCATTGGCAACAGAATCAACTGAAGGTGATGTTGAAAAAATGCACACCTTCCAAAGGAGAAATTGATATGACAAAGGCGTGGATCACCCCGGCAATTGCAACAGCTGCCCTCCTCGCGACCACGAGCAGCATCGCCCTCGCGGAACAGGAAGCTGCACCGCGATACGACGCGCGCACATTCTTCGAGACAACCACTTTTTTCGGCGCATCGTTCAACACCGACGAAACCAAATTGCTGATCTCTTCCGATGAGACCGGTGTCTTTAATTGCTATGAAGTCTCAATCGCTACGGAAGAGCGCACTGCACTGACCACATCGCAGGGCAATGCAACCTTCGCGGTGGGGTATTTCCCGATGGACGATCGGTTTCTTTATTCTGCTGATGAAGGCGGCAACGAACTGAACCACTTGTACGTGCGTGAGCTCGATGGCACCGTGAAGGATCTCACACCGGGTGAAAATCTAAAAGCGCAGTTCGCCGGTTGGGGTGCTGATGACAACACCTTCTGGGTGGCGAGCAATGAGCGCGATTCGCAGTTCTTTGATCTGTATGAGTACAACGCAACGAGCTATGCACGCCAGATGATCTTTGAAAACCCGGGCGGGTTTACGCCTGCGGATGTGAGTCGCGATGGACGATGGGTTGCGCTTTCCAAAACGCGCAACAACGCCGACGATGACATCTATCTGTTTGACACGACCAATGCAAACGCGGGACCGGCCCTGATTACACGCCACGAGGGCAACATCTCGCACTCGATCGAAACCTTTGATCCGACTGACAATATCCTGTATTTTTCAAGTAACAAAGATGCTGAATTCAATCGCACATGGACCTATGACCTTGGCACCGGCAAGAAGGAACTTGTTATCCAAGCGCCGTGGGATGTGCAGTACGTCAGCTTCTCATGGGATGGGCGGTACCGTGTGCATGGCATCAATGCTGATGCGCGCACTGAAGTCACGATCATGAACACGCGCGCCAACCGGAAAATCGAACTGCCCGAGATGCCCGCGGGCGACATTCGCGGCATTCGCTTCTCACGCAACGGTTCCAAGATGGCGTTCTATGTCAATGGTGATCGCTCACCATCCAACTTGTATGTCATGGACCTCGCAACCAACAAGTACAATCGGTTGACCAACGCACTGAATCCTTCGATCAATCCCGAGCACCTTGTCGATGCCGAAGTCATCCGCTTCAAGAGCTTTGATGGTCTTGATATTCCGTGCCTGCTCTGGAAGCCCAAGGGCGCTTCGGCAACCAACCCGGCGCCCGCGCTTGTCTATGTGCATGGCGGTCCCGGCGGACAAACCCGACTTGGCTACAGCGCCCGCGTGCAGTTCTATGTCAACCACGGGTACGCAGTGCTTGGCATCAACAACCGCGGCTCATCCGGCTATGGCAAAACGTTCTTTCACGCTGATGATCTCAAACACGGCGAAGATGACCTGATGGATTGCGTTCACGGACGTAAGTATTTAGAAAGTCTGCCATGGGTTGATAGCAATAGCATCGGCATCCTCGGCGGCAGTTACGGCGGCTTTATGGTCGCCGCAGCGCTCACCTTCCAGCCCGAAGCATTCGACGTGGGCGTCAACATATTTGGCGTGACCAACTGGGTGCGCACACTTGAAGAAATCCCGCCGTGGTGGGAAGACTTCCGCGAATCGCTCTACGCTGAGCTTGGTGATCCGAATATTCCAGAAGAACTGGAACGCCTGAAGCGCATCAGCCCGTTGTTCCATGCCGAGAATATCGTGCGCCCGATGATGGTGATCCAAGGCGCCAATGACCCGCGTGTGCAACAGGCTGAGAGTGATGAACTCGTTGCCGCCGCCCGCAAGAACGGCACGCCCGTCGAATATGTGCTCTTCCCCGATGAGGGGCACGGCTTTCGCAAGAAGGAAAACCGCATCACCGCCGCCGAACGCTGCGTGGAGTTCCTTCATAAGTATCTGAAGAAGGCTGGGTAATCTTCACCGCGATACTGTTCAACCAAGGGACGCTTCGGCGTCCCTTTTTCATGCGCCGACTCACTCCCCCAACCGCAACGCCTCTACTACGTTCGCATTTCCAATTGGGTTCGTTGCATCTGGAATCGAAAGTACAAACGCTTCACCAGTGCGCACATGGCGCATCGCACTCAAATCGCCGCCGGGCCCAGCTGTGAGCAGTGCAAGTACATATTCAAGTGTCGGGTTGTGCCCGACGATCAGCGGGCGCGCACTGGCATCTTCCTGGCACGCCGCAAGGGCAGTTTCGAGCACCGCACCCGCAGATGCACCCGATGCCAGTTCATCATCGATGCGCATCGGAACAGCGAGTTCCTTGCCAATCAGTTCCGCAGTGCGCCGGGCGCGAGCAAACGGCGAGGTGATAATAAGCGTTGGAGCGCAGGCCAGCTGCGAAAGGGCTTGTCCAAGAAATGTTGCCTGCCGCTCGCCGCGATCTTTCAGTTCGCGGTCCCGATCCTGCCCGGTGGGCGAGTGCGGATGGGCCTTGCCGTGACGGGCAAACGCAATAGTGATGGGCGTGGGCATGGTGATGCCAAGCCTACCGCACGCTGCGCGAACGTGTCCGGCGCGCCAGGTAGGCGGTGCTCGGGTAGGCTTTCGGTCATGATGGATGTAAAACCACCAGATCGTTCACCGGCGATTCGCCAGGTGATGATGCCGAGCCACACGAATCCACAAGGCTCGGTCTTTGGCGGCGTGCTACTCAGCCTCATCGACCAGGCGGCATGGGTCGAGGCGCTGCGCCAAAGCAACCGTCAATGGCTGACCGTCGCGTTTGAAAAGGTAGAGTTCACGCGCCCGGTATTCGTGGGTGACATTCTGAGTCTCTACGGCGAAACGATGCATATCGGGCGAACATCCCTCCGCGTGTGTGTGCGTGTCGATGCCTTTCGGCCAAGTGAAGGCACGCAGATCGACGTGACCAAAGGCGAAGTCGTGATGGTGAGTGTCGATACACATGGAAAACCCACGCCAATTGATGATGCAACTACTACAACAACAGGCACACACTGACCATGCGCACTATTGAACTAATCACAACCGGCGGCACGATCGAGAAGACCTATGACGAACGCTCGGGTGAACTGGCCAACAGAGGTTCAATCGTGTCGCGCATGCTTTCTCGCCTACGCCTTGAAAATACGCGCGTGCATATCAGGGAACTGATGAGCAAAGATTCGCTGTTAATGACCGATGATGATCGCAACATCATTGTGCGCGCCGTGCGATCCGCGTGTGATATGTCTGACGGCATCATCATCCTGCATGGCACGGACACACTCTCAATAACTGGAGAACTCCTGCATCTGGAACTGGGCGCTGATCTTGAACACCTCGGGTGCGCCGTTGTGCTCACCGGTGCGATGCGCCCCTATGAAATGAAGCGAAGTGACGCCTTGCAAAATCTCACCGAAGCGTTGATCGCCTCATCATGTGTAGCACCCGGCGTCTGGTGCGCGGCCCATGGTCGCGTGCTGAAATTCCCGGGCGTGACCAAAAACCGCGAGACAGGCACATTCGTAATTGATGATGAGTGAGATGTGTGCGCAGAAAAAACCCCGCCTTGCAACGGGGTTCAGAGAAGCCATTATTGCATGTCGTGCATGTGCTTATTGCTGAGGCACGCGGCCCTCACCAATCAGCATGTCGCCGATTTCTATCGAATACGGCGTACTTGATGCATCGCGCGTTTCGCCTGCTTCTGCGCCATGCAACTCTGCTGCTTCGGCTGCTTCATCCAACATCGATTGTTCGTTGGATTCCGTCAACATGGGCGGCTCTGCAAGATACTTCACGCGCAATGCCTGATACGGACGGAAGCCCGTACCTGCAGGAATCAGGTGCCCAAGAAGCACGTTCTCCTTCAAGCCGACCAGTTCATCAGAAGCACCCTTGAGTGAGGCTTCAGTCAATACCTTGGTCGTCTCCTGGAAGGACGCACCCGACAGGAACGATTCAGATTGCAGCGATGCCTTGGTCACGCCGAGCAGCAATGTGCGCCCCGTTGCAGGGCGGCCCCTGCGCGCCTTGGCAGGCGTCTTGCCCTCTGCCTCTGCCCGGGCATTGGCTTCGCGCAACTCTGCACGTGAAACAAGATCATCAACTTTCAGATCGGTTTCGCCAGCATCACTCACCCGGCCCATGTCAGCCATCAGCGCGTTCTTGCGACGGAAATGCACCTTGTCGATGACATCATGCGGCAGGAAATCAGTATCACCCGGCGCCTCGATGCGCACCTTGCGCAACATCTGACCAAGGATCACTTCGATGTGCTTGTCGTTGATGGTCACACCCTGTGCGCGATACACATTTTGCACCTCGCCAAGCATATATTCCCAAAGCGACTCTTCACCTTTGATCTTCAGAATCTGGTGAGGATCAAGCGGGCCATCAATGAGCGGCATACCCGCGGTCACAAGATCGTCCTTGTGAACAAGCAGGTGACGATCCTGCGGCACATGGTGATCCTTTTCAAGACCTGTATCTGACACCACACGAATCGTCATCTTGCCCTTGCGTTTGTCAGAGTAAATTTCGACGCGTCCTGAAATTTCTGCCATCACAGCAGGATCCCTGGGCTTGCGCGCCTCGAAAATCTCAGTCACGCGAGGCAACCCGCCCGTGATATCAGACGATGCCGCCGATCCACGCGGCTGACGTGCCAACATCTGACCCGCCTTGATCTCCTGTCCATCCTTCACCTCAATTCGCGCTTTCGCGGGCAGGTAATGGAAGTCGAGAATCTGTCCATCAGTATCAACCACGTTGATCTGCGGATTCTTCTCACCCTTGTGCTCGATGACGAGCAGCGCGGTTTGTCCCTGACCAATGTCATCCTCACGCACCGTTTCATTAAGTTCGATGTCTACAAACTGTGCGATGCCGCCTTTTTCAGCGAGAATCGGCGTACGATGCGGATCCCAGCGCACGATCTGATCGCCCTTCTTCACTGAATCACCATTCTTCATCACAATTTCTGCGCCGTAGGGCACATTGTACTTGGCAAGTTCGCGGCCACGCGGATCAAGCACAGCCACCTGACCATTGCGCTTCAGCGCCACACGCACCAGTTCACCATCCTGATTTTCAATTTCAACTTCGTTGCAATCTCGAATCTCAATGGTGCCTGCATGGCTTGCACGCGTTTCGGTATCAACAAGCTCGTTCGATGCAACACCGCCCGTGTGGAATGTGCGCATCGTGAGCTGCGTGCCGGGCTCACCAATAGATTGTGCCCCAATGATGCCAACCGCCATGCCCGGTTCAACAGGCTTATCAGTTGACATATCGATGCCATAGTCAAGCACCGAACAGCCATAGCGCGACTCGGTTGTGAGCGGCGAACGCACCACAACACTCTCAATGCCAAGTTCTTCGACCTTTTTCGAGGCTTCCTGGCTGATGAATTCATTCTCCGCAACGATCACTTCATCCGTAATTGGATTCAGAATGTTATGCCTACTCACTCGACCCTGAATCCGCTCACGCAGCGACACATCAATTTCTTCACCGCGACGAATCGCTTTCTTGATGATGCCGCGCTTCGAACCGCAGTCATACTCCGCAACGATGACTGACTGCGCCACATCACACAGCTTTCGCGTGAGATACCCCGAGTCCGCGGTCTTGAGCGCCGTGTCTGCCAGACCTTTTCGTGCACCGTGCGTCGAAGAGAAGTACTCGAGCACCGTCAGCCCTTCGCGGAAGTTCGCGCGAATGGGCGTTTCGATGATCTCGCCCGAAGGCTTGGCCATCAGACCACGCATGCCTGCGAGTTGTTGCATCTGCGAAATGTTGCCTCGGGCACCGGAATCACTCATCAGATAAACCGAATTGAGATGGTGATTGCCTTCTTTATTTTCAATCGAAACATACTCGCCCGACTCGTCGCGGCGATCATGCTTGAGCGTTTCTACAAGCGCCTTGGTGACCTGCTCGCGACAATGCGCCCAGATGTCGAGCAACTGGTTGTACCGTTCGCGCGCTGTGATCAAACCGCGCTCAAAGTTGCGCTTCACCTTGTCGGCTCGCTTCTGCGAGTCATCAAGCAACTGTGCCTTCGCCTCTGGAATGCGAAGGTCGGTAATCCCGAATGACAAACCCGCGAGTGTCGACCAGCGGAATCCTGTGTCCTTCAGGCGATCAAGGAGATCGATCGTTTTCGCGCGGTCGCAATACAGATAGGTATCGTCAATCACACGCGCAGCACCCTTCTTGCCCAGCGCACAGTTGTAGAAAGGCATGCCGTTATCAAGAATATCAGAGAAAACCACCCGACCGACCGTGGTCTGAATACGTCCATGCGCTGGCATCGCTTCTGGCGCAGACCCCTGCGATTTCACGGTCATCTTAAAGCGCGGCAAACGCACTATAATCGGATCGTGGAGCAAAATCTTGCCGTGGTCATACGCAAGCAACGCCTCGTGTGCATCCTTGTATTGCGGCAACGACTTTGGATCAGCCTTGGCGCGCTCTTCGTGATCCGGTGAACCCACCGTAAGGAAGTACACGCCCATCACGATGTCCTGTGATGGTGAGATGATCGGCTTGCCGTTCGCTGGGCTGAAGATGTTGTGCGTCGACAACATCAACACATGAGCTTCCGCCTGTGCCTCAACACTCAACGGCAGGTGAACCGCCATCTGATCGCCGTCAAAGTCTGCATTGAACCCGGTACACACAAGCGGATGAATCTGAATCGCGTTGCCTTCGACCAACACCGGTTCAAATGCCTGAATACCCATTCGATGCAACGTCGGGGCACGATTCAACAACACCGGGTGCTGATAAATCACTTCTTCAAGAATGTCCCACACCTCGGGGTCGCGCCGTTCGAGCATGCGCTTTGCACTTTTGATTGTGTCCGCAAGGCCATGCTCCTTGAGCTTGCGAATAATGAAGGGTTGGTAGAGTTCGAGTGCAATTTTCTTGGGCAAGCCGCACTGGTGCAGTTTGAGTTCCGGCCCAACAACAATCACCGAGCGCGCTGAATAATCAACGCGCTTCCCGAGCAGGTTCTCGCGGAAACGCCCCTGCTTGCCCTTGACCATATCGGTCAGGCTCTTGAGGGGGCGATTGCTTGAACCAAGCACCGGGCGCCTGCAACGGTTGTTGTCAAAGAGCGCATCAACCGCCTGCTGAAGCATGCGCTTCTCGTTGCGGATGATGACCTCCGGAGCGTTGAGGTCCATCAACTTCTTCAAGCGATTGTTGCGATTGATAATGCGCCGATACAGATCATTCAGATCACTTGTCGCAAAGTTGCCGCTCTCAAGTAACACGAGCGGGCGCAGGTCCGGCGGGATGACGGGGACCACATCCATCACGAGCCACGCAGGATCGTTGCTTGAGCCGCGCACCTGCTCGACCAGCTTCAACCGCTTTGCAAGATCCTTGAGCTTCTGCTTGGAACGCGTTGCCTTGATGCCCTCTCGCAATTCTTTTGCAACCGCGTCCAGATCCATGCGCGAAATCAGATCGCGAATTGCTTCGGCGCCCATAACCGCCTTGAACGCCGAGCCATACTTCTCATATGCAACACGGTGCTCATCTTCCGTCAACAACTGCTTATCTGTCAGTTCTGTGTCGCCCGGATCGACGACGACATAATCCTGGAAGTACACAACTTTTTCGATATCGCTGGTCTTGACGCCAAGCAGCGTGCCCAGACGGGAAGGCATACTCTTGAAGAACCAGATATGCACGATGGGTGCGGCAAGATTGATGTGCCCCAGACGCTTGCGCCGCACGCGCGAGTGCGTCACTTTCACACCACACCTGTCGCAGATAATGCCTTTGTACTTTGTGCCCTTGAATTTGCCGCAGGCACACTCATAATCGCGCTCCGGCCCAAAGATGCGCTCACAAAACAAACCATCTTTCTCAGGACGATATGTCCTGTAATTGATGGTCTCGGGTTTCTTCACTTCTCCAAATGACCAACTGCGAATGTCATTGGGCGAGGCAAGCGTGACCTTCACGCTTGAGAAATCATTAACCCGGTCAAACACAGCTTCATTCATCGTCATGGCATCTCCGATGCGTGCACGGCACAATGCGGAAGGCGAATATCAAAAAAACGGATTCATCAATCTGTCGCGGCGAGCGCCATAATCAGCACTCAAATCATTAGCCTGCGGGGGCCGGCGGTGTGCCTGGCACTGGGGGCGAACCACCACCAAACAATTCGGCCGGCGCCACGATCAACCAGGTGCCATCGACCTTGTTCAAAGTCAACATGACCGGGTCGGCGCCGCCGCTGCGAATCACAGTCGCCTGCGCAAAATCGCCCTCGGTTTGAGAGACCGTTCCGGTCGCACCTTCCCACGGACCAAGCAGCACCGCGCGCGTCATTTGAAGGGCGATCTCCGCCTGCGGAACTTCATTGTCGACGTTATCGAGCGCCTTGTCCCACGTTGCTTTGGCTGTGTACAGTTTCTGCTGCCCAAGCGACTCATCGCACAATTCGATTGCTGTATCGAAATCTGCAAGCTGCATCGCTTCGATGAACTGATCCAACGTCGCCTGCGGCCCACTGGCAGTGGCCGTTGAACCCCCGTTGCTCGTCGTTGTTGTCGCACCGTCGCCATTCTCGCTGGCGTCCGTGTTCTTGTCTTTACATCCCATGACCATCGCAGTTGATCCAACTGCAACAACCATCGTCATCATGCGCAATGCCTTCATCCGTCGGCTCCCCTAAATCTCGACAAACCGGGTCATCCCGGTTTTCGTGTGTCTTGGTGATCTCGGCGCTCATTCGCACGTTCATTGCGATGCGCCAAACCCTTCCCCGTTCGACGGCCTGTTACAACAGACTTGGCTCGTCGGCGTACTCTTTCTCAAGCGTCACGTTCAAGCCCAGGCCCTTCAATTCGTTACACAACACGTCAAACGCCACGGGCATGCCCGCTTCAAGCGTATTCGTGCCCTTGACCATCGATTCATAAATCTTGGTGCGACCCTCAACATCATCACTCTTGACCGTCAGCAATTCCTGCAAGATGTAGGCAGCGCCGTACGCTTCGAGGCCCCACACTTCCATTTCGCCGAAGCGCTGCCCGCCTGTGCGCGCCTTGCCGCCCAGCGGTTGCTGCGTGATCAAAGAATATGGCCCGGTTGCACGCGCGTGGATTTTGTCATCCACAAGATGGTGCAACTTGAGCATGTACATGAACCCCACAGTTGTCTTCTGTGAGAAAGGCTCGCCTGTACGTCCATCATGCAGTTGCACCTTGCCGCCCTTGGGCATGCTCGCCAGTAACTCACGATGATGCGGATGCGTTCCCTCACGCTCATGACGTGCAAGCTCGGCATCCACATATTCATTGGCTTCGACCATCGCCGCGTGTACTTCATTCTCAGTTGCACCATCGAACACGGGGGTTTCCGCCTGGAAGCCAAGCACTTGCGCCGCCCACCCGAGATGCGTCTCAAGAATCTGCCCAACATTCATGCGCGACGGCACACCCAGCGGATTGAGCAGCACATCAACAGGCGTGCCATCTTCCATAAAGGGCATGTCTGCCTCAGGCACAATGCGGGCAATTACACCCTTATTCCCGTGACGCCCGGCCATCTTGTCGCCCACGGACAACGCACGCTTGGCTGCGACATACACCTTGACCATCTCGAGCACACCCGAAGGCAGTTCGTCGCCGCGCTTCATGTGCGCAAGCTTGCGATCCTTTTCCTTCTTGATTGCATCAATGCGCGGCCAGAACTGCCCATGCAGTTTCGCCGCACGATCTTTGGCTTCCTTCGAACCCTTCACCCACCCGAGGTCAAAGTTCTGAATCTGCTCAAGCAACACGGCCGCGATGTCAGATGCACCAACGCGCTGACGCGTGCTCGGGTCAACCATCTCAGAACCGGTCACCAGATTGATCGTCTCAACCAACTCGCGGAAGATGCGTACAGCTTTTTCGTCCATCTGGTCGGCATATTCAGCCATCGACACTTTCAGTGCCTTCTTCTGCTCATCGTTCATATGAACGCGACGCGAGAAGCGCTTGGCACCGATCACCACGCCCGCCTTGCCCGATGGCACTTCAAGTGAATCGTTCTTCACATCTTCGCCCGCCCGACCAAAGATCGCATGAAGAAGTTTCTCTTCAGGCGTCAATTCGCTCTTGGATTTCGGGCTCACCTTGCCGACCAAAATATCGCCAGGGCCAACACGCGCACCAACGCGGATCATGCCATGCTCATCGAGATTGCACAGCATCTTCTCTGACACATTGGGGATATCGCGCGTGAACTCTTCCCGACCAAGTTTCGTCTCGCGCACTTCGACATCAAAGGAATCGATGTGAATCGATGTGAACGTGTCCGCCTTGACCAGGCGTTCAGAGATCACGATCGCATCTTCAAAGTTGTACCCATCGTAGGTGACAAACGCGACCAGGATATTCTTGCCAATCGCCAGTTCGCCCTGCACCGTTGATGGACCATCTGCAACAATGTCGCCCGCCTGCACCTCTTGGCCAAGTTTCACCACGGGGCGCTGGTTGAGGCACGTCCGCTCATTGAGCCCGGCGAACTTGCGCAAGACATATTCATCGGCGTTATCAACAATGATGCGCTCCGCATCCACGAACGTCACTTCGCCGCCACGCTTTGCGGAAATAACCATGCCGGAATTCTTGCCGATCGCCTTCTCAAGGCCGGTGGCAATGCACGGGGGATCACTCTTGAGAAGCGGCACCGACTGGCGCTGCATGTTGGAACCCATCAGCGCACGGTTGGCATCGTCATGTTCTAGGAACGGAATCAGCGCCGCCGACACACCCACAATCTGCTTGGGAGAAATGTCGATGTAATTCACTTCATCCGAATGTACTTCTGCAAGCTCGCCATTGACGCGCGCAAGCACTGCACCCTCGGTCAACTTGCCATCAAGTGTGAGTGATTCCGCTGGCGCAAGCACCGCGCGCATCTCTTCATCGGCGCGCAGATAGCTGACCTCATCTGTCACACTGCCATTTTCAACCTTGCGGTACGGCGTCCGCAGGAAACCATATTCATCGGTGCCGGAATAAATCCCAAGCGACACAATCAGACCAATATTCGTGCCTTCGGGCGTCTCAATCGGACACACGCGACCGTAATGGGAGATATGCACATCGCGCACTTCAAAGCCTGCGCGTTTGCGATTCAAACCGCCCGGGCCAAGGGCACTCAGACGGCGCTCATGGACAAGTGAACTAATCGGGTTCGTCTGGTCGACCACCTGGCTCAGCTCTGATCGCCCGAAGAAGAAATCAATCGCAGAACTGATGGACTTGCTGTTCACAAGATCCGCGATCTTGTTCAGCTCATCCGGCTCCTTCACGCTCATGCGCTCCTGCACCGTGCGGCGCAGCTTCAGGAAACCTTTGCGCATCTCTTCCGTTGCAAGCTCATCAAGCGTGCGCAGGCGACGATTGCCCAAATGGTCAATATCATCCACCGTTGCGATCGGCCTGCCGGTCTTTGGATCAGGACGCTTTGAGCGCAGGTCAAGCATGTACTGAATCACGCGGAGAAAATCTTCAGCGCGAATGAACATCTGATCTTCTGGCACGTCCAGATCGAACTTGCGATTGATGCGGAATCGGCCCACCCGACCAAGGCGGTACCGGTTCTCATCAAGAAATTTCTCGGCAAAAAGCTGGCGTGCTTTCTCGACCTGCGGCGGGTTGCCCGGACGCAGACGTGTGTAAATCTTCAGAAGTGCCGCCTCAAACTCATTCTTGGCCTGTTCCGCAAAATCTTCGAGCCGCTCCTCGGCAACAGTATTCAAAATCAACGGATCAGACGGATCATCAATCGCCTTCACCGTCTTGAGCCCGGAACTTTGAATCGCTTCAAGCGTTTCGCCGACCTGTCGACCGACATGAACAAGCTCTTCGCCGCTCTCGGTGTCAAGAATTGATTCCGCCGCCCAATGGTCCGCAGTCAACTTGCTCACCGGCAGATTCTTGACGTCATAAAAGAGCGACAGAATCGCACTGGTCGATGCAATCGACTCATCAAGGCAGCGCAGGAATGTCGTTGCAGAAAGTTTCGTGGACTGGTCGATCTTCATCGCCATCACGTCTTTTTTCGTGACCTCGATTTCGATCCATGAGCCGCGCTCTGGGATGACGCGCGCCTTGTGCAACGGGCGATCGCCTTCGTCACTTTCGATCGAAAAATCAATGCCCGGCGAACGGTGCAACTGATTCACAATCACGCGCTCAGCGCCATTGACGATGAATTCGCCCCCGCCCATCATCACGGGAATCTCGCCGAGGTAAATCTCTTCCTCTGCAAGGTCCGGATGATTCTCACGGTTCAGACGCAGGCACACCCGAAAAGGCATGCCATAGGTCAGGCGCAGTTCGCGGCACTCATCAGGCGTGTACCGCGCCTCTTCAAGCGTGTAGTAGCAATACTCTAGGTGCATGGTGTCGTCGTACGACACAATCGGGAACACCTCACGCAACAATGCTTCAAGCCCAAGCGCCGGGTTGCGCTCATCAGGGCCCTTTTCACGTTGCAGGTAACGCTCATAGGCGTTCCGCTGCAGTGTTGTCAGGTCGGGCACGGGGATCGCGTCCCCCCGCTTTGCGTAGTCGCGGATCTTCAGCGCAGCCATATGCTTCCTCGTGCTCGTGTCGCGTCGTGCGAGCGCACCCCGGTCCGGCTGACAGCCGACACCGCCGGGTAGAGCGCTCCTCGGGCATTGGGCAAATCGATACTTATGGGCATCTTCGGTGGGTGATGTGGACAGTTTCGGACCTTGCAGGATAGCACCCTAACCCACCTATAGCAAGTGGCGGGCCACACCGGCCGAATCACCTCTCTTTTTTGAGCGATGACCCGGGGTCGGTGGCCGGTTCCGACAGTTCATTTGTCCCGAAATCAGGCCAGTTTGACCTTCGCCCCATTTTCTTCCAGTTTAGTCTTGATGGCCTCGGCCTCGTCCTTGGGCAACCCCTCCTTGATCTTGGAGTTTGCCGCATCGACCAGATCCTTCGCCTCTTTCAGACCCAAACCAGTCACCTCGCGAACGATCTTGATCACCTGGATCTTTTTGTCGCCGAAGCTCTCGAGGATCACATCGAAGGTCGTTTTCTCTTCTGCTGCACCACCATCACCGCCGCCCGGGCCAGCCATCATGACCGCGCCGCCAGCTGCGGGCTCGATGCCGTAGGTGTCCTTCAGATAATCCGCCAGGTCGACGGCTTCCTTCAGAGTCAGGGCCACGATCTCATCGCCCATCTTGGTGATCTTCGCATCAAACGTTTTTGTTTCTTCGCTCATTTCTGCTTCATCCTTCCGAGCCAAACCCTGTTGGCCTTGCTATCCCACTTCCGAGAGGTCCCGGCACGCCCGGTCTTTAACCCCATTCGGGGCCAGTCAGAGGTAAGAAAGTTGATCTGTCTCCGATGTCTCGTACCCCCTCGCTTGCGCTCGGGGCTTGTTTGTTCCTTTTACGCCACTTTGGTGATCGCTTCACCTTTTTCAAGTGTGTCCTGCATGGTCTTGAGAACGCCCGCGATATTGCCCGCTGGCGCCATCGCACATGACGCAAGCTTCCTCGCCGGGCCAAGTGCTGCCCCCACAAGATTGGCAAGTGATTCCTCGCGCGTTGGGAACTTCGAAAGCGCTGCAACGCCCGCGTGTCCTTCAAAAAGCTGCCCGTCGAGCACCGCCCCCTTCATCTCAAGCTTCTCGATTTCCTTGGACCACTTCATCAACTCGCGCGCAACATCAATCACACTCTCGGCGCCATAGGCAAGCGCCGATGGTCCTTTGAGTAAAGGTTCAAGCGCTGCAAGCCCCGAGTCCTTGACGATCTGCCGTGCAAGTGCATTGCGGATCACCGTGATCTTGATGTCTTTGTCAGCAAGTGACTGACGCAAATTGTTGGTCGTGATCGCGTCAATGCCGCGCACCGAAATCAACAGCGCATTGTCATGCCCATCGAGGCTCTCAACATAATCACGAATCATGAATGTCTTGACTGGTTTGCTCATGGTGATTCCCCTTTACGCATGCACATCAGCAGGCGGCATGACGAGCACACTCGGCGTCATCGTGCCACTGATTGCAATCTTCTTGATGTACGTACCCTTCACGCTCGTCGGCCTGGCATTGGTGATCGTCGCAACAAAAGCCTCGAGGTTTTCCACGAGTTTGTCATCAGAGAAACTCATCTTGCCGATTGGCACATGAATATTCCCAAATTTGTCATTGCGATATTCGACTTTGCCCGCCGAGTATTCCTTTACCGCATTGGCAACATCAGGCGTCACTGTGCCCGCCTTGGGAGAAGGCATCAGCCCCTTGGGACCAAGCACGCGCCCGAGCTTCGAGATCACACGCATCATGTCAGGCGACGCCACTGCGACATCGAAGTCAAAGAACCCGCCTTCAATTTCCCGCACAAGTGATTCGCCGCCCGCCTTGATCGCCCCAGCAGCGAGTGCATCTTCCTCGACATTCGCCTGACAAAACGCGATCACGCGCTTCGCCTTGCCAATGCCCGCAGGCAACGCCACCGCACCGCGAATCGCCTGATCCGCCTGCTTGGCATCAATGCCCAGATGCATCACGACATCAACAGTCTGGTCGAACTTCGGGGCTTTGTATTTTTTGAGCGCTGCGATCGCTTCAGAAGCGGTCATCGCCTCCGCCGGGCGCGACTTGTGGTTGGCTTTTTGACGCTTGTGCATCCGCTCAATGAGTGCTTCAGACTTCGACATATCTTTAGCCCTCCACCACTATGCCCATGGATCGGGCGGTGCCTGCGATCATCATGCCTGCGGCTTCGACATCGGTCGTGTTCAAGTCTTCGAGTTTCTCTTGGGCAATCGCGAGGATCTGCGCCTTGGTCACCTTGCCGCCATCTTGCTCTTGCGGCGTGCCCGAGCCCTTCTCAACGCCCGCGGCTTCCTTCAGAAGCGCCGACGCCGGCGAACTCTTGATCACGAAGTCGAACGAGCGGTCGGTGTACACATTGATGATGCACCCGACGATCTTGCCCTTCTTGTCCGCAGTCGCCGCGTTGAACTGCTGAATGAACTGCCCGGGGTTCACCCCGTTGCCGCCCAATGCAGGACCCAGCGGCGGCCCCGGCGTGGCGGTCCCGCCGGGCGCAACGACCTTGAATGACTTGGCGATTTCTTTCTTGGCCATCTGTACTCCACCTCCCACCCCGCTTTCGCATCACGGCCTGCCTTGGTGGGGTGTGCGTCTCGCCCGCCATCCCCAGTGGGGTGGGCGTCCCGCCCGCCATCCAAAACGTGCCTGATGCGACTCGCCCCATCGCGGCCTGCGATGAATCGAACGGCGTGGTATTCGGCTGGTGCGCGTTTATCCACCGCACTGAACCCGGGCGCGCACACCCGGAGTCAGTGAGGGAGAAATGATACCGAGGCTGCGGGGGGAGGGCAAATCGCCCAACCAGCCCAGGCGCGATCGCGGGGGTTTCGCTTCTTAGGTGGGGTGGGCGTCTCGCCCGCCTTCTTGTTCCTGACGAGCCGCGACCGTGAGGGAGCGCTTCTCTTATTCCCGCTCCCTCGCCCCGCTTGCGGGGAGAGGGTGGCGAGCGCAGCGAGCCGGGTGAGGGGATTCTCGTTCTTGGTGGGATAGGCGTCCCGCCTGTCCGTCTTCCCTCAACAACTCGTTCCAAAGTTCCCCAACAGCAACTGCAAATCATCCAGATTCACCACACCATTGCTGTCGACATCACCACTCGTCCCGGGCGTGACCGTGTTGCCAAAGTTGAAAAGCACCTCATTGAGATCGGGCAGATCAACCGTTCCCGATCCGTTCACATCACCGGGGCAGGCCGGTGGCAGTCTGGAGGCCGCCTCATACGCACCCATGTCTACAATCGGTGCAAGACCTGCGCCAGTGTCAACTGCCGCAGGATCATCCGCAAAACGATTGTTGCCATCAAGATCGGTCACGATGCCCACTGGCACGACTGCGTTGTTGCCCGCATCAATGCAGGGCGAACCGGGAAGCAGGCGCACATCGTCATCACTCGTACCGAAGATATTGTCCGCACCATTGGCATCGACGAACATGGGATTAAGACTGATATTGCCGGTGCCTGGTGGGGCGCCCGGAATGTTGCTGAAGGTGACGACGGTTGTGGCACCGGTGACAGTATCTATTTCTAACTCGTTCGGCGTATTGCCCCACAGGATGCAGTTGGTGACGGTCGGGCTGCCGAATGAGTTGAACATGCCGCCGCCGGTGGAGTCTGCAGTGTTCCCTGTGAAGGTGCAGTTGATCACCGTCGGGCCGTTGATGCCATCGTTGATCATCCCGCCGCCATTGGGCGTCGCCGTATTCCCGGTAAAGATGCAATTGGTCACGATCGGACTGCTGTTATTGACGTTGCGCATCCCGCCGCCCATCCCTGCTGTGTTTCCTGTGAAGATGCAGTTGGTCACGGTTGGGCTGCTGCTTGAATTGGTCATCCCGCCACCGCCCCCGGAATTGCCAGCGAATGTGCAATTGGTCACGGTCGGGCTGCTGTTGACGTTGTCCATCCCACCGACACCCGTGATCGTCAACCCCAAGATGACTGTAGCAGCACCTTCACCCGAATTGCATGTAACAACTGTTCCTGCGGACGGCCCTGATCCTGCATCGATGATCGTGGCCGTGATGACACCGGCATTGTTGGGATTGATGCTGCGCAGCGTGACCGCCTTGCCCATCATGTTGATCGTCTCGTTGTATACCCCCGGTGCAACGATGATTTCATCGCCGGCTACTGATGCAGTAATCGCGCCCTGAATCGTCGGCTGATCGGCAGGGACGTTGATCACCGCGGCGTGAGCGGTGGCGCTCAAGGTGACAAGGGCCACAAACGCAAACACAGTCGCAGCGCGACCACAGCAAGCACTCAACAAACACATGTGTCTCTTCCTCTCGCGAGCAGCAGCACGAACCTCGGCCCGCGCGATACATACGGGGCCAGCACGCAAGCCTTATATCCTGCGTTCAGAAGAGAACGCAAGCTCATTTTGAGCTAGAGCCAAAAAAGGCCCAGATCTGTGCAGCGAGTGTCCCCCAGCACCCAGACGCCGGCGATGAGCGAATCGGCGAGCGAATCGCGCGGTTTCGCCCCTCACCCGATCCCCCGATGAATCGGGGGACCACCCTCTCCCCGCACGCGGGGCGAGGGAGCAAGACAAGAACGTGGCCTTCGCTTCACTCAGACCACGGCACCCAATCCCTGCCCGCTCTGCCTCTCCGTCTCTCCGTCTCTCCGTCACTTCCCGAAAAACCAACAGGCCGAACCAATTCAGTCCGGCCTGCTGCGGGTTGGGGTTCAAATAGTGAGAGAGTGAGAACAGGAGTAACTTAGAAATGCTTATTCGCTGGCAAGACTCTTGAGCGCCTTGACTGCGTCAGCATCAGCGCCCGCGGTCGCCGCTGCATCGGCCCACCGGTAGACACCTTCGTGATCCAGGCGTAGCGCCGAAACGACCGCTGCGATGGTCGCGATGTCCGCCGCCTGCACCGGACTCACGGCGCTGCCATGATCGGTTGCCAGCTTCAAGGCCAGCGCATCGAGCTTGCCCGCAAGCGCTTCATCACCTGGCAGGAAGCCTACGCCCGCAGCGTTTTCATCGAGCGCCCGGCGGATCGACCACGCTGAGGTGCGAATGTCGCCCTGTTGCGCCGCGGCCAGTGCAAAGCCGATGCGGTCCATCGCACTTGCTGTATTGGATTGCGCCTGCACCGCGAACATGCGCTGCGCAACGGTTGCATCACCTGAGGCAAGCGTGCGCCATGCCGGTTCGAGATGATCGCCTTCAATGACGATGGGTCCCGGGCGATCGGGTTTCACACCTGCATCGGTCGCACTTGTGGGCACGGGCGATGTATAATCCGGCGAAATCGGCACGAACACTGGTGCCTCTTCGAGTTCTTCAACACGATTCTCAAGGCGCTGCTGCTCATCAAGCAACTGTTGATACACCCGATAGTCCGTGTCCGTTGATGGCGTCGCATACACATACGACGAATTGTCGGCTGCCGAGCCCGGTGTGACATACACACTCGTGTAGTTCGTGCGCGGCGATGGGTAGTATTCCACCACCGGGCGCGTGTACGAGTAGTACGACGAGGTGTGGCGATACGGCGTGAGGTCGTAATTCAAGTTGAGACCAATGCTGTAGTGGGAGTTGCCGTATGAATAATTCGGCCATGTCCACCCGCCGTACGAATAGGAGTGCGAGTTATGCCCGTAGTGTGAACTGGAATGGCGCCCACCGGAGTGGTGACCGGAGTTGCGATGCCCGCGATCATGACGGCGGTTATGCCCACGATCATGACGCCTGTCATGCCTGCGATCGTGACGCCTGTCATGCCTGCGATCGTGATGCCGGTCTCTGGACTTCACCACATTCTTTGTGATGTTCTTGGTGACAGTCTTGTTCTTGTTGATATTGATATTTTTGTTGACGTTCCGGTTCTTGTTGATGTTCTTGTTGATGTTCTTGTTGACATTCTTATTGACGTTTTTGTTGATGTTCCGATTCCGGTTGCGGTTCACGTTCCCGTTGCGGTTCGTGCGCTGCCCGCGATTCGCGTTTCGATTCGAATTGCGATTGCGATTGCGCGACTTTTGCGTGTTCCGGGAGCCGCGATTGCTCTTCTGGGTATTTCGCGAGCGCTGGCCTGACCGTGCCTTTGATCGCTGCTGACCCCGGCGATTGCCATTGTTCCAGCGATTGCCGCCCCGACGGCCCTTGTTGCCGTCAATCGAGGGCGCGACACCTGTGACAAGAGAGGTGGTTTGGGCAGTACGGGCAAAGGCAACAAGAGTGTCCGTGGCGCTGGCACTCACACCAGAGCCGGGGGCAATTCCCAAAGACGCAGCAAGAATCAGTTCTCCAAACATGACCATTCTCCTATTTCCGGGGCCGTCCCAGGCGTTATGCCAGTGATATGCCCGAGGTGACTAACCAGTTACCCCGTTTCTCTATTCCCTTGTACCGACAGAGGTTGGCATCGGATTCAAGGAATAATTGTGGCCAATCGCCCCTTGCCCGGGCTAGGACTGGATGCCGTGGTGCGTCGATCGTGCTCACCCCCCTAATTCCATCAAGTACAGCATCCAGCCTGTCGAAGTTAGCGTACATTAGCCTGGGGTTCTCTTCGGCTGCTTCGGTGTGGGGCAGCACCGGGAGGCTCTTGGGGTGCGTGCGGGAGGCCTGATGACGCGGATGCCAGCGGCAGAACGCCGCGAGAAGCTTCTGGATACTGCGGTCACGCTCTTTGCTGAGCGGGGCTTTGGTGGCGCGACCACCGCGGAACTTGCCAAGGCAGCGGGCGTCACCGAACCGATCATCTACCGGCACTTCAAAAGCAAGAAGGAATTGTTCATCGCGGTGATCGAGCGCGCGGGCAAGCTCACGCTTGATCTCTGGGAGCATCAGCTGCGCGACACGGATGACCCAGCGCACCGGCTGCAACGACTGGTGACCGCGAACCCGATGATCACGCACAAGGGCTCGGGTGTGTATCGGGTGATCGTGCAGGCGATGACTGCGATTGATGACCCGGAGATTCTCGAAGCGCTGCGGCGACATGTGAGCACGCTGCACGAATTTGTGGCGCGCGAAGTGACGCGGGCGCAAAGCGAGGGACAAGTCTCGAAGGGGATGAGCCCGTCGATCACCGCGTGGATGCTCTTGCACCTTGGCCTTGGGTATGGCTTGATGGCGCCACTTGGCATTGAAGGACACGCGACGGATGAGCACGGCCTGCGCGTGCGCGATGCGGTACTTCACCTGATGCTGGGCGAGCGGGCGAAACAGGTGCAGGATGAGTGGTTGAAGCAGGAGAACCGCCCAAAGGATTGATTGACCGCTGCACCGCTACACTTGCTGCGTGATCTATCTGGATAACAACGCGACGACGAAGCCATGCGCTGAGGCAGTGGAGGCGGTGGAGCGCGCGCTGACTGAAGCCTGGGCGAATCCATCGAGTGTGCACCGCGCGGGGCAGGCAGCCCGGCGGGAGATTGACCTTGCCCGGGCGCAGGTGGCTGCATTGCTTGGCGGTGTGCCTGTACGGACGATCACGTTTACGAGCGGGGCGACGGAAGCGATTGACCTTGCGATTCGCGGCGTGGTTGGGGCAATGCCGGTGGGCAAGCGCACGATCATCACGAGCGCGATTGAGCATGAAGCGGTGCGGGAATTGTGCAGCACACTGGCGCAGGATGTGCCGAGTGTGCAAGTCAAGCTGCTTCCCGTGTCGCGCGAGGGGATGGTGAATGCGAACTCGCTTGATGACATGATTGATGACACAGTTGCGATTGTCAGCCTGCAATGGGTGAACAACGAGACGGGAGCGATTCAACCTGTCGCAGAGATTGGTCGCCTCTGCCGTGAGAAGAATGTGCTGTTTCATTGTGATGCGGCGCAATGGGTTGGCAAGATGCCGATGCCAGAGGAAATGCCGTGTGATCTGCTGTCGTGTTCAGCGCACAAGTTTCACGGGCCCAAGGGGATTGGGGCGCTCTATGTGCGCAGTGGTGTTGGCATTCGGCCGCAGACGCAAGGTGTGCAGGAGATGGGTCGGCGCGGCGGGACGGAAAATGTTCCGGGGATCTGCGGCATGGGGGCCGCGGCGCGTGAGGCGATGGCGTGGCTTGAAGATGAATCAAAGCGCACACAGATCGCAGTGTTGCGCGATCGATTTGAGCGGGGTGTGCTAACGCGGGTGGAAAATGCGGTGGTGATTGGGCCAATCGAGGCCCCCTCCCCCCAACCCCCTCCCACAGGGAGGGGGGGACAAGACAGCCCCTCACCCGATCCCGACAAGTCGGGACCACCCTCTCCCCAAGGGAGAGGGAGCAAGACATGCCGCGACGGACGACTATGGAACACGGCGAATATCGCGTTTCCGCATCTGGAGGCAGAAGCGCTGTTGATGTTGCTCTCGGAATCGGGCGTAGCGGCATCGGCGGGGGCTGCGTGTTCGAGTGGGAGTTTGGATCCTTCGCCCGTGCTGCTTGCGATGGGCGTGCCGGAGGTGATAGCGCACGGCGCGGTGCGGTTTAGTCTGTCACGGGAGACGACCGCACAAGAGATTGATGAAGCGGTGGAGATTGTGGTGCGGTGTGTGGGAAGATTGAGGAAGAGCATCTAACCACAAAAGAACGTGCCTTCGCTTCACTCAGACCACGGCATCCGAAGCATGACAGTTGTCAAATCTTTGCAAACCCGGTTTGACAAGCAAACCGGGCCACCCATTCTTCATGGATGATTGGCTCTTCTTGCACAAGAAAAAACTCTGTGTGCTCTGTGGTGAATCTTTCTTCTACGCATCATCGCGGTCGACGACGCGGAAGTGTTCGCGTTCGCCGCGACCGCGCAGGGGGTAGTCCTTGCGCAGCGGGTGCCCCGGGTATTGCTCCCAGGTGAGGATGCGGCGGAGGTCCGGGTGATTGCGGAAGCGCACGCCGAACATGTCGAAGACTTCGCGTTCCATCCACTCGGCGCCGACCCAGATATCACACGCGGAATCGACATACAGCGCGGGGTCTTCTTCGATGCCTGAGGTATCAATCGATGGGTCGATGAAGGTTTTGACGAAGAAGCGGTCCTGGCGGGTTGTGCTTGCAAGGTTGTAGCCGACGCAGAAGCGCGCGGGCATGGGCGCTGGATAGTTCTGATAGTCAACGCCGTAGACATCGGAAAGAAAATCATAGTTGCAGCGCGAATCATCGCGCAGAAACGTGAGCACATCGTGCAGGTCTGCGGGTTGAACGATGATGGCGCTGTCGCCGCGATATTCCGTGGCCTTGAAACGCTTGCCGGGGAAAGCATCTTTGACGAATGCGAATGTCGGGTGATCAAGTTGCGGCGTGTGCGTAGTCATGATGCGGGGCAGTTTACACGGCGTCGAAGATGAGCGGGATGTGCGGCGGGACGAAGCGGTCGATGAGGGATTGAATCACCATGGAGAGCGACCCCTCACCCGTCTCCCGACTTCGTCGGGATCCACCCTCTCCCCGAGGGAGAGGGAGTAAGACGCACGAGCACATTGGGCCGAGGGTTTCGAAGGTGCGGGTGATGTGAAAGATGGCGCTGACCTGCATGTCATCTTCGAGCATCGCCAGTGGGTCGAGGGCGAGGGCGACGGGCCAATGCATGGGGCGGACGACATCGCGAAGAAATGAGGCGCATCGGGCAACATCGGAAAGCACATGGCGGGCGTGCGGGCGAAGGAGTAGCGTGCGGTTCCGGGCCGAGAGTTGTGGGGCGAGCTTTGCGCAGATATCGCAAAGCTGTTCGAAGGCACGGGGTAGCCATGCATCGGAGGATCGCTCAAAAAGATCGTTGGCAGGTGTGCCAGAGAAACACATCACACGCGGCGAAGACAATGCAAGCAGCGCGTCGAGATCAGCATCGGATGCGAGAATATTGAGCCCTGACCAGTGCGCCCAGGGGTTGGCATCCGTATCGGCATCATCGAGCGCTCGGATTGTGTTGTCTGTTTCTCGTCGAAGAAGCAAGCGCGGCTGTGATGAAGGCCCGGCGGGTTGTTGCGGCGTGCGCAACAGCGATGTCAGTTCGCCCTTGCTTGCGCCTGCGCGGCGGATGAGCGATTCAAAGCGGCCAATGGCATCGCGCAGGGCATCGAGATCGAGCGGCGACAATGATTTCGCACACCGATCAGCGAAAACGCGCAGATTTTCAGCACTTGGCGCTCGGGTGACAGCTTCTGCGCCGGTGATTCCCTGGCGCGTCATGCGCACGATGCGCTTTGCGATAACGCCATCGAGGGCGATGTCTTTGGAGACAGTGTGGGCTGTGGGGTTGTTGCCGATGACGACCTGCAACGTGTGACGCACGCAGGCAGCGAGGCGCAGGCCGGTGGCTTCAGCTTCATCGCGTACGTCTTGTGGCAACGCAGTGGGCAACGATTCAGCCAAGCAGAGCCTCGTACAAATCGGTCATGCCCTGTCCCTTGGTGGCAACGGTTTCGATGACCTGCCGGCGACCAGCAATTTCGCGGAGGTCGCGCATCAATTCGTTCTGCCCTTGATGGTCAGCCTTGTTGCACACAAAAATATCTGCAATTTCGAGAATGCCGGCCTTATCCATCTGCACCGCATCACCCATGCCGGGCACGAGCACAAGCGCAGTGGCATCGACATGCTCGCGAATGCGCACTTCATTTTGCCCGGCGCCAACAGTTTCGATGAAGAGTGTGTCGAAGAGCTGCATGCCGTCCGGCGCGGCGCACCCGCCGACAAGTTCGATGATGTCATCAAGGGCATGGTAGTCCTCGCCTGCGATAGCAAGGGAACGGTAAAACACCGCCTGACCAAGAGAATTGAAATCAACACGCAGGCGATCGCCAAGCAGCGCCCCTTTGCTGATCGGCGACTGGGGATCAAAGGCGACTACTGCGACGCGGCCAAGTGAAGCATCTTCTTGTGCGCGACGGGCGTGTTCGGCGGCAAGCGCGGCAACAAGCGTACTTTTGCCGGCACCGGGTGAGCCTGTCACACCAATGACGTGCTTTGGCCTGCGGCGGGGAGCATCGGTGCGCAATGTGCCTGATTCGTGGAGAAGTGAAATGTCACGCGCAAGCTGGGCGGTCGGGTGTTCGGAAATCTGTGCCTTGCGCGCATGCACAGTGCTTTTGACCGCCTCGACGATATCCAGCAAACCAACACCCGTGGTGTAGCAGGCGGCAACGCCCAACTCAACCAATTTGGGAATGTCATCCTGAGGCAGGATGCCGCCCATGTGTACGGGGATATCACCTCGCCCGATATCGCGCATGCTTTCGACAAGGCGCGGCCCGAGCACGAGGTGTGAATTGCTCATCATGGAGGCGGCGATGACATCGACATCTTCATCGCGGGCACTGATGGCAAGAGAGCGCGGCGTTTGCCAGAGGCCTGAATAGATGACATGAACACCTGAATCGCGCAGGGCACGGGCTATGACCTTCACGCCACGATCGTGCCCATCGAGGCCCATCTTGCCCAAGAGGACGCGGGGACGATGGGGCAGTTCGGCGCAGCGGTCGAGCTTTTCAAATTCGGTGGTGGCGACATGGAGGGCGTGTGATGGCATTGTTCACCCATCGTAGGAGAAATTAAGGACGGGCTCCACAAGGTAAAGCTGGGTAGGGTTTGGACATGGATATGAGGTGGTACGCGGTGTTGGCGTGGTATGGCGCGATGAGTTTCATCGCAGTGGTGCTCTATTGGCGCGACAAACGATGCGCACAGCGCGGGGCCTGGCGCATCCCGGAACAAATGCTGCATTTTGTGGCGCTGCTTGGCGGGTGGCCGGGGGCATTCTTCGCACAGCGCATTCTTCGACACAAGATTCGAAAGCGCTGGTTTCAGATGGTGACGTTCTTGATTGTGCTTGTGCATGTGGCGGCGTGGATTGCAGTGCAGAAGAAATTTCTTTAGGTCCGGGTGTTGGTCGCGCAAGTGCTGCGCGAGTCCATTTGTGCATTATTTCAAACGATAACCCTCATCTGGCCCACCACAATTGGTCATTTTTGAGAACTTCGATATAACACCACAGAAAATCCTTGGCTTGTGCATAAACGAATGATACCGTGTGATTGTTGACCGGGTCAGTTGCATGAAACGGCTTGCTTGTGAAAGCCACACACACCTGCTTGGGGGCAAATGCAATGGACGATTCTCCGCCGGGTAAGTTTCAAGGGTGAGCGCCGCCCCGACATGGCGCAATGCTTTTGAGCATCATGACGCGTGCAGCCGGTTCGGGCTGCGTGTGCAGGACTGACGGCTGAAAGCGATGAGCACGGGACGGTCCCGGCGCACTTGGTTTGTGAAATACACGATTGTGCGCATTACCGGTTTCCCGCTCCTGCGTCGAAATGACGCGAATCGGTCGTCAACCTGAACGATTGCACATCCGCGGGCCTTGCGTCAAGGCTTCGCTGAAAAGGCTTCTGCCAAAGTGATTTCAAGACCCCCCGGCGAATACAGAACCGGGGGGTTTGTTGTTTTTTGAGAGTGGATGCAGAATCAGAACGGCATGGGCTGTTCAAGCACCAGGTCATCTTCATTGTCAGCGATGCCATCGGGACCGGCGCTTTGCACAAGCATGATGGTGCGCCGCGTGATTTCATCCTTGCCCATCGTGAAGAATAAAGGCGTGCCCCACTCATCCTTGAGAACTGTTGCATCGTAGCCCAAGTCTTCAACAGTTTCGGGATAGCGGCCATTTTCGAGTTCGTAGATCGCCCCAAGCCGCGCCATTTCCATAGCGCTGATCGCAGAGATGGTGCCACGCGCTTTGCGGTTGCCGCGCGCAAGGGCACCGAGATACCCACCACCTTGGACGCCTTGCTGCGGCGCAGCGCCGGGGTTCTTTTGTTTCCATGTGGTGTTGGCCGCGCCGGGCGTTGGGGTGGCACCGCCGGGCGGCGTTGTCGAGCCCGTGGGCATGCCCACAGCGATAAAGAGAATAAGCGCGACTGTGATGAGCAGGACAAGCATGCCAATGCCTGCCCAGCCATTGGGGCGACCATTGGCGTTGCCGTTGGACTTGCCATTTGAACCCGGCTTGTCGACCTGAAGTGAAGTCACGAGCATAGGGTCGATCATCTCAAAATCGTGCGCATCATCTTCAAGAAAGACAATGACATAGCGCCTGCCCTCTGGTGGAAACGCGACGAACTCGGGATGGGTCACGCGAAACGTGCGCCCATCGGCAAGGTTGAGCGTGAAAGGCACAAACGGGGAGGATGTCGTGCGAGATCGGATGGTGGCAAGGTCCATGTCAATTGTCCTTCCAAAGGGTAGGGCTCACCACTCCGGCCCGCCAGCGTACCTGCCATAGATATCCGCCATCGCCTGCACCATTTCACCGAGTGTGCATCCCGCGAGCGCGCCTTCGACGAGCGCGGGCATCACGTTTTCTGGAGAAATGCCAGCTTCGCGGGCGAGTTTGGAATTGCCGCGGGCTGCATCGCGAATTTCTTCGAGTGCGCTCTTGACCGCATTGGCATCGCGATTCTGCTTGAACTTCGTCAACTGTTCACACTGGTCGGTCTCGACAGCGTGCGAGATTTCGAGAATATCGATCTGGCGATCTTCATTGTCATCGACATATTCATTGACGCCCACGATGATGCGGTCGTGCGCTTCGCATTCTTCACTGAACCGATACGCCGCTTCGGCGATGGCGCGACGGAAGTAGCCCTTATGAATACCTGAAACTGCACCGGCGCGGCCGCCAATGTTCTCCGTCGTGCCGGGTGAAAGCTTGAAAGGCCCGTTGCCCATCGCGTCGATCTCGGCGATCAGTCCCATGGCTTCGCGCTCCATAGTGTCAGTGAGTTGTTCGATGAACCATGAGCCGCCCAGGGGATCAGTCACGCGCGTGACGCCCGTTTCGTGGGCGAGAATCTGCTGCGTGCGCAGCGCGACGGTGGCTGCCTGTTCGGTAGGCAATCCGAGGGTTTCGTCCATTGAATCGGTGTGCAAACTCTGACACCCCCCAAGCACGCCCGCCATCGCCTGATAGGCAACGCGCACAATGTTATTCAGCGGCTGCTGCTCGGTGAGCGAACACCCGGCGGTTTGCACATGCGTCTTCATGAACCATGCCTTGGGGTTGGTCGCGCCGTAGCGATCTTTCATCATGCGCGCCCAGATGCGCCGTGCAGCGCGCAGTTTGCAGATTTCCTCGAAGAATTCGTTGTGCGCGTTGAAGAAGAAGCTCAGGCGCGGGGCAAAATCGTTGACATCAAGGCCGCGCAGAATCGCTTCTTCGACATATTCCATGCCATCACGCAAAGTAAATGCAAGTTCCTGCGTGGCGCTCGATCCTGCCTCGCGAATGTGATAGCCGGAGATCGACACACTGTTCCACTTGGGCATGAACTTCGACTGATACTCGATCGTATCGATGACAAGTTTCACCGAAGGCTCGGGCGGATAGATGTATTCGTTTTGCGAATGAAACTCTTTGAGGATGTCATTCTGAAGTGTGCCGCCGAGTTGGTCCGCTTCGACACCGAGTTGTTTGGCCATTGCGATGTACATCGCCCAGATGACCGCGGCGGGTCCGTTGATGGTTTGCGAGACGGTCACTGAATCAATCGGGATGTCCTTATAGAGACGGTGCATGTCTTCGATGGTGTCGATCGCAACGCCACAACGCCCGACTTCACCTGCCGAAAGTGCATCATCAGAATCGCGGCCCATGAGGGTCGGCAAATCAAACGCCGTGGACAGACCCGTATTGGCCTTGGCCTTGGATGTCTTGGCCTGCTCCAGCAAATACTTGAAGCGCTTGTTGGTGTCGTCGGCGGACCCGAAGCCCGCAAACTGCCGCATGGTCCAGAGTCGCGTGCGATAGCCCTGCGGAAAGAGGCCGCGCGTATAGGGATATTGCCCCGGCGCTGGAATTTCGCAGTCAATATTTTTGAGGGCATCCGCGGGATTCTCCGGACCATAACTCGGATCGAGGACAAGCCCCGAGATGGTCACCGCGTGCGGATCAACCTGATCGGGATTGGGCGTGCTCTTGCGGGGGGACATGGTTGACATGGAAGCGGGCCTCCAAAGAGGGACTCATCGGTATCAGGGAAGTGTAAGCTCCGTTTCAAGCCCCGGCATTACGATGCAGGGGAGTTGGAGAACCAGATGACCAGATTTTTCGCCCGATTTCTCGTATTCGCCATCCTTTGGACTTGCGTGTCCCATGCATCTGCACAATCGGCTCGTGATTTTGAGCGCGTCATGGTGGCCGGTCAATATGAAGCGGCCGCGAACATGGCGGTCTCGAAAGCGCAATCGACGAAGAACTCGGTGTGGATGTACAACGCCGCGTGCGCACTTGGGCAGGCGGGCAAACTCGATGACGCTGCGGACTGGCTCGTCAAAGCAGGCCAAGCTGGATACGGCGGTGTGCGCTCGATCGAAACCGACAGCGATCTTGATCCCATTCGCAAGCACCCGCGCTTTGGAGAAGCTGAAAAGATCGTGCGCGCCAATGCAACGGCGCGGCTTGAGCGATTCAAACGCGCCGCCGTGGATATAGAACCGCAGGTTGTGTTGCCGCCGGCCTTTGATGCCGAGCGCCCCACGACGCTCATCATTGTGCTGCATGGTTCGGGGGGGACGGGAGCAAGTATGGCCGCCGCCTTTCACCGCCATGCGAAACGGCATAGTGCCATACTCGTCACGCCCGATGCCTTGCGCCCTGATGGCGATGGGTACAGCTGGGTCTATCGCGATGAGGCGGAGTGGTATGTATTGCACCTGCTTGACTGGGCGAAGAAGCAGTGGGCGATCGACCGCGTGATTCTTGCAGGCTATTCACAAGGTGCAAATATTGCCTTTGATATTGGGCAGACGCACGCGGAACTTTTTTACGCCGTCATTCCGGTCAATGGACATTACGAGGCGGATGTTGCCGACACGCCGACCGAGGGCAAGCGCCCGAAGTGGTATCTGCTCATCGGTGCGAACGATGGCCCGGCGCCGACCTATGTCGAGGCAGAGAAGGCATTCACGGATGCGGGCATGACCGTGAAACGCCGCGCGATTCCGGGGCTCGGGCATGGCTTTCCATCGCGGGAGGAACTTGCGGAAGCGCTGCGGTGGTGTGTGAAGGGGGAGGATCAACCGGAATAAACGCCGGGTTTAATTCGGCCACCCGGGCTGCCCATTCCCACATACCCCCACCGGCTGTTCGTTCACCGGCGGTGGTACAAAACGCGGCTCAAGTAGGTTGTAATCAAAGCCCTCGCCCCCTTTGCGCAAGGCCTCAGTCGCGTAGTGCGGCAGGTCAAAGCGCCCGTTGTTATCGACGCCGTCGATTCCGCGAGAGTACAGCACGTAGCCGTGCGGCGCACTCGGATCAATGCGATACACATACGGCTCGCCAGCCGACGGATCGATCCGCATCTTCTTATTGAGCCCCGCCGCATCGGCAGCTTCATCAAGCGACTTCGGCAAGCGCCCTTCGCGCACCGCGAAGAGATCAATCGCAAGCAGACACGCTGTGCCGCGCCGTTCGAGAAGGCGCAGTAAGGCCTGCCGGCGGAGCCCGTGGAGAATGCTCTGCCAGAAGTCCATGCCGTCCCCAGCTGACCAGTTCAGGCGAAGCAGCCGCTTCGGCAATTCCAGCGGTATCGGCTCAGCAACGGTGGCCGGTGGGTTTTCCGCAAATTCTCCCGACCACACTCGACGTTCGCGCACATAGGCGTGGTAGTCGCCGGTGCTCTTGAATCTCTCTTTGGCTCGCACGCCTACTCTCTCTTGATACTGGAGTTCGCCCTCGACAAGACCCCCCCAGGATGGGTACTTGTCTACTTTGACCAGCGCGAGCAGGTTTTCAAGCAGTCCATCGCTCATCGGTTGTGCGACCAGTTGGTAGCGCACCTCCTGCATGGCCTCCGCTTCCCATTCCCCGGCGGCGGTGCAACTCAACCATTGGTCCGTCGCGCAAGCAGCAGCCATGGCGAACGCTATCTCAAACCGTTGCGCTCGGGAGCTGTCATCGCCGCGCATCGCGTCAAGGTGCGTCATGCACATGAGCGCTGACAACACCGAGCCGAAGTGATGCCCGCGCGAGGGCGTGTCATTCTCGTCCCAAGGCTCGACCGGAGCGCCGCCCGCGAGCCACGCCTGCGCATCCGCAAACACACCCTGCGCGCGCGCCGCCTCCAAACACTTCACGGCATGCTGCACGACCGGATCGTCGCCTGGCCGATCGGGATCAGTCAGCACGTTCATGATCCACGTCTCACACGCTTGCGGATGGGCGGGCCACATGTTCTGGGATATCTTGTTCCACGCATCGGCAGCCCGCGCCATTCGTTTCCACGCATCACCGCCCTGCTCGGTTCCGCCAGCGCGCTGCTTGTGTGCAACCCATGTCACCCAATCTTCTTCGAATGCCGCTGGTGAACCGCCATGCGCTCGTGCCGTGATCCACCACACGCCAGCGGCAGCGATGCTCAGCGAAAGCGCCCCAGCGAAATAGCGTGCACGAAGTGGAGTAGGCATTGCGAGCACGATGCAATCGTAGCCACCCAGTGTGCTAAAGTCACCCCGCCTTGCGTTGTTGCACCTGGGCCAATGCGTCCAGCTTCTTCAGCTGCGCGCGGATGCCGGAGATGTTCTTCCGGGCGATCTGTTTCTTGAGCTTGGTGAGCAGCAGCGCGAGTTCCATGCGCTCACGCTTGAGCATCAGTTCGCCATTGTGCTCGATCCACTTGTGCATGTCCTCAAGGACTTTTTCAGCGTGGTTGCGCAAGTCGATTTGCTCGCGGGCGGTTTCTTTTTCTTCAGCATGACCTTCGTTATCGCGCTTCATGCGATCGAGCTCCGAACGATCGAGCCCGCTGCCACCTTGAATGACAATTTCCTGACTTTTGCCCGTGTCCTTGTCGGTGGCCTTGACCTGCAGAATGCCGTCAGCATCAATGGCGAATTCCACTTCGATCTGCGGCTCGCCGCGCTTGGCGCGACGAATGCCGCGAAGCTGAAAGAGCCCGAGCGTGCGGTTCTTCTTGGCCTGCGATGCTTCACCTTCGAGGACATTGATGGGCACCGAAGTCTGATTGTTCGATGGAGTTGAGAAAACACGCTTCACACTTGTGGGGATGGGCGTATTTTTAGCAACGACCTTGGACATGCCACCGCCCGCAGTTTCAACACCGAGTGAGTGCGAGACGACATCCATAAGGTTGACATTGTGCAAGTCGCCCTGAATCACGCCGCCGAGGGTCGCTGCACCGAGGGCAACAACTTCATCAGGATTGAGTGATTTGTTGAGTTGATCGGTCTTAAAGACCTCCTGGGCAATTTCTTGAATCTTCGGCATGCGCGTTGACCCGCCGACGAGCACGACTTCGATATTGCTCCCCATGCTGCCCGCTTCAAACATCAACGTCTGACATGCCTTGCGCGTGTCGTCGAAGAGGTCCGAACAGATGGCTTCGAAGCGTTCGCGGGTGAGCGTGTAATCAAGATGCTTGGGGCCATTGCCATCAACAGCAATAAAGGGCAGCGTAATCTTTGCTTCCTGTCGTTGCGAAAGATCAACTTTGGCTTGCTGCGCTGCCTGCTTCAGACGTTGCAACCCCATGGGGTCTGCGCGAATGTCAAAGCGATCGTTGCGGAAAAAATCGTCTGCGACAATATCAATGATGCGCTGATCAAAGTCATCACCACCGAGGTGCGTGTTGCCATGCACCCCCAGCACTTTGAAGCTGCCGCCCTGAATTTCAAGTGCGGAGAGGTCGAATGTGCCGCCGCCGAAATCGAACATGACGATCTGCCGCCGCTTGCGGCCGTCGAATCCATAGGCAAGTGCTGCCGCGGTTGGCTCATTGATGATGCGTTTGATATCAAGGCCCGCGATCTCGCCTGCATCTTTGGTCGCTTGACGCTGGGCGTCGTTGAAATAGGCGGGGACAGTGATGACCGCGCCATCGACCGGTTCACCGAGAAATCCTTCTGCCTGCGCCTTGAGTTCCTGAAGAATCAGCGCAGATATCTGCTGTGGCGTAAAGAGCTTTTTCCCCACGCGAACCTGCACAAAATCACCGGGTTTGCCGACAACTTCGTATGGCACGAGCTTCTCTTCACGGTCGACCTCGGCGTGGCGCCGGCCAATGAAGCGTTTGATTGAATAGACCGTATTCTCCGGGTTGGTGACCTGACATTTCTGAGCCGGATGCCCGATGGCGCGCTCGCCCTTCTCAAGAAACGAAACGATCGAGGGCATGGTGCGCTCGCCGGTGTAGGATTCGACGATCTGCGCCTTGCCATCTTTGTACGCCGCTGCGACAGAGTTCGTTGTTCCCAGATCGATGCCGATGATCTTGCCCATTGGTTTCATCCCTCTACAGATCGAAAAATCTTTGTTGCGTGAATTACTCTTCGTTGGCAGCTGCCATTGCCTTGATTGCGGAGTGTGTTGCAGCATCAGGCGGGAAGCGCAGATCGCCCTGAGCGGAATCGTGCAGCGTGATATAGCTCATGCGCGGCATGCCCAATGTGTCGAGATCGGGCTTGATAACAATCTGCACTGTCGCGGGAAGTGTTGCGCCTTCGAAATGCATGTCATAGTCGAAAGGCTCAAAGGGACGCCATGATGTGTACCACCCATCGGGCAGTACTAACGCGGCGCTATCGCATTCGCCATAGCGATCGCGGAGCAGCGTCAAGAACGCAAACGCCTGTTCCATGTCATCGACGTCGCCAGCAGACTCGAACTGCGCGATAAACCCCGCGACATCGCCATCCTGACCCATCTGCAGTGCCGTATGCGGACCGTTACGGGCAACGTTGTTGTATTGCCAGGCTGACCACCCGATCACACCCTGTGCAACAGTAAATGCAAACCCGAGATACACCGCCCATTTGGCACTGCGCAGCCCGTCCATCGCGGCGTTCTTGCGAATAGAACCAAGCGCCAACCACCCCAGAATCATGCCAATGAACGGCAGCACGGGAATGAAAAACGGCACGGCACAGCGCAACCCCCACTTGGCCTGCGAGCTGTGCGCTGCCGTGACCTCGATGCGCACCTCGCGCTGTTGCCCGAAGCTATCCCCTGAATACTGCGACATGTTGACATCCCCCCAAATCGATCGGTCTGGAATGTCATGTCATCGACCCGGGCAAGTGAGCACTTGGACCCGCTTCCCAGCGCCGATGCGGCCCGTGCTACAAACCCGCCGATTTGGGGTGACGCGCCCATCTGTGCGGGTGGGCGGGCGGACGCACTGCGTCCGAGAAGCACCAGCATCAGATCACATTCACATCAAGCCCGAAGCGCAGATCACTCCGAGTCGTTTGCGATTTTCCAGGCGGTCACCATGGCCAAGCCAAACCAGAGCAGATCGAAGAGACCAAAGGTGGCTATGAACCCTTCGGATCGCATGTATGACGCGATCTCACCAACCATGTCTCGCGTTTCCTGATTGATGTCATCGGCGAACGTCTGTCGCTCACTGGCAGACATCGCTTGCCAACGTTGTGTAGCCTCGGACCAAATCTCATTCGGATAGTCCGCCTCCTCATACGCTTCGTCTGGATCGACACCGAGCGGCCATAGGACCGAGCGGCCCGCGCCTTCGTATTCAACAACAATCCCGTCAGCCACATACGAGATCAACTCTTCCTCATCGTCGCTGAGGTTGAACATGACTTCCGCCGAATTACCCGCGACGCCCGCCTCAAACTGGCGAATCCCGATCTCCACCGCCGAGTACTTCCCTGCAAGTACCGCCAGTAGCGCGACACCCGCAGCCATGAACGGCAGCGTGGCATTTGGAACACCGCCGCCAGTGCGCACGCCCATCTGCGCACCCACGCCCACGAGCCCGCCGATGCCCCACGCAATCCAACCAATCTCATAGCCAGTGAAGTACACAATGGCACCCCAGATTGCTGCGCCAATCATGCCACCAACAACTGCACCCAGTAGTCCACCCATAGCCCTCATGATGTGCGCCTCCCGAGGCAACCGCCGCCAGTGCGTCTGGCAGCAAGAGCCAAGATGATCATCCCATCACAAGCTGCCCATTGCAAGTATCTTTCTCAAGCTGGACTTATGTTGTGTAGTCAAACACACCATGCCCGGTTTTGTTGCCGAGCCGCCCCGCTGCGACCAGTTGGCGAAGCAAGGGACACGGGCGATAGCGATCCGCGTTCAATCCCTCGGCGAGCACATCCATGATATGTGCGCAGGTATCGAGGCCGATGAAATCTGCGAGCCGCAATGGCCCCATCGGGAAGTTGCAGCCGAGTTTCATAATGCCGTCGATGGCTTCGGGTTCTGCAACACCTTCCATGAGCGCATAAAAAGCTTCATTGAGCATGGGCATGAGTACACGGTTGGAGACAAACCCGGCGCGATCGTTGGCAGTGAGCGGCGTCTTGCCCATGCGCTCCGCAAGCGCTGCAGTGCGCGCGACGACCGCATCGTCAGTCTGCAACCCCTTGATAATCTCGACGAGTTTCATCACGGGCACGGGGAAGAAGAAGTGCATGCCGATGACGCGCGATGATGTACCGGGCTTTGCAACATCCGCAGCGGCGGCGATCTGTGTGATGCTGATCGATGATGTGTTGGTCGCGAGGACTGCATTCGGATTCGTAAGCGTGGTCGCAAGCTTGCTAAAGATTTCGGCCTTGACGGTTGCATCTTCAACGACTGCTTCAATGGCCCAATCGACATTCGCCAGATCATCCCATTTCGGCGAATAGGTGATGCGCGCGAGCGCTGCATCGCAATCGCTCTGCTCCATGCGCCCCTTTTCAACCGCGCGGGCAAGCAGCTTCTGGTGCGTCTTTGTGCATTTTTCCAGCGCCGGTGCGTGGGCATCAAAGACCACGACATCGATGCCAGCAACTGCAGCAATTTGTGCAATCCCGCCGCCCATCTGCCCGGCGCCGATCACGCCCATCTTTTTCACATCGCTCATCCGATACGTCCCCCCAGAAAATGAATTCAGCGCTCGACAATCATCGCTACTGCATTGCCGCCGCCCAGACACAGCGCTGCGAGGCCACGTTTGGCATCTGTGCGCATCATGTTGTGCAGCAATGTAATAAGCACGCGTGCGCCCGATGCGCCAATCGGATGACCAAGGGCAATCGCCCCGCCCGCGATATTGCACTTGTCTTCGGGAACCCCTACGGCCTTGATATTCTGAATGCTTTGCGCCGCGAAAGCTTCATTGAGTTCGAAGAGATCGATATCACTCATCTTCAGGCCCGCTTTTTCGATGACCGCAGGCACCGCAAGCGCTGGCGCCGTGAAGATCGCTTTGGGCGCAACACCTGAGGTGTGATAGGCGATGATGCGCGCGATGGGCGCTGCGCCAAGTGCCTCGGCTTTGGCGAGTGATGCAACGACCAACGCCGCCCCGCCATCGTTGATCGTCGAGGCATTGCCTGCAGTAACGGTGCCGTCCTTCGTGAACGCGGGGCGCAACTTGCCAAGACCCTCCGCGGTTGAGTCGCCGCGAATGCCTTCGTCTTTCGATACGCCGCCATCAGCGCCCGGCTTCTTGCGATTACCCACTTGTTCACCCGTGAGCGCAACGATTTCGGCATCAAAGAAACCCGCAGCCTGCGCTTTGCCCGCCAGTTGCTGACTCTTGGCTGCAAATGCATCCTGAGCTTCGCGCGAAATCTTGTACTCGCCGGCCACCCACTCAGCGCTGTTGCCCATCATGCACTGCTCGAACGGGCAGAAGAGACCATCGTGCGCCATGGCATCTTTCATGGGCGCTTCGCCAAACTTGACGCCGTTGCGCACGTGCGCAAAGTGCGGCGCCATGGTCATGTTCTCTTGGCCGCCTGCGACGACGAGCTGATTGTCCCCGGCTTTGATCGATTGCGCTGCAAGCAGCACCGCCTGCAAGCCGCTGCCACACACTTTGTTGATGGTCTGGGCGTTGAGTGAATCAGGCAATCCCGCGCCGAGGCCCGCTTGCCGCGCCGGATTCTGGCCGCACCCGGCTTGAATCACATGGCCCATAATGCACTCATCAACATGCGCACCCGCAGCATCACCCGTGAGTGCTGCCACATCATCGAGTGCTGCACGAATCGCAAATGACCCGAGCTTTGTCGCAGGCACTTTGGACAAACCGCCAAAAAACCGGCCGATCGCGGTGCGTTTGGCAGCAAGAATCACGGGGGTCGTAGCAGCGGCGGACATGGCATTACTCCGTCTGAGGCGTAAGGATCATTCAATTCTGGGCGCAGGACGCGGGCCGCGCGGGGAAACATGGTATCAGCCGATCCGCGACCACGGTTGGCCCTCTACCATTTGCCTTACCGCATGCCAAAACCAACACAAAACGCTACGCCCAAGCCACCCGGCGCATGTCCTGTGCCCGCCTCGCGCCGTCTCGTAGCATGCCGCACGATTGAGTTCGCAGTGTTGTTCGGTGCGATCCCAGGGATCATCGATCTGGAGCGATTTGGCCGCCTGCTCATCCCGGCCCTGATGCTCGGCGCTGTCGTCGTGGCGATCATCCTTTGGCGCGACCCGACCTTTGATCGCAAGCGCTTCTTGAACTTCAAGCGTGCCATGCGCGAGCTGCCTTTCATGCTCACCACTTTTGTCATCGGCGCACTGTGCATGATCGGCATCACGGCGTGGCTTGCGACCTTGCCGCAGTTCGATGGGCGCATCGGTCTCTTCGGATTGCTGAAACGCGACCTGCCCCTCTACGCCGTCATCATGCTCGCCTATCCGATTTTCAGTGTGTACCCGCAAGAACTGATCTTTCGTACGTTCTTCTTCCACCGCTACGCGTGTCTGTTCCGAACACCTGCAATGATGATCTTCGCTTCGGCGCTCTCATTTGGGTGGGCCCATGTGATGTTCGACAATCCGCGCGTGCCTTGGGATGCCGAACTTGCGGTGGCGTTCACGTTCGTCGGCGGGCTTCTCTTTGCATGGACCTATCAACGGGCGCGCTCGACGGCGGCCGCATGGCTCGAACACGCCCTCTTTGGCGATTGGGTGTGGACGGTGGGGATGGGAACATTGTTTTATGCTGGGGCGACGACGTTGTAAGGCGCGTGCTTTGTTGATTTTTTCGCTATCATGTTCGCCCCAACCTCTTGCGGAGTGATCCCCATGTCTGCCACTACAACCGCCCCCACCACAACCGACCACTTCGTCATCCTCCCCGCCGACTCCAACCAAGCGCTCGGCATCGGGCAATACACCATCGACTTTCTCGCAGGAAAACTCGGCGCAGGCCCCGCACAAACCGTACTCGACCGCGCCGAACTCTTTCACACCGACTCCGTGTTCTGCGGCCTCTCGGCGCTCGCCCTCGGCACCAACGCGCCCACTATCCTTCGCCACGAAGCACTGGAATACCCCGCTGGCGCAAATGAAAAGGGCGCGACAGTTTTTGGTTCGCCCACCCGCGTGAAACCTGAAAAGGCGGTCGTCGCAAATAGCTCCGCCGTGCGCGAGTGGGATTCCAACGGCACCAACTTCGGCTTCAACGCCCGCCTCAACAACACCGCCGGCGAATTTGGTCATAACGATTTCTACCCCGTCGTTGTCGCAGCCTGTCAGGAGCGCGGCCTTGATGGTGCGACGGCACTCCGCGCCATGGTCTGCCTCGATGAAATTCGCGGACGACTTGCAGAAGTCTTCTCACTCAAGACCTACAAGATCGATCATGTTGTGCATGGTGCGATTGGTTCGGCGGCGGTCTATGGCGCGCTGCACGGCGCCACCGCCGAGCAAATCGAATCCGCAATAGGCATGGTCGTCGCGCACTACATCCCGTGGCGCGCCATTCGCGCCGGCAAGCAGCTCTCCGATTCCAAGGGCGCCTCGGCGGCCATCAGCGCCGAAGTCGCAGTCCTCAGCGCCAAGCGCGCGATGCGCGGCTTTGTCGGCCCCAAAGATATCTTCCGCAATCCTGAAGCCATCTTCCGCTACTTCGAACCCACAGCCAACGGTGACCAGCGCTGGACCGAAATGGCACCATCACCATTTGAATTGCAACTGGCGCATTCAGGTGATGACTTTGCCATCATGGGCATGCACTTCAAGCTTGGCCTCTACGAACATCAATCCGCCGGCGCGCTTCAGGGCATCATCGACCTGCTCGCCAAACATCCCGAACTGCTCGACGATCACACCGGCGCGAACATCGAGCGCATCGAAATCGCAGCATATGAACCCGCCTTTGGCATCATCGGCAACCCCGCCAAGATGAATCCGACCACGCGCCAAAGCGCCGATCACTCGATGGCCTACATTGTGTCCACGCTCATCCGCAAGGCATTGCACCTGCGCGAAACCGCCGGCGGCCTCGATACCTCAGGCGGCGCGCACGATGCGATGTGGAAGAGCCTCATGCTTTCCCCCTACGACTTCAAGGTCGATGAAACTGCGATCTTCAATTCGCTTACGCGCTCACTGATGCGCAAGATCAGCTTCCGTCACGGCGGCGCCGACTACGACAGCAAATACCCCGATGGCATACCAACGTCTGTTGACATCACCGACACAACGGGCAACACGCGCCGCTCCGGCTTCGTGATGTACCCCGGCGGGCACGCGCGCAACACGACGGCGGACCTGACCAACATTCTCGATCACAAGTTCCACTTGCTGGGCCGAATTGCCATGGAAAAACCCGAGCAAGCGATCACGCGCCTCGGCAATCTGAGCGCCAAGTCCGCCGATGACATTCAGGGGCTCTACACGCTGCCGTTTATAGAACGTGGCCGATTCGAATAGCAACTGCAATGCCCACCACCGCCGACGCCCAGCACCACGCCTGCGCCCAGTGATGATGCCGCTTGGCCTGCTTCACCGCGCCGGTTGAGCTGGCGTTGATCGCGCTGAGCGCATGGGCGGCGCCCATCATCGCAGTGGGCAAAAAGAACACAATCGCTGCTACACCCGACAGGGCTAGCCATCGCCACCCGGCCCGCGTCGTTTGTATCTCCAGTGGCGACATCACTTCATAGTCGGCTGCGGCACATCGTCCTGCAATTTCTTCCCCCGGTGGGGTGGGCGTCCCGCCCGCCATTTTCTCCTACGATGGTCTTGATGACCAACAACGCCAAATCCCCCGGCGCGCGCCTGCGCACCCTCATGGACAACCACACCGTGGGCCTGCCCGGCGCATTCAACGGCATGGTCGCGCGTCTCGCCGCCGACGCTGGCTTCGAAGGCCTCTATGTCTCGGGCGCGGCGGTCTCGGCAAGTTTCGGCGTGCCGGACATTGGCCTCGTCACACTCAACGAGTTCTGCAACGTCATCGAGCAGGTGTGCCGAGCTTCGAACCTGCCCGTCATCGCCGATGCGGACACCGGCTTTGGCGAAGGCGAAATGCTCGCGCGCACCGTCCATGAATATGCGCGGGCCGGAGCCGCCGGCCTGCACATCGAAGACCAGGTCTTCCCCAAACGTTGCGGCCACCTCGATGGCAAAACCCTCGTGCCCATCGATCACTTCATCGAAAAGCTGCAATTCGCAACCGCCGCCCGTGATGCGTTGGGTAATCAGTTCATCATCTGCGCGCGCACAGATGCGGCGGGTGTCGAAGGCATTGATGCAACGATAGCCCGCGCCAAAGCGTACATGGACGCCGGTGCGGACATGATCTTCCCTGAAGGCTTGCGCTCCGAAGATGATTTCGCCCGCGTCGCCGACGCCCTGCGTGCGCACAATGCAGGCACATATCTCCTTGCCAACATGACCGAGTTTGGCAAGACGCCCATCATCTCGCTCGACAGGTTTGCGACACTTGGCTATCACGCCGTCATCTGGCCCGTGTCATCGTTGCGCGCCGCGATGGGCGAAGTAACGCGGTTTATGGCTGCCCTCAAACACGACGGCGACGTTTCTCAATTCTTAGACGCCATGCAAACCCGCGAGCAGCTTTATTCCGCGTTGCGCTACACGCCGGGCGAGCTCTGGACCTTCCCGCGCAGCCAATAGCGGCGCGCCGCCTGATCGCCTACACTTGTACGTTGACTTCCAAGTTTTTTCACGCCTTGAAGCCGCCGCGAGCACTGGTCGCGCAGGCCTATCCCACCAGAAGGGGAAGAACAATGTCCGCAACTGCGACACCCGAACTGAAGAATAGCGGCCTCCAAGGCCAAGTCGCTGGCAAGACCGCCATCTGCGCTGTCAACCAGACCGAACTCATCTACCGCGGCTATGAAATCGCCGACCTCGCCGCCAATGCCACCTTTGAAGAAGTTGCGTACCTCCTACTCATCGGCGCCAAGCCAAGCGCAAGCGAACTGGCAAGCTTCAAGAAGGAACTCATCGCAGAGCGCCAGTTACCGGCGCTGGTCACCGAGGTGATTCGCAAGACCGCGACGCTTCCCAATGCCGTGCCGATGGACATCCTGCGCACCGCGGTGAGCGTGCTCGGCCATCTCGATCCGCAGTGCCAAGACGTTTCCAAGGAAGCCGACCTCGCCAAGGCCAAGCGCCTGACCGCCAAGATCCCCACGATCATTGGCCACATGCAGAACGTGATTGACGGGCGCGACATCGTCGAGCCCGATCCCTCGCTCGACCACGCCGCCAACCTGCTGTACATGATGACCGGCACCAAGCCCAGCGCCGAAGCCGCCCATGTCATGGATGTCTCGCTTGTTCTTTACGCCGAGCATGACTTCAACGCTTCAACCTTCACCACGCGCGTGATCGCAGGCACGTTGTCTGATATGCACGGCGCCGTTGCAGGCGGCATCGCCGCGCTCAAGGGCCCACTCCACGGCGGTGCAAACGAAGCCGCCATGGACATGCTCAAGGAAATCAAAGTCGACACTGCCTCTGGCACTATGAATGTCGAGCAATGGATGCAGCGCGCCTTCACAGAAAAGCGCAAGCTCATGGGCTTTGGCCATCGCGTCTATAAGAATGGTGACCACCGCGCGACAATTCTCAACGATCTGGGCCGCGCCGTCGCCGAGAAGCAAGGCCCTGATTCCACCAAGTGGTTCGACATGGGCGACCAAGTGCAGGCCATCATGCTGCGCGACAAGAACATCTTTCCAAACGTCGACTTCCCCTGCGGCATGACATATTTCGTCATGGGCATCCCCGTGCCGCAGTACACACCGATCTTCGTGGCCTCGCGCATCACCGGCTGGGCGGCTCACATCATCGAGCAACACTCCAACAACAAGCTGATCCGCCCGATCGCGGAGTATGTGGGGCCGACGAACCTGCGCTGGAAGTAATTCCTGGTGGCACAGGTCTCTGACCTGTGTTGCTTGGGTGGCCCGACTTGCTTGCCAAGTCGGGTGTGCTTGACATGATTCAGACCGCGCGATTCGGCGGCACTCATCGCCCGCATCGCCCAGATCGGGTGCCGTGGTCTGAGTCCGCGAAGGCCACGTTGTCTTGCCCCCTCGCCCCGCCTGCGGGGAGACGGGGTGGTCCGCCGATTCATCGGGGGATCGGGTGAGGGGCTCCCTGGAACCGCATCGCCACACCGTGCGCATCAGTAACCGATGCGAAAGCACCTCCGAACCAACACGGCACTCCTGATCCTCGTGCTCATTCTTGGCACCGATGCGTATTGCATGGCATCGCGATGTGTGAACCGACCTATTGATAGCACCGTCGGCGGTTTCCTTTCTTACTACGTGCTTGGGTGTAGGACCGCCGTACGAAGCACATGGGAGTCAAGCGAATGGGTCGTTCATATGACGAATGGGCAACTGACCGTTGAAGAGAATCCAGTTGTCCGGGGTGACCGCCCGCCGACAATGGTCGGAGGATTTCGGATCAGCCGATACACGCGAGATGCCGGTTGGCATGCGCCGAGCCAACATCGTCAACGCATGATGTTCTACGACCTTCAAATGACCAATGGAATTCCTACTGATCCGTGGCAAGAAATTCGAGATGACTTTATTGAGCAAGAAGTCAGGCCTAGGGCAGCGGAATGGAAATGGTCAAAGCACGATGTCGATCATCTTCTGGCAAGCCCACGCACAGGGCCCCGACAAACGCTATCCGCAAACCGCGGCGTCACCGTGTCCCGCATCCTCCCCCTCGGCATCGCGCACGACGCCATCACACTCACCACGCTCTTTCTCCTGATCTGGAGCATCCGCCTGAACCTCGTGCGCTGGCGCAAAGACAAACGCCTGCGCGCAGCGCAATGTCCCAACTGCCGCTACTCCATCGTCGGCCTGCCAACCAACACCTGTCCCGAGTGCGGGCAAGATTTTTGTAACGCAGACTAGCCCCTCACCCGAAAGAACGTGGCCTTCGCGGACTCAGACCACGGCACCCAATCCAAATCTGGCCATCAGCCATCTGTCCATCCGGACCAAACTGCTGATCCTGCTGCTTGTGCTCGCCGTCACACCGCAAGAGCCCGCGACCGTCGGCCTCTTTGCACAGGGTGATGGTCAACATGCCGACACAGTACGCCGATTGTGACAATCGACGCCCCCTCCGTACACTCCCCTGCCCATGCCAAAAGCCAAACCTGCCAAATCGACCAAGTCTAACGCTGCAGCCAACGGCGCTCCCGCCAAGGCTGAGAGTGGTGCCATCAATCCGCTCCGCGCCCTCAACGAAGCCTTTCAACAGACCGAGCGCGAAATCCGACTCGGCGGCGGCCCCAAGGCCATCGAACGTCAGCACACAAAAAAACGCCTCACCGCACGCGAACGCATCGAGCAACTTGTTGACGAACCCGATGACTTCACCGAACTGGGCCTCTGGTGTGCCCATAACATGTACGCAGAGCATGGCGGCGCACCTGCCGCAGGTGTTGTCACCGGCGTCGGCACTGTTGACAATCGCCAGTGCATGATCATCGCCAATGACGCGACCGTAAAAGCCGGCGCGTTCTTCCCGATGACCTGCAAGAAAATCATTCGCGCCCAGACCATCGCAATGATGGCGCGCATGCCGCTGCTGTACCTTGTCGATTCCGCCGGTGTGTTCCTTCCCTTGCAGGAAGATGTTTTTCCCGACACCGATGACTTCGGGCGCATCTTTCGCAATAACGCCGTCATCAGCGCCATGGGTATTCCGCAGATCGCAGCGATCATGGGCTATTGCGTCGCGGGCGGCGGCTACCTGCCCGTGCTCTGCGACACGCTGCTCATGACCGAGGGGTCGGGGCTTTATCTCGCGGGCCCGGCGCTCGTCAAAGCAGCGATTGGCCAGGAAGTCACCGACGAAGAGCTTGGTGGCGCAAACATGCACGCTGCGATTTCGGGCACCATCGACTTCAAGGAAAAAGACGACGAAAGCTGCCTCAAACGATTGCGGTCACTTGTTTCGAAGATCAATGTGAAGGCAGCGCCGAAGATGCACAGGTCGCCCGCCGCTGGCGGGTGTGCCACCAAGACAGTGCCCGCCCGCGCTGCCGAAGACATCTATGACATCTTCACAGATAAGGCCGGCTCGCAGTTTGATGTGCGCGATCTCTTTGCCTGCTTCCTCGATGCCAAGGACAAGACTGCTGACTTCGACGAATACAAAGCTGACTTCGGCGCATCACTCGTCTGCGGCTATGGCATGATCGAAAGCCAACCGCTCGGCATCGTCGCCAATCAGCGCACGCTCACCCAGCGCACACTCGGCGGCCAAAAGCACGGCGGCAAGAGCGGCCCCACCTATTCCGTCTCCATGCCGGGCGTGATTTATGACGACTCTGCCTCCAAAGCCGCCCGCTTCATCATGGATTGCAATCAGCGCAAGATTCCAATCCTCTTCATTCACGACACTACCGGCTTCATGGTCGGGCGCGATTCCGAAGAGATGGGCATCATTCGCGCGGGCGCGCAGATGGTCAACGCAATGAGCAACTGCATCGTGCCCAAAATTGTCCTGTTGACCGGCGCAAGTTACGGCGCGGGCAACTACGCGATGTGCGGCCGCGCCTTCGACCCCTTCATCACCTTCGCCTGGCCCAGCGCTAAGTGCGCCGTCATGGGGGCTGCTCAGGCCACGGGCGTCCTTGCGATGATCGAAGAACGCTCCCGCGAGCGCAAAGGTGAAAAGATCGACGATGAGACCCATAAGACGATTCTGGATGCCATCGCCAATTCCTATAACGAGCAGCAGGACATCCGCCACGGCGCGGCCCGGGGCTGGCTTGATCGCATCATTCAACCCCACGACACGCGGGCAGAGCTCGCTGCGGCCCTCCGCATGACCGAGAACTGGGATTTTTCGAGGCCATTTTCAACCGGCGTCCTGCAGACCTGAGAATGCTGGCGAGGTTGTCAGATCAGCAGGATTCCATCTCCCTCGCACCGCCGCTCGTGGTATCCTAGAGTCCGACATGACAGATTCGAATGCCACACCAGACAGTTCGCCTGCCCGCCCGCGCGGCGAGAAACCAATCAACCTCATCCTGCCGGTCGTGACCGCGGTCGTTGGGTTTGTCATTGGCTTTCTGCTGAGTGACATCTCGCGCACGCTGTCATCGGCGCCAGATTTGCCAACGCCCAAGAATCTGCCCATGACAACCACCGGGCCTGGCGAACGCGATGAGCGCGGCGGCCGAGATGAACGCCCACAGGACACTGTGCCCGAAGACGAGCAAGTGCCTGCGGATGACGCTGCGGACGATGCAGTGAATGATCCCGCCTCGCCGCCAAACTAAATCGTGACCAAAGATATATCGTTCCGGCTATCGTTGTGATGCCATGACCACGCGTGTGCGCATTTGTGACGTCTCACCCCGCGATGGGCTCCAGAACGAGCCCGGCGTTATTACCACCGCTGACAAAGCCAGATTGATCGATCTGCTCCTTGATGCCAACCTCGACGAAATCGAGGCAACCAGTTTTGTGAGCCCGAAGTGGGTGCCGCAGTTGGGCGACGCTGCAGCGGTGTTGGACACGGTGTGGGATCTTCTTCACTCCCCCTCCCTCGGTGAGGGGGTTGCGCGGAGCCCAATCATCTCTGCCCTCGTCCCCAACGCAAAAGGCTTCGAGCGCGCGCTTGCAGTACATCAATCAGATCTGCCGCTCAAAATCGCACTCTTCACCGCTGCATCCGAAACCTTCAACCAGAAAAACATCAACGCATCCATCGCCCAGAGCATTGAGCGCTTTCGCCCCATCGTGCCGACGGCGATTGACGCGGGCATGCCGATTCGCGTGTACATCTCCTGTGCGATTGCGTGCCCTTTTGAAGGCCCGATCGCGCCCGCTGCCGTGCGCACCGTAGTGGATGATGTGCTTGCGCTCTTCCCCGATGATGTGCGCACAAGTGTGGACATTGATCTTGGCGACACCATTGGCGTGGCGCATCCCGCGGATATCACGGCCCTGCTTGCGGAGTTTTCCGCCGACGAGCTCAAGCAAATCACGATTCACCTGCACGATACCTTCGGGCGCGCCGCGGATTGCGTGCGCGCGGCGTTGCATGCCGGCGTGCGCAGCTTCGATGGCTCCGCGGGAGGTCTGGGCGGCTGCCCGTATGCGACCAGCGCCTCAGGCAAACGCGCACCGGGCAACATCGCAACAGAACTGCTCGTTGACACGATCGAGCGCGAAGGCTTCAGCACAGGTGTCGATCGGGATGCGCTGGAAGATGCGAGTTCGTTTGCGATGCGGCTGCGCACTTCTTCAGTGGGGCGGGCGTCTCGCCCGCCATCTGAGCTTGTCCGCATCGAGCGCCACTTCCCGGGCGCGCCGGGCGTCAAATCCCCCTTTGGTGAAGTCATTCTCGATCGCCCTGAAAAACGCAACGCGCTGACACCGGCGATGCTCGACGCGCTGATCGACGGCATCAATGAGCTTGCCGAGGACGAGTCCATTCGTGCAATTTGCATCCGCGGCGAGGGCCGAACGTTCTGTTCCGGGTTCGACCTTGACCTCTGCCGCGCTGATGCCGACGTACTGCCGGCGCTGCTCAAGGGCCTGAGCGCCGCGGTGCGCGCCATGCGCGCTGCGCCAAAAGCCGTTGTCATTGGCGTGCAAGGCGCGGCGGTCGCGGGCGGCTGCGCACTGCTGGGCGGCGCGGACTTTGTGATCGCGGACGAGGCCGCGAAGTTCGGTTATCCGGTGGTCTTGCTTGGCATTTCGCCCGCCGTCAGCGCGCCGACACTTCGCGCCATGACCGGCGGCGGCAGCGCTCGCACGCGCCTGCTTGATCCGAACCTTGTCAACGCCGAGGAAGCCAAGCGCATTGGACTTGTGCACAAGATCGTCAACCTGCCCGAAGATGTCCGCGCCCGCGCGCAGATCAGGGCGCAAGAGTTCGCAGCCAAACCGCCCTTCGCCTTCGCGCGCACCAAAGCCTGGCTCAACGAAATCGCCGCCGATGACGTGGATGCGTGGATGGAGGAGGCGCTGCAGACGTCGCTAGGGTTGGTTGGTGGGGAGGAGGAGAAGGGGTTGATGGCGGGCGTCAATCGTCGGGACTAGACCTCTTGGCGCTAAAGAATGTCTCCAACGGCGGCAGCCTGGGCATACTCGACCAACTTGGCGGGGAGCTTTCTGTTGCTGGCGCGACACTCTTTCAGGAAATCCTGAATGATCACCGAGGTTCGATCGCCGGCGACGCAATGAAACTCACCCAGGCCATGCAGCGCACTCTCTACACATGCGTTCGATTGAATCCGCAGCGTCTGCCGCAGGACACTCAGGACTTCATCAACGACTGGCCCATCCTCGGCCCAAATCGGGATCACGTCCCACCACATAAAACATGCGTAGCTAACCTTGTGCGGTCGAGTGCATTCCGCATCGTCGCCGTACACTTTGGCAAAGAGATCTCGAAACAGTGGAGCAATTGCTCGAATACAAGCGCGCCTGTCGTCCCACGGCAGAGTCGCATCCCTGACCACGAACATGTGGTTTGAGCAAGCCGGGCTAATCAAATAGTTGAACCCCTGATCTATTTGCGCCCTCGAGAATCGAATCGCGAGAAAGCGAGGTGACTCAAACAACTTCGTAATGTACTGCAGCGTCAGCGCCGGGTTATCTTCCTCATTCCACTCAGAGTATTCGTCATCCTCAGACCACCACCATTCATCCCCCCGCTGTTCTGCAGCCGGATGATCGAATACATGCTCGACCCAGCGCTCAAACGAAATGTCGTCGGGCAACTGCCGCGGTTCAACGCACATGGCACAAGTGTAGTCGGCCCCTCACCCGTCCCGCCTTCGGCGGGCCACCCTCTCCCCGAGGGAGAGGGAGCTGCAACGTGGCCTTCGCTTCACTCAGACCACGCCACCCAAGACAGGCGGGCGAGACGCCCACCCCACCTATGACCTATTCCCCATTGCCCATTCCCCATTGCCCAAAACCCCCCACCCCCATTTCCCAACAACCTTTCATGCGATATCTCCTTGCCATTCTGCTGCCGCCGATTGCGGTGTTGACGACCGGCCGCCCGTTCGTAGCGATTCTCAACTTCATCCTGACGCTGCTGTTCTGGATTCCGGGCGCGGTGCATGCGCTGTTCATCGTGCATGACTACAAGGCCGACCAGCGCACGATGCGCCTCGTGCGCGCGGGGGTTCCGCCGGCGGCCTTGTGAAGCTTCCTATTGATTTCGTGCCAGGTAATCAAATCCACGAATGTCATCAGGGAAAGTATGCATCGAGACCATGTACTCGTCCAATCCAATCGTGACCATCTTGTTGCCGAGGCCGAACCCGACGAGCGTGCCCTGCGGTGTGTACGCCAGTGTTTGAAGGATTCCCGGCGGATCAGCATCGCTGACATCGGTCGTTTGCGCATTGCGGGAATCGATCACCAGCATACCGCGGCTGCCACGGGTGTAGTAGCCCGACGCATAGCCAATCAGTGCCCCGTCCTCACGACAGGTAAGTCCTTGGATTCCTGAGTTGTTGGTCGTCCCGAGCAGAGTGCAGCGCCCGGACTTGGTGTCAATCTTGTACAGCCCCATCGGCGCGTTCTTATCAACCCCTTCCGCAATCGCGAGCAGATCCCCCGACGGGACAACTGCAAGACCTCGAACATCAAGAAGACTATCGAGTTGAATCTTGCCCACTACACCCAGCGTCTGTGAGTCGATGTCCAAGAGCCATGATTCGCGATGACCGCTCGAAACCGTGAAGCCAGAGCGGCGATTCTTTGAAGCAGCAAAGGCGTTCAGATTCTTGAATCCAGTTGGTACCCTCGCTATCTCGGCATTTGGATCGGCGCCATTGACGAGCCGCACGACCTCGCCGCGCCATGTCACACCCACCAAATCATGGACCTCGGACGAACCGCACGACCCCTGCATGAGTTGAATAAGAAGGCACATGAAGACAAAGAGTCGGGCCATGTACATAGCTTAGGAAATCGTCCTGCGGACTGCCTGCTATCCTCCCCCCGTGACCGACCTCGCCCAACTCGAACTCGCCCCGCCCATCGCGCGGCTGACCCTCAACCGGGCTGACAAGCGCAATGCGCTCTCGCCTGATCTTCTCAGTGCGTTGCATGCGCGGCTCGACGAACTCGAAGCGCACGATGACATCTCCGTGCTCGAGCTTTCCGGCGCGGGCGCATCGTTCTGTGCAGGCATGGACCTCAAAGCTGTTCTCAAGGAACCCGGCGCGCCACTCAAGCTACTCAAATCCATCGCTGAACTCACCATTCGTCTACGCGCTCTGCCTGCCGTCATCATCGGGCGCGTGCAGGGTGCCGCGATCGGCGGCGGGTGCGGCCTTGTGGCCATCTGCGATATCGCCATCACGCACCCCGATGCGAAACTGGGCTATCCCGAAGTCGATCTCGGCGTGTGCCCCGCGGTGGTGGCCCCGTGGCTTGTGGCGTCGATTGGATCTGGCCGAGCGCGGCGCGTGCTGCTTTCGGGCGGCGTGATGAGCGGCCTCGATGCGCTGAATCTGGGTCTTGTCTCAGCGTGTGTTCCCAAAGAGGAGCTTCATTCTCAGATTGAAGAAACAGTTGCCCGACTCGCCAAGGCTGGCCCGCGCGCACTCAGCGAAACTAAGCGCCTGCTCAACGAGATCGAGGGCGAGCGCACGCGCGAGTTGGTTCGCAAGGGCGCGCACATTTCGGCGGATGTCGTCGCCGGCGCGGAGGCCCAAGCCCGACTCGCCAAGGTGTACGGCTCCTGATCGGGCGGACTCCCGCTGCTATACTTTGTTTTCGTGCCGAGGCGGATGACGGGCCGCCGAGCAGACCCCTCCAGCCCGGCATGTGTTGAAGGAGCGCACGCGCGTGAGCGACATCGGTCCCACTCATGAAATGATCGATGGCGTGGCGGTGTTGACGCTGCGCCAAGCCGACCGCCCGGTGGTCGTGCTTGATTGGGCGCTGCTGCGCGCGATCGACAGCGCCATGGACCGCGTCGAAGCCGAGCCAAGTCTCAAGGGCTTCGTGCTTGCCTCAGACTCGCGCGTGTTTGTCGCGGGCGCGGATCTCAAAGAAATCGTCGGCCTCGACGGGGAGCAACTCGACGACTATCTCGCCTTTGGCCAGCGCGTCTATGGGCGCATTGCGAAACTGCCTTGCCCGAGTGTTGCTGCAATCAATGGCGCAGCGCTCGGCGGCGGGCTTGAAATCGCGATGCACTGTGATGACCTGATCGCCGCGCAGCCAGTGGCCAAGCCCAACAAACCCGCAAAGCCATATCTCGTTGGCCTTGTCGAAGCTGGGTTGAACATCTGTCCCGGCTGGGGCGGCACCAACATGCTCCCAGCGCGCATGGATCCGGCCCGCGCCATCGAGATGACGGCCCTCGGCAAGCCCTTCACGGTGTTCGATGCCGTCGAAGCCGGGCTTATCGCGGACCTTGTTCCAGCCGATGAACTGATTGAGCGCGCCATCGCGCGCGTACGGACCATGAGCCCCCGCGGCACCGGACGGCCCCGGTGCGTGAGTGATCCAGATGTCATAGTGAAAGTTGCACAGGGACTTGATGACGTGAAGACGAAGCTGCCGGAGACCGACGCGGCGCAAACTGTGGCCCGCTGTGTGGCCGCCGGCATCAAGGATGGGTGGCAGACGGCGCTTGCAATGGAGCGCCGCGAATTGAACCGACTGCGATACACGGACGCCGGCAAGGCATCAATTGAAGCATTCTTTGCGAAGACGGCCAAGGCATAACGAATTTGTTTTTTTGGAGTATGGGACGATGAGTGAAATCAAGGCTGATCTGAAATCAATGAAGGGCATCTCGGCACGCGATGCACAAATGCTCGCGGACGCCGAGGTTCTGCTTGGTCCCGATCCTGATGAGATGGGCTTCATCCAGAACATGTTCTGGGGCAACCTGCGCGAAGAGCTTCTCTTCCCCTATCCGCAGTGCAGCACTGAGGAAACCGCCAAGTGCGATCAACTGCTCGCAGAACTTGATGAATACCTGCGCACCGAACATCCTTCGATTCAGATCGATCAGGAACAGGACATTCCGCGCTGGGCCATCGACAAGCTCTTCGAGCTGGGCGTCATGGGCATGACGATTCCCAAGGAACTGGGCGGCTTGGGCCTTGGCGTGACGAGCTATGTGCGCGTGCTTGAGAAACTGGGTGAATACTGCGGCTCAACTGCGGTGCTCGTCAGCGCGCACCAGTCGATCGGCTGCAAGGCAGTCATGCTCTTTGGCAACGAAGAACAAAAAGCGCGTTGGCTGCCGCACTTGGCCAAAGATTGGGTCAGCGCGTTTTGCTTGAGCGAGCCGAACGTCGGCTGTGACGCCGGCGGGCAAGAGACCTATTGCCACCTGTCGGAGGATGGTGAGCACTACATTCTCAATGGCGAGAAGAAATGGGCCACCAGCGGCTCAATCGCAGGCCTTTTCACTGTCATGGCCAAGCAGAAAATGCCCAATGGCAAGGAGCGCGTCACTGCGCTCGTTTGTACGCCCGACATGGAAGGCATCGACATCTTCCAGAAAAACCGCAGCAAATGCGGCATCCGCGGCACATGGCAGGCCCGCATCCGGTTCAACGACGTACACGTGCCCAAGGCGCATCTGCTCCATCACGAAGGCAAGGGACTGAATGTTGCCCTGACCTGCCTGAACTACGGGCGATGCACACTCAGCGCGGGCATGTTGGGCGGAGCGCGCAGCGCCATGGAACAAGGCATCAAATGGGGACGCACCCGACACCAATTCCAGCGCCCGCTCGCCGATTTTGAGCTGGTTCAGCAGCGCATCGCGCGCATGTCTGCGTTGTGCTACGCGATGGACGCAATGCTCTATATGACAACCGGATTTCTCGATCGTCATGACAAAGATATTCGCATCGAGACCGCCATCTGCAAGACTTTCTGTTCTGAGATGGGCTGGATCGTCGTCAACGATGCCATGCAGATCATGGGGGGCGAATCCTACATCACCGAAAACGAAATCGAACGCATCTTCCGTGATTCGCGGATCAACCTGATCGTTGAAGGCTCCAATGAAGTGATGCAATCCTTCATCTTTGGCTACGGCGGCAAGGCCCTCGCCGAACAACTGGTCGGTATCCAAGAGCGCATCGCATGGAATAGTGACGAAGGTTTCTGGGCCAATATGTCGCGCATCATGAGCAATGCAACCAATGGCAATCTGCTTTCGCGGGCCATTCCCCTTGGCATCGAGCTCTTTCTTGGTATTCGCCGCGGGGCACCCCCGGTCACCAAACTGCATCCATCACTTGCCAAACACGCAGACACATTGAGTAAGCTCGTCCAGGAGCACTCCCACCAGTTCAAGCGCGCTTCAAAGGCACATGAAGAGAAGATTCTCGATCACCAGTGTACGCAAGCCCGTATTGCCGACAACGCGATGTACATTCATGCGATGGCATGCACCTTGAGTAAACTCGATTCACAGATACGCGCAGGCGAAGACGGTATCGATTTCGAACGTGATAAGGCCGCCGCCTTGCACTTTCTCGATATGGCAGAACTCTGGGTCCGTGAAAACTGGCGCGCGCTCACAGCGAACCCGGACGCCACGATGCGCACCGCGACACAGGCTGCCATCGCCCGCAACGATGCACTTCCCAACGATCAGTTTGTGATCCATGAGCGCAGTCCCACTGCGAAAGGGGAAGGTCGCGAACTCAAGCAGGATGCGATCAAACAGTTTCCAGGCGACCGCTACGCTGACGCCCCCGCCCACGGCAGATGAACGCAAGCGGTGCAAACAATCTGCAACGTTCACTGCCTCGCACGGCACAATGGTCGCCACCTCCGCCCTTGAGCTATGCTGTAGTGACATTGAGCGGCCCGAACAGCCGCCAAACATGACCAAAGTCGACCGCACCGACGACCGCCAGGAGCACCGATCCATGCCCAAGCGCATCGCCTACACCACCGAGATTGAATACATCCAGATTCTCGACGAGCACGCCAACTTCGACGAATCGCTCGGCAAGGGCACCCTCCGCGATGACGAAGTCGTCTTCCTCTATGAACAGATGTCGATCGTGCGCCATTACGATGAAATCGCCTTCAAGTTGCAACGCTCCGGTCGCATGGGCACCTATCCGCAGAATAAGGGACAGGAAGCTGCCGCTGCTGGCGCTGGTTTTGCCATCAAGAAAAACGCACCGGGGTCATGGTTAGTCCCCTGCTATCGCGAGAATCTCGCGCTCTTTCTCAATGGCCTGCCCATGGAAAAGATCCTGCTGCATTGGATGGGCGATGAACGCGGCAACCAGATTCCTGATGGCGTCAATATCCTGCCCATCGCGATCCCCATCGGCACGCATCCGCTGCACGGTGCGGGCCTGGCATGGGCGATCAAATATCGCGACCGCGTGATGAATGAAAGCCGCGACAACCGTGTGGTCATCAGCTTCTTCGGGGATGGTTCAACATCTGAAGGCGATGTGCACGAAGCGATGAACTTCGCAAGCGCCCTCAAGGTGCCTGCAATTTTTCTCTGTCAGAACAACCGGTGGGCGATTTCAACACCCATTAGTAAGCAGATGGGTTCAGAAACGGTCGTGCAAAAGGCGTGTGCGTATGGCATGCATGGCATCCAAGCCGACGGCAACGACATCTTCGCGATGTACAAGGTCACCTGCGACGCCATCGAGCGCGCCAACAATGACAACATGCCCACGCTCATCGAAGCAATCACCTATCGCCTCGGCGATCACACCACCGCCGACGATGCCCGGCGCTATCGTGACCCGGCGGAAGTCGAAGCCTGGGAAAGCAAAGACCCGCTCATCCGCACACGAAAATACCTCGAAACGCGCAACCTCTGGGACAACACAAAGCAAACCGCCCTCGAAGCCAAGGCCAAGCAGATGGTTTCTGAGATCGTCAAAAATGCAGAGGGCATCGAAACCCCGACCAGTGATGACATCTTTGATTACACCTTCGCAAATCTCCCAGATGAGATCGTCCGCCAGCGCGACACCATGCACACACATTCACTCGGCCAGAACCCGCAGCAGGAAACACTCAACGCCCACTCCCACGCGGGAGCCCGCTAATGCTCATCAAAGTCGTCGACATCAAGAACAATGACACATGGATCAATCCGCTGTATGTGAAATCTGTCTCGGCGAAAAAGGGGACCACATTGCTGCGCGGCAGCTTTGGCGGCTCCATGAACGCCTATCTCATCAAGACCCGCGAAGACCCGCAGCAACTCGCCGATCGCGTCAGCAGCGCCATGCCCGACTCGCCCGCATGGGGCGCTACCGCTGCAAATGCGCTGCTTACCGAAGAACAACAACGTCAGGCCGCTGCTGCTGCCTCAGCAGGTGGATGAGCAACACATCAACGGAGCAATCAACAATGGCTGAACTCACACTCGTCCAGGCAATCAATCTCGCCCTCACTCAGGAAATGGAAGCCGACCAGCGCGTCCTCATCTTGGGCGAAGACGTCGGCAAAAACGGCGGCGTCTTCCGCGTCACCGAAAATCTTCAGGAACGCTTCGGCGAAGACCGCGTCGTCGACACGCCCCTCGCTGAGTCCGGCATCATGGGCAGCGCCATTGGTCTTGCCATAGGCGGCCTGCGCCCCGTCGCCGAGATTCAATTCGAAGGCTTCCTCGGCCCCGCCTATGACCAGCTCACCAACCACGCCGCCCGCTACCGCACACGCTCGCGCAACGCCATCACCATCCCGCTCACCGTGCGCGTGCCCGTCGGCGGCGGCATCCACGCCCCCGAACTGCACTCCGATTCACCAGAAGCCATTTACGCGCACACACCCGGCTTGAAAGTCGTCATGCCGTCGAACCCGTATGACGCCAAGGGCCTGCTCATCAGCGCGATCCGCGACCCCGACCCCGTCGTCTACTTCGAGCCCAAACGCATCTACCGCGCCTTCCGCCAGGAAGTGCCCGAAGATGAATACACCGTGCCGATCGGCAAGGCCCGCATCGTCGAGGACGGCACAGACCTCACGCTCATCACCTGGGGCGCGACGACCTTGCAATGCATCGAAGCGATGGACAACCTGCCCGAAGATTTGTCAGTTGAACTGATCGACCTGCGCACGATTTATCCCTATGACCTCGACACGATCGTCGAGTCCGTCAACAAGACCGGCCGCTGCGTCATCGCCTGCGAAGCGCCGAAGACTGGCAGCATGGCCGCCGAGATCGCCACCGCAGTGCAAGAACACTGCTTCCTGCGTTTGCAGGCCCCGATCCAGCGCGTGACGGGGTTCGACACGGTGATGCCGTACTACAAACTCGAGATGCAATACCTGCCCGACGCGGCCCGCATCGGCGAAGGCGTCATGGCCTGCGCGGAGTATTAAAGAGAGCACGCAGCTTAGTCGTCAACCGGATCGGATGACTCACCCAAACCAGCGAGATGCACCGCCGCTCCTACACGGAGCAAAGGCAAATCGAATGCTGGCAAACCGAGTCTAACGAGGGAGGTATGGACATACTCTCGCCAGTATGGCCAGGCATTATAAATTCCGTTGACTCGTCCAAAGACCTCGGCATCCGATTCGTCAAACTCCGCATCTTCGTTCGCCATGTAGATCACTTCGACACATGCGCGAATATCAACCCGCTTCGAACTCTCCTCTTCGAACGGTGAAGGTGTATGGAATTCGAAGTTGATCACAACCCGAAGCTCCTCGTCCACAAGTGTTGTCTTTTGATCCATGACACCGATTCGCACCGGGGTCTCTACTTCCTCGGTGCATTCAAGGTATGAGAATGCGCAGTCGGCAAACCGAATGCTGTCGAGCTGCATAACTTGAGCAATCGCGCTGACGCACTTCATCACCTCGTCGATGGTCGTTGAATCCGGCTTGGTCTGCTCGGGCTTCGTATTCATGCCGCAATTTCACCATTGCAATGATTAGTCAGTTTCAAGGCTCCGAATTCTTTCTCCCATTGGGGGCGAGGCCTTGGCCGATAAGCGCTGGACAAATTCAAGGACTTCTTTGTCGACTGTTGAATCGAACAAATACCGTCACCCAGCTCGCCGACCGTGACATGCATGGACTTGCCAAGTGAGGAGAACACATCACTCAAGGTACGGAGCGTAAAGTTGTTGTTTCCTCTAAGGAGCTTCGTCACAAATGCCGGGCTCTTTCCGATGCGACGAGCCAGCACAGACCGACTAACATCTTGCTTGCTCATGAGCGTGGCAACGGCCTCGGTGACTTCAACGATCAGGCGCTCTTGTTCAAGCAGTCGCCGTCCCTCATCAGTCGCACCAAGTCTCTCGATCCACGTGGTTGTCATCGATTCCCCTTCATACGTTCCAGATACTCTTGGCGGATCCGATCCGCTCTATCAAGCTCTGACTTTTTCCATTTGTCGGTCTTCTTCCTGAAGCCGTGGGTCAGATACCAAACGCGTCCGACCAAAAAAGCTCCGACACGCACCTGGTACTTCTTGAAACCAAAAATCTCTCCGCGTTCCTTCTTGAATTTTTCGTCGTTGACGATCTTGCCCTGCGCAGCCATCATCTCAAAGGAGCGCAGAAGCCCAGCAGCTTCCTGCGCCGAAGGGCCGCGCTTCCGGCCAGTGCTCTCCAAATAGTCGCGTGCTGGCATATCGCCGTTCTTGTCGATCGCATAAGCCACCGTCCTTTCGGGGCCCCTGGTCACGATTTGTTCATCGGATGGATCCAGCATAGCCCTTAACCTACAGGCTAAGCCATTGAGGGCGACCAGTCAAACCTTTGGTCCTCAATCTCCCAAAAAAGCGATTATCGGTCCAGAAACATACCACACCGAGAAAAAAACAACCCCCGCGCTCGCGCATTGGGCTGGTTCTTCCCTCTTCTTCTCCACCCCAATCGATTTCTTCTCTGCGTCCTCTGCGCCTCTGCGGTGAAAATTCTTCTCTTCTTCACCCCTGCTACAATGACACCGGACTTGCCATGCCGAACAAGTGGCGAACATCGGCACGCTGGTATTTTTCAACGAGGGCACACGATGGCCGGACATGTCTCAAGTGATCCGAATGTTTTCATCCTTCCCGATCTGGGCGAGGGTGTTCACGAGGCGGAATTGATCTCTTGGAAGGTCAAGCCCGGCGACACTGTCGAGGAACACGACGTCGTTGCGGAGATGGAAACCGACAAAGCCCTTGTCGAGGTGCCCTCGCCGCGCGATGGCGTCATCAAGGAACTCTGCGGCAACGTCGGCGACATCCTCAAAGTCGGCGAACCCGCATGGACCTACGAAGGCGCAGGCGATGTGAGCGCACCAGCGCCGCGCGTGAGTGAGCCCGCGCAAGTTGTCGAGCCCGCAACAAACGGCAGCGCGCCCAACACTGAAGATGACGGCACAGTCGTCGGCACCATGGGCGGCACACTCGGCGCCGTCTCCAAAGAGGGCGGCAAAGCGCTTGCAACACCCGCTGTCCGCCGCATCGCGCGCGACCTTGGCGTTGATATTGATTCACTCAAGGGCTCGGGCCTTGCGGGCCGTGTGACCGAGCGCGATGTGCGCGCTGCCCAAGGCGGCTCTGCACCTGCGCCACAGCAAGCCCCTGCCCCGCGCCCCGCGCCCGCACCAGCGCAACCTCTTGCAACGACTGTTCCTCAACAGCAGATCATCGAGCGCCCGCCCGTACTCATCCCGGAATCCTCGGGCGACACGCAGATCATTCCGATGCGCGGCGTGCGGCGCACCATCGCCAACCGCCTGCGCCAATCAGTCGATCGCGCGGTGCACTTCTCAGTGATGGACGATGCTGATGTCACCGAAGTTGATGAAACACGCCGCACCCTTGGCAAGGCTTCAGGTGAATCCCTGAGCTATCTGCCCTTTGTTGCCGCTGCGATGATGCGCGCCCTGCAACAGTTTCCCTCACTCAATGCCTTCGTCGATGATGAAAACGAGCAAATTGTCCGTCACGCGCGCATTCACCTTGGCATCGCTGCTGACACCGAGCATGGCTTGAGTGTGCCCGTCGTACACAACGCCGATGAAATGGGCGTGCTTGAACTGTCGCGGCACATCGGCGAAGTCGCCCGCATGGTGCGCGATCGATCCATACCGCGCGAGCGTCTGGTTGGCTCAACCTTCACCATCAGCAACGTGGGCAGCTACGCCGGGCGTTATGCAACGCCCATCATCAATTACCCGGAGGTTGGCATCCTTGCCGCCGGCCGCGTGCGCGATGGCGTTGTTGCAGACAAGGGCGCGATTCGCATCGCCAAGCTCCTGCCACTGAGTTTGACCTGCGATCATCGCTGCGTGGATGGCGCCGATGCCGCCCGCTGCCTCGGGCTCATCATTGAATTGCTCAAGCGTCCGAACGATCTGCTCACACCGCTTCGAGGATAAGTCATGCCAGATACAACGATGGAATCTCATGCGCAGCTGTGGACCGATCTGCCTGTCGATCGCCCGATGAACATGCTCGAGCGCCGTCGCGTGATTGGCGAGAAGGCAATGGTTTCGCACATCAAGCTCGACAAGGGCTTTACGCTTCAGTCCCACCAGCACGAAAACGAGCAGATCAGTTGCGTCATCTCGGGCAAGCTCAAGTTTGGCATCGGCGCGCCCGGCACACCCGACTATCACGATGAGATCATCGAAGCGGGCGGCGTGATCCTGCTGCCATCCAACACACCCCACGGCGTCGTGGCCCTCGAAGACACCATCGTTCTCGATGTCTTCGCCCCGCCCTCGCAGGGCACGGGCATCGACTCGCGCGGGTAAGCACAACGCCGCGCACACACGGTACGCTGTCATTGTTGGCACACGTTCCCGGTAGCACAACCCGCCGCAGCGGGCGACCTGTGTTGTGTGATTGACAGGAGCATTTTGACCATGACCCAGGCCTCGGCATCTATTACAACACTTTCCGTCGCAGATGCACTGCGCGCCGATGCAGGCACGATGACCACCGTGCGCGGCTGGGTGCGCACGCGTCGCGATTCCAAGGCCGGTTTGTCATTTATCAATCTCAACGATGGCTCGGGCTTTGGCGACCTGCAAGTCGTCGCCCCCAATGACCTGCCAAACTATGAAAAAGACATCCAGCGCCTCACCACCGGGTGCGCGATCATCGCGACCGGCGAACTTGTTGAAAGTCAGGGCAAAGGTCAAACCGTCGAACTGCGCGCTTCATCGATCACCGTTGTCGGATGGATCGAAGATCCGGACACCTATCCTGTCAGCGCCAAACGCCACAGCTTTGAGTACCTGCGTGATGTCGCCCACCTCCGCGTGCGCACCAACACCTTCGGCGCAGTCGCGCGCGTGCGGCATTGCATTTCAATGGCCGTCCACCGCTTCTTTCATGAGCGAGGGTTCTATTGGGTCCACACACCGATCGTCACGGGCAGCGACTGCGAAGGCGCGGGCGAAATGTTCCGCGTCTCTACGCTTGATATGACCAACACGCCGCGCACACCAGAAGGCAATCCGGATTATTCTCAGGATTTCTTCGGGCGCGAAACCCTGCTCACCGTTTCGGGTCAGCTCAATGTCGAGTCGTATTGCTCTGCACTCTCCAAGGTCTACACCTTCGGCCCCACCTTCCGCGCCGAAAACAGCAACACATCGCGACACCTCGCCGAGTTCTGGATGATCGAACCGGAGATCGCCTTCGCCGACCTGAACGATGACATGCAGCTTGCCGAAGACATGCTGCGGTATATCCTCCGCACCGTGCTCGATGAACGCGCCGACGACATGGCCTTCTTCGATCAGCGCATCCAGAAGGGCATTGTCGAGCGCCTTGAGAAAGTCGCAGAATCATCATTCAAGCGCATCTCCTACACCGATGCCATCGACATTCTTGAAAAAGCCGCACCCAAAGCAAAATTCGATTACCCCATTTCCTGGGGCATCGACATGCAATCTGAACACGAACGCTACCTCACCGAAACTCATTTCAAACGTCCGGTCATCGTCCATGATTATCCCAAAGACATCAAAGCCTTCTATATGCGCATGAATGAACCCGATGCCCAGGGCCGCGAGACTGTCGCCGCCATGGATGTGCTTGCCCCGGGCATCGGCGAAATCATTGGTGGCTCACAGCGCGAAGAGCGCCTTGATGTCCTCGACAATCGCCTCGATGAAATGAAACTCAACAAGGATGACTACTGGTGGTACCGCGACCTGCGCAAGTACGGCACAGTCCCCCACGCTGGCTTTGGCCTCGGTTTTGAACGCATTATTCAATATGTCACCGGCATGACTAATATTCGCGATGTGATCCCCTTCCCTCGCACCCCCGGCAACGCAACGTTTTAACGCGAGCACCCCGTAACGGAGTTCACCATGACCAACACCACCGAAGACACAGCGCCGAAGAAAAAACGTGGCCTTGTCAAACTTCTCCTCGCGATTCCGATCGTGCTTGTGCTCTTGGTAATTGGGCTCGTTGTCGTCGCAGCGATCTACGTCGATTCCATTGCAAAAACAGGCATTGAACAGGGCGGCACCTACGCGCTTGGGGTAAAGACCTCACTCAACACAGCAGACGTCAAACTGCTTTCGGGCGGCGTAACACTTGCCGGGCTCAATGTCGACAACCCCGAAGGCTTCACCACGCCACACTTTCTTGCGCTCAATAGTGGGTCTGTCGTTGTATCACTGGCTTCATTGCGCTCTGATACCGTCGAGATTGAATCCTTCGAGCTCTCGGGCATTGATCTCAATCTCGAAAAATCTTCTGCCGGCGCAAACTACAAGGCCATCCTCGACAACCTCAAGCGCCTCGAAGGCTCAGGAGACTCCAAACCCGCACCCTCATCTTCAAAGAGCAGCAAGACCTTCATCATCCGCACGCTCACCATCACCGACATCGCAGTCCACGCGGATGTCCTGCCGATTGGCGGCGAACTGACCCGCACCAATGTCGCCATCGACCAGATCAAACTCACGGATGTCGGCTCCAAAGGCGGTTCCGGCGTTGAGATGACACAGCTTGTCTCGATCATCACCAAAGCTTTGTTCAACGCCATCGCCCAATCAGGCCTGAACCTCCCCGCCGACCTGCTTGGCGACTTGCAAGGTCAGCTCGCACAGCTTGAATCGCTTGGTGATCTGGGCATCTCGATGGCCTCCGATGTCTCGGGCCAGCTCGAAAGTGCACTGGGCGATGTCGCGGGCGGCCTGCAAGATCAGGCGGAGGGCGTGACCGAAGAAATCGACAAAGTCGCAGATGAGGCCGGGAAGGCGATCGAAGGCATCGGCAATCTGCTCGGTGGTGGCGACGAAAAGCCCGACTAATTTGAGAGGCCGCTGCTCACTTTCTATTCGGGAGGGGCCCCAATCTCAATCCCGTACACTGCCCCTTGGACCCTCCCGGGGCTCATCCACGTATGGATGGACTCGTCGAGGGTATTGACTGGTCAACGTGAGAGAGGCTTTGAGGTTCATGAGCATTCTGTCCGACTCGATCTCAGGCGAATCAATCACCGGCCATGTGAGTGTGGCTGTCGAACGCGTCCACGATCCACACGCCACACGCCTGGGCAAGTTCCTTCAAGCGGCTATCAAATTTGGCGCTTCAGATGTCATTGTGAAAACTGAAACGCAGCCCAAGCTGCGCCTGCGCGGCACGCTCAAACCCCTCGACACCGACTCCGTCACGAAAGACGACTTCGAAGCCATTGTTCGCCACCTGCTCTCAAAAGAGCAACTCGCTGACCTGCACAAGTTTGGCTCGGTCGACTTTGCCTACGACTACGACGGCGACAACCGGTTTCGGGTCAATCTCTTCCAGAGCCGAGGCAAGTACTCCATCGCCGCGCGTCTCATCACAAGCGCGATCCTACCATTCGAAGCACTGCATCTCCCAGCTGTCATGGCCGATGTCGCGCTTCAGCCGCAAGGCATTGTCCTGCTCGCTGGCATGACCGGATCAGGCAAAAGTACGACCATCGCTTCGATGCTTGATTTCATCAACAAGAATAAGTCGGTCCACATCGTCACCCTTGAAGATCCGATCGAATACATCTTCAAGGATAAAAAAGCAACGGTTCACCAGCGCGAAATTGGCCTCGACTGCCTCGATTTCAAGACCGGACTGCGCGCCTTGGTGCGTGAAAATCCTGATGTCGTACTCATTGGTGAAATGCGCGATGCTGAAACCATTGAAGCTGCACTGCACGCCGCCGAAACGGGTCACCTTGTGTTCGGCACCATCCACGCCTCCAGCGCTTCGCAAACCTTCACGCGAATCTACGACCTCTTCCCTCCAGAAGAACGCGAGCAGGTCCGCAAGATTCTCGCCTTCCAGATACGCGCAATCGTCTATCAGAAACTGTTGCCCACCTTGAAACCCGATGTACCCCGCGTCCCCGCCGTCGAAATCCTGATCAATTCTGCCGCAGTACGCAAATTCATTCTCGATGCACGCGAGGATGAACTGCACGACGTCCTCAAGACGCAGGAATCCGTGCAAATTGGCATGACCGATTTCAACGGCTCGCTTGTCAAACTCGTCGAAACCGAATTCATCCAGACCCGCATCGCAATGGAATCCACCACCAATCAGGACGAGCTCAAGATGCGCCTCAAGGGGATCGGCTAAACTGTCCGCTTGGTCAAAATAGAGGAACGCGGGATCGGCCCGCCCCCCGCCTGATCGTTCCCGGGAACAACCATGCCCCACATGCTCACTTTGGAATCCTCTGCCACCCTCGCCGCCGGTGCCATGCTGCTGCAATGGTGGATGCCTGTCCTTTTCATCTTTCCCCTTATGGGATGGGCATGGGTGGTCTCCACGCTTTTTGACAAAGACGCCGCCCGCTTTCACCTCAAACGTGCCCAGTCCAACTTGATGCACATCAGCGCTGCAGTTGTCGCAACTGCGATTGTCTTCGGGGCTCCACTTTCTTTTTGGATCACCTGGCCCGTTGCGATCGCCATCCTTGGCGCCCACTTGTTGGCCTACGCCCAGATGCGCAACGCCAACCACCGCGTCCCCGAAGGCAGCAAGTGGTCAATGAATCCTTCCGTGTGGCTCGCTTCTGCAACAGAAGGCAAGAAGAAGGACAAGGACAAAGTCAAACAAACCAAGGGGCTGTCCTTATTCTTCAAGGGGCCCGCAGGCATTGCCGAAGCGCCCGAAGCCGGTTCGCCCGAATTCGAGGTGCGCCTTGCCGCCGAAGACCTGTTGCAACAGGCCGTCGATCGGCGCTCACAGAGTCTTGAATTGCAACCGATCAGTGAAACGTCCTACGCCGCGACGTGCATGATTGATGGCTTGCGTACCGCGCTGTCGCAATTGCCAACGCCTCAGGCAATTGCCATAATCAACTTTTACAAATCCATCGCCGGCTTTGATCTTGAAGACCGGCGCCGACGCGCCACCGCAGATATTCAATTTGGTATTGGCGGCCCTGGCAAGACCCCACTTCGCATCACCTCGCAAGGATCAAGCAAAGGCATGCGCCTCACACTGCTTGTCGATCCTTCAAGTCATGTGGATCGAAATATCGAAACCCTGAACCTCTTTGAGAACCAACTCGAAGAGCTGCGCAAAATCGTCAATGATGCCAAGGGCGTTGTTCTTCTCACCGCCCCGCCGCACAATGGGCGCACAAGCACCCTCTATGCCATGCTTCGTGCCCACGATGCCTACGTCTCAAATGTTCAGGTGATCGAACTCGAACAGCTAGCCACCATTGAAGGCGTGCGCCACACCATCTTTGATCCGCAGGCTGGCGCAGAATATGCCACCACCGTGCGCTCTGTCTTGCGACGTGATCCCGATATCGTCGGTGTCGCAGAAATGCCCGATGAGGAAACCGCAAAAGTCATCGCCCGTTCAGATCAGGATCACTCGCGCGTGTACCTCTCCATGCGCGCCCCGGATATCTATCAGGCGATTCAACTGTATCTCCGCGCTGTTGGTGATGCCGACCTTGCCGCATCAACGTTGCATGGCGTCGTTGGCACGCGCATGTTGCGAAAATTATCACCCAACGCCCGCATTCCCTATGCCCCTTCGCCCGAAGTACTCAAGAAACTCGGTCTGCCCGCAGATGTCAAAACCCTCTACCGCACCGAAGGCACGGTCATGTTGAAAGACAAGCCCGAACCCGACCCCCTGTCACAGGGCACGGGCTACTTCGGACAAATCGCTGCATTCTCTGTGCATTCGCTCAATGAGGAAGATCGCAAACTCATCGCTGCCAATGAACTTGGGGCGCTTCGCGCCGTCTTCCGCCAGCGCCAGCAGCACAGCCTGACCTCCGCAGCCATGCAACTCGTCGTCAAAGGCGAGACAAGCGTCGAAGAGGTCGCCCGCGTCTTCCAGGGTGGGGATAAGAAACCAAAACAGAAGTAAAGGGTGCACCAGCCAGTGCCAGACTCGATTCAATTGACATCCGGAGGATGTACGCCGTGATCCTGAACATCATCGTCATTGCACTGGTGGCCCTGCCCACCTTCTTCTGGGCCACCAGCGGCAAAGGTCGCGGTCTCTACAGCGCCTTTCTCAATCTTGTCTGCGTACTCACCGCAGGTGCCATCGCTTTCGGACTCTGGGAAACTGTCGCCCACGCGCTGCTTAGCGCTGCAAAAAGTGGTGGCCTGCTCGATTCCATCGCTTGGGGCGGCGGATTGCTCATCCCCTTTGTCATCTCACTTGCACTGCTCCGCATCTCCATGGACACGATGCTCGGTGCCAATCTTCACTTCGACGACACCACCAATCTTGTTGGCGGCGCACTGTTTGGCCTCATCGCCGCCTTCATCACCGCAGGCGTCATCGTCACGTCTTTTCAGTTCATGGGCACCGGTCGCACTTTTGCCGGCTACAGCGCTGTAAGCGACGACAGTGGCAACCTGATCCACGACAAACCCCTCTGGGTGCCGGTCGATCGCTATACGGTCGCCTTCTATGAATACCTGAGTCTTGGTGCATTTCGATCCGCCACGCCGCTCGCACTGGCGATGCCCGATGCCCATCAACAAGGTGCTATGTCGCGGCTCGTCTATGTCGACGTGGGCGGCAAGGGCGGCACTGGGCGCTTTGGACTCAAACCCGAAGATTTTGAAATCGTCGGCCGCTACACCGTGCAAGGCGCGGGTGCAACACTTTTCGCTGACGTCAATCAGCCCGAGCGCACGCAGGTCGTCAAACTCCCCGATGGCTCCTCGCCCCCCGCAGGCTCGACGATCGAAGGCATCGCGGTGCGGCTGCGCTCCGGCGCGGTCGAAAAATCGGGCAGCCAGGTCATCTTCGGCGCAGGTCAGGCCCGCCTGATCATTCGTAAACCAAACACCGACGATGCCATGGGCGTACAGCCCATCGCCATCATCGCTTCCCCTGAAGGTGGCGGCGGGTATGCCCGTTTCCGTCTCGCTTCCGCAAACATCTTTGTGCCCACCGTCGGCGGCGCTTCTGAAAACATTTTCACCTTTGAATTCGTCGTCCCAGCGGCCTATGCCCCCGATGCCCTGATCCTCAAGAACGCACGCAAAAAAATCAGCACCGTTGCAACATTCGACCATGACATTGACGGCTGGGAAGAACGCGACAATCTGCTCGCCAGCGGCGATCTGTTTACGCAACTGGGCATCAAGGCTGGTGGCGGCGCTGGCAACATCGATGCATCGAGTGCTGTCACTATCACGATCGACCGCAACGGTCGCGGTGATGACATTCGCGCCGAAGCCGGCCTGCCCAACAACTTCATCGTGACCAAAAGCAATGAAGGCTCCCTGAGCATCGAAGCCGATGGCCAGAGCATCATCGGTGGATCGCACACCTTCGAGCGCGAACAACTTGAGAATCGCGGCGTTGAACGTTCTCTGCGCCGTGACCGCTTCGCGGGAACACGCACCACAGGCGTTGTGCAGGTGAGCGTCGCAAGCAAAGAGGGCCTGTCCGTCTTTGGTGCCGGGATCGAATCCGCAGACACAAGCCATTCCCCCCTCCTGCTTTCAAGCACCGGCGAGACTTTTCAACCCGTCGGATTCATCAATGAAGCAGGTGAGCTCGTCACCATCAGCTTCACCCCCAACAAGCCCCTCAGATCGATCCGCAACCTGCCCATCCAACTCTCGCGCATCAAGCACGACCAGATTCTCACCCTCATCTACCGCCCCACCAAGGGGGCCAAAATCGTTGGGTTCGTTATTCTCGATGCCAAGGGCGACGGCACCCAGATCGCCACCTTCGAGCCCCCCCTCGAAATCCGCCGATAGATTTCCGCACCATTCACCCTCGCCAGACATCGGGAGGAATAGGAAAAAGAGAATGCATTCTCATTTCCTCTAGACACCCGCCCCCAAGGCCGATATGGTCCCTCATCCCCGGCATGATGCCGGAAAAACTCCGGAGAACTGAACCATGATGAATCTCATCGCCTGCAACGTCTGCGGCAGCCCCTCAAGCCATCTCACCGAGGCCTTCATGATCGCTGCGGCGACCATTGCGGCGTCCGTCATCCTCCGCGTTGCGCGTCGTCGTCAGTCCATCTGACATACCCTGCGCCCGGCATGGCCGACCCAACGATCGCTGATCCAAAGACGCCCGACGAAGCGCAGGCTGCAGCCGAGGCGTTCCGTCGTGATTTCCTTGCCGTGCGCGCCGAGGTCGGCAAAGCTGTCGTTGGTCATTCAAGTGTGGTCGATGGTGTGCTGACCTGCCTCTTTACCGGTGGGCATGCGCTCCTTGAAGGTGTGCCCGGCCTTGGCAAAACCCTGCTTGTGCGCACCCTCGCCCGCGCGCTGCATCTTGATTTCTCGCGCATCCAGTTCACGCCCGACCTCATGCCCGCAGATATCACGGGCACAGAAGTTGTGCGCGATGTAGACGGCCGGCGCGAATTCGTCTTTGAGAAGGGTCCGGTGTTCGGCCAGATTCTTCTTGCAGATGAAATCAATCGCGCAACACCAAAAACGCAAAGCGCCATGCTCGAAGCAATGCAGGAGCGCTCTGTCACCGTCGGCGGGCACACGCACATCTTGCCAAACCCCTTCTTTGTGATGGCAACGCAAAACCCCATCGAACAAGAGGGCGTCTATCCACTGCCCGAGGCCCAGCTCGACCGCTTCTTCTTCAAGCTGGTCGTTGGCTATTCCGATCGCGAAGAACTTGCAGAGATTCTCACGCGCACCACGCGCGGCACAGATTCAGACGTACAGCCCGTCCTCGACGGCGAGCGCATTCTTGCTTATCAACAGCTTGTGACCAAGGTCGCCATCGCGGACCATGTGCAGGATTATGCCGTGCGCCTCGTTCTGTCGACGCATCCCGGTGGGCAATACGCCCATCCGCAAGTCAACCAGTTCGTGCGCATCGGCGCAAGCCCCCGCGCCGCCCAGGCCATCGTGCTTGCCGCCAAGTGCCGGGCGCTGGTCAAGGGCCGACCGAGTGTCTCTATTGATGATCTCAAGGATGTGGCGCTGCCCGCGCTGCGCCATCGCGTGGCGCTCAACTTCGAAGGCGAAGCCGAAGGCCTGACTACCGATCAAGTCGTGCGCAATGTCATCGAAGCCTTGCCACTTGAAGCACCCGCCGCGGTATAAATCTTTTTTCTTGTGGGATAGGCGTCTTGCCTGTCTCTTATACAGCTTCGTCGTCGTCCTTCTCTTCAATCACCGTCTTCCACAACAAAGCGCACGCCAGCGCCCCCACCAGCGGCGCAACCATGTACAACCACAAACTCTGCGCCACGCCCTCTATGCCCGCAAATGTCCCCGCGATCACAGGGCCAAGCGTGCGGGCCGGGTTCATCGATGCGCCGGTCAACGGCCCAATCGCCAGAATGTCCGCAACGATGCACAACCCAATCGCGATGCCCGCGACGGCACCGTTTTTCTCCGAGCCGCGCTTGTCCACCGCAACACCCATGATCGTGAACATCAAGAAGAATGTGCAGATCACTTCAAGGCCAAACGCTGCCGATAGCTTTGGCGCTTCACCTGTGGTGTATTGTCCGAGCGTTGCACCGAGCTTCACACTATTCACAGCGTCCGAATCAAAGAACTGCACAAGCAACATCGCTGCGACGACCGCCCCCGCAATTTGCGCAAGGATAAACAGCGCTGCCTTGCCAACTGGCTGCTTGCCGATGGCGGCGAGTGCGATCGATACCGCCGGGTTGAACTGCCCGCCGGAGATTTGCATCGCAGCGCATACCATCACCGCGAGAATCAAGCCATGCGCCAGCGCAATCACGAGCAGGTTCTCCCCGCCGGTCTGAATGATCGCGGCCCCACCGACAAACATGAGTGCAAAGGTGCCGATGAATTCTGCTACTGCGCCAGCGGTAAGGGCTCGTGACATATGCGTGATCTCCTTGAAGCGGAAAAGGTGATCACAAGTCTACTCAATTGCGCCGCCTACCATGATTGCCTTGAGTAACCATGTTCTTGCACGATTGCACACGCCATGGTTGCCCAAGGCAACCATGGCACCCTCAACGGGGCGACCCAGCTACGCCGCCTGCTTCTTCGCAACGCGCGCCATTGTGAAGCGCGTTTCGACGACCGGCACAGGCTTGGGCGTTGGCGTTGGAATATGCAGCATGCTCACCCAGGTGCCAAAGCGATTCAATCGCACGCCGCCCGCAGCGTAATCCGCGAGCCAGTTGTGCCCATCAATCAGGTATTGAAATTCGTGGTCGCCCGGCTCTATCTCAAGATTGACCTCGTACCATCCATCGCCCATGCGCTCGAGCTCAATCGGCCCGTCGTGCCACCCGGTGAATGTGCCTAAAATTTCAACCCGCGACGCATTGGGCAGGAAGATGCGAAACTCATGAACACCCTCAGCCGTCTGCGTCACCATGCCACTTCCCCTGAATCTTTCACATTTCAACTGGACCAAACTGCCCCGGGCCGTCACAGTGGGTATCGACTCATGACCCCCCTCACCAAAGCCCGACTTCCAAGCTGCGGCATTCTCGCGCGTGCCCTCGTGCTGGGACTCACGCTATTAATCCCCTTCCTGGCAGCATGCAATACAGGCACGCGCTCAACAGCGCTTGGCAGCATGACGAGCTCATCGCTTGGATGGACCGACATCCGACAATCCGAACCCCGCCTCCCACCAGGCGATAAATCCCTCTTTGGAATCGCTGGGCGGACACTCTGGGTGCCCCTCGCCCCGCCAACTGACCTGAAACCCGGCCAGCCTTGGACCCCTGAGGCCGAAAAGCACCCCCTGCTCGACGGCACCGAGCCCCTGCAGGCGGAACTGCTCGGCCTCGTGGGAAGTGTCAATACCACCGATCGGCTCGCTGCTCCCCTGCCCTGGCTGCCCGAGCCCGTGCGGTGGACCCCCATTTCTCAAGCTGAGGTGCTTGCAGGAACCGCCCCCCGGGGTCAGGTTCTTGCCTGGGCCCTTGCGATCGAAATCCCCGCTGACCTCGCCTACCGACAGGCCATCACGATCGATATTGGTGGGCCGGAGGGCACCGACCGCCTCGTGGTGCGACTGTTGCCCGCGCCAAAGGCTGGCCTCGACACTCGGCGCATGGTCATGCCCGATGCCTCGATACCCCAATGGCGACGTCTCGGGCAGCGCCTGCGCACAGAAGCAGTCGATCCATTTCGGCGCTGGCGCATGTGGCTTATTATGGATCGATTTGGCGAAAAACGTCTCTTTGGTCCCGGGGGCTTCCCATCGCACGACCCGATGACCAACCCGGTTTTGCGGCGCATTTCCTCGATGGTCGAAGAGCGCTGGCGCATCGCAATAAGTGAACTGTCGCACGCAGACGAAACAACCGCTGCCAAACTCATCATGCGACTCACCGGGGTCGCAACAGTGCCATCCGGTGAACTTGTGCCCGTGTGGCCGCTTGACAGCACCGGGGAATATTCGCTGCTGCAAGATTTACTTGACCCGCGCTTACAGCCCGAACAACGCATCGCGCGCGCACAGGAGTGGTTAAGTGTCCTGCCGCCGACACTCGCGTGGGTTATTGATGATGCCGGGCATTCACTCGCGCAGCGCGATGCGCCGGAAGGCCCGGACTATCCCCAGCATCTTGTCATCGATGGTGCGCGCATCGGTGTGCTTGATCTGAGCAGCACCGCATCGACAGTCACCATTGGCCCGGCGCGGGGCGCACCGGCTGACCGTCAACGCCGGGCAACTGTGCAGCTCATCGCAAGTGGCGCAGGAGAAGCTGAATTACTGGCAATCTCAACTGATGGCTCGGGCGCAGCGCCTGTGCTTGTGCGCACCGGGGCGTCGACCCTGCCCATTGCAGTTGTCGCGGCGCCGTTGCCTGCCCGCCCGCCGGGATTGCCCATGGGGCCGTTGGTCGAAGGCGCATCCTTGGCGCTGCTGCCGATTGGTCACGCAACGCCAGCACCCGCAGCATGGGCGACTGTCGTGATGTTGCACCGGACATCACTTGGGCAATGGCAGGTGTATGTGGAAGGAAAACGTCCCGGAGAGGAATGGCTTGCAACAGATGAAATGCACATCTTTCTTGGGCCGATGGGCGCAACTGCGCATGAACTGATCGTTGGCCCGAAAAATGGCGCAGAAGCTGTCAACGCGACAACATGGTCGGCGCTTCTTGACTTGCCGCCCGGTGCGGTGCGCACTGGCGAACTGCTCATCGGACTCACTCGGCACGACCCGCGCGGCGCGATTCAGGCATGGCCCCGCCCGCTGTTACCCGGCGAAACCGAACCGGGACGCATGCGGATTGATCTGACGCAATGGGGCAGTTTTGAAGGGGACTTTGAGGGGTTGTAGAAGGGGCTAGCCGTGATATTTTTGCGCATATCCTGTGGATGTTGCAGCAGATGAATATCCATCACGGCGGCGTCTAACGGCCAGAACACCACCGGCACCGAATAACGCAATAGTCCCTGGCGTTGGCACAGAAAGCACACTCATCGTGTCAAATGAAAACCCAAGACCCTCGCCATTAAAAAGCAAAGCCAATCCGGGAGGCCCGAAATCACCCAGCACTGGCAAGGCATCAGACAAGACATCATTGATGAATGGACCGTCCGCACCACTCACCTGATATTGAACAGAATCAACACTCAAGCCATTAACATTGCCCAGAACAGAAAAAGCCCCCATACTTGGTATTGACGAAATACTAAATACATCAATGAATTCTGCAATGTCATAATCAACTCTGGTGCGCGCCGCACTACTTGTAATCCTGACATTGTTACCAATCTCCACCAGCACAGAAGTCACACCATCATAAATGCCCGTATTCACCAATGACGGCTCTGAATCCACAGCGCCCTGATCAAAAATTGTCCAGATAAAATGCGCAGAATCTCCGACATTGATGCTAGAGCCTACCAGCGAAGCTGGAATGGTTGTAACCGTGGCATCAACGGTCAGAATGGTGTGCGTAGTGCCGACGCCCATTACTCTATTAATATTTGATGGTGCACTCGGGAATAAAGCTGCGTCTTGTGCCAAATCACTTTGACGTTGCGGACCGATCATGCCAGCATCTGCTTCTGGTGCTGCCAGTGTCATCAAGCCCACAGCAGCTATTATCGCTGCTGCGGAACCAATAAACGTATTTGCCAAGCTCATGACTGCTTCCTCTTTCTCACAAATTCCTCTTCGTCAGTCTAGGGAGAATATACATCAGATTCAGGCGTAGTTCAAATAAAATCCCCGCTGCGGGGACGGGTGGGCTCACATGAGCAGTGAAACAAATGTGATGCTCCCCTCTCCCCGCCTGCGGGGAGAGGGTGGATCCCCGACTTGTCGGGGAGACGGGTGAGGGGCCGCCTTTGTCCTATCCTTGATGGCCATGCGAACTGAACGACCCGGCACATCGCGCGCACGCGAACTTCGACAGCAGGAGACGCCACCAGAGGGGATTCTGTGGTCGAAGCTGCGCGGGCGCCGGCTTGGCGGACTCAAGTTTCGTCGGCAGTTTGCATGCCCGCCGTACACACTCGATTTCTACTGTCCTGATGCGAAGCTAGCGGTTGAAGTTGATGGGCATGTGCATCGATCACCGGAACAGGCAGCGCATGATGCGCGGCGGGATGCGGTGCTTGTGGGACAGGGGATCATGACGTTGCGGGTGCCAGCGAATGAGATTGCCAAGAATATGGATGGCGTGTTGGTGACGATTCTGGATCGTGCGAGGAACCGAATTGAAAAGAAGAAGTAAGAAGCCCCTCACCCGATCCGCCTTCGGCGGACCACCCTCTCCCCGTACACGGGGCGAGGGAGCAAGAAAAAGATCACTCCCTTACGGTCGCTCCGTGTGGCCCGTCTTGCTTGCAAACCGGGTCTGCAAAACTGCACATCGCTCAGACCGGGCTTGAAAAGCAAGCCCAGCCACCCAGAGGCGAAGCCCCTCACTCATCGCCCGGCGGTGGATCGAGCGGGTCGCTGATACGGTTCACAACTTGCCAACCTTGGTCGCGCAGCACCCACACATCTGTAAGGTTGTAGTTGGGCGGACGGGTTTGACCATTCCATTTCCAGTCATGGAGCCTCATGTGCATCGTAACGACCGCAACGGTGGGGCCATGCATGGTGACCGTCTGATCGTGCATCTCGACGGGACCAAAGGTCATGCTGTCGAGGTTGGCGAGCCAAGTCTCGCGGGTGACCTCGGGCTTGCCCGGCAGTCCAAGGAGAGGAACAAAGGTGAGACGATACTCAGGCGCGAGAATATCGTTGAGCGCATTGTAATCATGCGTGCGCATAGACTCCGTCCATTGGGCTTCGCGGGACAGGAGAACCTCAGTTATATCTGTATACGCGGAGCCAGTCGCGTCGTGCTGGGTATGTTGAGATTGGCAGCCTAAAACAACTGCTGACAGACCCACGAGGGCAATGATTGCTCTTATCTTCATCGAAGGCTCCTTGGTTGTCTCGAGTCTACAGGATGAGTGCGATCTCATATCGCCGCCGAGCGAGGGAGCAAAGCCGGGCGATTACACCTGTGCCGCGTTTTCGATCAGCACCTTAACGCCCGGAGGAATTGTGCCGCTGGCCAGGTCGATCTTGACATGCCGCATCGATTTCCCCGTGCCCTCCAAAAGCCCTTGAGGATCATCAAGGCTTGCACCCTCATTGAAGCCGATGTTGATGTGTTTCTTGTTCGCCACGATGTAGCAGAATGGCGAGTCGAGTTCGTAGCACGGGCGCGACCACTTGAAGACCTCCGTGGCCTTGGGCGCTGCAGCGAAGATCATTGCTCTCAGCTTTATTGCTAGTTTCCGGGCATCATCGACAAGGCCATCAATGTACTCACTGGCCTGTGCATTCTTTGCCATCTTTTATCCTTTGTGCTTCGGTGCAGCACCTACTCGCTGCCTTCCCCCTCCGGCACATACAGCACGCGGCCGTTGTTGTCTTCCTGAATGAGTCCGAGGCTGCGCAGGGCAATGAGGGCAGCGTCCTGTTCGGCCTGTTTTTTTGAGGCGCTCCAGCACGGTTCGTATCGGCGGCCGCCCATTTGCACACACACCTGAAAAGCCTTGGCATGGTCGGGGCCCTGTTCATCGAGCATGATGTATTCGGGCGCAGGTTCATTTTCAGTCTGGGCGTGTTGTTGCAGCACACTCTTGAAATTGTGCTGATGCCCGGATGATGCCGCAGCTTCGATGTGCTCTGCCATGTGCTTCATGATGAAGGTGCGCGCTGCGCGAATGCCGCCATCGAGGAAGATCGCGCCGATCACGGATTCATAGACCGCTGCTGAGAGTGAGCCAGGCAGTTGCGCCCGCGCGCGCATGCCTTTGCCGAGGACAAGAAACTTGTCAAGCTCAAGCATTCGTGCGATGCGGGCGCATTGCCTGCGCGAAACGACTGCGGATTTGATTTTGGTGAGGTCGCCTTCAAGCAGATCATCAAATCTTTTGTAGAGCGCTTCGCACACGACAAAGCCGAGCACGGCATCGCCCAGAAATTCAAGGCGTTCATTGGAATCAAGTCGCGCATCGGCGATGGATGCGTGCGTGAGCGCCTTGGCGAGAAGCGTGCGATCCTTGAAGGTGTACCCAAGCGCTTTCTCAGCGCCGTCAAAGACATCATCTTCGATGACCATATGTGCCCTTACGCGGGTGAGCCGCCAAATGGTGGACCGCCCTAGACTGACCAAGTGTCAGCCGAACGCGTGGGCCAAGGGGTCGTCTTGAGAATCGCCTCCCACAATGGGGGAGACAAGACGGCCAATTCGCTCGCCGCGTACGACGTCCGAGCCCCGTCGGCCACGATGGCCGATCGATCACCCAGTACAGAGATGATAATCGGGCTGTCAAGGGGGCGGGGTGAGCAATGGAGAGGGAAAGAGAGACAGGTCGGGACGCCCGTCCCACCGAGCCAGGGGATGGAGGGGGGCGGAACTGGCAGGAATCTGGGAATTTCGCTATCCTTCTCGACCCCTTCCGGGGGAAGTGATCGGCGATGGGCGATGGGCCCCGCCGGATGAGCATTGAGACGACCCAACGACCGAGGCGAGCGCTATGTCACTGCCCTATTGCAAGAGAAACAGCCGTCGCAAGAGAAAGCGCTCCATTGGCTTCCGCGCCCGTATGCGGACGAGGAATGGCCGCAAGATGATGAACCGCAAGCGCCGTCTGGGTCGGACGCTGAATGTCGCGGACAAGTAGTCGTCGCGATACCCCCTTTTTGATTTCTGAGATGAGCGTGCAACAGGCGAATGCCCGGCGCGTGTGCTGTACCATGCGCCTCAACACCACGGAGGCGTGATTATGAAGGTTCATGAGTATCAGGGTCGGCAACTTCTCGAAGAGGCGGGCGTACCCGTGCCTGCGGGCGTTGTTGTGGAAAGCATCGAGTCGGCGCAGGGTGCCTACAAAGAGGTTGCCAAAGATGCGGGCGGCACGCTTGTTGTCGTGAAGGCGCAGGTCTTTGCGGGCGGGCGCGGCAAAGCCGGCTTCGTGAAGCTTGTGAACTCTGCTAAGAAAGCGGAAGACGCAGCGCGATTTATGTTTACCAATCGCATGGTGTCGCCCCAGACCGGCGCCGATGGCCTTGAAGTCAAGAAGCTACTGTTCGCGGCAGGTGTTGAGATTGCCAAGGAGTATTACCTTGCGATCACGACCGATCGCGCCACCTGCAAGAACGTGATGATTGCATCAAGTGAAGGCGGCGTCGAGATTGAACAAGTTGCGCATGACAACCCTGATGCGATTCTGAAAGAGCAGATTGATCCCTTGCTTGGCATGCAGGGGCATCAGGCGCGTCGGCTTGCGTATCAACTTGGGTTCAAGGGCAAGCAGACGGGGCAGGCTGCGAAGATCATGATGGCGCTTGCGAAGTTGTTCGTTGGTACGGATTGCTCACTTGCGGAGATCAATCCGCTCATTGTTACGCCGCCGACCGATGCGCATCCTGATGGGCAGGTGCTCGCAATTGATGCGAAATTCAGCTTTGATGACAATGCGCTGTTTCGTCAGAAGCAGGTGAGCGGCATGTTCGATGCCACCGAAGAAAACCCCCTTGAGATGCGGGCGCAGAAGTTTGACCTGAACTACATCCAGCTTGATGGCAGCATCGGATGCCTCGTCAATGGCGCGGGCCTCGCGATGGCGACGATGGACATCATCAAACACGCGGGGGGTGAGCCCGCGAACTTCCTCGATGTGGGCGGCGGCGCGACCGAGGAAGCCGTCACCGAAGCTTTTCGCATCATCCTTGAAGACAAAGCGGTCAAAGGTGTGATGGTGAATATCTTTGGCGGCATCATGCGCTGCGACATCATCGCGCAGGCGGTCGCGAACGCGGCGAAGGAAGTGGGCTTCAGTGTGCCGTTGGTCGTGCGGCTTGAGGGCACGAATGTCGAAGAAGGCAAGCGTATTCTGGAGGCGGCCAAGCCATCGATACCAACGATGCAGACCGCGGATGATCTCGGCGATGCTGCGAAAAAGGTGTGCGCTGCGGTGGCGTGAGGGATAGAGTATTGCCATGAAAACCCTTCGAATCGCCATCGGACTTGTAGTGCTCGCCCTCGCGCCTCTGGCGCGCGCAGATGTGAATCACATCGCGCAGCTCAGGCCGGGCGATGAGCACACCTATCAACTGCATGTTGAAAGCGAGCGGAGCGTCAATCTCGGCATGGGGATGGAGCGCGAAGAGAACGTCACGCTTGATGCTGAGTTTGACCTGCTCGTGCAGGAGGTAACGGATGAAGGTGCCCGGGTGCGGCTCATCTGGCGTGAAGTGAACGCAACACCTGCGGGCGTAATTGCGGGCGCGTCCGTAAATGATGCGATGCGCGAGGCGTGGGCGGACGCATCTCGGGTACTCATCGATGAGCATCTTGAGATGTTCGTGCTCACGGATGGTCGGCTTGTGAGTATTGAGGGATTGTCAGCACTCGCGCCCGATGGCGCTGCGGGGCCGGTGTTTGATCGCGTGTTTGCAGAGCACACGATGATTGCGATGGTGCAGGGCGTATTTATGCCAACAGGCGAGCAGCGCGGTGCGCCGGGCGTGGGCATTTTGGCCTGTGATATTCAAGCGATAACGCAAACGGGCAGGGAAGCGGAAACCCTTACGGGCACTGCGACACTTGATGTGCCGAGTGATCTTGCAGCTCTGCCGGGCCTTGAAAAGGGCACGGGCAAAGCGACGGGCACATTGGTGTTGAACGCAGCGGATGGCTGGCTTATCTCGCGCACGCTGACGGCGCAGGCAACGATTGATGCCAACAGCGGCCCCTTCAAGGGGACGATCGAAGCGCGCAGTGTGATTGAGTTGGAGCGGATGAACTAGCCCCAAGCGCGAGCGCGGGGGTAGGAAGAAGATTAACCACAGAGACACAGAGTACACAGAGTTTTTCCTTTGGTGCCGGGTGCCGTGGTCTAAGTCCGCTTCGACGGACGCAGGCCACGTTCTTCAATCTGCAAGACACCACATGGCCTTCCTCGCAGACTTGTCAGACCATGACACCCGAACAAGAGAACCCCTCACCCGTCACGCCTTCGGCGTGCCACCCTCTCCCACGGGGAGAGGGAGCAAGAAGCACAGGTTACTCCTCTACCGGCACATGCACGCGCGGCGAATCCTTGCCGCACTCGGGGCAGGTGATGTAGTTGCCGGTGATGTGCGCGTGGCCTTTAAGGTCATAGCCGCAGAAGATGCAGCGAGGCTCTGTGATGTGACGGCGGAGGATGCGGTTGACGAGGAAGACACGGAGCCAATAGGCGGCCACAGAGCCGATCACGGACATTCCTCCCACCGTGGCGAATGACAACCACTCAAAGACCATGTCTGATTTATCGATCTGGCCAGCAGCAACGGCTCGGTATGACATCGCCGTCGTGTGGTGCAAGATCATCAACAAGATCGGAATAGCCAGCAGCATTACTAGGCCACATGCGAGTCCCGACACCCAGCCAGTCCAACGAAACCGCTTCGCGAGCACCTTCTGATACGCGCGCACCTCTTTCTTCGACACGCCGAGTTGTTTCCAGATTGGCGGCTTGCGGGGCATCGTGTGAATCTTAGCTCGCGTGGATGCCGTGGTCGCCTTTCGGGTGGCCCGGCTTGCTGGTCAAGCCGGGTGTGCAAAGATGCGCAATGCGATCAATCCGGGGTTGCAAGCAACCCCGGCCACCCGTCGGTGACCATGGCACACGGGAGGGAGTCAGGAAAGAGAGACAGGCGGGTGTGCCACCAAGACAAGAAGGCGGGCGAGACGCCCACCCCACTATGAAAAAGAACCCCCGCGCTCGCGCTTGGGGCTAGCCAGTCTTTCCTATTGCCTATTGCCCACTGCCGATTGCCCGGCTTAGCCCTGCTGCTTTTGCTGGCGCGTGTAGCCGTACTTGCGCTTGAGGGGCTTGATGACAAGACCATCGCGAATGGCTGATGTCGACACCTTGATGCGCTTGGTGGTGCCATCAACAACTGCGTTTGCGGTCTGGATGTTGGGCTTGAAGGTTCGGCGCGAGACACCCGAGGTCTTGAGACCGAAGCCGCCGGTCTTGATCGCAGCACCTGAGTGGGCAACCTTGTTGCCGAAGGTCGTCTTCTTGCCAGTGAAATAGCACACGCGGGGCATAACAGGCTCCTGCAAAGCTCAACAAAGGACCGGTCTTGATTGACCGGGGGCCGCCATCTGGCGGGTCAGACAGTGTATCGGCAGGCCCAGCAGCGGGCAAACCCATACAGTGTCTGCATGAGACATCACCTGCTGCCAGCCACGATCGTCCTTCTGGCCACTTTGCCCCTCGCCTTCGGAGAGCCCGACACCATGCACACCACGCCCGCCACTGCTGAGCACGCCCATACCAATCGCCTCGCTGAGCAAACGAGCCCCTACCTGCTCCAACATGCCCACAATCCGGTCAATTGGTATCCGTGGGGCCCGGAGGCTTTTGCAGAGGCGAAACGCAGGCAGGTGCCGATTCTTGTCTCAGTGGGGTATTCGACGTGCTACTGGTGTCATGTGATGGAGCGCGAGAGCTTCGAGAATGAGACGACCGCGAAGATCATGAACGATCGGTTCGTCTGCATCAAAGTTGATCGCGAAGAGCGTCCCGATGTTGATGACATTTACATGGCGGCGGTGCAGCTGATGACCGGGTCGGGGGGGTGGCCGATGAATGTGTGGCTGACCCCGCCGAGTGCCGATGGCACCGACCCGGGGTTGAAACCATTTTACGCGGGCACGTATTTCCCGCCCGAGCCCAAATATGGTCGGCCATCGTTCACGCAAGTGTGTGAAAACCTGAGTGAGGCATGGAAGACGCAGAACCCGCAAGTCCTTGAGCAAGCGGATCGTGTGACACAGGCGGTGCGCGAACACCTGACTGCGGACTCGGAATCTGTGCGTCTTGATGGGCGAACTGTGGGCATGGCGGTCGATGGGCTCCTTCGCATGCATGATGCGACCCATGGTGGGTTTGGTGATGCACCGAAATTCCCGCAGCCGGTGTATCCGATGCTGCTGCTTGAAGTGATGGATCAGATCGAGCCCGAAGCGCAACGTGAGAAAGCAACAGATGCTGTGCGCAAGACACTCGATGCCATGGCGCTGGGCGGCGTGTACGACCAGGTGGGCGGCGGGTTTCATCGGTATTCGACTGATGCAGAGTGGTTGGTGCCTCACTTTGAAAAAATGCTTTACGACAACGGGCAGCTTGCAACGCTGTACGCGAAGAATTATCGAAAGAACAAGGATGAGTTTGATGCGCGAATCGCGAAGGATATTTGTAATTATGTGCTGCGCGAAATGACGCTTGCCGATGGGCGGTTTACTTCGGCGCAGGATGCGGAAGTCGATTCCAAAGAAGGCTTGAATTATCTGTGGCAAGCAAGCGACCTTGATGTGCTTGTTGAACGCGAGGCGCTGACCAAGGACGATGCTGCCTTTGTGTTGCGCGTGCTTGGCATGGCAGGCGGCCCAAATTTTCAGGATCCGCATCATCCAGAAGAACCGAGGCGCATTATTTTGAATATGCCTCAGCGTCATGATGCGCTGATGGCGGAGCTGAGTATGGACCGCAGTGCGTTTGATGAACAGCTAACGCACGTGCGCAAAGTGATGCTCACAGAGCGCATGACGCGCAAGCAGCCGGGCTTGGATGACAAAGTGATTGTGTCGTGGAATGCGTTGATGATCGCAGGGCTTGCCAATACTGCGGGCGCGACACTTGAGCGCCGGTATTATGACGCCGCAGCGCAGGCAGCTCGCTCGATATTGTCGACGATGCGCGCCGATGATGGTGGTCTCCTGCGCACAAGCCGGGGGGATTCGGTTGGCACAATCCCGGCGTTCTTCGAAGATTATGCCTTTATGGTCCATGCGCTCGTGGCGCTCGATATCGCGGCGACGACATTCAACGATCAACAATCGGCATGGCGCGCACAGGCCGTTGCCCTTTCAAATGAAGCAAAAACCAGATTTGGCGATGGTCCGCTTCAGGCGATGATGTATGACACGCTGCCCGGACAAAGTGACCTGCTTGTGCGCCAGCGCAGCACGCGCGATGGGGCCGTGCCTTCTGCGATTTCGATCTGGATCAATGCGCATATCGATCTCTTTGAGCTTTCAGGTGAGCGGCAGCATCTCGAATATGCAATCGCCTGCCTTGGTGCCATCAGCAAGGAAATCGAAGCGAATCCGATGGCATGTGTGAATTCTGTGCGCGCCTTGCATCGCCTGCTCGAGCACGATGGTTCACTGCCTGACAAACTCGGCGCTGAACCCATCACAAAGCCTGTGGATTCACCTGTTGCAATTCATGCGGCGGTAGAGCGCATCGCGGTGCCCAAGACCGGCGCAGCGCGTTTGCCGATTCGCATTGAAATTGAAGACGTACAGTTTCATATCAACGCTGCCAGAATTGATCCAAAGCTTGAAGAACTTGGCATGCAGCCGTTGACCGTTTCTCTCGTCGGCGGCACCGGCTACACACTTGAGCTTGCATTCCCAAAGGGCAAGGACTTCGAAGGGCCGCTGATTGGCGATGATTTCCCGCCATTGCAGGTGTATCAGGGTGCCATTGAAGGTGCGATCGTGGTGAGCCGAACTGACGAAGCAATCACCGGGAGGCCGCGCATCGCACTGACCTATCAGGTGTGTTCCGAAAGCGTGTGTTTCAACCCGATGACAGTTGAACTGGATGTGGAGCTGTTCATTAAATGATTCACGTGCTTGCGGGCATGATCACGCCGCGACATTCGCCAAAGCCAATGCGCCGGAAGCCTTCGCGCTCGCAATAGCCGCGCATGATGACCTCATCGCCATCGGCAAGGAAGCGGCGCTGTTCGCCGGTGGGCAGATCGATCGGTTCTGTGCCGCGCCATGAAAGCTCAAGCATGCTTCCGCGCGAATCTTTTGTTGGTCCTGACACGGTGCCGCTTGCAATCAGGTCGCTCGGCTCCATGTTGCAGCCGCCCGACGTGTGATGCGTGAGCATTTGCGAAAGCGTCCAGTACATATTGGCAAATGAGCCGCGCGACAATCGAACTGGTTCGATGTTCTGCGCTTTCATTTGCTGCGATTGAATCCAGACTTCGACGGTGATATCGATGCCGCCGTGCGATTCATTGTCGCTGTTGAATAAGTGAGGCAAGGGTTTGGGATCGCCTGCATCGCGCTCAAATGTTGGCACGCGAAATGGCGCGAGCGCTTCCATGGTGACAACCCACGGTGAAATTGTGGTTGCAAAGTTCTTGGCGAGGAATGGGCCGAGCGGCACATACTCCCACTTCTGCATGTCGCGCGCCGACCAATCATTGACGAGCACAAGACCAAAGAGATGTTCTTCAGCGTCAGCGATTGAAACTGATCGTCCCATCGCGTTTGGTTCGCCAATGAATGCCCCAACTTCCATTTCATAGTCAAGCAATTTGCAGGGGCCGAAGGTTGGCGCATCGGCGTCGTCGGCTTTGGTCTGCCCGCACGGGCGCACAATCGGCGTGCCACTGATCACAACACTTGAAGCACGGCCGTGATACCCAACCGGGATGTGCTTGTAATTAGGCAACAATGGATTGTCGGGGCGGAACATAGTGCCCACATTGGTCGCGTGGTGGATTGAGGCATAAAAATCGGTGTAATCACCGATCATGGTTGGCAACACCATCCGTACATCCGACTGGGCGCAGACTGCCTGTTTTCGCAGTTCCGCATTCTCAGCGAGTTCCTTGTTGCCTTCGCGAAGCAACTCGGACATGCGCCTTCGAAGCGCACGACGAGCTGACGAGCCTTCTAGGATGAAGGGATAGAGGTTATCCGTGAAGATTCCGACAGCAGCGTCACCCAAGTCGTCAAATACACCGGCATCTCGGAGTATTAGCATGTCAACGACCTGATCACCGATGGCCACACCAATACCGCAACCTCGGTCGTCGTGCCAGAACGCTCCAAACGGCAGATTCTGAATAGGGAAATCAGTCTTGGGATCGTTGGCCGACTCGACCCACGAGCGCAGCGCTGGATCATGTGTGTCGTCGGTCTGAGCCCATGACGGGCTGGCAAGGGTCGATTCTGGAGCTGTCATTGTGATCTTCCTCACATATCAATTGTTATGCGATAGTGCGTTCAAGTAAGCCTATCTTTTGCAGGTCTGTCACCGGTTCGGTAAACGAGCATGATCCAACGGACAATGCAAAGGACTCGCGCACGCGCGCCAAGTGTCCAACATCAACATGAGCATCACGCCATGAGAACCCGGTATCGGTAAAAATGAAAGCGTTGGCATCAGACTCGAGCAGCACCTTCTCCAATTCACCGGCATCCATGTGAGATGCGCACGCGAATGCAGCGGCACAGAAGACATTCAAAAACCCATGCATCATGCCGCGCGGGGGGTTGTCTTGATACGTCAACGCATGCTCAGCGCGTATTGGGTGGTGCAAACCCGCGGTGGCCTTGAAGGAAACATCCGCCGCTGCACAACTTGCAAGAAAAGATGCGATCTGAGAAGCGGGCGGAATCATGTCGGCCCGCACGCCGCCGCACCGCATCTTGGCGCGAGCACCAGTGCCCGCCATGGCGGTGATAACACCGCGCACATCCTGAGCAAGATCAACTTCAAGAAAAGGCTCGAGCTGCTCTGGCACGCAATCTATGATGTCATCGACTGCGCTTGCCGAGGCGCACTTCAATTCGATGGCATCAACCACAACAGCGCCGAATTCTGGCTTTGATTCATGTTTCAAATTGAATTCAAAGATCGTATCAATGTCGCGTTTCAAATCTGTGCTAACGAGACACGACACACGCCATGGTTCGGGGGGGCCATCTCCATGCTCGCGTGGCAAGAGATCACTCGCCGCCTTTTCAAATTCGCCAAGTCGCGACACTGGCACAATCAGGCGCCCGAGCATCCATGCATAGGGTGAAGCGATATCGCGTGCGTAATTCTGAACAACGGTCGGCATGTCCGCCGCAGCTGGCGGAAAAAGACCCGCGTAATCAATCAAACCCGTGAGCAATGTTCGTACGCTTTGCTTCATGACTTCGATAGCGTACCGCGTTTGCTTGTTCGTTTCTTCGGTTTTTTCTTTGCTGATGTCTTTGCAGGCTTTTTGTGCTGCCCCGATTCCCGTTCGGGCCACGTGTGTGCCTTGCCCAGTGTCCGTTCGTGATCGGTCCAAAGCTCAAACCAATAACTGCGAAACCGGTCCTTCCCGAAGGGTTCGTAATGCTTGTGCAACTTCTTTGTAAGCGGCCCATCCTTGCCCGACAAACAAAGCACCTCGCGCCCATGCCGCAACGATTCGGAATCAATGGCGAGAAAACTGTAGCGCCCGACAAGCTGCATCATATTCGCAGCGGCATAGGGGCCGATGCCCGGCAAGCTGAGCAGCCGCTTGTACACGATTTGATCATCATTGGCAGGGTCTTCAAACCACGCACCATCGAGCTCGCCGCGCACACTCATCTTGCCAAGTTCTATGAGCCTCACATCGCGATAGCCAACGCTGCAACGCGTGCGCAGTTGCGCCGGGCGCCTGCGTGCCAATTGTGCGGGCCTTGGAAAACCGGGATTGATGACTTCGCACAATCGGCGATTCATCGTGACTGTCACCGCCCAGGTGACATTGCAACTGGTGACGGTTTTGATCAGGTCTTCGAAGAATGTCGGGCTTCTGAAGATGCGCCCGCGCCCGGATTTTTTCCATCTTCGATCGCTTTTGTGAAATGCTTTGATTGCCTCTGATGAACCCGCGCCATCGAGATGCAACATCCGTCGAAGCATTGATCGCACCTGCAATTGTTCCTGGCGCGTCAGCACTCGATCGCATGTCGCCTTGATGGGTGATCCTGTTGTGCCCGGCTGCACGAGTTCGACCTTCACCGCACCATCTGGTAAGTCGAGCACGCGATGCAACACCTGACACGCCGGATCCCACCGGTTGGGCGCAAGTCGAAAATAGCCATACGAACACACATCCCGGCTCAGGGTGTAATCATCGGGCGGCGTGATGGACAGCTTCGAGCCCATTGCTCAGACGCGTGCCATCGTTGCAACGCGCGGAATCAGGCATGTTACAATATTCACACACACACGGTCTGCAAGTCGGGCAAACTCGGCATAGTGCGCTTCGGCCTGCGCATCGATTGTTGCGCTGTCAGGTGTTGGTGCGGGCGGACAACCATCCGCAACAATGTCATCAATCATCGGTCGATCTGCCTCAAGGTGATATTGAATGCCATAGGTGCGCATGCCAATTTTGAAAACCTGTGCTGCGCAGTCTCTTGAAGTGGCAAGCACTTGTGCACCGTCTGGCAGCGCAGTCACTTCATCAGCATGAAATCCAAACTGCTGACTCTGCCAGGTGACACCTGCGAACACTGGATCGGTTTGCCCGGGACCAACAATATTCATCTCGAAAAACCCGGTTTCTGGCACTTGAGCGCGCCCGACCTCACCCCCTAACGCCTTTGCAAGAAGTTGAGCACCAAGACAGATGCCCACGACCGGCAGCTTCGCGTCGTGCGCAGCGTGCAACAACGCACACTCTTGATCAATCCATGGCAAGTCATTGTTCGCTGATTGTGGACCGCCAAGCGACACAATGCCATCGATTTCATCAAGATTATCCGGCAATACCTCACCGCGATCCGGACGCACAACATCGAGCGCAAACGCATGATCACGCAGGGTCACACCAAGCCGACCGGAGCGGCACGTATCAGAATGTTGCACGATGAGAATTGCCATACGGGTGATTGTACAGGTCTTGAACCATTTCGCAGGCGCTAGACCATGCCGCTTGGCAACTGCGGTTTCATTGGTCGAAACATGCCGATCGTTGCATCGTGTCCCTGGAAATAGTCCTGTCGAAAGAGCACGTTGGGCGTGCGCTCGAGCGCCCAGTCGATCATGGGCATGGGGTCAAAACGCCGGGCCGGGCCTGTGTTCTCTTTCTCAGGACGACCGTTTCGAGCTGATAGAAAGTTAAATATCACACCAACCCGCGCTGTGGCCCAGGCGCACTCCACTATCGTTCGGGCCGCCTCCGCTTCAAAGGTATTCAGGGAACCAGAAAAGACGACAATATCAAAGGGCCTGTCGTGCGCCAGCTTGGCAAAGAATGCCTCTTTGACAAAATCTTCGTGCATGATCTCCGCACGCGGCATGGCGCGCTTTCGCGCTGCGCTTGCCATCTCGGCAACACCTTCAACACCGATGTACGTGCCATACGCGATCTTGCGCTCATTCATCCAGGCGGCATAATCCCCGAGCCCACACCCTGAATCAACAATGACAAGGCCTGTCACATCGCACATCTGCGCCATGACCTCAAAGCGCCCGCGCTGTTTATCCTTGCTCGCCCAGAGGGTCGCTTCAAAGGACGGGCCAAAATCGCGCACCGCTTGGTGATAGGGCGACAGATACGCCGGAGTACCCTCTTGATTGTCGGCAGGCTTCGTCATCGTTTCACAACACTCCCACGAGGATCATCTACTACCATACGCCCATGAGCGAACGCATCTGGGTCATTATTCCCGCCGCTGGCCAGTCGCGCCGATTTGGCCCCGCAAACAAGCTTGACGCGGACATGGGCGGCCGCCCGGTGCTGCACCGCGCGATCGAGCTTTTCGCCAATCGCGAGGATGTCGCGGGCATTGTCGTCGCGGGGCCGAGCGAGACCGATGCGTACGCCACCTTCCGGGAACGCCATGGCCCGAAGCTCGGCATGCTTGGGTGCGTCATTTGCCCGGGCGGGGCGAACACGCGGGCAGAATCGGTCGCCGCAGCGCTGGAACATGTGCCTGACGATACCGATTTCATTGCAGTACACGATGCCGCGCGCCCATGCACACACGAGCGTCTGATCGATCGGCTCTTTGAAGCTGCGCTGCGGACGGGCACAAACGCGGCAATTGTGCCCGGCATTGATGCCACGGATACCATCAAGCATGTTGCAGATGATCGCATCGAGACAACATCACCTGATGCAATCGATGCCATTCTTGGTGGCGCGGGGCGCGAAACATTCACCGGGCGGGCGGTACAAGAAACACTTGACCGTACCGGGCTCATGATGATCCAGACGCCGCAAGTCTTTGGTGCTGCGCTGCTTCGCCGCGCGTATGGCAAGGCATCATGTGATGCCACGGATGATGCACAACGTGTCGAGCAGCTCGGCGAAACCGTGGTCGTGCTCGATGGTGATGCCCAGAACATCAAGATCACTACGCCTGCGGATCTTGACCTTGCTCACCGGATTCTGAATCTCAAGCCGGCTGCCCAGCGCGCTGCCCACAAACGATTTTGAGGTGACTATGCGTACGTTCCTGTTGATTGCGATGCTCACAATGTTCACCGGGTGCGCTGCGCACACCATGCGCCCAGCGCCGGTGAACCATCCGGTGTTTATCACACTCAACGATCCCGCAGATGTTGATGCCATCATCGCGGATTGCGATCGGCTGTTGCCCGCAATTCCGGGAGTGGTGTCTTACTACTGCGGCGTGCCGCTCGACACCGGCCGCGACTCCGTCGATGCCAATTACAATGTGGGCGTCTACGTTGGCTTTGAATCAATCGAGGCCTACGAGAACTATGTCACGCACCCGAACCATGTGCTGCTAGTGGAGATGTGGAAGCCGCGCATCAAGAGCATGCTTGTGCGGGATGTGATCGATGAAACAAAGTAGGCGAACACCAGGAATCACTTCCCGAGCGCTGTCCCAACCTTCTTGAGCGCCGCGCACACCTGCGCCACCTGCTGCTCGGTGAGGAACTGATGCACCGGCACGCAGAACAAGGTCTCTGCAAGGCGATCTGCATTGGGCTGATGTTTCATGCCGGGCGTTGCAAACACCGGCTGATGCGTCAGTGAGCGCGGATAATGCACCGCGGTGCCGATGCCCTCAGCATTCAGTGCTTTGCACAACATGTCGCGCACACTTTCTGCCTCAATGCCCGCAACCTTGGGCTCGATGAACGCACTCGGATCCACGCGTATGGCACAAAGATGAAACGCATGCTCAGCGCCGTCGGTCGCAACCGGCGCGTGCAGACCATTGATTGAAGCAATTACATCGGTAATCGCAGCAGCGTTTGCACGCCGGCGTTCGGTCACGGCTTCGATGCGATCAAGCTGCGAGACACCAATCGCAGCTTCGATATCGCTCATGCGATAATTGAAGCCGATTGAACTGTGCGTGTACTTCCCCGATTCGCCATGCGAACGCAGCATGCGCATCTTCGCTGCGAGTTCATCATCATTGGTGGTGACCATGCCGCCTTCGCCGCACGTCATGTTCTTGGTGGGGTAGAAGGAATAGGTGACGGCATCACCGAATGCGCCGAGCCCTTTGCCGCGATAGGTTGCCATGTGCGCCTGCGCTGCGTCATAGACAATACTCAGGCTGTGCTCAGCGGCTAGGCGCTCGATGCCATCAATATCAACAGGATTGCCATAGAGATGCGTACACGCGATGCCAACTGTTTTGTCAGTCACCTTGCGCTTCGCGTCTTCCATATCGATGCAATAGGTCGTCGGGTCGCCATCGACCCACACAATCTTCGCACCTGCTGCAACAAGAATTGACGCTGTTGCGATGAACGTCCACGCCGGGCACAACACTTCATCGCCCGGCTCAAAGAGCGCACCATAGGCAAGCTGCAATGCGCACGTTCCATTGGCACACGCAAGTGCATGCTTCGCGCCAGTCATCTTTGCAAATTTTTCTTCGAAGGCTGTCGCGTGCTTGCCCGCGGCAAGCATGCCCGACCGCATCACCGCAACCGCAGCTTCGATATCGCGCTCGTCAAGCTTCACTGCGATCATCCCTACGTTTTGCTCGGTGGTTTTCGGACCACCCAGCGCCGCAAGTTGATCCACACCAATCGCCGACCCTGTTGCCGTCGTCTGACCCATCTCTATGAACTCCGTGATGTGTCGAACCGCCGTTCCGGCAAAATCCGACCAATGGCCCCGCGACCAGCGAGGCAGGGTCGCCATAGTAGCCACGCGACCCCCTTCAGGTGCATTTCCCCCATCCTCGCGCCGCCCGGACCTGCGCTCACCCGCACGACCCGCACAGGCGTCACGCCTCCCCAACCCACACGCAAATCACAGGCTTATGGGGTCGAGATCGCCCCCGTTGCTCCCGATATCCAGCTATCGCGAGGTCCGAAAGGACCCACACCACGGAGGAGGAGAAAAGATATGGGTACATCCCCGGAAACCATGAACCAGGTGCGCAACATTTTGCGCAAGCTCGACCGCTCGATCGACGAGGCCCGCGCCAAGCGCCTCAACGCCAACGGTCAGACCGTCGAACCCGCTGCCACAGATGAGACCGCACCCATCAAGCCCGGCCGTGCCCGCCCACTGGTGCAGCGTCCCGAGGGGTTCCGCTCACCATTTGAGGTGAACCCCGCCCCGCAAAGTCCAAACCCCGCGCACTGATAAAACGCCTCGGCACCAGCCCCCAACCCGTGCCGAACAGGCCACTGATTGGCCCGCGCCCACTGATCGGCTACCATCGGGAGGCAGTTCTGATTGCAGGGTCCACTTGGGGGATTAGTGTAACGGTAGCACGACTGATTCTGGTTCAGTTAGTACAGGTTCAAATCCTGTATCCCCTACTTCTTCAAACGTTTACCCTCTTATTCCATCGCGCACCTTCGCAGCAGCGCTAATCGTCGCAGCATGCAATGCACCATACCGTTGCTGCTCGGGATCAAGCGCCAGACTCACCGTGTAGTCCGGCCCAAGGAATCGCACATTGAACCCGGTACCTGTGAACACCTGATCACGCCAGTTGATTTTCACATCTCGGCCAGCATCAGTCACACCATTCGCCAGGAAAATGGAACTCCAGACGGTTGTCGTGCCGGTAGCGGCATGAAAGTTGTCACCATCCAACCGTATCAGACCGGGGCCTTGTTCGATATGGCCGTCATCAATGACCGTGAGCGACACAAACTCCGTGCTTCCAAATCCATGCGTGCGCACCACGATGCCGCCCCCCGATACGAACGCATGCACACCCGTGACCTCCGCGAAGGAATCAATGGCCGCTGCAATCGTATTCAATGTGGTCCCGGATGCAAAGGAAAGCTCTCTTGAACCCAGCTTGCCGCCAATGTCCACCTTAAATGTTTCTGTTGCAGCACCAAGATCAAGCGCCGCCCCGCCGAAATCCATGAAATATCCCGCCGGGTGCGCAGAGGCCAGTAAATCGAAGGATATATCCCGTGTTTCACCCGCAGCAAAGGTCGCACCATCCACGGCGACATTGTCAACCGTTGGTGAAACGAACGATGGCGCGTAGTTCACGCCCGGCAGCGATGGATACAGAGACCCGGAAATCGCCCCACGCGCTATGCCCCGGAACGTGAGCGCATGCTTTACGCCAAGCCCCTTGCCAAGATCGCCAAGCTTCATGTTCATCACATAGTCATCGCTCACAAATTGCAGTGATTCACGGCTGCCGCCAATGATTTCGTTGCCCTCAAATGAAACATGCAAATCTTTGCCGTGAAGATCCGTTATGAGATTTCCCGCATCCCCAAAGCGTGTCGGCGGGCCATCGACCTGTGTAAAATTGTCCGGGTCCAGCTCATAAATGCCCGTGCCCTTTGGCTGCACCATGCCGCCATCATCAATGATGCGCACCGACACAAACTCATCGGTACCAACTTCACTTGAATGCAGACGGAAGCTGTCAACACCGCTCATCACTGCATCTACACCTGTAGAACTTGTGTTGGAATTGATGGTAGCCATGATCGTATGGACCGTCGTGCCTGAAGCGAAAGAAAGCTCGCGCGCACCGAGCGGCCCAGCAACTTCCATTTTGAGTGTCTCTATCGCTGCACCAAGATCAAGAGCTGCACCATCAAACTGCATGAACAAACCCGCGGGTTCCCCCTGCTGCGTCACTTCAAATTCCACGCGCCGTTCTTCCCCCGCCGGGAAACTCGCGCTCTCAAGAGATGCCCCAACCAGCTTTGGATTCACCCAAGTCCGGTCATAGCTAATCGCATTGCCTTCACGAAACGCACCTGCCCGCCCCGGCTGCCCCGCCTCGGTGGCCACTGCAATATCACCCACAGCTTCCCGGATTCGCGCAGTAGTTTCCTTTGCATAGCGCGATTCCTGCGCACTTGCATTGGCCGCAAGCGACTTGATTTGTTCGGTCACCTCGCCCACATCGCCGCGTTGGGCAGCGCGATACGCCGCCGCGCCGCCATGCTGACCCCGCACATGGGCCCCTTTTAGCCTTGCAAACAAGGTAGTGCGCAGATCCTGGGGCGATCCATCGAATCGCCCGTGCTGTGGAATATTTGGATGAATGTGTGTCATGGCAAGCCTCCGCGCAATTCAATGACGCTGAAGCACATCGCAAGCATTGTGCCAGCACAAACTTATGGCGTAGTGTCGACCGCAAGCTTTGCCACCGCATCGCGGATTCGCTCAGGCGCAGACCATGGAATGAAATGGTTCATGTTTTCGATGATCTCAACTTCAATACTTGCGGCATTGGTCAACATCCGCACCATGTAGTCAACATTGGCAACGGGCACCAGCTCGTCTTTCGTGCCATGAATGATGATCACCGGGCAGCGAATCTGATCAAGAACATGCGCAAGTTCGGTGGTCTGCGCTTTGGCCTGACGAATCTCTTGGTTGGAATGCACCAGGCCGCGCGAAAGAAATGCCTGGACGATCAACATCTCGCCAGCCGAATTGAACCACTTCCACTTTTCGAGCGCCGGATCAAGTGAGCCCGCAACAATAACGATGCCGCTCACACGATCGGGATAATCTGCAGCAACACGCGCTGCGATGGGCCCGCCAAGTGAATGCCCGACAAGAATGGGCCATCGCCCTTGATGCTTGACAAGCAATGGCTCTATCGCTTTGGCCTGCGATTCAAAGGAAGGCACCGCTGGCCCGCCTGTTTCACCAAAGCCCGGCCGATCAATGCTGATCGCATCAAGTCCTGCCACAGGATGTACAACATAATCTAGGAACGCACCCGCATCGCCAGGCGTGCCGTGAACATAAATCACACGCGGTGCATCGGCATCCCCGCCGCGCAGGTACGAAATCGTCCGCCCAGGTGAATCAACAATCGACTCACGAGGCTGCGCACCAAGCGCCGTCTTCCACTCAGGTGACGGCCCGTGGCATCCGCAAAGACCAGCAATGGGAATCATCATGCACAGCGCACACACGAACACCTTCAATGTGCGGTCCAGTGAATGATTCGAATGTTGATGTTGATTCATTACGCGCTGATGACCTGAACAAGCGTTATTTCTTGGGCCAGCGCCCGGCTTCGATATCAAGCATGCGCTCCACGGCCTTGCCGAGATGCGCTGAACTCATTCCCGCAGCACGAATCACACCATTGGAATCAATCAAGATGTAGAAGGGCCACCACCCAACACCAAAAGTCGAAGCTGTGCGGTTCTGAATATCAGGTGCCGTCGGGTACGCCATGGAAAGCTTTGCCGCAGTTGCCGCCATCTTGTCCGACTGGCGCGTGCTGTGAATGCCAATGACATGCAAGTCGTCGGCGTGTTCTTTGGCAATTTCATTAATGTGCGGAATCGATGCACGGCACGGGCCACACCATGTGCCCCAGAAATCAATCAGAATGGGTTTGCCGCGCAGGGCCGACAAATCCTTTGTGCCGCCTTTCCCAACGAACCCGCCCACGACCAGCGCGGGCGCTTTCTGTCCAGCGATTCGTTTCAACTTGCGCTGCGTGTCCGCGTTGTTGGCATAAAAATTCCATTCGGTCGGGAATGCATCAGGCGGAAAAACGACTGGGGCTTTCGTTGATGGCGCTGGCTGGGCCTCCGGCTCAGTTGAGGTATTGGCTACTGGTTTTGGATCGACTGAGTCCGCCTGCGGTGTGGCCCCGGTCATCCCGACCATGATCACAACGCCCACCGCCGCTGCTGCTGCCACTACCACTGCCACCGTGCTGATTGCCTTCATCATTCGTGCTCCCACTCGCTTATAAGGATAGCCTACCGCTCAACTATCACTCTGAGTGGTCCAAACCCTCACAGTTTGTGTCCATTCTTCCCCCGCGAGGGCCGATATCATCGATTCGGGCTCAAAGGGCCCTTGCTCACCATGATCTCACTCACCCTCATCCTCTATTTCGCTGCGGCTCTGATCGTCTCGTTCTTCTGCTCACTCTTCGAGGCAGCCCTGCTGTCCATATCCCCAGCCCACATTGAGCAACTGGTCGCCGAAAACCGCCCGAGTGGCTTCTTGCTCCGCAGGCTCAAACGCCGCATCGATCATCCACTGATCACGATCCTGACCATCAACACCGTCGCCAACATGTTTGGTGCTGCTGGTGTTGGCAATGAAGCAGGTCACATGGCCATTGCAGCCGGGCGCACTGATGACGAAGCGCTATTCGTCACACTCAGTTCCGCGATTCTCACGCTGGCCATTCTCATTTGTTCTGAGATCATTCCAAAGACGCTCGGTGCAACCTATTGGCGCTCGCTTGCCAGCCCAACGGCACACTCACTGAATGTACTGGTCTTCGCATTCACGCCTGTTGTGCGCATACTTGAATTCATTCCACGTCTTATCACACAGGGCCGCGGTGCACCTCATATGACCCGCGAAGATCTTGCAGCGACCGTTGACATGGTGCGCGCCGGGGGTGACACCACGAACCGTGAATCTGCAATCATTACCAATGTGCTCAAACTCCGCGCAGCCCGGGCCAAGGATGTTCTCACGCCGCGCGTCGAAATGTTTACCCTGCATCAGGGCCAGACCATTGATGATGTTGTGCATGGTGAAACACGTCTTCGATTTGCGCGCATCCCGGTGTACGCTGAAGCCGATGAATTTGTTGGCATTGTGCTGCGCAGTTCAATTTACGAAGCAGCGGTGCGCGGCAAGGGCACGAAGACCATGCTCGATCTGCTGCGTTCTGTGCGCTATGTGCCCGAAACCATGCCACTGACACGTCTGCTTGATGAATTCCTTGCACGCGATGAGCATCTTGTACTCGTTGTCGAAGAACACGGCACCGTCGTAGGACTCGCGACACTTGAAGATGTCATTGAAACGCTGCTCGGCGCTGAGATCATTGATGAGCTGGACACTGTCGCAGACATGCAGGCCGTAGCGCGTATGCGCGCAGAAGCTCGGCGACGTCGACTGGGCTCACGTTCTGATTGATGGCTAGTACGCCGAAAATACCTCAATGCGCTGGCGCGGCAACCACGTGCGCCGACCATCACCAAGTGACACAAGCACCCACGTATCACGATCTTCAAGCACATCGAATTCAACGCCCGCGCTCAATGGGCGCGTAAATGATGCTTCGTATTCGCCCTCATCACCCGGACCCTGGCGGCCAATCACGGTGCCATCCACCACGACCCCGGACGTGCGCTGCGCCCCCGCAAGATTCATCCACAGTGAACTTGCCATCACAATTGCAACGAGACCGCCAGCCACCGCGGGCCAGCGCGGCATGCGCAGTGTTCGCAGTCGCACGCCAAGCGTTAGCCACAACACACCATTCCCAAGCAGAAATGCAATGACCTGACGCTCCCCGGGCCAACGCTGCCAGAACAACATTGCCCGCACCACAGCACTGCCCGCAGGTTTCTCAAACCGGTCTGCCACGCGATGTCGTGCAACATCAAGGTTCGCATGTACATCTTCATCACCGGGACGAAGGGCAAGTGCTTTTTGATACGACGCAATGGCGCGTCCAACGCGATTGCTCATCAGGTAGCAATTGCCAATGTTGTAGCGTACGCCGCCGTTGGCAATGCCCAATTGCGTCTCCATCGCCTGATAGCTCGCAATGGCGCGATCAAACGCCACCCGCGACTGCTCGGGGGCCTCCAGTCGCAGGTGCATGCCTTGCGCAAAGTTTTCCTGCGCCTGTGCTAGCACCGTTTCACGTGCAGCAATTGGTTCGTCGCCCGCCAAAGCAAACCCCTGCGGGATACTGATCAACATGATCGCACCACATAACGCAATGAAACATACCGCTCGCATCACGCTGCACCCCTTGTATTCGACATTCGGTCCAGTGCATTCATCACCTCGCGTGCCTCGGCGACAAGTTGCGCTTCATCCTCATTATTCGCACCAAAGCGCGCCGCATCACATCGTTCGAGAAATATCCTGACCCGCTCTGCAAGTATATGATCATGCCCCGAAAGCATCGCAGTCGCTTCATCGGGCGTGACAACAGTTGCTCGCCCGCGACACACCGCAGAAACACACAATTCAATTGCCCGTGCGCACGCATCGGCAACATTCTCGCCGCGCTCTGCGCATGAAAGCAAATCTTTCGCCTCCTGCCACGCGCGCCGGCGAGCACCACTTGCGCTATTCGCGCGTCGACGCCAGGCTGCACCCCCCAGCGCAAATGCATACATACCTATCGGCGCCGCCCCAAGCCCGATCACCAGTGGCGATCGCAGAAAAACGCGCACACCGCGGCGTTCATCGCGCAGCAATGAAACACCTGCTTCATTGTGACGCACGCCCGCTTCTGCACTTTCAATCGTGCGGCCCGATTCCGTATCAACTGCATCACCCTGCCCATCCGAAGCAGTCACTACGCGCGTCTTGCGCACCGTGAGCGGAATCGCTTTGGTATGCACTACTGTGTACTGACCACGCTCTGAATCAAAAAACGGCAACGCTATCGATGGAATAGATGTAATTTCATCCCGTGCTGCCCGTATTGTGTAGGTAAAAACAACACTACCGCCGGTGCGCTCCGCTTCCACATCATCACTGGCCATGCGAAATCCATCTGCAAACGCCGGGTCGCGCATCACGTCCGGCGCGCGCACCCGCTCGATAGGCTTGGGCCCCTGGATGTACACGCGCAGCGCGACTGGATCGCCAACTGCTACTTCACGCACATCTGCAGTTGCCCGAATCGAATACTGCCCCACCAACCCATCGTAATTCGCCGGCTGACCTTCAAGGGGAACCTCACGAACATGCAGTTCCGGCGCACTAGATTGCAACGCCGCCCGCTGTTGTCGTCGTGAACGTGACGATCCCACATCGAACAACATCACCACCGGCCCAATCGTTTGCTCACCTGCGTGCCGGGGCGTCAGCGTGCGCGTCAGTGTAAATGTTTCGAATACCACACCATCGATAACATCCTGCCGCGTCAAAAATTCTGCCGGCGACCCCAAGAACTCCATCTGTGCACGTCGACGAGCCGTCGCACTGTCCTCCAGTGCCACATCAAATTGATTCTCACGACCAAGCATGCGCACGCTCGCATCTGTCATCGTAATCGTCGGTGAACGGGCGATGGTAAGTGTCAAGGTGATCGGCTCGCCCACAAACGGCGCATCATTATCCACTTCAAGTGTCACGCGCACATCTGTCAGATTCTTCGCAGGTTCAACTACACGAAGTGCCACCGCAACAGTCTGGAACTGTTTGCCATCAATGGTCACTTGAATCGGTGCTATGGTCATTTCGCCCGCCTGGAGCGGCGTCAACGAATAGAAAAAACTCTGCCCCAGCTGTGAACTTTCGCGCCGGCGTCCATTGATGATCTGAATCCCCTTGAAGCTGCGATTCCGCATGCCGCTGTACGCAATTGAATACGCCTCAGTCGATTCAATACTCGGCGGCGAATCGATCTCGCCGTCATCCACGTCAACAACAAGTTGCACCACATCACCCAGATACACCATGCGCTCGCCAAGTGTTGCCCGCACCGATGCCTCCCGGCGCTGCGCAAAGGTCTGCGGACCGATCACAACGATCATCACCAGCGCTATCAGTTGGCTCACGCTTTGCTTCACCAGTCACGCTCCACGGGCGCAGGCCGCACATTTTTACGCCGCATCGCTTCAAGCTGCTCGCGCTGTTTCTCTTCCTTGTCAAGAAGATACTGCACCAACTGCTCAACTTGTTGTTCAAGTGCATCTTCGGCTTCACCTTCAGCTGATGCCTGTTCTTGCGCCTGCTCCTGTTGATTCTCTCCTTGCTGATCATTATTCGCCTGCTGCTGCTGATCGCTTGGCTCGCCTTCAGAGCCATCCTGCCGCTCACCCTCGCCCTGCTGTTGCTCTTCAAGCGCCTCGCGGATGCGCTCCGCCACGTTCTGCATTGTCTTGGCTGCTTCCTTCTGCGCTTCTGCAGCTTTCTCCTGATCACCCTCTTCAAGGGCTTGCTCTGCCTTCTCCTGCAATTCGCGCGCCTTTTCCAGCGCCGCCTGCGCCTCCTGAATCAACTGTTCATTCGTTTGCGGCTCAGCTCCATCGCCCGCCTGCTGCTGTTCGCGCTGCTCGCGAAGCTCTTGCACTTTTTCAAGTGTTTTCTCCGCCTGATCCAGCGCCGACTGCGTGTCATCACTCACCTGCTGCTGACCATTCTGGGCTTGCGATTGGCTCTGGTCCTGCTGCTGATTCTTCTCTGCCTGCGCCTGTTGTTGCTCCGCAAGTTCTTCCATCTGCTGCGCCGCATCCTCCGGTCGCATCATTTGCTCACGAAGCTGCTCAAACTCCTGCCGCTTCGCCTCACGCTCATCTTGCAACGCTCGAATGCGCTGCCGTGTCACACCAAAGTTGCGCGCCGCATCCATATCATCAGAGTCATTGGCAATCGCCTCACGGAAATCATCACCCGCATGTGCATATTGCTCTATCAACTGATCAACCCCGTCGTCATACGCCTGCCAGGCAGCATCGGGATTCGCATCAAAGACATGCGGCACCGGGTCCAAACCATCAAGCAATCCCGCCTGTTCACCATCGGCGCGATCAAGTGCGACCAATCCAAGATTGTACGCACTGCGCCCCGCGATTTTTGCTGCCCCCTGCTGCGCAGATGCCTCCCGAAACGCACGCGCAGCGCCTTCCAGATCGCCCTGACGATACAGCGCACACGCTTCATTGAAGATCGCACCCATCGGGGCATTCTTTACGAGCGCTGAGGCCCGGAACAAGTTTTCTGCTTCCTCAAACTTGCCCGCATCATACTTTGCAACACCTTCGCGCATGAGTGACAATGCCGAACGCTGGATATCGATTGCTTCAATTGCTTCAGTCGTCGGTGTTGTCGTCGCAGGAACATGTACCGCACCTGTCGCGGAAAAGACGCAGCTCAGGATCAACATCGCTATGAAAAGGCTCAGTTTCATTTCACCGCCACCTGCGTTCGCCCATGACCATCTCCAATCCAAGCAATCCGAATGCAATGGCAAGGAAGATCTGAAAATATTCTTCATAGACCGTTGCCTCTGCATTTTCAAAAGTTCGCTGCGACACCTCAGCCATAAGCGATTCATACACCTCATCAAGGCGAATATCCCCCGTACCCACCTGAAAAAATCGCCCACCGGGCGTCATCCGTGCCATCTCGCGCAACGTAGGCGCATCAAGACGTGTAATCACCGGCGCCCCCTGGGCATCCTTGACGACAGAGCGGCGTCCGCGCTGATCGCGCAATTCGATTCTCGTGCCGCGCTCACTGCCAATGCCCACGATGATCAGCCGCACCCCCGCCTGCCCCGCCGCCTCCGCTGCCTGCACCGGAAACGATTCTTCAAGGTCTTCACCATCGGTGATCAAAATGATGTCGCGAAATCCGCCTGTTTGTTCTTCATCAAAAACTTCGCCTATTGCTGCGCGCACTGCATCACCAAGATTCGTACCACCCCGAGGGGCAGACTCCGTCGACAGATCATTGAGCATCAACGCAAAAAAGGCGTAGTCATGCGTCAATGGACACGCCACCGAAGGCCATCCGGCAAACGCCACCAACCCCACGCGATCACCCTTGACGATGCGCAGCGCATCACGCACCCATAGTTTCGCACGCTCAAGGCGATTCGGTGCCAGATCCGCTGCCAACATTGAGCGCGACACATCAATGACAAAACACACATCGCGTCCCATGGGCGTCACTTCGCGCTCACTCGGATTGCCGATAGGTCGCGCAAGGCCGATCACAATCGCGGTAAGCCCCCCCATGCCCAGCGCCCCGCGCACAATCGTGCGCACAACCGACCGCCCCGGAGCCATGCGATCTATAAGAAATACCGACACAAACGCGCGCATCCCCCGCGCCCGCCGAACCATCGACAACACCGCAAGCCCGGCCATCGGCCCAAGCGCCCACAGCCACTCAAGCCACACTGGTTCGCCAAAGCGCATCACGCAGGCCTCCCTAAAACCAGCGCCCCGAGTGCGAGTTCGCCTGCAACCATCAACCCCGCCGCCAGCGCGAACACACCAAACAATTCGTTGTATGACGTATATTCAATCGACCGAACTTCGGTTTTTTCAAGTTCATCGATCTCCTTGTACACCTCACGCAGCGCTGTCGCATTCTCTGCACGCCGATACACTCCGCCGGTTGCCTCAGCAATGTGTTTCAACACGCGCTCGTCATACGAACTTGTCGGAAGTCGCATGAACCCGCGGCGAGGGGCACCACCAATCCCAATCGTATACACCTTTATGCCCCAGTCCTGACACAGCTTTGTCGCCGCCGGGACACGGATCTCGCCTTCATTTTCATCGCCATCTGTAAATAAAATGATAATCTTCGAACGAATTGTGAACTCATCTGCGCCCGTCTTTGTCGTTGCTTCGGTGTCATCATCCGCAATTGCCGCATGAAGCGCATCCTCGCGCGCCTGCAACTCTTTCTCTGCGTCCTTCAACCGCGCCGCCGCCAATGCAATGCCTTCACCAATGGCTGTGCCCGCCTCAAAGCCTGTCGTTGGCGCAAGCTCTATCTCCTCTGCGCGCTTGATCAATGTCTCATGCACACCCGAGAGCGGACTCACCGTCTCTGCAATCCCGGAAAATTGCACTAACCCCACCAAATCATGCACCCTGCCCGGTAATTCCGGCCCATTCCTGCGCGCACCTGTTGGCGCTTCGATCGCATTCGTTCCGCTCACAAACTCACGAAATGTGCCCTTGAGTACATCTAGTTTGGTCATCTCCCTGCCATCAATTTCCATCGCTTCTGCCATTGATCCCGACCGATCGAGCACCGCCATCATTGCAACGCCATCAACCATCGACCGCACCTCTCCAATACCTTCGCGAGGTCTTGCCATCGCAACTGCAAGCAGCGTAAGCGCAGCGCATCGCATGACAATCGGTGCCCACCGCAGCCGCTGGCGCATGCTTCGTCCGCTATCTTTGATGCGCTCTATTGCTGCAAATCGTACAACCACGCGCCGATGACGCCGCACATGCAGCGATGCAAACAACGGCACCAACAACAACGCAAGCAACCACAGGGGTTCATGCAAAGTCATACCATGCTCCCCACCGCCATTGCATCATCTGGCGTTTGCGTCTCATCAATGAATGACCTCGCTTGCGCCGCTGCATCGCGCGCTTCACTAGCGCTCGCATCTCGTTTTGCAAATTTCACAAGATCGATGCGCGTCAGGAAGCCTTCCAGCAACACCACATCTCCAATACTCAACTGCTTCGACCGTGCTGCTTCCTGCAAAAACTCCTCGGTTGTCCGATCCGGTGCATCAATATCAAACCGCGCCCCGATGTACTGCCGCAAAATATCTGAGCAGCGCGCCAGAAATGCTTCAACCTGACCCCGCTCAATCAATCCCTCTCTCACAAGCGCATCTAGTTGTGCAAGCGCCAGTTCATGCGCGGGCCGCGGGGGCAACGGCAACGCTGCCTTGCGCCGGTGCATCACAACAACGGCCACTGCAATCACACCAAGTACAACTGCGCTGCTTCCTGCAATGATCCATCCCCACGGCGCACCCCTCGGCGCATCAAGGCGCTCTTTCAATCCTGCTGGTGCATCGCCCGCCTGCACATCAATCGAACCCGCGATCATCACCTGCATCGCTTCAAGTTCAAGCGTGTACTGCTCCTCGCCTTCAAGCCCCGTCGTGGTGTACACAATCTCGATCGGCCCAATCGTGAGCGATCCACCCGCAAGTGGCTCCAGCGTCGCAAGATAGGTCGTTCTACCATCAGGCAACACAGTCTTCTGTGCCACCCCACGCACGAGATAGAAATCACCGCTGATCGCGCGAGAAATGGACAAGTCCGCCAGTTCGGCTTCATCTGTTGGCACGATGGTGAGGTTAATCCCCACGAAGTCATACACGCTTGCCCTAGGCCGCGCTCTCGCCACAATCTCCGCATGCACCTGACCATCATCAGCTTCCGCGCGCCCAATTTCCGTCAGCACGGAATCAGTGCCGAGAACCGCAGCGCCCAAGATCAGTACTGTTGCAATCATCGACGCCGCTCCCGCCGATGAAACAATTGCACAAGGTCATGAATATAAGGCTGATCCGTACGCACAAACAGATGATCTGCACCGACTTTCCTCGATCGCTCGCGCACCTGCGCCTCATGCCGCTTCGCAAGCGCCCCAAACGCACGCCGCACGCGCTTCGATCCTGCATCCACCCACGCGCGTGCGCCCGTCTCCGGATCTTCCAGTTCGATCATTCCCGAATTGGTCATTTCCATCTCGCGCGGATCAGCAAGGTGCACCGTCACCACATCATGCCTGCGGGACACAATCCGCAGCGCCGTCTCGAAATTCTTCTCAACATCTGCATCCCCTGCCGCCTCGCCAAAAAGAAAATCCGACACAAACACAACAATCGCCTTGCGTTTCAGCACCTTCCCCAGATGTTCAAGCGCTGCGATCCCATTGGTCCCGCGCCCCACTTCGCGCCGTCGTCCACGCCTCTTCTTCGGCGCAGGGTCCGTTCCAAATTCGAGCAACTCGCGCACCATGCGCAACGTATGGTTCTGTCCCTTCTTGGGCGGCACATACGTTTCCACCTGATCCGAAAAGATCAACACCCCCACCTTGTCATTGTTGGCAAGCGCTGCATACCCAAGCAGCGCACATATCTCCGCTGCCAGTTCGCGCTTGAGCCTGCGCTGCGAACCAAATTCACTTGACCCCGACATATCCACGACAAACATCAACGTCAGCTCGCGCTCTTCAACAAAGCGCTTGACGTGCGGCTCGCCCGTGCGCGCTGTGACGTTCCAGTCAATCGTGCGAATCTCATCGCCCGGCGCATACTGCCGCACTTCCGCGAACTCCATGCCGCGCCCTTTAAATGCAGATGAATACTCGCCCGCGAACACTTCGTTCACGGTTCGCCGGGATCGAATCTGCAGCAATCGCACCTGCCTCAGCAGTTCGTCAGTGATCATCCGCTATGCACCTTCTCGCGCCGCCTCAACATGTCAGGGCACCGGCACATGATCAAGCACCATGCGCACCACATCATCACTTGTCAGCCCCTCAGCTTCCGCCTCATAGCTCACCATCACACGATGCCGAAGCACATCAAGTGCCACACCCTTCACATCCTGCGGCGTCACATACCCGCGCCCTGCAAGAAACGCTTTCGCCCGCGCCCCAAGTGTCAACGCAAGCGTCGCACGCGGTGATGCACCAAAATCAATCAATCGGTCAAGCTCTTTCGGACGATGCGCTTCGCCTGAACTGGTGGGGTGGGCGTCCCGCCCGCCATCCGGTTTCCGAGTCGCATGAACAACATCAACGATGTAATCCCGCACGCGCGAATCAATATAAATGCGATCCGCTGCACGGCGGGCACCGATGATCTCGTCCGTACCCACCACTGCTTCCACTGCCGTTGCTGGTGCGCTGCTTGCCATGCGATCCAGCACTGCGCGTTCTTCCTCGCGGCTCGGATACGTAATCTTGAGCTTCAACATGAACCGATCCACTTGCGCCTCGGGCAGCGGATATGTGCCTTCCTGTTCGATTGGGTTCTGTGTCGCAAGCACAAGAAAAGGTTCGGGCAGGGGATACGTCTCATCGCCGATCGTCACCTGTCGTTCCTGCATCGCCTCAAGCAATGCACTTTGCACTTTCGCAGGCGCCCGGTTGATCTCATCGGCAAGCACAATATTTGCAAACACCGGCCCCTTGCGCGGCGCAAACGTGCCCTCCTTCGGGTTATAAATCAGCGTGCCGATCAAATCTGCTGGCAGTAAATCAGGCGTAAATTGAATCCGTTTGAACTGCGCGTGAATCGCACTCGCAAGACTCGACACCGTCAGGGTCTTTGCCAAGCCCGGCACACCCTCAAGCAGGACATGCCCATTGCACAAAAGCCCGATCAGAAGCCCTTCGACCATCGCACTCTGCCCGACCACGACGGTCTCAACTGCGGAGGCAAGAATTTGCATGGGCGCCGACGTCCGTTCGACCTCCTGTGCGATCGCGTCGATGTCCGCCACCCCCGGCTGTGGTTCGCTCCCAACCGTTCCCGTGCCGCTGTACTCACTCATCGAGTCTCCCACCTGAGTCCCCACCATTGGCCCCGCCCCCCCAATGGGGCGTGTCTCCGTAATACCGCCATAGACGCGCTCCCGATGCAAAGCTGTCTCGCACAGCGAGCCCGCCGCCCCACAACCTACCGAATCTATCAGCAGGGTCTCATTTGTGATGTATTGGCAGCACATGACAGCCGGAAGGGCTGCAGCGAGGCACTCCCCGCGCCACCGAAGCTCCCCCCCAAGCCAGTCCATCAGCAACAGCGCAGGTCGCCGGATAAGCGAACCTGCGCTGGTCGGTCTACCTGATTCATTGGACTCGCACCGGCGCGATGGGTTCGCGCCGATGCGATAAAGATTCTCTCTCTCTCAATCGATCAACACGCCTGTGCAAAGTGGACAGGCCCGACCTCGGCCTGATGATTCTGCACTGTCGCTGCTGGCGCTCTCTGCTCTCCTGCTGCACCCGCTTCGAAGCGTCGTCCCGCACACTCTTCACGATACGCCTGCATCAGATGAAGTCTGCTTCGCACGCCCGCCGCACGAAACAGCCGCTTCAAATGTGCCCGCACCGCGTGGTAGCTGAGCCCAGACTTGGTGGCAATCTGATCGTCATCAAGTCCTTCGACCACCATTTCAAGGACATTCCGGCACGGTGTCTTGAGGTCCACCGCCCACTCCGGCTCGCGACGCCACACGCCTGACCACGCCCGGGCTGCAAACAACGCCAACTGCCCGAACCGCTCAAGTTGCTCATCACTCAACCGCTTGCCACCCAGTGCGCTGATTGTCATCAGTAACTCTGTGGCATCCGCCCGGCGGACAACCACAAGACCGTGGTCGCTGATATTCAGTGCGAGGTGACGCTCATCGTTGATCGCACCAAGCCGATGCAGTCGCCCGCGCTCCACATTGGCAAGATGACTCATCGGTGGTTCCACAAGCCGGATAGCATCGTGTCGAGGCCACGCTCCCAGCACAACCCATGCACTCACAGGGTTCTCAAAGCCCTGTTCATGCACCGATACCGAGGTTGCTTCTGCGCCAACACTTCTTGCCAAAAGCAATCCAACCTGCTCCAGGATCGCGCCATTTGACGGCTTGGAAGTCCCAAGCTGACCCAGTGCAAATATGACCTCTTGAAGTGATTCCATCACGTCCATGTTGCCCCCGGTTCTCCAACCGGCTCTCACTCGCCCGGCCCGAACGGCACCTCTCTCAATGCGCCGTCCTGTGCCATGTTGAACCCGAATTCACACGAATTCGAAGTTGTTGACTCAGTGTAACCACATACGCATGGCGAAACCGCCCGGATGCTGCATTTTCGGCATAGTTTATCTGAACCACCACTTCCAGGGGTCAGAAAAGCCCATTGAAGCTCAAAATCAAGGTTTTTTGCTCCAAAAAATGAACCACCCAGATTCACTCTTCCACATACACATCCCCGAAATGAGGGAGTGTACCCGAATTAGGGCATGAACAGAAGATTCAATTGTGCATACCGAGCCAAAAACTCAGTCAGGATCGTCGCCACATCGACCCGCCATACACCCCCTGCATGCCCAGTTCATCCGCGATGCGCAGCAGTTGGTTGTATTTCGCAGTTCGGTCGCTGCGACACGGGGCCCCAGTCTTGATCTGCCCCGCATTCGTCGCCACCGCAATATCCGCGATCGTCGAATCTTCTGTCTCACCAGAACGATGACTCACGACTGCTGCGAACCCCGCCTTGTGCGCCATGTTCACAGCATCCATCGCCTCGCTGAGAGTGCCGATCTGGTTCACCTTGATGAGAATTGCATTGGCCGATTTTTCGGTGATGCCGCGCTCGAGGAATTTCGGATTGGTCACGAACAGGTCATCACCAACGAGTTGCACAGTGTCACCAATGCGCTTCGTAAGATTCTTCCATCCCTCCCAATCATTTTCCGCAAGGCCATCTTCGATCGACCGGATGGGATACTTCTTGCACCACGCTGCCCACATCGATACCAAGTCATCGGTACTCATGATCTCGCCGGTCGAACTGAAGAGCTTGTAGCCCTGCTTGCCATCCTTGGCAGCCTCATTCCACAACTCACTGGTCGCAGGATCAAGGGCCACGAAAATCTGCTCACCCCATGAATATCCAGCTTTGTCTACTGCTTCTTCGATGACCTTCAGTGCATCTTCATTGTCTTTCAGGTCTGGCGCAAACCCGCCTTCATCACCGATGCCTGTCGAAAGCCCCCGTTTTTTCAACACGCCTTTCAGCGTGTGATAGATCTCAACTGAAGCGCGCAGCGCTTCCTCAAAATCATCAAAACCCCAGGGCTGAATCATGAACTCCTGAAAATCGACTGTGTTGTCCGCGTGCTTGCCGCCGTTGAGAATGTTCAACATTGGCACGGGCAGCACCTTGGCCGATGTGCCCCCCAAGTACCGGTACAGGGGCAAACCCACACTTTGAGCAGCGGCGTGAGCGACCGCCATCGACACTCCGAGCATGGCATTTGCCCCAAGCTTTTTCTTGTTGGGGGTGCCATCGAGGCCAATCAGCGCCGCATCGACTTCTTCCTGATCCCGGGCATCAAAGCCAAAGAGTTCCGGTGCGATGAGTTCATTGACATGCCGAACCGCCTTGTCAACGCCCTTGCCAAGCCATCGAGTCTTGTCGCCATCCCGCAGTTCGACGGCTTCATTTTCGCCTGTAGAGGCCCCGGAGGGCACGATCGCCCGCCCGTGTGCCCCGCCTATCAACATGCATTCGACCTCAACCGTCGGGTTGCCGCGCGAATCCAGAACAGCCCGTCCGTGCAGGCCTTCGATTTCAAAGCTCATGTGCCACGCCTCCTGTTGAGGTCCACAAAGATCAAGGGACCAATCTCGATGATACATCGCGCGCCGGACCGATCCCGGTATCGGCTGAAGTAGGTGAGCTCCCCCTGTTACAGTGGCGCACCCTCGGCATACGGAGCCCGTGCGTGAGCAGTTCAAAACAAGTTGATTTTCGCCCAAGGCTGACATTGTTGCATCGTGAGTTGGTCGATGAGGGCGCCGCGGTGCGGCGACTGGTCGAATTGGCTGTTGATGCCATTTTTGCGCGCAACACTGCTCAGGGTGCCACGGTGCGTGAAGCGGACGATTTGATTGATAAGACCGATGTGCTGATTGAGCGCCACGCGGTGGCCCTGCTGACTGACGCCATCGGCACGGGCGGACTCACCGAGCGCGATGTCCGCATGGTCCTGACCATTGTGAAGGTGAACAATGAGTTTGAGCGCGTTGCTGACCTTGCTGCGATCATCGCAGGGCTGATCGATGGCTTTGTAAAGATGGACGCCGAACCGCCCCGGCAGTTTCGCGTACTTGCCAATTCTGCGATCGGCATTGTGCAGGAAACCATCACATGCTTTGACAAGATGGATGTGCCTCTCGCCCGGCGTGTGCTCAAATCTGACAACACGACCGAGGCCTTTCGTGCTGCGGTGCTTCGCCGCATGGAAGAAGAACTCGCAGCGGGCGTGCGTACTGCGGAATACGCGTTCACAGTCAACCGAGTTGCTGCAGCCTTGGCTCGCATGGCGGACCATTGCACCAATGTTGCCGAGCAGGTGATCTATGTCGAGACCGGTATGATTGTTCGCCACGCCGACGATGGATGGTCTGAGCCCGCAGCCCCCGAACTCGATTAGCCTGCTGCTCGTACGCATGGCACCCTGCAAACATCGGAGACGTGCGCCCCAATGACCAACGCATCACCAACCAGCGCCGCAATTGACGATCTTCGCACACAACTCGCTGCTGTTGGGCAGGATCACATTCTTACTTTCTGGGACCAACTGAGTGCGCCACAGCGCGATCTGTTGATCGCGGATATCGCATCGATCGATCTCGCGCATGTGCCCCAATGGGTCGAAAAATATGTCAAAGGTAAGCCATCGTTTGCACCCACGGGCACGGTCGAACCACCGCGCTGTTACGCCTTTGATGATTCTTCATGGGATATCGATCACTACCGTCTGATCGGAGAAGCACTGTTGCGCGCAGGCAAAGTCGCTGCATTCACCGTTGCGGGCGGACAGGGCACGCGCCTTGGCTATGACGGCCCGAAGGGGTGCTATCCCGGCTCGCCGATCACGCGCAAGCCGCTCTTTCGCGTATTTGCCGAATGGCTCATCGCCGCGAACCATCGCTTTGGCGCAGCCGTGCCCTGGTACATCATGACCAGCCCACTGAATCATGATGAGACTGTTGCGTTCTTTGAGTCGCACAACCACTTCGACCTTGACCCCGCGAGCATCATGTTCTTTGCACAGGGTGTGATGCCAAGCTTTGACATGACCACCGGCCGCATTCTGCTTGCAGATAAACACCGCATCGCAACGAATCCTGATGGGCATGGTGGCTCACTGCGCGCCCTCGCTGCCTCCGGCGCACTGCGCGACATGCGCGACCGCGGCATCGAACAGATCAGCTATTTTCAGGTTGACAACCCCTTGTGCCGTGTTGTTGACCCGATCTTTCTTGGCTTGCACACCGCAGCACCGGATTCATCGGGAGAAATGTCAACCAAGGTGGTCTCGAAAGTCGAGCCGGGTGAAAAAGTCGGCGTGGTCGCGCAAGTTGATGGCATAACGCAAGTGCTTGAATACTCGGATTTGTCTGCGGACCTCACCGAAGCGCGCGAGCCGGACGGGCGGCTGCGCCTCCGCGCGGGCAACATCGCGGTGCATGCCATTTCGGTGGATTTCGTCGATCGCCTCAACGCAGGCGGGGCGTGTCAGTTGCTGTTTCATCGCGCCGAGAAAAAGGTGCCCTGCGTTGATCTTCGCACCGGGCAAGTGACTGAGCCCACTTCGCCCAACGGCATCAAGCTCGAAATGTTCGTCTTCGATGCCATTCCCCTGTGCGGCGAGAACGATACTGCGAAAAGTTCCATCGTTTACGAAGTTGATCGCGTCGATGAATTCGCACCGATCAAGAATGCCAAGGGCAATGATTCTCCGGCCACTTCTGCTGCGCTACAGACCGAGCGTGTGGCGCGCTGGCTTGAATGGCGAAAGCACCCGGTGCCCCGCAGCACTGATGGCACGCCCGACTGCACGCTCGAAGTCAGCCCAATCACCGCGATGGACCGCAAAGGACTTCAAAGCCTCATGTTGCCCGAGATCGCACGGGGCAGTGAAGTTGTGCTCTAGGTCGCCATGCACTCACCCGCACTCATTGCAACTCTGGATCGCTTTCCTCGCGTGCTCGAAGCACTCGTGCGGCCGCTTGCCGATGCAGATGTGCGCTGGAAGCCAGAAGATGGCGCGTGGTCGATCCTCGAAGTGCTTGCGCATCTTGCAGATGAAGAAGTTGAAGATTTTCGTGCCCGCGTACAGCGCACGCTTGACAATCCGAGCGCCGCGTGGGATCCGATCGATCCCGAAGGTGTTGCTGTCGCGCGCACATACAACACCCTCGACCCGGCGCACACCCTCGACCGATTTGTCCGCGAACGGGCGGCTTCGATCACATGGCTGCGCGCTCTTGAATGTCCCGATTGGTCTCGCGCTTTCGCCCATTCGAAATTTGGCCCGATGCACGCGGGCATGTTGCTCACCTCGTGGGCTGCGCACGATCTGCTGCATCTGCGGCAGATCACCAAGCGCCTCTTTCAACTCACCGAACGCGACGGCGAACCGTATCCCACGATCTACGCCGGGCAATGGATCGCGTGAACCGCACGCAAGCAGAGCTGAATCGCGCAATTTTTGCATGCTCTCGTCCGAATAAAGAGTCCCTGTGGCCTCTGGATCATTCTCAGTTTCAACTGCTGCCCGCCTAAGGCCGATAGCCATGTGCAGGAGAACCCGCCTCGCATGGCGGGCATCTTGATGCAAGGGGGAAGCCAGCTATGAACGTTACAGAAAACAACCGCCGGCAGCACGATCGCTACCTGTTGCCCTCGATGTACACCGAGGTCGCGGTGCGCCTGCTCGATGAAGAGCGCTTCGGACACGAAGGGCACGCCTACGACATCTCAAAGGGCGGCTTGCGCTTCGAACTTGATCGCGCCATCCAGCCCGGCACGCGCATCGGTCTGCGCATCACCTTGCCCGGTGCTTCATCTCTCCGCGTCTCAGAACGCAAACCTGTGTTTGCGATGGGCAATGTTGTGTGGCTACACGAAGATGACCTTGAGCATCCCGGCCCCGTGCGCATGGCGTGCGTCTTCTCAAATTTCTGCCAGCCCGGCGATGAAGAGCGCTTACTGCGCCGACTGCACAGCGGGCAATTCTCACTGGCCGCTTGAATAAGTACCCCAGGCCTTGCTCACACACTGCGTCGTTGCATCAACAGATGCATCGGCGTCGATAATGACATCCGCAAGGTCGCAGTACACTCCATCGCGCTGCGCCAGAACCGTTGCGATTTCTTCGATCGGGTCGCTTCCCGTCAAGCTCGGGCGATCACCAAGGTTCGCTCGCAAGCGCTGTGCGAGCACTTCTGGTTCTGCACGAAGATAGGCAATCATCGCGCCGTCCCGCTGCCATGAACGCAGCAGATCGTCCGCGCCGGGTGCCGTTGGCGTGCCGCCTCCAAGCGCCACAACCACTGGTTTTTCAGTTTGTTTGGCTTCCTCGATCACTATGCGCAAGGCCTTGACCTCTGCTGTGCGAAACGCCTCTTCGCCCTGCTCGTGAAACGCCTTTGAAACTGTTGTCGCGCCCATCGCACTGCGCGTGCGATCATCAAGATCGATAAAGGTTGCATGACATTGTGCCGCGACGTTTCGCCCAACGGTTGACTTCCCGCTGCCGCGCAGCCCGATCAGGACCAGCGCACCGCGCACACCATCTGACTTCGCTGTGTCACATTTTTTGTTCACGCGTGCATCATAGTCGTGATCGGCGGGCAACCGCCTCGGACAGCTTGAAGAACCGAAGCCCCGCAGCGCATCCCTGCGCATCGATGCCATCACCTGCAGCAGTCGCATGCATCACTTCGACGCCCACGAGGGCTCGTCGCCCATCTTGCCGTGCCAAGGGCAATACTGCGCGAATGCCGGGGCGCAGCGCCACGCGCGTGACCACGCCCATGCCTGTGCGAGAAATATCCAAGGCGCGCACCCTCACGCGATGCGCGGGCGTCGAATCCTCAGTGATCACAGTCATCTCGAGTTCACGGTTGATGGGCATTCGGCGTGTTGCCCTGCGATCGCGATTTGAAACCGGAAGACGCGCGGCGGCTGAGATACGAGCTTCATTCTTCTGTTGCAGCATGTCGACTTGCCCTTTCTTACCCCGGCAAGGCATGGAGCTTCTGCTCCAGGGCTGCCAAAGTTGCGATTTCTCGCTCTGGGTATTGCTCGGCCTGCTGCCACGTCCGCTTGAGCGCGGCTGCCCCTTGTTCGAGCGCGGTGGGGCTGATCAGCAGCGCCACGGGGGCTTGCCCGATGCCCTCTGCCATCCGGCGGACCAGCTTCTGATCGCGCCCACCCAAACCAAGATGCCTCGAAAGTCGCCCGAAGGCGCGATCGCACAATTCCGACTCGGGCGGCGTGTGCCATTTTGGAAGTGACACTGTCGGCAAGCGCACGCCGCGCTTGCGAGCGATGAACCACCCCACCACCGCTGCCACAATGAACACCGTTGCCATCAGGATGCTCCCGGACATTTCAAAGTGCGCCGGCGGTGGTGCGCTCGACGGCGCAACCGGGTCAAGAATAAGTGTTGGACTCACGGGCCCCGTGTGTGCGCTTTTCATGCGGCGACCCGTTCAAGAGAAGTGAGCAACCGGCGCGCACAGCGAACCGATCGAGCACGCAAAATCGGCTCGGGCTCACGCTGTGCAAGTTCTGCGATCACCCCGGCCAGCTCCATTGGGCGGGCGCGTTCAACGACCCAGAGCCCGGTACGCCTGTGCGGCATGCGAGAGTCTCGCAACATCGAAGAAAGTTCACTCAGTACCGCTGGCGCACGTCCATGGATGACGCCATGCCGCAGGGCATTCCCGCGCACGCGCGGCACATCATCATTCATAAACCCATCGAGTGCCGCATCAACACCGCGAAGCTGTCCCACAGCCTCTACTGCATCAGCGCGAATGCGACCGTCTTGATCAGATACACCGTGTGCAAGTGTTGCCATAGCGCGATCGATGTGCTGCTCACTGACGCGCCCAAGTAGGAGCATCGCCTTGGCACGCTCCGGGGCGGAGACATGGCCAGACACCCCGAGCGCGACAGCAATAAGCTCTTCGAGCATGTCATCAATAAGGCCAAGCCGTTGAACGAGCCACAGGCCCCCGCGCCGCCCATCAGCCCCGGCATCGATCAGACGGGCACGAAGTTCTTCGATGATCACCTCGGGCTCGCGCGCCAGCATCGCCTGCGCAGCAACGGGTGCCTGCCAGCGCGCGGCGCGCGTCGACGGCCAAGCAAAGGGATCAAAAACCGGGTGAAGTTGTCTGGCTCGCGCACGCACCCGCCCGTGGATTGATCGACGTGCGGTGACGATGTGAGTGTTCAATGCACGTCGGCGTCCGACTCCCCTTGCCCGCCCTAGGGCAGAGATAGCAGCCTCTGCGACACGGGCATCAGCATCGTGTGCAAAATCGGCGAGCGCCACATCGAGTTCCGCACTCGCAGGGCGCGCTGCTAGTGTGCGCACCGCGGCATGCCGCACGCGCGGCGAAGGATCACCAAGATGCCAGCACAGCCGCACACGCCGATCGTGCTCACGGAGATGGGCTGTTGCGGTCCATGCGATGGTGCCCCGCCGCGCCGATTCTGGGAGGTCCGGCCAGTTGCCGGGGTTGAGCATCCCCTCGCCGAGTTTGCGCAGCTTGCCAACTCGCGCCCAACGGCTGGGCACCATTAGAAGGGGCCACTGGGCCAAGGCTGCGGTCCAGACCGGGACAGAGCCTTGGGAGGTCAGGAATCGATCGGCAAGACCGGCAAGGGCAGGTCGACCAAGCCACGCGGTGGCCAGTTCCGCAGCCATTGCTGGCCTGAGGGTCTTGGCAACCCGCCGAAGTGCCATGTGCCCAACATCGTCCCGACGCGAGAACCATCCCCGAATCGCGGGGCCGGGCGATGCACTTTTGAGGATCGTGGCAGCGATGACAGCATCGTCGCGGTGGTCATCGTAGGTCTGAGCAAGATGGGCAAGCGTGGTGTCCACACTCTGATTGAGGAGCTCGGCGTGGGGATCGAGGCCGAGCGATTGACGGGAGGGGTAGTGGGCGGCGAGCATCGAAATTGTAGCCCGGGCGGCGAGCGCCAGGTCTGTCGACTCGGCGGTGGCGTGGGTTGCTGCGGCCTCGACCAGATCGAGCAAGGCGGCGGGATGGGCAAGCCCGCGGTGGACGACAGGGCCAATTGCATCCGTAAGTTCTTTGTTGACAATGATATCTGTCCATGCACGCAAAGCCTGACCAGCAGCCCCATCAGCATCTGTGAGTTCCGCAGCGAGAATGGCTGGAAGACTCGAGCCCATGGCAAAAAGGGCGGATTTCTGTTGGGGAGGGGTCAGTGCTGGCCAGGTGGTGAGGAGTTGGCGGCGAGCAAAAGCGGCGGCACGGGAATTCCCTACCTCGCACTTCTCCAACAAAGTGGCGAGGAAAATAGTGCGCTCGGTGTCATCCGAGGCACGAATGGCAACGGCAAGCGTGGCAAGGAGTTCCGTCCGGGGCAGGCGGCGCAGAAGGCAAAGCTGGGCGTCAAGGTCCGACATAATACCTGTGTCGGCAGATGCCTCAGGCGGGGGGGAGAAGTTCCAAGGTGCAAATTGAAGCAGAACAAAGAAAGAAAACTGGGGGTATGGCGAAAACGCACTGCCCCCCGCGTTTTTGTGCCTTATTTGGGCGAAGGTGAATTGAATACCTGATTTTGAAAGTCGTGCTTGAGTTTACGCTTTGGAGGTCTACACTGGGCTTCGCGTCGGTATACACGGGACCGGCGCACAGGAGCGAATACCTTGTCAGGAAAAGTGTCAGGAAGACAAATGAACTCGGCCACGAAGACGATTTCACTGCAAGCGTACCGGTTGCTGGTGTACAAGCGTGCACTGCATCCGGAGTTGTTCCCGATCAAGAATCGCACGACGATTGCATACGGGGATTACCAGTTCGAAGGATGGATCATGCCCGGAGCGCATCTGATGCGTTTTGTGCATGAAGATGCGTGTGCCACGGAGTTGATCACCGCCGATGAGTCGACATTCCCTGAGCGGGGGCTGGTGATCGAATTGCCTTGCGCGGGCGAACGGGACCACGAGGAATCATTCGGTGACCACTTGAAATACGTGTCGACGGTGCAGACCGAACAGTTGCCCGAAAGCCTGTATCGCGACACCTACAATGAGTTGACCGAATTCGCTGAGGAAACCAGCGCGATCACGCACGCGTGGCAAGATGAAGATGGCGGACGGTGCGCCTCGATTCTGGATGTCCAGCGTTTTCGGCGAGAAGTGCATGCCCAAACCTATCACTTGATTGCACAGGGCGGTATTGTGCTTCGGACGCAGGCCATTTTCGAGCACACAACACCATAACGCGGGCTGTTCGGCACAATAAGAAATCATGTGTGGCCGGCCCCCGAGTGGGGCCGGTTGTGTTTTTGGGGCCCATGAGACAAAGGCATGTAGGATTGCGGCCCAAGCGGATGAAATGACGTGGCCAGACAGCGCGGCGAAAAGTCGATGAAGGTGGAGATGAGTCAGGCAGCAGCACAACAAGGCGACAAGGGATCGGCGAGTTCGACCAAAGACGGAGGCGCAAAGGAAGGCAAGTCGCGGTATCGCGCAACCCTCAATTTGCCCAAGACGAGCTTCCCGATGAAGGCAAACCTTGTGCAGAATGAGCCGGCGAGCCTCAAGCGCTGGGACCGCGCCGGGCAATACACGCAGATCACCGGGGATGCTGCGCGGACGGAGGCGTTCATCTTTCACGATGGGCCGCCCTATGCCAATGGCTCGATTCATCTGGGTCACCTGCTCAACAAAACGCTCAAAGATTTTGTGTTCCGGTGTGCACTGATGGAGGGCAAGCAGACAACGTATGTGCCGGGATGGGATTGTCACGGCCTGCCGATCGAACACAAGGTGATGCAGGAACTGAAAACCGCGGGCAAGCTACAGAAGATGGCATCACTTGAGGATGACACGCGGCGAATGGCGATTCGGCGCGAGTGCCAGAAGTACGCCGCCAAGTTCCACAAGCACCAGACCGGGCAAATGAAGCGCCTGCTCACGCTTGCGGACTATGACAATCCATACCTGACGATGCACCCGGCGTACGAAGGTGCCGTGATCGAAGTCTTTGCAGGATTGGTCGAGCAGGGGTTGGTGTATCGGCAGCTCAAGGCGGTGCACTGGTCGATCGCCAATGAAACAGCGCTCGCGGATGCGGAACTGGAATATGAGGATCGCGAAGACATCTCGGTGTATGTGGATTTCGAGGCGCTGGATGCGGATGCGGTGTACGACGCTTTTGGGTTGCCGGCGCATGATGCGGATGCGGACGACGATGCTGACAGCGCACGGCCGGGACAGCGCCCGAGTTTTATGATCTGGACGACGACGCCTTGGACATTGCCAGCGAATCTTGCGATTGCGGTGCATCCGCGGTTTGAATATGCACTCGTGCGCGTGGATGGCAATATCACGGTGCTTGCAACGCAGCTCGTCGAAAAGGTCACGCAGATGGCCAAAGCGAGTGATGTGACCATCCTTGCAACGACGACGGGCGAGAAGCTGCTTGGGCTGCGCTACAGGCATCCTTTCATTGAAGATCAGGGCGGAACGCCCGGGCCTGACTTTCGTCACGCGCCGGATGCTGCGATGCGCCACGCGGACCCGATGGGGAGCTATCGCATTCTTGCAGCAGACTATGTGCGCCTTGAAGATGGCACGGGTTTGGTGCATACAGCGCCTGGGCATGGGGCGGATGACTACCACACGGGGCTGCGCGAGAAGCTGCCGATTTATTGCCCGGTGCTTGAGAATGGGACGTATGACGCGAGTGTGCCCGAGTGGTTGCGCGGCAAAGACATCTGGAAAGCCAACGAAGAAATCGTCAAGGTCATGCGCGAGAGTGGCCACCTCTTCTATGACCATCGATTTACGCACAGCTATCCCCACGATTGGCGGAGCAGGACGCCTGTGATCTTCCGGGCGACGGAGCAGTGGTTTATTGCGGTGGATGAGCCGACGAAGCGCGACAAGAAGAGTTTACGCGATATGGCGATGCGGGCGACCGAAGATAGCGTGAACTTTGTGCCTGAATGGGGGCGCAACCGGATGCGGGGGATGCTTGAGAGCCGCCCCGACTGGTGCATTTCGCGCCAGCGGTCTTGGGGTTTGCCGATCCCGGCGTTTTACACGGCGGATGGTGAACCTCTGCTCACTGAAGCGACGGTACATGCGATCGCAAAGCGCTTCCGCGAGAAGGGCTCCGACGCCTGGTTCACCGAAGATGCACAAACGCTTCTCCAGCACTGGGACAACCCGGACAACATTGATCTCAACTCACTCACCAAGAGCCAGGACATCTTCGACGTGTGGTTCGAGAGTGGGTCAAGCTGGAACGCGGTGATGCGCGAGCGTTCGGAAGGGCGAGATTTCCCGGTTAATTTGTATCTCGAAGGCAGTGATCAACATCGCGGGTGGTTCCAACTCAGCTTGCTGCCGGGGCTTGGGGTGATGGGCGTGCCGCCCTTCAAGAGCGTGCTTACGCATGGTTTCATTGTGGATAAAGACGGCAAGAAGATGAGTAAGAGCCAGGGGAATGCTCTGGATGTTGATGAGCTTGTAAAAACTTTTGGTGCAGATGTATGCCGATGGTGGATCGGCTCGATCAGCTATGACAATGACATCAAGGCGGACCTGGCATTTTTCCAGACTGCGGGCGAGGCGTATCGCAAGGTGCGCAACACGCTTCGGTTTCTGCTGAGCAATCTGGATGATTTCAAGGCGTGCAGCGAAACATGCACTGATGGGCAATGCGTGGCGCTGGAGGATTTTGGTGCAACGTCGATTGATGCGTGGGTGCTGAGTGAGTTTGATGCACTGAATAGGCAGGTGCGTGAGTCCTATGCGGGGTATCACTTCCAGAGGGCGACGAATCTGCTGTATCAGTTTTGCAATGACACACTCAGTTCGATCTATCTCGCCGCCGTCAAAGACCGCCTCTACTGCGACAAGGTTGATTCGCCGCGCCGCCGGCGCACGCAAACCGCGCTCTGGGATTTGACCGATGGCCTCAGTCGCTTGCTCGCGCCGATCATGCCGCACACTGCGGATGAGGCATGGCGTGCGCTGCATCGAGTTGCCAAGGATGATGCGCGGAGTGTGCATGAAACGCGCTTCCCGGAACACATGGGTGTACAGGCGGATGCGATGTGGCCCAAGGTGATGACGCAGCGCGATGCGGCGCTTCTGGAACTTGAACGCGTGCGCACCGAGGGGGACCTTGACAATCCACTTGATGCGAGTGTGGTGTGGCCTGATGCCGCTGGCGAACTGGCGAACTTTGACGCGGTGGACTTTGCGGATGTGCTCGGCGTGAGCAGTGTGACGCTTGCGAAACGAGATGGCTTTGAGGTGGTTGATCTGCGGGATCAGCCCCGGTGTGAGCGCAGCTGGAAGCGTGACGGCACGGTGCGCGAGCGCAGTGATGGCGGGATGTTGAGTAATCGCGATGCGGAGGCCGTGGGCACCTAGATGATCCTGCTCTCCCCGCGTGCCGTGGTCGCCGTGGGCGACCACGATGGAGTCGTCATGGCCTCACGAACATGGGCACCCACGGTGACCATGGCACACACATCACAACTTCTTCGCCCCATCCAACCGCGACCGGCAATCCTGCCGCAACGATTCAACTTCCTCGTACAGCCGCTTGAGTGCATCATCAGAAGAAAGCGACAGCAGTTCATCAGCGGGAATGGCCGGCCCTGCTGCAATCGCAATCTGATGTCCAAACAGCCGTGGGTACTTCCGCGTGCGGGGCCAGGCGTCGAAAGCGCCTTCAATCGCCACCGGCAGCACCGAACACTTCGCCCGGCGCAAGAGCAATAACGTCCCGCGCTGAAATGGCTGCACAGCGCCATCAAAGGTGCGCGAGCCCTCAGGAAAGATGAGCACGGGTGCGTCACTCTTGAGTCGCGCAAGGGCTTCACGAATGGCGGCGGTATCGGGTTCGCCCAGACGAATTGGAATAGCGTTGAGTGACCTGATGCCCCATGCGAAGAGGCGCATTTTGAAAAGGCCGATGCGCGCGATGGGGTGCGTGGCGCGCGGAGCAACAAGCAGACCAACAGCGATGGGATCGAAGTGCGACTGGTGGTTGGCGACGATAAGCAACGGGCCGGTGCGGGGAATATGGTGCAGACCCAAGCGGCGGTGGCGGTAGAGGATTGTGAACACCAGATGGAATACGCCCCGGCAGGCATCGAAGAAGATGGCGCTGGCGAGTGAGCACCCGGGGTGATTGGTGCGCCAATTGCGAATGCGCGACGGGCGCGCTGGCGCGGTGCGGGCGCGTCTGGGCCGGTTCATGCGCCTGCTGCAACGGGGTGCAGGACATCGCGCAATACGGGCACGCGATCAAAGGCAACTTCGACGAGGTGCTCGACAACCTGCTGCTGATCATATTGGTCAGTATCAACGCGGACGGCATCGGTCGGACAGCGAAGGGGGCCGACGGCGCGGGTTTCATCGCGGCGATCGCGCTCGACGAGCTCAGTCTGAATGCAGGCAATGGCAGCGGGATCGAATTCGCCAATTTGTTCGGCGCGTCTGCAGGCACGCACGGACGCCGAGGCATCGAGGTAGAACTTCACGCAGGCATCGGGGAAGACCACAGAGCCCTGATCGCGACCTTCAGATACCAGCCTTGGATGAGCTTCGCCGATGCGGCGCTGGCGCGCGACCAGTTCACGGCGCACTGCCGCCAAGCCTGCGACCGGCGAAACAGCTTTGGCAACATCAGCATCGCGCAGGCGCGAGGTGAGGGCACGATCACCAGCGAGCAGTGTGGGCGGATCTTCGTGCCAGTTGAATCGAATATCCGCTTCGCGCACGAGCTGGGCAATTCCATCAGCATCGTCAAGGGAGTTGTTATTTTCGAGGGCGAGCAGGGCCGCCGCGCGATACATGGCACCGGTGTCAAGAAAATCGAGGCCAAGACGGACGGCCAAGGTTCTGCCGACGGAACTCTTGCCGGTCCCCGCGGGTCCATCAATGGTGATGATGGTGCGGGCCGCCGCAGGATTGCGTCGTGCGGTGCGTGTCATCATGCGTCTTGCGCCTCCAGCAGTGCTGCCTCAATAGTTTCTTTGGCGCTGATGATTCGAGATTCAACATCTTTGCCGGGTGCGGGCTCAATCGCGAGTGTGCCATCGAAGCCGACGGCACTGATCGCTTCCACACATTGTGAGATGGCTGGCGGATCGAGTTCACCGGAGGCGGAGATCGCAGAGGCATAGGGGGCGACAAGGCGGAGATATTCTGCCGGGTCGCCTGAGGCGTGGGCTTCAGCAAAGCTTGGGAAGGAGCCGATCCGGAAACCGCCAACCTTACGGACGAGGTCTGCCAAGTCCTGGCCTGTGGTGGTGAGCCCTCCGCTGGGGGCGATGAGCAAATTGATCTCCGTGCGCTCGGCATGGCGGACGATGTCGCGGAGGTGATCGCAGGCAACCTCAAAGCCGTCTTCATCGCCCGGATCATCCACCCGAATCGCAGCACTTGAGCACCCGAGGCGATGGGCAACTCTCAGAATCTTTGAAACTCGATCGGCAGCAGCATCGGCAACCATGCCATCCTGATCAGCAAGTTTCAGGGGTGTTTTTTCGATGATGACAAGACATGGGCAGGCCGCTTTGTCGCAACGATCCCGGAAGCGATCAATATCCCTGAGCTGCCACCCGGCGAGGAGTTCGGTATGAACATGCAGTCCCCGGAGATCGAATTCATGCGATACGTAGGCAGGGATATCGTCGGGTTTCAGCGTGTCCTTACCAGCAGAACTGGTCTGGTCGCGCAGCGCACTGACCGCAAGGGTAAGCAGCATGCCATCTCCCAATGATCGATCACTCTGGAGTGAACGTTCGAAGCCCCACGTACAATCGCACTGTAGCGACCTCAGGCATCCTCGGCCAGCGGGCCACACAGCAATGAGAGCGCACAAAAGAGACGGCCGGGCCGTGAGGCCAGGCCGTCTGGGGGGAGAAAGCAGTTCGGTGATCGACCGAGGAAACCCCAGTCGATGGAACTCTGAGAGGAGTGTAGCACGCGACGGGGACAAGACAAAGGATCATTTGTCGAGAATGAGGTCTCTCAAAGAGGGAGAACGTGGGCGGGCGTCCGATTACCATGCAGGAAGCCCCGCAGACGGCGGGCCCAAGGGAGAAGACGCATGACCGTGCCAACTGATCGGAAATTCACATCATCTCACGAGTGGCTCAAAGTCGATGGTGATATCGCGACACTTGGAATCACGCACTTTGCTGTCAACGAGCTGACGGACATCACCTTTGTGGAGCTGAAGCCCGCAGGCGAAACGGTGGCACCGGGCGACCCCGTGGGCGAGATTGAATCAGTGAAGGCAACAAGCGATGTGTATGCCCCGGTGACCGGGGAAATCATTGAAGTGAATGAGGCGCTGGAAAATGATCCGTCACTTCTCAATAAAGATCCATATGGTGATGGATGGCTCATCAAGATCAAGGTGAGTGACACAACGGGCGACCTGATGGACGCCTCGGCGTACAACGCTGCGTATGGTGAATAAGCTAGCGGGCAGAGAATCGACCACCCGGCCACGTCGGGATTCAGAAGGCGGGGCAAACAGGTGGCGATCATCCGATGTGTGAATGTGCACAAGGCGTACACGCTTGGTGAGCGGCGGGTGGATGCACTGCGCGGAATCGATCTTGAAATCCAAACGCCCGGCTTCTACGCGATTATGGGGGCAAGTGGTTCAGGCAAGAGTACGCTGTTGCACCTACTAGCGGCGCTCGATGTGCCGGATGTTGGCGAAGTGCATGTCGGCGGTAAGCGGATTGATGGGCTCAACGACCGCGAGTTGACATCATTTCGAAGGCGCGACGTTGGCGTGGTGTTTCAACAATTCAATTTGATCGCAACGATGACTGCCGTACAAAACGTCGAGTTACCGGCACTGCTCGCAGGTGAAGATCGAAACTCTGCTCGCGATCGTGCGATGGAACTTCTGAAACGCCTTGGTCTTGATGGCCGTGCAGCGCATCGCCCGGAAGCGCTCTCCGGGGGTGAACAACAGCGCGTGGCGATCGCACGGGCATTGTTATTTTCCCCGCCGGTGGTGCTTGCCGATGAACCGACGGGCAATCTGGATTCGCGTTCTGCTGAGAGTTTGTGGAATCTGCTGAGTGAATTGTCGTCAAGCCAGGGCTTGACCGTGGTGATGGTGACGCACGAGCCAGCAGCAGCGGCACACTGTCGTGCGATTTTCATACTTCAGGACGGCCAGGTTTCGGGCCGCATTGATACGGATGGGCTTGATGCGTCTACTTTGGCATCTGAGTATCAACGTCTTCACCGCTCGGCGTAATCGCACGCTGTTGCTTGCGACAAGTGTTGCGATGTCCGCTGCGCTGGTGGCGGCAGTTGGATGCGCACTTGCATCACTCCATGCAGGGCTGCGCTTTGAACTTGATCGACGTCTAGGCAGTGCGGATGTGCGCGTGCAGGATGTGAGTGAGGGGCGATTTGCCGGAAATGTTCTCGGCGCGATCGAAACGGACCGGGATGTTGTGTTAGCGGCACCGCGCTTGCGCGATGCATTGCCACTGCGAAATCCTGCCAATGGCAATGAGATGGTTGCGATCGGCTTTGGTGTAGATGCTGTGCGAGAGGTAGAACTGCGCGATGTGACACCGCACATTGGCCGGTTTATTACGGGTGATGCTGAAATCCTGCTTGAAGCGATTGTTGCAAAGAACCTCGATGCGGGGATCGGGGATCACCTTGAGGCTCTGCATGCCGACGGTACTGTGTCACTGACGATGCGCGTGGTTGGGATCGAGATGTCTCAGCCGCAGGAATTGGTGATCAAACCACAAGCGGTCGTCACACTCGCAGCGCTGCGCACTGTGGGTGGGCGCAATGATGAACTCAATGAGATTCAAGTGATCCTGAAAAACGGCGTAGATGCCCGAATTGTTGCCGAGCGCCTTGGTGCATCGGTGCCCGAATCAGTGATCGTTGAGCCGACGGAGCGCATCACGAGCGGTCTCAATCAGAATGTGCGCGCAAATAACCTTGGGCTGACGGTAGCATCGACACTCGCCTTTATCGCAGCATCCTTCATCGTGCTCACCGGGCTCACCACGAACGTGCAGGAGCGCCAGCGCGAACTTGCGGTGATGCGCTGCATCGGTGCGCGGCCTCGTCAACTGGCAGGAGCACAGGTCATCATGGGTGCGCTGCTTGGTGTGATGGGCGCAGCGATCGGCATACCGATCGGGGTTGCCCTTGCGTGGCTATTGACGTTGATTTTTCCTGAGCGACTGCCCGCGGGCCTACATATTACGCAACTTGGAATGACAAACGCTGCGCTCGGCTCGATTGGCGCAGGGATGATCGGATCGCTCTGGCCCGCGTGGCGCGCGGCGCGCTCAAGGCCGATCACCGTCCTGGCCTCGCACGCGCAGCCAACTTCGAAACGCACAGTGATCCTCACGGGTGTGATTGGCGCGGTGTGCATACTAACCCAGTTTGCACTGATTTCTTCGAGCAATCAGGGGCCATGGGTGTTCTGGTCGTATATTGGTTTTGGGTTGCCCGTCATGTTTATCGGTTATTTCCTGCTCGGCGTGCCGGTGACGAGTGCCGTGTCCAATGCATTGACCGGCGTTGTCGCACGCGTGATGGGGTTGCCGCGGGCGGTGTTGGCCGGTTCGGTGCGTGCGGCACCGTTTCGGCGCGGGTTCACAGCCTCGGCGCTGGCGCTTGGCATCGCAATTCTTGTGCCGATCTGGACCAATGGTAATGCGCTGATGCGCGACTGGTTTGGCACTATTCAATTTCCTGAAGCCTTTGCGCGCGGGTGGCTCGGGTTGACTGAAGAGGATCGTGCAAAAGTTGAGGCGTTGCCATTTGTCATTGGCACTTGTGCGATCACCGATCAGAAGGTGGAATCCGGTGCATTTGGCGTGAAGGGGTTTCGCGAAATCCGGACGAACTTTCTCGCCTTCGAGCCTGACGAATTATTTTCGATGACGACGCTTGAATGGACCGCAGGCGATGAAGCGTATGCTCGACGGCGTCTGCGCGAAGGCGGCGCGGTGATCGTTGCCAAGGAGTTTTTGCAATTCCGACCTGAGTATGCGATCGGCAATATGTTTGAGATGACGCATCAAGGCAAGACGCATGAATTTGAGATCGTCGGCGCAGTGACTGCGCCGGGGCTGGAATGGATCAGTCGATATTTCGATGTTGGCAAAGAAGCGTCCGAGGCGTCAATTCATGCAGTTTTTGGATCGCGCACAGATCTAAAACGTGTCTTTGCCAGCGAAGCGATTGATTTTTTACAAATCAAACTTGATGATTCAGTGACAGATGCTGAGGCCATCGGAGGCATACGCGAAGCGCTGGGGGCAGCTGCTTTCGTGGTCGGATCGGGCAAGGAAATCAAAGATGGGATCATGCAGATCGGACAAAGTTCGATGCGCATTGCATCACTCGTGGCATTTGCAGCCATGTTGATCGGCAGTCTCGGTGTTGGACAGATTGTCGTGGCAAGTGTTGATGCGCGACGGTTTGAGTTTGGCGTGCTGCGCTCTGTCGGGGCATCGCGTGGCATTCTTTTTCGTTTGGTGTTTGCAGAAGTTGTGCTGATGGTGATTGCGGCGTGCATCATCGGCACGTTGCTTGGGTTGCAGGGCAGTTGGGCGGGGATTCGTTTGTATCGAGTACTCCTCGGCCTCGATGTGCATTTTTTGCCGGCATGGGGACCGATTGTGCTGGGCTGGATCACGCTTGCCATAGTGACCGGGTTGATCGTGTGGCCGATTGCGCGCAATGTCTCGCGGACAACGCCCCGGGCGCTGCTTGCGGCAACGCGGGGATAGACACAGTTGATCAATCGGTTGCAGACTCTGCGAAAGATTCCTCTTTTGTTGCCGAGAGAACGGTCACTTCAGCAGGCTTTGGCGCACGGATGCACACTTCATAGCCGATCCAGATGAGGATGATGCCGAGGAACTCGCCGACATAGAGCGCTTCGGTAAAGCCATCTTTGGCCATGCCTCCACCAATACCGGGCAGCAATGCACCGAACGCTATCAACCCTGTGCCTATTGCGCGCGGCATGTTTCGTGGCAATGTGATACCTGTGTCAAGGTCGCGCTCGGGGAATGCGAAGCGAATAGATGAATACGCAGCGCCGCCAATCAGGAAAATAACCGCATAGATATTAATGAATGGCGTCAGGAGACGAACCCATTTCCAGTCCTCGACGATATAGCTGCCACTGGGGCGCACCGCCTCGCTTGCAGCGGCATCAACCGGTGCCATAAAAACCACAACACTCGCGAAGATCACAGCGAGCAGACTGACTACGGTCAGGAGATGTGCCGTTTTGCGCGGGGCAAGCAGGTACAGGCTGCCGGTGGCCAAAGGATATCCACCGAGAATCGCCCCGGCCCAATACCACAATTGATTGAGAAAAGGCGAGTTGCCGCGAAGGGTGATGTACGACTCGACGGCGGTGCCGAGACCGTAAAAGAAGACCCCGATCGCCCACCACACGAGATGCGGAGCCCATTCGCGGCGGGACGCACGATGCAACAGAGAAACAATGAATCCGGCACAAATCGCTGTTGACGCGATCGGCAGATAGTGCACGAAGTCCGGGGTGGGGGATGGTGCCGATGTAATTGTTGCCAGCATGCTAACTTCTCCTTGCTCACCACAGCGTATCGCGGATCGAAGCTGAGCGTCTATGCTTACGCCATGGGACGTACCGATGGCACCTTCGAACTGACTACGCACATGACGCCCACGGGCGATCAGCCTGACGCGATCGATGCGCTTGCGAAGAAAGTGAGCGCGGGTGAGCCGCATATGTGCCTGCTCGGCGCAACGGGCACCGGAAAAACATTCACGATGGCGCACCTGATTGCGCACACCAATCGGCCGACGCTTGTGTTGAGCCATAACAAAACGCTCGCTGCGCAACTGTATGAAGAACTGAAGGAACTGTTTCCCAATAACGCAGTGAGTTATTTTGTCAGTTACTACGATTACTATCAGCCCGAGGCATACATTCCAGCGCGCGATATCTATATTGAAAAGGATGCCTCACGCAATGATGATCTGGATCGCCTGCGCCTTGCAGCGACGAGCCAGTTGTTGAGCCGAAACGATGCGATTGTGGTGTCATCGGTGTCGTGCATCTTTGGCCTTGGATCGCCCGAGGCATATTCCAACAAAGTCATCACGATTCAAATTGGACAAACCATTGATCGACGGCAGTTTCTGCTCGGGCTTACCGACATGCAGTACAAACGTGCGGATATTGAATTCAAGCGCAGCACATTTCGCGTGCGCGGTGATGTGATCGATCTGTATCCCGCCTATGAACAGTTTGCGGTGCGCATTGAACTATTTGGCGATGACATTGAATCCATCACATTTATCGATCCGACAAGCGGCGATATGCTCGCAGAGGAACATCTGTTTCACATTTTTCCTGCGGTGCATTATGTCATGCCCGAAGATGTGCGCCTGCAGGCGATCGAACAGATCAAGGTGGATCTCGACACTCGCGTGATGGAGCTGCGAAACCAGGGTAAATTGCTTGAAGCGCAGCGGTTGCTTGCGCGCACGAAATATGACGTCGAAATGATCGAAGAGGTCGGGTATTGCTCAGGTATTGAAAATTACAGTCGGTATTTTGATGGACGCAAGCCGGGCGAACCGCCGTGGACGCTGCTTGATTACTTCCGCATCGCTTCAGAACGACGGCGCGAAGCGGGTGATGGCACGACGGGTCCCGGCTGGCTGATGCTTATTGATGAGAGTCATGTCACGATGCCGCAGGTGCGCGCGATGTATGAGGGTGACAAGCAGCGCAAGAAGGTATTGGTCGAACATGGCTTTCGGTTGCCTGCAGCGATGGACAATCGCCCGCTTACATTTGCAGAGTTTGAACAGGTGGTGCCGCAACGTGTGTATGTATCTGCGACGCCCGGGCCCTATGAACTTGAAAAGACGGGCGGCGAGATCATAGAACAAGTGATTCGCCCGACGGGGTTGCTTGATCCTGTGATTCTTGTGCGCCCCGCGGATGGACAGGTGGGCGATCTGGTGCAGGAGTGTGAAATCCGTACGAAGCGCGGCGAACGCTGTCTTATCACTGCGCTCACCAAACGATTGTGTGAAGAGCTGACGAACTATCTTGATCGCGTCGGCATGAAGGTGCGCTATCTGCATTCGGAAATCGATACGCTCGAACGTCTTGAAATCCTGCGTGATCTGCGGCTTGGTGAATTTGATGTGCTTGTGGGCGTGAACCTGTTGCGCGAGGGACTCGACCTGCCCGAGGTGTCACTGGTGTGCATTTTGGATGCGGATAAGGCCGGTTTTTTGCGCGGTGTAACGAGCCTTGTGCAGACCATTGGCCGCGCTGCGCGCAACGTGAACGGGACTGTCATTATGTACGCCGACGCGATGACGCCCGCAATGTCGGCGGCCATTGAGGAAACCGAACGCCGCCGCGCGAAGCAGGAGCAGTACAACACGGCTCATGGCATCACACCCGAGACGATCGTCAAGGCGGTGCGGCGCGGCATGGAAGAAGAACTCAAGGCAACGCGCACAGCGCGCAAGGCCATTGAATCAAATGAGCCCGCGTTTGAGGCCAATGAATTGATTGATCTGCTTGAAGATGAAATGCTGAAGGCGGCGCAGAATCTTGAATTTGAAAAGGCTGCGGAATTGCGCGATCAGGTGAAAGAGATTCGCACTTCGCCTGACCTGATGAGTGAGGGGCACATGGTTCGGTTGAGTGAACTGCGCACAGGCGGTCGCGGCAGCCGATCGAAGAAACCGGGGCAGGCGGGCAGCAAGGCGAGTACTTCCAAGGCGGCGCGAAGTGCTGCAAGAAGGGCAAAAAAGCGGAGTTCGAAGAAAAAATGACGAAACCTATTGCACATGTTTCATTGCAAGGCACGCATGTCCGCCTTGAACCGCTTGATGCGCTATCGCACGCGGTGGATTTGTCACGCGCCATTGACAAAGACATGCAAAGGTATATGTACACATGGTGGGCGACGCCGGGTGATGAGGATGCGATGCGGCGGAATATCGCAGAAACGCTTGCAATGCCGGCCTGGTTTTCGTTTGCTGTTATTGAACAATCGAACGGACGGGCGATTGGGTCGACATCGTACATTGATATTCGCGCTGCGCACCTGAGCCTTGAGATTGGCAGCACATGGATCAGTTCCGCCCATCGCGGCACGCGCATCAATCCCGAAATGAAGCTGCTCATGTTGCAGCATGTCTTTGAGGGGCGATGCTTTGACGCGCCTGCGATTCGTGTGCAACTCAAGACGGACCTGCGAAATGTGCACAGTCAGCGCGCGATTGAAAAGCTTGGTGCGGTGCGCGAGGGGGTGCTGCGAAAATGCGTGGTGATGCCGGATGGGTATCTGCGCGATTCGGTGGTGTATAGCATCACTGGCGATGAATGGCCGGCGGTGAAAGTGGGGCTTGAAGCGCGGTTGCGGGGATAAGAATAAGAAGAAGATTTCACCACAGAGGACACAGAGATCGCAGACAAGAAATAATTGGCGTGAAGTAGTGAAGAGAAGAACTCCCTCACCCGTCTCGCCTTCGGCGATCCACCCTCTCCCCAAGGAGAGGGAGCAGGAACATGGTCACCCAAGGTGACCATGGCACGCGAACTAAGGAGACAGGCGAGACGCCTATCCCACTAGAAAAGAAGGTAAGAAGGAAGCCCCTCCCCCACGGGGGAGGGGGGTGCGAATCAGTTGGTCACCTTCTCAGAGAGATGTGCCACCTGCAGTTCCAGGCGTTTCAGTTCGCGTTTCACGGCGTTCTTATTCATCTGCATCCACATCCACATCTTGAGCATGCCGTTGGCCATCATGCCGGTCAGGAACGCGGTCGCCCACATGATCTGGTACTTAGTTTCCCCAGCGTCAAAGAAACGAAACACCGAGTAAACGGCGGCGGCGAAGAACGCGAACGCAAAGAATCCGATGAGCACGGTCCACCAGCGCGCTTTGCCGCGAAGCAGATCGAACATTTGACCAAACATGGATTCATTGGCGGTTGGATCGAATTGTTTCAGAGCGAGTTCATCTTCGGCCTGCAATGCACGGCGCAGGCGATCTTCATCAAGGTTGGCGTTCATTGGTCGTGTCCTTTCGTTTCGTATGATTCGAGTGATTCGGCGAGGCGTTTGCGCGCCGTAAAGAGGCGCGACTTCACTGTGCCAGTTGGTATGCCGAGTGCGTATGCGATTTCTGCGAGGCTCATGCCTTCTCGGTAGTGCATCGCGACAACCGCGTGCAGCTCGGGTGGCAGGGCGCGAATGGCGTGACGCAGGTGTGCTTCATCGTCATCAGATGCTTCTGCCATTGATGGGTCGTGTGCCGGGGACGCTGGGTTCACGGCATTGGGAGATTGTTCAAGCTTGCGATCGCGCTTCCACTGGCGAATGCGATCGGCGCATTTATGCGAGACGATGCGATAGGCCCAGGCGCGGAAGGCTGCGGGGTCATCGAGGCGCGACAGGCCGCGCGTGATCGCGATCCATGCGTCCTGGACAACATCATCGGCGGCATCAGGGCGATTGATGAGCCTGCGGGCATGGGCGAGGAGCCGCGGATGCCACTGGCCAATGAGCAATCGCCACGCTGATCGTTCGCCATCCTGGCATCGCAGGATGAGCAGTTCGAGTGCGATCTGTTGGGCATTACGATGCATGAGTTCCTCAAGACGAGGTCGCCCGCCGATCCGGTATGGTTCAGGGCAATATTCTGCGATCTTGGAGGGGCAGCCCACGGATAATCGGACGAACCCTATCATCGGCCTCACGAGAGGGAGATGTATGGCAGAAACGATCGCAACAGGACGCAAAGCAGGGACACCCGGAAAGACGAAGGCACTATCGATGGCAGGGCCCAAGTCGCGCGGGCGAACAAAGAAGAAGGTGGTCCCGGCATCCGCTGGCACACCTGTTGCGCGCGCCAAGGCGATTGACTCCATCCGGGTGCGCAGTGCGCGCGAGCATAATCTCAAGAATATTGATGTTGATATTCCACACCACAAATTGATTGTTGTGACAGGGCTCTCAGGAAGTGGCAAGAGTTCACTTGCCTTTGACACAATCTTCGCCGAGGGCCAGCGCAAGTACATGGAATCTCTGAGCGCGTATGCGCGGCAGTTCCTTGACCAGCTCAAGAAGCCCGATGTTGATGATATCGAAGGCCTGCCCCCCACCATCGCCATCGAGCAGCGCTCTGCGGGGCACAACCCGCGCTCGACAGTTGCCACGAGTACTGAAATTTATGATTACCTGCGATTGCTCTTTGCGCGCTGCGGCACACCAACCTGTTGGCATCCGACGAAACAGGCGCGCGGCGGTGCGGTGACCGCGCGCTGCGGTAAGGAAATCGCATCAGCGAATCCATCGCAGATTACCGCAGCGGTAAGCACGATGGCCGAAGGGTCGCGCCTGATGGTGCTTGCCCCTGTGATTCGCGATAAAAAGGGCTTTCACAAGGAAGTGCTCGAAGACCTTGTCAGTCAGGGCTTTGTCCGTGCGCGTGTCAATGGCGAGGTCGTCGATCTGCGCACCGTCCTCAAGGATGGCGGCGAAAATCCACTTGAGCTTGGGCGCTATGAAAAACATTTCATCGAAGCTGTTGTTGATCGCATTGTTGTGAAAGCGAGTGCGCGTCAGCGGTTGAGTGAATCTGTTGAAACAGCGCTCAAGGCGGGCTCAGGCAATGTGATCGTGTCGCGCGAGGAGGGCGAAGGCGACAAGACTGCTTGGCATGACACGGTGTATTCCGAACATTACGCGTGTGCGCTGCACGCCGAGGCATCGCTTGAAGAACTTGAGCCGCGACTGTTTTCGTTCAACAGTCCACACGGCGCATGCCCTGAGTGTCACGGCCTTGGTTCAATTCACGAATTTGACGAGGCGCTGGTGGTGCCCGACCCGGACAAACCGATCGGCCGAGGCGGGATTGCGCCGTGGAAAAAAAATGGCCCTGGCGGCATGTTTTCCGGGCGGTATGTGCACCGATTTTGCCGAGCGATGGGCGTGAGCCTGACCACGCCGATGGGCACACTGTCAGATGAAACCCGGCGCATCCTGATGCACGGCGCTGATGCACAAGACAAGAAAAAGCACGGCATCAAATGGGAAGGCGTGCTCCCAATGGTTGCAGGTTGGTTCGATCGCACCGAAAGCCAATGGGCCAAGGATTTTCTCAATCAGTTCATGTCTTCGAAGGTGTGCCCGGCGTGCTCGGGTGATCGCCTCAGCATCAAAGCCTTGTCTGTCTTTATTGAAAGTGATGCGAAGGCACCGGCGGAGGTTGTCGAAGCGCGGAAGCGACATGGCCTGTCCACCAATGCACACAAGATCAATATCGCAGATTTCACGCGCCTCAATATTGCAACAGCACTGCAGATTATCACCAGTCTTCGCTTGGACAAAGCTCAGCAAACCATCTCTGCACCAATTGTGCGCGAAGTGAGGGCACGACTCGGCTTTCTTGCATCGGTCGGACTCGAATACCTGAGTCTTGATCGTAAGACCGCAACACTCTCGGGCGGTGAAGCACAGCGCATTCGCCTTGCCACGCAGGTTGGTTCGGGGCTCGTCGGGGCGGCGTATGTGCTTGATGAACCAACGATCGGCTTGCATGCACGCGACAATATCCGGCTGATCGGCACGTTGCGTCATCTCGCAGATATTGGCAACACGGTCATCATCGTCGAGCATGATGAAGAGATGATTCGCTCCGCGGACCATGTGATCGATATCGGCCCCGGCCCCGGAGTACATGGTGGAGAAATCGTCGCGCAAGGTGTGGTCAAAGACATTGAACGCGTCAAAGCATCATTGACTGGGCAGTATTTATCCGGCGCACGAACCATCGAAACGCCCGGCGCCAATGCTCGCAGGCCAATGAGTGAGAAGAAGGCGATTGCTGTCAAGGGAGCGCGACAGAACAATCTCAAGACTATTGACGCTGCCTTCCCTCTTGGCGGGCTTGTCTGTGTGACGGGCGTGTCCGGCTCGGGCAAGAGTACTCTTGTCAATGACATTTTGCTCCCTGCCGCAAAGCATGGCGTCACCGGAACGCGCACTTCACCCGGCGCACACGGGCGAGTTACGGGCTTGCCAAAAATTGATCGCGTGATCGAAGTTGATCAATCCCCGATCGGTCGCACACCGCGCTCGAATCCTGCAACATATACAGGCTTTTTTGACGATGTTCGGCGGGTTTTTGCTCAAACCAAGGAAGCAAAGATTCGCGGGTACGAAGTTGGTCGATTTTCATTCAATGTCAAAGGAGGCCGTTGCGAAATATGCCAGGGGCAAGGCGTCAAGCGCATCGAAATGCATTTTTTGCCCGATGTGTTTGTCGAATGCGAATCATGCGATGGCAAACGCTACAACCGCGAAACACTTGAAGTCACCTATCGTGGCAAGACCATCGCCGATGTTCTCGCACTTACCGCAGAAGATGCGTGCAATTTCTTTGAGAACCATCCGAAAATTCTGCGCTTCGTGCAATGCCTTGTTGATGTTGGTCTTGGGTATGTGCAGCTCGGTCAGCCATCGACAACACTTTCGGGCGGCGAAGCGCAGCGTGTGAAACTCGCCGCAGAACTTGGCAAGGGCAAGGGGCCCAACAGCTTACCGGGGGCCGCCCACACACTGTATGTTCTTGATGAACCGACCACAGGACTGCATTTTGAAGATGTACACAAACTTATTGAAGTCTTGAACAGCCTCGCCGATCAAGGCAACACGCTTGTCGTTATTGAACACAATCTCGATGTCATCAAGTGTGCGGATTGGGTCATTGATCTTGGCCCGGAAGGCGGCGATGCGGGCGGCACGATTGTTGTTGCTGGCACACCAGAAACAGTTGCTGCGCATCCGAAAAGTTACACCGGGCATGCACTGAAACCACTGCTCAACAAGTCTAAAATTACCAAAAAACGCACACGCAAACGCGCATAAGGACAACCGATGCAGGTGTATCCCGTCACGATGCTGCTCATGGTTGGATTTGTTGGCGGGATCATTGCGCTTGGCATCATCACGAATCTCATCGGCGCCGCCATGGGGCCGTGGGGTTCACTGGCAAAGGAGTTTCCGCCGCACGAAATGCCTGACGACGCAGATCGTGGCGAAGCTTCTTTGACACTCACAAAGAAACCGATCACCGAATATGTGCGCAAAAGTCGGCGTGCGCGCCCGGCGCTCATCATTTTCGGGTGGATGTTTTGGATCGCCTTCGCACTCTGGCTTGTGCTTGCCTTCACAGGAATGTTGAGCACGGGTATGGCACAAGGCCTTGGCATGATCCTGTGGGTATCAACATTTGGTTTCTACAGCATCTTTTTGATCTGGTGGGGATGGCGCATTGTTTCAACACCTGCGTTTCCGCAGCAGATTGACTGGGTTGCCGACGATGATCACCTTCATCTGCGCCGCATTAGTGATGTGATCGCGCGTTATCCGTGGATCAGTGTGCCGTGGGGGGAGGTTGGTGAGCTTTCAATCACCCCCGATAGTCAACATGTGATTTTTCCGATTGGTCATCGGTGGGCCTATACATCTCGCACGGTCATCGATCACGAACTGCGCGTGCGCGAGGCGTTTGGTGCTGAAAACCTCTCCGAAAATATTGAATCTGGGCCAATCACGCCGCTGCCAACAGAAAATCGCTGGCCCTGAACCCCGTCAACTGGACGCAGTGATGCAATCTCCGGATGATAGGTGCATGACGATATCCTCCATCCGTTTTCGCTTGTCCGTGTGTGTGCTTCCGCTCATACTCCCGTGCGCGCCGAACGTTTTTGCACAAGCAGATGAATCGACTGCAGAATCACTTGAAGTTGCTTCGGAATCCGACGCAACACCACGTGTTTCAGTATCACCTCATCCCATGGTTTCCTTGCTTTTCGAAGCAGACCTGGATGGTCACAACGCAGACGTTTCGGTGTGGCGGGTTGAAACAAGTACAACCATCACCTTCGATGCAAGCAGTGACTGGCACCTGAGTCTTGAGCTTGGCTCTGGTTTTCACTTCTATAACTTCGGTGGTGACATCGGCCTCGGCGCAGGCGAAGTGCTCGATGAAGCTCGCTCGCATAACGTGGGGCTCACCGCGATCTACATCGTTGACGTCACTTGGAGCGTCATCTCTGGTGCAACTCTTCAAGCTGATTATGAAGATGGCGCCGATGTTGGCGATGCACTGACCTACGGCGTCTTCGGTGCTGCGGGCTATCGCGTCTCTGATCGACTGTCGATTCAATTCGGTGCTGCGGTGCGCTCGCAGCTCGAAGATAATGCGCTCGTGCTTCCCTTTATTGGCGTGCAGTATCAACTGTCTGATCTGTCGAACCTTCACACAAAGGGTTTGGGCATCGAGTACACAACACAAATCAATGATGAACTCACCGCGAGTATCTTTGCACAATATGAATTCGAAGCGTTTCGCCTTGCTGACGACAACCCGGTATTGCCCGCAGGCGTGCTCGAAGACAACATGATTATCGTCGGTGCCTCTGCAACATGGACGCCAACATCGCAATTCACCCTCACCGGCACGATCGGCGCGGCAGTTTGGCACGAGCTTGAATTTCGCAATGACAGCGGCGATGACCTGGGCGACATTGAAACCGACACTTCACCAATGCTTGCGTTACGCGCGTCATATCAGTTCTAAATAGGCCGAGAGCGCTGTAATACATTCGGGATCAACCGGTTCGTGCACCGCATCTTTTGGATTGAAGAGCGTTGTCACTTCGCCGCCGAACGGCGTAAACCGTAGCGCAACATGCTCCAGATACATCGACCCAACAGACCCGCCATACAGTTCATCACCAACCAAAGGTGCCCCAAGCCCCGCGAGCATCACGCGAATCTGATGATAGCGTCCGGTGTGAAGGCGAATCAGCGCATGCGCTTCACCGCTGCGACCCAACGCTGCTTGAACATCGATGACATCAAGCCGCGCCGGTTGCCCGCCTGCGCGCACAAGTTCCGCTCGCTTGCCATTGCGCTTGATATATGCGCGATGTTCGCCAATCAATGTCATTGGTTCATCATCACAGGCAATCCGCGCGATGTACCACTTGTCCCACGCATTCAACCGAATCTGCTCGTTGTGATGCGCGATCGCCTCTGCCGTCAGCGCAACAACCACATAGCCGCACGCAATGCGATCCAGCCGATGCGGCAACTTTGCCTTGAAATACGCAGGCAAACCATCAATCGTCCCTCGCCGCACGCACTCGATAAGTGTCACGCCGCTTTCATCGTTTGGCATCTCACACGACATACCCGCGGGCTTATTGAGCACAAGCTCATGCTCGGTGCGCAGCGCAACACGAATGGCCCTCTCGCGATTCATTCTTCCGGCAGCGGCGCAGGCTGCCCCATTGTCCACGTTGATTCACCGCGCAGCCGCCTTGCAATATCCGCAATAATGCGCGGGTCATCAAATGCCTGCATGTGCGCAAGTTCAAGCGGTTCATTGCCCACCCACCACGGCGTCACACCCTCCGGCGCAGCGTTCTCCACACCAACAATCGTGTCACCAAGGCGCACATAGGGCACGATCTCATAATCGATATCCGATGCATGGAGATGTGCCAAAAAATCTGAGCCCGCTCTCATCATCAGTTGCCGCTTGTCAAGCGTCGGCAGCTTCGCCATGCTTGCGCCTTTGTGCGGTGAACCGATTGTGAACAAGTGGCGAACGCGCAGCCGCTTGGCGTCGTCCGAGCCGTCGATCGGCAACGCTGCACCATATCGACCGACCAACCCGCCCATCGAAATGCCCACGACATCCACATCAACAGTCCACGTCGAATCATCCGATGGGAACTTCTTCTCAACCGCTTCAATCACCCGCGAACGGCACTGGTCAAACGTGCTCGTCGTCAAGAACGAAACCGAGATGATGCGATCATCCTCGCCCGTTGCCTCGCGCAACATGTCGGCAGCCTTCCATGAGGCAATGCCCGGATCAAAGAAGCCGGCGAGCACAACAACCGGCCGCTCAAGCGACTTCGGCTCTTTGCACATCGCGCGCAAATCCGCGCGGGCATCACTCAACGACAAGGTAAATGAAGGGTTTACAGGCATGGTGCAGGCAGACATCAGGGATAACAAAACACAGACAACGGTGCCGATGATACACCGCACCACCTTCATTGCCCCTTCACCGTCAGCCCGGTGAGCGTGTCAACATCGCCGCGCGCGATCTTGTCAAAGCCGCTGCCCAGCTCGCCGATCGGATCGGGCGGCACGATGTCCACCTTCTTCTCGCCGAGTTTCGCTTCGCCGCGCTGGACTTTCTCTTGAAACGCTCGGCACTCTTCGAGCAAGCGATCGAGAATGTCATCCTCCGGCACGTTGGCAACTTTTGCACCCTGCACATAGATGATGCCACGCCGATCGCCCGCGAAGACTGCGACATCCGCGCCCTCCGCTTCGCCGGGACCATTGACGACGCACCCCATCACCGCAACCTTCATAGGGACCGTGATTTCACTTGCGAGCTTGGTGCGCACATCCTGCACAAGCGTGAAGAGGTCAACCTGGATGCGCCCGCAGGTCGGACAGGCAATCAGATCCGCACCAACACGCTCGCGCAGGCCAAGGCTGTACAAAAGTTCAAGGCCGTCTTCCACTTCATACGCCGGATCACTCGCGTAACTGATGCGAATCGTGTCGCCCGCACCTTGCGTCAACAGTCCTGAGAGCGCGGCAACAGAACGAATCGCACCCGTCTCGCGCGGCCCCGCATGCGTCACGCCCAAGTGCAGGGGATGCTCAAACCGCTCAGCAATAATCGAATACACCTGCACGACAAACGCAGCATCCATGCTCTTGGCGCTGATGCAAATGTCGTAGAAATCCTGCTCATAAAAGATATCGAGATATTCTTCGAGCTTTGCGATGATGAGCGCGAGCAGGTGTGCCTGTTTGCCATCCATGCGGGTTTTCTCGAAGAACACGCCGAGTTCCTTCATGCGCTTCTGCTTGTCGCGCCGCTCGATGATCGAGCCTTCGTTGACACCGATACGGATCGGTAGGTTCTTTTCCTTGCAGGCCGCGATGACATCATTCACCTGCGCTCGGTCGGTAATGTTGCCGGGATTCAGACGAATCTTGTGGACGCCCGCATCGACCGCTTCGAGGGCGCGCTGAAAGTGAAAGTGAACATCCGCGACGATCGGCACGCGCACCTGCGGCAGAATATCCTTCAGCGCTTCCGTGTCCTTGCGCTCGGGCACCGCAACGCGCACGATGTCGGCACCCGCAGCCACAAGTTTGTTGATCTCGGCAACACACGCATCAACATCATGCGTGTACCCAGCGGTCATGGTCTGCACGCTCACCGGTGCGGGGCCGCCCTGATCCGCGGGCGATTCCGGCGTCGCATCTGGATGCCGAGGCGTGGGCACGCCGCCGCCCATGCGCACGACGCCGACGCGGGCATCGCCCATGACAATCTGCCTGGTTGGCTTGCGCGGGAACATCGGGGGAAGTGTATGCGGATCGCGTCTTACAAGCCCCAAGTGCGAGCGCGGGGGTACGGAAAGAAATTCACCACAGAGTCACAGAGGGCACAGAGTGAGGCAGTGGGCAATGGGCAATGGGCAATGGAAGGGATGCCATGCGAGCCGCGTCGTCCTCGACGCGGGCGTAAGATTCACATAATGCCCCGCACGCCGCCAATCCATGATGACTTCGCTGAGGATTATGACGACCCGTACCCGGGCGTCATCGAGGGGCGGTATCGGCGCGCGATCGCCCTCATGTTCTTCGTCGGGATTGGTATCGGTGTCGGTGGAGTTGGTTTACTCTCACGGCCAATCATTCGCAGCGTTGACCCGGAGAGTCCATTCTTTTGGCTCGTGGGGATCGGGCTCTTGGGCTGGCTCATCATGTGGAGCATCGTGTTGCCTATTGTTGTTCGAGACATCTTCGTCTATCACAAGGTTCGCTCGCACATGGCTGAGCCCCGCTGCATCTTCTGCGGCTATGACCTCAAAGGCCACGCGCATATCACCGGCAACTACATCACCTGCCCCGAATGCGGCAAGGATTCGCCGAGGATCGCAAAAACGTCGACGGAGGCGAGTGTGGCATGAACAGCGCTGGCGTGAAAGCGAAGGAACTACTTGAGCGCCTGCCCAAGGGGGAGTTGCTGCGGTATGAACGGGCGGTACGCCGCAGGCATCCATCGACATTGATCGGCCCAACCATCCTTGGTCTGCTGATGGTAAGCATCGGTATACCAACATGTTTTTTGATCATGTCAGTGATGGTTGATTTCATGATAGAGCGCTTCAATAGCGAGTCTTTGTGGTTTGCTGCTCTTGTCTATGCGATGTTGATTGTTTTACCCCTAGTTCTTCCAATCGCTGGCGGCGTGCTGCTGGCGCGCACGATTCGACGCGACCTCTGCAAAACCATTGTTCGTGATCATATTGTTGAACTGCGTTGCATCTTCTGTAACTATGACCTCACTGGCCACGCGCACATCACCAGTAAATACATCACCTGCCCCGAGTGCGGCAAGGATTCGCCGCGCGTTCATGTACCGAAGGATTCTTGATTGGGTGCCATGGTCTGATGAAGGCAAAGCCGAGGAAGGCCATGTGTCTTGCAGATTGAAGAACGTTGCCTTCGCGGACTCAGACCACGGCACCCGGGCCACCCGAAAATCAGCCATTCCCCCACCGCAACCGGCGCACGCCCATGTACGCCAGCGTCTCGAAGACCATCATGCCAATGAAAAAACCCGCTGCGGGAAGTGTGAACTGCAAGCTTGTCAGGATCGGGTTCATCCAATTCGGCACCTGATTCGTCAATGGCGCCGCGGGCAGACGCGCACCAAGTTGCCACCCGATGGCTACCAGCACACCCGCAACAATCCAACCAACACATGCATGCCCGCACACAGTCTGACTGATCCTCGATGTCACGCGCCAGCCATTCTTGCGCCCGATGAGTTGCAGGCCAAGGAACTCGATCGTGGTCATGATGACAAGACTTGTGAAGATGACAAACAACAATGCGAATGCGAAATAGGCGCTTCGCAGATCCTTACCAATGCTAGTGAATCCGAGGCCAGCCCAAATGACGAGCCCAGCAATTGTCATGCACACCACACCAAAAACCAAACTCCTGTTTGATTCAATCCGCACATCATCCCACACCGCGCGCGGCCTCCTCGCCACCAACCACATCGTGTACACGAAACTCATCACGCCTGGCTTTTTTTGAAAGGGCGTCCCCATGCGCCGCTCGGGCAATGACTCTTTCACGGCTATGCCGCATTCGCCACAGGCTGATTCGCGAGGCGTGCCGGTCAGGTCATAGCCGCAGCGCTCGCACAACAGCACGGTCGGATCACGAAGCTCTTTGGGACGGGCCATGCACCACCCTATTCGGCTGACATCCCGCCGAGGCTCCATGTACTATCCACTCCATGATCCGAGTGCTCCGCATCACCCGAGACCACCCGCAGTATCCGCAGGAAATCGCGTTGCGCGAACTGGTGCTTCTCCGCCCCATTGACTATTCAGTCGATCGCTTTATGACCGAATATCCGGGATTCGAAGAACGCTTTGTTCACTTCATCGCGATCGATGCCCAGCCCAAGGGCGAGAAGCTGGTCGGATGTGCCCTGCTGCTCCCGCCTGCAGATGGCGACCCCGAAAGCGCGGCCAAGGGCGGCAAACTCATGCAAATGGCTGTCGATCCCCAGCGCCAGCGCGAGGGCATCGGCCACAAGCTAATTGTCGAACTCGAACGCTACGCCTTCGCCCGCCTCGAGCTTGCCCGACTCTTTTGCCACGCCCAGCTTTCTGCAGTGCCTTTCTATGAGCGTCAGGGGTGGAAAATCGAAGGTGAACAATTTGATGAGGCGGGCATCCCGCACCGCCTGATGAGCTTCCAGGCGGAGGTTCCCAATCGTGTCTGAGGCCCCGGAATCAGCAAATGCTCTCGAACAGTGGTCCGGCGGGGATGAACCGGCAATGATGAGTCATCTCATGGGGCACGACGTTCGCAAGATGTTTCGCACACATGACCTTCGCTGCACGCGCCAGCGCGAGGAGGTCTATGCCGCCCTCGCTGCGACCAAGACCCACCCCACGGCCGATGAACTTCATTCGCAGCTTGCAGATCGCGGCTGCTGCATGAGTCTCGCCACCGTCTACAACACACTCGAAGCCCTGTGCAAGGGCGACATGTGCCGCAAGCTCACACCCTCGACCGGCCCCGCACGATTCGATGCCGACACATCTGATCATGTACACATTCTTGTTGATGACGGGCGCATTCTCGATGCGCCGCACGAAGTGAGTGCATGCCTGACCGCGGGCCTGCCAAAAGCACTCGCGCAACAACTCGAGCAGCAACTTGGACTGTCGATTGGTGATGTCGCAGTGAATCTGCACGCCGCGATCAAGTAACAACGATCACGATCATCCCATTGGCGAGCCGTCGTCATCGATTTGCCACAGCAATCGCGGCATGTTTCGTTCCAACACATGAAACAACAGCATCGCCGCAGCAGTTGTGCAGCTGCGCCGACGGACTGTCGCACGATCACCCAAAAAAACAAATCGGCGGGCATCTATCTCATCTCGCAATGACGCCCGCGCAATGCACACAGTGCCGACTGGTTTGTCATCCGTGCCGCCGCCCGGCCCTGCAATGCCCGTGATCGCAAGTGCATGTGTTGCACCTTCACTTGCGCGCAGCGCGCCTGATGCCATCGCCTTTGCAGTCTCGATGCTCACGGCGCCGTACGTGTCAATGACCTCAGTAGGAACACGAAGCGCATGGTGCTTCATTGCGTTGGAATACGTCACCCACCCGCCAGCAAAGACATCAGAAGCACCGGCAATGCCCGTGATCAATTCACCAAACATGCCGCCCGTGCAGGATTCCGCCGTAACAAGCATGCCTTGTTGTTGCTTCAATGCACCAACCAATGCAGCAAACAACGGCAGCGCAGCCTCAGACCCCGGCTCATCAACAACAGCAAATCGGTGCGATGCTAGGACATCCAATGCCGCCGCATCGGCCACCTCAATCAATCGCTCAGCATCTGCCGATGAACCTTCATAGCGAATGCGAAGTGAAATCACACCATCGCTTGCAGTAATGCCAACCAGTGGATTGCGGTCGCGATCAAGCAATGCCCCAAGCTCGCGCGCAGCGTCACTTTCAGCAGGGCCATAGTGATGAATCACGCGCGTGCGAATGATTCGATTGCTCGAAGTGCGCAATGCCGGCACGACGAACCGCTCAAACATCGATTGGTTTTCGTGCGGCGGTCCGGGGAGGAAAAAAACATCAACTGACCGATTCTCACACGGAAAGACCGCATGCAAACCCGGAGCAGTGCCATATGCATTAGCAAGACAACGCGCCGATGCGGGGCGCAATGCCTGCATCGCATTGGCATCAGTCAGTTCGCGCCCGCGTGTGCGAAACATCTCTACGAGATCACGATGTGCCTCTTCATCGCGCACGAGGCCTTCACCAAGGAATATCGCCATAACTTCACGTGACAAATCATCCGCCGTGGGCCCTAGCCCGCCCGTTGCAATGATCACGTCGGCAACTTGTGCAAGTCGTTGCAATGCACCAAGCATGGCCTGCGCATCATCCGGCGCAGTCACGTGTTCAATGACATGCGCACCCGCAGCAGTCAACTGATTTGCAAGCCACCGCGAGTTCGTGTCAAGCGATTGCCCAATCGCAAGCTCGTCACCAATCGCAATAATCGCCCCGCGCTCGTGCAACTCTGTCATGATCAATCAACGATGGGATTTTTTGTACCGGAAAACTCACCTGCAAAACGAATGGCAACGGTGTTCACCACTCCCGGTTTTTCAAGTGGCTTTCCCGCAAGATAGATCATCGGATCGCCCACGTTCGCAAGCCCGCGTTCGAGAATGAGTTTGTCCGCCATCGATGCGAAGTCCGAGCGATGCTCCGGTGCTCTGGTGCAGTGCACAGGAAAAACGCCGTAGAGCAAGCACATCCGACGCGCCGCCTTTTCATCACTTGTAAATGACAAAATCGGAACACGAAAACCATTCTGACTCAGGTGGCGCGCCATGCCACCCGTCTGCGACCACACGCAAATCAACGTGGCACTGATGTCACGCGCCATATGCCATGCGCCGTACGCAAGCGCCGGCATCGTCCGGTGCGGGTCAAGCAATAATCGACTCGCAAGTGTTTCATCGGGATTGTCACGAATCGCTTGCTCAGTTGCCTCCGCAACCCGGCGCATTGTTTCAACTGCAAGATCAGGGTTGCGCCCAACTGCAGTCTCCGCGCTCAACATCACCGCATCTGCGCCGTCGAGAATCGCGTTGGCAACATCTGACACTTCCGCTCGAGTTGCCGTTTGGTTTTCGATCATTGATTCAAGCATTTGTGTCGCAACAATGCACGGGCGACCGAGTGCATGCGCCGCTTTCACAAGCTTCTTCTGAATCACTGGCACATGCGCAAGATCCATCTCCACGCCAAGATCGCCGCGCGCCACCATGATGCCATCTGAAACATCAATGATTTCATCAATATCTTTCACGGCCTGCGGCGTTTCGATCTTCGCAATAATCGGAATCGTCGGCGCAAAACCAGTGGCGTACAGCCCCGTACCGCACGTCTCGCCGGTGCACACAGTGTCCAATCGCCGGCGCAACAATCGCACATCATCTGCATGACGAACAAACGAAAGGGCCAGAAAATCAAGGCTATTCTCAACCGCCCAATCCACGCAGCGCCAATCATGCTCGGTCAATGATGCAATCTTGAGTTTGGAATCAGGCAAGTTGATGCCCTTGCCCGTCGTGACGGTACCGCCCATCGTGACGCGGCACGATGCATACCGATCATGTTCATCATCAGATTTCTCGATACACAGCATCCGTACGCTGCCATCATTAATCAGCACACGATGCCCCGGCTCAACATCCGTTGCCACGTTTGGATATGTCGCCGCGAGCACTGGGATAGGTCCATCAACACACGCCTCTGCGTCGGGGCGAATCACAACTTCCTGCCCCGTGCGCAGCGTAATGCCTGCTTTCGGCACTTTGCCTAGGCGAATCTTCGGCCCACACAAATCCCCTAGCACCGCTACTGGAACACGCAACCGCACCGATACATCACGAATCACTTGCAACCGAAGGGCATGATCATCAAATGAGCCATGTGAAAAATTGAAACGAAAAATGGTCGCGCCGCTCTCAATCAATTTCTGCACAACATCCGGATGACTCGTCGCCGGGCCAACCGTTGCCACGATCTTGGTCAATGTCGGTCGCCACGGACGATTGTGCTCGTTGAACAACACCGCCGATGCTTGTGTGTCTGCCACTGCTGTCACCGCGATCCTCCTGTGATCAGACCGATCACTCCAGCGTTCTTGCTATTGAACAATTCGGACCGATGCGCCTTGCAACCGCGATGCATCCGGTGAATCCCGCCATGCATTGCGTTCACCACCGTCGTTATCGGCTTGGAAAATGGCGATTCGAACTCTCGACATGCTGATAGCCTACCCTGTTCGCCATGCCCGACACACCCGCCCCCATGCTCACGCCCCAGGGACATGTTCCCGTCGCGCTCGTCACAGGCGGCTCCTCGGGCATTGGTCTCGCCGCCGCTCGCCGACTTGCCGAACGCGGCTTTCGCGTCGGGATCGTCGGGCGCACATCCCAAAAGCTCGCCAACGCGATGGCAACGCTTCACACAATCACCGGCATGCAGGGCAACGAACCCGGTGGCACACGCTTCGCCGCCCTCCGTGCGGACCTTGCAGAACCCGGTGCATCAGAAACACTTTTCCGAAGCGCACTCGACACCTTTGGCCGCATTGATGCCATCGTCTTGAGCGCTGGTGATGCCCCACTTGCCTCGATTGACACCACCGATGACGCAATGTTGCAACGCACCTTTGCTGTCAACACATACGCTCCTGCAGCAACCATCCGCGCGGCATGGCCAACGTTCATCTCACAAGGTGGCGGGTGCATCGTGGGCGTTTCATCAATGGCCAGCGCCGATCCCTTCGAGGGCTTCTTTGCCTACGCCGCCGCAAAAGCTGCGCTCAACAGTTTCATTCGCAGCGCCGTCAAAGAAGGCGAGCAGCATGGCATCCGGGCTTTCGCTGTCGCGCCCGCCGCCGTTGAAACACCTATGTTGCGCGCATTGTTTTCCGAAAGTGATATTCCAAAGAGCGCGTGCCTTGCCCCCGATGATGTCGGCCGACTGATCGCAGACTGCATCGCGGGTGTTCGCCCCGATGACAATGGCCGCACTATCTTCATCTCCCGCGCAGAGGCGGGCGTGCAGATCAAGGTATCTGAGTAACGAAGCCCATCAGCTCTCCGTCCAAATCTTCACAGCGCGGCCTTCCTCGAACTTAATGTACGCCACCGAACGTTGCGTGTGCTTCGACGACCCGGAGAACAACAGGAATACCGCCCCCGATGATCTGCTGACCTTCTCAGAGGCATACGCGTAAATCTCGCCCGTGCCGGTCGTCACCGTGCTGGTCGGCACGCCGAGCATCTCGATCACCTGATCCTGGCTCATCGCCTCGTCACGAATGACCTCGAGGGTGGTTTTCTTGACGATCGGCCCCGAGAAGCTCGTCGTCCCCGATCCCGACACCAGGCACCCCGCCATGGGCATCGCCATTGTTGCCCCGATCACGCCCGCTGCTGCCAATATGAGAACTCGTTTCGTGCGCATCATTCCCCCTTGCTGCGGGATCATTCCCGCGATGATGGTTATTCCGGGGAGATGCGGCCAGGTTTCACGTCTGTGGCCGACCAACCGCATTCGGGACACATCAGCCGAGGCAGTCCCTCAAGCGGGTATCCGCACTCTGGGCATTGGTGCATGTTAAGCCGCTGAGCGCGCCAATCAAATCGTTTGTGCAGCACGATGGTTTCGACGACCAAGACAAGCCCCAAGACGAGCGTCCCTGCAAATTCGACTTCCAGAAGCCAACCGGATTCAAAGATCATTCGATGAGTTGCTGCAATTGATGCAACCCAAAGCGCCATGAGCGCAACCGCGCAGGCCCACCCCTTCCGTCTTCTTGCTGCCACCGCTTCAATGATCGCAGCAACAATGCCACTACCAAACGCAAGAAGCGTCGCAATAAAGGCGATTCCCAGCTGGTCCTTATCGATCGGTAGGAAGTGCATAACAATGAGGCCAAGGATCGGCCAAACAGCTACCAAGACGATGGAAAGTTGCGAAGTGCTCGGCAACCGGGTCCAGCCAATCTGCACTTGTGCGATGCAAAAGATCGCGAACGGGAGAACAAGGGCATGCACGCCGCCGGAAGATGACGTGCCGTACGCGCCTCCACTGAGCGCCGTGCTCCAGGCCGGATTCACGAGTACCGCGACAAGGTAAGTGCTGGCAACGACAAACGTACCGATAAACCGCACCTTCACAACGACATCGCGTTCGTTCTCAACCACAGCCTATCTTAGCCCACCACCTCAACCACTTCCGGCTTCGCCTCAACCATCACCGATTGCTTGCGAGGCACAGCGCCCCGCCCCGCGATCCAGCCCTTGATCGCCTCACGTGTCGCCGGCCAGCGCGAACTCGTGCGCTCATCAAGAAACGCATCAAAGATGCCCTCTAGCAATCCCGCAAGCCGAAGCGCCTGCGCCGCACGCCAGGTGCGTTCCTGCACCTCGGTCTCAAATGCTTCATCCGGGTTGGGCTGGGCGGCACCCGACACCTGCCACTTGTCGCCTGCAAAGTTGAGTGTCCACACGCCGCCATCGCCATCAGCTTCTGCGAGAATGAGCCCGGTCTTGCGCGGCCACTTGCCCCCCGCAAGCGCCTCCTTCGCTTCGGCGAGTCGAATCGGCGCAACGCCGCCCGCATCACCACGCAACGATTGCGACCCCGTGATGCCCCACGCGCACGATGTATCAAGCGACCGATCAAGCGCCAGCGCCACCCGCGCTTCGCCGCCACCCGCCCAATCCGGCACGCGCACTGCAACCTCCGGCGCGCCGGTCTCGCACCGATGCCACATCCAGATCAATAGTTCATTGCCAAGAAAATCACTCGGTTCACCCCCCGCGTGCGCCCACGGCACGCCGGGAGTATTCGCATCATGCATCGGCGCACTTTCATCATCATCGTGTGTTTGCCGCCCACCCATTGGTGCCTGCGTAAACATCGAGGGCTTGATGTCTTCAAACTCGCGAGTGCGCCCGCGCTTGGAAAGCATATTCGCTGCAAGTAATCCCGCGCTCATGGGCTTGAGTGACAGACCTTCGCCCTGAAAAACCTCGCGAAACCGTGCGCACAGCGCCTCGATCGTCTTGCCTGCCGTTGCGCTGCACAGAAGCACACCATCATTCATCTGCCACAATAGTTCCGCATGCGCCGAGCGCCGATAGCGACCATCCGCAAGTTGCGATGCCAGCGCCTGCTCTGCCATATCGCGGGCTTCGGCGCGCTGAGCCTTATTTAGTCTTTCTCGCCCACTGTCCTTGCGCAGCGCCGCTTCATGCTGCGCCCGCAAGGCCCGGCGAATTTCCGCAGGCGGCGCATTGGTATCGATGCGCACACCACACCACGCCACGTTGCCATCCATCAGCGCATTCTTCTCAAGTGTGAATGAACTGTCATACAGATGTTCACCAGCCGTAAACCCCGATTCAATCGCCAGCGGCACGCCAACATTGGTCTCTTGAAAGACATGCTCACCAAGCTGTGCGAGCAGCGCTTCATCGACGCGCTTCGGTGCATCATCACCGTCGCCCGTCACCGCCAACCGAACAAACCCCACCCGCCCATGCATGAATGCCATTGCTGTTGCCTCCTGCGTCTTGCTTCTGACTCCAACGCTACAGGATGGTCTCGCGCTCGGAAGCGTTGCAACACCCACCGACATAATCCGTCAGCAACCGACAGGATGTGCAGATTCACGCGTCAGTCGTCACGATGCGCTTTCACCGAATACCAACCCCCCTTGCTACTCTGTGGGTGCCGCTATGAAATCGCTCGCACATATCCTGACCAGGTTTCTCTCCCGCCGCACATCGGGGGGGAAGCTCATTCCCGAGATCGATGGGTTGCGATCTATCGCGATCATGTCCGTTGTCTTTTTTCACGCTGCGGCAAACTTTGGCTACTACACAGACAGTGCCACAGACGGCACCTCCCTCGATACATGGCTCATCCGCCTGCTCGATACTGGGGAATACGGCGTGCCGCTCTTTTTCGCCATCTCAGGATTCATCCTCGCGGTCCCTTTTGCCCGCCACCACCTCTTTGGTGATCGCCGGCCGCCCATTCGCAAATACTTGATTCGACGTGTCACCCGCCTCGAGCCGCCATACATTTTTGCCCTTTCTGTCTTCATGCTCAAAGAGGTGGTTGAACGCGTCGCCATAGCGCACGAAGCTGGGGCGCTCCCCGACATCCTCACCCATTACGCCGCATCATGTTCCTATCTGCACAACGCGATCTATAACGAGGCCAGCTCAATCGCGATTGTTGCATGGTCTCTCGAAATCGAGATTCAGTTTTATCTCCTCGCACCAATCATCACATGGGTCTTCGCCGTCAAGAGTCCCATGCTGCGCCGCACAATCTTGGCGCTGAGCGCTCTGGCACTCTCTTGGCTCTTCGGCGTTGAAAAACCAATCAATGGCTTAACCATCCTCAACCATGGGGCGTATTTCCTCGTCGGCCTCCTGTTCGCCGATCTCTACCTGACATGGCTCAAAAATGACGAACGTCCACGCATCGTGTGGGATGTCATCGCAATCGCTGCGCTCTCGAGTGTCTTCTTCCTCAAGGCGCTGCACTTCTATCCCATCCTCATCACGCCCTGGCTCATTCTTCTTGGATACGTCGCCGTCTTTCGCGCAAAATACGTTCGGCGTTTCTTCCGGGCGACGCCCATCGTCATTTTGGGAGGCATGTGCTACACCATTTATCTTTGGCACTTCACAACAATCGCTGCATTCAGAATTCCATTCTTCAAAGTGTTCGACCCCAGTCCCACTTGGTATTGGCGATTGGGGTACACCCTGATCGCTTCCGTGCCCGCGATCGCCGTCAGTGCAGTACTCTTTGCTCTAATTGAACGCCCCACCATGGACCCGAAGTGGCCTCAAAAATTAGCTGCCTTCGTCGGACGCATCCTCAGACGCTCCCCGCGCGAATCCGCATAACAATGTGCATGAAACTCTGTCCTGCGCCACAATACTCGTCACATGCGCATCCTCATCGCACCAGATAAGTACAAGGGCACCCTCACCGCTCACGAAGCGGCCCATGCCATCGCACACGGCGTGCGCACCGCATGCGCCGAGCGCGGCATCACACCCGAACTCGATTTCTGCCCGCTCTCCGATGGCGGCGAAGGCTTTCTCGACATCATGGCGCAAGCAACCGGCGCGCGCATCGAACACCTCACTGCTATCAACGCACTCGGCGAACCAACCCGTGTGCCGGTCGGCTTCGTTGGTGCGGGACACACGCAAGCAATCGTCGAGTCGGCGCACATCATCGGGCTGCAACTCGTCCCCGATGACAAACGCAATCCTGAACAACTCACCACCGTCGGTGTCGGCACGCTACTCATCGAACTCGCGCGCAAAGGGTGTAATAACGTCACCGTCGGACTCGGTGGGAGCGCCACCATCGATGGCGGCATCGGCATGGCAAGTGCCCTCGGCTACCGCTTCCTCGATGCCGACGACAATCAACTGCCCGCGATCGGCGCAAGCCTTACCCGCATCGCGCGCATCGTACGCCCGAAGACAAATCCACTTGAAGGCATGTCAATCATCGCCGCCTGTGATGTGGACAACCCGCTGGTCGGCGAGCACGGCGCCGCGCGCATCTACGGCCCGCAAAAGGGCGCAACACGGGAGCGGGTGGAACACCTCGAAGCGGGCCTGGCAAACCTTGTCGAAAAATCAACCCTCGATGACACACTCTTTGCGGGTGCCGCCGGGGGGCTTGCCTTTGGGCTTGCAACATGGATCGGTGCAAAACTCAAACCCGGTGCCCGCCATGTCCTCGACGCCCTTCATATCCAACAGCGCTCCGCCCACACCGATCTCATCTTCACCGGTGAGGGCGCACTCGATACACAAACATTTTGCGCCAAAGCCTGTACTGCTCTCGCTGAATGTGCAGCGCCAACGCCCGTCATCACTCTGCCCGGCAAACTCGCACCGGACATTGCACGAGAGAAACTCGCCAATTTCCACGCGGTCCACCCCTGCGCTCCCTTCGACGCCCCACTGCCCGCCGACGCAATCGAAGCCGCCAATCGCCTCGAACGCGCCGCCCACGATGCCCTGTTATCCTTTCTCGATAAGCCCCCGCATCACTTGCCCCCGGAGTCGGCCCCATGACCGCCATCCCCGAATCGCAACTCATTCGCCTCTCGCGCCCGCCGCTCAATCCCCTTGAAAACGCCTATGTCCCCGCCATTGTCAAGGGCTTTGGCACCACCTTCCGCCATCTCTTTACAAGCTTCGGCCAATCCAAGATCCCTGTCATCGGCGCATCCAAAACAAGCAAGGCGATGCAGTACCCCGAAGAACGCAAGGAACACAAGCGCCCCGAGCATGGCGGCATGGAGGTCTCAAACTTTCGCGCTGTGCATCGCCTGAATAAGGACGAATCAGGCCGCGTAAAATGCGTCGCCTGCATGATGTGCCCCACCATCTGCCCCGCCAACTGCATTCATATCGAAGCTGGTGAATCGCCTTGGGATGATCGCGAGAAGTATCCAGTCAAATTCGAAATCGACGAGCTGCGCTGCATTTTCTGCGGCATGTGCGAAGAAGCCTGTCCCGTCGACGCCATCGAACTCACGCCGCAATATGACATCGTGGGCAAAACGCGCCAGGAAATGATCTTCGACAAAAACAAGCTGCTCGAAATCTACGACACCACCATCGACCGCAAACCGATGTGACCCCCTCGCCCTGTGGGAGAGGGGCAATCTCTTTTATCTGCACGACACTCCAAAGGCGAACAGCAACAACTGCAAGTCATCCAGATCGACATCGCCATCGAAATCATTGTCACCTGGGCAGCCGCAGTTGCAGAAGCCGCAGAGTTCGAAGGCAAAGGCGCCAACGCTGAAATCCCACGGGCCCGTCGATCCACCCCGAAACGCAACACCATTGCTGCCTGGCAATTCGTCCCCGACCCAGAGCCAGATCACCTCCGCCGCGCCAGTCTCGGGCGTATCCGCAAGAGGGCTCACCCAATACTTCACGCCCGGCGCCGCCATAAAGGACACTGGCAAACGCAACACAACGCGGTATTCCCGCGTGTTTGGCAACCCGGTGTATTCCGGCACCCCAACCGCCACGGTCGTGTGAATGAGGTTCCCGGGCAATCCACCGACATCGTCAAAGAAGTTCACGACGAAGTGCTGGGCCTGGGGCACATTGCCGTAGTGCCCCCAGATCGTCACCGCATGGACGCTCCCGCCATTGGGCAACGTGAAGTCGTCCGCACTTTGTTGCGGAGAAGTATTGATTGGTGTGTTGGAAGTGGCCGAGCTATTCAGCGCAGGATCGGTCTGTGAAAACAGCGCCGGCCCGCAGCCGGGTGCTTCGCCCACATTCGGACAGTTACCGGCGTAGACGAGGGCATTGGTCATGAGCTGCACGCCATCGGTGGATGTGTCCCATGAGCTGGCGTTGACGTCGTTGGACGGTGGATAAAACCCCAGGTCCACGCGCCGGCCTTGCAGGTCAAACCGCGTTGCGACCAGAATCTCACCCGTGCTCCAACTTGCGATGCGCGTTGCATTGGGATGCAGGGCGCCGGAAGATCGCCAAGCGCCGGAGCCGCCGTCGAAGGTCGTCACGCCCTCCATCAGCGGGCTGCCCGGGACGTGGACCGTCCCGAGTCCTGCAAACCCTGTGAATTGAATGGCGGTCGCAGCAACCGGCGTGATGCAATACTCCTGGTTTGCGGCAAAGGCGCCGCCCAAGCGTAGGCCCGGGATCGCCTCCTGCATGGTGAACATCGCCACGACCACACCGCGCCCGAAGCGAGTGAGCTTGGATAGCAAATTGCCAAGGGCAACTTCATCCGCGAAGGGAAAATTCGACCATGTCAAAGTCGCATCGAACCCGGCGGTCTGAGAGAACGTTGGCGTCACGGTGAGCGGATCAAAAAAGAACGTCACGCTCGCAATGCGAAAATCGGACAACAACTTGAAGCTGACATCATCTACAACTGCTGGTTGGGATTCCGCCCCCAGCACCGCCACATCCACCCGGCAAATGTCGAGAACGCCGCGCGCATTCGGGTTCCAGACGGTCCACGCCGCCGGGCCCTCGTGTGGTTGCCAGGCTTCGCCCGTCGCCGAGACTTCGCCGGCACGGTTGACGCGCGGCGCTTTGGCTGCCATCGCGTTGTACTCCGCGACAGCGTTATTGATCCACGCCACTTTCGCCTCGCGCGAATCAAACACCGGCACGGCATCACCAAGGGGGGGCTGCTCGAACAACTGCGCCGAAGCACTGTTCACAAGCGAGCCCATCGCCACGATCACAAGCATCATTTTCATTGCATAACGCATTCTCATGCTCCTCAGATCAGTTCGATCAAGCTCACTTCAAAGACACGTAAACCCAAAGTTGAATAGCAGCAACTGCAAGTCATCCAGATCGACATCGCCATCGAAATCCGCATCGCCCGGGCAGAGGCAATCGCAGAAGCCGCAGAGCTCGAAGGCGACATCGTCACCTTGCGTGAACCATGTGCCGATTGAAAACTGCCACGCGCTGCCGTTGGTTGTGGTTCGGCGTTGCCAGGACCACGCGTGCTCATTGATATCGCCCAGGGGGCTGAGCCAATAGCGCACGCCGCCAGCGGGCTCAAAGGGCTCCGCAAGAGTAAGTGTGAATCGGTATACGCGATGGGATTCGGAATTCTGTCCACCGATCCACTCGGGCTCAGCGTACACCGTCTCGGTGTAGATGATCGGTCCCGGCAAGCCCGCAGCGTCCGAATGGATATTCAGCACGAATCGCTGCGCAATGGCGGGCACCGTTTCATCGCCCCAGTAAGCGCCCCACAGCGTGACGCGATGCACGAACGACCCCGCGGGCAGGACGAAACTGTCCGCCCACACCTGGAAGAAATTGAGATTGCTGGGCGTGTTGCTGTTGAATGAACCCAGGCCAATGTTCGGCCCCTGGCGATACAAGCTCGCCCCGCACCCAAACAAGCCAACATTCGGACACCCTCCCGCATACACCAATGCATTGGCGATCAACAGGTTGCCATCGGTTGTGCTGTCCCACCCGTTTCCCTGCTGCAAATTCGAGACGGGAAAGAATCCCAGATCAACACGCTTGCCCGCAAGATCATCCCGCGTCGCCACCAAAATCTCACCCGTGCCCCAGTCTGCAACGCGCATCGCCCGGGGGTGTGGCCCCGTTGAAGGTCGAAATGAACCAGCCCCCCCATTGAAGGATGTCACACCCTTCATCACCGGGCTCCCCGGCACATGCACCGTGCCGAGTGATGAAACACCCGAAAGGATTGGTCCCGTATCACGCTCAATGCAGTAGTAATTGTCAGTCAGAAAGCGACCCGTTGGCGTGATGTTCGGAAAAATAAGGGGCTCGTTCATCGCAAACATGGAGAGTACCACCCCGCCGCCTGCATCCACATAGTCCGCAAGCACATCGCCAATCGCGACAGGGTTGATGTATGGACTGTCCGTGTACGTCATCACCGCATCGAACGCCAGCAACTCGGCAACCGTTGGGACCACCGCAGTCGCATCAATTACAGTAATACTGCCAATGCGCGGATCAATAACGATCTCCGCTGCGACATCATCCGCGGAAAAGTCCGCCCCAAGCAGTGCAACATCAACGAAACACCCACCGATGCCGCGCCCATTGACATTCTCAATCGTCCACGCCGCCGGCCCATCTACAGCACCGCGCGTACCTGTGACCGATACACCAAGTGTTTGCTTCACACTTCGCGCATTCAGTTCATCCACCACCTGCGCAATGCGCTCCTGCCTAGTCAGCACCGGTTGTTCCGCGCCCACCTGCTGGATCGACTCCACCTGTCCATATGCACTCGCAGCACACGCCACCAGAACAACCACCCCGCCGAAAAATGCACGAAATCGCATGGTGAATATCCTTTCCCGAACTTCTGAATCTACACCCTAAACGATCAATACGATATCCGTCGCCAGAAATCTCTAATCAAGCCAATCTTGGCATCGATATCTACCCTAGATTCCCACCATGACCGACCCACCAACCAATATCGATCTCAAGAAAGACACCGCCCTCACCATCACTTGGGCCGATGGGTCATCCTCCACCTATCCCATCACCTACCTGCGCAAAATGTCTCCCTCCGCAGAGGCCCGCCAACTTCGCGAGCGCCTCGAATCCGACCCGCTCGCTGTCCTGCCCTCCGCACCCCGGCGCGGCGGCGCGCACAATGGCCCACTCACCGCCCTCACCGCAGAACTTGTAGGCCATTACGCCATCCGCATCCGCTTCTCCGATGGGCATGACACCGGCCTCTACACATGGGAATACCTGCGGCAGATCGACCCCGCAGCACAATAACCCCCTCCCTCATCAGGAGGCGGGAATCCTTCTCCTGATTCCAGCACCTCATCGTGCCGATAACACTTTCCATGACTACCGAATCACCTGCCGGGCCCGATCTCATGCTCATTGGCACGCGCTCCGCCTTGCCCTGCGCGATCGCCCAACTCGATGCCTCATTTGCGCTCCGCCAACGTGTGCTTGGGTGCATCGTCATTGATGCCGACGCCGATGACATCCCGGCGCATCTGGACCTGCCGTCACTCGGCGCACTCGATGATCTTGAAACGATCGCGCGCAACACTCACCCCGCCCTCGCGATCATCGCGATCCCCGCAGCCATGACCGCCCTGATCGCGCGCGTCCGCCAGCAATGCGATGCCCTCGACCTGCCTACCCGATACCTCCCCACTCTTGAAGATGTCATCGCCTCCGATCCTGTCGCCACAGCGCCCGCCTTCCCGATCGATCTTGGCACCCTCGTGGGCCGACCCCAGCGCACCATCGATGACACACTTGTGCGCTCAGCAGTTGCCAACAAGCGAGTACTCATCACCGGTGCCGGTGGATCGATCGGTTCAGAACTTGCCCGTTTGTGCGCGCGCTTCAATCCGAGCGAACTGATCCTGATGGATCGATCGGACAATGCCCTCTTTGAAATTGACCGTGAACTCCGCGAACACTATGGCACCATCCAGCGCCGCACTATTTTGCACGATGTTGTCGATGCCGAACTCACACACAAACGCTTGGAAACGCTGCGCCCACAGATCATCTTTCACGCTGCCGCTCACAAGCACGTTCCCTTGATGGAAGATCATCCCGCTGAGGCCGTGCGCAACAATCTCTTTGGTACGAAAAGTATCGCCGATGCTGCCCTCGCACTTGGCATCGAACGCTTTGTCATGATTTCCACCGACAAGGCCGTCAATCCCACGAGCGTCATGGGCGCAACCAAGCGCCTTGCCGAACTGTATATTCGTGCCCTCAATATGCGCGGTGACACACGCTTCACCCTCGTCCGCTTTGGCAACGTCCTTGGCAGCGCGTGCTCGGTCTTGCCAATCTGGAGCGCGCAGCTCGCCCAAGGCGGGCCCATCACCGTCACCGATGCGCGCATGACGCGCTTCTTTATGACCATCCCGGAAGCCGCTGCCCTTGTCGTGCAGTCCGGGTCACTGACCGAAAGTGAAGGCGATGTCTTTGTCCTCGACATGGGCAATCCGGTGCGCATCGTCGACCTCGCACAACGGTTCCTGCACACCCATGGCCTCGCACCAACCGACGATGCAATCACCTTCACCGGCATCCGCCCCGGCGAGAAGCTCTTTGAAGAACTTGCCTACCCCGCCGAAGCACTCGCTCCCACCCCGATTCCGGGTGTTTTGTCTTGGCTTGGCCCCGCCGACGAGACCACATGGATAGATGGGGCAGCCTCCCGGCTTTCCGCGGCATGCGATCAGCACGACCCAAATGCCGTCCTGAGCGAGCTGAGAGCGTGTCTCCCAGAGTTTACTGGGGGTTCAGTGGCCATCGCGGTGCAAAACCCACCCCTTAAAGGGCAAAAAAGTCGATGGTCATCTGCAACAACCGCGACGGACGCGGCTTGAAATTGACGCTGAGGTTGCGACAATCTCCATCTTGGCTCACATGATCTCTCATGTGGGCCGCTCACCAAGAGAACGCGTAAAGGGAAATGCCAATGACGGACCTACACACGCGAACGGCAGCGCAAAACCCGCGCATTGATCAAGGCCGGGTTATTGTTGAACTCACAAGCCGACTCGTCAGCGCCGAGGCGCTCATGGCGAGTTTGCAAAATGCGCAACTGTCATCATCCCAACTGCTGGGCAGCGAGCACCGTGTCGATCTCGTCAAGCGCCTCACCGGCAAGTCATCACTCGATAGCGCCATCTCATCAACAGGCGAGATGATCACGCAATTGCGCCAAGCAGTATCAACAGCGCGCAGTTTCAAAAGAGTCGATACTTCGATGTTCACACCCGTCGGTGCCAAGTCCTGACTATGTCCGATGAGTTTCCCGTACGCGTTGAAGTGATGCCATTGCGCGCGGGGTACACCATGCCCGCATATCACTCAGAAGGTGCTGCGGGGCTTGATCTTGCTGCATGTATTGATGATGGCGTGCCGATCAAACTGCCGCCGAGTGACATTGCGATCATTCCGTGCGGTTTTGCGCTGGCGATACCGCAAGGCTACGAAGGCCAGGTGCGCCCGCGATCGGGGCTTGCCACGCGCCACGGCATCACACTCCCAAACTCGCCCGGCACCATTGATTGCGACTATCGCGGTGAAGCCTGTGTGCCCCTGATCAACCTCGGCAAGAACACATTCATTATCGAACACGGCATGCGCATTGCGCAACTCATCATTGCACCAGTAACGCATGTTTCACTTGTCGTTGTTGAATCGTTGAGTGCTACCAAACGTGGCGCGGGCGGGTTCGGTTCAACAGGCCTGCAGGTCACGCAGGCATCCACGGGGCAAGCCCCTCGATGAGCGGCCCCAGGTGTGCTTCAAATGCCTTGGCACGCCCGATTGACGATGTATAAATCGGCTCGCGCACCTGCTTTTCACTGGCAGTACGCACCACGCGCTCTGCTTCCCAATAGCGCAGCACCGCATCGTCCCATGGCAGCTCGAGGAAATCCATGATCTTGCGGCTTTCACCTTCCTGATCGTGCACCACCGCTTCGTAGTTCACCTCGATCAACCGACCATCAAACATGTGCGCCCACCCCTCCATGAGTCGTCGGTACTGACCGTAGTAATGGACAAGCGCCCCGAGATCGCGTCGATACACAAAGTCACCCGTAAAAGGTGTTGCATAGGTTGAAAAACATGTATCAAGTGGGTTGCGCGTGCAATGAATCACACGAGCGCTCGGGAACATTTGCCAGATCAAGCCGAGATTCAGAAAATTTGCTGGCATTTTATCAACGATGCGATCTGCCGAGGGTGCTCGTTTTCGCAAGCGACGAAGATGATCGTTTGCAGAAATTTCAAGTGAACGAGTCGTGACCTGATCAACAAAGGACGGCCCGAAGCTGCGATCGCGATACATCGTCTGCAACTGCACCGTGCGACTCCATATGTCAGTCAGCTCGCCGCAGCCGTGCCCCTTGGGGTGTGCATGGATAATCTGCTCGATCAATGTCGTGCCAGAACGGGGTAATCCTACGATGAACACCGGATGTTCTGCCGCAATCTTAGTCTTCGCAAGACCTCCAAGACGTTCTGGAGAATATGACTCCAGCTTGTCTGCAACATGTTTTTCATGATCTTGGGCAGCCCATTTCGCGGGACGTGTCGTGTTCCCGCGCACAATATATGACCATGCCTTGTCCACATCGCCGCGTTTGTCATATATCTTCGCTACCGTTTTGAGCGCAAACTCCGCGACCCCCGCCGCCGGTGGATCTATATCCTCACATGCGCGTTCAACAAGCTCAATTGCTTCGTCTTCGACACCTGCATCAATCGCGGCATTGACGAACGCCACCACCAGGGTCATCGGCAGAGGTTCACCACGCTGTTCGACATCCCGGAATGCCGCACGAACCATTTCAATGGCTTCTTTCGATTGACCCAGACGCTCAAGGGCAAGTCCCCGGGCGGCGTGAGCTGCAGAATCTTCAGGACGAAGTGCCGCCGCCACCCCAAAAGTCCGCAACGCCTCTTCGGATTGACGTGCATCAAGCTGGGCCTGACCAAGCAACATATGAAGTTCACCCGTCCCAGCGGGCATCAGGTCAGACGCCTTTTTGATCGCGACAACCGCTTCTTCTTGCCACCCGAGCATGCGATAGATTTGCCCAAGGGTCAGCATGGGTTGGCCGCTCTTGGGTGCCAGTGCCGCCGCTCGTTCTACAAAGTGAAGCGCCCCCAGAGGATCGCCTGCGGCGAGACCGATCAGCCCAAGCCCGTGCAGGGCATCAGGCTGGTTGGGTTGCGAGTTAAGAATACTGCGGTAGATCCGCTCGGCCTGCGCATAGTCCTTCGACCGATGCGCTTTCATGCCCATCTCGATCGCGGTGCGTAAATCAACTTGATCTTGAGTCGTCACAGAAGCCTTGTACGAGGTTCGCAAGAAGGTTTCAACCCGCGGCACGTTTCTGGGAGATCTCCGCGCGTCTGGGAACTGGACGAACGCTATGTGTTGCGCGTCCCTGTGCTGGTCGTCTGAAGCTAGTCCCGGGTTGATTTTCTGACATGCGCTGGTTGAGCTTGGCGAGCGCTTCGACCTCAATCTGGCGCACCCGTTCGCGCGTCAGACCAATTTCCTCGCCAATCTGCTTGAGGGTCAGGGGTTCTTTGCCATCCAGCCCAAACCGCAGGCGAAGCACACGAGCTTCTCGCTCATCAATCGCATCGAGCAGCTTGTACACCGTCGAAAGCTCATCCCGGCGGAACACCGTCTGATCAGGCGCGGGCGAAGAGTCATCTGCGATGCGATCTTCAAATGATGTCTGCTTGCCATCACTGTCAACGGTCGTACTCGGCGCTGCGTACATCGCGCGCCCTGCGTCATGAATCACACGAATCTTGCGGATCGGCAAGCCCATGAGCTTGCTGAGTTCTTCAAGTGTCGGCACGCGATTGTATTCATCAAGAAAACGAGCTGAAATCTGCTTCCACTTTGCAATCAGTTCGACCATATACGCTGGCACATGCAGCGGCTGACCCGAATTCATTAGCGCCCGCTTGATCGCCTGCTTAATCCACCAACTCGCGTAGGTGCTGAATCGAGCGCCTTGCGCCGGGTCGAAACCCTCGACGGCGCGAATGAGACCGATGTTGCCCTCTTCAATGAGATCAGTAAGGGTCAACCCGCGATTGGTGTAGTGCTTGCCGATCGAAACAACAAGACGCAAATTGCTTTGCACAAGGCGATCCCGCGCAGCAGGACATGCATCATTGATGACCTGCCACCCCAACTCGCGCTCCTCCATAGGAGTCAGCAAATTGATCGTGTTGATCTGTCGCAGGTACAACTGCAGATCGGATTCTAGCTCGCGCCTTGCCATGAACTCCGTTTCTCCTCCACGCCAAACGTTCTCCGTCTGGTCGCGATTTCCCTCGGCGCGCTAGAGTAGCACGTTCTGAGCTTTTCGCACCCCACAAAGTGGGCATCGACGCAATCTTTCCAATGATTCAGCGCCCAAAGCATTCAGACCCGACCCCAAGGCCTACCGTGACGACTGGGGCATTGGCGCAAATCAACCGACATACTCTCTGACCGATCCGAATGTCCCTAGCGAATATCCCCAATGAGTTATCGGAGCCTGCCATGACCACCGATTTGTCCTCCATCCTCAATACGTGGCCCTACGAGTCGGGTCAGCTTAATGTCCGCCTCATCGAAGGTGATGATGGCCGGCCCAAAGTTCAGATGCGCGTTGATCTCGGAGTACTCCAGATGGAGGCCTCAGGCAGACCCGACGGCCTCCGGCCCAAAGGGTGCGAAAGCCTCCTTGAGCATCACGAATTACGCATCGATGAGGAGATCGAGCAGGGCATGCCCAATACTGGTGAACTTGCGGGGGACGACTCAACCGGTGATGAGAACAACGCCGTTGGCGATGATCTGCCTAGCAGCGCGGGGTTGAACACCGATGACTGCCGGGGACTCCGCGAAGAGGCGGTGCAGTATTACCACCGGTATATCTCACTGTTGGTGCTTGGTGATTTCGATGGCGTAGTGCGCGACACCTCCCGCAACATGCGCGTGATCGATCTGTGCGAACAATATGCGAAAGATGTGGAAGACCGCGAGATGCTTCTCCAGTTTCGTCCCTTCATCGCCATGATGCGCACGCGCGCCCTGGCAAGCCAGATGCTTGCCATGGATGAACCCGGCGCGGCGCTTGTTCTGATCGACATCGGCATCAACGATGTGCGAAACATTTACGATCAGGCTGGGCGACTTGAAGCCTTTGAAGATTCACATGAAGCCCAACTATTGCGCGGCATGCGCGCCGAACTTGCCAAGAAATTGCCCGCGAGTCAGCGCAGCGAACTGAAACGCCGACTCGAAGAATCACTCAAGGCAGAGAATTACGAACTGGCAGCGATTCTGCGCGATGAGCTGCGGATGCTCAAAGACTAGGAAAGAAGAAGATTCACCGCAGAGGCGCAGAGATCGCAGAGAAGAAATCAGATTGGATGAATAAGAAGAATGACCAGCCCCAAGCGCGAGCGCGAGGGTACTTTCCGCTCCCTCGCCCCCTTCAGGGGGAGAGGGTGGATTGATCGTGCGCGATCAAGACGGGTGAGGGGTTTCTTGTTCGGGTGCCATGGTCTGAGTGAAACGAAGGCCATGTGTATTGGATACGAAGAACGTGGCCTGCGTCCGCCAAGGCGAACTTAGACCACGGCACCCAGCACGCATTCGAAATGTCTTGACCAGCCCCGAGCGCAACGCGGAGTTTCTCTTTCTCTTTTCTCTTGTGGGGCAGGCGTCCCGCGTGTCTCACTTTCCTGACTCCCTCTCCTTATGCGATACAGACAAGAGGAAGAAACCGCGCGATTCGCACGAGGAACGTACTCATCACCGGCGTCTGGGTTCTGGTGGGAGAGGCCGTCAGTTGCAACTCATCCCAAAGGCGAACAACAACAACTGCAAATCATCCAGATTGACCACGCCATCGCCATTGGCATCGCCATTGGTGAATGGCGCAACAACGCCGCCAAAGCTGAAGAGCAGGATTTGAAGGTCATCAAGATTGACAACACGATCGCCATTCCCGTCTGCGGGGCAAATCTGGACCTCATAGGCCCCCATGTCAACAATCGGCCCCACGCCCGGGCCATTGCTTGCCCTCGGAGGCACGCCGAAGCCTGTGTCGGCGGTAAATGGATCATCAACGACCCGAATGAGCCCATCGGCATCGGTCGGCATACTGACGAGCACCATCGAAGTGTTGCCGGCATCAATGGCAGGTGAACCGATTCCAAGGCGATAGTCGTCATCGAGCGTGCCGGGCAGGTTGTCGAGGCCATCGGGATCGAAAAAATTGGGGGGTTCACTGATATTGCCGGGGCCCGGAGGCGGTCCGCCTGGTAGGTCGGAGAACGTAAACGTCGGGTCCGGAGAATTGAAGATGTCGATCTCGTTCGGCGTGCCACCCCAGCAGATGCTGTTGTGCCCGGTCAACGTACCTCCACCTTCTACGAAAATCCCGCCGCCGCCCCCAGGGAAACTCGCGATGTTGTTCACAATCGTGGTGTTGATGAGGGTCAGGACACCTGTGTTTGAAATCCCGCCGCCATCACCATCAATGGGTGATGTCGAAGTGTTCGATGCGATCAATGAATTGATGGCCCTTACATCGCCATTGTTCATGATGCCGCCCCCGCGCGCGAAGGACGGATCATCGGCATGGTTGTCGACAATGAGACATCTGTTTACATCGACATTGCCTGAGTCATTGGCAAGCCCACCGCCCAAGGGCGCGGTGTTATTCACGAAAACACATTTGACAACGCTGGTGGTATTGCCAGATACATTTTGGATATGGAGTCCGCCGCCAGAAACGGTGGCGGTGTTATTCACGAAAACACATTCGACGACAGTGGTATTGGCTGTTACATCCTGAATGTAGATGCCACCGCCAAGACCGGTCGCTGAGTTGTCGGTAAACTTGCATTGAAAAAACCTGGGAAAGCCTGCAAATGCGTGCGCTCCAGCGCCTTTGTCGCTGGTGTTATTCCGGAAGTGGCACTGGCGAATGGTCGGGTTTGTGCCATTGCACTGTAGACCCCCGCCATTGAACGCATTGCCGCCTTGAAGCGTCAGCCCGACAATCTCTGTATCTATTTGCTCACCTGTATTGCAAGTCACCACTGTCCCCGACCCCTGCGCATTGATGATCGTTGCATCGACGACATCAGGATCGAGCGGGCCGACGCTGCGGATAATGATCCTCTTGCCCAGCGTGTTCACGTTCTCCGAATAGGTACCCGGCTGCACGATGATCTCATCACCATCCACTGCGGCATTGATGGCCCCCTGAAGCGTCGGGTGATCGGCGGGGACGTTGATGATGGCAGCATTGGCGGTTGCGCACAAACCAAGGATGGCGCTCAGGCACATAGTGACACATCGTTGCATAGGGTCTCTCCTCTGCCCGAAAAGAACGACATTTGGGCACCTCATTTATAAGGGATGAGGCTCGAAAAACAAGGATAGAGTTGGTTGGGAAGGTAAGAAACCCCTCCCCCCGGCCCTTTCCCAAAGGGGAGAGGGGGAGAAGAACGCTCCCGCAACGTCGCAAAACGCAAGAGAATAGTCGCGGTTCACCAGAACTCGGATGCCCGTGATGAGCACGTTCCTCGTGTGAATCGCGCGGTTCTTTGATCCAGCGCAAGAACGTGGCCTTCGCGGACTCAGACCACGGCACCCGGATCAAGAGGACAGGAGCCCGCAGTAAACTACCCTGGTGCCACACGAGCAAGCGATCCATGTTGTGATTCCTACGCATGTGCCGAGATATCTCGAGTGCGTGCTTGCGGCGCTTGCGCAGCAGACTCGGCGCTCGGATTCCATCGTCGTGTCGTGCGATACCGATAACCCGGCGATCGGCGATGTGATCAAACAGTGCGCAGAACAGATGTCGATGCCCATCTGGTGGGTTCGGCGGGTCCGGCAAGAAGGCGAACGATTGTGCCAGGTGCGCAACAACGGCGTGCGCGCATTGTTGGAGCAGATCGGCGCACCGGCGGCGGCGAATCAACGGCTCATCATTCTTGATGGCGACATGCTTGCACCGGAAGGACTTGTCGAAGCGCATCTGCGCATCGGTCTTGAACACGGCGGGTGCGACCTGATCTATCCCTATCGCACCGAAGTTGGCGAGGCGCGGTCGGCGGCGATGACGTGTGAATCCATCTGTGCGAATGGGCTTGACCTCACGCCGACGCTGGAAGACATGGCGCAGCTTGAGCATCGCGATCTGCGTTATCGCAAGCACCTGCTGATGCGCCGGTTGAGGCTCGGGGCACTGCACAAGCCGAAGCTGCTCGGCGGGCATTTTTCGACGCATCTTGCCCTGTATGAGAAGCTCAACGGGTTTGATGAGCGGTACCGGGGCTGGGGCTTCAAGGACGATGAGTTTGCCTACCGGGCGGCGAAAATCGGGGCACGGGTCAGGCCGGCGTGCGCGGCGATCCCGGCGTGGCATCTCTATCACGCGACGCGGCAAAGACCTGGACGCATGACGGACCTACCCACAGCCAAGCGGTTCGCGCAACGAGGGGTGCTGCCTATTATTTGCGAACATGGGGTCCGAAATTCCATTGACCAACCTGCGCCAGAGGCAACACTATTTGGCGCGTGAGACGGCGTCGCAACTGGGCCAACCTCGGGTAGAGTGCCTATCGTGGAATGATTCTAAAGAGGCTGGCGGTCTAATTGATCGAGGAGATTTTTCATATGGGGCTGACGTTGCCTGTGTATCTGGATAATGCTGCGACAACGCGAGTTGACCCGCGTGTGGTGGAGGCGATGCTGCCCTGCTTCACCGAGATCTATGGCAATCCGGGTTCACGCAATCATTCGTTCGGCTGGGATGCAGAGGCAGCAGTGAATGCGGCGCGTGCGCAGGCGGCGCAGTTGATTGGTGCGCAGCCCAAGGAAATTATCTTCACAAGCGGCGCGACCGAGGGAAACAACCTTGCACTCAAAGGTGCAGCAGAGATGTACGCGAAGAAGCCAGCGGGCGAAACCAGTCGCGGGCACATCATCACAGCGCAGCATGAGCACAAGGCGGTGCTCGACCCGGCGAAGCGGTTGCAGAAGATGGGCTTTGATGTGACATTTCTTGAGCCGCCAGCAGATGGTGTGATCACTGCCGAGGCGGTGAAGGGTGCGATGCGCGAGGACACGATTCTGGTGTCGATCATGTGGGCGAACAATGAGATTGGTTCGATCAATGAGGTGCCGAAGATCGGCGCAGTATGTCATGATCGCAATGTGATCTTTCATACGGATGCGACGCAGTGGGTTGGCAAGATGCCTACGGATGTGAATCGTGACAATATTGACTTGTTGACATGGTCAGGGCACAAAATCTATGGCCCCAAGGGTGTGGGGGCGATGTATCTGCGTCGGCGCAAGCCGCGCGTGCGCGTGGTGGCGCAGATCGAAGGCGGCGGGCAGGAGCGCGGGTATCGCTCGCAGACTCTGAATGTGCCGGGCGTTGTGGGGTTTGGCAAAGCGTGCGAACTGTGCAGCCTAGAGATGGATTCGGAGCGGGACAGACTGCTTGCGCTGCGGACGAAACTCGAAAAATCACTGTCCGCAAGCATTGATCATGTGCAGGTGAATGGGCACGCAGAAAAGCGGCTGCCCAACATCATGAACATGAGCTTTGGGTTCGTCGAGGGCGAAGGGCTGATGATGGCGATCAAGGATGTTGCGGTGTCATCGGGGTCTGCGTGTACGAGCGCATCACTTGAGCCGAGCTATGTGCTCAAGAGCCTGGGCGTGGGTGATGATTTGGCGCATTCGTCGCTGCGCATTTCTCTCGGGCGTTTTACAACTGAAGCAGAAATTGATTTCGCCATTGAGAAGATCACCTGGGCGGTGCATCACCTGCGGACACTGAGTCCGTTGTGGGATATGCACAACGAGGGGATTGATATCAATTCGATTAACTGGCAGAGTCACTAGACAATTGGCAGTGGGCAATTGGGAGAAGAGCCCCTCCCCCCGACCCCCTCCCAGCGGGAGGGGGAGTAGGAGCGAGACGAACATGGCATATAGCAAACAACTCATCAAGCACTACGAGAAGCCGAACAACGTGGGCAACTTTGGAACAACCGCCGAAGTGAAAGAGCGCGCTGACATTGGCGTGGGCGTAGTCGGTGCGCCGGAGTGCGGCGATGTGATGCAACTGCAGATCAAAGTTGATCAATCAACCGGCAAAATCGAAGATGCGAAGTTCAAGTGTTTCGGGTGCGGGTCAGCGATTGCGAGTTCCTCTGTGGCGACAGAGTGGATCAAAGGCAAGACTCTGGATGAGGCGATGGAGATTAAGAACACGGATATCGTTGAAGAGCTTGCCCTGCCGCCCGTGAAGATCCATTGTTCTGTGCTTGCCGAGGATTCAATCAAGGCAGCGATCAAGGATTATCAGAAGAAGAATACTTGACGGAAGCTTCCGGGAATAACAGAGTCCCCCATGTCATTGACCAGATCAATGGAACCTTCAGGGAGTAAATCATGATTCGCAAAGCATTGGTAGCAGGCGTTGTGGCAGGAATGTTTCTGGTGAGTAGTGCGATATTGATCGCTAGCGATGATGCGACGGGAGAACCAACACCGATGGAACCATCCAGTGAACAACAGCCCGAGCTGATCGGCGGCATCTATATGTTGACGGCATATGGCCAGACGTCGGACGCTGCGAACAATGATGCGGTGGCGCTCGAGACCGCGACTTTTGGCGCGGGATGCTTTTGGGGTGCTGAAGCGCACTACCGCAACATGGATGGCGTTGTGGCCACTGCGGTCGGATATTCCGGCGGGCACAAGGACAAAACCACATACAAAGAAGTGTGCGGCGATGGCACAGGGCACGCAGAAGTTGTGCAGTTGAAGTATGACCCAAGCGTGGTGAGCTATGAAAAATTGCTCACGGTGTTCTGGAACAATCACAATCCGACGCAGTTGAATCGGCAGGGGCCGGATGTCGGGACGCAGTACCGCTCAGCGGTGTTTTACCACTCCGATGCCCAGCGCGAAGCAGCGGAAAAGAGTAAGGGTGCGGTCGCTGAGAGCGGCACATGGAACAAGCCCATCGTGACGGAAATCACTGAGGCGGATGAGTTCTTCCCAGCTGAAGATTATCACCAGCAGTACCTCGAGAAACGCGGGCAGGCGTCGTGCGGCGTGCCGAGCTCCAATTGATTGTCTTTTTTCTGCGAAAAGTCTTGCAATCCCTCCTCTTGATGCCGACACTTTCTTAATAGCGCAAGGGTGCGCTATCACATGGAAAGAAAGAGGGAAGAGATGAAGAAGGCGATTATTGCAGCGGTGGCGTCTTGTGTGCTTGCAACACCTGCACTTGCGGTGACGCACACCGTCAACCAAGTCGGGTTCACTTTTGTCCCCGCCAATCTGACGATCGCTCCGGGGGACACGGTGCAGTGGGTGTGGGCGAATGGCATCCACACCGTGACGAGCGGGCCGCCTACCTGTGTGGCTGATGGCTTGTTCACCATGCCATTCGATGCAGGCAATCCAACTCCGAGCCAGCTTTTCCCAACAGCGGGCGTGGTGCCGTACTTCTGCATTCCGCACTGCGGCCTCAACATGGTTGGCACAATCAATGTTGTTGCACCTGTTCCGACAGTGAGCGAATGGGGCATGATCACATTCGCGCTCCTGACATTGACCGGCGGCACGCTTGTTATTCGCAAAGCTGTTGCGAGACAGCACGCCACGGCGTAAGCACATCGGGACAACTCATTGATCGAAAATGAACCCTTGTGCAGAGATGTACAGGGGTTCTTTTGTTTTGCACACATGCTTTATGACCATCGCGTGACGTGCCAGGTCTTTTTGCCTCGGCGCAACAGGGCGACATGATCGTGCAACAAGTCAGCTGCCGTGATGTGCGCATCGGCGATAGTGATCTTGCGGCCATTGATCGAAATCGCCCCTGCGGCCAGGTGCTTGCGGGCTTCGCCCTTGGAGGAGGCAAGGGAAGTCTGGGCGAGCACATCAGTGAGCGGCGCGCCGTCGCCTGATAGCGATGCGCGGGCATGATCGGTGTGCGGCGCTTCGGCGAAGACTTCGGTGAGCGCATCGAGGTCCATCGAAGCAACATCGCCTGAAAAAAGCGCCTGGGCAGCGTGCTCAGCGTGTTGCATCGCATCTTTTCCATGCAGCAGCGTGGTCGCGTGTTGGGCAAGGGTGCGCTGCGCTTCGCGCTTGTGGGGCTCGGCTTCATGACGCGCGCACAAATCGACAACCTCGCCATCGGAAATGTCAGTGAAGATAAGCAGGAAGTTGCGCAAGTCTGCATCGGCAGCATTCAACCAGAACTGGTAGTAAGCATAGGGCGAACTGCCGGGCTCGCCCGAAGGGCGTTTGTGGGAAAGCCAGATGGCACCGGATTCGGTTTTGCCAAACTTTGAGCCGTCGGCCTTGGTGAGCAGTGGCGCGGTGAGACCGATTGCGCGGGCGTTCCCATGGTCATCGAGGCCCTCAGCGCGGCGGACAAGATCAACTCCCGAAACGATATTCCCCCACTGATCCGCGCCCGCCGACTGAATCGTCACACTCTCTGCGCGGAACAAATGCAGGAAGTCATAGGCCTGCAAGAGCATGTATGCGAATTCGGTGAAGCTGATGCCGTGATCGCGGCCCTCAAGGCGGTTGCGCACGGAATCGCGCTTGATCATTTCATTGACGGAGAAGTGCTTGCCGATATCGCGCAGGGCTTCGATGAAACCGATTGATTTGAACCAGTCGTAGTTGTTGCAGAGGCGCGCGGGGTTGGGACGTTTGGGATCGAAATCGAGCAGCGATTCGAAGATCTTTCGCTGGCCATCGATATTGGCGCGAACTTCGTCCTCGGTGCGCAAGGCGCGCTCGGCTTCCTTGCCCGATGGATCACCAATGAGGCCAGTCGCGCCGCCAAGCAGCACAAAGGGTGTGTGCCCGGCGCGCTGAAAGCGGCGCAGCAGCATGATGGGCACGAGATTGCCGATGGTGAGCGAATCTGCGGTGGGATCGAAGCCGTTGTAGAGGCGGCGGCCGCCTATGGAAGCGTCGGCGCTGCTCAGGTGCGCCGAGAGATTTGATTCATCGGTGCACTGGAAGAACTGGCCGCGGGCTTTGAGATGGGGCAGGAGATCGGACATGGGGACACTTTACCAGCCCCAAGCGCGAGCGCGGGGGTACGCAAAGCACCAACACAGCACACCGAGAACGTGGCCTTCTCCCGACGATACAGCGTAGGATGCTGGCGATGCGATGGTGGCTAGAAGGACAACGGGTTTGGCCGGCGCGCGATGGTCGACACGATAGATCGATCCCCGCATGGATCGGCGCGTCGCCGGCCAGGGCTAGACTTCGCTATTTATGGATGCGCGAGTATCTGTTTGGTCTCATATCAACCATCGCGGGCATCGGATTCGTCCTGCTCTTTTGGATCGTTATGGATCCGAAGCTTGATGTACCCTTGCAGGGCACGTGCTACCTCTACTGGGATGGCGAGCCACCCTGCATTCGATACGAGTGTCGCGACGATGAAGGTATCCCCGAGTTGGAGAGTCTTGTCGCCGTGATCTTCCTTTCAAGGATCGAGGGCGACGCAACGCTTGCCGGGCTTGCAAAGTGTGGAAAGATGTCCTGCTGGAACCTCATGGCCGTGCCCGGACAGTGCTGGCAGGAGGGGCAGGAGAACATTGCCGATTCAGACACCTTCGAGTTTGACAGCCTAACTTTCGGGCTGAGCGCAGAGCACTTGCAGGCGATGGCGAACCCAGATGGCATTTATACTGGGCGCACAGTCACGCAACGCGCGCGGGGCATCGTCGTTCTCGCGTTGACTATCCTGATGTTCCTGACGTCAACTGCGACTTGGTTATGGGGCATTGCATTCTTTCGGCGCAAGTCGAAGCTCCTTTGGTTTGTTCACCGCCCTCACCATCCCTGCCCGTCCTGCAAGTACTCGCTGGTTGGTTCGCCGGGGCCGTGTTGTCCGGAGTGCGGGTGGGTGTTGGAGGAACGTACAAAGACGCGCAATCGCCCCTAGCATGGGGCCATGTGGTGGGTTCTCAAGAAGAGCAAGAGGCATGATGACACCTTGCCCGAATGGGCGGGCGCGGACGTGACGCGCCGGGCGCTCAAGAAGCGGACCTGGCCAGACATGTATGTGACGCTGGCGATGGCGGGCGCGGTCATCACGACCATGCAGTCTTGCAAGCGTCAGATAGCATTCGTACCGCCAACTCAGGTTGCGCGTTGGATGGCGGAAGTCGTAAGCGTGAAAGAACAGGCAATTGTAATCTATAACGAACCACCGCGGCTTCGCTTGAGGCCACCGTTGGCAGTCGTCGAAGACCTTGATGACCTCGTTACGACTGTGACGAGAATGCAGTACCGACGTCCGGCTGGCCTATTCGGTACCCAGTTTGACTTGCAGTATGGAGCCGAGGAATGGACGGAAATTGAACTGATGCCGGGCCACGGTTGGTTCGAAGGCCTCGCGGCGCTCAATGCAGGTGAGCGCATCGAGCGAAACGGTAAGTTCATGGAGCATGACGCTGCAGATCTGGAAGCGAACCGGAAGTTTGGCCACATCCAGAATGTAACACGACGGGCCCGTGCGCTAGACATCTCGTTGCTTGCTGTGCTTGGCGTTGGATTGCTTGCGACACCGTTTCTGGTTCGTTGGTACCTGCGACGGATGAAGGATAGCTGGGTGCTTCGACGCTACGCCGAGTCGGAGCTTCACCCCTGTCCATCGTGCAAGTATTCGCTTGTTGGTGCGCCCGGGCCGAGTTGTCCGGAGTGTGGGTGGGTGTTGGCGGGGAAAGAGACGAAGAGATCGAGAGACGAAGTGACGGAGTAAAGAAGCCCCTCACCCGACCCCGACAAGCCGGGGCCACCCTCTCCCCGCACGCGGGGCGAGGGAGCAAGAGACAGGCGAGACGCCTGGCCCACCAAGATCAGTAGACTGATGCTCATGCAAGGGAGTGCAAGTTTCAGCCCGTGTCGGCGGTATCGGTATTCGCTCACGCGCGTGTGGGATGAATCGAAGGCAAGGTGCTGTTTTTGCATGTTGAATCCGTCGACAGCGGATGCGCAGAAGTTTGACCCGACGGTGCGGCGGTGTTTCGGGTTCGCGCGCGACTGGGGCTTCGGGTCACTGGAGGTAGTCAATGTGTGTGCCTATCGCGCGACGAAGCCGAGCGATCTGCATGCACAGGATGAGCCGATGGGCGCGGGCAATGCCCGTGCGATTCGTCGGGCGTGCGGGAGGGCGGAGCTGGTCATCGCAGCGTGGGGGAATGAAGCGCTGGAACAGCCGGGAGCGCTTGCGAGCGCAGAGCGGGCTATGGCAGCGCATGCCAATGTGCGATGTCTGGGTGTGACGGGCAAGAGGCAGCCCAAACATCCTTTGTATATCGCAGCGGCGACGGTGCCGATTGTGTTTGAGGCGGCGCTTGAACTTGCAAACCCGGCTTGACAAGCAAGCCGGGCCACCCGGACTGGGGAAATTACCGCGGTTCGAGTGTGAGTGGGTCCTTCTCAGGGATCATCGTCGAGCGGCCATCGAAGAAATCATCCATGGTGGCGATGCGATCGGGATCATCTTCCGTATCGGTGTTGCCCCTGCGAATTTCATCCCATTTGCCAACGACGAGAATCATCATTTCCTCGGGACGAAGATGCTTCTTTGCCATCGCGAGAACATCGTCTTTGGTGACGGCGCGAATTTTGTTGCGATAGGTGTGCCAGAAGTTGGGATCGCGGCCGGTCATTTCATCATTGACGAAGGTGATAAGCGTGCCGCCCTTACTCTCGAAGCGGCGCGGAAAGGTTTCGATGAGCTGATTCTTGACGGTTTGCAATTCTTCATCGGTGACCGGTTCTTCGCGGATGCGGTTGATTTCTTCGAACATGAGGCGCGTGGCGAGGGGCGTGGTGACGCTCTTTGAAAAGGCATAGGCGAGGAAGAGTCCTTCATAGTCAACGCGATTTGAGAAGGTCGAGCCAGCGGTGTAGGCAAGGCCTTCTTGCGTGCGCACGCGGTTGGTGATGCGCGAGGTGAATCCGCCGCCGCCAAGAATCTGGTTCATGATGAGCACGGGTACGCTGTCGGGATCGTCGCGCGTGAGGCCACGCATTGCGATGAGGATTTGCCCTTGCGGTGCATCCTTTTCAGAGTGGTAGACACCCGGTGCAATGTCGTTGCTTGGTGCGGGGATGGGGGGCACGGGTGATCCGAAGGTCCACCCGGCGAGGGCATGTTCAAGGCGCTCGGTCATGGCAGATTCATCGAAATCGCCCACAACAGAAATGATGAGATTGGCCGGGTTGAAAATGCGTGCGTGCAAGGCGCGCATGTCGTCGATGGTGCATCCATTGATGGATTGCTCGGTGGGCATCTTGCCTTCAAAGTGATCCGCTCCCCAGGCAAGGGCGTTGAGTTCGCGGATGGCAATTGCAAGCGGTACATCGTTGCGATTCTTCATGGCTTCGATCGCCTGAGCGCGGAACGTCTCAACGCGCTCAGGGTCGAACCCGGGTGTGCGCACCATGTCCATGAAGAGCGCGAAGGCTTCATCGAGGTTTGATGTCAGACAATTGACCTGTGCATTTGCAGTTGTTTGCGTGATTGACGAGAAAACATTTGCGGCGAGGAAGTCGAACTCTTCATCGAGGTCGCGTCCTGAAAGACTTTGCGTGCCGCCCTGACGCACAAGTGAGCCGGTGAGCTGCGCGAGCCCTTCCTTGCCGTCTGCTTCCAGATACGAACCGCCCTTAAAGGCGAAGCGGATGGTGACAAGCGGGAACTCCTTGGAGACTGCCATGTACACCGGGACGCCTGAAGAAAGCTCACGACGAAATTGAGAGCGCTGCGGCGCGTCAAATTGCAACTGCGGAAAATCAAGATCGCGGGGATGATCGACCAGTTGCGGTGCGGCGGCGGCGGCGAGTGTGGGGAAGATAAGCGCAAGCGCACCGGCGAGCACAGCACGGGCCGTATTGAATGACTGGCGAAGTTCGGGCATATTCATCAGTTTGCCTCCTGAGCGCGCAGCTCGGCGATGCGCTTGTCGATTTCCTGAATCATGTATTGCATGAATTTTTTGCGATCATCGGGTGCATTGGCCATCGCCTGGCGGGCCTGATTGACCATCGATTCGAGTGCACTCACATCAGATTCTGCCTGAAGGCCCTGAATCTGCATGGGAATCACCTGGCGCAGCATGGCAGCCTGATCGGCGGGCATCCCCTCAAGGGCGTCATCAAGCGTGATTTCTGCAACCGGGGCGGCATCAGGATCGGGCGCTCTGCGCGTATAGAGCGCAACAGCGCGATTGTCATCACGCAGATAGGTGCGCGCAACGCGCTGAATATCCTGTGCGGTGACTGCCTGAATGGCGAGCGGACGATTATTGATTGCTTCCCATGACTCCATACATTCGTAAATTGCCAGTTGGAAAAGCAGTGATGAATTGGAACCAAGCGCACGATAGGCATCCGCGGCAGATTGATTCTTCACCTTTTGCAGTTCACGATCACTGACCAGTTCATCTTGCAGCAGTGCTGCTTGTTCATACCAGGCGGCTTCAAGTTCGGGCGGCATGGCCTCACCTTTGACGCCTGCGGAGAATGAGAAGTACCCGCCATGGCGTGATGCATCGAGAAATGCACGGGCGAACTGGGCAATCTTCTGATCTTCGACGAGCGACTTGTACAATCGCCCGGTGCGGCCATTAAGAATGTCTGCGAGCACGGTGAGCGCCGCTTCATCTTTATGACCAAAAGGCACGGCCTGATATCGCACTTCGCACTGGGGCTGACAATCGCACTCGCCTTCGAAACGCAGTGCGCCCATGAGCGGCACTTCAAAGGTCATGACGGTTGGCGTGGGCACGCCCGTATCTACAAGGCGGCCGAAGTAATATTCGATGAGCGGTTTTGCTTCTGCGATATCAAAATCACCCACAATCACGCCGACGAGATTTGACGGTTGATAGTGCGTCCGGAAGTAGCTGCGCACCTGATCTTCGGTGTAGCTGAAGAGGTCGCTCATCCAACCAATGACTGGCCAGGCATAGGGCGAAGATACCCAGAACATAGAATCGAATCGTTCATCGAGCTCACCGGTGGGGCTGCTCTCAAGATTCTGACGGCGCTCTTCGACGACGACATCGCGTTCAGCATCAAATTCGCGCAGGGAAGGATCGAGCAATCGCCCGGATTCCATCCATGTCCAGAGTTCAAGTTTGTTGGATGGGATATTGATGTAGTAAAACGTGAAGTCTTTGCCGGTGCCCGCGTTCATGCCCGAGCCGCCCTCGGACGTATAAATTTGGTCAAACTCATTGGCGATGATCACCTCACGATGCGCATCTTCAAGTGCCGTGAGTTGTTCGCGCAGCGTGCGGATGTTTGGTGTGTCAACTGATTTGTCCCATGGGTTGTCAATGTCGCCGTGGGCATAGCGTGTGTATTGCTCTTCGACGACAGCTTCCCGGATGCGATCGCGGACTTCACTGAGTTGCCGGCGGAACTCTGCATCAGCTTTCGCATCTGAGGTGCCAACTTGTGATGTCCCCTTGAACATCATGTGCTCAAGAAAATGAGTGACGCCTGTGATGCCCGGGTGTTCATCAGCGGAGCCAACCTTGGCAAGCCAGCCGGCGGCGATGATGTTTGGCTCTTCATCGCGCGGGAGCAACAGGAACTTCATGCCATTGGACAACATGACAACCTCAGGCGAAACATGCTGGGCGCTTGCCTGTGGAGTAAGGATGCCGCTTGCGAGTGTGAGGGCGGCAGCTGCGGTGAACAGTCGTGTGCGTCGGGTCATGCCGGGATTCTCCGGAGAAGGGATATCGGACCAGTCAAAGTGCCATGCATTGGATCGTACCCGCACCGAACGGGGCACGTTGCATCGATGGTAAAGAGTTATCCGGCCCCGCTGATCAAGGGGAAGTCCCAATACCCCAAACGCAGATTGACTCCGCCTCTCAAGGAGTCGATGACTCGAAATGAGTATTCCCAGAATCTGGGCATCGGATGGACAGGGGATGTATGGCAGGTCAGAGCGGGTTGACAGTTCGTCGCTTCGAGCGGCATGCGCTGCAATTAGAGGCGCTGGTTGAACTTGACCAGGCGTCTGCGGATGTGGTGCGCTTCAGCTCCGAGTCCGGCGTAAGCGGCTCGATTCGTGGCGTCGTGCGCGATCTCGGCGAGGGTGGATTGTCTGTTGCCATTCCTGTCTTTTTGCCACGGCGCACAACAATGCGCGTACGCATTCTCGAAGAGGGCCAAACACTCGATGCGCCATCATTAGATGCTCATGTGCGCGTGATGCGGATGCACATGGAAGGAACTGAACCAAGCTATATCGCAGGATGTGCCTTCATTGATGCTGATGGAACGCTAGCAGAAGAAGTGCGCGCAATTCTGAAGAATCATGGCGACGATGACAAGAATGCCCAGGAGGCCGCCGCATGATTTCAAGCGACGACTATCTGGTGCAGTGGCTTGTTGATACCGGGCTTGTTGATCAGTCGGGTGTTGATGCTGCGACAGCGGTGGCGGCTTCTGAGCGCCAAGGCATTGGCGAAGCGTTTGTTACTGCAGGTGTGATCAGTGCGCAAGCAGTCGCCATCGCGCGAGCGGGGTTGTGTGAGTGCTCATTCGTTGATCTGACGCACTACGATATTGATATTAATCATGCGAGTCTGATCCCGCGTTCGGCGGCTGAATCCCTTGGGATTTTCACACTATTTGTCATCGATGGCATCGCCACCGTGGGCATGATTGATCCTCTGAATCTTCAGGCGGTTGACCAGGCGCGAGCTGCACTCAAAGCCGAGATCGAACCTGTCCTTTGTATTCCAGAGCAGCTCCAGACACTCATTTCCAAGGCCTATCGGCTGGTCTCGACAAGTGGCACACGTCATCGCAAACTTGACTCAGTTCCTGACGAACTGGTGACAGATGATGAGCCCATCGTTGCTGCGGTGAACCAGATTATTGCAAGTGCACTTGAAGATGATGCCTCCGATGTTCATGTAAGCCCGACAGAACATGAAATTCAACTGCGCTATCGGATAGATGGCCACCTGCAAACCCGTCAGGGGCCGCCGCTCAGCGCACATGCGGCGCTGGTGCAACGCCTGAAGGTGATGGCAAAGCTTGACCTGACGCAAACCCGCCGCCCGCAGGACGGCAAGTTCCGATTTGATCACAATCAACAACGCTGTGATGTGCGGTTGTCAACGATTCCAACTGTGTGCGGCGAGAACGTTGTCATGCGCCTGCTGCGCCCGCATGGTGCGATTCTTGATTTTGAAGCGCTTGGTATTCCACACGAAGCAGTGACATCGATTCACGATATTTTGGCGCACCCGCACGGCATGCTTCTCGTGACTGGCCCGACCGGCTCTGGCAAGACGAGCACGCTGTACACCGCAGTGAAGAAGCTCAATACACCCGATCGCAATATTGTCACAATTGAAGACCCTGTCGAAATTCGCATGCACGGCGTGCGCCAGGTGCAGACGATGGCGGATATTGGTTTCACCTTCGCGGCGGCGCTGCGATCAATTCTGCGGCAGGACCCGGATGTGATTCTTCTTGGCGAAGTGCGCGATACGGAAACTGCACTCATTTCGACACAGGCATCCTTGACAGGGCATCTGGTGTTGTCAACGCTTCACACCAATGACGCGGCGGGCTCAATCGCGCGATTAAAAGACCTTGGTGTGCCTCCATTTGTCATCAATTCAGCCCTGCTTGGCGTCATGGCGCAGCGTCTCGTTCGGCGGTTATGCAAGGAATGCGCTGTGCCTCACACACCAGATGAGTCCCTCCTGGCACGCTTTGGGCTGACCGATGCAGGCGAATTCAAGCGCGGCGCGGGGTGTGCGGCCTGCGGGGCCTCAGGATATCGCGGACGCGTTGGGATGTATGAACTTTTCTGTCTCGACAAACGGTCGAGTGAACTGATTGAACACGGCGCAACGACGCAGGAACTCGCTGCATATCTCTTCCCGCAATCGGGACCGGCGCCGGGGTCGTATGGCCCCATGTGGTCAGATGGCGTGAAGAAAGCACGACTTGGCATCACGAGTCTTGAAGAAATCGGGCGGGCGGTGGCCACGGTGGATCTCGATACCTGCACCAATGAAACTGCGACGAGTGAGACTGCGGCAACGCTTCCCCGCAAGGAGGCCGCATGAGCCAGCTTGCTTTTGAATATCGAGCCGTTGATCGCGCTGGTGCCACAAGCAAAGGCGTGCTGAGCGCACCGACCTCGCAGGAAGCGTATCGCAAGCTCCTTGCGCAAGGGCTTACGCCAGTGCGAATTCGAGCGACCAAATCGGCGAAATCTGGTGGCCGACGTCGACGTGTCAAGCCGGTAGAGATTTCACGATTCACACACCAACTTGCAGTGTTGCTTCATGCTCGCATTCCGGTGTCCGATTGTTTCCGCTCAATTGCCGATCAGGAAGCAAACGTCACCCTCAAAGAAATTGCACTCAATATTGCACAGAGCGTGCAGGCGGGGCGCAGCATTACGAGCGCTTTGGAGCCACACCGGTCGATCTTTGGCACGGTGTATGTCGAAACAATTCATGCTGCTGAGACAAGTGGCAATATGATCACGGTGCTTGAACACCTGGCAGAATCGGTTGAAGAAGAGGCTGAGATGCGCCAGATCGTGCGCGGGGCGCTCATGTATCCCATCGCGGTCGTTGTGGCGTTGACGGTAGCAACATTGTTCCTCGTGACATTCGTGGTACCAAAGTTTGCAACGATGTTCAGAGAGCGCGGTGTTGATCTGCCATTTTTGACGCAGGTCCTCGCGGCGCTCGGGGAATCACTGCGCAGCTGGTGGTTCGTGTATCTCGGCATCATCATTGTGAGTGTATTTACCGTGCGCACAGCATGGCGCAACCCCGGAAGCAGGGAAAAAATCGATGGCGTACTACACCGCGTACCCTATCTCAAAAATATTCTCACGGGTGTTGCGGTTTCGCGGTTTACCAGCGTGCTTGGCATTTCGTTGCGCTCGGGCATCGGACTCATCGAAGCGCTTGACATGGCCGGGCGTGCATCGGGCCGGCCTCTTTTGATTGCCGATTCGCAGCGCATGGTGACACAGGTGCGCTCGGGTGGGCGCCTCCGCGATGTGGTTGCACAGTGTGCCTACCTGCCCGCGTTCGTGAAACAATTGATCAGTGCCGGCGAAGAATCCGGCGATATTCCCCGATTGTGCGGTGTTATTTCGAGCCACTTCTCGCGCGAAACGAAACATTTGGCGAAAAATCTGGCGACGGTTATCGAACCCATTTTGATTGCGGGGCTCACCGGCGTAGTGCTCGTGATCGCCCTGGCAGTGTTCTTGCCCATGTGGGACATGGTGAAGATCGTCGGATAACCATGAACCACCCCAATGTGGGTCGTGTGAACCCATGAAATAGTTCAGATGTGGCCCGAGCTGACCGACATGAAGGATGATTCGGAATTCGGAGAAGGAGAAACGATCATGACAGTTTGTCGAACTGGGAAGAACACGGGAGCGCGTCGCGCGTTCACGCTGATTGAACTTATTGCTGTACTTGTTGTGCTTGCAATTCTGTCCGGCATTGCACTGCCGAAATATCTCGACTACGCGGCTCGCGCTCGCGCTTCTGCATTACAGGGCAGTCTTGGCGGTATTCGCACAGGCATTGCGAGCTTCTACGCGGATAGCTCTGTGTCCGGCACGGCAGCATATCCGACGCTTGCCCAGTTGATCGTGACTGGCACCGTCATGCAGGAAGCCATGCCCAAGAACCCATTCAGTGGTCGCAGTGATGTCGTTGCAGCGTCACAGGCACAGGCCCTGGCTCGCACGGTTGTCGCAGGTGGTGCCGGCTGGGCGTATTACATTGATAATTCGACGACACCCCCCGAGGCTGTTTTTTACGCCAACTCGACGGATGCCACAACGGTGGCCAATAACTCGGGCGGTTTTTACAACGCCAACCAGCTTTGAATCATTGGTCTTCGGATTCCGCTGCTCGTTAAGGAATTAGCAAGCATCATGACACCGGCCCCGGTCAGCACACGCACCCAACGTGCAGAGCCCCGGGGTCGTTGTGCTTTTACGCTTATTGAGATGGTCGCGGTGATTGTCTTGCTCGGGGTTCTTGCAGCAACTGCGACGCCGGTGCTTGCCAATATGCAGCGCGGGCGCGAAGCTGCACTGGCCCGTGAAGCAGAACGGCGGGTTGAACTTGCTGCAGCAACGGCGCTCAGTACCACATTTCCAACCGGTGTACAGTTTTCAATCGTCAATCAGACCATGACGCTTCTTGAGATCACTGCAAGCGGTGCCGCGCCAACAACCATCACCCCCACTGCTGGCGCCAAGTTCCCGGACATGAGCGTGAGCACGATCTTCCCGGGGACATCAATTACCACGGTCGATCTTGCTGACTCCGGTTCGCCCGAAACGATCTGGTTCGACTATGACGGCTCGCCTCAAACGCGCAATGTTGACGGCACGAATCCGGTTGCGCTGACACGTGATGCGGTGATTACGTTCAAAGGGGGGCACACACTGACAATTCGTCAGATCACCGGATTGATTGAACGGGTGGCACCATGATGCACGCACGGATCAAACCACAATGCTCCGGGTTCACGCTCATTGAAGCTGTGGTTGCGATGGTCGTGCTTGCGATCGCGGTCCCCATGGGGCTTGCGATGATGCGTGATGCTGCGATTGTGCGCGTCTCATCGACGCAGACTTCAAAGGCATTTTGGCTTGCAAATGCGGTGGTTGAGCAGGTTCAGGCAGATCTCGATTCGTCAACAACCGGGCTGGGCTTCGATGCAATGTCGGATGCAAACAGCTATCTCAACGATGCACCGGATGCGCTGCGCACGCGTTTGGCATCTGTTGTTACCGATGCTGAAGCGTATGGTTTTTCATGGAGTGTTGTTGCGGGCGCTCTTGTTGATGCCAATGGCCTCACGACAGGCAACACGGATGAAGACATCTATCGTGTTGTCACTGTCACAGTGTCATGGACAAACCCGATGGGTCAAGCCCAGACATTTCCACTTGGAGTCATGGCAGGAAATCGCAAGCCATGATGAAACATACTCACAACTCGCATCCGGGATTCACACTGATCGAACTCATCGCGGTGATCGTAATCATCTCCACACTCTCAAGTGTGGTGGGTTCACTCGTGCACGAATCTGTGAAGATATACGCAGGCGCTAGCGCACAACGTGAAGCTCAGGAACGCCACGGTTTCGCACTGGAACGTATGGTGCGCGCCATGCGCGAGGCAGCGCCGCTTGTCGGCTCGACCGGTACGCCGGGGTTGGTCACCGCGGATATAAATCAGTGCGCCTTTGAAGACGGAACAGCCTTTCAACTGAGCGGCACGGATGTTCTCATGACGCCCGCGGGGGGGGCATCTGGTCCACTTGCTCGAAATGTCACCGCCTTTGAATTGAGCTATATCGGTGAAGACGGCGTGATGTTGAACTTTGGTGGCGGCGATACCGTCGACGAGGTGCGCACGATCTGGATTCATCTGCAAAGTGAAAGCGTTGACACACGCACAGCGGTGTATCTGCGCGCTGCGATGGGAGGCGTCTGATGCATGCCACCCAACACACGCATGTTGGTCATTATCTTCAGCGTGCTCTGCGAGAGCGCCGACGCGCCATCGCTATCGCTGCCGTCGTGCTTATTCTGGCAGGGATTAATCTTGCGGTGATCGGTGCATCAATTGGCGAAGGTGACCGAGCGGACCTTGTTGCCAAAAGAGCAGATACGGCGCGCGCATTCCTAGCCGCAGAATCCGGCGTCACCATCACCATTGCAGAACTCTCGGCGGGTCGAACGGTGCCCACGGGTCCACTCACGATGCCGGGGGGTGCACAAATCACCTTCGAGAAGTCCGATGTTGCACCGCCATTTGATGTCACGGTACGGGCCACAGCAGGCCGAGCACGCCGCAGCTTGGTGGTCCGCATCGAATAAAACGGATGTAACACGTTGCGGACCATATCGAATATAGCACAGTCGGCGAACCATCCCCAAGCGTTCATGCTGAGAGGCCGATAGCTCAATTGATACGGCTTGCCATGACTGTGTTGTGCATGTGAGAGGACAGAGGCCTGTGCCAAAAACGCGTCTTGCAATTGAGCTCGCACCAGATCGATTGGAAATTGCGCGATTGCGCGGCCGAAGCGTTGTCGGTGCAGTGCGCCAATGGTTGAACCCAAACGACTGGGAATCCAGTTGGCAAGAAGGGTTAGAGCCATTGGTTGGCGCGCTGGGAGAAGCACTGAAGGCACTTGGCGTAACCAATGGCATCGCCGATGTATTTCATCATGGCCCGGATGCCACGTCAGAATTGAGCTCGCACATGCTGCCGCCTGATGCAGCGCGCCAGGCAACAATTCTTGCAATGAGCGATCAACTCGGTGTCGGTCTTGCCGATTGTCCGCACACGATTCGCGTTCTAGCAAGCGCGCGCAGTGGTGGAAACAATCAGAGCCATGTCCTGTTCTCTAGTGACAGTGAGCGCAGCGCGGAAATGCTCTCCGCGTGGCTTGCGCGCTGCGGCATCGAAGTACACCGACTGGTGCCGATGCAATCGCTGCATATGTCGTTTCTGATTTCGCACGCGGCCAAGATCGCTACCGAACCCACGGTTGTGCTGCGCTTTGGCGAACAGAAATCGAGCATCGCTGTTGCTTCACGAGGCAAAATTCGCTTGGCACGAAGTCTGGGCCTTGGCGTCTCTCGCTTGACAGAATCACTTGAACGCCCGATCACGACTGGTGATGGTCGCGAGATCACTCTGACACATGACGAGGCGAGACAATTGCTGTTTGGGCATGGCGTACCACAGCGCGGCGACACCATTGAACCCTCCGGCTTGAGCGCAACAGATGTGCTTCCCGCGATGCAACCTGTGTTGCAACGTTGCCTTGTCGAACTGCGACAATCCCTGCGCTTTGGCTTTGATGATGACGATCGCACGAATGCGCGGCTTGTTGTGATGGGCCCCGGCGCTGCGATCCCGCGTCTCGCTGAGGTGCTGGGCAGTGAATTATCATTGCCTGCTGAGGCCGATGGTGTTGCAGGATTTCAACATGATCAACCCGCAGCAACCGGCGGTGATTTATCTGATGCCCTTGGCACTCCTTCAATGAGCATCAATTTGTTGCCCAGCGTGATGGCTCAGAATCGTACGATGAATCGCCTGCGCACTGCGCTTGTGACCGGCGCTGCGACCGCGATGTTAATCGGCGGTGCTCAGGCGATGATGTGGTCCACCAGCGCCGCAACAACACGATCAAAAGCAAGCGCTTTCTCGGTTCAGGTAGCACAAGTGCAAGAACTTGAAGCACTCAGAGATCAGGCAACATCGCGAACAGCAGCCATTGCTTCACTTGAGCACGCTATCGATCGCTCACTTGGCGCAACACCAGGAGTGGCAGGGTTCTTGCGAGAACTGCCAACACGTATGCCTGCGACAGTGGAACTGCTTGACCTTCGCTGCGCACGCGACAAGACCGGGGCAAATATTGAGATCGTTGCGTGCGCATTCGTTGCGGATCCCGATGATCCCGATGCGCTCGATATTTCCCCGACGCAACAAGTTTCTGATCTTGTTGCCCAGCTCGAATCTTCGATGCTGGTCGACCATGTTCGGCTTGGCAACACGCAGTCAACTTCAATCGATTCACGCTCTGCGATGCAGTTCACGTTGGAGATTCATCTGTTGGGCGTGCCTGCAACAATGGCTGCCTCAGGTGAAACAGATGATGAGGTGGCACCATGAGTGGCAAAAAGAAGCGCACCATAACGTCGCGCGATTTGTCAACAATGACCTTTATTGTGCTTGCACTTTGTGGTGCCGCATCTGTGATGATGTTCGGCCCGGTGCGTCATCGTGAAACACAAGCGAACCTCGCCCTCGAAGAGGCCCATCGCGCTGCTCAGCTGGCACCATCATTGCTCATTGAATCAGTCGCGTGGCGCGAAGAAGAAGCTCGTGGCAAAGCCATGCAGGACTATGTCGCGAAGCACAGCACCGGCGCTATTGATAGCGCCGCACTCACACAGCGTCTCTATGACATGGCCACAATTTGTGGACTGGAATTGAGCCGGATTCGCCCTTCAGCCAAACACATTAACGCTGGGAAAAATGCCGACGGCGCATCCAAATCTGCGCCGCAAGCAGCGCTTCGTGTGTCACTCGACACGACTGCTGACTACCAAGCAGTGGTGCGATTTCTTGATTCACTGGAAACAGACTTTGGCTTCGTGCGCATCGAAACCGTCCGCCTGACGCCGGTGACCTCTGCGGGCAAGCCGCTCGTGCGGGCAACAATTGAGAGTGTTCACTTCGCCTTCGATCCTGCACTGGCTGAACCAAAGCTCACGCCCGAAGGCATGACCACCATGAGCTTGCAAACTATGGCCACGCCGGGAGGTCAACCATGAATCTGCTGCATCTTGATCGCAAGACTATCTTCACGGCATCACTTTTTGCAGCGCCGGTGCTTGCGGTGCAACTGGCTCAGCCATTGAATACATTCATGGGCACGCCGCAATCTGCATCTGCAACGTCCGCGATGCAACTCGCGCCCATTGATGCGCCTGCCGAACTATTCAAGGCCTCGGAGTTGCAACTTGCCGTCGCAGAGAAAATCAATTCGCTGCGCTCAGGTGATGACTCTGTCGCTTCACCATTTTACTACCCGCCGAGGCCAGATGATGCTCCTGCAACAACTGGAGATCCGGTTGTTGCTGTGCGCACAATGCCACAGTTCAGGATCAGTTCGATTCTCACAGCGCGCGATGGGCGCACCCTTGCAATGATCAATGGCAAGATGTGTGCCGTGGGCACGCATCCGGCCAAAGACTGGACGATCATTTCGATCGATGCTGATGCGAAGACCGTGACGGTCTCTTCTGATGAAGATGGTGAGACACTTGTGCTGCAGTTTGGGCGCCGCACGAACGACCGCGAATAGCACCTATTTCAGCGCGTCTGCAATCTGCTGCGCCATCGCTTTGCCCTGTTCGCTATCAAGCTTGCCTGCGGGCCATTGAATGCCAAGCCCCTGTGATGCATCGGGCTTTGGGATGATGTGAAAATGCACATGGAACACCGCCTGATGCGCTGATTCGCCATTATTTTGCAGAATGTTGCAATCGGTCACGCCTGTCGCCTGCGCCACGGCCCGGCACAAACGCGGAAGCGCCCGCCCCACCGCTGCTGCGGATTCATCAGAGAGTTCGGCAAGTGTTCTTGCGGGCTCCTTTGGAATCACGAGCGTGTGCCCGGGGGCAAGGGGAAAAATGTCGAGAAAGGCAAAGACAAGTTCGTCTTCATAGATTTTGTGACAGGGAATCTCCCCGCGCATGATTTTGGTGAACATTGAGACAGACATGGGCGAAGTGTATCGCATCTGGTGTGAACGTCAGCTCCCGCCAGCCAGTTGCCGCGTCGTGCGATCAAACGTTTTGACCATACTCGAGCGTATCGCCATGACGAGCCCTCCATAGATGAGCATCGATAGCGCCGCCCCGATGCCCAGCGCCACGCGCGAGGTGAGAAGTGTGGTGTCTGCCTCGACGGTGTCCCATGTCGCGTACACCGGTTCGACAAGGGCGTAGCTCAGACTCACCGGATTGAGGCCTGCAAGGACCGGGCCGACATAAGCAATGTTTGCTGCTGCCTGCCATCCACAGAGCCCTGCAACACCCCCAACGGCGCCAACGATGCCCACGGTTGCAACAACTGAACCGATGGTGCCTCTGCTCTTCAAGCTCCACTGCAACCCAATGATGATGCAAAATGCGATAAAGGGAAGCGATGCAAGTGGTAGAATAACTGCGCCTTCGGGTAGCACAATCGGCGCCTCGACGACCACAGGGGGCGTGATCGTGGTCGTGACGATTACGTTCGGGTTGCCAAATCCGCCAAGCATCGCATAGATGCCCGCGATGGCAATCGTCGCTACTGGCACCGCGAGCAGCGGCGCTAGATAGCTGATCAACCCGCGCAGCTTGCCATTCAGATAATACGCCTGCGAAATGGGTGTGGTGAGCAACAGATCAAGCGTGCCATCTTCGCGCTCGCGCGAGATCGCGGTTGCGCTCATGTTGATCGCAACAAGCGTGATGATGATCAATTCTGTCCACACCGTCGTGAGCAGTGCAAGTCGAAATGCACCGGGCGTCAGGCGACCATTGTGAAAAGCAATCGTCAGACCAATACCAAATGCAGCCCCCGCGGCAATGAACCCCCAGCGTGCAAGACGTTTGGGTAGCGTGTTCGCCCGCGCAGCGGCTTCACGCCAAGCAATAGGATTGTTCCAGACTTCGCGTGCCCGGCGCGTGTCAGAACCCTTTGCACTGAGCCCGAAGAGCTTTCGATACCAGGGCGTGCCGTTGCGCGTGCCGACCTCGCGCACTGTAAATGAACTGACGAAACATAATGCAGCACTGATCCCACCGCTCAACATGCCCCACATAAAGACGGGCCTGCCGAACCAGAGCTGCGCGAATGATCCCATCGACTGCAACTGAACAGCATCAGGCACGGGATAGTTTGACGGGCTAAGTAGCGCGCGCAGCGCCAAGAATGGATTGAGCGCTGTCATAATCGTCACGCCGCCAGCGCCAGCGGGAGATGTTGGTTGCAGGAACACATCGAGCGCTGCAGTCACGCCGAGATAACTCACGACAGCAACATAAAATGCAAACACGGCGCGACGACCCGCCAGCCGGTTGACCGCAAGGGCAATCGCCGTGGCTCCAACCACCAGCGCTGCGCATCCGGAGATGACATAACTCAGGAGTACACTTCGCCCGGGCACACCGCCAAAATATTGCGTGATCGCAAATAGTGGTAACGATGCTGCCAAGAGCGCAAGCACAAAGAACAACCTGCCAAAGAGTTGCCCGAGCACCATCTGCGGGGCGCTGAGGGGCGTGGTAAGAAGCACATCCCATGTTTTAGGGTTGGATTCCTGCGCCAGGGCCCCTGCCATGAACACAGGGGTAAGAACACAGATGACCCCAATCTGCAGATACGCGACCACCTGAAATGCCGCCGCACCCGCAGCCGCAAGCTCGCGGTAATTCGTGGTCCCACTCCCCCCCCCTTGCAGGAGCATGAACAGGAGCACCACAATAAGCACCGCAAGATACCCCGAACGGATGTAGAGGTGCCGCAAACGCCGCGACCCGCCCTGCACCAGGCGCACACAGATCGGGTTGGTGGGCAGGAGATTCAGAAACCAACGAAGTGCGGCGGGCATGAGCGGCAAATCCTATCGGACGAAACACGTGTGAGCTTCTCGGGCCCACATATCTACGATTTCACAGATTTCACGTCCCAATTGGGCTACGTGCAAAATGGTGCGCTGGATCTGCCAAGCCTCACCGTATACTGCGAAGTTATGAAAGAAACCTCCGGCACGCCGGAGCGGTGAAACCAGTATCTGTCTGTGTGAACCTCGCTCAGGGCCCACTGATCGAGGTTTTAGAGGCCTCAGGGCGTCAAATCGACCCCAAAGGCCATATGCAACCCGTTCATCACCTGCACTGGGTGTGCCCCCAGCTAGGTGCCGATGGTGGCAACGCGCCTCAAAACCGCGAAGTGACTTGGCGCGCGCCAGACGCCGAGCCACTGCCCCACGAACGGGTGTCGATCCGGATGGAAATGTCATGGTGCAAACCGCGAGGGTGCTCCCCGGGGGTTTGGTGATGCGCGATTCGTCGCGCTCTCGAGGAGACCTTGCGTGGGAAATGTGCTCGCCCAGATTGACCCGACAACGATCACGACAGCGGTCGTGGCGCTGGTCATCGGTGGGGCGCTCGGCGCAACAGGGGCGTGGGCATGGGCACGTCATCTGCGGTTGGCATGGCGGCGTGAAGCTGAACGAACTGGCGAACTGGCCCGCGCAGAAGCAGAAGCAAGCGCCGTGCGCGCTCAAGCTGAGGCAGAGCGCACAGTCCTGACAGATCGCGAGCGACTGGAAAATGAACTTCAAAGCCAGCACGACGAAGTCCGCGAAACAAAACAGCGAATTGCCAAGCGGGAGGATCAGCAGGATCGGCGGGCAACCAAACTCGATGAGCGCGATGATCAGCTTGATCGCCGTAGTGAAAAACTTGAACGTCGGGGTGATCGCCTCGCGAAGCGCGAAACCGAACTGACCGGATTGATTGATGAATCTATGGCAGAGCTTGCGCGCATCAGTGAGATGACACTTGAAACTGCACGGGAAGAACTGCTCCGTCGGGCTGAGATCGATGGGCGCGATGAAGCCGAAGCCACGGTGCGGCGTATTGTAGAACATGCAGAAAGTGAAGCAAAGGACAAGGCTCGTGAATTGACGCTCATGGCGATTCAGCGCTACGCCGGCGAGCATGTTGCCGAGGTGACGACGCGCGTGTTGACGTTGCCAACTGATGAAATGAAGGGTCGCGTAATCGGGCGCGAGGGCCGGAATATTCGAGCCCTTGAAGCGGCGACGGGTGTAGATCTGATCATTGATGACACGCCGGGCGTGATTACCATCAGTTGTTTTGACAAAGTTCGCCAGACCATCGCCTTCGAGGCCCTGACGACATTGGTTGAAGATGGTCGCATTCACCCTGCGCGCATCGAAGAGGTGGTCGACAAGGTAAAAAGTGAGATTGACGAGCGCATTATTCAACAAGGCAAGGATGCTGCCGTTGAAGCAAACGTCAAAAATCTTCATCCAAAGCTCATCGAGACGATGGGGCGTCTGGGGTTTCGCACGAGCTATGGACAAAATGTGCTCAAGCATTCCATCGAAGTCTCTTTCCTCTCACAACTCATCGCAGATCAACTGGGACTCAATGGGCGGATCGCGCGCCGGTGCGGCTTCCTGCATGACATCGGCAAAGCACTCGATCATGAATCCGAGGGAAGCCATACGCGCCTTGGCTTGGAAATTGCAAAACAATACGGCGAAAAAGAACCAACACTCAATGCTATTGGCGGGCATCATTTTGATGTCCCGACGACCAGTCCGTACACAGTGATTGTCTCCGCTGCTGATGCGCTGTCAGGTGCACGCCCGGGTGCTCGCCGGGAATCACTTGAACACTACATCAAACGTCTGGATGCGCTGCAGGACATCGCGAAAGATCACGAGGGCGTCAAGCAGGCCTACGCAATTCAAGCTGGTCGCGAGGTGCGAGTGATTGTCGATGCCAAACAAGTGACGGACGACCGCGCGTTCGCCATCGCCCGCGCTATCGCGGATCGCGTGTCATCCGAGATGACTTTCCCCGGTGAAATCAAGGTGACTGTGTTGCGCGAGACGCGCGTCATTGAGGTCGCACGATAGGTCACGCTATACTATTTGCCATGCGAATTGCACTCACCGGCGTTTCTGGATTCATCGGTTCACACATTGCAAAACGCGCTGTTGAGCGCGGGGACACCGTTGTTGGCCTTGTGCGCACAACAAGCAAGCGCGAGCATATTGCCCCCTATGTCGAACGATTCGTCCCGGGTGATCAGGCGGATGAGTCTGTGTGGCCCGAACTTTTCGATGGTGTCGATGCTGTCGTACACAATTCAATGGACTGGCAAGCGATGCGCAACACTGATCCTCACGAACACTTGCAGCGCAATCTTGCCTCGGCGATTCAATTTCTCATTGCTTCGCGCCCTTTGCCATTTGTATTGATCAGTTCGGTGGCGGTGCATCACGATATACGCCCGCGCTGGGCTGGTTCGATTGATGAAGACCATCCCCTTCGCCCAAGTTCGATGTATGGCGCATGCAAGGCAGCCATCGAGGCACATTTGTCGGCTGAACATTATTCAGGCAACCATGGCGCAGGCGACACACTACGGCATGTTGTTTCGATTCGTCCCGCTGCGGTGTATGGACCCGTGCTGACTGAAGGCCAGCGCTCGTGGTGCGATGACATTTTTGAAAGAGTTCGCCGGGGCAAATCCGTGACCAAGGAAGGCGGCGGCAAGTTTGTGCATGTCGAAGATATTGCAGACGGCGTGCTCGCTTCTGTGCGCACGCCTGAAGCATCGTCGCAGGCATTCAACCTTGCTGATTGTTACGCGCGATGGACAGATGTAGCCCAATACGCTGCCGATGCACTGGGAATAACACCGGAAATTTCACACGTTTCACCAGAAGAACCAAAGAATATGTTCGATGCTGCCGCAGCCCGTTCTGTTCTGGGCCTTGGCCTCGATCGCGGGCACGACGGATTACGCGCGCACATGTCGCACCTTGCCTCATGTGTTTCTGCCGGAGTCGATTCGTGACATCTGTCTGTGATGTCTATTTCTACGAAGCATTCAAAGAAGAAGAAGAAGAGCTGCGCCGCGCGATGCCTGATGTGCGCGCAGGGTACACAGTGCAGACGATTCAGGAATCGGGGCACACGGTTTCGCCTGCAACGATCATTTCTGTGCGCACGCAATCGGTACTTCCAATCGGATGGGCATCGAAACTCACCGGCATCTTGAGCCGCAGCACAGGCTATGACCACCTGGATCGATACCTCGCATCAATATCATCACACGTCGCCTGCGGATATTTGCCGCTCTACTGTGCGCGCGCGGTCGCCGAACAAGCCCTAATGATGTGGATGGCGCTACTCCGCAAGCTCAAGTTGCAACAATCATCTTTTGCTTCGTTTTCACGTGATGGGCTCACCGGCGGTGAATGCGCAGGACGACACCTGCTCGTCGTGGGCGTCGGCAACATTGGCTGTGAAATTGCAAAAATTGGGCACGGCCTTGGCATGACTGTCACAGGTGTTGACCTTGTCGAAAAATATCACGATATTCAATACTCATCATTCGCTGATGCACTGCCCGGCGCTAACATCATTGTGTGTGCAATGGATATGACTCAGCACAATATCGGCTACTTCAACCGCACGACACTTGCATCAGCAAAACCTGGGGCACTCTTTGTGAATATCTCGCGCGGCGAACTCTCCCCCTCGCAAGACCTGTTGCACTTACTCGAAACCGGCGCGCTGGGCGGCGTAGGACTGGATGTTTTCGATGGCGAAGCGGCACTTGCAGATGCATTTCGTTCAGGCTCATCATCGAGTGACGCTCGCATTGTTGCCGTGCATGCACTTGCCAAACGTGATGATGTCATTCTCACGCCGCACAATGCTTTCAATAGCGCCGAAGCCGTGGTTCGCAAGAGCGACCACTCAGCGCAACAGGTGCATCACATGCTCACTAATGGGCGCTGGTTGTGGCCCGTGCCGACAACGTAAGTCATTCAGCAATCATTCCGCGATGACAAGATAAAAACTGCTCCCGTTCAGCTTGCGAAAGCTACCAGTATTCAGGTCGCCATCATCAATTTCATTGTCGAGACCCTCGAGTGCGACGCTCACTTGTTCATGAATAACATTGCCTTCTTCTTCTGCAAAACCGTCGCCCATAGAAACGCCGATCCCAAAAAGCGATCCGGTGGGTCCGCCACCAGAAGTAATGTCCCATTCGCCGCCGAGGGGGGTCGCCATCTGCCAATCTTCAACATCAATGTATTTCTCAAGCCCCACAGGCAACTCGCCGGGGTTCGCTTCTGGCGGGTAATAGCCGTATTCCGTGTAATACATATGTGCCGCATTGGCAAAGCTGCGCAAGTTTGCCGCAAACGCTGCACGTTCCGCAGCCCGAATCGCCCACATCACAGAAAAGGTAACCAGACTTGCAAGAATGCCGAGAATAGTCACAACGATGAGTATTTCCATCAGCGTGTAGCCGCGATGGATACCCAACAGTCGAAGCCTGTTTGCACATGGGTTGGTCCTTCGCATCATCGCGACCATGACCCATACTCCCATAACCCCGATAAGAAAAAACAGTGTGCGCTCATCACACGCACCGGCACACACAACAGGTATCGGGTCTGACACCCCACACGATGCTGCCAAAGGAGGCGCCCAAGACTGATGGGCCTACAACTACACGGTTTGTGCGTGCAGGGCTAGACAGGAGAGTTCGATTGCAGCCGATAACCGCTCGGCGCAAGAACAATCACGCTTCGGTTTCTGGAGCCGCAACCGTGGCATCCTGTTCAACAACGCCAAACATGATCCCCGTCGGGTCTTTACAGAATGCGAGATACCCAAGGCCCGCGATGGGCATTTTGGGCACTACAACCTCACCGCCCGCTGCCGTAACTTCGCGCAATGTGTCATCAAGTGAATGCACATCAATCGTATTGACGGTGCGGGGCTGATCATCACGCGATTTGATGAGCCCGCCATTGATGCCCGGCGATTCGAGTGCGTGCCCCTCGGCGTCGGTCTCATTGGTCGAGACGATCCAATAGGGCGGGTCGGCACTCCACTCCCGAAACGACCAGCCAAAGACCTGCATGAAAAACTGCTGGGCCCGGGCGGGGTCGGGTGAATTGAGTTCAAAGTGGATTGGACGGTTCATGACTATCTCCCTCATCCGCATCAGAACAGTCGCGGTTCCGGATGAGTTTCACTTGCAAGTTATCGCCGCGCGGGCATGGTGTCGAATCGGGCACCCTGAGACGACGCCTCGATCAACCTCGGACCGCAAGCCCAGCTATCGCAATGGCCGGGCTGTCTGTGTGCACGGACGGAGGCCCATATATCATCGAAAGTATCGCTCAAAACGGTACATCGGTTGCCTCAAAATCATCCGTGCCCGCACCCCGCGATTCCACCTTCAACCGTGCATATTGCAGCACAAGCGTCTTGGTACCGAGGTCTTCAAAGGCAATGGTCGCCCGGCGGTTCATGCCAAAACCCATAACGCGCTCAATCACACCCCGACCAAACTGCGGATGAGAGACAACATCGCCCGGCAAAACATCTGTTTTCTTCTTCGAACCAAACGACGACACACCCACGCGCTCTTCAGGCGAACGCTGATCAATATCCAGATCATCGTCGACAAACGCGCTGTCTTCATTGCCGCGAACCATACGCTTTGGCTTGCGCTGTGCATCCCAGCCACCCAACCCACTGCCACCCTCATCACCTTCACCATCCCAAGCATCCGATTGGTCCGTAATAGAGATGTGTTCTTCAGGCAATTCGCTCAGAAATCGCGAGGGGATCGTGCGTTCGCGCATGCCGCGATGCGTGCGATATTTCGCCGAAGAAATAAGCAAACGCCTGCGGGCACGGGTGATGCCAACAAATGCAAGCCTGCGTTCTTCTTCAAGTTGCGATTCACTTTCCATGGCCCGCATGCCGGGCAGCAGACCTTCTTCAAGGCCGATCATCGCGACCGCGTGAAACTCCAGGCCCTTGGCAGCGTGCAACGTCATGAGTGTCACCGCGCCGCGCGCAGGATCGATGCGATCAGCATCTGCAATGAGCGATACGGATTCAAGAAACGCGCGCAACATCGCAAGCAAGGGCGGTGCATTGTCGGTAATTACGTCCTGAGCAACATCGGAAGCCGGGTCGAAATCTGCTTCAAACTCAGTAGCCGCGTTGATAAGCTCTTCAAGGTTGGCAACACGATCTTCATCGGGTTCACCCGTGGCGCGGTTCGTCTTAGTTGCGTAGTGCTTTTCAAGTCTGCTCTCGCGGATCACGCGCTCAGCAAGTTCGCCAAGTGTTGCAGCAACCGTTGCGCCCATGAATGTGCCCGCACCGGTCCACTCATCTAGTATCTCAACAAAACGATCCACCGCAGTCATCGCAGCATTGCCAAGACCAAGCTCGCGCACCTCGCGGCATGCTTCAAAGATAGTCAGGCCCGATGTGGTGGCATGGTGCGTGATCTGGTCAATCGTAGCCTTGCCAATCTTGCGCACGGGCTTATTGATAATACGCCCAAGAGAAATATCATCCGCAGGATTTGCGATCAGGCGCAAGTAGGCAAGTGCATCTTTTACTTCCTCGCGCTGGTAGAACGCGGTGCCGCGTGCGATGATGTATGGAATACCTGACCTGCGCAGTGCGTCTTCCATCACGCGCGACAGTGAATTGTTGCGGTAAAAAATGGCGCATTCATTCCACGCGATGCCCTCGTCAAGACTGCGCTGCTTGAACCAGTCAAGCACCACATCCGCTTCATGATGTTCATTTCGGCACAGGTTCACTTCCGGCTTGTCGCCATCTTCAATAGCGGTGAACAGGTCCTTGTGCTTTCGCTCACGATTGTGGCGAATGAGCGCATCGGCAGTCGCAAGAATGTGCGGCGTGGAACGAAAGTTCTGCCCCAGCGCGATCACATGTGTCGCGGGATATCGCTCTTCAAATTCGAGGATGTTGCGAATGTCCGCACCACGCCATCCATAAATCGATTGATCCGGATCACCAACGACACAGATGTTCGGCCCGCGCGACTCATGTGGTGATTCACTCGATGCCTCGTCTTGTTGTCTAGCTTCTGCGCCGATGATCGGCACGCCGCTTGGCTGCGCATCATCTGTATGTTCCACGCACAGCAATGTCGCAAGCACAAACTGGGCATGATTCGTGTCTTGATACTCATCGATCATCAGATACCGAAATCGGTGCTGCACCTCTTCGCGCACGCGCTCACACTCGCGCAGCAAACGCACCGTCAGCATCATCAGATCATCAAAATCTACTGCATTTGCCTTGCGCAATGCGCGATCGTATGCCTCAAACACCTTGGCGGCGGTGCGCTCTGCAAACCCGCCCATGGTGTTCGCAGATGCGGCGTAGGCTTTGGCGTCTTTCAATTCGTTCTTTGCTGTTGAAATGGTCGATAGCATCTGACGCGGCGGCCAGTTGCTCGTCGAAAGCTCAAGCGATTTAAGCTGCTTCTTCATCAACGCGAGCTGGTCAACAGAATCGTAGATCGAATAGTTACCCCGCAGCAGCCACCCGGGAATCGATTCCGCAGCTTCCTCGGCATACCGGCGCAACAATCGAGCGCACAAGGAATGAAATGTTGTTGTTGTCAGACCGCGCACGAGAGAGGCAGGCGGTTCGGTATCGCCATCACGCGTGAGTAAGGCATGCACGCGCTCGCGCATCTCCCCCGCCGCCTTGTTGGTAAAGGTCAATGAGAGAATCTGCCACGCGGGCACACCCTGTGCAAGCAAATACGCAAGCCGCCTCGTGATGACCCGCGTCTTGCCGGAACCCGCGGCAGCGAGAATCAATAGCGGCCCCTCGGTGCGCATGACAGCCGCACGCTGAGGATCAGTCAGCCCCTCCAGTAAGTGCGCCTCGTCGATGATCGCGTCCATCGCTTCAAGCGTACACACATCACGGCGTTGTGGGCAAAAAACAACAAAGCGACGCAGGAATGTATCCCCACATCGCTTCGCTGATTTCGTGCTCAAAGAGAGCTGAGATGTCGTCTGTTTCGTTCGTGCCCGGCGTCAGTCGTTGTCGACCGGGACATTCGCAAAGGTCGCCGTGCTGTCGCTGGTCACAAGACTTGCAGCAAGTTGCTCAGTCTGCGACAGGTCAAACAGCTTGCCAAACTTCGCGGCACCATAAATGGGGGCGCTGATGCGCTCGGAGTGAATGATCTTGCCATCAACAGCGACCACAAGGGCCTTGCCAATATTGGCAGAAGTCAATTGCTCAAGAGCATTCTGACCCGCTTCAGTGAGGGCTACTGTGATCGATGCGTTCGTGGTGTTGTTGCGTCCAATGGACTCAATCGCACCCGCGTCAACCACGCCAAAGCCCGGCACAGTGTCAGCGCTGACAACGTTGCCTGTGCTGTTCTGCACGAGCAGGTAATAATCATCCTGCTGACGCGAAACAATCAGGTTGCTCGATGGCTCAAGATACAAGGGCAAATTGATCTGCAACTGCGCGTGCGGCGCAAAGTCCCACTCGCCCGCAGCAAGCACTTCAAGCCAGCGAAATGAATCATTCACCGATGAAGGCTGATCCACCGCGGCGCGCGCTGATGTTTCTTCAGCATCGCCCGGCTCAACGGCAACAAAGAACGCAAGGCCTGAGGGCATGTGCAACGACGATGCGCCCGAGAAACTCGAACGGGTAAATGCCTGGTTCTGGTTTTCTGCGTACGGCGACACCTTGGTGGTGTTCTGCGCACGCAGGTTTGAATTGGACGCCGAGCACCCAGCAAGGGCAAGACATCCAACGACAATCGGAAGAATGCGTGTGGTGTTCATAGGTCAAATCGTCGGCCGTTGACGCGACGGGTAGAAGAAGAGAGTGCCAAAGCCGCGTTTGCCCAGTCGGCATAACCGGTACAGACGGTAGATCACTACGCAGCACTGAAGCAAACGTCATCGTCCAGATAACAAATGAGACGCAGGGCACACCCAACAATCACGCATTGAAATATTTCGCCTCGGGATGATGCACAACAAACGCGCACGTAGACTGCTCGGGCACAATCTGCCAGTTCTCCGTGAGTGTCGCACCGATGCGCTCTGGTTCTAGCAAACGCCACATGATGCCATGATCAGACATATCCGGGCACGCGGGGTAGCCGGGCGAATAGCGCGAGCCGCGATAGTTCTGACGAAACAGCCCCCGCACGTTGGGCGAATCTTCTGACGCAAAGCCAAGCTCAGCGCGAATGCGCTTGTGCCACATTTCTGCGAGTGCTTCTGCGGTTTCAACGCCAAAACCGTGCAGGTATAGATATTCAGTGTAGTTATTCGCCTCAAAGAGTTTCTGTGCTTCTTCTGATGCGCGCTCCCCCACCGTCACCGCAGTCAACCCAAGCACATCCATCTCACCTGACTCAACAGTACGGAAAAAATCGGTCAGACATCTCTGTTGCTTACCTTGTTGACGCGGAAAACAAAAGCGCTCAATCTCGCGCGCATGATCCTCGGGGTCATAGACGATCAGATCATCACCATTCGCCTGACATGGCCAATAGCCGTAGACAACCTTGGGTGCAAGTGTTTTCTGCTCGCGACAGTCCGTCTTGAGTCGTTCAAGGATCGGGCGCACTGTCTCATCAAGAACGCGCTCATAGTCGTCCGCAGACATCGCACCTTTCTTGAATTGCCACTGTCCCCGAAAGAGCGCAACCTCATTAATAAATGGATACACACTGTCAAGTTCGATCGAATCAACAACGCGCGACCCCCAGAAGGGCGGCGTGGGCACAGACGCCAGCGCAAGGCGCAGCGCTGAAGGTGCCTCGACAATCGCAGTTACGGTTTCACCTTTCGTACGTTCGAATTCTTCAGCGGTCTTTGCTTGTTTCGCTTTCGACCGCGCAACCACTTCCTCGGTCGCACTGCGCTTGGCACGGCGCTCTTCGATCTCACTCTCAAGATCATCAAGACGGTCAGAGACAAGATGGTCCATCGTGCGCAGGCCTTCAAAGGCATCCTTGCCGTAATAGAGTTTGCCGTTGTACGTTTTTCGCAGGTGTCCCTCTGCATAATGACGAGTGAGCGCAGCGCCACCAAGCATCACCGGAATATCAATCCCCTGCGCGTTCATTTCGCGCAGGTTGTCTTCCATGACGTTGACCGATTTCACGAGCAGCCCTGACAACCCAACAACCTGCGCACCTGTTGTGTTCAGCGCGTCAAGAATTGATGGCAATGTCTGCTTGATGCCAATGTTGTGAACCGTGTAGCCATTATTGGAAAGAATAATATCGACAAGGTTTTTACCGATGTCATGCACATCACCTTTCACCGTGGCAAGCACGATTGAGCCCTTGGTCGAGCCCTCTTCGCGCTCCATCAGGGGCTCAAGCTGAGCAACCGCCGTTTTCATAACCTCTGCACTCTGCAACACAAAGGGAAGCTGCATCTGTCCGGAGCCAAATAATTCGCCAACTGTTTTCATCCCATCGAGAAGATGATCATTGATGATGTCAAGCGGCGAATAATCTTCTAACGCTTCTTCAATCGATTGTGTAAGACCTTCTTTCACACCATCAATAATGTGATTCCGCAATCGCTCTTCAAGTGTTTTGGGCGTGTCGTCACGCGCCGCAGCCGCGGGCCCTTGCGCATCCTTGAAGAGCGCAATGAAACTCTGTAACGGGTCATAATCGTCAGGATAGCCTGGAATATCTGTAGTCATGCGACGCTCACCATACTGCTTTCGAGCGCATCGGGATATTCACTGGGAAGTCCCGTGCCACCAAGAGCATTGGATCTTCGATCATAGATCAAGTGTGCTGCAACTCTTTTCTGTTCTCCATCAATGCGCACCAAAGGAATAATGCGGCCCGCATGCACAATAGCACTCGACATGCCCGCAACAGCCAATTCATGCATGAATACGGAATTGAGCGCAACACGCGCCGACGGTTTCAAACCAAAGCTCACATTCGATAACCCACAGGTGATCTGCACATCTGGGAATGCCGCTGTGATGCGGCGCGTGCCTTCAATAAGTTCGAGCGCACTGCGACGATCAGCATCCATGCCCGTAGAAATCGGTAGCACGAGCGGGTCAATAAAAAGATCGCTCTGCGGAATGCCATGAATATCCTGTGCTCGTTCAATCGCACGCTTTGCGATCGCAAACTTGCGGTCTGCGGTGCGCGCCATAGCCGCTTCCTGATCTTCGTCAATCGTACCGATGACAATACTTGCCGCGTATTTCACCGCCAACTGGCAAATGTCATCGAACTTGGTGTCACCATCTTCAAAATTCGCAGAGTTGATAATGCACTTGCCCGGTGCATGACGCAACCCCGCTTCGAGTGTTGCAGTCTGCGTGGAATCAATCATGAGTGGTGCATCAACTTGCCGCACAAGACGCGAAACCACCTCGCCCATATCACGTGCACCATCGCGGCCTGCGTAATCCACATTCACGTCAAGTACATGCGAACCCTCGTGCACCTGTTCGCGCGCTACCGCCACGATGCCGTCCCAATCTTCCACTTCAAGAAGCTGCTTGAACCTTCTTGAGCCGGATGCATTGCACCGCTCGCCGATGATCAAAATGCTTGCGTCCTGCCGATGTTCAACTTGTGAGTACAACGATGTTGACGATGGCGCAATGGGCTCAATCGTGCGCGATGCCTGCGAATTGCTGTTGGCCTTGTCTGCAACCTGGCACAGTTCTGTGATGTGCTCAGGGGTTGTGCCGCAACACCCACCAATCATGCGCACTCCAAATTCATTGACGAATCGATCAAGAATCTCCGCCATGGGGCCTGGTTGCAGTGGATACTCCGTGCGTCCTTCGACCAGCGCGGGCAACCCTGCATTTGGATAACACGTCAGCGCTCGATCCCAATGCTTGCCAAGCCACCGCATGTGATCAACCATCTCTGCGGGGCCCGTTGCACAATTCAGACCAAGTGAAAGAATCGGATAGCGCGAAATGGCAACCGCTGCTGCCTCAATCGAACTACCAGTCAATGTCGTACCGGTCTGCTCAATCGTCAGGCTCACCATGATGGGAACATCTTCATGCGACTTTCCCTTTTCCTTGAGCGCCGCAAGACATGCGTTGATCGAGCACTTGATCTGCAAAATGTCCTGACATGTTTCGATCAACAACGTATCGGCGCCGCCATCAATCAGGCCGCGCGCCCCCTCGCGGTAACTGTCGAACATCGAGTCCCAATCGGTCTGTCCGAGTGAGATGAGCTTTGTCCCCGGTCCCATCGAACCCAGAACAAACCGCGGCTTGTCTTTCGTGCCATGAATGTCACACGCGGCCCGGGCAATCTCAGCTGAGCACTTTGCGATGTCGTATGTGTCTTCGGTGCGATCAAACTCACCAAGCACCAACTTATTGGCACCAAAGCTGTTGGTCTCAACCGCGTCAGCACCGGCGCGCAAATATGATTCATGAATGTCCTGCACAACATCGGGCCGAGTCGTACACAGGATGTCCGTACAATTCTCACACCCGCAGTAGTCCGAGTCGATCGACAGATCGCGCGACAGGATTTGCGAGCCCATCCCGCCATCAAGGACAAGCGTGCGGGCGGCAAGTGCTGCGGCAAATGACGAGGACATTGCATGGGCTCCTTTCTGAAGCTGAGGACCGTCTTTCCCTAGTATATCATCCATTCAGCCGGATGAAGGGATAAAGAAATAAATACTCCCGCAGTACCAATAAACTGATCCGGGCACGACTTCAACCGCTGTCATCGGTAGGATCGGCATATGGGCGCGGCAAGTCCGCAGGGAGGCGGCAATACATGGCAGGAACAAACGGGGCGGCGATCCGCATTTCCGGTATCTCAAAGCGGTTCAAGGACACGCTGGCGGTCGACAAACTCGACCTCGTCGTGCCAACAGGATCGGTCTGCGGCTTTCTCGGGCCCAATGGCGCGGGCAAGACCACGACCATCCGCATGGTCATGTCGATTTTTAATCCTGATGAGGGACAGATCGAAGTCCTCGGGCACCCCTCTGCAATCGAGAGCAAGGACCGCATCGGCTATCTGCCAGAAGAACGCGGCGTCTATCGTAAAATGAAAGTCCGCGACTTCCTCATGTACATCGGCACACTCAAGGGCGTCGAGAAAGTGAAGCTCCGTGGCTGGATCGACGACTGGCTGGAAAAAGTCGAACTTCCCGGCGTGCAGAAAAAGAAATGCGAAGAACTCTCCAAAGGCATGCAGCAAAAGGTGCAGTTCCTCGCGGCGATCATTCACGACCCGGAACTGATCATTCTTGATGAACCATTTTCCGGCCTCGATCCGGTCAACGCTCGCCTGCTTCGGCGATTGATTGATGAAATGCACGCCGATGGAAAAACGATCATCTTTTCCACACATGTTCTGTACTCTGCGGAACAAGTGTGCGAACGCATCTTCATGATCAACAAGGGTCGAAAAATCCTTGACGGCACCATCGATGAAATCCGCACGCAGTACGATCCGAAAAGCCTGATCGTCGAACCCGCGAACGGCGGCATGGAAGATGCGCGCACAACCCTGTCCAATGTGCAAGGGGTGCGCGCCGTGCGAACATCGGCGCTGCCGGGGTGTCTTGAAGCGGATCTGGAAGACAACGTGGAGTCTGCAACACTCGTGTCCGCTGTGGCAAGTGCCCTGCCCGTGCGCCGTGTTGAAGTCCGCCGGGCAACGCTTGAAGATATTTTTGTGAAGCTGGTTGACCCAGGCGATTCAACTGACAGTGTTCGCGCCGCGCTGAGCGATAGCGCCCAGCAGAGAGGCAACTGAGATGCGAAAAATCATTGCTACAGCGCTGCGCGAGTTCAAAACCACGGCGCTCACACCCGCGTTCTTCATCGGAACGGTTGTGGTTCCCGTGGTCATGTGGATTATCATCATTCTGGTCACCAATGCAGATCTCGGCGGCACAAAAGACCCCATGACCGGGACCATTGCGATCATCGACACCACGCATGACACCATCATCGCTCAGGGTTTTGAAGCAGCTTTTGATCCTGAAGTGCAAAAAGCCAATGCCAAACTCAAAGCTGAGCAGGTCAGTAAGCAGATCGACAAGGCAATTCAAGACATGCCCGCTCTATCGGGGCAGGTTACATCCGATCAACTGGCATTTGGAAAAAGACTGGCCGCGCGGCACATGGGCCTCGACAATATTCATGACGTCACTATCGAACGCGCAGGCGCCGACGCTGACCGACAGTCACTGCGCGATCGCGTACTCAATGGCGAACTGCTTGCGTATATTCAAGTCGGTGAATATTCGATTGATTTTCCACTTCCCCCTTCTGAAGCTTCCACGGATGTCGACCCCGAAACAACGATCCCGGGGTCGTTCAAAATTGTTCACTCGAAAACATTCGATCCTGATTATCTCGGCAAAGTCCAGAGCATGGCATCGAGCATCATTCAAAGAACAAGATTCGAGCGCGAGAACATCGATACCAAAATCGTCGCTAAAATCCGTGACAATTCGCCCAAAGCCGATGTCGTGCTGGTCACCGAAAGCGGTCAGGAAGGTGCGTCCAACGCATTGATTGTCACGATTCTCCCCTTCATCTTCATGATGCTGCTCTTTATGTCAGTGATGACCGGTGGACAATACCTCCTCATGGGCACACTTGAAGAAAAAGGGTCGCGCGTGATGGAAGTGCTGCTTTCTGCGGTATCACCCGGGCAACTGCTCATCGGCAAAATGATCGGGCAAGGCTTTGTTGGACTGTCGATCCTTGCCATCTATGGCGGGCTTGGCATCGCCGCTGCCGATCGGTTCGGCATGCTTTCACAGATTCCGCTTGTGCAACTGCCACTGCTTGCGATGTACTTTGTAATGGCCTACGGCTTTCTTGGCGGCATGATGACCGCAATCGGCGCCGCAGTCACTGACTATCGTGAAGCCAATGCGCTGTTTGCACCAGTGACCATCAGCATGATGCTGCCGTTCATCTTGCTCATCATCATTCAAGACAATCCCGCGGGCACACTCGCCCGCGTGACGAGTTACTTCCCGCCCACAACACCATTCGTCATGGCGATGCGCCTCAGTCAACCCGCCTATCCAGTGCCGATCTGGGAAATTTTCGCAACGGCCATCGTCGGTTTCATCGGCGTAGGCATTGTGGTGTGGGGCGCTGCGAAGATTTTCCGCCTCGGTGTGTTGCGCTACGGCAAGCCGCCAACACTCATCGGCCTGATGAAGTGGTTGACGGAGTAGAAGAACCCCCGCGCTCGCGCTTGGGGCTAGCCAGATTCTGAACCGTGTTATTCTCTGCCCATGGAAGCATGGCACGCCATCATTCTGGGCCTGGTTGAGGGCATCACCGAATACCTGCCCATCTCTTCGACAGGGCATTTGATCCTGACGAGTGCGCTGCTCGGCCTTGATGACCCAGCGGATGTCAAGGCAAGTGTTGATGCCTTCAACATCGTCATTCAAGGCGGTGCGATCCTTGCAGTCCTTGGGCTCTATCGCGCCCGTGTTGTGCAGATGCTACGCGGGCTTGCAGGCAAAGATGCTGCGGGGCGCAAACTTGCCATCAACATCATCATTGCGTTCATTCCCGCAGCTGTGCTCGGCATCAAATTCAACGACTGGATCGATGCGCATTTATTTTCGCCTGCGCCGGTGCTTGCAGCCCTGATGCTCGGCGGCGTATGGATGATCCTGCTTGACCGGTGGCGCGGGAAGCACCTGACCGAAGAAGCTGCGCAAAACGTTCCCGAAGAATCCTCGCGTTTTCGATTAGATATCGAAGACATTGATTGGCGCAAGGCATTGATCATCGGCTTTGCGCAGTGTGTTGCGATGTGGCCCGGCACAAGTCGCAGCATGATGACCATCGCAGGCGGTACGATGCTTGGACTCAAACCAAGGGCCGCCGCCGAGTTCAGCTTTCTGCTTGGTTTGCCCACATTGGGCGGCGCGTGTGTCTACACACTTGGCAAGAACTTGAAAAAATCGCATGACACAGACGCGCCAAACCTATTCGAACAATTGGGATGGATGCCCGTATTGATTGGTCTCGCAGTCGCAACCGTCAGCGCAACACTTGCTATCAAGTGGCTCGTTGGCTTTTTGACCAAGCACGGCCTTGCGCCATTCGGGTGGTACCGCATCGCGCTTTGCATCACACTTGGCGGGCTGATGATCGCGGGCCTTGTGCAGATTGGTTAGCTACCACGCTCCGATGTGCGATCAACAAGCGGCGGCATGCCTGCGGGCGCTGCGGGCAATTCATTCGGCACCACTGCAAAGGGATTGACATATTCATACCAGCGCGTATTGCGATGAAACGCGCGATATTCGTACATCGTCTGATCTGTGCAGGGCTTCTCGACCGACGCGAGCCATGTGTTCCAATCCCGCGGGTCGCTGCCAAGTTTCTGCCCGGTCAGAAATCGTAGTGATCGTTCCGATGCGCGCACCACAGCAAGATCAGGGTCATCAAGCGACTCAACAAGCGCCTCAACAACGCGCGGTTCTGCGTATTGCCCCAGCGCATCGGCGGCAGAAGCCCGTACCTGCGTATCGGTTTCACGCGCGGGCAACAGGCGCACCATTAACGGGTCGATCGCATCAGGATCGTGCAAACGCTGAAGCGCCCGCACTGTTTCCCACCGCAACAGATGATCCTCATCGTCAAGGTTCGCCACGATCAGCGCGACGTCCTCGCCGCCGCCATGCATGGCAAGCGCACGAATCGCAATCATGCGCACCGCTGAATCACCATCACCAAGCGCTGCGCGATAAAGACGCATGTAAGGGTCTTCACCGCCCCAAGGCGCATTGGCGAGCAGCAGCAAGCCGCGCCGGCGTTCTTCCGGATTCCATTCATCAAGCGCCATCCGCGCCGCATCTCCGGGAGAAGTTGGTGTCAACAACGCTAAAATGCTTTCGTCATTCGCTGTGCCCGCTGCGCCACTGAACCCCGAATTGCACGCCCCCATTCCGAAGCAACCGCACACACACATCATTGCAACTGCGCAAGTGTAACAACGATTCATCGGCATCAATCAGTACTCCAGCGCATCGTGCCCGCGCCTGATGCAGCGCTATTCCCCCCAACAATATTCGACGCACTGATAATCTGTGTCATGATGGCATCGGTCAATGATGCAGGATGCCCCTGCCAGCGCACGATGCCATCAGGTGACATCACAATCGCATGCGGAATGCCTGTGTGCTTGGTCATGCGTGTCATTTTCTGTGATTGATCGGAGGCAACATGGTAGTCCATCCGCGTCTTGCGCATGAATTGGTTGATCGTACTGACACTCTCATTGGACAACCCGACAACAACAAGTTCATCGCGATGCGCCGCCGCAAGCTCATTGAGATGCGGAATGCCCCTGACGCACGGTCCGCACCATGTTGCCCAGAACTCAACCATGATTACCTTGTTATCGATCATCGGCGGTTTGCTGATCCACTGCTGGACAAACAAATCGGGCCCCTTCTTGCCGCGTAAATCCGTCCCGTTTTTCACAGGAGTATTGATCGACGGAAACTGTGCGCCGCCAGCGACATCCGGCTTGACATCACCGCCATCAGCAGACCCTCGATTGGCAAGCTCATCCCGCGTTTGCCGCGATGGCAACGTTTCACCTCTTTCACCCGCCGATTCATCCGCGAGCGTCCGAATGATCTGGACAATCTTTGGAACACTCGCGCCCGCAGTCTGAATCGTGCCCGACCGGTCAACAATAATCATGGTCGGTTTCTGCCAGATGCCAAGCGTATCGCACAGCACACCATCAACATCAATTGCTGAGAAACCACCCGTGGGCGTTCGTTCAATATACTCGCGCGCACGCTCGGCATCCTTGGGCGTATGCAAAGTGATCAGCGTTACATCATCACCGCGACCACTGCGCTTGATCATCGAGTTGACGCGCCGCACAATCGCACGATCACGACTCCCCGCGTGCGTCCATGATTGAATTACAACGACCTTGCCGGCAAGATCCGCTTCCGTCGGCGCATCACCCACCCATTCAACACCATCAAGAGTGGGCAGTACAAACCCTTCGGTCTCTGCGAGCAGCGCCCGCTCAGCCTGCGGCATGCGCGCATCGTGCCAAGCAGGGTTCGGGGCCGCCGCAAACAGCGCCCCCACCGCCACGATCGAGCCAACCATTGCTAACCCGCGCCAGCCATCATTTCTGCGCCTGTTCATTGGGAATCCCCTTCGATAACAAATAGTATCGGATGGCCTCACCGCCAGCCCGCAAAACCATACCGCTCGGGACCCATTCGAGTGCAAAAATGTACTGCCGGAGTGGCCCAAAGTGTCGATTTTTCTCTGAGAATCGCCATGCGGGATGCACGGGAGCGCGTGCTTACAGAGATGTCGCTCGGTCAGCCCTGAGGATTACGCCGGTACGAGAATCGTCTGGCCTCCCAGATTCACCGAATCCAGAGCATCCATAACCCGATATCTGCCAATGATGGCTACCACTACAACCAACCGAGCGCAGCGTAGAAGTGCGTTCACGCTCATCGAGCTCATCGCTGTCCTAGTGGTGTTGGCGATTCTGTCCGCCGTAGCATTGCCGAAGTACCTCGATCACAGCGCCCAGGCCCGCGCAGCCGCGGATGACGGTTCGCTCGCTGGCATCCGCACGGCCTTTCAGATGGCATTCATCAATCACCGGGCGGACAATGTACCTGCTGCACAGTGGATCGATGCGGTCACTGACATCGCAGGCGCTATGGAAACCGGCGAATTGCCGTCGGGCATCTTCATCACTGGCGCCAAGCTGCAAGACCAGCGCGGCAACACCTACACATTCACGCCGGAAACACTCAGCGCACCGGCCAAACTGACACTTGATGTCGGTGGTGGCGGCGGCGGCGGCGGTGGTGGCTCCTGATGCGCACCGAAGGCCCTGCCCTTGCGCTGTCGGATCACGGTGTTGGCGCAACGCATCAAGCAGAAACAACCCGCGATGGCGCGCGAACGTCCCGCCGATACGGCCAAATCCTTGGGGCCCTCTTGCTCGCCCACTTCGCAACCCTGTGCGCCATCAAGTTGAACAAAGGCTTGAATGAAGAAATCCTCTGGGTCTCTCATCTCTCGCTTGCCCTCACTGGCGTCGGGCTTTGGATTCGCTCAACGAATCTCATCGGCGCATCGTTCACACTCATCCTGTTTCTCCACGCACTCTGGCTTGTAGACTGCTTTTGTGGCCTCGTCTTGGGCAGATTCCCGCTTGGGATCACTGACTACTTGGTCACTGCAGACGCCTGGACATGGATCGGTACGGCCCATCACTTCTATCTCGCGCCACTGTTGCTCGCGGCAGTGGCGCGTAGCCGTGTTTACTCGATACAGTCGATTGTCCTTGCCATCGTGCTCTTCGGCATCGTCAGTGTCGTGAGCCGAGTGGCCCTGCCCGAAGCAAGCAACATCAACTCTGCATTCCGGCTCTTGCCGCGACTCGACAATCCGGCAATCCGCCAATTCGATGCGCTGCCGGCCGCGAGCTACTTGGCGCTGCTCAACCTCGTGGCCTTCGGCGTGTTCTTCTTGCCGGCTGTTGCAGTTGGCCTTCTGTTGGCGAGGCGTCGCACACCTACGGTGTCGCGTCGCCTGACTTGAGCCCCATGTCGCGCATCTGCATGCGCGCCTCTTGGCTTCCGGCAGCCGCGGCCTTGCGCAGCCAATGCTCCGCAGCCTCAAAATCTTCCTCAATACCCTGGCCGCTACCTACTCTTTCCTGATAATTTGGTAACCGAAACATGTACATGATCGATCACGTTTACCGGCTTTGGTACGGGTATATCTTGACGATTTCCTGCCAACCGCTCGCGAACAGCATCTGACCAATATTGTTGCCTGGCCTGTTCGGACTCGCGCAAGAGTTTGATACCCGACCACTGAGGGACGAACGAGGTAGTTGCGACGAAGCACTCCAACGCCAGTGTGTAACCGGAATGCACTATTTGATTTGCGCCTTCTCGGCCTGATGGATTCAAATCATCAAATAACGCAGTAAAATTAATCCCATAACCTTCACGTCGAAGAATCTCTGTCTGACAGATTTGTCCTTGGTCATCGAGAAGATCTAATCGCAGGTCTGCCCATGAAATTGGGTCATTTCCAATGTACTTGCATTCCAATCTGAAAACCGCTCTTTTGACGAACTGATCCGCATACTCAATGCGATCGTTGACTTCAAGGGTTGCAAATTGGATTTCAAATCTACCCGCAGACTTGGTTGACTTGGTACCGCCAGCTTGATCTTGACCAAACAGTAAATACCCTACGCCGACGCTGGCTAGAACAGCGGCAAGAAGTACGACGCGAATCGTATTGCGTTCCAGCCTCTTTCCCATAGAAACTCAAGCTACCGAAACTCTAGGAATCCAGCAAACGAGTCTAGCCTCCACTCCTCCGTGAGCTGCCCGTAACGGCGGATTCGGTGGCATATCCGCCACAACGCAACGGACACAACGAACGCATTGCGTGCGCTGCGCAAGCTGTTGCAATCACAGGGGAAACGCCCATTGCATCGGGCGAATCGAAAAGGCCGCGGTCGGATTCGAACCGACGAAATAACGGATTTGCAATCCGTCCGCAAGAATCCACAAGCAGCGCGCCCAACAAGACTTGCGCCGACGAACGTGCTTGTATGTGTGCGCCAGTGCGCGCGCATGGCAACTTGAACCCCTCGGAACCGACCTCGATCCTGCCTTCCGATCCTGACTTGGACGCGGTGATTCAGGGATGGGCGAACCTGTCCCCGGCCCAGCGTGCCGCCGTCGCAACACTGGTTCGGGCCAGCATCCCGGATCGCAGCTCGATGCGCCCTTCCTGACCCCCCCCCACATGGGTCCTCCCATGCCCCCAACCTGCCCGGCGGTCCGTGCTGTATCGCGGTTTCCTCCACCGGGGCCGGATTGTTTGATTTCCATCGGCCCAAAGAATCAAAGCGTCGATCGCTCGCCCAGCTATCGATTCTGAGCCGCCCAAGCGAACCTCATTTGACCTGACTGATTGCCCGATTCTCCCCAACGCCCCTGCATGAGCGATACTGCCCCTCACATGGACGTCGCCAGCTTCATCGCCAAGTGGAAACGCACCCAGCTCTCCGAGCGGGCCGCAAGCCAAGAGCACTTCATCGACTTATGCCAATTGCTCGGACAGCCAACTCCCGCGGAACATGATGCCACCGGAGCGGAGTATGCCTTCGAAAAAAACGTCGCAGTCAGCGGCCCCGCTTCACGCGGCACGCGGGGCAGCCACGGTTTCGCCGACGTCTGGTGGAAGGGGCGCTTCGGATGGGAATACAAACGCAAGGATAAATACGCCACCCTCGAAGACGCCTACCGCCAGCTCACCCAATACCGTGAGGCGCTGGATAATCCCCCGCTGCTGATCGTCTCCGACATTGCGCGCACGGAAATACACACCAATTTCACCGGCTATCGCAAAGTGGTGCATGTGATCGAACTTGAACAGTTGCACGAAGAGGGTCAGCTCGAACTCTTGCGCCGCGTCTTCACTGACCCCGGATCATTCAAGCCCGACCAAACCGCAGAGCAAGTGACCGCCGACGTCGCCAAGGAAATCGGCACGATCGCGCACGGGCTGCGCGCACGCGGGCACGATCCGCACGATGCTGCGCACTTCCTGATGAAAGTGATGTTCTGCCTCTTCGCGGAAGACGTCGCCCTCTTGCCCAAGGGCCTCTTCGCAAAGTTGCTCGAACGCTCACAACGCGACCCCGCGCGCCTCAAGCAGCAAATGGACCGCCTCTTCGCGGCCATGCGCACCGGCGGCGATTTCGGCGTCGATGAAATCGACTATTTCAACGGCGGGCTCTTCGACGACTCCGAAGCAATCGAACTTACCGAAGAGGAAACCGCATCGCTGATCCGTGCCGCGACCCAGGACTGGGGATCGGTGGAGCCCGCAGTATTCGGCACGCTCTTCGAGCGCTCCCTCGACCCCTCAAAGCGCGCACAAATCGGCGCGCACTACACCTCCCGCGAAGACATCATGCTGGTGATTGAGCCCGTGATCGTGCGCCCGCTGCGCCGCGAGTGGGACGGCGTTCGAACAAAGTGTGAAGCCCTTGTCAAAGAGCGATCTATCGCCACACGTGAGGAGCAAAAAGGCGCTCGCAAAAAGGGTGAACTCAAGTCGGCCACTTTCACGAAGCGGATTGAACGCGAACTCTTGGACTTTCAGGATCGTTTGGCCAAACTGCGCGTACTCGATCCTGCGTGCGGCTCGGGCAACTTCCTCTACGTCGCTATTCAGCAACTTCTCGCGCTTGAGAAGGCAGTGATTGTTTTCGCAGCTGATGCCGGATCGAACCTAATCCCGCGCGTGCGCCCCACACAGTTGCACGGCATCGAAATCAACACCTACGCCGCGGAGCTGGCGCAAGTGGTGATCTGGATCGGCTATCTGCAATGGATGCGCGATAACGGCTTCAATGCGCCGCGCGATCCGATCCTCGAACCGATCGAATCCATCGAGCACCGCGACGCGATCCTCGCCTGGGCCGATGAAACCGGCGCGTCGATACCGACCTGGCGCGAAGGGGCCGCATGTTTGGGGCAAGCCAAGTGGCCCGAGGCGGATTTCATTGTGGGGAATCCGCCGTTCTTGGGAACGAAAATGCTGAGAGGCAGCCTCGGAGATGGGTATGTCGAATCACTATTCGAGGCGTTTGACGGAACGATTCCTGGTTTCAGCGATCTTTGCTGCTACTGGATCGAACTTGCTAGTCAAGCAACCAAGAAACGACCTGTCCTGAGAGTCGGGCTACTGTCCACGCAGGCGATTCGAAACACCAAAGCTCGCGTTGTGCTTGAGCGTGTACAGACACACTCGACGATCTTCGATGCTTGGGCTGACGAAGAGTGGGTCCTAGACGGTGCTGCCGTTCACATTTCGATTGTGTGCTTCACGGGATCGAACGAGACGACAACTCATCTCGACGGGCGCCAGGTCGATTCCATCACTGCCAGCTTATCGGCTGGGGTAGATAGCAGAGCCTCGATAGAGCTTGCTGAGAACGAGGACGTTGGATTCATCGGAGACATGAAGGGCGGTCCATTCGCGCTTCCGTTCGATGAGGCGCGGCCCTTGCTCGCTACTCCGACGCCCAATGGGGAAAGCCCTTTTCAAGTGGTTCGTCCGCAACTCATTGCTACCGACATCGTGAGACGTGCGCGGGGCCAGTGGATCGTTGACTTTGGTGTTGAGCGATCACTGACCGACTCTGCTAGCTTTGGGGCCCCGTTTGAGTGGATTGAACGGAATGTGAAACCCGCTCGTGAGGCAGGTAGGCCGACTCGTCCAGAGTGGTGGCTTCACATGCGACCTGGGCCATCGATGCGGGCAGCCGTTGCTCCACTCGCTCGATTCATTGCTACGGGGAATGTTGCGAAGCATCGCGTGTTTGTTTGGCATTGTTCCCCTACATTGCCGGACCATGCCGTGACCGTGTTCGCCCGCGCCGACGACTATTTCTTCGGTGCGTTGCACGCGAGCATCCACGAGCTTTGGGCACTGCGCCAAGGCACGCAACTGGAATCGCGCCCCCGCTACACCCCCACCACTTGCTTCGAGACCTTCCCTCTGCCCTGGGCACCGGGCAAGGAACCGGCGGCGGGTGATCCGCAGCGCGCGCTGCATGATGCGATCGCCGACGCGGCGCGCACGCTCAATGAGCAGCGCGAGCGCTGGCTCAATCCGCCCGAGTGGATCGAGGCGATCACAGCGCGCATCGACGCGGAAGACGACTTCGCGGACGTGGCGCGCGTGAGTGGTGAAGAGGCACGGCGCTTGATTCGCCAGAGCGCGATTGACGCCGCGGCGGCGCAAGACCCCAAGCTCAAGAAACGCACGCTCACGAACCTCTACAACGAGCGCCCGACGTGGCTGCGCCTGGCGCACAAGGCCCTCGATGAAGCGGTGCTCGCGGCCTACGCGGCGATTGATCCTGCGGGCGCGTGGGACACGGCTTGGGCCGACGTCTTTGTCGAGACCGGCGCCGGGCAGCCCTTGCCCGGAAGCGACGACGACACGCCGCACCCGATGACGGCGCAGCGCGAGGAAGTGGAACAGGCAATCCTGGCAAACCTGTTGCGACTCAATCACGAGCGGAGCAAAGGGAATGAGTGAGCCGAACGCAGTATCGAACGAACTGCGCAGCGCCGAACAAGAGATTGACGCTGAGTACCTATCCAATCCTCTGATGAAGCTCCCTCGTGGCGAGGCCATGTGGTATCTCCTTGCCGCATGCGAGGAGTACCTAATGGCGAGGGTCCTGACCGGCACAGATCCGAGCGATTGGTTTGCCGCATCGGATAACCTCAATAACTTTGTTCGCTTCCCGATGCGGTGGATCAATTGGAGCTGCCCTAACGGAGACTGTTCCATCCCACCTCTGATAAACCAAGATCGCTACACCGCATCCCAGGCGCTGTTCAGGCTATCCCAAAGCTATGAAGCGTTCTCTCTGGCGTACACCTACGCAAGCCACAGCCTGCTCACGTTGCAGATCGAGGGCGATCACCACATTCGCACAGACGGTCCAATACTTCGTGAGCATCGGGCAATGGCCTATGACTACCTGACGAACACTGGAGCAAACGATCCTCCGAGTGCTGTGCCAATCTACAACCTGATCGCGCCGAGCGTACGGGTGGTGGGAGACCGATTCGACTACCCGCTGACAAAGCGACTGGTGAGGGCCGCGGCAGAATGCGTTGACACACACCAGTATTCACTTCCTGGAGAATGGCGAATAGCAGATTATACGATGCGGGAGTATTGGCAGGTGATGAGCATCCTCCACGCGCTCTCCGGGATCCACGTAGCTGCGCGCGTGGCAGCGGCGAACAAGGGCTGCAGAAACCGAGGATATGCCTGCGCGCCAGTGGTGGCTGAGGAGTCCGCACTCGTCGGTAGAGTCGCCAACTATGCATCGCTTCACACTGAGACCGTGCGCAAGGTATTGGCTGACCTCACGTATGGCGCCGGTGACATGAGAACACCCGACCTTGCCCTGCAGCCACTCGTGGAGCTTGCCCCAGGTCACTTCGCGTGGTCCCCAAGCATGCTGTCCGGGCTTGCCACTGAGCGAAACCTTGTGACCCTACTGCAGCGCATGCCAGAATCGCAGCGCGCCTACAGCGAATTGAGCACGCAGAAGGAATCGTTGATGCGCGATTCGATTTGTCGCGACTTGGCCGAACTTGATATTCGAACCTGGCATGGCAAGGTGCCTGGTTGGACCGCCAACGAAGTTGATTTGGTCGTTATCTCTGATTCGGAGAAGTGCGCCCTGGCAATAGAACTCAAGTCGTTCCTGATGCCAGCGGAGCCGCGCGAGGTCATTCAAAAGAGTAAGGAAATCGCTACTGGGATTCAGCAGGTGCGCGATCGGTCAGCAGAAGATTCCTCACACTTGCGGAAGCTGCTCGGCCTAACGGATGAGTATCGTCTGACATGGGTCGTTGCATCGGAAACGAGCGTCGGCGGCGGCTGGGTGCACGCCGCCGACGTGCCCGTCGTGCGCGCATCACATCTAGTCGCGAGACTGGTACGCGATCAGTCGTTCGGGAAGGTGGCTAAGTGGTTGGAAGATCAAGAGTATTGGCCAGTGGAGGGCGAACACTATTCACGGGAGAGGTCACCTGAAACTGTCGGGCGCTGGACCCTGGATTGGTATGGCATTGTGCCTCTCGCCGACGGCTACGTCTAGTCTCAGGCGACACCGGTGCGCCGCACCCGATGGCGGTGCAGTGCGAGGTAGTGGAACAGGCGATTCTGGCGAACCTGTTGCGGCTCAATCACGAGCGCGCGGGCGGCTCGGTTTAGGCGTGTCATTTCCCGTCTACGCGCGCGTGCGCGCGAGGCGGAGCGGGAGCGCTATTGTTCACGGTAAGGGTGCTGTGTCCGTTGGCCAATGAGCACAGCGAAGCGGCTCACCGGCGCGTGGAGTGATTCACCTTCCCCACCCGCCGGTGGCCCACCCTCGGAGGGTGAACAGATGGGTGATGTTTGGGATGACCTGCGCGAGGATGCGCGCAAGTTTGCGGGCAGCTATCCGGCGGTGGGTCACACGCTCGTTTTCGTGCCCGATCGAACCGCCGAAGGGGCATCCGCAATCGATGTGGAGGCCGCGGGGCCCGATGACTTCGCAGCGATGGCGATGAAAGCCCAGGACGCCGAGGCGCCGGCGCGCGCCCTCGGACTCGGCCACCCTGGATCGCGCATTTTCATGCAGAAGCCGTGCCCGATTCTTGACGGCACGGGCTTTGTGTCAGAGTTGCTTTGGTGTAATAGCGTCCGCGGTGTGATGCCGAACGCGGAGGTTTGCGCGGACGACTGGAAGCGATTGTGCGCGAAGCTCTGGCAGCTCGCCGCCACCGGGATCGTCGCCCGATTCCCCGTCGCTGCCCAGGCAAACGAAGTCGAGGCACCGCCGATCGGCACCCAGGCCAGCGTTTGCGATACCGGTCGGCTGCTGCACTGGCTCGCGTGGTCGGCCAAGGCACAGGGGCTTCGCGCGACCGTGAACTGGCAGCTTTGCTTTCGCCCCAACAACGAATCCGAGCTGGCAGAGTTAGAGCGATACCCCACCGCGTACATCCAGCGAACGTTCCCTGATGGTCGGCCCGCGCGCCCGACGTTGCCGAACAAGCCTTGGCTTGAACCCGCGGGCTGGTGGTGGAGCACGATTGAAGACGCGGGATCGGCGCTTGTCGCCGCGATTGGCTGGTTGCGGCCCGAGAGCAAGACGCACACGCCGACCGACCCCTTGGAGCGAGAATCGCTTGTCTCGCGCTACTCGAAGGAGCATCCCCAAGCAACGGCTGCCGAAATGGCTAAAGAACTTGGTATCCCAAAGACAACACTGCAGCGAACGACGGCGTGGCAAATCCACAACGCGGCCAAGAAGCAGGCGACGAAGGCCAGGCGACAAACGCGACGGGGCTCGGGGGGCGTCGCCGACCCCAGCGTGTTGTGAAGCTCTGCTTGGTCCAAGTGGACCAGAGACCGGTTTCTCAAGTTTTTTGCGATAGGTAGCGATGCTGCGAGCCGCGATTCGCGCGTTTGGTTCGCGTGGTCCATGGACCAGGTGGGGGGATAGGTGAGGGCATTGCCAGTTTGCAACGTCGCAAACCACCCGGCCCCACTGAACACCCGCCCGGAGCACGCATGGATACCGCGCCCGATTCGACACTTTGGACTGTCACCACGATCGCGGACCGACTTGGGATCCCGCGGCACCGTGTCGCCTACATCATAGACGCCCGGAACATCCGCGCCGCTACGCTTGCAGGAAACGCTCGGGTGTTTGACGATCACACGATGGCCCGCATCGAGGCCGAGTTGCGGCGCTTGGCAAGTGCGGAGGCGCGGCAATGAGCAACGCCCCTAGCACCCCCACCACGATCGACGCGGAAGCGTTGGCCGCGCCTGAGGCAGCAAAGCTGTGCGGCGTGTCGCGCTCCACATGGTTGAAACTCCAAGCATCGGGGCGTGTGCCACGGCCTGTGCGTCTTGGGCGATGCGTGCGCTGGTTGCGATCCGAGTTGCTGGCGTGGTTGGCTGCGGGGTGTCCCTCGCGTGAGCGATGGGATGCGATCAAACCGGGAGGGCAGCGGCGATGACGATGCCCCCTGACCTTCCCCAGCAAAGCGCCCCAGAGCCGCCAAGCAACGAGGGCGTGATAAAGCAAACACACCATAGCGAAGCGACACCGACTCTGTTCGACGCGCTGCCCACGCATCACAACGCGCCAAATGGAACATCCGAAATCGCTGCGCAACGCGCTGCAAAGCGAGCGCCCGCAGACTGGCGGCGGATACTCAACTTTATTCGCAAACGAGGCGCCCACGGTGCGACTGATGACGAAGGCGAGCGCGAGCTGCGAATCATCGCGCAAACGTATACACCACAGCGTCGAAAGCTGGCCCAAGACGGCCTGATTTTCGATTCCGGCAAGCGCCGCAAGACGCTTCGAGGATGCCCTGCCGCAGTGTGGATCGCAGCAAAGTTTACAGAGCGTGAAGAATGAGCGGCGGGGCTCCGAAGGGACACGGCCTGTGGCTGCGCGCGATCGCAAAGGCCCGCCTGAGCAAAACTCAAAAATCACTTTGCTGGGCACTGCTCGGGTATATCCGCCTGCATGATCGTACGGGCGAGGCATGGCCCAGTGAGGCAACGCTCGCGCGTGATATGTCGGTCAATGCACGAACCGTTCGGCGCGCACGCAATGAGCTTGAGCGCATCGGCATCATTGAAGTTTTGTCACGGGGCGGAGGACGCAAGCCGAGTGGTGCGGGTATTCCGAACCGTGTTCGGCTCGTCTATAACGCTCTGCTAGCACTCGCACCAGAAGACGCGAACCCGGACATTGAGCGCTCTGAAGTAGGACATCGCGCTCAACCAACTCGGACAGACGGTGCAGAGAACTCAGACAGTATGCCCGACAACCAAACCATCCATCAAAAATGGAATAAAAATCATCCATCAAATGAATCAACGGACATATTCAGAGAACCTCCATCTGTGCGACAGTTACTGCAAGCGATCGGTGTACGCGGTAAAAATCTCGACACCATTGCTCAAGAATGCACAGCAGAAGACGTCCAGACGGAGTTGAGCAGCATCAAGAAGGACCACAACGTTCGAAACCCCGCAGCAGTGCTGGTACAGCGACTCAAGAAAAAACACGGTCTGCAACTCGCAAAAACAAATAACTTGGCCAATAGCGTAGCAGGTGAGATAGAACAGATACGCTGACAGATGAACGCAGGCGACTGAACACGGCCTTACAATGACGATCGAGGGTGAACCATGAGAATCTATCGACGGTCGTACGCGGATCGCAGCGGATCGCAGCAAGAATCGAAGCGCTGGCAACTGGAATGGCGGCACGATGGCCGCTTGTGTCGCCTCGCGGGATTCCCGAGCAAGGCGGCAACGCGCGAGCTGGCGCGCCAGATTGAGGCGCTGCAATCGCTTGCGGCGGTACGGGCCCGACCCGATCCCGAACTGGCACGGTTCCTCGAAACGCTACCCAGCGCAATGCGCGCCAGGCTTGTGAGCTATGGCCTGATCGCGGGAAGCAACGCAGCGGCCAGTCGGCCCCTCACGGATCACATTGCCGACTTCGACGGGGCGCTTCGCGCTCGAGGCAATACAGGCGACTACGCCTCGCTCACCGCTGGGCGCGTCCGCCGCATAGTCGATGCCTGCGCGTTCAAGTTTTGGAGCGACCTATCGGCCAGCAAGGCGGAGCAAGCAATCGCCGACCTGCGCGAGGACACGATCGTCGATGGCACTATCATCAAGCGCGGGCTGAGCGCCCAGAGCGCGAACTACTACGCGGGCGCGCTCAAGCAGTTTGGCCGCTGGATGATCCGCGACGGGCGCGCGGTCGAATCACCCTTCGACGCCTTGCGGATGCTCAATGCGCGGACCGATCGACGCCACCAACGCCGCGCCCTTCCCGTCGAAGACTTGCGAGCACTCATTGACGCAGCGGAACGTGGCGAGGACTACATGGGCGTCACGGGCCATGAACGGGCGATCCTGTACCGCGTCGCAGTAGAGACCGGCCTGCGCGCGAATGAGCTGCGATCCCTCACACGGGCGAGCTTTGACCTACACGCCGACATGCCCACCGTGACTGTCCAAGCGGCCTACAGCAAGCGCAGACGCGAAGACACGCTACCAATGCGTTCTGAGCTTGCTGAGACGTTGCGAGCATTCATGGGAAGCAAGGCCCCTGCTGCACAAGCATTCAATATGCCATCACCCAACAAACTCGCACCGATGATGCGTGCCGACCTGAGTGCTGCTGGCATCGCATACCGCGATGACGCAGGGCGGGTATTCGACTTCCATGCGCTCCGCGGGCAATTTGTGACGATGCTAGCCGCCAACGGTATTCACCCAAAAACAGCGCAAACACTTGCTCGCCATTCGACGATCACACTCACAATGGACCGGTACACACACACCCTGCGGGGCGCTGAAGCCGACGCACTGGATGCACTGCCCGATCTGTCGGGGCATACCACGGACACTGTGCGTGCTACCGGAACAGGGGATCGCACTCCACTGACAATCCCCGAGAATGTAGCGCGCGCTGGTGCGCGCGCGACGGCGGATGTTCGGGTGTATTCCCCGGAGCACGACGGACACAACACACACGACGTGTGCGCTGCGCAAAATGCTGCAACTGCAGGGGAAACACTCGTTCCATCGAGCGAATCGAAAAGGCCGCGGTCGGATTCGAACCGACGAAATAACGGATTTGCAATCCGTCCCCTTAGACCACTTGGGTACGCGGCCGGCCCCCCGGCGAACCCGGGCGAACAGGTGATCATGCCGGGGATAGGCCCGAATGTCCAGCGCGATATTCATTTCGAGCGAAGCATTGACCTTTCCCGCAGTTCAATGGGTCCTGGAAGGTCCGGATCGACCCGAGTTGACTCAACGACAGATGGTGCTACCCTTGTCGACCCAGCATCCCGAAATGGGAGACTGGCACATCATGGATTGCGGGGTAGAGCAGTCTGGTAGCTCGTCGGGCTCATAACCCGGAGGTCACAGGTTCGAATCCTGTCCCCGCTACTACTCGGTCGGTTGCAAACGCACCTGACCCGCCAGTTCACGAACAACGCCCGGGCCATTCGGCTCGGGTGTTTTCGTTTATAGGCCAAGTATTCGCAAGGGTTTAGCGAAACTGCCGACCACGGCTGAGGTCTCTTACTTTGCAGTGAGCCGCGCGTAATCTGATGCCGATCGGACCGGTTTCGCCCGTTTGGCCCCAAAGTCTCTGCGAGTCTCTCTTTGGCGCACGCCGGGGTTAGGAGATGGTGGTCTCTGTATAGCGCTCGCAACGAGGGTGGTTGGCGCGGCGAAGCGCGCGCAACGGTCTTGCAGCGCACGGGCGATCGGTCAACGACGCGCGCATCACTGCGCAGCGCGGCATAGGGAACCCAAGACGGCCATGCACATGAAGCGCATCGCGTCTTGGAGCCCGGTGTGGATACAACGCGCAACCCCGAATCAATGACTGTCGCTGAGCGCCGCGCGGAGGTTTCAAACATTCTGGCACGTGGGCTGGTTCGCACCGCTCGGCTTGCTCGGTCCAGTGCATCCACACCAGTTGAATCGTCTGCCACAAGCGCCAGCTGCGGACTTGATCTTTGCGCGAACTTGCCCCTCAGTGTGGCTCCACGGCCCGGTGGTTCAAATCCGGGTCTCTAAAAGGAAAGGAGCCGCAATGCCAACCAATGTCGCAGCCGAAATCGAAGCGCTGCATCAAATGACCATCAACGAACTGGCTGAGAAGTACAAGGAGCTGCACGGCCACCCGACGCGCACACGCCACCGGGCGTACCTCATCCGCAAGATCGCGTGGCGCGTGCAGGCGAACGCCGAGGGCGACCTGACGGATCGCGCACGCAAGCGCGCTGCCGAACTGGCCAACGATGCCGATGTGCGCGTGATGGCGCCCAAAACTCTCATTTGCCCGCCAGAGCCAACCGGGACGGTCACCGTGAACCGGCTGCTGCTCAAAGGCGAACACAATGATCCGCGTTTGCCCTCGCCCGGGTCGGCCATCATCCGCGAGTACAAGGGTCGGAAGATTCGCGTCGTGGTCTTGGCAGACGGCCAGGGTTTTGAATGTGACGGCGAGCGATACCGCACGCTCTCCGCGATCGCCAAGAAGGTCACCGGCAGCCACATCAACGGGTTCCGCTTCTTCCGTCTCGGGAGCAAGCGATGAGCCGTCAGCGCAAGCAGGACAAGGTCAGCGCAACCGACTCCCCCACTATTCGGTGTGCGATCTACACCCGCAAGTCCAGTGAGGAAGGCCTTGACCAAGAGTTCAACTCACTCGATGCCCAGCGCGAGAGCGCCGAGGCGTTCATCGCGAGTCAAAAGGCTGAGCGCTGGGTCGCGCTGCCAGAGCAGTACAACGATGGTGGGTTCTCGGGCGGGAGCATTGAGCGGCCCGCGCTCGCGCGTCTGCTCCGCGACATCGATGCCGACAAGATCGATTGCGTGGTCGTCTACAAGGTGGATCGACTGAGCCGTTCGCTGATGGACTTCTCGCGGATTCTAGAGACATTCGAGAAGCGCAACGTCTCATTCGTGTCGGTCACGCAGCAGTTCAATACGACGCACTCGATGGGCCGATTGACGTTGAACATCCTGTTGTCATTCGCGCAGTTCGAGCGCGAGATCATCGGCGAGCGCATCCGCGACAAGATCGCCGCCCAGAAGCGCAAGGGGAAGTGGGCTGGCGGCGTTCCAATTCTGGGCTACGAAATCGATCGATCCGGCCCAAGTCCCCATCTAGTCATCAACGCAAAAGAAGCGGCACGCGTTCGCACCATCTTCCAGATGTACCTCGACAAGGGATCGCTTCAACCCGTGGCCAGTGAACTCGCCCGCAAGACATGGGTCAACAAGCGGCGCGTCACGAAGAAGGGCAAGAAGCTCGGAGGACGGCCATTCGACAAGGCGTCACTTCATAAGCTGCTGACCAACCCGATTCTCACCGGGAAGATCACGCACAAGGGCGACATCTACGAAGGCGAGCACGAAGCCATCATTGAGCAGGACCTCTTCGACAAGGTACAGGCGCAGCTCAAGTACAACGGCCGGACGGGCGGCATTGAAGTGCGCAACAAATATGGTGCGCTGCTGCGAGGACTGCTCCGATGCAAGACGTGCGATGCCGCCATGACGCACACATTCTGTGGCGGTCGCAACGGCCAGTTCTATCGCTACTACCGCTGTACGCGTGCCATCAAGAATGGCTGCGATGTCTGCTCTGCAAGCACATTGCCAGCGCAGGAGATCGAGCGCGTCGTCGTTGATGAGATTCGGGGATTGGCAACCGACAAATCTCTTCTTGCTCAGGTGCTTACCGAAGCGCAGTCAACGATCTGCGACGAACTCACAACCCTTGAGCGCGACCGTAATGACCTTCAGCGTGAGGTCGGCCGCTACAACAAGGAACTGCGACAGCTGATCACGACCGGTGGAACCACTCCGGCAGAGACGGAGCAGATCGCTGATCTCAATGATCAAATCGAAGAAGCGGTCCGACGCCAACCAGAACTGGATGCGCGCATCGCGGAACTCAATGACGAAACTGTTACTCACGAAGAGGCCAAGGCAGCGTTCGCCGATTTCGACACGCTCTGGAACTACCTGATCCCGCGCGAACAGGCCCGGCTCCTCAAGCTGCTGCTTTCGGCCGTGGACTACGACGCGCAGGCCGGGAGCGTTTCGGTCACCTTCCGACCGACCGGCATCCGCGCGTTGGTCCAGCGCCGCATGGAGGAGGCCGCATGACCACGGTGACGCGGCAAATCCACTTCGCAGTCAGGGGCAACCGCAAACGCGCAATAGTTGGCCCGCTGCCCGAACCAGCGGCCCCACAAGGCCGAGTCCCCCGCGTCGCCCGGCTCATGGCGCTCGCGATCCGGTTCGATGAGTTACTCGAAAAGGGCGTGGTGATGAACCACTCGGACTTGGCGAGGCTCACCCACGTGACACAGCCGCGAATGACACAGATCATGAATCTGCTTCATCTTGCGCCGGATATTCAGGAGAAGATCCTATTCCTGCCGGAAGTTTTCAGGGGACGTGATCCGATTACGGAACGGGAGCTGCGCGATCTCACTCGGGAGCTGTCTTGGGCCAGACAGCGCGAGGTATGGCGGGTCATCCTCGGGTGTCAGAATCGCTGAGAAGCGAGCCTCCAGCGTCTTCTAAACAACATCGCAACAGATACTTATGCATCTGGGCCACCGGTCGTTGGACGGCGTGTGACCCGGTGGTTATGATGTGCACTGTTTACTATACAATGCTGCCCCGTCCACGAGGTCGAAAATTTATGCTTACGCTCGCACAATTGATCAAGCAAGTTCTTGACGAGGCCTACGGCGATATCCCCGGGAATGAAGCTGCCAAAGACGCCGCCATCAGCGCAGAGATTTCTCGGCTCTCAAATTCCTATGCCCGGCTCACGGATTCAGCTCGAGTCGCGATCGGTTACTCCAGCCCGGTCTCTCGATTCGCATACATCTACAAATACACGGTCGCGCACGCGGACTACATCATGCAGCTGATTGAACAACATAGGGAATTGCGCGACCTGTTCACCGGTGATGAAGTCTCGGTTGCTTGCCTGGGTGGCGGGCCGGGCAGTGACCTCCTTGGCATCCTCAAGTACATGATTCGCAATGGCTGCGAGCCCGCGCTTACATGCTATCTGTTCGATCGTGAGCGCGCCTGGGGTGACTCTTGGAGCGAGGTTGCCAAATCGCTGGAGGCGGATTTCCAGCTCTACCCGGTCTTCCAGCAGATGGATGTCACAGATCCTGACACATGGCGCAGCTACAAAAAGTTTCTCGGCTCGGATCTGTTTACGCTCAGCTACTTCATGTCGGAGATCTGGTCTTTCAAGGACACGGCCGAGCCCTTTTTCGATCATTGCTACGGTTCAGCCAAGCCGGGCGCCATGTTTCTGTTCATCGATAACAACGACGCGAATGGCGAGTTCGCCAGTTGGCATGATGCCATCGCGGCCAAGCATGGCGTTGAGATTCTCAGCAGCACCTCTTGCAAAATGGCATTCTCAAATGAGGAGGAAAAGCGCCATCTCGAACCGTACTACTCGAAGTTTGGATGGCCCAAGCGAGAAAGCAATGTCAGCTGCCGCATTGGTCGCAAGAGTGGCACCGCATGATCATCTCGGCGAGCTACAAGACTGACATTCCCACTTTCTACGGAGAGTGGTTCATGAACCGGCTGCGTGCCGGCTTCTGTCGAATGATCAATCCGTACAATCGCCGACCCGTCAACGTCTCCTTGCGCCGATCCGATGTAGACGGCATTGTGTTCTGGACCAAAAACATCGGGCCCTTCGTCCAGCACTTGAGCGAAGTACGCGACCGCGGGTTCCCGTTTGTCGTGCAGCACACAATCAATGCATATCCCAAGGCACTTGAATACTCCGTTGTGGATGCCTCGAAGAGCGTGTCAAACCTTCGCCGAATCTGTGATGAGTACGGCCGCCGCGTTGCAGTATGGCGGTACGACACGATCGTCATCTCATCCGCAACTCCTCTCGACTTCCATCGCCGCAACTTCGACTCACTGTGTGGCCAGCTCAGCGGCGTAGTCGACGAGGTGGTGATCTCGTTTGTTCATCTCTACAAGAAGACACTGCGGAATATGACATGGGCCGCAGAGACGTTCGGCTTCAGCTGGGAAGACCCCTCCCTTGAAATAAAGCGTGAACTCGCCACCGAGATGGTTCAGATGGCCAGCGCTCATGGCATGCGACTGTCAGTGTGTTCCCAGCGCGACTTCATTGTTGAAGGTGCATTCGATGCCCGTTGCATCGACGCCAAGCGGCTCGAGGATATCGCAGGCCGCCAGCTCAACATTGAACAGCGCGGCGCGCGCAAGGAGTGCGGGTGCTTCGCATCACGAGACATCGGAGACTACGACACATGTCCACATGGATGCGTCTATTGCTACGCCGTACAGAATCGCGAGTTGGCCCAGCGCAGATTCAAAGCGCACGATCCGCTATCAGAGTTCCTCTTCCCACAGCCCCATCTTGAGGGCGATGAATCGGACGAGGGGTCCATCCAACTTCCATTGTTTCCAACCAGAGGCGCATAAATAGCCGTTTGTCACTTCAACCACGACCGAGACTCAGCATGAAAACACAGTTCAAAGATCAAGTCAATTTCATCTTCAGCATCGCCAACTTGTTGCGCGGCCCGTACAAGCCGAATCAGTACGGCAAGATTGTCTTGCCCATGACCGTGCTAAGGCGTCTGGATTGTGTGCTTGCGCCGACGCGGGAAAAGGTGTTGGCGGCCGCTCGGAAGCACGAGGACAAGTCCGACGAGGCGCGCGAGAAGATCCTCAATAAGATCGCCGGCCAGCAGTTTCACAATACGAGCAAGCTCGACTTCTCAACGCTTACCGCTGACCCCGGACACATCGCCGCGAACCTGACGCACTACATCAAAAGCTTCTCACCGAAGGCCCGAGCCATTCTCGATCACTTCAGTTTTCAGGAGCACATTGAGAAGCTGGACAACGCTAATCGCCTGTACCTCATTGTCTCAGAGTTCGCCAAAGTCGACCTGCACCCCGATCGCGTGAAGAGCCAGGAGATGGGCTACATCTTTGAAGAGCTCATCCGGAAGTACAACGAAGATGCAAACGAGACGGCCGGTGATCACTTCACGCCGCGCGAAGTCATCCGGCTGATGGTCAATGTCTTGTTCTGTCCGGACGGACACATCTTGACCAAGAGGGCCATCGCTCCAGCCATTTATGACCCAACGTGCGGCACCGGCGGCATGCTCGCGGCAGCAGAAGACTATCTCGAAGAACTCAATCCCGATGCAAAACCTGAGATATTCGGGCAGGACTACAACGATGAGTCCTACGCAATCTGCGGTTCTGACATGCTTATCAAGGGCCACTCGATCGAGCACATCGTATTCGGTGACGTACTCGGCGACGGAAGAACCGAGGATGGCTTCCCCAACGAGAAGTTCGACTACATGCTCGCCAATCCGCCATTCGGTGTGGAATGGAAAGCCGAGAAGGACTCTGTCGAGGCAGAGCATGAGAACCAGGGTTTCTCGGGTCGATTCGGGGCGGGAACGCCGCGCATCACCGATGGCTCGTTTCTCTTCCTACAACACATGATCTCGAAGATGAAGCCCGCTGACATAGGTGGCACCCGACTGGGGATCATCTTCAATGGATCGCCCCTCTTCACCGGCGATGCCGGCTCTGGTGAATCGGAGATCAGGCGCTGGATCATCGAGAACGACTGGCTCGACGCGATCATCGCGATGCCAAACCAGCTCTTCTACAACACCGGCATCTTCACCTACATTTGGATCGTGACGAACCGCAAGGAACCCCGGCGGCGAGGCAAAGTTCAACTCATCAATGCGACTGATTACTACGTCAAGATGCGCAAGAGTCTCGGGGACAAGCGCAATCGCATTGGTCAACCAACAGATGAAGAACCGGATATGCCGGACCACATCAACGAACTCACCCGTGTCTATGGCGAATTCACTCATGACGACACACGCACGATCAAATCCAACGGCGAAACCAAGACCGTCGTCACCAGCAAGATATTCGACAACACAGACTTTGCATTCCGCAAAATCACTGTGGAGCGGCCCCTCCGCCTCCGGTTCGAGATCTCGCCCGACGGGTTTGATGCGCTCCGTGAGATCACTGCTTTCGGAAACCTGGCCAAGAGCAAGAAGAAGGACAAGAAAGCCAAGGCAAAGGACGAGCAAGCCGGGTGCGAGCACCAGGAGCAGATCATCGGACTGCTCAGGAAACTCAAGCCTTCCGCAGACGGCACCGTGTGGATGGACCGGGCTGACTTTCTCGCAGACTTGTCCGCTGCGAGTGAGGCGAAGGATGTCAGGCTGCCTGCACCGATCAAGAAAGCAATCATCTCCGCGTTTGCCGATCGCCACGAGGATGCCGCGATCTGTGTAGATAAGGATGGTGCCCACGAGCCGGACACCGACCTCCGCGACTATGAGTATGTCCCGTTCAAAGAGAGCGTTTACGACTACTTCGAGCGCGAAGTGAAGCCCTTTGTCCCCGACGCATGGATCGATGAATCTAAATGCGACGAGAAGGATGGAGAGGTAGGCATCGTCGGGTACGAAATCCCGCTCAACCGCCACTTCTACATCTATGAGCCGCCGCGTCCGCTGGATCAGATCGAAGCCGACATCGCCACGCTGGAGAAAGCCATCGTAGCCGAGCTTCGGGAGGTTGTGTCGTGACGAAGGCGCCGGTCGCACAACCCGAATCGCTCGCTGTCGCCGCCAGGCTGCTCAAGGACGTTGAGGCGAACACACATCTGCGCGCGGCATATCCAGCGTATAAGCCAAGTGGCCTTCGTTGGTTGGGCGATCTACCCGACCACTGGCGGGTCCGCAAGCTCAAGTTCATCGCCGACGTGCGGAACAGCAATGTCGACAAGAAGTCGGTTGATGGTGAGGAGCCCGTTCGTCTGTGCAATTACGTCGATGTCTACTACAACGACTACATCACGTCGGATATCGAGTTCATGAACGCTACGGCTACCCGCGAACAGATCAAGCGGTTTGCCGTTCAGCCCGACGATGTGATTATCACGAAGGACTCGGAAGCCTGGGACGACATCGCTGTTCCTACACTGGTTACTGAGGAGTTCGACGATGTCTTGTGCGGGTATCACCTCGCGCTGATTCGTCCAAACCCCGACGAGATCGACGGTGGTTACCTGTTCCGCGCCTTCACGTCTCACGCAATACTCGACCAGTTCAGGGTTCGAGCCAACGGCGTTACGCGATTCGGGCTTCCACGGGATGGAATCACAGGGGCGCACTTTCCAGTCCCACCCGTCGAGGAGCAACAGGCGATCGCAGCGTTCCTGCGGCGTGAGACCGGCAAGATCGATGTGCTGGTGGAGAAGAAGCGGCGTTTGGTCGAGCTGCTCAAAGAGAAACGCACAGCACTGATCAGCCACGCCGTCACCAAAGGCCTGAACCCGAACGCTCCAATGAAACCGTCTGGCATCGACTGGCTGGGGGATGTGCCGGAGCATTGGAGAGCTAGTCCGCTCAAGCGAATCGCCACACTGAACTCGGAGGACTTGGGCGAGCAGACTGATCCGGAGTACCTAATCGAGTACATCGATATTGGCAATGTCGACTATGTTCGCGGTGTCGTTTCATCTGACGTGTATGTCTTCGATGATGCTCCTAGCCGTGCCCGACGGCGACTTCGTGATGGCGACACGATTCTGTCAACTGTTCGAACCTACTTGAAGGCGGTTGCATGGATTGAGTCTGCGCCAGATAACCTGATCGCTTCCACTGGGTTCGCAGTCCTGAGACCTAGCGAGGGGCAACATCCCGAGTACCTATACCGCCTTGTTCAGGGCAGTGAGTTCATTGGACGGGTCATGGCACACTCTGATGGCGTTACTTATCCAGCGATAGCCCCAACGGTCTTGGGACGACTCCGTCTGTGCATACCGCCTTTCGAAGAACAAGTGGCGATCACATCGATTCTACGCCATGAGACAACGGAAATAAACAACCTGATTATGAAAATTGATGAAGCCGTCGTTCGTCTTGCCGAATTTCGCTCCACACTCATCACCGCGGCGGTGACGGGCAAGATCGATGTGCGCGATGAGGTGCCAGCATGAGTGATGTGAAACTCTTCCGCATCGATGGTGGCGATGTCCGCGAGCTTGAGGGCGGGCCGGTAAAGTTTGAGAAGAACCTCCAGACGCTGATCGAGAAGAACCTCGATGCGTTCCTCCATGTGCAGTTGGTGGCGTCGGAGTACTCGACCGGCAAGACGCACTCTGGGCGGATCGACACGCTGGGTCTGGATGAGAACCACTGCCCGACAATCATCGAATACAAGCGGCATAGCAACGCCAACGTCATCAACCAGGGACTCTTCTACCTCGACTGGCTGATGGATCACAAGGCGGAGTTCGAGCTGCTCGTACTGCGCAAGTTCGGTAAGGAGGCGTCCGATGCGATCGACTGGAGCGCCCCACGGTTGTTGTGCCTGGCTGAGGATTTCACTCGGTATGACGCGCACGCCGTCCAACAGATCAACCGCAACATCGAGCTTTTGCGTTATGTGTGCTTCGGCGAGACGTTACTCCTGCTGGACCTCGTGAACGTTGTTTCGGCAGCGCCGGAGAAAGACGGCGAGACCGGCGGCTCCGGAGGCAACGGCGCAAAGACGAAGCAGCAGTACACGACGCAGGCAGAGTATCTGGAGAAGGCCGACCCGTCTCTCACTGAGCTGTATGAAGCCGTACGGGATCACTTGGTTGGCTTGGACGACGCTGTGCAGGAACGGTTCTTGAAGTGGTATATCGCATTCAAGCGCATCCGGAACTTTGCCACGGTACAGCTTCAGACACAGAAGAAGAGCATGCTCATGTGGCTGCCGCTTGATCCGGATTCTGTGGAGCTGGAGGACGGTTTCTCGCGAGATGTACGCGGAGTTGGTCATCACGGCACCGGTGACCTGGAGCTCACGATTCGAAACCTCGAGGATCTGGATAAATCCAAACCATTGATTGCCCGGAGCTTCGAGGAAGCCTGAAGGTTGGGAGAACACCGATGCCCGCACAATACAAAGAGATCCATTTCGAAGCGGCGATTGAAGACCACCTGCTGACACAGGCTGGCTACTCGAAAGCCAACTCGGACAACTTCGATCGCGAGCGGGCGCTCGATCCGACGATTGTTATCCCGTTCATACAGGAGACGCAGCCGGAGAAGTGGCGGGCGCTGGAGAAGATGCACGGAGCCGCCGCCGAAACGATTCTGCTGGATGACCTGTGCAAAGCGATGGACAGCCGCGGCAGTCTGGATGTCATCCGTCACGGGTTCAAGAGCTACGGCAAGCAGTTTGAGTTGGCGTTCTTCAAGCCAGCGCACGGGTTGAACCCGGATACGCTCAAACTCTACGAATCCAATCGGTTGACGGTGACACGGCAGCTGCATTACAGCCTCAAGAACGAGAATTCGATCGACGTTGTGCTCAGTCTGAACGGCATTCCGCTTGCGACGGCCGAGCTGAAGAACCCGATGACCGGACAGACGGTGAATCACGCCAGGCATCAGTACATGCACGACCGCGACCCGCGCGAATTGATCTTCCAATTCAAGAAGCGCGCGATTGTGCACTTTGCTGTTGACCCTGACTTGGTCTTCATGACCACTCGACTCAAGTGCAGGGAGACGTTCTTCCTTCCATTCAATTTGGGTCTCAATCGTGGCGGCGCTATTCCTCCCTTCGGCGCTGGCAATCCGGAGAATCCGGAGGGCTATCGCACTGCGTATCTGTGGGAGCAGGTCTGGCAGCGCGATTCGTGGCTCGACATCCTTGCACGATTCCTGCATCTGGAGATCAAAGAAAGGCGGTTCAATGGGAAGACCATCAAGAAAGAGACGATGATTTTTCCGCGATACCACCAGTTAGACAGTGTGCGGCGGCTGAACGACGATGCATTGGCGGTGGGCGCGGGATCGAACTATCTGATCCAGCATTCGGCGGGGAGCGGCAAGAGCAATTCCATCGGCTGGCTAGCGCACCGCCTGGCATTCCAGCACGACGCCGATGACAAGAAGATCTTCGATTCCGTTGTTGTCATCACAGACCGGGTGGTGCTGGACCAGCAGTTACAAGAGACGATCTACCAGTTCGAGCACAAGCATGGAGTTGTGCAGAAGATCGATGAGAACACCGCTCAGCTCGCGACCGCGCTTCGGAGCGGCATGCCGATCATCATCACAACACTTCAGAAATTTCCCTTCGTCACAGAGCAGATGCGTAAGCAGGCGGAGGAAGAGGCGAAGGCGCACGGATTGCCTGCGCCAAACGAGGATGCCCTCACACTGCCCGGGCGTCGATACGCGGTGATCGTGGACGAGGCTCACAGCTCGCAGTCAGGCGAAACCGCAACCGAGTTGAAGGCGGTGCTTGCATCCGACCACATCAAACAGCAAGCCAAAGAAGAAGCCGAGGCTCAGGGGCTGCCCGACTATGAAGAAGAGATTCTGAAGACGATGGCCAAGCGCGGCCGGCAGCCCAACATCAGCTTCTTCGCATTCACAGCAACGCCCAAGCACAAGACACTTGAGGTCTTCGGGACGAAGGGCCTCGACGGCAAACCAGCGCCATTCCATCTGTACAGCATGAAGCAGGCAATCGAGGAACGGTTCATCCTCGATGTACTGCAGAACTACACAACATACAAGACGTATTTCGGACTAATCAAGTCGATCGAGGATGACCCGAATGTCGAGAAACGAAAAGCCGCTAGAGCTCTTGCTCGCTTCATGACACTCCATCCTCACAACATCGAGCAGAAGACTGAGGTGATGATCGAGCATTTTCGCGCCCACACTCGCCACATGATTGGCGGCAAGGCCAAGGCAATGGTGGTGACCAGTTCACGCCTTCATGCAGTTCGGTACAAACAGGCGTTTGACAAGTACATCGCCGAGAAGGGTTACGACGGCATTGATACGCTCGTGGCATTCTCTGGGACAGTCATCGATGATCTCGATCCTGACACGACATATACCGAAGGAAGCATGAACAAGGGCGTCTCCGGCAAGGAGATCCCGAAGAAGTTCGACACGGAAGACTATCAACTCCTTATCGCAGCTGATAAGTTTCAAACTGGTTTTGACCAGCCGCTGCTGCACACGATGTACGTTGACAAACGTCTCGCGGGCATTCAGGCCGTCCAGACGCTCTCCCGCCTGAACCGTACGCATGTTGGCAAGGAGAACACGTTCGTCCTGGACTTCTACAACGACCGTGATGAGATTCTTCAAGCATTCCAAGATTATTACGAAGTGACTTCCGTTGGCGATGAAGCAGACCCTCAGCAGTTGTACGCCCTGCAGGCAGAGCTCCACAGTTCTGGCGTCTACCTCGATCAGGAGGTCGAGGATTTCTGCGAGGTGTTCTTTGCCAACCGGGCACATCAGTCACCAGGTGATCATGCCAAGATGAATTCGGTCTTGGATAAGTCTGTGGATCGATTCAAGTCGATGCGAGACGAGCTGCAAACTGAGTTGCCAGAGGATGAGTGGAAACAAGCCAAGGAGGATGCACAAGAAGAGTTCCGCTCCCAGCTTCAGGCGTTCCGCAGCTTGTACTCATTCCTCTCGCAGGTGATTCCCTATCAAGATTCCGACCTAGAGAAGCTCTACACATTTGCGCGTTTCCTACTACGGAAACTGCCGCGCCCCGACAACGGGCCTCGCTACGAATTTGATGATGAAGTTTCGCTGAAGTTCTATCGTCTCCAGAAGATCAGCGAGGGCGCAATCGAACTACAAACTGGTATAGGCGGTCAACTGAGGGGACCGACATCGCTCGGTACCGGGCGTTCGCATGATGTAGAGGTCGAACTCTCTCGTCTCATTGATCTCTTGAATGAACGCTTCGGCACAGATTTCAAGCCGGCAGATCAGCTATTCCTCGATTCTGTACGCGAGGATGCACTCGCGAGCGAGGAGCTGCGAGACGCAGCGGCAGCCAACACGATCGACAACTTCAAGTATGTCTTTAGCAAAGCGCTCGAGGGTCTGTTCATCGATCGAATGGAGCAGAACGAAGACATCTTCAACCGATTCATGAGCGATAAACAATTCCAGCTGCTCGTTGAGGAAACTCTTCGCCATGAAGTATATGGCCAAATGCGTGAAGAACAGAAAACAAATGCCGAGGCAGTTAGTAAGGGCAGGGCGACCAATGGGTAATCAAGTCAAACCATTCGGAGTGCTCTTGCGACAGCGGCGTCTCAAGAGCGGCTACAGCCTCCGGAAGTTCGCGCAGTTGGCCGATGTGAGCCCAACCTACCTCTCTCAAGTCGAGCAGGGAAAAGTTGAACGTCCCCCCACTGCAGAGCGCGTGAGGAAGATGGCCGAACTGCTCGATCAAAATCCGGATCAGTGGATCGCGCTTGCCGGGCGCATGCCCGAGGACCTGAGGGACATCATCAAGAGTGAACCTGAAGCAATGCCCGCGCTGCTTCGTGCAGCCAAGGGATTGAGTGCCGAGGAATTACGAAAGTTCACCAAGCGAATGGAAAACAAGCGCGACGAGGGAGGCAAGAAGTGATCCGGCTTCCCTCGAAATACAAGGTGCCATTCCGGCACGAGAAGGTGATCGAAGAGTACGCGGAGATGTTGCTCGGCGAATGGGCAATCGATCATCCCGTCGTTTCGGCACCGCCAGTACCAATCGAAGAGATACTCGAGATCGGACTTGGTCTCGATTTCGAAGTGTGCGATCTCCAAGCCGAACTTGGACATCCCGATGTGCTCGGCGGGATCTGGTTCGGCTGCGGCAAGATCAAGGTAGATCAGTCGCTCGATCCATCGAGAACACCGAAGATGCTCGGTCGATATCGTTTCACGCTCGCGCATGAGATGGGGCACTGGCGCCTGCACCGAGAACACCTGATGAACGACCCAACGGCTGCGTCGTTGTTCGAGCAGAACAGCGCCCCCGCGTTCGTCTGTCGATCGAGTGAGAAACCGCCTGAGGAATGGCAGGCGGACCAGTTCGCGGCGTGCGTGCTGATGCCACGCAAGCTCATCTTCGAAGCCTGGGAGCGTTGGTGCGGGAGCCCTGAAGAAGCCGTGCTCATGGAGTTGGAAATCAACCCGGACGACGAGACCGCCATCAACTCCTTCTGTCGACCATTCGCGGATCTGTTCGAGGTCTCTGCGCAGGCGATGCGCATCCGGCTCGAGAAGTTCAAACTGTTGGTGAAAGAGAGAGAGCCCAAACTGTTCTGAGGGCGCGATGTGCGTTCTCTTATTTGCGATCACCGTTTACTGTCAACTGGACAGTGAACCAGAAGGAGAGGCCAGATGGCCAAGCCGTTCGACCCCCGCAAGATCCTCAAGCAGATCGCCAACCCGTTGCTCCGCGAGTTCTTCGCGCGGCGCGGCGAACTCGGCGATGTCCCGTGGGACGACCTGTCCGAGCACAAGATCGAGCCCGTTTTCGAGGCGTGGCAGACGCTGCCGGAGAAGCAGCGCCTCGAAGTGCAGGTGATCCTGCGCGACATCAGCGAGTTGGCCGACCACCGCGGGATGGCCGTGCTCGCCGAGGAGATCCTGTGGCGTCGCTCCGAGCGCGCCGATGAGTTCAAGGCGCAGGAGAGCAAGGCCGACAAGGCGATGTGGGTGTACCTCCATGTGCGCCCCGCGTTCGATGAGGCTGCGCTGTTCGCCCGTGCTGATGCGCTGGCTTGCGGCCGCTACTGGGTGAAACGCGACGGCCTGCCAAAGGGCACGCTGATCATCGACGACGACCAGCAGAACCGGCTGGGTGAGGCGCTCACATCGTTCTACGGTCCTGCCCAGATGCGGGGTCGGTTTTGCAAGATCGCGCATTACCGCCGTGGGGGCGGAGCCGACTACTTCTTCGCCTACCTCGACGACTACCCGGACAAGCACGTCGTCTTCGAAGACGGGGGCGAGCCGGTGGTGCGTGCGGACCGATACGCGTTCGAAAACCTTTTCGTCTACAACAGCGACGAGGGTTCGATGGAGGTGTACGCGCCCGGAGGCAAGAAAGTCTGGTCGCCGCTTCAGGTGGCGTTTTGCAAAGCGGTGCTCAAGAAGGACATCCCGCCCGCCGACCCGTTGCGCCCGTCGTTCAAGCTCGATCATTTACTGACGCCGGACTTCCCTCTGCCCACCGACCCGAATGATCTGGTCGAAGAGGCGAGGATCACGCGCATGCGTCTGGTCCCGATTGGCAGCGGCGGATACATCGAAATCAAAGCGGACCCAAGGGCGCACCGCAATGATATCTACCACAAGATCGAGCGGTGGCTGAGAAGTCAGACCCTTTCTGCGAACAGCACGCGCGTGATGCAGGCAACCTTTTCGCTGAAGTTCCTCCACGATGGCCCGGGGCGACAGCCGACCTTGACATTCGATGTGTCCGCGCCGCACTCAAGCAATCTCAAGAGCAAGCCCGACGAGCAGCGCGTTGTGGGTGAGCGCTGCCTGAAGCGCTGGGGGGTTGTCGATGACGAAGGATGACCTGCTCAGGTTGATTCTCGACGCCGCTGACGATGTCGGTCGTGTGTTTGACCACGCCGAGATCGCCAGATGGCCTTCGGGCGCTTCGGATGACTTTGCAGAACTCGGTTTGCTGCGAGCTGCCTCCGGCGACATGACCGCGCCGTGTCCCAGCTGTGCCGAAGCACACACTGAACCCGTTCACGTTCGAGTTGAATCAGACGGGCGCAAGCGATTCTTCATTCGTTGTCCGGAATCACTCCGAGTTGAAATTGATCCGGAGATGTGTCTTGGCTGGGAAATCGATCCGGACGGCTTGGCTGCGGCGGTTTGCACCGCGATGGACCTCAAGGGCTCGCCCAAGCCCGTTGTGCCAGGCCGCCTCTGGCGGCTTGGGCGCATCCCCTGGAAGGGCAAGACGCGCGAGGTTCTCCTTGCCCTACGCCGCTGCGACAGTGACACAGCATCTGTGTCATCGCACGTCGGGCCCGGCGGGCGCTCAATTGTGCTCGTGCCACATCATGTTCCCGACGCACGCATCTGGCCCGGCCGGACGCCAGCGGTTGTCGCATTGTCGCGGGTTGCGACACTTGAAGGTTCGTTGTTGGTGATCGATGGTGTGGCGTTGGCAGACATCATCGTCGAAGCCGATCGGTTGGCGGACGCTCTTGGCGTTGTGGCGATCGATCAAGTCGGCAAGAAGATGGTGCGCCAGCAGGTCAAGGCCGAGATCAAGTCGCTCCTCACCGACGACGCTCTCATCGCGGCGTACAAGGAATACGGCTCCTATCGCAAGGCAGCGGAGGCGCTGACCGAACAGATGGGGCAACCGATCAGCAAGGACAAGGTCAAGCGTGCCGTTGATCGGAAGGGAGGTGTGGCGGCGGTAATTCCGCAGAGCGACTCAGCTTCTGTCGCCAGAGGTGTCGCGTCGCACCCCCGCGACAGGCAAAAGAAATTCCTCGAACGTCGTTAAACCCCTTGTTCCACCGACATTTCGGTCCATGACTCACGGGCTCACCGCCCGTCTTTTCATGCGCACACCGCGACACCGCGGGCCTCGGTCGAGGCCGGCTCGGCTCATAACCGGCCAGTCACGACCGCACCTGTGTTCACCGCGTCAACGAGTCGCGGCACAGCTTTCAACGTGCGTTCGATTGACTGGTTCGGGAGCAACACGACCGGCTTCGGAGTATTCCGATGGCCGAACGCTACGACGTTGTTTCAAACCCATTCACCATCACCCTCATCCGGATCAAGGCCGCCCAGCTCTGTCGCCGGTCTGACTTCTCCAGATCGGACCGCGACGACCTCCAGCAGGAGATGGAGTTGTACCTGCTCCGCAAGGCGCATCTGTTCGACTCCGAGCGCGGCAACATCGAGGCCTTCGTCATTACCTCGATCAACAGCTGGGTTGGCATGACGCTGCGCTTCCGCGCCCGCGACAAACGGCGGCCGGGGCTCTACGCCGTTTCGCTGGAAGGCACGGAGATCGAGAACGATGGCGACACCGTCTCGCTCGCCGGCATCCTCAGCCAGGCGGACCACGAACGCCGCTCGCAGCGATCCGGGCTCTCACCGAGCGAACTGCTCGATCTGCAGGACGCCATTCAATGCGCGTTCAGTGCGCTGTCGCTGGATGAGCAGCAACTGCTGACTCACGTCTCAGAGCACGGTGTCGCCAGCGCCGCCCGGAAGCGTCATGTATCGCGCCGCCAGATCGACAACGCGATCGCCCGGATGCGGGTTCGTTTCGAGAACGCCGGACTCGGCGCGCTCTGACCGCGCAGTCGTGTTTTGCACGGCATAGGGAACCAGAGGGACCCCTGGAGCCCAACCGGCGGGGCCGTGGAGATTGTCATGAAGACCAACGTGTACCGCTTCAGATTCGCACCCGGCATCGATCTCACGCAGGCCGAAGCCACGCTGCACCTGGCGATCCTCGCCTGCGAGGGATTGTTCGGCGAGGCGCGTGTGCGGATGGGTGTGTCGTTCCACATCGATGCGCCCCGCGCAATGTTCACGCTTGATGGCGGGACATCGGCTGGCGACGCGGTCGTGCGGATCTTTGCGGCGTTCCTGATTCGTGAAATCGGCGCGGATGGATTCTCCGTCCGCGCCGTTGCCGCTCCGGTTCCCCAATCCATCGCGGTGGGCGCAGCGTGAGCTGTGTCCACCGCACTGACACAGCAATTCACTCAAGGAAACGTACACATGACACTGCTTCAACAGGTCCAGAGCGGCAGGCAGCCGCGGCCGCGCCGGGTAATGCTGTACGGCACGCACGGCATCGGCAAGAGCACCTTCGGCTCGATGGCCGAGACGCCTATCTTCATCCAGACCGAGGACGGACTTGGCGAGATCGACTGCGATAAGTTGCCGATCGCCACGCGGTACAGCGATGTATTGGCTGCGTTGTCAGCGCTCTACACCCAGGAGCACGACTACAGGACGGTGGTCATCGATTCACTTGACTGGCTCGAGCGTCTGATCTTTGCGGAGATCTGCGCCAAGCGTGGTGTCGATTCGATCGAAGACATTGGGTTTGCAAAAGGTTACACGTTCGCGCTGACGCAATGGCGGGAGATTCTTGAAGGACTCGATGCGCTCCGCAATGAGCGCGGGGTGCAGGTGATCCTGATCGCGCACGCCCGCATTGAGAAGTTCGACAACCCCGAGACGGAGTCGTATGACCGCTATGTGCCGCGGCTCAACAAGCACGCATCGGCGCTTGTGCAGGAATGGTGCGATGAGGTGCTCTTTGCCACCTACCGCGTGCATACGAAGCACACGGATGAGGGGTTCAACCGCAAGCGCACGCAGGGCATCGGCACCGGCGAGCGCATCCTGCGCACGGCGGAGCGCCCGGCGCACATGGCCAAGAACCGATTGAGCCTGCCCGACGAGATTCCACTCGATTACCGCATCTTCGGCGCGTTCCTGCGCGGCGAGAACCCACTGCAGGAGGCCGATGCCGCCACCGACCAGACCACCGAAACCACCACAGAACCAACCACCGAAGGAGCTTGAACATGGCAAATCTGAATGGATTCAATGCGAATGAAGTTGATCCCAACGTGGGCTTTGAGCCCATCCCGGCGGGGAAGTACCTGGCGGTGATCACCGAGTCGGAGATGAAGCCGACGAAAGCCGGCACAGGCAGCTATTTGCAGTTGACCTTTCAAGTCGTTGACGGCGAGTGCAAGGGCCGCCTGCTCTGGGCCCGGCTCAACCTCGACAACACGAGCGCTATGGCGGTGAAGATTGCCCGCGGCGAGTTGTCGGCCATCTGCCGCGCCATCGGTGTGATGATTCCCAAGGATAGTGTCGAGCTGCACAACCTGCCGCTCGTGATCAAGGTGGCGTGTCGGAAGCGCGAGGATTCAGGCGAGATCACCAACGAGATCAAGGGCTACGAAGGCAAGCAGCGCGCAGAGCCCGCGGCGAGCGCCGCGACGGTCGGGAGCGCGCCGCCCTGGAAACGATGAGCGCCAAGCCCTGTCCATCCCGATCGCTTCGGTTCGTGTTGCCCCACCCGCCATCAGTAAATCACTACTGGCGGCGCGTGGGGCAACGCACGCTCATCAGCCGCGAGGGGAGGCGCTTCCGCCGCGAGGTGTGCGCCATTCTGGCGGGCGAGAAGACCGAACCGCTCACGGGTCGGCTGGAAGTCGTCATCGAGATCTGCCCGCCCGACCGGCGCCGGCGCGATCTGGACAACGTGCAGAAGGCGCTGCTCGATGCGCTCGAGCACGGCGGCGCGTACGAGGACGACAGCCAGATCGATCGCATCGTCATCGAGCGCGGCGAGGTCGTCCCAAGTGGGCGTTCCAGCGTCGAGATCCGGGAGCGCCGCGCATGAATCTCCGAACGTACCAGCAGCAGGCGGTCGAGTCTGTGTACGAGTTCCTGCGCACTCGCGACGACAACCCGTGCGTCGTGATTCCGACCGGCGGTGGAAAGACGCCCGTCATTGCGACCATCTGCCGAGACGCTGTCAACGTCTGGGGCGGGCGTGTGCTCGTGCTCGCCCATGTGAGGGAACTGCTCGAGCAGGCGACCGAGAAGCTCGAGGCGATCGCGCCCGATCTCGATGTCGGCGTCTATTCGGCTGGACTGAAGAGGCGCGACACGCAGCATCCGGTCATCGTCGCGGGGGTGCAGTCGATCTATCGGCGGGCGTGCGAGCTCGACGGCTTCGATCTGATCATCATCGACGAGGCGCACATGATCCCGCCTGATGGTGACGGCATGTATCGCCAGTTCCTTGCCGATGCACGCGTGGTCAATCCCGACGTGCGTGTCATCGGATTGACGGCGACGCCATACCGCATGAAGTCGGGCATGATCTGTTCGCCTGGCGGCATTCTCAACGAGGTCTGCTTCGAGATCGGCGTCAAGGAACTGATCAATCAGGACTATCTCTGTCCGCTGCGCACAAAGGCGGGGCTGCGCACACCGGACACCGCTGGATTGCATGTGCGGGCTGGCGAGTTCGTCGCGGGTGAGGCTGAGGACCTGATGGACGCGGACGATCTGGTCGAGTCGGCCTGCGACGAGATCATCGAGCATTCCGCCGATCGCAAGGCGGTATTGATCTTCTCTTCCGGTGTCAGGCATGGTCGGCATATCTGCCGCGTGCTCGAAGAACGCTACGGCATCGAGTGCGGGTTCGTCTGCGGCGAGACACCCGGAAAGGGGCGCGACGAAGTGCTCGGGCGCTTCCGATCGGGCGCACTGAAGTACCTGTGCAACGTGAACGTGCTCACGACGGGTTTTGATGCGCCGCATATCGACTGCATCGCGATGGTGCGACCGACATTGTCACCCGGGTTGTACTACCAGATGGTTGGGCGGGGCTTCCGGATCGACCCGGACAAGACGGATTGCTTGGTGCTGGACTTTGGCGGCAATGTCATCCGCCACGGGCCCGTTGACGACATCCGAATCACCGAACCCAGCGCTGGCGACGGTGACGCTCCGGCCAAGGAGTGCCCTGAGTGCCGGGCGCTGATTCACGCGGCATATTCGGTTTGCCCTCAGTGTGAGCACGAGTTCCCCGAGCGCGAGGAATCCATGCATGATGCGCAGGCTTCAACCGAGGGCATCCTCTCGGGGCAGACAACGCGGGCCGTGCAACGGGTCCAGAACGTCTTCTTCAGTGTCCACACAAAGCGCGATGCGCCATCGGGTGCGCCGCGATCGATGCGCGTCGAGTACCAGCTCGGATTCAACCAGTATGTCTCCGAGTGGATCTGTGTCGAGCACACCGGCTACGCCAGGGCGAAGGCGGAATCGTGGTGGCTTGGGCGGTCCAATGAACCGGCGCCAGACAACGCCGAGGAAGCGGTCGAACTCGCCCGCGCCGGGGCGCTGGCCGAGACGCGGTCGATCACTGTCAAACACACGGTCGGCGAGATGTACGACCGCATCGTGGACTGGGAACTGGGTCCGAAGCCCGGCGCGCTGCCCGAGCCGGAGTACGTCTATGACTGCGAGGTGCCGTTCTGATGGCGGTGGCAACGGCGGCCAACGGCATGCTCGACGCCGCGATCCGGTACGCCGAACTCGGCTACGCGGTCTTTCCGTGTCGGCCCGGCGACAAGCGCCCGCTGACGCCAAATGGTCTGCTCGACGCGACCACCGATCCGCAGCAGATCGAGCGTTGGTGGTCGCAGCGCCGAAGCGCGAATGTCGCCATCCGCACCGACGGCCTGCTCGTGATCGACATCGACGGCGCGGACAACCCCTGGCTGGCCGACGAACCCGAACAGCAACTCGAACTGTCCGCGGCCCCGATCTCCGTGACGCCGCGAGGCGGTCGGCACCTCTTGTTCCGAGCGCCGGAGGGGAGGACATTCCGCAACAGCACCGGGAAACTTGCCGAGCGCGTTGATGTGCGCGCCGACGGTGGGTACATCCTCGTTGCGCCGTCAACCGTTCTCGGTAAACCCTATCATTGGCCCCGTGGCGTCGAACTCGACGCTTCGCCCGACCGGCTTCCCGAACCGCCAACCTGGCTCCTTGCCGCGCTCGAAGAGATCGACACGCGGCCCACTGGCGTGGCGACGTTGGCCCACGTTGCGCCCGGGAGCGCCGAGGCGAACCCGATCCCCGACGGCCAGAGGAATGCCACACTGGCGAGCCTCGGCGGATCGATGCGCCGGGTAGGGATGTCCCGGGCGGAGATACTGGCGGCGCTTGGGCGCGTCAACGACGACCGGTGCAAGCCGCCACTGCCACCAGCCGAGATCGAGCGCATCGCGAGCAGCGTCGCGCGCTATGGGCCAGACACGGTCGCTGTCGCTGTTGCGGAGAACCACTGGGCGCAGGACCGCGACATTGAAGCAAACACCACTCGCCCCGACGACCCCGGCCCCTTCCCCGAGCGGTTGCTCGATGTGCCCGGGCTCGTGGCCGATGTCATGGCGCACAACCTCGCCACGGCGACGCGCCCCCAGCCCGTGCTCGCGCTCGCCGCGGCGATCTGTGTGCAGGCCGTGCTTGCGGCGCGCAAGGTGCGCGACGAGCGAGGGAACCGAACCAATCTCTACTGCGTGGGCGTCGCGCCCTCGGGCGCCGGCAAGGACCACGCCCGTAAGGTCAACAAGAACATCCTCTTTACCGCGGGTCTCGTGGAGCACGAGGGCAACGAGGACCTGGCCTCCGACGCCGGGTTGGTGACCGCAGTCGAAGCCGAGCCCGCGATCCTCTTCCAGATCGACGAATTCGGGCGCTTCCTGCGCACGATCGGCGATCCAAAGAAAGCGCCGCACCTCTTCAACGTGCTCACGGTGCTGATGAAGCTCTTCTCCAGCGCCGACACGGTCTTCCGGGGCAAGGCCTACGCCGACAAGAATCGCAACAAGATCATCGATCAGCCGTGCGTGTGCCTCTACGGCACGACGGTGCCCGAGCACTTCTTCGAGTCGCTCACCGCCGACAGCCTCGCGGACGGGTTCGTCGCGCGCCTGCTCGTCTTCGAGACACCGCCCGAGCCCCCGCCACGACAGCGCTCGCCGCAGCGAGCCGTGCCCGAGTCGATCCTCGATGCCGCCCGCTGGTGGGGTGACTTCAAGCCGGGTGGAAATCTGCGCACCGAACACCCCGAGCCGCACGTCGTGCCAACCACACGGGAAGGCGCAGCGGTATTCGACCAGCTGGCCCAACTCGTGGACGAAAGGCTCGCAGACGACACAGACGTCGGGCGCGCGATGTGGGCCCGCGCCGAAGAGAAGGCGTGTCGCCTGGCGCTCGTGTACGCCTGCTCAGCAAACCGCGAACACCTCGCCATCGACGAGGCGGCTGCGCAGTGGGCGTGCGACCTCAGTGAATACCTGACCCGGCGCATGCTCCATGTCTGCCACGAGTGGGTGGCGGAGGGGCAGTTCGACGCCAGACAGAAGCGTGTGCTGCGCATCGTGCGCCGCGCTGATGGAACGATCTCGCGCACGGATCTGTGCCGCAAGACGCAGTGGCTCACCCAGCGCGAGCGCCAGGAGGTCGTCAACAACCTCCTGGAAACAAGGCAGTTACGTGAATCCAAGGAGCCGACAGCCACACGGCCACGGGTGATCTATGCGCTGGCGTGAACCGAATAGTTCAATCTTTCCTTGGGACTTCACGTGTAAGGGAAGGAGTGCGCAAAGGGGGAGACAGTTTGAAGAATTGAATGATATCTCTCTTTCTATTCAAAACCCTCGCTCCCGCTCTCCCGTCGGCCTTTTCGCGCAGCGAATCCTTCAAGATCGTTCAGCGCGCAATAGGTACTTCCCGGCGCTGTGGGCACAGCACCCACGCGGGAACAGCCGCGCTATTCGACTGACTTACTTCGCTGTCCGGTCCGGTTTTTCGCCAGGCCGCCCGGGGACGCCCTCGTTGGCCCACGGCGCGCCCGGGCGCACCTGGCGGACCACGGGGCCAAAGTCCCGCGCCGGTCGCCACACGGGCCAACCTCGCCCGTCACGTTTGCCCGCCCCGATCCCAACCCCACCCTCACGGAGGATGACCGATGAAGATTGAACTGCGCGCGTTGAGCGCCATCACCCCATACGAGAAGAATCCACGCATCAACGATGCAGCGGTTGCAGCCGTTGCAGAGAGCATCGAGCGCTTCGGCTTCCGCCAGCCCATCGTGGTCGACGAAGACGGCGTGATCGTCTGCGGCCACACGCGCTTCAAAGCAGCCCAGCAACTCGGCCTCGACACGGTCCCGGTGCATGTGGCCACGGACCTCACGCCCGAGCAGATCCGGGCGTATCGCATCGCGGACAACAAGACCAACGAGCTGGCGTCGTGGGACATGGAATTGCTGCCACTCGAACTGGCCGACCTCCGGGACGCGGGGATTGACTGGTCGCTGCTCGGCTTCGACGAGGATGAACTGGCCAAGATGCTGGGCGGCGATGTCGCAGACGGGCTGACCGATCCCGATGCCGTGCCCGAGCCACCCGATGACCCGGTGACCAAGCCCGGCGACCTGATCAAGCTCGGTGAGCACCGATTGCTGTGCGGCGACTCATCGAAGCCCGACGATCTTGATCGCCTGCTCGACGGCGCGCCGATCCATCTGGTCAACACCGACCCGCCCTACAACGTCAAGGTCGAGCCGCGGTCCAACAACGCCATCGCGGCGGGTGTCAGCTCGTACTACCAGCCGCTCTCGAAAGAGCGGCGCGAGAAGATGCACCACCAGGGCTTCGACCTCGCACGCCACCCAGAGAAGGCCAAAGCGACAACCACGCGCATGCGCGCCAAGGACCGCCCGCTCGACAATGACTTCATGAGTGATGAGGACTTCGAGCGCATGCTGCTGGCATGGTTCGGCAACATGGCGCGCGTCCTCGAGCCGGGTCGCGGCTTCTACATCTGGGGCGGCTACGCCAACATCGCAAACTACCCGCCCGTATTCAAGACGTGCGGCCTGTATTTCTCGCAGAGCATCATCTGGCACAAATTGCACCCGGTCCTGGGCCGCAAAGACTTCATGGGCGACCATGAGTGGTGCTTCTACGGGTGGAAGGAAGGCGCTGCGCACGTCTTCCTCGGGCCCAACAACGTGCCCGATGTGTGGGCGATCAAGAAGGTCAATCCGCAGTCGATGGTGCATCTGACCGAGAAGCCGGTCGAGCTGGCCGTGCGCGCCATGCAGTACTCATCGCGCCCGGGGGAGCACATTCTCGACCTCTTTGGCGGCTCGGGCTCAACGCTGATCGCGGCCGAGCAGACCGGGCGGCGTGCGTTTCTGATGGAGATCGACCCGGCGTACTGCGATGTGATCGTGCAGCGGTGGGAAGCGTTCACCGGGAAGAAGGCGGAGCGCATCAGCCTGAACGCTCACGCCGAAGAAACACCCGCGGCGGTTGGCGCGGGTGAAGGGGAGGCGGCGTGATGCCCGCGTCACGCGGCCGCGAACTGCCCGCGGTCGACCTTGCGGAAGCGCGCATCCTTGCCCTTGGCGGCGATCTCACGCGTCATCGCGGCGTAGAGCGTGGCGTGGGGCGTCTTGCCCGCGCCTGGCTTCCAGAGGCCGCGTTCGACGACCGCGTCGACGATCGCCTTCGCGATCATGGGTTGCTTCGCGCTCTGGAGCACGGTGGCCGCGGCGTCGAGCAGGCTGACGCGCTTGGGCGTCTTGGCCTTCGTCTGCGCGATCTTCTTCGCGGGGGACGATGCAGCATGTTTGGGCTTTGCGCCGCCCTTGGCACGTGCGGTGCTCTTGCGCGGTGCCTTCCTCGGCGCGGCCTTCTTCGTCGTTGTCTTTCGCGTGGTCTTCTTCGTCATGTCAAATCTCCTTCGTGTCTAGGAAACAGCGAAGCCCGCAACGAGCGGGCTTCAGGTCAAGGGTCGAATCTCGATGTCCCGGCGACAGGCCGGGCATGTCACTCGTGTCGGCGGCGGTGCCGCGCGCCGGCCCGCCTCGTAGGCGTGCGTGAGCGCGTCGCGGACCATCCACACCGCGACCTCATGGAAGTCGACCGAGTCGCTGTTGCGGGTCTCGAGCGTCGGGAAGCCGAGGCGCTCGGCAATGGCGAGCAGCTCGGCGGGGATGGGTGTGTCGTTCTGCATGGGTCGTGCTCCTTGGGTTCGGGCGCGGGCTCACTCGGCCTCGGCGAGGAAGCGCTCGACGTCCTCGCGCTCCATCTTCGCGCCGCTGATGAAGGCGACGGTGTCGATGAGGTTGCTGCGGACCAAGTCGAGGTCGCCCGTGCGGCCCCAGTTCTTCGGGTCAGCCTTGGCTTCTTGCGCGTGCCGGTCGAGCTCCATCTGGAGCACGTCGAGCAGGCGGGCGATGTCGTTGCGCCGCGCGGCGTAGGTCTCGGCGGCGGTGGTGGTCGTGCGTTTGCGCATGGCGGGGTCTCCTTCTGGTGGCCTATGCCGCGGCGTGTTCCGCGGCGCTGGACACACAAGGGCAAGAGCTGGCCAAGACATCAAGGCGAATCCGCACAATCCCGACAAAGTGGGCACACAGTGGGCAACTTCATGCCAAGGACGGCGTGAATGGCCGAACACGCGCCAAATGCAGCGCTGAATCCGGGGGCGCTAGCCATTGCCGATGCTGCGCGGGTGCTGACGCGGATCGGCGGCCAGGCCATCACCGAGGACATGCTGCGCGCCGACATAGACGCCGGCGCGCCGACGAACGCCGACGGCTCACTCAACCTCGTGCACTACGCCGCCTGGCTGGTGCGTGAGATGGGCAGCGGCAGCGGGGGCGGAGGCACGCGTGGCGATTGACCCGCGCCAACTGCGACCCGGCGAACTCTGCCGCCTGTTGAACTCCACGCCGCTGGGCGAGGTGATCAGTGAGCGCCAGCTCTACCGCCATCGCACGCGGGCGGGGTTTCGCGTTGCCGCCGAGGGTGATGCAAACAAGGTTGATCTCTTCCGCTACACCGCATGGCTTGCGGTGACGCGCCACGAGGAGATCGAACAAGCTGCGAACCAACCCGAGGGGTCCTACGAGGCGTACCGCGATCGCAAGGCCCGCGAAGCAAGGACGCTTTCTCTCTCGGGCCGCGACATTGGCGAATTGCCCGAGGTCATCAATCGAGAGCGCCGCACGGCGTGCGCGCATGACTTCCGCGCCTTCTGCGAGCGCTACTTCCCATTGACCTTCCACATGGACTGGTCGGAGGATCACCTGAAGGTCATCGCCAAGATTGAGCGCGCTGTGCTCGAGGGCGGGCTTTTTGCGATGGCGATGCCGCGCGGCTCGGGCAAGACCTCACTCTGCGAGACGGCCTGTCTCTGGGCGCTTGTCTATGGCCATCGCGAGTTCGTGACGCTTGTTGGCGCTGATGAAGCGCATGCGGAGCAGATGCTCGATGCGATCAAAGCGGAACTTGAAAACAGCGATGAACTGCTGGGCGATTTCCCGGAGGTGTGCGCGCCGATCCGGGCGCTCGAGGGCATCCACCAGCGCGCTGCTGGGCAATTGCATCTCGGGAAACAGACCCACATTGGCTGGACAGCGCGCGAGATTGTGCTGCCAAGTGTCGAGGGCAGCGCTGCTTCTGGCTCAGTTATCCGTGTGGCGGGCATCACCGGGCGCATTCGCGGCATGAAGCACAAGCGTCCGGATGGTTCGTCCGTGCGCCCATCATTGGTCCTCATCGATGACCCGCAGACGGATGAGTCAGCGCGTTCGCCTTCGCAGTGCGCCAATCGTGAGCGCATCCTCGCCGGCGCGATCCTGGGGCTCGCCGGGCCGGGCAGCAAGATCGCGGGCTTGATGACCGTGACTGTGGTGCGTCCCGATGACCTGGCTGACCGATTGCTTGACCGCGAGAAGCACCCCGCCTGGCAGGGTGAGCGGACGAGAATGGTGTACGAGTTCCCGACCAATGATGCCCTCTGGTCGCGCTACGCGCAGCTCCGGGCCGAGGGCTTGCGGGCCGAGCGAGGCCTTGCCGACGCGACCGCCTTCTACCGCGAGCACCGCGCGGAGATGGATGCGGGGGCGATCGTCGCCTGGGCCTCGCGATTCAATCACGATGAACTGAGTGCGCTCCAGCACGCGATGAATTTGAAGTTTCAGAATGAAGCGGCGTTCTTCGCCGAGTACCAGAATGAGCCCTTGCCCGAGGACACGGGCATCGATGATGAATTGCTCGATGCCGATGCGATCTGCGCCAAGATCAACAACCATGCGAAGTCGCTCGTGCCCGCAAGCGCTACAGCGCTGACGATGTTCATCGATGTGCAGGGCAAGTGCCTCTTCTGGCTCATCGTCGCCTGGGATGAGGATTTCACCGGCTCGGTCATCGACTATGGCGCTGAGCCTGATCAGAAGATGCCGTATTACACCCTCCGCGATGTCAAGCGCACATTGCAATTGGCAGCCCCGCACGCTGGACTCGAGGGCGCGATCTATGCAGGGCTCGAACGCCTGTGCGAGCGGACACTCGGGCGCGAATGGACCCGCGATGGGGGCGGAACAGCAAGGATCGACCGCTGTCTGATTGATGCGAACTGGGGACACACGACGGATGTGGTGTATGAGTTCTGCCGCCAGTCGAAGTACGCAGGCACCCTCCTGCCGAGTCACGGGCGGTATGTCGGTGCTTCCAGCATCCCCTTCAGTGAGTACAAGCGCAAGCGCGGCGACCGCATCGGACTCAATTGGCGCATTCCGACCAATGCGGGAAAACGCGCGGTGCGGCACGCGCTCTTTGATACGAACTACTGGAAGAGCTTTGTGCAGGCAAGGCTGGCGACACCGATGGGTGATCCGGGCTCGTTGTCACTCTTTGGCGCACAGCCCGAGCGGCACAGATTGCTCGCGGAACACCTGACCGCCGAGCATCGGGTGCGCACGGAGGGTCGCGGGCGAACTGTTGATGAATGGAAACTGCGCGCAAGCGCCATCGACAACCACTGGCTGGACTGTCTGGTCGGCTGCGCGATCGCTGGATCGATGCAGGGGGCGGTGCTGTTTGGAACAGATGTGAAGCCAACTGCACGGAGGCGGATCAAGTTGTCGGACATGCAGAGGGCCAAGCGATGATGCGCCCCATCAAGCAACCCGGCACAGCACGCGATCCTGAAGCGACCGGATTGGTGTGCCGGGCCTGTGGGTGCAGGCAGTTTCGCGTGATCTATCTCAAGCGTTTGCCTGGCGCATTGATGAGGCGGCGCGAATGCAGAAACTGCGGCAAGCGCATCACGACCCGCGAAACAGGTGGGTGAGGTACTTCGTTCGATATATCGAATGAAATGCGCTGTGATCTGGTTCAGGACAACACACGACCTTCTCCGCAGCGTATATCACTCATGGACAACTTCACCGGGCACTCCCGGAGGCGAACGATTGCAACCAACCAAACACCCGGCGCAGTGTGGGCTGCGCCGAGCGCTCCGGAGAGAGTGACAGGCATTCATTGCAGCCCGATAGGGCATTTGCAGTACGCGCACGTCATCTTTGCAGGCGGTCAGGGGCACGCCTGGCCGAAGTTGAAGAGCAGCAGCTGCAGATCATCGAGATCGGTATCCCCGTCGGCATCCGAGTCGGCCGGGGAGCCGCTTGGCGTCCCGAAGTAGAACAAGAGCAACTGGAGGTCGTCGAGATTAGTGGTGCCACTGGCATTGAAATCGGTGGCGCAGTTGCCGGCAATGGTGCCCCAGAAGCCTCCGACGAGCTCGACATTTGCGCCATTGAAAATCGCAGCGTCGGGTTGGCCGATCGTGCCGTCGAGGACAAGGGAACCACTTGTCGCGCGGCCGCCGCCACCGGCGATAATGAATGAGTCTACTTGAAACGTGGCACCTGCAATAGCTGCTCCGGAAAGTGCGGCAACCGCAATGACCGAATTGGTGGTCGTTCTCAAAGCACGGGTTCTCATGGCGATGGTTCCCTTCTGATGGTTGGTTGAAAGTGTGGTGCGAAGCGTGCAACGTTCCCGCTACGGAGCAATCGTGGCGATCCCGTTCGTAGCCGTGATCGTGACTGGCTGTCGAATGGTCAGTGGCCCGTCGGCGTAGGTTCCTGGTCCGAGGTTGATCACTCCTGTCGGTGCGACCACGCCAAGCGAACCTCCCAACGTTCGCATCGGATTCGCTTGCGACCCGTCTGGGCTCGAACCGCCGACCGGTGATGCCCAAACGGTGCTCTGGTTGTTGCAAGAGGGCCACTGCAGTGTGACGTCGAAAGAGCGGTCCCACATCTTGGTTCGATTGCTTCCAAAGGTGGGTCCAAAGGGTGACTCGGAGTCAACCAGATCAAAAGGCAGCCACCAGCATCCGCCTTCCCACGCCGATCCATACCGCCCTGGGTATTGATGAATGAAGTGTGATTCCTCGTTGTTGGCAGGGTGCGCGATTTCACCAATGTTCTTCGGGGCGATGAGATACCCACCGAACAGACCCTCGTGCTCGCGAACTGACGTGTATCCACCATTGCATGCTGACTCGTACTCCAACGTGCACTGCCCGAAGTCGATCCTTCTGTTTGTGGTCACGCAAGGCGGTACCTGGCCTGGTTGAAATCCGCCGCTCGCTGCGAACGGCCAAGTCTCCTGCGTACCGTGCTCAAGATACACACGAGGATGTGTTCCGGAGAAAGCGATCGCATCAGCAGACTCAACGAAGACTTGTCTCCCGTGATTGTGGTACCACGCGCGGACGATGCGCGGCCTATTCACATCCGTTGCGTCAACATCAAAGTCTACGCTGATCCAGTCCCCTTCATGGTTCCCCGCGTTGCATCCGGGGGGAGTATCCGTCTCATTCCATCCAAAGTGAACAAAGTATTGCACTTGCAACAATCCGGGTGTGTCAGGGCTCGGCGTGACGCGGCCATACACGCCACGCCCTTGTGCGACAGCAATGTTCCAGTCAAAGGGATCGTTTGGATCGTTGGTATCGCGCCCTTGGTCTCGGTTGAAGTACGCCCACCGATACTCGTACGCGGCATGCGGCCAAAGCACACTCGCTGCCGCCATTTGGGCAAGGAATTGATCCGGCGTCAGCGCGACGTTTGATGCTGGAACACGGCCAACCTGGGCTCCATCAGATCTACGATAGACCTTCGCATAGCCGTGCCGGACCATCCAATCGATAGGTTGCAAACGACGGCTAAACTGCGGATACCACTCCGGCGCAAGTGCGTTCAACACCGACTCTTCGATCCAATTATCAACACCATCTCCGTCCGAGTCTGCCGCAATGGCCGATGATCCCGCCAAACCGATTGTGATGCACAGCGCACCGAGCGCTTGAAGCTTCCAGTTCATTTCATTCCCCTCACTGCAAGTTCACCAGCACCAAAACCATGCCACGCCCGTCCGCCAAGTCCGTCATTGCTTTGCCGATCACCGATCCCGGCGCAAGATCGTCGTCGTGCACGGCCATCGCGTGTCCGGGCACGTCGCTTGTGGTAAGCCGGTCGCCGGGCGCGATCGGATGCTCGCTCGCATCGCAATACACCCAGACGCGCCCGGTCATCGCGACGGGGTGCTCGCCATTGATGAGTGGATCATCGTGCCCCTTGCCAAGCACGATGCCGACATCGAGCCCGTTCGCGCCGGAGATGACGCCGGCAACACGCTTGTCATACGGACCGGTCGAGACGACAAGTTCACCTGCATTATCAGGATCAATGCACACGACCATCCCGGGTGCCGGTTCGATCGTCTCCGCCTTGCCATGTGCTGGCGAGACCTCGAATCCTTCGGCAAGGTCGGCGCCACGGATCTCCATCACCGGTACGGAGACGCCTTTGAAGAAGTGTGTGCCGCTCGTACTCATGTTCGCGACGTCCTGGCCTTGGGCACGAAAGCAGAGTGAAAACCCCTCGATGGCCATCACGCCATTTTCCATGTGAATGTTGTAGATATCTGGCTCGGCATGGAAAAAGAGCCCTTCGCTGAAGTGGTGCCGACGCGCAAGGGTGTCACCCTCAACATGCAGCTTGTAGATCGGATTCGGGTTGGGGCGTCCGATGCCGACCGTGCCCTCGGGCGTGATGACGACTGATCTCGTGATCTCGGGGCTGTCGTTGTTGTATCGCACAAGGCCGAAGTTGCCTGGCGCAAAGGCGGTCTCCAGGGACCACATGGCTCCCGTCGCGGCCTGCGGGTCCAGCGTGTCGATGAAGTTGAACGCGAGATTCGTCCCCGCAAAGGTCGCGAGGCGTCCCGCGAACCCACTCGACCGAACAGCGAATGGCGTTGCTGTTGACAACTGGCGCGGTGACAGTTCGGTCCCATTGAACTCCACGCTCCACCAGCGATCAGCCTCGTTAAAGGAGGCTGAAGTGACCGGCACAAGTGCCGTAAAGACGCCTTTTTGCACGCCTACGCTTAGCACAACCATTTCTTCGATCAGTGTGCCACCGACCTCCGCATCCCATAAACGGAAGGTCATCGGGTAGTCCCCATCTGCAACCAGTGCACCGTTTTCGGTGAGGCGTCCCTGATATGTAATCGTGCTTGTGGATTGGGCCACCGCCGTTCCGGCAACAAAGAGCGGCCCCAATGCCGCGACCAACACCCGACAAATCCCGTTCATTCGCTTCTTCATGTTCATCACCTTTCTCCTTCAATTTCGTCATCTGCCCACCTCCCCATGCGTGCCACTTCCCGCCCGGCGACAGGATTCTTAGAAAATATGGAAAGCTATTGAGTGGATGGCCCCAACCCGTCATAATGGTGTGGTGAGCCGCAAATCAATGACTGTGGTGCTCAATGGCGACCGGGGCGGGGCGGAATCGGAGGCGATCTGCGCCGAGGTCTATGCCCAACTGCGGGCGCTTGTGACCGAGCAACTGCGTCACGAACGCGGCGGGCTTCGCGGCAGTGGCAGCATGCTGCAACTTACGCATGTTGTGCATGAGTGCTGGATCAAGCTGCAGTCGACGAGTGCGTGGGATTCCCGTGCACATTTTTTTGGGGCCGCGGTGCGCGCCACTCGGCAGATTCTTGTGGATGCTGCCCGGAAGCGGCAGTCGCGGGGGCCTTCACAACCACTTGTCAGTGATCCGCCTGACACTTCCCGGCCTATCGACACCCTCGATGAGCGTGTGCTGGCAGTTGATGCGGCGATTCATTCGCTTGAGGAAACTGATGCGCGGGCTGCCCGGGTTGCGGAGTTGAAACTGTTTGCTGACCTTTCGAGTGATCTGATCGGTGAGATTATGGACGTCAATGAGAGGACTGTGCAACGCGACTGGCGTTTTGCTCGTGCTTGGCTTGCGGCGCGGCTGGGCGACGATGTGGGCGGCGATTAATTGTCGCGATATGAAAATCGTGTCGTCAGGTTGGCCGGCCATCGCATGATGCTTGTGGATGGCGATGATGTTTGAAGAGCAGCACACAGTTCGGGAACTGTTTGACCAGGCGATCGACCTGCCCGCGGAGGAACGGTCGCGGCTGCTCACGAAGATTGCGGGCGATGACCCCGCGCTGGCGACGAAAGTCTCGCGGCTTCTTGCGGCAAGTGAGAGCGCGCCGGCCCCCGAACCCATCCTCACAGTTGATGTTGATCGGGCGTTCATGTCGTTGCCGGATGCCACCCGGGCGTTTCGTGATGGTGAAACTATTCACACGCCAATCGGTGAAGGCACCGTTGTGCGATTGCTTTCGCATCCTTCTCGGATTGGTAACACCGAGGTGTATGAAGTTCAACTGCCAGCACAGGGGCGTTCGGTCGCGGTCAAACTGTTGCGCTCGGAAGTGACTTCCAAAGGCATCCGGCGGCGGTTTCGCGCCGAGGCCAAACTGCACGCCCGACTTGACCATCCCGGCATCGCAACTCTTCTTGCTGCGGGCGTCTGTCGAACCCAAGATGGCGCTGAACATGCTTCCATCGTAATGGCGCTGGTCGAGGGGCAAACACTCGATATCTGGGCAAAGAGCGCAACGCCGGCAACAATCGCAAGCGTAGTGGTACAAGTCGCATACACGCTGCATTTCGCGCACCTGCAAGGCGTTGTGCATCGTGACATCAAACCCGGCAACATCATGGTCGACCGCGAGGGGGGGCCGCGCGTACTTGACCTTGGCGTAGCAAAGTTGCTCGAAACTCCTGAATACGAGCAGTTCGGTTCACTTGTCACTGAGGGTGTAAGTGTCGTCGGCACGCTTCGGTATATGGCCCCGGAACAGTTCACGCCGACCTTGAGCCGCGTTGATCTCCAGGCTGATGTGTATGCGCTTGGGGTTGTGCTCTTTGAGTTGCTTGTTGGACATCCGCCGGTCGACGTCGATAGGCTTTCGGCGGCGGAAGCTGTCGAGCGCAAGCGCGATGCGCGTCTCACCACGCCTCGCGTACACGGCGTGCGCCCCGAGCTTGTGCAATGTGCTGCGTTCGCGTGCGCCCCAGAACCATCCAACCGGTACGAATCCTGCGCCGCATTTGCCGAAGATATCAATCGTGCGCTCACTGATCGACCATTGCACAAACGCACTCCGAGTATGGCCCGGCGCGCAATCCTGCTTGCTCGACGCAGACCTCTCATGACAGCGATGACGGCACTTGCGCTCTCCGCGACGATTGCCGCGACAACAATCTACCTGGTGCAACAACACCATGTGCGTGTGCAGCGTGATCGTGCCGAGGCGCAGTTCGAGCAAACACACGCCTTCGCGCGCTGGGTGATCTTTCAACTCGACCGCGAACTCGCCATGCTGTCCAAGAGTGCCGACGCACGCCGGTTGATGGTCGACCAGGCCGGACGCACACTTGAAGCGCTGGGCAACGACCCCGCCGCCGACGATGCCCTGCGACTGGACATCGCAACCGCGCACGTTCGCTTGGGGGACGTATTGGCCACCGACCTTGGGCGTGATGCCAAGGCTGTGGAACACTTTACTGCTGCTCTTCAGGTGCTCTCTGGGCTTGAAGATCGTTCTGTACCAGAAGCCCGCTTGCTCATCGCATGGAGTGAGAACCTTGTTGCTCGGACGGCTCCGCATGATCTCGAAGAGGCGTACGAATTCTGCGGGCGGGCGGTGCAAGTACTCTCGATATTGGAAGATGATCTTGCCAATGACGCCCGCTATTGGCGCTGGCGTTCGCAGGCAACCTGGCGCTGGTCGCGGCGCCTGCTCGATGTGCATTCCGACCCGGAGACGATTATCCCGGTCTTGAGTGCTGCGGTGACCTATGCGGATCGGGCGCTCGAGCTTGACCCGACAGACCCGCTTACCCAAGCGGAATCCGCCGAGAGCCGCTTCTGGAAAGCGCATGGCGAAATTGACCTGGGATTACCAACGGCGATGGACGCAATCATCGAGGCCGAAGCAAGCGCGCGGGCGCTGCTGGATCAAAGCCATCCGCTCGGGCTGCGCCTTGTGGCACGCGCGATATCGATGCGCGGCGTGCTTCTGACCAAGCTCGGCATGCTGGACGAAGCGATCGAGACGCTCCAAAACGCGGTCGACATCGTCGATCGAGCGGTTGGAGCCGATCCTGGGAACAAGCAGCCATTTCGCCTTGCGGAGATCGTGCGCATGGAACTCGCTGACGCGTGCATCGACGCCGCCGAGCAGGGTGATTTCAGCTATGTCGCGCTCGGGCTCGCGGCTGCTGAAGAAGGCGTTGCACTTGTCAATGAACGCCAAACCCGCGGGTGGCTCCTGCCTTTCGGCGAAGGACACTATTTCGCCGAACACGCGGAGATCAAACGGCGGCTTCGTGAGTTAGCAGAGATCGTTCGCGCGCAGGATGATTCAGATATGACTTTGCCGCAGCGAAAACCGTGCATGACTCCGTGATCTATCCAACGTCATGTCGCCACTGCCCCGTGTAAACCGATCCATTTCCGAGTTCACATGAGGAGGGATTATTGGAGGATATGAGTACGCTTGGAGCGATGGCGGCCAGAACGGCGTGTTGCGCGCATATGATGATCCCGCAAGTGTCACCGCCAGCCCGTGGACAACCCTCAATGGCGGTCTTGGATTGCGCCTCGACTGGGAAGATGACACCAACTGTCAGAACCACAATCCCAATACGCAAGTCGCCACCGCCACTGCGATCATCACCGTGCCCGTCGATACGATCATGACCATTGATTGGTCCGGCCTTGGTGAAACAGAACTGCCGGGGTTCGAACTGATGAATCTGTCCGTGAACGCTGTGCTTGTTGGTTCAGCGCATGCGCCCGGCGGCAATCAGGGCTGCGCGCCAATGGGGCCGGTTGTCTCAAGCCCGCCCCCGCCGCAACAGGTCACACTCACCGCAGGCGCGCACACACTCACCATCGATGCCACAACGAACGATGAACTCTTCCACTTCGGCGTGTTCTATCAGTTTGATTTGAGCTTTGTGGAGGCCCCTTGAGAGAACCCCGCCGAAATCGGTCGTTTGGCGATGTGTTTCCGGGACGATCTGGTCTCAGGTCGTGAAGCACATCCCACTGCCAGGAACACGGTGGCGAGACCACTACTATTTGACTCAATAGAGTCGGGTAGAGGCCGATGTGGACCGTTTGGTGGTCCGGATCGGCCTTTATTGTGCGCACATAGCACGCGATCAACTCGCGCTTCTCTTCAATCGTGCCGCTGGCAATGACTTCACCCAGATGATCAAACTCCCTCGCGATCCGTTTTCGCAACTCGGCGATTGATGGCGGTGTCGGTTGGGCAATAGCCACCGATGCCGACTCGGCTTCAACGCGGGTTCGCTCTTCCGAGATTCGATCCGCTTGGTCATAGACCCCGAGCGACTTCGCAGTATCCGGCGCGAGGGAAAGCAGGTGGTCACGAAGCGTGGCAAGCTGTTGATCAAGGTCTGCAAGGCGGCGCTGCAATTGCTCGTGGGCGTCGACCCGTCCGCCACTCAGACGCTTCAATTGATCCTGCACCTGTGTGTGAAGCTGTTTGTCATTACGAAGCTTCAATAAATCCTGACCAATGATCGTCAGAATGTGCTGCTCAACCACGTCGGCGGGAACGGTGTACCGCTTGGGGCACTCGTGCTTGTGGCCCGCCGAGTGTCGGCTACAGGTGTAGTACCGCGTCTTGTAGCCCTTCCCGCTCTTCTGGGTCATGCCTGTCAGCTTCCCGCCACAGACACCGCAGAAGATCAATCCGGTGAGCAAGTAATCTGATTTCATCGCATTGCCGCGATAGTGACACCGTGAGGCCTTCGATCGTGCGCGGCGTTCCTGCACTGCATCGAATACCGCAATCTCGACCAGTGCGGGCCAAGCTTCATCACAGATGATCCAATCTTCTTGTGGTCGTCGCTCGACACCTTCGTCTTGCCGCTCAACACTCGCGCCCTCGCGATAGCGATGCCACTTGCTAAGTGTTCGCCGGTTGTAGATGCAGCGCCCGACATACGCTGGATTCTCAAGCATCGGAATGATTGTCGGCACCGTGAAGTAGCCGCCGCGTGAGGTTCGGAAGCCTGCCGCGTTGAGTTCATCACGCAAGCGCCGCGTTGGGAGCCCTTCGGCAAATGCAGTGAACAGATGCTGCAGCGCTCGCACACGACTCGGTTCCGAAGGAATCAGTGTGCATGTCTCATGCTCTTGCTTCTTGTGGCTCTTGCCCTTGGGCAATGTCTCAAGAAGACGTTCGGTCGTCGGTTCAAGGACAACTTGCCCGCCATCCAAAGTGCTCCGAACTATTCGGCGAGGCATGTCACCATCCATGATGAGACGATCAAATCCAAATGGGATCGGGCCGCCGGGCCAGCATCCGCGCCGAGCTCGCTCGACAGTGCCGCGCATGGTGTCTCGGCTGAGTTTGCGCAGGTAATCACCATTCTGGTAATGCTCGACATAACTAATCAGACCAGAGGCAAATGTGCCATCCGATTCCTGACCCGTTGCAGCATAGATGACTCGTTTGCCTGCCTGCATAAGTTCGCGCTCAAGGAGGAGGCCGTCCACAGCATCCTTGGGACGAGCAAGGCGATTGCGATCCCACGCAAGCACGACCTCAACATCATCTGCCTTGGCGGCATTCAGCAACTGATCGAGACCGTGGCGTTTGAGTTCGCTGCCGCTGATCGCATCGTCGGCATAAATCGCTTTGAGCTTCCATCCTTTGCTCTTTGCAAAAGATTCCAAACTTCTCCGCTGCTGATCAAGCGACTCTTCCTGACGATCTGTTGAACAGCGCACATATCCGATTGCATTGATCATCGCGTACCCCTTCAATCAGTGAGACACTAGCTTACGTCACCGATTGAGCCAGCGCCATCCAATCGCCCCGCCTGCCGTGAGCGTTTGGCCTGCTTCTGCCGCACACGATAGGTGAACTCATCATCGTCGTAACCTGACTGCGCTACGGCCTCGCGTACTGCCAGCTCAAGGAATGTTTCCAGATCAAGTGTTTCACCACTACGAATCACATCGCCCTGCATTTGGAGCGCCACTATCGAGCTTGCACAACCAAGCAATTGCCTGGCTATTTGTTTCTTGTCCGCGATGATTGCTTTCCTGCGCACCAATGGCTCGGCACCTTGCGCACCCGTGAACCCGTCGGTCACCACCTGCCACCATGGCATGACAACCTGTTGTGTGTGATGGACACTCGCATCATGAACAATACGCAACCACTTCTTCGTGCAATACGCCCAAATCTCCGGAAGCATTGACGTGAGGTGATCCCATGTATCAACGCCGAGTTCCTTCAAGGTGCTACGGCGCAACTGAAACTCCACTCGCACGACACGATGATCGGCATCGATACTGTCGATGCCCCAGATGTCATACATCCACTCTTTGTGTGATATGAGCGCAATCTCCCGAGGTTTATCGTAGAGGCGTGCGCTCATTGCGCCCTTGCCAATCGAAAACCCAGACAACTCCCCATGCTGTAAGTTCGATTTGACGTCACGAGCGCGTGTAACAAAGTGTTCCGTCAGGCCAGTGGACCATTCCGACTCATGAATCAGTACATCGACACACAGATCGACACGGCTCGGCTTGGCATGTATCACCCGGGCTCCAATACCCGCCAGCAGTTCGATTACCCATGCAACGGCAGCCTCCGCACTGAGTGTCCAAAGTGTCTCCGATCGAATCTCGGCCATGAGGCTTGGCCGAGAAGTAGGTGTCATCGAACTACCGATCTTCAGTGCTAGATCATGGCTATGCAACAGCCATTCGTAACCCCCAACACCGTTTGGTACGACATTAAATATCCACGGATTCGTGCCGTCTTCGAATGTGAATACACCCGGAGCATCGCTGTGATTGTCTTTCGCCGCTGCTTTGAGCAACGCCAATAGCTCGAAGGTCTCTGTCGACAGCCACTCAACATCGATCGCGAGCACCAGCGAATCGATGCCGCTCGCCAGAGCTCGGGCCTCAGATTCATTCAATTTCACGTTTGAGGGGGGGCTGTTAGTCACCAGCCCCCCCTTCTCCCGCAGTGATGCGACGCGCTAGCAGCGACGCAACAATGCCGCGAACCCGATCGGTGCGATCAGAATCATCACAGGGCTCAATTGAACAGTGAAGGGACCATTTCCCTCGGCGTTCCGCGACGACGAGCGGCGCCTTGCGACGCCCGCCGCACGCGGCCCGCCCATCGCCCCTAGCAGATTGTGTGTCTACATGAGCCACGCCCCGAAGGTATGGCCGGTTTCCAGAAACACCCGGACATCTGGAAGATCATTTCATGTCTGGGTGTGACAACGCAGGCCAATCGCGCGCACGGTGGATCGCCCGAGTCAGGTTCGTACCCACCGGAAGATGTAAGTCCGCCGCATTCCGACGGACCCTTGCGATCGAATCGAAGAGCTCACGAATCTCGGGTGCGGTGACTTCGCAATAGAACAACTTTGCCATCTGAGAGATCATTCCGGCAAGCCCAATGCGCACGAATTTCTTGGTGACTTTCCCCTTGGGTCCGTCCGCCATTGCCCGCTTAAATCGCTGTCGGTCGCGCACTGTGCCGAGCTTCATGACCTCGTGCCACCGTTGCTTTATGCCTGGATCAAAAATTACGGACTTGTCCAGGCGCAAGAGCTTGTCGAGTGCGTCATCATCGCCGAGCCGTGCCTTGCGCAGAAGATTCCCCGGTAACGTCCGGTGCAACATCCAGCATGGAAACCACACCGACCAATAGAACTGCCCTGCCTGTGATTCCGTGAATTGATCAAGCTGTGTATGACCCTCATCAGCGTCCGTCGCAGTTCCCTTGAGCATCGCTCTAAGCGTTGGCTTGTCTGGCGGGAATGGGACACCGAGAAAGAGGCGAACAAGATATTCATTCTCCTCTTGAGTAAGCTCCCGATCGCAGTTAGCAAATACTTCGTCCAAGGTCTTTCCCGTGGCACCAAACCAAGCCGCTGACCGAACTTCACGGTGACGCCTATACCACGACAACCATTCTTCAACCTGAATAAATGGTACTTGCCACTTCTTCTTTTGATCTCCTCGCCCAATCAACTGGCGCAGCGATCCCTCGACCATCTCCGCCGATGCCGCAATCTCGACCGCAGTCTGCACGAACACCCACGGCTTGCCATCGCCGTACACTTGCCGCAGCACCTCGATCGCCTCCTTCTCATTCATCGTTCCATTTGACTTCGACATGTGGGACGATATGCCTACTAGACCAGATCGGTACTACTTGCTGCGTAGCTATTGGGTAGCGATGCCAGTCATGCACTGAATTATTCATGTATTAGCGTAGACAATAAAAAAACGCCCACGGGTGGGCGCATGAGGGATGCCAGCGGCATTGCCCCACGAGCTATTGCTCTTACCATGATAAGCGGAAGGGCTGCTCAGATTGCCCTGTTCCCCAAAACCAAGACACGCAGATCGCTACCGCGACGGCGGCGATCACCGTGCCCGTCGATACGATCATGACCATCGACTGGTCCGGTCTTGGTGAAACGGAAATGGCGGATTTCGAACTGATGAATCTGTCCGTGAACGCTGTGCTTGTTGGTTCAGCGCATGCGCCCGGCGGCAATCAAGGCTGCGCGCCGATGGGTCCGGTGGTGTCAAGCCCGCCCCCGCCGCAACAGGTCACGCTCACCGCAGGTGCGCACACACTCACCATTGATGCGACAACGAACGACGAGCTCTACCACTTCGGCGCGTTCTATCAGTTTGATCTGAGCTTCGTGGAGGTGTGAGGGGGCGATGCCATACTCACTCAGTAAGATCGCCAGCAACAGACTGAATGGCCTGCATCACTTGCTCCGCGTCAATGACCACAGTAGCTGTTTGTCCTGCTAGTACAGTAAATTTAGGCACACCCGCTACATCTAATACCGCGCCGCGGCCGTCCATGAGCGCACGGACGAGAGCCGTTGCGGTCGGCCTGCTTGGTATTCCGGGCGTGACATAATATGTACCTGCTGGAATGGCAACCGGGGGTTCCGGAACAACACCGGGCGTAGGAATGAGGGGTATTGCGAACTCGCTCAGCTTTTGCGGATCCTCCATAGTCGTCCTAAAGAACATCGCAAGAGAGCCATCATCTCGAACAATCGAGACGAGAAACGCATTGCGCTCTCCGCTAAGGTCAGTCGTAACGGGACGAAATACCTCCAGGCTCAGCGACGCATCGAGCGCAGGCTCATCGGCAGTGATCACGCCAACATCAAAATTGGCGCTCGTTTGCGCGGCCGATAGTTCGATGACCTTGGCAAACTTCCCTGCCCACATAACCGCCAGTGCTGTACTCACATCCTTCCGCACGCCGGGTAACGTGAAGGCCCCCCCGGCGGCGGGGTATGCATACGCACCATCGGGACCGTAAGGTCGATCGATCACACCAGACATTGGCACACCCGCAGGTGTCTTGAGCTGCCCCGTGACTTCGATCGCATCGTATGCGATGATATCAATTGTCTTGGCGGTCTCGCCCGGGGCAAACGTCACCAAAACTGAACAGGGCAATGAATACTGAGACATCAAGACGTTGATGCGATCCTCCCGCGCCTTGGCAGTTGCTCCATCCACAACTCCTATGCCAGGTGTGAGCACGATCGCTGTTTCGTCAATGAGTTCTTCACGATCAACTGTCAAAACGACTTGCCCTGACACATCGGTCATTCCAAAGGCAAAGTCACCCCAACCTTCAAACATCAATGGGACATCTTGCAGAGGCTGCCCGACAGAATCATGCACAGTGACGGTTACAGTTGTCAGGATAGTCGCCGCAATGCAACTTGCGGTCGAGGCAGCCACGAGAGCAAACACCACACAAGCAGATAGGCTGTAATTGCGATGATGATTCATTGGGAAATATCTCCTTGCCAATCCGAAGGCGTGTACAGCTTTGACAACAGCTCTCGAACATGCTGCGCAATCCCGACGTGCGCGGTTTCGGCAAGAACCGGGTTGCCCATGAGGTGGATCGCATTGGGGCTATGAACCGTAGCACCAAAACGTTCCCCGATGGTCTCGGGTTGACCATTGAGCTGAGAGCTTACGGAAACCACACAATCCCCGTTTAGGCCGTTCACATCTTCCACAAATTTCTGATAGCGATAATCAACTACCGAGGCCGCAGCGCTAGCGATATCCAACAAGCCGCCAAAGACAGTCAGCTTCCACTGGGGTACGTTGATGCTGGAACCCGCCACGCCAAAAATTGGGCGCCAAAGCACTTTGCGATGGCCCGTTGGATAGTTCGCAGAGTCCATCTGTAGCTGCATCCCGCTTGACGGCTGCAAGTCCAAAAAGGCATTAGGGAATTCGATTCCTTCATAGCTCACACCCTGTTCCACGAGATATTCGTGATAGCGCACTATCATCTCCTGTGGAGTTGTAGCGTTCGAAGAACTGCCGGTAGTCAAGCCTTGCCGGTAGTATTGGTTCTGGTTGCTCAAAAAATCATTCGTTAGTTTCCAGAAATCAACTGCACTATCTACTGCCGCCCCTATATAATCCGGTGCTTGCAAATCCAGATTTTTTAGCTTCTCGGCATCCTCTGCGGCGTATGCAAGCGCCGACCCGTTAAAGGGCGTTGCGATCGTAATTACACGCCGAAAGTCGCCTGCAAAGTTGTTCCGTTGTGACAAGTACATGAGATCTTCGTTGCGAGGCAAACTGATCGGATCGTGAAAATCGCCAAGTTCTGGTCGGCCCAGTGCGTCTCGGAGAATCGGAGTATTGGTGCCGGAGGTTGAATTGAAGGTTGTCACGTCCGACATGTGTAGCCGTGCAATAAGTCCGCCCATACTGTGGCCAACATAGTCCATGCGCGTCAGGAGGATGCAGCGGGAATCGTATATGTCGTACAGTCCGGTTCGATATATGAGGCGGATAGCCCCGGTCATGTTGTACAGCGTTGGCCATATGGCGTCATACCCCGCCTTGTTCAAGGCCTCATAATCCAGTTTGTACACCCGAGTCGCCAAGCCCGGTGGTGTGGTGCTCTCATTCCAAATCTGTGGATCCCAGGTCGCCGGGTTACTCCCTAACCCGTGGGCCAGGAGTACGGGTGGACGCCGCAACACAAGAGATCGCTCGTTAACAATTACGTTTCCGTACTTGACGCGCAAGATGAGTTCTGCTGTCTCTTCACCGTTCAAGACCGAGCCGGAGTTGTAAATGGAATCCGCGTAGCACTCAGGAGAAATGTAAAGCGCCATTCCCTTCGTGAAGTCACATGTTGAAACCAGTGAAGTAGCTCCGGGCTCGCCCGATTTAGGCGTGGGAATCTGCGGGAGAACAATGGTGTTATCGTTGGTGTCGGGAGTAATCTCTGGCAACGTCGTAAGTGAGCCTGCAATCGTGGGTTCGCATGCAGTAGGCACACCTCGCTTGGCTATCTCTAGTGTGAGGGGAAGGGGTGTGGTTCCATATGGGAATTTGAAAAGCTGCCGTTTATGTGAATTGAGCAATATTACGCAAGCACTTGCACCATCGGCTGCGACCCCGTCGTAGAATCTGTGTGGAGAGTAGGCGGGGTGCTCAAGAATCTGTAATTGGTTTTGCGCATTTACTTCGAGTAGTTTTTCGTTCAAACCCATTACATGAACTGCAGCGTGCATGATGTACATAAAGCTAGAAGATTCAAAAACAGGGCTTCCATCGGCGTTGTAGTTTGAGATGCTATGAATTCCAAGAAAACCGTATGTAAATCCAGTGTCATCCTCGATATAGATATATGTCGGAGGAGGGTAGTCGTATGCAATGCCGTACTCTAATTGCCCCGTCTTGTTTGGTGCAAGATAAATCTTCGGCGATAATTCACCGTATTCCGGGAGCCATCCTCCCGGTTTGTGCAGTATCCACTGCGCACCGCTGCCATTCGTGACAATCTGGATTTTGAGAAGCTCGTCATCCACATAGTCTATTGGGCCGGGATCAGCATGATCGTGGATGCCATTCCCATTGTCGTCGTCAATATTTGTAAATAAATAAGTCGTCTTGTATTCATCGTCATCCAGCGTATCGATGTTGCCATCCAAGTTGAAATCTGCGCGCAAGAAGATTTGAGAAGTACCTGGCCCACCACCACTGCCGCCATTCTCTGGGGGTGGTGGTGGCGGAGGCGGGGGAGGAGGTGGCGGAGGAGGTGGCGGGTGATTGGTACCGCCACTACCTGGCGCGGGGACATATGGCGCTGGATCGGAGATGTCGTTAGTACCATCACCATCATCATCTGGATCGATGTAGTTGCGGATCCCATCTTGGTCGGGATCTGAAAGAGGATCCGTTTTATCGTAGTCCGGATGCCACGGATCATTCTTGTTTTTGCGCCCGTCACCGTTGTCGTCCCCTTCGGGATTCGGCGTGTGGCCATCTATCGGAGGCACACCTGGTTCGCGGAACGGAAAATCAGGATCTAAGTAGTTTGGTACGCCATCACAACCTTGCGAAGTGTAACAGTCATGATCTCCATGAGGCGACAATGGCCAATCTGGATCAAACCGATTCGGAATTCCGTCACCATCGCTGTCACAATTCTGGATACCGCTATCATAAAATGGCGCATCGCAGTCTATATGGTCTGGAATGCCGTTGTTGTTTGCATCGCAGTCGCCGCGCCAACCCTCGTAAAATTCTGACGCACAGTCGATGGAATCATCTACGCCGTTACAATTCGTATCAGAAGGAGGGCACGGGGGCGGTCCACCACCGCCTCTGCATTCGGTACAGCAGGGCGGGTCGTTGTAACCGATGCTATTGCATACACAGCACCCGCCGCCAGTTGCGCGCGCGGCGATACCACCCCCAAGATTGGTACCGCGAGATCCCGGAAAGAATGGGCTCGGTGCCATAGCAGCAAGCCAGGTTGTGCCCGTAGGATCAAACGCAACAGCGTTCGCGCCGGTTGCCACACCAAACCGATGCGGCGTGAGCTCAAACCAGCGATTCAGCAGCCCAAATGGATCGCGTGCGAGGTTGAGCACCGGGCTCACCTGCCCGAAAGCGCTTATGACCGCTGAAATGTCGGTGATATCAACTGCGGTGCTTTGATTCACATCACCGCTGAAGGGGTCTCCCGCTGGCGCACTCGCTCCGAATGAGCTCAACACTCGCGTTAGATCGTTGAGATCGACTTCGAGGTTGTGATCCGCATCGGACGCTGCACCAAGGCCGAGCCCTTCGTGTACTTCGATGCGCACGCCAGTCGCAGAGTCGTAGATTGCAAAACGCATCATCGGCACACCATGAATCCGACCATATCGATGGTATCGATCAGCGCTATACCGCCCGGCGCAACTGGATCGAATGCTGAACCTACGAGGAGATCGTCGCGGCCATCGGCGTTGACATCTCCGACGCGCTGTACGAGCGCGGCGAAGCTGAATACATCCGGCTCATCGCAGTAAATTGTCTGATTGGCATCAGCAGCAGTGAGTTCGAAATGTAGATTGTCAGGCACACCGTTGAATACCAGCAACTGACCCGAAGCCTGCGTGCCGACATTTCCGGGCGACAGCGTTGCGGCGATTGCGAGTTCCGCCATGCCATCGCCATCGACATCGCCAAGCGATTCGATGCGAAATCCAAAACCGTCATCAATCCATGATGCTGTGTAGGTGCGAAGGTGTGCGCCATCGGTGCCAGAGAACACATAGACTTGCCCGATGGAATTGCGATTCGCATCGGGGATGAAACCGCTGGCCGCGATATCCGGCACACCATCACCATTGACATCACCTGCCCCGGCAACCGCGCGCCCCATCAGCGCAGAGGGGTGAGGGCCTGTGATTGTTCGGATTAATGCATGTGTAGCACCGGAGTAGATGTGAATCTGGCCTGCATGAGTCCCATTCGGCAGCGCATGTGGAGCGCCGATGACGATGTCATCACGTCCATCACCATCAATGTCGCCCGCCGGGGCTGCGGCAATACCGAATACGTCAAGCTCACCAGAATTCCCGAACGTCACCAAGCGTTGCAGGGTGCTCAATGAAAAAACATCAACGGCACCGAGACTCGGGTCGGTACGGTTGTATGCAGCGCGGGTTTGAATGAGATCAACAGCCCCGTCACCATCAAGATCGAACGTAGGTGGCAGGTGGAATGCATTCGCCGGTGGCGGATCGCCTGCCTGTGCGTGTGAGCGCTGCTGACCCATGACGAGAAGAACGAGCGTCAACGTGACAAGTGCTGCCAACGCTCCAACCGTGGCCCTGCCAAACGATGCGCGCATTCGATCCGTCACCTTCATCTCCTCCGTGGGGCAAATCTGTCGAGCAGTCGATTGGGACCAGTATGAACGTGACCCACGCAACAATGCAAGAACAATCTCGAAATTCTTTAGACATAGGACGCTTGCGAGAAACATCGAGTTCCCGTGAAACACAGAATTGTGCGTTTTGATTGCGGAAGGTCGAATTTTTGTGTCTGAATTGCCCACAGAAGTACGCCGACCACCCCGGCCCGAACAATAGGGCACGCCCCAAGCGGTGGTGCGAGGACGTGAATCGGGGCAGCGACGGGGTCCGCTACGCCTTCGTCTATGTGGACCAAGAGGGCTTCGAGAAGCATCGCCCAACCACGTTCAAGAGCCTTATTGATTCGTTCCGTGAATATCAGGACTGAGCCCCGCTAGGCAAGCGTTCTATAGACCAGTGCTACGGTCCTGATGACCTGAGTCAAATCGGTATTCGTCCCCGCTACTACTCGGTCGGTTGCAAACGCACCTGACCCGCCAGTTCACGAATAGCGCCCGGGCCAATCGGCTCGGGTGTTTTCGTTTATAGACCAAGCGTCTGCAAGGGTTTAGCGAAACCGGCAACTACAGCTGAGGTCTCTTGATGCGCCGTCAACGGCAGCAACACCGTGGATTTGCTCGATATCCAAGACCTGATCTTCGACTTCGGCAATGGCCCCGGCAGCGATGCCAACGGCGATGGCCAGACCAATCTCGATGACTTGCAGATTGTGTTGTTCTACTTTGGGACGGCGTGTTGAATCCTATTGCGACGGGGCCGTTGGCGGTTCGCCCCAAAGGTCGGGTCGCCTTGGAATTCTGCACCAATGCGGCGATCAAGCCTGACAAGATCAGCTTCGTCTCGAGTTGCAACCGCAACGTGTCTTTCTAGGAGAACAGCTTCTGCCCTTAGCGGAAACCCCTCGACATCAGCTAGGGCAGCCCAACGTTTGGCTTCCACGGCGAGATTATGCATCTCCGCACGCTCCTGCGCAAGCCCTGCCTCCGACAGCGCTCTGCGACCGAGAGCGAGTGCTGCATATGGGGCGTATGTCGATTCGCCCTCAGCGATGTTCGCGAATGCCCCCTTCTGTGACTCGGTAAGGTTGCCCCAGGGTGCGTTGAGCATGCCAGCTATTCCTTCGTCCATAGCCAGTTGGAGCGCTTCGTGATCCGCGGGCACCATTGGTTCATGCAGATTGACTGAGACAATTGCTTGCCCCCGTATCTGCGCCGACAACGCTACTCGCACCTTGAACGTGATCTGCCGGGCATGCTCGAAAAGTAGCTTTGTCTTGCCATGCGGAATCCACCGCTCATGGATCACAAATCGCTCACTGATCGCGGTGCCAGGACCCAAGACCAGCGGATTGCGTACGGGGTCACGAACCGAGAAAGTCCCAATCCTCACGAATTCACCCGCAGCGTCTTGATATTCGATGACTACCGTCTGAGTCTTCATATCAAGGCGAGTTGGGAGTTCAAGTTCCTCATCTGTAGCATTCCTGACTGTGACAACAAGAGCAATAGGTTCACCAACAAGTAACGAGCCTTGCTCCGGACTCGCCTCTACCGAAATAAAAGGTGGTGTGCCTTGCGCGCGCACCCACGCAGCACCAATCAAGAAGCAACAGACCGTCAACAGGTACCTAGAAGTCATCGCGTTCATGATCATCTTTCCCTTATAGGGGAGCGGGCCGCGGCCGGCTGCGGACCTGCAGGATTCATGTCCATATGGGCCATATTTGCCCACCATTGGCCTTCTTGAAAGAGTTATAGATAACGATATCGACAATTCGCGTGTACTCTGCTAGGATAATTACATCCAAATTCTTCCGGAAGGATTCCACACGTGTTCTCGATGACCACGGAATATGCCCTGCGCGCAGCGGTTTTTCTTGCACAAACCCAAGGAAAACAGACCGCCCAGCACGTTGCAAGTGTCACAAAAGTGCCCACGCACTACATGGCAAAAGTGATGCAACTGCTTGTAGAAGCAGGTCTTGCAGATTCGCATCGCGGCCCTAGCGGAGGCTACGCCCTCACCCGTCCGCCATCAGGAATCACATTGCTGGAACTTGTGCAGGCTGTCGAACCCATCAGGCGAATCCGGAGTTGCCCGCTTGGGGTAGCTGAACATTGCGCCTGCCTGTGCCCGCTCCACCGTGCAATGGATGACCTCGCATCAATCGCTGAACAACGTCTCGGCTCAACTTCTCTCGCAGACATCATCAGCCAATCAGTCATCCCCCTTGGCACACAACAACGTGATCAATCGCCGCCGGAATAGTCAACTCATCAGTCGTGGTGGATACGCTTATTGATGAAATGAACACCCTGCCCCCCACCCCACAATTCACCTGGGCGAGTGATCGTGCGCTTTCGGTCATGCCGGCGCCTGAAGATCACCATTGCAATGATGCCTCTACCTTGCCAGTCCTTCGAACATGGCTTGCGAAACTGCATCACACGCACATCGCAGGCATTGTCAATCTTGCGCACGGCTATTCTTCGCTCACTATCACCATTGATCCCGCCCACGTCGACCCGGGATATCTCGTGCAAACCATCCGTTGCGCTCTCCAAACCAGCACACCTTCTGAGCACATTCCCGCTCCGCAAATGCACAGCATTCCTGTCTGTTATGACCCTCGCTATGCACCTGATCTCAATGATGTCGCACAACACACACAACTCAGCGCAGCTGAAGTTGTACACCAACACACAATCGCTTCGTACACCGTTGACTTTCTTGGCTTTGCTCCGGGTTTCGGGTATTTGAGTGGCTTGCCCGATGCCCTTGCAACCCCCCGGCTCAATACGCCCCGTGTGCGAATCCCAACAGGCTGCGTTGGCATCGGCGGCGCGCACACCGGGGTGTACCCCTGCGCCATGCCCGGCGGATGGCGCATCATCGGTCGCTCACCAATATGTCTCTTTGATTCAAGTGCACAACACCCCACCATGTTGCGCACAGGCGATGCCGTACGTTTCGTTTCAATCAACGCTGATGAGTTCCTTCGATTGCAGGAAACTCCTTCATCATGAGCACCATCACTATCATTTCTCCGGGGCAGCTCGCGAGCGTTCAGGATCTAGGTCGCAAAATGCAAGGCTCAATCGGTGTGTCCATGTCAGGCGCTGCAGATGCAATGTCGCTTCGCCTTGGCAATCGATTGATTGGCAACCACGATGACGCCGCAGCCTTGGAAATGACATTCACCGGCGCATCACTGCGGTGCGATGAAACAGTGCGCATCATATTAACTGGTGCACCAGCACCACAGGCCCGCATCATGCCAATGGGAACGCCGGTACCGATGTGGCGACCATTCACACTCGACGCATCTGCAGAATTGCATATCGGCCCACTTACCTCCGGCGTGCGCACCTACATGTGCCCCGCAGGCGGAATCACAACACCAACCGTACTCGGCAGTCGATCAACACACATCGCAACTGGCCTTGGAAGTACAACCGGCGCCGCGTGCGCGCCCGGCGATCACCTGCCAATTGGCTCACCCGCCACAAATCCATCTATCGAAACATCTTCAAAACACTTGCTCGCTTTGATTCGTGAACTCAATCGACGAACATTCCGTGTGGTCCGTAGCCCACATGCGACTACGTTTTCTGGTGAAATATGGTCGCAGTTTATCGAAAAGGAATGGGAGATTTCTCGACACTCTGATCGCATCGGCACTCGCCTTGATGGACTTCACCTGAGCAACTTTGCTGCCAACATGCGCACAGATGGAGCCTGTATTGGCGCTATCCAAGTGCCCCCGAACGGTCAGCCCATTGTGCTGGGGGTCGATAGTGCGCCAACGGGCGGCTATCCAATTATCGCAAGTGTCATCGCTGCGGATATGAGCGCGTTCGCGCAGCGCCGACCGAATGAGGGTATTCACTTTGAAGAAATAACAATTCAACAGGCGCAACACGTGGCACGTCAGCATGAACAACAACTTGATCACGCTGTATCTCTTCACGCTGATGCAGCTCACCATGCAACATCATTGAACGGTGTTACCAGTATCGATCTGAATGCCGACATGGCTGAACGCGGCATGGCACACATCAAAGAAGATGTTGCATTGCTTGATCATGTCACATCGATCAACGTTGCCTGCGGCCAGCACGCCGGTGATGAACCAACCGCTCGCGCAATTATTCAACGCGCATTGCAACAGCACTGCGCCATCGGTGCCCATCCTTCATATCCCGATCGCACACACTTTGGCCGAAAGCAACTTGATATGTCACCTGCTGCCATTGAAGAGTGCATTCACAAGCAACTGCTGTGGCTCATGCGCATTGTTGCGGATGAGGGCGGGTCACTACGTCATGTCAAACCGCACGGCGCCCTGTATCACTCAGCACATACGGATTCGAATATCGCAACAGCCATCGGAAGCGCGGTGCACCGTGTGAATCCGCGCCTCATACTGATCGGCGGCGCAGGCTCCCGTGCTCTCGCCCACTGGCGCGCTATGAGATTGCGTGTCGCCTCCGAAGGATTTGCTGATCGTGCGTATGAGCCCGACGGCACGCTGCGCGCCCGCACTCATCACGATGCCTTGATCACGACGCCTTCAATTGCTGGCAAACAAGCGGCTTCCATTGCATGTGGCGGCGAGGTTCGCGCCCACGATGGTTCACGCGTCGTGCTCACATGCGAGACGATCTGCATTCACAGCGATACCCCAAATGCACTTGCCATCGCCCGGGCTGTGCGCTCATCCCTGCTCGCTCGCGGCGTACACATCACACCGATTCAATGCTCACATGAGAGTGCTTGAGAAAACCAATACTTTAGCGCATCGGAACTTCATCATCAAAACTTTGCACCTGATCCGCGAGCTGCTCGGCCCGCGCCACATCCTGATGAGCTTCAAGATCATAACGCTCAATCAATCGCAAACACGTATTCCAGCGCAGAATCGCATCGTCATTACCCTTGGGCGCAAGTGTTGTCGCCATGTCATAGTGCCCAAGGGCTTCATTGATCAATTCATACACCCGGTCCTTGGCAAAACCGCCGTCAAGCTTTGCCTTACCCCAGCGCTCGGAAATAACGCCTGCGTAATACGCGCGCTCATAGTCATCCGTCAACGCAGCGCACATGAGTTGAGCTTGCTCTAACAGATCGCGATTCTTGCCATTGAACTGATCCGTCAACGTGAGCAACAAGATATGACTTGCAGAGCCGTTATCCGCTTCCACCTCAAGCACATCGCGACAAATGCTTTCCGCCTGACGGGGCTCATTCAACAACCGATAGCGCTCCGCCTTCATCAATGCGCGGGCAACACTCTCGCGGTTGATCATCTTGTGTTGCTTCATCATCAGCGTTCCCCTTCACTTGTTCGAGCCCGCATTCATCTGCGCGGCTCGCGTTTGGGTTTGAAGATCCGAAACAATTTTGTCAACGGGTCATAAAATTCATCCGCAACCCGTTCTTTGAGTGGAATGATCGCATTATCCGTAATCGTAATGTGCTCGGGACACACCTTCGTGCAGCACTTGGTGATGTTGCAATACCCAATGCCGTCGGTGTCCTTCAAGCCCTTCAAGCGATTTTCGGTATCAAGTGGGTGCATCTCCAGCGCCGCCGTATACACAAAATGCCGCGGCCCGCCAAAGCGATCATGCCGGCCATGTTCACGCAACACATGACACACATCCTGACACAAAAAACACTCGATGCACTTGCGAAACTCCTGCGCACGCTCAACATCGGCCTGTTGCATTCGCCACGTGCCATCAGGACTATCTGGTGCGCGCGGATTGAACTTTTTGATGCGCTCTTTGACGGCGTAGTTCCACGATACATCAGTCACCAGATCGCGAATACGCGGAAACGCTTTCATCGGCTCAATTGAAACAGGTTGCGAAAGATCAAGATCATTCATGCGCGTCATGCACATCAACGCTGGCTTCCCGTTCACCTCCGCAGAACATGACCCGCACTTGCCCGCCTTGCAGTTCCACCGACACGCAAGATCCGGCGCACTCTCGGCTTGAATCTGATGAACCGCATCAAGAACAACCATGCCTTCCGTGATCGTCGTCGAGTACTCCTTGAACTCCGTGCGATCACCCTCGCCGCGACTGATCCAGAATGACACTGTCTTGCCCGAACTCATCAACCCATCTCCTTGATGATGTCGATCAGTTCATCAGACATAGCCGCAATCTGCTGCCGCGATACATTCATCGAACCTTCACTCGACCGGCGGACCACCGTGTTGTGATTCGCCTGCCCTTCATCTTTTGCAGGGAAATCCTCGCGAAAATGTCCGCCACGACTTTCGGTACGATCAAGCGCTGATCGCGCAATTGCTTCAGAAACAATCAATAAGTTGCGCAGGTCAAGTGCGGTATGCCACCCGGGATTGAATTCCCGGTGACCATCAACGCGTGCCTTCTTGGCACGCTCTTCGAGTTCACGGACACCCGCAACGCCCTTCATCATGTCAGCCTCATTGCGAACAATGCCCACATGATCCTGCATCAGGTCTTGCAATTCATATTGAAGCTGGTAAGGATTTTCATCGCCTTCCCGTTCAAAGGGCGCAAGCGATTCATCAATAGCGGCCCCAATGACATTCGCATCGATATCACCTTCGCCGTGTTCAGTTGCAAATGCCGCCGCGTGCTCGCCCGCCCGCTTGCCAAAGACAAGTAGGTCTGACAACGAATTGCCGCCCAGGCGATTCGCCCCGTGCAATCCCGATGCGCACTCGCCCGCTGCAAATAAACCAGGCACCGTCGACATCTGCGTATCACCATCAACGCGAATCCCGCCCATGATGTAATGCGTGGTGGGGCCCACCTCCATTGGCTCCTTGGTGATATCTATCCCCGCAAGTTCCTTGAACTGGTGATACATGCTGGGCAGCTTCTTGCGAATGTGCGCTTCCGAATCCTTGATCTTCTCTTTGACCCATGAAATATCGAGAAACACTCCGCCGTGCGGACTGCCGCGCCCCGACTTGGTTTCATTGACGATGCAACGCGCCACATGATCACGCGTCAGAAGTTCCGGCGGGCGGCGTGCATCCTTGTCACCCGTAACATATCGCCAACCCTCTTCTTCATTGTCGGCGGTCTGATCTTTGTAAAGATCAGGAATGTCATCAAACATGAACCGCTTGCCCTGACTATTGCGCAGCACGCCGCCCTCGCCGCGCACACCTTCGGTGACAAGAATCCCCTTCACGCTCGGCGGCCACACCATGCCCGTCGGATGAAACTGAATAAATTCCATATCCGCAAGATCAGCCCCCGCAAGATACGCAAGCGCATGCCCATCACCCGTGTATTCCCAGCTATTTGATGTGATCTTGTACGCGCGACCGATCCCACCCGTCGCGAGAACAATTGCATTCGCCTGAAAGACATGAAACCGCCCGCGCTCGCGGTCATACCCAAGCGCCCCAACCACGCGATCGCCATCCTTGATCAATTCAAGCACCGTGTATTCCATGAATACATCAAGCCCTTGATGAATGCCATGATCCTGCAGCGTGCGAATCATCTCAAGACCCGTGCGATCACCAACATGCGCAAGCCGCGGATATCGATGCCCGCCAAAGTTGCGCTGCAAAATGCGCCCATCTGGCGTGCGGTCCATGAGCGCGCCCCATTTTTCAAGCTCGCGCACGCGATCTGGCGCTTCTTTTGCGTGCAATTCTGCCATGCGCCAGTTATTGAGATATTGCCCGCCGCGCATCGTGTCAGAAAAATGCACGCGCCAGTTATCGCGATCATCGACATTGCCAAGCGCCGCCGCCACGCCGCCCTCTGCCATCACCGTGTGGGCCTTGCCGAGCAGACTCTTGCACACAAGCCCGACTTTCGCACCACATGCCGATGCTTCAATCGACGCCCGAAGCCCCGCGCCACCCGCGCCGATCACCAGCACATCATGCTTGTGCGATGTGTAAGAAGAACCTTGTTCCATCAGAAAATAATCCTCAGGTCGCTGATCACCCCATGCGACAGCAGCCGAACATAAATGTCGCTCCAGGCCACCCAGACCAAACTCACCCAAGCCCATTTCATGTGATGACGGTTCAGCGCACTCGTGCAGTCGTAGCACTTCTTGCGCACCGGCCTCTTTGACATGCAATCGAGATACCCGCCGATTTGATGCCGCGCACAGTGACATCCGAATGTGTACCCACCAAGCAACACCGCATTGGTGAGCAACACAATCGACCCAATACCAACGCCAAAGTGGTGCGATCCATCATCCATCGTAAACCACATCGCGCGCCACGAGTCATACAACAAAATCAACACAAACATCGCCGCAGGATAAAACACATACCGATGTATGTTCTGCATGATCATCGGAAAGCGGTTTTCACCCATGTACCGCCCACCATGCGGCCCCCCCACTGCACACGCCGGCGGCGCGCCCCAGAATGATTTGTAATACGCCCCGCGATAGTAATAACAGGTGAAACGCATCATCCCCGGGCCCATGAGAATCAAAAACGCCGGTGAAAACGGTGCCCACCCAGGCCACCAACTCGGCTGCGGCGCACCAAACCACCGCGGCTCACCTTCCTGCCCAAACAGCAATGGTGAATAGAACGGCGAGAGGTAATGTGCGTCGCCTCCGCCACCGCCGCTAAAAAAATAATGTTCGCCCTGAAACGCTGCCCATGTCGTATAGATCATGAACGCGCTCAACCCGAGCAACACGAGCAGCGGCGACAACCACCACCTATCCTTGCGCGTTGTCGCACCAAAGCGTGCAACATCGTGACGTTGAGGGAGGGGGACGTCTACTTGCGTCATTGATGAAGGCTCCAGAATCAAGTCACACCAAGCTATCGGAAAGCCGCTTGCCGTGCCTCCACGACGCTTCGTGCCCGATCACTGCCACGTCCATCATCACACACTGCTCCCCGGTGACCGATGGTGCCAGTTCACCGCGGATCGCACCAGAATATTCCATTTTCTGAGTTTCGAGCTATCCTGTGGCACGCCAAAGACAAGGAGACCAAGATGAGCATTCAACTCGGCGACACCGCCCCCGACTTCACCGCACGTTCCACCGATGGCCCCCTCCAGTTCCACACCTGGCTTGGTAATTCTTGGGGCGTCCTCTTCTCGCACCCCAAAGATTTCACACCCGTATGCACCACCGAGCTTGGCCAGGTTGCGAAACTGAAACCGGAGTTCGACAAGCGCAATGTCAAGGTGGCCGGGCTCTCCGTTGATGCTTTGGAGGACCACGAAAAATGGTCAAATGACATTTTGGAAACGCAAGGGGTTGCCCTCAACTTTCCGCTCATCGCAGATGACGACCGCACTGTCTCCAACCTCTACGGCATGATTCATCCAAACGCCGACAACACCCTGACTGTCCGCTCTGTCTTCATCATCGGCCTCGATAAAAAAATCAAACTGACGCTCACTTACCCTGCTTCAACCGGGCGGAATTTCGACGAACTCCTCCGCGTCATCGATTCACTCCAGCTCACTGCGAACTACAAAGTTGCAACACCTGCCAACTGGAAAGATGGTGAGGACTGCATCATCGTTCCAGCAGTCTCCAATGACGAAGCGCAGGCCCTCTTCCCCAAAGGCTTCACCGAGATCAAACCATATCTCCGCACCACACCCCAGCCCGACCGTTGAGCGCACACTTCTTCCAACGTAATGCACATGCCCGCGCTGTGCACGTGCCGTGCATCATGGGACACATGCGCGCATGATCCTCGCACTCATCGGCGCTCTCATCGTTGGTCTCACCCTTGGCCTGCTTGGCTCGGGTGGCGCGATCCTCACCACACCCATCCTTGTATTCCTGCTCGAACACCCTGAAAAACAGGCCATCGCAGAATCGCTCATCATCGTGGGCGTCATCGCGCTCTGGGGTGCCTTCACCAGTTACCGCTCGGGCAAAATTGACCTGCGCGCCGCGATCCCCTTCGCCATCGCATCCATTCCCGGCGCATTTCTCGGGGCCAGCCTCGGCCGCCTGGCACCGGGCACCCTTCAACTCGTCGTCCTTGCCCTGCTCATGCTCGCAGCTTCCGGCCTCATGCTCCGGCCCCCAAAACTGACCAACAGCACCGACAACGAATCCACCCGACCGCGCCATCCCCTCACCATGCTCACCGTCGGTGCATGCGTTGGCCTGCTCACCGGCTTCACTGGTATCGGCGGCGGATTCATGTTTGTCCCCGCCCTCGTCATCGCCGCACGCCTGCCCATGAAACTTGCCACCGGCACAAGCCTCGCGCTCATCACCCTCAACTGCGCCTCGGGCATCGTGCCCTATCTCACAAAAGACACACCCATCGACTGGCAAACCGTTGCCCTCTTCGGCGCGCTGGGCATTGTGGGCGCCACCATCGGCAGGCACCTCTCAACAAAGATCAATCAGCGCACCTTGCGCAAAATCTTTGGCGTCTTTGTGCTTATTCTCGGCGGCTACATTCTCATGCGCAAGGCCCCGGCGCTCCTCAACCCGCCAGAACACCAAAGCGATTCAACATCAGACCCCGCAGCACAGCCCTGACTACTGACTCAAAAAAGAAACAAGCGACGCAAATACGCCGCTTGCCAGTGATTTGAATTCGTCGCCTGCGATCAGCGCCGACGACGTGTCGCAGCGAATCCACCAATCGCCAAGAGAGCAACACTGCTCGGCGTCGGAATCAATTCGCCAATGAACAGGAAGTCATGGGTGCCAGTGAGCGGCGGAATCACATCAAGCCACCCGCGACCGACCCAGAAATCCTGTCCTGCCTCGGGATGCCCTGCAAGGCGATGTTCGTCCTGAAGGAAGATGAACGAGTCACCAGTCGCCTGAAAATCTTTATCAAACAACGTGAAGACAGTTCCAGCCCCGACATCGGGGTTGCCCTGAGAGGTCAGCGTCCCCGTATTCAGAATTGAGTTCGGGTTCACGACCCAGCCGGTGCCGCTCGGACCAACGTTGACGGCATACTCAAAGGACAGGTCATACGAGCCCGCACCAAATCCGACGCCCGCGCCAGTATCCACACCACCAAACACGGTGCCCGCGATCTGAATCCGAAACGCACCGCCGCCATCATCCAAAACGGTTAATGTCGAATCACCAAATGTATTCATTGAGAACGTGGTCACGCCGCCGGTCCCGCCGACAGTCGTGAACAGATTATCGAAGCGCAACCCATAGGGCGGCGGATTTTGATTCCCATCCGGATGGTCTGACAACGAATATTGCTGAATAATTCCAGCAGCACTTGCCGCACTTGCAAAAACAAGCACAGCGGCAATAGGCAACAAGCTCTTCATCTCGCTCTCCCTCTTCTCTCTTCCGTCCAGATCCAGAAAGCAGCATTCCAGATCAAGCATCAAGGTAGCGTGCCCTACCTCGTCCTGTCAAGCATTTTTTATAATAAAAGAGCCCAATAACCTTCGAATCCTGCCCATCGGCCTTCAGCTCACCACTGAACCCGCTGCGATAGCCTCTGATGGGCCCAAGACCACAACTTGTCGCTCATCTGCCCCTTTTTGGGCATCGCTCGCCGCCAGAAGCATTCCCCGACTTTCCTCGCCGCGGATCGTCCGGGGGGCCAGATTTGCCACAATCACAATATGCCGCCCGATCAGTTCCTCCGGCGTGTATTGCTCCCGGATGCCCGCACAGATCTGCCGGGGCGTCCCCGACCCATCATCGACCTGCAATTTGAGCAGGCGATCCGCATTGGGATGGGCCTCTGCCGAGATCACTTTTGCCACCCGAAGGTCAATTTTTACGAAATCCTCGAATGCAATCATCGCTTTTTTGGGGGTCTCCGCCGCCGTGGCCTCTGCCGCTTCTGCCATCATCTGATTCTCCTCGTCCTTGGTCCAAATATTCAAGAGGCGAGAAGTCTACGGCGAACACCCGCGGCGCGCCGACACCGCTAGTCTGATGTCATCCTTATTCATCCCATCCCGGTCTCATGGAGGAGCCGAATGTTTCGATGCCGACCCCCCGCGCAAAAAGTCTCGTTTCACGCAGCACGTGCCATGCACCTCGCACTCGGCGCCCTCCTGCTCACGCTCTCCGCCACCGCCGCCCTTGCAGGCCCACTCGACGCTGAACTCGAAGGCCTCATCCGTCGTTCGCGGCTCCACCTCTGCACCCTCGGCGTCGTCATCATGGACGCCCAGAGCGGGCAAATCCTTGCCTCCAATGACCCCGATGACAGCTTCATCCCCGCCTCCAATATGAAGCTCTTTACGAGTGGCGCTGCCCTGGCAGCACTTGGTCCAGATTTCGCCTTCGAGACCACACTCGAACTTCTCCCGATGGGCGGCACCTCGAAAGACATGCACGAAAACCCTTGTGGCCCGGACATGCACGAAAACCCCCGCGGCCCAATGACGTGCAACTCGCCACATGGTGCGCGTCTGCTCATTCGCGGCTCGGGTGATCCCGCCTTTGCAGACCCGGTCCTGCTTGAAGAGATGAACCTTGGCGTCGAAGACCTGCTCACCACATGGGTCGATGCGGTCAAAAACGCCGACGTGACAATCGTCGATGAACTCATCGTCGACCCGCGCATTTTCGACAACCAACTCGCCCATCCCACCTGGCCCGTCGAACAACTCAACAAGTGGTATTGCGCCGAGGTCTCCGGGTTCAATGCCTATACCAACGTCATCCATCTCTTCACGCGCCCGAACAACGCAGGCGAACCGCCATCGGTGGTCATGGAACCCAATGCGCCATGGTTTCGTATGAACAACCGCGCTACTTCCGTCAACAGCGGTCAACAAACCGCATGGGCGGCGCGCAAACACGACACCAACGATGTCACGCTCTATGGCGAAGTGCGCTGGGCCGCCGAGCCCATCCGCGTCACCATTCATAACCCCTCAGCGTTTTTCGGTCACCTGCTTGCTGATCGATTGCAACATGCCGGTGTGAATGTGAAGCTCATCCGCGTTGCACAACCGGGTGATCAATTGCCCGCAGGCAAAGTGCTGCACATCGTGCGCACACCCATTGCTGTAGTCCTCAAGCGCTGCAACACCGATTCGCACAACCTCTATGCCGAAGCGCTCATGAAGCGCCTTGGCCACCACCTCACCGGAACACCCGGCTCCTGGAAAAATGGCGCCGCCGCGATGCGCATGATCATTCCCCCAAAGCTCAGTGAATCCGCTGCCAATGCTGTCATCATCGCCGACGGCTCTGGCATGAGTCGCGAAAACCGCGTCACGCCGCGCGCCATAACCGAGTGGCTTCAAGCCCTTGCCGACGATCCAAAGCTCATGCATGTGTTCACGGATTCACTCGCCACGCCCGGCGTTGGCACACTCAAAAAACGCTTCCGTGACACGCAGTTGATCACCGAACTGCATGCCAAAAGCGGCTACCTCACGGGCGTGTCCACACTCTCTGGCTACCTCGTCGAGCCGAACTCACAGCGCCGAGTCATCTTCTCAATTTTGATCAACAACCGACCCTCCAACGTGCCCGGCCTTTGGATTCAGGACTTCTGGGAAGAAATCGTCACCCTCTCCGACAGTTGGCTCGCAGAAAAAACCGGCGCAACCATGGCCGAGGTCGGGAATCGCTAAAGCATTTCCCCCTGCAACGTGATCCCCTTAGCGCTCGTGATCCGCGTAGTCACGATGCGACCGATCATCGCATCAGGCGCGGTGTCACTCGGGCAATCAAAGACCACGATCAGATCGCCATCCGTGCGCGAAGTCAGTTGAATCGCGCTGCTTGCGCCAGAGTCAGACGCCACCGTCGTCGTTGCACACCCGCAATCGGTGCCGCAGGAGTCATGTGCTTCTTCGCTGACATCCTGCCCGCCGATCGTCAGCGCCACCCCGCCATTGCTCATCTTCTTCGCCTCAGCGCGTTTCGCACGCTTGGTCTCAGTTGCGCTCAGCCCCTGCACAAACACATCCACCGTATTGCCCACATAGCTCTGCCCAACGTCATCTGAAATCGTCTGTTGCAGCGCAAGCAGTTCATTGCATCTGCGGCGCTTCACTGACTCCGGCACATCATCGGGCAACTTCTCAAAGGCAGTGGTGCCGGGCCGGGGCGAATACTTGAAGATGAAATTGTTCTTGAATTTCACCTGCCGCAGCAAGTTCTTCGTTTTCTCAAAATCCTCATCCGTTTCGCCGCAGAATCCAACAATAATGTCGCCCGCAATAGATAACGGCCTGCCCTTGCCCGGCTCATGCAACATCGCCCGCGCGCGGTTAACAAACTCCAGATAATCCCCGCTCGAATACCCGCGGTTCATTCGCTTGAGCACAACATCCGACCCCGATTGCACCGGACAGTGCAAATACCGACACATCCGCGGCGAATCGCGCATCACCTGTAGCACATCATCACCAAAATCACGCGGGTAACTCGTGACAAACCGCAGCCGCTTGATCCCCGGCACCTCTTCATGTATTCGGTGCAACAGATTCGCAAATGTCGTCACGCGCTCCCCGACATGCACCTCTCGCGCATGCCCCCCCTTATAAGTGCGCCCCTTCTGTGGCTGCGTCACACCCTTCATGCTCACCGCTGCACCGTGCTCAAAACAATAATGATTCACCGTTTGCCCAAGCAACGTGATTTCAATCACACCTGAATCGGCAAGTCGCTTGCATTCATCGACAATGTGATCTGGCGGGCGATGCATCTCTGCGCCACGCGTGCGCGGCACGACACAATAGGTACAAAACTTATTGCACCCGCGCGTGATTCGCACATACGCACTGCCAGTGTGATCGATTGGCGAAACCGATCGCGACAAATCAAGCAATTCAAGTGTGTCGCCCGCTGCAGAAAGTGTGCCGCTGCGTCGTGATGCATCACCCTGCAAGGCAACCTGACGCGCAGAGCGCATCCAGGATTCGTCGCCCGGCGCCGCGTTGCCTGCCAAAGACCGCCGCGTGCGCACCGCGTTGTCAAGCAATCCGGGCAGCTTGTCCAGTTCGCCAGGCCCGCACATGATGTCAACTGCGGGAAACTTGTGCAGCATCGATGCGCTATCGCGCTCCGCCATACACCCAAGCACCCCCACCACCAGATCGGGTTCTTTGCGCTTGCGCACCGCAAGTTCACCCAAACGACTTCGTACCTTCTGCTCGGCGAGATCGCGCACGCTGCACGTGTTGTAGAGAATCACCCCCGCCAGTTTGGGTTCACACACAAAGGCATATCCGAGTGCGCGCAATGCCCCCATCACAAGCTCCGAATCAAGCTCATTCATCTGGCACCCAAAGGTCTCCAGAAACACCGCATTGTGTCGATTGTTCGCTGTCATGCGTCACCAAGTGTAACTCACACACCGAACTTCCGAAGCGTCATCTCAACATCTCCAACATAATGCCCGCCAAACAATCGCACATGCACCAGCAGCGGATACAAGTTGTATAGGTCGCGCCGTTCTTCGATGAACCCATCGCTATTCCACTCGGGGCGCGCCAACGCATACTGGTCGAAAAAGGCCTGCCCAAAAGTGCCAAACAGTGTCCCAAACGCAAGTTCAACTTCCGGATCCACAAAGGACAACGCCGGATCGATCAGCGCACTCACCGTACCACCACCCGGCGTCACCAGAATATTGCCCCCCCAGGCATCACCGTGAATAAGACTCGCCTCAGTTGGCTCCTGTATCCATCGATCAAGCTTTCCCGCACATTGTTCAACGCGCAACCGCAGCTCACTGGAAAGACGCCCCGCACGCTCAGCTTCACACGCCATGTGCACAAGCCTTTGCGATGCGAAAAAATCGCGCCAACTGCCGCGCCACGCATTGGGCTGATGCAACCCGCCGATCACGGTGTCAAAGCCAAAGCCAAACGCGCGATCGCCCAGGCGCTCATCAGGCGGTGTCTCCCCATCTGCCCAGCGCACATCAGTGGGCCGGACAGCGTGCAGCGCCGCAAACAGGGACGCCGCGTCATATTGCGCTTCATCATCAAATGCGCCATCGCGCTCAACTTCTTCCATCACAAGCAGGCCCGGCACGCTCGCAAGCACCTTCGGCACCGAAACGCTTGTCCAATCACTTAGAAACGTCAGCATCCTCGCTTCGATTTTTAGCGCCGCTTCGTCGCCATGTGCCGCGCACTTCGCCACAACTCGCCGGCCATCATCCAGTTCCACACGGCGCACGTCCGCAACGCACCCGCCGCCAAGTGCACGCGATTCGACGACCGATGCACCAAGCGCCCCCCCAATCATGCTGTCAATCTCACGATTGTTCATTGACTTCACCGCAAGGCAGTGCATTGCAAAAACGCAGCGAGCCGATCCCGAAGGACCGGCCCGCTGTGGTATTACATCAAATGGTTCAGGTCATCAGTCAACCCACATATAGTGAGCTTCCGGCCTCTGGAGCCAGTTGCCGTTGGCATTCAGAAGAAATGGATCCAGTGGCAGGCCACTCGACCAGATGCGCAGATACGAGTTGTCACGGGCTGATACGTCCACGCCCGGCAATTCTTCATCGACAAACAGGTTGTCATTGATTCTCGACTCGACATCTTCATCACCACCGAATTCGATCCGACGCTGACCATCGGGGTTCGGCCTGGTCTCAAACTCGGTGTGCCCGTCGTTGTAGGCCACATTGCCTTCCCACGTCGACTTGCCACCGTGGATCGCAAGTGTCTGCGAACGAATCCCCTCGTTGGCATACTGTGAGAAGCCCAGATCAGGTTCTGGGGTAGGATAAATACTCTCATACATCGGCCCGCGATTGCCAACCACCGGAAGGTTGGGCGAAGGTGCGAACGTGTTCCATGTCCCGCCTAGGCGCACGCCCGCAAGCGTCGAATGCGCATAACTGTTGTGCCCGACATTCTTCGGGGTCACCACAGGTCCATTCTCTGTGGTCAAGTCCGCTGCATCATCAAACTCACTGGCGCTGCCTTTAAATTGCGGGTCATACACGGCTTGAAATTGCGTATCAGTTGGTGAGGCCAGCGGTGCCGCAAAATTATACTCCGAATGTTCTTTGTCATACCCACTCATTGGCTTGCGAATATTCACATTCGTCTCGGCAGGGCTGATGAAAATATCCGGATTCAACACCTTGTTGAAAATCATCAAAGACCACACATTGCCCGTGCGGTTGAGTGATTTTGAGGTTTCATTCAGCGGATCAAACTGCTCCGACACATTGTCAGGATCAAACCGCGATGGCAACGGGTATTGCCCATCCGAATCTTGCGACCACGCCACAAGGCCCTGATGAATTGCACGCACGTTCGTGGCGCACTTAATCTGGCGAGCGCTATCACGCACGCGGCTCAACGCCGGAAGCAGCAGGCCGACAAGCAATGCGATGATCGACACGACCACCAGCAGCTCGACCAGCGTGAATCCTCTGTTCTTTTTCATGTCACGCTCCGTAATAGGTGTATCCATTCAGCGCGATTGCACGCCGGGTGGAGCCCGGAGAGGGCTTGGTGCTCAATTTCGAAATGGCCCCGCGAACACTTCCATCCGCGGGGCACTGTTGTGTCACTAACGAATGAAATTAGGGCTCGCCATCAACCCAGACGAATGCGCCGGGATCGATCCAGTCATCACTCCACGTTGCACCGGGAATATTCGTGCCCTTGGTCCACATCCGCAGGTAGGCATTCTTGCGAACCTGTTTCGGCACTTCGCTACCCGCGGGGTTTCCCTGACCCTCATCTTCGTCATAGAAGATGTTATCTGAGATCGCGACCGGACCCGCATTCAATGGCTTGGTGTAGGTCGAGGTGTCAGGCGCAGGATCTCGTTCAAAGCTCACGTGCTCATCGCCATAAGCAATATTACCCGCCCAGCGTCCGACATCACCATGCACAAGCAAGCTCTCAGATTCTTCGCCTGTAATGTGTGACACACGCGGCTCCCACAAATACTCGCCCGTATCCGACTCCGCAGGTGCCTCATACACCGGACCCCGGTTCGCAACAACGGCCTGTGAAGAGCTGATCGTGTTTCGCCAGGTAGCACGACGCGACCCAAATGGTGCATTGTGCGCATATGACGTGTGTCCCTCATCCGGCGCTGGCCCATCATAGCCAACCGCACCAGATTCTGACTCATCGCGCGGCGTCCCCTTCAGGTTTGCGTCATACAACGCCTTCAGGCCGCCTGCCTCACCAGATGCCTCCGGATAGCTGTATTCATACAGTTCATTTGGAGTGATCGACGCACTACTCTCAGCAGGGCTCACGAGAACCTTCGGCGACAACAATTCGTTATACACCATCAGCGAATAAATCGATCCGGTGCGATCCGTGCCCGCCGTCGTATTTTCGTTGTCGACCGAAAATCTGTTCGGATCAGCAATACTGGGCAATGGATAGTTATCACGATTCTGTGCGGCCCACTGGTTCATCGCCTGCACCATCGTGCGCACCTGTGTCGCATCTTTCACCTGAATCGCGTTCTTGCGCGCACGGCTCAACGCCGGTAGCAAAATGCCAACCAGCAGCGCGATAATCGCGATCACCACCAGCAACTCCACAAGCGTGAAGCCCTGACGTTTCTTCGTCTGTACCATCATGTGATCTCCTTGCCTTTCAACCAATGCACGTCTCTCCTCGTAAAACGCACGAGGTCGTTTTGGCGAGATAATCTGGCAGGCCAACGGACACCCGCGACCACGCCGCGGACCATCAACCTTGTTCCTTGCGCCAGTACCCACCGCACATCCCCGAACAAAATGCCAGCCGAACGGCTGGAGATCAGTACAGGATCAACATGCATTGGGACAGTCACGGCCAAGCCCTGACGCCGTAGTACCATACGTCCCAGTATTCGCAGGTCAACTCCGCTCGGTTCCAAGTCCTCACGTAACCCCCATAATCTGAAAGGAATTAGCCCCATGAAATCTCTTGACATCCGCCTCAAAGAGCTGCACCTCACCCTCCCAGAGCCCGCCTCACCGGTGGCAAGCTATGTGCCCGCCGCGACCTTCCCCGCGGGCACGCCGGTCTATATTTCAGGGCAGATTCCGCTCAAAGAGGGCAATCTCATCGCCTGCGGCCAAGTCGGGCGAGAGGTATCACTGGAACTTGCCAAGGAATGTGCCCGCCAGTGTGCGCTCAATGCCCTGGCAGCCCTCCGGGCCGAGGTGGGCGATCTCGCCCGGATTCGGCGAGTCATCCGTCTCGGCGGATTCGTCGCCTGCCCCCCCGAATTTACTGACCACTCAAAGGTCATCAACGGCGCATCCGACCTACTCGTCGAACTTCTGGGCGATGCTGGCAAGCACACCCGGGCCGCCGTGGGTGTGCCCTCGCTGCCTCTTGGGGTGCCTGTGGAGATTGAATTCCTCTTCGCGATCGATTGAACCAGCACCATCCGAAAAACTCACCCGGTGCACCCTCACAAGTGCGAATATGGCGAATATCTCGTGGAATATTTCTCGCTCATCCTCAGTTGGAAGAACGTCCAACAAGAAGAATAAATCCAAACCGGGAGGCTTTGATGAACATGCGAACGATGTCCCGTTCCAAAACCATTGGTATGGCAGCACTTGCAACTGCGCTCGGGCTCGCGCTCGGCGGGTGCGCGATGCCAAACTCTTCGAATCCAACACTCTCAATCGCACGCACACAGGTCGCTAACAATCAGGCGATGCTCGATATGGTGATCGAAAATCCAAGTGATATGGACGTGCACATCAGCGATATTGACTGGTCGTTGGTGTATGGCCCCCTGCCAGTCGCTGATGGCTCATGGACCCTCGGCGTGCCCATCCCAAGCAAAGGCAGCTATCAGTTCTCCAAGAGGGTGAGATTTTCAAGCCCCGCCCTTGACCCAACAGCAAATGAAATTGAACTTTCGGGCACACTGCAAATGGCCACAGAAGGCAACAGTGGCAACACCGCCCTCAACGGGGCCGGGTTCGTTGCCAAGAAACAGATACAAAAATAGGCGCCTATCCACCAGTGCACTATTGAGGAGTATTGAGTATGAACGCGCCCACACGGAAAATCATTTTTCTTGCGAGCGGCCTTGCGATTGCGGGTTCATTCATCGCATTCGCCGCCACCGGCATGCATCCTTACACGCGTTTTCGCGACAAGGACATAGAAGCTGTCAACGCAGAGTCTGACCTCTCAGACCTGTTTGCAGAGACCGGTTCCCAGCCTCCACCCGAGCAGGTCGAAAGCGTCAACGCGATCGGCTTCCTCCCCTCTGGGCCCGGCCTAGCTTCACTTTCCGTCGTCACCGTATCAGGCCCGGCGCTGCTCGTGATGGGCATCCTCTTCTGGCACACCCGGCGTACCTCCCGCAAGGTGGACGCCGCACCACCTGAGGCCAGCGCCGCAGTGTGATCCCTTCACCATCACCAATACTCACGTCACCGACACATTCATTTTTTCTTTTCACCGAAAGCAATACACCATGAAGCTGATGCCAATTCTTGCCATTGTCTCACTCGGCGCGTCACTCGCACTGGCCGAGCAATCGTCCTCCACTTTTGCCCAGAAGTCTGCCGACGGCAAATCTCTCGTCGTCCCACAGGCCCATAGCTCAAAGGGCACGGTCTACTACGCGATCACTGACCGCGACCGGCAGATCTATTTCGAATCCGATGCGCCGCTCGAAGATATCAAAGGCCAAAGCAATGATGTCGTGGGGTACGCAGTCGTGTCTTCCGGCAACACAGGCGCAATCGTCGCTGGCGAGTGGCACCTCCCCGTTGACTCAATGAAAACCGGCATCGAACTTCGTGATGAACATCTTGCCAGCAGCGCCTGGCTTGACGCCGCGTCGTACCCGGATGTCGTTGTGCAGGTTCGGGAGATAAAATCGCTCAAAGAGACCAAGCGCACGGCGGCCTTCTCAAGCAGCACGATGACCCTCGTCGTCGATCTCACCCTCCATGGCGAAACCAAGACGATCTCAATTCCAGACTCTTCGGTCATCCTCATGAAGGCAAGTGATGCGACGAGCAAAGTGGCCAAGGGCGACCTGATGGCGATCCGCACGAAATTCACCGTCACCCTTGCAGATTTTGGTGTGACCCATCCAGTTATTGGCGAAAAAGTTGCCAAGGAAGTGTCGCTCGACGTGGCGCTGTATCTCTCGACACTGCCCCCAAATCAGCAGTAGGCTGGCACGTTTGTCGTTTCGCCAAATGCCTTCTTGTAATCCGCCACGAACTTCTCCAGTCCGCTGGTCGTCAGCGGATGGTTCATGAATTTCTCAATCACGCTGAGGGGCGCGGTAATCACATCCGCGCCGATCAGCGCGCACTCAACGACGTGCATCGGATGGCGCAATGATGCTGCCAGGATTTTCGTTTCAAAGCCATAGTTGTCATAGACCTGGCGAATCTGGCGGATCAGGTCCATACCTTCCATCGCGATATCGTCGAGCCGCCCGACGAAGGGGCTCACCAGAAATGCGCCCGCCTTGGCCACCATCAATGCCTGCAAGGGCTGGAAGCACAACGTCAGATTCGTGCGGATGCCCTCATCCGAAAATGTCTTGCATGCCTTCACGCCATCGACGGTGCTGGGCAGTTTCACGACAATGTTCGGCGCGATCTTGGCGCGCTCGCGCCCCTCTTCGACCATGTCTTTGTAGTCGGTCGCGATTACCTCGGCGGAAACCGGGCCTGAGACGACGCCGCAAATCTCGCCCAGGCGTTTGACGTAATCTGTTTTCTCCTTGGCAATGAGCGACGGATTGGTGGTCACCCCGTCGAGCACGCCAAGATCATTGGCGGTCTTGATTTCGTCCAGATTCGCGGTGTCGATATAGATGTCCATGTGGTCACTCCTTGCCCCAGAAAACGGGGATCCATCACGAGGAGTCTATCGGCCTGATAGACCGCCGGGTTTGGGGAGGATGCGAATTCAAAACCCCCGCTTATTGAGGGGGCTTTGGTGCGCTGCGGTCACATCTGCATGATGATGACCACGAACAGCACGACCGTCACAATCACAAGCACGACCAGTGCAGAGACTAGGAACCGCACCACGGGCTCGCTCCAGACGCTCTGCTTGGTGAAGAGGTCCTGCGGCAAATTTGACACATCTGTCGCTGATCCCGAATGGAGTTCCGCGACCTGCACCACCGCGTCCATCAGGGTGTCCTTGTGGGCATTGGGGGGCTCATCGCCTTTGCGAACCGCACGCAGGTCGACAAGCACATCTTTGGCCGTGCGATACCGCTTCTTGCGACTCTTGGCCATCATCATCTCAATGACTTCGGAAATGCCCGCGCTGAGCTTCGGGTTCACATGATCCGGCGCGATGAGTTCCTCACTCAGGTGCTTCTCCATCACCTCTTTGGGGCTCTTGCCGTTGTAGGGCACCGACCCGGTCACCATGTGATAGAGGGTCGCCCCAAGTGAATAAATATCCGCCTGCGGCCCGACATTCACTTCGCCGCGGATCTGCTCTGGCGAGATGTAATAGGGCGTGCCATAGGCTTTGCCTTTTTCTGCAAGCGCTGCTTCCTTGTCATCAATAGCCCGCGCAAGACCAAGGTCTGCGAGCTTTGCGATGCCGCTGGGCGTCCGCATGATGTTCTTGGGCTTCACATCACGATGGATCAACCCTTTGTCATGGGCATGCTCGAGTGCATCTGCGATATTGATGATGATGTCCAGCGCATCGCGCTCCTCAAAGCGCTTGTCATGGGCGATCACATCATGCACCGTGCCGCCCTCCACATACTCCATGACGAAATAGTGGAATTCGCCTGCCCGGCCCACGTCATAGGCCTGGACAATGTTCGGATGGTTCATCTGGGCCGCGGCGCGTCCCTCAGCGTAGAACCGCTCGATGAACTCCTTGTTCTGGTTAAATTTCCGGGGAAGCACCTTGATCGCGACATCGCGGTCAAGTGAAATCTGACGTGCCTTGAAGACCGCCGCCATCGCCCCCGCACCCAGTTTGCCAAGCACCCGGAATCCGGGAATCTGCTGACCCGATCGTTCCGCCTCAACCTGCCTGCGCAAGCGCGACATCTGCCCATGCGTGATTGCCCCGTGCCCAACAAGCACCTCGGCGAGTGACTTCTGACTTGGGTCATCGTGGGCAACCTGATGCGCCCGGGCTTTTTCTACATCATCGTTGGTTGCTAGACCCTGCTCAACGACCAGCCGCCCGACCATCGTGTCGAGGCTTGTGCCGGAACCCGACGCCTCATTCGCATTCGTCCCGCCGGTCTGCGTGCCGGATGATGATCCGGTACCCGATGCGCCCGCGGTTGAGCCTGACTTGGAACCCGATCGACCCGTGAGGATTTCAAGGGTATCTGCAGGCATCGGTATCTTCGGATTGTCATCGCCTGCGCTGGTCAATGCATCACCTTGACGGGCGTCGCCGTCGTCTGGCATGGGAATCTTGGATACGTCGTTTGGATCTGGCACAGGGGACGAGCTCACCGCCACGCGTGGTCGTTCGCTGGGCGAACCAGTCAAGCTATGGCGGCTCTCCTCAAGTGTCAATGAAGAGGTCCGATGCGTCGAGCGTTCAACGTCCTTCGCCATGCCGAGGATCCATCCAGCACCGGGCACTTTCGTACCCCATTTGTGCCCGCAGCGTGGACTGCCGGGCGTATTGGTCACCGCCCATGATTCGCAACCCCGGCCCCATCTGTTCCCCCTCAATCCCTACCCAAGACGAGAAAAAGCCAAACCGATGCCTTTGAAGCACCGGCCCGGCTTTATCGGAATCTTGATCACCCTGCCCAAAGGGGCATTTCACCCAGAGGCGGGGTCCTTAGCGGTTGGAGGTCCCGCCGGTCGGGACCGCACTCACGGGTTCCTCCTTCGAGACCATGGCATCGAGAATGGTCCCGATGAGCGCTGCATTTTGAGCTGCACTCACTCCACCCAGTGACCCGGCGCCCGCAGAACCATCACCCCCGCCGGAGATGAATACCCTCGGCGTGATGTTGATGCCTTGCTCGCCGACAATTTTGAGTAGTTCAATCATCGCAAGGTTCGCCGGGCCAATCTGCTGAGCAATCAACTGATAGGCCTTGGCTTCCGCCTCCGCCTTGATGCGAATGGCTTCAGCTTCGGCATTGGCTGCGATGATGCGCTTCTCCTTGTCCTGCTCTGCGATCTGCACGTCGTAACTCGCGGTGGCAAGGCGGCGTTCTTCTTCCGCCTCCTGCACAGTGCGCTTGAGCTGCTTTTCCTTCTCAGCGGCGCGCTGCTGCTCTTCAAAGGTGATCTGCTGCTGCGCTGCAATTTCCCGATCGGTCTGCGTCTTGAGCAGGTTGGCCAATGCCTCAGTACCGACATTACCGATCACAACACTGTCAATAGATATCCCATTGGGGCGCATTTGCTCTCGCAGCTTTGCCGTTGCCTGAGCTTCCTGACGCGAACGCTGCTGCACATAATCCAGTGCTTTCACAGCCTCCGCATTGTTGCGGAAGATCGAACGAATCGTCGTGGTCAACAGGTTCTGCAACTGATCATTGTCGCCGCCAAGCTGCGCCACAATCTGCGGTGCATCGGCCGCCTTGATGTGAAATACGACCCGCACATCGACGGGAAATGTAAAACCATCCGATGACTTCACTTCGATATCACCCAGAGATTTCATGCCACGTTCTGCCGCAGCGTAATTCGCAACGCGCGTCCCGGTGCTCACCATGTTCACCTGATACGCCTGCGGATTGATCGGATAGCTGCCCGGTGCGAGAACCGCCTTCCGCACGCCCTTTTCGCCTTCATTTGCGAGACGAATCGACACGCCACCTTCACCCACACCCTCGATCACCATCGTCGGCGCCACACCAACATTGGATTTCAATACCGCAACCGTACCCGAGGGTACATCCGTTCGCGGCATCTGCGTCACCTTGAACACCGCCGTATTGATGCGATACGTCCCCGGACGCAACACCGCGGTCTGCGGCCCCTTCTGACCCTTGCCCGCAGTCAGGAAGTAATTCGCATCACGGATCATCTTGTCGAACTCTGCGGGATCGAGCTCATCCGCAAACACCTGTCCCGCCGCGAGCGGTAAGCCATCCACCGCTTCGACCAAACCCACCGATCCTTCGCGAATCTCAATGAGCCTGTCGGTCGCGACGCTATATATCACAGGCCAATACAGGAAGTGCCACCCCGGCGCAAGCACATCCGCCTGCACACCCATCTCGCCATCGGTGGCAATAATCTTCCCCGGCGCGAGTTTCGCACCAAGTGCGTTCTTCGTGACAATGCCCACGCGATCAGCAGGCACAAAACGCACCGAACTGAGCATCACACCGATCAACAGCACAAGCAGCGCCGCACCAACGACAACCGGGCGCAGCGCCTTGTTTGGCAGCTTGGGAATCGTTGACAAAATAAACATCGAAACAATGAGTCCGATGATGACCGAAGGCCAACCCATAGCGATCCTCCTTACTTGAGCGCACCAGCCGCGCACCGTCTCGAAGCTCTTTTTCAAGAAGCTTGCGAGCGCACCGACCGCCGCGCTCCCCCTATTGTGGAACTACCTATCTTTCGGATTCTACCATCATGAATTTTGCGTGGGCGTCCGCATCCAAGCGTCACACACTCGCCATCGCAGCACCCACAGCCACGCCGTCCTTCGCCGCCATGAACTGAATCATGTCAACACACCGGCACGAATAGCCCCATTCGTTGTCATACCACGACACGATTTTGAAAAAATTCTTGTTGAGTTCAATCGCCGCGAGCGCATCGTAAATCGAGCTCGCCGGATGTGTGATGAAATCACTTGATACAACCTGTTCATCGCAAAATTCGAGCGCGCCGCGCATCGGCCCATTCGCCGCCGTCTTCATCGCCGCATGAATATCTTTCAGACAGGTTGCCTTGTCGGTGCGGAATGTCAGATCAACGCAGCTCACATCACACGTTGGCACGCGAAACGCCATGCCCGTGAGCTTGCCCTTCAGTTCGGGCAGACACAGCGCCACGGCTTTGGCAGCACCCGTGCTTGCAGGAATGATATTCATATAGGCATTGCGCCCGCCACGAAAGTCTTTCTTTGAAGGCCCATCCTGTGTGGGCTGGGTCGCGGTCGCGGCGTGAATCGTTGACATCAAGCCTTCTGCAAGGCCAAATGAATCATTGATCACCTTGGCGATCGGCGCCAGACAATTGGTGGTGCAACTCGCGTTAGATACCACAGCGTCTTTCTGTGGGTCATACTTCTCATGGTTGACCTTGTATACATATGTTGGAACGGTCTCGGGTGATTTCGTCGGTGCACTAATGAGTACTCGCTTTGCGCCGCCAGTGATGTGCTGACCTGCGGTCTCACTCGTCGTAAACAGCCCCGTCGATTCGATGACGTAATCAACGCCCAAATCGCCCCAGGGCAGCATCGATGGATCGCGCTCCGCAAAGCACTTCGTCGTGTTGCCATTGACAACAAAGCCGTTGTCAATCGCTTTGACATCGTGATCGGCTCTGCCGTGCGTCGAGTCATATTTGAGTAAATATGCAAGGTTGTCAGCGGGCACCAGGTCATTGACCGCAACAAACTCGATGCCCTGCTCGAGGCCGATGCGATAGACAAGCCGACCGATGCGACCAAACCCATTGATGCCAACACGAATTGCCATAACCAACCCTCCTTTATCTTTCTTCTACGTTCTTTCCGTGCCGTGGTTCATCTTTCACCGCGCCGCCGGTGTACCTGCAAACAGCTCATCGAGCACATTGAGGCCTTGCTCCAGTTTCTGTCGATCTGTTGCAAAACTCAGGCGAAAATGCGTGTCACGATCAGAAAATACATTGCCGGGGATCAACACCACATTGCGTTCCAGGGCCGCCTCGAAAACCTGCGTACCAGAATGGCCAAACTGCGGCGGCGCTTCGACAAATGCATAAAACGCCCCGCCCGGCCTGATGACATTCGCGTGCTTCGATAATCGTTTCACTACCATATCACGCCGAAACGCATATTCGCTGAGCACACCGCTCATGTCTGCGTCAAAGGTCGCTATCGCCCCCAGTTGCAGCGGGGTCGGGGCACACACATAGCTGAATTGGCTCAGCTTGTTCATCTCATTGACGAGCGCTGGCGGCCCCGCAACATAACCAAGCCGCCAACCAGTGCAACCGTATGTTTTTCCAAATCCGCGAATCACAAGCACATCTTCATGCGCGCCCGGTGCGCGCCCCGGGCTTGGACACCTGCGCCCCTGTGCATAGTCCTCGCGCGCATCGTCATATGCGAATTCGTCATAGATTTCATCAGAAATCAACAGCACGCCGCGCCGTCGGCACAGTTCGAGCAGTTCATCACATTCGCGCTGGGTCATCACAACACCGCTCGGATTACCCGGCGAATTGAGCAACACCGCCTTCGTGCGATTGGTGATCAAAGGCTCGACTTTGGCGGCGGTCATCTTGAAATCGGGATATGTATCACACCGGATTGCCGTGCCGCCCGCGATCGTCGCCTGATGCGGATAGGCCACAAAATAAGGATCGGGCACGATGATTTCATCGCCCGCGCCGAGCAGTGCCATATTCATCAGAAAGAGTGCACCTGATGTGCCTGTTGTCACTGCAACCGCGACATCTTTTGCGCCTGCTACTGTGGAACCATCAGGCCAGCCAAAGTCTTGGGCAATATGCTGCGCACATCGATTGCGGAGGGCCATGACGCCGGTGGTCATCGAGTAGCCGTTGTGATCATTTTCAATCGCATCGGTCGCAGCGCGCTTCACGGCATCGGGCACCGGGAAATCCGGCTGACCAATCGACAAGTTGATCGGATCAGTCAGGGTCGCGCTCAGTTCAAAAATGCGGCGTATCCCGCTCGGTGCAAGCTGGTGACAGCGCTCCGACAGCAATCTCGAAAAATCGAGCCCCATGACATGCCTCCAACACGTTGAATCCGGCGGTCAGACGAACACGCAACGACTTACGAACTCTTGCGGTTGCCTGTCTTTGGCAGCCCGAGCACCCGGCGATCTTTCGGGTCAAAGTCCTTGGTCTCACGCATCTTTTCGATACGCTCCGCCCGCTTCAACACGTTACGGTGCTCGGCCAGGTTGCCCGCAGTCTTTAATGATCGATCAATGCTCATGGTTCATTCCACCCGCGCCGGGTCACTGTGTGTGCCCTAAATTACCTGTTGCCCGCCCAATGGGTACTGGGCCCAGCTTAGGCCCGACGGGCCATGCAGTATAGCGTCACTTGAACAACCAAGGGTACGGCCCCCGGAAGTTTGTCGGCCCCCGGAAATCCTGCTGATACACCCGCCCGATCTGCTCGATTTTTCGCACAAGTGTCTCCGCCGCTGGCCCCCTGTGATCCGGGCTCGCGAATCCCTGCTGCGTCACCACCATCCACGACCCGGAGCTTGCAATTGATGAACGCACCACGGTCGGCACGCCGCGCTCGGCAAGGAATGTTGCCGCGGCGACCGCATCCTCTTTTGAGAACTGCGTCACCACCACGAAGTAATTTACGCCCGGCTTGAGTGGGTTCGGCGTATCGCCCTCGACGATCACCATGCCGCTCACGTCCGCAGCCGATGGGTTCACCTGCGGGGTTGTATTTACCATTGATGTTGAATCAATCGGAGTCGGGATTGGCGCAGGCATATTCTGCGTTGGTGTACTACCGCCAAGAAGCCCATCATTGACTGGTGCCCCAGCGATCGGATCCGCAATGCCATTCGTTGTCGCGCTGCCATTTTCAACTTCAGCAAGTCGATCGCGGGCCACTTCCTTGTCGCGCACCACATACCCGAGCACAAACGAGCCGACAATCAGCGATAGACATACCGCACCCGCAAGCAGCGCATAGCCCACCGGCACGCGCACCACTCGACCGGGCGAAAGCCACCCGCGTTCACCCTCACCATCACTCGGCGCTGGGCGATTTCGCACTGGTCGCACCGGCCGCGTCACCGGCTCATTGCGCGGCTCGATCAATTCGTACAGCGGCTTGGATCGTTTGGGAGACATCTCGACTGGAGTCAGTATCCCTCGTGAGTGCCTTCCCCGCAAAGTCACTTGGGCAGAGGCTCAGAATCGCCAGTTTCACTCACTGGCACGCCCGCGCCGCGATCACCGATGCCATCGCAAATCCGCCCGTGTGCGAGAGACTGATGAACCACGCGACGGGGTCATCTCCAAAGCGAGTGCGTGCTGCCACCGCTGCTTCGCCCGTGATTTTCACGCTGGGCCGGCCCGCATCATCGCGCACCACTTCAACATCCGTCCAGGCGATGCCCCCCGACCATCCGGTGCCGATCGCTTTGAGCACCGCTTCCTTGGCAGCAAAGCGCGCTGCAAAAATCTCACCCCGCCGCGCAGGATTCGCATCGGCATAGGCGCGCTCGCCATCTGTAAAGACGCGCTCGATGAAACGCGGCTCATGATCGGCAAGCAGGCGCTCAATCCGCGCGACCTCCACGAGATCAACACCGTGCGCCAGGATGGTGGATGAGGCGTCAGCCATTGCGGTGCATGTTACGCGGTGCGCTTGCGCGGGATGGGCTCGCCACATTCGGGGCAGACTGCGACGGAGATGCCGGTGAGGTCGTACCCGCATTTGGGGCACAGCGGTGCACATCGAAAGTATCCGCGCGCCGCGGCGATGCAGTTACGCCTCATCCTCAGATAAAGCTTCCTACTGATCACAATGGCCGTGCCAAACCAGACAATAGCGCCGAAGCTACCGAGCAGGCCGTGGATTTCATATGTAGCACCAATGGCACCGGCGATCAAAAACGGAATCGCAGCGCCAAGCGGGATCACCGTAAACCATGATAGAAATATGAACGCAAATCCCCACGAATGTTGCGCTTCATATCCTGCCCTTGCGCGCGCCAACCTCTCGCGGCGTTCGACCGGCATGCGCTCGTAAACGCTCGTCAATCCTTCTTCTTTGAAGGCTTGTCCTTCTTCGGCGCGTCCACCTTGGGCGTCGTCGTGCTCCCGCTCGCGCAATCGTTCTTGCTCTTCTTGCCGCATGCACATGATGATGACGAATCTTTGTCGCTCTTGGGTTCCGATGCCTTTTTCTCAGCATCCGCGCCCTTCTTGTACGACTCCGAGCGGTAATCTGTTTCGTAGAATCCGCCGCCCTTGAAGATCACGCCCGCGCCGATGCCGATCAACCGTTCCAGCTTGTTTTTGGAGCACTTGGGACATTTTTTGAGTGTCTTGGCGCTCATCGACTGGAACTCTTCAAATTCATGGCTGCACGATGTGCACCGATAGTCATACGTCGGCATCGTCCGCCCCTTCTTCATCACTCGCCGGGGCAGTCTCCGAATCGTGCGCACACACACTCACCTGCGCCGGGCGAAGCACCCGCACATCCATGCGATAGCCGGGGCGCATCGTTTCAACAATACATCCGGCTTCCACGTCTTCAACATCAACGCGCTGCACCGCTTCATGAATATTGGGATCAAACGCTTCGCCGCGCTCGGGCTCAATGACCACAAACCCGCGCATGCCGAGTGTGCGCAACATTTCCGAACGAATCATCTCGATGCCCTGCATCACTGCTTCGGGCGGTGTCTGCTTCGGATCCATCTTGCGCGCCATCTCGAACGTATCAAGCACGCCCACCATAGATTCAACCACGCCCGCCGCTGCACCATCACACGCGCGGCGTTCATTTTCAATCTGGCGACGCTGGTAATTCTGAAAATCCGCCAGCACGCGCTGGTGCGCCACCTTGGCCTCGGTCAACATCGCAGCTACCTCGGTGACATCCAGTTCCGCAAGATCATCGGGCATTGCTTCGCCGAGTTCTTCAAAGGCCTTGCGCACATCGTGCAGTTCAAGATCAAGGGCAATCTTCTCGCCCATCAACAACTCAAGACGATCGCGCAGCGATTCAACTGTCTCGCCGCTGTCGGCTGATTCGGGTTGTGCGTGCTTGTGTCCCATGTCGGTCTTCACCTCATCAATCGACCATTTTCACCCTCACCCGCCGAGGAAGTCTCGCACCTTTGACCATAAACCATCTTTTTCAGGCTTGATGCCTTGTTCGCCCTCATGATCCGCGAGTTCGCGGAGCAATCGCTCCTGCGTTTCATCAAGCTTTTTGGGCACCGAAATGCCCACAATGGTCACCAGATCGCCCCGCCGCCCACTTCGCAAGTTGGGCAGCCCCGCACCATGGACGCGGAAAATCGCTCCGTGCTGCGTGCCCTTTGGAATATTCACCGCGGTTTCCTGCTCATCAAGTGTCGGCACCTCGATCACCGAACCCAGCGCCGCCTGTGCGAAATTGATCGGCAGCGGTAACACAAGATGATCGCCATCGCGTTGAAATATATCGTGTTCCATCACGCGCACCACAACGTGCAGATCGCCGCGCACGCCTGCGCCTTCCGGTGACATTTCGGGAGGGGGCGGCTCGCCTTCACTATTGACGCGAATCGCCTGCCCATCTCGAATGCCCGCAGGCACATTCACTTCGAGCTTGCGCTTGCGCGCGATGCGGCCCTTGCCGTGGCAATCCGGGCATTTTTCTTTGATCACATTGCCTCGGCCCTTGCAATGCGGACACGCCGTCTGCATGCGGAACATGCCGCCAAGGCCGGTCTGAATCACCTGTCCGCGCCCGCCGCAGGTCTGACATGGTTCGGGCTCCGTGCCCGGCTTGGCACCAGAACCCGTGCAGGTGTCGCACACATCCATGCGCGAAAATTCCACATCGCGCGTCACGCCTTCAAGAACATCTACGAGATCAATATCAACTTGCGTTTCAAGATCGTACCCGCGCGCCACGCCGCCGCGCCCGCGACCGCCTTGGCGCTGACCGCCAAAGCCGCCGCCACCTGAAAAGATGTCAGAGAACATTGAAAAGATGTCTTCGGCATTCATGCGCGAGAAGTCATGCCCCGCCGGCCCGCCCGCGGCACCCTTGACGCCCGCGTGACCGAACTTGTCAAAGGCTGCCCGCTTGTGATCGTCGGACAATACCTCATACGCCTCTGCGCATTCCTTGAACTTGCCCTCCGCCTCGGCATCACCCGGATTGCGATCGGGGTGATACTTCATCGCCATGCGGCGATATGAGCGCTTGATCTCCTCGCCGTCAGCGGTGCGCTCGACGGAAAGAACTTCGTAATAGTCGCGTGTGGTTGGCATTAGGCCTGTGCGTTCTTTTGGTATCCGTCGGGGTTAACGGTCCAGTCGTATCGCGGGTGTTCTTCGGGCAGCGGCTTGCGTACATGAACAAGCTCTTGTTCGTGGTTTGCTCCGCAGCTCTCGAACCGCGCTCGTCCTTCTTCCAACGTAACTCTGTTCGCTCCCGCCACATCGTGCCAAGGACCGTCCTCCCAGAAACAAACAGGGCAGATGGTGTAATCGCCACTGCAGGGTGGTTCACCCCTCGTGAGAAATCCGCAGCAAACGCACGGATAAGCCTTGTTTGATCCTGCCTCACTCACAAATCAAGCCCGAGCGCTTTCGCACCCGGGCCCGCGTGTTTCATTCGTCAATGATCAACGAGCTCAGGACACTGCCCCCGCCACCGGCTCGGTCTCGTCCTTCAGCTCCGTGATCATCACATCGGTCGTGAGCATGAGCCCCGCGACGGACGCGGCGTTCAGCAGCGCACTCTTGACGACCTTGGCCGGGTCGATGATGCCGGCCTTGACCATGTCGACATACTTCTCAGTGATGACATCAAAGCCGTGGTTCTTGCCGGTTTCCTTGACCTTTTCGACGACCAGATCGCCATCAAGGCCGGCGTTTTCGACAATCTGCTTGAGCGGCGCTTCGCAGGCGCGCATGACGATGTCGAAGCCAAACTTCTCATCACCCTTGGCGCGCTTGCGGCCCGCCTCCAGATCCTCGAGCGTGCGCAGCAGCGCCGACCCGCCGCCCGCGACATAACCCTCTTGGGCCGCGGCCCGCGTGGCATTCAGCGCATCATCCACACGATCCTTGCGCTCTTTCATTTCCGTTTCAGTTGCAGCGCCGACATTGATGATCGCCACGCCCCCGGTCAGTTTCGCAAGGCGCTCCGCAAGCTTCTCCTTGTCGTAGTCGCTTGTCGAAGCTTCCATCTGGCTGCGAATCTGATCGGCCCGGGCCGTGATGTCCTTCTTCTTACCCGCACCTTCGATGACCGTAGTGTCATCTTTGGTAATGATGATCTTCTTGGCAGTGCCAAGTTCCTTGAGTTCGATCGACTCAAGCGTGCGGCCAATATCTTCAGCAAAGAACGTTCCGCCGGTGAGCGTTGCGATATCGCCAAGCATCTGCTTGCGGCGATCGCCAAAGCCCGGCGCCTTGACCGCGGCAACCTTGAGCACGCCGCGCAGCCGGTTCACGACAAGTGCTGCGAGTGCTTCACTTTCGACATCTTCGGCGATGATGAGCAGCGGCTGACCGCCCGTTGCCACTTTGTTGAGCATCGGCAGAAAGTCATTCAGATTGCTGATTTTCTTCTCGTGGATCAAGATAAGCGCATCTTCGAGAATGCACTCGGCGGTCTTCGGGTCAGTCAGGAAGTACGGCGACAAATAGCCCTTGTCGAACTGCATGCCCTCGACATAATCAAGAGTCGTCTCTGCGGCCTTGCCCTCTTCAACTTCAACCACGCCCTCGGCGCCGACCTGCGCGATAGCCTCAGCGATCAATTCGCCAATCTCAGCGTCATGATTCGCCGAAACCGTCGCAACCTTCTTGTAATCATCCTTGCCCTTGCAGGTGATCGCGATGTCATCAATCGCGCCCGCTGCACACTGCGCTGCGTTGTTGATGCCGCGCTGAATCGCAACCGGGTTCGTCCCCGCTGCCACCATGCGCATGCCTTCAGTGAAAATTGCCTCCGCAAGCACGGTCGCCGCGGTGGTGCCATCGCCTGCTTCATCATTGGTCTTCTTGGCGACCTCGATGACCATCTTCGCGCCCATGTTGCGAAGCGGCTCGGCGAGCGACACTTCCTTGGCCACCGTCACGCCATCTTTCGTGACCTGCGGCCCACCGTAACTCTTATCAATCGCCACGGTCCTGCCGCGCGGCCCCATCGTCACCTTCACCGTCCGTGCCAGGTCGTGCACTCCCTTGCGCATCTCCTGCAGGGCTCCATCTGAAAACATCAACTGCTTGGCTGCCATAATTCGTCGCTCCGCTTGCTTGCTTTGTTCTTGTTCTGCCTTGATCTCTGTCTTGGTGGGGTGGGCGTCTCGCCCGCAATCTTCGTGTCTTACTTCTCCAAAATCCCCAACAACTCTGTCTCGCGCAAAATCAAATGCTCATTGCCTTTGATCTCAACTTCCGCGCCGGCGTACTTGCCAAACACCACGCTGTCGCCCTTCTTCACCGAAGGCTTCACCGTCGTGCCATTGTCAAGACGCTTGCCCGGCCCAACTGCGACAACCTTGCCAACCATCGGACGTTCCTTGCTCGTCTCCGGCAAGTACAGCCCACTTGCTGTCATCGTCTCCTGCTCGTTGGGCTTCACCACCACTCGATCTTCTGTCGGCTTGATTGCCATGTTCGTTGCTCCTATTTCGTTCCTTGACTTCTCTGTCTTGGTGGGGTGGGCGTCCCGCCCGCCACTCGTTCTTCTTCTACTTCGCTCGTACCCCCGCGCTTGCGCTTGGGGCTTGTATCCCATTGCCTAAGTGCCTAATCCCCAGTGCCTTCTCTCGCAGCTTGCTGCGAAAAGAGCGTCCGCTCTTCCACTTCTTCAACTTCCGGCGTCTCAAGACGCTTCTTGAAGGCTGCGAAACCAAAGGGCACTTCCGCGCCCTCTTCGCCATCCTCACCCGGCGCACCCGCCAGATCAACCATCACTACGCACTCAACGCTTGCAATTTCAATCGGCGGCACACTCAACACCGTCGGCCTGCCATCCGACCCCGTGCCCACAAACGTGTACCCCGTGATCACATCACAAATCGCTTCCGTCCCGCCGGGCGTCTCGCTCCACCGATTGGGCACAAGCTCGCACTTGCCCCGCGCGATGTGCTTCTGCACATTCATCACCGCAAACGGGCGACCATCCTGCAACGTCACGCGAAACACGCGCGGCCCCGCCGGCGCCTGCCCCGCCTTGACCATGTGATCAAGCAACGCCGCCGAACGATTGAACCACTCCGCCCACGAGACATATTCATCCTCGCGGCCAAGATCAACCGTGCGCGACATGTGTTGGTTGGGTGTGGTCATTGCTTGATCCATTTGACGCCAAACCCTTCACCGGACATGCCGTCAAGCAACTCGCGGATAGCGGGAACCGCCGCAAATCCCTCCTGCTCATACAAGCAACTGAATTCATGATCATCGTTGCAAAAGCCCTTCGCTACTCCTTCTGTGCTCAGCACTTTGCAGTTAGCAACAAACGGCAATTCTCGATTGTTGGAGAGCTCCCACGAATACCGAACGTCAACAGTTCCAACAACGGTGTCAACGTCAGGGAACCGGACTACTCCGAATCGCTCAGTTACAGTGGGTACTTCCTTTGCGCCGACCGTCATCTCAGAACCCCATCCCGCCCATGCCAGGCATACCGCCCATGCCGCCCATACCTGGCATGCCACCGCCCATGCCGCCCATGCCACCGCCCATGCCGCCCATCGGGTCGCCGCCGGGCGCGGGTGCGTCATCCTTGTCCTGCGGCTTCTCGGTGATCAGGCAATCCGCGGTAAGCAAGATCGTCGCCACACTCGCAGCGTTTTGCAGCGCGCTGCGATCGACCTTCGCGGGCGTGAGCACACCCATCTTGATGAGGTCGCCATATTCAAGGGTCAGTGCGTTGAAGCCGAAGCCGCTGCCGATCGCGTCATCACCCTCGCGCACCTTGGAGACAACAACCTTGCCCTTGGCGCCCGCGTTGTCAGCAATCGTTTGCGTGGGCACGCTCATCGCGCGCTTCACCACTTCGATGCCCGCCGCAAAGTCATAGTTCACCTGACCAATGTCATCCGATGTCACTTCCTTGGCTTTGCCAAAGACGGTTTTCCACTGCTTGTTCTTTTCGATGGCATCAATGGCGCGCACGAAGCTCACGCCGCCGCCCGGCACAATGCCTTCTGCAATCGCAGCCCGGGTCGCGTGCAGCGCATCTTCAACGCGCGCTTTCTTTTCCTTGAGTTCCGCTTCTGATGATGCGCCAACATTCACCTGCGCCACGCCGCCCGCGAGCTTCGCGAGGCGTTCCTGCAACTTCTCGCGGTCATAATCGCTTGTCGCGTTCTCAATTTCGCGGCGAATCTGCGTCACACGGCCCTGAATGTCCTTCGTGGAACCCGCACCTTCGAGAATAAGCGTGTTGTCTGCGGTAATTTCGATCTTCTTGGCAAGGCCAAGGTCGCTCAAAGGAACCTGATCAAGCTCGATACCCAGATCCTTCATGACTGCTTTGCCACCAGTGAGCACCGCGACATCTTCAAGCATCGCCTTGCGCCGATCGCCATAGCCGGGGGCCTTCACCGCAGCGACCTGAATCGTGCCGCGCAGTTTATTGATGACCAAGGTACTCAGCGCTTCGCCCGTGATGTCTTCGGCGATGATGAGCAGTGGCTTCTTCTGCTGCATAACCTTTTCGAGCAACGGCACCAGTTTGGTGACATTGTCAATCTTGTCTTCGTGAATCAGCACGAGGCATTTTTCAAATTCGACAGTCATGTCATCCGGATTGGTCACAAAGTTCGGGCTCAGGAAGCCGCGATCAAACTGCATGCCTTCGACGACTTCGATCTCGGTGTCAAGGCCTTTGCCCTCTTCGACGGTGATCACGCCATCCTTGCCAACCTTGTCAAAGGCGTCGGCGAGGATCTTGCCAATCTCAGGATCGTTGTTCGCGGAAATGGTCGCTACGTTTTTGATGTCATCCTTGCCCTTGATGGGTTGCGCGAACTTCTCGATGTCATTGGCAACAAGCTCGACACCCTTCTTCATGCCGCGCACAAGCTGGTTGGCTTCAACGCCGGCTGCGATAAAGCGCAGGCCCTCGGCGAACAGCGCTTCTGCGAGCACCGTCGCGGTGGTCGTGCCGTCGCCCGCATCATCAGAGGTCTTGCTGGCCGCTTCCTTGACGAGCATGACGCCAAGATTCTGCGTCTTGTCGCGAAGTTCGATTTCCTCGGCGACCGTCACGCCATCCTTGGTGACGGTTGGCCCGCCCCAGCTTTTGTCGATCACGCCATTGCGGCCGCGCGGCCCAAGGGTCGCTTTGACCGCCTTGGCAAGTTTTTCGACCCCTGCGTGCAGGGCCTGACGGGCATCAGATTCAAACGTCAGCTCTTTGACAGCCATGGGCTTCTTTCTCCATCAACTCGTGATCAACGTAGGGTCATCTCAACGTGTTTCGTCCCGCAGGCCGACCTCGTAGACCGATCGCGCGGCTCTCAATCATTGGCAACCGGTGTGCCACGCCCCGGAGAGCCGTAAATCATTCATGAAGCGGCCTTTAGGATCCATTCGATCATCGAGTGTGATGTCCGAATCTGTCAGGCCGCACTGCCGAACCAGTGCCCCTCTGCCACAGTGGCAGGATTTGGGCCTTACTCTCCTCCCCCTCTGGGGGAGAGGGGTTCCCGGTTCTATTCCTCGCCCAACACTTCGCGCAGTGTCGGGGTCGGCACCACCAGCGCCATTCCAATCCGCCAAGAATCCACCACCGCGCTGGCAAACCCGAGCGTCAAAAGTAAGCTCGAAATCACAATACACACCACGCCGAGCTGACTCACAACAGCTTCCATCGCGGTCGGCACGTGCGGCGCCACCAGACGCATTGCATCACCCATCATGCCAACAAGCGCCACAGCAACCATTGCGAAAATCGTCTGCCGATTGACACGGCCAGTGCGCAATGCCAGGCTTCTCTTGACAAATTCGCGCGCCACCGGCCGCACGCCCAGAAGCACAATGATGACCCCTGCCATCATGAGCAATCGCATCAGCGTGCGATCTATATTCAGTGCGCCAGCGCTGTACGGGGCAGCCTGTCCAAGCTCGGCGCGCCGCACGCCCATGAACCCAATGAATATGAGCGCATACCCGCCCATACCCACGGCTGCTAAGACAATTTTCCACGGGCGCATGCTGCGAAATGGGAAAATGAAAGATGCCGAGCCTACCGCACTTGCCACGATTGCCCAAAACGCCACAGTCGACCAGATTCTCGCATATTGCATTGCCCCCCCCCCAGCGGCGACTTCCTCAATGCGCGGAATCCAGACTGCGATGGCTGCGACTAGGGCCCCGATGGCCCAGGCAAAAAGGAGGACCGTGATGATTTCTGGGTGAAAAATGGGGCGAAAGACCTCTGATCGGGGGTCGACGCGGAACAAAATCGTGGCGCGCACCGTGGTGGCACACTCGGGGCAGACGCTCCGAATGGAGATACCTTTCAGGTCGTATCCGCAGGTGATGCAGGGCAGCGAGCCCGACAGAGAGACGCCAAGACGCTCCTCGGTTTCGAAGGGCAGATTGCCGAGGCGGACCGACATCGTGCCCTTGTCATCGCCGGGCGAAGGCTCGGGAGTTCCCGAATCTATGGATCGTTTGTCACTCATTGTCCGTATCGAGCGTGAAGTCTACCCGTCCGGCTAGGATACGCTGAGACATTGACCACATCAGAGGTGCCATGCCAAAGAGTCCCATCGAAACCGAACGTCCCGCAGAATCTTGCCCATTGACGGATTCCACCCATGAGGCGATTGCCCGGCTGCGTGAAAACGTCGCTGGTGTCTTTATTGGCAATCCACAGGCGATTGACCGCGTCCTTGCCTGCCTGCTTGCGCGCGGGCATGTGCTGATTGAGGATGTGCCTGGCGTGGGCAAGACGGTGCTCGCGACAGCCCTAGCGCGCAGCATTCACTGCTCATTTTCTCGGATTCAGCTCACCCCGGACATGCTGCCCGGTGACATTTTGGGCGTGAGTGTGTTGACGCGACAGTCCAATGAAAATGGTTCGAGTGGATCGCCCACGTTTGAATTCAAGCGCGGCCCCATCTTCGCCAACATCATTCTTGCTGACGAGATCAACCGCACGACGCCTCGAACGCAATCGGCGCTGCTCGAATCCATGCAGGAAGCAACCGTTTCAGTCGATGGCAGGATTCATGTGCTTGAACAACCCTTCATGGTGATCGCAACACAAAACCCATTTGAATATGAAGGCACATATCTGCTGCCTGAAAACCAGCTTGACCGTTTTCTGATGCGCGTCACCGTTGGATATCCATCACCAGAAGATGAAGCGCGCGTGTTGACATTGCGCCCGGCGCAGCATGCCCTGCATGAATTGAAGGCGGTGATGGATCGTGACACGGTGCTCGAACTGCAACGTGCCACGGATGCGGTGCGTCTTGATGAATCACTGATCAGCTACATCATTGCGCTTGCCACCGCGACACGCAACCACGCGGAGCTTCATGTGGGCCTGTCTACGCGCGGCACACTCGCACTCGCACAAGCGGGGCGCGCCACGGCAGTCCTGCAGGGGCGCGATTTTGTCACGCCAGAAGACATTTACAACTGCATGGTGCCGGTGGTGGGGCATCGCGTGGTCAGCAGTGCGTTCCTGCAATCAGGCGACACCACAAGCGGCACGCAGATCGTCGAGCATGTCCTGAACACGGTGCCAAGCCCGGACTGATTGCCCGGGTGCGGGTTATCGATTGCGAGTGGCATTGATCGCAGCGGTGACCGCAGCGTCCCATGAATCGAGTTCTTCGTTGGTGATGCCGCGCTCGACGCGGCAATGAAACTCGATGTAATCAAGCTCTCCCATCATTCGGCGAATGCGATCGATGCTGCCTTTGATGGATCGAAGCTGACGACGAAACCCCGCGGCGTTCTGTTGATTTCCAAGTGCGATAACCGCCGCGCGAATCGCACGCACGCGATTATCGATGTCCTTGATGTTGTTCTTCTGTATACGTTTGACTGCGCCAGCAATCTTCTTTCCATCTACCGCCTCGATCCCAGGCTGGTCCAGATCAAGTTGTTGCAAGACATCACGAAATGTCTTGGCGGTGCCGTCGATCGCACCAAGATCCAACAACTGTTCCTGTGTCGCGCCAAGGATCGTTTTGTCTGAATCGATGCGCTGCACCTGCGCGCCTTCTGGCAAATCTTTGGGCTCACTTTTGTAGAGTGTCCACGGCGTAGTCGACATATCTGCCCACAACTCGGCTTCTAAAATCATGAGTGGATCGACAAGAATTGAAGGGTGTTTTGCTTCGTTGACGCGCTTTCGCCAAATCGCAGCTTCGGCGGCGGCAAACTTCTGCTCGACTGCATCGTGCCCGCCTTTGTCGTTCCCGCGAATCACCACCGCAGCGCCGAATGATGTGCCGGGACCCGCGTAGAAATGATCGGTGGCAAGGCACACGAGCGCCGCCGCCGAGAAACAGTTGCCATTGGTGTAGAAGACAATCTTGATCTCGTCGCGGTGTTCCTTGATGACATCGTAAATCTGGTGGAGGCCGAAGAGGTAGCCGCCGTTGGATTCGAGTTCGAAGATGACCGCCTCTGCATCGCGCTTGATCGCATCTTCAATGGCTTTGCGAAAGAGATTCGCGGTGATATCTTTGCCAAAGACGCCTTTGGTGGGGACGAGCACATAGCCGCCCTTGCGCTTCTGCGGTTTGGCGGGGGCGTTGTTGTTCGGGACCGTCCCTGCGGGTGGCGCGTGGCGTTCGATTTTGGCAACATCATATGCAGCAAACGTCTGCCGTGATGTGATCGAGCCGATCCGGTATTCAATGGTGATTTTTTCGGAGGTCTCTTCGAGGATTTCACCGACAAACTCGCGCCCATCGCGCAGCGTGAGGGTCACCCATCCGCCTTCATCGCCATCCTGGGCCGCTAACGCGCTGGGCATGGGCAGCAGCGCAAGCCCAGTAAGGGTCACAACGAACACAAGAACACCAATCCACTGCGACACACGCATATCAGGGCCTCCGCTATTGCTAAGCGTAAGTGTACCCTGCCTAGCGGCGGCACCACGCATAGAATGCTCAGAAATCCGCACCTCACTTCCCCCGCTCGGAGATATGTTATGCCCCGCCTGATTCGCCACGACGCCACCGGTCCGATCCGCATTGATCCGCAAGACAAGCCCGTGTTCGTTTGCGCCTGCGGCCTGTCGCAGAACATGCCGATATGCGATGGCGCGCACAAGAGTTGCAAGGATGAAGCGCCGGGCACGGTGTATGTGTATGACGAAGCGCGGAAGCAGGTGATCGAAGAGCGGACCAACTAGCCCCAATCGCCAGCGAGGGGGTTGTCTTGGTTTGGGTGGCCGACGCTGGGGATGGTCAAAGACAACGTGGCCTTCACGGACTCAGACCACGGCACCCGAACCTATTGCCCATTGCCTACTCCGGCAAGCTCACAATTTCCGGCAGGTTGCGATAGAACCCGTCGTAGTCAAGGCCGTAGCCCACGACAAACTCATCTGGAATATCAAAACCGACATGCTCTGCGATGATGTCTTCCTCGCGGCGCTCGGGCTTATTGAGCAGCACGCAGGAGCGCACACTTGCCGGTGATTGTTCCATCACAAGATCGCGCACAAGCTTCAACGTGCGGCCGGTATCAAGAATGTCATCGATCAACACCACATGGTGCCCCGCGAGATCATCAGGCAGTGCGCTGCGCAATGATGCCCCCCTGCTTTGGGTGGACTGCCCCGGGTAGCTGCTCACGGTGACGAGGCGGATCGACATCTTGAGCGGCATCTCGCGGATGAGGTCGGCGGTGAAAATCATCGCACCGGTCATGATGGGCACCATGACGATGCGATCGGCGTGCAGGAGCGCATCCTGACCCTCCTTGGCAAGGGATGCCGCGAGGTCATCCGACAGCGCCTGGCCCATTTCGTGCACGCGGGTGCGAATGCGTTGCCGATCGATCAAGATTGTTCCGCCGTGGTCCATCGACACACCTTACCCGGCCCCTGCCCACACGCGCGGGGGTGTTGCATGGCGCGGTGGCGGGTCGATGCCGATCGAAGGTAGGCTGATGGGCATGCTTACCATCGATATTGCCAATTGCCTGTCGTCGCGGGTTGGGTCTCATGGCCTGCCCGATGACACCATCCGCCCGGATTCGCCCAACGGCGCCCGCGCTTCGGACCTGACGCGCAAGCTTGCGAGCACGCGCGGCACCGGGTGGGAGCGCTGGCGCGAGCTGCCCTTCAACCCGTTGCGCACCGATCACGCGAAACCAATTCTGCAATGGGTCAAGGCGAACAAAGACCGGTTCGACACGATGATCGTGCTTGGCATTGGGGGGTCTGCGCTGGGCAATATTGCGCTGCAATCGGCGCTGAATCCGCACACGTGGAACCTGATGCCAAAGGGCAAGCGCAATGGGCCGCGCATGTTCGTTGTTGACAATGTTGACCCGGTGTACTTGGGGAGCGTGCTCCAACTTGTGCTTGATGAAGACCCGACGCTTGAGCGAACGCTTTTCAATGTTGTTTCAAAAAGCGGCGAAACCGCAGAGACCGCAGCGCAGTTCATGACGATTCGCCAGTTGCTTATTGATCGCCTCGGTGAAAATAAACACGCTGAACACATTGTTGCGATTACGGACCCTGCCAGTGGCACGATGCGCAGCATTTGCGATGCGGCTGGATACACAACCTTTCCCGTGCCCGATGGCGTGGGCGGGCGGTTTAGTGTGCTTTCGCCTGTGGGGCTGTTCTCGGCGGCGATGTGCGGCATCGATATTGATGCGCTCCTCGATGGCGCTGCGGAGATGGATGCACGCTGCTCGCATGAATCGATGGACAAGAACCCAGCGGCGCAGCTCGCGACAGTGCTTGTTGAACTTGGTGCGAAGGGCAAAGTGAATCATGTGATGATGCCCTATGCCAATCAGTTGTATCTCATGGCGGACTGGTTCAGGCAACTGTGGGCGGAATCACTTGGCAAGCAGCACTCTGCCGACGGCAAACGCGATGATGTATTCGCAGGTTTCACTCCGATCAAGGCGCTGGGCACGACCGATCAGCATTCGCAGGTGCAGCTTTACCGCGAAGGCCCCAATGACAAGGTTTTCGGTTTCCTCGAAGTCGATGCCTTTACCGATGGACATGGCAATCCCTTAGAAGACCTGAATGTGCCCAAGGGACTGGGCGTTGATGCGCTGAGCTACCTTGAGGGCGCATCATTTCATCATCTGCTCAATGTCGAGAAGCGAGCGACAGAATTTGCGTTCATTGAATCGCAGCGGCCCAACTTTACGATTCGTTTTCCAAAGACCGATGCGCGCCACATTGGCGAATTCATCGCGCTGTGGGAAATTGTCACGTCGTATGCTGCGCTGATGCTTGGTATTGACGCCTATGATCAGCCCGCAGTGGAGACTGGCAAACTCGCGACCTTTGGCCTGATGGGGCGCGAGGGGTATGAAGAATGGAAGGAACGCGTTGAGGCAGCGCTTGGCAATGCGGCGCACGCACACGCATCGTAAATGTAATGAGTGACGACACCGACACGCCGCAGCCGAAATTGCCGGGACCAACCATTTCGTTTCCGGGCAATGTAGGCGGCGCACTGGAGCGCACTGATCCACCTGCTGCGCCCGTTGCACAAAGCGCACCAGTACCTTCGCATGCGCCTGCGCGCGAGCCGCTTCGTGAGCTACCGAAGCAGCGCACGGTTCCATTACAGGTGCTCGATGATCCTGATCCGGACATGCCTGCTTCGCGCTCGCCGCGATTTATGCTTGTGGTGCCGGGCGTGATTCTGCTGCTCTTTGCAGCATCAACTGACAAACTTGTTGATCCATTGAAGTCTGAATCGATGGCGATGCTTGTCGGCGCGGGCGCGATGCTTGGGGCTGCGGCGTGTTTCGGTGCCCTTGGTGTCTGGTCAAAATCGCGCGAAGGCAAAGTGGCAAGTGCTGTAGGTGTTGGCGCATGCGTGCTTCTGTATGGCACTGCGGTGTTGAAGTTGATATAAAATCAGGTGCCTATCTAGGAGTAGAAACATGCCAATTGACCCGAGCGCAATTCCACATCATCAAGTCTATGCGCTTTATAATATTGGAGACGCACTCTGGGGCATCACTGGCGCGCTTGTGTTGCTCAGCATTGTTCTCGCATGGAGCACCCACCGCATCACCACTACGCTGACCACTACAAAGAGGGCGACTCGCCAATAGCGAACCGCCCCCCCGTCGTAGGACCGACCGCCACGGTCGGAACCTCCGGTGCCCCTTTCGGGGCAAAATAATTATCCGTCTTCTATGCTGCCTTATCCGAGCAACTGCAGTGCGTTTTGCGGCGACTGGTTCGCAATGCCCAGCACCTGCGTCGACGACTGCACAAGAATCTGAGCACGCGTCAAGCCTGCGGACTCGGTTGCAAAGTCTGCATCGCGGATCACACTTTCAGCGGCAGTCGTATTCTCAACAGACACGCCCAGAGATCGCACAGTCGCACCAATGACATTTTTCTGGAATGCACCGAGACGACCTCGCAATGAACTGACTTCCTTAATCGCCCCTTCAACGATTTTTTGCGCTGCTGTAAGATTGCCATCTACAACATTCAGATCGCGCCCGTTGGAGAGGTCCTTGAGGAGATATGTCGAATCCGTGCCGTTGACATTCACCGTTGTCTGTCCCAGTTCGCGGGCAGCGACATTGCCGACACCAATACTCACCCTGCCGCCAATATTGACGCGCGAAGAAAGCTGGAAGTCTGCCCCGCCGCCATTGATGGTGAAGGCGGTGAAGGCGCCGAGCACGGCGGCATTTGGAGTTCCAACCGTATCGTCATAGTTGAGATTGAGTTCGACATCGAGGAAGTCGGTATTGATCGTGGCTTGTGTGCCCTTGGTTGTTGCGCGAATGCCATTGATGGTGACGCCGACATCCTGCCCGCGATCGAGCACGCCGTTATCTGCAGCAAGAAACGTAGTGACGGTACCTGTGTCCGGCGTGTTGGCGTCTCCCGGGAGGTACCCATAGACCCCGATGCCGCTCGCGGTGCCGATGCCGCCCTCGTCAATCACAGTGACGCTGACAAACTCATCAGAGCCGAAGCCGTCTGAAAAGAGCCGAATACCTGTCACCCCATCACCGCTCGCTCGAACACCAGTGACATCCGTGAAGCTGTTGATCGTGCTTTCAATGACTGCTAGCGAAGTGCTCGAGGCGAATGTGAGCTCGCGTGAGCCCTCCGCCCCGGCAACTTCGATGACGAAATTATTTGTCGGCCCGCCCAGTGCGATTGATGCACCAGCGAAAGACATCAACAACCCGCCGACCTGTGCGGAGGTTGTCACAAGCACATCGACATCGCGCGTCTCACCAAAGCTCAGCTTGGCGCCATTGACCTTGATCGCGGTGACCGCAGCGGAAATATTGTCTGTTTCATAGTCCATATTGCCATTGAGCAGCTTCAAACCCTGGAAGCTTGTGGCACTGGCGACACGATCGATCGTTTGCAGGATCGAATCAATTTGAAGTTGATTGGCTTCAAGTTCTTCCTGTGACAGCCCGCCGGTATTGGCCGTCTGCGTAATAAGCGCCTGAAGCCCATTCAACAGACTAGATACTTCTTGCAAGCCGCCCTCGGCGATGTTCACCACCTGATCGGCACGCTCGGCGTTCTTCACGGCCTGATTGAGACCATCGATCTCGGCTCGAAGATTCTGTGAAGCAATGAGCCCGGCGGGGTCATCCTTGCCTCGGTTGATGCGCAAGCCAGTGCTCAATCGTTCAAGTGAACGGTTCAGATCGGCGTTGTTCTGTGAAAGCACACGCTGACTCAGCAGGCTTGTCACATTTGTATTAATCCGTGTCATTTCATTGATCTCCGACGGTTGGCTATGTTTGCCCTACGACGGGGGGTGATATCGGGAGGTGTGCCCGTAAGGCACTCGCCACGCCCGATAAGGATTGCTCAACGCGCAAAAAAGAAAGCACCCCGCCGATGAAGACGGGGTGCGAGCAATGATTATCGGGCTCGACCTGCCTTATCCCCGGGGATTACCCCGAAGGAAGGCGCGGTCTTGCCAATGGTTTACCCGAGCAACTGCAATGCGGACTGCGGCTGGGAGTTTGCGAGCGTCAGAATCTGACTTGCCGATGATGCCAGAATCTGCCCACGCGTCAGTTCCGCAGTCTGGGACGCGAAGTCCACATCACGGATGACACTTTCCGCAGCGGTAGTGTTCTCAAGTGAGACACCAAGGCTACGAATCGTTGCGCCAACCGTATTCGACTGGAAGGCACCGAGACGACCGCGGGTCGAACTGATGTCCTTGATCGCTTGTTCGACAGCCTTCTGTGCTACCGAGAGATCACCATCAACGACGTTCAGGCCCTTGCCTGCACCGATATCCGCAAGCGTAAAGTTGACGGAATTGTCTGTGACGTTGCCGATGCCGCGGACAGCGACATTCTCGATACCCAGGCTCACCTTGCTGGAAATATCCACGCGACCGCCGAGCTGGAAGCTGGCCCCGCCGCCCGTAATGGTAAACGCCTTAAAGGCACCAACATCGCCCGCACTGGGTTTCGTAATGTCATAGGCCAGATCAATCTCGACATCGAGGAAGTCGGTATTGACGCGTGCAACGGTGCCCTTGGTAGTGGCTTTCTGTCCATTGATGAAGACTTCAACATCCTGACCCTTGTCGGTCAGGCCGTTCGTGAGTGCAGCATCCGTGAAGACTGTTGCCGTACCGGAAGCCGCGGCTTCATTGCCAGTGTCGAGTGCTGTCACACCTGCACCGACAGCGATGGCACCGTCATCTATGACCTTAATCGAGACAAACTCATCAGAGCCACGATTGACAGATGTCAAACGTACATCAGTGCCAGAAACCTTGGATGCAACGCCAGTTACATCAGAGAAACTGTTGATGGTGTTATTGATGGTCGCGAGTGTCGTGCCCGATGCAAAGCTCAACTCACGTGAGCCGAGATTCCCAGTAACTTCAATCTTGAAGGTTTCCCCGGCACTTCCGAGATCGATCGCTGCACCACCAAACTGCATCAGGAAGCCGCCAACCGCGGCGGACCCGGTCACTGCAACTTCGACATCGAGTGTTTTGCCAAACTCCAGCTTGGCCCCGTTGACTTGGAAGGAGCTCACCGCACCACTGACATTGTTGGTGTTGTAATCAAACGTGCCGTTGAGCAGTTTGGTGCCCTGGAAGCTGGTCGCACCCGCGACACGGTCAATAGTCTGCAGGATCGAATCGATTTGCAACTGATTGGCTTCTTTTTCATCCTGCGACAAGCCGGCATCGTTTGCCGTTGCGGTCACAAGGCCCTGCAAAGTTGTGAGCAGGTCTGAAACTTCGTTGAGGCCGCCCTCAGCGATATTCACAACCTGGTCGGCGCGCTCGGCGTTGCTGATTGCAGCGCCAAGTGATGCTTTTTCTGCTCGCAGATTTTGCGACGCGATCAGGCCTGATGGATCGTCGGAACCACGGTTAATCCGCAGACCCGTCGAAAGGCGCTCGAGGGACTTACTCAGCCCTTGATTATTCTGGCCCAGAATGCGCTGCGCGATCAGCGAGTTCACATTCGTATTGATGCGAGTCATTGAACGGTTCCTCCGTGAAACCCGAAGTGGGCCAGCGGCCCCCCCTGTGGCCGAACCTCATCGCCTCATGCGAACTACTGCAATGAAGCACCCGGGCGACACATGGCGGCCGGGCCCGTGCGACCTGGTTCGTCGCCGCACGAGTACTTTCCTGACAGCACTTATTCGCGCTGCCTCGGGAGGGTTGTCGTCTTGGATTGCCGCTCAATGAGCGCACAACACCACCCGGGCGGTGTTGCCAGACCGGGTGTGCCGAATGCCCACTTATTGGAGACTGCAATAAAAAAACGCCCCGATGGGCGCCTGGAGGAGATTCCGAGAATGTGTATCAGTTATGGCCTGAGTGCCCCTTGTTCTCGGAGCCCTCTTCTCGGGCTTACCCGAGTAGTGACAACACTTGTTGAGCCTGCTGATTGGCAAGTGCGAGCACACTGGTGCTCGATTGTGCAAGCACCTGGGCCCGCGTCAGTTCCGCAGTCTCGGCGGCAAAGTCGGCATCGCGAATGATGCTGCCCGCGGCGGTGATATTTTCAATGCCCGATTGCAGGGAGCGGATGTTGGTGTCAAGGACGTTGCGCTCAAAGGCACCAAGACGTCCGCGAAGCGAAGATATCTCGTCGATAGCCTGCTCAAGGATTTTACTCGAGTTTGTCAGGTTGCCGCGCAGCGAATTGGACCCACCCGATTTGAGGCTTGAGAGGAACTGCACTTCAGGTGAACCCGCAGCATTCGAAAGCAGTGTTCCACCGAGTCGCGTTGCCGAGACCGACTGCACGCCGATATTCACCTGTTGATTCGCGTTGACCTGTGGGCCGAGTTGGAAAAGCGCCCCGCCGCCCGTGATGGTAAACGTGCTTGAGCCGCCGACAGTTGTACCAAAGGTTTCATCAAGCAAGAGGTTGACATCAAGTTCCTGCCCTCGCGCCTTGATCTGCAGGCCACTACCCGTGACCACAGCGCCATTGAGAAGGACGACTGTGTCCTTGCCATCATCCTTATCAGCGATGACCCATGATGGGTTTGGCACACCCAGTGACCAAGCGGGGGCTCCCGCGCCATCATTTGACATGCGTGCGAATTGATAGTCTGCATGTCCACCTGATAACGTTTTCACACTGACAAAGGCTTCGGTGCCAAATTCAACTGAACTGAAAACAATGCCGCTTGAAACATCGGCTGCGCTCACCGCTGCTGCCTCCACGCCGGTGATCGCAGACCGCGCGTTGATGGCATCGATGATGTCCTGATTGGATGATCCTGAGGCAAGGCCAAGTTCGATGACGCCGTCGGGGCCCGCTACTTCGACAGTCATGCGCCGTGGCAAACTGTCTGAAACACCACCCGCACCACCAGACAATGTCGGGAAGTTCACATAGTCCGTGTTGAAGTACAGGTTCGCCGTCTGCGCCGAGCCAATGACATCGATATCTACATCGACGGTGGAGCGGTCGGCAAACGTCACACCATTGACTTTGGCGATCGCCACCTCTGATGGAATCACACCTGACAAACCATACGCCAACGATCCATTGAGGAGTTTTAACCCGGCAAAGCTTGAAGTGTTTGCGATGCGGGTGATTGAATCGATCGCGGAATCAATTTGCAACTGGTTGGCTTCGATTTCTTCGGCGCTGAAGGCACCGGTGTTCGCCGCCTCAACTACGAGCGATTTGATCGAGTTGAGAAGCTGACTGACTTCACTGAGGCCGCCCTCGGTGGTCGAGATGACGTTGCTTGCTCGCTCGCTGTTCTTGACGCCCTGATTGATTGCTTCGAGTTCTGAGCGCAGTCGCTCGCTGACGATCAAACCCGCAGGATCATCCGCACCTCGATTAATGCGCAGGCCGGTGGCAAGGCGCTGCAAGCGCAGCTCGAGGCCTGAATTGGCCTGTTGAAGATTGAACTGTGCGATCAAGCTCGGGATGTTTGAATTAATTCTAGCCATGACGATCCTCCGTGATCATCGCGCGACGAATATTACGCGCGCCGCTTGTGGTCACCAGATGCTCCTGTGCTCTTCACGATGCGTACCGATGATGATGAACCTGCGCCGCGCCGCCCGGGGCGAACCGGGCGAACCCCTTGCCCGTCACCAAGCGCATCACCGCTCATGTTCGCTGCGCGTTCGTTTTCGATCCGAATCGCTTCGTACACCTCTTTACGATGAACCGCGACGCGAGAGGGCGCCGAAATGCCAAGTCTCACTTTGTCCCCGCGTACATCAACAACCGTGATCTCGATCTCATCGCCGATCATGATTGTTTCGTCGCGCTGTCTTGATAGAACAAGCATGAAGGGACCCCTCCGTGGATACCCTGAGTCATATTTCTCGTACACGCTCAACGTCTGCGTCTGTGTCAGGCCGATGCCGCCGCTGCATCATCAAGGGCCAGTAACTGATGCCGCGTCGCCCATCGTTTCTCAGAGAGCACAAATTGCTCGCCAACACGTGACACCGTGTTGATCACGAGCGGTCCCTGCAGATTGCCGGTGAGTGCTTTTTCAACCTTGTTGACGATCACAAACACCTGAGCTTCCTCAAGCGTCTTCAAGCCAAGGCTTGTTGACTGTTCATCGCGAATGGGCACCGAATACTCCGGCACAAACATGCCTGGATCAGTCACCACAAACGCCAAAGCCGGATCTTCAAGGCTTTGCAGCCAAAAGAAACACGCATCATCATTGGGCTGCAACAAGCAAAATTTCTTGTGGGTCGAAAAACCCAAGAGCCCATTTGGAAAATCGATGATGCGATCTTCCGCGATATCAACTGTTCCAAATCTCGTGGTCTGCACCTGCATGTGGCGCACTCCATCCTGGATTACTCGCGCGCTGCGCGAGCGACATCCTGTCGTTTTTCTGCCGCCCGAACCATCCGAGCAGTCTCTTCACCAAAACCCCTTGCCCAGCGCTAACTGAGAAAGTTCAACAAACTCAACGGCCGCGTCAGTGCGGTCACCTGCAATGCAGCCTGTAACTGCGTCTGCAACAAACTGAATCGCGAACTAGCTTCAACAAAATCCAGGTCCTGCAGCTCGCTCTTCACTTTCTTATCAAGCACTACACTTGCCCCCAACTGTTCCTGCGCCTGTTCCACACGACGCGCCCGCGTTCCCACTAGCGCCCGCGCTACCGCAAGGCGCTCGACATCTGCTTCAAGGCGATCCCCCGCAAATGTGATGCCACGTTCATCGTTGGTCTCAAGTGCAACTTGCAATTCTGTCAAACTAGAAAACAAACTGTCGACGCGCACTGTTGACCTGTCAGACCCCGCAAGTTGTGCGCCACCAACGATCGCTGAGTTCGAGCCATCAAGCAACCCCAGGTCTTCGGCGGCAAATGCATTGAGGCTCTTCACGCTGAGCGTCGTACCCCCAGCAGCATCTGTAAACATAATGCCATTCGTATCCGGATTGATTGATGCTGCGAACCCGCCGCCCACACCAGACGCGACCCACTCTGCATTGATCTTCGCAACTATGGTCTGCACATCGGTGATGTCCGCAGGCACCAGATCAACTGTAAACGTCGATCCATCACTCAGTGTCACTTCGAAATCAACATTCCGGCTCGCATCAGGCAGTCCATTCTCGTCAAGATTGCCATCTGCGATCTCCACTCCACGTCCGTCATTGAGATCCGTCAGGGACGTTGTATTCATGAAGGTGCGAATGCCAAGCGCAGATGCAACACTCGAACCGGCTCGATCCGTCACACTCATCCGAAGACCCGCGGTTTCATTGACAATATTGAGTGAATCGCCATTGCCAGCTACTTCAAGACGAATACCAAGATCAAGGCGTTTCACTTCTTCTGCAAGGTCGCCAACAGTCATGCCCGCCGTAGTAGAAATCGTGCCCTGCCGATTGCCATTGATGAAAGTGATATCGCCCACGAGCGCACCGCCTGGCGCCATGCTTGCAAGTGTTGTGCGCTGCGTAACGCGGACATTCAGATCACCTGTTACCCCCGCCGTCACACTTGTGCCGGAATTAAAGGTCGTCCCCGAAAGACCAAGCGCCGATGCAGTGCCTCCCGTAGGACCATCATTGAAATCCAGCGTATTTGCACCCGCGATGAGCACCTGAAAACGATCGCCCGCAAGCACGACCCCGCCCGGAAACGCACCACTGAGTACACCCGGTGCCTGATCGCGAATCGTTGATTCGATCATGTCCGCGATATCGCCCACAGTCTCTGCACTCGACAAATCCACTTGTATCGTTGTTGTACCGTTCACCAGAATTTCAAGCGTCCCGAGCGTCTTGTCCTCAAGTGGGCCGCGCAGATCGCGCACCAGCGTGTTTGTTGTCATCGCTGGATCAAGATCAACATCACCTTCCACGCGCCCCGACAAGCTCCCCACCGCAAGGTCCGCGGGCACCGTGATCGGAAACTCAAGGCCCTGCCCAAGATCAATATGCATCCCGTCACGATCGCCCATGTACCGATACCCGCCGCGGGCTGATTCGATCGCGGATGTTCCAGTGCGCCCGCCTGCAAAATAATTGATGCCAGCAAAATCGCGGTTGATGGTCCCGAAAAGTTGCGTCAGGCTTTGTGCGATCACTTCGGACTGTGCGAGACGTGTTCCAGAATCTGAACCAATGCCAACCTGACTCGATGCCACGCTGCGCGCTTCAAGTACCAGATCGCCAAGCTCCGATAGTGACGAATCGATGCTATTCAGTACTGCGCCCGCGTGTGACATATTTCGATTGCGCTGTTCTGACAACTCCAGCTCAGCATCGAGTGCGCCAATGAGTGACGCCGCCACCGGATCATCACTGCCCTTGCTGACGCGCAAGCCGGTTGCAAGCTGCGAACTCGCCGTGAGCAATTTGATATTTGTATCAGTCAGCGCGCGCAGTGAAAGCTGTGAGGCCAGCAAGCTTGGCACGCGTCCGTAAATCGCAGGAATGGTCATTGCTCACCCCACATGTCCGCGCCTGAACTCCTTACACCAACGTCATAAGTAACTGCGTCAACTCGGTGACGACAGAGATAAACCGTGCAGCACCTGAATACTGCTGCTGATACGTAATCAAATTGATCGATTCTTCGTCCATGCTCACGCCGCTGATCGCAGAACTCTGCGCTTCAAGGCTTGAGCGCACCGTTGACAGTGCTTCATGGCGCGTTGTCACCGCACTGGCGCGCACGCTCGTGCGCTCGACAGCCGCCCCCCACTGTTCCATCAGGGATTGCCCGCCCAAAGCATCTAACTTTGATTCGCGAAGGTTCGTTATTGAAAGCGCGGTCGTATTTTGCCCTGGCCCAAAGCCCACACTGATCAGTTCGGAATTGTTTTCCACTTCCTTGCGCAGTGCCATATCAAGACCAGTAGTGCCCTGAAAAAATGTATTGATCCCCAGCACCGCGAGCGCACCCGATGAATCATCACCAAAGGACACATCGAAACCTGCATCGGTGTACACGCGCAGTTGCCCGCCCGGCGTGATCTCCGCATTCAGATTCGCAATGCCATCAAGTGCTGACCGAATATCGAGCATCGAAGTGTCATTTGCAAAACCCGGCGTGCCGTCCGCCTGCACACCATCAAGATCAATAAATATTGTCTGTTCGGATTCATTGCCATTTGCATCTGTCAGGACAACGCGGAAGCTGCCGTTCTTTGCACCAAAGGGCAATTCGGTAAATGTTGTATTCGCCGGATCGTTCAGCGCCCGCGCCTGATCCGCTGTTTCTACGAACTGCCATCCGGTGGTGTCGGTCAATTTGCCGGCTGGCCGCCCCGAGGTATGCAGCGAGTTCACCTGAAAGATCAACTGCGATGACAACTCATCAAGATCGTCAATCAACCCTTGCACGGCGTTCTCGCGCGCTTCAAGCAGCTTGCCGATTCGACCATCCGTCACGCGTACATGATCTCCGCCCTTGGTCATCACTCGGTATTCAAATGTTCCCTGCTTGCCATTCACACCCGGCAAACTCCGAATATCAATCTCCAGGCCCTTGGATGATGTGCCAAGAATGATGGGCTGCGAATCGACAAGAATGTCTACGGCACCCGAATCCTTTTCAACAACTGTGATATCCATGAGCCCGGCGAGTTCATCCACAAGCAAATCGCGCTGATCGCGCAGATTGCCATCTTGAGCTTCGCCGCCCGCCTCACCAAGCACAATTGTCTCATTCAAAGTCGCAATGTCATTGAGCAGTTCATCAGCGCGTGTCACCGAAAACGTAAGCTGATCTTCGATCTGCGATCGCTGTTGCATCAGGTCGCGGCGCAACCCGCCAATGAATGACGACAACGCCGAACCTTCTTCAGCGACCGCCGCGCGTGTCACACTTGACGATGGATTGTTGGCAAGTTCACTCCATGCGTTGAAAAATCGACTCAACTGACTCGACAGGTCCGTGCCCGTCAATTCGTTTGTAAGAGATTCAATGGTGCTCAGAATGCCGCGCTCAATCGAAGCGCCCTGCTCCTGACTGATAGAGCTTCGCACGCGCCCCGCGAGCGCCGGGTCGATGAGCCTGAGGATGCGATCAACTCCGACACCCTGACCAAAAAAATGGCTGCCTTGGCGAAGACCCCGCACCGGTGCCTGTTCGACGCGCTGACGGTGGTACCCCTCGGTGCCAACATTGGCGATGTTGTTGCCAGTAACTTGCAGCGCCACCTGAGAGGCGTTGAGCGCTGTTCGTCCAATCAGCAGTGAGCTTGTGAGACCCATATCGCGTCGGCTCCGCCGGGGCGCACCTCGCGCCGCAAGACTTCAACGCAAGAAGCGTGCCAAAGTATTACTGGGTGACATTGAGCGCCGAGCGCACCGCGCCGCCGGTCACCGCGCCTTGCCTGCCATACAGTCCGGCATGACGAAGTTCACCGGCAATTCGGCGCAAGAGACCTTCCATGTGCCGCGCAAGCATGTCCGCCGCCTGATGCGTTGCTGCATTAGCTGGGGCAATGCGCTGCATGATGGTCTTGAGCGCCCGCGCAAGAACGCGCAATCTTTGCCCTTCTTCGCCGCCGATGCGCTCTGCAAGCCATGTCACCGTGGTCTGCGTGCGCGCCTTTGATCCAAATCGCTCAGCGAGCCCACCCACCACACGAATTCTGCGCTTCTCAGCTTCTGCCACACGCTGCACGATGTGATTCTGTTGTGCGACACATGATGAGAGCTTTGCGGTGTCAGCTTCATTGAGTGCGGCACGGTTGAGCTTGGTGAGCGAATACAACTGCTCGTAGCACACGATCAAATCGCGCAACAGATTCTCAAGCTCGCCAATCAACACTGCTTCATTGGCATCGCCTGCAGGCTTGGATGGAATTGCTGTGTTGTTTTTCATCGATGATCTCCAAGTTCAAGTCCTGTTCCGGTTTCAGCGCGCGCTCGTGACCATGCTGCCATCGCACTTCCCGAATTGCCCATTTTTTCTGCAACAGCATCAACAACATTGAACCCCTGCGCTGATACGATCTGCTTCGCCATCGCCGCATCAAGGAGCGGCCCAAATGCTTTTTCACCAGCTCCAGGCGCAAACGGGCCCGTCGCGCGGTTTGTGTCGCGCAGCTCTTTGAGAATTGGCTGCACGAGCGAAATCGACACCAGCTCTTCGGCCGCGTCCCGTGCCTTTTCCATGCGCTGGGCATGGGAATCGATCTTCATTGCACTTATTGCGTTTGTGCCCGACATAATCGCGTCAATTCCATTCATGATGCCCGCTCCTCATTCAACAATAAATTCGCCATGCAATGCGCCGAGCTTGTGCAACTGATGCAGAATCGCAATCTGATCCCGCACCGGCACCTCAAGCTGACGCAACGCATCCATTAGATCGCTCAGTTTTGCAAGCGATCGCTCGTCACCGGTTGTGTCTAAGCCAGCTACCGAACCCGATTCGATCCGCCTGTTCTGAGGCGTTGGCACAATCTCGGGCGTCACCACAGTGACCACCAAATTCGCATGACTCACCGCCGCCGGGCTGAAGGTCACATTGCCCGAAATCGCGATCTGCCCGCGCGCTTCATTGACAATCACTCGTGCGGGCAATGCAAGAAGCGATTCATCAAACTGCACTTTCAGAATGTCAGAAATAAAACCGGATGGATCCGGTAGATATGGCTCAGGTATGCGCACTTCAATCGTGCGTTCATCAAGGGCAATCGCCAGCCGCAGCGCTTCATCAGACAAAAACCCGCGCTTGTCCTGATTCACCTGACTCGCAATCAACGTCGCGGTGGTCCACGATGCGTATTGCGGCTTCACACTCAGGCGCAATGTGCCTCGACTCGTCACAACATTCTTGTGAATATCTGCGATCATGCGCGCACCATTGCGCACGCGCCCACTTGATTGTGACAATCCATCGAGAGTGATATCGCCGCTTGCCATCGCAAACGCACCCTGCCCAGGCATCGGCCCCACCAATGGCGCAAGGAACAATCTACCGCCCTGCAAACTCTTGGCGGTAAGCATCGTCTGCACCTGCACATCAATGACATCGCCGCGCTTCACGCCCGCAGCGGGCAATTTGGCCGTCACCATCACAAGCGCTGCACTTTTGGTATCCGCGAGTTCTTCCAGATTGGGCAATGCGTTTCCGCCGCGCTCCATCAACTGCGCAAGTGGCCTTGCATTGGCAAGAATGTCGCCGCCGTCACCCGTGCCTTCAAGACCCAGCACCAGACCAAGGCCCCATATTTCATCAGAGCCATAGCCTTCAAGCTGTACGAGTTCCTGCAATGACACCGCAGCCCGCGCAGGCATCGCCATGACCAGCACGCTGACCACCAGACCGATAAACACTTTCATGCTCGCTTGCTTGCTCATTGCGTAGTACCCATCTGCCTAGAAGTTGAACAGTGTTTCCATCACGCGCGTAATCAAGCCCTTGTTGGCAGCCTTGTCGATCTCGCCGCTGTTTTGAATATCCACTGTCAGATCAAACATCTGGTTCGATTGCACCGTGTTCGTCACCGTCACATCATCAGGCCTGCACAACCCGGAAATAACAATCAACTGCTCTTCCGTATCCGTGCGCACCGATGTTCTGCTTTCAATAAGCAATGTCCCATTGGGTTTCACTTCAATAACGCGCCCGGTCACGCGCGTCGTCACTGAATCAGTGCGTTCATATTCACCTTCACCATTAAATTCGTGCTGGCCAGTCGCATCCGCATTGATCGGCAGGTTGTCGTAATTTTCGTAGCGTAGCGCAAGTAATTTCAATATATCCGGCAGCGCCGTCGCCGAACCTGTGAGTTTGAAGTCTTTATCCGTCTCAAGCGTCTGCTCGCGACTCGCCTTGGTGCGCTCTGAAACAATAATCGTTACCAGATCCTGCACCTGAAATGTCCTCGGCTCGGGTGGCTCGACTCGAATCAGACTCACCTGTTCAAGACTCACGCCAACCGGTTCTTGGGCAACTGCGGCGCCCGTGCCGTCTCGCTTCGCCGCAGAAGATGCCGGACGATCCATCAGCGCCTGCGCTGTCGCGGCGCTTCCGCTCACCAATACCAACGCAACACCCGCTGCCACATGCACTGTCTTTGCCTTCACCATCATTTGCCTCCTGCTACTGGCTCGCGCGATTCGATCGCTTCCATCACCACCCGGCCCGGCCCATCGACGCGCGCCAGAAAACTTCGTGATGCATCATCAAGTTTGCACTCGATCAGTTCGCCTGCGCGTCCTGCGCTCTGCGCCCGGCCCCGCCCGCGCACCACAAGACCGCCGCTCAGGCAATGCACCTGCACCAGATCACCTCGGCGAATCACAATTGGTGCTTCGAGCTGGCCTTCGCGCACGAGTTCACCCTCGCTGAGCCGCATGCGCGCCGCAAAGCCAACCACCGCAGTTGCATCATGCAGCGCTGTTTCGCCAACACCAACCCATTGTGCTATTGATTCAATATCACCTGCGCGCATAACGCTGCGCCGGCTCACGGTCCGTTTCATGCGCACAACGGTACGCCAGACCTGGGCCTCAACCCGCACCGTCCACACGTCGGTGATACTGCCGTCGTCTCCATAGGCCGTCAATCCGAAAAGCGCTGCCCCACCCGAAGCTGTGCTCTTCGATGCAACGCCCACGCGCTTGCCGCTCGCTTTGGCAAGCGCATCTGTAAATACTGCATCAAAACGCACACGAATGCGGTCATGTACCGTCAGCTCAAGTTGATCCGCGAGTAGACCTACGATCATCGCGGGCACATCCGTCGCGCCCGCCACATCCGCAACTGAATATTCTTCCCACTTGAGTGGCGCTGCCGCTTCTGCCGCCGGTCGAGCGAGTTCAACAACACCCACGCGCACATCGCACCGGTTGCCAGACAAACTCAGCGCCCCCATGCGCACGCCCTGCGCCATAAGCCGTTGACGCACCTCGCCAAGTTCAATGGTGACCCACTCGCCCTTTGCCGCCGTTGCTTGCTGATCTACAACGACAACATCGCGCAGTGAGTGCGCATAGTCGCCTTCCAGTTCTGCAATATCATTGAGGGTGATGGGCACTGATTCGTCCACAGTCGCCCGCCTGCGAAGCAGAACCTCATCACCCAGCGCCATTGGCGCAATACCTGCCACCACCATCGCCGCGAGAAGCAGCGATCCTGCCTGACCCCATATTCCAAACTGTGTTCGCATCCGTCCCATCGCGCCTTGCCTCCTGCTTGGCCGCCGGGGTGTTCTTCGCAAACGCTGCGCCACTCCTAGCGCAACACCATCAATTACGATTTACTGACGAAGCTGACCGATCGCCCTGAGGGTCTCGTCCGCCGCCTGAATCACCTGGCTGTTCATTTCAAAAGCCCGCTGGGTGCGGATCAGTTCGACCAGTTCCATAGTCGGATCAACATTCGATCCTTCAAGGAACCCCGTGCGAATCTGCCCGAAATGTTCCTCCCCAGGCTGACCCGCAATCGCAGGCCCGCTTGACCCACTTTCGATGAACATGCTCGAACCGACCTGCTTCAATCCCTCGGGATTGATGAACGTGGCAATCTCGATTTGACCAACTTCCACCGGCTCATTGTCGCCCGCCTGCTGCACGAAGACCCGGCCATCGGTAGAAATTTCGACCTTGGTGGCATCATCAGGAATGGTGATGCCTCCCTCAAGGCGCGATCCCAGGTCATTGGCAAGCACCAGTTCGCCATCTTCATTGACTGTGAAATTTCCCGCCCGCGTGTATGCAAACCCATCGCCGCTCACCGATGGCGCCACCTCAACGCGAAAGAATCCTTCACCATCAATCATCATGTCGAGCTCTTTGTCGGTTTGCACAGGCGCTCCAAGGCGGAAATCAAGCTGCGTGCCCGACACCTTCACACCAAGCCCCACATAGAGCCCCGTGGGCGATTCTGAGCCCGAAGCATTCTCGACGCCCGGCATGCGCTTCTCTTGATAAAACAAATCCTGAAAGTTTGCGCGGCTCGATTTGAATCCTTCAGTATTCACATTTGCAAGGTTATTCGCGATGACATCGAGCTTTGTGCTCAACGCATTGAGTCCTGTCGCTGAAGAATACAGTGCTACTGTTGCCATGATGCTGTCCTATTTTCCCAGTGCCTGGTGCCTGATGCCCAGTGCCTTCTTTAGTTCACCCGCCCAAGCCGATTCACTGCCAACCCCATCACTTCCCACATCGCCGCGATCATGCGCATGTTGCCCTGCGCCGCCCGCGATGCGCCTGTGATGGCATTGAGCGCGCCAATCGCATTCACCGCAGAGTCCTCGACCATGCCCTGTTTCAATTCGGAATTGACCGTTTGTGCCGCGTCCTGCACATTCACCTGATCGTTGAACATGAATGTGCCATCGCTGCCCTTGGTCATCTGCGTCGCATCAGGCACCGTCACCAAGGCAAGCTCGCCCACCGTCGCGCCGGCCTGCATCACTTCGCCATCGTTTGTAATTTCGATTGGAATCGCGCGATCCACCGTGATCGGTGAGCCACCATCATCAAGCACCTCCGCGCCGTCGGTTGCGCGCACAAGGTGCCCCTCGTGCGACACTGACAGGCGGCCATCGCGCGTCAGCGCAGGCTCACCCTGGTACGTGACCATGAGGAACCCTTCGCCCTGAATCGCAACATCAAGGGGATCACCAGTCTCCCGCAGTGGCCCCTGCGTCAGTGAAATCATCGTGGCCGTTGGCAGCACGCCGCCGCCAAGTTTTTCGAGCATGGCATTGGAATCAAGCCACATCAGGTTGTCTTCCTGACGGACGGCTTCGCGAAACCGCGTGCCGATGAAATCGGGCTTGAACCCCACCGTGCTGGCATTGGCAAGATTGTTGGAATACACATTCTGTCGCGCCATCGCAGATGACGCCCCGGATGCCGCCAGATATAAGCCGTAGTTCATTGCGCTGCCTTCCGTGTCGAATAACGCGCATCCGCTGCGCGACTGGTGTGCATCTGTATGCCGAACACGGCTTTGAATTCGTCAATGGTCAATTCGCCCGACCATTCGAACCCGACGTCACCCGGGCGCAGCATGTGCGCCCGCAAATGCGACACTTCCGCCATATGCAACGCCGCAGCGGCCTTTGCTAGGCCAACAATGCGCGTCCCCATCGGTGTTGTGCCGATCCGTTCTTTCAATCCTGCGTCCATGCAGCCTCCCAGTGTTCGATGCGCTCCGCGCCTCGTGATGAAACCATTCACAAGCCGCGTGCCAACCGTGCGCCGATTGGATTGACCCTCGCCCGATAACACGATTGCGCGCATGCACCAAGCGCCGAGGCTGCGCCCCACCGATAGCTGTCTTGAAGTGCTAAACACCACGCTTTTCGATCAGGCCGTCCGGGCCTACCTGACTTATCTGCGCGTGGAGTGCGGGTTGTCGCCCAACACCCTCGCCGCCTACCGCCGCGACCTTGCCGACCTGCACACCCACATCCTCACGGGCAACAACGGCCGCACGCCACGGCTCGACGATGCCACCCCAGTTGCGGTCGTGGGGCACTTGCGCGCCTTGAAAACCGAGCGCGACTTGGCTTCATCCTCTATTGCGCGCCACCTAGCAGCCCTGCGCATGTTCTTCCGTTGGGCGCGCGCCGAAGGCCACCTCGACACCAACCCGACCGAGTTGATCGATCGTCCTTCGCAGTGGAAAAAGGTCCCCGGGGTGTTATCGCCGCGCAGTATCCGCGCGTTACTTGATGCCCCTCAGCCCGGGGATGACGACGATCCGTCGATGCCGCAACTCTGGGTCCGCGACCGCGCCATGCTTGAAGTGATGTATGCCTGCGGCCTGCGCGCTTCTGAAACCGCCGACCTGCACGTTGATGAAATCTATTTCACCCTTGGGGTTGTCAAAGCCACCGGCAAGGGGAACAAACAGCGCCTCGTGCCCTTTGGTGATCCTGCCCGCAATGCATTGCAGCGGTATCTCACAGAGTGCCGCCCGCGCCTCATCCGCCCGGACAGTCGCGATGCGGGCAGACTCTATCTCTCGCGCACCGGCAGGCCGCTTGAACGCGTCGCGATCTGGCAAATCGTCAAGCGCTGCGCCGCGGCGGCGGGTCTGAAAAATGTTCACCCCCATGTGCTGCGCCACACCTTTGCCACGCACCTCCTCGGGGGCGGGGCAGACCTGCGCATCGTGCAAGAACTGCTCGGACACGCCGATGTCACGACCACACAAATCTACACACGCGTCGACCAGACCCGGCTCAAAGAAGTGGTTCGCAAGTTTCACCCGCGAGGGTAGATGCCTCTAGACCGGCCGGCCACCTTGCATGGGCGGTGGTGCCGCCACGGGTTGCGGTGCCACAGGCATGTGTACTCCCGGCAGGGTCGCACCAGTCGAAGTGCCAGCAGGCGCCGCAGGCACACCTGTTGCACCACTCGTCGGCACATACGGCTGATTGATCGTCTGTTCCATCGCCCCCGCAGCGCGCGTGCTTGCCGTCTGACCCAGCTTCTTGCGGGCACGAATCTCGCGCTCGATGCGCTCTTCTGCTTCTGAAACGCTTGTCGCAATCACACCCTGTTCGATGCCCGCGCGGAAGCGCAGCCCCGCCGCCGCCACGCCCCCCATCATCAGAAATGGCAGCACAAGGTGCATCATGTAAAAACCAAGTGGCCCCGGTGCGCCTGTTGCATGCATGCGATAGGCTTCAGAATTGCTTACAACAAGATCGTAGCTTGCAAAAACACCCGTAAATGGTGCTGAAGGAATCACCATGCTCAATGGTGTTGCAAGCAACCCGATGATCAGGCTCCATGTCGCACCAGACACCGCCATTTCAACACCCGGCACGCCGCCACCGCCGGCGACAACAACACCTTGCAGCATGAATACCACAAGCATGAACGCGCTGAGAATGCCAACGGTCTGCACAATTCCTGAAGCAGAACGCAATCGCCGATCATTGGCCGATGACACGACATTGGGATCAACGGGTTCGGAAAGTGTTTCCTTTGGAACACCTGTGGAGTTCGATGTAAGTGATCTCCCCGGTGCATTTTTTTCAGGCTCCGCGTTTTGTGTATCGCCTTTGTCCGTCTCGACGCCCGACAGCGAGCCAACAGTGGGCGACGCCACAACATCGAAATTTTGCCGATCTTCGTCCTCATCGATCACATTCACAATCCGCACATTGGTGAAATGAACAAAGCACCAGACCCCAACCTGTGAGGCAAGGGCGATCGACAGCGTCAGCGCAGCAAGGGCAGCCCCGAACCGCAGGTGAGCAAGAGCCGCTGAAACATGAGGGCGAGGGGCGGGCGACACAACATCCTTCCCGTCAGAACAGTGCCGGAAATACGTGCGGCCCTCCGGAGGGCCACGTCCTGCGTATCGGCCCCTTCCGGGGGGCACTGGACCTGACTTTCGGACGTTTGCAAGGGTTCCTCGGCGACATCCCGCCATTGCAGACTTGCCAGAGGTGATCGCTGGATTTTCAATATATTCTGAAACAATCAGTCGCCCGGGCTTGTTTTATCTATAATGCCGTTCTCGGGGAGGAGATTCCCGGGAAATGGTTCACCACTGCGTCACAGGAGCATTGCGAAAAAGTGTTGCAGGAAGCATCCACCTCGACATCGCCAATCGCCAGAGATGTGCCGCGCATAGCTCACGAAGCCCTGAAGCCGCACGAGTCATGTAATGCACTCGATGCGGGCTTCCTCGAAGCAGTGGCGCTGGGCGAAGTGCGCCTGACACCGCAGCAAGCCCTTGACCTGCTCCAACATGCCCCACTGCACACGCTTGGTCGGTTTGCAGATTTGCGCTGCCGCACGCTGCATGGCGACTCCATCCGCACCTATGTCATCGACCGCAACATCAACTACACAAACGTGTGCAACGCAAAGTGTACGTTCTGTGCCTTCCGGCGCGATGGTGATGAGCACGACGCCTACACACTCAATTATTCAGCCATTCATGCCAAGATCGATGAACTTGTGGCCATCGGCGGCACGCAAATTCTCATGCAGGGCGGCATGAACCCGGCGCTGCCACTGGAGTGGTATCTCGACTTGCTGCAAAGCATCAAAGCGAAATATCCTCACCTGCATGTGCATGCCTTTAGTCCACCAGAATTCATTGAATTCGTGCACTTCTTCAACCCGCCCGGAACCACCTTGCGCGACAAGATCTATCACGTGATGGTGCAGCTCAAAGAGGCTGGGCTTGATTCACTGCCCGGCGGTGGCGGCGAAATCTTCGCACCCGCAGTGCGGCGCAAGATTGGCCTTGGCAAATGCGATGCAACCGCATGGCTTGATTGCATGAGTGTTGCCCATGAACTGGGCATGTTCACCAGCGCAACAATGATGTTCGGGCACATCGAAGGCCTTGCCGATCGCGTACATCACATGGCGCGGGTGCGTGAGCGCCAGGACGAGGCACTGTCGCGCGGCGTCGATGGGTGGGGGCATTACACCGCATTCATCAGTTGGCCCTTCCAGCGCGAGAATACGCCGCTGGGAAGGCTTCCCGAATGGGGCGAGCAGGAGGGTGAACTTGATGCACCCTTCCCGGGTGATGTGGTCGCAAAGCTCGACGGCACCGGGAAAAAAACCGAGCACACCGAGTTTGGTCGGCGCGTGCGACTCGCGGGGGCATCGGATTATTTGCGCACGCAGGCCGTGAGTCGGCTCTTTCTCGACAACATCTACTCAATCGGCTCGAGCTGGGTAACCATGGGGCCCCCCATCGGGCAAATGGGGCTGATGTATGGCGCGAATGACATGGGCTCGGTGATGATGGAAGAAAACGTGGTCTCATCTGCGGGCACCACCTATTGCCTGAATGAGGCGGTGTTGTGCCGACTGGTGCGCGATGCGGGATTCGTGCCCGCTCAGCGTGACAATTTTTATGACGTATTGCGCGTCCAGGATGGGGCCGCGTCCCCGGACCAACAGGTCCGCGACTGGTCGAAGCACCGCGTCCCCCGATTGGCCCAACACGCCCCAATAGCAAAGCCCACGGTGACACTGACCGCGACCGCTGCCGCCCGATGATTGCCCCAAGTGGGTAGGATATGCAGCGCGCACTCGGGATCGGGCACGCGAGAACCAATGGGAGAATGAACGGTGAAAGCGATTGATCTTCGCCCCGGCGTGGCTGTGAATCTGGATGGTCGTCTGATGGTGGTCGTGAAGTATGAGCATCGCACGCCGGGCAACCTGCGCGCTTTTTGTCAGGTCAAATTGAAAGACGTCAAGACCGGGCAGCATATTGAAAAGCGGCTCAACCCCGCTGAAGAAATGCCCGCAACACACCTCGATCGCCGCCAGATGGAATATCTCTATGAAGATGGCGATGGTTTTGTCTTCATGGATAACGAAGACTTTGACCAGATCACGATCAACAAAGATGTCGCGGGCGAGGCCATGAAGTTTCTGAGGCCCAACTCCAACGCCACGGTGCTTGTCCACGAAGAACGCCCGGTGCTCATTGAACTGCCCGCCGCAGTTGACCTGACGATCGCGGAATGTGAACCCGCGGTAAAAGGTGCAACGGTGACCAATGTCGGCAAAGAGGCCACACTCGAAACTGGTCTGAAAACCCGGGTGCCCGATTTTATCGCCAATGGCGAAACCATTCGAGTGGCAACGGCAGACGGCAGTTATATGTCCCGCTCCAAGGAATGATTCCTGTACCCTCCAACGTCTGCGAAACCGGACCACACGGAATCACGAATAAGAAGATGTGCAGGACGCGACGGTAGTGCGGGGTCCGAATATTCTTTCTCACCTGTGCGTTGGTTCCTGAGAGCGGAATGACGCCGATGAATCAGTAACTCCATGTGTGGGGAGACGGTGCCATGGCAGATGCAACCATTGATCGAATCAATCCAACTGATGTTGGCACCATTACGCACCTCTACAACAGCATTTTTCGCCCCGAACGCGATGAAGCTTGGATAGCGCGCCGCCTCGACGGGCGCAACAAACTCATGGTCGCCGTCGCAAGCATTGAAAACGATGCCGTGGGCTTCTACGCCGGCTTCGAAGCCAAGCCCAACACCCATCAGGGGTGGCTGCTCGGGATCGTTCCCGACATGCGCCGCCATGGCGTGGGCTCGCAATTGCTCGAATCTGCCGCCGAGTGGGCCCGCACCGAGGGCTATCAATTCATGCGCTTCGAATCGCCCAGCAGATCCCACCCGATCATTCATCTCTCTATGGAACACGGGTTCGATATCACGGGAACGCGCTGGGATCCCGACATGCTGACCATGCTGGTCACGCTTGAGAAAGCCATCAGCGAACAATAATCCCGCACCACATCTATCTCTTACCATAGCCCCCTGCTTCACCTTCAGGAGGTCTTTACATGGTGCGCGTCAGTCCACTTTGTGCCGTTCGTCCAGCCCCCGAACATGCGTCAACTGTTGCATCGGTGCCCTATGACGTAGTGAATCGCGATGAAGCTCGCGCCTTGAGCAAGGACAATCCGCGCAGCTTCCTGCATGTCCTGCGCCCGGATGCTGACCTGCCCGATGATGTCAGCCCCTACGACGATCGCGTGTACGACATGGCGCGCGACAATCTGCAAAAGCTGATCAACGACGGCTCACTCTTGCATGACACCGACCCCTGCATCTATCTGTATCGTCAGGAAATGAAACTGGGCGATCAGGTGCTTGTGCAGACTGGCGTGATGGCCTGTTGCCATATTGACGACTATGCACAGGGCCATATCAAAAAACACGAAAATACGCGCAAGGACAAGGAAGATGATCGCACGCGCCATGTGTTGACCCTCAATGCAAACGCGGGGCCGGTGTTCATGCTCAACAAGGATGATGATGCCATTGCAACATTGATCGCAGAGGGCACGAAGGGCACGCCGCTCTATGACTTCGTTTCTGACGATAGCATCAAGCACACGATGTGGCGCATCGCAGACCCTGCGCCCTTCATCTCAGCGTACGCCGCCATGCCTGCAGTATATGTGGCAGATGGACACCATCGCGCCGCTTCTGCTGCCCGCGCAGGCGCCGAGCGCAAGACAGCCAACCCCGATCACACCGGCGAAGAACAATACAACTGGTTTCTCACATGCCTCTTCCCCGCATCAGCGCTCACGATCCTGCCCTATCACCGCATCGTGACAGACTTGAATGGTCACACACCAGCCCAACTCCTTGATGCGATCAGCGCCATCGCGCGCGTCGAACCCGAGACCGACCCCCTGCCCCGCGCCGCTGGGTGTTTCGGTATGTATCTCGATGGCACATGGCATTCCATCACCTTGCCCGAACAATCTATTGATCGCACCGACCCAATCGCAAGCCTCGATTACGAACTGCTTGCCCAGCGCATTCTCGCCCCCCTGCTCCGCATTGCAGACGTGCGCACCGACAAGCGCATAGATTTCGTGGGCGGCATTCGCGGCCCCGGCGAACTCAAACGCCGTGTCGATGCCTCGGGCGGCGTCGCGTTTGCGATGTATCCCGTGACCATCGATCAGCTCATCGCAGTGGCCGATGCCGGCGCGATCATGCCACCCAAAAGCACCTGGTTTGAGCCCAAACTGCGGTCAGGCCTGATCGTGCACATGCTGGATTAGGCTGCCCCGGTTTGCTTGCAAACCGGGAATGCAACGACGTGCACCTCATAAACCCGGCTTGACCAGCAAGCCGGGCCACCCCACCCGCGCACATCAGTTCTGTGTCTCGGTCATCACCCTGATCGGTTGTGCAAACGTCAACGTCCGCTGCGGGAATGGAATCTCAATGCCCGCTTTCTCAAGCGCATTGTTGAGCGCCACAATCGCCTGATCGCGCACTGAAAGGTAATCACCCGCTGAACACCAGACGCGTACATCAAAATCTATTGACGATCCTCCAAAGCCGGTAAGCCATATCTTGGTTTCATGCCGTCGCGATTGCGAGGGCACATGTTCATTGATCGCCTCAAGCATTACTGTTCGCGCCTGTTCCAGATCGCACCCGTACGCCACGCCGATGGGAATATCCACACGCCGCGTGTCATTGCCAGTCTTATTGTCGATTTGTGTACCAAGCACCGAACCATTGGGCACATACACCACGCGGTTGTCCCATGTATTGATCGTCGTATAGAAAATGCCGAGCTCGCGAATCGCGCCCGTCACGCCGTCAATTTCAACCGCATCACCAATGCGGATCGGGCGCAGGAGCAACAACATGATGCCCGCAGCGATATTCGAAAGTGCCCCCTGCATCGCAAGGCCAATCGCAAGCCCGCCCGCACCGATCACCGCTGCGAGGCTCGTCGTCCGCACACCAAAAAGCTCAAAGGCAATTGGAATCGTGATCAACCACACGGCGTACTTGGCAAACCGTGCCAGAAACTTTGTGACTGTGGGGTCGACTTTTCCGCGCTCAAGCCCAGCGCGCAGCAACCGCTGAATCCATCGCGAAACAAACGACACAATGATGAGCAGCAGAATCAGCGCGACAATCGCCTGCCCGATTGAGAGCAGCGCGGGGCCGAAGATTTCTATCGCGTTTTCAAACGTCGGGTCCGCGAGTAACTGCTCAACACCTGCCTCCATGTCGATCGCATCTGGCGAACTGGCAGTATCAGTGGGAACCGATGTTGCGGATTGAATTGGTGCGGACATGGGCCCATCTCCTTAGCGTTCACAGGTGCGACGCGCGGGTACACTATGGGCAGAATCGCACACCTTCAAGGGCAGGAGAACATCGCATGCGCGTGCTCATTGCAGATAAGTTTGACCAATCGGGAATTGACGTACTTCTGGGCATGGGCTGCGATGTAGTCATTGAGCCGTCGGCGGATGCTGAGAACCTGCCGAAGCTCGTCAAACAGCATGATCCTGATGTGCTGATCGTGCGTTCCACGAAGGTCAAAGCACCTGTTTTTGAGGCTGCCGACAAAATGAGCCTCGTCGTGCGCGCTGGCGCCGGTGTTGACAATATCGAAGTCGAGGCGGCCTCGGCTGCGGGCATCTCCGTCGCCAACTGCCCGGGCAAGAATGCCATCGCCGTCGCAGAACTCGCCTGGGCCCTGATGCTCGCCTGCGATCGACTCATCCCGGCTCAAACCGCAGATCTCCACGCGGGCAAATGGGCCAAGAAGCACTACGCCAAACAGGCACGAGGCCTTCATGGCCGCACCCTTGGGGTTGTTGGCATTGGCAATATTGGCCGCGAGATCGTAAAACGCGCCCATGCCTTTGGTATGCCCGTCGTTGCATGGTCGCGCTCGCTGACCGATGCACAAGCCAAGGCAATGGGCGCGGTGCGCATGGAGAGCGCCATAGAGGTTGCCGCCGCTGCGGACATCATCTCCATCAATGTCGCGGCCACACCCGACACAAAGCACCTTGTGAATAAAGCCTTCATCGATCGCATGAAACCCGGTGCCACGCTCATCAATACCGCGCGCGGTGCAGTGGTCGATGAAGATGCACTTGCGGAAGCGATCAAAACCAAAGGCATCCGCGCGGGCTTTGATGTCTGGGCCAAACAACCTGCGCCCGGAGATACCGCAAGTGATCTTGCCCTCATGAAACTTCCTGGCGTCGTCGGCACGCACCACAACGGCGCTTCGACCGATCAGGCCCAGCAGGCCATTGCACTTGAAGCCGTCCGCATCATCCGCGCCTACAAGGACACGGGCGATATTCCCAATGTCGTCAACCGCGCCGCCAAAAGTGCTGCCACCCGCCTGCTCATTGTCCGCCACCTCAACCGCCCGGGCGTCCTTGCCCATGTGGTCGGGCAGCTCTCAGAGGCGAAACTGAATATCGAAGAGATGGAAAACATCATCTACAGCTCCGCCAAGGCCGCCTGCGCCAAAATCCGTCTTGACGCCGAGCCCAACTCGCCCGTCATCACCGCCATCCGCACCGGCAACCCACACATTTTGAGCGTCGACCTGACGGTCATTGAGTAAGGACAATCACCCGAGGCTAGAATCTCACCTCGCGGCATACCCCGAGATATTCGGGTCATCGCGCGCATCTCAGGAGACTCCACCATGTCTGATCGCGTATTCAACTTCTCGGCTGGTCCCGCAGCACTCCCCGAGCCCGTCATTCAACAAGCCCAAAAAGACCTCTGGAACTTTCGCGGCTCGGGCATGGGTATCCTTGAACTTTCGCATCGCGGCACATGGTTCGACACCGTCCTCGAAGAAGCCGAAGCCGATTGTCGGCACATCGGCAAAGTGCCCGCCGACTATCGCATTCTCTTCCTGCAAGGCGGCGCGACCACACAGGCCGACACCATTCCCATGTCGTTTCTTGCACCGGGCAAGACCGCCGATTACATCGACACCGGCAAGTGGGCCGCAGACGCGGTCGTCGAAGCAACACGTCACGCAAAGAACATCGGTGCGCATGTCAATGTTGCGGGATCATCAAAGGATGTGAACTACAACCGCCTACCAACGAACTATTCCTTCACCGCAGACGGTGCCTATTGCCTCTATGTCTCCAACAACACGATCTTCGGCACGCAATACCAGACGCCGCCCGATGCGCCCGCACCGCTCATTGGTGACATGAGTTCTGACTTTTTTTCAAGGCCCATGGATATCAAGCGCCACGCCATGCTCTATGGCGGCGCACAAAAAAACCTCGGCCCCGCTGGACAGGCGCTTGTCATTGTCTCCGACGAGTTTCTCGCCACTGCGCCCGCAGACACACTGGGCCGCATGTTTGACTACCAGGTGCAGGCGAAAAAACAGTCTCGATTCAACACACCCAACACTTTTGCGATTTACCTGATGGGGCAGGTTTTCAAGTGGATCATCACCGAGTTTGGCACGCTCGAGCAGGCCGAGACCTACAACCGCGACAAGGCCGCGATCCTGTATGACGCGATTGATTCTTCCGATTTCTATTCGGCACATGTGCAGAATCTTGCCGACCGGTCGTACATGAATCTCCCCTTCATGACGCCCACCCCCGAACTCGACAAGCTCTTCATCAAAGAGGCCGATTCGAAAGGATTTACCACACTTGCTGGTCATCGCGCCATCGGAGGCATGCGCGCAAGCATCTACAACGCCTTCCCGGTCGAGGGCTGCCGAAAGCTCGTAAAGTTCATGCACAACTTTGAGCGTGAACATGCTTCGAAGGCGACCGCTTCAGTGCAGTAAGTCAACTACGTTTTCGATTGATAAGGAGGTCAACATGCCTGGGCGCACGACACCGCTGCTACGGGCAGCTTCTCAAGTGCTCCACGCGCCAGATGAAGCAAGTGCGCTCCGCGTCATCGCGCAGGGCATCCATGAAGCCGGGTGGCACTCGATCCTCGCCCATCTCTATGACGAGGCGTGGAATATCACGCACACGGCGACAGTCAATATCCCCGACGAAGAACTCGCAGCACTGGATTCCAAGTCCATGGCGCCCGATGAGCGCGCCTCGACATTCGGACCTGAATATGACCAGTTCCGGGTCAGTCGATCCTACTTTTTCCCCGCTGACCATCGCAACAGACGAGTACTTCGCACAATGTACATTCCGCAACCTGCTGATCCGGCGCCCGGTGATTGGCACCCGGACGACGCCGCCCATGTGCCGCTGCGCTGCATCAAAGGAGATGTCATTGGTCGCATTACGATCGATGCGCCGTATGACGGCAAGCGCCCAACCGAACAAGCATTTGCAAACCTCGAGGCCTTCGCCGATCTTGCAGTTCTTGGCATCCTGCGCCTTCGTGCGCAAGCGGGTCAGCACAAGGCTGAGCACGAAAACAAATCGATCATCAATTCGGTCGCAGCGATTATCTTGATCACAGATGCCAACCACAATTGCACATTCTTCAATGAGGAATGGTTTCGATTCACCAGATGTGATCGCGGTACCGATCTCACGAACGCAGTGACCGCCAATTGCCATCCGGACGACGAAGAGGCAATGAATGCCGCGTTTTATTTAGCAGCAGCAGCTCACGAGCCATTTGACCTGGAATACCGATTGCGACGCCACGATGGTGAGTATCGCTGGGTCGTCGAGCACGGCCGCCCACGCTTCGACGCCACCGGCGAATTTGCCGGCTACGTCTGTTCTGCACTTGATATCACCGCGTTGCGCAAGGCGAGTGATGACCTGCAACAAGAACGCGACCGACTGTCACTGGCCATCGAAGCCTCGGGTGGCGGGCTGTGGAGCGCCGAGTATGCGGGAGCGCAGCCATTGTCCACCGATCCCGAGATGCGCACCGTGTCACCGAAAATCTACGAGATCACCGGGTGCAAGCCCGAAGAACTCCCCGATGCGAATGCGTGGGATGCGCTTGTCCACCCCGATGATCGGGAGCACAAAATCCATCAAGACGAGGAGCATGTTGCTGGGCGCTTACCGAGCGTGGCCCGCGAGTATCGCGTCCGCCACAAAGACGGATCGTATCGGTGGGTGCGCAGCAACTATCTCACACGCCGTGGTGACCGCGGCGAGCCTCTCTACCAAGTTGGTCTTGTGGTCGACATCACCGAGCAAAAACATGCAGAAGAGACGTTGCAGCGCGAACGCGACCACCTCGCACTGGCCATCGAAGCCTCGGGGGGGGGGCTGTGGGATGCCGAGTTCAGTTCGGACAATCCATTTGGTTCAGGGAAAATCCAATCGCTTTCACCGCGCATCAAAGCCATCGCCGGATATGCCCCAGATGAACTGCCCGACACTGTCGCCGCCTGGGATGCGCTCGTCGTGCCTGAAGATGTCAAGACCAAGGACGAACAGGATCGCAAGCACATCGCCGGAGATCTGCCAAATGTTGCACGCGAATATCGAATCCGTCACAAGGATGGCTCGATCCGATGGGTGCGCAGCAGCTACCTCTCCCGCCGAGACGCCGACAACATCCCGACCTACATCGTTGGCTTCATCATGGATGTCACCGCGCAAAAACGCACCGAATCAGAACTGCGCCAACTCCTCGAACGTGAGAGATTCCTTGTCGCAGAACTTGATCATCGCGTGCGAAACACACTCAGCGGCTTGCTCTCGCTCATCGATATGACCTGTACGCCCACAATGACTTACGATTACACGCGAACGATCGGCGCTCGCGTTCGATCGATGGTTACCGCCCACAACCTGATGTCTGCAACGCGATGGCACCCGATTGATCTTGCAGATCTTCTTCACCACCTCGCCCCTGCAAACACACCCGGCCGACTCAAATATGAGCGACAGTCTGTGCGTATCCCTGCGCGACAAGCCACCGCGTTTGCCATGTTGCTGAATGAACTGATCACCAACAGCCTGAAATATGGCGCACTCGGTCACACTGGTGGCGTGATCCATGTGCAATGGGCCCGCCGCTGCGACGTCCCTCATGATTCCGGATTCCCACTACGACTAGAGTGGGTTGAAACCGGTGGCCCGCAACCGAAATCTGAAACACCCTCAGGCCTTGGTTTGAAGCTCATCACCGGCTTTGCCAAGGCTGAACTCGCAGGTGCTGCCCGCCTCAGCTTTCCGCCCGCCGGAGCCCACCACATTATCGATGTCTGCCTTGATGAGCTGACCGACGACACTGAGGCTGAAGCCAATCGCGCCACTGTGTCGCTCTGACTTGAATAAACGCCCGGGCGACGAAAAATTCATCACCCGGGCGGCTCCGTTCAAAGAACGCGGGCAGGCGCTGGTCCATCATGAGTCATGCGCAGGCGTCCGATCGCGAATCGCCCGTGCGTCCTTCCCGCATCCATGCGTTCCAGAACAATGCCCTCATCATGCACCTTGCGGCGAATCCTTCCGCCCACAAGCGCCCCCCGCGCACGCGCCCTCTGCAAACATCCCGCAGCACGCATGACGAGTCCGTTCGTCTTGTCGCTCAAGAGTGGTCGGTCACTCGCAAGCACATCCAAGCCGCATCGTTTCCGCCACGACCGGATCCTCTCCCTCTCATCTCTCTCTCAAACATCCATTCGCCGAAGGGCCACGAGGCGGCACACTCACGCCCCGTGTCCACGTTCCACTTCTTTCAAGAGCGCTGGCAAAGTCGCCAACTCGTCTTTGAACCCTGCTTTCCACGCAGCACGATCCCGCACTTCGAACCGATCTCCGCACCCGACGATGACGACCTCTGTTCCAAGCCCCACCGCCTCGAGCACAACATCGGGAATACGAATCCGCCCGGCAGAATCCATTTCCATGCGTGCGGACGCGCCGAACAACAGGATCTGCAATTTCGATTGACTCGCGCTCGGCGTGAGCGTCTCGGGCAGCACCCCCACCGCCCGAGCCTCGAACGAAGCTTCCGGGTACAGCCGAATCGCGCCATCGGGCCAAGGCACCGCGAACCAGGCCGAACCATGTTCTTTGGGGTTCCACCGCGACCGGACATCCGCCGGAATCGCAAGACGACCCTTTGCGTCTATCGTGTGGTCGAATTGTCCGATAAATAGCACGCATCAGCTCCGGCCATCCTCCACCCAAGGAGTGACAACATACCCCACGATCCAACACAATGCAACACCTTTCGACATAATCCACCGCTCATCCATGCTTCATCCTCCAGAACAATGACCACAAGGGCGGTATGCTTGGGCCTCATGGCCTGAAACCGGAACCTGGGCGTATCTCACAGATGTAAAAACAGCGCCCGCGCGATACAAAACCATGCCAACCCCCCCCCTGCCCAATGGGCCCCCAATTGATCCCGCCGCCCTCGATGGCATCCCCGAGAGCCGGTACATCATGACCGCGTCATTTGAGAACCGGCGCGCGGGCTTGATGGTGCGCTGGGTGCAGCGCGCCGCCTTTGCACCGCATTCCATTTCACTCGCCATGCCCAAGGGGCAGATCATCTCCCCGCTTGTTCGTGATGCGCGCGCATTCGGGTTGTGCCAGATCGCAAGTGACGATCGCATGCTTGAACGCCACTTCTCTCAACCGGTCCGCGATGATGATGACGATCCCTTCGATGCTATTGAAATATTTCAGCTTCACACTGGCGCACCACTCATAAAACGTGCTGCGATGTGCCTTGACTGCCGCGTGAGTATGCATATTGATTTCGATGCAGACCACGAATTGTTCATGGCAGAAGTTGTTGCCGCTTCGAACTGCCCCAGTTCGCCAATCGTGTACTGCGCCGGTTCGTCATCTTCCTGTCAAGAGAATGCGCAGTGACTGCACCTTGTTCATGTAAATCGCCACGCCCAGCCAACCGGCTGCGTCTTGATTATCGCGCCGAGGCCAAACGTCTTGGCACGCCGGTTGTCCCCATCATCGATGCGCACACGCACATCAATGGTGAACACGCGTCGGCCCTTTATGCAGAAGCCCGCGAGCTCTACGGCATCACCGAAACATGGTCACAAACGCAGTTTCCACAGGCAAAAGCGATCAAAAAGGTGCTGGGCGATTCCATTCACTTTGTCGCGGTGCCCGATTACATGTCAGACGACCCCGCCCATGCACATGGCCAAGGCTATCTCGATCGCATCACAGAATGGCATGAACAATTGGGCACCCGTATTGTCAAATTCTGGTGCGCACCGCGCGGCCGCGATTATGCCAAAGAATCCAGCGGAGACCCGCGCACACTCACGCTTGATTCTCCCTGGCGGCGCAAGCAAATGGAGCACGCAGCCAATCTCGGCTTCATGTTCATGGCGCACATCGCAGACCCCGACACATGGTTCAAAACCAAGTACACAGACACTTCGTTCTACGGCACCAAGGCCTCGCAGTATGAACCGCTCGAAAGGTTGACTGACGAATATGATGTGCCGTGGCTTGTTGCACATATGGGTGGCTGGCCCGAAGATTTGCCGTTCCTGACCGGCCTGCTTGATCGCCATCCCAATATCATTCTTGATACCAGCGCCACAAAATGGATGGTGCGCGAATTATCTTTGCATCCGCGTGCCGAGTTGCTTGCATTTTTTCATCGCTTTCAGGGCCGCATTCTCTTTGGCTCAGATATTGTCACTATGGATGCGCATCTCAGTACCGACGAAGGCCCGCGCAACATGGGCAGTCAGGCTTCGTCAGCTGATGAAGCATTCGAGCTGTATGCGAGTCGGTATTGGGCCTTGCGCACCCTCTTTGAGTCTGCATATGAAGGTGAATCGCCTATCGCAGACCCCGATCTTCACATGGTTGACCCCGATCGTTTTGATGAGTTCGCGGCGCCCGTGCTGTCCGGCAAATCACTGCCCACAGATGAACTGACCATCCTCTATCGTCAGGCGACACTCGACACACTGCACGCATGGCACAATCGCCCATGACATCACTTCCCGCCGAGTTGCGCGCGCAGGTGCTTATCGTCGAAGACGAAGCTGACCATGCTGACGTGATGGCAGATGCCCTGCGCAAACCGGGACACGTGTGTACGATCACCAATGATGTCGCGGGCGCGCTCGAAGAACTGCGTGGCGGCAGCTTTGATGTCATTGTCACCGACTTGCGCATGCCAAACTCAGCGAGTGTTGATACTGGTATCGCACATGCCACGGTCGCGCACGACGGCGGTGATGCGGGCATGTGCATCCTTGAAGCAGCCCAGCAACTGCAACCAAACGCGGAAACCGTCATGGTGACCGCACATGGTGATGTCCCCACCGCGCGCACCGCCTTCAAGCACGGCGTCTTTGACTTCATCGAAAAACCCCTTGATCTGGCCCTCTTTCGTTCGCTCATCAATCGCGCAGCAGAGGCCGTGCTCACCCGGCATTACGCAGCGCAGGAAGCGCCCGGCACCGAAGGCCTCGTCCAACACGACGGTTTTGAAGGCATCATCGCAGGCTCTGAACCGATGCGTCGAATTCTCACCACAGTAACGACGATCGCACCGGCAAATCTTCCTGTGCTGATCACGGGTGAATCAGGCACGGGCAAGGAACTCATCGCCCGTGCTGTTCACAATAATTCCACGCGCGCCGCTGAACGCTTTGTGCCCTTCAACTGCGCGGGGCAATCCGAATCACTTCTCGAAAGTGAACTCTTTGGACATGTCAAAGGTGCTTATACCGGTGCAGATCGAGACCGCAAGGGCGTCTTTGAATACGCGGACAAGGGCACACTCTTTCTCGATGAACTTGGTGATATGCCGCTGTCTATGCAGGCGAAACTGCTGCGCATTTTGGAAAGCGGCGAAGTTGTACCGGTCGGTTCCAACGCACCAAAACATGTCGACGTGCGCTTTGTGAGCGCCACGAACAAAGACCTTGAACAGGCTGCCCGCGAGAAAACTTTTCGCGAAGATCTCTATTTTCGCATCAAAGGGGCGCACATTCACCTGCCACCCTTGCGCGAACGCCGCGAAGACATTCCGCGCATTGTGCGCCACGCCGCTGCTAAGTTTGCAACAGAACTCAATCGTCCTGCGCCTGATATCACTGATGCTGCGATGTTGCGCCTCACTGCCTTTGGCTGGCCCGGCAATGTGCGCCAACTGCTCAATACTGTCCAGACTGCAACAGTGATGGGCGCAGGCGAATCTGCATCGGGGGCGTTCACGATCGATGTGCGGCACATCCCGGCAGATATTCATAGTATTGATGAAAGTGATACTACGGCACAAGGTTTGGATGGTGCGAGCGGTTCACTTGCAGGCACACCCCTTGAACAGCTTGAAAAACGAGCCATTCGCGAAACCTTGCGCCTCACGGGCGGCAATCGCGAACACACAGCAAAGCTGCTTGGCATTGGCGAGCGCACGCTCTATCGCAAGCTCAAGGACTACGGGCTTCGCTAGTCAACCCACGTACATGAGCGCACAAAAAACCCGCAGCGGTTCGGAGCTTTCGCTGCGGGCTTTGTTACGTATTGATTCTGAGTGAAACAGATTCTTGCGACGATTACTTCTTGAGCAAGTCGCGGATTTCGCCGAGCAACACGACATCCGCAGCTGGGGCCTTGGGCGGCGCGGCTTCCTGCTCCTTCTCGAATCGCTTCTTCGCAGTATTCATCGCTTTGATCAACAAAAATACACAGAACGCAACGATCAGAAAGCTGATCACATTGTTGATGAACACACCCCAGTTCAGCGTGACCGCCGGAACTGCCACGGGCTCCCCCCCCACAATTTTCGTCGTGGCCTCTTTGAGCATGAACTTCTTGTCGGCAAAATCTACACCTCCCATTGCCAAGCCCACAGGCGGCATAATCACATCACTCACCATCGACTTGACGATTGTGCCGAACGCACCACCGATGATGATGCCGACAGCCATGTCAACCACGTTACCCTTCATCGCGAAATCGCGGAATTCGCTGATCATGCCCATATCATGTCACCTCCTGTGAAAGATTGAATCACATTGAGGATACCCCGTTGTGAGGAATACCACATCTCTGCATGCTGATGGCATGAACGGGTACGCTCATTGGCATGAAAGCTATCCTCTTTGCCATTGCAGCGGGACTTTTCTGGGGTGTAGGCGAAGTCGCAGCGCGCAGCATCCTGCACTCAAAAACAATTGGCCCACTGACGGTACTGCTCCTGCGCACGCTCATCGCGGTGCCTGTCATCGCACTCGCGTGGACCATTGCGATGTATGTTGCAAAATCCCCCGCAGAACCGCGCGACTGGTCGGCCCACATGACGACCGGGCTATGGACCAAACTTATTCTGGGCTCGGGCATCTCTGCAGGTGCCCTTGCGATCATCTGTTTCTATATCGCAATTTCTCTTGGCGAAATTTCCCGCATCAAGCCCATTGCCTTTGCGATTGCCCCCGCGACGGCAGTCCTGCTTGGGTGGCTCCTGCTTGGCGAAGCAATGACCATGCGCAAGGCGGGGGCGGTGGTGCTGATCCTCGCCGGGGTGGTCCTGCTCACCGGAGCGCCGAAAACACTCCCCACTGAGCTCCCGAAAATGCACCTTGATTGACATTTCTGGCGAAACTTTGGTTTTGAACGGAATACTCTTCGAAGACCGCCCGTTGTCGCCTCAAGGAAGGGGATTCAAACATGGGACTCACCGCAAGTATTGCTGTCCGGCGGAGCGTAATCTACATCTGTCTGGGAGCATTGGCTGCAAGCATCGGCATCAACCTCGGAGTCGCTGCCTGGGCCTCCGATGACCTGCCTGATGCGGACCCCGATGATCGCCCGCAAATCACCGAACCCCCCAAGCCCCGCGCGGATGGTTTTCAGCGGGTCCACCGACCGGGCGCGGTCGTCGTGCAGGAGACCTACGACGTTTCCAGTGTATTGATCCCACTTGATGAAATACACGAACTGCTGCCACGCGATGCAATCCCGTCGCTTACCGATCCAACACTTGAGTCCATCGCAGATGCGGACTGGCTGCCACCGACCGAGCGCGTCATCGAGATTGTTATTAAAGGCGAAGCCGTTGCGGCGCCACTGATGATTTTGAACTATCACGAAGTTGCGAACATGACCATCGCTGGCGAACCGGTTGCAGCAACCTATTGCCCGCTGTGCGATTCCGCCTCCGCAATTTCGCGCCGAGTCACGCCTGAAAAGGGCGAACCCGTTGTACTGGAGTTCGGCATCTCCGGTGCACTCTACAACTCAAACGTCCTTATGTATGACCGCACTCACTTGGCACTTTGGAGTCAGGTCGCGATGAAGGCAGTCTCAGGACCACTTGCTGGTGCCGAGCTCAAACATCTGCCTGCACGAGTTGTGACGGCCGCCGAGTTTGCACTGCGCCATCCCAAGGGCAAAGTGCTCAGTATCGAGACAGGGCACACCCGGCTATATGCACAAGGTGCGTATGCCAGCTATATGAAAAGTGATCGGCTCATCGTCGACGTTCACAAGATCGGCGATGCGCTCCCCAAGAAAACCTTGGGCATTGGCATTCGCGCCGGTGACAAGGCCTGGTTCATCACGGCAAAAGCTGCGGGCAAAGGGCGAACCATCGAAACACCACTTGGGCCGGTCCGCGTAAGCGCCGGTGAGAGCAGCCTCATTGTTGAAGAAGCTCCTGCGGAAGTGCAGACGATTCAGACCTTCTACTATTCATGGTCTGCATTTCATCCTGAAACTGAAGTGATTTCAGAATAGGCAAAAATGAACAAGGGCCCCGCCAGTGTGACGAGGCCCTTGCGAGAAACCATCAAAAATGTCTTTTTGCAAACATCGTCTTATCGACGACGACGCAATCCTGCCAGACCCGCAAGGCCCAACATCGCAGTTGCACCGGGTGTCGGCACATAATTGATATTGTCTACCGCGCCCGAACCACCCATGTGGATCACAACTTTGTCGAATGCGCCCGCCTGTGCGTTCACATCAAAGATGTCGATCGGAGCAATCCGGTTGGCATGGTTGTTGCCAAACACCACTGACGAATCGAAGAAGATCGACGCGATGTTCGTGAAGGCACTGAAGTTCACACTACCAAGCGATGTGTTGTTCGCGAAGAACTCAACCGAGCTGAACTCCTCAATGACGCCTTCGATATCCACAATGTCGAAACCGAACTGGGTTTGGCGCTGCGCGAAGTCGAAGATAAGATCACCCGCTGGACGATTCAACTCGTCATCAGGGCTGTCAATCAAACCATCAGCAGGGGCAATATCGATGTTGTTCTCAGCAAGGATAAGCATCTTCTGCAGATCTTCTGCTGAGTTCGAGATCGCAAGGTTTCCACCTGCCCAAGGCGGCCCCTCGAGATCCGGATCCGCAGTGCCCGTCTGATTTGCGTCAAAGATGATCGCAAGGTCAAAAGGGCGATTCGGGTTGATGGCGCTGATCGCAACACCCTGTCCCGCGAACTGGTTCGTGACGATTTCGCCGTGCTGAAGCGTATTGAAATCAATCATGACGGCTTGAGCCGTGCCAGCACCTGCTGTCAACACGCCCGCCGTGGCAATCATGCGCAAGTTGCGCAATGTATCCCTTTGCATATCTTGTCTGGCTCCTCTTTGGCTCGAGCAATCCCGGGATCCGCCTGTGCGTGCGAAACTTTCGACACCACCCCGATGTGGGGGCGCGAATCGACCCGTTTGCTTTTGCGTTCTACCTGTGCTCTGGAAATCTACATCCAGACTGCTCCGGGTCAAGCAATATGTAGAGGAAACCTCATCACTTACCGGACGTCTCCCGTTTACCCCCCAAGACCGGCCCAGACCGCCCCTACTCTCCCAGGGAGAGCACACCCCAAGCACAGGCACCGTGTATAATCGGACCTGTCTGTCTGATTTTTTGGAGATTCACCATGCCGCACTACACCAAATTGGGCACGATGCCCAAAAAGCGCCACACAACGTTCCGCCGACCCGACGGTGCCCTCTATTCAGAGGAAGTCTTTGGCACCGAGGGATTTGTCGGCCCCACCACCACCCTCTATCACATCCACCCCCCGACGCAGGTGCACGGCTGGAAAAATCTCTACCCGACAGCCCCGACCTATATCGAAACCGACGTCATGCGCATGCGCCACTTGATGAGCGCGGAAGTCAAGGCAGAGGGTGATCCGGTCACAGGCCGCAAGGTGCTCTTTGGCAACGCCGACTGTGAACTTGCGATCTGTCAACCCGCGGAGCAGATGACCTATCACTACAAAAATGGCCAGGGCGATGAGTGTCTATTCATGCACTTCGGCTCGGGCACCATTTACACCATGTTCGGGACGCTTCCATTTGGCCCGGGGGATTACATTGTTCTTCCCAAAGGCACGATCTACCGCATCGAGTTCAACGCGCTCACAGATGCACCGGAGGATCATCGCCCCGCCAATTGGTCGGAAGCTGCGATGCCCTTCGGCAAGTTTCTCATCGTAGAAACCTGCAACGCAAGTCACATCGCACCACCCCCCGGCTATCTCTCAAAGAAAACATCACAGTTCCTTGAACACGCCCCATACTGCGAGCGCGACTTGCGCTTGCCGGAATTGCCGCTCACGTTTGACGAATTGGGCGATTTCGAGGTGCGCGTCAAAGCACTGAACTCCATGCACAGCTACATGTATCACTACCACCCACTTGATGTTGTCGGTTGGGATGGGTGTTACTACCCGTACTGTTTCAATATTGATGATTTTGCGCCGATTACCGGTGCGCTGCACATGCCGCCACCGATTCATCAAACCTTTGAAGCGCACAACTTTGTGATCTGCAGCTTCTGCCCACGCATGCTCGACACGCACCCCCGCGCGATCAAAGTGCCTTACAACCATTCCAATATCGATTCAGATGAAATTCTGTACTACGTTGAAGGTAATTTCGGCTCGCGGCGCGGGATCGAAGTCGGCAGCTTCACCTGTCACCCGCAGGGCATCGCGCATGGGCCGCATCCCGGCACCATCGAAGCCTCGATGGCTCACGACCGCACCGAAGAACTCGCGGTGATGGTCGATACGTTCCGCCCGATGTTCCCGACGACGCTTGCCCTTGAACTCGATGACAAAAACTACCCCGCAAGCTGGCAGGGAGAACATTTCCCCGGTGCCACCAAAACCGCCAAGGCCGCTGCGCTCAATGGCGCTGCACGCTTCCCGGTCATCGCTGAAGGCAATGCAGAATTGCTCGAAATGCGCACCAATGGCATTGTCACAGGAACCCCGACAGGCCATGGCGCTCCAGATGGCAGTGGCAATGGTTCGTCAAACGTCTGGTAGATACGTTTACGCCACAAGGACACATACCATGGTTCGGCACCTCCTGCTCATTGTTGCCCTGATTCTTGCATCCACTGCCTCCCGCACCGATGCGGATCGTATTCACATGACCGATGGCGCGGTGCATGAGGGTGTTGTTGTTGCTGAACTCAACTCTTCAATCGTGCTTGATACCGTCATTCGTGGTGTTCGCACAAAGCTGACACTTGATATGTACGACGTCGATCGCATTGAACGGATGCCGGTGCCCGATGGCTTTTTTGGCGAAGATGCACCACCCGACACAACAACTACCCCAAAGCCGAAACGCACCAAAGAAAAGGATCAGGCGGAACCCGATCGGTCCACGCCCGCGCGCAGGCGCAACGGTATGACCGATGGTTCGTACGGCGTGATCCCCATCGAAGGTGTCTTTGGCGAAGACATCTCCCCCGTCGGCGTGCGCGAAGCATTGCAAATCGCAAAACGCCGCGACATCAGGCACATTGTTTTTGATATCAACTCCGGTGGAGGCAAGGTGTGGGCTGCTGATTCCATTGCAAACATAATGGCAGAATTCGATGCTGATTTCACATACCACGCGCACATACGCAATGCTTTCTCGGCGAGCATCTGGATCGTTTTCAGTTGCGACACCATCACCATGACACCAGGCTCTTCCGTTGGTGCGGCGGTGGTGTACACCAATATGGACGAGGGTGTTCAGGCCGTCGAGGCAAAGTTCGCCTCGGCGAAAATCGCACAACTGCGCGGCCGCGCCAGTGTGAAGGGGCACCCCGATGTCCTGATTGCGCCCATGATGGACATGACTGCTCAGCTCTTTGTCTGGCATGATGAACATGGCAACCCGATTCTGTCCAATGACAGCCCTTCGGGCTCACCCGCCAATCTCAAACATCTCGACAACGCATCACAGGTGCTGACCCTTACCGTGACCGATGCCGAAGATATTGGCCTTGCGAAGTTATGCACACGAGGCCACGAAGGTCTTGGCGATCTCCTCGGCATTGCTGATTGGAATCATGCGCCCAATGTGTGTGAGCGTGCAGTCGCAAGACGCGGCAAAGAACTGCGCACGCTCGTCGATACCGTAGAGAAGGGGTTGCCTAAACTCAATGTGCTCATCGAACGCGCCGTCGCGGAGCATCCGAGCAATTTTGAATTAAACTACTACCGGTCTACCGGAGCACTTACCCCGAATTCTCAGCGGCTCTGGAGAACACAAACTGATCGCGCCCTCATCGCATGGCGCAATGTTTTTCAAGCGTTCAAGCAGTTGGATTCGCTTGCTTCACGATTTGAAAAAGTGGGCGGCATAGAGCGCTTCCCGCGCGATGAACTGCAGGAAGTCGGACAGCGCGTCGATGAGGAAATCCAGGATCTCCAAAACAATCGAAACCGCAGAACTCGTTAGCCCAAAACGACGACCGATTCAACAAAACCGGCCGTCGCGAAGACACGCTCGTAACCCAAGCCCGCTGTGCATGTACCCCTTCGAGGAGAGAGGGCTGCGCCATGGTGGTCACACAACGCGTCATAACGACGGGCAGGCCCACAATCTGGGTCCGAGATGCTCCATCTTTCACGATTCGATCCATGCACCAGTCTTGCAAGGTCGGATGTTGACTTTGGCCTTCACCGCCCTCTCGCAAGCCGCCCAGACGCAATAATCCCGCATACCAAACGCCACTCGCCGTGCACCATCCCTTGCCCATCATGGGAAGAGCAGGGCACAACGCCGTCGGGTAGCATCGACTCGTGATGGGATGTCGGCGTACTTCTCCATACAGAGCACGGACGCTCGACGCCTTGGGCGCCGCGCTGGTTGCGTTGTGGTTTTGGGGTGCGCCCGCCCCAACAATCGCCCAACCTTCGGCGGTGATCACCGGGCACGACTTCGCAAGGATCGACTTGCCCGCCCCGCCCATGGCCTTCGCGGTCACTCTCTCATCGACCCGCGCAAGCGCCTGGACCGAAAGCGCCACCAACCGGCTCATGCTCGATGGCGATGTGACCGTTCAACTTGGACCCTATGAGTTTGCAGCGTCGCGCGCCCTGATCTGGCTGGAACCGGTGCGTGTATCCGTGAATGGCATTGAACAGGATGCGGACCAGATCGCACTCTATCTGTCCGATGTCATCGATCTGCGCGCTGCGATTGCAGGGGTTGGGACTCAGGATGCTTCCCCGCAAGACGCACGCGAGGCAGCGCGGATTCGTAGCGCCGATCGGCTGCTCATTACCGCCATCATCACGGGGGGCAATTTGACCCTGCACGCAGATGACCTGCGCGAAGATCGACCTCTTGTGAGGCCGCAAGCAGAGTTCGTTGCAGAGGGTGAAGCGCGATTAGCTCGCTATCTCGTGTCGCTCACCGGCGGCACTGCGACCGCCACACGCCGCGACCCATCGCGTCCGGGCGAAGCGCTACTGAGTGATTCTGAAGCCTTTGAATTGATTGATGACCCGCGCTACACCGATGCCTCACCGCCAGCGAATACCGGGCGTGTGATTCTGCCGCAACAGGGCACCGTGAATATCTCTGCGCCATCGGTCGCAATGCTTAGCGCAAACGCCCAAGGCGGTGGCGATGCACTTGTCATCACCGGCGGTGTTGCAATAGAAGTTCAACAGAGCAGCGGCCCGAGCACCGCACAATTGATCGCCCAACGCGCAGTCGTCTTTCTCAATGAAGGAACTGATTCCGGCGCAACGCGCTTTGGCATTGACGAAATCAACGGTGTATATCTCGAGGGTGATGTGGCCATCTCAATGGTGCGCGGCCCAGACGCCAGAGCCTTTCGGCGCGCCACGGTACGCGGCTCAAGTGTGTTTTATGACCTGCGCACCGATCGCGCCATCATGCTTGATGCGGTATTCTGGACCTACGATGCTGCCCGCAGCCAACCGTTGTATCTTCGCGCCGATGCCATTCGACAAGAAGCTTTCGGGCAGTGGTCTGCAAAAAAAGCAACACTTGCCAATGTCGATTTTGCTGAGCCTCACTTCTCGATTGGTGTCGATTCGGTCATGATCAAGCAGATCGAGCAAACCGATGGCGGGGCGCGACTGAATATTGAAGCCGATGATGTTACTTTTCGTGCAGGCTCGGTGCCCCTGGCGTATCTCCCCAAAGTACGCGGCGATTTCAAGCCCGCACCATTGCGCCGCCTGTCATTCGCTTCTGATGATGGCGCTCCCGTCGTTCGTAGCGAATGGGATTTGTACAGCCTGCTCGGGATTGATGCGGGTGAATCAAGTCGCGCCGATTTGCTTCTTGATGCGTATCTGAGTCGCGGGGTTGGCGTTGGTGTTGATGCAAATTGGCGTTCATCACGTGCGCGCGGCGGCCTGCTGGCATACACCATTCACGATCAGGGGCGCGACAGATTGACAAGCGGCGAAACCATTGATCGCGATGGTGAACAGCGCACCGTGCTCGCCGGTGAAACCATCTGGAAACCGGACAGCCCATGGACCATCTATGCAGAGGCGAGTTGGATCAGCGATGAAGCGGTGGTCGACGCCTTCTTCGAAAACCTTGCAGAAACTCGCCGACCATTTATGACAGGGTTCTACGCAACACGCATCGATCGCACGCCCGGTGCTGCGGTGAATACCGCGATCACCGCAGAGTTTCGCGGCACACTCAATGACTTCATCGTCACAGAATCCGAATTGCAATCTGCGGGCTATGTCACTCAAAAATTGCCGGAGCTGGGGTACCACGTCCTCGGTGCCAATATCTTCAACGGCATCCTTTCGTATTACGGCGAGACGCGCATCGGAGCGATGAGTTTGTCATTTTCTGAAAATGATGTGCGCGATCAGGGGTTCAAGAAGGCTCGTGATGCCAAACGCGCCTTCGGCATTCCGCCCGATCAATCACTTGGCCATCGTTTGCGCGCCGAAGGCTTTACAGAAAGCACCGTGCTGCGTTTTGACACGCGCCATGAATTTGAAGCACCGCTTGCCGCTGGTGCGCTCAATGTCGTGCCCTTTGCTGTAGCACGTTTCACCGCGTGGGACACTTCCTTCGATGATTTCAATGGCAACAACAATGAAAACCAGCGCCTCTGGGGTGCGATCGGCGTGCGCCTTGCCACCACGATTCAGCGCATCAACGATGAAACATTCTCAGATATGTTCGATCTGAGCCGCATGCGTCACCTCATCGAACCAAGCCTGACCATCTGGCATGCGGGCTCGACCATTGATCGCGCAGACCTCCCCGTGTACGACGAATCGGTAGAGCGCATCGCAGATGGCACCGCCGGGCGAATCGGTCTGCGCAACACCTGGCAAACCATGCGCGGCCCGATCGGCGAAGAACGCAGTGTTGATTGGCTGATGATTGATACTGCCATTGGTTGGTCATCTTCTGATGTTGATCCGCGCTCGCCATTGCCCGATTTCTTTGAAGCACGCCCTGAGAACGCGAATCTTGGGCGCTTTGCACGCATCGACAGTTCACTGCTGCTCACCGATGCGGTTGCGCTCGTCGGGGGGGTGCTCTACGACTCTGAGCGCGGCACAACCGCACGTGCTGCGCTGGGTTTTCGCATTGATCACGGGTACGGCTATGGGTCGTATGCCGAATATCGTTTTCTTGATGAACCCGGTGCCAACGAAGTGGCCACGGGCATGCGCTATGAACTGACGCGCAAGTATGCAGCGGAGGCGGAACTGGTCTATGAACTTGATTCAGGCCGCGCTCAGCAATTCACCATCCGCATGACGCGCCTTTTTCCACAGTGGACGCTCAGTGTGGCTGCGAATATCGACGACATTGCCGACCGGGTTGGTATTGGTTTTTCGCTGCGGCCTGTCGGGTTCGCCGGGCAACGCCGCGAGCGCGTGCTGACCCTGGAAGATTCACCAGCAGATGTGGCCACCGGACGCCGGCGCACACTGGCACCCCGCTTCAAGGGTGGACCATTTGGTCGCTAGGTCGTTCACATGTATTGCGTTGAGTGCGAAAAAAATTATGCGTTGATCGCGGTGACCCGGACAATCATCGAGCGTTGGCGATGCCCCTGCTTGCGGCGATAGCCTTTGCGGCGCTTGAACTTGATGACATCGATCTTCTCACCCTTCACATCGGCGTGAAGAATATCCGCTGTCACTGCGGCGCCTTTGATGTAGGGCGTGCCGAAGGTCATGGTGCCCTCACCATCACCGACCGCGAGCACGTTGTCGAAGGTTACGGTTGACCCATCCTTGGGCACTTCGCGAATGTCAATCGTGAGTTCATCACCCACCGATGTGCGCACTTGCGTCCCACTGTCTTCGATGATCGCGTACATGAATCGGCTCCTGCCCGGACCTCATCCACCAACCGAAGCTGCAGAGGCGGGCCGGAAAGTCTACCGGGGTTCTTCCTGGCCCGCAAAACCGCCCTCTCAGGCGGTCCCCGTGACCACTTCCGCAGAGCCAACATCCCCATGGATCATCCGGCCAACTCGTTCAAGAACCGCAAGTTCCTGCGGGTTCAACCAGCACGACGCCAATGGAGCATCAAGGTCATCTGCGATCTGGAGCAGCATCTCCGGGGTGCAATCAAGAAAAGGCGTTTCGATTGCAGGAGCCTGCCCCTCGACACCCGTCCCCCCATCAAGAGCAGCAAGTTGGCCCACCGCGAGTGCCCGCTCAGAGGCTTCATGGACCGCATCAAGATCATGCCCAAACGCACAGGGCCAGATCACCCTGCCGCATCCCCGGGCCATGGCGTCACTTGCTGCCTGCAGCAGCGCCTGAGAACACGCAAGTGCCCCCGATTCGCCAAAGTGGGGCTCGATCAGGTCGCCAAGACTCAGGACATCGATCTGGTGTTGAACAAATCGATGGGTGATATCCCCCGCGGCGGGATGGTGAAAAAGGTGCGCTTTCGGCGGTGCAAGCCACATCGCAACCGCGATACGCGTTGCGCCGCTTGTCGATCCATTGTGTCCACCCACCTCTGATTCTGCGATCAGGCACGCCAGCAGGCTTGCCAATGAGCCATCGGTGATGATCAGAATATGTTCGTCAGTTGGGCGCACAGACGAACTATCGGACGTTTACGCCGTTTGGGTCAATCTAGGATGCCGCAAGACAATCTCGCTGATTCAGCTCGCGCCCTTGATGGCAGGCAGAGCTGCCTGCACCTGTTCACCGGCGATCTTTGAACGCAGGAGAAGCAGTGCGGTTTCAAGCTGCGGATCGATTCCCTCAGTGACGAGTCGCACAGGGTCCACAGCCTCAACACCTTCGATGGCGTTGCCGTGCTCATCAATTGCGATCACATCTGCATCCTGGCGCACAGTCAAGGCGTCAGAGATTTGCTGAGGAAGCATTTCCACCATGACATCGGGCTCGATGCCCCAGTCGGGCTTGCCATCGGGATTGGGCAGCGGCGAACGGTGAATGGTGCGTCCGCTTGGCAGTTTGTAGAAATGCGTGGTGAGCTTGAACTGTGCTAATCCGCCGCGCAATGTGTAGACGTTTTGCACCGAGCCTTTGCCGAATGAGCGCTCGCCAACGATGATCGCGCGGTCGTAATCCTGCAGCGCCCCCGCGACGATTTCTGAAGCGGATGCGGAACCCGCGTTCACAAGCACTACGAGCGGCACATCGGGCAAGACCGAGCCCGCCGGGCGCGCAAAGTGCTCTTCCTGGATATTGCCGTCTTTGTCTTCCTGCGTCACGATGCGCTCGCCGCGCGGCGGCACCTTCAAGAAGAAGTTGGCCACCGACACTGCCTGCGGGAGCAAGCCCCCGGGGTTGTAGCGCAGGTCAACAATCATGCCGTTGAGGTCGCGCTCGCGGTGCATCTGGTTGATCGCGCGGCGCAGCTCTTTGGTCGTATTACTATTGAACTGCGTGAGGCGCAGATAGCCAATGCCCTGTTCGGAGTCGATGTAATAGTTCCAGTCCTGTTCGCCGGGGCCGGAACGCTCCCACCCTTTTGTTGCATAGACGGGAATCGTGTCGCGCTTGAGTTCAAAGATGATCGGATCGTCGTGACCCGTGCGCTCAACGGTGAGGATGACGGGCGTTCCCTTGGGGCCAGTGATGCGATCAACCGCCTGATTGAGTGTGATGCCAAGTGTTTGTTCGCCATCAACTTTGCGAATGATGTCCCCGGCGCGCATGCCCGCGCGCGATGCCGGTGTACCTGACAATGGCGTGACGACCTGCAGCTCGCGCAATTCGTTGAGTGTGATCTGCACACCGACGCCTGTGAAATTGCCATCGGTGCTGCGCCGAAAATCACTCACTTCATCCGGCCAGATAATACTTGAAAATGGGTCAAGTTCTGACATGGCGCCATTGCCAAACTCGCGCAATATGGCTTCTGATGCGATATTTACCGTATCTTTGTTGGCGCGCGTGATCGTGCGCACGAGTGTGATCATGTCATACAGAGACACCCGCCCGCGCCGATCTTCAACCCATTTCTTTGCCTTCGTCAGTTCACCGAGGAACGACTGGCGACGAAGATCATCTGCAATATTTGGAAAAACCTTGGCAAGGTCCGGCGTATTGACCATGGTCTCGACGCCACGCAACCCGCCGAGCAACAAATTCGCACCCGCAACTTCATCAACGTGATACGTGGCCGAGAGTGACAGAGGTTCAAGAATCATGCGTTCATTGACGCCATCGAGTTTGTCGTGCCATGTGCCATCGATCGGATTGAAAGGGGGGAGCGGCTCTTCACCATCAGCAACCATCTGCGCACTGCGCATATCGTGCAATATTTCCGGCGTGTAGAACTGCAGCATCAGCAAACGCTGACTCAGGCGATTGTGATCTTTCTTGTAGCGTCCATCATCTTCATAGAGAACGTGCAGGCCGCGCATCAGGTCATAGGCATCAATCCATTCACCGGCTTCTTCATGCTCGCGCGCGACGCGATATACCTCTTCGACAACATCGCGCACGAGGGGGTCATGCATCACTGCTGACTTATCAAGTGACAGCGTGTGCAATTCAATGGTGTCGCGAATGGCATCGATCAGCAGCAGTTCGGGAAACGTGCCCAGTTCTTCGCGCACTTCGGCGATGCGCTCGGCGCGGGCAGATTCCCGCGCTTCGATATTTGTTGAGTATTGCCCGATCTCCTTGGCAAGTGTGCCAAGACCAACATCGGTGGCTCCATCGGGCAGCGTGCCGAGCAGACTCAGGGCCGAATCTGTCTGCCCCGTTGATGCCTTCGACCAGAGATCGGTGGCCCACCCAACGATGCGCTGAGCCGCTACGGCGACTTCCTGGCCTTCGGCGGACGGGGCGGCAGGCGGTGACGCACCCAGCGCCGAGCCTGTGGATGCGGCTCCAAGGGTGAGTGACGCGGCGATTAACACAACACGACGGCGTACCTGCTTCATGCGCTTCCTTCCGGGCCCGATGGACCGCTGGTTCCCTCACACAGGGGGATAGCGAGAGTCCTACAGGGTTATACGCGGCTCCACCCTACGAACGTTGCACCGGGCAAAAGCCTTCCAGACACTTTTGACCATCGGACCATGGGGCCGATCGCGCTCAGACGACTGCCCGCCAGGATCCTCCGGGTCTCCCGACTACGGCGGATTCCCCGGTTGGAAGGCCAATAGAGGGGGTCCGTAAACCGTCTGCGCGTCGGGTCGATTCACCATAAGATCATGCCATGACTGGCCTTGGCACAATCCTGATCATGCTTGGCGCGGCTTCGCCCCCTCTGCCGCCAGCGCCTCCGGGCAATCTTGTGCCCGCTTGGGCGATGCTGAGCATTCTTGTGGTAATCGTGACCGCCCTGCTCGGGCTTTTGCTTTTGACCATTCTTCGTCCATATCTACGCCGCAAGGCCCTGCCCCCCGAGTTGCCGGTATATGAAGAGCCGAAAACCGCAGCGTGGCAGATCGCAGGGCAACGGGCGGTGCCAGTTGATGAGCCGGGCACGGATGACACAGGCGAGGCAGACGATCAGGAAGACTGATCGACGAGCGCTGCGCGCACATCATCGGGCAGGGCACCCAATGGCATCGCATCGGGGGCAACGACTGGCAACACTTCAAGCACCACCGGCCCTGCGATGGGCGTGGTTGCATCAGTACCACTTGCATCAATAGGCAAAGTGAGCGCCGAAGCCGGGCACCATTTCAATTCGAACGATGCGGGCGCACACGCATCGGTTGCTGATTCAATAGCACACGCATCGATGATGACGACGCGATCGGAATCGCGCTGCAGCAGGGCCAGCGCCGAAGCGCCGGGGGTATCGATGCGCACCGCAGATTTCACTTCGATCTGTGCAACTGCGAGCTGACCCGCGGCCCAGTCGGATTCCAACGTATCGAGGCGCGTGCGCTGCGCACGCCAAGCGCGGCGGGCGCGTGCAAAATCCGCACATCCCCAGAGCGCAAGCAGGCTTGCCGCCAGTGCCCAGAAAATCGGGTTCATCACCGGGTCGGTGTCGCTGACCCACCCCATGCGATGAGCAAGAAAAAGTGCGCCTGCGATCAGGGCCGCAAAACCGAGGGCAGGCAAGAGGAAGCTTTTGAGGAAGGTTTGCCACGGATCGCGGGTCAGGGCCTCGCGAACTGTATCGAGAGCGCGACCCAAGACCTCGCGGTCATCAACGGTCATCGGGATCAGCTCATGGTCGAGCATGATGAACTGCCACGTCTGGGGGGCAGCGGCGCTCGGGCAAAACCGTCAACACCGGCCCGCATCGCACAATTGAACACGAGAGAGAGGATACCGGGTTGGGGACGGGGGTGCGAAATTGCTAAGGGGCGAGGTGCGGGGCAAGTTGAAGGATGTCGTAGAGAGGAACGGCACTGTCGTAGAGCGCTTCAATGTCACCCTCGAACACCAGCAAGACCCGATCAGGAGTCCATTCGAAGATTTGAGCTCTAAGTAATTCGCCATCAACCGTTTGTTCGATAAACGCTACGCCAGGTTCGGGCGCTTCGCGCGGACCCATGAGGCCGGCACCATCCGACGGAATCCAGTAGCGAACGACATCAGAGACAATGTTGATGGTGAGCTTCGTGTCGTAGAGCATGTACTTGAACAACCGATGTTCATCGGTATCCGCCTCCAAGTAGACCTCAACCAACTGGTAGTCACGCCGGGGGTTGTGCATTTTGGTAGATGGTCGACCTTGCTCTGTGGGGTAGCAGATCGTGAAAGGTTGATCGAGTTCAAAGTAATCCGCAAGTGTTTTGTACTGGCGCGCTTGAGCCATGCCGGGCGTGTTCCAGTTTTCTACATATTTCTGAGGCGGCGACCATGTATCCACCCACACGAAGAACAGCGCAATGTACGCGGCAAAGGCGACAAGCCAGATGCCCGACTCAAGCCACGAAATCCATTTGCGGAGAAACAACAACAACACGAACGCGCCAAAGAACGGGAGGGCGAAGCTGGCCACCTCAAAGAACGTGGGCTTAGGCCTATATACTTCCGAGCGGATTGCTGGCAAGACGAACACCAGCGCGGCGAAGAGCAGGCCCGCCTGGAAGATGTAGAGAAGGACACGAATAAATGTTGGCGGTCGGTGGGCAGGCTTGGGCGAAACTGGCTCCATTATGACACCATACGGCAGCGGACATCCTGCGGATGCTTGGCCCCTTGGCCTTCGCGGGCATGTGCCGGTATGCTCCCCTGCCCGCTGGCGTTTTTCAGATGCCTGCGGTGAAGCATTGGCCCAGGTGGCGAAATTGGCAGACGCGCCAGCTTGAGGTGCTGGTTCCCTTTATCGGGAATGGAGGTTCGAGTCCTCTCCTGGGCATTAGTTTCGCGATTTCGTCGCGATTTGAGGGTGCGGAGAACACCTCGGGAGTGAATCCCGAGGCGACAGAGTCAGGGTTTGGACTTTGCAAGCATCGTCTCAAGTACGGGCTGCAAGTCCCGGCGCATGATCTTGCCAGTCGCATTTCTCGGCAGCACATCGATCTTGAATACTTCCGCGGGCACTTTGTAGCCCGCAAGATGTTCTCGACACCAACTGCGCAGCTCGGCCTCATTGAATAATTCGCCTTCGATCACTTCGACGAATGCGATGGGGCGCTCGCCGCGCATGTCGCAGGGCATGCCGATGACCGCGGACTCATGCACTGATGAATGATGATTGAGGACTTCCTCAATTTCGCGGGGGAAGATGTTTTCGCCGCCAACGATGATCATTTCTTTGAGCCTACCGGTGATGAAGAGAAAGCCGTCGGCGTCCTGCTTGCCGATGTCGCCCGTACGGAAGAAACCGGCATCATCAAAGGCGCGTGCGGTTTCATCGGGCAACTTGAAGTAGCCCTGCATGATATTGGGGCCACGGAAACGGATTTCGCCTTCGCACCCTGCTTCAAGGATTGCGCCAGTTTCAGGATCAACAATGCGCTGTTCGATGTGCGGTGCGGGTCGGCCCACGGAACCGATGCGCCCCTGTCCCGGCAGGTGCACATTGGTGACTGGCGATGTTTCGGTAAGGCCGTAGCCCTCATTGATATCGACATCAAAACGATTATGAAAATCATTGGCGATCGCGCGAGGCAAGGGTTCGCCGCCGGAAATGGCGAATTGAAGCGAGCGAAAATCGCCCGGGCCTGCTGATTTCAAGCGCAACATCGCAGCATACATGGAGGGCAGGCCGATGAACGCGGTCGGTTTGTGCTCGCGCATGAGTCGCACGATGTGTTGCGGCACAAAGGCGCGGGAATAAATAACACGATTGCCAAGTGTGAGCGGCATGAGTGTGAGCACAGTCAAACCGAAGGAATGAAACTGCGGCAGGACGCCCAGCATAGTGTCCCGGCGCGAGAAGCCTACGTGTTCGATGGTCTGGCGGATATTGGCGCTCAGGTTGCCGTGAGTGAGCATGACGCCCTTTGGTTTACCGGAGGTACCCGAGGTGTAGAGAAGCAGTGCGAGGGCATTATCTGCTGCCCTTGCGGGTAGACGCAGGTCGGGCATCCCTTTGAATGCCATATCTTCAATGCACACAATGGATTTCGCGCGCGGCTCCAGCTTGAGTTTCTCAAGCATCACGCGCGATGTGATGATGCAATCGGTCTCACAATCATCGATGACATATTGCAGTTCGGCCTGTTTGAGCAAGTAGTTGAGGGGGACGACGGTGCGGCCGAGCATCCATGACGCAAGTGCCACTGCGGGCATCATGCCGCCCGTGGGCAGGAGAATGCCGACGGTCTTTGTTGAGCATTTGCATTCTATTTCAGATGCGAGATGCAGCGCAGCGACAAGCAGTTCGATGCGCCGCCACGCGCGCCAGTCGTCGATGAATGCGGTCTCACGCGGATGGGCGAGGCATGTGCGAATGATGGGCCAGTGAATGCTCACGGTGTTGTCAATTCTCCCATGGCGATCCCTTGCGCGGATTCTCCAGCAGCTTTGCGAGCGCATCGAGATGTTCCCTGGACTTTTTTCCAGGCTTGGTAGGCGGAATGATCTTCACCACGGCAAAAAGATCACCCGCTTTGCCACTTTTCGCCTTGATGCCGTGCCCCTTGATGCGAAGACGCGTGCTGCTCGCGGTGCCGGGCGGGATTGTCAGTTCAACGGAACCTTTTAAGAGCGGCACCGTAACAGTCGCCCCGAGCGCTGCTTCGGTGATACTGATCGGTACATCGATGAGCAAGTCAAGAGCGCGGGCCGCATCGCGATAAAAATGCGGATGTTTGCCGATACTCACTGTGACGATGAGATCTGCACCGCGTGCAGCCTTGCGCATGCGCAGTTTCTGACCATCTGTCACGCCTGCGGGAATGATGACATCGATGGTTGTGTTTGCGCCGCCGGTCGTGAGGTGCACCTGTTCTGTGCCCCCCGTGACCGCGGTCATGAAGGTGATGGTGAGATCATGTTTCAGTTCGCGCGGTGTGGCGCGTTGACGTGGCGCAGGGCGCTGGGCATTGGCAAATGGCGAATCGTGGGGCTGGCTTCCAAAGATTTCCTCGAAGATCGCACCCATGTCATCTGCACCGACGTTGCCTGCGCCTGGACCCGGTCGACCGCCTATGTTGGACCATGTGTAGTGGGCGTCCTGCGCGCCGCCAGTGTTTCGATGTCCATCTGCATATGGATTGTTGCTGCGCGAGCCAGCATGACCGAACTGATCGAACTTCGACCGTTTGTTCGGCTCAGAGAGCACTTCATAGGCTTCATTGACTTCGTTGAAACGCGTCTCTGCGTCTTCGGCCTTGTTGATATCAGGATGCAGCTCGCGCGCCAGCTTGCGATAGGCACGCTTGATCTCCTCAGGCGTTGCTGCACGATTTACACCGAGAACGTCGTAATAATCACGCTTGTGCTTCATCGCAACACATCATACGCACTGCGCGTCACGATGTCTGATCGAATCGATCGCGGGCGATGTCTGCGGCGATGAGCGGGTTGGGAACGCCGCGAAGATCGAGGACGATGTGGCGTTCGAAGCATGCGGTGTGTAGCGCTATGGCATACGCAAAGGCATCGAGTCGACCTGATGATGCACCGGGCGTGATGCGCGCTGCGCCGTCGGTATCGCTCAACCGGGCAGAAAGAATGCCCGGCCCATCAGTTGCACTAAGTGCAGAGACAGTGCGCGCCGGGTCTGCACCAGCCAACAAAATAACAGCGGGGTCGATGCCCATGCCAAGCGGTGCGCCGCGCGATGCGTGTGCCTGAGCATGTCCATCTGAAGACCATGCATGATCGGCGATATACGCACCGCAGCGATTGGTAACTTCGGTTAATGGCGCGATGACCGAGGCGGGCACATCAAGTAATGATGTCGAAAGTATCGGCGGGCCGCCGGTAAGTGATGCCATGTCTGCGGCAAGTTCAATTGCTTGTGAAAACGCTGCGATGGCATGATCGGCGCGGGCAGGATCAGTGAGATGTGCGGGCGGTGCCCAGAGGTCAACACCGGAATACGCAAGTCCATTGCGGCGGAGGAGCGCGGCAAGATCACGCCGGGCGGAGCGCGTCAGATCGCGCGGACGCAACTCTGGATGTGACGCATCGAGATGAACAGCACGAAAACCAAGCGCTGACGCCTGAGCGACCAACGTCCGTGCGCCCAGCGCGCGCGGCAATCCTGCAAAGGCTAGCGAGAGCGCCATGCGACCGGGCGGGAGAAACGAACTGTCTGTCGACCTTGGCATTGCATTCCTTGTAGCGACTATCATCAGGATATGCCTGAAGACACATCACCATCACCACAACCTGCGATTGGCTCCGGACGCCGAGTCGTGCGATTCGCCGAGGCGTTACACGCGACAACACTGGGGCTCTGGGGGGGTACGTTACTCGCCTCAGGGATCACCGCAGCAATTATTTTTCCAACCTTGCGCGATGCAAATGTACACCTGCCGGCCTTTGCACATTACGACGATGCGCATTGGCCCATCGCAGCGGGCCAGGTGATGAACCGCGTCTTTCATCTTGTCGATGGACTTGGCATTGGGGCGCTTACGATCGCACTACTTACGCTCGTTTTGAGCATGGCAAAGAGAACAACACGGCATATTGGCGCATCCACAGCCGTGCGCACTATTGCCCTTGGCATGTTGCTCGTTGTGACTGTGTATGCCATTGTATTTCTTCGCCCCGCGATGCAAGCAGAACTGCACGCCTACTGGTCAGCGGCACAAGCGAGCGATTCTGCAACTGCAACAACACACCGAATCGCATTTGACGAACTTCACCCGACAGCAACGTTTACCATGACAGCGCAGTTGATCCTGATCATTATTGCCTTGTGCGCTGGCGTGATGTGTGCTGCTGTGCGCCCTGCAAAACAGGAATACGCGTGATGGCGCGAACAACACTTGATGACATTCCCTTTGCGTTGCCTGCTGTGACCGCCGCAGAGAAGCGAAGAGCGAAAAAAATCTATGATTTGCTACTTCTTCGCCACCCTGATGCGCACTGTGAATTGGTGTATGCCAAGCCGCACGAACTGTTAATCGCGACCATTTTATCTGCCCAGACAACCGATGTCGCTGTGAACAAAGCCACGCCGGCGCTTTTCAAGAAGTTCCCAACCCCCCAGGCCTTTGCCAAAACGACACCAGCAAAAATTGAACCCTATGTGTCATCACTTGGCTTCTTTCGCAACAAAGCGCGGGCGGCACATGAATCAATGAAAGCGGTTGTAGATAATCACAACGGGCAGGTGCCGAGCACCATGGACGAGCTGCTTGCCCTGCGCGGCGTGGCGCGCAAAACGGCAAATGTCGTCCTTGGGAATGCCTTTCACAAGAACATGGGTGTGGTCGTGGATACCCATGTGTCGCGGCTCGCGGTGCGTTTTGGATTTGTTGAAGAAGGCGCAACAGTGCAGGCGATTGAACGCACACTCATGGCGCTCTTTCCGCGCGACACCTGGTGTATATTGAGCCACCTGCTTATCTTTCACGGCCGGCGCGTCAGCACCGCACGAAAGTACAACGTCGATGAATTCAATGAACCTCTCGCACGCTATTGTTCATTTGCAAAATCAGAAAAAAAGAAAGCAAAACCTTGAGTGATCGTCTTGAACAATTGAAAAAACTTGCCGCAGCGGACCCCGCCGATGCAGATGTGCCCTACATGATCGCACAGGAACTGATCAAAGCAGGTGATACTGAAGACTCCCTCGCATTCTTTGATGCGTGTCTTGTGCTGGACAACAACTATCACTATGCGCGTTATCACAAAGCCCGAGCGCTGGATTCTATCGAGCGCACAACCGAGGCCGCTGATCTTCTTCGCGAAGCGATTCCTCTTGCCCAATCTTCTGGTGATGCGCACGCTGCGAGCGAACTAACCGCGCTGCTTGATGAACTGACTTGAAGTTGTCTCACACTGCCAATGTCATCGCACTATTGGCAGTTCCACAACGAGCAGTACTTCCGGGCGGTCGGTCGGAATGCGAATGTTCGACCGATCAAAGACCGCGAGGTAGCGCGCTTCGTAGGCTGGTTCGAAGGCCTGATCGCCCGTCTTTGACATGGATTGCTCGGGAATATCGCCGGGGGTGACACTGATATTTTCGATGCGATCGGGGTCATAGCCGCGCACGATGAAGGTGGCGATGAATACATCCGAGCGCGTCGAGACGACATTGGAAATCGCACGGAAGAATGCGATGCGCTCTTCGGGATCGCTGGTAGGGTCATAATCAGTGAGCGCATACGCCTTGCTTGCTGCCCCCTGCAGCTTCAGGGCGGGATTAGCATCTGACCACCAGTTGAAGGGCAAACCCTTTGCATTTTGGGTGTCATTGGGAGCAATCACAAGATCAAGCATGGTCTGGCGACCGCCTGAAGCGGGCGGCGTGCCGGGGGGCATGAAATCCGGCGCAAGGTTGGCATCCCAATGTGCAAGAATCGACATCTCGCCAGTGTTGACAAAGCCGGGACGGTCATTGCCCGCAACCGCTGGAATGCGCACAGGCAAATTGAGCGTGGTTGGACCGTTGCGGCCTTGTGTAAAGAAGGTTGAGCCAAATGGCAGATCGCGGTAGTCGGTGAGCAGTGCGGGCCTGCGGCTCGCTTCGGCAACAGACACATTGGAAATCATCATGCCGGGATTGCCGATTTCAATAATATTACCCGCGATGTCGTCGGTCGGATTGATCACGGGCAACACTTCAGCAACACGCTGCGTCATGGTGTTGACATTGATGCGCCCCTCAGCGAAGCCGGAGCCATTCTTCAGATCAATGGCTTCGAAGGGTTCAAAGATGCGCGTGCCAAGCGGCACCTTGAGTGATTCGTGGAACTCGAAGTTGCCATATGGCGCCCCCATGCCCGCAACCGTATCACCAAGAATGTAACTCACCGGATTGATCACGCCCCAGTAGGGGTTTTGGATGGTGCCGGAGTTGGCCGTGCCGTTGTAATCAAGGAACATTTCAGACTCGAGGCCCATCTGCTCGGCGAAGGTGATCCAGTAGCCGGGGCCGGTTGGGCCGCTGGGAAGTGGATTGAGACCCGCTGCATTGATATCCGCGTTGCCTGTCGTTGCATGGACATACATCGTGCAGAAGGCGGGCAGGAGCGCAAGGTCTGCGACATAATCGAGGCGACGGTTTGGCACGAAGAGTTGGAATTCATTGGGGGACACAACAAGCGTGCCCTTATTATCGTCACCGAGCAAGCGACCGCTATCCCGGTCAGCGAGTGTGACGAATTTAGGATCTGTCGCAGCGGACGTTGTCAGATAATTCGGCACTGCACGCAATTCCGTAAAGCCTTGCAGGTGTGGATCGCCATCGGTATTTGGCACCGGCCCCATCGTGCCGACATTCTCTTCGCGCCGCTCGAGGACATATGCAGGGAAGCCATTGGATGTGCCAGCCATAGTGGTCAGCAGATTGGGGCGAACAATATTGGCATTGACGGTGGCGCGCACGAGCCGCCCCTCTGTGCCTGTCGGTGCCGGGGTAACACCGGCCTCCTGAATAACGCCGGGATTGAAGGGAAATGCCAACGTTCCTGAAGGCATCGACAGACGATCGACAAGCAGTTGGCTGCCGGTCGGTGAATTGCCCGCCTTTACAACGAGTTGAATCGAATCAAGATTGAAACCACTCAAGAGTGCGAAGGGCACTGTGGGGAATGGTGTCGTGCCACTCAGCGAACCAAGCAACTGCAATGAGCTGGAATCAACTGCAAGCTCGACAACAGCATCGGCTGTTCCCGTTACCTCAGTCTTCCAATGGTCATAAATACCGATTTCAGTATGAGTTGCCCAAGGCGCTGTTTGCAGCGCCCACAGTTGCATAGAGGCCTGATTGACCGGGTTGGTCGTATCGTGCGACCCCTCGTTGCTCCGCCAAACAAATACCACGTGCTCGCCTGGTGGGATCTGCGCGCTACCCGAGATAAAACTGCCAAGATCAATTTCGATAATCTTGTCGTTGTCCGCCTGGATGCGCACGGCGTACTGGCTGACATCAATCATGTCAGGCCATGGATTCCCGAGTTCAATCGCGATCGCTGATCCACATTGATGCGTTGCGTCGCTTGTATCAATTTCAAACGGCGCATTGTCTTGATCGAAGTGCTGATACGCCGCGAAGAAATGCACTTCGCGCAGGAAGGGCTGGCGGTCAAGACCCACGAAGGTGACGCCGTGCGACATGCCGTGGCCGGAGCTACTGCCAACATATTTGGTCAACCCTGCAGGAGGGGAAACAACAAAATCATCTGCAATCGCAAGATCACCATTGATCAGGCGGGCGTTGACGCGCAGCTCATCACCGATGCGCACCTGCGTTGCAGAGAAGTCCGGCTCGTTGACAAACGGCACCTCCGGATAAAACCGCAACACCGTGGGCGCTTCGAGGGAAGCGAACGTGTTGCTGGTGTTGTCCATGGCATCGATGAGATTCACAGTGAGTGCGCCCGCGCGCATGATGGCGTAGGCGGAATCGATGGAGGCACTATCAGTATCACCAAGTGCCTCGGCATAGCCCGGCGCACCTGTGAGAATGGCCCCACCTGCGGCACCTCCGTAATGGAAGTTCTGTTCACGAAGCGGCGAAGTTGGCAACACCGCACTGGGCAAACCCGGGCCTTGCGAAGTCTTGGTCGCAAGTGGCGCCAGCGCCCACATGAACGATTCAAAGACGCGGCGAGCATCGTTTTCTGAAACGGCAACTGGGTCCGCATCTGCATCGGCCTTGAGCTGGGGAAGCGATACCTTGAAATTGGAATAGACCCTTTCAAATTTGTTCCCCGGGGTGTCATTGATCGGTGCGACCGGGCTGAAGGCACCGACGCCGCTCACAGTTGTCAGGTGACGGCGCGTGTCTCTGAAGATGCGCTCAAGCGTGGGATAGCCTGTCGCAACGCCATCACTTGCGAACGTGCGGGAAATCTTGGCCGATTCTCGCGAGCGCAGGGGGCCGTAATCTTCACCGTCCAGTGGGTTTGCAGTGGGGAGAAAGCCATCAAATTCTGAACCATCAACATACTGTTCGATCTTGGAGACCATCGAAGAGTTGTTTGTGCCCCAAAAAGAGCGCAAGTCAAGAAGCTCGCGCACGGGATAGGCATTGGCGACCGCGCTGATCGGATCGCGCGGCGTGGAACCGGCATATTCATACCACGCCCGACGTTGCGCACTGGTCAATGGGTCGTAGGGCTCGAAGCTTGATTGATACGGCACCCAATTGCGATACATCTCGTGCCCAAAGAGTGTGTTGGGAGGACTCGCGACGCCCAGACGGTCGTGGTCCATCGGCGCTGCGGGGCCCTGCAAATCTGCGATCACGCCCGGCACATTGAGACCTTTTTCGATGTGACGGAAGTAGGAATAGCCGCCGGTGCCGACGCCTTGCAAGTTCGACAGATCGATCGTACTGGGAGAGTTGGGGTCACCGAAAATAGCATTCGTAACCGGCAGTTGCGCATGATAGTCGTACATGAGCAGGCGATAGAGATCGATATCCGCAGGCGTGAGGCCGCCGGAAACAATATCTGCAGCAGTGGTTTGCAAGCCGTTCGTGGCAGAATAGAAGGAGATATCCCATGTTGGGGATTCAAGTGATGCATTGATATTCACAAGCGCCGAGGCATCGACAATGCGGGCGGCGACAAACCAGTTGAGGCCGAAGAGATCGCCCAGCGCATCGAGCTTGGTCCAGCGCGAATCCGGGCGCAAATCGCCATCGGTATCGGCCCATTCGGTTTCATCTGCTGCGGTAAAGATTGGGTCGATGCCATCGAGGAGATAGAACTCATCCATCTGCTTGTCGTACACCGCGGTCGGGCTGTTCACATTGCCATCACCATCGCCAACACCATCTGCCGGGAACATCACGCCATAGTTGCTATTGTCGAAATGGAGAATATCGAGGCCCATGTCGGGGCGATTGTCAATCGTGAGATTGTTGGCAAAAAAGTATGCGCCAAGGTTGACGAACTTGCCGTCGCCGCGCTCCCACCGAAATATGTTCGGATTATCAGGATTAGGCCGCCATGTATATGCGGAGCGCAGGTTGGTGATCTGCCTCCACTCTGTCGTGCCGCTCACATCGCCAATGGCAGGATTGGGTCCCCAGATTGGCTCTGATGATGCAAGCCACGCATCATCGGGCGACGCGACAAACCGATTCTGAAACAATCCCGGATCTTCACCGAACTGCTGGGGAGGGACGGGAAAGAGTATAAAAGGGAGCGCAGTAGGGTCATTGACTGTGCCCCAGACGTTCGGAGTCATGATGTCAACAAATGGCACATCCCATGTTTCGCCCTCTTCAAACATCTTGGGCCAGATGCGCGCGTTGGAGTTTTCCACGAACTCCGGCACATCGGAGGTGACGATCTTGTTGCCAAACAGGTCTGCACCAATGAGCGCCCCGATGTGCGACACCACCGCCTTGTGCTGCTGCTCGAAATCCTTGACGCGCGCAATCGCTGCAGATGAGCGCCGATCAAGCCCGATGAGCGATACATATGACACCGCCGCGATCGCAAGAATGGCAAGCACCGCAAGTGCAAGAATGATGATCGTGCCGTTGCGTTCGCCCGGGCTAGCGCGTCGCGCAAGCTGGCGGGCGCGACGGAGTAGAAAACGAATGCGAAAGATATTCTGTGCCGGCATGGCTCGGCTCCTTGGTGGATCGCGCAGTGCGATCGTGCATACTCACTGCGTGTCGATAGACACGATGAACTCAAAAGTCTTGCCACTCTTGATGCGGAATCGAGAGTCGTGCAAGGTCATTCGGAATCGCAACATCTGCGGCTTGGCCCATTCGCCGGTGTACGTGCCATCCGGGCCGGGTTTGCGGTAGCCCCAGATCGCGAGGTATTCGGTGTCAAAGCCCATTTCAACACCACCGGTAATGTCGACGTTGTATTCTGCAGAGTTGACGTTGCCGCTCGGATTATTGTCTGTCCCCTTCTTGACAAACAATCGTGTCCTGCGCTCGTCCGGCAAAATCTCCGGATCAATCACGCCGGTCGGGGGATAAAAAACGGGAAATTCCTGTGCGAGAATCGCGCGGGGCAGATCCGCATCAAACCAGATGATGTCGCCCGCCTTGTAAATGATGTCTGCATCGGAACTGGGCGGCGAAGAAAGACGAGCCGCAAGCACAGCTTCTTTAAAATCAACACCTAGGTCCTTGTTCGTATCAAGCCACAGCGTGCCATCCGACCAGGCCACCTCGAAGTTGCTGCAGCGCGAAGCGAGTGTCGCGTGCAGGTCCATCAACGTGTCCTCGGGGTCCATGCCGCCGGGATCGGAAGGAGTAGTGGCATCGCTCTTGCGATTCACCACCGGCGGATCAGCTTCCACAAGCATGCGCCCAAACATGCCTGCGATCGCACTCTGAAGTCCCGCAAGATTGTTCTTCAGTGCAAGCGCATCGCCGGTCGAGTCGCGTTCCCACAATTCCCTATCGGGGAACGTCGCCCCTTGGATATCAAAGAATCCTGCATCCAAAGCGGTTGCATCAGGCTGAACCGCGCCGGGTGTTGAGTCAATTAGAAGCCCTTCAAGCCAGCGCTTCAATGATTCCGGACTCTGCGCACAGATGTCGGTGCGCCCTGTCGAAAGCGATGTTGCCGTTGACAGATTGGGATCATTATTGGGCCGAATAAAAGGCTGCCCCGGGCTCAGCGTACTCCCCGCGATATCGACATCACGATTGTCGCTATCGCGCGCCAGGATCGCTACTTCGCGCTCCTGACCAATAGGTGTCATTCGGTTCGCAACAGTTGGATACCCAACAGCAAGACCGCCTTTGAGAAGCAAGGGCTGGCGCGTCAGCACAAATTCGCCGGCAAACTCATTGCGACCCCGCACATTCAAGCTCGTATCAAAACGATTCAAATTCCCAGAACTGCCTGTCGGATCACTCAAGGGCTGACCGAAATCGCCATCGGGGAGCCACTCGTTGATCACCGGGTTGTCAGGGCGACCGAGATAGGTCGTGCTGTTCGGATCGGTGTCGTCATAATCAATACCAACACGACGCGGCTTCAACCCATGCCCGTAATACACGCGCGCCACCGGCGCAGTAACCATGGTGCCGTTGCTGCCCGCTTCCTGTGCGCTGACAAAGGCATCCTGATCACCACCAAAGCCGATGAACAGAACTTCATCGAGGCGCACCGTGACGCCGCGCCCATCTTGAATGCCATCACCATCGATGTCCTGATAGGGATTGGCCGTAAACCCTTCTTCTTCATCCGCTTCGAGGTCTTCAAGGGTGAGATAGAGCGGTGCTTCACCATTGTTAAAGCCGTCAAACAATCCATTGTGATCAACATCGCCAAGCGTTCTGCTTCGTATCGCAAGCAATGTCTCATCGGTCTTCATACGGCTCATCGCGGCAAAATCATCGCGAAGCTGCTGCTCAATGGCGCGCGCAAGTTGGTCAACTTCCGACACCGCAGCGCCCGTAGAGACGAGCTTGCCAACATTACTAAAGAGTTGTCCAATACCAATGGTCAACAGCAGGATCGCTGCGATCGCAACCATCAACTCGGCAAGCGTGAACCCGCGAGCGCGAACGCCCTGAACCGAATCAAACGTGTTGTGCGTGGATGTGATCACAGTTGAAAAATCCGCACTTCCTGAGGTTTGAGACGCCAGCGAACGGCCCCCTCGCCGTTGTCGATGTTGTCAACGATGGGCTGAATACCCCACACCGTGATGTCTGCAGAGTTCGTACTCACATGAGAGGACAGCATTGACACGCCCGCAGCGCGCGGCACGCGATCGATATAGCCGCGCGGGATGTCATCCACTTCGCGCCGCGAAAGCACGCGCACTGCAAAGTCGGCGCCCGCCTGCCCTTGTTCGCCCGCCACAAGCAGCACCTGCCCGGGCTCCATGATCCAGTTGTCTTCCTCAAATTTCGGCTGGATGTAATATCTTGAGGTGGTGTTGTCGAAGAACAGCTCAGCCTCGATCTGCAGGATCGGAACATTCTCCGGACTATTCACCTGCACATCGGGAGTTTCATCGACCTCATACGATGCGCCCGCGCGGCCGCCCGAGATGGAATAGGTGAACACCGCCAATTGCGAAGATGCACCGCTGGTTGTTCGATAAAGCAGTGCATACGCTGCGGCGGGCCTGCCGGGAAGCGGCGACGAAAAGCCATCATCTTGAACATGTATCACGCGGTCAGCCAGTGAGATGACATCGGTGCTGAGATATTTAAAGCCGCCGAGCAGACGTATTTCATCGACAACGATGCCAAGCGCTGGGTCTACCTTGGCGAACCGATATGTATCGGTCTGTCTTGGTCTCGTGAATCGATCTTCAGGGTTGTTTCCAGAAGGGAGATAATCAGAATCTCCTTCCATGGCCTGCTCAAAGATGAAGAAAGACTGTTCGGCTGGGTCCGCATCGAACGTGCCATCATTGCCAAATATGACGATTTCGTCATTTAGATTTCGGGGATACCGGCCCACCAACTCTACTGTAGGACTATTATCGTTCACATACCGCCACTCTTCAGGAGGAGGTGGTGGTGGACCCGGTGGCACGGGGTTGCGGGCATATGTAACAAGAATGCGCATGGAACTGGGCCGCACGCGTTCGTGTCCGGTGGTTGCAAATTCTGAAAATGGAGCCAAGTTGACTGGGGTCTGACTCGTGAAGTCAAGCGGGTTCTCACGCTGAAACAGCACCACATCGTTGGGCTCTTCAACGATGAAGCGAATAAATCCGGTTTCATCGGGATCGATACTCAACATGCCAATACCGGAATTGGGGCGCGCCAGGCGGGCCTCAAGACGCTGCCACACACCCTGCTCCGGCTTATCTTGGGCTGGTGTGTTGTTATCAATATCAATTGAACCAAAGCGGCGCGCCATCATGGCTTCGGCGTTTTTCGAGATGAATATCGACTGATCAAGCTGCGCCGAGCGCTGCTGTTGCGATGCGGCGCCTGCGAACAATACGATCAGGCCAAGTGAACCCAGCGCGAGAATAAATGTCGCAATGAGCACTTCGATGAGCGTGAACGCGTTGCGCTGCGCTGTCCGGTTGGTCGTACGAAGTTGTATCACTGTTGCGCCCTCCGGAGCACCTGCCCAGTAAATCGGTTGAAACTGAGGGTTTCACTGTTGAGATCGACCCATTCGCTGATATCGCGCACGCGCTGCACCGGATCGCCATTCGTGAAAAGCGCATTGACTTTGGAAGACATGGGCGCTTGCGTGTCGTCAGCGTGGCGCACAAGCCACGGCTCACGAATGCCGACTTCGCGACCCAAGCGGTTCAGATCAACAATGGCAAGTTGATGCGCCGAGCGCAGCACCACTTCAGGATTGCGGGTGTAATCTTCTGGACTGCCCTCTTCCAAGGCAAACTCCGGATCAAAGGTGAATGGCAAATCCTTTGCACCCTCACTAGGCTTATTCTTGAGAATCGGCGCATCGATCAGTTCGAGGAACGCATTCTCTGTCCACACACCGCCCGCAGAAGTATTGGTGCTGATCGCACCGGATTCATCAAATTGAATCATGAAGGTGTTGGCATGGCGCACGGCTTCTGAGACATTGGCTGGGACAGCCTGCCAGATTTCATCAAGTGTGCCATCGACAAACAGGCGCAGATCATTGCGCGGGAAAATCCAGGGATCGGTTTCGTCGACATTGCCTTCATCGATGACCTCACCGGCGTACCAGTGTGCGGTGGGTATTTCATCTTCAATTCGTTCATCTTCTGGAGCAAGTGAGAATGACAACCCGAGCACGCAGATCCCCCGGGGAAGTTCGATGGGCACAGTGCCGATCACCGGACGAAGCGCCCGGCAAAAAACGGAGTCGCGCGGCGTGTTGGCTGGGAGCGAACGGGACGTCAACGAACCGGACTGACGCCCCTGCTGTTCGCACACCTGCAAGGTCATGACCTGCGTTTCAATATCAAAGAGAAACACCACCGCAGTGCCCCGGCCCGTGCGAATGGCTTCTGCCCGGGCGCTCCCGAGTGCGCCCGTGACGATATTGATTGACGACGCATAATTGTTAGATTCCACGATGCGCCCAATCGCAGGCACAACAAGGGATGTGCCAAGTGCGATAATTGAGATCACCACGAGCAGTTCGAGGATCGTGAATGCTAGCGTCCTGCGCACTGAGCGCACTGCTCCCCTTCGCGCCAGTCGCTTGGGGCAGGTGTTCGAAATGGCAACATCATGCTTCATGGAAATCATTTCACGCGATGCGCAACGCCTTTGTGTCATAGCTCGATCCGGTACGCATCAAAGAATGCTGACGTGCGATTCGCAGGCCCGATGGGCGTGCTTGCTAAATTGTCATCAAGCTGCTCGAGAACATTTTTGTTGTACGTTTCTACATCAATGGCACCTTGTGGTAGCTCGACAGTGAAACCAAACGCCTCATCCTGTCCACTTGAAAGAAAATAGGGCCGCCTGTTGGTGCATCTGCCATACAATTCCTGCGCCAAGGCATTGTCTGGATGAATGAAGAAAATCTCATTGTCCCATGCATCGGCAACGCGCAGATACCCCCCATCCTGCTCATGCGCCTCAAGCGGGCGCTGCATCGAGCGAATGAACTGGTTCGGCAGCGATTCGATGATCTGATCGACCGAACCAAAGCCGCGCACCTGCTCAAGAAAGACGGCCACTGTCGGGCGCGCCGGATACTTCCGATTATCATCACCCTCACCAAACGTGCGTATGTTTGTGTTTACATATTGTTCCAGAGCAATCGGAGCTACGATTTTCGGTCCCTGGATATTGCGATAGGCCTGCAAAGAAAACTTTGGGAAGGCCTCCGCATCGGTATAATATTCCTCTAGGGAACGGTCAAGCGTGCGCAATACACCCGTTGTCTGCGATTCCTTCTGCCCGCCAACAACACGCACACCCACCGTGATGACAAGGCCCATCAGAATGATAATCACCGATACCACCACGAGCATCTCAACAAGTGTGAAACCGTGTTGATGAAACCTTCGCTGTGTGATGTATTGATGCGTAATCATGGCGTGTACCTCAGATTGCTTTCAAGCATGCGCTCAAGAGTTTCCTTGTAGGCTTCTGGAATCAGCACAAGATCAATTGAATCTTTCATCACAAAAGGAACTTCGGTGCCTAAAGCCGAAAGCAAATCTCCAAAGGGCGACACGGGCTCGGTTGGACTGCCCGGCGCATAGTCATTGCGCATGGTCCATTCGGAAGCATTGCCACCGGAACTCACCAGCGCGTAGTCCGCCATCAACATGGCGCGCGTCTCCCCGAGCACTTCGACATTGCTGCTCGGGTTCGGATCAACTCCACCGTCGCCCAGCTCAAGTTCCAGACCCGCAGACGCCCACGTCCGCAATGGCATTGGAATGTGTTCCACAGTGGGCTGACGCGGCTCGAAGCTGTCTGCATCACCAACAACCGGCCAACCCTTGTAATACCGAATCGGATTGTCCCACGCATCAAGAATGCGGTACATCCCGAGCTCTTCATCAAGTTCCAGAATCCTAGATTGTTTTGTGCCATCACCACCCAATGACACGCCGTCGATGTACGGCCCAAACGTGCGCCCGGAAAGCGGTGGATTGTGCCCAATAGCGCCGGTGAGGGTGTCAGGATTTTTCCATGCGCGCGAGCGCCCGGGCGATTTGATGCCTTGCCCCGCAACACCATCATCAAGAAAGTCCAGATCACCAGCAACTGCAGCGGTATTCAATCCCAAATTGTCATCATTGTTGAAATCGCCAACTCCGAGCAGGTACGCTGCGATGGTGAACTCACTGTGATAGCGCACATCCGGGCGCGCAAGCACTTCCCCGACATTGGCTTCCGTGCTGAGGCCCGATGCCTGGAAGCTCTCGGGTGTCACAAGTTCCTGACGACCTGCCCCGAGTAAGTGCGGCACCACAAGTGGCGGTGCCGAACCAAGGTCGGTCTTGAATGCTTCAATGCCCATGCCGATCGAATTGAGCAGCGACTGCGTACTCGCATCACGAGCAGTACCGAAACCGCGGCTCACCCCAACAGCCAACACCGACACTAAAATGGCAATGATGCCAACCACCGTAAGCAATTCGATCAGGGTGAATCCCCGGTGGGCATCCGAACGATTACGAATTGTGATCTGGCCCGAGATCATCCTTGCAACCCTTCAATCATCGCCACGAGCGGCATGAACATGGCAACCACAATCGTGCCGACGATGCCGCCCAACACGATCACGAGAATCGGTTCAAGGAGTGACACGAGGGCCGCAACTGCCGTGTCAACCTCTTCGTCATAGTTGTCTGCGATTTTCAGGAGCATCGTGTCCATGTCGCCGGTCTCCTCACCGACGTCGATCATGTTCACGACCAGCGCATCGCACACCTTTGCTTCGCGCAGAGGTCCGACGAAAGATTCGCCTTCGCGGATTGAATCATGCACCTTGCCAAGTGCTTTCTCAAAGACATAGTTGCCGCATGTTTCTTTGGTAATCGTAATGGCTTCAAGAATCGGTACACCCGCCGAGATGAGCGTGCCGAGTGTTCGAGTGAAGCGGGCCACCACTGTCTTGCGAATCAACGTGCCTACAACTGGCATATATAGAAACAGAATGTCGAATAGTGCCTTGCCAAACTTGGTCATGCGCGCAAGCTTGAACCCAATGATGACCCCAGGCATTGCGACAACAATGATAATGATGCCCGGCACTCTCTGCCCCGGATCATTACCTGCAACCCACGAACTGGCGCGAACAAGGAACATCGTCAGCGCAGGCAATGCCACGCCGAAGTCTGCAAAGATGTCCTGGAACTTCGGAATAATGAAATACATGATGAGCGTCACGATGACAATGGCAACACCGATCACAGCAATGGGATAGAACATCGCGCCGATGACTTTTCGTTTCAGCCGCTGGGCCTTCTCCATGAACTCTGCAAGCCGCTGGAGAATGACATCGAGCACGCCGCCGACTTCGCCCGCGGCGACCATCTTGGAATAGAGGATATTGAAGGCGCGGGGGTGCTTTGCCATCGCTTCAGACAATGACGCGCCGCCTTCGACATCCTCCACGACACCAAGCAAAATGCCCTTGAGTAAACCCGGTTTTTGTTGTTGTTCAAGAATTTGTAATGAACGCAAAAGCGGCAACCCCGCGTCCTGAAGCGTGGAAAGCTGGCGCGTGAAGGTGGTCAGATACTTCGTCTTGACGCCGACGAAGGGGAGGGTGATGCCGCCCCCGCCCTTCTTCTTTTTCTTCGAGGTCTTCACCTCGTCGCCATCACCTTTGTCTGCCCCGGACTTCTTGACCTTCTGTTCGCGCACAGACGTTGGGAAGAACCCCTGCAGCTTGATGCGCTGAATCGCTTCCTCACTTGAAGCAGCGTCAATCGTGCCTTTGGTCTGTTTGCCCGACTTGTCAAGCGCTTGATATGTAAAGGAAGGCATTCGTCGTCTCCTCAGGAGTCCAGCACTGTTTCACGCACTACTTCATCGATCGTGGTCAACCCGTCGTAGATTGCCATCAACCCCGATTCACGCAACGTCCGCATGCCGCGACGCCGGGATTCTTCGCGCAACACTGCGGTGCTTGCTTCACTCATCACCAGATCGCGCAACCCGTCATCCATGACCATGATCTCAAAGAGCGCCATGCGCCCGCGATATCCGGAACCGTGATTAGTTTCTGTACCTTTGCCTCTGAAAAACTTCCGCCCCTGCACATCGTCCGAGCGCAGCCCAAGTTCCATAAGCTGCTCTTCTGAAGGCGTGTACGCCTCCTTGGCCGACTGATCAATTTTGCGGGCCAATCGCTGTGCAACGATCGCTTCAAGTGTTGCAGTGAGCAGGAAGCTTTCAAGGCCAAGGTCAAGAAGCCGCACGATCGAGCTCGGCGCATCGTTCGTGTGCAACGTTGTGAACACCAAGTGACCGGTCAACGAGGCCTGCACCGCAATTTGTGCAGTTTCAAGGTCGCGAATTTCACCGACCAGAATGATGTCAGGATCCTGACGCAGAAACGAGCGCAAGCTCGACGCGAACGTCATGCCAACTTCGGTATTGATCTGACACTGACACAGACCATCAATGTCGTATTCAACCGGATCTTCAGCGGTCAAAATTTTCGTGTCAACATCATTGAGATGCTGCAGCGCCGCGTACAGCGTCGTCGTCTTGCCTGAACCAGTGGGGCCCGTGACGATGAGAATGCCGTTCGGCTTGCCCACGAGTGTTTTGACCATCTCATACTCGTCTTCGCGCAATCCCACGCGGTCGAGACTCAATTCAACATTCGAGCGGTCAAGCACACGCATCACTGCCGACTCGCCATGCATTGTTGGTAAAATATTTACGCGCAAGTCAATCGGATTACCCGCAACCTGCAACTCGATGCGACCATCCTGAGGCAACCTGCGCTCAGCAATATCAAGATTCGCCATCACCTTGATGCGCGAAATGATCGCGGGCCCGAGATACTTGGGCGGCGGGACCATCTCGTACAACACGCCGTCGATGCGATACCGCATCTTGAATTCTTCTTCGAATGGCTCGAAGTGAACATCGGATGCGTGGTCTTTAATCGCCTGCAACAGCACAAGGTTCATCAACTTGACAACCTTATTGTCCTCTGATGCTTCAAGCACTGCTTCGAGATCAATTGATGCACCAGCGCCGGAACGATTGGACAGATCCGCAAGCCCCTGATCGGAACCCATCTCCCCCACCACATCCGCGATCGACGAATGCGCCTGGGCGTAATGCTTCTGCAAGCACGCCTCGACCTGCTCAGGTGATGCACAGAATGCCTCAACTTTGAACCCCATCAAAAGGCGCAGGTCATCCACCGCCCGAAAATTGTCCGGGCTCTTCATGACCACCTTGAGCTTGCGCCCCTGTTTGGAATATTCAACCGGCACCACTTGGTACGCCATTGCGGTCTCAGGCGGAATCGCGGCCAATGTTTCATCGTCGATCGTCAGAGCGTCAATATCTATGAACTCAAACCCGGCCTGACCTGCAAGTGCCACCTGCACATCCGCCTCGGTGATCAATCCCATTTCGATCAGTACTTCGCCTATGGGCCGACGCTCTTTGGAATCAGATGCCCGCTGCTTCTCCAGCGCACTATGCACCTGCTCGCGCGTCACCTTCCCCAGTTTGGTCAGGATGCGACCCATCTTGCGCTTCTTCAGTTCCGATACGGGTACGGCAGCCACGGCGCCCTCCTGTGGATCATCCCACGAAAACACTATCCGGACATTTGATGCAATCTGGATGAACTATTTCATCATCTCATGGACAATAACACGATGCGACACGTGAATATGTATGCGTTCGTATGATCGCCTCAACTTGCTAGACATCAACTATATGTTACGACTCTTGTATAAAAATACAAACAAAAGCCGATTCTTGGCCAATTTGGGGGCATATCTATTCTTCAACATCTTCGACATCAAGCTCTGAACGACCAACCGTGCGGCCCAGCTTGTGGACTCGATCTGTGAGATCACCCGGGTTCTTGGACTTATCCACCATCTCATCCGCTGCGATCATGCCCTTGGAATAGAGGGACCACAGGTGCTCATCAAGGAGCTGCATGCCGAATTTCTTGCCGGTCTGGATGGCAGAATCAATACGGAAGCTCTTGTTGTCTCGGATGAGGTTGGAAATCGCCGGGGTGCAGACCAGCATCTCGTAGGCGGCGACCATGCCCGAGGTATCCACCCGGGCGAGCAGCACCTGTGACAACACGCAGATGAGTGTCGTTGAAATCTGTACCCGGATCTGGTTCTGCTGGGTGACCGGGAAGGCATCGACAATACGGTCGATGGTCTTGGCGGCCCCGGTGGTGTGGAGGGTGCCGAACACAAGGTGACCCGTTTCGGCAGCACGAATCGCTGCCTCGATTGTTTCAAGGTCACGCATTTCACCGACAAGAATCACATCGGGGTCTTCACGAAGGGCACGGCGAAGAGCCTCGGAAAAGCTCGGCACATCTGACCCCACCTCACGCTGATTCACAATCGATTTCTTGTGGTAGTGGTAGTACTCGATGGGATCTTCCATCGTGATAATGTGGCGCTCGAAACTCATGTTCACGTAGTCGATCATCGTCGCAAGTGAGGTTGTCTTGCCCGATCCGGTGGGGCCGGTGACGAGAAACAATCCACGCGGCCTTCGAATCAGGTCGAGCACCTGTTGCGGTAATCCGATCTGTTCAAAGGTGAGAAGCCTGTTGGGAATAAGCCGGCAGACAATGGCAATGTCGCCGCGCTGACGAAACACCGACACGCGAAAACGGGCTGCCTTGCCATAGGCAAAACCAAAGTCCGTAGAACCGACTTCCTGTAATTCCTGCTGAGAGCGCTCAGAGGTGATCGCCTTCATGAGCGTGACCATGTCGTCGGATTCGAGCACCTTGGTATCGAGGTTTTTCAACCCGCCATGCAGACGCAGGGTGGGCTTTCGACCCACAGTGAGGTGCAAGTCCGACGCGCCGAGCTTGATCACGGTGTCGAGGAGACGGTCAATCTGCATCGTGGACATGGCCCGGAATCTCCAAAAAAGTGCATGCGACTCAACATGGTCGCTCGCACGAGCAGTTCTTCACACATTACGCACTGGACGCTTCGATTTCCGCTTCTTCTTGTTCTTCTGATTCGTCGGCGCCCATGGTCACGCCGGCGACTTGGGCAACACGGGCGATCTCGGCGGGTGTTGTCGTGCCCTTGAGAATCTTGAGCTTGCCATCACCAAGCAGTGGGCGCATTCCGCCAGCGAGCGCTGCCTCTCGCAACCGGTTAAGCGGTGCACACTTGAAGGCGAGGTCGCGCAACTCGGCGTTCATTTCCATGAGTTCGAAAATGCCCTGCCGACCCTTATACCCCGGGTTGTCTGCGGTCGGCACCGCCTTATAGATAGTGTTTCGCGCTCGATCTTCGGGCGTGATACCCACAAGGCGCAGGAATTTCGGATCCGGGTTGTCATCGGGCTGCTTGGTCTTGTGATCGAGAATACGAATCAGTCGCTGGGCAAGCACGGCCTGAATCGAAGACGCAACGAGGAAGGGCTTGATACCCATGTCGGTCAGACGGGTCATGGCGCTTGGCGCATCATTGGTGTGCAATGTCGAGAACACAAGGTGCCCGGTCAACGCCGCCTGAATCGCTACTTCGCCCACTTCCTTGTCACGAATTTCCCCGACCAGAATGATGTTCGGTGCCTGACGCAACATAGCGCGCAGGATATTGGAAAAGGTCAGCCCGATACCCTCGCGCACCTGACACTGATTGATGCCCGTAAAGGCATATTCGATCGGGTCTTCGGCGGTGATGATTTTCTTGTCCGGGCGATTGAGGACATCCAGCGCTGAATACAACGTTGTTGTCTTGCCAGACCCCGTGGGCCCGGTCACGAGGAAGATGCCATTGGGGCGACGAATGATCCGGTTGAAAATGCCCAGATAGTCCTGCTCAAACCCGAGGTTCACAAGGCCAATGCGCACCGAATCAGGGCGTAAAATACGCAGCACCATGGATTCACCGTGATACGCAGGGCACGCGGAGACGCGGAAATCCACATTCTGTGTTGTGCCATCCTCTTGCGGCACGGGCATTTTGATGCGGCCGTCCTGCGGAACGCGTTTTTCGGCGATGTTCATGTTGGACATCAACTTGAACCGCGCGAGAACTGCATTCTGCATGCGTTTGGGCAGGTTGTCGCGCTCGACGCATACGCCATCGATGCGATAGCGCAGGCGCACACGATCCGCCATGGGCTCGACGTGAATATCTGACGCCCGGCCGGTCACTGCTTCAACGACAATCTTCTCGACCAGACGAATGATCGGGGCGCTCTCTGCCGCCTGATCGATTGAAGAGTCAACACTGCGATCAACTGATTTATCAAGCGATTTATCGATCGAAGCGCTGATGAGTGATTCCCGCGACAAGCCGCTGCCACCGCCGCCATCAGCGCCACCAAGTTTCGCATCGATGATGGCCTTGATGCTTGATCGTGACGCGATCGAGGGTTCGACCTTGGCGCTGAGTCGAAACTGCACCATGTCGATGAGTTCGATATTGCGCGGGTCGTGGATGATGACCTGCACCTTGCCGTTCTCTTTGCCAAGAGGCAGGATCATGTGTTTGCGCACGAGGTCTTTGGGCAATGATGCGATATCGATGCGATCAACCACTTCCTGATCGGAGAGGTCGATATAGCGCATGGAGAATTGCTTTGCGAGCGCCTTGGCGACGGCGTCCTCTTCGCACATGCCCGCCTCGACGAGCATTTCTCCGATTCTCTTGCCCGCGCCCTTGGCCATGCCCAGCGCTGTTTTCAGCTGGTCAGTAGTGATGTCGCCTGAAGAAATGAGAATCTGTCCGATTTTTTTGCGATTGCCGACGGCCATGATCCCTCTCGCCGCGAGTGTATTCCCCGCGGTTTCACCCCATAAGGGCCCAATGGCCCACCAAACTCAGATCCCCACCACCGACAACGCGCCCCGGCGCGAGTGTCCCATTATGCTGCTCAATGCGTGACGGTACAAACTGGACCCGAAACCGATGATTGCAGAGCCTCATAATGACCGAACAATGTCGGAACCAAATCCGAATCCTGATCACTGCGGGACCAACCCACGAGCCGATTGACGCGGTGAGATATCTCGCAAATCGCTCGTCAGGCCGCCTCGGGATAGATCTGGCTGAGGAAGCCGCCCGTCGGGGGCATCACGTCACCCTGTTGCTTGGACCAACGCCGCTCCACCCGAACAATACGCAAATCAAGCTCATACGGTTTCAGACGACGGCGGAGCTTGAGGCGGGCCTTGCGGCTCATCTGCGGATGGTAGATGTGCTGGTCATGGCGGCAGCAGTAGCGGATTATCGCCCCAAACTCAAAATGGGCGATGTCGATGCCAAACTCCGCAGAACTGCGGGTGGCATGACCCTCGACCTTGAGGCAACGCCTGACTTGCTGGCAGGGTGTGTTCGTCAGCGCACCGCGATGGGACGCGAAGACAATCTCTACATGGTCGGGTTTGCCCTTGAACCCCGGGCTGAAATGATGATCTCCGCCCGCAAAAAACTGGAACGCAAGGGCGTGGACATGATCGTTGCCAACCCGCTTGAGACGATGGATGCTCCGACGATTGATGCGACATTGGTCGTCGCCGAGGGTACCGCCGGGGGCACCGGGGGTGAAATCACCAAGGCAGAGTTCGCCGGATGGCTGCTTGATGCAATTGATCAGGTGCAGGCACCTGAACCGTCGATTGCAAGCAACACCGATTAGTCTGTAACGCCGAGGCATGTTTCATTCGGGTCGGTGGGGCGAATAATTGTGTCAAGACTGGGCAGGGATTCGATCTTTGGCTTCTTCGGGTCGTAGCGCGCCTCAACCCAACCCTCATCGATCAGCCCATCAAGCGTGGCAACACAATTGATGAGCAAACCATTGGCATCGGCATCGGTCATGCCAAGCTTTGCAATCTGCGCGTTCAATGCGTTTGCGATGGTCTGCAAATCGCTCCCGGTGCGCAATGCATTGACCACGAGTTCGGTTGGGCCAACCTGCGGCAGAATCACGCTGTCACGTTGAAGCGCGGGCAGGCGCTTGATGCGGCCATTTTCGGCGTGACCGATCCACGCTGGCGTCACGCCGTCAATTTTTAACCGAAAGATATTGTTGTCCTTGAGTTTCGAACTGACGGAGCGCCCGGATGTGTCAAACTTGCCGACAAGATGTTTGGCAAGTGATAACGAAAATGATCCAATCGAAGCATGTCCGGGCAACTCGTTGATGAATCCGCCCTGACTGATCCATTGCCAGGCTTTCTCCGGTGCCAGTTTCAAACCAGCCTCGCGCGCAATGTCCTGACAGTGCGCTTTGAGATCACTGAAACAACTGTTGGCGGCGTACCAGTATTGCCCGAAACGAATATGTTGACGAATGTTGGCGCGATGGCGGGTGTCATAGCGCTCAAGAAGCCACTTGCGATCAATCTCTTCGCGGTCGAGTTCGAGAATGGTGTAGGCCAGATCGCGCGCCGATGACTGAGCAATATTCAACCCCGCTGCGAGAATCGGGTCTGCAAAACCGCAGGATTCACCTGTCATAAACCAGTTCTCACCCAGCAGCCGATCGGCAACATTGGACCAATCCTTGGCGGTACGAATCGGCCCCTCGGGTGTGGCGTTGCGCGAGAGTTCTGCGATCTGTGGCTGATCAATGAGCGCGCACTTGTAGAGTTCTTCCGGTGTTTTTCCAGTTTCTTTGTAATACGACGCTGGGGTAATCAGGCCAATACTTGTGCGCGTCGGGCCGAGGGGAATGAACCACATCCATCCATACGGCAACGAGCGCACCTGCACGCGCGTTGCGCCCGATCCAATTTCAACTGCCCAGTCTGCGTTTTGCCAGTAGTCCCACACCGCGATATTTTTAAGTTCTTCCGGTTCCCACCCTTCAACTTTCATCGCCCGGCGAATCAGCGCCACCGTGCCGGAGGCATCGACATAGTGCTTGGCGGTGACTGTCCCGCCCGGCTGAAGTTCGAGCCCGGTGATGCGATCGCCCTCACTGAGCACCTTTGCAACTTTGACTTCTTCGCGCACTTCGCAACCGAGCTCTTCGGCGTGGCGGAGCAAAATGTCATCGTAGATTGCGCGATCAACCTGAAACGCGGTGCTGCGCCGTTGCCCTTCGTATTTGCTTGGGCGCGGGTCATCGTTCCATTGATCAGAGGGCACAAAATCAAAATCCCACGAATCGTTGTTGGCACCCCATGTGTAAGACGCACCGATCTTGATTGGAAAGCCCGCGGCCTCGACCTTGTCCCACGCGCCCATCTCATCAAGCACCGTGCAGACGCCGGGCAACTGGCTTTCGCCGACATGATCTCGCGGGAATTTTTCTTTTTCGACGATCAGGACACGAAGCTCTGGGTTGTACTTGCGAAGAATCGTGCCGCAGGTGCTGCCTGCGGGTCCACCACCGATGATCGCAACGTCATAGTCCACGTGATCTTGCATCACTCACCTCCAAGTTTGTGTCTTGCCCGCAAAGGGTAGATCATAATCCCCGGACACACCGAAAAGAAACGGGACAATTGATCGTATTAATAAATATTCCGATTGCACTTGAATTCCTTGCACCCTTGGCGGGCGTCATTGGGGCGGCGATCAGTGTGCCCGCGCTTTTGGTGCTGTATTTCCTGAAACTCCGCAGGCGACCGATACGGGTCAGTTCAACATTGCTCTGGGAACAATCGGTTGCTGATCTGCAGGTGAATGCACCTTTTCGGATGATTCGCCCATCGTGGATCCTTCTTTTGCAACTGCTGGCCCTAGCATGCCTGCTGCTTGCGATGGCACGGCCCTCGATCGATCGCCCAGCTTCGGGCTCGCGTGTGATCCTCGTACTCGACGCGTCCGCCTCGATGTCGGCGCGTGACACGCTGCCCATCGATGCCCGCCCGGGCGCTGCCAACATCACGCGATTCGAACGCGCACACGCTGAAGCGCGCAATCTTGTATCGCGCCTGCCCGATCGCACGGAAGTCATGCTGATCGCACTTTCTGCTCGCGCACAGGTCATCACACCCTTCACGCGAAACCATCAGCAAGTTCGCCAGGCGCTCAGCACAATTCGCCCGACCGACCAACCAGCGGACCTTGATGATGCGCTGCGTGTGATCAGCGCCTTTGCGCGTGGGTCAACGGGTGAGGAAACTGAAGATGCGGATGATCCGCCGCGCGTGATCCTGCTGTCTGATGGCAGCTTTGCCCCGGCGAATTCTGAAGAAGGCCGTCCGCCCATTGGCAACGCCCTGCTTGAATATCTGCGCATCGGTCCAGAGCAAGCAAGTAACGACCAAGGCGGCGAGAACATCGGCATCGTCGCCCTCGCAGCGCAGCGCGATTACGACGACCCAGCTCTTGTGCGTGTGTTCACGCGCGTGCAGGGCACCAAGTCGCGCCGCATATCGGTCGGTGTGTCGCTGCTTGTCAATGGGCTATCGATCGATGCAACAACACTCGATATTCCTGCGCGCACCGATGCTGAACCGGGCGAAGCAACACATCGCTTTGAACTTCGCAATGACGCAGGGGGCATGCTGAGTGTTGTCCTTTCGATAGATGATCCACTTGATGCGGATGATCAGGCATCACTTGTGCTCGATCCGCCGGCGGGCCCATCGATTGCAGTCATTCGCCCAGATGGGCCGGTTACGGTGGGCGCCTCGGCACTGGTCACAGCACTTGCGACGCTTGATCCCGCGCGTCTCGATGTGCTCGGTGAAACTGAAGCACTTCGCAAAGGCCTTCTTGGCCAGGATGCGATTGCGTTTGCGCCATTTGATCTCGTTGTGTATGACCGCGTGCGTCCAACGGCGCTCCCGCCCGTTGCAAGTCTGAGCTTTGGTGCGACGGTGCCGATTCCGGGCCTGTCAATTCTGCCACATGAGTCTGCACAACCAACACCTGTGACATTCTGGGCGCGTGCACATGCGGTGATGCGCTATGTGACCCTGAGTGATGTGATTATTGATCGCCCGATGCAATTGTCGACGCCGCAACCTTCTGCTGAAGATGGAACACGCACTCCGGTGAAAACTCTTGAACTTGCCAGTGGCATCGATTCTCCTCTCATCGTGCTTGTAGAGCGCGAAGGGGTGCGGCGAATCCTCATGGCCTTTGCACTTGATGACACCAACTGGTGGCGCGATTTGTCCTTCCCAACATTCATGGCGAATGCCGTTACGTACCTGGCGCCGACTGCAAAAGGATCGACCGGGCGCGCCTGGACCACGGCCCAGGCGCCGCTGTTGACATGGCCCAATGCAACTCCGGACGCAACTGCAATGCTCACAGGTCCTGATGATTTTTCGGTGCAACTGCATGCGGGTGAAGATCGTCGTGCTGCGCCCGGCCCGCTGCCCTTTGTTGGTTTGTATGAAATACATTCTGCCTCCGGCGCGGGTGCAGTTGTTCCGGTCAATCTCTTGAACACCATCGAGAGCGCTGCTTTTATGAAAAGCACTGTTGATATTGGCGGGCAAATCACAACCGCAACACCCGCGGCGGCCATTGCGCCGCGCGAAATATGGTGGTGGTTTATCTTGGCAGCATTGGTGATGACATCGGTCGAATGGCTTGTTTTTGCACACCGATTGCGCATTTAGTCTATCCGGGAGAGATGCGCAATGATGACATGGCTTGGCCTCATCGCAATCGGCATCTTCGGCATCATTCTCTTATGGATGCCCATCATGCTTATCGCTGCATTATTTAGTGGGTGGTGGGAGCTGTCGCGCCTGCATCCGAAACACCAGGCCATGATGGGCGCCAAACGCGGCGTTGGCACGGTTGTTTTTTCACCGCTGTTTCAATACAAACGGTGTGTTGGCTATGCGATAGATGACGATCACCTGCATCTTTGGATGCCGCCTGTGCTTGGCATTTTTCATCCGCCGATGTCAATCATGTGGTCTGCGATGCAATTTCCTGAAGGTGCGCGGAACATTTCAGGAATGGCCCTTGTCGAAATTGATGCTCGGCGCATTTTGGTATCGCACAAGATTGTCGAACGCGAACTCGCGGTGCGCGACCATGTTGATGTGCTTGATGACACTCCGAATGCCTGAGTCATCACCGATGTCAGGCGACTGCACGCTGTACAACTGAATCAACAAACACCTTGAAGAGCTGAGGGTCATATGCAACGCCCGCGTCTTCGGTCATGATGGACAGCGCCTTTGCTTCATCCATCGCGCGCCGATATGGACGGTGGGTACACATCGCATCAAAAACGTCTGCGATATGCACAACCTGGCTTGCAATTGATATTCGCCACGGGCGCCGTCGCTTCGGATATCCCGAGCCATCAAGATTCATGTGATGCTCAAAGGCAATAATTGCGGCAACGCGCGGCACGCCTGGGGCACCAAACAACATCGCTGCCCCGGACCCAGGGTGTTCCATCACAACAGCGCGCTCGGCGTCGTCAAGCGGCCCCTCCTTGCACAGAATCTCCTTTGGAATGTGAAGCTTGCCGATGTCATGTAGCAGTGCACCAACCGTAATCTCTTCGATCCGCGCCGGTGAAAAGCCCGCCTCAGCGGCAAGTGCAGATGCAAGCAAACCAACATTCACAGTGTGAGAGAATGTGTACTCATCGTAATCCGCAAGCCGCGCCATGGGCAGAATCGTTCCCGAACCGGTTTGTGTCGCGGCGACGATGTCAGAAGCAAGACCAATAAGCGGCGCAACTTGATCACCATCGCCCTCGCGAATGTCGCCCCACGCTGATCGAATTGCATCGCGCTGCTCACTGCAAGCACTGAACGCGGGCTCGCCGGTCTGCCTTTTCTCATCCGGCGCACCACCTTCAATACCCGCCTGACCAAATTGCACTGGCAAACCATGCAAGGCGTTCATTGATGTCTCGCACAGCGACTTCGCCGCACTGATGACCGCAAGCATGGTGACGCCCTGGCGAATGGTGACAGAAGTTGCACCAAGTTTGATCAATCGATCAATGGCAGCAATTGCGCCGGGAAACGTTGCCACATGGCTCACGCTGCCCATGACAAATTTGCCGGGCATCAGGCATGCGGTAACTTCTGTTTGCTTGCCGCGCAACGATTCAAGCAATCGCGCCGCCTCATCCGCCTGCCGCAGTGTTGCTGCATGACGTGCGCCATACAGTTCGCACATTGAATGCACGCCAGCAAGCGCCACGATGGCCGCCTCGATGCGCTGCCCGTCATTCATCGCGATGACCCCGATTGATCCCGCTTGATGCGGAAAATGAGCCGCGCCGGCCAGATGGACCACATCATCAACATCAATCGATGTCGAACGCTCTTGCAAAGGGGGCGCAACTTGTTTGTCGCCAGCTCGGGTGCGCCCGTTCGAAGCAATTGGGGGTTGACAAAAGCGCGCCCAACGATTGATGCCAGACATCGATTCCGTGCATTATTTTTCGAAGAACCGATCGCATCGATGGTCTCGATAATTTCACGTCGATCCAGTGCTGAGGATGCCAGTTCACCCAAGATGTGCAAGGTGAGCAGCTCAACTGCCATGTCCGTGTCCAGATCAGCGAGGAGCTTGACAGTGGCCCTGCGAACTTCCTTCTCAGAATCTCGCAAGCCCGAATGCATCCACTCGATCGGCACCTCATCGATGCACTCGCATGCCATGCGCATCGCAGCGGTACGCACATCCGTTGCACGATGAGTAACACAGGCCTTCAAAATGGTCTGTGCATCTTTTGCCCTGACGCGAGGCACCAGTGCAAGACGCAACGCCAGGATGTCGCCTGCCGATTCCAACTCATGTGCGATGCGATCCCGGATCGTAATCGGATCAAAACGATCGATGCAGCTCTCAATGACTCTGCGCGTCTCACGATCAATGCTTTGCGCCGAAAGCCGAGCGAGCAGATCAATCGCCGCTGGCACGCCCGCGCTACTGATCAGTGCGAGCATCCGTGCTACTTCAGGCACAGCGCCTGCATTTGAAAATTCACGCAGCGCATTGGGTGCAGCAAGCAAGCGCTCAAGCATCGCATTCGCTTCCGTCCGCGCTTCTGCACTTTGTGCAGTAGTACGAATCTGCGCAAGACGTTCAACGAAGCATAAAAATCCATCGAGCGACTCCCAAATCTCATCGCCCGCAAAAATCATGTCCAATTCGTGCATGACCGGCATGCGATCCACCAGCCACATCTCAGGAGATTCCAGCAATTCCAGGCCAAGCATGACATGGTCAAGCGTATTTTCGAACGCTTCATCAAGTGTTGCGGTGTTGTCATCTTGTTGTTCGATGCCCGCTGCAATTGATGCCAGACGCTCGTCATACTCCTCTGGATTGAATTCACCTTCATCAATGGCATGCATGATTCTTGAGACCTGATTCAATGCCTCGGCGTGAGGATCATCTTGCACACTGGCATCTTTCGCCCATCGCTTTGAGATTTCGGCGAGATCATGCATCGCCCCTTGGTTATGCGCCGCGACGCGCGACAACCGTTGCACCATTCGCACGCCCGCAGCTGCGGGCGCGCCTGCGGCGCTGTCGATGCGCTTCAGGCATTCAATACCATCCTGTAATGGAAGCACATCCACAAACTCTGTAAGTTGATCCAATTCCTCAGTCGCAACGGTGCTCGAAAGTGTTGTCAGTTGTTCACGCGTTTCCGGGCGCAGTGATTCCAGCACCGAGCGCAATCGACCGACAGATGCCGATGCATCTGCGCCCTCTTCGGTTCGAGCGCGAGCTGCAATATGCGACAACACATCGCGGACCTCACTTCCATGAGACGCAGTGCCCTGACACGCCCTTTCGATGGCATCACCGAACGCCTGCGCATCGAAATTTGACGCCTCAGGATTCAGAAGTTGTGCTGCGAGTTGATCCCATGCCCCCGAATGGCCATGGCCAACTGTCGCACTGAGGGAATCAAATCGCATGCGTAGCACGGTGATGGCGTCCAGCGCATCCCCAGCAATCAATGCATCAATGTGCAGGCGCGCTTCATCAAGTGAGGGGCACCCTATTTCATTGACAAAATGAATCAGTTCATCTGTTTTCACATGCGCTGCAATCGAAATGGCAGCAACATCCGTGCCGTACAGACGATCTGCCAGTGTCGAGGGGACCACTGCACTGGGATTCGTTGCTTCCACGAAACACCCGTGTGCCACACGAAGTGTCATCACCTCGCCGCCGCCCACATCGTGCAACACCACGATCACGGTGGCTGCCCCCTCAAGACTCGCCGCATGCTCTGTCCCATAGTTCCGCACAGCAATCCAGAGGCGCTCAAGTGCCGCGACCGCCCGCGACAGACCAGATTCCTCGGGCATGTAAAATGGTTCAGGCGCAGCGGCAGCCATCGCAGGATCTCCTCCGCTCTGCGTCGGCGGTTGTGCCTTGCCCCCCAAGCGGTCCCTGCGAATCGCACTCCGCAAGCTCTCAGAAATCCCACCCGTGCGGTTCAGATGCACTGACTGCCTCCCGATAACACTCGAACGTTGCCAACGTGCTATGGTGTGCATAAGCGTTCGGTTCAACATCGCGAACCGCACCGGAGGCGAAGCGATGTCTATCTCTGCATCTTCATGGTTCACTCAAAGCTTTATATGCGTGGTGATTGCCTCTGCATCACTTCCCCATAGTGCACTTGGACAATCTGACACACCCTCACCTGCGAATCCTGCCCTCGATGAAGAAGCAGCCCAACTCGCCCGCCCCACGCCGACAGTCATGGAAGTTGCCCCCGCAGATGCACTGTCGCGCAGCATTGGTGAGGCCTCGCCCGTGCCCAGACCCGCACTGATTCGCGAAGGTGCGGTTCTGAGTAAACGCGTCGGAGTACTACGCCGACTGCGCGGTGGCGGATGGGCATTTGTTTCTTCGAGCGCCCATGACGGCCGCATCGCACTCATCTTGATGCCCTCAACGCGCCTCACAGAAATGACGCGCATGGTTGACAGCTCGCCCGATTCCATCGCTTTTGAAGTGTCCGGGCAGGTTTTTGCCTATAGAGGGCGAAATTATCTTCTGCCCACGCGTTTCCGCACAACCTCACCAGATGATGAACCCAATGCACAAGGTGCACCCTCACCCGGAAAACAATCAGACGGCCCTGCCTTCGATCGCCCCGAGGCTTCTCTTGGCAACACCACTTCCATTGATGACCTGCTTGAAGAAGTTGATGAACGATCGGGCTCAACCCGAAGCTCCAGCTCAGCAGGGACGAATAGCACCGCCCCGCCATTGTCCACCGATTCCGAACATGGCCTGGCACTCCTTCGCGAGGGGGCCATCATCAGCGCACGCCTCGGGCGACTACGCCCCGCAACAACATCCGGAGGCTCCGGATGGATGCTTCTGACTGATGCAGATGTGGATGCTGGTGGTGACAGCGCAGCCACGGTGCCATTGTTATTGATGCCATGTCAGAATCTCAGTGGCATGGAACGCCTGATCACAGAACATGGTGATTCCCTGCGTTTCATCGTGAGCGGCGTCGTGTATGTCTCTGGCGGGCAGAACCACCTGCTGCCAACGATGTATCTGGTGGAACTGGACCGGTCAGGCAACCTCACGTCCGCGCAGTGATTGGACTTGCGCTTGCCATACCGATTGCGCGCGTCCCATAGCCGTTGGTGCCCGTGCGACCCGCGCCGACTGTGAATCTTTCCCTGCTTCACGCCGATGCCCCTCCCGCACGATTACTCGCTGCGTGGCGTTTTACGTCATGTCCGCGTACCGGTGTCAGTTCGCCGGAGATTGGGAGAGGGGAAGATGATGTCGACATCAAATGGAAGCCACAACCCGAACATCGATGCTGCTGGTGGGGCAAGTGCGCCCGAATCCACAGCCTCAAAGTGGACCGGCAAAAAGGTTTTCACCACCGGCGAGGCCGCCGAGATCTGCAAGGTGTCGCAGCAGACGATCATCCGGTGCTTCGATGCTGGCCGTTTGAATGGGTTTCGCGTGCCCGGCTCACGGTTCCGACGGATTCCGCGTGATGAACTCGTACGTTTCATGCAGAGCAATGAAATTCCTCTGGACATGCTCGATGGCCCATGCAAGCGCATCCTTGTTGTCGATGATGATCATGCGATCCTCGAACTCTTCAAGGACACGCTTGGACGTGACAAACGGTATGACATTCAAGTCGCGAGCACGGGGTATGACGCAGGCATGCTCACCGAGAGCTTCCGCCCGCATCTGATCGTCCTTGATTACATGCTCCCCGACGTCAACGGCAATATCGTCTGTCAGCGCCTGAAAGCGCGCGAAGACATGGCCAACATCCGCATCATATTCGTATCAGGTGTGGTCGGAGAAGCCGAAGTGCAACAGTTGCTCGGCGCAGGCGCAGATGCATTTATCAAGAAGCCCTTCCGCGTTGAAGAATTGACCAAGCACATCGAGGAACTCCTCGAAGCTTGAAACTCTTCAAGACATGCAGCCCGACCCCATTCGAATCCGCAGGACGCACGAGCACAATGTCCAAGAGTGAACCATCTCTCCCAGCGCACCAGGTGCACGAGTCGCACGACCCCGATCAGGTCGAGATGATTCTCTCACACCTGACCGATCTGCCCACACTGTCGCCCATCGCGATACGCGTGATCCAATTGTCATCGGACCCGGATGCAGACCTGCGCGAAATCGCGCACCTTATCGAAGCTGATGTGGCGCTCTCTGCGCGTGTCCTGCGCCTGTGCCAGACCGCTGACCGTGCGGCCCGCACGAAAATCACCACAATCGAGCGCGCTGTTGTGCGACTTGGGCTCGAATCCGTCCGCGCCGCGATGCTCTCAGTAGAAATCTACGGCCTTCTGACTGACGGCTCAGCGGCACCCGATGACGAACAATCCTTCGATCGCACGGGGTTCTGGCGCCATTCACTCGCCGTGGCGTGCGCTTCAGAACTCCTCGCCGAACGCCACCAGGGCGTCCTTGAAGATGTCCGCCCACAGGAAGCTTTCTTGTGCGGCATTCTGCATGACCTTGGCAAGCTTGCACTCGATCGCGTGTTGCCGCGTTCATTTGCACGCTGTGTTGAACTATGCAATGCACATCGCATTGATATCACGGATGTCGAGCGCCGTGTTCTGGGTATCGATCATTACACCGCTGGCAAACGCCTTGCAGAACATTGGGGCCTGCCCCATGTGCTGCAGGATGTCATCTGGCTGCACAACCAACCCGCATCCTCATTGCCCGATGTGCCGCACTGCCAGTTGATCGGCATTGTCACTGTTGCACACGCCATCGTGCGTTCCCTGCATATCGGGTGGAATGGCTCACTGCCAACTTCGCACACTATCGATGAAATAGCCCGCGAGTATGGCCTGAATCCTGATCGATGCGCAGGCCTTGATACCGAACTCTTTGAACGCCTCACGACACGCGCCGCACACCTTGGCGTCGAAAGTGAAAAAGATCAGGAACTGCTGTTGTCTTCGATCGCCGAGGCCAATCGTCAGCTCGGACGTTTGAATGCCGAATTAGCATCGCGCGCTTCTGAAACTGTCTCGCGCCGTCGCGTGCTCGATGCCATCGCAGCCTTCCACACCGCAGGTGTTGTGCGCACCTCACTTGCCGCTGCGTTTCTTGATGTCGCAAAGAGTGCTTCTCACTTTCTCGGCGGTGGATTCTTCATCGTCATCTGGCAGGCCCGCCCGGGTGCCGAATGGATTGTCCACCGCTTTGATACGAGCGCTCGTCCCATCGAGAGTCGATCAATCGGCCGCCCACCGACCGGGCAGGATCTTGCCGCGATTGCCCATGCTGCCTCTGCAGGATTTGATGCTGTGGAAGTGGTGCGCTGGCTCGGTGAAAAACTTCATGATGCCACCGTGCCCAACACCTGCCGCTTCACACCGCTGCTCGATGGTCAGGGCCCCGCAGCGATGCTGTTGCATGATCGTGAAGCAGGTGAAGCTGCGCTAGCATTGCCCGGCGCAAAATCGCTGCTTGGGGCCTGGGCCTCTGCGCTTGCCGCTGCTGCACAACACGATGGGGCTCGCCGCCTTGGGGAACAACTCGCAGAGGCCAACCGCAACCTCGCCCAGGCGCAGACCGCGCTCGTCGATGCACGCTCGATGGCGCGCCTCGGCGAACTTGCCTCTGGCGCTGCCCACGAAATGAACAACCCGCTCACCGTGATCTCCGGACACGCACAACTGCTTGCTACTCGCCTTGCGGATCATGAAAACGTAGAGCGTGCCCGTGATATCTCGCGCGCCGCATCACAGCTTTCTGATCTCATCACCAGCTTGCATCTGTTTGCGGACCCACCAGAGCCGCAACCAGCGCGCACGGACGTTCGCCGCATGATGCTCGATGCGATCGAAGAGGCCAAAGAGCGCTCAATGCTGAGTTCTTCGGTGCGTGCCCATAACAATCGCAACCCACCAGACATGCGCACGGTCATCGGAGATGGACTGTCAACGGCCTATATCGACCGCCGACAAATCGGTGGGGCCGTTACAGAGCTTCTGGTCAACGCACTTGAAGCCCGCCCAAAGACCGGCATTGAGCTTCGTGCTTGTGTCTCGCCATCCGATGGCCGACTCATGCTTTCAGTGACGGATGACGGGGTCGGCATGTCCGAACGCGCCCTCCTTCATGCCTGCGATCCCTTCTTCTCAGAGAAGCCCGCAGGGCGACAGTCGGGTCTTGGGCTCGCACGAGCTCGAAGGCTTATCGATCTGCACGGGGGCGAACTGCATGTGCAGTCCACCGCCGGGCAGGGCACCAAGGTCACCATCGCTTTGCCTGATTGGCGTTACGAGCCGGGCAAGACGAGCAAGGCTGCCTGAGGCGGCGCACGGAGATTGCCACGTGACAATACCACCAGTAGGCAACCATGATGACACCGGCGCCAACCCTGCGCACTCAGCAGCACCCGGCAAGCTTCTCATGCTCGAATGTGAGCACGATCCCGCCGCCGCCATCGCACTCGCGGCCACCGATCTCGGTCTTGAGCTGCGCGTCGTGACCGACCCTGCAATCTTCCGCACCGAAGCATGTTCCGGCTGCTTTGGTGTCGCCGTGATTGACGCAGATTCATTTTCTGAAGCAGCGCTCGGCCTCGCCGCAGATATCACCGACGCAGACGAAACCCTGCAGGTCATCATCACCACCGCCAATCCCGATCTGCACACATCGATCAATACACTCCGCTCGGGTGCCGCTGATCTGATCATCAAACCATTCAATCCATCAGAACTTCGCACGAGACTGTCGAGCGCGGTCCAAGCCGCCGAGCGCATGCGCGATGCCCTGCGCCGTGTCGAGCGCCTCCGCCGCATGTGCAGGCGCCTCACCGAAGAACGCAACGATACTGGCATCGCCGATCTCCCCGCAGGCACCGCAATTCATTCTTCTTCTGATTTACTCGAACCCAATACCCCCGCAGATGCGAACCTGACCATCGCTTCCGAATACACCGCGCTCATCCGCCGTGAACTTGATGTTGAACGCGTCCTGCGCGTCACACTCGAATACATCCTCAAACGCACCGGCCCCACCAACGCCGCCATCTTCCTGCCCACAGGTGATGGTGATTTCTCACTCGGGGCCTATGTCAACTACGACCTGCCCAAGGACAGCGCCGATGCCCTGCTTGATCACATGGCAGACACCGCGCCGGATCGCCTGGCTGCGATCGACGACATCCTGAAGATGAATGATGCCGCTGCCCTTCATGCACACCTTGGCGATGAAGCATCATGGATCGAAGATTCGACCGGCCTTGCCTTTGCATGTCATACTGAAGGCGATTGTCTTGCGGTCGTCGTGCTTTTTCGCGATCAGCGTACACCATTCGCAGAGAACCTCGACACGCCCCTGCGCATCATCCGCGATCTCTTCGCCGAGCAGCTCGCCCGCGTCGTGCGCATTCACAACCGCATGAGCGAACACGCCGAGTGGCGCGGCTTCGAAGTCGGCGATGACGACTACGACACCATGGGCGACAGCTGGCCCGACGCGGCGTAAGAACTCACCACAGAGTCACAGAGGACACAGAGTTCTTTCTTGGTAGGACAGGCATCTCGCCTGTCTTTCTGGCTCGGGTGCCGTGGTCTGAGCAAAGCAAAGGCCACGTTCTTTTCTTGCTCCCTCGCCCCGCGTGCGGGGAGAGGGTGGATCGATCGCACGCGATCGAGACGGGTGAGGGGCTTCTCTGCTCTTTGCCGCGTGCCGTGGTCGCCTTGGGCGACCACGGTGCTAGTCCTCATCATCGTCATAGGGATCGAGCGCCCTCACCATCGCTGCCGAGACTTCATCTACATCCTGTCTCCGGCAAAGGATGTTCACAAAGTCCATATCTTGATCAAACCAACCAAAGATGAAACTCTGGTCAAAAAGTTCTGTGATCGGCTGTTCGAAGTCAAAGCGAAGGAAATCATCCCAGGATTCCGTCCTTATCAATGCAAAATTGATGTTTGTCCAAGTTGGGAACCACGCTCCTCGAAGCTTGTGCAGTACTGCCTCGGTGCCTTCGTAGGCAAGCCAAGTGTAAACAAGGCAGCACCCGCCCGGGTAATGAGCTGACGCTAGGTAAAACTCGGGCATGGCCTCATCCAATTCAAGGATCAGTCCGAGTGTCCTTCCCAATGTTTCTTGTTCGGTCGTCGTTGAGTTCCAAACGAGGGAACGATATCCATCTCGATGCAACAGCTTGAGCAGTGTCGGCAGCGCGTCCCAAGCTGCTGGCCACCCTCTCTCGACATTACCAATCCACTCAAGGCAGAGCGACGAAAGATGCCGCCAGTCCGCGCACGCCTCGACATCGATCCCAAACGCCCTATTGGCGTCGTTCCGTACTTCAGATGATCTGATTTCGACAGCCATGCCTTCTCGCAAAGCGAAGTTTCACTCCCCCGCCTCCACCTCGCTCCAATCATCTTCCACCATCTCACCGCCGCCGATTTTGCCGATCATCTTTGATTTGCGATGTTCGCCGCTCAACAGGTCTTCCAGTTCCGCGCGCTTGCGGGCCCGGATAATCAATCGCACCGGGCACTCAGCAAAGGGCGTCATCTCACGAATCCGGTTGAGCAGGAACCGCTCATAATTGCCCTTGAAGAGTTCGGGCTTATTGACCATGAGCACAATCGTGGGCGGCGAGGTCGCCACCTGCGAAGCGTAATAGGCGCGCCCGATTGTTTTTCCCTTCCCACCGGGGCCGCGCCGGGAAAGAATATCTTTCATGATGCGGTTCAGTTCGCCAGTGGTCATTCTCGTTCGGCTTTGCTCGAATAAATCAAAGGCAACCTCAATCACATCGCGCACGCCAACATTCTCAGTCGAACTCGTAAACGCAATCGGGCACCCGATCAACCCCGGCAATTCTTTATCCAGATATGCCCGGTAGTCCTCGGTCGTAATCGGCTGACCCTTCGGGTTCTTGCGGCCCTTCGTCAAGTCCCATTTGCTCACCACAATGATGCAGGGCTTGAACGTATCGCGCACCTGCGCCCCAAGGCGTTTGTCGATGCCCGAAATCGCTTGCGTCGAATCAATCAATAGCAGCACAACATCCGCCCGCCGAACAGATGCCACCATGCGCATATTCGCAAAACGCTCCACCGCATCTGCAAACTTGCTCTTTCTGCGTACCCCCGCGGTATCAATCGCAAGCAGGCTCTTGCCATCAATTTCAAAGCGCACATCGATCGCATCGCGCGTGGTGCCGGGAATCTCAGAAACAATACACCGATCATCACCGGCAAGCGTATTGACAAATGAACTCTTGCCCGCATTGCGCCGCCCCACAAGGGCAATCTGCATCTCCGGCGTGCGCTCATCATCATCCTCACCGGGAGTAATCTCCATCAGCGCCGCGTGCAATTTCTCGCGCATCTCGCGCCGGCGGAAATTGTTAAGCGCCGACACCACCAATGGCTCACCAAAACCAAGTGAGCTTGCCTCCAGCGCGTGCGGCTCCCAGTTTTCCGCATCAACCTTGTTCGCTACAAGCATTACAGGCACCGGCTTGTCAGCAGAGCCTCGTGCACCCCGGCGCATCGAACGCTCGCGCAGCAGTTTCGCCACGGTCTGATCAAGCGCCGTCACGCCCGCCTGCGCATCGATGACAAACAAAATCAGATCGGCGCGCTGCACCGCCCCCGCAATCTGCCCCTCGATCGGGCCGGTCAGATTCTGCAGATCTTCACCGGCATCATCGAAACGCGCACCCTCTGCGACATACACGCCATACCCGCCCGTGTCCGTCACCTCGACAAGCAGCGGCTCATCGTTGTGCTTTGGCTCTTCAAGCTCGATGATCGTCGTCACACGATCGCGCGTCACGCCCGGCGTCGGGTCGACAATCGACACCTTCGACCGCGCAAGCATATTGAGCAGTGAACTCTTGCCGACGTTCGGTCGGCCCACAATGGCAACTCGGTGCATCCCCATAGGCCGCCATAGTAGGCAACGCCCGGGGAGCCCGCCGCGCATCCGACGAGGTTTTAGAGCTATTTCGTCGCCGCGGGTACAATCTGATGGGCCGCCAACTGCCGATACGCACCCGATCGCTCAAGCAGTTCATCATGCCGGCCCGAATCGATCACTTTTCCCTTGTCCATCACCACGATCCGGTCCGCATGCACAATGGTGCTCAATCGGTGCGCCACGATCAGGCACGTCCGCTGGCCCCCCTGCTCTGCGATCGCGGCTGCGATCTGTGCCTCACTCTCAGAATCAATCATGCTCGTCGCTTCATCGAGAATCAAAATCGCCGGGTCTCGAAGCAGCGCCCTTGCAATCGACAGGCGTTGACGCTGACCACCCGAAAGCGTTAGCCCCTGTGCGCCGACCGCTGTGTCATATCCCTCGGGCATCTCCCGAATAAACGCATCAGCATGCGCGAGTTGCGCCGCCTGTTCAATTTCGTTGCGTGTTGCATCAGGTTTGGAATACCCGATATTTTCTGCAATCGTCCCCGCAAAGAGAACCACCTCCTGCGTCACCACGCCAATCTGTGCGCGCAGCTCCTGCAGATCAACTGCCGCAATATCAACGCCATCAATGCGCACACACCCTGCGCCCGGCTCATACAACCTCGGCACCAACCCAAGCAAGGTCGTCTTGCCGCACCCATTGGGCCCCACAAACGCCACCGTCGAACCGAAGGGAATCTCAAGTGACACACCATCCACCGCATTCACATTTGCACCCGAGTACGCAAACGAAACATCATCGAAGGACACCGATGTCGTGTGTCGAGGGAGCGCCTTCGCACCCTCAATCGTCGGCTCACTTTCCCCACCCATCAATTCAACCAATCGCTGCGCCGCTGCATCCGCCTGTTGAATCACCTGAAAGAGATTGTTCAATGGTTTCAGGGCATTCCCCGCCACCGCAAGGCTCATGAGTGCCGTCAGAAAATTCGCAGGATCAAGCTCATTATCAATAATCGCCTTCGCCGCCACCACCGCAAGCCCGCCCATCACCGCAATCGCAAGCAGTTCAATCAGTGGCCCCGAAAGCGCCCGTGCCGTGCGCACGCGCAATTGCTCGCGAACCACATCCTGATTGTGTTTCTCGAATCGCTCAAGTTCGCGCTGCTCTGCGCCATACACCTTCATCACGCGAAACCCGAGCATCGCCTCCGTCGCCGCTTCAAGCAGCTTCGCCTGTCCCTTCAAGGCGCGCTTGCTTGCCCGGCGAATCCGCTTGCCAAACTTGCGAATCACAATCACCATGATCGGCGCCACACCAAGAGTCACAATGCTGAGTCGCCAATCAATAATGACCGCTGCCACCAGCGCCGCGAGCCCCTTGGTCAGTTGGGCCACAACCTGACTGGTGAGCGATGTAAAACCGCGGCCAAGCATATTCGTGTCGTTGACGATCCGCGAAATCATGTCCGCACTGGAACCGCCAATGATTCTTCCAAGCGGCATCTTGAGCACATGCGCATACGCATCGCGCCGCACCGCCGCCACCGTGTGCGTTGTCATAGAAAGTGACAGGTAGCGGTGCAGAAAGTTCGCTGTCCCACCAATAAACGTCAGCGCCCCAAGTGCAAGCACTAACCACAACACCGAATCAAAGCGATCCGTCGGCAGCGTTTCAATCCACGCCTGCGATCCGCCACGGGCGGACAACCACTCCGGCAATCGGCCCACATTCTCCTGCGCCATCTCGCGCAGTGACCGCCCATCGGACCCGCCCGCAGGATCAGGCAACACCTGCCGAAGCACCAGCGCGATCCCGATGAGCCCCACGCCCAAACCCGCCGCCGAAACGAACGCCATAACGATCGCGCCCGCTGCCCGCTTCTTGTGCTGCAGCAATCGCTTCGCCAGTTGCCAGAACGCCCCGCGCGTGGTCATTGAAGGGAGTATCGCGGATTGGGGGGAAGGCCGCATGTGAGCGGTGTTAGTCCGATTGAGGCTCTTGCACGCGCGCGTGTTGGCAGAAGTAAAAGGCGCCCTTGTGGCCGTTGAGCTCATTCAAGCGATCCGCCTCCACCTGGGCCTCGTTACTCGACCAGTACACTCTGATGACCGACACTCCACCACTGCAGAATGCGTCAAATTCATCGTCGTTCGCCGGCACTTTCAACTGATCTCGATAGACACGAAGAAGCGCGGCAGCAGGAAGAAATCCACGGGCCATAGCTACATCATCCCACTCCCGGCTTGACAAGCAAGCCGAGCTACTCCTCCGGCAGGGCGACGATTTGCAGCCGCTCGATGCCGGTCTGTTCGATGAGTTCGGTGAGCTTGGCGGCGGTGCCGAAGGGCGCATCGGCATCAATAGCAAGAATGATCGCGGCATCGGGGCGCTCAGCGTGCGCTTCGGTGATGGCAGCGGCGAGGTCATCCCAATTTATCTCGGCGCTATCGATCTGAACGATTCCATCGGCGGCCAGTTTGATCACCAACACCGGCTGCGGGTCGGCGGCGTGCGCACTGGCAAGGCGTGGCAGTTCGATATCGCGCACATCAAGACGCACCGTCAGCAACAGCGCAAAGATAAAGAACGTGAGCAGCAGGAACACGACATCGATCAACGGCGTCATGTCAAGTTGCGGATCGAATTTGGTTCGGCGTGCGCGTCGCATGAATTGAGTAGTCAGGTCCAGAGGGTGCCATCGGCAACATCTTCGGCGCGGGCGGCGCCATCGCGGGTGAGTTCGCGGCCGCGACGTGTGCGTGCGACCAGACCAGTTTGCAACAGGTATGGCTCGACGACATCCTCGAGTGTGCCCGAATCTTCGCCCATGGTGGCGGCGATGGCTTCAAGGCCTACGGGTCCGCCTTCGTAGGTTGTGCGAATAGTTGAAAGGTAGCGGCGGTCGAGTTCATCAAGGCCCAGTTCATCAACACCTTCGAGGGCGAGGGCTTGGGCGACGGTGTCGGGATCGATAGCGCCTGTGCCGCGAACTTGGGCAAAATCGCGCACACGGCGCAGGAGGCGGAGCGCGATACGGGGAGTGCCGCGCGAGCGCTTTGCGATGCGCGCAAGTGGTTCAGTTTCTGCGGCGATTTCAAGCAGTGCTGCGGCGCGTTCGAGAATGGTCGCAAGATCGCTTGCGGGGTAATAGTTCAGCGCATGGGTGAGGCCGAAGCGCGAACGAAGCGGTGATGAGAGCAAGCCCGCACGTGTTGTTGCGCCAATGAGCGTGAAGGGTTTGAGGTTAATGCGCACCGTGCGCGCGTGCGGGCCGGAGTCGATTGCGACATCGATGCGCCGATCTTCCATCGCGGGGTAAATGTATTCCTCGACCGCGACGGGCAGGCGATGGATCTCATCGATGAAGACGACATCGCGGTCGTTGAGTTGGGTGAGGATGCCGAGCAGATCGGTGGGGCGCGTGAGCGCGGGGCCCGAGGTGACATGAACTTTGGTGTCCATTTCATTGGCCACGACATGGGCGAGCGTTGTCTTGCCGAGGCCCGGCGGGCCATGGAGAAGCAAGTGATCGAGGGGTTCAGCGCGGGCGCGGGCGGCGTCGATTGCGATCTGCAGGCGCTGTCGGAGTTCAGATTGGCCGATGTATTCGTTGAGTTTGCGGGGGCGAAGGGTGCCGACAGAATCACCGGTCGAATTGGCAACCGACGCCTCATCGGGCGTCTGTGCGGTCGGCGCAACCCAGCGCTGTGTGGCCATGGACAAGAGTGTACCCCGCGATTCGGTCGTGAACGCGGAACGCAGGTAGGCTTTCCGCCCCGCGTGGGGCTTTGAGGGCAGCGGACGATGAGGGAGGTGCGGAGATGGGCTGGTCATACACACTCTTGCGCAACGGGCGGTTCTATCTGGATGCCGGCTGCATGTTCGGTTTGATCCCGCGTGTCGTGTGGACGCGGTGGCTTGAACCTGATGCCAAGAACCGGATGGAGCTGCACCAAAATGCACTGCTGCTTGAAAGTGATGGCAAGCTCGTGGTTGTTGAGACAGGCATCGGCGAGAAGACAGGCGCGAAAGAGCGCGGCATCTACGACCAGCAGGTGCGCGCAATTCATGATTCACTTGCAGATATTGATTGCGACCCGAAAGATATTGATGCGGTTGTTCTGACGCATTTGCATTTTGACCATGCGGGCGGGCTTACTCGGCATGGCGCAAATGGCACGCCGGCGCTGACCTTTCCAAATGCAGAGATCATTGTGCAACGCCAGGAATGGGAAGATGCGATTGCCAATCGTTCTACGATGAATAAGACCTATCTGCGAGATCACCTGACGCCGGAGGTTGCCGAGCGCGTTCGGCTTGTCGATGGCGAGGCGGCGGTGTTTGATGCGATGCCCGACTTGCAGGTCTTTCCAACACCCGGGCACACTTGGGGTCAGCAGTCGGTGCGCTTTGAAGATGACTCGCGGCAGGTGCGGTGCTTTGTCTCTGATGTCATGCCGACGCACTATCACGCGCGAACGACGACGAATCTTTCTTATGACGTTGAGCCGTACACATCGATGATCGAGCGGACAAAGCTGCTTGATCGGGCGGCGGAGGAGGGGTGGACGATTCTGCCCAATCACGAACCGAACGAGAACCCTTGGTATCGCGTCGCGGCGGTGGATGAGAATGGCAGGCACAGTTGGGCACTGGAACAGGCGTAGTCGGTACAAGCCCAAGCGCAAGCGCGGGGGTACAAAGGAAGATCACCGCAGAGACGCAGAGAACGCAGAGATGATTCATTTGGTTCAAGGAGTGCGTTTTCGTTGGCAATCCCCTCCCCCCGGCCCCCTCCCCGGGGGAGGGGGAGTAGAATCAGGCCGCTGTGACGACCACCACCACATCACAACCCGGCAACGTGGAAGCGCCATTATCCGGCGATACCCCCGCGCTTGCGGCAGAAGGATCGGGTAGTACCCCCGCGCTCGCGCTTGGAGCTGGTAAGAAACGCAAGCGGAGCTTCATGGAGCGCGTCGAGGGTTTCATCTCCAAGTTGAGCACGCGGAACAACTTCTGGCATCGCGTGTGCTCGATGATCTGGCTGCCCTATGCCTTTAAGAGCGGCATCAAGATGGCCAAGGGTGACCCGACTTCGTTTTCGTATGTGTTGCCCTTTCGGCGCTTCAATCGCAACTGGTACAACGCGATGGCGGGGGCCGCGCTGCTTGCCAACAGTGAAGTTGCGGGGGGCATGTATATCTTCAAGCGCGCGGGCAAGGACTACACCGTGGTGTGCAAGGAATTGAATTACCAGTTCCTGCGGCCATGCTTTGGCCCAGCGGTCTATAAGGTAGTCCCCAACTCCGAACTTGATGCGCTGATCAAGTCGGGCGCGGAGTTCAACGCGGATGTGACATTGAATATCTTCCAGCCGCCGGCGAAACCATCAGAGCGCGAGAAGCGCGTGGGACGATGCAAGGCGGTGTTTCATGTGACGCCGAAGGTGCATCATAAAGATCGCAAACGGGCGGGGCGGAAGACAGCGGTTCGGTGATGAGCACATCACCGCTTGTTCAAGCATTGACCGATGAAGCGCGACGGGTGGCCGTAATAGTCACTGAACGGATAACTGATCAAAAAATCCGGCATCGAACGCCTGCAAATAGTCACCCTGCCGGAAGATGATTCTCAAGCAAGCAAGGGTTTGCACTCGCGCACGGATAATGGAGCGGCTAAGATATCTAGTACCCCGAGTCACAACGATTTAACGGAGCGGTGACATGACGAGGAATGGACATCTGTTTACTACGAACGAATACGAAGAAACAGTGGCGATCTCGACCCAACCTGCGCTACTTACCAGTGTGTGGGAACGAAGTGACTGTGAACTGATCGAGGCAATCCTTCAGTTTTACCCATCAATCGAACCTCATCCTATCCTCGATTCAACACACAACACCGGAAGGATGTGGAAAGACTCAGATCGCCAAGTAGTCTCGATGGATATCGATCCGCAACACAACCCGATGATTCTTGGCGATAACCGCGTTATGGCAGGTGTCCCATCGAACAAGTTTGGGGTAGTCGTTTTTGATCCTCCGCATGTCGGGCCACAAGGGCGTGACAAGAGCATCAAACGATTCGACGTGGACTTTGGGGCGACGATGGAGTGCGGCAAAGAACACAACTGGACTCTGAGCTATCTCTATCCGCCGTTTCTCAAGCAGGCAAAGCGAGTTCTCAAGCCCGAGGGTCTATTACTGGCAAAGATCACCGACATGGTAAACAGCCACAAGTCGCGATGGGCACATTGCGATTTCATGCTGATGGCGGAAGAAGCAGGTTTTACGGTATGCGATCTGATTGTAAAAATTCGCAAGGGTCCAATGATGTCTACGAAATGGAAGAATGCACATCATGCACGAAAACGGCACTGCTTTTGGATCATCTGTCGTAATGGAACTTCTTGCGAACGGAACGGATGCAAACGTTCCTAATTTCTTGGTTTCATGTGCTTGACGATATTTGCGAGGATGCTTTCAAGTTCAGGTGGAACGCCACGGCATCGATCAGCCCAAGCGCGGCCGGGATGGAGTACATCCCATGCCGACCTTGCTTGATTAAAACGACCTTCGCCCGGCGTGTGGTTACCGAAGCCATCGACCACAGTATTCCACAAGGGGAGAAACTGCCGAATCAATTGCCCTTCACAAGCGGAGATCAGATCAGACTCAGTTCCTTCGAGAATCATAAAGCGACACAAAAAATCACTCGCCTTGAGACTTACTACTTCGTTGATGTTGTTGGCATGTTCTCCCAATCGCCCGTACAGCGGTTGGTTATTCTTGCCAACATGCGGCGCTCGTCCTGTGCGCCAACCAGGTGGAACAGCCTTCCCGACGTATATCGGTGTTGCGGTACACTTTGGATCCGTAACTCGAACGTGCCGGTAGTGCTCAAAGCCACCGCAATAGAAGAGCGCGTAGACACCAGCACCGGGAAACCGATCATCTGGCGGAAGTGAGTGGATGGGCGAGTCAGCCATGAAATGCATGGCTTCTTGGATTACGCTCTCGAACTTCTGAGAGGTAAAAATGTGCTGCTTCAGATCGAAGGTTTGAGTCATCAGGAGCCGAGTGTACGGCACTCTCCATCCCTGCGCAACTTGCTCCTCCCAGAGGATGCAAGCAACCCGACCTCCTCCAAAGTGCCCCACCGGCTGCCAAAAAAATCAACGGGCACGCTTGCGTTGTTGTGCGCTGAGCCACCATGACACGCCCGTCGCGCCCGCAGCGAGCGGGATGATCAGCGCGGGAATCGCCCAGATTGTATTGATCGCTTTGAGCTTACCTTCGAGGAATGCGGTGCCGGTGTCGCTGCCGCGCGTGATGAAGGTGTCGATGAAGGCCTTGGCTTTGTAGCGCTGGGCGGGGGGGACGACGGTATAGAGAGTTGCGAGCGCGGGTTTCATGATGCCACGCTCAGCGGCGCGAAAGCCCGCTTCGATCCAGATCACGGCGGCGAGCGTTGGAATGGTCGCCAGCGCGATGACACCGCCGATGGCGTAGATGGGCATCGCGGCGAGTGCAGCGCCGACGCCAAGAAATCGCATGATGCGGCTGGTCAGGAAGAGTTGCGCAAGCAACGTGGCGGTTTGTCCCCAGAGATTGATATTGGCCCAGAGGTTGGTATTGAGGCGATTTTTCATCGCGTTTGCTTGATCAGGCACCATGCCGTTCATGAGCGCGGTGTTGACGTGTGCAGTGCTGGCTTCGCTGATGAGTCGCGCTTCGGTGAAATACAGCATGGTCGAGACAATCGAGGTGAGCACGGGAAATGCCGCGATGCCAAGCAGATATGGCGAAGAGAAAACATCGGTGATGCCCTGCCAGGGGGGGCCGCCGATGATGCGTTGATTGTTTGCGGATGTGTGCGTCGGATCGTGGATGGGCGATGCGACCGCGGTGCGAGCGGTGGCCATGGCAAGCAAGACTGCAAGTTCTAAGAATCCGATGGCAATGATCAGCAGGTGGTGGACCTCGACCTCGAATCCTTTACCATCCGAGAGCCTCTCGGCGATCAGCGTGCCGAAGATGGCGCCGAGTGTGCCGCCGATCGCAATGGGCGGGAAGAGGCGCTTGGATTGTTCGAAGGTGAAGCAGTCAGCCATGAGTGCCCAGAACAGCGATACTACGAGCAGGTTCATCACCGAATGAAAGACGTAGTAGAACCTGCCCGTCCCACCGCCAATCTGATCGGGCGCGTTTTGCAAGATGAGCCAAACCACGAGCAATCCCGCACAGAGCACTTGGTGTGCGATTGTGATGAATGTGCGGCGTTTGCATTTGGCAACAAGCCAGCCAAAGAGAAAGGTTGCAATGAGCATCGCCCCTGCGGTGGCGGCAAAGAGCCAGCGGATCTTGTCAAGATCACCCTGTGCGAGGCCCATGGCTTCGCGAAGTGGGCGCAACACCATGATCGCGGTGAGCACGCAGAAGAAATAGCCCGCTGCGAGAAGCATGGGGCGAAGTTCGCCTGCGTGGACGTCTGGCAGGTGCCGCAGAATCCGGGAAGGTTTTGGCATGGACCGGCGTTGTCCTTGCGGCTATTTTTCGCCGGCGTTTGCGTTCGATTCGTCGTCGGCATCGATGGAATCATCATGCGGCGTGACCGCAGCGCTGATGAGCTTGTCTTCCTTTTTCAGATTGACAACGCGCACGCCCTGTGTCGCGCGTCCGATCGTTGAAATCTGGTCGGCGCGGGTTCGGACAATCATGCCAAGTCGTGTGATGAAGACGACATCCTGACCATCGGTCACCGGGCGCACTGCGACAACTTTGCCATTGCGACCTTCGGTGCGGATATCGATGCGACCCTTGCCGCCGCGCGATTGGGCGCGATATCCGGTTTCACCATTGTCGCGTTCGGAGGCGACGAGATATTCCGAAAGGTTCGTGCGTTTGCCGTAACCATTTTCAGTGACGGTAAGTAAGTCGACGCCTTCGATGGCGTATGACGTCGGGTCTTCAGGATCGGTGAGCGGAATCGCGACGAGCCCGACCACCGCGTCATCATTTTGCAGATCAATACCTTTCACACCCGCAGCATCGCGACCCATAGCGCGGGCATCATCTTCGGCGAAGCGAATGGACATGCCAGTTGATGTGCCGAGCAGCAGATGGTTCTGGCCAGAAGTAACCGCGACACCGATGAGTTCATCACCATCGTTGAGTGACACCGCGATGAGCCCTGCGCGATGCACATTTTGATAGAGACGCAACGAGCTGCGTTTCACGCGGCCTTTTGCAGTTGCAAAGACAAGGTAATCTTCACCTTTTTCGAAATCCCGAATGGGTAAATACTTCACGGCCCGTTCGCCGGGACGAAGATCAATCAGGTTGACCACCGCGCGGCCCTTGGCGGTGCGATTCATTTCCGGAATGTCATACACCTTGATGCGAAAGACGCGCCCGGTATCGGTAAAGCACAGCAGGTCGTCATGTGTTGATGCGACGAAGAGATGTTCGATGAAGTCGTCCTGTTTGGAAGCGCCACCGATAATGCCGCGCCCGCCGCGACTTTGAGCACGATAGGTATCAAGAGGCACGCGCTTGACATAGCCTTCATGTGAGATTGTGACGGTGACTTTGTGCTCTTGAATGAGCGCCCCGATATCGATGCCCGTGTCGTAGGAGGAATCATCGATGATGGTGCGGCGCGGGCGGTTGTAGCGGGCGCGCATGTCGTTGAGGTCGTCCTTGATGATGTCAAGCAGACGGGAGCGGTCAGCGAGAATGGCTTCATAGCCTTCGATTTCACCGACAACATCGCGGTATTCGCCCGCAAGCTTTTCAATTTCAAGACCAACGAGCTGAATGAGTCGCATCGAACCGATGGCTTCTGCCTGCACGCGCGTCAACGCGGCGCCATCGCGAGTTGATGCAGGCCCCTGAAGCAGGCGCGGCGGAATAAGCGATGCAAAGCGATGGTCAGAAGCGATGCGGAAGCCGTGGTCCATCAATTTGCCGATGGCTTCTTCGCGTGTGGCGCTGGCGCGGATCAGGCGGATGACATCATCGATATCGCAGACCGCGTAGATCAGGCCTTCCAGAACGTGAGCTCGCTTGCGGGCTTCGTGCAAAAGGTGGCGCGTGCGGCGCTTGATGACATCGATGCGATGATCGACATAGCCGACGATGAGTTCCTTCAAACCAAGCGTGCGCGGCTGACGCTTGACGAGGGCAATATTCATCAAGCTGAGCGTGCTTTGCAGCGGCGTAAATTGAAGAAGCTGTTTTTCGACGATGCCGGGATCTGCGCCGCGGCGCAACTCGCAGACAATGCGCGTCTGGGCATCGCGCCCGGATTCATTGCGCACATCAGTGATGTCCTTGATGCGTTCATCTTTGACGGCATCGACGATGCGCACCACAAGGGTGGACTGGATGAGTTGGTAAGGAATTGCAGTGATCACGATTTGCTGCTTGCCATTCTTGAGATCTTCGATCTCGATGTCGCCGCGCACAATCAGCTTGCCCCGCCCTGTGGAATAGCCATTGATGATGCCGCTGCGACCAAGGATGGTGCCGCCGGTCGGAAAGTCCGGACCCTTGACGCCCATGCGCGTGAGTTCACCAGAATCGTCGAGCTCATCTTCCATGAGTTCGCCAAGCGTGATGCCGGGGTTATCGATGACGCGCTCGATGGCGTCGAAAATCTCGCCGGGGTTATGCGGCAAGAGACTTGTTGCCATACCGACAGCGATGCCAACCCCACCATTGATCAGCAAATTCGGGAAGCGCCCGGGCAGAACCATCGGCTCGAGCAGGCGATCGTCATAGTTGGGCTGAAAGTCAACGGTATCGAGCTTGATATCTGCAAGCATGTCGACCGCGGCGTAGTGCATGCGCGCTTCGGTATATCGCATGGCTGCGGGCGGGTCGCCATCAATGGAGCCAAAGTTGCCCTGCGGGTCGATGAGGCGCACGCTCATTTTCCATGGTTGGGCCATGCCCGCGAGCGTGGGATAAATAACACCTTCGCCATGGGGATGGTAGTTGCCCGAGGTGTCGCCGCAGATCTTGGCGCACTTGATGTGCTTGCGACCGGGGCGCAAGTTGAGGTCGTTCATGGCGACAAGGATGCGGCGCTGGGATGGCTTGAGGCCATCGCGAATATCCGGCAGCGCGCGGTCCATAATGGTGGACATCGCGTAGGTGAGATAGGAATCCTTGAGTTCATCTTCGATCATCAGATCGACGACGCGGCCCGGTGCGATGGCCGCCGATGCGTTCGATCCATCATCAGATGAATCGCCTGAAGCACCGGTGGTGTTGGAAGTGTCGTCTGCCATAGGGGTTTGCTGCTCCTCGATGCGCCGGGCCAAAGACCGCGTGCGTGAAGGTGCATTTTAGGTGATTACGGGCTTCGGGGCGCGCTTCGCCTGGCTTTTTGGAAGAAGCCATGGCATCGCCACAATTGCACCAACCCCGAGCGGAATACCCCAGTCGATGTGCCAGATCGCGCCCAGCGCGAGGCCAGGCAGGCCAAAAGCGCAGGCGAGTGCAAAACCGGTCAAACGCTGCTTGCGGTCGAGGCGGGCAGCAGGTGTTTTGGGCATCGCACAGATCCAGAGATAGGCAGGAAAAACGATGGAATAGGCCCCCATGAATGTTTCGTAGATCAACCTTGATGACGGATAGTCTGCTCTGGTGAAAGGAAGGCGCATGTCCTGAGCCGCAGTGCCAAGCATGGGCATCAAGGTGAGCGTGAAAAGTGCAAAGGCAATGCGCCGGCGGGCGGGGCGGACATCATGAGTGATGGTGTCGCATTTCTTGAATGCACCGCCCTTCACCATGGCGCGGGCGTGGATGCCCATCGTAAACGCAGCCTGGAGCAGGATGTGCCCAACGATATACACACTCATCAGGCCAGTCTTTGCATAGGACATGCTGCCCGCGTAGCCCAAGGTCATCATGATCATCAGCAGGAAGAACCCGAAGAAGCCGAGGATGAATGCATAGAGGCCCGAAGGATCATTGGCGTCGCGGCGGATGCGCAAGATGGTTGCATCAAGATGTGGGCACGTGAGAAAACCGATGATGATGGCGGGGGCCATGAATATGAGCGGCAGGTAGGTGGTTTGCGTGCGCTCGCCGTGCAGGGGAGGGAGCACAAAGGTCTGCGCATTGCCGGTAGCTTGTGCTGCGAAGAAGGCGAGTCCGACTGAGGCGAGTAAGACAAGTGCAGCAGCCATCATGGCGCGGCGGATGGGCAGAAGGGCAATAACCAGTGCAAGAGTGACGACGCCAACCATGCTTGCAGATACGCCGCCAATGGGACCAATTGAGAAAAAGGTCAGTTGCTCGCGCGCCAAGACGCCGCAGAAGAACAGTTGCAATGCGATGGTGACAAAGCTGAACCAATGAATGGCGCTGCGGTGGGTTTCGAAGAAGGACTGGGCAGGCGGCGGTGCATTGTGGCGGCGCGGTCGATGGATAAAGCCAACAAGGGTCGCCCCGATCACGTTGGGCACTGCAAAAACGACCCACGCAGGCCAGCCAAAGTCAGTCGTAAGATTGACAGGCAGCCACATCCCGATGACCCATGTCCATGACGCTGCGAGATAGCACGCTGGCAGGATGGCGCGGAGAATAGGGGCAAGGCCTTGCATGGGGGATGCGAGTGTACGGGCGGACTAGGCAGTGCGCCGAAAAACAACAACGCCCCGCGAGGTGCGGAGCGCTGTTGAAAAAACCTGTTTGTTTCAGATCGGTTCAGCGGCGACGGCGGACCGCGACCAGGCCGCCCATCGCAAGCAGGCCAGCCGTCCCGGGCGTCGGGACAGAAATCTTGGCGATGCCGAAGTCAACAGCAGCTACTTCCTGATTGTTGAAAAAGATTGTGAGACGATCGACATCACTTATGTTGACGCCACCACCAATGGTGGGTGTTGCGCCAGCGAGCAAAAAGCTCTCAGCGAACGGGTTGATATTGGCGGCCACGTTCTGTTCGATGACCGATTCGCCAATGACGGGAGTGCCCAAGGCAAGGTCGCCATAGGTCTGAAGCACGATGCGCACCTCGAAATCGAGATCGAGAAAGAGAAAGTCGATATCGATCGAAGGTGTGCCGGTCCAGTCAGCATTGAGCCCGCTGCCTTGAACAAAGAATGGATTCCCGGTCACTTCTGTATCGCCGGTGCCGTCATACTCGAGGGCGATAGCGCCGGTGACGCCCGGATCGTTTGAGTTAAAAACCATGCCATTGCCGATGACGACGTCAGATGACAAGCCAAACTGGTTGGCCACGACGTCATAGCGGAGGTCGCGCTCTCCTCCAATCATGCTGCCCGCTTGCTGGGCGTAATACATATCGACGTTTGATTGTGAGTCAGAAAACGCGCCTGTAGTAAAATCGTCAACAGTGATAATGCCTGCGTGTGCGCCCTGAGCCAACAGACCAGCGGCAACCGCTCCAATCGCAATCTTTGCGCAATTCATCCTATGCTCTCTCTCTGAATTTTATGAACCGACCTGACTTCTCCCGGCAAAGGCCTGTGCAGCCTCGGACGGACGGTTGAGCCTCCTGTGCTGAGTGCTCAAGGACTAACATGCGCTGGAATTGGAGGGGTGCAAGGAAGAAGGACCGAATATCTAAATTCTTGCTTGACCATCTGTTAGGGGTGATTCGGTTGGTCCGATTGGGGGGTTATTTGTCCACAATTGTGGCAGATTGCCCCTGCAGGAACTGGGGGCTACCTGATATGCTCCCGATTGGCACTTCCGGGGGATCAGTGTGGCGGCAAAACTCCTTGGCGTGGTCTTGGCGGGCGGGCAAGGGAGCAGGCTGAGCCCGGTCACGCGCGTCGTGAACAAGCACCTGCTTCCCGTGTATGACCGCCCGATGGTTGTTTTTCCAATCACCACGCTTGTTGAGGCGGGTATTGACGAGGTGGTCATCGTCACCAATGCCGGTGACATTGATGCCTTTCAACAGGTTCTTGGCGATGGCACGGCATTGGGTTTGAAGCGCCTCACCTTCGCAAAACAGCAGCGGGCGGGCGGGATCGCCGATGCGCTTTTGAGCGCCGAACAACATGCAAACAACCGACCGGTCGCCGTAGTTCTGGGCGACAACATTCTGGGTGCCAGCATCGCATCCCCAACCAGGCAATTTCAAGCTGACCCCAAAGGTGCACTGCTCTTGCTCAAAGAGGTCGAGGATGTACGCGGTCTTGGCGTTGTGCGCTTCGACATGCCGAGCGTTGCCGGCGCTGCGCTGCCGACGGTGCAGGAGATCGTGGAGAAGCCGGCGGTGCCTCCCTCGAACCATGCGGTGATCGGGGTGTATTTTTACGGCCCTGATGTGTTTGACGTGTGCCGGAAGACCACACCCTCAGCGCGAGGCGAACTGGAGATCACAGCGGTGAATAATGCGTATATCGCGCGCGGGGCCGCACGTTTTGGAGTCGTCGATGGCTGGTGGGTGGATGCGGGCACATTCGAAGGCTTGCATCGGGCAGCGGTGCATGTCGCAAAGGACCGTGCGTGACTGATACCCTTCTCAATGTGGATCGGCACTTGCTCATCACGGGAGGTTGCGGCTTCATCGGCTCAAACTTCGTGCGGTTTATTCGCGCACAGCGCCCCGCGTGGCGCATCACGAATCTCGACTCGCTGACCGAGGCAGGCAATCTGCAAAACCTTGCGGATGTCGCAGTGGGCGAACACTACCGGTTCATCAAGGGCAATATCTGCGATCGCGCGCTGGTGGAACGATTGATCGATGAATGTACGGATATTGTGCATCTCGCCGCCGAAACGCATGTTGATCGATCGATCATGGATGCGGGGCCATTTGTACAGACAAATGTGGTTGGCACGCAGACGATTCTCGATGCAGCGCTCAAGGTTTTCAAAGCGAGGTCGTCCGGACGACTGGTCTTTGCTTCTACCGATGAAGTGTATGGATCATTGCCTCTCGATACGATGAGTGAGCGCTTTACAGAAGATTCACCATTGCGACCGAATAATCCATATTCAGCGAGCAAGGCGGCGGCGGACATGATGGTGCGCGCCTATCACGAAACATTTGCTCTGGACTGCGTTGTCACGCGCTGTTGCAACAACTTCGGACCCAATCAATTTCCTGAAAAGGTGATTCCGCTTTTCGTGACGAATCTGCTAGAGGGGCACTCGGTGCCTCTGTATGGCGATGGCAAGAACGTGCGCGACTGGATTCATGTTGAAGATTACTGCTCGGCGCTGCTTGCAGTGCTTGAGCGCGGACACAGCGGGGCGACCTACAACGTTGGTGCGAACAATGAACGATCGAATCTGGAACTGACGCACGAACTGCTGCGCCTCCTTGGGTGCGGCCCCGAGATGGTTCGACACGTCCCCGATCGTTTGGGACATGACCTGCGCTATGCGATCGATGCGGGCAAATTGGAGTGCGAGCTTGGCTGGCAGGCGGAGCGGTCGGCATGGCCCGCGGCACTCGAACGCACGGTGAAGTGGTATCAGGACAACGAATCCTGGTGGCGCGCGGTGAAAAGTGGAGCGTACAAGGACTATTACAAGCGGCAGTACGGATTGTTTGAAGGCGAAAGCGGCGAGTAGGCGACCAGCGCGCTAGTGTCGGTAAGATTGGCGTTCAACAGGCCCCGTAGCTCAGCGGTAGAGCAGACGACTCATAATCGTTCGGTCACAGGTTCGATCCCTGTCGGGGCCACTTTCAGAACTCAGCTTGATCGACCTATTGATCATTTGGGATGGTGTGCTGAAGACTGGCTGTTGTGACGCCGACGATGTTTTTATGGACGTTACCGAAAAGCTCAAGTTGTATCGAGATCATGTGACCGACTGCCGCGCATGTCGAGCTTGTGATGGCCTTGAGAATGGCATCGAAGATGGATTTGTCAATCACCCGTCGCCATGGGCCGAGCTTGCGGGGTCATTATCAGCAAGACTCGTTGTTGTCGGCAAGGACTTTTCGAGCCAAGATCGCAAGCACACCCACCCAGATGCGCTACTGCCAACAAACAAAAATCTCAAGTACCTTGTGGCGGCGGCTGGGCTCACCTTTGACGACATCTACCTTACAAACGCGATTCTCTGTTGGAAGCCGGGAAGCATGAGCACGCAGGTAAAGCCACAGTGGGTGCGCAACTGTGCGTCTCACCTGCGCAGGACAATCGAAATTGTAGCTCCGATGGCCGTTGCAGGGCTAGGAGGCGACGGCTACAGAGCAACATGCGGAGCGCTTGGGCTCAAGCCAAGACGATTAGGCGATGTTGTTGGCGAGCCACCTGTGTATGCGCCGAGTGGGATTGCAGTGTTCGGCCTCAACCATTGCGGGGGATTGGGCATTGCACATCGCTCATTGTGCAAGCAGCGCGAAGACTGGGCGAAGATAGGCACCTACTTGCGAGATCAATGTCTCGCCGCCTAATTCCACGCCCCATTATCAAGCAACCGCGTTCCGCCGACTTGCCCCGCTACGAGGACGCGCGCGGTTTCGCGCGGTTGATCGCATTGTACCGGGCCGAGTGTTTCCGCATTGCGCACGGCGGCGTACTCCGGCATCACACCATGATCGACCATCGTGCGCCATGCAGCGCGCTCGGCGCTGGCGACATCGGACTCGGCGCAGGCGGCGGCAATGGCGCGCGATAATCCAAGAGCGCTTTCGCGTGTTTCGGATGAGAGGTGTTCGTTGCGGCTGCTCATGGCAAGGCCATCGGGATCGCGCACGGTAGGCGAACCGACAATATCGATCATCATCTTTTCGCGTGTCACGAGTGCCCGGGCGAGCAGCAACTGTTGCCAGTCTTTTTCACCAAAGACCGCGGCGTGTGGATGGGTGAGTTCGAAGAGTCTGCGGACGACGCGGTAGACGCCTTCGAAGTGGCCCGGGCGGAAGCGGTCTTCAAGGCCGAGACCGATGGCGATCGCGGGCAGTTTGATCGGTGCGTTCAGACTGTTGGGCGGGTAGATGTCATCAACAGTTGGCACATAGATGCAGGTTGCGCCGGCGCGCTCGCACAATGCCTGATCGCGCTCGAAGGTGCGCGGGTAGCTGGAAAAATCGTTGGGATCATTGAACTGTGCGGGGTTGACGAAGATGCTCACGACGACACCCTTCTCGGCGGCGTTATGACGGGTTGCGTGCTCGATCAGGGATGCGTGAGCAGCGTGCAGCGCGCCCATAGTGGGCACGAGGACGCAGCCACGGAAAGGCGCGAGATCGGCACTGTAGTGCACAATGTGCATCACACAAGCATGAAGAGTTGGCTGGCTGTCGGCAAGTGAGCCTCGGACGGTGCGTATCAAGCAGCGGGTCTGGGCAGGTCTGCTTCACCAAGAAGGCGGAAATTCTTTCGCCTCAATATTTGGCCTGCGAGGACAGGATCATCGACAGCGAGGGCGATGGTCGGCGTGCCGTTGGGCCGCAGCATGACGGGATAGCTGAAGCGGATATTGATCTCCGCACCGAGGAGGTACAGAGACATGCGGCTCAGCGTGAGCCCATCGACGAGTTCAACGACAAGCACATCCATTTCTGAAAATGCCAGGGCGTGGGATCGCAGGATCGCGCGAGCTGCGGGCGCATCAGATGTCACGAGGCGAACGACCGCGTGGTCAGAGGCTTCGTGTACGGAGAGCGCACAAATCTGACAGGTGTCGTGTTCTTCAAATGTGGTGAGCAGTTCGAAGAGTTTGCCGACTTTGTTGTCGAGAAAAACACTGAATTGTGTGACACTTGGCGGCGAGAATCCTCTCGCGGTCTCAAGCGGTGACAGGTGGGTCATGATGTTCCTTTGCCTCCTTGCCGAAACGGATGGAATCGATGCGCGGCTTCCAGCCTGTCGCACATACCTTGGTCGCACCCGAGTGCGCGGCCGAAACTGTGCGGTCCATCCGAGTGATGTCTGGTGTCGCCCCTCATGTATGGCAAAATAGAGAGATCAAGGGATTCGACACCAAGTGCAAGAGGGGCGGCGTCCTCCGAAGCCTCCCTCACACACACCCAGAGTAACCAGAGGCGGGTCGATAACCAAGAGAAAAAACTGCAGTTTTCTCGGGTAGGCCGGGCGTTTTCGCCCCAGTTTAGGCTGATGGAGCCATATCCACCGCCGAAGCAGGGGGGAGAAGCCCCGCTTCTCGGCCTTCGCGCAGCAATTGCTCGACCGCATCCCTGCCCCGCGCACCGCAATCGACTGAAAGTTCATTGACATAGAGGCCGACGAATCGATCGAGATCGGTCATGGTCGGGGCGCCTGCGGAGGTCGAATCATTGTCAGTTCCTGCGAAGCGGGCTGCGTAGGCAAGCCCCGGGGCGCGATGGGCCAGCGCATGGGTAATTGAAGCTCCGAGCAGGGCAGCAACGGCTCGGAGAGTGCCAGTGCCAAAGCGAATATCGAGGTCGCGGCGCAGGGCATTGGCACCGAGCGGCAAGGGCAGGCCGCCAGTATGACCAGCCCACCATGCCCCAAGATCAATCAGCAGTTCGAGCCCCGACGCAGCGTAGGTCACTTGCGCTTCATGAATGACGAGTGCGGCCTGCACATCGCCAGCGAGCAACTGAGGCACCACGGCATCAAATGGCACGGCAACCACGGCGCCTTCTGGGATATCGACAAGGCCGACCTCGCGGAGCATGAGTTGCAGGGCGAGGTATGCCGTCGTCCGTGCGCCGGGGATTGCAATGCGCCCGCCACTGGTAATGATCTCGGCAAGATGAGTGATGCGCTGCGCCGCGGCCTCGGGCGGCGGGTTGGATGAATCTGGAGTGAGGAGGATTTTGGGGCCATAGCCTTCGCCGAAGGAAGCGCCACAGGATGTGAGGATGTACTGCTCGGTGGCGCTCGCGTAAGTGGCGAAGCTCATCGCGGTGATATCGAGGTCGGCGTTCTCGATCGCGCGGCGGTTGAGGGCTTCAATATCCAAGGCAACCGGGCGAAAGCAGAAGCGGCCGGTATCCAGAACCGGGGGCAATTGCGGCAATTCGCCAAGATGGGCAGGGGCGGTGATGCCAACGGTGCCAAGGGGCCACCACATGAAGGCATCGTCGGCGTCCGGTGAATGTCCGAGACTGAGTTCGATGTGACTGTCGCCTTGCATAGGTATGGATCATAGACTCATCGCTTGCAAACGTTTCACCTGGGGTAAGCATGGCCAAGGGCGGTAAGAAAAAACACAACACTTCGCCAACGATTGAAAACCGCAAGGCACGGTTTGACTATCACATTGATCACACGCTCGAGGTGGGCATCAAGCTGCTTGGCACGGAAGTAAAGAGCGCGCGGGAAGGCAAGGTGTCACTCAAGGAGGGGTATGTGCGCGTGCAGGGGGCGGGGCCGCCCAGCTTGTGGCTGCACTCGGTGCATATTGCAGAATACACACACGCGGCCAAGGCATTTCAGCACAACACCACGCGCACGCGATTGCTCCTTGCACACAAGCGCGAGATTGCTCAGCTGGTAAGAGAAACACAGATTCGCGGCGTAACAATCGTGCCCATGAAAATGTATTTCAAGGATGGCCTTGCGAAGTTGCAGATCGCGGTGGCACGCGGCAAGAAGCAATTTGACAAGCGGAACACGATCAAGGATCGCGAAGCGGATCGTGCGATTGAACGTGCGATGACAAGAAAAAGAATCTAACCACAGAGCCACGGAGGGCACAGAGAAGAAGTCAATGGGCAATGGCTGGAGAGCAGGACCGACGCGCTAGCCCCAAGCGGGGGTTTTTTGATCTTGGTGGCACAGGCCTCCGACCTGTATTTCCTACTTCCCCCTCAATAACACACAAATCCAAAGTTGAACAGCAGCAACTGCAAATCATCCAGATTCGTGAATCCATCGCCATTCACATCGCCATCGAGGAGCTGGGCGCCAGGGCCCGATCCGAAGCCGAAGAGCATGAGCTGCAGGTCGTCAAGATTGACAGCGCCGTCACTGTTGACATCAGCAGCGCACGCGATGCCGACGAACACACTGGCATTATCAAGGTTGACCCAGCCGATGTTCTCACCCCAGGCGAAGCCCTTGAGCCGTCCGTTCTCGATGCGGGCCGGGTTGGGCGGCCCCGCCATTGTCCCGCCATCGAAGTTCACCCAGCCGGCATTCTCCAGCCACGCGAATCCGCTCAGGCGGTCATCCGGTTCGATGTTGACGCCGAACCGCAGTCCGGTGTCGTTTGGGTAGGGCCCGCTGCCATTGCCCACGTTCATCCAGCCGAGGTTCTCACACCAGACGAACCCCGACAGATGATCACCATCGAAGCTCGCGCCTTGGTTGCCGATGGGTGTGCCAGCGTCGCGCCAGTTCATAAAGCCGATGTTCTCGCCCCACGACCACTTGTCGGTTGTTGAAACATTGGACATGCCAAGCGCAAGGCCGCTGGCGATGAGGACGCCGATGGTGATTGGTGCTTTCCTGTTCATTGCAATACCCATTCTCTCAATACGTGAAATTCGCGTTGTGGTCGACCGTGCCGAGCGTGCTGACCGCAGAGTCGCCATTCACGGACAGCGTCGTCGCCCCCGCGCGATTGACGATGCTGCTATAAAAATTGTTCGCGACGAAACTCCAGTTGGTCGTATTGCCCGAACAAGTGTTCCTGACGATGATGTTGCCGCCTGCGTCCACGTCAATGCCGCGGTCGGCGTCAGTGCAGTTGTTGCCCTCGATGCGGTTGTCGGTGCCCACTGCGTGGATACCCGCGCCGTCGCCGACGAAGCCGTTGAAACTGCACATGTTGCCGCGGATCACGCAACCGGAACCGCACCGGATGCCGTCGAGGGTGTTATCTCGGGCGGTGCAATCGGTGATCGAGCAACCGTTGCTGAACCCGGTGCTGATGCCGCTGCCCGAGTTGAGGGTCGCCGTACAGTTGACGACTGTGCTAGCGGTACCGACGAAAAAGCCGTCGCCGGTGTTGGCTGATGCCACGCAGTTCGAGACCGTACAGGTGCCATCGAATTTGAAGCCTCTGGCGGAGTTGTCAAACGAAGAGCAGTTCGAGGTCGTGCTGCCTGCCCCGTTGGCGATTCCGTCACCGCCATTGCTATCGGCAAGCACGTCAGCAATGCGGCAATTGAGCGAAAATACGAGGGTTACGCCCGCACCGCCCCAGTCGCGGACTGAGCCATTGACGACGGCGAGATTCCGCAGGGCGGGCACGGTGGCGGTCACTCCATCGAGCGATCCTGCGACACCCTGCAGGTCAAAGCCGTTGAGGTCGAGTGTGACGCCACCGGAAACGATCTCGATGCCGTGCTTGCCCACGACACCTGTGATGTTGCCTTCCAGGTAATAACTCCCCGGCTGGGTGATCTTGAAAAGGCTGTCCGCATCGCCCGGCGTGTTCTCTTGATTGATCGCAACCCGCGGCTCGGGCCCGGGCGTCGGCGCGATCGGGCCCGCGGGCGGATCAAGCGGCCCGGCGATCAAGAGGCCCGTAGTGACAATGACAATGGCAACGCCAACTGGCGCCCAACGAAACTTGCGTTGCGACATGAAAAATCTCCTCAAAACCATTCAAGAAATACTCGGATCAGTATCGGACATGGGGATTGTGTGATCAAGGGTTGTTCCGAAAATCGGAGTGGCATCCTGCCGCCCAGATTGCCTACCCTTCCACCATGCCCGCCGAGATGCGTTCCATTCCGATCCTCCTCGCGATCGTCATCTCGCTCATCCTCCATGTCACGACCGCGCTCATCGTTGCGCAGCGCCCATTGCCCCTAGAACCAACTGCACAAGCCCATCTCTCGCCGCCCGAAGATGCGCCAAATCCCCTGCGCCTCGGCATCGAGCGCTCAACATCCACTACTGCAATTGCGTGGATTGGTTACGACACCTTTCGCGCCATGAACGCACCCGAATCCTCAATCGATCAGGCCGGGCAAACTGCTGATCAACCCATGCCAACTGTCAAGGTCACGCCGCCGACGCCGCCACCGTCCATGCCCACGGAAGCTGAGATGCGCACGCTCGCGCAGGCGGCATCTCGAAGCGTTACCGAGGCGCAAGCTGCCACTCAGCAGGTCGCTCAGGACATCATCAATCTTGCCCGTTCCCTTGCGGGCACCCTCCGCCTGCCAATCGCAGCGAAAACCTCATCGGATCGCGCAAATCCTGCTGATACGCAATCCCCTACGCAAGATCAGGTCATCGCCGCAGCACCAAAAACGCCCCCAGCCCCCAAAACCCCACTATCAATGCCTCCCCCAGCAGAACCCGGGCACATCGCCAATCGCGAAGCACCCCCGACCACAACCCTGCCCGACATCGACTCCGATGACCTCGGGCACCCCATCGCAGCCTCGGGACTCGAAATTCACACAGTTCGGCCACGCTTCTCGCACTACATGGAACTGACGGCGGACCCCAAAGACCCTCTCGTGCGTATCCACTTTGACCGTGGGGGAAAAGTGCGGAAAGTCGAGCTTGTCGAGTCAACTGGCTACCGGGCCGTCGACGAACCCATTTCCACTGCGGTGTATCGGTGGCGGGCGACGGGCGAGGCGTTACAGACCCTCCCGGTGGAAAAACCGGAACAGGGTCTCATCGTTGAACTCAGAATCCTCCTGTAAGTCCATTGTCAACTGGTGGTTAGAGCCTACGGTTCACCAAGTCCGAAGCAGGTAACCAATGATCCTCAGCACGGGAATACAGTCACCAATGCGACTCACTAAGAAAGTCGAATACGGCATCATGGCGCTCGTCCACCTCACCCAGCGTACCCGCACGGAACGCGCGTTTCTGCAATCGCGTGAGATCGCCGAGCATGAAAATATGCCCGGGAAGTTCCTCGAATCCATCCTGCTGGCCCTGAAATCAGGCGAAATCCTTGAATCCAAGGTCGGTGCGGGGGGGGGCTATCGCCTCATCCGCGACCCGCAGGACCTGTACCTCACTGAAGTGATCCAGGCCATGGAAGCCCAGGATCAGCCCGACGAATCGATTCCAGCGCCAATTGAACCTCCGGTCATCCTGAACCCTGCTGATGCCCCGGGACGCGAAGCCCTTGGGGTGATCAACGATCGTATGGACGCAGCCTTCCTTACCGCAGTTGGCAGTCTGACCCTCGCGGAACTGATCGGCCTCGTCGCGGAGCGCATGCCCGCAACCCGATAGCCGCTTCGCAATTCACAACCTTGTGCCTGAGCATGTTGGGTCACGGTGCCGATATGGAATACATGAACGTGCGCACGCGGCCAATCAGGATCAGCGCAGCCTGCATCGGGCTCTTTTCACTGTGCTCGCCCGTGTGGGCACAATCGAGTGCCGCTGCGCCAGAAAACACTCTGACGCCAGTCGAACAAGGCATCGGCGATGCCGACCCTTTGCGCATGTCATTGCGCGTGCCTTCGGGCGACTTGCAGCAGGGTGTCGCCTTTGAACAGGTGTATCAGGGACCGGATGGCATGTTCTATCGAGTATCGGGCGCGCTTTATGCACAGTTTGATCGCTCGATCTATGTACCTACCGCATGGGGCGCTGCGCCGGTCATTCCGCCCGGCACGATCTTCTATATTGGCACGCCCCCAAGCCTGCGCAGCGTGGATCAGAAACCGCCGTCAATAACGCATGCACCGCAACATGCAAGTGACGAAACGCGCGTGCCTGCCTCACTCATCAGTAAACGCATCGACGACCGCGTATACACCGCCGATGAGCCTAAGCACAAAACCTTGCACAGTGTTCTGCCAGTACCAATCGTGCGCGAAGCGGCTCATGATGACGCGGGCACCATGTCTGATGAACCCACACGCCGAAGACGATTAGCTGAAATTGCAAAGCACGCACGGGGTACGCGATAATCAATCGGGTGTACTTAGCCCGGCGACTTCCCATCGCCCGTGCCTTCACCGGCAATGGAAGATCGCATCGCGGTATCAGACACCACATTCTTCATGCGGTAGTAATCCATGATGCCCATGTGGCCCATGCGAAACGCCTCCGCCATCGCCTTGGGCACTTCGGCTTCTGCAAGCACCACGAGCGCCCGGTTCCGCTGCGCCTCCGCGGTGTGCTCCTGCTCAGCGGCAACCGCCATCGCGCGGCGGCCTTCTGCTTCTGCCTGAAAGCGCTTCTTGTCGGCCTCCGCCTGATCTTCCTGCAGCTTCGCACCAATATTTTCACCCACATCAATATCCGCGATATCGATCGAGAGAATCTCAAAGGCCGTCCCCGAATCGAGACCGCGCTCAAGCACAGTTTTTGAGATGCGATCCGGGTTTTCGAGCACATGCTTGTGCGTCGCAGATGAACCAATGGTCGAGACGATGCCTTCGCCAACGCGAGCCACGATTGTTTCTTCTGTTGCACCGCCAACAAGCCGGGCGATATTAGCGCGCACGGTCACGCGCGCCCGCGCCCGAAGTTGAATGCCATCCTTTGCGATTGCGTCAATCGTCGGCCTGCCGAGTTTTGGATTGGGCACATCAATGACCTGCGGATCAACGGACATCTGCACAGCGCGCAGGATGTCTCGCCCCGCGAGGTCAATTGCACACGCCGTATCAAAGAGCAATTCGATTTTTGCACGGTCCGCTGCGATGAGCGCGCTAATCACCGAAGGCACACGACCGCCTGAAAGATAATGCGTCTCAAGTTGCGCGGTGGGCACATCAAGTCCCGCCTTCACAGCCCGGATGCGGGCAAAGACGATCGTCTTGGGATCGACCTTTCGAAACTTCATCCCGATCAGATCGAGCAGTGAGACTTTCGCGCCACTGAACCAGGCCTGGATATAGAGGTTCAGGAACTGAAGCACAAAGACAAAGATGAAGAGGGCGATAATGCCAACGACGATGGCGATCGCAACAATGACTGGCGTGGACATGGCGGTGGTTTCTCCTGACTCGGCCCCGGCTCACTCCGGGCAGCGACGTCCGCCGATCGTACCGGGGCTCGAGAAGTCCTGCACAGCGCGCCTGGGACCGCACAGGCGGAATACCCGGCGCAGTCGGAGGCGTATCACCACATCTTTCTAGCAGAAGCTTTCGCCCACACAGAAAATATGGAAAAGTTGAGTGTCCGGCAAGGATGCCAACGAGACACCTACGGACACACCCTCCTCCAAGGAACCCGCTCATGCACAAGTACACTTCATCAAAAATCACTGCATTGTCTGTGATAGTCGCCGCCTTGGGGATAAGCAGCATTTCGATGGCTTCTCAGACAAGCATGCCTGTCGAATTTGGCTTGGCCAATGCGGGCCAGCTTCCTGTGAAGGACGCACCCACGCTTGAAGATAACCCAACATTTGATACATGGAATATTGCCGATGGCCAATACGGGGGTGATAACATCGGCCCGGCACCGGAAGTCATCGAGGACGCGGAACCTGAAATGCCCGAGGAACCCGAAGGCCTGCCAGACGCGGGTGATGTGGTGATCTACGACGGCAACAGCACCACAGTGATTTCCAGCTCTTTCCGTTGTGAATATCTCACCGTGCAGAATGATCACACGCTGCAGATATCTGGCGATGTGGTGATCTTCGCAGAAGAACAGTTGATGATCAAGAACTATGTCAACATCGAACTGCTGGAAGGTGCGAGCTTGCTCATCTACTGTGGCAGAGACGCCACCATCGATAACAATGTCGACATCAATATGGATTCCTGGGATCCGAACCGAGTGATGTTTGTGAACCTGAGCTGCAAAGATTTTCGCATCCAGAATAACGCCCAAGTATGTGCCTCGGTCGTGTCATCAAATGGCTTGATGATTATAGAAAACAACGCAGACCTTTACGGTTGGTACGGTGGCAATACGTTGCTCTTGAAAAACCAAGCTGGCCTGCACATCCCAGAAGGCACCCCACAGCGTCATGCCGCGCTCCCACCGGCGTCAAACGATCTCTTTGATTGATGCTCTGCACATGACGGCGAAACTTCCGACTGACTCGGAAGCATGTGATCCGATCTGACAACACAAGGTGCAAGCGAACCAGGCCTGGGTAACCCCCGGGCCTTTTGCTTTTTGTAATGCCGAATGCTGATTCAATTAGATGCCGCGCACCTTGACCTGTGTGCCTTCCACTCTGGTCACCCGGAGGTGCGTGCCGGCCTTGATGAGGCCTGTCTCTGCGAGGACCTCTAGGCGCTGCCCGTCGAACTTTGCAGATCCAACAGGACGCAGATCGGTCAGCGCAACACCTTCGGCGCCGATCAGGGCGCGCTCGCGCTCATGACGATCCGCCTCAGCCTGAGCGCGCAGCGCAAGCGCCTCTTCATCATCTTCATCACCCAGAATCAGGCGACGACCGAAGGGTGTATTGGGCATGATGCGCAGCGCAAAGTTGAAAGCAAGAGGCACGAGCACGATGACGCTGATGGTGCTCGCAAGCCCCCACGCAGAGCCTTCCATCCAGAAGGCAACAACCCCGGCGATCGCAATTGCAAATGCGGTCAGCCCGATGACGCCCCCTGAGGGCACGAATAGCTCAAGCAGGAACAACATCACTGCGCCCGCCATGAGCCCGATTCCCCAGAGCAGGTTGTCACTCACGCTGTCTCGCCTCCATCGGGTGCCTCAGCATCATTGTCAATGCGTTCGACTGCAACACGGTAGGTCGTTGATGACACCACGCGAATGGATTCGCCCGCCTCGATAAAACCGATTTCACTGACCACATCAACGACCTCAGAATCAAACTCTGCTGTGCCTGAAGGCATCAATCGCGTGAGAGTCACACCCGTTGCACCAATCGGCGCTGCACCGGAACTCGCAGAAGCATTGGCGCTCATCGCCCCGAGCATGGTGGGCGCCGTGGCGTGTGATTTCTGGGCAGTGGTCAAAATAAGTTTGTTGGCAATAGGCAAATGCTGCGTGTACCGCGACACAAGATAAGCACCCGCTCCCGCAGTGAAGATGGACAGCACCACGATGCTCGCTGCCCATGCCAATGACGAATCGCTCCCCCCTTGCCCTGGGAACAACTGCCCCGCGGGTGCAAAGGTGCCAATCAACCCAAGCACCAATAGAACGAGCCCGCTCACACCGGGAATACCAAAGCCCGGCACAATGAATACTTCAGTCAAAATCAACAGCACGCCAACCAATATCGCAACCATCGTCCACCACGCTGCGGCATTGATCAACATCGGCGGCACAACAAGCCCCCCGAACGCAATCAGCGCAATAAAACCAGCAACACCCAGCCCCGGCATCGACAATTCTATAAACAAACCGAGCAGGAACACGACAATCAATACCGCGCGAACGATAAAACTCGATGTGCCCTGTGTCATGAACACAACCACATGTTCCGACCAGCTCTGGTTGAGGCGCGCTACCTGCTGCGCACCGGTGTACTGCTTCAGTTCTTCATCATTGGCGATGGTGGCGCGCGAGAAGCCAAAGTCGGCAATCGACGCCCCCTGGAGCGTCAGGAACGCTGTGCCATCGGTCGCGGGACCAATGAGTGTGTAATTCGCAGCCTCTTCTTGCGTAAAGTCCGGGCGCGACGAGCGCGTCTGCACCGAAATCGCTATAGAGCGCTTCATGTCAGGTGTGAAATCCGGCGCGCCGGGAACGAAACCGGATTCGCCTTCGCGCTGCGATGGAGTGCCCGTTGGCACAATGGGCGTGCGCTCAATGTTGCCCGTATCGCCGTCAAGGGGCGGGCTTGATTCATCTTCATAAAAAGGCGCTGCATCGGGCAATGGCTTCAGCGCCGGCGAACCCACCTTCGCCTGCCCGCCTTCAGCAGGTTCTTCACCAAAGAGTGCTTTGTATTCGCCGCGCGTCAGGAAGAAATCCTTGCCCGTGCGTGTGTCGCGCACCTGCCATGTTTCAACATTCAGCGCAGCAAGACTCTGGATCAACACCTCGTCATAGCCATTGGCGCGCGCCGATTCGACAAGTTCTGCAATCAGGGGCGACAGGAACTTGGCGCGCTCGGTGGGCTCGAGTCCGCTCACGCCCATCATTCCGATCTTGATGATGCCTGAATCACCAAACTTTGCCGCAGGTGAGGTCACGATCTCATTACACGCCACCGCGATGATCGACCCGCCCGAATACGCCTCATCATGCACCCACGCAATGGTGTAGAGGCTCGTGCTGCGCAAGGCTGATGTGATTTCGTACACCGCGCCGAGTTCGCCGCCGGGCGTATCGAGTTCAATAACAATCGCATCGGCACCCTGCGCTTCTGCCTGCTTGATGCGCCGTTCCACGCTTTTTGATGTCACCGCGTTGATACCGCCGGAGATCGTGATGATCGCAAGGTTGTCTGCCTGGCGCACCGCGGGACGCGGCGAGGTCGTCGTCACATCCGGAGGTGTGCCTGTTGAATCCGAAGCCCACGTCACCGCACACGTCAGCATCAAGGCCATCGCCATCGTGACCCGGCGGGTCGTCGTCGAAATGGTGCTTAATCGAATCATCATCACAGACCACTATAGGTTCGGCAGCTTGGCCGCCCATCTGCCAGAAGGATGGAGGAAAAATACCCGCTCTTCAGAGTGCCCGGGCTCCTGCTTGTACTCTTGTGGGCATCATGAAAGATGCACTGTCTGAGATGGTAGAGGCTACGAGTGTCGAGGCGATCGCAGGGACTCCCCTGCCTCTCGAGCCCACCGGGGCTGCACCATGGTGGGGAGCGGCGGATTTGGCCGCCGTAGCATTGGGCGGAGCCATTGGCGCAGTCATCCGATTTGCCATGTCCCACTTTGCAGCAACTCACTGGCCTCGGCATGCCCATCTTGCCACCTTGCTGATCAATGCGATCGGCTCACTGCTGCTGGGGGTCGTCGCTGCCTGGATGCTCACCCGACCCTGGCCCATGTGGGCACAGCGCGGCATCGCGATCGGCATGCTCGGGGCCTTTACGACCTATTCCACCTTCGCCGTCGAAGCCGTCAAGCTCCACGCTGACGAACGCCTGAGCACGGCAGTCTGGTATGTCATCGCAACAACTGTGGTGTGCGTGCTTCTTGCAGGACTCGGGTATTGGCTTGGCAGTCGAATGACTGGCACTGGAAGCTAGCATCTACTAACCCGCAGGTCCACGGCGGTGACCCACCAAAACTCCTCCTCAATTTGATGACCCCAGCAGCTCCGAAATGGTCCGCGCAGTGTTATTGCCTCATTTTTCCCACTCGATCCCGGAAATAGGGCAAAATACTTTACCCAGTCTCACAGAGGCAGAAAACCTTCCCAAATAGGCTGGACAGGCGGAAAAGCTGGCGCATGTTGTGTGATAGGAGTACATCCCCCGGATCGACAGGTTCGTGGGACCAAGCACAGGGATTCAGACCCCATGGAGATCAGCATGAAGAGTATTATTTGCGCCGCCGCTGCGCTGGCATTGGCCGGTACCGCCTCGGCAGGAACTTTCTCGATTGGTGCCGTTGACGCTTCGAATGGTGACGTGTCTGGCGGCGTTGTAGGCACCGGCATCGACATCATTGGCGGCGAGTTTTATCATGACGCCAACGAGGGCTTAGGCGCGACGGCTGAACCTAACTCGAACTTTTTTGGCTTTGTCCCCGCCCTCGAATTTGACACATATTTGACCATAGACAGCGGTCCCATTACGACCACTTACAAAGGTACAGATGTCGGGGCGGCGAGTGAATTACTCACGGGCAACGTGGGAGACCCCGATGCCGTGGGGTTCACGCCCAACAGCTATCGCGGGTCGTGGTTCATCGCTGGCCCGCCTGTTGGTTCATTTCCGACATCGGGCAAGCCAGCAGATGCGAACAACGAGATCTTTGTTGGTCGTCTCACATACACTGGCACGCTCAGCGGCAGCATCGCGGTTACGATTGCTGAACAAGATACATTTGGCACATCCCAGATCGTGGGTAACATTGTCTCCGAAACAGACGTTGCCAATGGCATCGGCATCATTACGACAGACATCAATGGTGTGTCTTTGACCAAGAGCTTCACCAGCCGCGGGTACGCCTGGGTGGCCAAGGAATTCACGACCGTGATCGATAGCGTCACCTACACCGTGTCCGATATTTACCTGCAGAATGTTTTAGATGTTCCCACGCCGGGTGCCCTTGGGCTTCTGAGTGTGGCGGGTGTTGCTGCGACGCGTCGGCGCCGCAAGTAACTCGAAGCGGGTAATGATTCAACACAACGTTGAAAGAAACCAATCAAGGAAGCCGGCGGGACAGATGTCTCGCCGGTTTTTGTTTTTCCGCTTGCCCGACTTCAAAACCTGTTTAGTCTATAGCGGGAAATACTTATAGGAGCAAGAAATGAATATTTGGACGATTTTCGTTGCGACGATAGCGCTCGCTTCTTCTGCGCATGCCATTTTTGGTGGAGTTGCTCCGGCACCTGACGATCACAGGTTTGATGCGGTCTGCCAAATCACGACGCAACAGAACTTGAGTGATTTCAATGGGGTCAGCGGAACCGGAACGCTGATCTCTCCTACCGAGATACTCATGGCAAAGCATTCTTGGGGGTGCCCAAATGGTCAACACGCGGCACGCTTTCGGATAAATCCGGGGGGACAACTGGGCGATCCGAATGTCGCCAGTTCCTATTTTCATGTAAATATCGTCTCTTTCGATACTTCGCTACCCGGCGATGTTGTGATTGGAATACTTGAAGCACCCGTCAGTCATATTCAGCCAATTCCACTGGGATTCGGTGCAAACCCACAGGAGGGGGATCCTTTATTTGTAGCTGGTTGGGGACGGCCTTCCGATCGATTACGATACATGAGTAAAGTTGTACAAACGATTTCGGACTGCAATATTGGGTTTCCTGCGATTGGTCCACCAAGTGCGGAATGCAACCAATGTGAAATACGAGCGCATGATTCTGGGGCACCGGTGCTCTGGTTTGATGGCACGCAACTGGTCATTGTCCACAGGGCCGGGCGACCCGATTATCTCTTTGCCAATCCACCTTTCGAATGTTTAGTACTGAACTTGGCACCGGGGCAACCTGTGGTCCCACCTGTCAATGATTTGGGATACTGCGCAACAGACTTGGACGGAGACGGCAACACCGATTTGAATGATCAACAAATCGTAATCTTCAATCTGAATAATGGGGATTGTGTAGATTGTACCAACTGTCCCGGTGATGCAAATGGCGATTGTACTCGAAACATTGCTGATCTCCTTGCCATCAGTGTGTGGTGGGGCTCATGCGGTTGTCCGGGCGACATCAATGGGGACGCTGCCGTCGACCTGCTAGACCTGAATGATTTTCTGGCCCACTTCGGTGAATGCCTCATTTGCGCTCCCGCCACCGATCCTTGTGACGTTTCTCCTCCCCCTACAATCAGCCAGGATTTGAATCGCGATGGTCGTGTTGATCTGAACGACCTCAACTTACTCTTGGCTAACTTTGGCTGTGACCACGGCATGTAGCCTCACTCCCCACGCAGCAAAGTTTCCCAAGTTGACGCAAACGAAAAAATCGTTGCAAACCATTGGACTGACGCGAGATAGGGCGCATCTTATGAGTGGAGTACAGCCTTTGGGTGCACGGCCCAAAGACCTTGAACACAGGGAGTAAGTCATGAGGGCACATGTGCCATTTGCCACCATTGTGGTGTTGGTTTCTGCCGGTTCAGCATTCGCTGGAGATGGTTTTGAAATCGGCGGGATTGATGCTGGCGGCGTCACCGGATCTGATCCACTGGCCCAGCTCAGTGTGATCGGAGGAACGATTTATCAAAATGCATTTGGTAATGACTTCGAGCCGAACAATGCCTTCTTTGGGGCATTTCCCGACATGGAATTCGACAGCTATATTGCCATCGACAGTGGGCCAGTAACGGCATCGTACGATGGATCATCTGTCTCGAGTCCTACCTTTGCACCGGGCTCCGGGATGTTCACCGCTACTTCTCTTAGTGGTGCGTGGTTTGTTTCCAGTATCGTCGACTCATTTCTCAACCCGACGACCGATCTGCATGAGATCTTTGTGGCGCGCATCACGCACACAGGCGTCCTCTCAGGCTATCTTGGCACGACGATCAGCGAAGACCACGTTACGCCCCACACGGTTGGTTCGGGCCTTGGGGCATCGTTTAACAGTGACACCACGGGCACAGCGCTCCTTGATGGGTATATCTGGGTGACGCGCGAGTCGACAGAGAATATTGGCGGCACCGACTACACCGTCAGCGATATTTACCTGCAACAGGGCATTCCGACACCTGGTGCACTTGCGCTGCTTGGTGCAGGCGGATTGGTCACGACGCGTCGTCGTCGTCGCTGAAGCAATTCCGCGAAGGGAATACTGAAAGAGGACTCGCAGCCGGACACTTGTCCGTGTCGTGCGGGCGGCCTGAGGCTGTGCGGGGGTACGAGCTAAGGGCCGGAGAATAGACGCCGATGGGTTCACTGAGCCCATCGGTGTTTTTCATTGGCCCGCCACCTCGGCTATTCTTCCAGAAAATGGAGGTGGCCCATGAGTTCCAATATTGAAGCAGCGGGCAGTGACGTTTTCGGTATCGAAAGTCAACTGTCGGAAACCAGACTCTTTCCCCCAAGCCCGGCATTTTCAGGGCAAGCGCACATCGGCTCGATGGAGCAGTATCGCACTGAGCATGCGCGCTCGATCAACGATCCCGAGGGCTTCTGGGGAGAGATTGCCAAAGAACTACACTGGTTCAAACCTTGGGACAAGGTCCTTGAATGGGATGCGCCCGATGCGAAGTGGTTCACCGGCGGCACCACCAACTTGAGTTACAACTGCCTCGATCGTCAGGTCAAGGCAGGGCGAGGCGCTGACACCGCGATCATCTGGGAAGGCGAACCAGTCGACGGTGCCAATGGACCAGAGGTTCGGCACATCAGCTACGCAGAGTTGCTTGAAGAAACCTGCAAATGCGCCAATGCACTGAAATCACTCGGCGTTGCAAAGGGCGACATCGTCACGGTGTATATGCCCATGGTGCCAGAGCTCGCCATCGCGATGCTCGCCTGTGCGCGCATCGGTGCAGCGCACTCCGTGATCTTTGGCGGATTCGCTGCGAGTGCGATCGTTGATCGAGTGGTTGATGCCAAGAGCAAAGTCGTCATCACCGCAGATGGCGGATGGCGGCGTGGGTCGATCGTGCCGCTCAAAGACAATGTTGATGCGGCGTGCGCACAAACCGATCTTGTGGAACATGTGCTTGTTGTAAAGCGCACAGCGCAGGACATTACGTGGGATGCCAAGCGCGACCACTGGTGGCACGACGCGGTGGACAAGGCATCAGACGACTGCCCGTGTGAAGAAATGGATTCCGAAGACCTTGCCTTCGTCCTCTATACGAGCGGCACCACCGGCAAGCCCAAGGGCATCATGCACACCACGGGCGGGTACATGGTGCACACCTACCTGACAAGCAAACTCACCTTTGATTTGCATTCGAGCGAGCCGGGCACGCCGCCCAAACAGATTTACTGGTGCACCGCAGACATCGGGTGGGTGACCGGGCATTCATATATCGTCTACGGCATCATGCCCAACTGCGTGCCCACCGTGATGTATGAGGGCGCGCCGAACTTCCCGGATTCCGGGCGCTTCTGGGACATGGTCGAGCGCCACAAAGTGACGCAATTTTATACCGCCCCCACTGCAATTCGCGCGTTTATGAAATGGGGCGATGAGTGGCCACAAAAACATGACCTGTCATCACTCACCGTCCTTGGCACTGTCGGTGAACCGATCAATCCTGAAGCATGGATGTGGTATCACAAGATGATCGGCGCAGAATCGTGCCCGATCGTCGACACTTGGTGGCAAACTGAAACCGGCGGCCAGATGATCACGCCCCTGCCCGGCGCGACACCAACAAAGCCGGGCAGTTGCACGCTGCCGTTCTTCGGTGTTGATGCTGCGATCGTCAATGAACACGGCGAAGAAATGCCCGCCAACACAGGCGGTTTGCTTGCGATTCGCAAGCCTTGGCCCGGCATGTTGCGCGGCATCCTTGGTGATCGCGAGCGCTTCATCGAAACCTACTGGTCAACCATTCGCACCAAAGAAGGCGAGCCCTATTACAAGGCGGGCGACGGCGCCCGGCGTGATGATGACGGCTACTTCTGGGTGATGGGGCGCATTGATGATGTGATGAATATCTCGGGGCACCGCATCGGCACGATGGAACTCGAAAGCGCACTGGTGAGCCATAGCGCGGTCGTTGAGGCGGCGGTGGTCGGCGTTCCCCACGAAATCAAGGGCACGGGCATCGCAGCATTTTGCACACTTGCTCCGGGCGTGACGGCGGACAGTGCCCTGCGCGACACACTGCGCACGCACGTTGCGAAAGAAATCGGCCCCTTTGCCAAGCCCGACATGCTGCGCTTTACCGATGCGCTGCCCAAAACGCGCTCCGGCAAGATCATGCGCCGGCTTTTGAAAGATATTGCCTCGGGGGCTGAAAAAACCGGCGACACGACAACGCTTGAAGATTACTCGGTGTTGGCGAAACTCAAAGAAAGTGATGAGGGGTAATGTCGCGGGTCCTTCGTTGTTGCGTCGCATGCCGTGGTCGCCTTGGGCGACCACGATGAATACGTTTCGTTGATTCGCAAACATGGTCGCCCACGGTGACCATGGCACGCGAGGAAGAAACCCTACGAATCGCTCGAAGACTCACTCATCGTCGGCGTCTTGATGCATACGCACCGCTCAGCAACACAAGCCCCATCACCCCCGGCCCGGGAATCGGCAGCGACTGGATGTAGATGTCAGAGACGGTGTAAGTGGTGCCGTTGATGTCGTGTTGGAATTCCTTCTTGATGAACGACACAACATGGGTTGGGCTCATGGCAAGTGGATTGCCAAGGCTGTCTGAAGAGATCCGTCCCAGACCAGCAGAGAACTCCGACTCGGTCACAAGATCGCCAGTGATCTGCTTGAAGTTCGGCTGTTCTCCCGGCTCAGCAAATGCAACGTCAAGTGTGCCCTGAAGTGTGCCCGTGTGGGTGATGCGGCCAAGAAAGATTTCCCAGACACTCCCTACACCCGGCTTTGTGTTTGCAACCGCATCAACAAATGACGGGAACGGAGCCCACGAACCGCGATAGCTGGCGGACGTGAAGCCAGACGAGCCTGGTGCTTCAAACACACCCGTCACATCAGCGCCGTTGTATCCCGGGGCCGCTTCGACAGGGCCGGTGTCGATGGTCAGATAGGTATCAAATTCGAGGTAGGGCTCAAGACCAATCCCGACTTGGAGGGGCTCACCCGTTGCGCCCAGAGTTTGAGCAGGATCCTGATAGATCGTGCCGCCGACAATATCGATGCCGGTGCCCACAACGCCTCCGACCACTGTGCCGTTTGATGCATCGACAGCACCAATCGAAAATTGCTGCGCAGCAGCGACCAGCGGGCAACACCCGATCGCAACCGACGCAACGATTGATCTGATAGTAAACATAGGTATTTCCTCTCGTCACCCTCTTCAGGCACCTATACCCTGCCACAGAAAGAGTTTGTGTCGAATAACTTTTCCGATAAAAATGAAAAACCGCCCAGGGAGAACCCCAGGCGGTGATAATCTGCGATGATTGTCAGCTCAGAACCTGCGAACTCAGAAGAGAAGCTGGAACTGGCCTCGGACCACAACCTGGCCGTCCTCATCTTCGAGGAGGTAGCCGATGCCCGTGTTGGAGCCGACGAGATCGGTGCTGGTGCCCTCATCAAGGTGCCACGCAACATCACAGGTGAACTTGGCAGCGTGACCACTGATGTAGTAGTTGGCGCCACAGGTCAGCGTGTTGAAGGTGTCATCGCCAGCGCGATCTCCATCAGGAATGATGGCGTCCCAGCGAGCGAAGATTTCCCAGTCGCTATCGGGGATGAGGAAGCCGCCTTGCACGACGAAGCCGTGATCGGTGACATCGAAATCATCGGCGTCGAACGTTGACCCCATGTATGCAGCAAAGGCATTCCAGCCATTGCCCTCAGCACTGACATCAACGGTCCACGAGTACATGTTGTAGTCGACCATGATGGGTGCACCGAGGAAATCTACCGAGGCGGCATCTCCACCTTCCCAGTGGAATGCAGCGCCGATGAGACCTGAGTACTCCTGATCGGGAGCCGCGGTGAAGTCATCGAAGTCGCTCCAGTTGCCCGCCCACTTCCATTCACCGCGTGCGGTGAAGGCGTAATCGGATTCGCCACCACTGAGTGCTCCGCCAATGACATCGCCCACCCCGTCGAAGACAAAGACGACGCCCTTGTTGGCAGGGAAGTCGGAGTTCGCTGAGGTGAAGCCATCAGTGAAGGCTGCTGCGAAACGCCAGTCATCGTCTTCGAAGTTAATCTCGATGCCCTGCGAGCGGCCCTGATTGAAGATTTCATTGGCGAATGAACGGTCGGCGGCAAGCTGGTGCTTGGAGTTGACGAGTTCTTCACGCAGGAAGGGAGCCTTGAACTGGCCCCAGCGGACTTCCCAGCCGTTGTCAATGTCATGGGAGACCCAAGCATCTTGGAGAACGAAGCCGCCGCCCGCGAAACCGAAGTCGCCTTGGACGAAGAAGCCGAATTCATCAGTATGCCCGGCGAACTCAAGCTTCGTGCGACGGGTCTGGAACCCAGGCTCGAAGCTGTCCGATCGGAAGGTGGAATCATCATCACCAAAGTTGGCGACATAGCGGAACTGGATCTGCCCACCGACGGTGAGCATGAAGCCATTTCCAGCGAGGAAGAAATTGCTGCCGTCATGCCCGGCACTGCCTGATTGCAGGAGGCTTGAACGGTTGTCCGCATCGGACAGCATTTCGGAAACGATTGCTCGGACTTCATCAGTGCTGAGCCCTGACTCGGTCCACGATTGCGAATCTGCCAACGTGACGCTGGCGGCCCCGAGTGACGCCGCGACGCCCGCGAACAGAGAGAGGCACTTGGTCTGACTCATGGTCTGACGCTCCTTGTGAATGAGCGGGGTTCTCGACTCTGAGCGCACCGCTTGGCGAAAGCAATTGTTCTCAAGGCACGAGCCCTGAGTCGAAGCCAACGAGGTGTTGCAGCGAACCGACCGCTACGAGGTCTGAAAATTTCCAAATCCAAAGTGAGTACTTACTATCCTAGCCGTCCAAGATAGCAAACGCAAACCGGTGTTACCGGGTTCTAGTTTCGACCCGGAGAACCCAAATCATCCAGAAATGACAAGGAATCGAGGATAGTCCATACTCACATGCCCTGAGAACGTCTCGGGAACAGGTTTTATAGGACATCCCCACGTAGGGTTTCGGTCCAAAAAGGTATTTTTTCAGGCGGACCGGGACCGATCAGACCGCCTGGACCTCGACTTCGAGCATTCGCAGCGCGGTGTCGAGGATATGCTGGGCGGACAAACCGACTTGTTCGAGCACCTCGGCGGGGGTGCGTGCCGAGCGCGGAATTCGCTTGACATGCATCTGCACGAGCTCGAAGCCATCGCCGGATTCGGTGAGGGCATCCGCGACGGCTGAGCCAAACCCGGCGCCGTAGTTGTCCTCGATCGTGATGATCCGGCCGCCCGAGGCATTGGCAATATCGAGGAGCTTGTCAGTATCGAAGGGCAATGAATACAGATCGACAAGTGATGCGCTGATGCCGTTTTTATCGAGCAGGTCGAGAGTCTTGTTGGCCTCATGGACCATATAGCCAGAGGCGACGAGAAGAATGTCTCGGCCCTCAGCGAGTGTCTGGAAGCCGCCCAAGTTGAAGACATCATCGGCAGAATAGAGGAACTCGACATCGGGGCGAAGGGTGCGCATGTAGCAGACGCCTTCATATTCTGCCATCACGTTGGTGAGTGCATAGGCCGCGAAGGCATCAGAAGGCTGCAATACATAGCACCCAGGGTTGCCACGGTGGTCGCGCATGGTGGCAAATGAGCGGAACCAGGCGACATCCGGCATTGACATCTGCGAGGGGCCATCGGCGGCGAGTGAGATGCCTGCGTGTGAACCAACGATTTTGACATTTGCTCCGGTATTGATTGCGATTTCGATCTGGTCATAGGCCCTTGTCACGAACCGTGCGAAGGTCGACACGAAGGGGATTTTGCCGCCCGCAGAAAGACCCACGGCCACCGAGACCATATTTTGTTCCGCGATCTTGCACTCAAAGAAGCGTTTTGCAAGGTCCGGGTCATTGGCAAAGTCATTGGCAAAAGTGCTGTTGGACACATCGGCATCGAGGGCCACGACATTGGGATTCACCTTGCCAACCTGCTGAAGCGCAATGCCATAGGCCCGGCGCGTCGAAAGGCGACCGGTCTGATAGACACTCAGCATGTCGCGCAACTTCATCGCCTCTTCAAGCGTGGGCGCATCACCGATTGAGTAATCGGGCTGTTGAAACTCCGATGGCGGTTCAATTGTGAAAGCGTCAGCGGAGGACAGTGCGCTGGTGAGCTCGTTGCGCTTCTCGGAAAGTTCCTGCAGCGCCTTTTCCATGTGCGTGCCGGTGGCGGGCTTGCCATGCCAGCCGCCGCCCTGCATGGTCGCAGAGCCCCACCCCTTGACGGTCTTTGCAACAATCGCGAGGGGCTGACCGGTTGGGTCATTTGAAATCGCAATGAATTGATCGAAGGCTTCCTTGATGGCTTGCGGTGCGTGCCCGTCGATGGTGAGCACTTTGAAGCCGCCTGCTTCAAGTTTTTTGGCGAGCGTGCCAGCTTCTTGCTGCGGTGAAACTGCGTCGGCCTGGCCGTAGCCATTGCAGTTAAAGATGGTGCAGACATTGGTCAGCTTGTGGTCAGCGATGTAATCAAGGGCTTCTGTCACCTGGCCCTCTCGGGCTTCGCCATCGCCGATGATGCAATACACCCGGCGATCAAGACCATCGAGCCGGGCCGACTCTGCGATGCCCGCAGCGTGGGACAAGCCCTGGCCGAGTGATCCCGTTGCGGAATCAAAGAAAGGGAAGCCTTCCATGGGGTTTGGATGTCCATCGAGCACCGAGCCGTCTTCCCGCAACGTGGGGAGGTCATCGACTGTCAGCGCCCGGCGGGCATTGGGATCACGACCGACATGAATGCCAAGCTTCGCCGCGGCGGCATAGACGATGGGTACGCCATGCCCTTCGGAGAGTACGAGACGGTCGGCGGTTGGATAGTCGGGGACTTCCGGTGAATGGCGCATGACGCCGAACATCAGCACCGTGACGAGGTGGCCGAGGGACATGCAAGTGGTCGGGTGTCCAGAGCCTGAGGCGGCCGTCATCTCGATAGCGAGGCGGTCGAGCTCTGTGGCTTGGGCGTGAACAGCAGCTTCGAATGACATGCGCGTTCCTTGCTTTTGCAGGTGCGGAGCCAGAATCTCTGACTCCTCATGGGCAATGGACACGGCAACATCACCGGACGGACGACGATCCGGGGGCCGAGCCTTTGGGGTTGGCGGGTTAGTATCCGAGAAACATCTGGTTTCCACAAGGGCAGATTGGGTGAAAACCGGGGATTGCGCCATCGCGGGGTGCTCCCCATCGTGGTGGTGGCAGTCGAGGGCACATGGTGTCGTGGGGCGGAGTGAGTACACTGCCAGTCAATCAAGAGCGCATTTCAGGGTCAGGTGCACCGGAACGCACCCGAACGGATGCGCATATCGCCCATCTCCTTTCTGAAGAGGACCAGCACCATGAAGGTCATCTGCGATCGATCAGCACTGCTTGAAGCGGTGAATTTGGTTTCAGGCGTTGTGGCATCCCGCACGCCGCGCCCTCAACTCACCTGCATCAAGCTCACCGCGACAAGCAAAGGGGGTTCGGGCGCAGGCACGTTGTCGCTTTCAGCAACCGATGGCGAAGTGTCGATCCGCATGGTCACGGCGATGGTCGAAGTGCAAGAAGAAGGCGAAGCGCTTGTGCCCGCCGACAAACTTCGTTCCATCGTGAGTGCTCAGGACACCGAGCCGACGCTCACGCTTGCGGTCGAAGGCGAGATCACACACATCACCGGTAAGGATGCGAAGTATCACGTCTTTGGATATCCGCCGGCAGACTTTCCGCCCGTGCCCACACTTCCCAAAGATGCAACGAACGCATTTACAATTGGCGGCGATGCGCTCGAGCAGATCATCGCGCGCACAACATTCTCAACAGCGCGTGAAAATTCCCGCTATGCGATCAATGGTGTGCTGCTCAAGCGCGATGGCAAAAAAATCGAAATGGTCGCGACCGATGGTCGGCGTCTGGCACTTGCCCGCGCCAACGCCGCCGGTGATGCCGCAGGCGAGACGACCTGCATTGTGCCGACGAAAGCCCTGAATATCGTGGGCAAACTGCTTGCAAGTGATGATGGCGATGTGAAGGTCGCGGTGACAGACAATCAGGCGATTTTCGCCTTTGATGATGGTGAAGCGCCCGGCGAAAGCACCATTCTTGCAACGAGTCTTGTCGAAGGCAGCTTTCCCCCCTACGAAGATGTCATCCCCAAGGATCAGGACAAGAAGGCCACGTTCGATGTGTCAACACTTGGCAGCGCGGTGAAGCGCGCGGCGCTCTTGACCAATGAAGAAAGCCGCGGCGTGCGCATGGCATTCGGTAAAGACACAAAGACGGCACGACTGACCAGCCGAGCGCCGGAGATGGGCGAAGCAGAAGTGCAAGTCGAACTCAAGGGCTATGACGGCGATGACATCGAGATTGGCTTCAACCCGGCGTTCATCATCGATGCGCTGAAAGTTGTGCAGGGCGACTCGGTGATCTTCGAGATGAAGTCATCGAACAAGCCGGGGTTGATGAAGTCGGGGAACGACTTTGTGTATGTGGTGATGCCGGTGAACTTGCAGTAGAAGAGGGCCTTAGCAGGCCGAATCCTTCTTGTCCGCACGCTTCGCATCGTATTCAAGTTCTTCCTCGATGAGAACGGCAGACCAATCCCACAGATCTGGAAAGTCCAAGTCGGGCGGTATTGGCAGGTCTTTGACCAACTTACACATCCTCATGCGATCCCAAAACGTATCACAAGAGCGACGCGTGTTGCGAGCAAGCAGCGAGTGATAGAAGTCGTCAAGAATGTGATAATGGTGTGTGTGAATGAAGGGGGCCCACGTCGATTCAAGTTCCTCGCGATCCCTGCCAGGGCGATCAATGATTTCTGTTTGCTCGAAACTTCGACTTTTCGAATCACCCCAGCCTCGCTTCAGCAACGACATCGCCTCTACATCCGTATTGGGTGCCCCATAACCGAAGACGGTGAGGATGTTGGCATTTTGCATAGCAAGTTCCATGTCAGCCCATGTCATTTTTGCGTGCGGGTCTGAGTTGTAGTCTTTCTGCGAGACGGGATACAAGAGCCGAGTGCGTTTTGCAGGTTCGCCGCACTTGCCACACCGTTTGGTCTCTGACTGAATGACGGCCGGCGAGTGCCGATCGCAGTAGACAATCTGCGTACATCCATGGAGAAATGCGACGTTTGGTGGCGACGTTTGTGTCAGGACACTGTAGTTGCGTTCGATGGCTTGCACCAAGAACGGATCCCAATTGAACGTTGCGATAAAATCCTTGGGGCGCAACGACAAGACGAGGTGGTCATAGATTGTGGGGTAATCGGGTAACTCTAAATCGTGGAAGTAATTGTAAACGGCATCCTCAACCAACTTGGTTACATCATCAAGCCGTTCCTCCTGCCCCATCGCCGAATAGACCACCTCGAAATTTTTGCCTCGATAGTCAACATTGTGGTCATCAAGGACGGACCCAAGCTCTACCAACTCAATCAGATCGTTCATGAGTGGAAGTTTCCGACCGCGATTGTCACCGTTGGGAAGTGCGGCGAGGCTCGCCCCGGCGCCGAGAATAACGACGTGCAATCGCTCAATGTGAGGTTCCGAAACCTTTGTGCTTGATCCGGTCATTCCACACTTGTCGCATGGGGCTCCTCCTCCTGCAACCCTCGCAGGAAGAAGAAGCCCCTCACCCGATCCGCCTTTGGCGGACCACCCTCTCCCCGCACGCGGGGCGAGGGAGCAGGAACGTGGCCTTCGTTTCACTCCAGACCACGACACCCGAGCATGTTTCACATCGAGCCACTCCCGGCTTGACAAGCAAGCCAGGCCACCCATCCATAAGGCGGGCCACCCAAACTCAGAAATCCCGCGTCGGGGACGACGCGACTCGCATTGCTTTCAACCCAAGTCAGTTTCTTCTCTGTGAACTCTGTGTGCTCTGTGGTGAATCTTTTTCTTCCCGAACCCCCTTGGTGGCGCGCGGGGCTGGCCAAGCGCAGAACGTGGCCATCGCGGACTCAGACCACGGCACCAGATCCGTACTATCCCAGCAGGATGTCGGTGCAGCGTTGATCGAGTTGGTCGTAGGGGAGGCGCTGGGTGCGCATTTTGGTGGTGTCGAAGGTGCGCATGAGCAGGGTGTCGGCGCCGGCGACGGTGAAGCCGCGCTCGATGGGGTCATAGGCTTTGGCGGTTTTGTTGAGTGAGCGTTTGATGCTGCGAATTTTGGCATCGCCCTTCCACTGGCGGGCCTTGGCGCGCAGCATGAGATAGCGGCGCATGGTGTTGGTGATGGTTGCGGTGACGCCATCGGCATCGGCGGCGCGCATGGGGCCTGTATCAAGATGGATAAAGCCGTCGTAGCCTGATTCTTCGAGTGTGCGAATGGTCTCGAAGATGTCGCGCGAAGCGCCATCGGCGATACCCGCGCCAAGTTCGACATGCACAAGGCGATGGGCATCGACCGCGTGTGCGATTGCGATGGCAGGTGATATGCCCGCAGCGCGTTCGGCGGCGAATGACACGGAGACGCCGACCATTTCTTCATGTTCAAGAGCGGGGATATGCACGAGATGGTGCGCGCTGGTTGGCCAGAGGCGATCGCGTTGGAGGCCGGGTTTTTGCGTGCGGAGTGCGAATGTGTAGCCGTACTTCTTCTGTTTGGAATAGACGCAGAGGAAATTGATCGTCTGGTGCAAACGTGTGCGCGCAACGATCGGATCGCATGCGCCCATGACATCACGCCCTTCGCGGGTGAGATCGAAGATCATGAGTTTTGCAGAAAACTCTGCACCGAGGTCCATGGCGCGCATCGCCTTTTGCACGGCGTAGGCGCGCACCTCGGCATCACCAGAGGTCAGTGCGCCATCGCGGAACACGCCCTCGCGGGCAAGATCGCAGGTCATCGCGGCGACTTTGAGCTTGTTCTTTGTCAGCGCGCGTTTGAAATCTGAACGCAGCTTGGTGAGCTGAACGCCAGTGATAGCGTGCGGGGAAAGATCGTCATCGGTGAGGGTGACACCATGCACGCCGCTGGCGCTTGCGAGCAGGTCGATTGCTTCAGCGGGTGTCAATGGTGCCCGCGACGGTTCGCCGATGGCATCGGCGCCGCCCGCCATGATCGCACCAAGCGGCACGGTCAAGCGGTCGCGTGGTACGGGCTTGATGGCATTGCGCGAAGACGATGCGCTGGTGCGCTTCGTGGGCTTCGGTGCCTTGGGTTTGGATGGGGATGAGGGAAGCGGTTTGGCCTCTGTTTCAACAGCGGCCTGCGACGATTCAACAGCACTGCGGTTGGACGCAGCTTCCAGCGTGCTTTCCTGCATCGCGCGGATCCTCCATGATCGATGCCTGACCGACGGGCATGCCTGAACCCGCCGGGCAGAAGAGTGTACCGCATTGCAAATGTCCCGAGAAACACAGCGGTTTCGTCGCACGTCGCGTGGATAAGGTGTTGTTTCAGCGTTCGATGATCATCCCCGCGCCGACCGTGTTGTTGGTCGCTTCGTCGACGATGATGAAGCTGCCGGTCTCGCGGCACTGCCGGTAGCGATCGACAAACAAAGGCGATGTTGTGCGCAAGTTGATGCGGCCGATTTCGTTGAGGGCGAGTTGCGTCGCCTCGGCATCGCGCGACAGTGTTTGCACATCGATGCGATATTTCAGATCGTTGATGATGCAGCGTGCTTCGCGGGCGGTGTGGCGAATGAAGTACTTCTTCTTGAGTTGCATTGGCTCGGCGCTCATCCAGACCAGCATCGCCTCGATGTCCTGGGTGGCGTTGGGCTGATTGTAGGGCGAGGCGAGCATGTCGCCGCGCGAGATATCGAGATCGTCTTCAAGCGTGATGGCAACGCTCATGGGTGGGAAGGCTGCTTCGAGCACTTCATCATGCAGACGGATTTCTTTGATGCGCGATGTAAGCCCACTTGGGAGGGCGATCACTTCATCACCGGAACGAAAAACGCCCGAGGCGACTTGGCCGCCATAGCCGCGATAGTCAGCGTGCTGCGCCGATTGCGGGCGAATGACCCATTGCACGGGGAAACGTCGATTGATCAGATCGCGGTCGGACGCGATATGCACATGTTCCAGATGATGCATGAGTGTGGCGCCGGTGTACCAGGGCATGTTGGTCGAGCGATTGACGACGTTGTCGCCATTGAGTGCGGAAATCGGAATGAAGGTGACATCCGTGGTCTCTAGGCGGGCCGCGAACTTCTCGAAATCGCTTTGGATTGCGTTGAAGACCTTCGCATCAAATTCGACAAGATCCATCTTGTTGATGCACACGCAGATGTGCGGGATGCGCAGCAGCGATGCGATGAAGGCATGGCGGCGGGTTTGTTCGACAACGCCAAAGCGCGCATCGATCAAGATGAGCGCCATCGAAGCGGTCGATGCGCCGGTGACCATGTTGCGCGTGTATTGAATATGCCCGGGGGTGTCTGCGATGACGAATTTGCGTTTGGGCGTGGCGAAATAGCGATAGGCAACATCGATGGTGATGCCCTGCTCGCGCTCGGCCCGCAGGCCATCGGTGAGCAACGCCAGATCGATCCGCTCATCGCCGCGGGCCTTACTGGTGGCGGTGATCGACTCGAGCTGATCTTCGAAGATCGCCTTGGAATCGTGGAGCAGGCGTCCGATGAGGGTGCTCTTGCCATCGTCGACGCTGCCGCAGGTCAACAAGCGCAGCAGACTCATGCGCAGGTAGGCCTCGCGATCGAAAGGTGGCGGAATGGTCGGGGCGGCGCTCAAAAATACCCCTCTTTTTTGCGATCTTCCATCGCGGCTTCACTCGTCCGATCGTCCATGCGGGCGCCGCGCTCGGATGCTCGGGCTGCTGCGACCTCTGCCACGATGTCTTCGACGGTGCTTGCCGGTGATTCAACCGCTGCGGTGCAGGTCATATCGCCCACTGTGCGGAAGCGCACGATGCGTTTTCCTGAGTCATCATTCGCACCGGCGGGCATGAACGAACTCGTCGGCATCCACTGTCCATCGCGCATTACGACTTCGCGCTCGTGTGAGTAATAAATGGACGGGATGTCAATGTCTTCCAGCGCGATGTATTGCCAGACATCAAGTTCGGTCCAATTGCTCAATGGAAACACGCGGATGTGTTCGCCGGGGCGATGGCGGCCGTTGTAAATGTTCCACAGCTCCGGGCGTTGATTCTTCGGATCCCACTGACCGAACTCATCGCGGAAGCTGAAGATGCGTTCCTTGGCGCGGGCGCGTTCTTCATCGCGGCGCGCGCCGCCGAACAGCGCATCAAAGCGGTGCGTCTCAATCGCGTGCAACAAGGTCGGAATCTGCGCGCGATTGCGACTCGGCGTGGGCCCCGGATCGTCGCGCGCGATGCCCGATGCAATCGCATCTTCAACACTCGCGACAATCAGCCGTTCGCCCAACTGCTCGACAAGCCGATCGCGAAAGGCAATCGTTTCCGGGAAATTGTGCCCGGTATCGACATGCACCAAGGGGAAAGGAAACTTCGCCGGGCGAAAGGCTTTCTCCGCGAGCCGCACCATCACGATCGAATCCTTACCGCCTGAAAAGAGCAGGGCTGGCCGCTCAAACTGGGCGGCGACCTCGCGCATGATGTGGATCGCCTCGGCCTCAAGGATCGCCAGATGGTTCAGGATGTAGTCGCGGGCTGCCATTTGCAGCCAAGTCTTAGCGTGTCCGGCCCCCAAATGCGACTATGCTCGGTGCCATGCCCGATCATAAGCCCGATTCCCTGCCCTCCCCCGCGAACAAAGACATCACTTGGCATGCTGGCGTCGTGTCCCCGGCCGACCGGGCCACGTCGATGGGATTGCAGGCTGGCCAAGCCGGCATGACCCTCTGGTTCACAGGGCTTTCGGGTTCGGGCAAATCCACGATCGCGGTAGCGCTGGAGCGCAAGCTCATCGAGATGGGGCGGCCTGCGTTTCGCCTCGATGGCGACAACCTTCGGCATGGCCTGAACAGTGATCTTGGTTTTGCTGCCAAGGACCGGACGGAAAACATCCGCCGGGCTGGTGAGGTTGCGAAGCTGATGGCGGAGGCCGGGCTGATTGTCATCGCGTGTTTCATCAGCCCCTACCGGGCGGATCGCGAGCGCGTGCGGCGGATGCACGAGGCGGCCAACGTGCGGTTCGTCGAGGTATTCGTCGACACGCCGATCGAGGTGTGTGCAAAGCGCGACCCCAAGGGGCTGTATGCCAAGGCCAAGTCCGGTCAACTGACGAGCGGCCTGACGGGGGTTTCAGCCGATGCGCCCTATGAGCGGCCGGAGAGGCCGGAACTGACGCTCAAGACGGTGGAGGAGGGTGTGGAGGGGTGTGTGGGACGTTCGCTGCGCGAGATTGAAGGGTAGCTCTGCGGGAACCGCCGACACCCTGTGGCCTCTGCCCTAGCAGGTGGTGCTAAAGTTGAATAGCACGAGGTTAAGATCCTCCAAGTCTACCTGACCCGTGCCATCGACGTCACCGTTGGTTCCCACCGGAACCGCACTGCCGAAGTTGAACAACACCAGGTTGAGGTCTTCCAAGTCGACACTGTTGTTTCCGTCGGCGTCGCCAGGGCACGGAACTACGACGCGTACCATGAAGTTCCCGATATCGGGGCGGGAGAAGCTCGAACCTGCGTTATTGAACCAAGTAACTCTGGCCCTCGGGTTGAACCCGGCTTCAAAAAACTGTAATTCACCGAAGGGAGATCGAGAGGCGGGCTGTCCAGCGCGCTCAAGTAGACCGGTAGTAGTGAAAACCTCCCCACCTCCTGTGCAACATGTGGTGACGAAGCCAAAGAGATTAAGAAACCCTTGGTTCGCTTGCGCAATGGAAGTTGATAGGGAAATTGTATTGATGTGAAAGCAACTTGGTCCTGCGTTCCAGAGCACACAGAGTTCCTCGCTCGTTGCGTGCCGCCATCCAGCGGTCACCCACCCACCGGCGCCACCGACGATGTCATCGTACGACAGGCCAAGAGTAGACGTTACGTCCAACCAGTCCAGACCTGAATCTGTATCTCGGAAGAAGCCTCCAAAGTCGATAATCGCAGCTGAAGAAGAACTCGCGGACAGAAAAAGAACCGCGGCCATGAAAACGGGTGAACTGCGCATGATCATCTCCTATCCCAAGATCGTAGCATGGGCCCGCCGCCGCTGCAGCAGCGATTCGCGAAGCGAGAAATCAAGTACGCGCGGAGGGAGTCGAACCCCCAACCTCCTGATCCGTAGTCAGGTGCTCTATCCAATTGAGCTACGCGCGCGAACGCGAGGGAGAAGCATAGCCAAGCTGCTTCTCCCTCGCCAATGTTCCCCGTCGTGACGGGTTGGGCCTCCAAAACACCGAATCAGGCGATGGTGGATGCAGCAACAGGCTGGGCCATGCGCCGATGGATCACGAGCGTGCCGCCGGTGAGGACAACCAAGCCAAGCACGATCATGCCCCACTCGGAAATGGTCGGGACGACCGGCGGCCCCTGCACGACCTGCCCGCGGAGTTCGCCGGGGCTATTGGTGACGGTGTGCACATTGATGTAGGTGTTGCCGGCGATCATGGCAGCGACATTGGCAGGCGTCATCGGGGCATTGGTTACTGAAATCGTGCCAGCCGTCAGGCCGGTGTTCGCCAATGTGACGATGGCTGGCGCGATTACGCCAATCGCGCCGGGCCCATGAATGTGTGATGCGTTGACCGCGCTGGTCATCCCGGAATATGAACCCGTCACCGAGACCGTATTGAGGACATCATCGAGCGTGACGGTGGCGGTGCCGGTGCCTGCCGCACCGCCAACCGGCGCGGGCACTTCCTCGCCGACGGTCAACGGAAAGGTGAATACATGGATCACAGCGCTGGCCGAGGTGGCGAAGGCTGCAGATGCGAATGTTGCAACAACGAGGTTCTTCATCATTTTTCTATCACTCTCTTTATGCCGCGATGCGGTTACACCTTAGCCCAGCGAAGCGTGCGGCAAACCCCACGGAGCGGTAGAAAAACTACCATGCCCTTGACCCAAGAATGAGTGACAATCCGGTCTCTGGAAGTGTTTTTTCTAGCTGGGGCGCAGAAACCGGGCTGAGGTTGCGTAGCATAAGGTACGACTAAATTTGGGCGCGTTAGCTAAAAAATCGCCAGTGCCACATTAAGGTATTGATTATAAACATATTAGTTTTTCTCCTCACTCTGCGCCCGCTGATCTTGCCTCGCGACAGGCTGCTGGTTGGCGGCAGACAATCACCCCAAGCGACCAGAACTGAGGCCCCTCTTACCTGATGGCGATGAAACGGGGATACTCTCGGGCTTGACCCGGCAGGCGCTCGGATTGCCAAAAATGCTGAGCTGAAAAGCACCCGCCGGAGATCCACCGACGGGAGATATCTGCCCGCATGGTTCAATGGCCGCCATTATTTGGGGTGAACACCTGAACAGGTTGCACCTGACCCGAAATAGGGCCATTGCTCAGCACCCCCATTTTGCCCTGATTCCCAGATTCCCTCTTGGTGATAGGGGACTGTGCGTTTACATTGCGTCGAGCGGCTGCGAACCCATGAATTGTGGGATGCCGTTGGGGCGATGCAATGGGAGGGTTCTCCAAGGTTTTTATAGGCAGTGCAGTTGCGCTGTGCGCGGCGTGCGTGGCTGGTGCGCAGACTGCTAGCCCTGCGGGACTGTTCATCTTTGACCAGACTTCGCCCAGTCGCATCTGGGACATAGACGTGTCTCGGCCTTCCATCTCAAACGCGCTGGTGACGGGGCTTACCGCGCCGGTGCCGGAGGTCGAGCTGTTCAATGGCTCGTTTTACGCCTCGACCAATAGCTCAGCCAATCTTTTCCGGATCGATGCTGGCACTGGGGCACTTGTGGAAACCATTCCACTGAGCTTCCCAACAGGTGGTAACGTCATCACGGCGATGGAACACGCCAATGGCATTTTGTATGGCGGGTTTGCAACCGTCGGCGGGAGTTTTTCCGATCCTCCCAGCCGCCTCGTCACCATCGATACGAACACCGGGCAAGTCAACAGCCTTGGCATTTTGCAGAATATCGACGCACCGATCGCGGGACTCGCATTTGGAAATGGCGTGATGTATGCGGTCAATGCACCGCCCGGCGGGCCGGCGGCGCTGTATTCAGTAAATCTCTTCAATGGCATATCAACAAGCCTCGGGCTCATCACTGAAGAGTTCACCGGCGCAACGATCAGGCTCACGGGACTGGAATTTGGGCTTGATGGCGTGCTCTATGGTCTTGGCCGAGCCTCCAATGATGGGGTGTTGTTTTCGATCAATCCAGCAAACCTGAGGGCCACCAGAATCGGTGCACTCCCGGGACTCTTGAATGGGACATCTCTGACCAGCGGAGCACTTCCAGCGCCAGCCCCAGGGCCGGTGGCAGTCATTGGGGCTGCGGGGCTGTTTGTCGCGAGCCGGCGGCGGCGCTCAGGCCCTCGAATTTCGAAATGACGCCCCCACTTGCCTCATGGCGAACAACCGGGGATACTCTGTGACTCGACTCAGCGGGCGGTGGGCTCGCGGTACGATATTGATCTGTCACTTTGGTTCGCATTTGCACGCGAGGCGGTCTGTCTCGCGGTGAAGGAATATCTCTCACTATGGCACACACGCTGTCGTCAATGAAACGCATCCGTCAGAACGCCAAGCGTCACGCCCGCAACAAGTGGCGGCTGCGCACGATGCGCGCCTCACTCAAGGCGTTTCAGGAGCAGACGTTGCACGGTAGTTACGCCGATGCTGAGGGTGCCTTTCGCAGTGCGTGCCAGGTGATTGATCGTACGGCACAGAAGGGCGTGATTCATAAGAATCAGGCGGCGCGGCGCAAGAGCCGTTTGTCAGCGCGTCTGCTCGCGAAGAAGACTTCGGGCAAGTAAAGACACAAGAAAATATGTGATCACTGGTCAATAGGCACTGGGGAAGAAGGAAAATCCGTCAGTGTTGTGGTGATGGTGCGCGCTGACATTGATGCCCCCTCACCCGTCCCCCGATTTCATCGGGGTCCACCCTCTCCCATGGGGAGAGGGAGCAAGAACGTGGCCTTCGTTTCACTACAATCCGGTTTGACAAGGAAACCGGGGCACCCGGCGCCATTGCCGCCAAGGGAAAAGGACCCCTCCCCCCAACCCCCTCCCAGAGGGAGGGGGAGTAATTACACCCGTTCCGTGCGGATTGGTTTGGGGTCATCGGCGAAACTTCGTGTTTGCGATTCCGGCGCATCGGGATTGGGCACAACGATTTCAGCGCGGTAGAACGCAATCACAATTGGGCGAGCATTGAGCGTGGCGCGAATAGCGCGCAGGGTGTTGATGATGACATCCTGTTGCGGTCGGTGCGGCACGCCGTGAATCTTGATCGTGGTCGCGACGAGATCACTTTCGCCGTAGATGGTGATGTAGGTCTGGTCGGCGTTGTCGGGGGGGATGAAATCAACTTGGGCGCGCAGGGCCGCGATGATGGCGGCGGATTCACGGTCGAGTTCCGCTTTGCCGGTGGTATTTGAGCGCAGCCCGACGATGGCCATGATGAAGAGGATGGTGAAGATGACGATGGCGATCGGGATGCCGACGGTCCATGATTTCATGGGGGAAGTGTAGGGGGAAATGATGGAGAGCGAAGCTGTGTGACAAACTGTGAGAGCTTGTGCGAGTCAAGCCGCCCATCCGTGCGCACGCCCGAGCAGAGGTCGACGCCGAACGGTCGGACCGCGGCGATCGCCTCGCGCACGTTCTCTGCGCGCAGTCCCCCGGCGAGAAACACCGGCGCGGGCGCACGCTCCACGATGGCTCGGCTCAATGACCAATCATGCACGCGGCCTGTGCCGCCCAGCTCGCGCACCGCAGCTCCGGGATTGCCGGAATCCAGCAGCAGCGCATCGACATGCGGTGCGGCATCGAGCGCCCGCGAAATTGAGCTGTCATTCACGACGTGGATCACCTGCACGATGCGAACGCTCGGAAGCTCGCGGCGCAGCGCGACATACACATCGGGCTGAACTTCATCATCGACGAGCTGCACCGTATTCACGCGGGCGATGCGCGCATGTTCGACCACCGCATCGGGATCGACTTCGCTTGTGAGCAGGAACGTCGCAATCGTCGGCGGAACGGCGCGTGCGATCTCACGGATCAGCTCATCGGGGATGGGGCCGGGTCCAGAGGGCATCGCGCCGACGAGTCCGATCGCATCGGCGCCGTGCGCGATGGCAAGGCGGGCTTCGTCAACGGATGCGATGCAGCAGACTTTGAGACGCGGGCGGGGCATGAGAGAAGTGTAGTGCGCCGGATCGGGTGGCCCGGTTTGCTTGCCAAACCGGGGGTACGCGGCGCTGTAGGGCCTAGGGTCGTAACACGATGTTCGTCGGAAGCCCGACCAAGAGTCCTTTTCGCGTTGGGTTAAGGCGGGCGATCCGATCCCAGCACTTGTCAGCAAGGTAGGGAACTTGAAACTGTTTGGTGACGCCGTCGCCCACAAATTGGGCCTCGAATACTCCGCGGTCAAATGAGTGCGGATGCGCTGGCGATGGGAACTCGCAACAACACGCCTCATCTGCACTCAAGAGCACTGAGATCAGTGGCCAGTCAATAATAACCTCGTCCGGGAAGACGATCGGAGGTAACGCCGTTATCGACTGGAGCAACTGCAGGAAGCTGTCGCTGCCCTTGGACGGCGCGATTCCAACCGTTGGCTGTTGGCCAGTGACCTCACAGATTGACGTTGCTAACTCCTTTGATACGCCGAGGGCGCATATCGAACGGTATCGAATGTCTCGGCTGAACGAAAACGCCGTATCTCCACCAATATGCCATCTGTCATCCGGGCAAGCGGTGCCCTGTCGGATGCGCTCCACGAAGTACCCGGGAACAGATAACCCTTGATGGCGAATCTGAAAATAGCGAAGGCGACCCTGCCCATGTTTGATGTGATTGACGATTCCTGCACTTTGGTGACAGTAAAGTTTTGACCGCGACTTGTAGCGTTTGACAATCGAATGGTTGGCCTTTGCATTGGGTGGGCCGAAGCACTCGAGGATATTTAGGCAGTCTTCGTTGTACTCGACAACGGCATCTAGGAACGAGTCTTGGGCGGCGAGGAGTTCGGCGTGCGACTGGTGCGAATCTGTTAGTTGGCTGACCAAACTAGAAGCTATCCCAAAACCTCTTTGAGCAGGAGCAGGGAGCACCCGAAGTGCAGGAAGCCCTCGAACATCACCGTTGACTTCTCCCACCGAATGCACAGCCTCCGGTAGTTCTGAAACCACGCGATCGTGCGCTCGACC
>JAJDDF010000010.1 GCA_029260455.1 Phycisphaerales bacterium | reverse complement strand
GTTTGTTGGCGGAGGGGCGACCGCCTTTCGGGCTTCGCTCAGCGTCAGGAATGCGCTCGCAGAGCCAGTCCAGTTGTTCATGTGTAAGTGTCAGCATGCACATCTATCGGCATCGAGAACGGTTTTGGGATAGCCTCTAGTTTCTATCTCAGTTACGCCCAGAGCACCGTTATTGTGGTTGGTGTATCGGGTTTGAGTCTTTGGTTCGCTCGATGCATCAGGCGCAACGCGCTCAATGATGCGGCATACCTCGTTGGTCTTCCCCTGTGTACCAAGTGCTGCTATGACCTGCGCGGTTCCCCCGTCGGAAAACCTTGTCCCGAGTGCGGCACCGGCTGGCCCTACCCGCTCGATGGTGTGGCTGCGAGTGACTTCGCACGTCGGCGATTGGTCAAATTGCAACGTAAGCCCGCGGGCGGCGCGGACGCTTCTCGTCAAGGTGCGCTCTTGCGAGCCCGACAATGGTTCTCTTGTCGCATGATTCCAGAGGCCGCTGCTTCAGCACGAGCCGGACTCTTTGAGCATTGCCTTGCGCTGGCAGAATCGCGCGGGTTTGTTCGGATGTGCCATGTGGGATGGAGGCGGATGGGAGGTTCCCTTTTCCTCGTCGGTTTGTGGGGCGGGATGGCAATTACTCAGATGGAAGCTTTTCCTGTTCCGTTGAGTGCGGTGTGGTTGCAGCGACTGGTAGATGTGGTGTGGTATGCGGGACTTTTCTTCGTTGGACTTCTCGGATATCGCATTGTCGGCCGCCCAACTTGGCACGCTGCCGCCTACGCCATCGGCCTTCCTCTCTGCACCAAGTGCTGCTATGACCTGCGCGGTTCACCCATCGGTAAACCCTGCCCCGAGTGCGGCACCGCGTGGCCCGATCCACCCGAAGGTGTGCCCGCGTACACGGGGGAATCATCAAGAGTTGAAAGAGATGTAACGCACTAAAGGCAGTGCGCCGGTTTCACCCCGCGCGTTTCTGGTTCTGCTCATCGGCCAATGAGTGCGACAGGCAGAAGGCTTCAGATGGTGCGCTCCGCGCGATCTGTGCAAGAATTTCCTGCCCGCCGGGCCCCACCTCGACGATCTCCAGGCCCAACTCATACTTGAACCACCCGCACTTCTGAATCCATGCAAGTTTCGCTGCAGCCCGGAAGCGTCCGAACGTGCTTGACACTTCCATTGCAAATGGTTGCCCCGGTGCGATGATCGGCTTGTGACGACAGCGCACACGCAACCCGGCGGCAGAAATATTCACCACCGGTCCCAGATCGCAGTTCACATCGAGACAACGCAAGCGTCCAAAACGTCGATCCTCTTCACCTTTTTTCTTTGGTAATTCGATATTTTTCTCTATGTTACGAAGTGTCGCCATGATTCACCTCCAGCGCTTGTGCGCTTCATTTCTATTCCCATCCAATTTCGCGGCCAGCGGCGGACGCGACAATCGCCATCAATCCGGTGCGGGCTTCGGCGTCAATATCCTCAAAGCACACGCCACATATATGTTTGAACATGCCCACTTTTGTTATCCATACGATGCGCGCACTTACGGTGAACGAGCCTGATGCAGTGGAACTGATCCACATGCTGAACACTTCCCCTTGCGTAAATGATGGGCGCCCCTTGGATTCGATTTTGGCGCCAGAAGCGGACACATCAAGCACCCGCCCCACGGCGCAGGCAACATCGGTCACCTTGACGCGCCCGTGTCGGCGTCGATCGATTCCGCCTGGTGCAACAGGCGGTTCTGCAGGCTCGGTGTCTGCGGCAATGCCATGTTCGATGAGGTGGGCGGCTCTAGTCCGGGCCTCAGCTTCCTGGGTCTCTAGAGCCTGCAGCCGGCGCTGGATATCCCCCAGAATGTGCGATGCGGCCTCCGCCTCGGCGCGGGCGGCCTGAATCTGAGCCTCCAGTGCGCGCAGCTCCCCTTCAGCCTGAGCCTGCTCGGGACGGGCCCAGGGCGGCTCGGGAAATGAAGCATTCGATGGATGTTGCGGTTCGTCGGGATGCATCCTTTTCTGACATCGTGGCCCCGGGAGGCGTGCTTGAGAGGCCTTTCCTTCCGCAGCCTCCACCGGAACTCGCTGGACCGGGTGGGCCTCAGAACTTGCCCGATCGGCGCGGCTAACCCCTACAGATCGCACATCCAGACTGACCCGAATGGGGCAATATGAATGACAGAAAATGGCCCTCCGGCTGGTGGGCGCTCACATCCTCCGGTATCCTTCTCGCCCCGCTACGCCGCCTCTTGAAGAGGGGGGTCGCGGGGGCAGATGGCAGGCGGTGGGCAGGACGTTTGAGTGTCGCCCCGTTGTTGCCCGGCACTGGTTTATCAAAAAGAAAGCACCGTCATGAACAGCGGCGTTATTACGCAGATCATCGGATCAACCTTCGACGCACAATTCCCGGAAGACAAACTCCCGGACATCTACAACGCGGTCAAAGTCGATCAGCAAACACGCGTCGGCCACCTGCACCTCACCGGTGAAGTGCAAAAGCACCTTGGCGGTGGACGCGTCCGCTGCGTCGCGCTTGGGTCAACTGATGGCATGTCGCGCGGCATGAATTGTGAAGACACAGGTCAATCAGTCACCGTGCCGGTCGGCGAAGGCGTGCTCGGTCGCGTGTTCAACTTGCTTGGTGACCCGATTGATAACCGTGGTCCGGCGCCAACCACGCAGTCGCGCCCCATTCACCGCAAACCGCCGGAGTTTGAAAACCTGAATCCAAAGACAGAAATGCTGCCCACAGGCATCAAAGTCATCGACATGCTCTGCCCCTTCGTGCGCGGCGGCAAGATCGGCCTCTTCGGTGGTGCTGGTGTCGGCAAGACCGTCATCATTCAGGAAATGATTGCACGCGTCGCACGCGAATTCGGCGGCTATTCAGTGTTCTGCGGCGTCGGTGAGCGCACCCGCGAGGGCAACGATCTCTGGCTTGAAATGCAGGAAGCTGAATACACCGACGAGCAAGGAAAAACAGCACACGTCATCGACAAAGTCGCCATGGTCTTCGGGCAGATGAATGAGCCTCCCGGCGCGCGTCTTCGTGTGGCGCTTTCAGGCCTGACGATGGCCGAGAATTTCCGCGATGAATCCGGCAAGGAAACCATGATGTTTGTCGACAACATCTTCCGTTTCACGCAGGCTGGTTCCGAAGTGTCGGCGCTCTTGGGCCGCATGCCGAGCGCCGTGGGCTATCAGCCGACGCTATCTACCGAGATGGGCGAACTGCAGGAACGCATCACGTCAACAGACAAGGGTGCGATCACATCGGTGCAGGCGATTTATGTGCCCGCAGATGACTTGACCGACCCCGCGCCCGCGACTGCGTTCAGCCACCTTGATGCCTTTGTTGTGCTTTCGCGCAGTATCGCTGAGAAGGGTATTTATCCCGCGGTTGATCCTCTGGCCTCGAATTCGCGCATCGTTGACCCCGCGATCCTCGGGCAGCGTCACTATGAAGTATCGCGCCGCGTGCAGGTGATCTTGCAGCGCTACAAGGATTTGCAGGACATCATTGCCATTCTTGGTGTTGATGAACTCTCTGAAGAGGACAAGCTCATCGTGGGCCGTGCCCGCAAGATCGAACGCTTCCTCTCCCAGCCCTTCTATGTCGCCGAGGTGTTCACCGGGTACCCGGGCATCTTCACGCCTCTGGACGAAACGATCGACAGCTTCGAGCGCTTGTGCAACGGCGAAGGTGATGATCTGCCCGAGGCTGCGTTTATGTATGTTGGCACGCTCGACGATGCCAAGGCCAAGGCCGAGAAAATGGCCTCAGAGGGCTGAGTTTCGACATTGTTCCGTTCCGGCACCGGAAAGTCCATCACGTCTGTGAGCGCTGGGAAAATGCGCAGACTATGCGGGCACACGCGCCTGCATAATCGTTCGCCGGGGTTAAATATCCAGCACATGGCTCGAATAGTGACATGATTCATATGTCATGTCACACACAGAAAAGACTTCAATCGCGACGCTCATGCCCCGTCTCAAAATCCCGACCGCCGAGCAACTTGCTGTCGAAACACTTCCAAGCACATTGTTCCGTGAAACACTCGAAGCACTCGATGCTGGCACCCCGCCGCGCGTCGTTGCCCGCGCCATGTATTGCGCAGGGCTCACCGAAGAGGAAGTCGACCCAATCGTGCGTGAAGCGATTCTTCAACTCCCTATCGCTCGGCACAATGCAGCAGCGCATCTTGAAAGCGATCGCGATCCCGACTGGTATGCCGCAAAGAAATGTCGCGTGTGTGGCTGGACAACGCTTGCATTTGGTGCGCTCGGTGGCATTGCAGCAGGCGCATTTCTTCAGACTGGTATGCCCCTTCCCAAAGCGGTTCTTGTGCTCGGCGAACACACATGGACCATCGGTGCGCTCGCGGCGATCTTCGGCATCATGCTTGCGATTCATGGCCACTGCGCGATGAAGCGCGTCCGCCGAACTGCATTGACCAAGCGAATCTGAGCAGAGTCGATCCAGGGCCCGATCAACACCAGGCATGAACGACATGTTCTGGTTCAAGTCTTACTCCCTCTCCTTCGGGGAGAGGGTGGTCCCGACTTGTCGGGATCGGGTGAGGGGTTCTTGGTCTACTATTGTTCCTGTGAAGAGGCGCACCCCAAAACCAATCTGGAACCCGCGCCCCATCTGGGGATTTTCCTGGCGCGGCTGGGTGCTGCTCGCAATTGCACTTGCGCTTCTTGTTGCGCGATTAATCGGTTTCAACTTGCACAGCGAATTGAACTGGTGGATTGCAAACACATTCGGGCCGGATGCGCCGGTAGATTTCTATGCTTACACGATATTTATGCGCATGGGGTTGCGTTCGACACTGATATATCCATTCGCGATACAGTCGGCAATTGGTGCCGCATTAGTGGTAGTTGCTGTACACTACAGCTCGCGCCGGATTCGGTGGGCGTCGCTTGCTTTGCTCGTCGCCTGGTTTGTGGGACACTCCCGGGCCACGCTCTTCCTCTTGCGAGCTGACTTCGAGATATATGTAGCGATTGTGCTAGTTGCTGTTGTCTCGGGGGGGATTCTGTTTGCGGTGACCCGTTCATGGATCCCGCTGATTCCGATTGCTGCGGGCGCGGGTTGGGAGACCTTCCAATCGTGGCACTTCGGCTTCTGGACATTGCGCCATTGGTCCTACTACATAGCCAATTGGACTTTGGCAATGGGTTTCCTCGCATGCTTGAGTTGGTGGGCTCGTCGTGAGCGCCTGAAGATTCTTCGCCCTGCCCGCGGCCTGTGCCTCACCTGCGGCTACGACCTCGCCGGTCTCAAAAACACAAATCTGTGCCCCGAGTGCGGCTCAGAAATCCTCACACCAACGCCATCACCCGCCTGAGCTATTCTTAGGTTATGTCTACACCCACCAATGACCCGCCCGCCGATGCTGCCCTGCGCCCAGCGAAGCTCACCATCGTCGCACTTGCAGGCGCGGTCATCCTGCTCACGCTCATCTTTGCAAGTGTGCCCATGAAAGTTTTTGCGCTGGTCATCTGTCTCAGCACATTGCAGGGGCTGTGGCGCGGCGCGATCGAACTCGCGGGCATCGTGCTTGGCATGTTGATCGGCGTGCTGCTTGCCAAACCACTTGGCATCGCCTTCGAGGGCGCAACCGCATCCATCTTTTCCACCGGCGGCATGGTCAATCGCGGGCTCAGTATGGCAATCGTCGCGGTCATCATCACCGCACTCATTGCGATCACGTTCAAGTTCACCGCAGGGCGAGCGCTCAAGAAGAAGGAATCGATTGCAAAGTTTGACAAGCTCGCGGGCGCAGCCCTTGGCCTTGTCGAAGGTTCGCTCATTGGTCTGATGGTGCTGTGGGTGCCACTTGCACTCGAACCCGTTGCATCTGCGCAGCTTGCGGCCCTTGAAGCGGGCGAAACAACCCAGCCCAATCCCGCCGCGCAGCGCGTTCTTGCATTTGCAAAGCAGGTGCGCGGCTCAGCCATGGGCGATTTCGTTGAATCAACAAATCCGGCCCAAGGGTCGCACCTGATGACCCTTGCCAATGATGCCGCGGCCATCGCGCGCGATCCCGAGCGTTTCGAACACATGCTCGATCATGATGCAATTGTCAGACTGCAAGAACTCGACAGTTTCAAAGAGGCGATGGACATGCTGAATAGTGACCCGGAGCTGTGGAGTCTTTTTGATTCCGGCGAGATCGATTCGCAGGCCATTCGTCAGCTTGCCAACTCGCCGACCATGCTTCGTATCATTGATGAAACATCGCTTGTCGATGATATTGGTCCACTCATTGAAGGCCTCAATGATGCCATCGCCCAAGCCGCCGCCATTACTGAAAGATGAACAATGACAGTCAACACCAAGCAATCTGAACGCCGCGAACTGAAATACAACAGCATTGCTGATATTGAGCGCGACCTTGATGTGCTGCAGGCTGCCAATACTGCGGGCACGATCGCCACGACCGGCAATTGGTCCGCGGGTCAGAACCTTGAACACTGTGCCAAAGTGTGGCGGGCGGGGATCGACGGTTTTCCACCCGAGATGAAACCGCCGATGATTCTCAAGATGATGTGCAAGGTATTCTTCAAAAAGAAAGCAATCTCCGGTGCTACACCGCCCGCGGGCATCAAGTTGCCCAAAGAGGCCAAGCCATTCCTGCCGGATGATGATGTCACCTTTGAGCAGGGGATGGCAGATTTTCGCACTCAAATTGAGCGCACGAAGAGCGGTGAAAAGTTCACCGCAGTGTCACCCCTCTTCGGCGTTTTCACGCACGATGAATGGCAACAGGTCCAGCTCGGGCATACTCAGTTGCATCTTGGGTTCGTTCAGGTGGGGTGATTTGCCTCTCTCTTTTTCCAATACAAAAAATTCTTCTCTGTGATCTCTGCGCCTCTGTGGTGAATTCTTTCTTCTACACCCGTCCCGCCACCGGCATCGGGCCGACCAAAGGTCGCAGCCACTCGATGAAGGCATCGCTCACGTTGAAGTCACCATCGAGAAAGTCATCGGGCATGTGGCGCGTTTTGGCAGCGACATCGGTCAGTTCCACGCGCTGCATCTCACTTGCATAAGGTGCATCACTCGTGCGCACGATCGCAACGGATCCATCGCGTTCGCCATTTTTCATTAGTTTTGCAGCAAAAACGCCCGCCTGGCGCGCTTCCTGTGCATCAATCGGGCTTGCATCAGGATAGCAGCGCTGTTGATAGCCAAGCGTATCGGCGCGCACGCGGAGCGGCGTGCCACCTACAGGTGTCAAGCGTTTCTTCAAGACCATCGCCATCTGATCACCCAGTGCGCCAGAGCCGGAAAGTTGGGCATTGCCATGTGCATCGGTATCGCCCGCGATGAGTGTCGCACCAATCGCATTGCCATCCTTATCTTGCACACCTTCACTCAGTGCAATCTGACAGCGCCCAAACCGGCTCATGCAATCTTCAACGCGCCCGACAAATGTATCCATATCAAAGGTGCGCTCGGGCACACACACCAAGTGCGGGCCATCATCTTCGCGCTCGCGCAACAGCGCCGAAGCGCCAACTAGAAAGCCAGCGTGTCGCCCCATGACAACATTGATCTTCACGCCCGGGATCGAAGCGTTATCAAGGTTGTCACCCATGAACGCCATCGCGACATACCGCGCTGCAGAGGCAAACCCCGGCGTGTGGTCGTTCTTCATCAGGTCGTTGTCGATGGTTTTGGGTACATGAAAACAGTGCATGTCATAGCCGGACTGCTTGGCAAGTTCATTGACAAGGCGGCACGTGTCCGAGGAATCATTGCCACCGATATAGAAGAACTGCCGGACGTTGTGCTTTTTGCACCCTTCAAGAATGCGCTCACAGTATGCACCATCGGGTTTGTCGCGCGTCGAACCGAGCGCTGCGCTGGGGGTGTTTGCGACACGATCGAGGGCAGCCTGATCCATGGTGTCGAGTCGCACAAGTTCACCGGAGACCAGCCCGCGCACGCCGTGGCGCATGCCAAGCATTTTTTCGACGCCCTGGGCGCTACGGAGTCCTTCCACCACGCCGACAAGCGATTGATTGATCACCGCGGTTGGCCCGCCTGATTGTCCGATGACTGCGTTCCCTTGCATCAATTTCAATCCTCCATCTCAAGGCAGGACATGCTAGCAGGGTATAGTGCCCGTCATGCGCCGGACTGTCCTGCAATTTCTGACCATGATTGTGTGTGCGTGTGCGATCCTGCCTGCGATCGGATGCTCGTCTGTGGCGCGCTCAACGGCCTTCAAGATCGAGGCGAACGATTACAACGAAGCCTTCGAGGCGGCCAAGAATACGGTGCGCGCATTCGGCTTCGAGCTTGACCGCGTCGACGCACGCGCGGGTGTGCTCACCTCCCGTCCCCGGCGTTCAAGTGGATTTGCAACCCCCTGGATTCCGCATGCTTCCGATCTTGGCGATGCATGGCACGGCCTGCTGCATGGCGAAGCGCGCACCGTGACCGTGGTGTTTCGTCCGCAGGCGGGCACGGGGGCGTTGCGTTTGCGCCGCGACCCGCGCTATGATGTGCGCGATCATGATGGACCGGTGCGCGTGCGCGTCGATGTGCTGCTCAGGCGCGAACAGCGCCCGGGCCTGCGGGCTGATCCAACCTCGGTGAGGCTGCTCAGCAGCACGACCGCTGGATCTGCTTCTGAAACTCCGGATGCCTTTATCCCCGTCGGGCGCGATATGCCTCTTGCGGGCAGAATCGCCAAGGCGCTCCAAAAACGCATATCAGGATAAAGACATCTCAACACATCCCGAATAAGGGGAATTACTCTGCCGATTGTGTACAGACTCTACGTTCAATAGCCGATAACATCGCGTGCCGCGCTACTGGAGTCTCTCCACGACGAGGGCCATGGTGCGAATAAAATAAATGCTCGCCCGCTTGCGAGCAACGAGGTAGATCCATGACGATCACCGCAGTGCTCACTCCGGATCAGCTCCGTGGTGTTGCTCAGGCAGCATCATCCATCGCACGACTGCCCGCAGTGCCCACACAAAGTTGGTGTGCAGATGCCGGTGCAGCGATCCAGCACATTCGTCCTGGTGCATTTGTGATGGTCTCGATTCTCTCGATCGATGATGATGCAATCCCTGCAACTACAAATGTTGAGGCGACGGGCGGTATTGCCCCCGCAGCCTCAGCGCACCAGGACGATCTGAGTCGTGTTCACGGTGATGGTGTTAGTTCGCCGGGGTGGCGCATTTCTGAACTCCTGCGCGGCGAATGTATGGGCGCGTCTCGTCTGCGCGATCTGTCGTCATCACCGGCGTGGCCTTTGACGCCTGCGGGCAAACGGTGGAAGCGCCTTGGTGTGAGCGATCTTTTGGTCGGCGCCGGATGTCTACATCCTGAAGATCCAAGCCGTGTCATCATCGCGGAGCTTGGCATCGGCTCAGACTATCCATCCTATGCGCAGACTGACGCGATCGTGTTCCTGCCGATTCTTGAGATGCTCACGGCTCGCGCTGCTTCTGCATTTGGGTTCACTTGTGTCACTGCATCAACAACGGTGACGGCGCGCGAAGAACAAATACTGCAATTGCTCACGCTCGGGCATTCGGTGCGTGAAATTGCAGAGCATCTGCGGCGCAGCAAGCACACGGTGCATGATCATGTCAAATCATTGCATCGCAAGCTCGGTGCGAAAAGCCGGGGTGCGCTCATTGCACGTTATCTCGGACACGATGTACCTCTGCCAGTTGAATTGTCTGAGTCTGTGCCCACGGCTGCGCCCGCGCCGACCATCATCACCACTGTGCGACCTCGTCTGCCTGCGGGAGCGTGATGCTGTGCTAAGTGTTTCGCATGTGCGTGGTACACTGCAGTCATGAATGAAGTTCTCCACGATCAAGCGATTCGTGTCGCACGACAGCACATCCATACGGCGAAGCTTCTGGGCGTTGAGGCGGTGCCGTGCCGGTGTGTTTCGACTGCTGGAGCTCTTCAGAAGATTTCACCAGCACAGGTGAATATCCCTGCTGTTGATCCCGCTGAGAAGCCGAGCCAATCGACAGTCAAAGCCGATGCTCTTGCGGCCTTGCGCGAGCGCTATGAGCGCGAAAGCACGGTTATGAAGACCATTCAAGGGTGGAACACAATCGTTTTTGGTGATGGCGATCCCGATGCTGCGCTCATGTTCATTGGCGAAGCCCCGGGTGCAGATGAAGATGCGTCCGGCACTCCCTTCGTGGGGCGTGCGGGGCAAAAACTCAATGAAATGATCATCGCGATGGGGCTGCAGCGTGATGAGGTCTACATCACCAACGTGCTCAAGGTGCGCCCGCCCAATAACCGCACGCCGACACCTGATGAAACACACGCTGATGGCGTCTTTCTCGAAGCGCAAATCAACATCATCGCGCCGCGCATTATTGTCACGCTTGGCAAACCGGCATCAAATTTTCTGCTTGGTAGCAATGACTCCATGGGATCGATGCGCGGGCGCTGGCATGACTGGCATGGGGTTCCTCTAATGCCTACCTATCACCCGGCGTATTTATTGCGCTCATACACGCCGGAGAACAGACGCCGAATCTGGTCAGACCTTCAACAGGTCGTTCACAGGCTTGGAACCGCACACGGCGATTCCGAATAGATAGCGAACTTCTTTTTGGGGGACAATCCCCTAATTCGCCCCTTCACGACAGATTCATTGCCCGATTTTATACACGGTGGAACATTTCCACACCGAAAGCGAATCGGTAAGTGTGTAACTGCGGGCTGGCACAGCGTCGCGACGGATACCTTTGTCTCCTCGTCCGCCGCAATGGCGTTCCCGCAGGACGTTCGCCCGGCATTCCACCAACTCGGGGTGCTGGGCTTTTTCTTTTTTCTTGTTGTAGCAACAGCAACATCACAGTATGGATGCCGGGTGTTCGTTCGAGGCATTCGGTGTGTGCGCTACCGCTGGCTTGCCGCGAAACTTATTCAGATTCGGGCGTATGCTCGAGAGGCGAAAAATCAAGCACCGTGTCCTCGGGCAACTTCGTCACCACAGCCGCATAGTACCGAGGGGCGTCGCCGTATTCGACGACAAAGGTCATTTCCACCGGATCGCCCGGCGTGATGTCCTCTGCAAGGATGATATTGTCGCCAAGTGGGAACTCCATCTGCATAGTGTTCATGCCGAGAGAGCCATTGGGGTTACGAAACTCCGGGATAGCTTCATGACGCACAGCAAATTCATTCATCGGGCCCGGCAGCTGCGCAACGATGCCGCGCACGGTGTATTCAAACACCTGCGTATTTGCAGGAGGAGCGTTCTCTGGCGGGTCCGCCAGCTTTTTCTTGCACGAACCAAGTACAACCAGCGCGAGCGCTGCGGCGATCATCGCACTATTGCGGATCAGGCGGTGTTTGCGTCGGGGTTTACTTATTGATCTCAAGCACATGGGCAACACTCTCGACATCCTTGCGCAAGAGGGGGGTCCACGTCATGGACCATGATGTACCCTTGATGGGATGCGCAGCTTTTGTTGCACGCGGCCTCACCGCCCACGGGCGCCCGCCACGCGTGCGGATTTCCATCGTACGCCGACGATGGGCCTGCGCTTTGCGCAGCGTCTTCTTGATCGCCGGATCGTTTCGCATCAGGCGCGCCACGGTGTCGCGCGTGTCGCCTTTGCGCAGATCGCGCTTGATGGTAAAGGTCACCTGTTCGCCGGCCTTGAGGCTGTCCAACATTGTAGAAGCTCGCTTCAAATGAATTCGACTAGTACATTCCCAACCACACCAGAGTGGACCCACCAGTTCTCCGATGCTTGGGGTCGAGGAGTATAGCGACCCTGCCCGCCATAGGGCCTACACTGCTTTCTTGATCGCGATGGATCACTCTTCCATGGCCCCCATTTCGTCCCCAAGCCCTGAGGAATCTCCTGATGACCACCGATGCCAACACCTCTCCCGCGACCCCCGATCCTGTCAAGTATGACCCCGCGCTGGACCACCATGCCCGCCCGAAGCTGCGTCCGGTGCAGGGAATGGCGATGAAGCACAATGAGCAGCAGGTCCTTGGTCTCCGCGACCCATCCCAGGTGTCTCGCGAGATGGTCATGATCAGCCCGCTCGCTCAGTTCATATTGCCCCTGATGGATGGCAAAAATACGGTTGAAAATATCGCAGCAGGTGCTGCTGCCAACGCCAAGTCGCAGGATGTGCCCGCGCAGGCGGTTGAGGCCATCACGCCAGAGCCCATTCAGGAGCTTGTGGGTCAACTTGACGCTGCGGGCTTTCTCGAAGGTCCCAACTTTGATGCCCTGATGGAGCGGCTTCAGAGCGAATTCGATTCTGCGGAGAATCTTCCGCCCTCCGTAACGGCGGATTTTGGCGATGCGCTGGTCGTGAAAGACGTGGGCGAAGAGGCGACCGACGAGCAGAAAGCCGAACAGGGGCCAGCCAAGATACGCAGCACCTTTGATGAGTGGATCAAGACCGCCCTCGACAAGGCAGCCGATCCCAGCTTTGACGATCTGCCCAAAGCGATTTTCGCGCCCGATGTCGATTACCCGCGCGGGTGGGTGAATTATGCCCATGTCTACGGACGCATGCGGGTGTGCGATCGCCCGGATCGCGTGATCATTCTGGGCGTCAATCATTACGGGCACTCGACGGGCGTTGCGCTGTGCGACAAGGGTTTTGAGAGCCCACTTGGGAGAAGCGAGTTTGATCGCGAATTGTGGGATGCGCTGCGCGCCGCGCTCGGTCCAGCAGACACCGAAAAGGGTATGAAGCATCGCCTCGATCACGAGCGCGAGCATTCCATCGAGTGGCACATCCCGTGGATCAACCATGTCTTTGGTGGTGAATCCGGCAAGTCGCCCAAGGTGATGGCGGCGTTGATCTACGACCCAATTCGCAACAACGGAAAGTCATACGATGGCGACGGGCTGGAGATCGAACCCTTTGCCAAAGCCCTTGGCAGCGCGATTGAATCTATGCCGGGGCGCACGTTGATCGTGTGCGCGGGATCACTCAGCCACATCGGCCCGATGTTTGGAGATCAGGTGAAACTCGCGGGTGATGAGCCCGAAGCGCAGGGCGCGCGCAACAAGATGGTCGAACATGATCAGGCGATGCTGAACATCATTGGTCTGGGTAAGGCGGATGAACTGATCACCTCGATGCAGTGGCAGCAGAACCCGACGCGCTGGTCAGGGATTGGCCCCATCGCAGCGACAATCAAGACGCTGGGTGCGACGCAGGTGCGGAATTTGAATTACGCCGCTGCTGGTGACCCGCAGGGCATGTCGATGGTGTCCAGCTTTGCAGGGGCGATTGTCTAAGAACGCAGGATGGCATCGCGCTCACTCTGAGTGGTCATAGTTTTCAACAATAGCCCTGCGACGACCGCGCCCGAATGCGCTGGGTCTGACTTTGAGTCCTACCGCAAGCTGAAACCGCTTGTACTCATTGCGATCGATGCGCCTGACAAGGTCTTTGACCATCGCAACATCGAAGCCGGTTTCAAGGGCAATGTGTTGAACGCTCTGGCGCAAATCAACATAGCGTTCAACGACAACATCAAGTACGTCATAGGGCGGCAGGGTGTCCTGATCGGTCTGGTTGGGGCGCAATTCTGCACTGGGCGCTTTGGTGATCGAGGGTTCAGGAATCGGTGGCGCATCAAAGCCGAGGCGGGCGTGATGTTCATTGACAAAGCGCGCAAGGGCATACACCTCGGTCTTCAGAAGATCACTCAATACAGCAAGCCCGCCGTTCATATCGCCGTACAGCGTTGAATAGCCCATCGCGAGTTCGCTTTTGTTGCCTGTGGTGACAAGCAGCGCACCGCTTTTGTTGGATATGCCCATGACGATGGTGCCGCGAATGCGAGCTTGCATATTTTCTTCTGCGATGCCTGTTTCATTTGGCAAATCCAGATCGGTAAACGCGGGTCCAAGCGTGTATTCGAAGGCAAGGTGCGCTTCTTCAATAGGCACATGGATGAGGCGACAGCCCAATATCTTGGCAAGCGATTGCGCATCATCAATTGAGCCCTGCGATGAGAACCGACTGGGCATCGCAACGCCGATCACATGGCCTGCGCCAAGGGCAGCAGCCGCGATCACGGCAGTGAGTGCAGAATCAATGCCTCCTGAAAGACCAAGAACAATCTCGTGAAAGCCGATTTTTGTGCAATAATCGCGCACGCCAAGTACCAGTGCGTGCCAGAGCTGTTCCAGTGGATCCATTGCCGCAGGCAGTGTGGGCGCGGGTGTGTGTGTTGGCAGATCAATATGAAGCGGTGCGCCGGAGAAGGGCGCGTTGGCGGCGATCAACGGCGAATCGCCATCCGGCGCGTACACCACGGCGTGGCCATCAAAAATCAGATCGTCATTGGCACCAAACTGATTGACTGCAACGACAGTCAGATTATGCGTGCGCGCGATGCGTGCAAGGATTTCCTGTTGCGCGTGTATCTTGCCCATCACAAACGGGCTTGCCGACGGCACAAGAAGGATGTCTGGCTTGAGGGCTGCGAGTTGCTCGATGGGATTGCGCATGTCGGCGTAGCGCCCGACGCGCTTTGCATCTTCAGCGCGCCAGATATCTTCACAGATTGCGATCCCGATGCGCTTGTTGCCCACTTCAAAGACGAGCGGTTTTCGCCCACGTGCAAAGTGCCGCACTTCATCGAAGATGTCGTAGTTTGGCAGCAGGCGTTTGTCGTACCGGGCAATGATCGCCCCATCGCACATGACCAGCGCGCTGTTCGCTGGCCGCGCGCGAGAATCAATGGCATCGGGCGCTGCGTCTTCATCTGGTGAGGGTCGCCAGGGACACCCAACAATGGCAGTCACGTCTTTGGGGAACTTTGTCGCAAGATCGCGGGCAGTATCGCCCATGCGCTCGACAAAGCCTTCCTGTTCGAGTAGATCGCGCGGCGGATAGCCACAAAGTGCAAGTTCCGGGAACACGATCAGTTCTGCGCCCAGGGCTGCTGCCTCCGCGGCGCAGTGAACCATCAGGCGGGCATTGCCGCCGATGTCGCCAACTGTCGGATTGATGGGAATGAGGGCGAGGTGCATGGGGCGGCAATGATAAGGCCCTTGGGTCCACATTGATTCGCTGAGCGCCTACACTCTTTCCCTGCGGCTTCGATTGAGTGGAGTTGAAGCCACGGCACCACAGATCACGCCCCGAAATGGAGACTCGCGATGAAAACATGGATCGCTGCGATGGCCCTTATTGGTATGGCACTTGGTCTTGCACCACTGGCGAAAGCCCAGGATGTTGCACCGACGCAAATCCCGCTTAATTTTACAATGGACGGGGAAGTCTTTTCCTACCTGTACACGATGCAACTCATCGTTGAACAGCAGATGGGTGAGCGCCCTCTTGAGACCCAATCGTCGAATCATCGAATGAAACTCGCTTTCACTGTGCGTCAACCACAACAGGCTGGCAATGCAGAACTTACTATGCGCATTCAAGAGGCAACCATGGGCTTGTCTGATGGCACCGGTGATGATGCGCGCAGGGTTACGCTGAGCATTCCCTCGATAGAACCCCCAGATCCAGATGACGAAGCGCAGCAGGCGCTCATCAATATCGAGCGTCTCCTTGAAGTCTCGGTGATCACGTTTTCTGTGACGTCTACCGGCGAAGTGGAGAACGTCAAAGGCCTAGAGCAGGTTGTGCAAGCCATCGCGGCGCTCGATGATCCTGATCCACGCTTGCTCGGTCAGCTTGCGCCGGGGCAGATCGAACATCTGCTCGAATCAATTTTTAGTGCAGATGGGGCTGCGGGAAGTTCACGGCGCGTCGGCGATGGGTGGCAAAACGCATGGTCAGTTGATGTGCCGCCGGTCGCGGTGCTTGATTTTACAGATGAAGTAAAGCTTGAAATTGCCATAGAGAATATGGCCACATTGTCCGCCAAGGGATCAGTCAGTGTCCGTCGCCCGTCAACGGCTGACCCGGCGCGGCCAACGATCAGCGTGGATGATTACACCAGCACAGCAATAACACAATGGGATGTGCGTACCGGCCGCATGGATTCGCGCAAGAGCAACATGATCATGACAAGCACATGGCAGCTCGAAGAAGTTGAACTGCACCAGAAGCAGGTACTCAGTGTGAAATTCAAACGCACACAATGAGCGGCGAGCGGTGGATCAGCTTTTAGCAAGGAACTGGCGCATCGCTTCGAGTGTTTCCGCGCTGACATGATGCTCGATCCCCTCGGCATCGAGATTTGCGGTGTCTTCATGCACGCCTAGAGATTTCAGAAAATCGACAACTACGATATGGCGCTGGCGCGAGGCCTCTGCCATCGCCGTGCCTTTGTCGGTCAGGAAGATGGGGCGGCGCGGTTCAGTGGTCATCAAACCAAGGTCGCACAGCCGCGCGACGATCCGCGAGACGGTGACATGGCTTACACCCATCAATGTGGCAAGGTCGCGCACCCGGGCCTCGCCCTCTTGCTCTGCAAGTTCGGCAACCGCTTCGACATAGTCCTCAGCGGTTTCATCGCGGTGATCCGCGCGAGTGCGTTTGAACCGACTTGATGCCTGACCTTGAGCGGGGTGGGAATCCATCTACCGATACTACCACTCCTGATGCAACGCGGTAGGCTTCTCCCGTGAACAACCGATCCGATTCCGAGGGTGCCCTGGTTTCGCCGCATCGCGCAGGCGGCGTGCTTGCGCTATTGGAGCCCGGGGGGCGAAAAAATAAAGCGTTGCAGGCGGTTGGCGCAGTGATCGGTGTGGCGCTGCTCATCTGGGCGGTATCGCTTGTTTTTTCGACCGAAAACGCCGAAGCACGTACGCGTCTCATGCAGGCCTCACCCCGACTGGTATTTTTCTTAGCCGCGGCTACATTCGCAGGCGTGCTGGTTGTTGGGTGTACGTTCTGGTTGACGTTGCTCCCGGTTCGACGGATTCGCCTGCTCAACGTGCTGACCGTCAACGCAATCGCGATGGTGTTGACTGTGTTGCCATTCAAAGTTGGTTTTGCGATGCGCATCGTGCTGCATCATCGCATCGATGTACTTTCATTCAAACTTATATTTTCATGGGTGAGCGCGGTGACCGCACTTGGTGCTGCGAGTCTTATGCCGCTTGCGGGGGTGAGTCTGTGGCGCGGCGAAGTCGACATGTGGTGGTGGGTTGCGTTCGGCGCATCGGTCTTGGCAACACATGTCGGCGGGTGGCGTTTCAGTTGCTGGACCAAACGAGGCGCCTTGAAAGGGCGCGCCTCGCGCCTGATCTTGCACGCAGATGACATCACCTCGCGCCCATCAGCTGTGATCATGCACGGCATATCGCGCACAACCGAAATGGCGCTTCTTGCGATTCGTTTTTCAATTGCAAGTGCCATTATTCTGGGCACCCCAATTGATGTCGGGCCTGCGATCATCCTCGCGGCGACATTCGTCTTCCTCTCCGTCGTCGCGCCCGTCGGCGCACTAGGGGTGCGCGAGTGGGGGGTGGCGCTGGTGGGCGAAGCAGTTGGCCTGGACCTTGAGCCCATCATGACCATCACCTTGTTGGTCACGTTTTCTGAACTGGTGATCGCGGGGCTCATCGCCCTTGCGGGCAGCATGAGTGTGCGTCCCTGGAAAAAACGGGGGATTCTCGATGCGAACGCAGCGTCTACAGTAGATCAGTCGCAAGTGAAGCAAGATTGCTCCGCTCACTCTTCTGCAGAGTGACATGCCCGACGAGCCCCGAGTCTTTCATGCGCTCGACGAGATACGACAAGCCATTGGATGAGCCATCGAGATAGGGATTGTCAATCTGCTCGATGTCGCCGGTGAGGACAATCTTCGTGCCTTCGCCGACGCGCGAGACAATGGTCTTTACTTCATGCGGGCTCAGGTTCTGGGCTTCATCAACGATCATGAATTGGTGCGGGATCGAGCGCCCCCGGATATAGGTCAAAGGTTCAAGGACAAGTCGCCCATCGCCTATGAGCCGATTGATCCGCTGTTCGGTCGTGTGACTATCTGGGGCCTGCATCGGATGCCCGCGCGTAGATAACAGGTATGACAGATTGTCGAAAATGGGCTGCATCCAACTGATCAGTTTTTCATCCTTGTCGCCGGGCAGATACCCGATATCGCGCCCCATGGGCATGATGGGTCGCGCCACGAGCAGCTTTTCATAGGCCTCATCGTTGAAAACCTTGGTCATCCCCGCCGCAACTGCGAGCAGGGTCTTGCCGGTGCCGGCGCTCCCGATCATGGTGATCAGGCGCACTTCATCATCGAGCAGCAGATCAAGAGCCATAGTCTGCTGCACATTGCGCGCCATGATGCCAAAGACCGGTCTGCGCGGCGACGACACCGGAATCACATGTTCGGTATCTGCAAGGCGGCGCGCTAGCCCCGTGTGCGAGTCATCACCCGCATCAACGATGAGCAAAAATTCGTTCGGGGCAATGCCATGTAACCGTCCGTTGCTATCGCCATTTTCTGTTGGCGGAAGCGATGCTTCAAGTTCTGTGATAGCAAGCATTTTTTCGGCGTACAGGCGATCAATAACATCACTGTCCACCGTCAGTGTGCGATAGCCGGTGTACAGCGTGTCGATATCAACTTTTTGATTCTCAAAATCTTCAGCGGCAATACCCAGCGCATCACTCTTGATGCGGGCGTTGATGTCTTTGGAGATGAAAACAACATTCTCACCTTTTTCGTGCAGCACCCATGCGCTTGCGATGATGCGATTGTCCGCCGTATCAATATTGATTGCGTCTGGGCGCTTGTGTTGGGTTGCATCAATGCGCAGTGAGCCGCTCGGAGGTGTATTGGGGCGATTGTCTCCTCGGCGCGTCGTTTCGGGATAGGCCTCGACAAGCGGGACGCCATCGGTGAGGCGCCCCGATTCACGCAGTCGATCCAGATAGCGCACACACTGGCGCGCATTGCGACCGACATCATTGGAGACGCCCTTGAACTTGTCGATCTCTTCGAGCACCGCAAAGGGAATGACAATGTTGTTGTCTTCAAAGACGAACAGCGCCGCCGGGTTGTGGAGCAGCACCGACGTATCAAGCACGAAGGTCTTCACCTTGGTGTTGGGCGATTTCGCGATGGCGTCTGCCTCACCGGGCGCAGGGGTGCCCTTTTTGGTGGTCTGGGCCGGACGCGCAGGTCGGCGTGTCTTGCGTGCTGCGGGACGACCAATACTTTCCTGGACTCCGCTCAATGAAACGCTCCCTCCAATGAGGGCGTGCCCGCGTGGTGGCTGGCTCCGCCCGCCGGTGTCTCGAAACCGAGAGACACTCTATTGAGGTATTGTCGGCCGTGAGGGGCCCCGGTCCGCAGACGTTGCAGGGACTGTTTCAGGTGCCTTTTTGCCCTCTGGAAGGGTTGTGCCGAATGCCCATGATGACACTCTCGGACCTGCAGGCTTGTGTTGCCAGAATCGCTCCAGAAAAGCTCGCAGCGCCTTGGGACAATGCTGGTCTCATTTTAGGCGATCCCGCGTGGGTGCTGGGGCCGGGACCGATCCTGCTCACGATTGACCTGACCAGCGCGGTGCTTGAGGAAGTCGCTGCGGTCAATGCCTCAGCGGTGGTGGCGTATCACCCGCCAATCTTCTCAGCAATGAAACGATTCACTCCTGCCGATCGCGCAGGAATGACCGTTCTCGAATTTGCTGCCCGTCGGGTCGGGATTGTTTCGCCGCACACCGCCCTCGATGCCGCCCCCAATGGACTAGCCGACTGGCTTCTGGAGCAGTGCGCGCCCAAGGCCGCAGACATCACAGATCGCGGTGCGCTGCAGCCGTACATGCCCGCATCATCATCATTCAAGGTGGTCACGTTTGTGCCGTTGACTTCAGTGGATGCGGTTGCCGATGCGATGGCGAATGCTGGTGCGGGCAACATCGGCAAGTACACCAACTGTTCATTTCGCGTCGATGGCACGGGCACGTTTCTTGGTAGCGAAACGACCAATCCCGCAGTTGGCACCAAAGGCGAACTCGAACACGTCGGCGAGATGCGGCTGGAAATGATTTCGCCGCAGCACAACCTGCCCGAGGTCATCGCAGCCCTGCGCACAGCGCACCCATACGAAGAACCTGCCTTTGATGTGTATGGGCTCGCGGATGCACCAGATGCTGGCGTTGGCGCCGGGCGGATCGGCACGCTTGCCAAAGCTGAACCAGCGAAGGACATCATCGCGCGAATTGCCAAGCGTCTGGGCATTTCGTCGATGAAATATGCGGACGACCCGGCAAAGCACATCCAGCGTGTTGCCGTCTGTCCTGGTTCCGGGGGTTCACTTGCCGAGGCTGCGGCGGTTGCGGGTGCCGATCTTTTTGTCACGGGTGAGATGACCCATCACGCGGTGCTTGGATCACTTGAGCGCGGGCTTTCCGTGGCCCTCGCCGGTCATACCGAAACCGAGCGGCCCTACCTGCCAACGCTTGCAAAACGCATTGCTGCGGAAGGTATCAACCACGACATCGTTGTTGCGAAGACCGATTGCGCCCCGCTGCGTATCATGTTGGGATGATGCAGACCATGACGCCGCTTGCCACAATCCCCGAAGTTCTTGAAGACCTGTGCGCGGGCAAGATGGTCGTGCTCGTTGATGATGAAGATCGTGAGAATGAAGGCGATCTGGTGATCCCCGCGCAATTCATCACGCCGGATGTGATCACGTTCATGCTGACGCACGCACGGGGGTATTTGTGCCTCTGCCTGACGGAAAGCGATTGCGACCGTCTCGATCTGCCACCCCAGAGCCCGAAGAACACGTCCGTCCGGGGCACGCCATTTACGATTTCAATCGATGGGCATCCCAATCACGGCTTCACCACAGGCGTCTCCGCCCATGAACGCGCCAAGTGCATCCAGATGGCAATTGATCCTGCATACGGCGCTGATGAATTCGTCCGCCCCGGGCACATCAACCCGCTGCGCTCGCGCGATGGCGGCGTGCTGGTGCGCATCGGGCAGACCGAGGGTTCTGTGGACCTGTGCCGACTCGCGGGGTTGCGCCCGCAGGCGGTGCTGATCGAAATCATGCGCGACGATGGCGAAATGGCCCGGCGACCTGATCTTGAAGCATTTTGCGCGAAACACGAACTCAAAATGTGTTCTGTCGCCCAGATCATCGAGCATCGCATCGCACGCGAGAGTCTCATCAAACGCATGGAGCCCATCTCCGGCACGCTTGTTCGCACAGCATTTGGTGAGTTCAACCTCATCGCGTATGACTCTGCGGTTGATGCCCTGCCGCAGCTTGCGCTCACGGTTGGGGGCATTGGCGCCCTTGATGGGTCAGGCGAAGTTGAGAAATGTGAAGAACCGACGTTGATTCGCATGCACCGGCGTGATCTGCTTGGAGATGTCTTTCACGATGTGAACGCGTTGCAGGATGGAAAGACGCCTCACATGCTTCATGCAGCCCTGCGCCGCATTCAAGACGAAGGACGCGGTGCGGTCGTCTATATGCGTCCTGAGGGCACTGGCGACGGTTTATCGCAACGTCTGACCAAAATGCGCCGCCCCAATGGTGCAACGAGCGATATCTCAAGTCAGGTGCCGATGCACTTGCGCGAATTCGGTATTGGTGGACAGATCCTGCGCGATCTGGGGTTGTCGCGCTTACGATTGCTGACGAATCATCCGAAGGAACTTCCGGGCCTTGATGCCTTTGGACTTGAGATTGTTGAGCAAGTTGATCTACACTGACCGACATCTACAGTGTCTCGCATTGGCGTGACTCATTTCAGGAAATTCGCTCCGACTTTCCTGGTGCACACAAGCGAACACTCAGCGGCCCCAATCACGGGGCCGTTTTTATTTCTCCATACTGTTTTCGTGCTACAGTTTTCCTGTTATGCCCGCTATTCCAAGCGAAAACCGATACACACGCCAGTTGCTCCTGCATGATATTGGCGCAGACGGTCAGGCGAAATTCGCTGCGGCGCGCGTCGTGATTGTCGGGTGCGGCGCGCTCGGATCAGTTGCCGCTGAGCTTCTCGCGCGGGCGGGTGTGGGGCTCAGTCGCAGTGGTGGCGAGCTTCGTCTGATTGATCGCGATGTCGTGGAATGGACCAATTTGCATCGCCAAATGCTTTTTGTTGCTGACGATGTGGAAAAATGTACGCCTAAGGCAATCGCCGCTGCTGAGGCCATCAAACGCATCAATTTCGATGTACATGTGACGCCAATCGTTGCGGATTGCACCGCACAGTCCATATTGGACGTTCTGGGTGAACAGCACCCGACCGTCATCCTTGATGGCACCGACAACTTTGAAACCCGCTTTCTGCTCAATGACATCGCGGTCAAGCAGGGCATCCCGCTCGTTTACGCGGGTGCGATTGCAACGCGCGGCATGCTTGCGACCATTCTCCCAGCGCCAGCGCCCGATGATTCGACACCACTGTGGACGCCGGGCCCGTGTCTGCGCTGCCTTATTGATATGCCCCCGCCGGGTTCGACTGAGACATGCGACACCGCGGGTGTGCTTGGGCCTGTGTCTGCTGCCGTTGCGTGTTTCCAGGCCGTTGAATCGATGAAGATCATTCTTGGTCGCTTTGATCTGCTGCGCCGGCATGTGCTCGAATTTGATCCCTGGCAGTGCGATTTCAAGCGGCTGGATATGGGTGAGCACCAACAGTCACCGGAGTGCCCATGTTGCTGCGCACGTCAATTCGAGTTCCTCGATGCACTGTCGCCGTCATCGACGGTTCTGTGTGGTAGTGATGCGGTGCAGGTCACGCCCATCGGTAATGAGCGCCACGCGATTGACCTGCCAGCGCTTGCCAATCGTTTGCACGAATTGGGCGAGTTCTCGGTGACGCCATATTTACTCAAGGGCGAACTTGCAGGTGAGATGACGGATGCGGGCGATGGTGCTGTGCGTCTGAGCGTCTTTACCGACGGCCGGGCGATTATTCACGGCACGCGCAAGCCCGACCGTGCCCGTGCGCTCTATGCACGGTTCGTAGGGGCGTGATTGGTCTTACTCCCTCTCCCACTGGGAGAGGGTGGTCCGACGAAGTCGGATCGGGTGAGGGGGTCTTTGTTGGGTGCCCGAGATAAATGTGCCTCACTCAAACCCGGTTTGACAAGCAAACCGGGCCACCCGCCGCATGTCATTGTTCGGGTGCCGTGGTCTGAGTCCCGACTTGTCGGGGTGAAGGCCACGTTCTTGTTAGCCAATCCCAAAAAACCGAATCGCATTTGCATCAAGAATGCGTTCCATTTCCTGCCGCCCGATGCCATGCGCTTCTGCAAGTGTTTTTGCGACATGCACAACATGCTTGGGCTCGTTGGGCCATTGCCCCCGGTGTGGATCAGGCGTCAGGAAGGGCGCATCGGTCTCCACCATCACGCGGTCCAAGGGCATCAGCTTCGCAGCCTCGCGTACTTCTTTGGCATTGCGATAGGTGAGCACGCCCGTAAAGCTCACCCATGCGCCAAAGCCAAGCACCTGTTCCATCTCCTTGGGCCCGCCGGTGAAGCAGTGAAAGACAAACCTTTCGCCGGGAATGCCGGTGTCTTTGAGAATCGGAATCAGTTCATCAAAAGCCTCGCGGCAATGAATCACAATTGGCTTGTCAATATCTGCCCGATGCTCAACGATCACATTCAACTGTTCATCAAGGGTCGCAAGTTGAATCGATTTCTCGGGCTCTTTGTAATGATTGTCAAGACCAAGTTCACCCCACGCCACGCAGCGCGGGTGACGCGCGACACGCACGATCACTTCCCAATCGTGCGGCCCCTCATCGCTGTGCAAGGGGTGCACACCGGAACTGCACCAGACGGTGTCGTATTGCTCCGCGATCGCGAGCGCTTCCTGACATGACACGCTGGTTGTTGAAATCGTGATACACCCGCGCACCCCCGCGGCGGCAGCATCACGCAAGACGCCCGCAACGCCGCCATCGCGTTTGGCGGGGTCGTAGGCATCGAAAGTGAGATGGCAGTGCGTATCGAACATATGGGGCTCCAGAAGGGGCAAAGCCTAGCCGCACGCCGCCGGGTTGGCATTGGCCGGTACTATTTGGGGATCTGTCAATTGAAAGGAAATGCCACGTGTTGAATCGTCTTATGCTCGTTTTGCTCGTTCTTTTGGGCACATCGCAACGTGCCAGCGCCGAAGAGACCGACAGCGAGCGCTACTACAGCGTCGAGCTCGATGGTGAGAAAATTGGCTGGGGGCTGGAGCGCACCAGCGAAGATGCACACGGCCGGATCTTCTCCAGCAGCGAAATGCACTTTTCAATTGCGCGCGGCCCGATCACGATCGACCTTGTGACCACAAGCGAGTTCTTCGAAGACGCCGACGGCACGCCGAGTGGCATGTCCGTGATCACGCGACAGGGATCGCAGGTGACGCGCGAGAACTATTTTTGGCGCGAGGAAGGCCATGTTGACCACACCACGGATGCGAACGGTCGCGTGCGCACGGAGCGCATCAAAGCGCCGACCACACCTTGGCTCACGCCCAGCAAGGTCGACGCGCTGGTCAAGCGCAAGCTGGCCGAGGGGGCAAAGAGGATCGCGTATGCCACACTTGACCCAAGCTTTGGCATCAAGCCCGTGTTGACCAAGGTGGAGGTGCTCGGCAGCAAGCAGGTCGAAGTTCTGGGAAAAACAGTTTCCGCTACTGAATGGCGCACCACATCGTCGGCAACGCCCGGGATCATCATGACGAGCTATGTCGATGACGATGGCGAAGCATTGTTGACCGAACTGCCGCTGGGCGGTCTGCAATTGACGGTGCGGGCCGCGTCGAGAGACGAAGCGCTGACCGCGTTCAATGCCCCGGAACTCATGGTTTCCACGCTCTGCAAGCCCGATCGCATGATCGATAACCCGCGCTTCGTCCAGCGCGCGGTGTATACCCTGCGGGGCATCGCTGGCGATCTGCCCGACCTTCCCTTCACGGGCGCGCAGAAGGTTGAGGCTGCGGGCGACGGGGGCCTGCGACTGACTCTTGATCTCGATGCCAACACGCCTGCCGAGCTCACGGCCGAAGATCGGGCCGCCTGCCTTGCGCCCGCGACGATGGCTGACAGCGAAGACCCGATGGTGGTCGCCCATAGCATGTGGGCGCTGCGGCGCATGAAGGACGCCACCGACTCCGAGAAGGCCGAGGAGCTCCGCCTGTTCACAGCGGAACTCATCACAGACAAGTCTCTCGATGTCGGCTTTGGTTCGGCCTCCGCTGTTGCGCGCACGCGCGAGGGCGATTGCACGGAGCATGCCGTGTTGCTCGTGGCGCTGCTGCGCAACGCGGATATTCCAGCGCGCACGGTGAGCGGCCTTGTCTATATCGATCAGTTCATGGGAAAGAAAGGCGTCTTTGGCTATCACATGTGGGCGCAGGCGCTGTTGCCCATTGATGATGCTAATCCTGATGCCGGTTTCACCTGGCGCGATCTCGATGCGGCCATCCCCACGCGCCCGTGCGATGCCACGCACATCGCACTCACCACAACCGATTTGCGCGATGGTGCCCTCGCCACTTCCATGACCGATGTTGCGCGCGTGCTTGGCAATCTGCGAATCACTGTCGAATCGGTCGAATATGTCAACACAACTGTTGATGCGCCATGACCGAACGCATTGACACCCTGCCGCCACCGCTTCCTGCGCGTGATCCGCGCGGTCACAAGGGCACCTTTGGCACCGTCGCCGTCATTGGCGGGTGCGCCGCGGATCATCCGGGTAAGCACACGGCGCACACGCGCATGATTGGCGGGCCGGCCCTAGCAGCACTTGCCTCATTGCGCACAGGCGCAGGGCTTGCGCGCCTTGTGATGCCCGCGCCGATTCTCGATGCAGCGCTTTCCATTGCACCGGAAGCCACTGGCATTGCGCTGCCCATCGATGATGCCCAGCAAATCATCGGCCATGAAGCAGCTGCCGCGATTGATGCGCTCCTGCAATCGGCGAACTGCCTGCTCATCGGGCCCGGGCTTGGTGCGCCAGAAAATGCACCGGGCATGCAGGCTGCCGTCATGCGCGCTGTGGGGCAGGATGCCATCCCCGTTGTCGTCGATGCAGATGCGATCAATACCCTTGCTGTGATTCCAGATATTCACCGCGACGTTTGTGCATCGATGCTCTTGACGCCGCATGTGGGCGAATTCAAACGTCTTACTGCTGCGCTTGGCGTGAATGCACCGGACATCGCATCCGGCATCGATGCGCAGTGCGAAGGTGCCTCTGCACTCGCCGGTTTCCTCGGGTGCATAGTTATTTTGAAAAGCTCAGCCACGGCCGTGTCCGACGGTGTGCGCACTTGGGTGCATGATGCGCCCAACCCAGCGCTCGCAACTGCGGGTTCGGGAGATGTGCTTGCGGGCATCACCGCGGGGCTCATCGTTCAGCACACGCCGCGTGTGCCTGCGATCCCGCGTAACCCCGACGATGGTTCAGCAACGCTTTTTGATCTTGCGTGCTCTGCTGTGCTCATTCACAGCGCTGCCGGGGGGCACTGGTCAGCGTGTGCCCATGCCACGGGGGGCCTGCTCGCCCGCGATTTGCTCGATCACATCCCGGATGCCATCGAGGCGCTACGGACCTGATTCTGCACCCTCTCCCGCCGGGAGAGGGTGGCTCACCGAAGGTGAGACGGGTGAGGGGTTTCTTCTCCCACACAAAGAGTCTTCTCTGCGTTCTCTGCGTCTCTGCGGTGAAAGTTCTTCTTCCTGCCACACCAACGGCCCACAATATGGAATACTCATCCCTGCTTTACCGATGAATACCATGGTCGGGCCTTGCCCTTGGCCCATCACCCTGCTTTGATTGGCAGCCGCTCACCCCTTCGGAGGATTCGATTCATGTTTCGTACGTCCAACCCCGCCATGAAAAATGGTGCCTTTCAGTCTGCTGAAACGTGGTCTGGTGGCATCGGCAGCACCGCCGACTCGCGCACGCCGGGCTTCAAGGAAATCCGTGCGAATATGCCGCGTTCGACTGTCATGACGCTTCAAGGCACGGTGAACAAGAGCGCGCTGCTCATTGCGATCTGCATGGTGCTCGCGATGGTCGCTTGGAGTGTTTCACTCGATGATGCCAATCACTTCACATCAACGGGCTGGTTTATCACCATAGGTGGTGCTATTGGCGGCCTGCTGATCGCGCTTGTCACCATCTTCAAACCCAAGTTCTCACCTGTCACGGCCCCCATCTACGCCGTCGCGGAAGGGCTGTTTGTGGGCGGCATCTCGGCATTCTATGCCGACATGATTCATCCCTCGGATGTTGAAACAGTTGAAGGCGTGCGTGGCATGCTCAACACCGGGCTCATCTTCAACGCAGCACTGCTCACCTTTGGTATCTTCGGCGGCCTGCTCGCAGCGTATTCCTTCAAACTCATCCGTCCCAATCGCCTGTTCTACAACATGACCATCGTGGGCACGATGGGCGTGTTTGCCTATGGAATGATCGCGATGGTTGCAGGTTTTGCAGGTATTGATGGCCTTTGGAGTGTGTATGACCCCAACAATGGCGGACTTGTCTCCATCGGTTTCTCGCTGATCGTTGTGGGCCTTGCCTCAATGAATCTCGTGCTCGATTTTGACCTTGCCAACAACGGCATCAAGAACGGTGCACCGAAATTTTACGAGTGGTACGCGAGCTTCGCGCTCCTCATGACCCTTGTGTGGTTGTATGTCGAAGTGCTGCGCCTCTTGAGCAAGCTGCAAAGCCGGGATTGATCTCTTGTCAGCCCCGCGCACGAGTAAGGGGATTTCTTGTCTCCCTCTCCCACCGGGAGAGGGTGGCTCGCGCAGCGAGACGGGTGAGGGGTTTCTTCCGAGTGCCGTGGTCTAAGACCCGACAGGTCGGGACGCAGGCCACGTCTTCAAATCACAAAGACACATGGCCTTCCTTGTCCGCTGTGGCGGGCTTGTCAGGCCATGGCACCCGTGTTTCAAACGATTGAACTCCCGGTTTGACAAGCAAACCGGGCCACCCATTTCTTCACACCTATTCTTCACACCCATGTCTTCACACACAAAGTTCTTCTCTGTGTCCTCTGCGCCTCTGCGGTGAATCTTCTTCTTACTGCGTATCCCACACACTCGCCGAGGCTTCATCCATCACGGGCGTGATCAGCTCAGGCGTCGGGCGCAAACTCGAATCAAGGCGGCGTGATTCGTGCGGCGGGCAGGGCTGACGATTGTCGCGCGTGCCAAACCGCTTGCCCTTTTCCATGATGCCCCAGACGATTTCGTCAGGCTTGAACTCATTGGGACCCGTGCCCCGGTTGAACCCGACCACCAGTTGCTTGCCCACCGGCACATCGACCGACCACACCACCTCGCCCGTGCGTGTGTCGAGAAGCTTCACAGTCCATGGCTGCCACGCGTGACTCTCATAGGTGAAGCGGTCTGCGGAATAGCGCGGCCCGCCGGGGTAATAGCACCCGCTCACCGCACACACCGCCACCGTGCCAGCCAAAACAGCGAGCGTGTTGCGAGTGATCCTGCGTTGCCGGTGTGCCTTCATCTGGTGTGCCATATTCGTTTCCCCGTGTTCTGAGTGCGCTCATCAGTAGCATATCGGTCCTGCACTCGCGGCTGACCTATTCTCTTGCATCGACTCGACGCGGTGGCCGCGTTCACCCTCTTTGGCCCTGTCCCCCGGAGATTGGCCCAAAATGACCCGTCAGCCCTCATCAGAACCCGCGTTCCGCGTCGGCCATGGGTACGACCTGCACCGGCTTGAGTTCGATCAGGCTGGCCCGGGGCTCGTTTTGGGTGGGATCACGATTCCCCATCCGGTGCAGGTGAAAGCCCATTCTGATGGAGATGCCCTGTTGCACGCGATCACCGATGCCTTGCTCGGGGCGCTGGGCGAAGCAGACATCGGGCAGCTTTTTCCTGATGATGAAAAAGCGAACAAAGGCCGGGATTCACAGGATTTTTTGCGTGCTGCGATGGAGCGCGTTCGTGCGCGCAGCTATGCGGTTTCCAACCTTGATTGCACGGTGATCCTCGAAAAGCCCAAGCTTGCACCGCACAAGGATGCGATGTGCGTGTGCATCGCCGAGATACTTGGCGCGTCGGTTTCGCAGGTAAATATCAAGGGCAAGACGGGCGAGGGCATCGGGCCGATCGGTGCGGGGCTCGCGGTCGAGGTGCATGTGGTGGTATTGCTCGCACGAATTTGACGCAGGGCCTCCAAAGCTGGATTGGCACTGGTTTTATCGGCTCATTCAGAAGCACCGGCGAGCGCGCCGATAGAAGCACTATGCCATTGGGTGGGATCATTCCGAGTCAGCCCCCCGGGGGGGAGCGCCTTCGCCGCACCGAGAAACGTCGGCAGGGTCGTGATGGCAAGGATTCCGCTGATGCGGTCACGCGGGCCGCGGATAAGGCGGAACTCACCAGCACGCCCGATGTGCTTTCGAGTGAGTCCGTGCGCCAAGTTTCTGAAAATGATTCAGAAGATGCGCATGAGGATCATCTGTCGCATCCGAATTATGTGCCGCGCGAGCAGCGCAGATCCAAACCGGGGGAGCGCCGACTGAATCTTGAGGGCTAGCCCTTCAGCGCGCACGCCGTGTGATCCAGATACCAGCGCAATGTTCCCGCAGCAGGGCGAATGCCAAGACAGGGCAAGGCGCGAACGTCATCATCAGTTGGCTCGGGCACACTGGCCTTGGCAACGCGCGCGATGATCTCGCGCTTTGATTCACCAAGAGCAAGAAACGCAATCAGGCGTGCACTATTGAGCAACGGAAAGGTCATCGTCACGCGATCGGGCGGCGTGACACTTGGCCCTGCATTGATGCAAATCGGGCGCTCGCGTTCAGCAAGCGCCGGTGAATTGGGGAACAAACTTGCAGTGTGACCATCGCCGCCAAGGCCGAGCAGTGCAAAATCAATGCGGTCCTGTCCTTTTTCGCGCCAGGCGAGAGTGTGCTGAAGATCATGCGTATACCGGGCTTCAATGCCATCGGCGCACCAGTCGAAGACATGAAAGTTGTTCTTTGGAATGTCTGAGTGTGCGGGGTCGAGATAGGCCGCGATGTTTTTCGTGTTAGAACGATCATCATCAATGGGCACGCGGCGTTCATCAACAAGCCAGATGTGCGTCCGCCGCCAGGGAAAATCGCGATAGCGCGGATCGATCATCAGGTGCTGATAAAACGGCAGCGGTGTTGATCCGCCCGAAAGCGCGAGGTGGACATCACCAAAGGTGCGCACGCAGTTGTGCGCGTGAATGAGCAGGTCCGCAGCGAGCGCATCGAAAACATCCTCGCGCGCTGGACGCATGACCACTTCGCCGGGCAGCACCGGAGCGGTGGGCGTTGATTCAAGATCAAAGCCAATGGTCGAGTCGTCGGGCGTTGGGGCGGGGGAAGTCATGGAGAGAGTGTAGGGGAGAAGAATTTTTACCACAGAGACACAGAGGGCACAGAGAAGAAAGAACTTTGGTGAAGAAAGAGAGAATTGGCTAGCCCCAAGCGCGAGCGCGGGGGTTTCTTGGTGGGGTGGGCGTCTCGCCCGCCTTCTTTGCTCGGGTGCCGTGATATAGCGGGTTCCGGTGCGTCAGGATGAGGAATACCATGTTTTCGTCTGGCTAAGGGCTCTTGTCGACCTGAACAAGTTGAACGTTGACAATTACAGTTTGTAGTGCATTTTCTCCATCGAGTAGGCGAACTTCAAGAAGTCCGCCCCACGCAGAATTGATGTGAATTACTCTGCAAGCTGTGGCACGCTTCACCGAAATGACATTGCCTTGCATCACCAGCTCGATGACACCAATGGAATCATCTGCATTCAGCGATTTCCACAGGGCATCGTGCGAAGCTCGATCAACACCAACCAGCAACACATCCATGTCGCCGGGAATGATGCGGCCGACCGAACCGACGGTGGGTGTTACCCTGCGAGGTTCTCTATTGACTGAACTGGACTTGGGAGCAGTACGACTAGGTTGTGATTTTGTCGATTTGCTGCCACTGTTCAACGGGAACAAGCACAGGCTGAATAAGCCCAGAACGAGGATTGCCGAGAAGATGTGCATCCCTGTGCTAGCTTGCGAGGTCGGATAGGGCTTCCTTCCACCACATTTGGGGCAAGTCTTTGTGTTTGATGCCACAGGGTTCGTACAAAACTTGCACGGACGGGTTGCCAAGGTAGCCTCCTCTTACATGAAGGCTACCAACTTCGGTGTTGTAATGCGAGAGTAATACGTGGCCTTCGTTTCACTCAGACCACGGCACCCAGAGAAGAAGCAGGAACACAGGTCGGAGACCTGTGCCACCAAGAAAAAGAACCCCCGCGCTCGCGCTTGGGGCTAGCCAATTCTCTCTTCTTCACCAAAGCTATTTTCTTCTCTGTGTCCTCTGCGCCTCTGCGGTGAATCTTCTTCTTGGCGGGCGAGACGCCCACCCTACTTACCGCACACTTCCCCCCGTCGGGTTGTGCCACTGTCTGCCGTCGGCGGCGATCAGTGCGTCGGCGGTGCTGGGGCCCCATGTGCCGGGGTCATAGGTTTCCATGCGCGCGTTGAGTTCCGCAGAACCGAGCACGGGTTGCACGATGCGCCACATGTTTTCGACTTCATCGCGATGTTTGAAGAGGGTCTTGTCGCCGCGCATCGCATCGAGCAGAAGTTGTCCGTAGGCTTCGGATGGTTGGGCGTCGAAAACCTCCTGATAGTCAAGGTCTGCTGAGACTGAGCCCATGCGGAATGTTGAGCCCGGTACTTTGGCTTCAAAGCTCAGACCCACGCCTTCTCCCGGCGCGATATTGATGATGAGATGGTTCGCGGGGCGCGCGCCTTCCGTGATGATCTGATCGGCGTGGCGAAAGAGATCGATGGGCGGGCGTTTGAACTGGATGAAAACTTCGGTGAGTTTGCGCGCAAGCTTCTTGCCGGAACGAATGTAGAAGGGCACACCCGACCAGCGCCAGTTGTCGATATTGAGGCGCATGGCGCTGAAGGTCTCCGCGTTGCGCTCGGGTTTGACACCTTCCAGTTCGAGGTAGGCGAGCCCGCCGTCTTCATCGTTGGCGTTGCCGGATTTGCCGTAGCGTCCAAGGGCAACCTGTGCATCCTGGCGTTCACGCGAAATGGGGCGAACGGCTTCCATGAGCTTGATTTTTTCGGCGCAAATGGCGCTCGCGGTGTATTCACTGGGCGGTTCCATACCAATGAGTGCCATGACTTGCAGCAGGTGGCTTTGCAGCATGTCGCGGGTGGCACCGATGTGGTCGTAGAAGTTACCTGCGCGGCGGCCCACGCCGACGGATTCGGCTGCCGTCACCTGAATGTGATCGATGTACTTGGAGTTCCACGTGGGTTCGAAGATGGCGTTGGCAAAGCGCATGACAAGAATGTTCTGAACGAGTTCCTTGCCCAGATAGTGATCGATGCGATAGATCGCTTCTTCATCAAAGACTCGGCCAATGGCGCGGTGCAATTCAATAGCAGAGCCGAGATCGTGTCCGATTGGTTTTTCGACAATGATGCGCTGCCAGGGCATGGCGTCCGGATCAACTGCGCACCAGCGCTTGCCTTCGAAGATGAGACCCGCAGCACCGATCTGATCGACAATGGGCACGACAAGCTGAGGCGCGACGGAGAGATAGAAGAGGATATTGGGCAGGTTGGCCTGGCTGTCGGCGTCATTGCTCGAAGATGGTTTGGTGATTTTGAACTGCGTGCCAAGCTCGCGCAGGCGCTTGGTGAGTGCGGGATAGATGTTCGGCGTGGTGGGGTCGGCGGCGTGGTAGTGCAGGCGATGGGCGAAACGTTTCCACGTGTCCGGCGCAAGACCTTGGGCGTGTTTGTGGACCGATGGTTCGATGTGCGCACGAAATGCCTCGTCGGTCATCTTGGTGCGCGACACGCCCAGCACGCAGAAGGCATCCGGGAGTTTGCCCTGGGCATCGAGCTCGCACAGCGCGGGGATGAGCTTGCGCGAGGCAAGATCGCCCGAGGCCCCGAAGATGACGAGCACGCAGGGATCCGGGTTGATGGGGGGCGCAGAATGTGGCAAGGGATCGCCCCCGGTCGTGGGTGAGGAAATGGCAGCATCGGGATGGTCGAGGGTTGAACGCATGGTCAGATCATCGGTCTTATGAGGGTAGGGCGTGATTTGGGGTGACGCAGCGTGCGAGGAGGTGACTTCAGCGAAGATTTGAGGGGTCTTTACACTACCGGGGCAGCATCTGCTTCAGGAGACAATACATATGTCACAACGGACCGACGGTACACCGGAATCTCCCCTTGCGACACCAGAGGGTGAAGGGCCGCTACTGGGCGATGCAGCGCCTCCGCACGTTGGTGGCCACCCTGCCGGGCTCTGGGTGCTGTTCATCACGGAGATGTGGGAGCGCTTCAGCTACTACGGCATGCGGGCGCTACTCGTGCTATTTCTGACTGCGTCGACTGCGGAAATGGTCGTGGAGGATGGCACGGAAGTCATCAACAAGTTCCCCGGCTTTGGCTGGGGGGACGCCGACGCTTACACGCTGTACGGGACATACACCTTCATGGTGTACGTCACATCGATCTTCGGCGGTCTTATCGCAGATAAGGTTTTTGGCACCCACAAATCCCTGATCGTTGGCGGGTGGATGATTGCATTGGGGCATATTGCGCTCGCGGTCTCGGAGCTCTTTGGTTTTCAGGCTGGCGCTGCGGTCGGGATGGACTCCGCGGCTGGGCGCATGCTCGTTTTCCTTGCGGGCCTTTCGCTGATCATAATTGGCACGGGATTCTTCAAGCCTTGCGTAAGTGTGATGGTTGGGCAGTTGTACGGCAAGGACGACCCTCGCCGCGATTCAGGCTTCACGATCTACTACATGGGGATCAATCTTGGTGCGTTCCTCGCACCGATCGTTGGTGGATGGTTGGCGCAGAAGTACGGCTGGCACTTTGGCTTTGGTGCGGCAGCCGTAGGCATGATCTTGGCCATGTTCTGCTATATCACACTTCGTGCGCGCTACATGCGCGACATTGGGTTGGCACCGCTCGGAGAAGTGGGCCCGCGCGATAAGAAGCTCGTCCTCGCGGCGTGGATTGGGCTGGTTGGCGTGCCGGTACTGCCGTTGGTGCTCTATGCAACGGGCGGGCTCGGTGCGGTGACTCATGTTTGGTCGCAGGTCCACGAAGCGCTGGGCATGTGGGGTATGGCCGCCGTCCTCACGGCGCTGCTTGTTGGTGCCGCCATGACATTCATCATGATGCAGCCGCGCGAAGAGCGCCCACGCATCGGCGTCATCTTCACGCTAGCGATTCTTGGCAACATTTTCTTCTGGACAGCATTCGAGCAGGCCGGCAGCTCGATGACGATCTTCGCCGATCGCAATACCGATCTCACGCTCTGGGGATTGATGGGAAAGACCGCGAGCGGCGCATCTGCAGAGTTCCCCGCTGCTTGGTACCAGTCAGTCAATCCGCTCGCTATTCTGATTTTTGGCGGCGTATTCAGTTGGCTCTGGGTATGGCTTGACCGCCGCGGTAAAGATCCGTCGACACCCATGAAATTCGCCATTGGGCTATGGCTGCTCGGCTTGGCGTTCATTGCGATGATCTTCGGTGCCATGGATGCAAAGAACGGCGGCAATGCTGGAGCCCACTGGCTACTTATCACATACATCGTCTACACATGGGGTGAGCTTTGTCTGAGCCCCGTGGGCTTGTCGATGGTGACCAAGCTCGCGCCGATGCGCCTGCAAAGCCTGATGATGGGGCTGTGGTGGTTCACGCTTGCGCTGTCGAACCTGACGGCGGGCCTTGTGGCGGTGTTCTCAACGAAGTTCGTGCCCGATCCTGAGACCGGGGCGGCAGCAACGAGCAAGTTCGTCCTTGACGGCCTGCCCGGCTTCTTCCTGATGCTTGTGGTATTTCCGATTGGCGCGGGCGTGGTGATTTTGATGTTGACACCGATGCTCAAGAAAATGATGGGCGGAGTGAAGTAGTTTTTCACTGTTTAACCAACCACTGATTCTCGCGCGTACATCCTCAGCCCACCCCCCTCAAACGCATCGATCGCGGTGCGCACATCGTCGGCGGTTTTTGCAGTGCGAATCGCTTCCTTGAAGGGCTTGCATGGGCCGAGGGCTTTGCCGAGCCAACTGATGCGCCGGGCGATATTCGTGCGCGCGTAGCGCTCGGTGCGGTATTCAATCATGCCTTCGAAATAAAGGCGGATGAGGGCGAGTTTTTCGGTGAGGTCGGGGTCGGTGAGAGCACGAAGAAGAGAAGGCCCCTCACCCGTCTCACCTTCGGCGAGCCACCCTCTCCCCGAGGGAGAGGGAGCAGGAAGGCGGGCGGGACGCCCACCCCACTCAAGAAGTTGCTTCGCCCAGCACTGCCGGAAAATCCAGGGTGAACTGAACGAGCCACGCCCGATCATCACGCCGGCGCACCCGGTGCGCTGCATCATCTCGATGCAACCCTCGGGTGATGTCACATCGCCATTGCCAATCACAGGAATCGCATCGACCGCCTGCACAACATCGGCGATGCCCGCGTGATCGACATCGCCTTTGAAATATTGCTCGGTCGTTCTGCCATGAATCGTGATCATGGCAATGCCCACGCGCTCAAGCGCCCGAGCGAGGTCCGGCGCAACAATAGATGCACTGTCCCAGCCGAGGCGCAGCTTTGCGGTCACCGGCACGCGCCCGCGTGTTGCTTTTTCGACGGCCTGCGCAATGCGCTGCGCAATGGCAAGCGTGCGCGGCGGATCGCATAACAACTTCGAGCCGCCATCTTTCTTGGTGACTTTGTCAACCGGGCAGCCCATATTGATATCGATGACATCGGCGCCGTGGTTGACCGCCCAGAGCGCACCCTCGGCGAGCATGTCCGCATCACCTCCATAGAGCTGCATGCAGACGGGCGAATCCTGCTCATTGGTGGCAGCGAGATCGAGTGAGCACGCCGTGCCGCGAAGCAGTCCATGCGGCGAGAGCAGATCGGTGCAGGCAAGGCCAAGGCCTTTGGATTTGCCATCGGGGCCGCGCGAGGCAACTCGACAGGTAATCCGCCAGGCGAGGTCGCAATGCTTAGCCACCGGGGCGAGCATGAGGTTGGTCTCGAGCGCAAGGCCGCCAGTGCTGGTCGGGATGACGAGCGGCGTCGCGAGGTGCGAGTTTGGTGAAACGGTGGAAATCACGCATCCATAGTATGCCCGCGCGGCTGGGCAACGAAGCGCCGCTTGGCCGATACCATCAGTTGCGTGTATCAGGCCCTTCTCACACGACGGTATCTGACCAGCAAGATCATGCCGCTGCTTTCTGCGGGCGCGGTGATGTTGTGCGTCGCGATGGTGCTCATCGTGTGGTCGGTGATGGGCGGATTCCTCAATATGCTGCTCGCCTCGGGCAAGCAGATGATGGGCGATGTGTCCGTCGCGTGGCCTATCTTTGGCATCGCGCACTATGAACAACTGATTGATGATCTTGAAGCTGATCCATCGATCGATCGCGCGACGCCGACGATTGAGGCAATCGGGTTGATGAGCCTGCCAACAGATGAATCGCGGCAGGTGCAGGTGATCGGCATCGTTCCTGATGGTTTTGATGCAGTCACGGGGTATTTCGAACGGTTGTATTGGGTGCATCTGGATGAACCCCTTCCCAAGGACAAGAACCGTGAGGATCGGCGTCTGACCATTCGCGAAGGCTTTGAAGAACACGGCAAGACCCTGACTTGGCCCGATGTTGTGCGCGGCGGGGTCGAGCCCGCAGTGGTGACGGGCATTGAAGTATCACGGTTTTATCGCCGGCGCCGCGAAGGTTTTATTGAATCGAGACTCGGGCAAATTTTGCCTGGTTTTGAAGTGACGATCAGTGTGCTGCCCATGAACCGCAAGGGCGGTGTGGTTGGCACCGACAGCAGAAAGTTTACTGTCGCCAATGAGTTTCGCACCGGGTTGTATGAGATCGATGCGAATCAGGTGATGATGCCGATCGGTGAATTGCAGAAGATGTTGCAACTTGATGCGCAGGACATTCCCGATCGGGATTGGATTCCGGGGCAGATCGAACTCGGACCGGATGGTGTGCCGAGGCCTGTGCTGCCCAAGGCGGTTGGAGTGCAGCCAGCGCGGGCAACGAACATTCTTATCAAGGCGGCAAATGGTGTGTCGCCTGATGCACTAGAGGTTGAAGTTCGGCGCATCTATGAGCAGTGGACGCAGCGATACCCGGATATGGGATCGAGCGATGGTGTGCCGAGCGTTGACCGGGTTTCAATTTTTACCTGGGAAAACAAGCCGGGTTTGAAGACCTTTATCAGCGCGGTGAAAAAAGAAACAGCACTGGTATTGGTGTTGTTTGTGATTATTTCGCTTGTTGCGGTGGTGTTGATCCTTGCGATCTTCTGGTCAATGGTGAGTGAAAAGACTAAGGATATAGGCATTTTGCGCGCTGTTGGCGCCTCGCGCATGGGTGTCGCGTGGTTGTTCCTGCGCTATGGACTTGCGATTGGTGTGATCGGTTCACTGATCGGTGGCGGCCTTGCATGGACCATCGTTCACTACATCAACCCCATTCATGAATGGCTCGGGCGCGCGATGGGGCTCGTGATCTGGGATCCCGAGGTGTACTACTTCTCAGAGATTCCCAATGTTGTCGAGCCATCCCGAGCGGCGATCGTGATGATCGCGGGCGGTGTGTGCGCAGTGCTTGGGGCGCTAATCCCGGCGGTGCGGGCGGCGTGGATGGATCCGGTCAAGGCACTTCGATTTGAATAATGATGACAACAGCTATTGCACAACCCGATGGTTCAGCGACACGCGCTAAAGCTGCGTCGATGATCGAAGCGCGCGAAGTCTTCAAGACCTATCGCCTTGGGCGCGTCGATGTGCCGGTGTTGCGCGGGGCATCACTTGCAGTGGGCGAGGGCGAATGTGTTGCGGTGCTTGGTGCTTCTGGCAGCGGCAAAAGCACGCTTTTGCACCTGCTGGGCGGGCTTGATCGCGTGGATGCGAAACCGATTGATGTCGATGCTGCAAACCATGTGACCTATCGCGGACGGGCGATCGAGGCGATGGGCGCGGGCGAACTTGATCGATATCGTCGAACCACTGTCGGGTTCGTGTTTCAGTTTTATCACCTGCTGCCCGAGTTGAGTGTCCTCAACAATGTGCTTATCGCAGCGATGGTCGCCCACGGCAGGCTCGGCTATATGCGGCAATCCAGTGATCTGCGCGAGCGAGCAACGGATTTGCTTGATCGCTTTGGCCTAGCCCATCGGCTCAAGCACCGCCCGGTAGAGCTTTCCGGCGGCGAGCGCCAGCGCGTGGCGATTGCGCGGGCGCTGGTGAATAAGCCGGAACTCCTGCTTGCCGATGAACCCACGGGCAATCTTGATCAGACGACCGGTGCGTCTATTCTCGATGCCATGATGTCACTTCGTGCCGAGACGAACCAGACGATGGTGATTGTGACACATGACCCCGCGACTGCTGCACGGGCGGATCGCGTGGTCAAACTCGTGGATGGGAAAGTTGCAACGTCTGGCTAGTTCCAAGTGCGAGCGCGGGGGTTTTGTCTCGAAGAAGAAGATTTACCACAGAGGCGCAGAGGACACAGAGAAGAAAGAACCTTGGGTGGAGAATGAGAGGTGGGTCTTGGAATTTTCAACCGAAGCAGAAGCAATCGTTTATGTCTGGAATAACTGGTGTGGCGATGAAGAAAAAAATACGGTGGCAGCTGACGGTATTCAGACTGCGATTCGACAGTTTCCTGAGTCATCCATGCTCTGGACGATGTTTGGTGAATTGATTCAAAGAATTGAAGTTGATGAAATGTACTCGCAGCTTCAGCCGGATGAGTGCTTTCGTAAAGCACTTGCACACGACCCACACAATTCACGAGCGGCATGTGACCTTGGCTATTGGCTCGATATCACAGACCGATTGAATGACGCTCAACAGGCATTTGAGAAGAGTCTGGAGCTTGCTCCCTCCCCAGATGCTCTGGCAGGATGGCTTCGAGTGATGGCTCAACTCGGCTTCGGCGAGTCTGCACGAGAAAAGGCAATCGAGCAATTTGCTGCAATCCTGTACGAGCCCGAGGTTCAAGAACAGTTGCTTGAAAACGAGCAGGGCATATGGGATCCGATTGATGAATCGGAGTGAGTATGGAGGTCGCACTGTCCTGCCACACTGGCAGATGATTGCACCCTGGCGTGCCACCGAAATATGGTGCATGGGAACAAATCGCCGCCGACATGCGTTGATGCAGGTGGCGCAGGGGTTGTCCCGCCAGGCGTTTCAATCGGCATGGTTTTCGCAGCCGGTAGGGAAGTCGGGCGCGAGGGCCTATAATCGCGCACATCTGACGGTGGATCGGGCAACGCGTGTGTTCGCGGAACCCGATTGAACCGATGAATGGGGAGTATTGGGCCCAATAGTGTCTCTTGGAGAGAGACGGGGGTTCACCTGTCTGACGAACGCTCAGGCAGGAGAAGGAGCAGCGATGTTTGAGCGATTCACAGATCGTGCTCGCAAGGTGATGGCCCTTGCGAATCAGGAAGCCCAGCGTTTCAACCACGAGTACATCGGTACAGAGCACATCCTGCTCGGTCTCGTCAAGGAAGGCTCGGGCGTGGGCGCGAATGTGCTCAAGTCGCTCGGTGTCGATCTGCGCAAGGTGCGTCTGGAAGTTGAGAAGCTTGTGCATTCGGGGCCGGACATGGTCACGATGGGCAAGCTGCCGCAGACACCGCGCGCCAAGAAGGTGATCGAATATGCGATCGAAGAGGCGCGCAATCTGAATCACAATTACGTTGGCACGGAGCACTTGCTGCTTGGGCTGCTGCGCGAACACGATGGTGTCGCCGCACAGGTCTTGATGAACCTTGGCCTGAAGCTCGAAGAAGTGCGCGAGGAAGTGCTCAACTTGCTCGGTGCGGGCATGGACAAGGACGAGCCCGAAATGTCAGGCGGCGGCAGCGAAGGTGGGCCGCGCGGCAGTTCGAAATCAAAGACCCCGGCGCTGGATTCATTTGGGCGCGACCTGACAGAGTTGGCAAAGGCCGGCACGCTTGATCCTGTCATCGGACGCGAGCGCGAAATTGAGCGAGTGATCCAGGTCTTGTGCCGGCGCACGAAGAACAACCCGGTGCTGCTTGGTGAAGCGGGCGTGGGTAAGACGGCGATTGTCGAAGGTCTTGCGCAATCCATCGTGAATCAGGAAGTACCGGATTTGCTGCACGATCGGCGTCTTGTCGTACTCGACCTTGCGATGATGGTCGCGGGCACAAAATATCGCGGGCAGTTCGAAGAGCGCATCAAGGCGGTGATGAATGAGGTCCGCCGGGCGCAGAACTTGATTTTGTTCATCGACGAATTGCACACGCTTGTGGGTGCGGGCGGCGCAGAGGGCGCGATTGATGCTTCGAATGTGTTGAAGCCAGCGCTTGCACGTGGTGAAATTCAGTGCATTGGCGCAACGACTTTTGATGAATATCGCAAGTACATCGAGAAGGATGCGGCCCTTGCACGCCGGTTCCAGTCAATCACAGTTGACCCGCCCAACAAGGAACAGACCGTTCTGATCTTGAAGGGTCTGCGCGATCGCTATGAACAGCACCATCGCGTGCAGATCACCGATTGTGCAGTTGAGGCTGCGGTGGAGCTTTCAGCTCGGTATATCACCGGGCGCGTTCAGCCGGACAAGTCGATCGATGTGATTGATGAAGCTGGGGCGCGGGTGCGTCTGAAGACCATGCGCAAGCCGCCGGATCTTGCTGATCTTGAAGGCGAGATCGAGCGTTTGTCTGTTGCTAAGGATGAGGCGGTCAAGGACGCTGACTACGAAAAGGCGGCAGAACTGCGCGATCAGGCAGAGCAGCTTCGCAAGAAGAAAGAACAAACGCAGCAGGAGTGGCGTGAGAAGGCCAAGGAAGTTGGCGGCGTTGTTGATGAAGAGGTCATCGCGGAAGTTGTCTCCAAGATGACCGGCGTGCCGTTGACTCGTCTAGAGCGCGAAGAAGCCCAGCGTCTCTTGCAGCTTGAAGACGAACTGCACAAGAAAGTGGTCTCGCAAAACGAGGCCATCGAACGCATTTCCAAGGCGATTCGCCGCGCTCGCGCAGGGCTCAAGGACCCGAAGCGCCCGATGGGCAGTTTCATCTTCGTTGGCCCCTCAGGTGTCGGCAAGACCCTGCTTTCCAAGGCGATTGCGGACTTCATGTTTGGTGATGAAGATGCACTGATTCATCTTGACATGTCGGATTACATGGAGAAGCACAACGTGTCGCGTCTGGTCGGCGCCCCTCCCGGGTATGTTGGCTATGAAGAGGGCGGTCAACTGACCGAGCGCGTGCGCCGGCGTCCATATTCAGTCGTACTGTTTGATGAAATCGAAAAGGCGCATCCGGATGTCTTCAACATGCTCCTCCAGATCATGGAAGAGGGACGACTTGTTGATTCATTCGGTCGCAATGTTGATTTCCGTAACACCGTCATCATCATGACGAGCAATATCGGTGCGGATCTCATCAAGGGTGGAGGCGGGTTTGGTTTCTCCAAGCGAGACGAACACTCAACGTATGAGCAGATCAAGTCAGTGCTTGATAAAGAAGTGGAGCGCCACTTCCGCCCCGAGTTCCTGAACCGTCTTGATGATGTGATCGTCTTCCGTCCGCTGACCAAGGAGGACCTTGAAGTCATCGTGAAATACGAGACGGAGAAGCTTGTCACGCGACTTGGCGAACAGGGATGGACACTTGAGCTTGATAAGAAAGCCAAGGACTTCCTGATCGAAAAGGGTTACAACCCGGATTATGGTGCCCGTCCGCTGCGTCGTGCGATCAGTACCTATATCGAAGATCCGATGTCGGAAGCGCTGCTTTCAGGCAAGTTCGAAGAGAAGAATCGGATCATGGTTACGCACAAGGATGAGGCTGACGAACTGACCTTTGATATGTCGTACGATCCGGCGCTCGACAAGTCAAAGAAGAAGGATGAGCCGTCGCAAAGCGATGGTGAGGCGCACGTTGAGCCCGCCAAGGGTGCTGGTTCGACCTGATCGACCGGATAATCTGCATATTGATTTCAAACCGCGCCGGTTGATCCGCCGCGGTTTTTTCATGCGCTCGAAGACCCTAGAATGGCAAGGCGGAATGACCCGCTGATTCAGGAGGCGCACCAATGTCAGAACATGCTGCAACCACCGAGTGGACACGAACGTCAGCAGATTTTACACACGCCACATACAACCGCGAGCACACATGGCGATTTTCAGGCGGCGCAACCATGCAGGCAACCGCGGCCCCAGGCTACGGCGGCGACCCTGCACTCATTGATCCCGAAGAAGCGTTTGTCGCATCGTTATCGAGTTGCCACATGCTCACATTTCTTGCCCTGTGCGCCAAACACAATTTCATTGTGGACAGCTATCGCGATGAAGCAACAGGGCAGCTCGGGAAGCGTGAGGATGGGCGTCATGCCATGCAGCGCGTTGTACTTCGCCCACGGGTTACATTTGCTTCCAACGCTGAGCCATCAACAGAAAAGATGGCAGAGTTACACCACAAAGCGCACGAAATGTGTTTCATTGCAAACTCAGTGACGACCGAAGTTACGGTGGAATAGTGCGCCGCCTGCAATCTTAGATCGGGAGATCGCTTGTGGGCCCGCCGCCATCGCGGTGGTCGGGTTCGGGGCCTGTGCGAGGCCGGCTTGAAAAGCTGCTCGCAGATTGGCCGGGCGATGGTTCAACGTATGACGCGGCGCGCGGTGTCGACGAACCATAACTGGCTTTTGAGCCAAAGCGAGTAACATTTGCATCCCAGCTGAGTTCGACGTTTCCTGTCGGACCATTGCGCTGCTTGGCGATGATGAGTTCAGCGGCACCTATTTTTTCAGGGTTTTCGCGTACCCAATCAGTATCGCCTGTGTGGTAATACTCCTCACGGTGTAGAAGCGCCACAACGTCTGCGTCCTGTTCGATCGAACCCGATTCGCGCAGGTCCGCCATGCGCGGGCGATGCCCTTCGCGCTGTTCGGCGCCGCGATTAAGTTGGGCAAGGCAGATGATCGGCAACTTGAGGTCGCGCGCCAGCGCCTTGATCTGGCGCGAAATGACCGACACTTCCTGCTGACGCCCTTCACGCGCAGCCTGCGGTGCGCTCATCAATTGAAGGTAGTCGATGATGATGCATTGAATTTTCTGCTGCTTCACAAGGCGGCGGGCCTTGGCGCGCAACTGCATAATCGTGAGGCCCGGCGTGTCGACGACATGAATCGGGGCTTCCGCAAGGGTGCCGCAGGAACGCTGCAGGTCGTGATAATGCTGTTTGGAAAGTCTGTTCGTGCGGATGAGGTGTGAATCGACGCGCGAATGACTTGAAAGCAAACGCTGGGTGACCGCTTGCATTGACATTTCAAGGGAAAAGAACGCGATTGATGCACGCGGGTCGGTTGAACCAGGCGTGTGCCGATGTCCGCCAAAGGCGATCTGCTCTGCAAGATTCAGTGCGAGCGCTGTCTTGCCCATCGAGGGGCGGGCCGCGATGATCGCAAGTTCGCCCGGCTGCAACCCCGATGTCATTTCATCCAGATCATGGAAGCCGGTCGACAAACCCGTGACCAGACGACCTTCATTGGCCATGATCGTGTCCATGGCTTGTTGAAGCAGTTGAGAAAGCGTGACATCGTCCATCGACTCTGCGTCTTCGGCGATCTCGAAGACCAGTGCTTCGGCTTTGTCAAGTACTTCGCGCGGGCTCACCTGCCCCTCGTTATAGGCTTCGAAGACGATTTGTCCTGCCGCATCGATTAGGCGACGTAGTTGCCATTTTTCTCGAACGATTCGAGCATAGCGGGGAGCATTGGAAGCACTTGGAACAGCGCGAGCAAGTGTCAATAGGTATTCGACACCTCCGACATTGTCTAACTCTTCACGATCGGCCAATGCTTGAGAAAGTAGAGTAAGGTCGCCTGTATCGCCGTGTTTGAATAATTCAAGGAGTGCATTGAACACGGCACGATGTGCTTCAACTTGAAATGCATCTGCAGACGGAATAATCCCTAAGACATCACTTATGACACCAAAGTCCAAGATCATTGAACCCAACAAGCTCATTTCAGCTTGTCGTGCTTCCGGGGGAAGGCGTCCGAACAATTCCTGCAAGTCGACCTGAGCCGCATTGAACGGCGCGCGCTTTGCTCGTCCGTTCTGAGAGTTGTTATTGCGCTGTCCGTGCGCCTCAGTCGACATCCTTGTCAAGCTCCCTTTGTTCGATTTCCCATTCTGTGGGCCGATCACCCTCCTGTGGCGATATTGGGTTGCAGACAACAGGATATCAACAAGCTATCGTTATCCCAATGTCCTACGATGCTGCACACCAAAAATCCGATTTGCAGCCCCAACCCGTTACCCCTGGTGAACTGGCAGGATTGCCGGATTGCCTGCCCACAGACCCTTTCCCGACTCTGAAATCGTGGTTTGAGGCTGGCCGTGCAGCACGGGCCACAGCCAACCCGGACGCCATCACAGTCGCGACGGTAGACGCAGATGGCACGCCCTCGGCCCGGATCGTCTTGTGCCGGGGCATCGTCACCGACCCGGGCTATCTAGTTTTTTACACGAACTACAACTCGCGCAAGAGCCAGGCGCTGAGCGCGAATCCGAAGTGCGCCGTCGTCTTTCACTGGGATGCGTTTCAGCGTCAGGCGCGCCTTGAGTGCATCGCGGTGCGTTCGCCCGAGGTGGAATCGGATGCGTATTTTGCATCGCGTGATGCCGTCAAGCAATTGGGTGCGTGGTCGAGCAATCAATCGGAGCCAATCGAGAAGCGTGATGATTTGCTTGATCAGGTGCTCAGCGCCGCAGAGCGATTTGGGATAGATATCTTGAATATCGCCGAGGTTTCTGCAGATGCGATTCCGAGACCGCCGCACTGGGGCGGATGGCGCTTATGGCCAACTGCGGTGGAGTTATGGGTGGGCGAGACAACGCGCATGCATGACCGCGCGCGCTGGGAGCGCACATTGACACCTGCAAAAGATGGCGGGTTTAGTACAGGTAACTGGAGCGCGACACGATTGCAGCCCTAGTCAAGCGTTTTCAACATCGCTTTATCAAACGCCTTAAGATCATGCCACTTCCCGGCGCGGACACGTTCGCACCAGTCCGGGTTGGCGATCAATGCGCGCCCCACCGCGATCACGTCAGTTTCACCATCACGGATAAGTGCTGCTGCGGGTGCAGGATCGGTCGTCGCGATCGCGCCAGTTTCACCCATGCTCTGCGACACGCTGACCCGCCCAACGGCAATCGTCGGCAGGGTCGACAACTTCTTCGACCACCCGGCAAGCGTGCGCGTCGGGTGAGCCTCGGGATACCCAGGGGCGGTCGCATCGCGGGTCGAAACATGGAGAATGTCAACACCCGCATCGCGCAGGGCACACACGAAGACGCCAAGCTCATCGGGATTGGCAAAGCTCGCCGCAGCGTAATCTTCGATCTTCCACTGACTGAACCGGTAGATGATCGGATAACTCGGCCCGACCGCAGTGCGCACCGTGCGCACGACTTCAAGTGGATATCGCATGCGGTTGGCAAGCGTGCCGCCATAGTCATCGGTGCGCGTGTTTGTTGCTGGCGAGAGGAAGCTTTCGAGGAGATACCCATGCGCACCGTGCAACTCGATGGCATCAAAGCCTGCATGCTGGGCGCATGTCCCAGCGTGCGCAAATGCATCGCGCACCTGATCCATATCATCGCGCGTCATTTCGCGAGGAACTGGCTTGGTCGTGCCATCAGCGTTCTTCACTGGCACTGCAGAAGGCGCGATGGGATCGCGCCCGTGCCGACCCGTGTGCCAGAGCTGACAGGCAATTGCACCGCCCGCGTGATGCACAGCATCGGTAACGAGCTTCCACCTTGCGATGTGCTCGGGGCCAAAGAGCGCGGGCGTGTCGTCGGCATCGACCGAGTGCCCATCATCGATGTGCGTGCCTTCGGTGATGACCAGGCCCGTGCCGCCTTGTGCGAAGCGCGCGTAATAGGTGGCGTGTGCCTGGCCCGGCACCGTGCCGTTGGTCAATCGGCGCGTCATCGGTGCCATCGCGATGCGATTGCGCAGGCGCAGTGAACCTATAGAAATAGGCTCAAAGAGAGGTGCATAGGGCGCAGAATTAAGGGCGTGTTCATGCGACGATACGGATGCCTGAGTCATGCACCCAGTGTAGGCAGTGCCGCACTACTAGGCGTCAGCTTCGCCCTTTGACCGTGACCGAACCATTGGAAGTATCGACGATGGACTCGGCAGCGTTCGAGTCGCCAAATGTCGCGGTGCTATCCATGGTTGAGGCGTGTCCCCCAAAGAGCGCACTGCCCTCGGACTTTGAAACCGAGAGATTGCTCACGGCGTAGCCATCCGGGAACGGCCCGAAGTGTACGCGCCCATTCGATGTATCTGCGCTCAGCGTGCCAACGAATGCGGGCCCGACTGCGAGTGTCACTTGTCCATTGGACGTATCAAGATTCACCGGCCCCGGATTGTCATCAGTCAGCGACACCTTGATAGCACCGTTGGTCGTGTCGACCGCCACGGCACTTGTTGCATCAGTGATGACAATGCGCCCATTTGTAGTATTGACATTGATCGGTCCATCGTGCGATGAGATGGTGATCCGTCCGTTGGTGGTTCTTGCATCGAGCGCACCTGAGAGGCCCGCGAGGGTAATGCGTCCGTTCGAGGTGCGTACGCTGACGCCATTGGCATCGGGCACGAGAATGTCGAATGAGCACCCATCATTGGAGTGCCGCTTGCCCTCGGGCCAGGTGACTCCAATGGCAAGAGTGCCGTCGGTGTCGCGAACGGCACTGATCTGAGCGTCGTGGACTCGCTGTTCATCCATACTGCGAAGTCGGGCAGTGATCTCCACCGCGCTGCCTGCGTGAGACTGAATAGAGATGGTCCCGTTGCGCGACTTGACCTGAATGGGCATGTCAGAGATATGCGCTGGAGAAAGCGTTTGTTCTAGGCCGTAGGTGGGGCGTCCAAACCCGGCGCACCCGCCTGCTCCGAGAAGGGTGAACATGGACAGACCGGCCAGTGCGAGTGCAGGTGTGAAGTATTTCATACTCTGGTATTGGGGAATCTGCTTGTCGGGTTGCAAGTGTGCCCAATCTAGGTGGGGTGGGCGTCTCGCCCGCCAGCTTTCCAGCCTACCGCAGCTCCACAGACCAGTAGGCATTATCAAGAAAGGCCTTCCACGGCTCATATCGATCCTGCCCTAAGCGCAGCGAAATCATCGGGTTGCGCTTGGGCTGAAGAGGCTTGCGAACAAGGGCGATCCCCGCCTGTTCGGGTGTGCGGCCGCCCTTGCGCGCATTGCACCGCACGCAGGCACACACAAGATTCGTCCAACTGTCGCCCCCACCCTGCGTGCGCGGCAGCACATGATCGATCGAAAGCTCGCTGGTCGGGAAGTGACGCCCGCAGTATTGACACTGGTTGCGATCGCGCGCAAACAAGTTGCGCCGATTGAGTTTCACCGTTTGCCGGGGCAGGCGGTCATAGCCAAGCAAACGAATCACCTTCGGCACCGCAAGTTCAAAACGCACCGCCTGAATCCAGTCGTGGTGGGCAAAATGATCCTCTTCGAAATCTTCGCGCATCGCAGAAAGCTCAGTCCAGGTCTCGAAGTCGTACGACAGGTACTGACCGTTGTCGACGTGAATCACTTCTGCAAGATCACGAAACAACATGCCAAAGGCGCGGCGCGCAGATGTCACACGAATCGCAAGATAATTGCGATTCAAAATCAGCACTTTGGCATCGAGCCCGGATGTTAGCGTGAAGGGAAGGGCTCCATCTGGAGTGGCGAAATCCCCACGACCGAAGTGCTCGGCGTTGCGTTTCGGGCGGCGCCCGTTCGATTTGGCGTGCCGATTGCTCACGGTGAATCCCTCTCCGATATGCCGTTGGGCACACCGCAGACTTCCTTACAGTATCGACGCAACCCGCCAAAGGCAATGGTGTAGGCGTTTTGTTGGTGCTTCCGGCGTTTGGCGGGGCGAACTGGAATGTATGGGACATTTCCGGCGCGTCCGATAGACGCGATCAAAGACCGCTTCCTCACGGTCGCGGCTCGTGAGAACTAATGCCTGAAATGGCGAATGCCTGTGGTGATGCAGGTGACGCCGCGCGCTTCGCAGAGCTTGAAGGTATCGTCGTCGCGCTTCGAGCCGCCCGGGTGAATGATGCAGGTGACGCCCGCATCAATGAGCAACTTCGGCCCATCATCGAAGGGAAAGAACGCATCAGATGCTGCGACTGCGCCTTGCGCACGTGGCCCAGCTTTTTCGATGGCGATCTTGCAGCTTGCCACGCGATCCATTTGCCCCGCGCCGCCGCCGACGAGCATGGGGTCATTGTCATTGAGCGCGGCGATGGAAATCGCGTTCGATGTGAGATGCTTTGAGGCGATCACCGCGAGCACGCCCACGCGCAGTTGTTCATCGGTCGGCTTTGGTCCTGCGCGATGTTGCCATGTTGCAGGATCGGGGATGTGCTCATCAGCATCTTGAATCAACACGCCACCCAGGATGGAACGAATGGTTCTGCGGGGGGAATGGGGCGGAGCGCTGAGATCGACTTCGCCTATTTCAAGCAGGCGAACATTGGGCCACTTGGCTGAAAGTATTTGTTGGGCATCCTCGGCGTACCACGGCGCAAAGACAACTTCCAGAAACTTCGCGGTGTCGACAATTGTTTGTGCAACATCGTTTGTGATGGAATACGACGACGCAAGAATGCCGCCAAAGGCGGCCATCGGATCGCCATCCAGCGCGAGTCTCATGGCCCCGTCGATCTTGCTTGCGGAGCCCATTCCGCATGGGTTGGTGTGCTTAACGACTGCAGCATGGCACAAACTCGGCATAGCACGCGCCAAATCTATGACGGATTCCAACGCCGCTGAAGCATCGAGGAAATTGTTATAGCTCAGTTCTTTGCCCGAGATCTGGCCCCAACTGGTGGTGAGTTCGCCGATCGCGAACGCGCCGCTCATCTTCAGATTCAATGACGCTCGTTGGTGTGGATTCTCGCCATAACGCAGCCAATTGCGCAATGACAGTTTGAGATCCACGAAATGCGGTGCCCGGCCACTTTCGCCTATGTCTCGTGCCATGTACGAAGCGATTGCTGAGTCGTATCCCGCAGATTGCTGGAACGTGCTTCTCGAGAGTGCACGGCGCGCTTTCAAATATGAATGGGACTTCAGACCCCTGAGCTCAACCAGCGTGCACTCGTATGCACTCGGATCACTCACCACCGTCACCCACGCATAGTTCTTCGCTGCGGCGCGCAGCATCGCCGGCCCGCCGATGTCGATCTGCTCGATCGCCTCTTCCTCAGTGACGCCTTCCTTCGCGATCGTCTGCTCGAAGGGATAGAGATTCACGCACACCAGATCGATCGGCGTGATGCCTTCCGCTTCCAACTGCTTCAAGTGCTCCGGCGTGCGCTGTGCGAGAATGCCCGCGTGAATCTTCGGGTGAAGCGTTTTGACGCGCCCATCAAGCATCTCCGGCGCACCGGTCACTTCTTCCACGCGAATCACCGGTAGGCCTGCATCTTCGAGCGCCTTGGCTGTGCCGCCGGTCGAGATCAGTTCGATGCCAAGCTCGTGCAGCCCGCGCGCGAATTCCACGATGCCGCGTTTGTCACTTACAGACAACAATGCCCGGCGCACAGGTACGAGATCGGGCAAGGTAGATTCAGTTGGTGGTGTCTCAGCGCTCACCGACGTCGGCGGGAATACTTGGCCAACGTGCCGTCGGTTGTCACGAGATAGAGCGCGCCATCGGCGAACTCTTCTGTGATCAGTTTCGAAACACCCGGCACATGTTCACTTGTCACAACATCGCCGCGATTCGGATCAACTTGGCTCATCGTCGAGCCATCCCACACAATCAAGTCGCCTTGTGCCGTTGCGATCACAGCGCCCTGCACGCCCGCCGTGGTCCACTTCTCATCACCCGATGAGCCATCAATCGCCCGCAGGCCCGTGTCAGGAATTGCGACATACGCTGTGCGATTGTGCAACGTTGGCTGATCGTGCAGCGGCCTGTCGGTGCGCATGCGCCACCGCCGCGAAAGGTCTGCATGATTGAAGCCATAGATTGATTGATCAAGCCCCGCGATCACAACAAGGCGACCATCGGTGACAGGATTGTTGTCAAGGCCAGCATAAAGCGGCCGTTGTGGCCGTGAACCGCGCCCGGTGATCGGATCAACTGCGAGGACTTCACCGGTCTGACTCACCGCGATGGCGCGCTTCCCGGCGCGCACCGGCGTTGCGACGATGCGACCTTCGAGCATGTGCCCCCACTTCTTGTATCCGGTGGCGATATCATGACCCAGGACTTCACCAGAAGAACAGCCATACACAAGAATGCGACCAAGGTGCAGAGGTGCCGTATTGGCCAGGGTTGCCAGACGCTGGCGTTCCAGTAAGTCACCAGTCTTGGCACTCAGAATCTGAATGCTGTTTTCACTCGATGCAAGCACGCGATCATCTATGCGGATGTTGCCGACATATTTCGCAACAGGTGTTGCAAGGGTCACACTCCAGCGCCGTTTTCCAGTCGTGACCTCGCGAGCGGACAACACATTGCGCCCATCATGGACAAGCAGAATGTCATCAACTGGATCGAGAAAGCGCACGCCTTCGGTGACGGCATCGGGGACGAACCATTCAAGTTGGTACCCGAGCTTTCGAAGCGCCGCCGTGGCCGCGGGCACATCCGGGTTTGACGCATCGCTCATCCGGGTGCGGGAGGCGTCCATCGCACCGGGGCTTGCGTAGGGCGCACTGCCCGATTGCGAGGCGCATCCGGAGAGCGCTACAGCACAAAGGCTTGCCGTCAGGAAAGTGGGTACCGATACCGTCCATTTGCCCATCGCAGCACACCTCGAAAACTAAGGAAGATTCTTCGCCTTCGCCCGCAGCACACCCACCCTCGCGAGGCGATCCACCAGCGTCAGTATCCGGCCCCGCTCCCGCAGGGTCAAATAAGACACATTGACGCGATGTCGCAGCAAGAACCCTATGCTCACCCCATGTTCACTGGGCTTGTTCAGGCTGTTGGCGAGGTCGCGGGTGTGCAAAGCCATTCGCAGGGGATTGCCTTGCAGATTCATTTTCGTGGATGGGATCATACACCTTCGGTTGGTGATTCGATTTCAATTGCCGGGGTCTGCCTGACCGTCACCCGCATCGAGCAGGACGGCCTTGCGAGCTTTGATGTCATCCCGGAATCCATCGCCCGGACCACGCTCTCCGGGCTTGCCCCGGGCGACAAAGTGAATCTGGAGCATGCATCCCGGGTAGACACCCTCTTTGGCGGACACATCGTGCAGGGGCACGTTGATGGCGTGGGCAAGGTGCGCTCAATCAACAAGGCAGACGGCGAATGGCGCGTCGACATCGCGCCTCCGATTGAATTGATGCCGTTGATTGCCCCCAAGGGATCAATAACGATCGATGGTGTATCACTCACCGTGGCATGTGTGAATGCGGATTCATTTGACGTAGCCCTGATTCCAGTCACACTCGAGTGCACGACACTGGGCAAACTCAAGACAGACGATCAAAGCAACATCGAGACGGACGTCATCGCCCGTCAGGTGGCGCACTATCTTGAAGCAATGCACAACCAGTGAGTGCTATTCGATTGGGTTGATCGGTGGCAGGCCAATTTCGGCGCGCCACAATTCGAGCAAACGCCGAGTTCGCTCGGACCGATCACCAGTAGGGTCAATTTTTCCGCCAGGGCGAAGATACGCCCACTCCTCCTGATGATTGGCAGCACCCCAAGTCGCAAACTCATCAGCTCGCCCAGCGGGCGTCCCCGGAATTTCGGGCTCACTTGAAATCAAGAGACCAGTGATGAGTCCGAAATCGTCAAAGAAGTATGTTTGACGGTGGTGTTGGTAGCCGCGTTCAGTGAGGCGATAGTAGTCGTTGATCTCAGCAAACACGGCCCAGACTTCGAGGCCATCGGGCGATATGTGCCAGGATCCGGGTACGGAGCTTCCGTGAAAGTGTTGATCCCATTCCTTCCAGCGTCCACCTTTTTGCAAGCGCCACGGCGAGCCGTCACCTTCGTGTTGGCCCCACCACCTGCGGGGGTCTTCGCTCAAGAATGCTCTCGCGTCGGCCCAGTCATGTTCAGCCCTCGCCGCTCGAAAGCGTGTCACCGTCTGCATGTTGGGGTGGGCGCATCCGATGAGGCTGGAACAGAACACAACAACAAAAGCGAGCATGAAGATTTTCATGCTGGGTATACAGCAAGGCATAGTCCCAAGATTCACAATCAGGCGACGGTAATACTCTCGTCAAGATAGACATCCTGAATCGCATTGAGCAGTTTCACGCCTTCGTGCATCGGGCGCTGGAATGCCTTGCGCCCGGAGATCAGACCGATGCCCCCCGCTCGCTTGTTGATCACCGCGGTGCGCAGCGCTGCTGCCAGATCGCCTGCGCCTTTGCTTTCACCGCCTGAATTCAAGAGTGGCGAGCGACCCATGTAACAGTTGGCAACCTGGTATCGGCACAGATCAATAGGGTGTCCGCCCGTGCCATCTTCATTGGCACCAGAAAGCTCGGTGTAGATGCGCTTGTCGAATTTGCCATAGCTTGAATCGCCCATGTTGAGCCCGGCGTACCCGCCGGTGTGCGTGGGCATTTTCTGCTTGATAATGTCCGCCTGAATCGTCACACCCAGATGATTGGCCTGCGCACTCAGGTCGGAAGCATTGTGGTGATCGATACCCTTGATCTTGAACGCGTTGTTGCGCATGTAGCACCAGAGCACGGTGACCAAGCCATACTGGTGCGCTTCTTCAAACCACGCGGCGACCTCATCGATTTGGCGTGTGGATTCGTCGCTCCCGAAGTAGATCGTTGCGCCGACGGCGACAGCGCCCATTTCAAAGGCCTGACGCGCGCTGCCGTAGCGCGTCTGATCGAACGTATTGGGATAGGTCAGCAGTTCGTTGTGGTTGAGCTTGACAATGAACGGAATTTTGTGCGCCCACTTGCGCGAACACGAGCCAAGCACGCCAAGTGTTGACGCGACCGCATTGCAGCCGCCTTCGTGGGCAAGTTCGATGATTTTGTCAGGATCGAAATACGCCTGGTTGGGTGCAAAGCTTGCACCCGCAGCATGTTCAATGCCCTGATCGACTGGCAGGATCGAGAGGTACCCGGTGCCCCCGAGCCTGCCGGTATTCAAGACATGCTGAAAGTTGCGCAGCACAGCATTGGGCCGATCAGTATCACGCATGATGCGTCCGACAAAATCAGGGCCGGGCAGGTGCAGCGCATCGCGCGGAATACCCGTGCAGGTGTGGGAAAATAATTCGTCAGCTTCTGTGCCAAGAATCGAAGCAACGTGGTTGGTCGCGATCGCGGTCATGCGAGGGTCTCCTGAGCATCTGGAGGTCATGTATCGACTCAAGACTATCGCCGTTGTGTGGGCAACGTGGGGCAGCGGGAGGTGGAATGTGCAAATGCCAACGAAGCGCGTCGATCAATGATCTTGCGAGGGCATCTTGATTCAAGGCAACCCAGAGGTATTGAGATCGCCTGACTGATCACTGAGAGATTGTTGCATGCGCCGCCCGACCTTGAATTTGACAACCTTTTTGGCTGGCACATCGACAGGTTCAAGCGTCTTGGGGTTCTGGGCGACACGTGAGCGACGTTCACGCAGCTCGAAAACACCAAAATCACGAAACTCGAGGCGATTGCCTTTCCCAAGTTCGAGAATCACTTCATCAAGAAACTGTTGAACCGTCGATTTGACAACCACCCTTTTTTGGCCGGTTTGCTCTGCGATTCGATCGATCAGGTCTTTTTTCGTGACGGTGTGCATGGGCATGCTCCGGCGTGGGCGTGGGCGAGACTCATGCGCAGAGGAATGGAACGCCTGCGCAAAAAATTCACTCCCGGTGGGCAACAAGGTCAAAGGCGCGAATGACACGCTTCTTGACCTCAGGGTGCCAGTATGCCAGAGCTGCAAAGCCCGGTCAACATTGAGGTTGGAATCGCATAGCAAGTTAGGGGTGTTCTTTTCGTAGTCCCCCCAGATGTGCGCCCCGATTCGGATATTTGCGGGTTCTCGGACCCTACCGCTGCTCCCACCGGTGGAAAATAATTCGCCGTTCGAGGGGGCGGGCCTGCGTCGGCCACTCCCGGGTGGCCCGAAGTGAGGCTCTGGTTTGTGCGCTGAGGGCCAGATCACGCCGGGCAAATTCGAACCGGGCGGATTCACTGATGCCAAATGCTGAGTCGTTGAACCGGGCGATCTCGGATGTGGGAAGGGCGAGTCGCGCAGGTGAGGCGTAGGTGGTCACATGGGGCCGCGTGGACGTGTGCGTGCAGGCCGGGAGCCCGAGCCCGAGTGCAAGCAGCACAAGGAAGGCGGGAGCGCGACGGCGGCGCAGCGGGTCAAGTCTTTGGGGTGTCTTTGGCATTGCTGAATCTGGAGTTCAGCATGCCTCAATACGGGCACAATGAAAGCGGATCAGGGCAATGCGCACCAGAAAGCAATGTTCCCGGACGTGAATACTCCGCGAGGTTTGCCGAGATTCCTGCTCGGGGGCTTCCGGGATGTCTCATCATCAACGGCGGGTCTATTTGCGAATCGGGCGGATGATGCCGTTGTACCGCAGCGTGACCGGGCCATGATTTTCTACATCGGAGTAGACATAAATCGCACCTCGGAAAGAGCGTCCGAGCGGCGGGCAGGTACCCCGCAAGATGACCTCATGCATTTTGCCCTCGGAGCCAGCCACTTCCTCGAAGCTCAAGGTGAAGTCGTCGCCGGGGGAACCGGTCTTGTCGAATTCTACCTTGAGGATTTTGAAAGCGTTGCCTTCGAGGTGGCTGATGATTGTGCGCGCTTCGACGACATCACCTGGCGATGAAGTTGGGAAGCGCAGGAATCGAGGCTCAAATGAGAACTTCGCAAGGATATTGCCGCCCACAACAGCGCGGAACTCTGTGTCTGTCTGGTCAGGCACTTCTGGGACTTTGGCATAGACCTGAATTTTTGTTTGTTCTGAGATCGGTCCAGTGGGTGAGTTTGCGTTGCTTTTGAAGACGACCTGACCGACGCCCGGGTACTCCGCATCGGGATGGCCTTCAAGGCGCTCAAATGTCCATGTGAGCTGCGTGTCATCTGGAAGAAGAATATCTTTCACATAAAACTCTGGATCGCGGCTTTGAAGCTGAATGACGGCCTTGCCTGATTCTCCGGCTCGAATGTTGCCGAACTGCGCTGCCGAAGCCATGATCTTGACCGATGGGAGAACGTTGGCACGAAGCTGCAAATAGATCGTAGATTGTTCTTCATTTGTCGAGACAACGGTGATGGTTTTGTTTTGCTGACCCTGACCCTTCGGGTTGAAGGTGAATTTGATCTGCCCGCCTGCGCCTGGTTTGTAGGTGGTGTTTTCGAGTTCGGCGGCGTTTGAGGAAGTGCATCCGCACCCGGGCTTGACGCGGGTCACGAGCAAGTCGGCGGTGCCTTCATTCTTGAAGTCGTATGTGCCTTTGAGCGCGCCCGCGGTGTAGACGGTGCCGAAGTCATAGATGAGCGAGTCGAACACCAGTTTGGCACCAGGTGTATTGCCCGGCATGGCGGGGTTTATTGCAACGGGCGTGGCGCGGGGTTTCACGGTTGGCGCAGGAGCAGGTGTGGGTGCAGTCTGCTGTTGGTCCGTTGCGGAAGTGTTGGAAACGTCCACGTTCGAGGCATTCTCGGTGGACGTGGCCGCCGGGGCCTGATCACACCCGGACAAGGTGGCAACGGCAGCGCAACCAAGCCCTGCTGCAAGCATGGTTCCAATAAACGCGTTCGAAACTTGGTTGAACTGACGAAACATTTCAAGCACCCCCATCACATGCAATCACCACTCCGCACCAGGCGGAGCACTACCTTTGAATCCACATCGACTTGTGCGTCAGCCTGATCCAGCCACCTTTGGCGACGCAGGACAAGCATACCTCATCCACGGGCGGTACCGCGCAGAACCTGCGGAGTTGCCGGGAGCCCATTTCTGGGACGTTCTCAAAGCGCGCCCGGGAGGACTCGAACCTCCGACCTGCGGTTTCGGTACCCCCGACGGTTCTCCCGCCGGACCGGACCATCTCATCACCCGCGTGCCCCTTGTTGAGGGGCCGGATTCGCGGGTGCCGGGCGCTTCCAGTTGGTCCCAGTTGGGGCCGTCTGGTGCGGGGGTATTGCTGGGGCAGCTCACCCGCTGGTCTCTACACCTTCCGTGGATCGACGGGCATATGGAATCCCGTACCCCGATCCTCGACTTGGCTCGGGATTGCCCTCTGCGGAAAAGGCCGCAGGTGGGGTTTCCCCGAGTTCACCCGGTTCGCCTCGGGCCGTTGCCGACCCGGGCCCCTCTTATCAAGAAGGAAACCGCCGCTCTATCCTGCTGAGCTACGGGCGCGTGCTTTCGGCCGAGGTGAATCTGCCCACCGAATGAGGAAGGCGTGGCATCCCGGACGAGGCGATGCGAGTATAGCCGTAGCGCACGGTTCCGATCATTATGGAGCACTATGTCCAAAAGAGTCCCGATCAACACGAAGACCCCGCCGCGGAAAGCGGTGAACGTCGGTATTCCGAAACGGCGTCGGTGGCGGCTGGTAAGGCGCCTGTGTGCCGGGGCGATTGTTCTCGTGTTGGGCAGCGTGATTGCCTTGACACAAACGCCCTTATTGAAATCGATCTTGATTGGGCGGATCGATGGCATGCTCGGTGTGTCTTCGAGCGCTGAACGCGTGACGCTCATGCGGGGCGGGGTGGTTGTGGTGAAGGGCTTGCGTGTGCGCACGCCAGCGCTGCCTGGCACAGGCGGCGAAGTATTGAGTACGGAAGAGGCACAGATCACGCTTGATCTTTCTGGCATGCTGACGGGTCGGGCGAGTGTGAAGAGTGTGAAGCTCATCCGTCCGCGCGTGAGACTGAGTGTGAATCCGAGAGGCGTATTGAATCTTGGGCTGTTGAAACGTCCGGCGCAGCGCGGCCGCGCAGGGCGGTTGCCCGCACTGACGATCATCGATGGCGTTATTGAACTTGGCGAACATGATGGTGAGCACTATCAGGAGCGTTCGCAGATGTCGGTGCGCGGGGGGTTGTATCAAAGGCCGGACGATCCATCCGTGTATGACATCGAATTGACAGAAAAGAAACCCGATGCACCGGGGGCAGCTGCTGGGGATGGCACATTGCATGTCACGGGATTGCTCAATGCTGATACGGGACAGATTGACGTCACGATGGAGGGCCTTGATTTAGAGCAATTCTCTGATCGCACGGCGCCGGGCCCGTATCGGGAACTGTGGGCGATGATGGATGTGCGCGGAGAGATTGATTCGGCGCGGTTTGCATATGCTCCGGGTTCAGCGGTGGAGGCATCACTTGAGCTGCGCGCAGTTGATATGAATGTGCCGATCGAAGATGCAATTGGGGGGCGCACGCTTCTTGCGATGCGGGAGGTGAGCGGCCCGATTCAGCTCACGCTGGCTGGCGTCGAGGCAACATTGCAGGGCTTTGCCGAGGATATTGAAGTTGCAGTGGCATTGCGGTATGGGGGATTGACCGAGGATGCACCGTTTTTTGTTCGGCTCGATGTGCCGACACTTACGGTGGAAGAACGGTCGGTGTTGCTTGGGATGGCTCCCGAAGTTGTGCGCACAATTTTTGAAAATTTTTCGCAGCCAAGCATGGTGCTGTCTGGTTGGGTGAGCGCCTCGCGGGGTGCACCGCGTGCAGACGGAACACCTGCGCAGGTGATCAGCGAAGGTGCGGTGCAAGTTGCAGAAGGGATGGTCCAGTATGAGCAATACCCCTATCCCTTTGAACATATTACGGGGCGCGTCGAGTTTGATGCTGACGAAGTGCGCGTGATTGATTTTCGCGGTGTTTCGCCAACCGGAGCGCATCTTTCAGTATCCGGGCGTGTCGCGCCACCAGATGACAAAGCAGCGGTGGATATCCGGCTTGCGCTGACAGATGTTCCTGTGGATCCGTTTCTTCGCACGTGTTTGCCAGAGAACATACAGCGAATTTTCGATATCTTGATGGATATGCCGAAGGTGGAAGCGCTGTATGCGAAGGGCGATATCGTGACGTCGGCATCTGCTGCGGCGAACCAGATTGCACTTGCCGAGGCGCGGCGTGCACTCGCAGATGCGCGGGCGTCTGATGAATCAATGATGGATATTGAAAAGCACCGTGGAGTTGTTGCACAGTGTGAGGCGACAGCGCGGCTTCCGGTATTCGATATGGGGGGCCTGCTTGACCTTGACCTGCGTCTCGAGCGCGAGGCGGGTGCAGGGAACGATTTTCGAGCGACGATAGATGTGCGTTCACCGATGGCGGGTCTGCTTCCACATGCATTTGCATATCCGGTGGTGGCGCACGATGTTCTGGTGCGAGTGAATGAGAAAGAAGTGGCGATTGAGCAAACGCGGTTTGATTCACCAACCGGCGCCACGGGCACGGCTCACGGGCGCGTGGCGGTTGCGGAGGGTGCGACAGAGTACACGCCTGATATAGATATTTCGATACGCGATGTGCCGATGGATGAAGTGCTTCTGGCAGCGATTCCGGGCGATGAAAAGGCAGCGTTTTCCCCTGCGCGAGCGATACGCAAACTCGCAGTGCGCGGTGCTGTGAAAGCGGAGGTTCGGATTTTTCCTGATCCCAACGATCTGAATCGCACAACATTTGATGTCCATGCGCTCGGGCAGTTGCTCGCGGCGCGGCCGAGTATTCATGGCAGTGTTTTGTCACTTGACGATATGCAACTTGACTTGACTGTAGGACGAGATGCGGTGCGCGTGAATGAGGTTGCAGGGCGAATTGGTGAGGCGCGTGTGGCTGGACAGGCGGCGGTAGACCTTCGTGAAGATGGCAGTGCGAGTACGATTGAAGTGCAGCTTCAGGCCGAGGGACTTGATCTGTCTGCGCCGGTTGAGGCGGTGGTGGCGGCGTTTGCGCCTGAGGCTGCGGCGGAGATTGCACATACGCGCGGGGAGCATCTGCCGGGCGGGCATGCGGATCTCGACGTGGAAGTGTCGGTGCAGGATGAGGCACTCGAGTATGCCGTGCATTTTACAGCGCTCGATGAGATGGCGCTGAATGGATGGGGGGGGCGTCTTCAACTGCTTGATTCGACGGGTTCGATTGAACTGACGCCGGGGCGTGCGCGGTTTGAAAAGCTTTCTGGTGCGATGGGCTTTGATGGTGCGCCTTGCGGGCACGTGGCGCTGGATGGTGAAATACATCTTGATGATGCGGGTCTTGGCGCAGCGCAGGAAAAGAACGAAGAGGATGTGCTGCAGCTTATTGTTGGCATCGAGGGCGGCGACATCGGATCTCTGATTGTGCGCGCCGTTGCACAAGAGACAGCGCCCGAATTTGCTGCGTGGATGAATGACAATGGCCTGGGCGGCAGGTTTGCTGCGGATGTCGTGCTTTCATCTCATGCCGACGGAAAGCGTGATGTGACAGGTGTCATCAGTCCGGGGAGTCTTTCGCTTGTGTCAGGCGGCGAAAGGCTTGCACTTGATGAATTGACTGGAGAAATAGAACTTTCCCCGGTGGGCGGACGGATTGTTCTCGACGGGCAGGGCGACGGTGTGGCGCTTGCTGTTGACGGACAATGGGCGCGGGATGAAGTGGAGCCATTTTCTTTTGCAGGGCGCATCAATGGGCGGGTGCCAACACTATCTGCGGGGGTACGCGCTGCGCTTCCGGGGGTGTTGAACTCGGTTTTTGAGGAACTTGCCTTTGAAGTGCATGGGCCGGTGTCGGTGCAAGATGGCAAAGTGCGTGCGAACTGGTTTGATGAGGCAACTGGAGTGCGCTTATCCGGGTTTGAAGGCGAGGTGACGGTATCGGGCATGTCGATGGACCCGGGGGTTACGATTTCCGATGCGGTGGGTACAGCTTCGGTTCGTGCGTGGCAACGCGAAGGCGAAGCGGCCAATGATGTTTCCATTGCGTTTACCGTTGAGCAAGCCAGGGCCGCATCGATGTTGGTCCATGATGTGCATGGGCGGGTGAGGTCTACGCCGGAGGCGGGTTCCTATGTTGTACAGGTGCCGCAAGGTGCGTTGTACGACGGGCGACTGTCTGCATCTGGTGCGGTGCGCGGCTTGGGCGGGCATGCCGCGGATGGTGGCACAGGCGACTGGGAATTGCACGCGAGTTTTGATCGCGTGGATTTCAAGGAGATGTTGAAGGACCTGCGCAGTGGCGAGAGTCAGGAGATGGATGATGACGCGGTGCCGGGCAGTGGTGAACTGTTTGCAGACATGAGTTTGCGCGGGGCAGTTGGCGGGGCCGGGCGGCAGGGGCGGGGGATGTTGCGTCTTCAAACGCCTGATGATGCGCCAAAGATGCAGGTGTTGCAATTGCCCGGCTTGGTTCAACTTGTGAAGTTGTCAAGTTTGCAGGTGCCGGTGGATGAGCCGGTGACATTTGCGTATGCCGAATGGTATGTCGATGGGTCACGGATGATTTTCGAAGAGGTGTTTGCGGAATCGGCGAGTGTGGCGGTGGTTGGCACGGGTGAATTGCGGTGGCCGGGGCTTGAACTGGATATCACGTTTACGACGCAGTCGCTGCTCAAGACACCGGTGCTGACAGAGTTGACTGAATTGTTGCGCAATGAGGTGGCGACAGCGAGGGTGACCGGAACGCTTTATGATCCAGAGGTGAAGTATCAACAGTTGCAAGCAACGCGATCGCTTTTTGATGCGATCGTCTCAGGAGATGCCAGGCGGCGCGACCGGGTGAAATCGAAACCCAGCCAAGTCGATGCGGGCAACAACGGCGAGCAGGATTAGACGAACAAGAATACACGAAGCGGTCACAAGAGGCGGCGGCGGAAGGAAAAAAGAAATGTCTTCAGAATCAAATGGTCCCGAGCGTTCTGCGCGGGGTATGTCTCGAAACGAACGACTTGATGAAACAATCCCTGATCCAGACACCATCGGACCCATTACAGGCAAGCATGGTTCGGGTCGGCGCGTGGATGATGCAGATTTTGTGGCAATGGTCGACGGGATGATCGGCGAGTGCGGCGGCGACACCACAACCTTTGAAGGCAAGCTGATTCGCGATCAGATCATCACATCACTCAAGCTGGTGTACGACAAGCGCGGGGCGGGCGAACTGAAATTGCTGACTGCAGCGTTCAAAGAGCTGCGTTACGCCTATCAGGTGTTTGAGCGGTATGAAGATCAGCCGATGATTTCGATCTTCGGTTCGGCGCGCACGCCGGAAGATGATCCAGATTTTGCGGCGTGTGTTGAATTCTCCAAGATGATGGCAGACCGTGAGTGGTTGTGTATTACAGGCGCCGGTGATGGCATCATGAAGGCGGGGCATCTTGGCCCTGGGGCCGCATCGTCATTTGGTCTTTCAATTCGATTGCCCTTTGAAACCAATGCAAACTCGGTGATCGCGGGTGATGAAAAGCTGATTAATTTCCGATATTTCTTCACGCGCAAGTTGATGTTTCTCAGCCAGTGTGAAGCAGTGGCGGTGTACCCGGGCGGGTTTGGGACGCAGGATGAACTGTACGAGGCGCTCACATTGGTGCAGACCGGGCGATCCGCAATTGTGCCGATCGTGTTGCTTGAACATGCGGGGGGCGATTACTGGAAACACTGGGACAATTATGCGCGCAGGTCACTGCTTGGGCACGACATGATTTCTGCGGAAGATTTGAATCTGTATTACATCACGCAGGATGCGGCGGACGCAGTGGCACACATCGAGCGTTTTTATAAGAATTATCATTCTTCACGCTATGTGAAAGATGACCTTGTCATACGCATTCGCAAGCCATTGCAGCAGGGTGATGTTGATCGGTTGAATGAAGAGTTTGGGGCGCTGATCAAAACGGGCAAGATCACCCAGCGTGGTGCCTATGACAACGAGAAAGAGCATCGGGAGTTGCCGCGTTTGGTCTTCACGCACACCAAGCATGGTTTTGGGCTTGTGCGCCGGTTGATAGATCGAATCAATGAGTTTGAGCCATCTGATGATGCAGCATTGCACCCGAGTGAGATTTATTGATTATGGACGGGCGCGCGCTGTGGGGTTTTGGGCTGAGTGGTGTGCTGTTTGTGCTATTGGTGATGGTGTGCGGATGTGCGAGTACGTCCAGTACGGCAAGAGCTTCGAACACAGCACTTGGCAATCTGCATATTGTGCAGTCAGGCGCTCTTGATGCGACGCAGCCTTTGGCACTTGGTGCACGGATGGGCATGGAGCATCATGCGTGGTTGACGGATGACACAGGTGATCGCGTTGCGCGGGTGTTGTCCGCGTTCGAAGAGGAGCCCATGCCGATTGAGTACTTTGCGCGCGAACGCCTGCGCCGCAGTGGGTTTCGTGTTATTGCGGTGCCGATCGAGCAGGTGATGGATGTGCATGCGGCGCTCCCGCCACTGTTGACATGGCGACGCGAGTGGGGCGGGCAACTGACTGCGTGGACGGAGCTGCTTCGCGGGCGCACGATTGGCGAGCGGCAACGCCTGATCGTCGATGGTCAGGAAATGATCATGCCCGCGGGCACGCCGCGAATTATTGCGCGCTGCTGGGTGGCGCCCACGCCAGGCGGTGCGGTAATGCGAACAGAAATAGGTGTGCAGATTCATGAAGCAAGCAGGCGCGATCCTGCGCGTGCGATGTATGACCCTGCTGCTGCTTTGACGTTGCAAGAGCAGGGGCGGGTGCTTGATGCGGTGACGTTTCGTGCTGATCTGTTGCCAACACATGCGATTTTCATTGTGAGCGGTTCAAGTGATGCGGATTGGTCAGCGTTTGCACATGCACCTGTTGACGACCCGACAATGCACGGTGAGGCAGATGCAGAAGAGAGTCCAGAGGCAGCGAAAAAACCGGATTTTGAAGTACTTTCTGGTGGTGATGTGATTGTACCGGATGCGTTTGGCCCATCTATTGAAGGCACAACGGAGCTTGGCGTTTTTATGTTGAGCGGGTTAGACCGATCGTATCGCCCGATCAAGGCGGTGTTTGTGTTGATCCCCCGCGTGCCGGCGCAGTACACATTGTTGCCATAAATGCGTGATGGATTCAGTATGCGCGTTCGAGTAAAGCGCCCGGGTAATAGTGCATGAGAATGTCATCGGCGGTGGTCCCGGCGCGGGCCATACCTTCGGCGCCGTACTGGCTCATGCCGACGCCATGCCCAAAGCCCCGGCCTTTGAAGATAAGCCCGTCACCCTTTAGAATGACTTCAAAATCAGAGCTTTTGATGCGCTGTTTGCTCGATGGGAACGCAAGCGATGGTGTTGAAGTGTTGCAGGCAACGCGCAAGGATTCTGCGGACAATTCATACCACCGGTCATCATCGTCATAGAGGCGATACACCGTTGGACGATGGTATGTATTGGCTTTGGATACTTCGATTCGCTTGACGAACTTGATATTCCGCAGCGCAGAGCCATGGACCTCGGCCCAGGCGCGCAATCGCTGCGAGAGCGACTGGCGAGGGCGCTCGACGGTCCATCGATACAGCGGCGAAAAATCATCAACATCAGTTCGGAGTGAAGCTTGCAGGGGCAGGGCGGCGTTGTACTTTGATGCGCCCGAAGTTGGCCAGGTATCTGCAGCGCTTGCGGCGCGGCCGCCGACAGTAGAGCTGTAATACGCGCGCAACACATCTCCCTGCCAGGTGAGGACAACGCCTCGTGTTTGTTCGATAGCGCGGATCGCGGTGCGGTTGGCGGTGTGTCCACCATAGACCTGATTCGATGTTGAATTGTCGACGTCTACATAGGTGCCAAGCTCTGCACGGCGTTTGCGTTCGTGCAGCGCATAGCTTCGCGCGGCGATAGCCTGCGCTTTGTAGGTTTCAAGATGCCACCCGGCGTAGAGCTCGCGATCAACGACGCCCGCAAGATAGAGCTCAATGGGGAGATGTTCGACGACATCGATTGTGGCCGCTGCGGATTCGCCCTGCGCTACAGCGACCGCATGAAGCAGAATATCACCCGGGCGCGAATCCCCATCAAAAAGCAGGGCGCCATCAATCGCACGAATGGTAAGCAGGTCGTCAGTGGCATTGGCGCTGCCCGCGTGGAGTCGGGGGATGGTACGCGTTGCGCCAAGGCCATCAATGATGCGCCATGCTGTTGGGCCAAGGCTGATTTGAATTGGGGCAGCGATGGTGCTCGCAAGGTGCGGGGCGAAGGCCGGGGTCAGCGTGAGTTCATGCTGGGCCGCTGCGCTGCGCACATCAATGGTGACCACGGGGACTCGGCGCGCGAGGCGCACGCGCATGGTGGGCTCGCCGATGTGGCGCGCCGGGTCATAAAAAGGGTCGGCATCGCGCGCGCCACGGGGGCCAATGCCGGCAATGCCAAAGTTCTTCCAACTGCACGCAGCAATCAGCAGCACCGGCATCAGGATCGCAAAGGCAAGGGCAACGCCAAGCAAGCGCCCGATGGCTGGCGAGATACCCGATGCGGGGGCACCATTGCACTGTGGCGCATCACATTCGGGCGCAATGTCTTTGTTGCTCGAATCTGATGAAAGATCGGGCGGCGTGGGTTCATCCGTGAACAGGTCTGGTTGATTTTGCACAGCAATGGATTGTCGCCGGGGTGCGGGCAAGAGTCCAGCAGGGGCGAAAAACTCATATGTGTGAAATATCATCCCCTCGATTAGGCGGATTTGTATGGAATGTAAGAAAGGTGCTTGCAATTTCGGGGGGGGGGGGTAGGCTGCATGCGGATTTATTGAACAAACGGAGGTGCATGATGTTTTGAAGATTTGCTGGCGGATTCGTGAGCGGCATTGTTCTGGCGGTTGTAGCGTTGGTGATGTTTCATGGCTCAGAGGCCTTTGCTTTGACGTGGGGGGATGGCACATCCAAGAGGAACCACTGTGTAGAAGGTTCGAATTGCGGACTTTTCTTCTGCCATAATACTGATTGCCAGTGCTGCGCGAATGGAAACGGTACCTCTACTTGTCGCCAAGGGCCGTGCAACTCAGTTACTCCTTGAGGTGAGTTGGAGGTGACCGTGCTAAAGCGATGGGGCGTTGTTTCACTGGGTGTTGTTGTGGGCGTAGCGGTAGTTGCGCTGGCATTCAACGGGCGGGGGTGTACAGAACGGTCGCGCATTCAGCGCGAATACGCAGCCAAGGAAGCTGAGGCTCGTGCGACGGTTGATGAACGATGGTCGCCAATCGAGATGCACACGATTCCACAGGGCACGGAGACCTCGCTCCGTGATGATGTATGGGAGCGCCTCGATGTCCTTCTTTCGGAGCACGATGATGTTGCGTTGGTGCATGCGCTTGCCGACACGCTGACGGCCCAACTCGCGGCAAGATCGTCGGGGGCGCAGGCGTATTTTGATTTTGCCACAAAGGATATCAGTACGCAGCTTCTTGCACCTGACAGCCGATGGTGGGGCCCGATCGGGCAGTATCTCAAGTTGTACATGGGAACGGAGCCGGACCCGAACAATCCCGAGCAAGCCTTCAAGCAGTTCTTAGAGCATGCATTCGATAAGGGAGGGGAACGGATCGTGTCAGTGGGATTGGATGTTCCCGCTTTTCAGGCGGGGCTCTACCGGGCCAATACGGTCAGCGATGCGTATGCCCGGTCGGGGCTTCTCGACGTGGCGGCCTACGACCCAAGCTTTTGGTCTGGAACGCCAGGTGGCCAGGGCTTCCGCTTCCGAGAACCGATCCGAACCATTAAAGATGTGATACACGAGCACGGTGGCGTCACGATGGCGTCGACACATATGCTTGTAGAGGATGAAGCGGGGCGACGATGGCGCTGGTGGGTACTCTGGTATTGGGATGATACCCGGTGGCAGATATTGCAAACATCCTGCGGGGGCTGGGATGCGGTCATGTTTTTCTAACACTGCGCGGGCGTTCACGCTTTTCGAAGTGCTGGTGGTCATTGCGGTTGTTTCGATCCTGCTTTCACTTGCACTTCCCGCACTTCGATCAGCACGAGTTCAGGCAAATAGTGTGGGCTCGCAATCAAAGCTGCGAGAGATCATGTTGCTCCATGGGGTCTACTCCCAATCCAATGACAACAAGTGGGCCAATTTGCTTAGCCCGGGTGAGGAATATGAAGATGTAGTCATGGGAGAGATGGGACACTTGTTCACCGAAACGCTTGAGCAAGTGACGGAATGGGCGTATTGCTTTCGTCCGACTTTGCTTGAACGTCATGAGCCAATCGACATTCTCGCTGCACCGATCGTTATGAGAACATCGACCCCCACACCCAACCCACAAATTATGGCACGCCGAAGCTACCACTACAGTCCGGCGTTTTTTACACGAGCGGAGTTGTGGAATCCTGCCCACGCCGATCGTAGAGAACGTCCAGACGATTTTCGTAAAGACGTCGGAGTTCACGAAGTCTCATACAATGACCGCAAGGTTGTCATGTTTGAACCGGCAGATCATCACGGCGACGGAAGTCGACTTGGCAATCCACAAGCTCCATCAAGTATGCGAGTCAACGTGAGCTTTGCGGATGGCCATGTTGAGCGGGTGTCGCCGAATGATGCGGAGCCCGCCCTGCCTGTTCAGTGGCCCGAGTGGTACCAAAGCGCTGCGAAATATCCGTTGCCAACGCCGTTGCCGTTCGCAAGTGCCCCCTGGGGCTATCGCGGGCGCGATTTCTAAAGCCGCTCAGAATGCAGACGTTCAGAACGCCAGTTCGCGCAGGCCCAGATTGTTTTCGTGGAGCTTAATCTTCACTTCATCGAGTGAGGTCGCGCCGAAGTTCTTGACGCCCATGAGTTCGGCTTCAGTGCGGGCGGCGAGATCGCCAAGCGTGTGAATGCCAAGCATTTGCAGGGCCTTGCGGGCACGGACAGAGAGGCCCAGATCAGCGACCGACTTGGCGAGCAACTGCTCATTGCCCTGACCACGGAACTGCTCGGCGACGCGGGCGCGCAGGCGGCGGTGCTGTTCTTCGAGGCCTTGGCCAAGGCGCAGGCCTTTGACGGTGAGCATGTGTTTGATTTCAAGCAGGGAAGCTTCGCCAAAGTTTTTGTAGCCCATGAGTTCGGCTTCGGTGACGCGCAGCAGGTCACCCAGTGAGCGGATATTCATTTTCTTGAGACAGTTGCGAGCGCGGACAGAGAGTTCGAAATCTGTCACCGGGGTATCAAGCAGTGCGCTGCGCTTGGCAAGATCGCGATCGTGCTCTTCATCGATGAACATATCGCGCGAGGCGGTGACATCTTTGAAGAAGAGGCGGGCGCGCGGATGATTGGGTGCGGTATCGAGCACCTGACGCAGGCATTTTTCAGACTTGCGATAATCGCCCAAGTCTTCATAAAGCACCGCGAGGTTGATCAGGACATTCACCGGCGCGGGCGGGCGCTCGCAGGCGCGCTCGTAGAGGCTGATGGCTTCCATCTCTTCGCCGGTGAGATCGAGTTCGTAGGCGAGTTTGAAGATGGCATCGACATTGTTTGGATCGGCGGCCACGGCGCGGCGGTAGCATGTGATTGCACTCCCACGGTTGCCTTCGAGACGGGCGGCATCGCCCTCTGCCATGTGCCGGGCGGCGGCCTGTGCATCACCGGCGGTTTCTGCGGCGCCGATCACCATATCCATTGGATTGCTGTGTGCCATGAGTTCCCCTTGACGCGCCGGTGGTGCGGTGCGTCAGCGTCATTGGGTTGCGTATCGAGTGAGGGCCTGTCCCTGCACGAGGCAGGGCGGGAAGTGTAGCCGGGCCAGGGGGGAGGGACAAATGTTGCTTTCGGAGGAGGCTGCTCGTCATCAATGGCAATATCACCACACCGCGACGGCGATTTATCTCACTATGGTGGCGTCTGCCGGGGCCGATCAATCATGGCCCAGAGGGGGCAATTATGACAGGAAATCATGCGGACAAAGTTTTTTCCGGGTCGATTCCGGCTTTCTACGACACATATCTCACGCCATTGATCTTCGAACCGTATGCGAGAGACTTGGCCAAGCGGGTGAGCCTTGAGCCAGTTACCCATGTACTCGAGGTGGCGGCGGGAACCGGTGTCGTGACGCGAGCAATGGTTGAAGTGTTGGGGAGCGGTGTTTCAATCATTGCAACAGATCTCAACCAGCCGATGCTGGACTATGGAGCCTCGCTGCGTGCGAACACAAATGTGACATGGCAACAGGCCGATGCACACGAATTGCCATTTGAAGATGCGGCATTTGATGCCGTGGTATGTCAATTTTCTGTAATGTTCTTTCCCGATCGTGTGAAAGCGTATGCGGAAGCGCTGCGCGTGCTCAAGCCCGGCGGGCGATTTATCTTCAATGTGTGGGATCGAATCGAAGAAAACGAATTTGCGGATACGGTGACGCAGTCGCTGGCAAAGCATTTTCCTTCGGATCCACCTCGCTTCCTTGTCCGTACGCCCCACGGGTATTGGGATGTTGAGAAGATTGTTGCGGATCTCAGAATGGCAGGCTTTGTTTTCGGTCCAACTGTCGAAACAGTCGCTGCACACAGCCGCGCAGACAGCGCTTCGATTCCCGCAATTGCGTATTGCCAGGGGACGCCACTGCGCAATGAAATAGAAAGCCGCGATGCATCGGGCCTTGAGCAGGCAACCAATGTTGCGACCGATGCGCTGGCGGCGCGATTCGGGTGTGGCCCGGTTGAGGGGAAGATTCAGGGGCATGTCGTGTCTATCCGGGCCAACACCTAGGTCTTTATGCTGGCGAGCCGCTGCATTGCGGGCAGGGGGTTGCAGGATCGTGGCTAGCAAGGTCATAGCCGCAATGCTTGCAGGACAGACCAAGGGCTTCGGCTTCTTTTTCACGGATGACAGATTTGGTCTTCCAGGCATTGCCCATGAAGCGCCAGAAGAGGGCGATAGAGAGGGCAATGATGTACGCCGCAGCAGCGGCCCAGGGCCCAGCCGAACCGAACTCAGGCCAGTAGTGCACCATGAGCCACCCACCTCCAACGATGAGGCCCCAGCTGAGGACAATGGTGACGATGCCCTGAAATACGGTGTCGCCTGCGCCGCGCAGTGCACCGGAGAGTGCGATCGCGACGGCGTCGAACATCTGGAAGGCGGCAGCGATGATCAGAATGAACGCGCCGACCTTGATGATTTCCGTGCGTATTTCAAGCGGCACAGCGCCGGGTCCATCTGTGGGCAGGAAGACGCCGACGAGTTGTTCTCGAAAGACAACGAAGGCAATCGCCCACAGCGCCATGTACGCGATGGTGAGTAAGAGGCCAAGCCAGATGCGCTTGATGGCGGTGGGGATATCGTTCTTGCCGACGTAGCGCCCGACGATTGCAGCTAGCGCAATCGAGCAGCCCACCGCGGGCATAAAGCTCAGGTGCATATAGCGCAGCACGATCCACCCGGCGGTGTTGTGAATCGTGTGTTCACCATGGTCGAATGTTGCGATGAACCCCGCCATGAAGATCCACCAGCAGATCAGTTCATTGCCCATCATCAGGGCGGGGGACCACCCGAGTTTGAGCAATTCCTTGATGTGATGCAGGGATGGTTTCCACGCGGCACGGGTGCGGTAGGGTGTGTTGTAGCGCGGACTCAGGAAGAGCGCAATGGGGATGAGCAGTTCGACGCCGCTGCCGATTACTGTGCCGATGGCCGCGCCGGTCACACCCGCAATCGCGTCAGGTTCTCCTGTGGCGGGGTGCGCTGCAGCTTGCACCAGATTCCATGTGATAACAACGTTGACAAGGTTGGCGGTGATGGCGCTGATCATGACTATGGCTGGTTTGTGCATGCCGTAGAAGTAGTGGCTCATATTGCGGGCGCCGATGGTGAAGACCATGCCGAGCACGATGATGCGGCCATAGACGATTTCCATCGCCTTGAGGTTTTCCGATACATCCTCAAGTCCGAGTACGGTGCGCATGCCTTGAAACACTTCCGGCAAAAAAATCGCAAAGGGTACAAGCATGAGTACCCACAACACGCAAGTGAGCCAGAGGCCATTCCAGGCATAGGCTGCACCGCGCTCCGGGCGACCTGCGCCAAGATTCTGGCTGACGAACGTATTGACGATGGAGATCAGGCCCATCATGGCAGCGCCGGGCACGAAGGCACCGACGCCTGCGTTGCCGACTGCTGCAACAGCATCGGGGAAACTCGACACGATCCACATGTCGGCGAACTGCATGAGTGTGTAGGAGGTCATGGTGACGATTGCGGGGACAGCGATCAGGAGGAGTTCCGCAATAGGAGAGCTTGGTATTTTTGGTGTGTGCGCAGTATTGGCAGCGGCATCAGGCCGCGAAGCAGCGTCGGTTTGGTCGGGGTCGGTGTGTGTCATATGCGGCTGGCACGGGCGGGGTCATGGCGCGCGGGACCACTGTAGGCGTTTGCCTGGATTTGGTATTGCCATCGATTCTGATGAACAGCGGCAAATGGTGGCGCTAGGCGGAGTGGCGGATTTGCGCGGTGCCCCGGATCACCTCGTTGCGAAGGCGAGATGCCTCTGAGCGGAGTGTGGCGGCGCCCTGGGCGGTCAATGAGGCGGCGTAGGTGCCCAGTTGGTCGGTCATCCACAGGGCGACGGAGCGGGCGAGGCGGTCGGCGGGGTTCTGGACCGCACGTTCAGCGTCCCGCTGAGCCATCGCGAGGAGGGTTTGTCCATACTGCTGATCGTGATCCTGCATTGACACGTTCCCCCTCACAAATCCTGAAGTGATGAGGCCTTGGATCGGAGCCTCGGGCCGCCCAATTCACCCGGACGGGGTCGAAGGGGCGGTCAGACGGGCGCATGACCGGTCGAGACGGCAAGTTTCCCCGACCTTCTCTCGCGGCATGGCGTGCTTCTCGGACACCCAGCTCTTCGGGGGGCGGGGTGTGCGGGCGTGATGGTGCTAGGATCGGAATATGTCAACAGAAGACGAAAACGGACAGGCAGAGACTATGGACCCGGGCGCAGCCCTTGAAGTAGCGCCCTCTGTAGAGGCGGCGCTTCTTTCAGCAGAGAAGCCGCTCAATGAGACAAAGATCGCAGCGGCACTGGAGGCCGCGGGAGTCTCTTGTGATGCCCCGGGCGTTCTTGAGGCCATTGATGCCCTGAATGAGACGTATGAACAGACCGGTCGGTCATTTCGCATCGAGCGCGTGGCGGGGGGGCATCGCGTGATGACCTTGCCCGCCTTCGCACCAGCAGTGGCTGCGGTGAAGGGGATGCGCGCCGAGACACGCCTGAGCCGGGCCGCGATTGAATCGCTTTCGATTATCGCCTATCGCCAGCCCGTTGCGCGGGCATCGATTGAATCGATTCGCGGGGTGGCATCAGGCGAAGTGTTGCGCGGCTTGCTCGATCGCAAACTCATCACCATTACCGGGCGGGCTGAGGAACTTGGACGCCCGCTGTTGTATGGAACCACCACACGATTCTTGGAGTTGTTCGGACTTGCGTCACTTACGGACCTGCCGCCGGTTGGAGAAACGCTGTCGTTGATTGGTGCGTTCAATGACAGTGAAGTTGAAGCCAAGCCAATGGCGCAAGAGCCTTTGGCACAACCGGAAGAGAACGAGTTGACCACGGAGAGTACCGATGCGCAAAGCTAAATTGATTGCTTTCTGCTTCATGGTGTTGGGCGCAGGTTTGTGCGCTACTGGGTGTGAATCGTATGCACTGCGCGGGCGCGTGGTGCGCGGCGATGTGTCCTATGTTGCGGTGGTTAATGCAGATGATCCACGGCTTGACGGCGAGGGTTTGCCGGGTGTGAGCTTGCACTTACAAAGTGATCCCGGGCGTCTCAATCGCAAGACCGTCGGGCGGGGGGTCTCTGAGGCGACCGGGGACATACGGTTGCCCGTCGATTTGGCGGGGGCGGGACTGTTGCACTATGACGTTGGTCTCTTTGCAAGGCGATCAGATCACACCCCGGCGACCGGCTTCTTTGAATTGCCCAGTTCAAAAAAACGAATACTGATCGTCATGGCCAAGGGTGTTGACCGGGAGCTGGGTGAACTTCGTGAGAATTTGAGGGATCAGGCATCCCAATATCGTTGAGCCGAGCAACCGCACGCAGTGTTCTGACGTAGCGCCGGGGGTCGGAGGTGGTCCACATGAGAGATCCTTTGAAGCCTATTCAGCGGCGCTATCACATCAATTCAGCGGGCATTGTGTATTTCCTGGTGGTGTGCCTGCTTGGGGTTGGTGCGATTAACAGTCAGAACAATTTGCTGTTCCTGCTCTTTGGTGCAGCTCTTGGTGCGATGGTGGTGTCCGGGATTATCTCTGGTGCGATGATGGTCAAGTTGACCGCAACGCGACAGCGCCCGCGATGGGCACAGGTTGGCAAGTCGCTCCGTCTTGAATATTCAATTGGCACGCGGTCGCGCATCATGCCAGCCTTTGCCCTCGATGTGCAGGAAGTGCATCGGATTGCCAACTCGGATGAGCGATTTGGCATATCGCGCGACGAGATGCATGCTTTTGTGACGTGTGTGCCTCGGCGCAGCGTAGTGCACACGCAGGCGGTGTATATTCCCAACCGTCGGGGCGTATTGCGTCTTGAGCGCGTTCGGCTTGTGTCATCGTTTCCCTTTGGCCTGATGTGCAAGAGCGTGGCATTTTCGCATGAGGCGGAGGTGCTTGTCTGGCCCGAGGTCATCGAGCCACCGGGCGGTGTGCGGCGTGTGCTTGGTCGTCAGGGGCGATCGCATGAAGAATCGCGCAATCGACGTGGGAACGGGCAGGAATTTTTCGGTTTGCGCAGCTATGTGCCGGGCGATCCGGCGCGAACTGTGGCGTGGAAGGCGTCAGCGCGATCAGAAACACTTTTGACACGTCAGCACACGGACCCGGTATCGACACGCCTGATGGTGCGGCTGATGCTGGAAGCAGAAAACGAGACGTGTTCGCGCGCCTTGATCGAGCGTACGATTTCAATTGCTGCAGGTTTTGTTTCTCAAGCGCAGCGCGAGGGCATTGTGTTTGCGCTGACCATTCCGCAGGCGGGGGTGTCAACACCCTTTGGGCGCTCAGGGCGTCATGTTGCGAACCTGCTTGATGCGCTGGCGGCGATCGATCTTTCAGCAATTGAGCGCGCGCCACAAAAAGATGCTCCACAAGCACCAGCCCAAAGCGCTTTGCTGCAAATCCAGCCCCGAACTGCGACTGCATCAGCGCCTTCAGAAGCGATTGTGATAGTGGGAGAAGAGAAAGGGGCGGTTGCCAACGACGCGCGAGAACCGGCGCGCGCCCACGAAGTGCCTAGAGAGGCGAGCATGTCATGAATTTGCATGATCGGTATCACACATGGTCTCACATCACGGCCGTATTGAGTATTGCCACAATGTCGGTGGCAAGTCAGGATGCATTGCCTCTTGCGCTGTCGTTGCCTGTGATTGTGTGGTCATGGATTCGCTTTCGCAAACGTCTTGATGCGGCGGTGCCACAACTTGTGGTGAATGCCTTATTGCTAGCAGCGCTTGCGCTCTTTGCGCTCGACCTGACTTCGCATGGGATCGATCAGGTGATCTCAGCGGTGGGGCGGTTTGTTGTTGCGCTGACGTTGATCAAACTCATCGAGAAGCGCACCGCACGCGATCAGGGTCAGTTGCTCACGTTGTCGATGATGATGGCGATCGGCGCAGCGCTGACGAGTGTGACCTTTGAGACCGGGCTCATGTTTATGCTTTACGCGCCGACAGCGGTGTGGACACTCGTTCTCTACCAGCTCTGGTGCGGTGGCGTGGCGGCGGCAGCAGAACGGGGCGCGGCGATTCGCAAAGAGCGTGACAAGCGTGTTGCGCCGCGCCGGGTGCCGATGTCGAGATCGCTTGTTCGCGGCATGCGCCGGCTGACCTACGTTGCAACTGCGGGCATTCTTGCAATCACGGTGGCGGTATTCATCGTGATGCCGCGGCAGCTTGGCGAGGGCATTCTTGGGAGCTGGGAAGAGCCAAAGAGTTTTGAAAGCGGGTTTAGTGACCACGTTCAACTTGGCGCGGCGGGCACGATCACAGAAGGCTCAAACGTGGTGCTCGAGACGGAGGTGATTGTCAACGCGAAGACAGGGCTCGCGGCGTCCGGCGAGCAACGGTTTTTGTTGCGCGGCGCGGTGCTTGACGAATATGTTCCTGCACAAGGGATGTGGGATCGATCGATCAATGTGCAGGGGTATTTGCAGGGTGTGCGTTCAGACGGAACGACACTCGTGCCTCGGCGACGGCGCGGGCCAGCAATTCCTAAAGACCCGTTGCGTGAGCGCAGCGCAACGCGCCGATTACCAGTGATGGAGTTACGGGTTTGGCTGCGAAATCACAATGCGTCACAGCTGTTGACATTGTTTCGCCCGTCGGAGTTCGCCATGTCGAATCGAGTTGGCGTTTTGATGAGCCGGGTCGATGGCGCCTCGATATTGACTGAAAACGCGGGCAAGATGGAATACACGGTGAAGTGTGATCCGGGTGTGCTGGCCGAGCGGTTCTGGCAATATCAACCGGCGGCGTGGACCGAGCCGCAGATGAACTTCTTCTTTTCATCACCCATTCGCGATCTGTCGCTTGAAATTCTTGCGGCGCGAGGAATTGTTGCCCCGGATATCGATGACATTCGAGTGCAAGTGGAAACCGCAAGGGCGGTGCGTACGGCCAATATTGGGATACGCGATGGCACTGTCTACGAACACCCTCGCCCTGCGTGGCCTGAACCACCTGAGAATGCACGCCGAATTGTCGAAGCGGTACAGGCGTATCTGCAGCTCAACTGCAGCTACACACTTGATATGACGCCCCCCACGGGTGAAGAAGATCCCATGGAGATGTTCCTGTTTCGCACGAAGGAAGGGCATTGTGAATATTTTGCCTCGGCGATGACCGCGATGTGCCGAAGTGTGGGGCTGGAATCGCGATTGGTGACGGGATACGCCGCAACGGAATATGACGTGTCGACCGGTCGATATATCGTGCGCGAGTCGCACGCACACGCATGGGTTGAAGTGCATGTCGAGCCGGGCGTGTGGGCGACATATGACCCATCGCCACAGGAGCAACTTGCGGCGATTCATCATCCCAATGTGGGTCTCATTGCATTTGTGCGGCGGACGATTGATCGGCTTGAAGGATTGTGGGCCTCTCGCATTGTGTCATTTAACCAGGGCACGCAGACCAATATGTTAGAAGCGACTGAGGCTTCAGATGGTCCGTTTGGTTTTTTCAAGTGGGTTCGTGCACGGGTCTCATCGGCGCGTGATAAGCCGCAGCCCTCGAGTGCGGGCGCGTATGTGCTGCGCGTTGCAGTGAACTTCGTTGCCATCATGGCACTTTTATTTTCGTTTGGGCTTCTGCTGCGGGGCGGGATCATGACCGTACGCTCGCGATGGGGCAAAAATGGCGGCTCGCGAAGTCGTCGGCGCACGATTGATGTGCCGGTGTTTTATTCAAAGATGATGGCGGTTTTGACGCGCGCTGGCCTTGGCAAGCCCGAACACATCCCTGCGGGTCAGCATGCGGACTTTGTTGCGCGTGAGGCACCTGATGCGGGCGGTGTTGTGAATGGCCTGACGATTCTGTATTACGAAACGCGCTTTGGCGGGCGAGTTTTGACTGCCGAGGAAGATCGATGGGCCAGATCGCAGCTTGACGTGTTGCGACACACCCTGCGTGATCGATCGCGCAACAGGTCCGAGAAGCGATGATATCAGCCCTGACAATCGTCTCATGACGGTGAACTTTTGTTCAGCAAAGAATCGTTCCTGCGGCACCACTCAAGTTGGGTCGCGCGGCGCTCGATGCGGGACGAGGCGGCTTCGGTGCTGCTCGTGAAGAATGGCACATTGTCGTTCTTCCTCAGGGAGGTCATTGTGCCAGCCGTACGTTCACGAACTGAGAATTGGCGTCGCAGCTTGAAGCAGATTTTCGAGCGTGGCGGGGCGCTGGAGGTCACATTGCCGCAGTACATGTGCGAAGGCGATGAGTCCGAAGGTGCACCGAGCATTATCTGGCGTGTGCGCATTCTCAGCATGAATGACGAAGAGCTGGTTGTTGAGATTCCCTCAGCGCTTGGGCAGGAATTTCCGCTTGAAGATGGCGTTGCGCTTGTCTGCATCATTTCGGTTGGTCAAAACCGGTGGATGTTCCACACCAAAAATCTTGGCAAGACTTCGGTGCAGTCGGGCGGTCATCGCGACGCGGTGGGGCTTCGCCTTGTAGCACCGAAGGAAGTGGAGCGCTGTCAGCGGCGCAATTTTTACCGCGTGTCGACGATGGGTCTTGCGTTGCCGAGTGCCGAATTATTCCCCCTGCTTGATCCAGCAACAGTGGCGCGGGCGGAAGAAGCAAACCGTGCAGCAGTCCTTGGTGCATCAGCGAACGATCCATTGGTTGCCAGTGATCCTTCAGTTGCAGGAAAAATTTCACCTGCACCCGAGGTCACATCTGAATTGCCACTTGTCGGTCCGGTGGCGCAAGGCGTATTGATGAATGTTGGCGGCGGCGGCCTTGGCGTCATGCTCGAGGGCGGCGATGCAGCAGCGATTGGATCACACCATCTGTATTGGGTGCGCGTCGCACTCCCCCCCCATGTGCAGGTGCCGGTGTCCGCGATGGCCCGGTTGCGCCACACACATATTGATTCGTCGCAGCGCACCTACGCGGGATTGCAGTATGAATTTCCCAGTGGCGCAGAGCATCATCAATTTGTGATCGACCAACTGTGCAGATATGTGTCTCTGGTGCAGCGTGATCAGATGCGCCGCGCCGGGTAAGGCATCGCCTTTGAGAAACAGCTTAGTTGTCGGCTGCTTCAGCACTGGAGGCGTCAGGCAGGTTCAATGTGTGCCGGCGTGAGCCCTTCAGGTACAGGCTTTTTCGTAGTCTTGGCAGTGAAGTTTTTACGGCGCGCGTGAAGGCCATCGGTTCTTTCATAAGCAGCATGCGCACCTGGCCAATATTGGTGCGCATCACAATTGGGTTTGTGCCGTCACCGAGCCGGGCCCGCAGGTGCTGGGCGGTGTAGGCAATGTCAGTTGATGTGCCAAAGGCATCTTTCAGCACAAGGCGTCCATCGACAGAGTGCAGGTCCATCACGCCCGTCGTGCCTTCGGGAGCCTGACAATAGATATTGCCGTGCGATGTCAGCAGGGTGATGGGTTCGATGAGCGGGCGGCTTGTGCGCACAAAAATAGCACCATTTGTGTTATCAACATGCATTGCGCCTGCAACATCGACAAGTTCGACATGCCCTTGCGTATTGAGAACCCGTGCGCCATCGCAGCGCGGCACGCGAATGACAAGATTCGATGACACATCAGTCGCATGCGGTCGCAGGGAAGTAGCGCGCACTCGGAGTGTGTTGAACCCGTCAGATTGTGTCGGTTCCACTTCGACTGCGCTGGAGACCGCGATACTTTCAAAGACGTATTCGAGATCAGCTTTGGGAAGCTTGCGACTGGCAACGATGGTGGTCTGAATTTCAATGTCAGTGCGATCGGGGTCTGCAATAACGATGACGCCGCCACGGAAGTTTTCGATATCGACGGCGAGTCGTTCAGCGGGCCCCGGCGCATCGAGGGTGATGATGGTCTGGCGCGAAGGAGCGCTGCACCCGATGAGCATCAGAAAAAGGGGAATCAATGCCCAATTCATGGTGCGGCGCGAGCGGTGACAAGTGAGCAGATTCATCATGCGTCCTTTCGAGGTGATGTCATCACGCCATTACTGATCTTTCTTCGGCCCGCCGGGCACGCGGCGGTGAGCAGTCCTCGTGACATTCTTGCCAATATCAGGGCCTTGCCTGCGGGCGGAGCAGGTAGATCGCATACCCCGAGCCGTCCAGTTCGATTGGTCCATCAAGTGTTGCCCCCGCCTCATCAACAAGCCCAACTACATCGAGACCGGCGCGGCGGAGGATCGAACGCCATTGTTTTGTGTCATACCGGCGCAACTGATAGGTGTGATCAACATGCGTTTCTTCTGTTGGCGTCATGATGGTCAGGTGACTCACCACGCGCTCGATGCGCTCATCGCGGCTGCCGCAATCGCCCGGCAGATATTGCACAACCTGGGTGATCTTGCACTGTCCGCGCGCACCTTCCCAGATATCTTCAGAGCTTTGTTCGATACCATATTCCGTCAGTCCAATGCCCACAGCGTACAAGCCGTTCGATGTGAGCACGCTCATCGTTGCGCGCAGGTGAGAGATGACATCGGCGTCGGTCATCAAATGACGGATGGAATTGACCGGGCAAAATGCAAGATCAACACGTTCAGTGCGCCTGAGCCCAAGCATGCGCACATCAAATTGGCGCATATCTGCAAGGACGAACGTTCCGTCAAGATTGTTGCGATCAAAGGAAGCTTGTGCGTAGGTGAGCATAGGCTCGGCGCAATCGAGGCCAATGACGCGATGTCCACGGTCTGCTGCGATGCGCAAGTGCCGTGCTGTGCCGCACGCGGGTTCGAAGATGGTCAGGGGGGCGATTCCAGTCCAACTGAGCCAGTGGCGTGCGATGCGTTCCATGCCCCGCACCTCGCCTGCGGTGCCCGGGGCGTGGAGAATGTCGTACCACTGTGGATGTTCATACCAATTGGCCTCAGAGACGAAGCGTACGCGGCGTTTGGTGGTATCTCGTGATGTCGGCGTGGTGATTGGCATGGCGGGGAACCCCCTCGGGGGCGTTCAGAGCGTAGGCTTATGGATCAAGCGTGATTCGTCAAACCGGGAAGGAAGAATCGAAACATGGGCAGTGCGGTGCGAAGGCAGCAAAAAATGCAGCAATGTGTGTGGGCGAGTGCTGTGGTGGCGGGGGCGTGCAGCGTCATGCAGGCCTCAGCGTGCCCAACGATGAACGTGGGCTTTGATGAATCTGTGAGAGATGAACCAGCCTCCGGGCGCATTGTTATCTACATGATTCCTGATTCCGCGGTCAACATGGGAAGCAGAGAACCTTCTGATGGACCTTTCTTTTCTCAGCCGCAGCCCATGTTCGGCAAGGACGTGCATGGCCTTGCGCCGGGAGCACACACCGCGATGAGTGTTGATGGTGTCGCAGCGTTCCCAGCGCCGATGTGTGATTTGCCAGCGGGCGGCTATCGCGTGCAGGCGGTGCTTGACATGGCGCGGCGCAGTTCATCGTGGGCGGGTGAGCCGGGCAATTTGTATTCGACAACGCAGCACATCGATATCCCGGCGAAAGATGATCAAGCATATGCAGAATTTTCTGTTGATATTTCGCTCAATCGGATTGTTGAAGATCGCACGGCGCTTGCTTTTTCACAAGTTGAGGGCGCTGAGCTATTCGAAGTACGTTCCAAGGCGATGTCAGAGTTTCTTGGGCCGGGAGTGCGCATGCGCGCCGGTGTAGTCTTTCCCGATGCGTACGACCCAGCGAAAAAATACCCTGCGATGTATGTCATCCCGGGCTTTGGTGGCGATCACACAGCGGCCCTTGGCGAGGCGCGCAGGCGCCAAATGCGGCGCCCCGATGAGCGGCGTCTCTTTGATGCCAATATTTTTGTCATCATTCTCGATCCGGAATCGGGCAACGGGCATCATCTGTTTACGAATTCCCTGTGCAATGGCCCGGTGGGTGATGCGCTGGTGAGTAAGCTGGTGCCAGCGCTGACGAAGCATTTCAACCTGATCGATGCGCCGGAAGCTCGAATCCTGCGCGGGCATTCTTCGGGCGGGTGGTCATCGTTGTGGCTGGCGTTGAATTATCCAGAGACATTTGGACATGCGTTCTCGTCGGCACCAGATCCGGTGGATTTTCACGCGTTTCAAGCGATCAATATCTACTCCGATGTCAACGCCTATCGAACGCGCGCAGATGCCAAGCCCGTGCCCAGCTTCCGTACCCAATCGATCTTGGGTGACGAAGTGAAGATGACTGTCGCGCAGGAGAACGCAATGGAAGAAGTGCTCGGCCCCGACAACACATCGGGGCAGCAGTGGGATTCCTGGTTCGCGGCATTTGGTATTCCCAATGAACGTGGCAACCCGGCGGCGCTCTGGGATGCCAGGACTGGTCAGATCGATCCTGCCATTGCCAAGCAGTACGCGGCGCATGACATCACACGTCTCTTGCGCAGTGATCCAGAACGGTTTGCGCCGATCTTTCGTGATCGGATTCAACTGGTCGTGGGTTCCTGGGATTCATTTTATCTGGAACGCGCCGTGAAATTGCTGCTTGGTGAATTGCGCGAGCTTGGGTATGCACCCGGACCTGAAAATGCTGGTTCAATTACGATTGTGCCCGATGCAGATCATGGTTCGGTGTTGCGATCAGATGTGGTGCAAGGTTCGATTGGAAAAATGCTCGACCTGCTGCGCAGCAATGGTCATCTTGTTCATGAAACAGCACCGAAGGAGACAACCGATGAGTAGTGCGACAGCAACGATGAAGCGTGGCGAAGTGCTTGCACAGGGTGTTGAACAGTCTGCGTTCTTGCTCGGGCGGTATTTGCAGGGCTTTGATGATGAAAACCGTATTGCGCAGGCGCCGGGCATGCCGAACCACGCGGCGTGGGCGCTCGGGCATTTGGCCTATGTCACGAACCGGGCTGCGGATCGGGTCGATGGCAAGCCTCTGCCCGAGGCCGACTTCATTGACGGCGCGAAGGATGGCGACGCCGATCATTTTGGCCAGGAGAGTGTTGCGCTCGGTTCGGTCGTCACGGCGGACCCGGCGCGCTATCCATCATGGGAGCGCTGCAACGCAATCTTTGAGGCATCGGTTGCACGGTTGTGCCATGTGCTGCGCAACGCAAGCGATGAGCAACTTGATGCGCCGCGCGCGTGGGGATCAACGAAGACTACGGCGCACGACTTGGCAAGCCGCATGGTCTTTCACATCGGTACGCACACCGGGCAGATCATTGATCTGCGGCGGGCGCTGAATATGCCGAAGGTCGTTGGCTGAACCGCTCGCGGGGTTTTGTTCTACAATCAATGCATATTCGCTCGGGGCGCAGCACGTGCGCGGCGATGGTCGCCGTTGTTGACACTGCTGCTGAGATGCACCCGCTGAACCTGATCCGGCTCGTACCGGCGGAGGGAACGCGACCATGACGCGCACAAGCCATACAACCGACGACACAAACACGCACATGGGCTCCGGCTCGCCCGTCTGGAAGATGCGAACGCTGACCGGCGAAGGGCAAGCCCTTGCGCCGCCACCACTTGTCGATACACGCGATGCCGAGCGCCCGGTTGTTCGACTGGGCGCGCCGATGCATGGCGCGATCAATCCGGGCAGTGATGCATCTGCAACCACGCCCGGTTCGTTTTCACTTGCGCCGGATATCGGCGGACCGTTGATGTTCTCGTCGCCTGATACTCCCGGCATGCCGGCGGTTTCGACGAAGACCGCCTGGGACTTTCTGCCCGAAGGCTGGCGTGTTGAGCGCGGGGCGCAGAGGACCGAGGGAATGCAATCCCTCGGCGTTCAGTGCGCGGAGTTTGTGAGCGCACGGGGTGAGCCCATTCGCGTCACCTACCCCAAGGATTTCGCGCCCGTCACGCAGCTCGAGCACGCGCGCCTTGGCATCATTACACCTGAGATGCAGCGCGTTGCCCAGCGCGAGCCGCACCTGAATGCAGAACAGGTGCGCGATGAGGTCGCCGCCGGACGCATGATTATCCCGGCCAATATCAAGCATCTTGCAATGCACCTCGATCCGATGTGCATCGGGCGCGCGAGCAAAACAAAGGTCAACGCCAACATGGGCGCTTCGCCTGTGTCGAGTTCCACCGATGAGGAAGTCGAAAAATTGCGCTGGGCCGAGCGCTGGGGCGCAGACACCGTGATGGATTTGTCGACCGGCGGCGATCTCGATGCCACGCGTGCGGCGATCATCGGCGCATCGACCGTGCCCATCGGCACCGTACCGATTTATTCGATGATCATCGGGCGCAAGCTCGAAGACCTGAACGCGCAGATCATTCTCGACACCATCGAGCATCAGGCCAAACAGGGCGTCGACTACATGACCGTTCACGCGGGCGTGCGCCGCGGCCACTTGAAGTATGTCAAGAAGCGCATCATCGGCATCGTGTCGCGCGGCGGGTCGCTTCTCGCCAAGTGGATGCTCACGCACAACAAAGATAATCCCATGTATGACCTCTGGGATGACATCTGCCAAATCCTGCGGGAGTACGATGTGTCTTTTTCAATCGGCGATGGTCTGCGCCCCGGCGGTTTGGCCGACGCGACCGATGACGCCCAGCTTGCAGAACTCGAAACCATCGCAGAACTCACGGAGCGCGCCTGGCGCTTTGGCGTGCAGGTCATGGTCGAGGGGCCGGGCCATGTGCCGATGGATCAGATTGAATACAACATGAAGCTGCAGCGCACGCTGTGTCACGGCGCGCCGTTCTATGTGCTCGGGCCCTTGGTCACCGATGTCTTTCCCGGCTATGACCACATCACGAGCGGCATCGGCGCCACGATGGCGGCGTGGCACGGGGCCGCGATGTTGTGCTATGTCACGCCCAAGGAACACCTCGGGTTGCCCAAGCGCGAGGATGTCAAACAAGGGTGCATTGCGTATCGCATTGCAGCGCATTCGGCGGATGTGGCCCTTGGCATTCCCGGCACGCGTGACTGGGATGATGACCTCACCAAAGCTCGGGCCGCGCTCAACTGGAAGAAGCACTTCGAGCTCGCCTTTGATGAAGACACCGCTCGCGCGCTGCATGATGAAGACCTCGATGTCGATACGGATTTCTGTGCCATGTGCGGGCACGACTGGTGCTCAGTGCGCATTTCCAAGGAGATTCAGGAGTTCGTGTCAGGCAAGGCCGAGGGCTTTGAGCGTCTCGGCGGGCGCGATGGCGATACCAAGGGCGCGCCCGCGCAGTCGGCGGCGCTGACCGCCGAACAAGCGGAACTGCTCAAACAACGCGGCTATCTGCATCCTGATGAAATCCACGCGCTCGCGAGCAAGACCAAGAGCGCCATCGAAGCCAAGCCGGGCGACAAGGCGGCCTGCCACTCGGACTATGTCGATACTGACGATGCCAAGAAGCTACAGGAGGGGCAGTTGGTGCAACTCAACACGGCCCCGGCGCACAATATTGCGAGCGAGGATCGGGTGGTGTGAATCGAGGCGGACTCCCGCCGGTACACCTCCTCAACCAAGGAGGCCGCCATGCCTGTCAATCTCGAATCCCGTTTGCCGTCGCGCCGTACTTTCTTGGGTCTTGTGCCAATGGGGATTGCTGCTGGGGCCGCTGTTTCGGTGGCGTGGCCGACATCGCCCGCGCGGGCGGAAGAGATTGATACTGCAAAGCCGGGCCCGCTGCCTGACCACTTCCCCCAGCAAGACCCCGCGCTCGTACGCCAAGTCGTCGGTGCATCGCATTTCAATATCAAGGTCGTGCGCGAGTTGGTCGAGGCGCAGCCGGCGCTTGCCAAGGCGTCCTACGATTGGGGCTTTGGCGATTGGGAAACAGCGCTCGGCGCGGCATCACACACCGGTCGGCGGGAGATCGCGGAACTGCTCCTTCATCACGGCGCGCGGCCCAATGTCTTCACCTTCGCCATGCTCGGGTATCTCGAAGCGGTGAAGGCTTCGATTGCTGCAGAGCAGCGGCTTGTGAATCTTCCAGGGCCCCACAGCATCACGTTGTACGCGCATGCGCGAGCCGGGCGCGATGGCGCCGCGTCTGTGCGCACCTATCTGGAATCATTGCCCAACATCAACAAGACTGCGCCGATGGAGGCACTCGATGAATCGCAGCACGCGACCTACCTGGGCGACTATGCCTTTGGCCCGGGCGAGGGTGAGCAACTGACCGTCAAGGTTGGCGGGCAGGGGTTGTTGCAGGTGCGCAAGGGCGCGAACGGCGTGTCCCGCAATCTGTTCTATCTTGGCGACCACACCTTCCACCCTGCGGGTGCGGAAGCAGTGCGGATTGTCTTCGGAGTGGCGGGCGGCACGGCACAGTCGATCGTCGTGCATGATCCGGACCCAGTAGTGAGTGCCCGGCGCGTGGAGTGAGTCCGGAGGCATAGTCGTGCAATGCTGAGGGGTACCGCTACACTCTCCACCATGGACGAACAAGCAAACCCCGATCAGACCGAATCACCTGCATCGACACCCGAAGCTCCCACCATCGAGATTGGCAAAGAGGAGATGGAAGCCGGCAAGGTCTTTGCGATCTTGTCGTACGCATTGAGCTTCATCGGGCTGCCGTTTTTCCTTGTGCCGATGATTATGCGCGACAATGATTTTTCGCTCTATCACTCGAAACAGTGCTTGATGATCTGGCTGTTTTCGATTGCCGGATCAACCGTTGGCAGCATTCTTCTGCTCGTGTGCGTTGGCATCTTCATACTTGCGGCGGTGGGGATCATGGTTCTGGTGTTCCTCATCATGGGATTGCTCAACGCGATCAACGGCCAGGCCAAGCCGCTCCCGATCATTGGCAGATGGGGCGAGGAGTGGTTTGCGGGGCTCCACAAGACGTCGTAACAAGTATTTTTTCTACGGCAAGTGTTTGCAGGTTCAAGGTTTGCATCTGATCGCCCGGTTCTCCATAGGATTTTGATCTGTCGAACGCTCCGGGTCTCTACAATGGGGTAAACTCCCCAGGATCCGCGATGGCTCAATCGCCTCACCAATCAGTTCCAGTAGAGATTGCGTCCTCAACATCGATTGACGCAGCCATCGCCAAGCTCATGCCGCTGCCACATGCGGTTGATTCTCCCTCCCTCCGCAAGGCGGCTTGGTTGAGCATTATTTCTGACCCGCTGGCTGGGGTGGCGATCATTTCGAGTGCTGGGCACACTATCTGGCTCAACGATCAGATGGCCAAGATTGTTCACGGCGACGATGCGACAAGTGAGCAACATGCCAAAGCTGAATGGGCAAGTGTGTACCCGCCCGAGTGGATCGAAGAGCGTCTATCGCTGATGAAGCAGATTCGTGAGACCGGCAAGCCGTTGCTGTTGCGCACCATCTGGCGAGGGCATCAGCAACTCAGTTGGATGCACTCGATCCCGAGTGATGATCCGGGATCAATTGAATACTTCCTTGTGATTACGCGGCGCATCGGTACTGCCAGCGAAAAACAACTGGCCTCCATGAGTGCGGGCACCACGCTTATCGAATCGAAGCTCGCAAGTCTGGGTGAACTTGCGGCGCTGACCAGTCGTGAGCTTGAGGTGCTGGCCTTTCTCGGGCAGGGGTTGAGTATCAAGGAGATCGCAGCGGCGCTGCACCGCTCTGCCAAGACCATCGAGAATCACAGGTCCTCGATCGGGCGAAAGCTCAAGCTGGACGACCGGGTGCAACTCGCGGAGTTGGCACAGCGCGCGGGGCTGATGCCGCGCGATGCCGAGCGCAAACGTATCTGAGTACGCCCCCCAGAATGCATAGGGTCCATCCTGATCCTCGGCGGATCGGGTGGCCGCAAGCCCCCCAAATGCCGACAAAGAGCATGTGGAGAAGGCCAGCGCGACGAGGGAATGGCATTGGCCTAGAATGCACGAACAACAACAGATGGGGCGACCCCCAAAAAAGACTTGGAGAATAAGAATCATGTCGAGTGTACTGCTGACCGAAACCGCAGCCCGGGAAATCAAAACCATCATCGATCAACAGGAGCTTGATGATGAAAAAGTTTGTCTTCGCGTCGGCGTGAAGGGCGGCGGATGCTCCGGGTTCAGTTATGTCCTCGACTTGACTGAAGTCATGAAGGATACCGACGAAGAGATCGAACAGCACGGCGTGCGCATCATTTGCGACCCCAAGAGCCTGCTGTATCTTGGTGGCACCACGATTGATTTCAAGGATGAAATTATGGGCCGCGGATTTGTCTTTCAGAATCCCAACGCCAACACCACCTGCGGGTGTGGTTCGTCGTTTGCGGTCTGAGCAGTGCCCGCATGATGGCGAAACCTGCGAGGCTCGCTTCCCTACAAGAACAGTGATGGAGGTGAGTTCATGACCACTGGCAACTGGAATACATGGCTTTCTCGTGCGGTGCGCTGCACGCGCGTCGTTGCCATTGCATTGGCCGCGGGTGCCGCGGCGTCCATCGCTTCGGCAGAGGCTCCAAAGACCAAAGAGACTCCCGCAAAGCGCGGCGATGCGCAACAGAAATCAAGTGATCTCTGGGTGCGGACCACACAGACAAGCGATCGCAAGCTGCACATGGAAGTGGCGTCTCGTCTCTATGAGCGCAAGGGCGGCGGGCCACGCGTGATGCTCGCTGGTGCGGTGCACATTGGTGACAAGCCTTATTACGCAAAGCTGCAAAAGCTGCTCGATGAAAATGATGTCGTGTTGTTTGAAGGGGTCTCGCCTGCAGGTTCCGAACGTTTTGTGCCTGCAGATGCCGAGGGCCGGGCAGCGTTGACGAAATCTCGCTTGCGCCTCGTTGCAACAATGATGCACGAGGCGAAACAAGATGGTGATGCAGCAGCATCGATAACTGATCTTGAGAAGCAGTTGGAAGGCCGCTCGCGGGCGCTGAACTGGCTTGAGATTGCAAAACGAGATGCCTGGGGCAAGGCGATTGAAGTTGTTGCACCCGCCGATGGCGAACAATCATCAATCGATCTGCGCAGTGCGGGACCGAATGGACGATTCGAACCGCGCACGGATAGTGATGACATTTATTTTTCGGATCAAGACCCCTTGTCGTCAGCAGAAATTGGCGAAGGTCCGGGCCTGCAGCAGAAACTTGCAAAGTCACTCGGTCTCGTGTTTCAACTCGATGAAATGGACAGCGATGCAGCGCATTGGCGCAATACGGATATGTCTGCTTCCGAGTTGACGCAGCGCTTTGAAGAGGCGGGCCTGACGGGCGAAGGGGATGGGCTGTTTGCAATGCTTGAGGGCACTGGTTTGCCCGCGCAGCTTCTTGGGTTGGTGCTTGGGGTCATTGAGCATTTTCCGGGAGCCCAGCCGCGCGCCAAGATGATGCTCATGGACATGCTTACGCACGCGGATGATCTTCTTGAATTGGGCGGGATTCCGGGCATGGAAGGACTGATGGAGATCATCATCGAAGACCGCAACAAAGTTGTGATCGAAGAACTCGTGCGCATCGTCGAATCCAATGATGCACCGGAGACGATTGGCATCATCTACGGCGCGGGGCATCTGCCCGATCTGGAAGAGCGCATGATGGAGCGCCTCGGCTACACACGCACCAAAGAGCGCTGGTTGTCAGCAATCGAGCTTGATCTCAAGGCCGAGGGCATCTCGCGCATGGAGCGTGCTCTGATGAAGCGTCAGCTTGACATGCAACTTGAAATGATGCGCAAGCAGGCTAGGGCCACGCGGCGCGGTGCACCGATCTGAGCCATCTTGTTACTTCGAAACACCTGCTTCCGTGAGCGCCCGGTCATAAAACGCTTCCAGATCGCGGCGTAACTGCTCAAGCGATGGTTTGTGCAGGTACATCATGTGCCCAGCTTCGTAATAGTGTGTTTCGAATCGACTTCGTGCACTCTCACCAAGCTGCATCGTGTTGAAGGTGTAGTCTGATGCAAATGGCGGTGTGGCGAGGTCGTAATACCCGCTTGCAAGAAACACACGCAGGTGTTCATTCTCCGTCATCGCAGAACGCAGACGATCAGCAACATTGACATATTGCGCCTGCCCGGCGCGGCCGTATGACCAGGGCCACACGCTGGTGAGAATTTCGTAGGGCAAGTCGGAAGTGAATTTCAACTCCCGGCGAACATAGTCATTCATCGCAGCGGTGTAAATACCTTGAATCGCAGCATACGCAGGGTCATAGCTGTAGCGCGCTCCCGCAGCAGTGCGATCAACGCCCGTGAAGCGAGAATCAAGCCGCCCGACGGTGAGGCGGCGATCGCGCATCAGTTCTTTATTGAATGGGCCAACATCAAGACGCAGGTTGGACTGTTCGACAAACTCCGTTGAGAGGCCGGTGAATGCTCCGAGTTGTTCTGCAATCGCGTGCCTACGTTCGGCGGAGAGGGCATCACCCATCATCATCGCGGGCGTGAATTCATTGATGACCCAGTGCTCAACGGTATCCATAAATTGTCGCATGGGCGCAATGGTGTACTGGTCATCAAGCTGTTTGTGAAACCGCGCTGTGGCTGCAAATGCAGGGATATACAGCAGGTGCGGCAGGTCGTTGCCAACACTGGAGCGCAACGTCTGAAAGTTCAGCACCGCAGAAACAAGAATCACGCCGTTGAGTGAGATGCCGTGCTCAGTCTGCAAGAGTGGTGCGAGTGTCGCGGCGCGCGTGGTGCCGTAGGATTCACCGGTGATGAATTTCGGGCTCGCCCAGCGCTCATTGCGTGTGATGTACAGGCGGATGAAATTGGCAACAGATGATGCATCTTCTTCAAGGCCGTGAAAATCCTTGGCTTTGGTATCACCCTGTGCACGGGAATAACCGGTCGACACCGGATCAATGAAGACAAAGTCCGACTTATCGAGAAGACTGTGCGCGTTGTCGATCAGGTTGTACGGCGGCGGGCCGGGATGACCAAAATCATCGGCATACGCAACGCGCTTCGGACCATAGAGGCCAAGGTGAAGCCACACACTTGATGAACCGGGACCGCCATTGAATGAAAAGGTGATCGCGCGGTCGGCGGGGTCAGGAAAAATCGGTTCTGCATCATCTGCCTTGGGACCAGTCATGGCGCGATAGGCGATGAAGAACAGCTTGGCGCTCTCTTCTTGTTTGTCATCGACAAGTCCGATCGTGCCCGCTCGGGCCTGATAGTGAATGGTTTTGCCTTGAATCGTGATGCTGTGATAGGTGATCGCATCGTCTTCGGGGTAATCAACAAACCCAACGGCTTCTGATGGTGTTTCGGGTTTCGCAGGACCTGTTGTTTCATCGTCCGCCGCGTGCGCAGGCTGGGCAAGAGCGCTTGGAACAGTGATGCAAGTGAGTGCTGCGATCAGGCAGAGAGAAAGGGCGAGTGAACGTTGATGCATGGCAGTTCTCCGGGCTTGTGTCACGAAAGTTTACCGGCGAGTGGAACCGGCGACGCTTCATGCGATGTCAAGCACACGGCAAGACCCACAGGAAGAGGTGGAGCGTGGTGGCCCTAGCACGACCGATAACACATCAAATGTGGCCTTTCGCGCGGCGTCTGCGCTGAGAAGTCAACGATCGACCCGCCACCGAGCAGCATTGTGGCGCGTCAGCATCGGCCTCGACGATGGTTGGCAAGCTGCCTTGAATGAAAATAAGGAACTCTCGATGCCCACATCGAATCCGGATCACACCACCGTCATTGGCCCAGGCGCCCACATCAAAGGGGAGATGACCTTTGAGCATGGCGTAACGATTCTGGGTGGGTTTGAAGGACGCATTGTCTCGGCAGGTGAGGTTGAGATTGCGACCTCCGCTGCGTGCAAGGCATCTATCACCGCAACAACAGTGCGCATCGATGGCGATGTCCAAGGTGATATCTCAGCGCGCCAAGCAGTACACCTTGGCCCCAAAGCAAGCATGACCGGCGATATTGCGGCGGCGCGATTGCTTGTGACCGACGGCGCCTCGTTCCTTGGCCATTGCAAAATCGGCCCGGACGCCGTTGCAGGGATTGCGGTGCCACGGGCGGTGCCGCCGCCTGCAAGACCCGCACGCCCACGTGCGCCGCAGGTGCGTCCGCGCGGGGCAGACATCGAAACGCGCTCGGTTGAGGTGGCAAAGGTGAGATTGGCAGAGGCGCAGGCAAAGCTGCTGCGCATGTCGTCTCAGCGTGGCACCACCACCGGTTCTTCGGCAGCATGACGGCAGGGCTCACTCGCCTTTGAGTTCACGTTCCCATGCAACAAAAGCAAAGCGGTACACATCCGGGCGGAATCGGCGGTATTCGCCAAGCCGCGCTGGAATTTCATACGCCTGCCAGGCGTCACTTGCCGGAGTGCCTTTTTCGAAAGCGCGTTTCGCCGCATCGCCCACATGGTCGAGCATTTCAATATATGGCATCAAGTCTGCATGACTCGCAACAGAGCCGTGTCCCGGCACATACCGGGCGCTCTTGTCGGTGATCATCGCCTTGCATGATGCGCTCAGCTTCGAGGGCAGTGCATCGCCGTAATACGGGAACGTGCCATTGAAGACCAGATCGCCACACCAGATGACATTGGGTGATTCCAGTTCGATCGTCAGGTCACTTGGTGAATGCCCGGCGCGGGGGACGAGCCGCACGATTTTGCCGCCCAGATCGATGCGCGTCTCAGCTTCGGCGCTGACAAGGGCATCTGGCAGGGTGATTGTGTTGCGAAGCTGAGTTGTCTCGCCAGCTTTGGCATCCGGCTGTTGTTCGGCACTGCGCTCTGCGAGCATCGTGCGCGTTACATCCGTGGTGATGATCTGCGGACGGTCACCATTGCTCGCGAGATAGCCGCTCAGACCATTGGAATGATCGCCGTGCAAGTGTGTGAGCACGACATGCGTTGGTGCGCGCCCGGTGAGTTTGTGCGCCATTTCTGATGCCCACTTGCCGCCTTCGAACGTATTGAAGCCTTCGATGACCATCACGCCATCACGACCTGCGATGATGCCACCATTCGAGACGGTTTTGCTTTCGCCATCCCATGGTGTGGAGATGATCGCCCACAGGCCGTCGGCGAGTTTTTCAACGCGCGCCCAGGGTTCGGTCGTGACCGGCTCGCCCTCGAGTTGCGAAGCAAAAGCGCGGCGTGTGAACGAATCACCTGCGGCCAGTGCGAGTGAGACATACGCACCACATCCAAGGCAGGTGTTGACGAAGCCGCGGCGGGTGACATGGGTGTGTTCGCAGGTCATGAGAATCTCCATTGGTTCGTGCAGGCGTTAGTGTACGACGAATCGTGAACATGAATCCCTACCAACCGGCATCGATGACATTCATGGGCACAGGCACCTCCGGGGGCGTGCCCGTGATCGCCTGCGACTGTCCAACCTGCACAAGTGATGATCCGCGCGACTCGCGCTTGCGCACCGCGGCCTGTGTTCGATGGACTGATGACACCGAGCAACAGCGCGTGGTGCTCATTGATGCTGGCCCCGACCTTCGCGTGCAGGCACTTCGGCACGACCTGCGCCGGTGTGATGGCATTTTCATCACGCACAACCATGTTGACCATATTTTTGGCCTTGATGAGACGCGCCGGTTCAACGCAGCGATGAATATGGCGGCCATTGAGGTCTACGCAGAACCCGTTACATGGGATGCGCTGCGCCGCGTCTACAAACATGTCTTTGATCGAGCATCGAATGTCAACAACTCATTCGTGGCAACCTTGAATCAATACGTGATTCCTGAGCCAGAGGGAGACACAGGTCAGAGACTTGTGCCGCAAAGAGCGCACGCCAGGCGCACGCAAGGCGGCGCGGGTGTGCCAATTGATATTCACGGCATGCGCTTCACGCCGATTCGGTTTCTCCATGGGCGTCAACCGATTCTTGGTTTTCGCATCGAGCCTGTGCCGGGGTCCGGCCTTGCGGATCGCATCGAGCGCACCGGTGGCACCGGCTTCCCGGCGGCGTGGTGTACCGATGTCTCTGCGATTCCCACCAAATCGTGGCAGGCACTGGCAGGCGTGCGGACACTCGCTCTCGATGGCCTGCGGCATCGGCATCACCCCACCCACATGACACTTCAGCAGGCAAGTGCAGCAGCGGCGGAGATTGGGGCCGATCGCACACTGCTTATTCATGTCGCCCATGAAGTGCTCGCGGCCCGGGATGAGGCGGCACTGCCCGATGGAGTGCGGCTCGCGGTCGATGGACTGACTCTCTTTGCCGACGGCTCGGCGGCGATCGAAACGGCTCCCGGCAACTGGCAGCCTTATCAGTGGACGCCCCACCCGAATGCCCTGCCTGTGCCAGAGGGCCTGCCTCCGATTGAAACGCCCAAGACCGAGCCCCCGGTCTAGCCGCTATACTCTCTGCCCCATGGCTCAGGCACGCGAACTCAAAAAACGAATGAAAGCGGTTTCGAACATCATGCGCATCACGCGCACGATGCAGATGATCGCGACCAGTAAGTTTGCAAAGGCCCAAGGGCGGGCCACGCAAAGCAAGCCATATTCCGAAGGCATTTTCGAACTTGTCACGGAGCTTGCCAATCGCGCAGGCAACATTGACCATCCGCTCGTCTCGGGTCCAACCGGCGGTTTCCCGACAACTGCAAAACCACTCGTGCTGGTTATCACATCAGACCGCGGTTTGTGCGGCCCCTACAACGGCTCAATCATTCGCACTGCAATGCGCCACCTGCGCGAAGTCGGCATCGACAACTGCATTGTCGAAGTCGCCGGTCGCAAGGGCGCTGGTTTCTTTAAGTTCAGCGGCACATCCATCGGGCGCCTTGTGCAGATTGGCGACACTCCTGGCGTCGAAGATGTGCATCATCTTGCTAATGATTACATGCGGCGCTTCACCGCAGGTGAAATTTCTTCAGTGCATGTGGTGTACATGAATTTCCTGACCGTCTCGCGGCAAAAGCCAGAGGCATTGCAATTGCTGCCCCTCAAGCCGCCATCCTCAGAAGGCGATACCCAGAGCACGGGCCCCGCGGTGGAATATGAGTTCTCGCCTCCCGCAGAAGAGTTGCTTGCCGACTTGCTTCCGGTGACGGTGCGAACGACCCTGTTCCAGGCATTCCTGGATGCGGTGGTTTCGGAGCACATCGCCCGCATGGTCGCGATGAAGGCCGCCACTGATAATGCGACAAAAATGGGCAAGGCATTGTCGCGCCAGTTCAATCGGGCCCGCCAGTCGCAGATCACGACCGAGCTGACGGAGATTATCTCCGGTGCTGCGGCTCTGGAATGACCTGTCTTTATGAGCCGCAACCGTGAGGGAGCGGTCTTCTCTTCTCGGATTTGGGCAAGAAACCGCTCCCTCACGGTCGTGGCTCGTTCCAATTCCAGAATCAGACTATGCCGAAACCGCCCCGGCGGCTAGACTGTCAATATGGGAACTTTCGCCGCTCATCCCGATGGCTGTCAATCCCGCCGGGCTGGCTTCACCTTGATCGAACTGCTTGTGGTGGTCGCGGTGGTGTCGGTACTGCTTGCGATTCTCATTCCAACGCTCGGAAGTGCCCGACGTGCAGCGAAGAGTCTCATTTCAATGCAGCGTGCCAAGGATGGGGCGCTGGCGATCATTGCAGTCTCGCACGAGAATGACGAGAACTTTCCCACCGCGCAGCGATATCCAATGGATGACGCAAGGACCTTGAGTGGTGCCCCCATGACGGGAATACCCCGGTTTAATCTCGAGGAGGGAGGGGGTCAATACAGTTCGCAATATTCGCGAATCGAGTGGTTCACGGCTTCTGCGGGGTGGCCGAAAATTATCAACTTCTACCACGGGTATGACATTCAGTCACAGGCGATTCTGAGCCCTTCGAGAATATCCGGCGATATTCAGAATCCGCAGTGGCTCTTTCAGTCTGACTATCACGTGACACACGCATTACTCGCGCCCCCGCGCTTCTTCGAATCCACTTTTGAGCAGCGGTTCAGCCGATGCCAGTTTCAGCGGCTGAGTGATTGCAAACATACAAGCCGCAAGGTCTTGATCTTCGAAGAGGCGCGTGTAGCTTCACTCAGGATGAACCGTAAAGTTTTCGATGACCCCAGTACACTTGAGTTTGATGGCATTGGCGAGGTGCGGCGACCATTCGTGTTCTTTGATGGTCATGCGGAGCAGCGGATGACCAAGGACGCCACCGAGTTCGTTGTCAATAACTTTTCGGGTTTCTCGGCCTTCCGTCAAGCAGAAGCGTGCCTGACAACCAAAGGCGGGCTGCGGGGCTACGACTTCTAGGTCCTGTTTGACGGCTCATTTGTTCGGCGCTTGTTTGGTTGCGCATTGGGTCTGAACCATCGATGCTGTTCTCCGGCAAGGAGGCCAGTGATGACCAGAAAGAACTCTGCGCAATCAACTCGCACCGGTCGCGGCG
>JAJDDF010000009.1 GCA_029260455.1 Phycisphaerales bacterium | reverse complement strand
ACGCCGCGACCGGTGCGAGTTGATTGCGCAGAGTTCTTTCTGGTCATCACTGGCCTCCTTGCCGGAGAACAGCATCGATGGTTCAGACCCAATGCGCAACCAAACAAGCGCCGAACAAATGAGCCGTCAAACAGGACCTAGTGGTTGGGCCAGACCTTGCGCCTGCATGACGCGCTGGCCAATGGTCCCATCGACTCCAGCAATATCGACAACATTGACTCCTGCCAGTTTGCCGCTGCCTGTTGTTGGAAAGCGGAAGAGTTTTTCATCGAGTCCGAGTGCCCGGGCGCCGTGAATGGTCATCATGGCCATGAGTGTGTCCACGCTGCTGCCATCGCGTGCATAGAGGAGCCGCGCTTCATCCAGTGTTGACAATCGGTCTGCGTGTGCAGCGGGGTGACAGACGATTGAGTCGGTGCCGAGGGCTACATTCACACCGGCGCTCATCATCTCACGATAGCGGTGGGGGCCGAACATCTGGTCATGCTCGAAATATGCTGATGCACGCGGGCAATAGGCGACGGTCACACCAAGCTCTGCAAGCAGTTCAATATCGCGGTCATGGCATGCATTGACATGCGCTGCGATGACTTGCGCCCCGCGCACAGCATCCGCGACATGTTCGACTGGTGATTCGCCATCACCAAACTCATCCATGGCAATGTGATCCATGAGTCCCAGGCGAGTAAGAAAGCCGCACATCTCGCCGGTGCCCTGGGCCACAAACTCCAATTCGGCAGGTGTTTCAGAGAAGTGTGTCGACATCGGCACGTGATGCGTCATGCACCACGCAGCGGCGCGCTGATACATCTCCCGTCCTGCGGAATATGGTGCGTGCGGTGTCACTGAGACGCGCATGTGCCCCGCGCCCGGAGCGTTCAACTCATCAAGCTCATGTGCGATTCGCGTCCAATTGGGTTCGATGCGATTACCGAGGCCAAAGACTTCGAGAAAACTCACGCTGTGGAGCAGGCTGTCGCGCAATTTTTGCGCTGCGTTGATTGTTCCAGCGATATCACCGATGGCTACGACGCCGCCGTGAATGGATTTCTCGATGCCCAGCCGGACTGTTTCCGGCACGGGTGTTGTCAGCTCATTGCGGGCCTTCATGATCATGCTGATCCACGAAACGAAACCCATGTCGGGGTCAATGGGTATGGGGCCTAAGTGGGTGAGATCAAGGTGTGTGTGGGCGTTGACAAGCCCCGGAATGAGCGCGTGGTGGGGCAGTTCGATGGGCGTGCGCCCCAATGCAGCGGGGTGAGCTTCCACGTCATCGCGGCTGCCGACGGCAATGACATCTATGTCTGGAGGGGTGTCTGCTGTGGATAACCTGACGATCGCGGTCACCCCGGCGCGCTCAAAACCAGCGCCATCGAGTGCGCCCGCGGCACGGATCAACATGATGAAATTGTCTTTGCGCACTCTGTGCCTCAGGTTCCTAATCGTGTTATCCTGACATCATAAAGTAAGCGGGGATGGATCCCTGCGATAGCTGCATCACTACGAAGGGATTTGACGATGCCCCGAGCCATCACGCTTCCGCTTCTCGCCACGGCCGGCCTTGTGTTGGGCGGATGTGTGGCGCAGAAACCATACGACGCAACGCAACAGATGAATGCATCTCAGGATGCGCAGATCAACCGCCTTGTGCAGGAAAAGCAAACTGCGGAGCAAATAGCTTCTCGTCAGCGGACACGTATTACCGAACTTGAGTCGCAACTGGGTGTAAAGAATGGGCAGATCAAGGTCCTATCCGGGCAGATCGGCACCCTCCGCGACAATATGGGGCAGATTGAACATCGCCTCAACAATGTTGGCGGCATGATGCTTGATCCGCGTACTGATCTTGAGCTTGCCAATCTGGCAGCACAAAATCCAACGCTGTTCAGCTATGACTCTTCGCGCGGGATGATTCAGGTCGCATCTGATCTCACCTTTGGTTCAGGCTCTGATGTGGTCAAGTCGAGTGCGACCGGCGCACTGCAAGCGCTTGCCAAAGTGCTTGCGAGCACGAGCGCTTCGCGGTACGACGTGCAGGTTGTTGGTCATACGGATTCACAGCCACTGAGCAAGTCGCGCGAGCGCTTCCGCAACAATCGATACCTGTCGGTGGCGCGTGCCATTGCGGTTTCTGAAGCGGTGCAGTCGGGGGGCATTGATGCCACACGCATGCTCGTGTCCGGTTGGGGACAGTATCGTCCGATGGTTCCCAACAATGGCAGGGGCGGCACGCCCGCCAACCGGCGCGTCGAGATTTATCTTGTCCCTCGGAAGGATGCCTCGTTTGCAACGGCTGAGGAACGCTACGATGCGGAGCCTGCCCCAGTGCGCACGGCCCCCGTCCGCGATGAATATCCGCTGAAATGATCCAGCACAAATGCGATGCGAATCATTTCGCATGTGCGTTGCATGCCAGGCCCGGGCAGCAAAAAATTGCCCGGGCCTTATTTGTGCGCCGATGTCATCGCACGCGTGTCCCATATGACCTAGCCTTTCGATCATGTTCGACCGACTCGGTGCCTCAATTATTGCGAAGCTTGATGCCTTTGGCGATTTTGTCATCTTTGTTGCCGCCACTGCACACACCATTCTTTTTGGTATGCGTTCTTGGGTGCAATGGCCGCGTTTTGGTCGCCAGTTGTATTTTGTCGGTTCCACATCCATACCGGTTGTTGCGCTGACCGGCCTGTTCATTGGGGCGATTCTCGCGATCGAAGGCTTTGATCAATTCGCAAGCTTTGGAATGGAAAAACGACTTGGTGGTGTTGTCAACATTTCCATTGTGAAACAAATCGGACCGGTTCTCGCGGCGGTCATGCTCGCCGGGCGCGTCGGGTGCTCACTGACTGCGGAGCTGGGGTCGATGCGCGTGACCGATCAACTTGATGCGATGCGCGTGCTTGCGGCGGATCCGGTGCGCGTGCTTGCGGCGCCACGTGTTGTTGCATGCACGGTGATGATTCCGGTGCTGACAGTTGCATCAAATCTCTGCGGTGTGCTTGGCGGGTGGCTCATCGTCGTCTTCATGCACGGCGTATCTTCTGATGACTACTGGCATTTCACTGAAGCGTTCATCGGGTGGTTCGATGTCTTCAACGGTCTCGTCAAGTCAGTGTTCTTTGGGGCAGCTATTGGGCTCATCGCGTGTTACAAGGGCTTCACCTGCGGCCGCGGCGCGCAAGGTGTTGGCAAGGCGACCACCGAGGCGTTTGTGACGAGCTTTGTGGCGATTGTCATCATTAATCTCGTACTTGCCAAGTTGCTGAATGACATCGACTTTTTCCTGCGCGGGGGGGAACTCCGTTCATTCGGCTAACCGCGCCCTTGTAACCGTCGAGCAGGGATTTCGGTGCGGAGGGGCAGATAACTATGGTCGATAGGGCCTGGATTTGCATCTGGAATCAAGACTCTGTGGAACAATCGGTGGGGTTGCCGATATAGTGCTGTAGATGATTCGTGTGCTTCTCATCTTGCTGCTCTTCTGGCAGCCACTGACATTCCGGGCGGCCGGGGTGCCACGTGAAGTTTTGCAAGCGCACGAAGACGCTTCGTGCTGCGCGGTTGTTGTGACAACCAACTGCTGCGGCGAGACCGTGGAACAGATGTTCTGCCCAATGAGCGATGGGCCGTGTCAGTGCTCCTCGCGTTCCATACCGGCTCGCCATTCTCTTCCGGAAGCACCACTCCCCACTCCATCTGAACGTGATTCTGTTTCGGCGGTACCCGCATCACCTGTCATGGTCATTGCGGCGACGAATGACAATGTGGGCACATGCCTGTGCGCTGCGCAGGGGTTCAATCTTCAATCCCAGCACACTCATAATGAAGTGCAGGCCCTTCTGGGCGTCTGGCGAACATAGAGCGAACGCATCGCAGGGATAGTGTGCGCATGCTCAAGTGAGTATCGCACTTCTCGCACTTGCGTCCGCTTTTCATTGCCAGTTGCTTAGGAGCCAGCCATGGCGTCACATGCAGTCGCGTGCGCGTTCGGCGCTGCGATATTGATATCGTCTGCAGGATGTTCGACACCGTTCGATCTGCCGGACGACATTCATCGTTCTATGGACCAGCCGATGCCCGTGGGGATCGATCGCGTGCCCCCATCTCGGTATCGCGATGATGCGGGGGGTGACGATTCGTCTGCGCCGCGGTTGTCGGCGGACTCTCGCCCCGATGATTTTGTGCGCTACGGACTTTACAACAGTCCGCACGTTGAGGCGGCGTATCAGCGATGGCGTGCGGTGGCGGAACGTTTGCCGCAGGTGAGTGCGTTGCCTGATCCGCGTGTGACAGCGGGGTTCTTTGTCAATGAAGTCGAGACGCGAGTGGGGCCTCAGCAGGCGCGGTTCGGGGTGCAACAGACATTTCCGTGGGCGGGGAAACTTCAGGATCGCCAAGAGGCTGCAGGACGGGCGGCGATGGCGGCGTGGTGGCGATTTGAAGCTGCACGGCTTTCGGTGACGGAGCGCATCGTCACAACGATGTACGAACTTGCGTATCTTGACGCAGCGATTGCGATCAGTGAAGAGAACCTTGAATTGCTTGAGTCATTTGAGCAGGTTGTGCGGGCGCGGTATCGCGTTGGCGCGGGGTCGCATCCGGAACTGATTCGTGTGCAAGTGGAGCTCGGACAAGTCGAAGATCGTGTTGCGCAGTTGTATTCGATGCGGCCTTCGTATGTATCACAATTGAATGCGGTATTGAATCGGGATTCGGCAACGGAGATCGCATCATTTGGCAGGCTTCCAGCGCAGGTTGTTGATGCAGATACAGAGGAACTTGCGCTGATTGCGCGTCGAACGAATCCTGAGTTGCTCGCCCTCGATGAGCAAGTCGAACAACAACGGGTTCTGGCAGAAGTTGCGCGCAAGGATGGATTGCCGGATGTGACACTTGGGCTTGATTACATTGTCACCGATGAGGCCGCCAACAGTGCGGTGTCAGAGAGCGGCGATGATCCGGTGATGTTGAGTTTGGGCGTTACTATACCGATCTGGCGTGAAAAGTATGACGCAGGTGTGCGCGAGGCCATTGCGCGCCGACTTGTTGCTGCCAATGACCGCGCCGATCAGGCCAACCAACTTGTTGCAGGTGTCGAGCGAACATGGTTTGAACACACTGATGCGGATCGGCGTGTGCGCCTGTTTGAACGCACACTCATTCCAAAAGCTGAGGAGTCGCTTCGGGCTTCACTTGCTGGTTTCCGCGCGGGCGGAACGAACTTTCTTGATCTGCTTGATGCAGAGCGCACATTGCTGGAATTCGCAGTTGCAGCAGAGCGTGCGCGGGCGGACCGGGGGAAGTCACTTGCACAATTGAACACGCTGGTCGGGGCGCAGGTGCCGACGCAGATCGCGGATGACGGACGCGAATCGGAGAAACAACCATGAGTAACGTGACTACGGCAGCGCGTACTTATTTGCACTGGGTGTGGCAGCGCACTTCTGCAGCGATTGCGATGCTGCTCATTGTCATCGCGGTTGTGATTGGCTACCAGATTGGCAAGCCAGCGCCTGAACGAATGCAGGCGGGACATGACGAACATTCTGAGCATGCTGTCGATGCAGGTGAAGCGCAGATGTATACCTGTTCGATGCATCCGTCGGTGCGCCTGCCCGATGCGGATTCGAAGTGTCCGATTTGTTTTATGGCGCTGATTCCTGTTGCAGATAATGGTGGCGAAGGCAACGTGCGGCGTATCACGTTGCACGAAAATGCTGTGGCCATGAGCCGCATCGAAACGGCGAAGGTTGGGAGATTCTTTCCAACTGTGACAGTGCGGCTGTACGGCAAGCTTGCGTATGACGAAACATCCGTTGCAAGAATTTCGGCGTATTTTCCGGGGCGTATCGAGCGATTGTTTGTGAACTATCTGGGCGTGCCGGTGGGCAAGGGCGATCATCTTGCTGAGATGTACAGCCCGGAGTTGCTCGCGTCATTCGAAGAACTACGACAAGTCAGTGCTGCGGCTGCCAACTCGCAAAGTGGCAGCGACCTTGTCAGGCAATCAACACGGGACACGCTTACGGCGGCGCGCGAGAAGCTGCGGCTGATCGGGTTGACGAAGCAACAAATCACTGCAATCGAAGATGGATCATTTCAGGGGGATCTGCTGACCATTTTCTCGCCGATTGGCGGTGTTGTCACGCATCTTGCGGTGCGCGAAGGTGATTATTTACAGACCGGCGGGTCGATTGCGACGGTGGCAGACTTGTCGCGTTTGTGGCTTGATATGGAGGCGTATGAATCGCAGCTTCCGATGCTTCGGTGGGGTCAGCCTGTGACATTTACAGTCGAAGCCCATCCGGGTGAAACATTTGAAGGACGAATTTCTTTCATTGAACCCATGATTGATGATCGCACGCGCACAGCAGCGGTGCGCGTTGCGGTTGATAATCCTGGGGTTCGACTCAAGCCGGGGATGTTCGCATCTGCGGATGTGCGCACGCGACTTGCAGCCACCGGGGCGGTGCTGAGTGATGAACTTGCAGGACATTGGGTGAGCCCGATGCATCCGACGATCGTGAAGAACGGGCCGGGGCAGTGTGACATTTGCGGCATGGACATGGTGACAGCAGAATCGCTTGGCATTGTGGGCGATCCGTCGTTGCTCGAAGAGCCACTTGTGATTCCGAAATCAGCAGTGTTATTTACTGGCACACGGTCGGTTGTGTATGTCGAAGTGCACGATGCCGAGAAGCCGACGTACGAGGGGCGCGAAGTTGTGCTTGGGCCGCGGGCGGATGATTTGTACATCGTGCGAGAAGGACTGCGCGAAGGTGAGATGATTGTCGTCAATGGTGCATTTCGTATTGATAGTGCAATGCAAATCGCAGCCAAGCCGAGCATGATGACTCCGGAGGGAGGGAGGAGTGGCAGTGTGCACGCCGGGCACGGTGCGATGTCAGGTGCCACCATGTCCAACATGCAGGTTGGCGCACATGTTCCAGAAGTATTCATCAACTCGCTTGAGCCTGTATATGAAGCGTATTTTGATGCTCAGGAAGCACTCGCGGGCGATGATCTTGCTGACTTTGTACAGGCGACTGCGGCTATTAAGACCGGGCTGGGCCTTGTCAGGGAAGTGGGTCTCGTTGGCGAACCGCTTGGAGAATGGCGACGGGCCGCGGTGACATTGCGCCTCGGTCAGACTGTGACAACAATTGATGATGCTCGCATTCACTTTGAGCGCATGAGTGATGGGATATTTGCGTTACAACGTGCATTTGGTCATTCCGGGGAGGAGACCTGGCATCTTGCATATTGCCCGATGGCGTTTGACTTCAAGGGGGCCGACTGGTTGCAGCGCGGCACGGAGATCAACAACCCGTACTTTGGTGCATCAATGCTTCGGTGTGGTGAAGTGCAAGAGTCATACGCGCCGGTGAGCGCGGAGGGCGATCATGAGTGATGCAGAACGGCGCGGCCCGCTCAACAGCATTATTCGCTTCTGTCTGGAACAGAAGCTGGTCGTTGCGATCGTACTTTTTGGTGCGCTCTTCTGGGGTGTTCTAGTTGCACCGTTTGATTGGGAACTCGGCGGGCTTGCGCGAGATCCGGTGCCTGTCGATGCGATTCCGGATATTGGCGAAAATCAGCAGATTGTGTTTACTGAATGGCCGGGACGCAGCCCGGAGGATATTGATGATCAAATCAGTTACCCGTTGACGGTTGCGCTGCTTGGTACGCCGGGCGTGAAAGACATTCGAAGCTATTCGGTCTTTGGATTCTCGACGATTTACATTGTCTTTGAGGATGGCATTGAGTTCTATTGGTCGCGATCGCGCGTGCTTGAGAAGCTCAATTCGCTGCCTTCGGGGACGCTGCCGACCGGGGTGACACCGGCGCTTGGGCCTGATGCGACAGCGCTCGGCCAGGTGTTTTGGTACACGCTTGAAGGGCGAGATATAGATGGCAATCCCACCGGTGGTTGGGATCCGCACGAGTTGCGATCGATTCAGGACTTCATCGTCAAGTACAAACTCGCGGGCGTAAAAGGTGTGTCTGAAGTCGCTTCTATCGGCGGGTTTGTGCGTGAGTACCAAGTCGATGTGAATCCTGATGCGATGCGTGCAGCGGGCATTTCACTTTCGCAGGTCATCGGTGCAGTACGCCAGAGCAATCTTGATGTTGGAGCGCGCACGCTTGAGGTGAACAGGGCGGAATATATCGTTCGCGGGCTTGGGTTCATCGAAAGCGTTGAAGATCTGGAACAGACTGCGATTACATCTCGCGATGGGCAACCGATTCTTGTCAAAGATATTGCAAGAGTCGCGCTTGGGCCCGCGATTCGGCGCGGCGTATTGTCCAAGGCAGGTGAAGAAGCTGTCGGCGGCGTTGTTGTTGTTCGGTATGGCGAAAATCCGATGGCGACGATTCAGCGCGTCAAAGTAATGATCTCAGATATTGCATCGGGATTACCGAGCAAAGTGCTTGCCGATGGCACTGAAAGTCGCGTGACGATTGTGCCGTTCTATGACCGCACGGGATTGATTAAGGAATCACTTGCTACGCTCAACGCTGCGATTTCGCAACAGGTGCTCGTGACGATCATTGTTGTGGTGCTGATGGTGATGCACCTGCGGAGCAGTCTGCTGATCGGTGCGATGTTGCCGATTACCGTGTTGATGACATTCATCGGGATGAAGACGTTTGGTGTTGATGCGAATATCGTTGCGCTTTCGGGGATTGCGATTGCGATCGGCACGATCGTGGACATGGGCATCGTATTGAGTGAGAATATTCTGCGCGCAGTGGATGATGCTGATGCCGATGAATCGCGTTTGGAAGTTGTGTATCGCGCGACAACTGAAGTGGGGGGCGCAGTCCTGACGGCGGTTGCCACCACAGTTGTCGGATTTTTGCCCGTATTTACGATGGAGGCGGCGGAAGGCAAGCTCTTCAAGCCTCTTGCGTACACAAAAACATTTGCGCTCATTTCTGCAATCATCATTGCGCTGACAATTCTTCCGGGTGCAGCCCACGCGCTGATTGGCTTTCGCATTCGCATCAAGTCGGTGCGCGTGCTGTGCTCTATGGCACTCACGCTTGTCGGGATCATGACTGCGATCTGGGTGCAGCCATTGGGGGGTGTGCTTCTGACGGCGTTCGGTACATTCTATCTTGCACAACCGATAGTTCCAGATGCGGTAGCACGAACAATCCAATGGTCTGCGAATCTTGTTGCGGTTTTTGTGGTGCTATTCGTGCTCGCCGGTGCTTGGGAACCGCTTGGTCCGGAGCGCGGAACCTTTGGGAATGCGATGTTCATTGGAACGATCATCGGCGGACTGCTACTTGCCTTCTGGGGTGTTCGCCTTGCATTTCCGCATATTCTTGGATGGGCGCTGGATCACAAACTTGTAGCGCTGACGCCGGCAGCATTCGTTGTGCTCTTCGGTGCAACGGTGTGGATTGGGTTCGACCGCGTGTGGGGATGGTTGCCCGAATCTGTTCGGCAGCGCGATGATGCAGTTGCGATTGCCCATGCATTTCCGGGTCTTGGCAGTGAGTTCATGCCGTCACTTGATGAAGGCGCGTTCCTGTATATGCCAACTGCGATGCCGCATGTTTCGATCGGCGAAGCGACCGACATTGTCAAGGAACTTGACCGCAGGATTATGAGTGTGCCCGAGGTAGAGCTTGCCGTTGGCAAGATCGGGCGCGTTGAGAGTCCGCTTGACCCGGCGCCGATATCCATGGTCGAGACGGTGATCCAGTATCAAAGTGAATATCGAAGTGATGAGCAGGGGCGGCGGCTCAACTTCGAATATGACACTGATTCTGAAGCATTTGTGCGCGATGCGAATGGTGCGCTCATCGAAGATGAAGATGGTCGTCCGTTCCGACAGTGGCGCGATGAAATCGAATCGCCGCAGGATATCTGGGATGAGATTGTCGCGGTGACAGACATGCCCGGGGTGACAAGTGCGCCGAAGCTGCAGCCCATCGAGACGCGCATTGTGATGCTTCAGTCCGGTTTTCGAGCGCCGATGGGCATCAAGGTGTATGGCCCGGACCTTGAGACCATCGAGTCATTCGGGTTGGAACTGGAAGGGCTGCTCAAGGAAGTGCCGTCGGTGCAGCCTGCAGCGGTATTTGCAGATCGTGTTGTCGGCAAGCCGTATCTTGAAATTGATATCGACCGCGAGAAGATTGCTCGCTATGGGCTGCGCATCGCAGATGTGCAGGAGGTTATTGAAGTTGCGATTGGTGGCAAGCCGCTTACTATGACTGTCGAAGGTCGCGAGCGATACCCGGTGCGCGTGCGCTACTTGCGCGAACTGCGGGATCAGCTTGAAACGCTCGGCGATATTCTCGTACCAACATCGTCAGGCGTGCAGGTGCCATTGCGCGAGCTTGCAACATTTGAGTATCGCCGCGGCCCACAAATGATCAAGAGTGAGGACACGTTCCTTGTTGCATACGTCCTGTTTGACAAGATGCCCGGCTACGCCGAGGTGACTGTGGTACACGATGCGCAACGGCATATCCAGAGCAAGATCGAGGTTGGTGAACTTGTTGTGCCAGCGGGCGTGAGCTACGAGTTTGCGGGGTCGTACAAAAATCAGGTGCGCGCTACCAAACGGCTCAGGATCGTGTTGCCGCTTTCATTGATGGTCATCTTCTTGTTGTTGTATTTTCAATTTCGCAGGGTCAGCGTGACATTGATGGTGTTTTCGGGTGTCTTCGTCGCGTGGGGAGGCGGATTTCTGATGCTGTGGCTGTATGCCCAGCCGTGGTTTCTTGATATTCACTTGCTTGGCGTCAACCTGCGCGAACTGTTTCAGGTGCGCGCTTACAACCTCAGTGTTGCGGTGTGGGTCGGATTTCTCGCGCTCTTTGGTATTGCTACCGACGACGGCGTGATCATGGCAACACGCATCAAACAGTCTATGGCTGAAAAGAAACCCGATTCTATTCAGGCCATTCGCAAGACGGTGGTTGAGGGCGGACAGCTGCGCATTCGTGCTGCGGTGATGACCAGTGCCACGACAATTCTGGCACTCCTGCCCGTACTTACAAGCACCGGGAGAGGGTCAGACATCATGATTCCTATGGCGATCCCGACGTTTGGCGGGATGGTTGTCGCATCGATCACATGGTTTGTTGTGCCTATCCTGTACTGCTGGGTTCAGGAATGGAAGCACCGTTTGTCTTATCATGAACCCAGCAAAGTTATTGATTCTCAAGGAGATTGATATGTTGAAGTCATTGTGCGCTGGAAGCGTTATCGTCTGTTCGTTGATCGTGGCGGCCCCCGCGATTGCGCAGCACGAAGATAGTCATGTGAGCAATCAAGCTCCAGCAGATGTGAAGACTGTCAATGCGATGTGCCCGATCGGCAAGGAACCCATTGTTCCATCTGCGGGGACAGTTGAATACAAAGGAAAAACTATCGGTCTGTGCTGTCCTAGTTGTGGAAACGAGTTTTCTGCGTGGGACGAAGCTCAGAAAGATGAGTTTGTGGCGCTTGCCATAGCTCATCGTGAACCGGGGCAGGAGCGGCACGGCATTCAGCATGAACAGGTGGTTGCATGGACTGCGCCGTACACGCTTGATACCTGCATCGTTTCAGGTGGAACGCTAGGTTCGATGGGCGACCCGATCGTCAAGATGTATGACGGGCGGGAAGTGCGCTTCTGCTGCAGCGGTTGTATTGAAAAATTCGAAGCGGACAAGATTGGGTATTTCAAGAAGATTGACGAGCAGATCATTGCCGATCAACTGCCGTACTACCCGGCCCAGACGTGCATTGTTACTGGCGAATCGCTTGTAGAAGATGGCGAAGATGTCGGCATCAATATGGTGTACAACAACAGGCTCGTGCGCCTGTGTTGCACCATGTGCAAAAAGGAGTTCAAAGCTGACCCGGCGAAGTTCATGGAACAACTGGATAAGCAAGTTGCCGATGCGCAGCGGGCGGACTATCCGATCGACACCTGCGTCGTTGGTGGCGGCAAACTCGGATCAATGGGTGAGCCTGTTGAGATGGTCGTTGGTGGGCGCCTTGTGCGGCTGTGCTGCGATGGTTGCATCGAGAAGGTCAATACTGACCCGGTGAAATACCTGAGCATGTTCAAAGAGGCGCCGGAATCTCAAAAAGGTGATGCGCAATAAGTTCTGGAGCCAGGTGCCGTCAAACGAGATTGGAAGGATGGTCATGCGTGTTCGAAACAGGGCCGGTGTTACCGGTCTCACTATTCTGATGCACCTTGGCAGTTGGCGGAATACTCTGAGACAACAGTCTGTTGGCATCGCATGGGCACACCGAATCATGGGCGATCGATGCAGGATATTCCCTCTCAAGGCAATGCGAATCGTTCCTGTCGCACAGGGTTGTGCTCGGTCGGACTTATGCGGGCAGGTTGTCCGTCATGCCTGCTGATTGGGATCGCGGTACTGCCGTTCGAAGTTCTCGGCAGAGGTGTGGTCAGATTAATCCGCCGATCAAGTGGCGGTACATCATCTCAGGGCAACCCGTATCGCCCGGAGTCTTGATTATTTGCGGGCCGACATGTTGTTCGTTGTGCCAGTTGCAAACTATTTGTAGAGCGCTGGCAGGACAAGCAGGGTCAGTACTGTTGAAGTGACGAGTCCGCCCACAACAACAGTTGCGAGTGGGCGCTGCACTTCGCTTCCTGTCCCGCGCGCAAAGAGCAAGGGGATGGGGCCGAGCGTGGTTGTGGCTGCGGTCATCAACACGGGGCGAACGCGCAGGCACGCGCCGCGAACGGATGCTTCGTTGAGATCAACACCCTCGCGCACCAGTTGGTTCATGTAGGTGACAAGTACCATGCCATTTTCGAGTGCGATCCCAAAGAGGGCAATGAAGCCAACGGAAGCTGGCGCGGAGAGGTTTTGCCCGCTGAGCCAGAGTGCGACCACACCGCCGACCAGCCCCAGAAGGATGTGAAAAGCACCGACGTGTCGTCAGTCCAAAACTTGGCAAGCGCAGCGTTCACTTCTTGCCCCCCTTTGCAGTCATCTTCATGTACATCTCGAAAAGTCTCTCCAGCCGCTCGGTGTGGCGCGCTGCAGTGCAAAACGACAAACCGCGCTTTCCAGCAATGCAGCCGGAAAACGCGGTTTTCAAGCGAGGCGGACGGGACTCGAACCCGCAACCTCCGGATCGACAGTCCGGGACTCTAACCAATTGAGCTACCGCCCCAACAGGGGTTCACACCACCTCCGGAATGCTCCAGAGCCGACGCGAGCCACAGAATGTAGCCCCCCCAGCCCCACAGTCAAGCCGGGCAGTTCTCCGCTCGTCGACCACCCGTTCGTTTCAGTTCCACAACGGCCACTTCCGCCCCTTGTAATCCACACCATTCGCCTCACCGGGACCACTCTCAGCCTCCTGGCACACCCCGGTTCTTATTGCCCCCCGATGGAGCCGATCTTCCAAACTGCGACCGGCGTGCCGCAGGAGCTTCATGATGGACCTGACGAACCCGACAGTCCTGTTTTCCAGCTTGTTCATTGGGCTGATTGGCTTTGCGCTTTTTCTCTATGGGAAAAAACAGGCCGATCTGAAGTGCCTTGCGGTGGGGCTGGTGATGTGCATCTTCCCGTACTTCGTGACCTCAGTGATCACGATGTGGGCGGTGACTGGCGGGTGCCTTGCAAGTCTCTATTTCCTGCCCCGGTTTGCAGACTAAACGTCCTGCCGAGCGTGCTGCTACGCTCTTGGCCATGGCCACAGGACGCGAATACACGAAGCATCAGCGCGGCATCATCAACCGCTATTACGACAACATTGACACGATCACCGTGCAGCGTCTGGGCGAAATCGTGACCGATCTGTATCTTGCAGAGACCGACAAGAAACGCGATCAACTCTGGAAGCGCGCTGAATCAGCGCTCGGAAAAGTCACCAAAGGCACCGATCGCCCTGCGGTTCAGGCGCGCAAAGTCCTTGCTGGGCGCGATGTCGAAGGCCTTGCGCACATTGTCGCGAGCATGGACAAGTAGTTTTCGTTTTCCAGCCCTGGCCAGCACAGTTTTTCAATATTCTGCAAGGCGTGGTGAAGTGGTTGGCACTGTGCAAACACAATAGAACGGGCGCGCCTTGATCGTGCCGTGATATGGACAAGCGTGTCGATAATCGGAATTAGAGAGTAATATTTGTGCATTGCTTATTTCGGTGTAAACTTGGATAAACAAGGGCCTTGGCCCCGGGGTGGGGCCGAACCATCGGAAGAAATCCGTCTCTGGGAGGACGAATCATGAAGCTTGGTACGTTTCGTAGCATTGCGGCGGTTGTCGCGTGCGCTGGTTGTGCGTGGGTTGGTGTTGCGAGTGCCCAGCAGGGCCAGGTTGATTCGAGTGTGCCCGCCAATGGCGTGACGATCCCCGATCCGGGCGTGCGGGCTGATCGGGGCGAACGGCCTGTCGCAGCGCGGGCAGTGGTCACTGTGCCGGAGGGCGTGACCGTTTTTGATGGGGCGGGCACCGAGGTTGATCCCGAGGCCCGTGGCATCGCGCTTCCATTTACCTATCAGGGGCGATTGCGCAATGCGGGGCTGCCAGCCAATGGTATCTTCAACATGACTTTTCGCGTCTTTGACGCTCCGCTCGGCGGCGTTCTGCTGTGGTCAAATGTCCACTTTGGGGTCCCGGTCACCAACGGTGTATTTACGCGGGATCTTAGTTTCGGATCGGGTGTGTTCGACGGGGCCGACCGGTACATCAAAATTGAAGTGAATGGCAATATTCTCTCGCCGCGGCAGAAGGTGAACCCGACGCCGTACGCGCTGAAGGCCGATTCATTGCAGTGGCCGGTGAGCGAGACCATCGATGGCGGGTTCCTGAATCTCAATTCAAACTTTGATGACGCTGCGTACTTCGCCCACCTCGATGGCGGGATCAATCAGGTGTACGCGGGTAGCCAGTTCGCCGGCGTCGAGGCGTTTTCGACCAGCCAGTCGGCCGTCCAGGCGGTCACGAACACCGGCATTGGTGTCTTTGCACGGCGTGGCGATATCGCCGGCACGAACCCCGCGATCTGGGGCGAAACCAACTCCGAATCGAGCTCCGCCAATGCGATTCTTGGCGAAGTGACCTCGACTACGCCGGGCGGTTTTTCGACAGCCCTGCGCGGGATCAACAACGGGACTGGTTTTTCAGGTATTGGCGTCTGGGGTTCGCACGCGGGCAGCGGGTGGGGCGTGCGCGGCACGACGACCAGTGGCATCGCGATCCAGGCGGGCAATGCAAGCGGTTCCGGCTGGCTGTTCAGTGGCACTCAGCCCGGCACGAGCATTGACATCGGCGGCGGCACCGTTGGCCTCAGCATCACCGAGAGTGATGGCTCGGGGACCAACGCGCCAGCAATTCTTGCCCGCCAAAATGCAACGGGCCCAGATGATGCTCCTGCTATTCACGGCGTGAATGACGACGATGATTTCTTTGGTGTTGGTGTGATTGGCGAGGGGGGATGGAGAGGCGTGAGGGGGCATGCTTTCGGTACGTTTGATGGCCTCTACTATGGCCTGTACGGCGATGCCTCCGCGGGCGCAGGTGGGATCTGCTACAGCATCTATGGCGCATCGCCCAGCGGTGCGGGCACACTCTGGGCGGGCTATTTCGCGGGCAATGTGCGCGTCACCGGCATCTTTAACAATGCCCTCAGTTCAGTCAGGCTCGATCACCCGCTCGATCCCTACAACAAGTTCCTCTCGCATTCCTCGGTCGTATCGCCCGACATGAAAAACATCTATGACGGCACAGCGGTGTTCAATGCCGCAGGTCAGGCGCGGGTGATCATGCCGGACTATTTCGAGGCCCTCAATGCAGAGTTCCGCTATCAGTTGACGGCGGTGGGCGCGCCCATGCCAAATCTGTATGTGGCGACTGAGATCCAGAACGGCGTGTTTGTCATTGCCGGCGGCGTGGCGGGGGCCAAGGTCTCATGGCAGGTTACCGGAACACGTCAGGATTCCTTTGCGCGCGAGAATCGCCTCCCGGTCGAGGAGTGGAAACAGGGCCGCGAGGTCGGGAAATTGCTTCATCCAACAGCTTTTGGACGTTCTTCTGAAGAAGGTATTGACAAATCCCGGGAACTCGAAGAAGCTGCAAAGGGCAATCGCTGAGGCGGTGAGAGGAGAATTACAATGAAAACATGTATCACTTCACTATGTGTGGCAGCTTTGGCGGCTTCCGTTATCGCGGGGGGCTTCACCATCGACTCCTTCACCATTGATGGTGGGGGCGGAAAGTCCACTGGCGGCGGATTCACCGTCGAGGGCACGATCGGTCAACCCGATGCAGGCCCGGTCATGACGGGGGGAAGTTTCGAACTTGTTGGCGGGTTCTGGGGCGCTATTGGTAACTGCCCTGCCGACTTCAATGGCGATGGCAGGACCAACCTTGATGATCTGCAGTTGCTGCTTTTTAGCTTCGGTATTCAGTCCAATTCGGATGCTGATGCTGATGGCGACGGCGACACAGATCTTGACGACCTGCAGATTTTGCTGTTCCTCTTTGGAACGGTGTGCTGACCAAAGCAGGCAACAATTCACAACACAAGCCAACGCCGAGGGTCATGCGATCTTCGGTGTTGTTCTTTTTATGATCGCTTTGCGGTTCTCTTCTTCGTGATCTTCTTCGTCGATACCTTCTTGCGTGCTGTAGCTTTCTTTGTGACGGTCTTCTTCTTCGGCGTGCGCTTGCTGGTAACTTTTTTTGCAGCATTTTTCTTTGTGGCTTTCTTGCTGCCGATCTTCTTCTTTGTTTTCTTTTTCGACACCACAAGGCTTGCCGACCGTCCGATCGCGCGTTCATACTGTTCGATGTATTGCTTCATGGGCACGCTTCGAATTGCTTCGCCGATCACATCAAGGGGCAGGTCTTCCAGTTTCTTGAAGCGGATGCAGCATTTGCCCATGTCGAGCTTCTTGCCCGCGGCTTCAAAGCGCGCACGAATCCATGATTCGTCAAAGCCGCCGCCATACATCGCATTCAAATACACCGACATGTAATTTTTTTGCGATGCGATTGCGGCGAAAGGCACAGGTTGCTTTGGATCACAGTGATACCCCGGCGGATACACCGAGTGTGGCACGAAGTATCCGATCATGCCGTACTGCATGCCCTCAGCGTAGCCTTTGCCGAGGTTTTTCACAATGACCTTGCGCACAGCTTCAAGTGCATCACGCCGATCCTTGGGCAGGGATGAGAGATACGCCTTTGGTGTCTTCGCTTTGCTTTGCATGCGAAGAAGTATACGCCAAGCGCTTGAGTGGCTCGTCAGCAGGGTTGGCCAAAGGAAAAGAGAATCAACTGTAAGTCGTCAAGGTTTACAGCTCCATCGAAGTTGACATCTGCTTCAATTTCTGGTGTGCCAAACTGAAACAGAAGCATCTGCAAGTCATCGAGGTTGATAGCGCCATCACCATTGGTATCACCAACACATGGCGGTGTGCCAATATCAATATTCCACCCGATGAGGCTCAGTGCAAGAAGGTCGGCATCGGTGATGATTTCGGGGGGCAACTGGCTTGCCTGGTAGGTCGGGTCCATCACACCGATGGCCTGTGGCAGGCCAAGCAGTGAATCATCTTTCCAGTGACTTGCCTGGCGACCATCACCATTGAAGGCACCGGTTGAAAACCATATCTCCTGCGGTACACCCAGGATGGCATTGACCGTATCAAGTGTTGAATCGATGGCGCGCCACTCACGCAACACAGTTGTAATGTCATCGAGCGTCGAAGGATCACTTGGCCCACCCCATGTCGTATAGCGAAACATATCAAGTGGTTGTCGCAGCAAGGGATTGGCATCAACACTGCTCGTAAAGCCGAGTGCGTGCCCAAGTTCATGACACATGACAGTGACAAGATCAATCTGTCCCGGGGCGATGCCATTGGATGGATCAGGGTCGAAAGTAAAATCTGTATTGAAAACAATCTGCGCATCCAGAGTTGGTGTCCAGTTTTCGATATACAGCGCCCGGCGCAGCGCAGAGGGTGGAAAAAATGACATCCCGTTTGTATTAACCCAACCCGCGTCCGTCCGGGCTTGCATGATGACAGGAATGCGCGACATGTATTGACGTTCCGCGGGGCTTGCCTTGCTCACCATTGCACCGCGTAATGTTTCGTAGGTTGAGCCGACAAGTGTTGTTGATGCTGCTGCGAGATAGGGCCTGCCGGAGGTAAAATCAACTGCCATCACAACAACAATGGGATCGTTGATGACAGATTCCCACAGTTGTGCTGCTGTTTCAAGGCCGTTGACGAATGCAGGATCCGCAGCAACCGCGCTGCTTACGAGATATTGAATATCAAAACCGCTTGCTGGGCCATTGCCAACGGAGAGCAACACATGTTGGCGCTGCGAAAAACGCGAGAGCGCCGAGAGCGCAGATGTCAGGTTTGCGCCAGCCGCAGGCAAGCACGCACTAGGTGTGACAATGCGAATCGGTTGCCCGGTAACGACAACGGCATCGGTATAATCGATGATTTGCCCTTGCGCAAGACTGCTTGCGAAAACAAATGCGACGGCTGCGCTTCGCGCAACGTCAGGTGCCTGCACTGCCATTCATAACCCCCTAGAATTCACATCACCGAGAGCGAACTGCTTCCCTCATTTTTCGCCCCTTGCACGGCACCTGTGCTCGGAGTGAACCGTTCGATACGTCCCGCAATTGTGCGGGATGCATGAACGTAGGCGAGAAGATTGTGGGGTGCGCACGTTCACATGGCCTACGCGCAATTTTGGCGTTATCCCCAGTGCAAAGCAGACTCCGATGTGTGCACAGGGAATCACGGTTCTGCGCACCAGAACTGTGATTGTCTTGCATACTGGGAACTCTGGGTGTGATGGCGAAAGACCTGTCACCCCGTCCTGAGGGTATTCCCTTATTCGCTTTGCGCGTCATGTTCTTCACAAAAACGACTACGGACCCACCTCAAAAAAGGTGAGCCCGCGTCAAGTGACCCCACGGGGATTCGAACCCCGGTTTCCAGGATGAGAACCTGGCGTCCTAGACCAGGCTAGACGATGGGGCCGTCTGCGAACCTAGGAGAAGCAGTGTAGAAGCCGGCCCGCGCCGGTCAAGCCGAGGGCGTCGGCTCGGGAACCGCAAGCAGTTCCTCGGGCTCAAAGGGACTCGGCAGGTCCTTCAACGCCCGGGCGTTGTCGATTGTGTATGGCCCGACCGCGGTGCGCTGCAGCGCGGCCAGCATGCCGCCGGTCCCGATTGCCTTGCCAAGATCGCGGGCGATTGAGCGGATGTAGGTGCCCTTGCCGCAGCGGATGTCGAGTTCGAGCAGCGGCCACTCGTAGCTCAGCACGTCGATCGCGTGGATCAGCACTGGTCGTGCGCGCAACTCGGGCGCTTCGCCCTTCCGCGCCAGCTTGTAGGCACGTTTGCCGTCGACTTTGATCGCCGAGAATGCCGGCGGCGTTTGCATGATCTCGCCTGCGAACTGTTCACGGAGCACCTGCTCGATCTGTGCGCGCGGAGGCGGCGTGTCGACCTGTACGGATGTGCGTTCTCCCTCGGCATCGTCGGTTGTAGAAAATGCCGACAGATCGATCGTTGTTCGGTAGCGCTTCTCGGTGGCCATGAGTTGCTCGATCGACTTGGTGGCTTTGCCGAGGCACAGGACGAGGACGCCTGTGGCGAGTGGGTCGAGCGTGCCGGCGTGGCCGACCTTGGCGCCTTCGGTATGCCGGCGCACGCGCGCACAGACCTGGGCGCTCGACAGGCCCAAGGGCTTGTCGATCACAAGGATGCCATTCAGGTCGGGACGATGGTTCTTGATGCCCACGAAGGTGAGTGTAGTGGGGGTGTGCCGGGCGGTGGGGCGGCTTCGGGAACACCGCGTGAGCGCTGGCGCGCCCACGCAGCGGGCGGGCGAGTACTAGGCAGCGACCTGTGTGCCCGCGGCTTCGAGGGCGCGGGTCAGATCAGCCTGACTCACCACGCCGATGAAGCGATTGATCTCCTTGCCGCCTAGGAAGATGACGGTGGTCGGGATCGACTTGACACCGAATTCCTTGGCAAGCTTGGGATGCGCATCGGTATCGAGCTTGGCGACGATGGCGCGGCCGGCGAATGACTCGGCGGTCTTGTCGATCGTCGGCGCAATCACCTTGCATGGCGGGCACCAGTCGGCGTAGAAATCGACGAGCACAGGTTTGTCTGCCTGGGCGAGGGCATCGCGCAGGGCTTGCTCGTCGAACTGCTGTGTATGTGTCGAGGTCATGGGAGTCTCCATTCTCTTCCCTTCGTTGACGAAGGCGTGGGTTCGACATTGCGCGCCATGAAATCACGGATGAGCGATGCGATTGTGTCGCCGTCCTCTTCCAGCGCAAAGTGCCCCGTGTCGAGCAGGTGTAGCTCTGCATTGGGCAGGTCGCGCAAGTATGGATGCGCGCCGTGCGCTGGGAAAATGGGGTCGTTCTTTCCCCAGACGATCAATGTGGGTGGCTGATACGCGCGGAAGTACGCCTGCCAACTCGGATAGAGCGGCGGGTTGGAGCCGTAGTCAAGGAACATGTCGAGCTGAACGGCATCGTTGCCCGGGCGATCAAGCAAAGGCTGATCGACGAGCCAGTTGTCCGGGCTGACGGACGCCGCGTTGCGTGTGCCGTGCGTGTACTGCCACTTGGTCGCATCGATGGTGAGCAGGCTGCGCAAGGCGTCACGATTCGTATTGTTTGGCTCGGCCCAGTACTTTTTGATCGGCACCCAGAACTCGCGCAGGCCTTCGTCATAGGCGTTGCCGTTTTGGACGATCAGTCCGGTGACGCGCTCCGGATGCGCGGTTGCAATGCGGTAGCCGACCGGGGCGCCATAGTCCATGACGTACAGCGCGTACTGGTCAATACCCTTGCGTTCGAGCAACTGATCGACAACCTGAGCAGCGTTGTCGAACGTGTATTCCCAGTCATCGACGCTTGGCGCCGAACTGAGGCCGTACCCCGGATAGTCCGGCGCGATGAGGTGGTATTTGTCTGCAAGCTTTGGAATCAGATTGCGGAACATGTGTGAGGAGGTCGGGAAGCCGTGCAGGAGCACGATGGTGGGGGCGTCCTTGGGCCCGGCCTCGCGATAGAAGATGTCAAGACCTTCGATGGTCTCGGTGTGATAGCCCACGGTGGGCGTGGACTCCACAACTTCGGCGCTCTTCGTGCCCTGCGGCCGCTCCCCAGAAGCCATATTGATGGCGCCCATCGTGAGCAGTGCCGCCGCGCCTGCGCTGGCAATCAATGTCGTCGTTTTCATTTCATTTCTCCTTGTTATCCCAACAGGTTTGCTTTCGTGATCTCAATTGAGTTACGCCAGGGCAGGCGCTTCCACTTCGACGCGCGGGAAATCGACTTCCGTTTCTGCGATGTGATTGAAGTAATTGGTAAACGTGTTGAACGCGACCTCCGCGCTCAGCTCAACCACCTGGGCTTCGGTGAAGCCGGCGTTGCGCACCGCGGCGACATCGCCATCCGATATCCAGCCGCGATTCTGCACGATCGCTACCGCGAACTCCAGTGCCGCGCTCGTCTGCTCGTCGGACGAACGCCCATCGAGGTTGGCGGCCAGTTCCGCCTTGTCGACGCCCAGGCCCTTGCCTGCTGCGGTGTGAGCGCTGGCGCAGTATTCGCAACTGTTTGCGCCGGCCACTGCGATCGCGATCTGTTCGCGGAGTGCGCTGCCCAGCGTGCCGCCTGAGAGGGCTTGCCCGAAGCCGAGGTATGCGCCCAGGGCAGCGGGCGACTGGCCGAGCGTGGCCAAGAGGTTGGGCGTCATACCCATTGCCTTTTTCACGCCCTCGAGTTGCTTCTGAGCCTTGGGGTCTGCTGTTTCGACGTTCACTGGATTGATGCGTGCCATGTCTGTGATCCTTTCTGCATGGGGCCGTAGGTGGCCCCAGTTCTCGATGTTCCCGGCAGGTCGTTCCTGCCAGCCCAAGAACAAACATACTGATCGGTCAGTATATTTCAAGCTGGAATCCAAAATTTCCCACTCAAAGTTACTGGACGTAGCGCAAGATGTTCCCGTATATGTACTTACGGATCGCAATATTTTTCTTATGGGATACAGAATCGCCGCCGAGGAGTGTATAGACTGGTCAGTCCAGATGAATGTGCCCCATCACCGAGGAAAGGTCAGCCCCTATGCCCCCAAGCAAGCGCGACGAGCTCATCGATGCCGCCATGACCGTCTTCTACCGCCATGGCTTCCATGCCTCGGGTCTGGACAAGGTGCTGCAGGAAGGCGGCATCTCGCGGATGACGCTTTACAACCACTTCAAGTCTAAGGATGAACTCATCGTGGCGGCGCTTCGGCGGCGCGAGGAGATGTTCCGCAACACGTTGATGAAGTTTGTCGAGAAGGCGTCAAGCGATCCGATCGAGCGCATCCTCGCGGTGTTCGATTGCCTCGAGCAGTGGTTCACGGCCAAGGATTTTTGCGGCTGCATGTTCATCAACGCGAGCGCGGAGTTCTCAGATCCGAAGAGCCCGGTCCGGCGGGTTGCCGCGGATCACAAGAAGGACGTTGAGCAATACCTCCACAAGCTGTGCAAGGAGGCGGGGCTCAAGACTCCGAAGGACGTCGCTTCACAATTGTGTTTGCTTGTCGAAGGGGCGATTGTCTGGGCCCATGTGGTCGGCGCTGCGGGGAGCGGCAAGGGCGATTTGGCTGAACCGGCGCGACTCGCCAAGGGCATGGCGCAGAGCATCATCGCGGCGTATCGAGCGTAAGCTGGCGCGGGAGTGAGAGCCTGGCAGGTGAGCCAGTAGGGCGGACGAGCTCGAGCAGCTCTCGGAGTGGGCGGGGTGTCGCGCTGAGGCGAGCCGACGAGTGATACGCAGCCTCCAGGTCGATACACTGTTCGCCCCGGCAGCGAGCAGTGTGCCGTGGGCTAATAATCTGGAGAGGTGTCCGAGTGGCTGAAGGAGCAGCATTGGAAATGCTGTATAGGGGCAACCCTATCGGGGGTTCGAATCCCCCTCTCTCCGCTTTCAATAGGCGGTGACTGTGCGGGAGTGGTTTGTATGTCCCGCTCCGGCGCTGGGTGTTCGGAAAGGTCTACTTGGCCTTGTCCTTCGCGTCCGCACTCTTTGGCATGCGAGCACTTTCGCAGGCGGAGATGAGGCGCTGAATATCGGTCAGCGATTCGTTGATATCCATCGAGCCAGAGAGTGACTTTTCAGCTGCTTCAGCAAGTTCACTTACTGATCCAAAGCCGTGGCCTGATGCGGTGCCTCGAATTTCCAGCAGCAGCGAGCGCAGCACCTGACTGTCCTGCTTCTCGATGGCATTGGCAATGTCTTCGGCATACTTGTACAGATCGTTGACATACTGCGTGATCAGTTCGTCATCCAGCCCAAGTGAAGCCGTTGATACCTGTGACTGCGAGGAGCTGTCACCAATGAGAAACTCCGCGATGGCCTGCATGACACCCTTGCGCGTGATCGGTTTGACAATGACTGCATCGCATCCGGCATTGCGTGCAGCGGTGTGTACTGAAAATGACGTTTCTGCAGTGACAAGCAGCACCGGGCGAATATACCCCTGCTCGCGTGCCTTGGTCACCCATTCAGTGCCATTCATGTCCGGCAGATTGAAGTCGCACAACACCATATCCGGTTGATCCGCAAGTGATTGTAAGCCGCCTGCGCCATCGCCCATGAAAGTGAGGTCTAGCTTGGTGGCCTTTAGGTGGTGGGCCATGAGACGCTGATCTGCGCGACTGTCATCGACGATCAGCATGGTGCCTTCGAGTTCATCGGGGTCAACATTTTCGATATTGAAGGCATCGTCACCCTTGGTTTCAATGAACAGGCTGGGCTTGATGGCTTCATCGAAGCGCACGCCTACATCATGGACCTGACCTTTGATGTGGCCGCAGCGCATGATTTTCCCATTAATGCCGTGAGCTTTGCCATCAAGTTCGCGGATCGCGACGACGCAGCGTTGCCCGGGATGCAGAAATCCGCCGCACAGGAATCCGACGCCAGTCGACGAGAGATTTCGACCGACTGCGACGACATTCTTTCGTTCATTATTTGCACCAATGACGACAACCACGAGCTTTCGCCCATCCATGGTGCGCCTGCGCATGCGCCTTCGTGAGGGCCCGCCCTCGTCACAGGAGCGATCATTTTCTGCCAGAAGACCGTCAAGCTCTTTTTGCGGGAGCCGCAGTGAGTCCGACAGATTTGCATCTTTTTGTGGGTTAGTCAACGTATTTCCCCGGATGAGGCGGTGTGATGCCTGCCGAGAGCATCGGCTTTTTACCTCTGTGGCTCAACATGGGGGATTCACATGGGATGGCAGCATTTGACGCTTTGCAGACAGATTCCGCCTATGTGGGTGAGAGGGGTGACGCCCGCTCCGGTAATCTTGTCATTCATGCGATCACCGCAAGCCACACTCGGCGTGCCTGCCCACCTTTGGGGAGCTTCTGCCCGCACGGTTGTGGTCTTTGGCGGCACCTTCGATCCGCCTCATCGTGCCCACATCGATTTGCCGCAACGGGTTGCCGCATCTGTTGGTGCCGACTGGCTTGTCTATATTCCAGCAGCACAATCGCCACACAAACAGCATCGCCCGGGAGCATCCGGGCACCATCGCCTTGGCATGATGCGTGCTGCGATTGCGCGCTCGCCGCGCTGCAGCGCAAGTGATATCGAATTGCGCCGCCCGGGGGGGCAAGCGAGTTTCACCGTTGACACACTGCGAGAACTGCGTGCCATATTGCCGGAGACAGTCACGTTGCGTCTGCTGATTGGTGCCGATCAGGGGCTTGCGCTGCACCGATGGCACGAACCCCAGGCGATTGTTGATCTTGCTGAGCCTGTGGTGATGCATCGCCCGAGTTGTGGTGCCACATCAAAGGAGTTGGCTCATCAGCTTGCCAACTTGCCTGCACCTGCAGGTGCGAGTGTTGCGAAATGGAAATCGCGAATTGTCGATGTGCCGCAAGTGGAGGCATCGTCTACGCGTGTGCGGGCGCTGCTTCGCCACAGTTCAGACCCGCAAGCTCGCGCCGAGCTCCGCCGCCTCGTGCCCGGGCAGGTGCTGCATTATATCGAGCGCCATGGGTTGTACCGGCACGTCCCGGGGCTCTGAATTGGCGTTGGGCCGCGAGGAGTTACAATGCCGGGCCCGACTTGTGAGACATGACTTGTGACGAATGCATCATCTGAAACCGATTCATCCATCGGTGCTCCATCGCCTTGTGAAGAGGGTGCGCGCACAGGCGAGACTGTCCAGACGGTGTCGTTCGTCTCACTGGGATGCCCGAAGAATCTTGTTGACTCTGAGAAGATGCTTGGCCTGCTCGCAGAAGATGGCATCCGCCCGATTAGCTTTGATGTGAATGATCCGAACGCGGAACACGCTGACGCAGTGGTGATCAACACCTGCGGTTTTCTGGAGGCATCGAAGCAGGAGTCACTTGATGTTATTCGCGAGGCGGTCAAGCGCAAGCAGCGAGGCGATGTGAAGCGCGTGGTCGTGGCGGGGTGTCTTGTGCAGCGGCATCGCGCCAAGATGCTCAACTGGGCACCGGGCATCGATGCCATGATCGGTGTCTTTGATCGCGATCACATTGTGCGGGCCGTGCGCGGCGAAGCCCTCTCGCGGGATGATCTTCATGATGCTTCAGATGCGCCGAAATATTGGATCGCGGCCAACGCACTGCAAGCGGCGAACGATCGCGGCATGGAAACGACTGGCCTCACGGTGCATGGCAAAGATGGCAGGGGGTTGAGCTATTTTGAAGATGACAGGGCACGCCTTCGCCTCACGCCGCGGCATTTTGCCTATCTCAAGGTGAGTGAAGGGTGCAACCAGCGGTGTGCGTTTTGTACAATTCCATCGATTCGCGGCAAAATGCGCTCAAAGCCAATGGATCGCATCCTTGAAGAAGCGCGCGAACTGATTGATGACGGCGCTTTTGAACTCAATCTCATTGGCCAGGACACCACGAGCTGGGGGGATGACATCGGCACCGGCTTTGTGCGCACGGATGCAGGCCATTCGGGGGGGTTGCCCGAACTGCTCACGCAGCTCAATGATTGCATTGAGCAGCACGCGGGCGGGCACGGATGGATCCGTCTGATGTATGCGTATCCCACCAACTTTGCCGATGAAATGATCGATGCCATCGCATCGCTGCCCCATGTGTGCAAGTACATCGATATTCCATTGCAACATGCGTCGAACACAATGTTGAAGGCCATGCGCCGCAATGTGACTGCAGCGCATCAGCGCGAGTTGATGTTGAAGCTGCGCGAGCGCGTGCCGGGCGTTGCCATTCGTACAACGTTTATCTCGGGGTTTCCTGGTGAAACCGAAGAGGATCATGAGCAGTTGCTTGCGTTTGTCGAAGAGGTCGGCTTTGAAGCGGTTGGTGTCTTTGAATATTCACATGAAGCGGGCACACCCGCGGGCACCATGGAAGATGACCCGAAGCTTGCGGTGCCGTCGGAGGTGAAGGCGCGCCGGCGCGATGAAATCATGGCCCTTCAGCAGCGCATTGCCTTTGAACAGGCGGCGTATCTCGCCGGACAATGGAAGCCTGAAGCTCCTGCGGAATCCGGTTGTCTCTTTGATGTGCTTATTGATAAGCCTTTGCACACCGAGACGCGCGGCATTGCGGAGATGGCCGGGTTTGCTGCGCTTGGCGGTGGGAAGGGTGCAGCGCAGCTTTATCAGGGGCGGACCTATTTCCAGGCACCCGATGTTGATGCGATGACCTATGTCGTGTCGCGCGAATCACTCGCGCTCGGCGAGCTGGTGCGCTGCACGGTTGTTGCCTCGGATGGTTATGACCTGATTGCACGGCCTGCAAGCGAACTTGCCAATACAATCAGCCTGCCAGTGATGCACTAGCGCGCATTGGGCGTGCGCATCGATGTTGCGGTACCCTGCACATCCGGAGGTGTACCATGACTCAGAGCATCGAAGATCGACTCGCATCACTTGAAGCGGAGATCGCAAAGTTGCGCAGCGGGATGATCGAAACGCACCACATTCATCTGCTTGATGATGCTGGTCGCGTGCGCGGCATGCTTGGTGCAGGCGAACAGGGACCGACACTAGAGTTCTTTGATGAACGCGGTGTTTCTCGTGCGAAATTGACGGTTGATTCCAACGGCCCGGGGCTGACGTTTGCTGATGATGCAGGGCACACGCGCGCCTGGCTCGGTTTCTCAAAGGAATCACTTCGCATTGGATTTGCAGATGAACAGGGTAATTCGCGAGCATTCTTTGGTGTCATGAAAGACAGCGGCCCGGTGGTCAGGTTTTATGATGAACACCAGAGCGTGGTCTGGACCGCGCCAAAGGCGTGATGGCAGAGGCGCAGTTCAACGCGGGTCGGTCACATCGGAATGGTGATGTACGCCGAATTGTGGTGAAAGTTGGAAGCGCCGTGGTCGCTCCGGAAGGGCGATTGGACTCGCAGGCGCTAGGGCGCGTTGTCGATGAATTGTTGAACCTGCGCGAAGGTGGTGTACGGGTAGCGCTTGTTTCTTCAGGTGCTGTGGCAGCGGGATTTCGCGCGCTCGGCTTGCACACCAGGCCGGTGATGATTCGCCAGAAGCAGGCGGCGGCGGCGATCGGTCAGCCCGCGCTCATGAGCGCCTACGCGGAGCATTTTGCCAGGCACGATGTGCGCGCAGCGCAGGTGCTGTTGACCGCGGATGACCTTGGGGATCGCCAGCGATTTATCAATGCGCGGCACACGATTGACACATTGATGAATGCAGGTATCGTCCCCGTCATCAACGAAAACGATTCGGTTGCCTTTGATGAGATCAAACTCGGCGACAATGACCGTTTGAGCGCGCTGGTTGCGGTCGCCATCGAGGCTGATCTTCTGGTGCTGTTGAGTGTTGTGCCCGGGCTGATGGACCTGACAACTGGCACAGTTATCGATCGCGTAACAAACGTGGCGGAAGTGCGCACGTTTGCTGATTCAGGATCAACAAGTCTGGGCACGGGTGGCATGGCGACCAAACTTGATGCTGCAGAGATTGTGATGTCGCACGGCATTTCTGCGGTGCTTGCCCAGGGCCCAACGCCTGAGATGCCTAGCCCCATCGGGCGGGTGCTGCGTAATGAAGCAATCGGCACGAGATTCGAATCGCCTTGTGGGCCGGTGCGACGGAAGCGCAAGGCATGGATTGCGCACGCAACGACTGCTCGAGGCACAATCACCATTGACGATGGGGCGGTGCGCGCATTGGTGGAGCGCGGCGCAAGTTTGCTTGCCGGCGGGATCATCAGTGTTGAGGGGCGTTTTGATGTGGGGGCACCGGTTGACATCGCGGACCAGCACGGCGCGCGCATTGCGCGCGGGCTTGTGTCATATGCAAGTCTTGAAATCGAGCAAATCAAAGGTGCAAGAAGTGATGCGATTGTGGGTATTCTTGGATACGCCTATGCGGAGGAAGTCGTTCATCGTGATGATTTGCAGCTGTTGGATGGTGGCCAATGAGTCTCTCTATTGAACATTCTGCACACGCTGCGAAGGAAGCATCGAAACTGATCGCAGATATGCCGGGCGAACTGCGCAATGCTGTGCTTGTTGACCTTGCGCAGCGAATCTCAACGCGCACAGCAGAGATTCTTCACGTCAATGTAACTGATATGCAGGCGGCGGCGGCGGCGGGAGTCGATGCACCGCGGTTGCGCCGTCTTGAATTGACCAGCGAAATACTGAAGCAAATGTGTGATGGGTTGCGCCAGATCGCAGCGGCGCCGGACCCCGTGGGGCAGGTGACTCACTGGCGCCAGACGCCAGTAGGACTGACGGTGCAGCGCGTGCGCACGCCGCTCGGTGCGATCGCGATGATTTATGAAGCCCGACCCAGTGTCACGATCGATGCTTTTGCACTGTGTTTCAAGGCAGGAAATGCCTGCATTCTCAAAGGTGGAAAAGAGGCAAATCGCTCGAATCAACTTTTGGCCTCAATTGCAAAGGAGTCACTTGCTGCCCATGGTGCGCCAGTAGATGCGCTGACGGCACTGACAACAATTGATCGCGAGCAGTTGCAACAGATGCTCACGCTCACTGATGACATTGATCTTGTTATTCCTCGCGGCGGTGAGGCATTGATCCGGTTTGTACACGAACATTCACGCATCCCGACCATTCAGCACTTCAAAGGTGTGTGCCATGTATTTGTCGACAAGGATGCGAATCTGGAGATGGCACTTGACATCGTTGCAACAGGCAAAACGAGTGCTCCAGCAACATGCAATGCGACGGAATGCGTGCTGATCCACGCTGCGGTTGCTGAAAATTTCATCCCCATGCTTGTCAAACGTGCGCGTGACGATGGCTTTTCGATTCGAGGGGACAAGCAGGTTGTCTCAAAGAATGAGCAGGCGGACCATGTTCAGTCAGCGACTGGAGATGACTGGGGACGGGAGTTTCTCGATTTGATTCTCGCAGCCAAAGTTGTTGACTCAATGAATGAGGCGTGTGAACACATTGACCGGTATTCATCAGATCACACCGAAGCCATCGTCACCGACGACACCGCAACGGCTGATACGTTCTGTAAGCGCGTGAAGTCTTCATGCGTGCTCGTCAACGCTTCAACGCGGTTCAATGATGGGTTTCAACTGGGTCTTGGGGCAGAAATTGGCATCTCCACGAGCCGCATTCATGCCTATGGCCCGATGGGACTGGACGCATTGACTATTGATCGCTTTGTCGTGCGCGGCTCGGGGCACACCCGATAGATGTCTATAGTGTAGCGCGCTGTTGCCTTGATTACACTCTCATATGACTCACACATGACTCACACATGACTCACAGATGAGGTGAACCATCGATACCACAATGAAACTGCTCGCCGTCGGGATCTACGCAGCCATCTTACTTGGCATTGGCTATGTCGCATCCAAACGAATCCACACGATTCGGGATTACTTCGCCTCAGACAAAAAACTCGGCTTCTTCAATGTTGCATTCTCGGCGCGTGCAACGGGCGAATCCGCATGGCTCCTGCTTGGGCTCACGGGCATGGGCTACGCCATCGGCGCGCAAGCATTCTGGGTTGTCCTCGGTGAGATGATCGGTGTCGGCGGCGCATGGATCTTCATGGCGCGGCGGTTCAAGAATCTCTCGGACAAGTACGACTCCCTCACTGTGCCCGACTATCTTGAGTCACGCTTTCGTGATACTGGGCATTGGCTGCGCCTGATCGCTGCGGGCACGTTGCTCGTCTTCGTGCCGATCTACGCCGCGGCGCAGGTCTTTGCCACCGGCGCTGCTTTCAATGACTTCCTTGGCTGGAATCACTACCTGGGCGCAACGGCTGGCTTTGCGGTCGTGATGCTCTACATCACGCGCGGCGGCTTCACCGCAGTCGTCTGGTCCGACGTATTCCAGGGCTTGCTCATGGTCATCGGGTTGGTCGCGCTGCCGATCGTTGGCTACACACAGTTCGACAACCTCGCCGGCGTGACAACGGCGTTGCGCGAGATCGATCCGCATTTGCTCGCGCTGCACGGCCCCGGCTCCATCGATGACGCCACCGGTGCGCCGTTGCCCAGCACGGGCGGCTGGACCACGAGCGCCATTGTTGCGATCGTTGGCCTCGCGGCGATTGGCATTGGTTTTCTCGGCTCGCCGCAGGTTTTCGTGCGCTTCATTTCGCTCAAGAACACCAAGCAGATTCTGCCCGGCACGGTTACGGCGCTCATCTGGACGCTGCTGGCCGACGGCGGCGCCGTGCTGGTCGGTATGGTCGGGCGCGCGCTCTATTCGTCCGAGGCGCTTGCTGGCGGCGGCGCCGTAGACAACATCAACGCGGTGAAGGAAGACGTCCTCCCGCATATGGCGATCGACCTGCTCCCCGCATTCTTCACGGGCATCTTCATCGCGATGGTGCTCAGCGCAATCATGTCAACGATCGATTCTCTGCTCGTCGTCGCATCCAGCGCGGGCGTGCGCGACTACTGGCAAAAGGTGCGCCACCCGGAGATGTCCGATGAGCGACTGCTTTCGCTGAGCCGTATGGTCACGATCGTCCTCTCGCTCATTGCGTTCGCCGTCGGCATGGCAATACTGATCTACGACAAGGACACCCCGTTGTTCTGGATCGTGATCTTCGGGTGGTCCGGCATTGCCGCGACGTTTTGCCCGACGATGATCCTGAGTCTCTATTGGTCGAAGCTCACCGCGCTCGGCGCGAAGTGGGCGATGGTCGTTGGTTTCCTCATGGTGCCGATCATGAAGTTCATCGTGCCGCCGTTACTTGAGAGCGCGGGTCAAGACACGATGGTTGGTTACCTCAGTGATTTGGATGTGCTGCTGCCCGCCTTTGCCGCCGGGTTCATTGTCGCCATCATTGTGAGCCTGACCGACCGCGAAGGGCAGCGCCAACTCGGCGAAATTCGTGATGAACTGAAAGCCGCGGCTGCGAAACGTGATGGTTGACAGTTTTTCCGGCGAATACAAGCGACCGTATTGTCATGCCCGTGCTATGACGTGACAAGTTTGCCAAGTTCATCATTGGGGGCGGTATTGACATCGCGCAACAGGTAGGCAAGCACGTCAACTGCCTTGTATGAGCGTGCGCCCGGTGTGAGGAATCGTGCAACGTGTGCGACATCATCACCCGAGGTGATGAGCGGATTTTCCAGTTCGCCGGTGCGCTTGATCTGGCCAAGCCCCAGGTTCGCCATCAGACCATTGCAGACGCACTTGCGGCCCACGGTGTCATTGATGTCGCCTCCCTTGCGCACATAGTCGTCCACCGGCTCTGAGGGGCAGCGCCAATCAATTTTACCATCTGCTTTTTTATAGGCATGGCGCAGGTATCCAAGGTCGCAGATGCGCGCTCGCTCGTTGTAATTCGTTGTCTCGGATTGGGTGCCATCCATCTCAAGAACCTTGAAGGGGAAACCCGTTGGTGAGGCGACCGGATCGGTAAAGACTTTGGCGGTGCCCTTGCGGCTCATCTCAACCGTGCGATCTCTCAATTCGGGCTCAAGCCCGGACTCCTCACAAAATGCAAAAGCAGTTCCGATCTGCACGCCCGCCGCACCCTGCTCGATCGCTTCTGCAACGCGCTCAGGTTCTGCATATGAACCGGCGAGCCAGTAGGGCAGGCCCAAAGCCTTGATCGCTTCAAGATCAGGCACATCGCGCTCGCCGTAGACCGGTTCGCCTTCGACACTGAGTTGCTGCTTGCCGCGCGGCGGGGCGTTGTGTCCACCCGCGGTGGGATATTCAATGATGAACCCGTTCACTTTGCCGCTCGCCTTGCGCGCAAGCATATTGGCAAGCGTGTGAGACGAAACGATCGCAAGAAAATCGGGACGCGTCACTTCCAGCGCGACACCATCGCAGAATGTCTTGGGATCAAAGCTTGTCGCAAATGCATCGTCGCGATCGGCGTCCTGCACATCGATGCGCAGTTCAACTGGTTGACCAGCTGCAAGGAGATCGAGAATGCCGGGGATGGCGCGCGGAATGCCAGCGCCCATCAGGATGTAGGTCACGCCTGCAAGCATGGCGCCATACATGGAAGGCAGATTCGGAATCTGAATCTTCTCGAGATAGTTGATGCCGATAGGCCCATCGTGTCCTTCCTTGGCAAGAAAGACCTCGACAAAGTTGGACGCCACGAGCAGTTCTTCAAGATGTTTCGACGGCTTCTCACTCGGCACAGGCTTGGCTTTGAATGGCTTGGTCGCTGCTTTGCCGCCATCAACAAAATAGCGATCAATGATGCGCTGCCCGACGCCGGGAATCGGGAAATGCTCAAGGGCCCGGCGCATGTGTCCGCCCGGATCCCCAACCTGAAGGCGACGGGCAAGAATCACATCGAGTGCTGTTCCAGAGACCACACCGAGCTGACCAGCCTTGGAAACTGCTCGCGCGAGTAACCAACTGGAGATACCAGCCCCCATGCCGCCCTGAATAATCGTTGGCAAAGAATCTCGACTCATGCGGTACCCAGTCTACCGGGTCTTGCCAGCGTGGTCCAAATTCGCCGGTCGGGGGGCACGAGGTTCTACTGCGCTGGAAGTTCGTCATTGGCATGCACACATCTATCACGCCTGGCGTGACGAGGAACCCTGGCGCACCCGAGGATTACCTCTCCTTGTCGCAAACCACTTGACTTCAACTACATCCGGAGCACCGTCGGCGTCGGGTCGCCAGCGCACCGCCGACAGCAAACAGCGAGAGTGCGGTGGGTGTGGGTACAAGGTTCACGGAAAGGTCTCCAAAATCAAGATGCGGGTGAGGAGTGCCCGAGTTCTCGTTGAGGTGATCACTCAGAGCGAAGAACCCCGCGAAGGCATCGGGCCCATCGGTCGTCAGACCCGAGAGAGCCTTGAAGGTGATGGTCCCAATGATGACGTCGAAAGCGCTAGCGCTGGGGTTTACAATTCCACTTCCGACCGTTGTAGAACCTGCAAACGACATGATCGACCCGGCTGAAATAAGGGTGCTGTCCATCTCGAAAGGGGTGCCCGCTGAGGTCAGAGGCCCTCCAAAGAGGCCTGTAACTAACGCAGGCTGAGTTATGCCAACGAGTTCTAGCTCGTTCCCTAGGTCTGTATCAAACTCCACGGACATGGAGTATGAACTGATGGAATCACCGGGATCGAGTTTGAACCCGATGTCAACCGCGAAGATATCACCCACTGAGACCGTCTTCTGCGCGTTCAATGTCAGTGGGCTTGTGCCGAAAATGCCGAAGGAAGTAGCGCTGGCCGATGTGGCAATTCCAAGCATGCAAAGAAGGGCCGTAAAGGTGGAGAGGCAAAGCGGACAGATGGCAAAACGCCGAACCGGTTGGTAACGCATTTCTCTTTCCTCCTAGAAAACGTGTTTCTTGGTTTCTCTCTTGTGACTACGGCACCATGAACCACACTTATAGGTCACTATATCTTGAATCAGCGATCCTGTCAACCCATTCAGCTATACTGGCAGGTGGCCCGGTTTGCTTGCCAAGCCGGGAGTGGAGTGATGTGAATCGCATGAAGCGCAATGCACACGCTGCGTAGTCGAGCATCTGTGCTGCTGCAAAACGGTCAAGTGGGCGTAACTGGACTCGAACCAGTGACCTCTGCGGTGTGAACACAGCGCTCTAGCCAACTGAGCTATACGCCCCAATGGGGTCGGGATCATACCGGCCAGCGCATTCTGACGCTACGAGTGGGAAACTAGCCCAGTCAGGGCATCACGATGCGGTAGATCACCACCGTGCCGCTGCCTGCGTACCCAGCGATGAGCACATCCTCACCCGTCGGATTGTCCTTGGCAGCGATGAGCGTCAATGTCGGCAGGCCCGTGTCGCCATGTTCCGCGGCAATCAATATGTCTGACAGTTCCGGCGCCGATGGTGTACTCACATCGACAATCGCAATCGCCCCCGGTCGCTCTAGGCCCGTAAAGGCAAACCGCGATCGGCCAACTTTCACCGCCACCACACTCACCGGCCGTGGCCCGTAATCAAGTGAGCCAACATCGGGGCGTCCATGGTTAGCATTGAAAAATGTCGGTGCATGTTTGGCGATGTGTTTTTCTATCGCTGCGCCGGTGTCGCCGAGCAACTGCCCGCTCATGACATCCCACACGGACAGGCTGCGCGAACCGAATGCACTGGGATGATCGATGACGCCATCGCCATCTACATCACCTGTGAATGTGCTGATATCGAGTCCGCCGGAACCTTCGTATGTCAGGTCACCGTCTGCAGTTGATGCTTCCGAGACTTTCTTCGAGAGCGCAAGCCACCCAAGCGTTGCAGCATCCGGGTGCGCCGCGTCAGTGTCGCGATCGATCCGCCCGCGTTTGGCCCCGGCATTGGCAGTGACGATGAACATATCGCCGCGGCTGCTCATAATTGCAAGATCGCGCGGCATGGGCAGGGTTTGGAACTCATCAGAGATATTTGGCCCATCCTGAGCGCACGCATCGATGCGCTGTTCGATTGCGCCGAGTGGAAAAAATGCCCGCCACTGTTTTTTGATCAGATCAAAGGTGCCAATGCAATTGTTGGCCTGAAAGGTAATGCACAGCCAGTTGCCGCCCATCGCGAGTCCGGTGGGTTCCAGATCAAATGAAGGTGTTGCCTGCATATCAGGATGAATGCGCATTTCGGGAAGCGTTTTGGTGAGCAATGGCCCATTTGGCGAGATTGTTGACACAGCGCTTTGGTCGAGCGCTCGAAACGCATTCGCATCATCAAAACCATCAAGACCAATCCACGTTACTGTTCCGGGCGGGTCAATCACGAGACCGCGATCTGATACCGCCGCTGCGCCCCGGTTTGCAATAAATACGTTGCCCCCTCCAAAGGTCATCAACGCGCTCACGGGATCAAAGCCGACGGTCACACTTGCGAGGGTCTTGCCGGTGCGCGTTTCAAAGAACACGGCTCGCCCGGGCACTGTGGCTTTATCTTTGGGAACGACTGTCGCCATCGCCACGCCGCGCCCACGTGGGTCGCACACCACACTTGTGATCGTTGCCGTGTCGGGTGCATCCAGTCCAGACTCCAGCGCCGGATTGAGCGTGCGCACGAGCGCCGCATCCGGTCCTTGGCCAAGGTGAATCATCGCAATGTCTTTGGTGCCGGTGGCGAAGAGCATGTTTGTTGCGATGTCATAGGCGGAACTGCCAGCCCCTTCGTGAGAGAATCGTGCGATCTCAACAAGGGTCGGCCAGGTGATCTCCGGCGTGCTCTCCGGTTCCACCTTGCCCGCCTGTGCAAGTGAAACACTCGCCGCCGCGAAGCTCAACCCAATCGAACTGAGAAACCGATGCCTGATCATTGTCCGCCTTACTACTTCAGTGAGCCCTGTGCTGCCTTCTGGTACAGTCGATTCGCCGTTTGAGCCGCACATGCTGCAGGAGACCCCATGAGTATCGCCGCAACTGCATCTATTGTTCCACAGACCTTTGCCGATCGCCTGCGACCGGTGGCCCTGTCGCCTGCCATGTACAACGTGCTGCTCGTTATCGGCGGCTCGCTGCTCATGGCGATCACCGCCCAGATTGCGATCCCGATGTGGCCGGTGTCCATCACGGGCCAGACCTTCGCGGTGCTGCTCATCGGCGCGCTGCTTGGTTCTAAACGTGGCGCGCTTGCGATGATGCTGTATGCGGCGGAAGGCACAGTTGGGCTGCCGGTGTTTTCAGGATTCAGTGGTGGTCTTCTTCGCCCGTCGGCGGGTTACATCATCGGCTTCATTGCTGCCGCGTTTATCGTCGGCCTGCTTGCAGAACGCGGCTGGGATCGGCGCATCTGGACCACCGCCCTCGCGATGACCATCGGCACGTTCACGGTCTTTTTATTCGGTGTGCCGTGGCTGTGGGCATTTGCACAATTCTTTGCCAGCGCGGAAGCAGCAGCACTCCTGCCGCAAGACCTGAGCGCTGCCCTCTGGAGCGGCTTCGTCATCTTCCTGCCCGGCGGCGTACTCAAGATCACACTTGCAATGGTGTTGTTGCCGTTGGGCTGGCGGATGCTTGGCAAGCGATAGACGCGGGCGATGAGTGCCGCCGAATCGCGCGGTTTGTACCCCCTCGCCTTGCCCTTGGGGCTTGTCACGTCACCAAAGGCAACGTCTTCTCAAGCACCCCAAGCGCTGCTTCCATATATGCCGGGTGACCTTCGCGCTCCAGAAACGCGGGCGCACATGCGGCCATCAAGACGCGCCGCACATGTGCAAGTTCTGAATAATCATCATCCGTTGGCAGCCCCCGCGCCCGCCGCGCTTTGGCGATCAACTGCACCGGCTTCACTTTCTTGAGCAGCTCCGGGTTTGCCCAGTGCACCCGCTCCAGATAGACCGCATCTTCAATCCAGTGCCCGGCGTGTACTTCTGCAAAGTCAAGCAAGATGCACCGTTCGCCATCACTTTCCTTTGCCCATTGTGACCCAGCTTCCCGCATCATCGCATTGCCAAGATGCAGATCGCCATGACACCATGTATCCACATGCCGCCTGCTCCAGCGCTCAAGTAAGTGGGGAAGAATTCGCTGTGCATGTTTCACCGCTTCATTCCACTGCTGCACATGATTGATCGGGTTGTCGTGAAGAACATCGCGCCCGCGCTGCATGAGCATCGCCCAGTCACTTTCACGCAGTGTGCCATCAACAGGCCAGTGCGCTGCAGCGTGTTCATAAAACGCGGCCACACCTTCAGCGATGTGCATAAATGCAGGTTTGCCCTGATCCGCTTTGAGTGGATCGCCCGGAAGTTGCTCCATCACGATCCACGCAAAATCAAAGCCGCCCAGTTCCGTGCCGTGCATCGCAATGCGCGGCGTCGGGGCATCAGACGAAGCCGACAGTTCCGTCAGCACACGGTATTCGCGCGGCCCAACTGGGAACTTGATGACCACCTCACGCGGCCCATCGCCCGGGTCGTAGGTCGCGTGCGCTGTCGCTGCACCCCCGCGCTGCCATCGCGTGCGGAACCAGTGAATGTCAGACAGTTTGCCCTCGCCGGCGGCCAGAAGCAGGGGCTCGAGCTGCGGCCCAAGGTCATGCGCCGCCCGCGCAACCGGCGCAGTGCCCTCGGGCAATGGATCAGCATCTGCAGCGGCTCGCGATTCGCTCAAGACCCTGATGCCCTCCCGTTGGGTGTTGCCTCCATTGATGCACACTAGCCGCACAACGTCGCCTCGTCGACAGCGCAACATTTGCCCTCATGCTACGGCCCCACAACGCTACCCTCAGCGTATGGACCGCCCCAACTATGACATCCTCGCCATCGATATTGATGGCACCCTCTTCGATTCTCAGGGGCGGGTGTCGCCTGCCAATGTCAGTGCCCTCGAAGACGCCCGCCGAGCTGGGCTCGAGATCGTCCTGTGCACAGGGCGGGGCTTCCCGGAGTCTGTGGATGCGATCCAGGCCGTCGATGCCCAAAAGCCATCTGCGGGGTGCGAGGTCGCCCCGATAGTCGTCTCAGGCGGTGCGATGATCGTCGATGCCGCTACGGGCAGCACAATGCACCGCTGGCCCGTGCCCTATGACCTTGTGGAGCGTGTGTGCGATCTTTTTGCCACGATGAAGCGGGCACCGCTTCTGCTCAAAGATCGTGATGCCGCCGGTTTTGATTACCTCGTGATTCGTACGGGTCCCATCGAGCCCCCAAGTGAGTGGTGGTTTTCCGTCATGCCTGTCGAAGTGCGCTATGTCGACACGCTCGCCGATGATGTCCACCCGGAACACACCGTGCGCGTCGGGTTTGCAGCCCATCATGAAGCAATGACAGAACTGTCTATCCGCGTGCATCAAGATTTTGGCCGCGATGCCACCATTCATCACTTCGCTGCCGTTGGTGCAGCCAAGACCGACACCAAGGGTGCAACAGAGACCGAAGCTGACGTCGAAACGCGCCGGGGTGGCAAGGACAAGTCGATTCACCTGCTCGAATTGTTCAATCCATCAGTGAGCAAATGGACCGCGATACATCGCCTGGCCCTCGAGCAGCGTGTGCCGCGGCAGCGCATCTGTGCGATTGGTGATGAAGTGAACGATGTTGCCATGATCGAAGGGGCAGGGCTTGGCATCGCGATGGCGAACGCGATTGCACCGGTCAAAGAAGTCGCGGACATTGAAACGCGCTCCAATGATGACGATGGTGTTGCCTATGCCATCGAAAATATTCTTTCAGGCACATGGTAAGCCGCCCAATGCAGACTCTCTCAGAGATCAAAGCAACTCTCGAACAGCGCGGCCTGTCTCCTCGGAAAACGCTTGGACAGAACTTTCTCATCGATCACAACCTGCTCAAGCGGCTCGTTGATGCTGCGGAGATCCAACCGGGCGACCTTGTGCTCGAAGTTGGCCCCGGCACCGGCGCACTCACAGATATGCTCCTTGATCGCGGCGCAGTCGTCATTGCCTGCGAACTGGATAGTGGCCTTGCCGATCTCCTGCATGATCGCTATGCACAAACCTCCGCAGATCGTTTCATGCTGATCGTCGGCGATTGCCTTGAAAACAAGCACACCCTGAGCCCTGAGATCGACAGCGCTCTGGGGGGCCGACTTTTCAAGTGTGTTGCCAATTTGCCGTATGGTGCCGCATCGCCGCTCATGGTTCTGCTCGCAGCGCACAAAAACTGCCTAGGCCAGTTCATCACCATTCAACGCGAAGTGGCCCATCGCATCATGGCAAAACACAACACGCGCGACTATTCCGAGCTTTCCATTCTTGTGCAGGCAATGTGTGATGTGAAGCACATCGCGCAATTGCCACCAGCGTGCTTCTGGCCGCGCCCGAAAGTTGCTAGTGAAATGATTGCAATCACCCCGCGGCGGGAACCACTTACACAGGACCTGCCCGCGCTGGCAGCCTTGTGTCGCACGCTCTTTACCAAACGTCGTAAGCAGATTGGTGCCATTCTTGGGCGCGATGTAACACTGCCCGAAGGGGTGGCTGCCACTGCTCGCCCGGAACAGTTGACCATTGAACAGCTTGTGCAGCTTGCGCGCACAACGACATTCAATGAAGGTTGTGTTTGAAAATGCAGGACAAAAAGAGGTGTCGTGTAAATCAGGCTTTGGCGATGTTGCCGCCCGCGATCTTCGCGACCACCGCAGGTTGCTGCTGACCCTCACTCAGGATCTGTTCCGCAACTTCTCGGCGATGCACAGCGACTTCTCGTGGGAAGTCGAACGCAATACGCACCCGGTCACCTTTGATATTGGCAATGCGAACAACCCCGATCGGGTTCTCCGGGTCACCAATTACCACCTCTTCGCCCTCGCGACGCGTGATCACGAGCATTGTGGACCTCCTGTCCAGCGCTATCCAATTGTGCAAGGCCCACCGCCTTGCTCTGCCAAACGCCCAGCGGTCATCGCTGTTCACTGCGCGTCAGTGTACACGCACTACTCCAATAACAAACCCCTGGATTCAAGTATTCATCCCAGAAGTGGGGAGTTTCGTAAGTTTATGACCGATAACTTCGCCGTACTGTAAAGCTCGTATCGGAGAAAAATCGTGGGGCATCGCTGCAGCTATTCCACTGCCTCGACCCCCGTCACCGCAGGCACATGCTGGCGCAGGTTGTTCTCGATGCCCTCTCGCAGGGTCATTTCCGAGGATGGACACCCCACGCATGCCCCCATCCACCGGATACGCACCACCCCCTGCGGGGTCAAATCCACGAGCTCCACATCGCCCCCGTCCGCCTGAATCATGGGGCGAACGGCATTCAGTACGCGAGCCACTTCCCGAAAAATGTCTGCCTGAGCCTCGGGCGAGAGTCTCTTCGCCGCTGGGGGGTTTTCTGCAGATTGTCGTTTGGGTCGCGCCATGGCGGGGAAGTCTAGTCGCAATGCTTCCCCTGGGAACGCGGGCCTCGGAACCGCGTAAGCTGACGAGTTCATGCAAACCCTGAAATACATGATTGTGCTCGCGATCCTGAGTGTTGGCGGTGCCTGTGCATCTTCCGGCGCCGCTGGCGTATCCAAAGGCACGCCCGAAGCTGCTTACGCTGCCCTTGCTGATACCACTGCCCGCACCGGTGTTCGTCTGAAGGCGATCCAGTCGCTTGAGCGCGCCGTGACCGATGGCACCACATCGCGCGAGAGTGCTCGTGCAGCGCTGAAACGCCTCGCATGGTCATGGCATCAGGGGACGCCCAGTGAAGTCCGCATCGCAGCGATTGACACACTGCTCGCCGATGATGTTGCGATCAACGACACGCGCACCATGCTCACGCTCATGGTGCCGACCGAACAACAGCGCCACGTGCTTGAATATGTCTGCACAATCGCAACCGAACGGTCGTGGCGCACGATGACACCGGCGCTCGTACGTTCGTGGTCACGCGAAGTACGCGGCTGGGATGACCTTGAGCGCCCAGAAGCCGTGGCGCTCACCGCGCTCTGGCCCGAATTGGATCACAATGCCATTCTCTTCAATATCTTTTCAGGCGTTGAAGATACTGATGACAAAGCCAGAGCCGCAGCGTGGACCATGCTGTCGCGCCTCGATACGGATGGTCATCGCACGCGCGAGCTTGTTGTGCAATCTGCCCCGCAGCTTGAAGCCACGGGCGATCCGCTTGCGATTGCCATTGGTCGCGCTTGGCGCGAGCTGCACGTCGTGCCACGAACTTCTGAACAGCTCGCCTGGGCGCAGCGATTATTTTCACCGGAGCGAGATGCTGAGCGCCGAATGTTCGTCGCCGCAGTGGGGGCTGTCTCAGGTGAACGCGCCGAAGGCCTCGCGCTGCGTCACGCGCCGGTGCTTGCCTGGGCCCAGGCTGCACACGCCGACTGGCTGGTGCTCTCACGTGAAGCGCTCGTCGAAGTGATTCTTGAAGGCTTGAAGGGCTCACGCGCCTATGGTTTGGGGGGACGAACAACCGAGCACGTTATTGATGCGCTGCCATGGCTCGATATTTTCGTCACCGCGATTGCCATTGAGGCAACACGCAACCCCGCTGTCATCGGCGACCTTTTCGAGCAAGCAGATCACGATCACCTCGATCGCACCACAGAGCATGGCGGCGTGATCGAAGTGGCAAGCGATGGCTCATGGCGCGCAGTCAGTTATCCACCCCGCCCCACAGAGCGCTTTGGCGATCGCCAGTTCGTTGCATCGAAAGACATGATCAAGCGCGGCGATCTCGCGCTCTTTCATTACCACTTCCACGTTCAGAAGATTGGCAATAGAAGTTTCGCTGTGCCAAGTGGAGGCGATTACGAAACCGCACGTCGTCTCGGACGGTCATCACTCGTCTTTACGTTTGTCGATAACGAGCATATGAATATTGATCTGTATTTCCCGGATGGTCAGTTGATTGATCTTGGCACCATCGAGCGCGCCGATGATTGAGCGCTTCTTTGAGGCACGGGTGTCATGATCGACGGTGCCGTTCTGGCATTGCTCATTGCGCTGTCGATGCACGACAGCTTTGCTGATGCGCTCGCGCCGCCACCTTTTAATGCATTGCCAGCGGCGATACTCTGGCTTGGTTCGTTTGTTGTGCTTGTTGCGTTTTCGATTTTCTGGATATCTGTGTGTTCGAAGAAGCTCGACCGCACCGGGCGCTTTTGCTGGGTCCACCGGGCAGAAGTGGGCGGCCGGCTTGTACGGCTTTGCATCGTCGGAGCGCATATCGCGGGACTGTATTACCTAGGCATCCCGGTTCTTGTGCGCGATGTGCTTGGTGATCCGGTGCTGCTTGATGAAGCGTTCATTCTCGCACCGCCGCTTGTTGCTCTGACGATCACCTCCGGCGCGTGGTTCTCCATCGAGCGCCGTCTGCGCGAAGCAACGCTCATTCGACAACTCGATCAGGGGGGCCCGATTACGACGATTCCCACGCGCGCGGGATATCTCATCGATCAGGTTCGCCACCGCGCCCTGACTGTGCTCGTGCCCATCACACTCATCGCGGGGTGGACGGAGTGCATCGAACGAAGTGCCGAATTATTTGCGTGGAGTGCGGATCTCACCGCGACAATTCAGTTCGCGGGTGCACTTTGTGCCGTACTTGCAATGCCTTTGCTCTTGCGCCACATCTGGGCCACGCGGTCACTTGGCGAAAGTGATTTGCGCACCCGCCTCGATGAGATGTGCATCGAACAGCGCATCCGGTGCCGCGATTTGCTCGTATGGCGCACGCACAGCGGCATGATCAATGGTGCCCTCATCGGTCTCATTGCCCCGATGCGCTTTGTGTTGCTTACCGATGGCTTGCTGGAGCGCCTTCCGTTGCCGCAGGTTGAGGCCGTCATGGCGCACGAACTTGCTCACGCACAGCGCAACCACCTGCCCTGGCTTCTTGGGAGTGTGCTCGCAGTGTCCGCATGGGTATGGGCCGGTGTAAGTTGGGGAATCGAAAGCACCATGACAGTTCAAGGCGAAGCTTCGATGGGACTGCTCGCAGCAACACCGACTGTGCTTCTTACTCTGATGTGGTTTGGTTTTGTAAGCCGCCGATTTGAATGGCAGGCAGATGCCTGCGCTGCGCAACATCTTTCAGGGTGGACCGCCTCTACGCGGCAAATGCGCATCGAAGCGCCGATGATTACGCAAGAAGCCGCCGCTGCGATGGCAGGGGCGCTGGGCACCGTCGCTCAACTGAATACTATGAACTCCCGCAAACGTTCATTTCGCCACGGCTCAATTGTGATGCGCCAGAATCGTTTGCGAGCACTCGCGGGTTTGCCCGCAAATCACCTTGCGATTGATCGTACGGTGCGCATTCTCAAAGCAGCCACCGCCGTTGGACTGATGTTGTACGCAATAATGATGCTGCAAGATATGCTGTATTCAGTGCCCCAGTCATGACCACGCCATTAGCCATTGCGTTTACGAAGATGCACGGCTGCGCCAATGACTATCTCTTGATAGATGCGATCACTTCGCCCGAACGTTTGACAATGGATACTTCAATCGTGCGTGCCATGAGCAACCGCCGCACGGGCATCGGCGCCGATGGCATCATCATTCTTTCGATGATTGATGAACAATGGCACGCGCGTGTCATCAACGCCGACGGCTCTGAAGGCGGCATGTGTGGGAATGGCTTGCGCTGTGCAGCGCGATTCCTTCACGAGCGCCACGATGCGCCGCAGGATATGGTCATCATCATGGGAGGGCGCACCATCCGGGCGCAGGTGCGCGACAATGGGCAAGTCGCTCTTGATATGGGCACTGTGGAACTCGATATTGCGAGCATGCCCGTCGATGCCGCACACCTCGGCACGCCCTATTGCGGCTTCTATTCACTGGATGGATTTCGTGCCGGGTTCGCGGATATCGGGAATCCGCACATGGCGATCTTGCTCGATGCACCACCCACCGAGGCACTGCTCGCGCAGCTTGGGCCGCGCTTCGAACATCATGGTGCCTTCCCGCAGGGCATGAATGTGCATCTCGTCTATGTTCGTGACCGACAGGAGCTTGCCATGCTTTCGCATGAGCGCGGCGTCGGGCCGACGCAGGCGTGTGGTAGCGGCGCGTGCGCCGCAGTTGTGTTACTGGCATCACTTGATCTGATTGATCATGACGTCACTGTTCAGGTTCTAGGTGGTTCGCTGAATGTTTGCGCAACCCAAGATGGTTCGGTCACGTTGATCGGGCCGACGGCATATGTGTGCGACGGTGTATTCGTATTGGGGATGAGTAGTTAGGCTTTGGCGGCCGCTGCGGCTGCTTTTTTGCGTTTCTTAGCCGCATCTGCATCAAGTGATTCGCGCAAATCATCCGGCAGGTAAAGAATCGCATGACTGAGTGGGCAGGTCACGATGTCATCACGCCTGAGCAGCTTGTTGACCAGTTCGATCGGCAGCAATTGATTTGAAAGTGTACAGGTGAATTCCATCCGCCTTCGATCCGAAAGTTCAACAGAAGACATCACTTCTTCTATGCCAAGTGTCAGGCGCGTTTCATACATGCCAAGAGCGCTCGCGGGCACTTCCTTTGCGCACTCTATTCGTTCAGCTTCAAGCTCACTGAGGCGATCAGCAATCTCGGCCTTGCGCGTGTCGCGGTCTTTCTTGGCGACAACGCGAACTTTTTTCAGTTCCTCTTGTTGTGTTCGCAACGAGGTGACTTCCAACTTCAGCTCATCAAGTTTGGTCAGGCTTTCAAGACCGCTGTCTTCAGCATTGCCTTTGTCGGCCTTGAGCGTATTGATCTCAACAAGCAGTGCCTGATGCTCTTTGCTGGTCGATGCATTGTTCATTCGTTCGCGCAACATGGCGATGCGCTCGTCGATCGAGTCGGCCTCAACCTCATCGTTTTTGGCCGCCGCTTCAAGGTGATGAAGCTCTGTGGACATCGCCTCAAGTTGCTCTTCAAGTGTCTTCAGTTTGAATTCTTGAGCCTTGAGATACATCTCTGCAGATCGCAAACTGCTCTTCAGCCCGTCTAGCTGCTGATCCACAAGATACAGGGCCAGCAGTTTGCTCGTCACACCCATCCCATCCTCCACGATCGTACAACTATCACCATAGAAACAGTGTATCGCTTTCGTGCGCCTCTGGCAGGCTCAAGTTAATGCAATAAGCATCCAGTAGGCCACAGGTGCCGTGAGCAGCGCTGAATCCAGCACATCCATCACACCACCAAAGCCAGGAAGTACGGACGAATAATCTTTCACACCCGCATCGCGCTTGAGCACACTCGCCACCAGATCGCCCCCCTGCCCGACGACCCCGAGCACGCCGCCGATCAATGCCCCGGACATGAGACTCAATTCGGTCAGTTGGTCTGCCGCGTGTCCAGTTGCCAGGGCCGCAACACCGACCCCGGTGGAGAGTGCCACGCCTCCAACAAGGCCTTCCCAGGTCTTGCCGGGGCTGAGCCATGGGATCAGTTTGTGGCGCCCGATGGCTCGTCCAGTGAAATAGGCACCGATGTCGCAACTTTTGGTCACAAGGACGACGCCAAGGAGCACCCACGCGGAATACGCATTGCGCAGCACCACGAGAAATCCACCAAGTAGCCCGAGATACACAAACACGAACAGGGCCGCAGAAGCACCTGCGGTGACGCCCGCCGTGGTCTGCTGACGGCTGTAGATCACGATCGACCCAATGAGAATGACAACCGCTGCGCTGCACACAATCGCGACGCCCGAGATGCCCGCGATTTCGTGTGGTGTGAGGGCTGCAGCACACAAACCGAGCGTTGCTGCCGCCGAGAGCACTCGCCTCGATGCCCGCGTATTGAGTGCTCGGAAAATCGGAGCGATTTCCTGCACCGCTGCCAGGGCCGCTCCGAGTACGCATGGAAAGATGATGAGTGACGCATACCCGGATTGGGCTTCCAGCCATTCATCAAGCCAGATCACACCGATCACAATCGCAATCAGGATCGGCCCAAGTGTCAGTCGGTGTCGCAGCACGCCTAAGAGCCTACCGATCTCGCCCGGTGTGCGACGTCATTCCGTTGCCTCACCCAGAATCCGAAGCAATTCGCCCATCGGCCCGCTCGCCTCAAGTTGCACGCGGCGCTCACCCTGTTCCTCGATTTGAGTCATGGGCAATCGCTCAATAGTGCCCTCACCTCTGAGCCAGAAGACCTGATCGCTCAGCATGTCGCTGCTCGTCGATTCCGCGTCCGCGCTCCAAGACAATGTTGCCTGGATCAGCCCCGCGACCCCCTCGGCGCCGCCGCCGTCAACAACAGGCAACACAAGCGTGGTTTGCTCATCCGGTACCGCAAACACCACGCCCTGCGCAGGTGAGAACCCGGGACACAGGCGGTCAAACACCAAATATGCGCAGCACGCCGGTTCGATGTCGTGCGCGATCGCAAGCACTCCGGCGGACCCTTCGATGTCATGGACGCCCGCGGGCACCAGTGCGCTCGTAAGGTTATCCGTTGCGATCATCAACACTTCTTCAAACGTAAGGCCCCAAGCGTCTAGATGCTTTGTGGTGAGCAAGGCACAACGCGGGCCGCGCCCGGCGCTGATCGCAAGCAAGAGCGCGCCAAAGGCCTCGCGCCGGCACATTGCACGCCGAGGGCCGCGCAGTTCTTCGGGTGACACCAGTTGCGGGCGAAGCCACGGTCGAATGAAATCAATATCACTCACAAGTGCATCTGGAATTGGCTCATTCAACACGCACGCAAGCCCCGCGGTCACACTCGCGACCCCCGGCATTTCGGGCCATTCCGTGAGAATACGCAGTTGCGGTCCGATCGTTTTTGCCGACAGTTCAATACGGCGATCACGCAATCGAATTTCGATCAGATCATCGCGTGAGCGCACGACCGCGCCACCAAGCATGGTGACTGCATGCCCGATCAGGCGCAAGTCATCCGCTGCGAAAACCTCCATATTTGATCCTGCGGTCAGCACGCGGCGATCAATTCTTTTCTTCGAGGCCGCCGTAGCGCCGGGTGCGATTTGCATACGCCTTGACCGCTTCGATCAGTGACTCTTTGCCAAAGTCTGGCCACAACGTCGGCGTGACATACAGTTCTGCGTAACTGATCTGCCACAACAGAAAATTGCTGATTCGCATCTCCCCGGCGGTACGGATCACCAGATCAGGATCAGGCATGCCCGCGGTGTACAAATTGTCTGAGATCGTTTGCTCAGTGATGTCTTCGGGCTTGAGGGTGCCATCAGCAACACGTTGCGCGATGGTGCGCACTGCGTCAGTAATCTCCTGACGCCCGCCATAGTTCACGGCGATTGCCAGGGTGCGCTCTGTGTGCGTTGCTGTCGTGCCCTCGGTCTTGCCCAGCTCATCGAGGGCTTCGGCGGGCAGGCCGTCACGGCGCCCGATCTGCGCTAGGCGAATGCCATGTTTCTGGAGTAGGTCGCGCTCCGCGACAAGGTGATGCACATACATGCGCATCAGTTCATTGACTTCATTGTCGGGGCGTTTCCAGTTCTCAGCGCTGAAGCAGTAGAGGGTGATCTGCTCAATGCCAAGATCACCGGCGGCCTTGAGGACGGTCCGCACCGCATCAGCCCCGGCCTTGTGCCCCATCATGCGGGGAAGGTCCTGTTTGGCGGCCCATCGGCCATTGCCATCCATAATGATCGCGATGTGCCTGGGGATAGCGGCCCGGGTGAGTCCCTCAGGCAGTCCCGCCTCTGGCACATTCTCGATGGCATTCGTTGTGTCCACGCAGTTCAGAGTACCTTGCCCCGCCTTTCCTGCACCTGTACGCCATTCTCACTCAGACGTTCACCCGACAATTGCCGATGCACTTTTTCCCGGGCAACCCACCTCCGTTGGGCGGTACAAGGTCCGGGAGGGGGATTCTTGTCCCAACCCGATTGCAGGGGCCGGCGGTAGGGCTCCCGGCTACAGTGGCACACATCTCGGCACCACATTCTCTGGGTGACCGGGTGGGAGGATTTTGTCATGTCTGGTCGTTGCTTTGCGGCTCATATCGGCTCGTTGATAGTTGCCCTCAGTGCGACACTTGCGCTCACCGCCTGCGAGCCGACTGATTCAAGCGAAACCAGTACAGACGCAGCACCAAGTGCTGGCGAGCCTGTGGCAACTCAGAAAGACACACCGGCGCCAACGCCCGCACCTGTCGTCACACAGCAGACCCCGCCCAAGACCACACCCATCACGCCGCCAAGACGCATCATTCCAAAGCGCCCCGCGCCCGCAGCCGTCGAGCAAACGACGATCGATGCGGGTCGTGTCAATCCCGACGAGCTTGCTCATGGCGTCTTCAAACTCACCAATCGCACCGGCGCAACGTTGGAAGTTGATCGCGTACACATCACCTGCAACTGCACCCGTGCGCTGCCTCGACAGATGTCGATCCCGCCGCGCTCTGAGGTACTCGTTGACATGTACATCGACCTGCGCGGCACGATAGGCCCATTTGAAAAGCAGGCGCATGTGTACTTCAAGGGATTCCCGGATGCCGCCGACCTCCGCCTCATCGGGGACTTTCAATTTGCGATCTCTGCTTCCCCTTCCCCCCCGCGTGTAAACGAAGATAGCAAAACAGGACAGATCCAACTTTCCTCACTCGATGGGAGCCCCTTCAAAGTCCTGAGTTTTGATGGCGCGACGCCCACGATTGTTTCACGCACACCCGAAAACGCTGACCGCTACACGGAGTGCACTATCGCGTATGACTACAGAGATCATCCGGTGCCCGCAGCGATGATCTTTATCACAGATCATCCGCAAAGCCCCGTGATTCCACTGAAGATTCACGGCGGGTACACCGCTATGCCAGAGCGACAATTTGTGCGCACCTTGAAGGCGATGGCATTTTCACGCCGATTCCTCAATCTTGGCGTCATCGAACCCGGCGTGCCTATGACCTATGACATGACGGTGTTCCGTGAGGTGCAAAATCACGGCGTCCCACTTGAAATCTATTTTGGTCGCAATGACATCACCGCAACTGTGGAGAAGGTCATCTTTAAGAAAAGCGCATCGATGTTCCCAAAGGCGCAGAACGTCACATTTATTGTGACGTCGAATATCACAACCCCAGGTGAGGTGTTCCTCACGCCGATTTATATGACATTCAAGCCTGTTGATGGCAGCCCCCCCGTCACGCAGCGCATCTGGGCTGCGGGCATCTCCGCTGGCGAGCACTCACCCGGTGATACGCCTCTCATGCCACAGCCCGGAACGATCAGATGACCACCGACACCACCTCATGCACCGATGGTGCGTGTACATCGCCCAAGCGTTCGTGCTGCGCACCGCGCGCTTGGCGCTGTGCGGCGGGCATCAGCGCAACGATTGTCTCGGTCATTGTCATGACTGCCGCCGTGGCCAAGCTCGCAGGGCCCAGCCTGTCGAAGTTCATCACGATCGGCGGCCAGGACTACCTCGTCGACACCATCGCCGGGCCGATTGAATTCACCATCGTCATTGCCATTTTGCTTGGCTTCCGCATGCGCCTTTGCTGGCTGTGCGTGGCTGCGATGTTTGGCGGCTTCGCGGGCTACTCGCTGAGCTATTTCATGGCCAAGGAGAGCTGCGGCTGCTTTGGCTCGCTGCTGGTCAATACGCCCTTTGAGTTTCTGTCGATCAAAGGCGTCTCCACCATCATTGATGTTGCGTTTGTGCTTGCGGCGATCGGCCTGCTCGCATGGCGCGGGCGAAGCTGCATGCGCTGGCCCGCCGCGGCGGTTGTCCTTGCGCTGCTTGCCGGTACCGGTGGATTCTTCTATGCCAACCACGATCGCGCCAAGGCGATTGCGTACGAAAAGGAACAGCGGGACAAAGCGCTGAATCCGGACCCCGTGCCCGCGCCGCCGAACGATGCCACGCCAGCTGACACGCCGCCAGCCGTAAAGGCGTTCACCGATGCCCACAGCGTGCTCTTCAATTCAAACTTGCTCACAGACATTCGCGCTCAACCCCCCGGCGGCCCCGCGTGGTACATCTTCGTCTACGACCCCAACTGCTCGGAGTGCATGGAACTGCATCCATATTTCGAGATGGATCAGGCGCGCTTCGAAACCACCGATGACCCAATCATGCGCATTCGCATGTTCACCAAGCAGCAGCTTGAAAGCGATGGCATCATCGGTTTCTGGGCCTGGCCCACAGGCGCATCGATGCTCCTCATCCGCGATGGTGTTCTGACCAATGTTTATTCACACGAACACGAAGATGCGCAGCCAACGCCCGACATGATCTATGAGGACCTTGAAGTTGACAATCTGCTCCCCAACTACCCGCTCGTTTCTGAGTAACTGGTCGGTGATACCGAACTCTTGCAGCGAAAAAACAACCCAGGCTTTCACCTGGGCTGAGTCATTCAAGAGTGATCATTGGCCTGCACACGCAGTGCAGATGACGATCAGTCGTACAGCGAGTAACTCGTGGGGAGCGTCACGCTGTTGATCAGGAACTCAATATTCGTACGCATCCGGAAGATGGAATCTGCGGCTTCTCGACGCTGGGCGTAGAAGAAGTTCAAGGTGTACTCCTGTCCATCGACCAGATTCATCCGATCCAATGCAATGTACTGCTTCGAGGGAGTTGCAACGCCACCAATATCAAGAGCCAGTTGGTTGTCGATGAAGACCCACGCGTCGTCGCTGCCTTCAAATTCGAAGAAGAGATTAGTGCACGCGTTGTATATGAACGTGGCAGAGATCGTGTAGGTGAAGTTGTTGTTGTGACTTTCACCATCGTTGCCATACATTTGTCCATCAGCAGGATAGAAACTACTTGAGATGTATTCGTAGTCGCCCTGTGGGTTTCGGGTGAGTGTCACCGGGTAGGGCATGCTCGACATATTCACCGGTGCGGTGTCCTGGAACCACTCACCGAAGGTCGCGGCGCTTGTGACTTTGCCACTTCCCGCGGCACCGAAGACGCCTACCGTGTCATTAATTGGTGAGCCGCACACGTCATCACCCAGTTGGCCCGTTGGGGGCTGAACAGATGCTGGCTCGTCTGGCTTGAAGTGATGGTACACCGCGATCTCGTAGACCAGTTCATCAGTGATCACGTCATACACCCGCACGGAGAACGCATCATCGCGGTCGATCGGATCGTCTTGCGATGTGCTCGGGCTTGTCGGTCGAAGCGCATCGAGAGACATGAAATTGACCTGGAACTCTGCAAGCGCGTTGGGATCAAATACTGCTTCAAAGCCGTCTGCGGTGTAGCCCACGATCCTGGTGCCACCCTCTGGCTGGAAGGAGAACGTGCCACCGCCGCCGTTATGGGTATTGATCATTTCGACGCGTACATCGTTGGGATAGTTCGAGCGAATCACCGAATCGAACAGCAGTGTGCAATCGTTGGCGATATCGATGAAAGAGCAATTGCATTCGTCATCAAACTGATGCTCGTGGTACAACTCTTGCGTCGATGAAGGGGAATCATACACATCGACATCAAAGTGGCCGCCAAACAAACCCTGATCGCCATAGGGTGCAATCGGGTGGCCATCCTTATCAAACCACTGTGAGTCGACGGAGCGTCCGCTTCCCACAAACATTGGCAGCCCGTCAAGGTCGAGTGAGGGCGCGACGTTCTTTGCGTAGTGCCCCATGTCCGATGCATTGGTGATGCCGAAGTCCGGGTGCACCGACGTGAAGTCGCGGAGTGTGCCGCCAAGACGAATTGTATTTCGTTGGCCCAGTGGCGCAGCGGCACTCTCTGAGATATCAAAGGGGGCTCCATCTGTCAGATAAAGTAAGCCCACAACACACACTATTCCCGTGAGGGAGATCGTGGTATTGGTTTTCATGATTCGTATTGCTCCTCTGCAATTGTTCGTTGGCCCACAACACAGGTTTCCTCCACGAGCGTTGCTTCTCTCAACCTACGTTTCATGCGACCGACAGCAAATGACCAAGCTGAACGGATATCGAGGAGAGTCGGCTTGTGCGGATATGACGGGTTGCGCACCGCGATGTATGGCAGAGCACTCTCAGCAGAGCGTTCGACCGCGTCCCATATCGTGCGGCCCGCTCGCAGTAGCCCGGCGGGAGTGCTTGCACGCCCGGACGATGCTCGCGATACTCTCTGACTTCGCTGAGGGGTTCCCCCCTTCGCGCATGCCGCCTTAGCTCAGTTGGTAGAGCGGAGCTTTCGTAAAGCTCAGGTCCCCGGTTCGAGTCCGGGAGGTGGCTTTCAAAAGACCCCTATGACATGCAGTCAGCGGGGTCTTTCTATGGGAAGGCGCTCGCAAAGGATCCACTCATGGGCGGCGCGCCCTGTTTGCGCCCTCTTTTGCGCCGTGAATTCGGGCGTAGGGTCCAAAAACTCAGCCGAGGTGTGAATCGCTTGTTTCTCAGTGTGAATTGACCAATCTGAATGGCAACGGCGCACAATGACCGCGCGATGTTCAGCTGCTTTGGCTTGGATTGGCTGGCTACAGACCGGAAGTATTGCTCACTGATGTTCAAGCTGCAGCGCGAGCATATGACTTGAGCACACCGCCGAGTCGTTCATGACACATGACGGCACCGGTTGATGATGGCGACGGATTTTCTGTTTCACCCGATCGATCTGACGGCTCAAGCAGTTCGTTGTTCATACCCTGATGCGGCCGATCCCGGTTGTAATAGTCCACATACTCATCGATGGCGCGCTGCACATGTTGCTTGCCTATGGGAATGAGCCGATCAAGACACTCACTCTTGATGGACCTCACAAAGCGTTCTGCGTAGGCATTCAGGTTGGGGCTGCGAGGTGGGAGTTTCACCGGTATGACACCCGCTGATCGGAGCAATTCATCGACTGCTTTTGTAAAGAGCGGATCCCGGTCACGAATGAGATAGCGGTGAGGGTGGAGAAATCCATCAAAATCGTCAAGCATGCAACGAAGCACGCGTTCAACCCATGCGCCGTATGGCCTGTCACTGATTCCGGCTATCTCGACTCGGCGCGTTGAGAGATCAATGACAAAGAGCACATGGAATCTCGTCAGGCCTTTGCGCGTATGGTTTCAGTACTTAGCCCAACTCGAACTCTCCGCGTATCAACGACTTGCGCTGCTAGGTTGAATCGCCATATTGCGGTATTCTCAGGGCATGATCCATACAGAATGCCCACTCCCAGCGCCCAATCGAGGCGAACGACAGTTTGTGTACCCCGGAGGAACGCGAATGAGCGCCAGTGGGGGTGCCCATCTTGGCATCTGACATTCTGTGGCCCAACCGCATCTCTCTATAGAGGATGGCGCTGCTCCCGAAGTGAGCGCCAGAGCCCCATCTTCAGCACCCCACACAGCGCCCCAGATGCTCGAAAAGGGCAGTTGTGCGCTTTTGCGCGCCCTGAGCAGCGCGGTAAAAGCGGGGTGTCAGCGGGGTAGCAGCGGGGAATTGGTGGGGACGAGCTAAAAAACCGGCCTTCTTGATAGCGCCAGTGGGGGGTGCAGGAGCTTTCGTAAAGCTCAGGTCCTCGGTTCGAGTCCGGGAGGCTTGCACGCTACTACTCCGACACCACGAGTACGGGTGAATTGACAGCGGGTACTGATGCGCGCCCGAGTTACTCGGCCACCTGGCTGGGGAACCTCCGAAGCCATCAAACGCGGCCTTGACAAGCATGTAGCGGTGGCTACACTGCGGACGGAGTTTGTAGTGTTTGCTACGAATGCCGCCGTGGATGCAACGCTCAGCTAGGAGAATCGCCGTGAAACGAATCGCTGTTCTGGCCTTGCTTGCCGTCTTGGCGGTGCCTGCGTACGCCACACCGCAATTTGCCCGCACATACAACACAAGTTGCACCGCCTGCCACTCGGTCGCTCCTCAGTTGAACATCGACGGGATGGTTTTCAAGGCGCGTGGCTACCGCATGCCCGCGGCACTCGAGCAAGACAGGATTGACACGGTCCCGCTGTCGGTTTGGGTTACGGCGCAACAGGAAGAACAGATATCCAAGGATTTCAGCGAGCGTTTTTTGAGCAAGGTGGAGTTGATTAGTGGCGGGTCCATCGGGGATTCCCTGTCCTACTTCGTCGAGTGGCGAATCGTGAGCCTCCAAACCCGCAGCGATGGGACCCTACGTGACCGCAGCGGCCGCTTCGAAGACGCCTACCTTACCTGGCAGATCAACGACCGGAGTGCGCTCACCATCGGTCAGTATCGGGCTCTGAATCAAGTTGATGTCTCACGGCGGCTGTCGCACAGCACGCCGGCCCTCTTCGGCACGTCCCTTGCGGGAGATCCGTCGACCAACAAGCGTGTCGAATCGCTGCGAGCGTTCTCGCCTGCGGGACGATCACCTGGCGTGACCTACGAGTTTCAATCAGTCACGGGTGATTCGCCCAGCGACGGACTGTTTCACTTTGTGACTCTTCCGTTTTCCGGTGAGCTTTCCATTCCGCTAACTCCCGAAGCTCAGGATGAGGCGAGCTTCGAGTTGGAAGGGGAACTCAAGGGAGTCTTCCTGGAAACGTTCTACCGTCAGGGACTCAGCTCCATTGGGCTGCACGGCCTTATTGGTGATGACCGCTGGCTCCTGACGGGACTCGGCTCGCTCAACATCGATCGTTTCCAGATCACGGGCGGGATCGGCGTGGACGAACAAGATGGCGCGGACAGCCGCGTCCGTTCCAGTCTGGAGCTTGAGTATCTCTTGCCGCTTGATGATTACGACCTGATCTCTGCCGCCGTCGGATTTCGAGTGGAACACGTCACAGAGTCGGGCCGTGGGACGGCCTACATCCCATATTTAGCGATGAGCGTCCCCAACAAGAGCTATTCGTTGTTGCTGAACGCTGAGTACCGGGGTCAAGAAGATAACGAGCTGTTCGTCTTCAGTTTATCCCTGCTGTTCTAACCCGCATCATTCATGAACGAGCGGTCAGCGGCTCTCACGGCGGCGCAGAGTGAGAGCTTGCGCGCGATGTACGACGCGGAACAGGCTGCGACCGCGTAGTGTCCAAAAACTCAGCCGAGGATTCTCAGTGTATGATTCACGCACAATGCCCATTCCCAGCGCCCAATCGACGCGAACGACAGTTTGTGTACCCCGGAGGAACGCGAAAGCGCGCCAGGGCGGGTGCCCATCTTGGCACCGAGCATCCGATGGTCTGGCGTATCCATCTATAGGGGATGGCGCTGGTCCCGAAGCGAGCGCCACGGCCCCATCTTCAGCGCCCCAAACAGCGCCCCAAAGGCCCGAACTGAGCAGTTGTGCGCTTTTGCGCGCCCTGAGCAGCGGGGTAAAAGCGGGGTAGCAGCGGGGTAACAGCGGGGAATTGGTGGGGACGAGCCAAAAAACCAGCCCTCTTGCATAGCGCCAGAGGGACGACTGAGCTTTCGTAAAGCTCAGGTCCCCGGTTCGAGTCCGGGAGGAGTTGCCACGGCGTTCGCGTCGCGCACACATTGTCACCTTGGCTCCGCCCATGAGACCGGCTGATCTGACACATGACGGCTAGTAGACGGAATTCGAACGCCTGCGAATGCGACGAGTGATGGTGAATCCCACAGCGACATCCAGCCTACTCAAATCAAAGTGTTGAAGTGAGCGGACAAGTTCTCGCGATCAACGCTGCACATTACCATCTGCAACTAGATCTCCAGTATTACTGACTGCCCCTTTGAACATGCGCCTCCGATCCATTCCCATTCTTCCCGTAACATTATTTTATTGTCCACTGTCAATGATGGCACTGAGTGGCATTTTCCGATCATGATGATATTGTTTGTATTGATATGATGGTATCGCATATCAAGGGTGCCATCTGGACTCTGAATTGCTACGAGATGCCCGCGAACAATGGCGCCGCCGCTGTACTCCGCCCATACGCGAGCTCCATCTTGGTGATATTGAAACACCGTGTGTTCATCAACCTGCCCGCTGCTCGTAGTCATTACCGATCTGAACCGCTTTCCATCGAGATGGTATTTCATGGTACTCCAGACGCATCTTCATGCTTTTGAATGAATATTAGACCACATAGGCTTCCGCCGAGTTTCGGCGAACGGAGACTTGCCGGATGCGGACTGAGCGGGCACTTGTAGAGTTTGGCACTAACTGTGGTGGCAGGTCTCTGTCGCCTTGGGTTGTAGCTACGTTCGCGTTCCAAGCGAGTGCATCTTGCGGTACTCCTTCGGACTCCCGTCGGTGTACTCGCGAAAGAGGCGCCGCAGGGAGCCGCTGGAGGCGAAGCCACAAGCTTCTGTTATTTGCTCAATATTTAGATCTGTTTCACGGAGCAGGTTCTTTGCGCGCTCCAGGCGCTGCTTCGACACCCACTGTCCGTAGCTCTCACCCGTGAGCGCATGGAACTTGCGGTGGAACGTACGCTGGCTCATGCTGAGTTCCCGGGCTGCGGCCACGCTTGTGTACTGCGTGGCCAAGTCTGCTTTCAGGTGAAGCAGGAAGTCAGAGAGTTGCTGGTCCTTGCAGGCGGGGACCAAGTGTTCCGAATTGCGCTGTGGTTGATCGCCGCCGCGCAAGGGGGCTGTGACTAAGCGGCGCGCGACGATGTCGGCGATTTCCGCGCCGTCGTAGGGTCCAAAAACTCAGCCGAGGTGAAATCGCTTGATTCTCAGTGAGAATTCACGGATCTCAATAGCATCAGCGCACAACGATCGCGCGGTGTTCAGGTGCTTTGGCTTGGATTGATTGGCCACAGGCCGGAAATATTGCTCACCAATGCTCAGGCTGCAGCGCGAGCATAGACTTGAATACACAGTCGCATCAGCGGCGGGGCAGAAGAGCTAGAGAGGAAGCCATGATTAAGTACAGCTTCATCGGATTTGTTGTGTTTTTGGGTGCGCCGTTGGCTGCCTTCGCAGGCCCCGATGTGATCGAAGGGTCAGTTGATGCTGGTAGATTCATTTCTACTGCGATGGACACAACGGTGCTCATTGTCGGGCAACCGACGAGTATTGCGGGTCGACTCGGCGGTACCGAAAACCCTTTGGTTGGCAACGACTATGTCGATTCATACTTGATCACCATCACAGACCCGGTCTTTTTCACAGCGCAGACTTTCCCGACGTTGATTGCCAGACAGATGGGCACGCCTTCGGATTTTGACACGCAACTCTGGCTCTTCGATGCCTCTGGACTCGGACTTCTTGCCAATGACGACAAGGCACTTGCCAACATTGGGTCGCTCATCACGGCGCCATCCACAGATGGAACAGCGATCACCATTCCCGGACCCGGCACCTACCTGCTTGCGATCTCAGTCAAGGGCGTCTTTCCTTTGAGCGGCATCGGTTCGATCTTCGACCTCACGGGAAGCCCAACTGAAATTTCCGGCCCCGACGGTCTTGGTGGGACTGGTGCGCTGTCATCGTGGGATGAAACGTTGCCGAGTGTCGTCGTGCCCGGCAATTACTTTATTGAGATTGTTCCTGCGCCAGGTGCCTCGATGATTGCAGGCGTCTTCGGGGTCATGTTGGGTCGACGTCGTCGCCGGTAAGCCGTTTGTGCAATTCGACCGCAAGATCCATGCGAGTGCGCTTTTTGCACAGTTTCGCAGCGTATTCGATGATCCGCCGTGCAGCCTCATGTCGAACCGTGCGGTCGCGCAAGAGATCATCGAGAGGCATCGAGGTCAGCCCTTCAAGATCGCCATTGGGTTCACTTTCTATGAGTGCGATCAGACGCAGGCACTCTGCTTCTGCGGCAAGTTGATGCCCTCTGCCGACGGTTTCGATGAGAATGTCTCTGGCGTGTGCGAATGTTGCGAGTGTATTGTCAGGTTCATCGCGGGCCCATTGGATGCGTCCGCGAATGATCAGTGCTGCACCGATGCGACGATGTACGCCGGGATATGTCTCAGTGTACATGCCAAGGGCTTTGTCTATGCGCGACAGTGCATCGGCGAAATTGCCATCGATCAGATCAAGCTCGGCAAGCGCTGCAATCGTGTGCGCAGTGTCATCATTTTTTTTCAATTTGTAACTGTCTTGTTTAATCTGAAGCGCGAGCGCAAAATCTTCACGGGCCTGTCCGAGTTGCGCCAGATACATCTCCGCTCGTGCAAGATTGTGCAGGAAACGAGCGCGGTGGATCGGTTTTCTCTCACGCGCAGAATCGATCGCTTCGATGGCTGCGACAAGGAGCTGCCGGGCGTCCTCGTATAGCCCCCGTGCGATGAGACATGATGCGAGATTGTTCATCGCCCACGCGGTCTGGTTGTGGCTTTCCCCCAATGTGCGCTGCCGTGCATCCAACACCGCTCGATGTACAGATTCAGCTTCAATAAGGTGCCCTGCACCTTGTACTGATGCCGCCAGATGTGATCGAGTCAGAATCGTTTGCGCATCATCAGGACCAAGCGTTGTCTGGCGAACGGCAAGAACCCGTCGGTAGACGGCTGCTGCGCCGTCAAAATCACCCGTCCAGTAGAGCGTGCGCGCGTATAAATGAGCAGAATCTGCGAGCGACGGGTGGTTTCTGGAAAAAAGCGACTCATTGAGATGCAGTGCGAATTTTGCTTCGTGCAAGGCTTTGTCCCAGCTTCGCCAATCAAGATAGGCCTCGGCAGCAAAATGCCGCGCGGTTGCTTCCATTGATGGATACCGCCCCAGGCGCGTTTCGATATCGCTCAGCAGCTCATCCAGGCGGGATTGGGCGCGCTCGGCGTTGGCAGCCTCCCCCCGGGTCGAGGCGCTGGCGGCGTCGATGTAGCGCCGCAGATCACTCGCTGCATCGATGCGATCCAGCCGCAGATGGATCGAAAGTCCGGTCGCACCGCCAACGATGAGTATTATCGCCGCGATGATGACAACCGAAGCTGCTCTGTGACGTCGGCACCACTGGCGCGCCCGGCGTACAGGAGATGTGCGCCTTGCCCTAATTGGAATATCTGATAACCACCGATCAATATCATCTGCGAGTTCGCCCGCCGTGGGGTATCGACGGGCCGGATCCTTTTCAAGACACTTGAGCACGATCGCATCGATGTCTCGTGCGATGCCGTGGCGATGGGATGACGGCGCAGCTGGAATGACATTACGGATTCCCTCGACCGCGACAAGCAGGGGGCCATCAGCACTGCAAGCAACCGTACCGGTCAGGAGTTCGTAGGCGATTGCACCAAGTGCGTAAATATCGATGCGCAAGGAAATATCATCAGTGTTGCCAGTTGTTTGTTCTGGTGCCATGTAGGCGAGCGTGCCGATCAGTGAGCCATCTTCAGAAATCGATGGGCGCTGCGCATTGTTGTCGAAGGGATCAAAAGCCTTTGCGAGACCAAAATCGAGCAGTTTAGGTTCGTCACGATTGTCGAGTAAAATATTCGATGGCTTCAGGTCGCGATGAATCACGCCGCGCTGATGCGCATAGTCCACTGCGCGTGCGATGCGAACGATCATCCCAAGAACTGTGCGCACCCCCGTCTGGCTGCGCATGAACGCTTCATCAAGTGGTTTCCCTTCGACAAAGTCCATCGCATAAAAAGGCAATCCATCTGCGATACCCGAGTCGATGATCGACACGATGTCCGGGTGCGCCAGCCGCGCGATGAGATCAATCTCGCGCTCAAAACGCCGTCGTCCGGTTTTGCGGTGTGCCGTCCCAGCCAAAATGATCTTTATTGCCACGCGCCGACCAGTCGACTGCTGAAGAGCCTCGTACACCACGCCCATGCCGCCCCGTGCAATCTCGTCGATCAGGTCATAGCCCGGGACAGCAGGAAACGGTGCATCGACGCCGAACGCTTCGGGAGGATCGCCCGGGAAATCAGAAGAAGTTGTATCGCCGTCATGCTCCATGATGGGCTCCACAGTGGGGCGTTATGGCCATCAACGGGCCAAACATCATGGAGAGAAACTACCATGCCTCATACCTTCATGACGCCAAACGAACTGCAACCGATCGATGAAGACCGTCTCCGCACATGGTGCGAGGCGGCGAAGCAGGGTGACGAAGAATCACTCGAACAGTTGCTGTGTATCTGTCACCATCGCCTCCTTGGCCTCGCACGACGCAAAGTGGGCGTGGATTGGCGTGGCAAGATCGATCCGGAAGACATTGTCCAAGAGGCATTCGCCGAGATTGCTCAAGCAATCAAAGGGTTTACGTATGCCGGTGAGGATTCGTTCTTCAGGTGGTCAGCGAAGATTGTCGACCACACATTCGTCGATGCGGTGCGCCGGCTTCGGCGCGCCAAGCGAGATGTCACGCGCGAAGTTGCTCAGCGTGGATCAGATCGATCGCGCTATCAGTCGCTCCTCGACCAGTGCGCTGGTGACTGGAAAACCGCAAGCGCTGTCGTGCGCCAACAAGATGCGCTTGCGGCCATGGCATCCTGTATCGCCGCGATGCCCGAAAACTATCGCACCCTCTTGACGCGCATCTATCTCGAAGAACAGGCGATCGCGGATGTGGCGCGCGACATGGGCAAATCCGACGATGCCATCCGCCGCATGGTCGGCCGCGCTGTAGAAGAGGTCGGTCATCGCATGGGCAGGCTCTCCCGGTACATGTCACAGTTCTGATCGCGCATGACCCGATTGCAACCCTGAAATCGCACATTCCAGAGTTTCTTCCAAATTCCGCGCCGGTTCCGCGCGCCTCTGACGCTCTCCAAGGTGAGGCCAGCAGCAACGCAGCTGGTTCAGAGAGCTCGGCAACGTGTCGGGTGAAGGACAATTGCAAATGTGAAGAAGGAGCGAACTCATGAATCGGTATCAAGCAATCATCGGGTGTATGGCTCTTGCACTGCCGTCGGCGGCCCTCGGGCAGGCGAGCTTCCAGGGCCTTGGCGATCTGCCAGGGGGGATCTTCCAGAGCTTTCCATTCGACATTTCAGCCGATGGCCAAGTGGTCGTGGGCTTTAGCCGTTCGGCCTCGGGGCGAGAAGCGTTCCGGTGAACTCAAGCGAGCGGGATGGTCAGCATTGGCGATCTGCCCGGTGGTTTGGACGACGGCTCAGGCATGGGCGCTTCAGCCGATGGTTCCATCATCTTCGGTCAGAGTTACGGGTCCTTCACTAACACGGGTGCGGAGGCGTTCCGATGGACTCCGGCCACTGGAATGGTCAGTCTGGGTGACCTGCCGGGGGGAATATTCTCGAGCTATGCGCTGCGATGCTCGGCGGACGGAGCTGTCGTCGTTGGTGCCGGCAACGCCCAGCCAACTAATCCGTTTATTAGCGAAGCTATTCGCTGGTCGCAAGGCGGGATGGTCGGCCTGGGCGATCTGCCCGGGGGATTGTTTAGCAGCGATGCTCGCGCAGTCTCGGCGGACGGAACCATTGTGGTGGGTTTCAGCAGTTCGGCGAACGGCTGGGAAGCCTTCCGATGGACACAAGCTGGCGGCATGCTTCCCCTTGGCGACCTGCCCGGCGGGGTCTTTAACAGTTGGGCACGATCCATCTCGGCAGACGGGCTAGTGATCGTCGGTCACGGTGCCTCTGATTCTGGCGTTGAAGCCATTCGCTGGACGCCCGGCGGCCTGGTCGGCTTGGGCGATCTGCCAGGTGGCGGATTTTCAAGCACCGCCTATGACGTCTCGGCAGATGGACGGGTGATCGTTGGACAGGGGGTGTCCATTTCCGGCACCGAAGCATTCATCTGGGACACATTCAACGGAATGCGCAATTTGCGAAATCTGCTTGTGGATGATTTCGGCCTGGATCTCACGGGATGGACACTAACGGATGCAAGAAGTGTTTCCGACGACGGCATGACCATTGTGGGAACCGGAACGAATCCGAACGGCCAGACTGAAGGCTGGATTGCCACGATCACTGCCCAGCCAATCCCATGCACGGGTGATACAGATGGCAACAACACTATCAATCTGGCGGATCTCAACGTCATTCTGTTCAACTTCGGCAACTCGGTTGCGCCTGGAACCAGTGGGGATGTCAATGGCAACGGTGTGGTCGATCTTGGAGACCTCAATCTCGTGCTATTCAACTTCGGCGCTGTTTGTTGATCACTGCAGCGGTTGTCATCTTCTGTCTTCGACTCCTGCCACCGCGAGGCCTGCTCTGAGCCTTGCGGTGGTTCTTTTGCATTTGCACCGAATCGTGTTGCTGTGCCCCGGATATGCCGCAGGACTCGCACTACAAAATCAACAGTTTCTTCAACATTGCGCGCCGGTTCTGCGCGCCGCTGACGCTCTCAAAGGTGGAGCCAGGCGAAACCTCGCGGGCTCAAAGAGCTCGGCAGCGTGTCGGGTGAAGGAAAGACAACGTTGAGAGGACAAGGAGCACGCGATGCGTTACCAAGCCAATCACCGATCCGATCCGAGCAGAGGCTGCGTATCCCCGGCGAAAACAGCCGCTCTGTGCGCAGCCACGCTTCTGTGTGCCGCGAGCGCCGATGCAGCGTTTATTCAAGTCAGTGGCACCGGCGGCTGGGTTGCCGAGGATCCTGCGCACAACGGCGGCGGCGCCATTGGAGGCCAGATCGCCGTGGGCACTGCGGGAAGCACGAATGATTCGTCCGCTGGAATGGCGGGCCTGCTCTTCGTGCAACTCCCCGATCTGACTGCTGCCCCACAGGTTCAGTCTGCTCAACTGTCACTGCTCATGGGCAACCCGCGCCAAGGGGGAGTGGTTGGTGTGGTGCCCGAGTTCAATGTCGACCTCTATTACCTGGGGCTGCGCAGCACGCTATCGATCAACAAGCCGGGCGATTACGGCGAGCTCGGCATCAACCCTGCGGGCTCCACATTGGTTCAGGACAACTGGTGGCTCGCCCATGACACGACACAGATCGGTGTGACCCAGTCCATCGATATTACGAGCTCGCTTCAGAATGCCTACACGAGCGGTGTTCCGAACGACAGTTTCGCAGTGTTTGGGCTCTACGGCGACGCCAGCTTTGCCACCAATACGTTTACCACCTACTGGTTCGGGAATCCTCAATTTGAAATCACACACATCCCCACGCCCGGCTCAGTTGCCCTGCTCGGTGCGAGCGGTTTGCTTGCTGTCAGACGCCGACGGGCATAGTCAACAGTATCACGCGTTCGCAAGGAATCTCTCTCTCTCTCTCTCTCTCTCTCTCTCATCTCGTGACTTCGACTCCTGCCACCGCAAGGCCTGCCATGTGCCTTGCGGTGGTTTTTCAACTGGGAGTTGATGGATGATTGGTCTCTGAAGAGCCGCGACCGTGAGGGAGTCGTGTGTTGAACAAACACAAACTAATCAGGGCACTGCAAATTCATTTTTCTTCCAGATTCCGCGCCGGTTCGGCGCCCCATTGACGCTCTCCAAGGTGAGGCCAGCACACACACCGCTGGCTCCGAAAACTCGGCAGCGTGTCGAGTGAAGATTGCAAAGCCGTATTGAAGGAGAACTGGAATGAGCAAGAACACACCCTGTCTGCGCCTGGCACTGCTTTCGTCTTTTTGTTTGCTGACGGTGTCGCAATCAGTCGTGGCGGCACCGCTGGACCCCCCCCGCCGGGTTCGCGCCTTCATGTCCTCGAGGGCTCGGTCACCAGTGATCATGACCGTCACCGGACAGAACACCCTCAAGAGAAAGCCACGATCCATCGACAAGATGAAGTGGGGTTGGACAGTTGCGGTCGACGGCATTGGCAGCGTCGGTACAACTGCAGAGCCCAAGTTTGCTTTCGGCGACACTTCCGGTGCGGGGCGCGTACCCGCTGGAAGGTTACTCGCAGGCTTCCACGAGGATGCAACCGGTCCCTCGGAAACGTTGGCGCACACGTTCGGAGATGGGTTCAGTCAGTTCGTCAATGGCGCCAGAAGGCCATACGAAGTGAATTGGGATATCGAAGCCTTCCCCGACCCTGCGAGCGATACATCAAGCTGGATCGCCCGGGCCGACGCAAGTGATCCCTTCCACATCATCGCCGATGATATGATCGAAGGTGGATTCACTGGTGAAACCGCCGTGAATATTACCTTCCCCGTCGGCATCACAACTGCTTTCTTCGAGGGCGGCGATCTCGGCATTCAGGGTGAGGAAAGCAATGTTGCCTTCGATGTTGCCATGAACTTGAACGGCACTTCGTACTCTCTGTTTTCCATGTTCGCCGATTTCAGCGGCGTGTTGGCACCTGCAATCGACTTTGCGTCTATGCCATTCGACGTAACCATTCACCATCTTGCCACGCTTGATGACGTTCTCGTGCCGGGCGTAACCGACATCGCCATTAGCGACATCGGGTCTTTGCTCGCAACCGACTTCACGGACGGCATACTCGACACGCCGCTCCTCCTCGCCTTCGAGATTCGCAACGTGCTTGTAGCAGACATCATGGTCGGTGGAGCGATCCTGAGCGCAGAAGCCAGAATCCGGACCGCTGGGGTCGGTGCCGTCCCCACCCCTGGTGCCACCGCGCTCTTTTGCCTCGCCGGTCTCGGACTTGTCAAACGCCGTCGCAAGTGAACCATTGTCTCCTGTGTCCCTTGCCCCGCATCGCCTGGAGAAGAGAGGCCGCGGCCGGTCGGAAGCGATCGGTCGCGGTTCTATGCATCTTGCCAACCAGATAAAGGTATCGAGGTCAACGCCCGACACAGCGCCCTGAGCAGTGGACCAAAAGTGAGGCAACAGCGGGGAATTGGTGGAAACGAGCCCCAAAGCCGGCCTTCTTGATAGCGCCAGTGGGGGGGGGGGTGGCGGACCCGTCGTAAAGCTCTGGTCCCCGGTTCGAGTTCGGGAGGTGGCTCTTGTAGAACCCCTCTGACATGCTGTCAGCGAGTTTTTTCTGTGCATGCAGTGGCAAATTAAAAGGCCGCCACGTGCTCAACACAGGGCGTGAAGAAGGGTCACATCACAACAAACGTCCCAGAATCGAGATGGAACCCCGCTCTGCATCCTTTCGTGGCGATGGGGCTATCATCAACCGATCTCATTATGGTGTGGCAGCAGGTCAAAATCTGGCTTCTGGCAGTGCTCCTTGGGGCAGGGTTCACTCTTTCGCGCGGGACCATAGCCGCGAACCCTCCAATCGATAGCGCCCAAATCAATGAGGCCGCCCTGCATGGGGGCGAATCATGCTGCGTGATCGAAGACGACGCCTGTGGGTGTTGCTGTTCCAGCGATAACGCCGAAGACGCGCCGCGCGGCACGCCATGCAACGATGAACAACGCGGACCCTGTAAGGGCTGCACTGATTGCCCCGCGCCATGCTGTTCAGGTGGCAATGCTGGTCCAACCGCAGTGGGAACATTCGCGGACTTGCCTCTGGCAAAGCACGAGCAGCGCCATGAACTTTCGCTCGACTATCAGGTCGCCGCGCGCGATGTTCACTTTGAACTCCTGAGACCACCAAGGGTCTGAACCTGCATCTACGAGGGATGGTGCGCGCCGAGGACGCTTTGCGCGCAGTGTGGTTTGCATGGTTCTCAGGAGTTCACAAGATGACAACAAAATCTCAACAAGGGGCACTGCGCGTGCGCGCACGATTGCCTTGGCATATTGTTGTGCCCGGTTCGATTGTGCTTGCGGTTGGTAGCTTACTCATCGCCAACAGTTGGCATGCGCTGCGCCCGGCCATCGACGTACAGGTTGTTCCCGCAGTGTTCACGAATGCTGGGTCTGCAATCATTCCTGTGCAGGGGCAACACGCAGAGACTTCGCCGCCCCGTAATGGCGTGACGGTCCAGGCACCGGGGTGGCTTGAAGCTGATCCATACCTCACGGCGTGCACCGCGCTCGCAGATGGTGTCGTGCAAACGATCGAGGTGCTTGAAGGGCAGCCCGTTGAGCAGGGGCAGATTGTCGCGCGGCTGGTGCCCGACGATGCAGCCCTTGCGCTGCGCCGCGCCGAGGCAGATGTCGCCACCGCGCAAGCAGAAGTGCGCCTCGCAGAAGTAGATCGAGCCGCCGCTCAGGACGATTGGGATCATCCCATCGAACGCGAGCGAGCCGTCGCTGCTGCAAAGGCGACAGCGGCCGAGACGCAAGCAACACTCGCCCAGCTTCCTGCGCTGGTTGATGCCGAGCAGGCAAAACTCGCCGGGCAGAAGGAAGAACTCACTCGCGCAGAGTCGGCGTTGCAATCCGGGGCCGCGACTGACATCGAAGTCATCATCCTGCGCAAGGCTGTCGATGCACAGGCGGCGTCGCTTCAGGCCCTGCGCGATCGTAAAGCCATCATTCGGGCGCAGCTGGACCGCGAACGTGCGGAAGTTGTCGCATCACAGCGGAACTTTGAGCTGCGCATCGCAGAGCGCCGTGCAGTCGATGCCGCAGATGCGGGGCTGGCGCGATCAAACGCAAAGCTCTTGCAGCAACAGGCCGCGCTGGATGAAGCCAAACTGCGCATGCAGCGCATGATCATTCGTTCGCCCATGACAGGGCTTGTGCAGCGCCGGTTGAAGATGCCCGGCGACAAGGTCATGCTGGGCATGGACGATCGGCATTCATCGCACATCGTCCATGTGTATGACCCGGCAATGCTTCAGGTGCGCGTTGATGTGCCGCTTGCTGATGCCGCCAACATTTTTGTTGGTCAGCGCTGCGAAATCGTTGTCGATGTGTTGCCCGATACCACCTTCACCGGAAAGGTCACGCGCATCACCAATGAGGCGGATCTCCAGAAGAACACATTGCAAATCAAAGTGCGCGTCATTGATCCATCACCGCACTTGCGACCCGAGATGCTTACTCGCGTAAAATTTTTGCCGGGTAATAATGCTGGGACTTCATCGATCAATCTGCGAGGTGCGCCGACATCTTCAGCCGATCACGTCGATGTGCTTGTGCCACAGGCAGGCATCACTGAACGTGAAAACACATCACGCATCTGGGTCGTCCGTGAGCGCCGTGGCGAGCATGGCGCAGCCTATCCCGTTGATGTGCAGGTTGCATCGATCGACGACGGAGTAGCGCGTGTCACCGGAGCGATCCACACTGGTGATCTGGTCATTATTACACCAAGTAACCTGAAGCCCGGTGCCCGAGTCCGCATGCATCTTGTGGGGGGAAGTGCGTCATGACGTTTATCCAATGTCGTGGGCTGACGCGCGAGTACCGCCGCGGCGACAACATCATCCGTCCGCTTGACGAACTTGATCTTGACGTGCCCAAGGGTGACTTTCTTGCGCTGATGGGGCCATCGGGCAGCGGCAAGACCACGCTGCTCAACCTGATCGCCGGCATCGATTCGCCGACGCGCGGCACCCTGACCATCGATGACCTTGAACTCTCGACAATGAGCCGCAGCAAGCTGGCAGCATGGCGCTCAATGCACGTCGGCTACGTCTTTCAGTTGTACAACCTTGTTCCCGTACTGACGGCGTATGAAAACGTCGAACTGCCTCTTCTGTTGCATCCATTATCGCGCACCGAGCGCAAGCGCCGTGTCCTTGAAGCGCTGGAGGTAACGGGCATCACCGATCGCGCTGATCATTTCCCACGGCAACTTTCAGGCGGGCAAGAACAGCGCGTCGCAATTGCGCGTGCGGTGGTGACGGACCCTCCGATTCTCGTGGCCGACGAGCCTACGGGCGATCTTGATAAGTCCTCTGCGGCTTCGGTCATGGGATTGCTGCAGCGGCTCAACACAGAGCTCGACAAAACCATCATCATGGTGACGCACGATCCGCGCACGACGGAATGGGCGATGCGTACGTTGCATCTCGAAAAAGGCCGTTTGGTCGAGCAACACACGAGCGCTGCGCAGCAGGAGGTCGTGTCATGAGCATGTTGCGATTTGTCCCTTACGTTGTGCATCAGGTTACACGCCATCGCGTGCGCTCATTGCTCACCGCGGGCGGCATTGCCATTGCCATGTTCCTCTTCACGGCGGTGCAGGCCATGCAACAAGGCGTGCGCGTGGCAACTCAGGCCACCGCAAACGACACGACACTCGTTGTCTACCGCAAGGATCGTTTCTGCCCTGCAACGAGTCAACTGCCCCAGGACTATCAAGCCAGGATTGCGCGCATCGATGGCGTGCGCTCCGTGATGCCCATGAAGGTTGTGGTGTCCAATTGTCGCACGAGCCTGGATGTTGTCACCTTTCGTGGTGTGCCGAAGGACATCTTCATTGCCGATCGCGGCGAGAAACTCAAGCTTCTTGCAGGTTCACTAAACGATTGGAAACGGCGCACCGATGCTGCCCTTCTTGGTGAAACACTTGCTGGCCGGCGCGGGCTTGTGCCGGGAATGACCTTCGATGCCGCGGGGATCACCGCCTATGTTGCGGGCATTATTCGTTCAGATAATCTGCAAGATCAGAATGTCGCGTACACCGCGCTGGAGTTTGTGCAGCTTGCGGGGCGCGACGAGCTCGGCATCGTGACACAGTTTGCCGTCAAGGTAGATGATGCGTCCCAGCTCGGGTCGGTTTCTGAAGCGATCGATGAACAGTTCCGCACCGCCCAAGAGCCAACGGCGACGTTTTCCGAGAAAGCCTTTGTCGGGCGTGTTGCTGATGACATCATCGAACTGGTCGCCTTCGCACGCTGGCTTGGGCTTGGGTGCCTTGTTGCTGTGCTGACGCTCATCGCCAATGCGATTGTGCTGAGCGTGCAGAGCCGCATCGCGGAGCACGCGGTGCTGCAGACGCTTGGGTTCACATCTCGATTGGTCGCGTTGCTCATCATCGCAGAAGGCGTGCTATTGGCGCTTCTCGGTGGCGCGCTGGGCGCAGTGGCCGCAGTCGCACTTGTCAAAGTTGGGGGCTTCGCACTGTCAGTTGAAGGCCAATCGATTCCCATCGTCGCCGGCCCGGGCCTTTTGCTCACCGGGTTGGCTGTGTGCGGCGGGCTCGGCGTCCTTGCGGGGCTTCTCCCCGCGTGGCAGGCATCACGCCGCGAAATTGCAGCATGTTTCAGGGCGGTGTAAGCACATGCGATTACGACAATTGCCATTTGAATATGCCTTTCGCAATCTTGGACGCTCGCGCACACGATTGGCGGCATCGCTCATCGGCTCCGCGCTCGTCGTGCTGTTGGTGCTTGCTGCGGGTGGTTTCGTCCGCGGCATGCAGCTCACACTCACTCAGGCCACGGGCTTGAATCACAACGTCATCATTCTTGGCGCGGGCTCCGAAGAAGCCATCGAACGATCGCAGATCAATGCAAGCGTCGAAAGCATCGCCAGCGCGAGCATTGCCGGCCTGCGCGAGGTTGCGGGTGTGCGCTTCGTGTCGCCAGAGATTCACATGGCACTGCCGCTGCGCGAGTCGTCTACGACAGCCGCTGACCATCAAGCCGTCATGCGCGGCGTGCGTCCGGTGGCTTTACTTGTGCATTCGGAAATTGAGATCGTCGAAGGGCGCATGCCCCAGGCCGGCAACGATGAGCTTATGGTCGGGTCGCTCGCCGCCACGCGCCTTGGGTTGGCCGATTCACGTTTGGCGATCGGCGATACGTTGTATTTCGACAACCGCCAGTGGACCATCGTTGGGCGCTTTGCCGCACCAAATACGGTGATGGACGCCGAGATATGGCTGTCCGTCACTGATTTACAAATTGCAACCAAACGCGAGGCATCACTTTCCTGCATTGTGGTGTCACTCGATGGTGGCAGCTTTGCCGATGTCGATCTCTTTGCAAAGAGCCGGCTTGACCTCGAGATCATCGCCATCGAAGAACAAGAGTATTACGCATCCATTGCCGCGTTTTATAGACCCATTCGACTCATGATCATCATCACCGCGACGCTCATTGCGATGGGCGGTGTGCTGGGCGGGCTCAACACGATGTACGCCGCTTTTGCTGCACGCGTGCGCGAAATCGGCATGTTGCAAGCCCTCGGGTTTTCGCGGCGTGCTATCGTGGTCAACTTGACTGAGGAATCCGTCTTTGCAGCGGCGTGCGGCGCGGTCATTGGCGCGATCATTGGCCAGCTTGTCCTCGATGGCCTTGCGATACGTTTTTCCATGGGGGCCTTTGCCATCACACTCGATGCACCGGTCATGGCGATCGGCGTGCTCGGCGGATTGCTCGTCGGGTTTGTTGGCGCCATCCCGCCTGCGGTGCGCTGCCTGCGCCTGCCGATTACTGAAGCACTGAAGTCACACTGAACCACTTACCAAAGGAGATATCCATATGAAAAAGATCATCACAACTGCTGCATGTATTGCCATTGGACTACTTGGCGCGTGCAAGCATGAAGCAGCGCCGGCCACTACCACCGCAACACCGTCGCAGCCAGTATGGCAACTCGCATCGTTGCCCGACAATGCAACGTCGGTTGCCGCTGTAAAGTACTCTGCGAAGGAAGGCGAAACCGTTGCCATTCGCGGGCGCATTGGTGGCAGCGTCAAACCACTCACCGCCGGGTCCGCTGTCTTTGTGATCGTTGATGGCGAAGTGCCGCATTGCGGAGAAATGAGCGATGAAGATCATTGCCCGACGCCGTGGGATTATTGCTGTGAGACGCGCGATTCGCTCAATGCAAGCTCTGCAACCATCATGCTTGTTGATGAAACCGGCGCGCCGCTCACGATAGATCTCGAAGCCGCTGGTGTACATCCGCTTGACGATGTTGTGGCCGTCGGCGTCGTTGGCCCGCGCCCGGCACCAGAAGTGCTCACGATCAAGGCGACGAAGCTGCACCGCGTCGGTGGATGACATGTTCGATCTGCTCTTCGAGTTCTGATTGATCATGTAGTGTCTAAAAACTCGGCCAATGACTAAATCGCTTGCTTCTCAGTGCGAATCCACAAATCTGAATGACAACGGCGCACAACGATCGCGCGTTTCATCGGCACAATGTCAAAGAATCCTTCCTCTACCACGCCGCAGGGCTTGGCGGGAATGGCGGGTCGAGTTACATTGATGATGTGATTCTGCGCGATAAGGATGCCAATACGGCTTGGGCCAGCGCCGCTGACACTGCGCTCGAAGAGCGCCTCTATTACTGCCAGAACTTCCGCCATGATGTGGTGCAGACCCTGACCAGTGCAGGCAAGCGCGCCGAGAAGATCAGATACACCGCCTATGGCATTCCCTTCGGATCACCGGTGGGTGATGTAAATTTCAATGGCCAGGTGGATGTGGCTGAGCCAACGTATCCCGGCTATGACGTGCGCGAAGACTTCAATCTCGATGGGCAGGAGTCAGGGCATGACAGCGCGATGGTCACGTGATCTGCCCCCGGGCCCGTATAGAAAAGGAAAGCGGTGGGGATGGGATTCGAACCCATGAACAGGACAAGCCCGTTACCGGATTTCAAGTCCGGCGCCTTCAGCCGCTCAGCCACCCCACCGGAATGTCGACTGTCTCACGCCGATCCTACCGGTTTTCACCAGCCGCCACCGCGCCCGCTGCACTCGCTACCCTGCCTTGCGTGACAGAGCCTCCTGCCAAAAATGACGTTGCCATCTGGATCGAGCATGTGAAATCGCTCGGCCCGGTCGTCGTGACCATGGTCGTGATGAGCCTCACGCTGCCTGCGATTCTCGGTTTTGTCGTGCTCGGTCAGGCGGCGTTGTACCCAGATGCACCGAAGGGACTCATTGAGCAGTGGGGCGTGCCCATGTCAGCGGCGGCCGCGGCGATCTTCTTCGCGCTCACCACCGGCAGTGCGATCCTGCCGACCTATGCACTGAGTTTCGCGTGCGGCGTCTATTTCGGCGGGCCGGTGGGCGCAGCGGTCGCGATGGCGGGGGTCACGTTTGGTGCGATGGTCGGCTATGGCTGGGGGGCGATCTTTGCGCGCAAGCGGGTGATGGAGGTCATTGATGAGAATCCCAAGGCCGCAGCGATTCGAAGCGCAATCATCGATCGTAGATTGCGCGATGAGCTGCTCGCAGTGACACTCATTCGCATCCCGCCCAATTCTCCATTTGCGATTACAAATCTGGTGATGTCATCCAGCGGCGTGAAGAAGGTGCCCTATGCGGTCGGCACCGCGGTTGGCATGGCACCCCGGACGATCATGGCCGCGATGATCGGAGGCGCGGTAGGGCAGATGGATCAGGTGAAATCAGCCGGCGGGCGGCTCAAATGGGCCATCGGTATCGGCGTGTCGATCGTCGTATTTCTGATTCTCTACCGAGTATTCTCGAAATGGGCCCAGGAAGGCTTATCGCGGCTCGGACGGGTCGAACGGGTCGAAGAAGAGGCCGATTCTCGACCCTGATCACGCAGATGCACGATTGATGGAATACCGGGCAGCTTTCGAGGGTTGACGCCGGTAGGATTATTACCGGCTGGTGCGGAAGGTCGCGCTGGCGGTTTGTGCATATGCCACCTGAGGTGGCCTTTGGAGGCATTTGAACCATGCTGAAGCAGATGATCACCACCGCTGCCGTCATTGCGACCGTCGCGGCCACCGCAGTTGCTCGGCCCGATCTGGAAGTGGGCAACAAGGCACCGACGCTGGACAGCGTGAAGTGGCTCCAGGGCGACACCGCCAACGAGTGGAAGTCGGGCGAAGTGTATGTCCTTGATTTCTGGGCCACCTGGTGCGGCCCGTGCGTCGCGGCGATCCCGCATGTCAACGACCTTCAAAAGGAATACAAGAATCAGAATGTGCATGTCATTGGCGTGGCGATCTGGCCCCGCGAGACTATGGTGCCGACGGCCAAGTACATCAAATCGCGCGATGACATGAACTATGCGGTCGCCGCTGACATCGATGGCAAGACTGCCAAGGCGTTTATGCAAGCCGCGGGGAAGAACGGCATTCCCACCGTGATGGTCATCGGCAAGACTGGCACACTTGAATGGATCGGTCACCCGATGGACGGGCTTGATGACGTCCTCGAAGCCGTTGTGCACGACACCTTCGATGCGGTTGCTTTTCAAGACAATGCCAGGGCTGCCGAAGAGGCGCTCCAGCGGCTGTACCCGCGCATCATGGAAGCTCAGGAAAAACAGGATTGGCCAACGCTTGTGACGGCGATCGATGAGCTGATCGAACACAATCCCAGCAAATTCAAAGGCATCAATGGCTTGAAATATATTGCACTCGCCATGAGCGATGCACAGGCTGCCGATCGCTTTGGCAATACGTTGGTGTCAAAGATATTTGCCGACGATTCGAATGCGCTCAATGGTCTTGCGTGGTCGATTGTCGGGCCAGACTCTGAGATTTCAGCATCGAAACAGGATGCGAATCTTGCGATCAAGGCTGCCAAAAAGGCAAACAAAATGACTAAGAATAGCGACCCAAGCATTCTCGACACCCTCGCCCGGGCGTATTACGTCAAGGGTGATGCAAAGAAGGCCTTTGAAACGCAACAGCGCGCTGTTGACAACGCCTCTGGCGAGATGAAGGCCGACCTCGAAGAGGCACTTGCCATCTACGAGACTGCTGCCAAGTCGATGTAATCTCGACGTGATGTGCAGCGTGAATCATTGTCCGCCCCGTCAGGCCACGAAGCCCGGCGGGGCGGCTGCTTTTTTGCAAAGCCCGCGCACCATGTAAACTCCACATGTGATTCATAGTCATCTCTGGAGATAGATCAATTATGGCACATCGCGTGCAACGTTCGGTTCTGCTCATTGTCTGTGTCATGTCCAGCATCGCGGCCACCGCGCGGGCGCAGGACGCCGGCGCATTTGACTATTTTGACGGCCTGCGGTTCGACAGGGCCATCCCAACGCCTCAGCAACACCTTGGCTATGCCATTGGTGAACATTTCACCAGGCACGCCGATGCGGTGAGGTATTGCCGGGCGCTTGCTGCAGCGTCTGACCGCGTGACCATCCAGACCTACGGGCAAACCTATTCGCGCAGGCCGCTCGTGGCGCTGACCATCACAAGTCCGGCGAATCACGCGAAACTCAATGCCATTCTGTCGCGCAATCTTGAACTGACTGACCCTCGAAAGACAAGTCAGGTGCGGGCTGACGAAATCGCAAGCACAAACCCTGCGATTGTGTGGCTCAGTTACAACGTGCATGGCAACGAGGCCTCAAGCACAGAAACCGCGATGCAAGTCGCCTACACACTTGCGGCGTCAACCAACGATGAAATTCAGCGCACACTTGATGATCTGGTCATCGTGATCGATCCATGTTTGAATCCTGATGGACACGAACGGTATGTGAATTTTTTCAATGATCGTGTTGGCGAGCAGCTCAACCCGGCGGACCGCGCTGCTGAACATGATGAGCCGTGGCCCTCGGGGCGTGCCAATCATTATCTCTTTGATCTCAACCGCGACTGGACTTGGTGCTCACAGGCCGAATCGCAAGCGCGACTACCATTGTTTCGCACCTATAAGCCGCAACTTCATATTGATTACCACGAGCAGGGGCATGATTCGCCTTATTTTCTAGGAGCTGGCGATGCGCCCTACAACGCGAATATCCCAGAAGAAACGAAGGAATGGCTTGCGCTCTACGGTCGTGCCAATGGCGAAGTGTTTGACAAACACGGGCTGGTCTACGCGACGCGCGAGCGTTTTGACTATCTCTATCCCGGCTATGGCAAGGTAACACCTGTGTATCACGGCGCGGTGTCGCTCTTGTGCGAACAGGCCGGGCACGGCATGGCAGGACTTGCGATCACCGTCGATGATGAGCACGGCCCGGGGCTGGTACTCACGTTGCAGGATCGGGCCCGCAATCATTTTCTTACCTCGATGAGCTATCTCGAAACCACCGTAGCGCACCGCGAACAACAATTGCAACGCTTTGCGCGGTTCTACCGTGAATCTATGGAGGTGCCCGCAGGCGAAACAACTGCGTTCATCTTTGCTGCGACCAATGATCCTGAGAAGTTGGCGCGTGTGCGCACATTGTGCGGTCGGCATGGCATCGAAATTGAAGAATTCATCGAGGCGCGCGAGCTGAGTGATTTGCGAACCTACTTGCCTCCCTTTGAGGCAGGTGAATCGGTGACGATCGATGTGGGGGCGTGGGTGATTCGCGCAGGTCAGCCGATGGGCAGATTGGCCCGCGTGATCTTCGAGCGCGAAACATTTGTTGAAGATCGTGATACGTATGACATCACATCGTGGCCAGTGCCTGCGATGATGGGCCTCGATGCCTATGAGTATTCGGGCGATATTTCTTCGTTACCTCTGCAAGCACTTGGCACACAAGACGAGATGCAGCATGCAAGCGTGTTGCCCTTCCGCGAAGGCACGATCGCGACACTTGTGCCGTCAGATCAGGCAGCTTTCGTGCAGGCCATTGCTGCAGCAACAAAGCACAATCTCTTTGCAAGGCTTACCGGCAAAGAGATGGTTTTTGCTTCGCCCACAGGTGACATTTCGGCGCCATCGGGGTCGCTGCTCATTCATCATGCGCGCAATCAGATTCTTGCGGCAAGTGATGGGCGTATGGAATCCTTCGCCAGTGATATCGAATCCCTGGGGCTACGCATTTTTACTGCTGACCGCGGCGTACCAATCGAAGGCCCGGCGCTTGGCAACAATGCCAACCGGCGCTTCATCGCGCCGAAAATTGCGCTGCTACGCGGGTCACCCCTCAGTTCATTGTCATTTGGACACACATGGCACATGCTCGATATTCAACAACCGGTGCCGCACGATGTGATCAATGTCGATGCCCTTCGCCGAGTTGATCTTGATGATTACAATGTGATCGTGATTCCAAGTGCCAATGCATCGCGGCTCAAGCGCGAACTTGGTGATGGCATCATTGACGATCTGCGCGATTGGGTTCGCAGCGGCGGCACAGTGATCACGCTCGCGGGTGCTTCAGATTTTGCAATGGCAGACTTCTTCAAAGCTGACGAAGACGATGAGAAGACCGATGACGATGAGGACGATGATGAGCCCAAGGCAAATGAACTGACGTACGAAGAGCGCCGCGAGCGCCGCGTAGATAAGCGCATCCCGGGCGCCGTGCTTGCGGCGTCGATCGACACCACGCATCCCATCGCGGCGGGGCTCTCGGGGGATGTCGCCTTTCATGCCTTTAGTGCTGAGCCATTGCACATTGAAGATGAGGGCTATGTAATCGCGCGTTTTATGGCGGAGCCGCGCATCGGCGGGTCGATCAATGGGAAAAACCTTGCCAAACTTGCATCGACGCCTGCGGTCACGATGCATCGCATGGGCGGCGGCAATGTCATCTGTTTCACATCGGACCCGACCAATCGCGCGATGAACCAGGCGGGCATGCAGCTTCTTTTGAACTGCATCACTCTTGGCCCTTCAATGGCGCCGGGGCTGCAGCCACTTGGCGAGGATGCATCACATGAACACGATATCGACGCGGACGTACACTAATTCGATATGCCCATTGCCATTCTCTTTGATGATGCTCATGACCTTTCGCCGCTCACCGAGTTGCGTGCAAGTTTCGAACTGCGCACCGGGGCGCTCACCACACTTGAACGCCATGCTGCGATTCTCGGTGCGTGCGGCGTAAAGATAGCAGCGGTACAGGTGCCCGCCGATTGTGAAGCGTGTATGCGCGAGCGATTGGATGTGCGCATCAATCCGCATGACATCACAAAGTTGATCGACAACAATGACGATCGCGTGCTTGTGATCAATGGGCGGTATGTCACACCAAGCCCGGAACTGGCAGAGTTGAGCCTCAATACGGCCTATGTTGAAGCTGGTGCGAATGGTGCGGTCATTGCCGCGTGTGTGTCACCGAAAGATGCTGCTGCGTTCCTGCACTCAGGGCATGTGTCAGGGCCGTGCAAGACTGAAGTGATCGATGACCAGATGCTGTTGCGTCAGCCCTGGGATGTCATTCGTTTTCGTGACGATGCGATTGATATTGATCTGGCGTTGCTCGCATCGCGCAAGAGTGCAGAGTGCCCGCCGGGTGTCGTGGTCATCGAAGGCTTTGAAAGTGACGACTCTGCACATCATCTTGGCATCGCAAAGAGCGCAGTTGTGTATCCGACGGCGGTGCTTGACCTGACCGAGGGGCCGATTGTTATTGATGATGAGGCAACGGTTCGCCCCGGCGCCATTCTTCGCGGCCCCGCGTACGTCGGTCGCCAAAGCACCGTGCTCGAACAGGCGCACATCAAGCCGCACACCGCGATCGGCCCGGTGTGCAAGGTCGCAGGCGAAGTTGGCGGGTGCATTTTTCAGAGCTTTGCCAACAAGGCACACGACGGGCATCTGGGCGACAGTTGGGTTGGCGAGTGGGTCAATCTTGGCGCAGGCACGACCAACTCCAACTTACTCAATACTTATGGCAGTATTGCGGCACAGCGCACCCCCGGCGGGCCGCGCGAGCGCACTGATTTGCACTATCTTGGCTGTCTGCTTGGTGATCACACAAAGACTGCCATTTGCACGCGTATCACGACGGGTGCGATCATTGGCACGGGTGCGATGCTGGCATCGTCAGCGTGGGTGCCGCCCTGCACACCCGCTTTTGCATGGATCACCGATCGCAGTTCTGCCATAGCGCGCTGGCCAAGATTCATTGAAACTGCAAAGGCGATGATGGCCCGGCGCGGCGTTTCTCCCGGTCATGCCTATATCGCGCGCTTGCGCGAACTGCACGAATGCGCGGTCAGCCAATCACGGGTTCAAGCGCAGTCGGCGCAGGTGCCGTAAAGAATCACTTCGTGATCGCGCACCTGAAAACCTTCGGGGGCGATACTTTCGATGCCCTTCGGACACCCCTCGACATCAAAGACGCGCTCGCATTGATCGCACCTGAAGTGATGGTGATGGTGCGCAGCAGCTGCGGACAGTTCATACCGCGCGGGCTCGCCTGGCAATTCAACGGTGTGCAACGCGCCTTCATCGACAAGCGATTTGATCGTGCGATACACCGTTGCCTGGCCCAGTCCCGGCACCGCCTTTCTCGCCGCTTCAAGCATTTCTCCGGGGCCAAGTGGACGCCCGGCAGCTTCAAGCGCACTCCGGATCGCCTCGCGTTGTCTGGTTGAACGTTCCACGATTGCCAAACTGTAGCATGCTTGATCTCTCTATATGAGCCGCCCCGCGATCATTGCAAATCGCAGCACCACCGTGAGCGCGTGTTCAATGGAATGCGAGGTGCGGATCTGTTCGATCAATACCTGTCGCGCATCATTGGCTGCAGATGTGTCGATCGAATGCAGTGTTTCATTGGCTAGATTCAGTTCATGGGCAAGGCCCTGCAACGCACCCGCTGTGGCGCTATCTATCGCTTGCAGGTCTTCGTCATACGAGCCAAGCAGCGTGCGTTGCAACGCGATCGTGGTTTGACTCGACGCCAGTTCAAGTAAGGATGATGTGATCAGCTTCGCTTCGTCAGATGACAGTTCAATTGATGTGTCATTGTTTTTCGCTGTCGCAAGGCGCGATGCGAGTGATTCAAGCATGGAGTCGTTCATGATGCATCTCCAATCTTCGAAGCGCTTGCGCCTATATCGAGCGGTGTAAGCAACAGATCGAGCAATTCTGCCGCCGCGTTGCGCCGATCGATGTTCTCGATGCGCATCAGGATGTGTTGCTCGATGAGTTCCCGCGTACGTGCGCGATTCCATGTAGTTGGCAGCGCACCCTGGTTGGCATAGATATCAATCGTCTGCGCGTCCGCTCGCAGTTCTGCGATGAGCACGCTGATGGACTCGCCGTGCGTTGTCACAGCCTTTCGGAGTGATTGTGCGCCCGTTTCGAATGTCTCGATCGGCGACAGTTGCGCGAGCAAAGTGCGTTTGGCGTTGGTCCCTTCTGACATTTTGCACGTCAGGGCATAGTCGGTAAGCCATGCCTGAGCTTGCTCGAGTGTCATGCGCCCAGTGCGAATTTCTTCCACAAGCGCCGCAGATGTCGCAGCATCGCCGGTCAATTCTTCTAGCTTTCCCAGCACTGGTTCGGAGTCAGGCGTCATGAGGCCAAGCCGCAACAGTTCGCGATGAATGCGCCCGGTCAATGCGATGCGCCGAATCTCAATAGCTGAATCAACATGGCGCTCAAGCAACACCCGCGATGCTTCGGTGTGCGCGTGCAAGGCTTCAAGTGTTGCAGCGTGTTGCACTGCAATCGGGGCGAGTGCATCGTGACTCGCACAGGCGGGAATCATGCCCCCCGCAGCGCCCGCCAGCAGGGCAAGTGCATGTGTTATCCGCATGGGTCGCGGCGAATCAACAGTCTTGGAAACGGTTGCCAACATGATATTCACTCCTAGAGCGCCACCCTTGGCGCATGCATGGAGTGTTTCATGAGAGGTTGGTTTGTGGAAGGTTCAGTGCGAAAATTCTGTACCAATTGGCGAAGTTTCCGGTGCATCTGCTGAGTGCGTGCGCACAGGTGACGCATCAGTGCGCACGGGTGTCGATTCGACGTAGTGATCTTCGAGAACACGGTGCCAGTCGGAAATCGATGCCACGTTGATAAACCGTACGCGCACGGCCACCGCATCCGGATGATGCTGGGCAAAGCGCACGCCGAACTTGCGCATCATGCGCGAGGCATTGTGTTCGCCATTCACCGCAGCAGAAAGCTCGAAATGATGAAGCAGCACCTGCCGTTGTTCCGCAATCGTCGGTGAAGTGGGGGCCTTGCCGGCCATCATCTGTCGCGCCTGTCGGAAGATCCACGGATTGCCGATCGCGCCGCGCGCCACACTCACCGCTTTCACACCGGTGTATGACACCATGCGGAAAATGTCATTGACATCCCAGATGTCACCTGAACCAAAGATCATCGCATCGGGGCGCTGTTGCACAAGTGTGCGCAGAAACGACCAGCGGCTCGGGCCAATATATTTCTGCTCAACCGTGCGTCCATGTACCGTGACGAACCCGTAGCCAAGATCAAATGCACCGTCAAGGATGCGCATGAAGTTGTGTTCCGCTTCCTGTGAATCATCAATGCCGCGCCGCATCTTGACGCTCGTGACCTGTTCACTCGGCAGGGCATCGCGCACAGCGCGGAGAATATCGATCGCACCATCTGGATCAGCAAGCCAGTGCCCGCCCCGGGCCTTGCTGCGAATTTTTTTCACCGGGCATGCAAGATTGACATCGATCGAGGCAAAACAGCGCGTTGTTTCATGTGCATCGAGATGCGCAAGCTCGACGCACCGATCGGCTGGGGCTGCATGCAAACCGCGCTGGGCGATCTTGCGATATTCATGCGGCGGGCGTTTGGCCTGCTCCACCATCTTCACTGCCGCCGCTGCCATTTCATCGGGAGCGCAGCCCATGATCTGCCCGACCAATGGCTGATCATCAGCGCCCCCCGGCACGTTGTTCTGAAGTTCTCCCAGATCAGCTTTTGCGAATCCCCGCCCGCCTGCGATGAGTGTGCGATCAAGCAGGGCTTCGGTGACGCACATCGGGCATCCCTGCTTGCGTGCAACGATGCGCATCGCGGCATCGGAATAGCCCGCAAGGCCTGCCTGAAAGAAGGGGGCATCAAAGCCGGGGATGAGCTTCGCAAGGCGCGGATCGGTGGTGTGCGTGCGGGCGGCGGCGGCGGGGTCGATCAACTGAGCACCTGGGGCGAGGGACTCCGCCCAGGCAGGCGTCGGCGGGGTGGCATTTTTGCTTGCGGTCTCACAACTCATTGCCCGGTAGCATACGCCGCGCAATGCCAAATTCATTGAAAAATCGGATTGGACCTGCCCTGACTTTGTTCGGTGCAGCGGTGTTTCTGTCAGCCTGCGCGGGCGGCCCGCCTCCATTTGCAGTTGGGGTGTATCCGCCCCGGTTGGATCAGCAGGTGCTTGCTGAGGCGACCGTCGAGCGGTCGGGCACGGTGCTTCTGGTCCACAATAATTCGCAAATGATCCTTGGCCCGGGGCGGATGTGGGTGAATCAGGAGTTTTCACACCCGGTCGATGCGATCGTGATCGGTGAGACCGTTCAGTTTGATCTCAGTGAATTCCGCAATGAATTTGGCGAGCGATTTCGTGCGGGGGGGTTCTGGGCGACCGAGCGCCCCAAGCGCGTGGGGCTTGTTCAGATCGAGCCCGAGGCGGATGGCGCGCGTCTGCTAGGGCTGGTGGTTGTGGCGGATGAGTTGAAATAAGCCCGGGTGGGTCCGGGGGGAGTTCGATGCGGTGCGGGCATAAAAAAGAGCCCACCGCGCCGGGGGAAGCGCGGTGAGCCGGAGGGAAGAAACACGTCACTCACACTGTGGGGTCTGGACGCGCCTGATGCACGCGTGCGATGCCGACAGGGTGAGTGGATGATGGTCAAGTGGCCTGCCAGGTGGCATGCATTGCCCTGTTGTGTCATTCCTACGTCCGATACGTTGATACCGGGGGCTTCGGTTCCAGAGAGCTTGGAACAGAGTGTGCAGTTGCATCGAATGACTAAGTGCGAGGCCAATGTGAAGCGAGTGCAGGGGAATCTGGTGGGTCCGAAACTGATCGGGGTGATCTGCGGTGCGATGGTGCTCTTGAGCGTGTGCTCACCTGCCCGTGCCCAGAGCCGGCGTGAAGTAGTGCTCCCAACGCCGGGCGACCGGGTCCGCGTCACGCTCACCGACGGCTCACGGGTTGAGGGCAACTTTGTCCGGGAAGATGTCGAATTCGTCGTCATCACGATCGGCAGCGTCGAAGCCCCGATTGACAACACCAAAGTGGTTGCCATCGAGGTCGTGGGCGACGACTTTGAGCAATACGTCAAGCTTCGGACCCGGATTCGTGATGACGATGTGCCGCGTCTGATTTCACTGGTCCACTGGCTTGCCCAGAGGCAGATGTATGACGAAGCGCTGGCCGAGCTTGATGGCATTCAACAACACGAGCCATTCAATGGCGATGCCCGGGCATTGCGCAAAACACTTCATGAACTTAAAACACTGCGTGACAAACGCAAAGTCAGAGGGCAGCCAACTGAAAACCCGCAGCGCAGTTCACTCTCATCTACCAATGAACCAAGGCGTTTGACCGCACAAGAGTTTGGACTGCTTTCTGAGGACCAGATCAATCTCATCAAAGTGTATGAAACGGATTTGGATGCATCATCTACCGTTATCATCAAGCGCGAGACGATCGATCGGTTTCTTCAACAGTACGCAGAACATCCGCTGGTCCCCGTGACGCGCACCGGGCGGGATGCCTTGCGCCGCAAGCCCGCGACTGAAGTGTTGTCGGTGATGTTTCAGGTTGGCGCGCGTGATCTCTATGGCGATGTGAGGATTGTCGGTCAGCCTGCGTCCATGAAGATGTTTCGAGATACGGTCCATGCGGGGTGGCTTGTGAATCGGTGTGCAACAACGCAGTGTCACGGCGGCGCTGATGCAGGCAAGTTAATGCTCATCAATCGGCGCACCCGCGCCGAGTCAACCGTGTACACCAACTTTCTGATTCTTGATCGGTTTCGCATCGCACTTGGTGCCCCGATGATCGATTATGAAGCGCCCGAGCGGTCGGCAATGATCCAGATGGGGCTGCCGCGGGCCGATGCGCTCTACCCCCATCCGAAGGTGCGGGGATGGCGACCAATTTTCCGCTCGCGCAAGGATTCTGGATATGTGCGTGCGATCGAATGGGTGAGGTCGATGTATCGCCCGCACCCGGACTATCCGATCGAATACACCCCCCCCGGTGAACGACTGGGCAATCCTGATGCCCTTGAGGGGCCATTGCCTGCCCCGGCGCGGGAACCGCGAGAGACGGGCAGCGAACGGTAAGAAAGCGGGGTTGTGCCAGGAAAGCGCCGCGCGAGAGATGGGCATGTCAGTGGTATAGTGCGCGCCGCAGGGCACTACAGGGCCCAGTTCAGAGCAATAGACGAGGGGATCAACCGGATGCGGATCAATCAACGAGGCAACAGGGCACGTTTTGCAACATTCTTGCTCACCGCGGGTGCGCTTGCGGCCATTGGGGGCTGTGAACGTCCCGATGCCAAGCTCACGGTGCAGATCACGCGGGCGAGTCATGCGATGTCGATGACCACGGGGTCCGGGCGTGCGATGTCTTCTGAAGATCAGCGTGCGACAACCTATGCGAAGGTCATCTCAGATTTGAACGCTGCCCTCGACGGCGCCTCAGACACCAACAAGGCAGTCGCGCAGGTCTTGATGGCGCGGGCGAAGGTCGGACAGGCTTCGATCAAAGCGTCGCACTTTGCGGAGCTTCTTGCTGAATTGACGCATCAGGTGACATTGATCCGTTCACAAGAGGCGCGCCTGAGGACGCAGATGGCAGTCACCGAGTCTTTGGCGGGATTCGATGCGGAGGATACGCTCGCGATGGTCGACGCGCGATCAGCAGAACTTGATGGCGAACTTGCACAGGCCAGAAAAGCTTTTGAAGAACTCGCAAGTCTACAGGCGCAGGTGCAGGCGCGAATAGATACAGAAGACGCTGCCGCACGCGCAGCCCGCGAGCAGGAACAGCACATGCGCGATCTTGCCCTGCGCTCCGACGGGCACACGCGCCTTGGCTTTATCGAGGAAGCGGTCGACCATCAGCGTGCGGCTTCCCAGAACGAGAAACGCTCTGCGGAGATTCGTCTCGAACTGGAATCTGTGAGGCGCGCGGTGGGAGGCCGACGTCGCGAAGTGGCAACACTTGAGCGTTTGCGAATGGTGCAGGATGACACCCGCGATCGCATCGGTTCGTCTCAGGCTGGGTGGAGTGAACAGCGCGGGGCAGCACTTACCGATGCCACAACCACTGCAACTGCAATAAGTGAGGCATTTGCTCAGGCGAAAGCCATGCTGAGTGACGAGGTCACGCCTGCTTATGAAGAAACCGCCTTGGCCTATCAACAGGCGATTTCCCAGGCGCGTTCGGCGCAGTCGGCGCTGCGCAAACCCGCCGCCATGGTCACAGGATCGGCGCAGCATGCGCTGGCCGATGTGCACGCGGGCATGGCGGATGCGCTCAGCGCACTTGCCGATGTCTCGAAAAACATGCAGGGCAGGTATGACGTTGTCGTACCTCTTGACGTGGACGCGCTGGCCGCAGATTCGGTTGAGGCGAATAAGGCGGCGAAAGATGCTTTAGAATCTGCTGCACGTTCCTTCGGGTCGGCAGGGGGCGAACTTGCCCAACTGTCTGACTCATTGCAGCCGCAAGAGAAGGACATCGACGAGTCAGCACCTGACGAGTCAGAAGACAATGACAGCGATGAAGAATTGGGAGATTTTGACGAGGACTCTCCCGAGGATGAAGACGCGGGCTGAATTGCCTTCGCACATTCCGCCTCATTCATCCATGACGTGTCCCTTGTCGCGCCAGAGGCGGCGCAGACGTTCTCGCGCGATGGGCTCAACGAGAAGATCGCCGGCGAGCGTGCGGCGAAGAAGCTTGCCATGAATATCAAGCACGGTTTCAATTTCAGGTCCTGTGCGCTCGGGCTGTGATGTGTAGCGCCACCCGGGGAGGTCGATATTGGAAAAGACATCACGGCGAATGGTGAGTTTTGTATTTTTCGAATCGTAAAAAAAGAACGCAAAATCAAAGGACGCAGGTGTGCCGGGCGGGTTCTTCATCGCAACGAGTTGGGGAAGCACATAGCGCTCGAGCGCGGAGATATACCCCTGTTCGGGCAGGCTCCAGTCTCGCTCCTCATTAAGAAGCCCCTCGCGCAGGGTTTTGATAGTCATGCGTTGTCCACGTCGGATCATGGTTTCGCCGACTGTCTCCGTCTTCTTGCCCTCACGGATGGTGTTGGTGATGGCCCACGATTCGCTCTTCCGATCGCGCGACAGGAAATGCACACTGCGCGTGTCAATGGTCGCCCGTCCTTGCATTGCCTGGGCGTCGATATATACGAGAAAGCCAAACTCCCGATCGGCAACACTCCAGCTCGCTCGCGCGCGCGTCGTATCCACTTCGCCCGCTTGTCCATTCCGAATCTGAATCTTCTGAAAGGCGACTTCGGTGTCATCACCCGGTGAACCAGTTGCGCTCGGGCGGTAATACCGAAGGTATTGGGGCTCATCAGTGAGCAGTGATTTCAGATCTTCATTTGTTACGGAATTCAAAAAAGCTGCGCCCGCCATGAGCGCCGTCGCCCGGCCTTCGGCTTTGGCCAGCGGGTCTTCAAAGGTCGCACTCGCAGCGATGGTTTCATACATGATGCGGGAGGTATCAAACAGTGCACTCATGCAATCGAGCTGCACAATCACGAATTCGCCCGGTTTTGTGGCAAAAACGGTGTAGCCGGTCATCAGTGATTCGCCCGACCCTGTGGAAAGTTCACAGTAGAAACGCCCTGCGGTGCGACCTGCAATCTTCAGATTGTCAGTTTCACCAAGGCGGTCGAAAATGCGCATTTTTTTGCGATCGGCTTTGGCGCGTCCGGTGCGTTGTTTCTCGAATTCATCGAGGATGGCGTCAATAGAGAGGTCGAGGTCTTGCGAGCGCTCGCTCGTGACCTGAATCACCCAGTTGGGGCCGCGGATGCCGAGCGCGGGGGGGGCGATGACGGCGGTGGTCTTGCCGCCGGGGATCGATGTGACATTGGCGGTCGCTCGGTCTGGCAGGAGGACCGTGATGCCAAGCGCGTCGATAATGAGAGGCTCGGAAACCGTGAGATCGGCGAGGTCTGGGGCCGAAGGTGTGGCTTGGGGTTCGTTCTGGCCTGCTGCCTGGCCCGCCGCTGGGGCACAATTGAGGGCAAGCGATGCAATAAGCAGGGATGTAAAGGGGCGGGACAGGATCATTTTCGGGTACCTCCAGAGGCCTATCCGGATGGGGTGGCCTCTCTGTTGCGATCGGCAATGCCGCCCTTGCAAGTTGACAGGGAGCGCCAGTTACCTATATTCGCCGGTTCGCGCCTGTTCAGAGCGGGTGAATATGGTGGGTCCAGACTTACGGTGACCTTTCTGCACGAGCAGGGGGGCCAAATTAGTCGGGCGATCGACAGGAGCACGAGCTCCTCGATGTCATCGACAGTGTGTCGGTGTGAGCATGTTGGGCGACTTTGGATTGGGGTGTGTAAGCACATGAGTGGTGGCAGGATTCGAATCCGGATGGAAGCATATGACCACCAGGCGCTCGACGCCTCGGCGAAGGAGATTGTTGATCACGCCAAGCGCACCAGCGCGAAGGTTGCTGGTCCTGTGCCCTTGCCGACGCGCATGGAGCGCTACACCGTGTTGCGTTCGCCGTTCATCGATAAGAAGAGCCGCGAGCAGTTTGAGATTCGCACACACAAGCGCATTATTGATATCACCGAAGCCAACGCGCGGACGATTGAGGCATTGAACCGCCTTGTTGTGCCCGCGGGCGTCTTCGTGAAGATCAAGGCGTAAAAGTATTCGCGACCGGTTGCATGACACGCAGCCGGTCGCTTTCGCAACGGGACCGAAATGTTTCGGTCTCGCCACACGTAAGTGCTCCTCTCCGCCGCAGGCGGATGAGCCAGCCCGGACGCACCAGTGCGTTTGGGAATGAAGGGACGATTGATGGGTCTGACGCTGATGGGAACCAAGCTCGGCATGACGCGCGTCTTTGATGCGGATGGTCATTCTGTGCCCGTGACGGTGATCGCCCTTGGGCCGTGTGTTGTGACGCAGCTCAAGACGGAAGAAACCGACGGGTACACCGCTGTGCAGATTGCATATGGCGAGGTGAAGCCGCGCAATTCGACGATGCAGATCATCGGGCACGATGCGAAGGCAGGCGCGAGCGCCAAGCGCCATCATCGCGAGTTCTGTGCATGTGATTCGAAGATCGATCTGGGCGAACTCGCACTTGGGCAAACTCTTGATATCTCCCTCTTTGAGAAATGTGCCTATGTCGATGTCACAGGCACGAGCAAGGGCAAGGGTTTTGCCGGCGGCATGAAGCGGCACAACTTCAAGGGTTTGTGCGCCTCGCATGGCACAGAGCGCAAGCATCGTTCGCCGGGCTCGATCGGCGGGCATTCTGCAAACCTGGGCACAGGTCCCAAGGTCAAAAAAGGCAAGCGCATGGCGGGTCACATGGGTGATGACCGCGTGACGATGCGCTCGCTTGACGTGATACGAATCGATAAAGAACAAGGGTTGATGCTCGTGAAGGGTCCGGTGCCCGGCGCGAACAAGGGGCTTGTGGAGGTGCGCGAAGGTCGCCGCCTGTACAAGTCCAAGGGTGTGAAGCAGAAGGAAACACTCGGCGCGTAACGGTGGGTGTTTTTCTTGTGAACTTCAAGGAATGATTGACAAGATGTTTCGACGGGACGAGCGCGTGATTGCGACCCGTCGGTCCGACAGGCCTGTGAAAAGGAACCATCGGGCAAGGACAAGTGTGTTTGACCGCCGAGTTGACCCCGGTTGCGACCGGATGAGGCGAACTAGGGCATGCGAATGCCCGCAGGCGGTTTGGGTAGATTTCGAGAACCCGGATTTCGGGAAGGTCGAAGAACATGGAAATCCCCGTATTCAAGATGGACGGCAAGTCTGCAGGGACAATGACCGTCGACGAACAATCGCTTGGCGGCGAGGTGAACCCCGCGCTGTTGAAGCAGGCGTTCGTGATGTATCACGCCAACACGCGGCAAGGGTCGGCGCGCTCCAAGAACCGGTCACGCGTCGAAGGTTCCACCCGCAAGCTCTACAAGCAAAAAGGAACCGGCAATGCCCGCCCCGGTCCTGCGAGGACGCCTCTTCGTAAAGGCGGGGGTCACACTTTTGCCAAGCTGCGCCCGCGCGAGGACTACCATCAGGACATGCCGCGCAAGATGCGCCGCAAGGCCAATCGCAATGCCCTGCTCGCCAAACTGATCGACAACGAAGTGAAAGTGATCGATACCTTCGAGATGAAGGTGCCCAAGACCAAGGGTGTCATCGAGATGCTTGACAAATTGAAGGTGAACCGGTCGTGTCTCGTGGCGGTGCTGCCTGAGAATGAAAATATTCGCTTGGCGGCGCGCAACGTCGAAGATGTGACCGTGTGCAACGCAGAGCAGCTGACATGCTGGGAAATGCTGAATCATCGGTTCATGGTGATTGCCAAAGCGGATCTCGAAGCGTGGCTCGCTGGACCGTCATCAAAGACCGACCGTTCAGGCAGCCGTGTGCCCAAGGCACAAGTCGATGAGGCGCTTGCGAAGAAGGCAGCAAAGCCATCCAAGAAGAAGACGTCAAAGAAGAAGAGCGCAAAGCCTTCGGGGGGTGAATGATGCAGCCGCACCACATCATCAAGAAGCCGCTGTTGACTGAAAAGAGCACGATTGCCTCGAACGAGTTCAATCGGCATCTCTTTGAAGTTGATCCACGGGCGCGCAAGGATGAGATCAAAGAAGCGATCCAGACGCTGTACAAAGTGCGCGTGGTGGGGGTGGCGACATCGAACCTGCAAGGGCGCACCAAGCGTTTCAAGTACGGCGCGGTCACCGGCAAGGTGACGAAACGCGCGTATGTCAAAATTCACCCTGACGACACGTTGGAGATTCTGTAATGCCAATTCGCATCTACAAACCAACGAGTGCTGGCCGGCGCAATGCATCGGTGAACATGCACACAGAGGTCACCAAGAATCGCCCCGAGAAATCGCTTACTGAATCCAAGCGCCGCACGAATGGGCGTAACAATCAGGGCATCATCACCGTGCGCGGTCGTGGCGGCGGGCACAAGCGGATGTATCGCAAGATCGACTTCCGCCGGGCAGATCGTGTTGATATCAAAGGCACGGTGATCGGGATCGAATATGACCCCAATCGTACATGCCACATCGCGCTGATTCAGTATGAAGATGGTGTGAAGCGTTATATCCTCGCCCCGCGCGGTCTGACCGATGGTGACGAAGTGATCTGCTCCGACAGTGCCATTGATCCAAAGCCCGGTGCATTCATGCGCTTGCGTGATATCCCCACGGGCTTTGATATTCACTGCATCGAGTTGAAGCCCGGCACAGGTGGCAAGTTGTGTCGCAGTGCCGGTGTGACGGCGCGTCTGACGAACAAGGAAGACGAATTCGCGACGATCGTGCTGCCCTCGGGTGAACTGCGGAAGCTGCCCATTGATTGCCGCGCCGCGGTGGGTTCTGTGGGCAATCAGGACCACTCGTTGCGGCGGCTTGGCAAGGCAGGCAAAAGCCGACACCTTGGCATTCGCCCAAAGACGCGCGGCGTCGCGATGTCGCACAATCAGCATCCCCTTGGCGGCGGCGAGGGTCGCAGCAAGGGCAACCGCGCCCCGGTAAGCCGGTCGGGCACGCTTGCCAAGGGCGGTTCGACACGAAATCGTAACCAGTATTCAGAAGAATTAATCATCCGTCGTCGCAAGACCAAGCGCTACGGGCAGTTGAAGTGAATCACAAGAAAATGAATCGTGTGCTCAGCACGCGGAGGCATCGATGAGTCGATCGTTGAAAAAAGGGCCGTACGTTGACGAACGTTTGTTTCGTCGTATTCAGGCGCAGAAGGAATCCGGACAGACTGAGCCGCTCAAGACATGGTCGCGCGCTTGCGTGATTGTGCCTGAGTTTGTCGGGCACACGTTCAAGGTGCACAACGGGCGCACGTTTGTCGATGTGTTCGTGACGGAAGACATGGTGGGGCATCGCCTTGGCGAGTTCTCATTGACGCGGACTTTCCGTGGCCATACGAATAAGAAGGAAGGCATCCGGAGCTGACTTGCCGGGTTCTTCGCACGAGTTTCGATACAGCAGATGAGGCACACGTCGTGAAAATCAATACGAAACAATTCAAAGCCGCCGCGACCGCCGCTGGCATGGGTTCCAAGGAACTTGCCGGAGTGCTTGCCAGGCCCGAGGGTGCGGGTGAGAAGCACGATGTGCTCGCCGAGCGCAAAGTGCGCAACTGGCTTGCGGGCAAGCCGCAGCCCACGCCCAAAGCAAGCGAAATTGCCGCCTTGGCGCAGGCGATGAACGTCACGGTGCCCTCGATCGTGCGTTTCACCTCGGTGCACCGCTTTGCACGCTCGAGTGATCGCAAGGCCGGGTTGATGGTCGACCTGATTCGAGGCCGCTCAGTTGATGATGCCCAGAACCTGTTGCACTTTTCGCCGCGCCGTGCTGCGAAGATGGTCAACAAGATTCTGAAATCTGCAATTGCTGATGCCGAGGCATCACAGGCCGACACCCGTCGCCTGTTTGTCAGTGAAGCAACAGCAGATGGTGGCGTGATCATCAAGCGATTCCAGCCTAAGGATCGCGGGCGTGCCCACCCAATCCAGAAGAGAACAAGCCACATCACCGTGAGCGTGGAGGAACGGCGCTAATGGGACAGAAAGTTCATCCATTTGGTTTTCGTGTGGGCATCACTGAGGCGCATCGGTCTCGGTGGTACGCCCCCAAGGCGCTGTATGGCGAGTTGCTGGTCGAGGATTTCAAGATCCGCCAGTTTGTCGACAAGCGTCTCAACCGCACCCCCCCCTATGCCGCGGTGAGTGATATTCATATCGAGCGCACCCGTGAAGAGTTGAAGGTAATCATCAAGACGGCGCGTCCGGGCCTGGTGATTGGCCCCAAGGGCGCCGAAGTTGATCGCCTGACCGAAGAACTGCGGTACATGACAGGCCGCAAGGTGGCGATCTCGATTCTGGAAATCAAGAACCCGGACCTCGAGGCGCAGTTAATCGCTGAGGGCCTCTCTGAGCAACTCAAGAAGCGTGCAAGCTACCGGCGCATTGTGAAAATGCGGGCCGAGGGAAGTATGCAGGCGGGCGCGAAGGGCGTGCGCGTTCTTCTTGCCGGTCGTCTGGGCGGAGCTGAAATGAGCCGTACCCTTGACACGCGTCTGGGCTCGATGCCGTTGAGTACGCTTCAGGCGGACGTTGATTACGGCTTTGCAGAATCACTCACGACGTATGGCGTGATCGGTGTGAAGGTATGGATTTATCGCGGGATGTATGACGAGCCTGCGCCGACCCCGGCAGAAGGTGAGTCGACGGCGGCGGGCGCGCGTCCGCGGGCACGAGGTCGTCGTTGAAATGAGTTGGCTTTTCGAGTCAGGAGAATCGTCATGGCATTGATGCCCAAACGAGTGAAGTTTCGCAAAGAGTTCCGCAGGTGCCGCGATCGCAAAGCCACCAAGGGCAACTATGTTGCGTACGGCGAATTCGGGTTGCAAGCGCTCGAAGGCTGCTGGATGACCGGTCGCCAGATTGAAGCGGGTCGTATCGCGGCGCAACACTATCTCAAGCGTCAGGGCAAGGTCTTTATTCGCGTGTTTCCGAATAAGCCCATTTCCAAAAAGCCCCTTGAACAGCGCATGGGCAAGGGCAAGGCGGATGTGGAGTATTGGGCGGCGCGTGTGAAGCCGGGCACCATGCTCTTCGAAATCGCGGGGGTGCCCGAAGATATGGCACGTCAGGCGATGGCGCGTGTGTCAAGAAAGTTTCCGGTGAAGTGTCGGTTTGTTGGTCGCCGGATGTCGGCGTAAGTCAGGAGTTCGAGTGTGAAAGCCAAAGAAGTTCACAAGTTGAACGACGAAGAGATCGTCATCGAGCTCAACCGCATGAGCCGGAAGGTCTTTGACCTGCGGTGTCAGGTGGTGACCGACAAGATCGAGGATCCGAGTCAGTTCAAGAAAATTCGCCGGGATATTGCCCGGCTCAAGACAGAACAGACGGTGCGGCTCATGGCTGCCCAGGAGGCGTCGGCGTCATGACAGAAAAGAAAAATGCACCGATGCGCACAGGCGTGGTCACTTCTGACAAGCGCGACAAAACGCGCAAGGTCGAGGTGCAGTTCCTTGCCAAGCATCCGAAGTATGGCAAGTACCTGCGCAAGCGCACCGTGCTGCATGTGCATGATCAGGACAACGCATCGCACATTGGTGACAAGGTGGAAGTTGAAGAGTGCACGCCGATGTCAAAGACCAAGTCGTGGCGCATCGTCAAGGTGATTACGCAGGCACCGAAAGAGTTCGCAACGCACTGAAGGCAAGGCAAAGGCCGGTCCACAATCCGGCAATGAGATTCGTACCGCCGATGGGCTTGGGTCCACAGCGGGGAGGTAAAGTTCGATGTTGCAATCAGAATCAAGATGCGAAGTCGCAGATAACTCAGGTGCCAAAATCGCCTATGTCATCCGCGTGCTTGGTGGGTCCACCGGGCGCATGCGGCACACACGCCGCACTGCGGGCATTGGCGATCGCGTGGTGTGTTCTGTCAAGAAGGCGCTGCCCGGTGCGGATGTGAAATCGGGTGATGTCGTCAAGGCAGTCGTGGTGCGCACATCAAAATCGACGCGCCGCCCCGATGGGTCGTATGTGCGGTTTGACAAGAACGCGGTTGTGCTGCTCACGCCTGAAGGCAATCCGCGCGGCACGCGCATTTTTGGTGCGGTGGCTCGCGAACTGCGCGAAAAGGGTTATATGAAAATCGTGTCGCTTGCGACGGAGGTGGTCTGAGTCATGCCTAGTCATGTTCGTAAAGACGATTCGGTGATGATCACCGCAGGGCGCTTTCGCGGGGCCACGGGCACCGTGGTGCGAATGATGCTTGACAGCGATCGCGTGGTGGTGCGCAGTTCTGAAATCGAAGGCATTCGTAAGAACATGAAGCCAACGCGCATCAACCCGCAGGGCGGACAAGTTGAACTCGATCGAAGCTTTCACATCTCGAATGTGAGCCCCGTGGTCGACGGCAAGCCGACGCGTGTACGTTTCGAGGTCAAGCCGGATGGATCAAAGGTGCGTGTTGCGGTTCGCAATGGTGCAGAGCTGAGCGTGCTGCGCAAGGCGAAGAAGAAGAAGTAAATAAGAAAGACGTATCAGGCGAGCGCAGATGAGAGACGTTCGTGGAGATCAATGATGGCGAAGGACAAAGACAACAAAGATGGCGGGACCGCGGTGATAGAACCCGGGCCGCCGCCGCGTTTGCGCGAGCGTTTCCGCGAGGAAATCGCCCCGAAGCTTGGCGAGGAGTTTGGGCGCGTCAACCCCATGAGCCGCCCGAAACTCGACAAGATCGTGGTGAATATCAATATGGGCCGCCACCTCGAAGGCACGAAAGTGCCCGCGAATGTACGGGAAACCGTATTGAGTTCGCTCAAGACGATCTCCGGGCAGAAGCCGGTGGTCATCAAGGCGAAACGGTCCGTATCAAACTTCAAGGTGCGCGAGGGCTATGAGACCTCTGCGATGGTGACCCTGCGAAGTGATCGCATGTGGTTTTTCCTTGACCGTCTGATCAATCTTGCGATGCCGCGCATCAAGGACTTTCGCGGAATGAGCGAAAAAGCCTTTGATCACGGCGGCAGCTATTCACTTGGGCTGACCGAGCAGGGCGTATTCCCTGAAATCGACATGGCCAAGGTGAACTTTACGCACGGCATGCATGTGAATCTTGTGTTCCGAAATTCCACCCCGGCGATGAGCCGGTTCATGCTCCAGGAGCTGGGCTTCCCGTTCCGTCGGGAGGAGAAGAAGAAGTGACGACCAAAGCACAGATGGCCAAGTCGCGGCGCACGCCGAAATACATGTCCCGCACCGTTCGCCGGTGTGAACTGACGGGACGTTCACGGGGTGTGTACCGCAAGTTTCGTATAAGCCGAATCATGCTGCGCAAGCTCGCGCTTGAAGGCAAGATTCCCGGAATGCGAAAGGCGAGTTGGTAAATGGTAAATGACACTATCGCAGACATGCTCACCCGCATTCGCAATGCGACGCGGAATGAGCACAAAGAAGTGAAATGCCTCAACAGCAAGGTCTGCCGCGGCGTCGCGGGAATTTTGCAGTCCGAAGGCTATATCAACAGCTTCGATGTTGTTGAAGACGGACGCCAGGGCCTGATTCGCGTGAAGCTGAAATACGGCCCGCGCGGTGAAACCGTGTTGCATCGCATCGATCGCGTCTCCAAGCCCGGATGCCGGGTCTATCGCAAGGTCGATGACCTGCGCCGACCGCTTCAGGGGCTTGGTATTGCAATTGTTTCGACATCGCGCGGCGTGTTGTCGGATCGTCAGTGTCGCGAACAGCGCGTGAGCGGCGAGGTTCTTGCGTACGTGGAATGAGTTGGAATGCGGCGCAGGGCAAAAGGCCCGCACCGGGAGTGAGTTATGAGCCGACTTGGAAAAAAACCCGTGCCCCTTGGCAAGGCAAGTGCCGCGATCTCCGGGCGGACGGTGACCATTTCCTCAGGCAGCAACAGCCTGTCGATGGATCATCGCCCCGAAGTGAATGTCGCGATTGACGAGGGCGCCAAGGAGTTGTGTGTCACCATTGATCCAAAGGATGCAAAGACCAAACAGGTTCGCGCGTACTGGGGTCTCACGCGGGCGCTGCTTGCGAACATGGTGACCGGTGTGACCACGGGGTATGAAAAGAAACTCGAGGTTGTGGGCGTTGGGTACACCGCGAAGCTCGCGGGGCAGCAACTCGATCTCAAAGTTGGGTTTGCAAACACCATCTCGGTGCCGATTCCCGGGAATCTGGATGTCACGGTTGACCGGCAGATGATTGTGGTCAAGGGTGCAGACAAACAGGCGGTCGGCGAGTTTGCCGCCACAGTTCGCTCCAAGCGCAAGCCCGAGCCCTACAACGGCAAGGGCATCAAATATCTCGACGAAGTTGTTCGTCGCAAGCAGGGCAAGGCATTCGGCAGCTAAGGGGCAGATGACCCCAAAGGTCAGGAGTACAGTTCAATGGATCGGCAAAAAGCAAAAACAAAACGTCGCACTCGTCGGCGTATCCAGGCGCGTCGGCGCGTGCGGGGCACGCCCGGTCGTCCGCGTCTTGCGATCTTTCGTTCACTCAATCACATCTATGCGCAGGTCATCGATGATCTTGCGGGCAAAACACTTGCGGCGGCGTCTACGCGCGAAAGCAAGCTGGGGCTCAGTAACACAGGTGATGCGAAAGCTGCTTCGGCGGTTGGCGCAGCGCTCGCCGAGCGTGCCAAAGCTGGTGGTGTAGAGAAGGTGGTCTTTGATCGTGGTGGTTTCCGGTATCACGGGCGCATTAAAGCGCTTGCTGATGCTGCCCGCAAAGCCGGGCTGGAGTTTTAGAATCATGGCTGAAGTTCTCGACGAAGTCGGACAAATTGAATCCACAACGATCGGCGTCTTTCGCAGCGCCGCGACTGTTGCGGGTGGTCGCCGATTCTCATTCGGTGCCCTCGTGGTCGTGGGCGATCGGCGTGGTCGGCTTGCCATTGGGTATGGCAAGGCCAATGAAGTGCCGCCGGCCATCGAAAAGGCTCAAAAGGACGCGAAGAAGAGCATGAAACCGGTCACGCTGCAGGGCGGCACAATCCCGCACGAAGTGTGGGGTGAATATTCCGCATCGCGCGTGAAGCTTGTTCCAGCTTCGCCCGGCACGGGTGTCGTTGCGGGCACAACGGTGCGCTCGGTGCTCGAAGCAGCGGGCATCACCGACTGCCTGACCAAAAGCTACGGCTCATCGAACAAGAAGAACCTTGCCAAGGCAACGCTTGCCGGCCTGCAACAGCTACGTCCGAAAGAACAAGTGGCGGCGTTGCGCGGCGTTGATGTTGGCAAAAGTGAAGTCGACGAGCGCCTTGAGCGCGGTGCGGCATTTTTGTCCACCTCATCAGACGGCGAAAAGATGAAGGGCCCTGTGAATCGTATTGGTGAAGATCGACGCGGTCGCGGAGGCCGAGGCGGCGGTCGCGGCGGTGGCCGGGGCGGCGGTGGCGGTGGTCGCGGCGGCTTTGGTGGTGGACGTGGCGGCGGGGGTGGTCGTGGCGGACCGGCACCAGCAGCGGCACCGGCGACTGGCGCAACTGAAGCGCCATCGGCAGAGGCACCGCCCGCAGCACCAGCTGCAGGTGAAAGCAAGTAACGGAATCACGCAGGACATGAACAGCGCGGATTCAAACCCGCTTGAACACATCAACACTTAGAAGTGCGCCCGGCACACGGGCAGAGGACGCGTCATCATGATGATTCATGAAATCACCGCGAAAGCGGGGGCGAACAAAAGCAGGAAGCGCGTGGGGCGCGGTCGGGGTTCAGGCCACGGCAAGACGTCAGGCCGCGGTCACAAGGGCGCGGGCTCGCGCTCGGGTTATTCTGCGCGGCACCAGTTTGAAGGCGGGCAGATGCCCTTCTTCCGGCGCCTTGCACGCTCTGGATTTTCCAACGTGCGCTTTGGTGTGCAGTTCTGGATCGTCAACCTCGGCGACATGCTCAATCATGCAGACCTTGCCAAGGGCGGCGTCATCACCAAAGCTCGCCTTGTTGAAGCTGGGCTGATTCGTGATGAATCGCGACCCCTCAAGATTCTTGGCGGCATGCGGGAGCACGAATCGCTCACCGTGAAATATGAGATCACCGCAGAACGCGTCAGCGATTCAGTCAAGAAACTGGTCGCCGATGCGGGCGGCACCGTCACCGAGACCGGCACTCGTCGCGATCAGATTCGCGGCATTGATCGCGCTTCTGGTGATCCCACTCCCCAGAACCTGACCAAAAAGCTCAAACGCTTGCGGGCTGGTGAAAGGAAAGCAGCAGGATTTGCTGCTGTTGGCAAGGGCGAAAAAGACAAGAGTGGAAAGAAGAAGCAGAAGAAGGCCAAGAAGGGCTAAGACGACCGATTCATGAGTCATTCCGGCTCATTGCCACGGAGGTACGGCACACCCCATGCTCGCAGCTTTGATGAACATATTCCGTATTTCCGATTTGCGGAACAAGGTGCTCTTCACGCTTGGCATGCTGATCGTCTATCGCGTTGGCTTCTGGATTCCCGTGCCCGGGATTTCTCAGCAGGCCCTGTTTGATTTCATGCAGCAGCAGACGCAAAGCGGCGGGGCGATGGGCCGCATGGCGGTCTTTATCTCCACCTTCTCCGGCGGGTCACTCGGGCAATCCACCATCTTCGGGCTGGGCATCATGCCCTACATTTCCGCGTCGATCATTTTCCAGCTTATGGGCTCGGCGTATCCGCCACTCAAAAAACTACAAAATGAAGGCCCATCCGGACGCCAGAAGATTCAGGAATGGACGCGCTACGCGACCATCGGCTTGTGCCTCGTGCAGTCTTTCGCGTGGCTTTCGTATATCACCCAACAGGGGCTTGTGTATTCCAACTGGGCACAAAACCCCGTGTGGTGGGTGATGGCGATCGTCGCGATGACCGCGGGCACCACCTTCTTAATGTGGCTCGGCGAACAGATCGACAAATATGGCATCGGCAACGGTGTGTCCCTGCTCATCACCGCAGGCATCCTTGCGCGCATGCCGAGTGCTTTTCTATGGGTCGTCAACAACTCACCGATCAGCGAGCTTGCACCCGTTAAAATGCTCCTTGGCGCTCCCCCCGCGGGCAGTGATGGCGGCCTGACATGGATGCAGGTGATTCTGCTCATAGGTGCGTTTGTCGGTGTGGTGGCGGGCGCGGTGCTCATCACCGTCGCCCAGCGCCGCATTCCCGTCCAGCAGGCCAGGCACACGCGCGGCAGGCGCGTCGTCGGCGGGCAGCGCTCATACCTGCCATTGCGCGTCAATCATGGCGGCGTGATGCCGATCATCTTTGCAAGCTCATTGATGATCTTCCCTGCGGTGATTTTCCAGTACCTCGCAGAACACGCAACTGCTGCAAGCTTGCCTCAGTGGTGGGCGGATACCACGCGATTCCTCGGCGATTCATTCCAGATGGGTGCGTTCCCGTACATCCTGATGTACATCGTCATGGTCTACTTCTTCAGCTACTTCTGGACCACAGTGCAATTCAACCCGGAAGACATGTCCAAACAGTTGCGCGATTCTGGTGCGTTCATTCCGGGGTTGCGCCCCGGGCCGCGCACAGCCGAATACCTCGAATCTGTGATGGAACGAATCACCTACGTTGGTGCTGGTTTCCTTGCAGTGATTGCGGTGATACCAATGGTGCTCAATGCTTCACTTGGCATCAACTTCCTTGTGGCATCGTTCCTTGGGGGCACGGGTTTATTGATCGTTGTGTCGGTGGGGCTTGATTTCATTCAAAGGATCGAAGCAAATCTGTTGATGCGGAATTACGCCGGCTTCCTGGGTGGTCCAGATGGTGGCAAGGGCCCGAAGATTCGCGGCACCCGATATTGAGTCGGGCTGCGATGGCGAGACAAAGGAGATAACGCGTTTAGTATGGCCAAGCAGGATGAAAAATTCACGATGGAGGCAGAGGTCCTTGATGCATTGCCCAATGCGATGTTCAAGGTCAAATTGCCCAATGATCACGAGGTGCTTGCCTATGTCTCTGGCAAGATGCGCAAGCATTTCATTCGCATCCTGCCCGGCGACCGGGTCACGGTGGAAATGACTCCATACGACCTGACCAAGGCGCGGATCACTTTCAGGCATTAGGCATTGGGGTTGACGCGGGCAATGAGGTCTGAGTCCTCAGGACGGAATCGCGCGATCAGGCGGGGCCAACGACCCTGCCCAGATCAACTTGCTATACTCCCCAACCCGTTTCCGAGCGATGGAATGGGCGGTTTTGAGATGGTTGGCGCCGGTCAAGTGTCCGGAAGGTGATAGATCATGAAGGTTCGATCAAGTGTTCGGCGGATGACAAAAGACTGTCAGATTGTTCGTCGCAAAGGCAAGGTGCGTGTGATCAACAAGAAGGATCCACGCAAGAAACAGGTTCAAGGCTAAAGGCTCTTCTAGGGCGAAGGGAACGAACGCATGCCGCGTATTGCAGGTGTGGATATTCCAGACAAGAAGCCAGTGCGGTATGCATTGCGGTATATCCATGGCATCGGGCCGAAACTCGCGGATGACATCCTCGAGCGTCTGCACATGGACCCGACCAAACGCTCCAACGACTTGACCGACACCGAAGTCGCACAGATTGCGCAGCTTCTTGATCAGGAGTTCTTGGTCGAAGGTGCGCTTCGTCGTCAGGTGCAACAGAACATTCAGCGCTTGCGTGATATCAAGTGCTACCGAGGCGATCGGCATCGTCGCGGCTTGCCGACGCGCGGGCAACGCACAAAGTGCAACGCTCGCACGCGCAAGGGCAAGAAGAAGACAGTGGCTGGCAAGAAGGGTGTGAAGGGTTAATTCATGGCGAAGAAGCAACGCAAAGCTCGCAGGAATGTTGTCAAGGGGATCGCGCACGTTCGCGCGACCTTCAACAACACCATGATCACCATCACCGACCCGGGCGGTGAAACACTGTGCTGGGATTCAGCGGGCACCATGGGCTTCAAAGGGTCGCGCAAGAGCACGCCCTTTGCCGCAACTCGCGCAGGCGAATCATGCGGTTCAAAGGCTCGCAAGATGGGCATGATGGAGTGCGAAGTGCGCATCACCGGCACCGGCGGTGGGCGCGAGAGCGCAGTCAACGGCATCTCTTCCCAGGGCATTCGCGTGACCGCAGTCGAAGATCGCACACCGGTACCGCACAATGGATGCCGCCCGCGAAAGCGCCGGCGCGTCTAAACGACACCTTCTTCTGGTAGGTGTCGAGAGAAATCTGAAGAATCGTTTCCGCTGCGGGACAGAAGGTGAATACAGGGCCATCAGCAGCAGCCCGTATTCACCGTGAACCCGCATGCTTGTTCGAAGATGAACGAAACGCTGCTGAACCTAAGGAATGTGAACCATGCGTGTACGCTGGCGCGGGCTGGAATTGCCAAGCCGGGTCTCTGAAGACCATCGTTTCCAATCAGAAAATTTTGGCCGATTCGTGATCGAACCCTTCGAGCGCGGTTTCGGCACCACCATCGGCAACGCCTTGCGTCGCGTACTGCTCTCAAGTCTTGAGGGCGCCGCGGTGACCACGGTGAAAATCGCACGCGCCCCGCACGAATTCACAACGATTCCCGGCGTTATGGAAGATGTCACAGACATCGTCTTGAATATTAAAAGCCTTGTGGTAATGCTCGATACCGATGAGCCCCGCACCATGCGCCTTGCGGCAACGGGTCCTGGTGAAGTGACCGCCGACCTGATCGAAGCCGACACTGCGATCACGATCGTCAACAAGGACATGGTGGTGTGCACCTTGACCGATGAGATTGACTTCGAGATGGAGTTGGTCGTCTCGCGCGGGCGCGGCTATGTGCCCGCCGCCGAACAATATCGCGATGAAGAAGAGCAGGAAGTCGGTGTGATTGCGATCGATGCGATTTATTCACCGGTGCACCGCGTGCGCTTCAAGGTCGATGAGACGCGTGTTGGGCAGCGCACCAACTATGACAAGCTCACACTTGATGTCTGGACCGATGGCACCGTGACACCCGAGATGGCGCTCGTCGAAGCTGCCAAGATTCTGCGCAAACACTTGAACCCCTTCGTGCAGTACACCGATGCGGGCGAACAGCGCGTCTCTGAAGAGGCCGCCGCCGCCGCGAGCATCGATGACGAACTGATCCGCAAGCTCATGATGCCGGTGGGCGATCTTGACCTCTCCGTGCGGGCAAGCAATTGCCTCGAATCAGCAAGAGTCGCGACCGTCGCGGAACTGGTCACCAAGCCCGAAAGTGAGCTGCTCAAGGTACGCTCGTTCGGCAAGACCTCATTGCGTGAAGTGAAGCGCAAACTCGCCGATCTGGGCCTGGCGCTGGGCATGCCGCTGCCTGATGGCATTCAGTTGCCCGCCTCGCAGCCGATTCCCGCTGAGGCGATCGGCCCCTGAGACTGACGAAGCAAGCGTTCGACGCGCGGTTTGGGTAGTATTGTTCCTCCCTGCCTGGTGGGGGGACTCGAATGATGATGATCTTTGAAGGGGCCAAAACCCCTCAGGAGGCGGGCGATGCGCCATCGCAAGGGTGGATACAAGCTGGGTCGGACGAGCGCTCATCGCACTGCGACGTTGCGCAATCTGGCGGTTGCGATTTTCGAGCACGGCCAGATCGTGACGACCGAACAGCGTGCCAAAGCGGTGCAGCCGATGGTCGAAAAGATCATCACACTCGCCAAGCGCGGCGATATCCACGCGCGCAGGCTTGTGACATCGAAGCTCGGGCATGACCGCCGCGCCTTCGCGTGGTTGTATCAGAGCAAACGCCTCTTGCCCGCGGATAACGAACGCGCCCAGAAGCAGGCCGACGCCGCCTCGCAGTTCTTTGACCTCCCCGATGCGGACATGGTCGAGCGCAACCGTCATGGCGACCTGCGCAAGGCACCGAAGATCGTCAAGCACATCTTCGATAATGTCGCCCCGCGCTTTGCTGACCGCGCCGGTGGGTACACGCGCATCATTAAGCTTGGTCAGTATCGCGTGGGTGATGCAGGCGAACACTGTCTGCTGCAACTCGTGGGCGCCGAGGATGGTCCTGAGATTGGCGGCAACCCCGGCCAGCGTCGTCGCAAGGCCGACCGCCGCACTGCATTTGCCGCTGAGAAACGTCGCGGGTTTGCCGAGGCGAAAAAGGGTGATGCCAAGGCTGACACATCGGCAGATGACGCCGCCACGACGTGAGCGTGTCAAAGAAACCTGATGATTCGCAAAGCTCATCGTCAGCCTCTTGAAACTGACCAGCCCGCCACCATGGCGGGTTGTTTTTTGCGCCGCTACGCTGCCATGATCCCATCGGGTACGATGTCACACGGGAGGCCTCATGAATCGTTGCATTACCCATTTTCTCGTTGCAGTGTGTGGAATAGTCCTGGCTGGGCAGCATCTCACACCCGCTGGACACGCGATGGATGAAGGCCGGGAGATGGAGGCCGGGGTGAACATCCACTACCTTGAGATCGTGACGCCCAAAGTCGATGAGACCTGTCGCATCTTGGCGAAAGCGCACGACGTAAATTTCAGCGAGCCTGTTCCCGAATTTGGCAACGCGCGTACGACGATGCTGCGTGGTGGCGGACGTATCGGCGTGCGCGCACCAATGCGCGACACCGAAGCACCCGTTGTGCGCCCTTATGTTCTGGTAGACGATCTCGAGGCGGCGGTTGAGAAAGCCAAGGCAGCAGGTGCAGAGATCGCTATTGCTCGCATGGAAATCCCAGGTCAGGGCACAATCGCCATCTACATCCTCGGCGGCATCGAGCACGGCCTATGGCAGCATTGAGCGAGTCGCACCAACCCGGTTTCATCGCGGGTTGTTTCTTTCCCCGCCTGTTACACTCTTCTTCCATGCTTGAATCGATCGAAATACTTGAGCGCACCGCCCTCGCCGAACTTGCGGACGCGGGTGATGCCGCAGCCCTTGAGCAGTGGCGCATTGCCTATCTGGGCACCAAGGGCAAACTGAAGGACGCCATGGCGTCGCTCAAGAGCGTGCCCAAAGAAGAAAAGAAGGCGGTCGGGCAGCGTCTTAACGCCGCAAAGGTGGCGCTCCAGGCTGCCTTTGAGGCGCGCAAGGGCGAACTCACAAGCGGCCCCACGACCAGGACCGGTCCGCAGATTGATGTCACCGAGCCGGGCCTTGATCTGCCCGTGGGGCGCAGGCACATCATCACGCGCGTGCGCGAAGAACTGTGCGATGTCTTTGGGCGCATGGGCTTCGATGTCGCAGACGGCCCCGAGATCGAAGATGACGAACACAACTTCATCAAGCTCAATATCCCCGCCGATCATCCGGCACGCGAACCCATCGATAATTTCTATGTCGAAGAACCCGATGGCGAACGCGCCGATACCGGCGGGCGCCCGCGCATGCTGCGCTCGCAGACTTCGACCGTGCAGATTCGCGTGTTGCAGGAAGCTGTAGAAAAAGGCTGGGGCCCGCCGCTCAAGATCATCGCCCCCGGGCGCGTGTATCGTCCGGATACTGTTGATGCCACGCACTCATTTATGTTTCATCAGCTCGAAGGGTTGTATGTCGATCGGCGCGTGACGATGGTCGAACTGCGCACGACGCTTTTGCAATTTGCACGGTTGTACTTTGGCCCGGATGCCGAGGTCCGCCTGCGCCCGAGCTATTTCCCATTTACAGAACCCAGCGCCGAACTCGACATGAAAATCGCACTCAAGCCCGGCGAAAAACCCAAGTGGATCGAACTCGGCGGGTGCGGCCTTGTTGATCCCAAAGTCTTTGAAGCCGTCGGTCTCGACCCCGAAGAGTGGACCGGCTTCGCGTTCGGCTTTGGCATCGAGCGCATCGCCATGGGGCGCTATGGCATCCCGGATATTCGCTTGCTCTACGGCGGGGATGTGCGGTTTTTGGATCGGGTGTGACTATGCGTGGGCGCGCCACTCGCCGTTATCGTCGTAGTTGATTGATTGGGGCCAACCACACGCGTTCCAGATCGCATCGAATGCCGGGCGCAGTTCCTTTCCGATGTTGGCATTCATGTTGTCGATCAGAATGTCGGGTATTGCGACGACTGCACGGTCGATGGGGTGGCCAGATTCCTTATACCTGTACCGGTCAACCTCCATACCAGCGCCTTGCGCATCCATCAACGTGAGCATGACGCTTATCGGAGGCGATACGCCAAGGACTTCAAGTTCCTTCAGATAGGCAGCCAGACTTGCGATTACATAGCGCTCGTAGACAATACTTCCGACCAGCTTTGCTCCGTTGCGTTCGCTGCATAAGTCGGCCCAAATCGCTTCGACGCAGCCGGACCGAAACACTTGGCACCGGTCAACGATTTCGTTGAGATTGCCGCCAGCATGGACGAAAGAGAGAACGCCGTCAACATTGATTCGAGCGCTACCAGCTGTGCCACCAAGGGGTCGGAAGCTATTACGCTTCTCCCAGATATCCTTTGCACTGATCCCCAATTGGTTGCCAAACGAGCCAAGAGGGACTACATGCACGACTAGCTTCGGCGACCCTGAGAGTCGCGAGTCGTCTACCGCTCCCTTTATTCTCGCTATGCGCTCGTCGCGCCATCGCCTGATTCGTTCCGGTAGATCCGCTGACAACAAGAACGCATTTCGGATGTCTGTGATATCCATCGGAAACTTTCCGGTCGTCGACCTGCCGAAGAAACGCGATGACTTTCCGAGTGCGACGCGATGCGGACCGGCCCAACTACGCGGCACCTGAATTGCAAGAACCACTTGGTCCGCGCCAAGCGATTCGAGCCGCAACCCTGGAATACGAGGTTCAAGGCCGGATTGGATCAATTGTTCAAATCGAGGAATGTCGGTATCGCGGTTGAAGTCATTGAGCCCAATGATTTCGGTCGCGATGCCGTCTGCCTCAGAGAGGCCGTACAGCAGGTGGCCGCCAGCAGTGTTCGCGAAAGAGGAAACGTCAGCAAGGAACTCTTTCTTCTCGGAGTCTGTATTGCCGGGTAACTCTGACTTGTACTCGATATATCGACTTTCACCGACCTTGTTAGTGATCAGTGCCTCTATATCTTCAATCGTCAGTTGATCTATGGGCTTTGTGATCATCGCTCTAGCAAGCTACCCCACATCTCTCGCCAGTGCGACACAGCCCGGCTATCGGAACACCACCCATTCCCCGATCCGCACAGGCCGCCAACCCACCGCGACCGGGGAATCTTCCTGCGGCTCCCTTGATGCACTGGCTCCAACAGGCCGACACCTCCGCGAGGTTCAGGTTCGATTTGATTCACTCGGAGGAAGCTATGCACACGCCGCGCGTTGCCATCATCGTCACATCATTTGTTTCCGTCGCTACCGTTCTCGCAGGGTGCGGCGAAGGCACACCCGCCAACGCCGCTGCGTCGAACTATGCGCCGAATTACATGCCAACAGAATATGACGACGACGTGAAGCCGGTGGCCGCGTCGAACGAGGTCAGCGCACCGAAGCATGCGCCTGCGCCCAAGGCATTTCCCGATAGCCCAGACAAGGCCATCGAGCATGTGATGCACAGCGTGGCCAAGGGCGAGATGCATGTCGCCTGGGATGCGTTGCCCGCGAGCTATCAGGCCGACATCACCGATCTCGTGCACACCTTCGCAAGCAAGGTCGATCGCGACATTTGGAACCGCAGCTTCGTGGTGTTGCAGAAGCTCCACAACGTCCTCGAGACCAAGAAGAGTCTCATTCTGGCGATGCCCAATCTCCAGCAATCGCCAGACTTCGATCTGAACGTCGCCAAGCGCGAGTGGAACAACGTCATCGCGCCGCTCAAGACCATCGCCTACTCAGAGTTCTCGAATGTCGACACGCTGAAGCACGTTGACATGCGCCAGGCGATTGGCACCACAGGTGCGACGATCGTTATGCAGTTTGATGGGCTGAATAAGGTGTCCAAGAAGAATCCGGCCAATAAGCTGTCGAATCTTGGCGACGCCGTGGCGACGCTCGTGAGCCGCGATGGCGACACCGCGGTTGTGCGCATCGAGATTCCGGGCGAAGTCACCAAGGACCAGGACTTCGTGAAGGTCGAGGGCAAGTGGATTCCCGCTGACTTGGCCAGCGACTGGACTGAAGACATCGCCGAGGCCCGCGAGAAGCTGGCGCAGATGTCAACTGATAAGGTCGCGGAGAAGAAGCCGCAGATCATGGCGATCTTCGACGCGCTCGACCACACGTTTGGTCTGCTCAACGCCGCAACAACACCCGAAGAATTCGAGCAGGTGTTGCAAGTCGGCGTGATGCAGGTCTTCGGCGGGATGATGGCGTTGGGGAAGGATGGTTGATCGCTGCCCCGCCTTGAGAACGCTGGCCTCCTTCCGCCGCGTGCCGCGGTCTGAGTGAAGCGAAAGCCACGTCTTGATGGCTCAAAGACACATGCCACCCAATCCGATCCCCTCGCTTCGCGCACGGGGCTAGTTCGAGTCGTTTTCAATTCCCGTTGCCTCAAGCACATCGCCCGACGTGAATTCTGAGAAGTCGAGCAGTTCAACGACAATCTCGCCTTCATCAGCACCGTCGCGAGCGTCTTCAGAGGCGCGCTCCTGCATCACGCGGATGCGCTGTTGTTTCATCAGTTCAAGCATTGCGAGAAACAAGCCGATCGCCTGCGGCCGCGTGCGCCCGCGCATAACAGCGCGCAGTGAAAGCCTCCGCGGCTTGCCTGTTGATGCATCACCTTCGGGCGAGGTCTCACGCTGCAACAGGTCGACAAGGTCGGCCGCGTGCAGTTCGATGGGCGTGTCATCAGCTTCGACGAGATGATCGCCCACGCGCGAGAGTTCGACGGTATCAATGATGTGCTGAAACGCACGGACAAGGTCGTAGAGGTCGAGCTCATCCATATCGAGTTCATCAGGGACCGCCTCGCGCAGGGCCGACTTGTCAGCGCCCGCCTGCCCCGCGGGATAGCGCTTTGCCCATTCATGACGCTGCCGCTCGAGCGCGTCGCCTGCTTCGCGGTAGGTCTTGTAGGCGAGCAACTGGCGAAGCAGTTCGGCAGCAGGATTCTCAATCGTGCCCCCGGCACCACCGTCCGAATCTTCAGCCTCACCCTCGGCGCTGTTCGGCCCCAGATGACGGGATTTCAGTTCGAGCAGCGTGGCGGCGGTGAGCAGAAACTCGGCGGCGGATTCGACATCGATCCGCTCGACCCCCGAGAGGTGCGTCATGAATTGATCGGTCACGCGGGCCAGAGACAGATGGGTGACATCCAGCTCCGCCTTGCGGATCAGGTGGAGAAGGAGGTCGAGGGGGCCCTCAAAGTCGTCCAGATGGACTGTGTATTCGCTCATGGCAGCCCTCGGTCGCCCTTGCCCAAATCGCATGCCCACGCACATCGCACAGGCCTCCCGGCGAGTGTACCGTAGCACTCATGAGCCGCACGGAAATAAAGGCTTCTACGCCCAAGACCGCCCCCGCGACAGATGACGAACTCGCCTTCGTCCGGGCGGTGCTGCGCGCCGAGCGCGATGCCATCGAGGTCGTCTCGAAGGGCCTTGAGCCGGAGTCACTTGAGGCGGCACTGACCATTCTGGAGCGCGTCGCCAAGGCCGAGGGCGTGGTGATTGTGGCAGGGCTTGGCAAGAGCGGCATCATCGGCAAAAAAATCGCTGCGACCCTCGCCTCACTGGGCGTCGCCTCGCACGAGGTGCATCCATCAGAAGCAATGCACGGCGACCTCGGGCGAATCCGCAAGAAAGATTGCGTGATCGCGCTGTCTTTCTCTGGTGAGACAGAAGAAATTGTGAGCCTTGCAGCGATCGTGAAGCAGGATGATGTGCCGATCATTGCAATGACAGGCGGTTGCGAGATGAACGCACTCGCCAAACTTGCAGATGTGAATCTGTCATTAGGCACTATCACCGAAGCCACGGAACTCGCGCTCGCCCCGACCTGTTCAACGACGGCGACGCTTGCACTGGGCGATGCCCTGGCACTTGCGCTTGCGCGTCGGCGCGCCTTTACCGCAGATGATTTTGCACGTCATCACCCGGGCGGCACACTTGGCGGCTTGTTGCGTCCGGTGACCGATGTGCTGCGCTTTCGAGTGGGGCAGAACTTGCCTGTGGTGAAGGAGTCAATGCCGCTCGCGGAAGCCTTGCAACTTGGTGAATCCCTCGGGCGCAGGCCCGGGGCGCTGTTGATTAGCGATGACACCGGGCGCGTGGTGGGCATCTTTACGGATGCGGATGTGCGCCGACTGGTGATCAAGGATGCATCGAAACTCAGTGCGCCGATTGGGCAGGTGATGACGCGCTCGCCGCGCACGTTGCCCGACACAGCGCTGGTGCGCGATGCCGTGCGACTGGTGCGCGAACATCGTCAGGATGAAGTGCCGATCGTTGATGCGCAGGGCAAACCGGTCGGCATGCTTGATGTGCAGGACCTGATTGCGTTACGCGTTGTGCAGGACAATGACCGCGGAGGCAACGCATGAACGCAGCACTGACTGGCAAGATCGCAGCGCTCATGCTCGTGGTGCTCGTGGTGGGTGTGATTGGCTATTCCGTCATTTCGGGGCCTGCGAATACGCCTGGCGCACCGAATTTGCCGGGCGGTGCGAACATGCCCATTGATATTGGCGCGCCGCCCCCGGTTGACCTTGGTTCGGGCCCGTTTGGTGAGATGACCGGCTCGGTCTATATGTCAACCAATCCAGACACGGGCGAAGTTGTGGCGCGCATGGAATGGGAAGCGCTTGATCCTGCAGGGGAGGGCCGCTTTGAAGTAACCAAGCCCCGCGCGTTTCTTTTCAATGGCGATCAGGTTGTTGAAGTGACCGCCGAACACGGCCGCATCCTCTGGCCAGATCGACGGGCCAACGGGCGCCCGGAATCAGGCACACTCGATGGTGATGTAACGATCCGCATTCTTGAGCGTTTCGAAGATGATGAGCCGGATCTTGTGCACACGACGCTCACCACGCCGGAACTGCGCTTTCAGAGCTTGATGGGTCAGGCCGAAGCGCCGGGTGAAGTGAAGATCGAAGCGCCGGGACTATCCTTTGATGGCGAAGGTTTGACAGTTCGGTTTTCAGAAGTAAGCCAGCGCCTGCAATATCTACAAGTCGCAGAGCATAGGCAGACGACAATCAATCCTGCAGCGATGCGCCGCGCCGATGCACAGGCCCGCGCTCGCCGAGGCACAATTGCAACCGATCCAATTGAAGATGTGTCTACCGATACCGATACCGATGCGCCTGCTGCTTCTGATTACTACGCCGCGACCTTCTCGACAAATGTTCACATCGAGCGTGGCGGGGCGTCCATTGCCGCCGATCAAGCCGAAGTGTGGATGCACCTGCTTGATCGCAGGCTCGCCGCCGGTGCTATCACGCCGATTGATTTCGGGCGCGCGGCGAGCGACACCTCCAATTCGAACGCCTCATCCACCGCCGATGCCGCATTTAATAATGACGAAACGGCGCAGATCATTCGCATCACATCAACTGGACCCATCGAGGTCTTGCCCATCGATGAGGCGCCCGAAGCGCTGCTCCATGATGAAGTTGCGATCAAGCTTAGCGCACCGAACACCGGGCGCGTCGTGGCAATTGATGATGCAAACGGGTTGACCGTTCGCTGCGGTTCACTCGCATGGGGCCTGACCTCGCACGCGATTAGTGCGCGGGGCGTCGGTGGCGAACTCGGTGTTGATTTTGAGTTTACCGACCGTGCATCACTGCTCACAGGCAGTCTCGATGCGGACCTGATTGCGGGCACAGCGTCATTTCCTGGTGCGGGGCGGCTGCGCGCAGCGCCGCAAGGTGATGCTGCCAGCCCCATTCCACAAGAACAGTGGCCGGAGTTGACATGGTCGGGCAGTGCGCATTTGACCTTTGATGCGCTTGCACAACAGAACGCCGATGCACACCGCCGCATCGAAGGTGTTGCACTGCGGCAATTTGTCGCATTTGATCGTGTGGCAATTCGCGCACCCGAAGGCGAAGTGCGAGGCGACACCATTCGCGCTTCCTTTGATGCTGGGGATATTCCCCGGTTGTCGCACGTCTCAGCTGAAGGCTCGGCGTCAATCGTGGTGCGTTCGGAGAATGGAACGCGCGATGCGGCCCATGTGCGCGCAGATCGCCTTGATGTGCTCTTTGATACATCTCCGGAAACCGGCGCTCGCCTCGTGCCGATCATCGCAAGTGCATTTGGTGAAGCAACTGCGACTGCACAAGGCGATGAAATCGAAGCGGAACTCATTTCCCTCACACTTGCACAAGATGATGACCATAACGTGCGCGTGACCGGCGCAGTCGCAGAAGAAAACGCGCACATCACAACACGCCAGGGGTTGATTGTCTCGGGTTCTCGCATCGATGCCGAAGCGGAGACTGGTGTGGTCGGGGTCATTGGCGCGCCCGCAGTGGTTGGGGCATTTATCGGGAAGGACAAGCTCGCCGCGGGCTCCCGATTTGAACACGGCCTGACTATCCTTGGAAATCAGATTCGCATTGATGAACCATCAGCAAATCTTGTTGTCTTTGGCGGGGGCAACTTGTCCTACGCCCGGCGCGATCGAGACCGCAGCGATTATGACCGCATCAATATTGATTTCACGCAAGGATTGCTTCTTGATGACATCGCCGGGCGTGCAGAACTGCTTGGCACTGTGACCGGGCACGCAGAGACGCGCGGCACGGATCGGTACGACCTTGCTGCTGATCGCATCGTCCTTGAAACAGTTGCGGGCATTTTGGAAGAGCGCACGCGCAAGCAGCTTGAGCGCTCTGAGGAATCCATCGTGCGCAGGGTGACACTTGAAGCAACGGATGAAGGGCAGGCCCGGGCAGAGCTGCGCCGATTTGCACCGGGTGACACCGATACGGAGCGCATCCTTGAATCCGCTCTTGCGCTGCGCGGCCCGATCATTTCGACAGATCTCACTGCCCGCACGATTGATGTGCCTGCAGCGGGTACGCTTCTTGTCGAAGACCGCCGCGGTACGGATTCGGTGTCACCTGACAGTGATCCTTTTGCTCGCCCTGCTGCATTGAATAAGGGTTCCTTGCGCGGCACGAGCGTCTTCAACTGGAAAGGCACATTCACTCTTGATGCCGCATCAGGTGTTGCGATTATGGAGCGCGCGGTGCGCTTGCGTCATCTTGCACCTGGCGCAGAGCGCGCTGCAGAACTTGAGTGTGAGCAGCTCACCGCATCATTCACGCCTCTCGATGCGACATCGGATCCAAGTGCACCAACCTTGCACGCTGCGGTTGCTGAAGGCGGCGTCTTCGCCCGACATGGCGCGAACGAACTCGTTGCCGATGAGGTGCGTTTTGATGGCAACACATCCGAATTGCTTGCCTCCTCGCGCCGCGGCAATCGGGTAACGCTCTTTGATGCGGAATCCGCACGCAATATCGCCGCCGAGGGCATCATTATTGATCTCGTCACCGGGGCGTGGCGTGCGACGCAGGTGTCGGGCACAGGGTCGCAGTAGGCGGACGCGCCCGGCGTGCCTACCATCCGCACAGTATTCACAGATTCCGAAATGGTCTATTGGGAGATTGAGTCGATGCGCACACTCGTCGCGATTCCGGTGTACAACGAAGAAAAGTACATTCGTTCGGTCATCAGTCGTGTGGTGCAGCACGCGCCCGACGATGTGCTGGTGATCGATGATGGCTCAACCGACCGCACGCCTTGCTTGCTTGCTGAGCAACATGTCGAAGTGATTCGTCACGCAACAAACCGTGGGTATGGTCGATCGTTGCAGGATGCATTCCGCTGGTCGATCGTTGATGGCTATGACTGGGTCATCACCATGGATTGTGATGAGCAGCATGAACCGGAAGCCATTGCGCAGTTTATCGAAGAAGCTGAGCGCGATGCATGGGACATCGTCTCCGGCTCGCGATATCTGAAAGTTCATGAGGGTGTTGGCAGCCCGCCCGCGGCACGCCGTGCGATTAACCACACCATCACTGATGAAATCAACGCTCATCTGGGACTGTCAATTTCCGATGCATTTTGCGGGTTCAAGGCCTACCGTGTTGCTGCGTTGCAAGAGCTTGCACTCACCGAGACTGGCTATGCCTTTCCCCTTCAATTCTGGGTACAGGCGGTCGCAGCGCAATTGCGCATCACAGAAGTGCCGGTGAAACTCATTTACAACGATCCGACGCGTACCTTTGGTGGGCCCTTGAATGATGATTGCGTGCGCCTGGCGCACTATCGCGAAGTGCTTGCGCGCGAGCTCGATCGGTCTGCTGATCGATTGCCCGTCGTAAGCAGTGCCAGCGAGTGTGCGTCTGTGTGCGCAGAGAGCGCCGGGTGAGTGCTGCGGGCGTTCAGCGTGTGCTTCTCAAACCAGAGCCCTCGACGTGGCACGCACTTGCGGCGCAGGCATGGGCCGCAAAATCTGCTGACGCAACCGCGTTTCGCACGCAACTGGGCCTTCCAACTGACCGCCCGATCATCATGACCGGGCACCAACCGGGGTTCTTCCACCCGGGCATTCTTGCGAAATACATCGCAGCCCACGAACTGGCGAAGCGCATTCAAGGATGCGCCGCTGCGGTCGTAGTCGACCATGATGCTGAGGGCGCAACGACCATTGAGACCCCTTCGCGCGATGCGAATGGCACGCTCAGTACGGTCACACTCGATTGTACTGCGGCACCCGATCATTCTTCAGACCCGCTGCCGATCGTCGCCGAAGCAGTTCATGCCGCCCGTCAATACTTTTCGCAAGCATCTGGCACACCCGCAGAACGTGCCGAATCCGCCAATGCCTCCTTGCTATCACCATGGTTCACTGCACAATCGTTCAATGCAGGCGAAATACTTCAAACAGACCTTGGCACTTCACTCATCAACCGCATGGCGGCAGACCCGCTCGCTGTTGCACATGCCTACAACGATGCACTGCGCGAGCACCCCGGCACAGGCATCAGGCCGTTGCGCATCAATGAGCGCAACCCTGAACAGACAGAGCTCCCATTGTGGTGGATCTCTTCCACCGGCACGCGCCAGCCTGTCGATGCGCACGAAATTGCAACCCCGCCCTGTGAAGCATGCCTCGCCCCACGTGCATTGTTACTTACAGCGATCTTGCGTCTTGCAGGGTGTGAACTCTTCATTCACGGCACGGGCGGGGGCGTCTACGACCGCGCATCGGCATCATGGTTTCATTCATGGCTTGGTCGCGAACTTGCACCCATGGTGGTCGCAAGCGCCGATGTGACGCTTCCCATCGAGGCACCGGGGGCGAATCTTGAAGAGATCGCCTCCGCGGCATGGACTGCCCACCGGGCAAAGCATGATCCAGCGCAACTTCGCGATATCTCATCGGCCACTGCGAAACGCGCACTGGCGCAGGAGATTGCACGATCTACCGACAAAGAAAGCCGGTTGCAAAAGTACACCCAGATGCACGCGTTGCTCGCGCAATACCGTCTGGATCACACAGAAGAATTGACTGATCTCGAAGAAAAGGCGGTGCATCTCCGTGGACAGGTCCGCCGCGCACGCATCGCAGGACGACGCGACTGGCCCGCCGTGTTGCATGGGCATGCCGCTCTTGATGCCCTTGCCGGAGAAATTGCTCACAGGCTGGCGCGTGCGCCGGTGCCAGCCGATGTATCATGTGAGTAATGGGCGGCAACCTCGTCAACCTGCTGGTCTTCGCGTTGGTCATCGGTGCCCCAGCCCTGTCGTGGATTGTCGGCAAGATGAAGGAAGCCGCCGAGATGAAGCGCCTGCGCGACGTCTCCCGGCGTCGCATGGATGAGCAGCTTCGCACCGGTCGCGCTGCTGAAGATGCCGATCCTGAAGCCGCCCCAACACCAACAGCGCAACCCGCCAAACCTGCCCGTACAGCATCAGATCTGCAGGCACTCGCCCAGCGCCGCCAGGCCCAGTTGCGCGCATTGCGTCAACGCCAGGCTGGTGCACCTGCCCCCGCTGCGCCGCCCACAGTCCGTGCTCGCCCAGTGCCGACACAAGCTGCTCCAACATCCCCCGCAGGTTCAGGGCACACCGTCCCTGTTCGCCCGATCACCATGGCGAGACCGGTTCCATCTGCACGCACGCAGACGCCACAGCGAACAGTCACCAGCGCCAGGCCGACTGCAAGACGGGTTCCCGCCCAACAACAGCCGGTTGATCCTCGGGACGCCCAGCAAGAGGCGCTCAAGGCACAATATCTCAAGCACCGGATGACACATCGTGCCGCCGATGCAACTGCTGCCGCTGCTGCTGCTGCGACAGCCGTTTCCAAACGCATGGCGATCCCAGGCCGCGCAGAACTTCGCCGGGCGATCATTCTCAATGAGTTACTCAGCCCGCCCGTCGCGCTTCGTGATGAATAGTGCATCGAAGTCTGTATACTTCGCCCCCAATGCCCCCCGCAGCCGCAACTCGTCAATCTGCCAAAGCACTCACTGTCCATCGCGGACGCCTGACTCGCCTCAAACGTCTCATGCGCGCAAAGGGCATTGCATCTCTCCTTGTCACCAATCCCCCCGATATTCACTATCTCACCGGCTTTCATGGCGAGGCATCTTGGCTGATCGTCGTCGGCGCGGGCAAACCGGTGGTCATCTCCGATTTTCGCCTTGCTGAAGACCTTGAACCCATTCGACCCCTCGCCAAAATCATCATCCGCACCGGCGAAACAATGGTCGACGCCGTGAAGCAGGTCATGGGACGAGGCGCTGGCAAACTGGGTGTGCCGCGCGCCCATCTCACGATCGAAGTCTATGCACAGTTGACCAAAGCGCTTGGCACAAAACGCATTACGGCTACTGGCAGCCTGATCTCATCACTGCGCGAACTGAAAGACGCGAGTGAAGTCGCACTCTTGCGCAAGGCAATCCGCATTCAACAAGATGCGCTGCTCACGGTATTGCCAACCATCGAGCCGGGCCAAACTGAAAATGAAATCTGTGCCCTGCTCGAATACGAAATGCGGGTCAATGGCGCCGATGGCCCTTCCTTTGAGACGATCGTGGCAGCAGGTGCAAACAGCTCCAAGCCCCACGCGTCACCGGGATCAACAAAGGTTCGTGCAGGCCAACTGCTGCTCATCGACTGGGGCGCATGTTTCGGGGGCTATCACGGCGACCTGACGCGCACCTTTGCGATCCGGCGCTGGCCCAAAAGATTCGAAAATATCTATAGCATTGTCCTTGAGGCTCAGCTGGCCGCGATCGACGCGATCAAGCCGGGCGTTTTGAGCAGTGATGTTGATGCAGTTGCACGTAATATCATCGCAAAAGCAGGCTACGCCGAGCAGTTTGGCCATGGCACTGGGCATGGCATTGGCCTCAATATCCACGAGGGACCGGGCATCGGTAAGCCATCCCTTGCGCGGCCACCGGTGCCACTTGTTCCGGGCATGGTGGTCACCGTCGAGCCCGGTATTTACCTCCCCGGTGCAGGCGGCGTGCGCATCGAGGATGATGTTCTCGTCACAGAGCGCGGGCGGCGTGTGCTGTCATCGCTTCCAACGGACACGAAGTGGGCAAAGCTGGCATGATCGATATTCGCAGGCTCAAGGAACTGGTTCGCCTGATGGTCGAGAACGATCTCTCGGAACTCGACCTGCGCGACGAACAGGAATCTGTTGTTCTGCGCAGGCCCATGGGAGGCGGTGTCGTTATGCCGATCCCGCAGGTCGCGCCGACTGCGCCTCTCCCCGTACCGGCTGCCGCCGCAGGCGCAAGCACAACTGAAGCTGAGAACGACCCCGGACTGACACCCATCACATCGCCCATGGTCGGCACGTTCTATAGCTCACCCGACCCCGAGAGCCCGGCCTATGTGTCAGCTGGCGATTCAGTCAGCGCCGAAACTGTTGTGTGCATCGTCGAAGCTATGAAAGTCTTCTCCGAAATTAAGGCCGAAGTCTCGGGCGTCATTGAAAAAATTCTGGTGAAGAGTGGCGAGCCCGTCGAATACGGTCAGACCCTTTTCATGGTGCGCAGCGCGTGACACGGATGGACGCAACGGCATGTTGAAAAGAGTGTTGATCGCAAACCGTGGGGAAATCGCGCTGCGAATTCTGCGCGCTTGTCGTGAACTTGGCATTGAAGTGGTCTGTGTGTATTCCGAGGCCGACGCCGAAGCACCCTTTCTCAAGCTTGCTGACCGCACGGTGTGCATCGGGGCAGGGCCAGCGGTCGAAAGCTATCTCAATATCCCAAGAATCATCGCTGCTGCAGAAGTGTCTGGTGCGGATTCAATTCACCCCGGCTACGGTTTTCTTGCAGAAAACGCACACTTTGCCGAGGTCTGCAAGGAAAGTAATTTCGAATTCATTGGCCCCTCGCACACCGCGATGGGATTGCTCGGCGACAAAATCTCCTGCAAACAACTGGCACGCAAAGCCAAGGTGCCCGTCTTCCCCGGTTCCGATGGCGCCATCGAAGAAACCGAAGAAGCGATCGAAGTGGCAGAGAAAATCGGCTTCCCGGTGATCGTCAAAGCGGCAGCGGGCGGCGGCGGGCGAGGCATGCGCATCGTCCGTTCACAGGCAGAACTTGCCAAAGCAATCTCCCAAGCCCAGCAAGAAGCAATCGCGGCCTTTGGCAACGGCGCTGTCTATATCGAAAAATTCCTCGAACACGCGCGCCATATCGAAGTGCAGGTCATGGGTGACAAGCATGGCAATGCGGTGCATCTTTATGAGCGCGATTGCTCGACCCAGCGCCGACATCAAAAACTGATCGAAGAAGCCCCCGCGCCGCACATCGACCCGCGAAAGCGCGATGATGTGTGCAAGAGCGCCGCGCGCCTTGTGCGCAGCGCCAACTACGCGGGCGCTGCCACAGTCGAATTCCTGCTCGATGAAAAGCAGCATTTTTATCTCCTTGAAGTCAACACACGCGTGCAGGTCGAACACCCGGTCACAGAACTCATCACGGGAATCGACATTGTCAAAACTGGCATTCGCGTTGCCGGCGGCGAGGAATTGCCCTTCCGTCAGCGTGATATCAAGGTGCGCGGCCATGCAATGGAGTTTCGCATCAACGCCGAGAACTGGAAACGAAACTTTGCCCCGTGCCCGGGACCAATTGATCGGTTTGATCCTCCCGGCGGTCCTGGTGTGCGAGTGGATACGCATGTTGTTGCTGGCTACAGGGTGCCGCCGAACTACGATTCGATGATCGCCAAGTTGCTGATTCACGCCGACAATCGCGATGACTGCATTGCCCGGGCCCGGCGGGCGTTTGCTGAGTTCACAATTGAGCCGTTGAAAACAACCATCGGACTCCATCGCGAACTGCTCGACAATCCGACCTTCTGCAAGGGGGGGATGGACATCCATTACCTCGAGCGATTGCTTGCTACTACGCACAGTTGATTACCGCATACACCAGGCACAAGTATCTATTTTCCCTGAATTTCCCATTTATCCATGCTTAGGGTGATGAGGATCGTGCTTCTTGTGCGGTACATAACGATTGTGATGATTTTTGCGAGTATTCCTTGCAGTGCGTCAAGGTGGGGTTAGATTCCCACTACGCACAGGGAACTCTGCACAGGGATCCCAACAAGAGGAGTTGGCTATGAAGGCTATTATTGTTGCCGGAGCGGTTATGGCGTTGGCATGCGCTGCAAATGCTTCATTTATCGGTGGGTTGGTTATTGGTTCTGCGGATCCTACCGATCCTGTCTTGTTCCTTGAGCCGGGGCAGGCTCCAGTGCCTCTCTTTGGAAATCAAGGGGTATGGGGGATGGGCGCCGACAACCCCAATGGGCTCCTGTACCTCAGTGAGAGTGACCGTCTCTATTCATGGAGTACATCGAATTTTGACACTCTCCCTGTCACCACAGCACCCACGCTGTTGGCAAACATGACCCAACAAGGCGGTGGGGCGTTACGTCCTGCGGGTCTCACCTTCGCAAATGGAAGTTTGTATGGCTCTGAAGTGAACTCAGGTCTTGGCAACACAGGATCAATCTTTGAGATCGATACAACGACAGGCGTGGGCACACCGGTGTTCACTTATGACGCCAAGCTCTTCAAGCTCGACGGCATGGCCTTCGATGAGGCTTCACAGTTGTTCTATTTCCTCGACAACGATCCCTCGGCGAATAGTGGGCTGTGGTCGATCGATATCTTCAATGCTGGTGCACCAGTGCATGTCGCAGATTTCCCCGCTTCGCAAGCTACGACCCTGTCCGCTGGTCTTGCAATCAATAAGGGCCTTGCCTATATGGTCCCGGGACGCGCAGGCCCAAGTGTTGCCCCGATCGCGGTATGGGATATTGCTGCCGGTGCGTTTCTTCCTGAAATGGTCAACCCAATGGATGAAAGTTTGAAGCAGGCCGGGGCAGCATGGCTTGTTATTCCGACACCCGGATCCATGGCAATCATTGCCATGGGAGGCATGGTTGCCCTCCGGCGCCGTCGCGCTGCATAACTGACTTTACGTGTCAACCCTGACACCGCTAGGTACATCACGGATGTGACTGGCCCGAGACTGCACGGCGGATTACAAAGTCCGTCGTGCCAGTCTCGTTTTTAGGGCAAACGCGTATCTGCCGATTCAAGACCCGCGCCGCACCGGATGGGCAGCCTCCTGTGCGTTGCGCTGAACACGAATGTGTTCGATTGGCACATATCCGCCTTGCCCGATGCCTTCGCAGTGTGTTCCCGCGCGGCGCCAACTGCTGGGATTCTTGATGTTGTCGGGCCACCATGGGAAAGTTCGGCATTGTGTCGGGCGCGCATCGTACACGCTGCATGTGGCGCGCTGCGGATCACTCGTGCGATCCAGAAACACGCAATCAAAACAGCCGGAATCCGGTGCGGTTTCGCGTTCGATCAGTGAGCGCCCCTCGGGCAGCATATGCGTATAGCGATCAATACATTCCTCAGCTGTGATGCCGATGTGCTTTGCAAGCATGCGCACTTCGCGTTGATTCACATGCACGGCGCCTTCCGGGCCAGTGCAACATGCCCCGCACTGCGTGCACTCAAAGCGCAGCGTGCTCTTGCCATCTTTGCCCGCGTACCACTCATCATCCGCACGGCGTGTCAAGCCCACACCTCGCCCTCGACCAGTTCCACAGAATTGCCCGCCGGATCGCGCACATAGATCGAGCGCCCGCCGGGAGTCCATGTTTCACTGTGCTCAATGGCAATACGTTTGTCTTCAAGCGCATGCTGCCATGCATCGAGATCATCCACACTGAACGCGATATGCCCGGCACCTTCTGCGCCATGAGATGGCACATCCCGTCCATCCTGTGCGGACTGACGCGGGTCAAAGATCAATAGCATTGCCCCGGATGGCAGGCGAAAACGCCGCGCGAGCGCATTGGGACGACTGCGCTCATCGAGGCCAAGCACATCACAATAAAACGCGCTCATCGCAGCAAGATCATGCGCATATAGCACCGTCTCATACACACCAGTGATCTTCAGCCCACTCATGAATCGATCCGCACCGCAACGATCGTCTGATCGTCATCTCGATTTCGCGACCCGGTATGGTCAAACAGTTGCCTGTGAATCGATTCGATCACGCAGGTGGGCTCGCCCGTGCAAGCAGTCAACGCATCGTGCAGGCCATTGGTCCCGAACATATCGCGCTTCGAATCTCCACCAAATGCTTCGGTGATGCCATCGGTAAACAGCACCATTGTTTGCCTTGGCGCGACTGGCGTTGTTGCTTCTTCAAAGTCGTTGTCAATGACGATCCCAAGAGGCATTGTTGCAACATCAGCAAGTTCTGACACGTGCCCGTCTGGATGGTGAATCATGGGCCGCGGGTGGCCCGCATTGGCATAGGTGATCTCGCGCCGCGCGGGGTCAAAGAATGCAAGAAACGCAGTCACAAATGTATTTTCCAATTGCTTGCACACAAGTTCGCGATTGGCATGGGCGAGCATGTCCGCCGGTCCCTTGGCAGTGGGGGCATGTGCGTGCATGATTGCGCTCAACATCGCAACCACGGTCGCCGCCCCCGCGCCATGCCCCGCCGCATCGGCGATCAATACGCCCCAGCGTCCATCGGTGAGGGTGAAATAATCAAAATAATCACCGCCCGCCTGAAGCGATGTGAGAAAGCTCGATGCGATCGACAATCCAGGCACTTCTGGTGTGCGATCAGGCAACAGCGCACGCTGCACCGCTGCGATTTCTTCCAGTTGCGCCGTCAACTGATGATTCAGGCGTTCAATTTCGCCTCGAATAATCAGATTGCGCGTCATGCGCCCAATCAGGTTGCCGCGATACAGGAACTCTTCAATTTCTTCATGTCGAAAGGCATCGGGCGCACGGCGTAGAATGACACCCCAGTTCACCGCATGCCCATCATCAAAGAGCGGCGCAAATACCACACTGCGAAAGTCTGCGATTTGGTTTTTCAAAACCGGGTCATCCGCAAGATGCAGATCGGGGAAATATTTTGGACGATCAGTTGCGATCTGATCGCCTATGAATCCGCCGTGCTGCGTTGGCAGTGTTTCCCAAGATGCCCACGGGTTGATCACATTGGCGCGCATCGCATCAGGATCAAGCATCGCTCGGGTGATTTTGTATTGCCCCTCGCGCAACCCGCGCGTCGACAGGCTGATATAGCCTTCCGTGATTGAATACGAGTTCATCCGCCGGGAAAACTCCCGCTGGACGGCTTGTGGATCAGTCAGCGCACTGACAGTGCGCATGAGATCAGCAATCTCATTGAGATGGTCGTCGGTCCCAATCACTTGCATCGCGTCGGTGATCATGGGCCAAGCATAGGGGATTGCATACCCCTGGCGGGTGTGCCGCGTGACTACAAATTAGCCGGCAGCCACGGCCAACTGTTGCGAGATGAACCGCACCTTGCGCTTGGCAAGGTCAAGGACCTCATCAAGCTGCAACTTGGCGTTGATATCAAAGCTCGCCCAAATTGTGCCGCCCACGCGCCGCCCTGAGGTCAGCCCGTCGCGGATGTGCTTCTTCATCCGTCGCAGGGGCATCGCGTCGATCATTTCTGATGTCAGTGGGACTGCAAGCCTTGGGCCGGCGGGGTCTGGCACCAGATAGGCAAGGGCCCGGGTGGGATCACCCTCAATGGCATAGACAATCGCCCAGCGCCATGGCAACCCCTGCCATTCAACAGTCTCAACAACATCTGCTGGGGCCGCAAGAAGACGCTCCCGGGCTGTATCAAGGAGCTTCAGGGCCTCTCTTGGGTCCAGCGCATCCTCTTCTGCCTCCGGGGCCTCGATGTACCCGTTGCGAAGTTCTTCCACTCTGGGTTGGCGGAATCGGTCCTGCCAGCACGGGCGGGCATTTAATACACTGGCGTACCCCATGAAAGGCAACTCCTCAGAAGGGTGGTTCGGCCCGTCGAGTCCAAGACCTTGGACGCCGTCGGGAGCGTTTCTGACCATCACAGCGATTGCAGCACAGGCTCATTATTCCCCCTTCGGGCCGCGAAATCAATAGGGCGGGTTTTGTTCGGGATGCGCCGGGTAAAATGACTCCCCCCGCGTGACACACCCGATGTACTATTGCTGTGCAAAATGATCCCTTCTGACCACACCAAGGCGATTGACGAACAGGAACTGGATGCGCAGGTTGATCTCGCGTCGGCGGTCATTCTGGTCGTCGATGACCATGAGCAGAACCTCGAACTCATGCAGGCCTATCTTGAATCCGTTGGGTGTCAGGTGTCGACAGCGCGTGATGGCGTCGAGGCGCAGGAACGCATCGAGGCGCACGAGCCGGATCTGATTCTGCTCGATGTCATGATGCCGCGCATGAGCGGGTTTCAGTTGTGCGAAGCTGTCAAAGGCAATCCTTCAACGCGCGATATTCCGGTGATCATGGTAACCGCGTTGTCAGAAGTAGGAGATGTCGAGCGCGCAGTTGAAGCAGGCGCCGATGACTTCCTGACCAAACCGGTGAACAAACTGGAGCTGGTGACGCGCGTGAAGTCACTTTTGCGGGTGCGATTGCTCAAGCGCAAGCTCGAAGACACACTTGCCGAGATGCGCCGAGTGCAAGGCAACTAAGGCGATTCCAAGGTCTTTTCAGTAGTTTCTTCGCGCTCACCAGAATACCAGAGATCGAGGCCATCGCGCTTGCGCGCCCCTGTTCGCAACATAGTCAATAGGGTTCGCACGAGACGCCACGGCGAATACTGCCGCACCTTGCGTCCACTTGTTATCGATGCATTCTTCAGGATGCGCACCTTGCCGCGGCGCAGGCGTTTGAGCGCTTTGAGAAAGTGGAGTTCCTCGGCGGCGAAGTACGCTTCGTCGAAACCGCCCGATGCTTCAAAGGCATCGCGCCGGCAATAGAGGAAACACCCACCTGCATACCCGCGCCAATACAGCAATGGTCCTGCGAGGGTGAGAAAGAAAATAGTCGCCCAGCGCGGCGTGCCCTCATCAAATCGCACACGCGCCCCGCCACCAACAAAACCATCATTGAGTGCCTCGCAAGCTTCTTTGAGCAGGGGCACGGAGATGAGCGTGTCGCCATCGATAAAGACGAGCACATCGTCCGGGGCGGGCGGGGGAGCGCCGGGCAGGTGCAGGACCGCCCGGGCGGCGGCATTCCGCACCGCTGCGATCTGACGGCATTCGACATCGACGACGATCGCGCCAGCATTGCGGGCGAGATCCGCAGTTGCATCTGTCGAGGCGTCGTTGGCGACTACCAGGACGGGTTCGAGACCGGCTTTCCGCGCTGAGGTAAGCGCAGCGGTGACGCACGCCCCGATGTGCTGGGCTTCATTGAAGGCCGGGATGGCGATAAGAACACGGGGCATGGGGGAATCTCGATTGGGCGCTTCAAGCTGGGCAATGTTCCCTGTCTGGCGCTAGAGCATTTTCGCAGCTTTCCTTGCTCTTTGGCGAATTGAGCGCACCTTATCGGAGTGAGGCGCGTTCAGCGCGGCTTGCAGAATCAGAAGTCCGGACTGCACACGCCGGATTTTCACGCTCAGGGAATCGAAAAAGAGGAGTCGTTCATGCAATTGTCCCATGCTGCGCGCGCCGCAGGTGCTATCGGTGTATTGAGTTTGGCCGCCAGTGCTTCTGCGGCATTCATTCCGGTTGGCCACTTCCAACTGAACAACCATCCGGATGGCAATTCACGCCCACCTGGGTATGGCCTGATTCTTACCGAACTCTACGATGTGACTGTCAACAACGATAAGTTCACCTTCGATTTCGATCACGAACAAAGCAGCATGGAGCTGTGGTTCGATGGTGATAGCATCGTCATCGGGGGCAGGGTCTATGGTGGTCGTGATGTAGGCGATCACTTGGCAGACGACAAATATCTGGGCGTCTACGATGTTCGCTTTGAATATGCAGTCGTGGGCATGGTCCCAGGCGATGACGACCTGTTCAGCATGGAGAGTGCCGAGAACAAGGGGTCGATCATGACGCCCCTCGGTGACACGATTGCGCTGGGCGACAAGGGCAAAGCCGATGGGATTGCCTTCCGTCTGGGTGATGGAAATGATGACAATGGCCATCGCGGATTTGATGGCGTCTCGGGCTGGGGATGGTTGGACCATGAGAACCGACAGAGCCCGAGCGATTGGCTATTCACTGTGAAGGTGCCGACACCAGGCTCGGTGGCAATGATGATGGTGGCAGCGCCTTTCGCAGGGATGCGTCGTCGGCGAGCATAAACTCGAGTTTGAAATCCAGTGATCAATGACAGCCCCGGCCCGGGTTTCTCAGGTCGGGGTTGTTGCGTTTTTGCAGCTTGTATGTCCGTTTCCGTGTCGCATATAGGAGATGACTTGGGGGGTCGCCCGGGCTGGTTGGAACATGTGGTTCTCAGTTGCGTCAGATCGGTGTGGCGCGGTGTTGCATTCGGGGAAGCCCGCGCACACGTCCGATGAATGACTCGTGACACCTCTGGAAGGAGACGACGCATGCTGAAGGCGAACTTTTCGAAATGGCACGCGGGTGCAGCTGCTGCCATTGTCTTGATTGGTACGGTTGCATTTGGCGCATTTGGTGTCATTCGACCAAGTGGCGCAGATGGTGCATCACTCGTGTGGCTTGATCTTGGCCCAGTTGATTGCACCGGCGACGTGATGATCGATGAGGCGCAGCTTGCGGGGTATCACACCTACCGTTTGTATGTGCGCATGGAGATCGAGGATTCAGTGAATCTTGTCGCAACCGGAGCGAGTGCAAAAATAGATGACCAGGCGATTGCACCGATGTTCTTTCCGGAAACGCAACCCTTTCAACATCCCGCAGGGGGGAATGCTGCACCGACAGATGCGTGGGTGAATGCAGCTGCGGAAGCAGGAATCTGTCTTCAAAGTGACAGCTACTTTGTGCTTGGTGCGCCGCGGGCACAGATGTACTTTATCAATGAACCCAGCCCGCAAGACTGGGGCGAAGCACTCGATGTTGTGTGGCTTGGCATTCCCAAGCAGTTTGGGCAGATCGACGAAGCATTATTTGGTGATGCGCAGTATTACGCATGGATCATGCAGATCACGATTCCGCCCGGCACGCCGATCAACGGACAGTTTCGCGTTGGTTTTGGTGACAAATCACTCGGCACGCGCATGGAACTTGACACATTTGATGTGCCGCCGCTACCGATTCTCAATACGACCGGACGCTCTGAACTGGGCGGGCAAAGCACGGAGACACTCGATGCCAACGATGACAGATTTCTGGGCATTGAAGATGTGGCCCAGGTGCTGAAGTCGTGGGGGCGCTGTGCGCGCGGTTGCCAAGCAGATATTGATGGAAACCGCAAGGTGGATCACCGCGATCTGGCGGCAGTATTGCGCCCCATCGGACTTGTGCCCGAACAGATGGACAAAGCTGCCTGGCGAGATGCGGTTGCGACATTGAATGAGGGGCCGCTGTCGCAAACGATGCCTTTTCGCAAGCGAGGCCGTATCAGGAAAGACCTCAAGCGGTTGTACAAAGCGATCAAGGGATGAACGCAATATGTGTGCTACGCAGCGGCGGGAAACGATTCAGTTGTAGCTGATCGTGGATGTCCACATGTCGGCGTTTTCATTGCTGCGAACTGCACCAAAGAAGGCATCAACATCGCCTTGGTCGTGGACAGCATCACGATTGACATCCACGCCCAATGCGAAGAGGGCGTAGATGTCTTCGGCGTCGACAGCGCCCGAAGCATCTCCATCGAACACACTCACGAATGCATTTGCCGGTGTAATGAAGAGCGACTCATCTGGGAACGATGTGTGCATGGCAAAGTTGTGTGTCCATGGATCGGAAACAGTCACGATCACATTCTGAAGTGTGGCGCCAACATTGACGGCAGTGATCGCGGCGGGCAGGTTGACATCAAAGGTAATGACTGCAAGTGTGCCGGTGCTTGTCGTGTCCGATGTGGCCGGTGACAACAGCGCAATCGAGAGGTTGCCGTCGTCGGGCCCTGGATCAAGAACAAAGCCGCCCGGGAGAATTGTCCCCGTGGCCACACTCGGGTTGGACAAAATCGTCTGGTCATACACAAGATCGATATCCCACCCAACAACAGCGCGTCCCTGCGGATTCGTCAGATTGAGAGTGACATCGACTGTCCCGCCGAGCCCGAGATCCGCAGGATTGGTCGTGGCAATAACATCCAATTGAGAAGGCGGAAAGACCACATTGGGAGCGCCGACGCCCGGCAATACCCCCGGGGGATTGGCTGTCGGATCAAAAACCCACAGCAGAACCTGTGCAGCTTCATCGTGGTCAACTACGCCGTTTCGATTCTGAAAATCAAGCAGGTACATCTCAAAGGGTGTTGGCGTGGAATTGCCTTCGACAAAATCAAGTGTTTTCAGCGCATCACCAATGGAAAGTACGCCATCAGAATCAAGATCACCCCAAAGCGACGGGCGATAGAGGAAGGTGGAGCCGCCAATATCTTCAGGCGCAAGTGTGCGTTTGGGGCCAACGTAGGCGCTGTGCATAATGATCTGAGTGGATGTTGGCACAATCGGATCGAAGGTAAAAGTCCATGGGTTGATGAACGCGGTGCTGCCAGTGGCCTGATCAGGATGATCGAGACCCAAGGCATGGCCGATTTCATGCACCACGACAGTTTCAATATCAAAGAGTGTGCCAAGGGGTATGCCGCAGGGGCCCTGCGATGATGTCATGCTACCTTGTGTTGGCGAGAGGACTGAAGGATTCAATTCGCGCTTGCCGCCATGAAGCGGATACGAGATCGGATCAGCACCGCCGGGAGCATTGGGCCATGAACTGACGGCAGACGGAAGGACGGTGGTCCAGTCGAAATCTTCATTGAGATAGATATCAATCGACCACAAACCTCGACCACTTCGATGAAGCGCGGTGAAGCCCAGATCGCACGGCCCCATCGTGTACAGGAATCCGAAGGAGTTCAACTGGAAACCGGTTGGGCGCGAAAAGATATCGATGTCGCCACCCCACCCGGGGAACACATCGCCTTCTGGAAGGGGTAGCCACCCTCCAAAGCCGCCGCCATCGGTCCATTCCTGAAGCCCGGGGCCGATGAAGAAGGGGTGAATCACTTTGTCGCAGCAGTCCGCATCGCCCGTAACGCACTGACCGATACCAAACTGGGGGCACCCCACACCATTGCACGCGCACTCATCATTGGGCACCGCATCCCATATCGCCGGCACAAAACGGATGAATCCTGCGGATGCAGCAGACCATGACTGGAACGCAGAAGTCACAGCAGCAAAAGCAGTGTTGCGCACCTCGATCGGTTGGTTGGCCATGAAGTTGGCATCAATGGCGTAGTACACATTGAAAGGTTGACCATCGGCCCCACGCAACTGCCCGGAGTAGGGGTTAATAAGACGGAAATGCAAGTCCAGCGCCACTCCCGTCACGTCAAAAAAATCCAGAGTGACGAAGGCTTGTGCGCTCGCTCTTGGCGCAGCGCCACCGATGAGCCCCAGCGCAATCGTGCAAGCAGCTGCGACATGACCAAAAACGAACCGCCCCCGCCTATTCTTCACGAAAGACGACCTCATGATCATCCAGCGAGAGAACGTGCGGGGGAAGTAAAGTGTCATTGGGTCAACCTAGCGGCGACGCCGAAGCACGGTCAGGCCGCCAAGAAGCATCACCGATGCAGCACCGGGAGCTGGAATCTTGGGGATATATACCTGCGGGGCAATGCCATTGAACTGAACAAATTCATCAAGACCGCCAGGCTGACCAGCAGGGACAGCGAAATTGCCTGTGCCGAAGCCCAATGCACTCGGTTGTGTATACATAAGCAAGGTGATCGTTTCTTCGTTTTCAAGACCTTGCCCGCCCAATGGCCAGTTGTAGTCTACAAAGGATCCAAACGGACTAGGGGGTGCCAACTGCGTCGTTGAGGGCGTAATGGAAGTTGTCGAGACCCAACCAAGTCCTTTGACGAATCCGGCCTCAAGGATATCAGCACCGCTGAAAATCGTGCCACTCGCTTTAAACTGAGAAAGCATGGTTACGGTTTCATTGGGCACGTTCTTCACGAGTGTGATGGTGTAGGAAAAAACCATATCGCCGGGCACGAGGCCGAGGGTGTTCGCGCCAGTACCAACAGTGACATTTTGATTGACGCGAAAAACGTCAGACCGGATCTGAGTCTGGTCCGCAATAACAGGACCTGCACCAAAGTCTTGCAACCATACATGACCCGAGTTTGCTGGCCAGTTGTAGCCATTGGCGATTGGATCAAAGCTAGCAACAAGATCACTATAGGTGCTTGGGTTGGGTGCAGAAATGACTGATGCATTCGCCGCTGCGCCCATGACCAGAATAGCAACTGAGCTCACAAGCATATGACTCGGATTCAGAGGCATAGTTCACGATCCTTCCGTTTCTCTCTCGGTCTCTTGGTCAGCATCCTTGCCGACATCTCTCTTCTCACACCGGGTTTCCCGGTTACAGCAACTCCGAAACGCATGGGCCGATAAACAAGCACACGCGTTCCAAGAATCCCCGGTGTCAAGTGTGTCCACTCAACCCGGGGAAAGTTCATTTTGGGGTCAACGGGAACCCCGGTTGTCTTACGCGCGACGACGGCGCGTGGCGAGGAAGCCTGCACCAAGCATCAACGCGGTGGCACCCGGTGCTGGAATACCAAGATCGGGCTGGCCCGGCACCTTGACGAAGGTCGGCATCAAAACCTGACTATTCGCATTATTGAAGATATCCACCTCAACCAAACCTAAAGCAACATCTGCAGAGGACGTGACGTACCAGACGAAGGTCTCGTTAGCGTTCAGACCAAAGCGGTCTGTCGGCCCGGCACCTTCTGTGGTGATGAAGTCAAATGCCCAGTGGTCATTGGCCGCGAGCCCAGTCTGCACATCAACCGACGGGGACAACTGGGCTAGTGTCGATTCACCAGCGATGCGACCGTGCGTTCCCGAAATGAGGTCGGCGGCATCGATATTGGTCGAGGTGTCCACGCCAAATTCAAAGCCATCAATGCCGAACGCAGCGCTGTTGCCAGTAAAGGTATAGATCATTACGACATCAGTCAGCGCTCCGCCGGGCAGGCCGACATTACCGAAGACTTCCAGCTTCATCGTGCCGCTGTAGTCAACAGCACCAAAGGGTGAAACGTAATTCACCAGATATTCATTGCTGAATGCACCGGACGTCGCGAAGGGCGATGCACTGAGATCCAACGGCACTTTGCCACTGAGCAGACCTGTACGGTCAGCCAAGGTGTTGTTGGCAATCGGATTGGCCACACCCATCGCAGTCGTCGTAAGCGCAAGAGCACCAAACACAACTACACAACCATTGCGAATCGACATAAAAGTTCCTCTTCCTCTCTCAACGTCGCGCTACGTTTCCGCTGCGCAACTCTCTCCTCAAAGTCTCTCTTCTTCTCGCGCCCGTTGACGCTGCCACGCATAATCCAATATCCGGACCATTGTGTCAACCCCTAATCTGGTAAGAAAATTTACCTTTTATACCGGCACCCGAACCAAACCCGCACAGACAGGGCAATTCAGATCAATCAGTAGAGAGGAATTGTGGTCCTATAAGATCTTGCAAAAGCCTGACTTATGCCTTTTCGAACCAGCTCTTGCCAGTCACAACATCAACCATAATTGGGACATCCACGTCGAGGGCAGATTCCATTTTGTCACGAATCACTTCGATCGCGGTGTGGATATCTGCCTCGGCGGCCTCGAACACCAGCTCATCATGAATCTGCAGGAGCATCCGGGCTGGCAGGCGGCCCGCCTTGAACTCCGCATGCAGGTCGACCATCGCCTTTTTGATCAGGTCAGCTGCCGACCCCTGCACCACAGAATTGATCGCAAGGCGTTCAGCGGCGCGCCGGCGCGACATGTTGCGATCGTCAACGCCGGGAATCGGACGACGTCGGCCCAGCATGGTCTCGACATATCCCTTCTCTCGCGCCTCGGCGACGCACTTTTGCAGGAACTGATCGATGCCGACATAGCGCGCCTTGTAGTCGGTGATGATCGTGTCAGCTTCTGAAGTGGAAATGCCAAGCTGGCGGGCGAGGCCATAGGCCGTGATGCCGTAGACGATGCCGAAGTTGACTGCTTTGGCGCCGGAGCGCTGTTGCGACGTGACCTGCTCGGGCGCGATGTTGTTGATCTGTGCAGCAACGGCGCGATGGATGTCTTCGCCGGCACGGAATGCTTCGATGAGCGCTTCGTCATGCGCCAGATGGGCAAGCAAGCGCAACTCGACCTGCGAATAGTCGGCGCTGATCAGGACATGCCCAAGTTCAGCGAGAAAAGCCTTGCGAATCTGCCGACCAATATCTGAGCGGATGGGAATATTCTGGAGGTTGGGATCACTTGATGCAAGCCGTCCGGTCGCTGCAGCGGCCTGATGAAACGAGGTATGAATGCGCCCGGTCTCGGGGTGAATCGCATCTTTGAGTGCGATGAGATAGGTGCTGACAAGCTTGGTGAGCTTGCGATATTCGACGATCAGCCCTGGCAGGGGTGTGTCAAGCGCAGCATCACTTGCAAGTGTTTCGAGCACTTCGACATCGGTGGAATAGCCGGTCTTGGTTTTCTTGATCGGTTTGAGGCCAAGTCCGGGTTCGGCGGCATCCTTTGTATTGAAGAGAATCGTCGCAAGCTGCTTAGGTGAGTCAGGATTGAAGGTGCGCGGGGCAGCATCCTGAATGTCGCGGCGCAGGCGATCAATTTCCACCGCGATCGCCTCGCGTTGTTGATCGAGTTGGTCTGGATCGACGCGAATGCCGTTGTATTCGAGTTCTGCAAGCACTTCAACGAGCGGCATTTCAAGCGTGTGATACAGAGGACCAAGGCCCTCTTTTTCGACCTGGGGCACGAGGCGCTCGCGCAATTGCAGGGCGATGTCTGCATCCTCGGCGGCGTAAGGCGATGCGATCTCTACAGGCACCTGATCAAAGCGTTTCTGATGCGCTCCGGTGCCGATGAGATCAGAGATGGGCGTGCAAGTGTGCTGGAGTTCTGCGAGCGCGAGAGCATTGAGTGAATGCGATGACCGCGAGGTATCAAGAACAAATGACGCGATCATCGTGTCGTCGGTCGCGCCGTGCATGTGCATGCCTGCCCGGCGGAGGACAAGCATGTCGTACTTCATGTTGTGCGCGGTCTTTGAGATGTCGGGCGATTCAAGAATGGGGCGCAGCGCATCAAGAACAGTTTTTTCATCCAGATGCGTTTCGGGTTCAGGCGAGCGCACGGGGATGTACCACCCACGCCCCGGCGCGATACTGAAGGACAGGCCTACAAGCTCGGCTCGCATCGCATGGACAGACGTGGTTTCAGTATCAAAGGCAATGACGCGCTTGGCGCGCCCCGCAGCAGTGAGGTCTTTACACAGCGATTCGAGTTGCGCGCGAGTGGATACGGCGTGATAGTCACCGGCGCTGGTGGAGCGCTCTGGGCTATCATCGAGTGCATCAAAGAGGCCGCCGGTCTCTGGGCGCGGAGCCTTCGTTGCAGTTGGCGTACTTTCTGTTGGGGCAGGGTTAGCCTCCGAATCATCGCCCAGCAGGGTTTTTACAGTGGTTTCGTGCCGACGGAAGCCAAGTTCGCGCATAAGCGGCGGCAGCTTGGTGAGATCGAGTGAACCGATGGCGCTGCTGTCAAGATCAAAAGGCGTCGGCGTGTCGGTGCGCAGGGTGACAAGCGTCTTGGAAAGTGGCAGCTTTTCCGCGGTCGCAAGAATATTCTCGCGGCGTTTGGGGGTCATGAGCTTGTGCTTTGAACCTGTCGCCTCGATGACGCCTTCGAGTGTGCCGAACTGGCCGATGAGTTGCGCAGCGGTTTTGGGGCCAATCCCCGGCACGCCGGGCACATTGTCGGCGGTGTCGCCCATGAGCGCGAGGAGATCGATCACCTGACTCGGCGTGATGCCTTTTTCCTCTTTCAGTCGTTCGGCTGTCATCAGCGCATCAGTGTGCACATCGTGCATTTCAACCGGCGCATGAGTGTCATCGCCTGAAGTGAGCAGTTGATGCAGGTCTTTATCCTTGGAAACGATGCGGATGCGCACATCAGGATGCGTTTCGTGCAACTGATGCACGATCGTCGCAAGCACATCGTCTGCTTCGAAGCCCTCGACCCCGAGCACTGGCGTGCCAATGGCTTCGAGCAGCGAGATGCAGCGTTCCACCTGCGGAAAAAGGTCTTCGGGCGGCGGATCGCGGTTGGCTTTGTATTCAGGGTAAAGTCGGGACCGGAACGTTTCTTTGTCGCCTGACACATCGATCGCGACTGCGAGATAGTCCGGTTTGATGGTGCCAATGACGCGCAGCAGCATGTCCACAAAACCAAAGGTCGCGTTGGTGGGTTCCTTCGTGACCGGCGAAGTCATGGGCGTGCGAATCGCGTGATAGGCGCGAAAGAACTGCGCGTAGCCATCGATGAGGTAGAGGGTCTTCATAGTGACCGACGAGTGTACGGCGGACAACGGCTCGGGGCACATCTACGGTGCGGCGTGATTCTCTCAGGTTCAGCGCATAAAAATCGCCCGGGTGCATGTAGCGCCCGGGCGTGCTGTACACCCTTTAGAGCGTTCGCTCCAAGGGGCCGCTCAGAACAGCAACTGGAACTGCATACGCAGTGCTAACTGGTTGTCATTGGCGCTGGGAAGCAGGCCAATGAATGTGCCTGGGCTGCCGGCGGCGCCAGTGGCGATGCCCGCAACAAGATCGTTATCAACAGTGGCATCGAAGAACCACTGCGCATCGACAGAGAATTTCGCAGCGTGGCCGTGAATGTAATAATTCGCACCGAAGGTCAGTGTGTTGAAGGCATCATCGCCCGCGCGATCGCCATCGGGAATGATCGCATCAAAGCGGCCAAAGAGTTCCCAGTCACTGTCGGGAAGGAACATGCCGCCCTGCACAACGACACCCCAATCGAGGAAGTCCACACCGCCGGGCATCTCGGTAAAGAGCCCGACGCCCGCAGCAAAGAAATTCCATCCGTCGGCTTCGATCATATAGTCAGCCGAGAATGCACCGACGGTTGTTTCGGCGATGACGGTCGAGCCATTGGGCCCATCCTGCCAATGCGCTGCAAGCCCGGCCTTATGTGCAAAGTCACTTCCTTCAGGTGATGAGAACGAATCGAACTGACTCCAGTCGCCATCGAATTTGAATTCGACGCGGCTGGTGACGGCCCAGTCGGCTGCTTCGGCGGTGATATCTGTGTTCGCTGAGCCAGCCCCATCACTGAAGCCCGCCCAGAAGCGCCAGTCATCGGTCGAACGATGGACCCAGATGCCCTGAGATCTGCCCGGGTTGAACACCGCGTTGACAACGGATTGCGCAACCGCAAGTGAGCGGACGTCTTTGATCACATCTTCCCACAGCACCGGCAGGCGCAGCTGACCCCAGAGCAGCAGCCAGCCATCGTCATTGAGCACATGACCAACATAGGCATCTTCGAGCACGAAGCCTCCGCCCGCGGTACCGAACTTGCCTTGTATTCGATAGATAAAACTCGGATCGCCTACTTGACCCGTGAAGACGAGCTGCACACGCGGCTGGGAGAAGCCGGACTCGAAGCTGTCAGAGTTCACAACATCGTCATCATCGACGAACGAGGCGGTAAACCGAGTTTGGATTCGTCCTTGAAACTCCAAGCGGAAGTTGCCGGATCCATCACTGAGAAAGAAATGACCGTCGTGCCCTGCGGTGCCGCTTTGCAACAGACTCGACCTGTTGTCTGCGTCCGCAAGCACTTCGGCTGCGATCGCGCGAACATCATCGACCGTCAAGCCGGACGCATTCTGTTGCGCCAGTGCTGGTCCTGCGAGAACCAGTGCGCCAAGAGTTCCAAGGCATCCTGCGCTGTGATAATTCATCGTGAATCTCCTCGTTAACAGCATCGCAAGCAAGTGAGCGACATGCTCTCGCAAGTGCGATGACCGAGTGCTGAGCATATCACAATATCGAACAACAGGTCGTGATGTCTGTAGTTGGCGTGATCACGTTTTGAGATGGAGATTCGTCCGCGCTACCTGATCATTCAAGAGGGGTTATCGGTGTTGAGTTGCGCGATAAGACTCGCGGTGCTTGGGAGAGCTTTGCTGCTCGGGAGGGGGGGCACCAGGCCCCGCAGTGAGGAATCCATCAAAGGTGGTCTTGTGGAGCAGATCGTCGACCGCCTCATTGATAGCAACCAAGCGGCTGTGAAGCGGGCAGCCATCGCCTTCGCCGCAGATCCCGCCACCGAATGGACACGCCGTTGATGCATTTTCGCGTTCGAAGAGGCAAAAAACGTCATATATGGTGATTTCGCTGGGTGGTTTTGCGAGCCAGTAGCCGCCGCCTGGGCCGCGTGCACCATTGATCAGGCCTGCCTGTGAGAGGGCACCGAGGATTTTTGAGACAACCGGTGACTGGAGGCCACGTGATTTTGCGATTTCACCTGCCGCGATTCTTGTCTTGCCGCCGTCGTAACACTCAGCAAGTCTGCTCATGGCAGCGATTGCGGTTTCTGTTTGTTTTCCGTACATGTGTGAGGCATCCTATCGCATAATACGGAGGCGACGGTCATTTTTTCGGAATTACCTTGCCATGAGGATCAATTCCCGGCCCGGCAACTGGTGCAATGGGCCTTTCCGCATCGTCACGGGTGTGTTCGAGGACTTCTGCCACATCATGGGTGTGATCGGCGGCGATCCCGGCTTCGTCGACCAGATAGGACTCCCAGAGCCGATGCCTGCGAATGATGGCGGCGGCGTCGCGCTGCCCTGATGCCGTGAGCGCGATGCGGTCTGCGGTGGTGTCGATCTGAGAGGCGCGCCGGGCGCGATTGATGGCCTTTGTGCCCCGGTGTCCGCCCAGCGTCTGATGGGCACTGGAAAGTGAGATAGGCAGGTGGCCCCGTTCCTCGCTGCGATAGAGCAACGCAAGCAGGTCCTCGACAGCGATGAGTGATGTAAGGCGCTGTCGGGCGATGGCGCGCGCCACGATACCTTGCGATGGTGAGAAAAGCGCGCTGAGCGTGAAGACGATGCCAAGGACGACGGTGATCGCGCCCGCAGCGCTGACGGCGTATCCATCCCATAGGAGTCCGGGGAGGAAGCCTGCGGCGGCGTACCCAAGAACAGCAGAATTGATCGCGATGATCGCACTGAGCCAGATTTGTGTGGTCAGGCGATCGGTAAGCATGCGCGCCGTTGCAGCGGGACAGATGAGCGCCGCGATAACAAGAATTGAACCCACCGCTTCGAATGATGCAACAGTGCAGGTGGCGACAAGTGCGACGATGACCAGTTGCGCGGGGCCAGCCTTGAAACCGAGCGCGGTGGCAAGCGCGGGGTCGAAACAAATGATGCGAAGCTCTTTGAAGAAGATTGCGATACATGCGGCCACGACAATGAATACGCCAAGAAGCACTGCGATTTGAGGCGGTGCGGTTTCGAGTGAAGCGATCGTAAACACGTTGCCCCAGGTATTTGGCGCATCCCAGGTAAGTGTTTCCGGCAGGCCGTGAAGCACGCAGTCTGCATCAAGATCGACCTGTCGTGCGGCACCACCGCCACTTGTGGCGCGTTCGAGAAGCAGCACGCCCAGCGCAAAGGCAATGGTGAACATCGTGCCAAGTGAGGCACCAGCTTCGACACGTCCGAGTCGGCGCACAAGTTCTGCGAGAACTGCGACCACGCCGCCCGCGATTGCCGCGCCGATGAACATGGGCAGGGGCGCTCTGGTGCCACTCAGGATGAATGCAATGACAAGCCCTGGGAGGACCGCATGCGAGATGGCGTCGCCCAGCATGCTCTGACGGCGCAGGACAAGGAAGTTGCCGATCAGGCCGCAGGCGAGCAGCGCAAGGGTGACCGCAAGCAACGGCATGAGATCGATCGAGAGAAAGATGTGCATCGCGTTACTCATGAAGTAGGTGCCTCGGCGCGGGCCAGTTCGTACTCGAGTTCCGCGATCAATTCGGGCGAGAGGACATGTTCAACTTGGTCCACAGACCAATCAACATGGGAAGGAGCGATTTCGGCGCGGGAGATGAGGTATTGCGTCCAGAGTTTGTGATTGCGCGCTACGCGCGTGGCGCGGGCAGCTCCTGATGGCGTCAATGTCGGCGTGCCCTTATGTACGCGCACAAGCCTGCGAAGGCGCAGCATTGAAAAGAGCCACCACACGCACTTGTACTGGGACACGGTCTCGTGCTCTGCAAGCAGCAATCTGCGCAGGGCGTGGTCTTGTGAGACCTTCAGGTGCAGCGATATGTGGTGCAGAGTGATCGCAAGCAGGCCGCGACGCGGTGCTGCGAGAAGGCTCACAAAAAATACAGCGCCTGCACTGAGCACGATAACTGCGCCAGTTGGTGCGTGGGGGACGGTGGCAGATATTGCAACACCGACGTAGGCGCTGAGGCCGCCGATGAGCCCCGAAAGCACAAGCAGGAAGCTCACGCGATCGGTCCACAAGCGTGCAGCAGCGGGGGGAATGATCAACATGGCAACAATAAGAATCGCACCGACAATGCGCAGCCCCGCAACAGTGACGAGCGTGACGAGCAAGAGCAGCATGGCATCGATGAAGAACACCCGCCACCCGCCGACGCGCGCGAAGGCTTCGTCAAATGCGACCAGCGCAAGTTCCTTGTGTAAAAGGAAAGACACAAGGATGATTCCCAGGGCGATGCCGCCGGTGAGCATTGCTTCATCTGACATCATTGAAGCCGCTTGCCCATAGATGAAGCCTTTGAGGCCACCTTGTGCGCCGCCGTGACGCTGAATCACTGTGAGCAGGACAATTCCTGCGCCAAAGAAAACGCTCAAAGACATACCAATCGCAGCATCTTCAGTGAGGCGCGTATGGTGGGTCATCAGTTCAACACACCACATTGCAATGAGCCCCGCGAGGGCCGCCCCGAATAGAAGGATGGCACCGTTTGGGGCAATACCTGCCCATTGCGCAATGAGAAATGCACCTGCGAGCCCGGGCAGTGTTGCATGGCTTAGCGCATCCGCACTGAGTGAGCGCTTGCGCAGAAGCGCGAAGGCACCAACCAGACCGGCCGCAAGACCGAGCAGGCCTGAGCCAATCATGACGATGGTGGCGTTGTGCCCGCCGCGCAGCACAAGAATGTTCCAGATGTCGTGCCATGGAACAGCTGCGGGCGCTGATGCGGTAAGGGCGATCATGGTTGGGCTGCCACGGCTTCGGCGGCCTGCGCGAGCAGGGTAAGCCTCCCGCCGTAGGTGCGTGCGATGTTTGTCTGCGTCAGAACATCTTTTACCGGGCCCGCAGCAACAATGCGCATGTTGAGCAGCAGCACATGATCAAAATAGTCTGGCACGGTGGCGAGATCATGATGCACGCAGATGACTGTGCGGCCTTGCGTGCGCAGTTCGCGCAGCAGGTTGATAATCGCGCGCTCGGTGGCGGCATCAACACCCGCAAAGGGTTCATCCATGAAGTACAGATCAGCGTCCTGAGCAAGTGAGCGGGCAAGAAAAACGCGTTGTTGTTGACCGCCAGAGAGTTTGCCGATCTGTCGCGAGGCAACATCTGCAAGCCCGACCCGTTCGAGGCAGTCAAGTGCAGCACGCTTGTGCGCTCGCCCAACCGGGCGACACCAACCGATGCGCCCATAGCGTCCCATCGCGACCACATCGAGTGCGGAAACAGGGAAATCCCAGTCAACACTTTCGCGTTGCGGCATGTACGCGACGCGCTTGCGCACCTGCCTGAAAGGTTGCCCCCAGAACTCGACCACGCCCGATGCACGGGGAATAAGACCGAGGCACCCTTTGATGAGAGTGCTTTTGCCCGCGCCGTTGGGCCCGACGATTGCAATCAGGGCGCTCTTGGGGGCGTCATAGTCAACATCCCAGAGCACCGGTTTTTTACCATAGGCAACGGTCATCGCGTGAATGGACAGGGGACTCTGCGCCGAGTGCTCGGGGCGCTCAGCGAGTGCGCTGCGGTGCACAGAAGTTGCAGATTCGGGTTGGATAGTTTTTGGTGTCATTGCGTTGGTGAGAGTTTGCCTTGCATGCCGCCTTCGGGGGCATCACCACCGAGGGCGCGCGCGATGGTGGTGATGTTGTGATCGATCATGCCGACATAGCTGCTTTCGTAGGTTCCATCGGGTCCAGCCGCATCTGAGAACAACATTCCCCCAAGTTGCACCCCGTGTCCCTTTGCCTGAGCCCCGGCGCGCAGGGCACGGATATTACGAAGCGCAACCGTAGATTCAATAAATACCGCCGGGACATGTTGTTCAATGAGGGTATCGATCATGAGTGCCAGATCGCGCAGGCCCGCTTCACTTTCAGTGGAAATGCCCTGTATGCCGACGACATCGAAGGCGTAACGCCGACCGAAATAGCTGAAGGCATCGTGGGCGGTCATCAGCACACGCTGGCGCTCGGGAACAGAATCCAAAACGTGCTGCGAATAGGCATGAAGTGCGGCGAACTCTCTGTGGAGCGCTGTTGCATTGCGCTCGAAGTCGGGTGAGCCAGTTGGGGCGATCTCTGAGAGGTGCTCTTGAACGACATCGATGGTGCGCGTCCAGAGCACTGGGTCCATCCAAACATGTGGATCATGTTGACCTGAAAGAGTGATCAGGTCATCGTGGGAAAGAGTCTCCGTGACTGCAAAGACCGGGCGCGATCGCGCCGTGCGCTCAAGCAGGTCGGTCATTTTACCTTCGAGGTGCAGGCCGTTGTAGAAGACGATGTCAGCGGTAATCATTGCGCCGGTGTCATCGCGCGTCGGGTGATAGAGGTGCGGGTCAACACCCGGGCCCATGAGCGCAATGACATGACACCGTTCGCCACCCACCCGCCGAGCAACGTCTGCGATCATCTGCGTCGTGCAGACGATGTGAACGTCGGCACCAGTTTTTGCCCTCTCGACAGGGGCTGACGCACCCACCATCCAGAGCAGAACTCCCACAAGCATGAAGGTTGAAATGAGTGTCGTGAGCACCCATGACGTGATACTCCCCCGTTCCCTCGGGAGGGGACAGGCGTGTACGAAGGGGCGACGTGAGAGAATGGTAGCCATTGCTACAAGCAGGATAGGCTGGGGCAAGTGTCGCGTCAAGTGGTCGCCTGATCTCAAGTTGGATGAAGGAAAGGTCATCGAGCGATGTATCGGAATTCATCGGTAATTGACTTCCTTGAAAAACTTTGGTGATTCTGATGTCTGGTGGTATCTTGTTGCCATGACGACGCCCCTCACGAATAGTTTCGTAATGCTGGGCGGCGTGCTGGCCCTTGCCGCATCGAGCCTTGGGCAAGCGAGCTTTCAGGGGCTGGGCGATTTGCCGGGAGGGGCTTTTGCAAGTGAAGCGAATGGCGTGTCCGCAGACGGATTGGTCGTTGTTGGGTTGGGTATTTCCGTTTCTGGCATAGAGGCCTTTCGGTGGACTGCTGCGGGTGGCATGGTTGGTCTCAGTGACTTGCCGGGTGTCCCGTTTGTCAGCTTCGCGAATGGCGTATCCGCAGATGGGACGGTTGTCGTTGGGCGGGGTGTTTCCACCTCGGGCAACGAAGCCTTCCGCTGGACGAGTGCAGGGGGTATGGTCGGGCTTGGCGATCTGCCGGGGGGTATTTTCTCTGGCGCAGGTGCCACCGGGTTATCCGCCGATGGTTCAGTTGTTGTTGGGGGCAGCCGATCGGGTGGTGCTAGCAGTGAGGCGTTTCGCTGGACGGCAGTTGGTGGGATGGTCGGTCTTGGACACCTGCCCGGAGGGTTCTTTTCGCAGAGCACTGCATTTGGCATCTCAGGCGATGGTGCTGTCATCGTGGGATTGAGTACTTTTGCTTCTGAAAATAGTGGTGATTTCCAAGCATTTCGATGGACGGCTGCTGGCGGCATGGTTGGCCTTGGTGATTTGCCGGGTATCTCGGTCAGAAGCACAGCGTTTGCTACATCAGCGGACGGATCAGTCATTGTTGGGAGAGGGTTTTCTGCTATTGGCAATGAGCCATTTCGCTGGACCACCACAGAGGGCATGGTTGGACTCGGCCATCTCCCCGGACTCTCCGGGGGCCAGGCAAGTGCTGTTTCAACTGACGGTTCGGTCATTGTGGGCTCGATGATGCCGGTGGCTTTACCCGGGGCTTTTGTGTGGACAGCTGTTGATGGGATGCGCTCGATTCAAGACATACTCGTCAACGACCTTGGTCTCGATCTAACAGGCTGGATTCTGGAAGAAGCGACCGGAGTTTCCGCAGATGGTCAGACCATTGTGGGCACAGGCATCAACCCCGCTGGCAACGATGAAGCATGGATTGCATTTCTCGATCCGACCCTTTTCTCAATAGGACTCATCGATGCATCGGATGGCGCGCTAGGCGGCCAAGTTGGCACAGGACTAGATGTCATCGGGGGCATGATTTACCAAGACCCGCTCGGCGGCGCCGGCGCGACCGACGAACCGAACCAAGTTCTCATTGGTGGGTTTCCCACCCTTGAGTTTGACAGCTATGTGACCGTCGATTCGGGGCCCGTTGAACCCGCGCCCGGCTATGACGGCAGCGATGTGGGCCCGGCTAGTGACATCCCGGGACCGCCCGGCTTCACGACCACCAGCTTCCGCGGAGCGTGGTTTGTACCGATGTTTACCAAGGCCTTCGCGGCTATCAAGAGTGGAGATGCAACATGGGAAGTCTTTGTTGGGCGCATCACCCACACCGGGATGCTCTCAGGCAGGCTCGCGACGTCAATTACAGAAGTCGCGGTTCCCGGTTTCCGCAACATCGCAGGTGATATTGTCACGGAAGCTGAACTGGCGACAGGGCAAGGCATCTTCACGACGGATGTCAACGGGCTTACCCTCTTCAACGCGGCTGCGGGGACTGGCGGATATGCTTGGGTCGCGAAACAACAGCCGGTTGCTATTGGCGCCACGATGTACACTGTGAGCGACATCTATTTGCAGTTTGTGCTCTTCCCATGTCCGGGTGATGCAGATGGCAACAACGCGGTCGACCTTGCAGATCTGAATCTTGTGCTGTTCAACTTTGGGAGTGCTGTCGCGCCGGGGACCAATGGCGATGTCGATGGCGACGGTTTTGTTGGTTTGCAGGATCTGAATCTAGTGCTGTTCAACTTTGGGGCGGTGTGTCCGTGAGGTGACTCATTAGAAAGAAACACGTGCGCGCGGAGAAGAACCCCTCCCCCTGACCCCCTCCCAGAGGGAGGGGGAGAAGAAGCGTCTTTTACTCCATCACCCAACGATGTCTTCTCTGCGCCTCTGTGTAAATGTTTTTCTTACCGCTGAGCGCCAATGGCATCAACACTGCGCAATGTTTCACATGCTGTGAGCAGGCCCAGCGCCGTCGCATCTGCGGTGATGGTCTGATCCCACAGCGCCCGCCTCACGCCGCCCTGTGCGCGCTCAGGCTTGGGATACATATGCCCCTCTGCGTTGCCCGCTGAGAGTTGCATAAGAAACCGCAGGCCGCGAGCCATATTCGGTAGCTCTGTCGCGACACGTTCTGGCGACGTGAACCGCGGATCACCAAGCATGGTCGCAAGCAACGCAAGCGGCTTTGCGCTGTGCCATGTCGGCAGGGGTTGGCGGCCGCGCGTGAAAACAATGCCGCCAATGAGATCGCGCTCACTGCCCGCATCTGCAGCAAGCACCTGATGTTTCCACACAAGGCCGCGCATGAGTTCCAGGCCCGCCGCTGCGGGGACATCCTTCTCTGGATCAATTAATTCAAGCGCCGCCCATCCAAGCCATGGCATCAGTGCGACCAACTGACCCGGGTGCGTCTCAGTAAACAACCGATGAACTTCGCTTTGTGCTATTGCCCGCTGAACTGCGGGATCAAGCATTTCATCCGCGGATGTTGCCAGTCCAAGTGCAATGAGTGCGCGTGTGATTCGTGCAGCTTCATCTGCAGGCGCTGGGCCATGAAGCGAATCTGCACACACCTGTGCAGCGCGGGCTGCAAAGGTGTTCATCTCCTCAATTGCCACGCCAATGGGAATATCACTCTGCTGCGCTTCTGCCCATGCGGCAAGCCACATCCCAAGGGCCGCGATGTTGCCCATGGGGTCAAGCTCGGGGGGGTGCGTGACAGTGAAATCAAAGAGTAGATCCCACGCCGTGCGCTGTGCCGCGATTGCAAGTTCCGTGTTTACGCCCGGCGTGCGCGCATACCGTGCCAACGCCAGCGCAGCCAATGCCTGTGCGTGAGGTTCTGCGATGAAGGGCTCATATTCGTCGCGCGCCGCGCGGTAGGGGCCCATCATGCCAAAGGGTTCTTCGCCTGGCCACAGTGATTGCAGCAAGTATGCCGCAGCGTCATCGGCAAAGCTGCGGATGGATGTCGTTTTGACGCTTGCTTCTTCGATCAGTTGTCCACCGCGCGTCAGGAAAATCGGTGCGCTGTGTGCATCGGGCATGGCAAGGTGCGTGACTTCAAAGCGGTAGATGTGCACATCAAATTGCTTGCGCAGCTCGCGGAGTTCCATCGGTGGCCCCTCAGCCCGCGCACACGCAACCCGTAACGCGCGATTCGAAGTGGAATCTGTCGCAAGAATCACTGAGGGAAAGGCAGACCCAACGCGATTGCCGATGCGCGCCGCAACACCTTCGCGCCCGGGCGAAACGAGCGCTGCAGCTGCAGCAAAGGTATCGCCGGCGAGTGGAAACAATGGCCCTGCGAACTGCAGATCAATCATGCGGGGAACAACACCAACACCTTCGATGACGTGCGGCGCAGGGGCTTGTTCGATCACTTGCAACATCGCCTGGCGCAGTGCATTGCCGTCATCAGCCATGACCTCGGCACGTCCGATTACCTTGCCATTTTCACGAAGTGTCAAACACACACCCGTGGTACGGGGTGGATCAATCAGTTTTTTTGCAGCATCTTGTGACCAGGCGCTTTGGACTGAGGCAAGTTGCTGGTAGGCTTGCATAGCGGCATCGGGCCCTGGTGGGTCAGACTCGCCCGCCGCGGCGATTGGGGCATTTATCCCGATTGCCACGAGCAGCGCGACGCAACACAGGCCTCGCGCCGCACGGATTGTGCGCAGCAACGGACGTTGCGCTTCCCTCGACACGGATGTGTTTTGGCAACGCGCGGTGTTGCATTGTGGCAACACGGTGTGCGATTGGTCTTCAGCGCGCATGTGGTTTTCGGACCGTGGACCATCGCCAAAGCCTCGCCAACCGTGATTGTCAGCACTGCTTCGCGTTTGGCACGCGCTTTGAAGGTACCTGAGTGACAACTGAAAAGATGCGAGGTTTTCGGACATGACCCTTATTATCAAAGATGCAGCAACGCGAGCCGCTTTGGCTATGGATTTGACAGCACACCGCCGTCGCATCCTTATCCTAACGGCACTCACTTTTGCTGCAATGTGCTAAATATCAATCTGTGAAATGAAACGAGGCGGCGCTCAGCACCGCCCCGCATATTTGCACTTTGTTTCACCAGTCTTACAACTGGATCTTGTCTGATCCCATCGCGCCATGGTCGTCCATGCCGCCGCGCTGAGGCACTTCGCCCTCCGCCCGCTTCTCTTCGCGTTCTGCCCGCGCTTCTTCAACCGCGCCCCACTGGGCACGCTTGAGAGACAGACCAATCTTGCGATCATCCGTGTCCACCCGCAAAATCTTCACATCAAGCTCATCGCCAACCTTCACGATGTCATGCGGGTTCTCAACCTTGTGATCCGCAAGCTCTGAGATATGAAGCAGCCCTTCAAGTTCATCTTCAAGCTCTACAAACACGCCAAAGTTGGTGATCTTCGTCACGCGGCCGCGCACGACCATGCCCGGCTTGTACGCACCGGGAATCGCTTCGAGCCACGGATCTTCGACGAGCTGCTTGACGCCCAGCGCCACGCGCTGCTTGTCGCGATCAACTTCAAGCACAACACACCGCAGCATGTCGCCCTTTTGGTAAACCTCATTGGGGTGACTCACTTTCTTGGTCCACGAAATATCAGAGACGTGAAGCAAACCATCAATACCCGGCTCGATTTCGATGAACGCGCCATAGTTCGCGAGATTGCGCACCGAACCGTCGATGACGGTGTCGGGCGGGTACTTCTCGGCGACCAGTTCCCATGGATTCACTTCGGTCTGCTTCAGGCCCAGGGAAATTTCCTGCTTGTCCTTGTTGATATCGAGAACAACAACTTCGATCTCTTCGCCTGCGGTGACGACCTCCGATGGATGGTTGATGCGCCGCGTCCAAGACATTTCCGAGATGTGCACAAGCCCCTCGATGCCATCTTCCAGACGAATGAACGCGCCATAGGACATGAGGTTGACCACCTCGCCCTTGATGCGTGCGTTGACCGGGTACCGGGCTTCAATTTCTTCCCAGGGTGAAGATTCTTTTTGTTTCAGGCCAAGGGCGATCTTTTCCTTCTCGAAATCGATATTGAGGATCTTCACTTCCACTTTGTCATCGATGCGCACAAGTTCGGAGGGATGGTTGATCCGTCCCCACGACATGTCGGTGATGTGAAGCAGGCCGTCGATGCCGCCAAGATCGATAAACGCCCCGAAGTCTGCGATATTCTTCACTATACCCTCGACCAAGTCGCCTTCCTTGATGCGTTCGAGCAGATTCTTCTTCGCGTTGTCGCGCTCGTGTTCGATGAGCTTGCGGCGGGAGATGACAATGTTGCGACGTTCTTCGTCGATCTTCAGAATCTCGGCGCGAATTTCACGGCCGATGAATTCGCCAATATCGCCGGGCCTGCGAATGTCAACCTGCGAGGCGGGCAGGAAGACCGGCACGCCGATGTCGACGAGCAACCCGCCCTTGATTTTGCGCATGACTTTGCCGTTGCAGATGTCACCTTCGCTTGTTGTTTTGACGATGCGCCGCCAGTTGATCAGGCGATCAGCTTTGCGCTTGGAAAGCTGCACGAGTCCGGAGTCGCCCTCGATTTCTTCGAGGAGCACCTGGATTTCCTGACCCGGCACGAGTTGTGTGACATCTTCAAATTCGGTCTTCGGGATCAGGCCTTCGGATTTCAGCCCGACGTCGATCACGACATCATCGCCCGCCATGCCGATGATCCGGCCCGTAAGAATCTGGTCCTGCTGCAGATCACCCAGCGCATCGTGCAGCAGACTGTCCATATTGCCTTCGGCAACATCGGTGCCAAAAGCACCGCGCAGCAGGTCATCAACATCGGTATCAGTGGGGCCGAGTGTGGCGATAAGATTTTCATCAATCATGTGTGGAGTAGACGCCGGTGCAGCGAGCACCAGACACATCGTCACAGGTGCGAGAGTGACGACGAAACCGCCAGCGTCATGGCGGAGGTTCGCAATGTCAGGTTTCCGCATGGACCGCATGGTCCAATCAACGGCGCACCAGCAAGCCGGGGGCAACCCGGTCTGAACCGCAGAGTGTACCGACAACGCCGGTCGTGTCCACTTTTGCCCTCAGCTTGAGCATTGCTCGGAAAGCAGAATGCGCCGATGCAGGGCGGATAAAGGCAGATCGGCAATTTCACCGGGGGCCAGGAAAATACCTTGCATAGGCTTTTTTCTGCTCATTCGCTCGCTTGCCCAGACCCGGGCTTCGATTCTGCGGTGCGTCAGCTCATGGCGAAGGATCATAAAGGGACGATCTTTGGGCGGGCCAACCCTAATGGAGTCGGCAAACTCACGAACTGCTGCGATCGCTGATCGCGGGCGTTTAGAAAGCTCAAGTGCTGGCGCTTGCCACAATCCTGCCCACAGCCCGGTGCCCGGACGCTGTTCGACTAACAGTCGTCCGCGCCCATCGCGGACAAGCAGGGCGAGGTGATGAATCATCGATCGTGCCGGGGCGGTCTTGGCACGCGGAATCGTGTCCTGGGTATTCATTGCGCGGGCGACACAACGACTGCGCAACGGGCAGGTACCGCACTTTGGTGCACGCGGCGTGCAGATGGTTGCACCGAATTCCATCAGCCCTTCATTGGCAAGGGCAACATTTCGGGCGCTTTCGGCAATTGCGGTAGCTTCGCGCCACGCGGCGGACTCGCCAGCTTCAGCATCTACATCAAGACCGTTAACGCGCAACAGCACACGCCGAACATTGCCATCGACTATCGGAGCGCGCACATGGAAGGCCAATGAAGCAACCGCACCGGCGGTGTAGGCACCAATGCCCGGCATTTTGACAAGCTCGACGGGGTCGGCGGGAACAACACCGGCATGGCGCTCGACGATTGCCTTGGCTGCGGCGTGCAAGTGGCGCGCTCGGCGGTAATACCCAAGGCCCGACCACATTGCCAGAACGTCTTGTTCTGGAGCATCGGCAAGTGCGTGGACAGTTGGAAAGCGCGCGATGAAGGGTGTAAATTTGTCGAGCACGCGCGACACCTGGGTTTGTTGCAGCATTGCTTCAGAGACAAGCGAGACATAAGGATCGCGATAGCCGGTGGCAGTGATGCGACGCCAGGGCAATTCGCGGGCAGCTCTCGCAAACCAGCGCTCGATGGCAAGGGCGGTCCAGCGCGGCGTTGGCGCTAACGGGGCAGTGCATGTGCGTGAGGCAGTGGGCATCAGTTGGCCACCGGGGTGGTTTTAGAGGTGGGCGGGGTGTCCGTGGTCTGAAAGTTGGGCATGAAGTGTGGAAGGTACGGCGCACTCGGACCTTGTGGAAGTCAGGGAAGAGAGAAGTGCCTCCACAGGCCGATATACTTGGGCACCTCGTATTTTTTATAAAAGGAACGCCTCGGACCGTGCTGAAAGACTTCTTCCGGCATCTTTGGGAACGCTTGGCCGACTACTCGCCGTGGGAAGTAGCGGTGGAACTTGCGGTCATATGGGTGCTGGTATGGGTGGTGTATCGGTTTGTCCGGGGCACGCGCGCTGCGGGTGCGTTCAAGGGCTTGCTTGTGCTACTGGTTGGGTCGTTGCTCGTAGTGCTGTTGATTTTGCAGACTGGATTATTGCCACGCCTAGCAGCGATCTATGGCAAAGTTGTCGGGCTTGCTGCGATCGCACTTGTGGTGACATTCCAGCCCGAGCTGCGCCGGGCGCTGATTCGCATTGGCGAGGCGCCCTTCTTTCGCATGACTCAGCGCGAAGTTCGGCCTGTGGTTCACGCCGTGGTGACTGCGTGTACTTTTTTGAGCAAGAACAAGTTCGGGGCGATTATTGCCTTTGAGCGCAATGTCGGGCTCCGCGAGTTGGCGGAGTCGGGCAAGACCTTGAATGCCGAGGTGTCTTCGCATTTGTTGAGTTCGATTTTCTGGCCCAACAACCCGTTGCATGACATGGGCGTGGTAGTGCGCGGGGCGAAACTTGTGGCCGCGAGCGTTCAGTTTCCTCTGGCGGATGCAGAAGACATGCCTGATCCTCAATTGGGCACGCGGCATCGCGCTGCAGTGGGGCTCGCAAAAGTGACGGATGCTGTGATTGTGGTGGTGAGCGAAGAAACAGGCGCGATTTCTATTGCAGAAGGGCGCGAGCTGCGGCGCTGGTTGACGCCCGAGCAACTGCGCACAGAACTTGAAAAACGCATTGTGCGGCGCGGGACGGCGGGGAATGGGTCATCGGTTGAGCAGACGGAGCCTGTTGATGAAGGTATGTCAGAAGTGAGTGATGACACATGATTGGGCGCATTCGAACAGCTATTTTGATAACGATCATTTCGGTAGCGATCTGGATGGTCGCCGAGCAAGGCAGCCTGACCGAAGCGCGCGAGACGGTGCGCGTGAGTTTTTATGTACCGGATGCCGACCGGGATAAACTGGAACTGGTGCGGCCCGAAGATTTCACCGGTGAAGTGGATGTTGAATTGCGCGGCGCTCAATCTGCGGTGCAGGCGGCGCGCGAAAGCCTGAGTGAACTGCAGCGCATTTCACCGGAGCAGGCGGGATTTTCGGGGCGCGAAGATGGAACTTATGACGTGGACATTGCAGAAATCATTTCTGCACTGGAAGCGGTGATGTCATCGGGTGTTGAGGTGATTTCGACACGCCCGGCGCGGGTCATGATTGAAGTCATCCGCTTGCAGAAGGTTGCGGTGTCGATCGTTGCGGATGTTGGCGAACTTGATCTGGATGGGACACCACAGATGTCGCCTTCTTCGATTGAGGTGACGATGCCTGCGCGTCTTGCCGCCGATGCAGTGCAGTATCAGATTATCGCGGCCGTTGATCCTGCGGAACTCATGGATTTGCCGCCCGGCGAGCAAGTGCAGCGTCAGGCAACGCAGCTTGTGTTGCCTCTTGAACTGCGCGGCGTGCGCGGCGTGCGCCCACTTCCAACATCGCGTGTCACAGTGTCATTCATAGTCCGCCGGACCACTGCGCAAGTTGAATTGCCGAGTGTGGTGATCGGTATTGTGACCCCGCCCAGCACGTTTGACGCGTGGACACTAACGCTTGAGCCCGCGGTGGTGCGGGCGCGAGCGCGCGGGCCGGAAGAGGCGATCGAGCGCATCCGCTCGAACGCGACACCTGTGATCGGTGTGGTGGATGTGGTGCCGGCGGATTTGCGCGAGGGGCCCATGCAGATTGCCATTGCGTGGTTCATTCGCGATGGCGGGCGTCTCAAGGCGCTGCCCGCGGGGGTCGTCATAGAAAATGGACCTGCGAATGTGGCCCTGAACGTTGCGCCACGCACTGGGACTCAGTGAAGCGATTCGGCTGATTCATTGGCCAGCCGATGGATGGGTGCAAGTGTGCGCAGGTGTTCATGCGCCCGGCGTGAGTACGTCAACGGATCACACGCGGTGCGAATCGAACGAGCCAGTTCCCCCCGGGCATCGGCTTTGTCATCAAGCAGGCTTCGGCTTACCGCGTGGGCCAGTTCCTTGCGATTATTCTGCGGCGTGATGCGCGCAAGTGAGAGATATGGGGTGCTGTTATCGATCGCAGATGAGTCCTCGGTAATCACGGGCAGGGCGTGGGCAGCGGCCCATGCAAGCCCATCGGCACGCGCGCGCATCGAAGATTGTCCCCACGTTTGCGAGAGCGCATGAACTGCGGCATCGGCGCCCGCAAGCAGGCGTGGTAGCGGTGCATCATCAACAATCATCTGCCATGCATGGCGATGGCGTTCTGCAAAGCGCAGCCCGCGATCAATCTGGTCGGCGCCGGCGGGCACAATGGCCCAGAGGGGGGGGGTGCTGAGAGTCATCACCGCGCCGAGAAATGACGCGATCCAGGCATCGCACGCGGCGGCGGGTTCAGCAATTGCAACGATAGCGTGCGCACCAGCTGGGACATCCCATGCGGTGCGCACTTCTTCGCGATCATGCGCATCGATGAGGGCACAATCGACAGGCCACGGACCTGCATCGAGGCGATTGGTGCTGAGAATAGTTGTACCTGTGACTGGCGCGGGCAAGGGCATGCCAGGCCAGACGAGGAGAATGTCGGGCGGGTCGCCAAGAGTGCGCCAGATGTGCGTCAGTTGGCGCGAGCGCGACAGTGATGCAGTCGCACCGGGAGAGATGCGATGGGCTGGTTGCAGTCCCAGAAGTTGATAGCGGGGTTCATCATCTGAGTGCATCGCTGCGATGACACTGTGGTGCGCCCAGTCAGGCGCATGTTTGACCATCGCAGCACACGCAGCGCATGCAGGATCACCTGCGCTGCGCGGTGCGATCAGGTGAGCGATGGTCAGGCGGTCAGCGGGGGGTTTCATTTGCCAAGGCCGGTGGTACGCGGGGTATCATAGAAGAGTTGTGCGATGCGCATGCCGATGCGCTGTGCGAACTGACGTTCAGCGGTGGACCGTTCAGAGAGGGACATGCCGAACACCTGGCCTTGTGATGTGGGCACACGAATGACCAACGGGTAGCCCGTGTCAGCATCGGGCCAGAGGCGCGTGTTGGCGACAGTGTCGAAAATCTTGACATCAAGATTGGCCGCCGGCGACTTGCTCGCACCGTCGAGTGACAAGGTAAAGACTTGCACATCGACATAAATAATGACTTCTGCGCCCACCTCGCGCCCAAGATCGACAATGCTCATAGGTGAGTCGCCGGATTCCGATGAGGCAGCGCGCATGACAGATGACGCTGCAATCATATTTCCCTTTGTGATGATGCCTTTATCAAGGAGCAGTTGTTCTGCGGTGCTTGCAATTGTGCTGCGCAGCGAGCGTTTGGGCAATCTGCTGTTGCGATCATCTATGAAAACAACTGTGGCGCGGTTGGCATCAAGGGCAGCAACTGACGGGTTTGTGGGCGGGCCTTCGATGATAAATGCGATTGGCCCAACGATGTTGCACCCGGCGCACAGTATGAGTGCAACGCCGACAAGCGCTGCACACGCGAGTGCGACATCAATATGGAATAATGTTCGGTTCTTCATGATCAAAGAAAGTCCATGCCACGCGATTGGCCACGCGCTCCTGAAGATTCGCAATAACGTTGTTGGTGGACATGTCATTCATCGTGTAGCCATCATCGTCGGGATAGCGGATGTATAAATCCTTGGTGAAGCTGAAATCAACTGCGCCAGGGTCATCTGCATCAACGATGCCGATGCGCACCGCGACGCGTCCATTCCAGACGTAACGGTTGCCCGGCTCATAGAGACGGAATTCATGTATGTCGACGATGATCAGGCGCGTTACGCCGAAGTGTTGTGCAAGTTTTCCATAGGTCCATGCCTCCCACGAGGGCGTGGAATATTGAAATTCGAGCACTAGGGCACCCGGCACAAAGCCTGTCGCCTGAATCTTGTCGTTGGACGTCACCATTCGTCGGGCGATTGCGTTGGTCATCACGCCCGCAAGTGAGGGGAATTCGCCGGCGATACCGCGCGTCACTTTGACGACGACCGCGTAGTCGTTGCCCATGAGGTCTTCATATTCTGCGAATTTCAGCGTGCTGCCCGTTTCATGCGCGCTCTGGGCCATCCCCCCGACGAGCGCCGGGATCCAGCACCCGGTGAGGCACATCAAGGCAACTGCACCCAGCGCCACCGCGAGGACTCGCCGGATAGTGCGGATCGGGTTGGGGTGGGTGAAGCTCAAGGTCATTTTCCTATTGGGGCAATTCGGGTGTGCGGTTCCCAAATCAGGTGTGCGCGGTGAGCAGTGTATAGCTCCAGCCGGCCAAAAGACCTCCAATGAGCAGCCAGGGCAGGCGCGGGCCGATCAACTGCCCCGCAGTCAGGCCCAGAGTCGACCCCGTGATCGCGACATGCAGCGAAAGCCAGAAGGTGATCGCCGAAATCAGCGCGAGAATGGCCCCGAAGGGTTGCGCTTGCACCGCCGCGACCGGGTGGGCATGGGCAGCATTGGTAAATGAGGTTGTCATGCCGCAGGTGGGGCAAGGCAGACCAAAGACGCTTTTGAAGCCGCACGGGGGGAGCCCCAACTGTTGGTGGGTGCCCATGCCGGAGGGATCAGGGCGCAGAACAGCGGCAACGACGAGCACCGTGAGGCACCCGAGCGCGATGATGCCCGCCCACCGGCGATGTGCGAACGGCACCCGTTTGGGCATACCAAGCGCCATCGGGCCTTGTTGTAATGTGGCATTCACGAGTACAGCGCACTCAGTCCTGTCCGACGCCCCAGCGCAAGAATGCCTTGACCGACCCATCGGCGCCGAGCAGATCCTTGATCTTGGTGCTCGGGTCTTTCACAAAGGGCTGTTCGATGAGCGCGAGGTCGGCGTAGAGCTTGTTGACCTTGCCCTCGACGATCTTTGCTGCAATTTCTTCGGGCTTGCCCTCTTGGAGAGCGAGGTCCATCGCAAGCTTCCGCTGGCGCTCGATCACGTCTGCAGGAATGTCATCGCGCGATACGCCTTCCGGGCGGGGGACTGCTGCGGTGATATGCATGCAGATATCGCGTGCAGTTTCATTTGAAACAGTGCCCTGGCAATGCAGCAGGACACCAGTCTTACCATCGTGATGAACATAGGTGCCAAATGAACCATCTGCACCGGCATCGAGCTTTGTGCAGCGAGCGACGGAGATATTCTCGCCCGTTTTGATGCGAAGCTGATCGATCATGGTGTCCACTTCTGCGTTGGTCGGGACATCTCCTGCGGGAGAAGCAAGGGCGAGTTCTGCAACCCGATCAATTGCGGCAGCGAACTCTTCATTTTTCGCAGTGAAGTCGGTCTCGGCCCGAAGTTCACAGATCACGGCGCTGGTGCCATCGCCTGCGATCTTGATTGCGATGCGACCTTCACCTGCAGCGCGATCGGTGCGCGTGTCCATCTTGCCCTTCATCTTGAGACGAAGTGCATCTTCGGCGGCAACCATGTCGCCACTTGTTTCAAGGAGCGCCTTCTTGCACTCCATCATGGACAGGCCCGTCTTATGACGGAGGTTCATCACTTCTTTAGCGCTGATCGTGGCGGTCATATGGGCGTCTCCGAAAGGTCGGTTTGAGGAGTGCGCGGAAGCATTGCCGCGCGGGTCAGTGTGTTGAAATATCGAAACAAGTGAGTGCCGGTCAGTTCTGAGTCGCAGGCGCAGGAGCCCCAGCGGGCGTGGTCACGACAGAGGCAGGGCTTTCGGCATCATCCGATGGCGCCGGTGTTGTGTCTGCTGCGCGGAACTGGGCGCGTGAACTGCGGCGAGGCTGATTGTCGCCCGCCGTACCTTCAGCGGCATCGCGATTGCCGGTGGCTGTGACGCGCTGTGTTTTGCCATCGGTAATGGCAATACACAGTTCCCGCACGACGACATCGATCGAGCGCATCGAATCGTCATTGCCCGGGATGGGAATATCTGCAAGTTCCGGGTTGCCATCGGTATCGATCAGGCAGATGGTGGGGATGCCAAGCTTGCGTGCTTCAAGAAGGGCGTTGTGTTCGCGGCGGACATCAATCACAACCAAAGCGCCGGGCAGCTTTGACATGTTGCGAATGCCCTGCAGGTTGCGCTTGATCTTGCGCATCTCGCGGCGAAGCTGCGATTCCATCTTTTTGGAATAGCTCTGGAAATTGTCAGCTTCTTCGATGGCTTCAAGCTCTTCGAGCCTCTTGAGACGAGAGCGAATCGTGCGGAAGTTTGTGAAGGTGCCGCCAAGCCATCGTTCGGTGACCCAGTGCATGCCGATATCGCCGACGCGCTGCTGGAGCACATCGCGCGCCTGGCGTTTGGTGCCAACGAAGCACACGTCTTTGCCGGACGCGGTGACGCTGGTCAGGAACTTGCGCGCAAGCAGCAGGCCCTTGATGGTTTCCTTGATGTCAATAATATGAATCGCATTGCGTTTGCCATAGATGAAGCGGCCCATGCGCGGGTTCCAGTTGCTGGAACGCTGACCAAAGTGGATGCCTGCTTCAACGAGGTCTTTCACAAGCGATTGTGGATTTGTGTCGGCCATGACGGAACTGTCCCTACTTCTTTTTTGTGCAGCGAATCCCGCGAGCAAGAGACCGACATCGACAAGCGAAACAGTTGCCTGTCTCGATGCCGACCACGCCCGCGCAAGGTCGCTTCAGAATGACATGGCCCAAAAAGCCAGTCAGCGATTATTGATTGATCCATCCCCGGATCGGCCGCACACCATTCGCCGACACCGCGAGAGCCCCGACCGGTCTGGATCAGAGCCCAACAGGGACAGTGTAGCAGAGAAAGGGGAAATCGCAAAGAAGACATCTTGAGAAGGAATTTGAGATGAGGCGACGGGCACCGGTCAGCGGAGAAGAAATGGGGCAGGTGATGTGGACGGGCCCGCGGGCGGATAGAATCAATAGATGCCCAAGAGCAACTGGCGAACGAGTCTTGGCACCCTTGGCGTCATGGCATCGGCGATTGTCTTCTCCTGTTGCGGCCGGCCGGTCGCTCCCGAGCCGGCAAGTCAGCCGCAGACTCAAACCACGTCGTCAGCCACCGATCCTACGCCTTCTCCCAATTCGTCGCCCCAAAGTGCGCGGCAGCCCAGCCTCTTTGACGAACAGGTCCTCGAAATTGCCCGAGGCTACTGGCAGTTCATCCGCGTGTCGGACCGGTTGAATTGGTCACCTTTGGCGTGCGCCATGCCCCGCGCGTCTGGTGTTCAGCAATCCTCCAGCGATGACCCATCCACCCACGGCAGAAAGCTCTACTTCCTCTTTGCCAAGGACGCGAATGACTATGCCTCTTTGCGGTACTCGCATTATTACCGGCAGATTGGTGGTCAGCCTAATACTGAAGTCACCCCATGGAAGGCGGCGATTGGACAGGCGCTTGTGAAGGAGGCGTTCGTGCCGGAGCGGGTTCCCGCCAGCGAGGAGCCGGAGCGGCTGGTGAATGATCCGGAGCGGCGTCTTTTCCCCGCGGAGTACGCGCGCACAGCGGACGGCACGTTTTTCCGAACTGGCGAGCCCGCCGGCTTGTTCATAATGTTCAAGCTGGACCCGTCGACTCCCGGCACTGACGAAGGGTGGGTCTACGCAGCCACCACTCCTGACGGTCAAACTGTGCTCGATGCTGGCCGCATCGAATCGTGCATGCGATGTCACGCACGAGCCGAACACGACCGCCTTTTCGGCGTGCGCTAGTGGGGGTGGATTTGAAGATGAGACCGGTTTGCGGCCGGGGCCGACGTTGCCCAAACCCGGACCCGGTGCTACGGTGATGCACCCTGCTTGCGGCGGGGCATATGGACTGAGAGAGAAAAGGATTCGGGGCGTAGCGCAGCTTGGTAGCGCGTTTGACTGGGGGTCAAAAGGTCGCAGGTTCAAATCCTGTCGCCCCGACTTGTTTGCGAAAGAAGCCCTTCGGCGAGTGTGTCGAAGGGCTTTCTCATTACAGGACAGGCACTAGACTTGCGCCGTCGAGGGTGCAGTTCAAACACACGATTTCGAGCAATCGGCGCTTGGCGTGGTAGTCGGCCTCAACCCATTGCTCACGCAGGGTTTGTGAAAGTTCAAACACTTTGCACGCCAGCTCGGCGTTTTCATCGTTAGAGCGGTCCAGCACATCCAGTTGCAACTTGATGGAAGCGAGCCGATCACGGAGTTCGGTGTGTTTGCGCGCGAAGGCTTGCTCGTCGATTTCTTCAGCGAGGCGCATATTGAGCAGCCGATCCTGCTGGGTTGTGAGTAATGAGGCTTGTCTGGTGAGTTCAGTGCGCTTGGATTTCGCTTCGGACTGCGCGTCCTGCGTTTGGGAGTGCAACACGAGGCGGAACCACTCCCGGACCTCATCGTCCTCCACACGCATGCGATCGAAGATGGCAAGCATCTGACGATCGAGTTCGGCTTCGGTGACGCGAACCCTTGGATGGCCCTTGGCGGTGTAGCCGCTGCAGCGGTAGTAGATGTATTGCCGCTCACCTGATTTGGTTTGTTTGGTCTTGGTTTCGCCAGTGATGGCGCGGCCGCAATGTGCGCAGGTGATCGCTTCGCTGGCGAAGGTCATTTGGTGCGAGTGGTAGACGTGGCCACCGAGGAGCGCTTGTACGCGCTCCCAGGTTCCCCTGTCGATGAGGGGGTCTTGCTTGCCGGGATACCACTGCCCCTTGAAGGGCACCTCGCCGATGTAGGAGCGATCCGAAAGCATTGCATGGAGTTTGCTGCGGGCAAATCGCAGCTGATTGAGACGGTAGGTGATGCCCCTCATCCGCCAATCGCACGCGCAGGGCATCAAGGGTCAAAGGTTCATAGGCATAGAGGTGAAAGATGCGCTTCACGTTGGCAGCAGCGGGAGAATCAATTGCGCTGATGGAACGGCCATCTCTGCGGACATTCTTGTAGCCGTATGGAGCCTTGCTGACGAACCAGCCCTCTTGCACACGCCGGGCAAGACCTTCGCGCACATCGACGGATTGCTGCTCAGTGTAAAAGCTCGCCATATTCGCCAACGTCCGCCGCATCATGCGCCCGGCAGGATTGTTGTCCGTCTGCTGGGAGACAGAGATGAAGGCCAGACCGTATTCGCTTTCCAGCCGTTCAAGTTCCACATAGTCAAAAAGGTTGCGTGCCGCCCTGTCCACCTTGTAAAAGAGCAGCGCATCGAGTTCTTCGGCGTGCTTCTTGGCGTAGGCGACCATCTCACGAAAGGTCTTGCGTTCTTCGCCGCGACTGGCCGTCTCAGCAATACGGAAGAACCGGACAAGCTCGCCGCCAGCGGCATCGACGTACTGCCGCAGCGCGGTCTCCTGTACGGCAAGAGAGAAGCCCTCGCGTTCTTGCTCACGGGAGCTGACGCGCGCCAGTGCGACGAACCGTTTCATACCTGCTCACCTCCGTGCGAGAGCGCTATACAACTGCCCTGCATTGAGGATCATTGTAACGGCATCATCGACGGTCAGCGGCTCATCATAATAGCGCTGCCAGATGCGCAATGTCACCTCGACAAGTTCGGCCGTCACCCAATCGGGCGTGCCGGGCGGCAGAACGCAGGCGCGCTCATTCGTGTCGAGTTGTTCACCATGTATGCGCATGAATCTCATCGCGCACAGAAATGTGCACCTTGCCTTGGCGTCCGATCCCACCATCAAGATTTGGACCTATGGCGCACACAACAAGTCAGTCGCGCTCTATTTCCCGATCATCGCGCTCGGGTTCGGGTTCCGGTGCGGCTTCGAGTTGCTGTTCAGCATCCTGAATATGTGCATCAAGCTGGGACTGCCCCGGATCGTTGTGACCCGTCGACATCTGTGTGCGCTCAATGCCTCGTACACCATCCGCCACTTCGCCCGGTGTGCGCGTGCCGAGCATGCCGTACTCGGCGTGCTGAGCCGCCGTGCCAGAGCCGTAAAAGACATTCCCAAGTTCGTGCAGGCCTTGACGAAAGTAGGCCCCGAGTACTTCCTTGCTGCGACTCATGTTTTCCTTCAAGTTCATCGCTGATCCTTTCAATGTAATCGCGGTCATTTACCACCTCCCATTTCGTTGCATCTTGCGAAAGCGTTCTGCGAGTTGTTCTTGTTCGAGCCAGGCATCGTGCATCTGTTCCGTCTTGGCTCGCTCTGATGATTCGATCATGCTGCCCACCAGACCAAGGCAGAATCCTGATGCCATGAGGTAAGTACCCAACGGCTCACTGACGGCGAGCATGAACACTCCGATGAGCATCACAATGAGGGACTCGGTTGCCTTGGCTTTCTTCTCTGTGAGCTTGGGAAAGAACCGCATCAGGCTGGGCTCGCCGTTGTAGCGCGTGTGGCCTCCCTTGCCACGGGCAGACCGGATGCCGCTTTCAATCCGCGCCCGGAATTGCATAAGCACAAACAGGCACCAGAAGATCATGATGGGCTCAGGGTCTTCACCGGGATAAAAGAGCATCCACATGGGGATGGCAAAGAGCGCCAGAAACGACGGCCAGCCGAAGTAGTTCTTGCCGAAATTCTTGCGCAGCATGACTTCGAGCGGCGCGGAGAACACCTGTGCTGCAAGCACGAGAATCGAGATGCCATTGCGCGCATCCTGCAACGGCGTCCATTGTCCCGGCTGTTGCTCCTGTTGTTGTTGATCGTGCATCGGAGATAACTCTCTTTGTGTTCCTGATCTTCATGACTGTTCGTTCTTGCCTCACTAGCGCCGCTGCGGGAATCCGGCCCGCAGCCACCGCTTCCCACCCAGAAACCTCCGCCCGCCTTCATAGACAAGCGCTTCAGTCATCCAGTGAGGCGGCCCGCCCTTGGCCAGTGAGTGCAGATCAGCAGCATGGATTTCGTGTTCGAAGGTTTCAGAGAAGCCTGCCGAGCCGCCGCTTGTCTGGCCCATGAGTGGTGCAAGCCAGTCAGCCTCGTGCGATTGATTGCCAGTCATCATCAGTTGCCGCGAGTGGCCGATGAGTTCCTGCATGTACTGCACCGTGCGAATGTCAGATTGCTGGTGGCAAATGCGCGTCTGGAGATTGCCGAGCAGCGCATGCACCTTGGGCTCAGCGCCCGTGCCCCCCATGGCATCGATCATGCCGGAGATGGACTGGGTGGCATAGACCACCGCCGTGCGCGTGCTGCGCGAGATGGCCTGAAACTGCTGATCGGCATCAACCAGCAGCATCTGCGCTTCGTCAGCCACGATGAAAGTGGGCCGATGGTTGACGGATATGTCCCGCCTTGCATGCGCCCGCTGCCACGCGAACTTGAGGATCACCTGGATCAACTGCCCGATGTCGTGATAGAGCAGGACCGGGAAGTCGGCGATGATGATCGCGCCTTCATAGCAGTCGGTTGGCGAGATATTCGACGTGGGCGACGAGAGCATGTCACGGGCCGCACCACGCGAGAGCAAGTCAGTCGAGCTGGTCAGCGTACTTTGGACGACACTGCGCGTGCGGGCACTGAGCGCTGGCCATTCATTGAGAAAGTAGGTGAGCGCCAGATCGAAGTCGGCCCGCATGGATTCGGACTTGGGTGCATCATCGGCAGCGCGCAGGCAGGCAAAACAGAACGATCCCTGCTGCCATGATTCACTGGTGACTTGTTCCAATGAGACCGCTGCCGACGTGATGAGCTTGTGAAGGTCTGGGATCGTGATCACATCGCGCGAAAGCACGAGTGCGAGCAGCCCATTTCGTGCCAGACGGGTCGCCTCCAGGCGAAAGAAGCGTTCACTGTCGCCGCCGCTGCTGCCGCCACTGCCACTACGTTCACCAAGCTCGGTGACGGCCATGAGCAACGCGGTCAGATTCTCGACCAGCGCGATGCCATCCTTGGATTGTGCCCGTTCTTCTGCGATGAAGTTGTAGCGCAGCCAGTTGTCAGGGCTGAAGATGAGCAGATCATCCATGCGCCCCGCATCACGGACATACTTGATGTAGGTGTCGCGATCTTCGAGCTTGGTGGTCAAGAAAAGCCCACCGAAGCCTGCGCGCAATTGGGCATTACAAATGGCCGCCAGTGATCCCGTAGACTTCCCCGAGCCTGTGCTGCCAAAGATCATGGTGCCCATCGCTGCCGAACCTACACGCCATGGCACATCATCGGCCCACTCAAGCAGTGGCGCACTCAAGTCCCAGGGGTCATAGGCAGGTTGACGGCGCTTCTTTGCGCCAAGGTGGAAGAGAGATTTCACGATGAAACCCTCCGTCCCTTGGAGGCGGCTTGGTCTTTCATCGCGCGCACATAGGTCTCGATCGTGAGTCCTTGCGATTTGGCTTTCTTAGCGCCGGAGAGAAACTGTTCCACCCATTCGATTGCCGCTTCGAGCGTCAGGTCCTTGCCCGCAATCGTGACCGAACGCCCATGGCCAAGTACCGCCTTGACGCGAGATGAGCGACCTTGGGCGCGTGATTCTTCACCGCGCTTGAGGCGCTTGAGCTTTCGGGCCAGGTCATCGCGCGAAAGTTGACCGGAGGCGACTTGCGCCGCCAGTACGCGCTGGCGCACCGGATCATCGATGCGCGCGAGCCGATACGCCGCATCCGCTGAAACCTCACCCGATGCAACCAGTCCCTTGATGTCATCGGGCAGTGAGATGACCGACACCGTGCGCGACACCGTGGATGGTGACAGCCCGAGGTGCTTGGCAACTTGCTCGGCAGTCAGCGAGGCACGTCCAATCAGTGCCGCGATACCCTCAGCACGATCGAGGACCGACAAGTCCTCGCGTTGCAGATTGCACACAAGCTGGCGGGTCAGGATTTCGCCAGCGTCAATGTCCCTGTCAACCACAAGCACATCGACTTCTGCCATGCCAAGCTGCTTGCACGCTGCGAGCCGACGGTGGCCGTCAATCACGATGAGTTGCGTGCCTTCACGGCGCACAAGCAGGGGTTGCTGCAATCCAGACACCGCAATGCTCCCTGCCAGACCTTGCAGAGATTCTTCATCCATCACGGTGCGCACTTGTGGTTGCACCACAAGATCATTGATGGAGACTCGGATCATGTTCGCGTTCATTGCCGGGCCTCCTCTTCCGCTGGGAGGTCAACGGTGTCGGCCTCACTGTCTGCAAGGCCACTCCGTGAGCGCAGTTCGGCAAGCTCCGCCTCTTCGATCAGCGCCCGCTTCCTGCGATCACCCATGGCAGAGCGCGCCGAGACGATCGCCATCACGATGTAGCCAAGGTCATCGATATAGGTAATCGGCGGCAGCACATCGGGCAGGACATCAATGGGAAGCGGCACCATGAGCACAAGCCCGATCGCTGCAACCCACTTGATCATTTCCATGCCGACGTATCGAAGCCGACTCTGCGGCATCGACAGCAACACCAACGTCACGATGAAGAAGACGGTACCGCACACCATCAACATCTTCATAAATGAAAAGAACTCCGCCATGATTCAGCTCCTATCTGTAGCCCGTTGAAATACAACTCAACGAGGTGAACACAGGGAGCATCCGGCACAAACCCACCAATGACGAGCACAACCTTGCTGTGACAGCAAAGAAATGAAACACCGCACACCGCACTGCGGTATTGACTCCAGCGTCACGTTGTCGTGTGCGTTCGCACAGGAGCATGTTGGAGGTTCGCCCTATGCCGCTACGCCCAGATCGGTTCCGCGCCTTGAAATCCGACTTTCGTGAATACCTCACGCGCCGAGGTGCATGGCCACCACACAAGCACTACCGCGATTACATGATTCAGCATCACGGCGGCGCTTCAGGCAACATGCTGACCGACCTCAGACAAGGCAAGACGGTGGCCGAGAAGGCCTCCATTGGGTTGATCGGTGCGCTGCGATGCGCAGAGTCGTCTGCCAACCCTGCATCACAGGAAGCGCTTGCCACTTATCTCGAAACTGAGGGTGGTCCTTGTCTTGCTGATGACATTCGCAATGAGAGTTTGCTCGATCTTCTCTGTGAATCGCCCGCTGAGAACCCAGCACACAATCCTGAGTCAACTGACTTCCTGCAGCGCGGCGTGCGGGGACTCTGGGATGTGGTCGCAGATCGCCTCATTGTCCGCCATAGTCGTCCGTGTGCTACCGAAGAACTGCGCGAACATATCTTGCAACTCTGCACATCCGTCGGCAATGCGATGGCCTCGAAGAAAGAGCGGCTAGCGCTCACCGAACCCCGCGCCCTTGAGATCGCAGAAGAACACATGGGGATTGACCTTGAAACCTATCAGGCCAAGGTCGCCGAGTGGCATCACTGGAAGGCGATGACTGTGCATCTGGCGCTTGGTCGCAAGCGCCCAACGGGACTGACGATTATCTTGCCCTTGACCCCTGCAGCGTACGAGGCCGTCAGGTCCGGCCATTGCGCCAGCTTTGAATGCACTGTTGATGATCTGCAATTGCCATCACAGCACCTGCTGATGGAGGCGGCATGCCCGATGGTTGCGCACCTCCAGTCAGAACCAGCCAATCCCACGCGAGCCTTGCTTGCATCACTGCTTGTGCAAATGGCGCATATGGCAGCCCTGCATGAGAACACCCCGGAGCATCTGTGCCTGCTTTCCTTTGCAGGCACGCCTGAGAATCGCAAGCGCCTCCAGAAGCAGCAATTTCGATCGACGGGCGCGAAGATGCCCAAGTCTGGTGTCGAGGTCATGGAACGCCGTGTTGCGATTCGGGCTGGTCGCAGTATCGATTTCATCACAATCGCCACGTTGCGCCACATCCCACTGATTTCAAATGACGGTTGATGCGCACTCGCTTGTCAAAGTTCCGGTGCTAGGGTCTGCACCATCCACAGTCAACGGGGCTATTCGGTCCTTCGCCGCACGCATCGTTGCGAGCGCGGACGCGATATTCCATCTTCACCCCTTCTCCGCACGTTCTTCGACGGTCAATGTATCTTCGAGACGCTAACGAATTCGTATCAGCAGGTACTATTTTCCACGATTGCTGTGTGTTGCACGAACGTCGTTCGATGACGTATGTCTGAGCCCCAGCAACCGCTGCCCAAGTCACGATGATATTCCAGCGCTCACTGCCGTCTGTTGCGTTGAGCCATGATGGCGCGGCAAGTGTGCACCACGCGCGACCCAAGGCTGTTTCACTTCGCTCACCGGCGATTCCATCTTCACCCACGGCGCGGACGAAGTACGAGTAGTCAGAGCCGCACGGAACTTCTTGGTCAAGCCAGTTGGTGGTTGTTGAACCGGTTTTTACCACTGATGGTTCACCGGTATCGGAAGCCTCTTTCCGCAACACGTCGAACGTGTACGCACCATCCATCGGTGCCCATGAGATAACGACGCTATCGCAACGATTCCTTGTTGCCTGTACACCTATTGGCTTTGGTGGGCATTCGTCTCGATGCTCACCTGCTTGTGGCGGCTCTTGGCAATTGGACTTCGAGCTTGATGAACACCCCAAGGCAATCCCACATATCGTGATGACGATGACGGCTAAATGATGAGCAAACATTGAACACCTCCTGCGCAATGCTACGCTTGCCAAGTTCCAGCGAGGAGACGCATCCCAACAAGCAGGCATCAAGAGACGAATCGCACATATGTGTGTAATACAGGTTCATAAAAACACAAATATGTGTCTTACCGACAGCCGTGTCATTGACCTTGATTCCAAACAAAACCCGAGAGCGGTCTCTTACGCATGAGTCCGGCGAGAAAGTGTCTCAAATCCCGAAATCGGGGAGAACCCGTCACCCGGTTTATGCGTCATATACCTTGGTGGTCCGAGAATGGACACCCCGGGAGGCTTGAGATGATGAAGTTGACGCATGTATGTGTGGCGATGGCGATTGGAATGTTTGCAAGTGCTGTATTGGCGGCGGACAAGCTTTCCGGCATACTTGAACCGGCAAACTGTGACAGCGGAGAAGACTTGGGGGAATTCGGCACCGACTACATGTCTGATCCGGTCTACTTCGGTAACGGTGATTTTCGAATCACCGAAACCGACCTCTTCATCGCAGGTCGCGGCATGGACTTCGCATTCACGCGCACCTATCGCTCACTCACGGGCATTCAGGATTTCAAGTCGTCGCTCCCAAGCCCGATGGGCAATGACTGGGATCACTCCTACAACATATTTTTGACGAAGGTGGTTGAACTTATTCCAGGAGACCCACCCCTTCACCCAAACCTCTGGCTCTTCTCGGGTAATGGGCGCCATGACTTTCTCACATATCAGCTTGTCATTAACCCAGTGCAGCAGCAACCGCCACTCGAGGACATTCCCGGGGTATCTGCCTACGGCAGCAAGCAGCTCGCCGTAATGATGGACGATCTCGGGGCCAGCGGGTACAAGATGACCAAGGCAGACGGGACTGTGCTGTTCTTCAATGCGCTGGATGCGACTGCTGCGCCGGGCAAATGCACGTCGATCATCGATCGCAATGGCAACACGACAAGCCTGTTGTACGACGGATCACATCGGCTCGAACAAGTGATCGATACGATCGGTCGCCCTATCATTTTCGCATACTACGCATCCCCACATGATGAATTGATTCATACCGTGACGGACTTTGCGGGCAGGACAGTGACCTACACCTACTTCGATGCGGCAGCGACGGAAGGCAACGACAAGGACCTCGAAACTGTTACTCTGCCAGCGGTCGAGATCGACGCTGCGAATGAGTACGACTTTCCTGCAGAGCATGCAGAATTTCCAAACGGGACAACGTGGCGGTACACCTACTACAAGTCAACAAACAACAACATCGGAGATCAACTCAAGACTGTGGAAGACCCACGCGCCCCTGGCGTGGCCCGCCTGACGAATGTGTACGATGCCAATAAGGGGTACTGCATCTCCCAAACACTTGCTGACGGAGGACGGTGGGACTACACATACATCCTCGATGTAGATAACGATTACATCGAAAAGGCCACCATTAACACTCGCGATGGCAATGTCATTGTTCTGAGGTTCAATGGGCACCACCAGATCAATTCTCGCTCGGAATACGAGAACAAGGCACCGAACCCAGCGATGCCAAGCAATGTTGGGAACGCGGCCGCGCCATCAATTCCGGCGGTAAACATGCCTGCTGGCCCTACTTTTATTACCACGAACGTTTTCAATGCTTCGAATGTTCCCAAGGGACTCCGCCGCAAATCCAAGACTCTGCCAAATGGCGATAAGATCGATTACAGGTACAACAACGACATCAACTTCAACATTCTCAAAGCAGGCAATCTCACTAGCCGAACCCGCACGCCCGTCGGCGCAGCTGCCGGTGAAGAAATCCGAGAGGAATGGAAGTATGAATTTGGTCTAGGTCCTGTTTGACGGCTCATTTGTTCGGCGCTTGTTTGGTTGCGCATTGGGTCTGAACCATCGATGCTGTTCTCCGGCAAGGAGGCCAGTGATGACCAGAAAGAACTCTGCGCAATCAACTCGCACCGGTCGCGGCG
>JAJDDF010000008.1 GCA_029260455.1 Phycisphaerales bacterium | reverse complement strand
TTGTTGGCGGAGGGGCGACCGCCTTTCGGGCTTCGCTCAGCGTCAGGAATGCGCTCGCAGAGCCAGTCCAGTTGTTCATGTGTAAGTGTCAGCATGCACATCTATCGGCATCGAGAACGGTTTTGGGATAGCCTCTAGTATTGACGAGACAGATGACGTGCTAAATGATCTCGGAACCGTGGGTTTCTGGGTAAACACGGCAGGCATTGCCTTGCTTGTGTTCTTAGGAATAGCAATCTCACTTAGTTGCATACCTCTCATGACAAGACTTGGGGTCTTGCAGAACAAGCGCCAAACGCTAGGGTACGCCATTGGGATGACCTTGCTGTTCTTGATGTTAGGAGCAATGAAGCTTGTGTTCAGGCATTCCGAGTACTTCTTGTAATCATGATTTCAGGCTATTATGTCGCAGGGCATAATGTCCAAAAACTCAACCGTGGTCTGGTTTTGCTTGATTCTCTGTGTGAATTCGCCAATCCGAATTGCAACGGCGCACAATGATCGCGCATAGTTTCGGATCATTGAGATGGGTAAGGGCGAATTAATGCTCAGGCTGCAGCGCGAGCGTATGACTTGAGCACACCGCCGAGTCGTTTATGACACATGACGATCCCTGCACCCAGCTCTTCATCATCGAACTGCGAATGCTTTGCTGTTTCGCAGCGTATTCTGGAGATGACCTGTCTCATCGCAACAGAGCTCATGCTGATCGGTCTGGTTTTGCAGGTCTGTTTCAGGCTCTTCCTTCTGCGATGTGTTGCCAGTTGATGCTGACGCTCGCACGGCGGGCCCGTCCCCAAGAGAAATGACGGTTTCCAACGTTTTCAGTGGCGCTGCGCTTGCTGCGATGGACCCTCCGCAATTTCTCTTGTGGCCGAAGTGCCCATGCGCCGTGCCATCCGCGAGGCATCGGTCAACACACACAGAAAGGAACCATGACCATGACGACACAGAAAAACCAACCCATCGACACGATCCGCGACAGTGGGGGACTCAAAGCCATGCGCCTACCCCCGAATCCTGCTCCATTGGTAGGGTGAGAAATTGAGCGAGAATCCGGCCTCTGATTTGGAGGTCAGGATGATGAAGAAGTCGAGATTCACGGAAGAGCAGATCGCGTTTGCGTTGCGGCAAGCCGAGGGCGGCGCATCGGTGCGGGATGTGTGCCGAAAGATGGGCATTAGCGAGCAGACGTTCTACCGGTGGAAGAAGAAGTTCGCCGGGATGGGTGTTGCTGAAGTGCGCCGCTTGAAGCAGCTCGAAGAAGAGAACCGCAAGCTGAAGCAGTTGGTGGCGGACTTGTCGCTGGATAAAGCCCGAAGACTCACTCTGCAACTGGTACAGAAACGGGTACAAGCGCAGGTGGCATGCTCAATTACTACCACAGGAACGTCGCGCAATCGGCCGGGCTATATATTGGGACGGTACGCACAGCCGCGTTGTGCCTATTGCAGCACCGAGGTGATAGTCTCGACCGGGTTGAGGATCATCTTCGTAATCTCGACCCTAAACGCGGTGGAAAGCATCATGCGGGCTAGAACCATCGCCCTTTCGTCAACTTCAGACTGCCGACTCTGTATCAAGGCATGCCTTGCACTACTGTCCTGCTGGAGTTCATCGTCGAGGCGTTTGACCTCATCGGCGAGCTGAGTGAGATGCGGGAGCGCGAGCTGTGCATCAGCGACACTATCGATGGTGAAGACAATCTCTGCGAAGGCGTTGGTGGCGTTCAAGATTGCGGTGAGGCGGTCGTCGGGGGTGGTTGCCGCGGCGCTTTCGACGAGTGATTGTTGTGCCATCGCACCGAAGTCAGGCGGTGTCGGCCCGTTGGTGGTGTACAAATACAAACCACCAGCGAGTGTGCCAAGGAGGAGCATGATCATGAACAGGCGTCCCATTCTTGGAGTATAGCGGTGTTATTGGGATCCGAATGGCGTATGGTTCTGCTCTGTCCCTAGCGCCCTGGGGTGCGAGCGCCCGTTCATAGACAGCACAAATACGATCAAATTGTTCCGGATTCACCGGTTATTCTCCAATAGTTGCATTTAAGAATTTTCCCGAAGCCGCAGCGTCATATCTATTTGTACTGCAGCACCAAAAGGCAGTTGTGCTGCGCCGGTCGCGGTGCGCGCATGCTTGCCGGCCTCGCCGAACAACTCAATCAGGAGTTCCGACGCCCCGTCGATCACATAAGGCTGCTCGGTGAAGGTCGGCGCCGAGCGCACAAACCCCTGCATGCGCTCGACTGACTGAATCAGATCAAGATTCCCGATCTCGGCGCGAATAATGCTCAGCAGCAGAACGATCGTATCGCGGGCAGCTTGCTTGGCTGCATCACGATCGATGTCCGTGCCGACTTCGCCGCGCTGCGGGCTGACGCGCGCCGAGACATACAGCAAGTCGCCCGAGCGTTTGCACCCGAGGTAGTTCGCCACCGGGTGCACGGGCGGGGCAAGCTCAAGCCCAAGTTCTGCAAGGCGTTTGTTGACTGTGGCCACAGTTGCGTTCTCCATCACGAGGTTCGATGCCATGTATGCTACGGTACAACATCAAGGATTTGGAGTGCTGCATGAAGAAGGTTGCCGTTGCCGCTTGGAACGATCTGAACCCGTACTCACCCATTGGCGCGTTGGTTGCCAATGTGGATCTGGTCATCACGCGGTATGAGCGCGATGGGCAGCCGCAGGTGAGTGTGCTCTATGGACGCTGTCTGCATCGCGGCGCACTCATGGCCGATGGGCACATTGATGGTGACAACCTGATTTGTGGTGTACACGGCTGGGATTATCGCATTGATACGGGCGTGAGTGAATACAACAATGCAGAGCAGCTTCACAGATTCAACGCATGGATCGAAGATGATGCCAATGGCGTGAAGCATGTTTATGTTGATCGCGATGAGTTTGCTGCGTGGCACGATGAGCACCCGCAGCCTTTTCAACGTGATGAATATCTTGGGCAATATCAGGACCCACACGGCGCAGAGGAAGAACCTCACGTCGGGTTTATTCAGCAGCTTGCAAAGGATGGATTGAGCAAGGTCGGCCATCATGGACCGGCGGGCGCGATGGGCGTGCCGAGGCAACAGTTGCCAAGTTGGGATGACTTGCAGATTGTAACCGCGCAGATGGCGTGCCGGCCGCTGCTCGACGAACATCCGGTCGGTACCGAGGTTGTCATTGGCCCCGGCGCGAAGAAGCCTTTGCGACTGGAGATCCCCCTGTTTGTAAGCGACATGAGCTTCGGCGCGCTGAGCAAGGAAGCGAAAGTCGCGCTGGCGATGGGCGCTGAGATGGCAGGCACCGGGATATGTTCGGGCGAGGGCGGCATGTTGCCAGAGGAGCAGGAAGCGAACACGCGGTATTTTTATGAGCTTGCGAGCGCCAAGTTTGGGTTTTCGATGGACAAGGTTGCGCGCTGCCAGGCTTTTCATTTCAAGGGCGGGCAGGGTGTGAAGACTGGCACGGGCGGGCATCTGCCGGGTGAGAAGGTTGATGAAGTGATCGCAAGTGTGCGCGGCATTCCCGTCGGCACACCCGCGATTTCGCCAGCGACTTTTCCAGACATCAAGACCGTTGTCGATTTCAAGGCGATCGCCGACGAAGTGCGCGCGGTTACGGGCGGCATTCCCATCGGCTTCAAACTCAGTGCGCAACATATTGAAGATGACATTGATTTTGCGCTGGAAGCAACGGCGGATTACATCATTCTCGATGGGCGCGGCGGCGGCACCGGGGCGGCACCACTGATCTTTCGAGACAATATTTCGGTGCCCACGATTCCAGCCTTGGCGCGGGCGCGCCGGCATCTGGAGCGCATCGGGCGCGGGCGACAGGGCAGTCAACCGGTGACGCTTGTCATCACGGGCGGGTTGCGCACGCCGGCGGACTTTGCCAAGGCCATGATGCTCGGGGCCGATGCGATCGCGCTCAGCAATTCGGCAATCCAAGCCATCGGATGTCTCGGCATGCGGGCCTGCAACTCCAACAACTGCCCGGTTGGCATTGCAACCCAGAAGCCGCACTTGCGCGCGCGGCAGATTGTGGAAGAATCCGCCAAGCGCCTCGACAACTTCTTCCGCGCGAGTGTCGAACTCATGGGGGTGCTCGCGCGAGCGTGCGGGCACGATCACCTGAGCAAGTTTGCAAAAGATGACCTGACGGCATGGAAGCGCGACATGGTGTGCCTGACCGGCGTGCGCTATGGCGGTGCCGTGCCTCTTGGAAAGTGGGCGGACGCATAATGGAAGCGCGACTTGATTCGGGTGTGATTCAATTGCTCGTGGTACCGGCGGTGATCATCCCCGCCTGCGGCTTGCTTGTGTTATCAACGAGCGCACGCTTGAACGCAATCATTGCCCGCGTGCGCGTGATGCACGGCGAGCGGTTGAGTGCATATGTTGAACCGGCGACCAATGGCCATGCCGGGCAGGTCCGTGCGATGCGTCTGGAGGGCATTGATGATCAGACGACGCGAATGTTGTGCAGGGCCAGACTCATGCGCATCACGCTGCTCATGCTGTTCTGTGCAGTGATCTGTTTAGTGATCAGTTCACTTTTGCTCGGCGTGTCGATTTTTTTCGATGGCGTTGATGCTGTTGCGGTCATCATTTTTGTTGGCGGCCTTCTCTGCGTCCTTGTTGCGATGGTGAGCAGTATCATCGAAATTTCGCGGGCGCTCGAAGCGGTGGGGTTTGAGCATGATCGCGTGACCAAGCTGTGTGATACCTGCGAACATGGAGACAACAATGGATAGCTTGCACAACTGGATGCACATCTCGTCATCCGTCATCGGCGTGGTTGGCGTACTCGTTCTGATCTGGGGCGTTGCGATAGGTGTGCTCCTGCTCGTGCGCATGGAAGCTTGCAGGTTCCGCGGCGCTAAGACCGAGCCACTGGGCCACCAACTCCGCAAGACGCTCGGGTTTTATCTGCAGCTTGGCCTTGAGTTTCTGATCGCCGCTGACATCATCGAGACCATTATTAGCCTCGATCTCAACGACCCTGATCTCGATGCGCTGCTTGCGCTGGGCATGATCGTGATTGTGCGAACGATCATCAGCGTCAGCTTGAACTGGGAACTAAAACAGGAAGTGGGGACGGAAGCGCCATGAGTCACGAAAAGAAGGTCGAACTGACATGGCACAAGGTCGCGGATGCCGACGAGCTGCCCGATGGGCGCGTGAAGACTGTGAACGTTACGCAAGGAGCAGTAACACGCTCCTTTGCGCTCACACATCATGATGGCACATATGGTGCACTTGACAATCGGTGTCCGCATCAGGGGGGGCCGCTTGGCGAGGGTTCGATCGAGAATGGTTTGTTGCGCTGCCCGTGGCACGGGTGGGACTATTGCCCGCTCACCGGCAAGCCGCCCGGCGGGTACGACGATGGTGTCGAGACGTTCCCTGTCGAAGCGCGCAGTGACGGCATTTACATCGGATTCGAAGGAGAACCGGCGCATAAGCGCACCGTGACAGATGTCATGGCTGAGACGATGGTCAACTGGGGCGTGACGCACGTCTTTGGGATGGTGGGACATTCCAACCTCGGCCTTGCGGATGCCCTGCGCAGGCAGGAACAGGTGGGAAAGCTCACGTTCATCGGCATTCGTCACGAAGGCGCTGCGGCGTTTGCGGCATCTGCCTTTGGAAAGCTCACGGGCGACCCCGCTGCATGCCTGTCAATCGCGGGCCCCGGTGCAACGAATCTCTTGACAGGATTGTGGGATGCCAAGGTCGACCGTGCGCCTGTTCTTGCACTCACCGGTCAGGTGCAACAGCAGGTCTTCGGTCCCGGCGCGTTTCAGGAATTGCCACTCAAGGAAGCATTCAGCGCCGTCGCGGGCTTCTCGCACCTCTGCCTGCCCGATTCGAATCATGCAGAGCTGATGAACTTGGCGCTCAAGAGCGCGAAGGTGAACAACAACGTTTCCCACATCATTTTTCCCGACGATGTGCAGACGCGCCCCGCCAAAGAAGGCCAAGAGGCCGGTTCACCCGATGGCCGCCTAGCACCGATGCGCATCACACCTGACGATGACTCCATCAAGGCGGCGATTGACCTGCTCAAGAAGAGCAAGCGCCCGGTGATCATCGTGGGTCACGGCGCACGCTTTGAGATGGCGCAAATCATCGCGCTCGCCGAGATGTTGCAATGCCCCATCCTTACTACCTTTAAGGGCAAGGGGTTGATCAGCGATGCGCATCCCTGCGGCGGCGGCGTGCTCGGACGAAGTGGGACGCCGATCGCAAGCTGGTGCATGAATGAAAGCGATGTGCTGCTTGTCTTCGGTGCAAGTTTTAGCAATCACACCGGCATCACGCCCAAGAAGCCGACCATCCAAGTCGATTCCGATCGCGCCCAGCTCGGCAAGTTCCACGCCATTGATGTGCCGATGTGGGGCGATCTTGGCATAACGTGCGGCCTGCTCGCCGAGCGCCTGCGCGGGCACGCGACCACCGACCAGCGCCCGGAAATCGCAGAGCGCTGGAAAATCTGGCGCGCCGAAAAGCAAAATCGTCTCGACGACACGCGTGGCAAGGGCATCTCCTCCATCGCTGTCTTCAACGCCATGAATCGGCGTATTCCGGACGATGCCATCATCGCGGTCGATGTCGGCAACAACACCTATTCTTTCGGGCGCTACTTCGAAGCGAGCGGTAAGCAAGCGGTCTTGATGAGCGGCTATCTCGGGTCGATCGGCTTTGGCTATCCCGCGGCAATGGGCGCGTGGTGCGCAACCCAGGTGAAGAACCGTTGGGACAAACGCTTCGAAGGCCGACCGGTCGTGTGCGTAAGCGGCGATGGCGGCTTTGGCCAGTATGCATGGGAAGTGAATACCGCTGTTAAGTATGGCATGAACATCACGCACATCCTGCTCAACAATGGAGAACTCGGGAAGATCAGCAAGGAACAACGCGCCGGTGAGTGGAATGTCTGGCAGACATCGCTCAGCAATCCGAATATCGCCGAGTATGTCTCAAACTGTGGCGGCCTTGGCATTCGCGTTGAAGAGCAGAGCCAACTCGACGATGCAATCGAGCGCGCTCTGGCGTACCCCGGGCCTGCAACGGTTGAGATATTGACGGATGTCGAACTGATCTAATGCACGACGCCTGGGGCGCAATATAAATGGTCTTCAACGGCGTATGGTTCCATTAGTGTGCCGAACGCAAATGCTCGGTGTACCAATGACTTGCGATGCAATTCACGGTGTTTTGAAGGTCAATATTTCGGTACTCACAGGGCATGAGCCATGCAGAATGCCCATTTCCAACACCCAATCAAGGCGAACGATAGCTTGTGTACCCCGGAGGAACGCGAATGAGCGCCAAGGCAGGCGTACAAGTCTGCCATTGCCAACAAGCGTCGCAGATGCGAGGAGCCGCAACCGATACTGGATACAGAGACACAGACGATGTAGGGTCCAAAAACTCAGCCGAGGTGTGAATCGCCCATTCTCTAATGGCAATGCATGATTGAAACTCAACGTCGCCTGCGGACACCTCCCGCCAGCGCACCTGCACAGAAGATTGCAACGGCGCCCGGCGCAGGGACAGCGCGCACAGAAATGCCATCAATACCCATGTACGCCGCGAGCGCACCGCCACTTCGTGGCATGAGCCCAAGCTCAAAGTTTGCCGCGGGCGCAACAAACGTAACGCTCTCGCCCACCCAGACATTGAGGTCCGTATTCAAAACGGGCTTGCTGATAAACGCGGTCGTGCCAGCGAGCACACCGTCTGCATAGACACTCCAATAGCCGGCTTCGCCGATCCACGCGCCGGATGTCGGGTGCTGGTGGCCCAGGTTGGTCATGAAAAACTCTAGCAAGTACGTCGCGCCGGGCGTGAAGCCAGTCACATTCTGTGCAATCGCCTCAGACTGAATGAGATCAGATCCGCCGCCGCGCACAAACGTCCCGCCGTTCGGTGATAACACCCATGGGTTGGGCGTGAAGTGAATCGGTCCAAGTGAATCCACCGTGTCCGGCGTGTTCTGCATCAAAAACCAACTCGGCGGCGCTGTTGCAGTACCTGTGGGACCAGTCATGTCGCCATTGAGAATAGTCTGTCTCGCAAGCGCGGGGCTGGAGACAACCAGCGCGCAGACAATCGCAAACGATGCAAATTGCATGTGTCGTTCCTCTCCTCGGGCGTCTCTAAACGCTGGGTTATTTTTTAGTCAATTGGGCGGCATTTCTACCGACGACGGCGCAGCATCACAACACCGCCCAGCGCAGACAGCGCGATCGTCCCCGGCGAAGGAACCTGTGACACAGTGTCAATTTCAATCTGAGTCAAGTTGGGGGGAAGCACGTTTCCGACGGCATCCCCGAAGATGAGGATCTCTTCCCAGTCCGGGTTTGGGAAGATTTCAAAGTCGATGAAGTGGGCAGTCGCTACACCCGTCGAACCGCCGACGAAATTCACCACAGTCGGAAATGTATCGAATGCGACCACCTGAAACCCGATCAAGGCAGCTGATACGGGTGTATTGAAGATTAGTTGAATGCGCATGAGTTTCTGCGGCAGATTGTCAATAAAGTTGGGCAACAGTATCCGCATGTCAAGGCCATCATCCCCTGCAAGGGGCACTGTGGCATCAAGCGGAAACGCGGATGGCCCCGTAGCAAACAAGGTTGTGTCCCAAATGCCACCTACGGCCCCAACCTCATCGAAGATCGCATGAACCGAATTGGGATCGCCGCGGTACGCGGGATCGAATGGGCCTGCGATGGTTGTTCCAACTGCACCAAAGCCGACGAGCGTTGTACCGGCAACGATAGCGAACACGTTTTGTGCGCGTGTCATATCAGTATCCTCCCTCAAGGATGGTGTGCGCAGTGCATGAAGCGGCACATTCCACCGCATACACCAACGCATATTCAGTTTCTAAGGATTCCTCTAATCCTCGGACCAATCGTCCGTCAATTTCGAGCATGCAACAGAATTGCCGTGAGGCAAATGCAATGTGAGGAAATAATGCAAATTGGTCCAGAACCTGTTCTACACCCCGCATTCCGGGCACACAGCAGCATCTTTGATCCCCGTCATGTCATAGCCGCATTGCTGGCAGTGGCCCGCGGCATGAATGAGCGGCGCACGCCAGAAGAGGAACCCGGAGAACAGCACAAACGGCGCAGCGAGGAGGTAGAGGAGGATGAGGAGAATCAAGACGCTTAACGTTGGCGAGAGTGGTGACGAGAAGTATGCTGGGCGCCAAGCTGGCAAGCGGGGGTTGGAGTTCCAGCGTATAACGGGTCCGAATTTTTGTGAATCCAACTCGGCCACATCGGTGCCGCGGTAGCGTTGGTACATCAGCGAGCAGTTTGTAACCCCGAGAGAGTGCGCGGCCGGTGGGATTCGCAGGCTCACCCCAGCTTCCACCCAATAGCCAACCACCATGATGATCAGGATGAGCACCGCAATCACCGTGCTTGTCCAAAACGGCCAGCGCAGGCGGCGTTTGCGAATGAAGCGGGGAAGCAGGGGCATGGGGGAATAGTAGGTCGTGAGACGCCCACCCCACCAAGAAAAACAAAAAGAGGCGCCGCGCAACAATGTGCGAGGCGCCTCCTGGGGTTGTGGCAATGCAGTGATTTTGACGTCTGTCCCGCAGGTCAGTTCCCGGGGTTCAGGGCAAAATCACAAATTTTTACTTATCCGCATCCTTGATGCCCATCCCCGAGCGATCCGGGGGAGTCGGGCGGTGCGGCGGGACAAACCGATTGACGGAAATCTCATCGAGCATGAGCTGAATGGCTGCATCCAACTGGGGATCAGCCACTTCGCCCGGTGCGGCGATCATGAGGGCCGGGTCGTCGATGACTTCGATGTCGGGGTCGACGCCGTGCCCTTCGATGCCCCATGTGCCATCGGTTTCGTAATAGCCAAAGGTTGGCGATGAGGTGTACCCGCCGTCAATGAGGGCCGGGTTGCCGGAGATACCGACAAGGCCGCCCCATGTGCGCGTGCCGATGATCTTGCCGAGGCCAGCCTGACGGAAGAGCGCCGGGAACATGTCGCCGCCCGAGCCCGCAAGCCCGTTGATCAACATGCACTTGGGGCCCTGCATTGAATCGGGAGGCCACATCCAGTCCTCGCCATCGCGCAGCGCCCAGTAGTTGGTCACCGGACGGTTCATCAATTCGATGAAGCGCGTCGGGATCTGCCCGCCGCCATTCCAGCGTTCGTCGACGATCAGTGCGAGTTTGTCGCGCTGCCCGTAGAACTGACGGAAAAGATCAGACTGTCCGTTGACGCCCGTGTTAGGGACGTAGAGGTAGCCAACCTTGCCATCGGTTTTGTATTCGACGTACTTGCGGTTGGCTTCGATCCAAGCGCGATAGCGGAGGCCGCTTTCGTTGCCGATGGGCTCGACGAAAACTTCGCGAGCTTCATCATCAATGAATGGCTTCTCCGAGACGGTGAGCTGCGTTACCTTGCCAGTGAGGCCCTGGAAGGAAGCGTAAATATCTTTCGTCGTATCAATGGATGAACCATTGACAGCGAGGATGAAATCACCTTCATTGACGCCCACGCCCGGCATCGACAATGGACCGCGGGCATCGTGATCCCACGCAGCACCTTCGATGATGTTGGTAATGCGATAGGCGGTGCCTTCGTCATTGGTAACAAGATCGAAATCCGCACCGAGCATGCCGCAACTGATGCGCGGCGGGTTCTCGCCCGTATCACCACCAAAGTAATAGGCGTGACCGACATTCAGTTCCGAGATCATTTCACGGATAAGGAAACTGAGATCATCGCGCGTGGTGCAATCGACAAGCAACGAGGAGTAACGGTCGTACACTGCTTTCCAGTCGACGCCGTGCATGTTCTCGTCGTAAAAGAAATCGCGCTGAATACGCCACGCATCGCGGAGCAACTGCGCCCATTCTTCACGCGGGTTGATCAAGCCGTCCATCGAATCTGTCGGGACAATCTTGCTCAGACTTTGCGAAGTCGCAGCCTTGATGACCGCCACCTTCGGACGGGCATTGCCCGCTTGGGCAGCCGCGATATCAATCGAGATCGCCGCAAGCTTCTTGCGATCGCCGCTCATCGCGTAACCGACCACACCGCTTACGACCTTGCGTTCGCCATCATCCTTCTCGGTGATGTCAAAGAGCTTGATCGAGCCGAAAGGCTGGGCCGCACGCATGTAAATAAGCTGGTTCTTGTCATTGACCGAGAGGCTTGAGAAGTTGCCATGATCGATGGGCAACATGATGCCGCGTGCCTCGAACCCTTCGAGGTCGATCACGACGGGCTCGTCGGCGTCTTTCTTCTTGGCACCGTCTGCCTGGTCTTCATCGAGTTCGGTGGAGACGCGGGTGGCGGTGAAGGTCAGGGTCATACCCATGCCCTTGAGCTCGACTGTGCCGTCGATCAACTCGCCATCCTGAACCGTACACTTCATGAGGGATTCCTCACCCTCTTCAGTGAAGGTGCCGGTGGCCTCGTCGAAGGTGACATCTTCGAGGTCTTCCTTCTGCCCCATGGTTTCGGAATAGCCAGTGATATTGCCATCTTCATCGACCGAGATCACGAGTGTGAAGGACATCTCATCATCGGGTGAACCCAGGGCCTTCAGGCCGGTGAGCGTGCCTTCCCATACGCCGTGAAGCGGATGAACTTCAGCATCGTCGGCATCTTCGTCCGAATCATCGGCGTCGGCATCGCCTTCTTCGGAATCTTCATCTGCATCATCGTCGTCATCCCACTCTTCTTCGTCGACCTCGGGGGCCCATGGGTTTTCAACCTCGCTATTCAGCGGCACCGCGATGATGTTTTGCGCCTCGTCATAAATGAATGTCGAGTCGATGTTCGAGTATGTGGGCTCGAAGTGCATCGCTGACACGTAGTAGAGGAACTCGCCATCGTGATCGAAAGCGGGGTCTGACGCATCAAAGAACGCGCTGGTGACCTGTGTGAGCTCTTCAGTCTCGGTGTTGTAGAGACTGATCGCCCGGTGCTGATTCTCGGTCGCCAGGCTCAGTGCGATCCACTGCGAATCCTGCGACCAGCTCATGGCGGGCTGTTGCGCATAGATATCCTGCGTGATCTTCTTGGCGTTGCCGGTTTCGACATCAAGTAAGAAAATCGTCCCGGACTTGTCACCGAAGACAATCTTTTTGGAGTCAGGTGAGAAGTTGTGCATGTAGCGGAAGGCATTGCCGTTCTGCGTCAGTTGGCGCGCATCGTCTTTGCCATCGGACTGGGCGATATAGATTTCGTATTCACCAGTGGCATCAGAGAGATAGGCAATCCACTTGCCATCGGGCGACCAGATGGGGTCGCGTTCTGCGCTGCCATTGCTTGCGGTGAGATTGCGCGTGATTCCTTTTTCTGCGGGCAGCGACCAGATGTCGCCGCGCGCTTCCGCAACAACGCGTTTGCCTGTTGCAGAGATATCAAAATCAGCGCCGAAGTTGGCGTAATCAACGCGCTTGGCACGCAGTGTCGGGCGATCGCCCGGGATTGTGATGTCCACAACACTCGTGCGTTTGGTGCGTAGATCGAGCAGGTGCATATCGGCGCCATTGGTGAAGACAAGTTCACCCTTGCCATTGGCACCCGGGCCGACTGACGGGAACTTGGTGTCATAGTCGGCAAACGTAGTGATCTGCGTGTGGTTCTGGTTTGAAAGGTCATAGCTCCAGATATTCAGGCGATGCTCCGGGCCCGCATCAGAGAGGTAGTAGATCGTGCTTCCATCGGGTGACCACATTGGACGCGTGTCGGTGCCTTCCCATGTGGTGACTTGGCGCGAGGTCGTGTTCTTCAAGTTGAACAGCCAGATTTCTGAAGCCATGCCGCCGCGATAGCGCTTCCATGTGCGGAAGTCGCGGTTGTGTGGCGTATAGGCAAGCCATTCGCCATTGGGCGATATCGCGCCCGCATCGCCATAGGGCACGGGCAGGGGATCAGTGGTGCCGCCGGTCGAGTCGATGGTGTAAAGCTTGGGCGCTCGTCCGAGGCCTGAGTACCCATTGGAAGAGAAGATCAGTTGGTTGTCCGGGGTCCAGTCGCAAAGCATTTCTGTTGTGGGGTGATAGGTGACGCGCTCTGCGATGCCGCCATCAACGGAAATGGTGTAGAGATCGCCATCACCTTCATAGTTGCCCATGAATGCGATGGTGGTGCCATCGGGGCTGAAGCGCGGGAAGCGCTCGACGCCTTCAGGTGCTGCAAGGCGCGTGGCCTGGCCACCTGTCTTTGGCACCACCCAGACATCATTGGCATAGACAAAGCAGATTTGGGACTGTGAAACATCAGGGAACTGAAGCATCAAAGCGTCAGGGCGAATCGCGTCTGACGCGGCACCTGCCGAGGTGGCAAGCAGCGCCATGGCACCAACGATGCCGGGCATACAAGCGTTCATGTGGTCTTCTCCGGATACGACGTGGACGGCTCAATATTGAGTGAAGCGGGCGCGCACCGTCCACAACCAAGGGCGACCGCCGATATTCATTGTTCTGGTTCAGCGAACCAGAGTTGCAGGATAGAGGATTTCGTGATGCAGAGGGCTCCGGCGTTTTCGCACTACTGTTTCACACTCAGGGTGCTGCGGGCAAAGCCGGGACATCGAGGGTGATATTGAGGAGATCGGTTGTGCCGAACGCGCCGTAGGCAATTTCGATTTGCCCTGCGGTGGTCGAACCGACGGGCAAGGTCAGTCGGGAGATGCGAACGTAATAGCTGTTGTCACCAAAGGTTGCGCTATCCTGCTGGGCTGTCGGCGAAGGCAGCCCAAACCAGGCGAGATCAAGCTGCGTGCCCCAGTCGCCCGCGGATGGCTCACCGGGCAGGAAGCCGATGAAGTCAGCTGTGGTCAGGGTGCCGAAAGCGAAATAGCTGTCAAATTCGACGCAGGGGGCAAAACTCAGTGGTACTGGCGGCAGGTTTCCACCTGCGGGGTGCTGGAATGGCGACTCCGGGCTGAAAATGAGAGGTGCCGCGCCGCTTGCTGATGGGGCACCGGTGGCGACAGTGACTAAGCGGTTGGCCTGATCCGTGCGCCAGAAAAGGTCATAGGTGGTTTTTGTCGAGAGATCGATACCTGTATGCACGCCCGCCACCGCGGCCTCGGTGCAATCGCCGTGATCGACAATGAGCCAGACGAGGCTGTTGGCTGGGCCGGGGTCTGTGATCGGATCGGGATCAGTGACCGGATCAGGATCAGTGACCGGGTCTGGGTCAGTGACAGGATCGGGATCTGTCACAGGATCAGGATCGGTGACGGGATCGGGATCAGTGACCGGATCAGGGTCTGTGACAGGATCAGGATCTGTCACGGGATCAGGGTCGATGACAGGCTCCGGGGGGGGCGGGCCATCCCAGCAGTCGGCGCAACTGGGAACAGTGACCAGTTCCGATGTAGGCAGACTTGCACCGAGTGCGCCGAAAGAAACCTGAATCGAGCCGGTGACGGTGTCGACGGTGGTGGGGGCCGTGAAGCGCCCGATGTGGACGTAAAAGAAGTCATCGTCGAATAATGTTGTGTCTTGTGCAGCAGTGACGCCAATACCAAACCACGTGGCGCGCGCGCTGGGATCAAAGGTGACGCCAGCGCCGGTCGGCAGGAAAATCACTTCGGTGTCATCGAGCGCGACATAGGTGTCGTAGGCAACGCATGGGTCTGCGAGCGTGGCGGTGGTTGAGGGTCGCCTGTCGCCGCCGGTAGAGGCTTGGAAGAAATCTCCACTTTCGGGCACGATACCGAGTGAAGTGACGCCAGCTTCAACCGTGGTGACGCGCGCCGCCTGATCAAAGCGCAGATAGAGATCATTGGAACGATGTCCTGCGAGTTCGTCGCAGTCATTCGGGATAGTGACAGTGCGCCAGACGGCTTCGATAGTTGGGGTCAGGCCTCCGGTGATGACGGTGGTTCCGCCGAAGTTGTTATTGCTGTTGTTTCTGTTTCTGCCGTTATTACCGAAGAAATCGCTCAGAATACTATCAAGCGAAGGTGCATCGTTGCGGTTGTTGTCGAGATTGCTGTTGATGTCGCCTGCGCTGGCTTGTTCGCCCACAGAATCTGTAACCCGTGGTGAAGAGGGTCTGGTTTGTCGTGCGCTTCCCGTAGATTGTGTGAGTCCAATGTTCTGGCTGAACTGCTGTTGTGCGCGCATTTGATTTTCACGTTGTGCACGCAATTGCTCGACGTTGCTCATGTTGGCGACGCGCATGGGAGGTTGTGTGACCGGGGTGATGCGGCCGCGCGTTGGTGTTTGTGGTTGTCGAACGTTGCGCGCGGGACGATTGGTAGTGCGCGTTGTCGTTGTTGCTGCGGCAGGTGATGGGACGGGGCGTAATTTTGTTTCTTTGGTGCGCGATGGTGCTTCGCCGCGCAGCGGGCCGGTGTAGCTGCCGAGGCGTGGGGAGGAGGTTTGTCTGGGGAGAGGCGCCGCCGGGATCGCGCGGTCATTGAGCAATGAACGGGTGTTGGAGCCATGGTTGGCACTGAGGACAGTAGAAGTTGTTGAGGATGGGGAGGGGTTGTTGTCAGAGGAATCCCCCCCGCCGAAGGTCATCATCGCGACTGCGACACCAACAATAAGGAGTCCTGCAATGGCGGCGATCGGTTTGTGCATGTCTAGAGGACTCCGCAAGGCCCCGGAGGGTTATCGGTTGTGAGGTGCCCGTTTGGGTTCACATCACAGGAAGGGGCACCATACTGTTCTACGGTCGAAACTACTTGGGTGCTACACAACTCTAGCCCCAGTTTAGGTTTCGGCGAGTTTTTTGGGGAATTTGGACCATCCATCGGGTAGCATTTCAAGCCGTCCTTGCGCACCTTCACATTGTGAGGGACGCTGTGGGCCATTTTCGTGACTCGAGGCAGGCGCTGAGTCGAAAAGAGCGATTGAGAAGAAGTGCGATTGAGAAGCAGAGAGGGTTTTGGAAGATGAAAATTCGTTTGTTGATTACGGCTGTGGTTGCGGTGTGCTCAGCAATGCTGGCACCGATGGCATCGGCGCAACTGCGCATCACGGAATGGAATATCTCAAATTACAGCGGGGGGAACGCGGCGAATCTGGAGACCTCGATCTACGCGTCCTTTAGCGGCAGATCGATGTCGCCCGACATCTTTGTGTGCCAGGAGTTCCTGAGCCAGGCTGCGGTCAACAGCTTCTTGGCGATCGTCAACGCCGCGCCGGGCAGCCCGGGCGATTGGGCCGCAGCGCCTTGGCAGAATGGCAACGACACCGATAACGCGATGTTTTATCGTACGAGCAAGGTTGATTTTCTCGGGATGACGGTGATTCAAGTTGGGTCGGGGCCGCCGTTGCCGCCGCGCGATGTGAATCGGTATGACGTTCGGCTCAAGGGGTACGCTGCGAACGAAGCGGTGATCGCGTTCTATTCGAGTCATATGAAGGCGGGGTCGGCATCAGACGATCAGGCCCGTCGCTTGATCGAAGCGCAGAACATTCGCACGGATGCAGAGAATCTGCCCGCTGGTTGGAACTTTATTCTGGGTGGCGATTTCAATATCCAGCAGGCAACGCAATCGGCATATGTGCATATGACTGCCAACTTGGCAAACAACGCTGGTCGACTCTTTGATCCGATCGCGACGCCGGGGAGTTGGAACAACAACTTTGCGTTCCGGTTTGTGCATACGCAGGATCCGATCGGCGCGGGCGGCATGGACGATCGGCACGATCAGCTTCTGGTGTCCGGGTCGCTCGTCGATAACGGGGCGCTTGATTACATGGGCAACCCGGCAATCCCTTACAGCACGGTGACCTGGGATGATGCGAATCACTCGTATCGCAGTTGGGGCAATGATGGCACGAGTTTCAACACGACATTGGCCACATCGACGAATACGATGGTCGGACAGGCGATCGCACAGGCGCTGCAGGCGATGGCGGCCGGCGGCGGGCACCTTCCGGTGTTTCTCGATCTCCAGGTGCCAGCAAAGGTGAGCGTGCCGACCATTATTGATGTTGGCACGGTCGCGGTCAGTGCGACAGTGAATGCAAACCTCACAGTGAGCAATGGCGGCGATGTTGCCCTCTGGTCGAACGCGGGTATTGCGGACCTGACCTACTCGATGGTCGGTACCGCGGGCCTGACTGTGCCGGCCGGATTTTTTGTGACGTCACCGGGAGTTGCGGGGAATCTGCATCTGGTTGGGATTGATACAAGCACCGCGGGCCCGATCAATCAGACCGTGACGGTCACGAGCGATGACATTGATACGCCGAACGCGCAAGTGCAAATTGTCGGCGTGGTCGGCATTCCCTGCCCGGGTGATGGCGATGGGAACAGTGTTGTTGATCTTGCGGACCTGAATCTGGTGTTGTTCAACTTCGGGGCCATCGTCGCGCCGGGGACGAATGGCGATGTTGATGGGAACGGTTCAGTCGATCTTGCAGATCTGAACCTTGTGCTGTTCAACTTCGGGACGGTGTGCTAAAGAAAAGACCTCGAAATCCACGCGCTTGCGCTTGGGACTAGCCAGAAAAACCAGCCCTCCCCCGCAATGCGGGGCGAGGGTGTTGTTTCGTCCCTAGAATGCCAGGATCGCTTCAAGAGTGAGGTGTGGGTGCGCGCCGATGATAGTGGGCAGGGGCTTAGGACAGGGATGGCGCGGCTCGACGTAAAACCGAAGAACCGGGGAATCGCATGGCGACCACGACGACGACTAGGGCCGGCAAAAATCGAAGCAAGAGTCTTGCGGCCAAGCTGTCCGATGAGACGCTGCATGCATGGATGCGAGACTTGCTGCTGATTCGAGAGTTTGAGCTGCGCACGATGGCGGCGTATCAGCAGGCCAAGATTGGTGGCTTCTGCCATGTCTACAACGGGCAGGAAGCATGCGCGCTGGGCACGATTCGCAGTGTGAACGATGACGACCCGGTGATCACGGCCTACCGCGATCATGGGCACGCGCTTGCTCGCGGCATGGACCCGAAGTTCTGCATGGCTGAGATGTTTGGCAAGACCACCGGGTGCGCCAAGGGCAAGGGCGGGTCGATGCATATGTTCGACAAGCCGAACCATCTCTATGGCGGGCACGGGATTGTCAGTGCCCAAACGCCCGTGGGCACGGGGTTGGCCTTTGCGACGCGGTATGAATGGGAAGTGCTCAAGAAAGGTGTCGAGGGCGGCAAAGCATCGAAAAAGGTGTGCCTGTGTTATCTCGGTGATGGGGCGCTGAATCAGGGCGCGCTGCATGAGGCGATGAATCTTGCGGGGCTCTTTGACATTCCGGTGATTTATATTGTCGAGAACAATGGCTATTCGATGGGCACGGAGATCGGGCGCGGCACGACCATGGCGCATGATCTGGGCCGCAAGGCGGCGGCGTATGGGATTGAATATCTCGAATTCGATGGCATGGATGTCATGGATGTGTATGACAACATGAAGCCATTTGTGGATGTGTTGCGCGAAGAGCAGCGGGCGGGGTTCGTGAACCTGAAGACGTATCGATATCAGGGCCATTCGATGAGCGATCCGCAGAAGTATCGCGGCAAGGATGAGGTGCTGACGTATCAGGAGCGCGATCCGGTCGTGAGTTTGAGTGAGTATTTGCTTCACGAGCGCGAGAGTTTGACGGATGAGGATTACAAGGCGATGCAGAAGGAAGTGAAGGCGCAGGTGAAGGAGGCGGTGAAATTCGCGGAGCAGAGTCCTGAGCCTGACCCGGCGGAAGAACTCTATAGCGATGTCTATGTGAACCGCGAGAAGAACCTGAGCACGATGGGCGAGTATGTGCAGGGCGCGGCGAATGTGTTGACGGGGGAGGGGAGAAAGAAGTGAAGCGCGAGGACGTGAAGAACGTGATGAAGGCAGAACCGTTCAAGCCATTTGTCTTGCGCATGGTGAGTGGGCGCGAGTATCGGGTGGGGCATCCTGAGAACGTGATGGTGCCGGCGGACACGGGCGCGCGGACGATCGCGGTGTACGAGCCGACCACGGGCGCAACGAGTCTGCTTGAGCTTGCGCTCGTGGAGGCGATTGAGCCGGATGACCCCGGTCGCTCGAACGGGCGAAGGAAGAAGTCGGCGTGAGTGCGCTACTCAACTTCAGCTTGATGGAGTCAACACCAAGTCTGTGGGTGCCGGTTAACCGTTTTGATGAAGCCAGACATGAGCGCGACGGTTCGCTGATTCCATTCCTGGTAGTGAGCCTCGTTATTGGTGCCCTGGTCGCCGTCTATCGTCGTCTGCATCACGGGCGGTCGGCAGAGGGCGGGCTTGGCGAATCGTGGGCGATTGGCATGGCGATCACATTGGTCTTGCCCATCGTTGCCATTCCGTTCGTGCTTATTTACTTCTGGGGTAAGGCGATTGGAGAAGGTGAATACGGCATCGTCCTTGTGGGGCTTGCGATTGTTGGGCCGCTATTCTTAGGCGATTTTGCAGAATGGCTGTGGAATAAGTTCCGCTGCCCAAAACAAACCGACGAGAGTGAATCATGACCACCACACTTCCCAACCCAACCGACACCCTTCCCTCCCGCACGGGCGAGCGCGTGATTCAATTTCGCGAAGCGTTGCGCGAGGCGATGAGCCATGAGATGCGCGAGGATGAGCGCATCTTCTTGATTGGTGAAGAGGTAGCGCAGTACAACGGCGCGTACAAGATTTCTGAAGGCATGCTCGCGGAGTTTGGTGAGAAGCGCATCATCGATTCACCGATTTCGGAGAACGGTTTTGCGGGGATGGCGATCGGGGCGGCGATGTATGGGCTGCGGCCGATTGTCGAATTCATGAGTTGGTCGTTCAGTTTGGTCGCGGCGGATCAGATTCTGAACAACGCGCCGAAAATGCTGTACATGTCGGGCGGGCAGTGGGGGTGTCCGATTGTCTTTCGCGGCAACGATGGCGCGGGCGGTCAACTTGGCTCGACGCATTCATGGTGTGTTGAGGCGCTATTTTCAAATGTTCCCGGCCTCAAGATGGCGATCCCGAGCAATCCGTATGACGCCAAGGGGTTGCTTGCGACAGCGATTCGCGATCCTGATCCTGTGTTCTTTCTTGAGAGTGAGCGCATGCTGGGCGACAAGGCGCATGTTCCCGAAGAGCAGTATGCGATTCCGTTTGGGCTAGCGCATCGCGTGCGCGAGGGTGATGCGTGCACGCTGATCAGCTTTGGCCGGCCTGTGCATTTTTGCATGGAGGCCGCCGAAGAGTTGGCGCAGGAGGGCATCGATGTTGACCTGCTCGACATGCGCACGATTCGGCCGCTCGATATTGATTCAGTGATCGAGAGCATTCAGAAAACCGGTCGCATTGTGATTGTTGATCAGAGCTGGCCCTTTGCGGGCATTGCCAGTGAGGTGATCGCGCAGGTGTGCGAGCGCTGCTTTGATTGGCTGGATCATCCGCCGGTGCGCGTGAATACGGAGGATGTGCCAACGCCTTATTCGAAGGTGCTGGAGCAGGCGTACTTGCCGAATGCTGACAAAATCGTGAAAGCGGTTCGGGCCGCTGTTGGGGAGGGTTGATCAATGGACTTCGCCTCATTCCGCAGGTTTGTCAATGATCACCCCGAGGGCGTGACGATTCGCATGGTTGACGGCACCGAGTATCAGGTACCGCATCGGGATTACATTTCGCTTGGCCCGCCGCCCGAGGCGCGCAGTCGAAGCGCGACATCGTTCTTAGTATGGGACGGCGAAGGGATGCGTTTGGTGAATGCGCTTGTGGTGGCGGAGGTTGTACCGATGAACGGCGGGGCGAATGGGAATGGGGCCCACTAGCGATGTCGGCGTTGCTACCCAACACGAACGCGATTCCCCTAGAGGTGTTGCGCGCACGGCGCGCGGCAGCGGAAGTCGTGCGCCAGTTTGCATCCGGGCGATTGACGAATCGGCAGTTCGAGGATCAGTTCTACAAGGCAGCCGATTACGGCGATCGATTTGATGACCCAGTGCTCGACGAAATGGAGAAGATCCTTTGGGCGTCGTATGACGATTTCAAGACGCATTCATTGCGCGAAGGCAAGCACGACATCGGGCCGAAGGGACGTCGGTTGCTGGCGCGCTGGGTGATGTTTCTACACACCGATTTCGAGTCTGCCTCTGGGCCGGTGCGAGATTTGTGGACGTGCGATGGCGCCGAAGCTCGTATCAACTGGCGTGCGGTTCCGGCCCTTGTCTTCGTCGGTGCGTGTGCGATGTGGCTGTCTGCGCTCGCCGGGTTGGGTGGCGTGCGCGGCCAGGTTATGGCGATCCTCGGCGCGGTGGGCCTTTATGCGGCGCTTTGGATTTGGGGACTGTTTGATCGGCGTGATGACCCGTTGCCCGAATGCGCCGATGAAGAGACGTCCGTCTGGCCCTTCAAGACGCGGGACGACTTCCTGAAGGCATTGGCACAACCACGTATGCTCTCCGGCGTGCGAAGTCACGGAGTTCTTCATGCCAATTGAAATCACCATGCCGCGGCTGTCCGACACGATGGAGCAAGGCACCATTGTGTCGTGGAATGTCAAGGAAGGCGACACCGTGTCGGCGGGGGATATTCTCGGTGATATCGAGACCGACAAGGCCACGATGGATCTGCAGAACTTTGACGATGGCACGGTCGCTGTGATACTGATTGGCGAGGGCAAGACCATCGGCGTGGGCGAGATCATTCTCGTGCTTGCAGAAGAAGATGAGGATGTTGCGGAGATCAAGGCTGCGTATGGCGGGGCATCGGCGGGTAGCGCGAGTGCACCAGCGGTGAAACAGCAAGAAGCGGTGCATACGGCAAGCACGACTGATTCTGGTTCAGTTATTGCAACGGCTGTGGCAGCACCCGTACCAACAGCAAATGGTCATGGCGGGCGCGTGTTCGCATCGCCGCTTGCGCGCAAGGTTGCGATAGAGCGCGGCGTTGATCTCGGCGCCATCGAAGGCACAGGCCCCGGCGGGCGGATTGTGCAGCGCGATGTCGAGGCCGCAGCGCGCGGTGGTGTGCCGACGACAGCCCCTGCGCCGCAGCCCATGCCCGCGCCGCCTGAGCCCGCACGCGGGGCGACGCCGGTCGCGGCAACGGTGCCCGGCAGTGCGTTCGACTTGCGCGATGGCGCGGCGTTACAAGAGAAGACCGTTGCGCTGTCGAACATGCGCGCGACCATTGCCAAGCGGTTGGTTGAGAGCAAGACGACCGTGCCGCATTATCAGGTGACGGTGACGGCCCGGATGGATGCGCTGATGGAGCAGCGTGCGGTGGTGAATATGCAATTGGCATCGCAGGGTGTGAAGCTGAGTGTGAATGATTTTCTGGTGCGGGCGTGTGCGCTTGCGATGCATTCGCATCCATATATCAATGCGTCATGGGGCAGTGATGGGCAGAGTGTGATCTTCCACGGTGAAGTGAATTTGGGGGTTGCGATCGCGCTGCCGATTGATCCCGAATCGGGCGAGGGCGGCGGACTTGTCGTGGCGACGCTGCACGATGCGGATCGCATGGGTTTGCGGCAGATATCGACCAATACAAAGGCGCTTGCGGGCAAAGCGCGCGAGCGGGGCCTGACCATCGAAGAGATGTCCGGCTCGACGTTTACGATCTCGAACCTGGGCATGTTTGGGGTGGAACATTTCACGGCGATCATTTCTCCGCCCAACGCTGCGATTCTTGCTGTTGGCGGCGCGATCAAGAAGCCAGTGGTCGTCACTGACGCGGACGGCAACGACACAATCGGCATTGGCCACGAGATGCAGATGACGATGTCAAGCGATCACCGCGTGATCGACGGCGCGATGGCGGCGCAGTACCTCGCGACGGTGAAGGAAATGCTTGAGACGCCGATGATGTTGTTGGTTTGAAGCAACATTTTTGCCTCATCGGTCTCGCCCGCGCACGCCATTCACTGTGCAGACGACGGGCAATGGGGCGAAGGGGATATCAACGTCTGCTCCGGGTGCCATTGCAGTGGAGGAAAGCATCTCGCCGTGACCATCATTGAACGATATAACTGTGAGTGGCGCACTGAGACTTCTGAGATGCAGTAGTAGCCCCTTGCGGGCAGTGCTTTTGACAGAACTGAGGCGCTGAATCTGATGGAAAACAGAATCATCTTCCGCGCCGTGGAGAAAGAATTCGGGGTCTGCGAAAGCGCCTGCCATGAGCAGGTGGATAGCGCGAGCATGCCCACAGGCGGTGCAATCGATGCGGTTGAATGATGAAGCATTGGCATTAGGGCCGAGGCTGACCCAGCCATCGTATCCCCGCGTCTGCAGGTAAACCCCCCAATATTCGATCTGGCCCCACCACGTTGCATCCACGAGGCCGCCATTCCACTCAAGGGGAGCGATCATTGTGCCTTCAAGGCCGTAGCCGGGAAAATAATTATCAGAGTCGTTGGCGTACACGAAGATCATATTTGCGCATTCTCGCTGATTGATTTGAAATGAGAGTACTTGTGCGCGCTGACGCGCGCCCCCAAGTACCGGCAGGCTCAGGCTTAAGAGCACCGCCACGACACTAATCGTGACCAACATTTCAATGAGCGTAAAACCGCAGTAATGGCTCGGGGGTGGGGGTATGCTCGGCGAAGTGTGAGATTTTGCACGAACCATGCAGTTGCCCCTTGACAAGATGGGGGGGGGGGGGGGGGTACTCTACTGGCATGTGTTGTCTTTGGGATTATTCGCACCATGAGAAAGGATAGTTGCAATGACTAGAAAAATGCAAGGGATTATGAGCTTCGCTGCGGTATTATTTATTGCAGGTACGACCAGTGTGGCTGTTGCAGCGACCTACTTGGCGACTTGCCCTGCGGCGTGCCCATCGACACCGGGCGGGTGGCCATCACGCACCCTTGATACAACAAAAGCGCAACACACATGCTGTAACTCCGCCGGTGCTTGCGTTATCTGTGACACATGCCCTTGGTACTATAGACTGTTGGCGTGGTGCTAGACAGACCTGCAACGATGCGAGAAGGTAAGTCCCGTCGTCATTGGGTGCGCAGTGCGCTCTTGGGCATTGTTATCGCCGTCATCGCGATTGCAGTGATCGGCGTCATTGGCAAGGGGCGCACACGGACGGCCGCCATCGCGTATCAGTTCGCAGAGGATGCACAAACGCAAGCAGCACCGTTTGTTGTGGCGTCGCTCTCTTCGCCCGATGAGCTTGAAACTGCTCTCGATACCCTCATCAAGGCTGAATCGGTGCACCATCGTAGCGACGATGATGAGGCAACACCTCAAAACTGGCCCGATGCGGTTCGGGTCTGCGCTGCGTATCTGCGCGCCTGCTCGACGGCGGATCCCAAGGAATATGAGGCATGGGCAAAGTTGCAGGGCAAGTCACTTGCTCCAGCCATGCCGGAGTGGGGCGCTTACACAGAAGCCTTCTATGCCGGACGTTACAAGGAAGTGGTTGGCAGAACCATGCCGACACCGATCGCACCACAACAGTATTTTGATGATTACTTTCCCGCCTACTGGTCTCGAGCAGGAAAAGAAATGCGTCCCGCCAGCGTTGCCATCGATGCCCTCGCCTTTGAGGTCCAGACACAAACGTTCAAGCACTGGGGCGACCACATCACCGCCGAACCGCACGATGGTGGTTTGGGGGATGCCTTCTGGAATGGTGGCATTGGTATCTCCAGCATGATGTTTTGGTGGCCGGAGCGTGTGATAGCAACCAATCCAGACTTTCTGACCGGGGCTGCATCACCTTCCCGGGCCACCATCCTGGATATTCAACGGGCACTCTTTGACCCATATATCTCACAGTATGGCTCGCTTGATGCTGTGCGTGTCATGATGGTTTACCGGTCCGCGAAGGGGATCAATGTTCCTGTCCTGTTCATCTTGATTCGTCGCCCTGATGATGGAATATGGGAACTCATTGGGATGGGTATATCCAACGTGGGCGCCGATGTTGGCGTTGGGTCCATATTGATCCAGCCTCCCATCCACTAGCGTTTTGTAGCCATCTACTTCAAACTCTCCACAAACATGCCAATCCGCTCGACACCCTGCGTGATCTGATCATCTGCGCAGGCGAAGGTCAGGCGGCAGCATTGCTTGCCGGCGCCGCCGAAGTCTTCGCCGGGCACGACTGCGACCAGGTGCTCATCGAGCAACGCCGCGGCGAAGGACATCGCCGAGTCGATCGAGGTGCCTTTGGGCGAGCTTTTGCCGAAGTGGGCCGAGACATCGGGGAAGCAATAGAACGCACCGCGCGGGGCGGGGCAGGTGAGGCCTGGGAGTTGCATGAGGGCATCGTGCATGAGCGAGCCGCGCTGAGCGAAGATCGTGCGCCGGCGTTCAACTTCATCTTCGCATTCATTGAAGGCTGCGTTGAACGCGGGCATGAAGAAATCGGGAATGGCGGTGGTTGATTGGGCCTGGAATTTTTCGGCGCCGCGCGCGACATCGAGGCCGAATGCGCCGGAGCCGGTGAAGTAACCCATGCGCCAGCCGGTCATGGCGTAGGTTTTAGAGAGGCCATTCACTGTGATCACGCGCTCCGCGATCGCCGGCACAGACCCAATCGAGAAGTGTTCGACAGTTTCATCGGGTGCGAGTTCGGGATAGATGAGCCGGTCGTAGATTTCATCGGAGATGACCACGAGGTTCGGCGCGATAGTGTTAGCAGCGCGCTCGATGACGTCGGCCAATGCGCGCAGATCATCGGGGGTGTACATGGTGCCGCAGGGATTGGAGGGAGAATTGAGGATGAGCAGGCGCGCATTGGGCGTGATGGCAGCTTCGAGTTGTGCGGGCGTCATGCGAAAGCCAGTCTTGGCGGTGGTCTCGACTTCGATGACCTTCGCGCCAGCGAGTTGGGCCTGTGGCAAATAGCTCACCCAGGCGGGGACGGGCAGGATGGCTTCGGGCGGTGCCTGGCCCGGTTCGGGCGGATCGACAAGGGCGTGCATGACGTTGAAGAGGGCGTGCTTGCCGCCGGCACAGATGACGATGTGGTCGGGAGTGACATCTGGGATCATGTGGCGGTTTGTGAAGCGATCGGCGATGAGTGTGCGGGCTTCGAGGGTGCCCGGGATCGGGGCATATTTGGTGCGACCGGCTTTCAGCGCTTTCCAGACGGCGTGCTTGATGGGTTCCGGGGTGTCGAAGTCGGGCTCGCCGGTGGAGAAGCCAAGGACTATTTTGCCCTGAGCTTTGAGGGCCCGGGCCTTGGCGCTGACGGCGAAGGTGCTCGATGGGCGGACCGAAGTGACACGCCGGGAGAGGAGAAGGGGGCCAGTTTGGGGTGGTGAAATTTCCACAATGGGGACTATGATAGTCTGTCGGTGCAGGCGGGATTGCCCGCGGGCGGGGGGAACGGTATCCTTGTTCGTCTGGACACGGTTGGAAACACAAAATTACTTTGGGCGGCAGCGGAATCGCTGCGCGTCTTATGGATGTTGGCATGATTGCACAGGAACGGAAGACCGAGCTGGTGACGCAGTACGCACGGCACGAAGGTGACACAGGATCACCTGAGGTGCAGGTGGCGGTGTTGACTGAGCGGATTCGGGATTTGACCGAACACATGAAGGAGCACAAGCACGATTTTTTGTCGCGGCGCGGGCTCCAGTTGATGGTGTCGAGGCGGAATCGATTGTCGAAATACCTGAAGCGGAAAGACCGCGAGGGGTATGCGAAGTTGATCGAAGAATTGGGTCTGCGCAGGTAAGAGCGCGGACATTGATGCAACGCGGAACTTTGTGTGGGGTGCCGGCGCGCGGCAGCCACGAGTTTCGCACAACAAGTACGTCTGACTCGTTCGCCCTCGGACAGCATGGGGCACTCAGCGCGATCGTTGATGCGCCCTGTGCCTCCAGCTCTTCGGTGCGGTGGGCGGTGTCAGGCGAAAGCCGGATATTCGCGGGAGCGCTGCACGGCGCGCAGCATGTGTGCAACGCCTCGCGAAACTGGTGCATGCCTGAGGGGCATCGAAAATATGGCATATCACAAAGTTGAGCGCGAAATCGGCGGGCGCACGTTCACACTCGAAACAGGCAAGATTGCAAAGCTCGCGAGTTCGTGCGTGCTTGCGACCTATGGCGGTACCCAGGTGCTTGCCACGGTGGTGCGAAGTACACCAAGGCCGGGTCTTGATTTCTTTCCGATGCAGGTGGATTACCGCGAGAAGCTGACCGCGGCGGGCAAGTTTCCGGGGGGCTTTCGAAAGCGCGAGGCGGCGCCGAGCGAGAAAGAAATCCTCACCATGCGGATGATTGATCGTCCGATGAGGCCGCTCTTTCCTGATGGGTTTATTGACGAAGTCCAGATCCAGTGCTGGGTCTTTTCGCATGATGAAGAGAATGATGCGGATGTGATTGCAGCAACTGCGGCTTCGGCGGCGCTTGCGTGTTCCAACGCACCCTTTGAAGGCCCGACTGCAACGGTGCGCGTCGCGCGCGTCTTTACAGATGAAGGCCCCGCGTTCATCGTCAACCCCACCAACACACAGATGCAGTATTCCGATCTTGATCTCGTGCTCGCGGGACATGCGGACGGCATCAACATGATCGAAGTTGGCGCTGCGGAAGTGCCTGATGAAGATATCCTCGCGGCGATTGCCTTTGGGTATGACTACGTCAAAGATTCGCTTGACCTCATCAATGACCTTGTCAAGGTTGCGGGTGTTGAGAAGAAGCCGGGCAAGCTGAGTGTGCCCGATGATGATGTCATGGCGGAAGTCAAGAAGCTGTGCGAAAGCGATATGACCAAGCTGCGTCAGATTCAGAGCAAGGCAGAGCGCAGCGAAGCGATCGGCAAGCTGCGCGATGAAACACTTGACAAGCACTTCGCCGAGAAACTCGATGGCACCTACGGTGAGTATGCGACTTCATCAAAGCGCCGGTCGATGGCCAAGGACGCCTTCCGCACGCTTGAGAAGAAGTGCACGCGGAAACTGATCGTCGAGAAGGGGCTTCGCGCCGATGGACGCGCGCTTGATCAGATTCGCGATCTTGAGATGGAAGTCGATATCTTCCCGGAGTCACACGGTTCGGCGATGTTCCAGCGCGGCGAAACCCAGGCGCTGGTCACGTGCGTGCTTGGCACTTCCAAGGATGAACAGATCGTCGATGGCCTGATGCCGGAATACTCCAAGAAGTTCTACCTGCACTACAACTTCCCGCCCTTCTGCGTGGGCGAGGCAGGCCGGATCATGGGCCCGGGTCGGCGCGAGATCGGGCACGGTGCACTTGCAGAGCGTTCACTTGCGGGCATCATGCCTTCGCCGGAAGATTTCCCTTACACCATTCGTCTCGTGAGTGATATCACCGAGTCGAACGGGTCGTCTTCGATGGCCTCAGCGACCGGCGGGTGCCTTGCACTGATGGATGCGGGCGTGCCGATCACCAACACGTGCGCGGGCATCACTGTCGGGCGGTTCACTGATGAAAAGGGCAAGAAGGTCGTGCGCGTGATGGACATCCTCGGCGAAGAAGATTTCTTCGGCGATATGGACTTCAAGATCGTCGGCACCTGCGAAGGCATCACGGGCATTCAACTTGACTTGAAGGCGCGCGGCCTGCAGCTTGATGAAATCGAACAGTGCTTTGATGAAGCACGCAAGGGCCGGCTCGACATCATCGAACAGATGGAACAAGTCCTTGAAGGGCCGCGCGAAGATGTGTCGCACAAGGCACCGCGCATCGTGACATTGCACATCGATCCGGACAAGATTGGCAAGCTGATCGGGCCTGGCGGCAAGACCATTCGTTCGCTGCAAGAGAAGTGGGGCGTGTCGGTGAATGTCGAAGACGACGGCACCGTGCAGGTTGCGGGCAAGGGCAGTGAGGCGATCGATGGTGCACGCGGCGAGATCGAAGCGCTCAGTGCAGTCATCAAGGTCGGGACTATCTTTACCGGCAAGGTCGTGGCGCTCAAAGACTTCGGCGCGTTTGTCGAACTCGCACCGGGCACCGACGGCATGGTGCATGTCTCAGAGCTTGCGATGGGCTATGTGAAGAATGTGACTGATGTGGTGAGGGTTGGCGATGTCGTCAAGGTGAAGGTGATTTCAGTTGACGATCAGGGCCGCATCAAGCTGAGTCGCAAGGCAGTGCTCGCAGAAGAAGAGGGCGAGGGCACGGAGCAGCGTGAAGAGGAACCGGTCGAAGCGAACTGAGCGACGAGGCTATTTTGTATTAGCGACAGCCCAGCCATTGCAATGGCTGGGCTTTTTGTTGCGCAAGCCGCCCGCATCCCCTCGCCCCTACACTCCGTATGGTGTGGCATCGGGAGGGTTCTATGAACAAGTTATCTCTGGTTGTTTCGCTGTTGGCGGGTGTTCTTGCATTGGGGGGCGCAGTGTGCGCGCAAGGGGAGTTAGATTACACGCCGCGATTGCCAAGGCCTGTGGATGCGGAAGCGAGGGAGATGCTTGGGTATGCGCCGCCGCGCGAGGTGGGGGTTGTGTTAGCGGAGTTTGATGCGTTGGTGGAGCCGAAAGTGCCTGATGCTTCGCCGAATGATCCAGAAGATGAGCGGATCGTGATCTTCAGCGCGTGGCGCAACGCGAAGTATGAATATCACTTGGCGCGGGTGAATCTGATTTCAGAACTCGAAGAGGCAGGGTACGACGGCGAGCGCTTGGATGAACTGCTTGAAGCGAAATTCATATCTGCTGCTCGTCTTCGCCAGACGCACGAAGGCACTATCAGTTGGATCAAAGGTCAACTCTGGGAGATGGAGGATATGTATCCGGATCGTCCCATTGCCAACAGGGCCAGAGCAATGCGAATGACAAACGCGCTGCGCGGGTTGTTGCCACTTGGGTTCCGAGTTGATGAGTCTGTTTTGCAGAGTATTGCTGATATCGAACTCAAAGAATCGTTTGGCGAGGAACGGGCGGGTTCACTTCTTATGCGGGCGATCGGTGCTTGGCGTGGAGATGAAGACAGCGATGTGTATGAACACTGGAGTCAATGGATCGTCGACAACTTGCCCTCAGAATCTTCGGCGGTGAAGCAGATCATGATGGAGCGGCGTCTCAATACACCTTTGCGAGTGCAAGGTGTGGGGCTCGATGGCGAAACGATCGACACCGCAGATTGGATGGGAAGCGTTGTGCTTGTCGATTGTTGGGGGCTGTGGTGCGGGCCGTGCCTAGCGCAGATGCCGGAGGTCAAGGCGATCTATGAGAAGTACCGCGGGCGGGGATTGATCGTTGTTGGCGTGCTTGCGGACTGGCGGCCTGAAGAAGCGCGGCAGTATCTTGCCAATCATGGGTATGACTGGCCGCAAATTGTTGATGCGCAAGTGAAGGAAATGAAAGACATAGACAGCCACGCAGTCATCGACCAGTTGAATGTTGAGGTCAGCGGGTACCCAACCATTCACCTGATTGACCGTGATGGCATTCAGCGCACGATGTACGGTGTGGCCGACTTGGAGAAGGAAGTTCTCCAGTGGCTTGACACTCCGGCAACGGGCGATGAGTGAGCCTCAAGGTGTGATGAATTCAAGAGTTACGCGCGTGGTTCGGGGTCGTATTCCAGAAAACGCTTTGCTCAGTTTGAACCCCCAGCTACGGCGTGGTAGATTGGGGGCCTGATACAGTCATGCACCGTGGTGGATGGATGTCACATGGTTCACTGGTCTCGGGAGGAGCGCCGCGCTCGCGGCAACTGAGACGGCCTGAGCATCGCCATGATGCGCTGCGTGGAGTGGCCCGATGAAGGATTCGCCGGGATCGGTTCTCGAAGATGTTGATGGTGTTGTGAAGTGGTTTGATCCTCGTAAGGGGTTTGGCTTTATTGTCGGGCCTGAGGGTCAGGACATCTTCGTGCATTTTTCTCAAATCGAAGGTGATGGGTTTCGGGTGCTCAAAGATGGCAGCCGTGTCATCTACAGCGCTGAGTGCGGCGAAAAGGGGTGGCACGCGACGCACGTTGTGCCGCATGATGAGCCCGAGGTGCATGTCAGGCCAGTCGGGATGCCAGCGCGAAACCCAAGGCGCACGGTGTGAGCCGCACGCTATCACCTAGGCGGCTACTGTCTGAACGATGAATGCATGGTGGTCAGGTGCGCTTGTTGGTGTGGTGCTCGGCGCTGTAGTTGTGTGGGCAGCGACGATCTCTGTTGCGCACCGGCAGCTACGACGCGTGCGTGAAGCAGAACGCCGGGCGCGCAATGCAGAACGCCTTGCAGAGATTGGCGCGATGACCGGCGGGCTCGCCCACGAAATAAAAAATCCGCTTTCCACACTCGGGCTCAATGCACAGTTGCTTGCAGAGGGTATTGGTGATTCGTTACTTGATGAAGATGAGAAGCGCCGGCTTGTCGGGCGTGTGGGATCACTTACGCGAGAGACTGATCGACTGCGCGACATTCTGGAGGATTTTCTGAAATTCGCCGGTGAATTGCGCCTTGATTTGCACGAACATGATGTGAATGCGGTGGTTGAAGAGTTGATTGATTTTTATACGCCGCAAGCGGAACACGTTGGGGTGCATCTGCGTGCGGAACTTGGCGATGGTGCGATGTTGGCGCAGCTTGATGCGGACCACTTCAAGCAGGCGCTATTGAATCTCTTGCTCAATGCAACGCAGGCGATGACGGGCACGAACGCATCGAGCGGCGGCGGTTCGGAGTTGATCGTGCGCACGCACGCGGCGCGGTCGGCGGGCGCACCGGGCTGGTCGGTGCATGTCATTGATATGGGGCCGGGCATTGCTGATGACGTGCGCGCTAGCATCTTTCGGCCTTACTTCACGACCAAATCGGGGGGGAGTGGGCTTGGCTTGCCCACGACGAAGCGCATCATCGAAGCCCATGGTGGCACGATTGATGTACACACCTCGCCCGGGGCGGGCACGGATTTTGAGATTCAGTTACCGAGGGCAGACGCTATATCGACTTCATGACCCGCGCGGTGATCTGTGCAGTTAGCTCGAGTTCTTCGCGCGAGTTCAAGATGTCGGGGCCGAAGCGGACGCAGTTGCCACGCGCGTCGGTGTTGACGCCTTCGGTGCGCAGAGCATCTGACAAGGCGGCGGCGTTGTTGTGTGGGAGGAGGGAGAAGGCGCCGAACATGGCCGGTGGATCTGGCTTGAACATGGGCACACCGGCTGCGCGGAAGGTGTCCCGCATGAAGGCTTGTTGCTCGAGCGAGTATTGGCGTGTGCGTACACCGATGCCTGCTTGCAGCGCCACCGTCAGTTCGAGCCCGGCCATCGCTTGATAGATCGGCAGGATCGGTGGCGTGGATTCCAGCCAGGCATCGCCTCCCGGTGCGAGCAACGGCGTGTCGGTGCGCTCGTAGTTGAACGTGTCCTTCTTGGCGAACCAGCCGGTATCGAGGGTGCGCAATGCGCCGGGTTCATTTTCGTGATCAAGATGACGCGGGTTGATGTAGAGCCAGCACGCGCCGGGCCCGCCGTGGGTGTACTTGTATGAACCGCCAATGGCGAAGTCGACCCACGGGTTTCCCTGATCGAGTACGGGCGGCACGATGCCAACTGTGTGATAGAGGTCGGCGAGAACAAGCGCGCCCGCTTCCTTGGCTTCCTTTGCAATTTTCCAGAGAATCCCATCGAATACTTGACCGGTTGAGAAAAACGCGCCAGAGACTACAAGTAGATCAGCTTTGTGTTGCTTGATGGCTGCGGTGATCTCGCGCGACCAGTAGATCGGGATACCCTCTTGATCATCCGACGCTTCAACCCAATGCACGGCCGCCCATCCCTTGTCGGCGTACATTTTGAGAATGAAATCGATGCTGTCGAACTCGCCGCGGGTGGCGACGATGGTGATCGGGCGGTCGGGCTTGAGTAGCGCATTGAGGACGGCGCGCAGGCCCTGGCCGGCGCTGGTCTTGGGGACGATGCAATCGGCGCGCTCGACGCCGAGCAGCGCCGCAACGAGCGCACGAAATTTATCGCGCGCTTCGATCCACGGTCCCCAGGCGGCGTCGATGTCGCGGTACCACAGGTCCAGCGCGCCCATGACATCGTCGGCGGTGCAATCAAGCGGTCGGCCCAGCGAATGATTTGCGAGATATATCTCGGGTCGATCAAGCTTGGGATGATTCGGTCGATTGAGCACGCGCGAGAAGAGCGGCCAGATGTGTTCGCGCAGGGAATCTTCGGTGAGTTCTTCGCCGAGTTGTGCAACAGCATCGCGGATGGCGGGGCGGATAAGAGCATCAGTTGCTTTGCGTGTTTCAGCGGTCATGCGGCCCCTCCCCCCGGCCCCCTCCCAGAGGGAGGGGGGGGTAAGAACGTGGCCTTCGCTTCATTCAGACCACGGCACCCGAACCCCATCACACCGCGCCGATCTGCGTGCGCACATCCCAGAGTTCGGGAAAGAGGCGAATCTCGATGGCCTGGCGGAGGAAGGAGACGCCGGAGCTGCCGCCCGTACCACGCTTGTAGCCAATAGTGCGCTCGACGGTTTTCATGTGTCGAAAGCGCCAGAGCGAGAATTGCTGATCAACATCGATGAGCTTTTCGCACATTTCATAAGCATCCCAGTGTTTGTCGGGGGCATCGTAAATCTGCTTGATGACAGGCATCAGCGCGCTGTTGGGTTCGTAGGGCTGCGACCAGTCGCGCTCGACGCATTCAGCGGGCACCGCAAGACCCCGACGCGAAAGGTGACGAAGGAATTCGTCATACAAACTTGGGGCTCGCAGGGCGGCCTCCAACTCCGCATGAATTTCGGGGAGGTGCTTGAAGACGCGGATTGCATTGGCATCCTTGTTGCCAAGCAGAAACTCAACCATTCGGTATTGATGACTTTGGAACCCGCTAGCGGGGCCAAGGATATCGCGAAACTCGGCGTAATCAGATGGGGTCATGGTTTCGAGGACGGCCCACTGATCAAAGAGGACGCGCTGAATGAGCTTGACGCGCGCAAGAATCTTGAACGTGGGTTCTAGGCGTTCATCTTGTACCGCAGCGATCCCCGCACGGAGTTCATGAATGATGAGTTTCATCCAGAGCTCTGAGGTTTGATGCTGAATGATGAACAGCATTTCATCGTGGTGCGGGCCAAGTGAGCGCGGTGATTGAGCGCTTAAGAGTGCTTGCAGTTCGAGATACCCGGAGTAATGGAGGTGACCGGAAAAATCGGTTTTGATTGTTTTTTCGAAAGTGCGTGCCATAATGACACATCATAGCGATATCGAGATGCGCTATCGTTTGGTGAGCGTCTCAAAGGGCGATGCATCAACGATGACCAACGGGGCGGGCGCTAGCACAAGGGGGCGACACTCGGTGCATGCTCTTTGGGTTTGCAACCGTGTGCATCCCGAAGTGATGGTGGCGCTGCTCATTGCAAGGGCGAGAATCCCGGCGTAGCACAGGCATTGTCTGCGTGGTGCGCGTGGGGCGGGGTGTGTCGAAATGGTGTGAAAATGGTCCATGAGAAATGGGCCCTCTGAGCGGGGGCCAGTGGTGAGCATGCGATTTGGGGGTCGAAATGGGCCATTCAGTGCGAGCCCGTTATGAGGAGCGGGTTGTTCTGGAAGGATGATGCGGATGATACGGATGGTGCGGGCGGGTTCTCGGCCCTAGGATGGGCATCAGGCAAGCGGGGCAACCCTGCGAGATCATGGCAGTTGAAAGGGCGTGCGATGGCAACGAAGGCAAAGCTGGGGCGATGCATGGGCATGGGCGGGGTGATGGTGGTTGTTGCGTGCATGAGCAGTGCGATCGCACAGGGGCAGGAGACGACGCGCTCGAAAGCGGTACGCGATGAGGCACCGGTGCATAAGGATGGCATGGTGCGCCTTGCGACCTACAACATTCTCAACTTATTCGATGCATATGACGACCCGTCGCTTGCGGGCAAATACAACGATGACTGCTACAGCTATGACAAAACGGTGCGCGCCAAGCCCGAAGCAGAACTCAAGGCCATTGCAAAAGCCATTCGTGAGCTTGATGCTGACGTGCTTGCGGTGCAGGAAATTGAATCAATTGCGGCGCTGTCAGCGTTCAACGCAGAATACCTTGAAGGCATGGGGTATGAGCATGTGATGTCGATCGATGTGCTGCATGAGCGCGGCATCGAACAGGCGGTGTTGAGCAGGTTTCCGATCACCGAGGCGCGCGTATGGCCGCACATGGATCTTGAGGGCGTGCATCCAGAGAAGGTGGGGAACTACCGCATTCGTCAGGCAGGGCGCGATATTGCATTTTCGCGTTCTCCATTATTTGTGCGTATCGAAGTTCCCGAAGGTGTAGATGAAACGCAGGATGAGTCCTATGAGCTTGCGCTGTTTGTCGTGCATCACAAATCGGGCGGTGCCTATTCGTACTGGCGAGATCAGGAAACTGCGGGTGTGCTTGCAAAGATTCACAAGTTGCAAGAAGCGGAACCCGAATTGAATATTGCGGTGCTTGGCGATTTCAATGCGCTAGTCGATGCCGATTCGATTCAGGCGTATTTGGGCCATGGCATGCATGACATGGTGACACCATCAGAAGGCACTGAGGGGTATTTCACGCATGAATCCCGGCGCGCCATTGATTTCATTTTGATGAACTCTGCGATGGCGGCGGATGTCATGCCGAACACCGGGTTTGTTCTCATGACATCGATTCGCGGCGAAGGCGAAGACTACCGCACGACCTCTGCGCCGGAAGGTTTTGGTGCGGATCACCTGCCGGTGGCGGTGGATTTTGCACCCATCAACCGGTAATCAGGCATGACAGGTATTTCAGTGCAAACGCGGTATCGCGTGGTGGTCATCGGTGGCGGGCACGCGGGCGCTGAAGCTGCGTGGACAGCGGCGAACATGCTTCGCGGCGAAGAACACGCGGTGGCGCTGGTCACTTTGCGTGCGAGCGCGATCGGTGCAATGAGTTGCAATCCTGCGATTGGCGGCATCGCAAAAGGTCAGATGGTGCGCGAGATCGATGCACTGGGCGGGCTCATGGGGCTCGCGGCGGATGCGACCGGCGTCATGTTCAAGATGCTTAATACGTCGCGCGGGGCAGCAGCGCGCAGTCCGCGCGCGCAGTGCGATCGGCATGCCTATGCCCGGCAAGTGCGCAGCGCGATTGAAGGCCGCCCTGAAATTGATGTCATCGAGGGCGCAGTCGAAGACATTGCTGTTGTGCATTGTGCAGGGGCGCCGCGACGCGCGAGCGGCGTTGTCGTGAAGCGCGCTGATGATGACACAATGCAATTGCTCGACGCTGATGCGGTAATTCTTACTACGGGCACCTTCATGCGGGGTTTGATGCACGAGGGCGATCGCATGACCCCCGGCGGGCGCGCTGGTGAAAAATCAACGGTGGGCATTGCATCATCGTTGCGTGTGCTCGGCTTTGAACTCGGACGGTTGAAGACCGGGTCGCCGCCTCGCTTGCTTGGCAGCACCATTGATTGGGAATCCCTCGAAGCGCAGCATGGCGATACACAACCGACGCCATTTAGTGATCTTGCTTTGGATGGTGCTGGGGGAGAAGGGTGGTCGCCGCCGTTGGAGCAGATGGTGTGTCGAATAACGACGACGACACCGGAAGCGCACGAAATTATTCGCGCAAATTTACATCGTGCGCCTATGTTTTCAGGGCAAATCGACGCGATTGGGCCGCTGTATTGCCCATCGATCGAGGACAAAGTTGTGCGCTTTGCGCAACGTGAACGACATCATGTGTTTCTTGAGCCCGAGAGTTATGAAAGCGATTGGGTGTATTGCAATGGTATCGCGACATCGCTTCCTCGTGATGTACAGGCCCAGATTGTGGCACATATGCCGGGATGTGGGCGTGCGGAAGTGGCGCAATGGGGATACGCCGTTGAATATGACATGGTGCGCCCGCATCAGATCATGGCAACATGCATGACGCGGCATATCGATGGACTTTTTCTTGCGGGGCAGATCAATGGCACAAGTGGGTATGAAGAAGCAGCGGGGCAGGGGCTTGTTGCGGGTGTGAACGCTGTGCGTTTCGTGCGCGATGAATCTGCGTGGGTGCTCGGGCGCGATGAAGCGTACATCGGGGTGATGATGGATGATCTTGTCACCAAAACGCCCATCGAGCCCTACCGCATGTTCACAAGCCGCGCTGAGCATCGCTTGCTGTTGCGCACGGACAACACGGCGGATCGCTTGACGCCCAAAGGAATTGATCTTGGGCTTGTTGATGGCCAACGCAAAGAGGCATTTGTCCGGCGATCCCAAGCGCTGGATCGAGTCCGCGCAGTGCTTGCGACGACACAAATGCACGGCAAATCACTTGCCAAACGCGCCCGCAGGCCGGATTACACAGCGCATGAGCTTTCGTGTGATACGGGCATGGTTGCCGGCGAGCATGTGCCGTGGGGCGTGCTTGAAACGGCGCTCGCGGAGCATCAGTACGCGGGGTATCTCGATCGTCAACGTGCGGAGGTGAAGCGGCAGGCGCGCATGGAGAAGCGATCGATTCCAAGTGCTGTTGATTTCAAGGCTGTCACTGGGTTGCGCAATGAAGCGCGCAGCGCGCTGGAACGTTTTCGCCCGGCAACTCTTGGACAAGCTGGGCGGCTCGAAGGCGTGAGCCCTGCGGATATGACTCTGTTACTTGTCGCACTCGAACGTCATGCGCGCGCCCATGTTCATGCCTGAATGCGCGACCAAAATGCCAGTTGATCCTGCGCCGTGGCGCGCACATGTCCGGTTGTGCTTTGCACAAACAGCACAGTGCCCGGGTCGCGGTGTTTCCATTTCACTTGTGCGAAACAGATGAGTGAATCACCAAGCATGGGGCTGCGCACAGAGCTGGTGATGCCGCCGATAACCGGCGCATCGGTTTCGGTGCTTGCACGAACTGAAGCGCCAGCTTCGGGCTGTTCGTCAGTTGCATCACCATCCAGACGAAGAGCTACAAGGCCTTGCTTAGGATGCCCAAGCGACTGCATCCGGGCAACAACTTCCTGCCCAAGGTAGCACCCCTTGGTGAAGCTGACGCGGTCATTCAGTACACCAGTCTCGGCGGGCAGATTTGTGCTTGAAAAATCGATGTGATAGAGAGGCTTACCAGCTTCAAGGCGCGCAATGTTGTAGGCATGCCAGCCGGCCAGCCGCAAGCGATGCGTGTTCGTTGCAGGGTCGTTGTTGTGTCCGAAGTCGGTGCGCGCATCGCGAGAAAGTGTGTCCCATACTTCTTCAACAGCATCGCTTTGCATAAGAAGTTCCAAACCAATCTCACCAGTCGAATCCATGCGATCAACGATCACATCGTGTCCTGCGATTGAAACAATCGTTGCCTGCTGTGGCTGCAGATCGCTAACGCGCGGCGCATCGATGTGCGTCGCAATCGGTATTGAATTCTCAGCGAGTAGCGCCGCCGATGATGGGCCATGCAGTGCCAGTCGGTGCATCTTCGGTGTTGCATCTTCGAGCGTGACATCATCCATGAGGATGAACGCGCCAAGTGTTTCGATCAGTACCGGTGCGGTGAGAACATCGACATCAAAGACCATACAGGGCGTCTCGCCAAGCGTACCTGCGGGCAATTCAATGCAACGCAGATCGGCGTCGATCCGCCCCTTACGATTCAACCAAAAACTGCGCACGTTGTTCCATGGCGCGATCCACTGGCCCGTAGGTTTGAGTTCCTGCGTAAGCATTCGATTGAGGAACTCGAGCCGGTCCCCGCCGCGCACGACAATCGTGGCGCGCTGCGGCATGTCCATGAGAATGCAGCCTTTGCGGATGGCCGCGTATTCGGATTCGAGTTCGCCAAATGTTGCGATGACATCGACGCCGGGGGCAGCGCCGAAGCGGATCATCGGGAGATCGTGATGCAGTTTGAGAAGTGGGCTTGTGTGTGTCATCATGTGTGGCCCCGAGAAGAGTGGGGCGGCGATTGTAGTCGCCTCAACCGAACGTGGACATTGGAGAAGACATTTCATGGCACAGCACGCACCTGCATCGTCACATGGGCTCAATATTGACCTTCTCAAGCGTTTATGCGAGGTGCCGGGCATTCCCGGGCGCGAGGAGCGAGTGCGTGCGCTGATAGAAAATGAAATCGAGGGTCTCTTTGATGAGGTGACGACCGATGCGCTTGGCAACTTGCTGTGCCGGCGCGGGCCGCGTGATTCGTCAAGCAGCAGCACACCAACCAAGGTGATGCTCGCATCGCACATGGATGAGATTGGTTTTTATGTCAGTCATATTGATGATGATGGTTTCGTTCGCGTGAATGCTGCGGGCGGGTTCGATACACGCAATCTGTTTTCTCGGCGCGTGCTTGTGTGTACAAAAGATGAAGACCTGCGGGGCGTGATGAACCCGGGCGGTCGGCCTATCCATATTGCTTCTGCGGAAGACAAGAAAAAAATACCAGAAGTCAAAGAGTTCATGGTCGATCTTGGCATGAGTGGCAACGAAGTGAAGCAGCGCGTGCGCATTGGCGACATGGTGGTGATGGATGAACCATTGATGGAGATTGGCACCAAGGTGGTGTCCAAGGCGCTTGACAATCGCTTTGCATGCTGGATCGGTATTGAGTGCGTCCGCGCGATGGAAGAGGTAAAGGCTGAGCATGCGTGCGAACTCTGGGTTGCGTTTACGGTGCAGGAAGAGGTTGGTCTGCGCGGCGCAAAGACGGCATCGAATACGATTCAGCCGGATATTGGCATTGGTCTTGATGTGTCGCTTGCGTGTGATACGCCCGGCGTACCCAAGGAAGAAGCTGTGACGCATCATGGTGATGGTGTTGGGCTGCACGTCATGGATTCGAGTTTCATCGCTCATGCTGGGCTGATCGATGAACTTGAGGCGACGGCTCAGAAGCACAATATCCCGCATCAGCGCACGATTCTGGCGCGCGGCGGGCAGGATGGGGCTGCGATTCAACAGGCGATGAGCGGTGCCAAGGCTGCGGGTTTGGTTGTGGGCACGCGCTACATTCACACCGTCACTGAGATGATTGACACGCGCGATCTGGCAGCAGCCCGCGATTTGCTTGCCAAGTGGATTCCGACGGTGAAGTGACGCGTGCAACGGATTTTAGCCATCTCCGAATAAGAAAGCGGGAGGGCAATGGCATGAGTGAACTTGATGTGTCACCTACGAGCTTTGACCCGCGCGCGATTACGAGACCGGATGACAAACTACTGACGTACTACGTTTTGATGTCAGTGCTCACGCTGGTCGCGTTTCCGATTACGTTCACTGTGTTCTATATCCGCTTCAAGACGCTGCGCTATCGCATTGATGATGAGGGTGTGTCGATGTCGGTGGGGCTTCTTTTCAAGAAGGAAGTGCTGCTGACCTATCGGCGGATTCAAGATATTCATGTCGAGCGCAACCTGATTCACCGGTGGCTCGGGCTTGCCAAGGTGTCGTTGCAGACTGCCTCTGGCGCATCGGGCGCGGAGATGACCCTTGAGGGCATTCTTGATCCAGAAGCGTTGCGTGATTTTCTGTATACAAAAATGCGCGGTGCGCGAGGGGAGACGGAACACGCCGTCGCAGCTGATGATGCCCAGGCATTGAAGCCAGCCGATGAAGCGTTGCAATTGCTTCACGAGATTCGCGATGCCATGACGGTGCAGCATGGGCAGGCGTCATGAGTGAACATGACGCATTGCGAAGCAGTGGCGCCGTCGAGCGCGTTTCCGAGCGGTTTTATTCGGGGGTGTGGGGCGTACTGGTACGCTGGATGCGGGTGCCGAAAGAGCCGCCAACGTTGCCTGTGCCCGAGGGCGAAGAAGTGCTTGCGATTCACCCTTCGCTTGGTTTCCTGCGTTACCTGAAGTTCTGGTTCTGGCTTGTGCTTTTCCTGACGGATGTTGTTTTTGTTGCGCTCTGGGTGGCGCTGATCGGTGCCATTCCGTGGGCGGGCTTTGTGACGACCCCGCTCTGGCTTGCGATCATCATTGTTCCCGACATCGTTGCGTATGTCGCGATTCACCTGCGCTATGACACAACGTGGTATGTGCTGTCAAACCGCAGCATTCGCATTCGGCGCGGCGTGTGGATCATTCGTGAAATATCACTGACCTACGAAAATGTTCAGAATGTGCGCGTCTCACAGGGACCACTCCAGCGGTACTTCGGTATTGCAAAGCTGCAAGTTGAGACCGCGGGTTCGGGCGGATCTGCAGGGGCACATGGCGGCGGCGGGAGCGCTTCGAATGTCGGACTGATCGAAGGCATCGATCATGCAGAAGAGCTGCGCGACCTGATTATGGCGCGTGTGCGCGCTTCAAGAAGTGCAGGATTAGGCGATGAACATGCGGGATATTTATCCCACGATCAGCAGGGGATGTGGACACCAGAGCATCTTGCGGCACTGCGCGAGATTCGTGATCTTGCACTGGCTCGATAAAACGGCGCAAAGAAAAACCCAAGGATCACAATCCCTGGGTTCTTGTGGTCTGGTGAGTTGTCGGCGTCGATCAGGTGACGAGTGCTTTGGCGCGTTCGATTTCCTGAATCACCTGGCGGACCTGGAAGGGTTTCTTGAGAAAGCCATCGAAGCCCTGCGTGCGAAGACTCATCGCCTGACCATCAGTAAGCTTGCCGCTCATTGCAACGACGCGGGTCATGGCGAGGTCATCGATGGTGCGCACGAAGGATGCGATATTGGACACATCGCCTTCGCCCAGATGAATATCAAGCAGGATGACATGCGGCCGAAAGCGTTCGGCTTCGAGCCCCGCCTGAAAGCCTGTGGAGGCTGTGCGGATTTCATAGCCTGCTTGCTCGGCAAGAACTTTTTGCAGCGTGTTGGTGATGTCATGTTCGTCATCGACGATCAGGACGCGCGGCACGCCCGAATGCACACCATCCATAGGGATGTTGTGCTCTTTCATGAATTGGATCAGTGCAGCGACTGGAATTCGCCGGTCTTTGGAACCCGGGATGCGGTAGCCCTTGAGCTGCCCGCCGTCGAACCACTTGCTGACTGTGCGTGGGGCCACGTTGCAGACCTTGGCCACCTCGCCCGTCGTCAGTACATCCTTGTCGAGCAGGCTCATACTTCTTCTCCCCCCAACGGTGAAACACTGGCCGTCCCAGACGGTCAGCCCTATCCCCATCGACCTGTTGCGGGGGTGGCTTCATCGGGAAGAGGCGTAAGAAGGGTGTTGATCGTCCTTTAGGTGGCCCATATGTCCCCATCGCGCGATTTTTCGGACCAGATCGGGCCCATAAGCTGCGGAGGGCAGGGAAGTAGCGGACTGAACACGAAGCGCAGTACTATGGGGAACTGAGGCCCCCCGGCGTTCGGATAGGGAGGGCTGACATGGCGTGTGTCCGTTCTGGTGTTCGCCAGAGCCCGGGTGGGGTTGTGGAACATTGCAAGTATTTGAGCATGCGGCTCACCTTTGAGTGAGTCCGAGGGGGTAGACCTCGTGGGATTTGTGTCGAATGTGAGTGGGCAGCGGATCGGGCGGTTGATTTTGGTCGTGTGTGCGAGTCTTGTGCTCGCATTGAGTGCACGCGGTCAGGATGCGAGCACAATCAATCAACTGCTCGAAGATTTCATCTTCTATACCAATACTGCAAACCCGGAACTCGCTGCAGCGAACGGGAATGCACTGCTTGAGGCAGGAGTTGCCCCGAAAGACTTCGTCGGGTTGATTGAAGACACACCCGCGATGGCAGATCGCTTTGAGAAGGCCTATCGAAAGGCGCTGCGTTATCCAGAGCTGGAGGGCATCGCGGGGGCGCTATTCACACTTTATGAGGATGGGCATCGGGCGCGAGCGCGTGACCCGCAGGAGATCGCAGACAACATTGCGCTGCTCAATGGCAATTCGCGTGCGCGGGTCATCGGACGGAGCCGGCTGCTTGAAGCAAGTGAGTACGCGGTGCCGCAACTGCTCGGCGTGATCATGACGGGTGACGATCCCGTTCTTCGCAGCGAGGTGCAGCTTGTGCTTGCTGATATGGGTCGCGATGCAGTGAGCCCGATCAGTGCGGCGTTGATGGGTGTGCCCCCAGAGACGCAGGAAACGCTGTGCTTCGTGCTGAAAAAAAGTGGATATCGCCACGCGCTGCCGTATTTGCAGGAGCTGCGCCAGCATACGAATTCTGCCCAGGTGCGACAGGCGGCGGATCGCGCGATTCGCTGGCTTGATGGCAGCGTCACCGAATCGACACCCCTCGCGCCTTTGTTTGTTGATCTTGCGGATCAATACCTCACTGAAACACGAAGCCTGACCACTTTTGCAGATGAAACGCATCAGTTGATCTGGGACTATTCGCCCGGTCTTGGTCTCCATCCGACTGCGATCTATACAGAGGTGTATCACGAGGCGATGGCGATGCGGCTTGCTGAAGATGCACTTCTCTACGACGAGGGCGACGCGGGTGCAGTGAGCACATGGCTCCTTGCCAATTTTAAACGGCACAACGAAACGCCTGAGGATTATGACAATCCGGTGTATGGCCCCGAACGCCGCGATGCAATGTATTACGCAGTCGTCGCGGGTTCAGCGCCGGTGCAACATGTCTTAGCGCGAGCGCTTGCGGATCGTAACACGCGCGTCGCGCGACAATCCATTGAGGCGCTCACGCAATCGACCGGCGGGGCGGGGCTGTGGCAGGGGCTCGCCAATGAGCGGCCACTGGTGCGGGCGCTTGCGTATCCCGATCGCCGGGTGCGCTATGAAGCGTCACTCGCACTTGGACAAGCGAATCCGACTGTTACATTCGAAGGCGCGGATCGAGTGGTGCCGACCCTTGCGAGCATTATTCGTGATGCGGGCAAGAAATATGCTCTGGTGCTGGCGCGATCAATTGAACGTCAGCAAGAACTCCGGGCGGCGCTCGAAGATGCGGGGTACACCGTGGGCGCCCCAGCGAAGAATTTGAATGAGGCGCAGGAATCGATCGTCGATTTTCCCGGCGTCGATGTCATCGTCAGTGATATTGATGGTGAAGCGGGGCTTGATGTCATTGATTCTGTGCGGCGGAGCAGGCGTCTGGAAGCCACGCCAATCGTGGCGCTGATGCCCTTTGAAGATATCAATCGCTATGCAGTGCGCTTGGCGAGTGATGCGCTGACATCACCCGGGCGCGATGGCATTTCGTCGTCAGAGCTTCAGGCGGCGGTCGAACAGGCAGTGACGAGGGCCTCGGGCGCGCCCGTAGATGAAGAAGCAGCGCGCAACTATGCGGACCGCGCCCTTCAGGTTTTGCATGACTTGGCTGCGGGGGTGAGCGGCGTGTATGTGATCAATGATGCAGCACCCGCGCTGCTGTCGGCGCTCTCAGAGAATAATGGCGCGGTGATGCTTCGCGTGGCGGGCATTTTGTCGCGCATCGGTGAGAAGCGAACGCAGGTGGCGCTCATGGATGCTGCGCTGCGTGCAGATGGATATGAGCAGATCGCATTGCTGAAAATGACCGGTGAATCTGCCAAGCGCTATGGCAATCTGCTTGACGAGCGGCAGGTGCGGCAGGCAGTGGAGCTCTCGGGGGCGATGGATGAAGAACTCGCGACCACTGCAGCGGCGCTGGTCGGGGCGCTCAACTTGTCCAATAACCAGATCGTGCCGTTGATTCTTGGGGAGTGAGGACAGGCGGGTACGCCAACCCCACTAGAACAAGAAACACCCATTGGTTGGGTGCCGTGGTCTAAGTCCGCATTGGTGGACGCAGGCCACGCTCTTCGTTTCCACAATACATGGCCTTCGTTTCACTCAGACCATGGCACCCCGAGATTAAGAAGGCGGGCGGGACGCCCACCCCACCAGAACAAGAAGCCCCTCACCCGATCCGACTTCGTCGGACCACCCTCTTCCCACGGAGAGGGAGCAGGAAAAGAAACCCCCTTACTTGCGTGTGGGGCTAGCCCAAGAATTGCGCATTCGGACGTTAATGAGAGCGATATTGCGGATCGCGCGTGCTGTGGCGTCGTTACATCCGTGCGCATGGGTTGACAGCGCGTGATTTCCCATCTGTGAATCCGATGATCCCCTCGGCTGCCCGGCAATCGGGCGAGGATGGGGCACGTTGCTCTATCAAGCGGCAAGGGCGGATAGCGCCTGTTCTTGTCGCGACGCGCTGGCGGCCAAGTCGTCAGGCGTCGTCCGGCCTCCGGGTCGCGCCACTGGATCCAAGGGCGCTTTAGTACGGGAGTTCTACTCATGCGCATCGCACGGAAGGGATTTACCCTCGTCGAAATTCTGATCGTTGTCGTGATCCTCGGGATCCTCGCAGCGATTGTTGTTCCACAGTTCACTTCTGCCAGTCAGTCCGCCGTCAAGGGCGCACTGCAGACGCAGCTTCAGACCATTGAGAGCCAAGTTGAGCTCTATCGCGTCAATATGGCGGGCACGTTGCCGCACAATGACGCTGTGCCGCTTGGTGTAGCCGCCAACGCAACGACGGGCCTCGGCTCGTGGGGCGTCATGGTGGGCACCGAGTACATGAAGGATGAGCCCCTCAATGGGTATGTCAAGACTTCGATCGTTACACGGGCTGCAGGTACGGACCTTGTTATCGAAGCTGCTTCACGTGTTGCTGCTGCGACATGGACCAGTACCTCCCCCGGTTGGTCGTATAACGACACCACGGGGCGGTGCTTCGCGTTCGGCTATGACGGTCGTCAGGGCATCAACTTGCTCGCCAATGAGACTGGCTACAACCTGTAAAACGGTGGAGTAGGTCTCATTCAACACACGCGGTGGGTGTCGGAAACGGCGCCCGCCGCATTTTGCGCAACGTACCTACGGATGGGGCGTTGTCTGAGTACACCCGGGAGTCATCTTCATGCGTTGCCGCGGCGGATTCACGCTTGTTGAGATATTGATTGTCGTTGTGATCCTCGGGATTCTTGCGGCGATCGTCGTGCCGCAGATGTCGAGCGCGTCTACACAAGCGGTGCATGCGCATCTTGGGCGCAACCTCCAGCAGATCGATAGCCAGATCGAAATTTACCGGGCTAATAACTCCGGGGCTTTGCCAACGGTGGACGGTACAGCGCCGATGGGCGCGGGGCTGACCAACAACGGGTGGGGCATTCTGGTGAGCGGTGAGTATCTCCAAAGTGAGCCACGGAACTTCTATACGACCTCCACCATACTCGCGGCAGGCAATGAGGCGACGGCGATCGCCGCGACTGGCACCGATATCAATGGGTGGTATTTCGAGTTTGTGGGCAATGGGATCCGGGTCTATGCCGCGGGCTATGACCGCACGAATGATTCACTTTCCAATGAAGTGCCATGATCTAAATCATGGGGCATGCACACTGTAAAAAAATGATCGACCACAAGGGTATTGCCAGGCGCGGCATCGCGACGAGTGAAATCCTGGTGGTTGTGTTTGCGCTTGGAGTCGTGGGGGCAACAGGTGTTGTCGTTGTGCCAAGAATCGCGGGGGCGGGGCAGGGTGTAGCAGTGCTTGTTGCTGATGCGCCGCCGAGGGATCCGGCCCTTGCAGTTGCGTTTGAATCATTGCGGCAGTTGATGGTCAAGAGCACAGAAGTGCTTGCGGTGAATGCGCCCGCAGATACAGGGCTGACAGAGATTGTGTTATGGAGTAAAGACGAGGGGTCGGATGGGGTGATTGATCCGACGGAAATTGTTGTTCTCACGCACAGTTCATTTCTTGGCACGATCACGGCACACGAGGCGACCTCGCCACCTGGTCCGGATGATGAAGGATTTTCGCGTCTTGTAGCGCCGATTGAGCGCGTGTGGGCGAATCATGAATCGTTTTGCGCATCGTGGCGGCGGCGTCCGGACGTTACCGGACGTGTGGTAGCGTCAGAGGTGGACCAGATGCGCCTGGAAGTCGCATCTGAGGACAGTTCGCGTCCGGGTTTCTATGTACGACTTACATGGGCCGCATCTGTATCCGATGGTTTGATACCGGACGCCGTGTTTGGCGTGCCGTTATCTGCCCCATTGTGGTCGGCGGATTGAGTAAACGTTCATAAATCGGTTCCGATCAAGGAGCAGGCAATGCAAGTCGAGGCTGAAGCACACCGCGCATGGCGCGGCCCGAAGACGAATCAACTTCTGACCGTGGCCCTTGTGTTGTTGGCCTTGCTGGTTGTACGACCAGCCGATTTTGGTGCCAGTTCTGCAGATGCAGCGCCAGCTTCGAATCGCAAGACGGGTGCTTCGCCGTTCAATTCTGGCGCACAGCGCGAGAAGATGATCTCGGCGATGCGTTCTGTTGAGGTGCGACTGGAACGTATCGAGCGCAAGTTAAACGCGGGCATTGAGGTTCGCGTGACGGAGATGCCATCAGTTCGTATCGCGGAGTGACACCATGCAAGCAGTTTCGATGGTCGGAAGGCGCTGTGTGCGCCACGGATTCACTCTTATAGAACTGCTGGTGACGGTTGCGATTCTCGGAATTGCGGGCGCACTGGTCATACCATCAATGTCGACGACAGGTGTGCTGCGCATCCAGGCGGCGGTACGTCAGATCGTTGCGGATGTCACATTCGCGCAGGCGGATGCGATGGCATATCAATCACGCCGGGCGCTGTGGTTTGGTCGCGTGCCGACCAGCACGGGCGCGCCGTGGACGTATGGTCTTGGCAATGGGTATGTGCTTGCAGAGGTGAATGGGGCAACACTTGATCTGTCGAATGATTCGATGTTTCTTCCCGAGCGCATGGACACACCCTATTCGCGCAATTTCAATGAGCCGCGTTATGGCGGGGCGGTGATTCTGAACTCCTCATTCGATGGCGATCAGCTTCTTATCTTCGATGAACTTGGTGGGCCGGTGCGCGATCTGACCGGGCCGGTGCCGAGTGATGGGGGATGGATTGAGATCGGTACGGTCACCGGAGGCAACGTTTGGGATTATCGGATCAACATAGCTCCGATGACCGGACGAGTCACCGTGGAACGCGCCCCGTAAGTCAAGATGCGAGTTGGGGTTGGGCAGTTTCAAGCCGACAAGAGTGGGGAATCCTCGCTCATGTTGCATATTCTGAAGTCATCTCGAATGCTGCCGATTGGCATTGACCTTGGTTCAACTGGGGCGCGATTGGTGCAGTTGGCGCAGACCCGTCGCGGCTTGCGGCTGGTGGCATCAGCGCATGTTGATTTGGTATCTCAAGCAGCGCCGGATGATTCATCGCGGATTCGTGAACTTGTGAGTGTGGTTTCTGATGCAGTGCGTGCGGGGAGTTTCTCGGGCAATGCATGTGTAATCGGTCTTGACGATCGCATGGTGCGGATGCGTTCGTTTCGTCAACCGCCCATGCCGGACAATGAGTTGATCAAAGCGGTCATGCTTGATGGCGTGGAGAAGCTTGGTTTTCCTCAGGATGAGCCTGCAGAGATTAGCGCGTTCGTGGCAGGGGAAGTGCGCCATGGCGATGAAGTGCGCAACGAAGTGATTTACGCGGGTGCTTCGCGGTTGCCAATTGAAATGCTGGTGCGCGGTTTCATGGAAAAGGGCCTGCGCCCGCTCCATGTAGAGCCTGGATTTTGTGCAGAAGCGCGCGCATTTGCGCGAACATTTCAACGTGAAGAAGACCGCATGTCGGTACGAGTGATCGTCGATTTTGGATGGTCATCGGCGAGTGTTCTGTTATTGCGTGGTCCCGATGTTGCGTTCTATAAGCGTCTGGAACTCGGTGGGGATCAACTTACGGAGCACGCAGCAGATCGTCTCGGCCTCGATATCAAAGCGGTGGCAGACTTGCGGCGACGGCGCATGCGAGCAGAAGAGCAGGGTGCAGTGCCAGTTGATCCCAAGGTTGACCGTGCGCTGTATCAGGTGACGCGTCCACTCCTGAACGATCTGGCGCACGAAGTCAAGCTGTGCATGCGGTACTACGCGGTGACCTTCCGAGGCATTCGACCTGAGTGCTGCCATATTGTGGGCAGTGAGGCGCGTGAGCCCGGGCTTATTGAAGCGCTGAAGAACGCGCTCCATATTCCTGCAAAGGTTGGCGATCCATTGACGGGTGTTTCCGTGCAGGATGCAGCGAGCACGGGGCAAACACGCATCGCAGCGGGTGTTCCTTCACCCGATTATGCGGTGGCGTGTGGTTTGAGCTTGAGGCTGAGTGACCGCAAAGTCCGGCGTGCGAAGCATCCGCGTGTGCGTGCCAATGACCAACAGACAGATGTTGCGACATCCGGGCGGGTTGCGGCATGAATGCCAACATCGATTTGATGCCGGCGAAATGTCGCGCTGTACTGCAGCGCCGGGCGCGTGTGCGCATATGGGTTGGCGTCTACACATCGAGTGCGGCACTTCTGATTTCTGCTTTTGCGACATTTACGGCAGGGCGTCAGGCACAACTACGCGAGCTGACAGAATTGAATAATCTGGTGGAACTCAACTGGTCGCGGGATCACGAAGTGCAGGGGCTGATGGATACGCTCGAAACACTGGAAGGTGATATCAAGAGATACAACCGATTGGCGTGGCCATTGCAAGTCAGTGATGTGTTGCAATGTGTGTCAAGCATGGTGCCGGATGCCGCAACATTGACGAGTCTTGCGGTGGTGCCGCAGCTCAACCATTCACGGCGCGGCCAAGGCGGGACAACGAGTGAACCGCGCGAGTTGCTGGCACTGGAAATCGAGGGCGTTGCAAGCCGTGACACCGTGGTGGCGCAACTGGTGAAAAAAATAGAAAGTGACACACTGTTTCAGAGTGTGACGCTTGATTTTGCGCGACCTACGGAAATTGACGGCATCGAGGCACGCCGGTTTCGTATCACTGCGACGATTGATTTGAATGCGACCTATCGGTTCTTCGATCAGAAGTCGCCGCGCATGACAGCAGTCGATGGAGAGAATGGGCAATGAGTCAGCATGCCCGCACAGCATTGTTTGGTGGATGGCTCCTGCTGGTTGGGGTGGGCACCATTGGCGCTATTGTGCCTGCGATCAAGGAAGGTCAGCGCATTGATCAGGATCTTGCGCTGAAGCGAATAGAAGCGGCGCGACCGGTTGGCGGCCCCGAAGTGATGAACACGCTGACTGACAAGCTCACTGAGCTGCGCAAGCTCTCGGGCGATCGCATGCGCACGATTCCGCAAGAGAGCAATATTGCAGACTTGATGGGTGTGTTGGCGGATGAACTGAACCGCCTCGGGCTTGAAGATCGGGAAGTGACCACCGGCATGCCGCAGTCTCTGGATGAGGCTGAGTCGATGCCAATGTCAGTGAAAGTGACTGGTTCATTTCCGGCGGTGTTTGAGGCGGTGCGTCACATCGAACAACTCGACCGTCTGCTTCGCGTGCAGAAATTTAAAGTAGCGATCGAACGCTCGCATCGAGGAAGTGCAAGTCGAGACGGTGTGGTTTCTGCAGAGCTATTGATCGACGTGTTTTATGCGCCGCGCGCTGTTGCCACAGTGCAGGAGGACGGGCAATGAACAATCCCGGTACTGAATTCTGGGTGATGGTGACGTCTGATAAGCGAAAGTCCGGGATTCTCATCGGCCTGGTTGTGGTGCTCAGTGTTGTCAGTGGACGTGCGCTTCTTGGGGCAGGGCCTGCAGAAGCGTCGGCGACGTCTACATCTGCATCGCGGCGTGAACGCATGTTCTCTGATGCATCCGCGATGGTGGATGTGGAGGCCACAGGGACGTTGATACCGGTGCAACGTCCGATTATGACGGACCGAAACATCTTCCGTCTTGACCCCACCATCTTTCCACCGCCCCCCCAAACGGACCCTTCGGAGTCTCTTGGGCAAAACTCCAGGTCGGAGTTGGCCGACGATCCTGCCGAGACTCTCAGGTACGAGCGTGAGGTTGCCGAACAGGAAGTTCGACGACAGCTCGCAAAGCTTCGTTTGCGGAGCACGGTGCTTGGGACCAGACCGTTGGCGCTGATCGAAGTGGTCAGTGGACGGTCTGGCAAAAAAATATGGGCTCGCCCGGGTGATCCGGTGGGGTCTTTCACGCTGGTGCGGGTGGAATCCCAGATCGTTGTATTGGAATTGGATGGGGTCGAGTTTGAACTTGTAAGCGACCCAAGTAAGCGCTGACGACAACCAAGTGCGACGTACAACCAATCACGTCGCATACCACACCGAGCCCACATAGCGGGCTGAGGAGCTGAGTGATGAGCCGAGTTCTGTCGACAACATACAGGTTCGCAAGCCGGGGCACTCTTGGTGCAACAGCAGCGGCCGCGATTATGCTCGCTGCCGGTCAGGCGGTTGCTCAGCAGTCCGCACCTCGTCCGGGTACGAATACGGCTGGCGAGGAACAACGCGATGGCGACCTCAATGACAATGGCGTGCGTGTCTCGGAGTTCCTGACGGTTGACATATTTGTCAATGACGAAGATCTCAACAACGTACTCCAGATGCTCTCCGTCCAGTCACAAAAGAATATCGTGGTGTCGCAGGATGTCTCGGCCCGGGTCTCTGCCAATTTCTATGGTGTGACGATTCCCGAAGCCCTCGACGCCCTTCTCAATATCAATGGCTATGGGTGGATCGAAGAGGGAAACTTTATCCACGTCTACACGCTTGAAGAACTGGAAGCCATCAAGGCCGCAGCACGCAAGCGCGAGCATCGCGTGATCAAGCTGAATTATCTGAACGCATCAGATGCGGCAGAGTTTATTGATCCGTTGCTGTCATCTGGTGGCAAGATCGTTTTCAACGCGCCGGTGGAAGATTTCAATCTGTCAGAAGATAACCCTTCCGGTTCCGAAGATTATGCCCTCGATTCGACGCTCATCATTTTTGACTATCCAGAGCACGTCGATGAGATTGAATCATTGATCGAATCACTCGACACGCGCCCGTCACAGGTGCTTGTTGAGGCGACGATTCTGCAGACTTCACTGAATGAAGCCAACGCGTTCGGCGTTGAGTTCGCGGTCATCAATGACCTGGATTTCACAGATTTCTTCGACTTCGGCGGACCGCTCGGTTCGGCGCTGGCGCTAACGGGTCGTGGTACGAACAAAGTTGCACCAGTTGATGGCACCGCCGGTGCGTTTGTTGCTTCGCCCGGCAATATTGCTGGCCCTGCAACGTTCCGCGCATCGATCATTGCTGATGACATTGGCGTCTTCATGCGTCTGCTTGATGAAGTGACGGATATCACGATTCTGAGCAACCCGAAAATTCTGACGTTGAACCGTCAGTCGGCGCGAGTGCTTGTGGGCCGCAAGATTGGTTACCTGAACACAACCTCAACGGAAACCGCGACCACGCAGACTGTTGAGTTCCTTGACACAGGTACTTCGTTGACGGTGCGCCCATTCGTTTCGAATGATGGCATGATTCGTCTTGAGCTGCAGCCTCGCGTTTCTGAGGGTCAGATTCGCGCCACGACCGATGGCCTCGGTGCAGCGGTGACGATTCCTGATGAAATCACGCAGGAGCTTTCGACCAACATTCTTGTGCCGGATGGTGCGACGGTTGTTCTGGGCGGCCTGTTCCGTGAAAGCACAACCCTTGGGCGCCGTCAGGTGCCGGGTCTTGGTGATATTCCGATCATTGGTGCGGCTTTCCGCGGGCACGAGGACAACACAGAGCGCGACGAGATCGTCTTCATGATCACGCCGACGGTTATTAATAATCAGGTGCTGCTCGATCAGGGTGAGCGCGCGGTGCAGATGGCTGATCGCATCCGTACGGGAACGCGACAGGGCGTACTGCCTTGGTCACGCGATCGTCAGACGGCGCAGCAGAATCTGCTTGCCCGTCGGGCTGCACAGGCCGGAAACCTCGACAAGGCCAACTGGCACTTGCGCAGGTCACTTGAACTGAATCCGAACCAGCCGGACGCGATCATGTTGCGCGAAGAGCTCTTCAATAAGGCGGACTACTGGCCGTCGCGCTCACCGCTTGAGCACATGATTGACCCCGACCGGTATGACGAAGTGTTCCGCAACCGGTCTGGCCAAGAGCCATGGGCAAAGGGTGGCCCGAGTGTGAAGACGCCGAAGAAAAGTCAGGACGTGGCGCAACAGCCTGAGCCTGTGAATGAATTCCAGGACTTCACGCCGATCGATGCCTATCAGACGAGCAACTTTGATCTACCCAAGTCAGAACCTGTCGCGAAGCAGGCCAATCAGGTCAAGCCCGCGGTTGTCGTTGAGTCGCCTGTGGAGTGGGACACATTGACGCTTCCAGAAGGTGAGTACACCGCAGAGAACCCGGTCTCAACGCCAGAAGTTGAGACGCCCGTCGTTGCAGATTTCACACCGATTGATTTCGACTTCTCGCAGTTGATGTCTGATATTGAGAACGAGTCGGAAGGTCCCTTTGCGGGTGCACTTCGGTCGATGGAACTGCATCAAAATGATCCTGCCCCGGCACCCGAGCCCTGGGCAGGGTATGACTCGATTCAGCCTTCATTGAATGCAGTTCCTTGGGCGTTTGAGGTATTCAACCTCGGCCCGATGGCCCAGATGCCCACGATCTGGCGCTTCCCGTCGACAGCGTTGCCCAAGTCGACACCTGTCTACACGCAGGTCGATCCGGAGAACTGAGGTCCGATTCAGTCTCTGACTCAGGTCAGGCTCGTTTCTTGCCGACTTATCGAACGCGGACGCCCCCGCAAGGGGGCGTTTTGCATGGAGGTTGGTACACAGATGAAGACGCGCATGGCACAGAACATGACATTTGGGATTGGTATCGCAGCAGCGGCAATCGTGGTGCTCGCAGGGTGCCAGGGACAGGGCCAATACACCAAGCAGTTTCGGGAACAGCAGACGATGAAAATGGCTGGCCTGAAAGCTGCCACCGGTTGGGACATGGCGCATCAGCAGTACCTGTCTGGTGATCTGAAGAAGTCTTTGAAGACGATTGATGAATCGATTGAGCTTTCATCACGGGTGGCACGTTCACATACCTTGCGCGGGCGCATCCTGCTTGAACAGGGGAATCTTGAATCAGCGTTGAAGTCTTTTGATACCGCCGTCGAGATCGATCCCGAGTTTGTTGATGCGCATTATTTCCGCGGCATCGTGCTCGAGCGCTTCACCCGGTTTGAGCAGGCCATGGCTTGCTACAAGACAGCGGGGGAACTTGATGAAACCAACCCGCAGTATGCCGTTGCCTGGGCCGAGATGTTGATCCAGCTCGACCGATTCGATGAAGCCTTGAATTTGCTCGAGAGCAAGCGGGATTCATTTGAAAATAACGCGGGCATTCGCCAGACATTGGGCCATATCTCGATGATGCAAGGTGATACCTACAGCGCGATGGAGCATTTTCGTGAGGCCACATTGTTGGCCCCTGATGATGACGGTCTGGTCGAAGACCTGGCGCGGGCGAATATGTCCGCAGGTCAGTATGCCGAGGCGGATCAACTGCTTCGGCGTCTGATTGATACTCAGAGTGATACACAGCGCCGCGACCTGTTGCACTTGCGTGCGCAGTGTCTTTCGGGGATGGATCAGCTTGTTCCGGCGCGTCTGATGTTGATTCAATTGACAAAAGATGAAGCGGGTCAGAACGATGCCCCCGCATGGTATGCACTCGGGCGTGTGTGCCTCGGGCTCAATGATCACAAATCGGTGCGAGACGCTGCGAATCGTCTGATTTCGATTTCTCCGACTTCGCATCACGGCTATCTGCTTATGGCGCTGTTTCAACAGCAACGTGGCGATCTGGACCGAGCCGTGAAGACACTGGATCGCGCAGCGCAACTGACGATGAATGATCCAGAGCCGTTGCTTGTTCAGGCAGTGTTGTTTGAGCGTCTGGATAAACACGATCTGGCGTTGCAGGCTGCGGAGCAGGCACTCGAAATAGATCCTGAATCGCAAGAAGCTTTGGCGTTGGTGACAGCGCTGAATAGTGGGAGCGATGTATTGCGTCTTACGGAGGTTCCGGTGAACGACTGAATGCAGTGTAAAGCAGGGACTTTCAAGGAGTATTGACAGGTGGCAGCACCGCGGTTGACAGTCATCTCGGGAATGTGTGCAGCACTCGCTGGCGCTGCTGGTTCAGCGGTGGGGTGGAGTGTGTGGCGTGCTGCGCCGGTTGTCGATCCGATCATCAATGCATCAATAGCCACAGTTGCGGGATCGCTTGCGGTTGTTGCGATTTGGGGGCCGATTGCGATTATTGCCCAGAAACAATTTCGTACGTTCTTTGCTCGGTTGGCTCAAAATGCAAATGAAGGACGCAGCGAAGCAAGCCCGGCGCCCATCTGGTTGCGCCCACTTGCGCGAGCGGTGCAGGCACCAATTGCAATATGGTCTGATCGTACGGCAGCGCTGCGGTCTTCGGTTCGGGAGACGCAGATTCAACATCGTGTGGCAGAAGCTGAGCGCCTGCATGTTGAGACGATTTTGCATAGTTTGCGTGATGCGGTGATTGTGACCAACGCCTTTGATGAATTGACGATGGCCAATACTGCGGCTGCGCGACTGTTGGGATTTGATTCACATAAGGCAATCGATTGCTCAATCGATGATCTCATTGCGGACCAGGAACTTCGGCAGATGATCCGCAATTCACGCTCATCGGGGATCGCCAACAAGCAGCGCCATGTCGAGCATGCAATGATTGATGATACGGATGAGCAGGGATCATCAAGAGCATTTGATATCGCACTTGTGTGTCTGCCTGAACCTTCGGGAGGGTGCGCTGGTGTCGTGACTATTTTGCGCGACATCACGCGAGACAAAGAAATCAGTCAGATGAAATCGGACTTTGTGAGCCAGGCATCGCACGAGTTGCGCACGCCGCTCAGTTCTATCAATGCCTATGTCGAAATGCTCATCGATGGTGAGACGCAAGATGAGCAATCGCGGCAGGAGTTCTATCAGATCATCAAATCGGAAGCTGATCGTGTGAGTCGCATGGTCGACAATATGTTGAATATCAGCCGCATTGAAGCGGGTATTCAGACCGCGGAATATTCCGATGTTGATATGGTCGAAGTGGCGGAGCATGTCATCGAGACCATGACACCACAGGCGAAGTTGAAAGACATTTCTCTGACATGCCGGCATGGTCCACTGGTGTATACCGCAGAAGCCGACCGCGACATGATTCACCAGGTGATTATGAACCTTGTGTCGAACGGCATCAAGTACACGCCCGAGAGTGGTCGCGTGATTGTCACGATCGAGAATGATGACGCGTCGCGTTCAATTCTCATCACTGTTGCTGACACAGGGCTTGGGATTCCGCCGGAAGTAAAGAGCCGTGTATTCGAGAAGTTTTTCCGGGTTGAAAACTACAAGCGTGTTGCCAAGGGAACTGGATTGGGGCTGAACCTTGTGAAGCACATTGTTGAAACAGTGCACAAGGGATCAGTCGGGCTCGATTCGGAGGTGGGTATGGGATCGAAATTCTTCTTTACTATTCCATATACGAAAGATGATGCAGCAATGCTCCGCAAGGTGGCGGCATGAGCACTCCACTGGCAAAAATCCTTGTTGTAGATGATGAAGCGCACATCGTCCATGTTGTTGCGCTGAAATTGCGCAACGCAGGATATGAGGTAGTGACCGCAGGTGACGGCGAAGAAGCATTGGAACTGGCGTTAAATGAACATCCAGACCTTGTGATTACTGATCTGCAGATGCCATATATGACCGGTGTTCAATTTTGCGAGAAACTCAAGCAGCACAAAGACCTTGCGCATGTGCCTGCGATCATGCTCACTGCACGCGGATACGCAATTGCTGAGGAAGACCTCGCGCGCACCAATATACGTGTTGTATTGAGTAAGCCATTCAGTCCGCGTGAAGTGCTGGAGCGCACCAAAGAAATGCTCAGTGAGCGCAACTTGCCTGATTCGGAGCAAACCGCAGCATGAACACCCTGCAGGAGCACAATTCGCCTCCCCCGCATGTCACACTTCGTGAGCGGTGCCAGGAACTTGGGATTCCCACGTGGCGATATAGCGCCAGTGGGCATGTCCTTGATGCGCCTGAAGATGATGGTGCTGCAGGACGATTGGCGCGCACAACGACAGTTGAGCGGCTTGTTGAGGGTGCGGTAGCGCGGTGGACACGTGAAGAGACTCCCGGCATTCGCGAAATAGCGCCGGGGTTCTGGCTCGTGCCGATGGTCGAGGAGCATCGTCGTCGTCGTCGTGCATTTACTGTTGCGCTCATGCTTGCGCCTGAATCAATGGAAAGCGACACAACAAAAACAGCGCTCTCGGAGCTGGGTGAAAAGGCTTCAGCATGTCAAATCCGGGCCGAGGCAGTTGCGATTCATGATGTGCGCACTGTTGAGGTCGTGGCACGATCACTTGGTTGGTTTCATGAAGATCTCGGTCACATCGAAGAATCCGGGCGCGCAGTGGAAGTATTCAGTAGCCAACTCGCAGAATCGTACGAAGAAATAAACCTGCTGTATTCTCTGGAGCGTTCGATGAACGATCTTGAGCAGCCGCAGCGGTATGTTGATCGTGCGTGTCAGGAATTGCTCAAGACACTGAATTACAACTGGATTGGTGCATATTTTATGCGTGGCGAAGGTGCCGCGCGTGTACTTGCGGGATTATCTGTGATCGCAGGGCGCATTCCATGTCCGCGGGCGGTTTTCGAGGTCACGGTTGCGGAGTGCATGAATACGCTTGAACAGGATGCAGTTGCGATTATCGAGGGTGAAGACGGCGGCCCGTTGACGATGGGCGGCGAACACGCACTTGCGCATTTGGTCGGGAGTGGCGGATCAACAGTGGGTATAATCATCGCGGGTGGTAAGCGCGGTGATGATGTCGAAGCGAATGCTGCCGACATGAAACTGCTTGAAGCTGCAGCGGGCTACACATCGATCATAATTGAAAATGCGCGCCTCTACGAAGTGCAGCGCGATATGTTCCTGGGAACACTTGAAGCACTGACTGCCGCAATTGACGCCAAGGATCCATATACGCGAGGCCATTCGCAGCGTGTCGCTCATATCTCACAACAAATTTCATTGGCACTCGGCTATGAAGAGCGTGACGCCGAACGTGTGCGCATCGCAGGGCTCGTGCATGATGTGGGCAAGATTGGAATTCCAGAATCAATCCTGCGCGCTACGGGCCGATTGACAGATGAACAATTCGAAGTGATGAAAGAGCATCCGGCGATTGGGCACCATATTCTGCGCGATATTCCCACGCTCGATGATATTCTGCCTGCGGTATTACATCACCACGAGCGATTTGACGGACGTGGGTATCCGAGCGGACTTGCTGGTGAAGATATTCCCACGGTGGCGCGAATTGTGTGTCTTGCAGATGCATTTGATGCGATGAGTTCGACGCGCACCTATCGCAAGCAAATGACACGTCCAGCAGTGCTGGAAGAGGTTGAACGTTGTGCGGGGTCACAATTTGACTCGAATATTGTACGAGCGTTCCAAATGGTGGATTTATCCCTGTATGACAATATGCTTCGTGGCCATCAGATGGAGTCAGACGTTCACGCGAGTGATGTGACGGCGGAGGCGGCCTGACGATGAAAATCAGTGCACAGGAATTCGAACACATTGCAGTGCTGACACTGTCCGGTGAGTTCACCGCAGATGATCTCGAATCATTTCGCCGTGAGAGTGAAGAGCGTATACGCGCAGGTGCTCGTCATATTGTGCTCGATTGCCAGCATCTTGAGTTCATCGATTCAGGTGGTCTTGAGGCATGTCTTTCGTTGCAGGAAATTGTCGGTGATCAGGGTGGACAACTACGACTCATTGCGCCAGATGAAACAGTCGCAACAATTCTTCAGCTGACGCGCCTCGATTTTGCACTGGAAGCTCATGAATCACTCGAGCGTGCGGTGAGGAGTTTGCGATGACCACTCGCGACAAGATTCACAGTGAGCACGTGGCGGTTCAGCAGAACACGGATGATGAACGCAAACCGCTTGGTGCTCTGCTTGTGGAGTCCGGCGCAATAACAAGCGAGCAACTTACTGAAGGGCTGGAAGCGCAGCAGGAGCGCGGGCACGGATCGTTGCTTGGAGAGGTGCTTGTTGAACTCGGGTTTGCTTCGGATCAGGTGATTATGCAGCATCTGGCGCGTGCGTATGGTGTGCCGTATGCTCGCATCACGCCGCGTCTTGCTGATCCACGCATCGGTGATATTCTTCCTCGCGATTTTGTAGAAGCGCACTGCGTGCTTCCACTATTCAAAGTGAATAATTTTCTTACGATCGCTGTTTCTGAACCGGCCAATTTGTTCCTACTTGAGGAAATCGAGCGCATCACAGGCTTGAAGGTTCAAATTGTTGCTTCCACAAGTGCAGACATCCGCGCTACCATTCAGGCTTATCTTCCATCAGCAAACGTTTTTGTGATCGACGACATTTATGACGATGTCGATATTCAGGAGTTTCGAAGCTCTGACAAAAATGCCCTCGACCTTGGTGCCATAGAGCAGATGTCCGGGCAGTCGCCAGTGATCAAACTCGTCAACTATCTGCTGTATCAGGCGATCACCGATCGCGCATCCGATATTCATATCGAGGCGCATGACCATGAATGTCGTGTTCGTTTCCGCGTCGATGGGAGATTGATTTCGAAACTGATGCCTCCGTATCAGATGCATCCAGCAGTTGTGTCACGCATCAAGATCATGGCGGGCATGGACATCGCGGAGCGCCGCATTCCACAGGATGGTGATCTGCACGTTGCGGTTGACGGGCGACCGATTGACTTGCGCATATCGACCATGCCAGCCAAGTTTGGTGAAAAGGTTGTCATACGCATTATTGACAATCGCAATACCATCATTTCGGTTGAAAAACTGGGCATGCGCCCCGAATTGACCGTGCAATGGCGCGAACTTATTAATGAACCCAATGGCATGGTTCTTGTGACCGGACCCACTGGCTCTGGTAAGTCAACGACGCTCTATTCTGCGATTGTCGAAATTGCAACAGAAGAAATCAATGTTTCAACCGTAGAAAACCCGGTAGAAGCGCAGTTGCCCGGCATCAATCAGTTTCAGGTGAACGAAAAGGCGGGCTTCACTTTCCCAATCGCCCTGCGCTCATTATTGCGTCAGGATCCCGATGTCCTCATGGTGGGTGAAATTCGGGATCTTGACACGGCGACCATTGCGACCCAGGCCGCGCTCACCGGGCACCTCGTGTTGTCAACATTGCACACAAATGATGCAGTGTCCGCAGTGACTCGCATCGTAAACATGGGCATTGAGCCATATCTTGTTGCCGCGATGTTGCGCGGTGTGCTAGCACAACGTCTTGTGCGAAAAATATGCCCGCACTGCAAGGCTGAATCTGAACCAAATGAATCTGTCAAAACCATGGTCGACAAGGAACTCAGCACCCCGACCACGTTCTTCGAAGGCACCGGTTGCGCGCGTTGTCATGGATCAGGCTACGCCGGACGACTCGGTATCCATGAATTGTTTGTTCCCTCCGAAGTCATGGTCGATTGCATAGCACGTGGTGCAACATTGCAGGAGCTACGCGATTCCGCTCAAGAACACGGGCACCAGCCATTGTGTCATGATGGGTTCTATAAAGCTGCAGCAGGGTTGACATCTATTGATGAAGTTCTGCGCGTTTCTGCCCTGTGAATATGGTGAACGATTATGCCTAGCTATAGCTATAAAGCACGCGATTCACATGGGAAAGCCGTCACTGGCACGGTTATTGCAGCTACTGAATTCGATGCGCGCCGGAATGTGCAGCGAGATGGTGCGCTTGTTACAGAAATTTCTCTGGCAGAGACCGAAATCAATGTTGACGAGATTCGCACCAAAATCGCAGCCCGCCGAGTCACTCGTGATGAGGTGATCGCACTGGCCTCGCAGCTTGGGGTCATGCTTGATACAGGTGTCCCGCTTTCACATGCCATTGATGCCTTCATCGAACAATCCCGCAGGCGCGGCCGCCGAGCAAACTTAACGCCGGTCATGACAGACGTTGCGGCGCGAATCGCCTCAGGTGATCCGTTTTCGTCCGCACTGATGAAATTCCCACGCGTGTTTCCCACCCTGATGATCAGTTTGATGGAGGCCGCCGAAGCGTCCGGTTCCATGGGAGTCATGCTCGGGCGTATATCGGAATATCTTGGTAAAGAACGCAAAATTATAAAACAGATTCGCGGTGCGCTCGCCTATCCCATGATGATGCTTTCGCTCGCGTTCGGTATCACTGCGTTTCTTGTGACTTGGGTACTGCCGCGTTTTGCGAAAATCTATGAATCACGCGAAGCTGCTTTGCCAACAGTGACGCAAATCATTTTAACCATCAGCAATTTCACTACGGCACACTGGCCACTTATTGTTGGAGGCATGGTGGCATCGGTCATAGGTGCAATGCTGTTTCGTAAGTCGGTCTTTGGATGCAGGTTTATCGATCGCTTCAAAGTTCAAGCGCCCGTCATTGGACCTATGTTTACCCTATTTTACGTCACGCGCGCCACGCGCACGCTCGGCACACTTCTTGCTTCTGGTGTCCCCCTGCTTGATGCCGTCCGCATTGTGCGTGGTGTGACAGATAACGTTCTCTGGCAAGACCTTTGGAACGATATAGAAGAAACGGTCACTGCTGGACGGCGCATGTCAGAGGTGTTGTTGAACTCGGAACTTATTCCACCATCAGCGGCACAGATGCTTGCTGCCGGCGAAGATTCCGGGCGCTTGCCAGAAGTGCTGAACCGTGTTGCAGTCACCAGTGAAGATGATCTGGACACCGCGGTCAAGACGGCAACGCAGCTCATCGAACCTGCGATGATCATCATCATGGGTGCGACGATTGGCTTTGTGGCTATTGCGCTGTTGTTGCCAATCTTCTCAGTTGCCAGCACGATGTCGAACTGATTATCAATTCGCAGTCGCAGTCAACAACGCAAGGTCCAAAAGAATCCCCTCGACGCGCGATTCGCCTCGGAAATTGTTAAGCGCAGGCGTGATCACTACATCGAACTGCGAACCAGCTGCGCTGCGTAGCTGCTCAAAATGTTCGCCCCATTGCCACGCCACGAGTCTCATACGCAGACCACTTTCACTTTCGACCTGCATAGTGAGGTGTTTTGCGTGCTGACCCATGAGCCGAGGTGTTTCTGCGCATCGCACATTGCGCAGCATCACGCCCGGCTTGGGGTTTGCTCGTCCAAATGGTCCCAGGGCTGCGAGCTGCTTCACCGTTTCGGGCGTTAGTTGGTCAATTGTTGCTTCACAATCGATTTTGAGTGAGGGCGTCATCATCTCATCGGTGATGTTTTCGCGGGCATGGGCTGATATCGCGGTCACAAAATCTGCAAGGTGCTCGGGGCGCAACGCAAGCCCCGCCGCCATGTCATGTCCACCGAATGTTTCGAGATGTTCAGAGCATGCCTGCAGCGCAGCGTGAAGATTGAAGCCGTCGATACTGCGCCCGGACCCCTTGCACATGCCGTTCTCATCTTGAAGCAAAATGACGGGGAGGCGATATTGCGATACCAGACGCGAGCACGCGATACCTACAATCCCCCGATGCCAGTTGGGGTCCGCAAGCACGATGATGCGCGAACGATCATCGGTCATCATCTGTGCTTCTGCCGCGCTGCATGCTTTGTCGACAATTTCTCGCTGCAAGGTTTGTCGTTCTCGATTGAGTACGCCAAGGCGTTTGGCAATCTCACCGGCCCGCGCGGCGTCGTCAGTGATAAACAGCTCGACAGCTTCCGCTGCATGCCACATCCGCCCGCAGGCATTCAGCCTTGGGCCCAGCGAAAAACCAGCAGCTTCAGCATCAATATTCGCATCAACAAGACCGGATTCACAGATCAGCGCGCCAAGACCGATCAGTTGTGTCGAGCGCACGCGCGCCAATCCAAACTTAGCAATGATGCGGTTGTCACCTTCGAGCGGCACAACATCTGCAACAGTTCCAAGTGCTGCAAGTGCGAGCAGATCGAGCAGCATATGCTGCATCTCGGGACTGACTCGTCCGCCGCCCGCCGCTCGCGATGCGAGACGCCATGCAAGAAGAAACGCAACGCCCGCGCCGCTCAGATGCGCCCATGCATCGCCATCGCGCGCGGCGCCCTCGCCAACCCTAGGATGCACGATTGCAAAGGCCTCGGGGAGTGTGCCATCCGCATTCGCGTTGTGATGATCGGTGATGATGAGTTCGACGCCCAATTCGCGTGCAATGCGCGCCGGTTCGATTGCGGTGATGCCACAATCGACGCTCACGATCACCTGCACGCCGCGATGTGCGAGATCGCGGATTGCATCGTTATTGATGCCGTAGCCCTCATCAAGACGGTGGGGAACATAGGTATCGAGTGTGGATTTCGGTGCGATCGCGCGCATCACATGATGCAGGATTGCGGTCGCGGTGACGCCGTCAACGTCATAATCGCCATAGATCGCGATGCGTTCGCCATGTTGCAGGGCGTCCACAAGACGCTCGGCGGCCCGATCCAACCCCGGGATGACACAGGGATCACTCAGGTCGCTGAGCACCGGTGAACAGAACGCTCTAGCAGCCTCGAGGGTGCCGAATCCACGGGCAATGAGCAGCCTAGCCACAAGCGACCCGACCCCAAGGCCCCGCGCGAGAGCAGCCTCGTCGGCATCATTCGCCTGTTCGCCGGGGCCAGCCATGTGCCATCGATGGGTCAGTCCTCGCATGTCATTACGATACCGGACCTTCTCGATCCGCTCATATGGAATCGGGCTCGATTCCGGCGCATCATTCGCTACCCTATGCCCCCATCATGCCGATCGTGTCACTCTGGAGCAATCCCGCGTGTCTGATTTTCCGCCATACAAATCTGTCGTCTTCCTCGGTGCCCCCGGCACTGGCAAGGGCACTCAGGGCAAAGTGCTTGGCGCTCTCCCCGGGTTCGTCCACCTCTCAACCGGGGAGATGTTTCGTGCGCTCGACCCTGCAAGCGAACTGGGCCGGGAGTTCCTCAAATATGCCTCACGGGGTGAATTGGTCCCGGACGCCTTCACGGTCTTCCTTTGGCAAGAGCACATGGCAAAGCTCATCGCATCGAAGAAATTCAATCCGCAGACCGAACTGCTCGTCCTTGATGGCATTCCTCGAAATGCTCATCAGGCAACATTGATGGACGACCACATCTCGGTCCTGCGCATCGTGCACCTCGATTGCCCGGATGAAACTGATCTGGTCAGGCGGTTGCAGCTGCGCGCAAAAAAAGAAGGCCGGCCGGATGATGCCAGGGAAGAGGTTGTGCATCGCCGCCTCGAGGTCTACCGTGAAGAAACCCACCCGGTGCTTGAGCATTACCCCGCAGATCTCATCGCGACGGTAAATGCGATGGGCACGCCTGCTGAGGTGATGCTCGAGGTGCTGGGCGTGCTTGCACCAGTGCACGCAGCGCACTTTGCTAATCCGCTGACTGAACCCGCAGCGCGCTGAACGTCACACGGTGTATCCTTGATGCCATGACCGCGGAGTGTGCCCATCCCAAGATTGATGATCGTCTGCAGGCAGCCATTGACCTGGCCCATGAAGCAGGGCGGATCACCCTTGATTTTTTTCACAGCACATCTTTTGATATTGAAGAAAAAGCCGACGGCACGCCCGTCACCGATGCCGATCGTGCCGCTGAGAAACACATTCGCTCGGTGGTGCTCGAGCGCTATCCGGATGACGGGTTTCTCGGTGAAGAATTCGGTGAAGTTACTGGCACGTCTGGGTTGCGCTGGATTGTCGACCCGATTGATGGCACCAAGTCTTTCATTCATGGCGTGCCGCTGTTTGGATGCTTGATTGCGATTGAGGCAGCCGGAGATCATGAACGAAAACACGCGAGTCTTGCAGGTGTGATTCACATGCCCGCTCTTGGTGAGACGGTCTATGCCCAAGCTGGTCGCGGCGCATGGTGGCAGCGCGATGGCAAGAACCCCGTGCCCGCCAAAGTGACGACAACCTCGCGCTTGTGCGATGCGATGTTCGTCTACACCTCCAACGATTATTTCCGTCAGACGAACCAGACCGATGTGCTCACGGCGTTTCTCGAAAAATGCGGTCACACGCGCGGGTGGAGCGATTGCTATGCGCACCTGCTTGTGGCAACCGGGCGGGCGGATGTTGTTGTCGAACCTGCGGTGTTGCACCCATGGGACATCGCGCCGATGACCGTGATCCTTGCTGAAGCAGGGGGGCACTGTACTGATTGGACCGGCGCACCGACCGCGTATGGCAAGACATGCATTTCAACCAACGCTGCGCTCTATGATGAAGTCATGGCGATGGTTCAGGGCAAGTAGAGTGATCAATTCATTCGGCGGTAGCGCCAACTTGCGCTCCGTTCCTTGCCGTTTGCTCTTCCATAGATCGTCGCCACTAGCACATCATGTGATTCAAGTGTGTAGGTGATGCGATATGGAAAATCGTGCGCCAAATCTTCGAAGATCGCGTGCGCATCACTTGATTCAATCATGGGAAAGGCATTGGTTGGCTGACCTTGGGGCGAGGCGACGTAATACACACCATCGGCGCGTTCTTCGAGAACAAGCGTTTCTGTGAAAATGACTTTGCCATCGCGCGTTGTGTTCCCAGTGCCCACCATCGCGCCATTGGTAGTGCCGACATGCCAGGTCTCGACGGTTCGTTCTGCAGAGCCCTCTGTGGCCCAAGTGCCAACAAGCCAGGGCAAAATCCCACGCGTCCGGTCGATGTGCGTCGGCGTACTCGCACAGGCGCTCACCATTGCATAAGTCACGACCGCGACCAACAGAGCAATTTGCTTCATGCCAATGCCTTCTGTGTGCGCGCTCGCATTGCCAACCACGCCATCGGTAGCACAGCATATGCACCGAAGAACAGAAAGCTCCACGACAGATCGCCAAGCAGCGTGTTGCGAAAGAAGGGCAGGGCAAGGGTGTAGCACTCAAGCAAGCCGGCCAGCGATTTTTCGTACATCGGCGTGAACAGGAAATGCGCAAAGTTTGTGACGGCAAAGAACAGTACCGATGCTGCAAGGCTCGCACCGAGAACGCGCACCGGCATCCATCTGCCGCGCACGAAGCGTCCAACCAGCGCAGGCACTGCAATACATGCATACACCGCAATCATGATGCGCGCGTCATAGAACCCCGCCCCGAGAAGATCGCTGATCGCGAGTGCCGCGATCGGCACCGTAAGGGCGAGCATTCGCGAGCGGAAGAAGAATCCTGCGAAGATCGCCGTGGCTGCCAGCGGCGTGAAATTCGGCGCATGTTCGACAAGCCGCATCACGACACACACGCCAATCAGCACTGCGATCACAACCGCACCGCGCACCTTGTTCGCATCAAGAGTCATTTGCCGTCATCCTTCCATCCAGCAAAGCGCCATTTGATTTCATCGCCATCATGAACTTTCATCGTGCCCAAGCCGCGCTTGGCAAAATCACCATTCACCCAAAACAGCCAGTTCTTTGATTTCGGCCCATTGAGTTCATTCTCAAGATTTTCGATCGACATCAGAAACGCGCCATCGCCTTTACCTTTGTACGTGAATGCCAGCGGGCGGTTATGCGCTCGCGCGATGAGCATGACATCAAGCACCGTTGCGCCCTCATCAATATCCGGTAGCGCATACCGCATCTCAAAGCCGTTGGCAAAATCAATGGTAAGTGTGACCTCGGCGCGATCGTCATTGGCATCGCCCGGCGCCGCTGCCATCAGCGCGATCGCGCTCGCGCCAGCCAGTGCCATAACCACATGTTGCACACGGATTGTCTTTTCACGTCGTGTCATCTCTGCATGATACACGCGAACTATTGCGGCATTTTCTGCGCGACTTCCGGCATGATCGCGAGTGCCCGATACAGGCTTGTGACGGCTTCGTCCTCGTGACCGTCGGCACCCGCGGACCACGCCCGGTTGATCTGGCGCTCCATCGCGGCGAACCGGTCCATGAGTTCCGCATACCCGCCAAGACCAAGCGCTCCGATAAGCGCCGGACGGTCAGCGACAAACGCCGGTGCGTAATCACGCTGAATGACGCTCAGCCGCTCGACGACCATCGCGGTGCGTACTCTGGGTTCGGGCACGGCTGCCAGGTCGCGCTGCAATGTTTCCAGTGTGCTGTTGATCTGTGCAAAAGCCTCGGCGGCGCCAGCCCGCTCATCAGCATCCGCATCGCGTGTCGCTTCAATTTCCTGCTTCGCCGCGCGGCGCACGATCATCGCACCGAGGAACAACCCAAGGGCGCACGCAGAAAACACCCACCCCATGAACCCGCCTGTTGCGCTGAACCATCGTTCCAGAGAGAAAGCGCTCACGCGGATGTATTGAACGTCTTTTTCGCGCAACAGATCAAGCAGTTCTTGTGTCACGCGATCATCGGGACGACCAATGGCAAGCTTTGCTTCGCGGCGAGCAAGGAGTGTTTCACCCGTCGGCGCTGTTTCGAGTTTTTCGAGTTCTTTCTCACTGTCAGAGTCGTTTGTTTTTTTCGGCTCTGATTTCTTCAGCAGGACGACTGGTTTGTTCTCTATTTCCTGATACTCATCTTCGGCCAGTTGATACTTCTCAATACGAAGTATGAATTCAAGATCGCCCAGTGGGCCATACGACCCGGCGCCCGAACTAAGTGTTGCGAAAGTGGTTTCACCCTCTGTGGGGAGCAGTCCATTGTTTGGCGCATCGGTTGTGCCGATATTCACCATGTACGCCGTCGATGCAGAAATCAAACCAGCAACAAGTGCTGCCATGATCAGCAAGTAGGCCAGCATCTTCATTTTCGAAGCTCCTTTCCTGACCTTTTAGGCCTGCTGCCATAGCACAAGAAGATTGACGCTCAGGGCAAGCAGTGCATCGCCCACGATGAGGCCCGCCGCGATCGGCACACCCCATTCCTCTGCAGCTCGACGCCCGAAGATCGCGCCGACGATCATGTTGACAACGCACCCGATGCCATACGTTGCGATGTACACCATGGGCAGATACATCGACAGTCCAACAAGCACACCAAGCCCGGAGAACGCCCCAAGCCCGAGCAAGCCTCCAAGCAATGCCCCCGACCCATACAGGGCATAGGGCATCGCGCCGCCTTGCACACCGGTGATCACACTTTGCAGGGCCTGAGCCTGTGGTGCGGTCGTGTCAGTGCCGGGGCCCATGCTGATGCCATATTTCGCTTTGTTTGCTTCGACGATGATCAGAATCACAAGCATGCAGATCACCGGGCCAATTCCCGAAAGGATCATCTCCACGGTCTGTTGGCGTTTAGGGCTGCCCCCCACGAGATAGCCGGTTTTCAAGTCGGACATCATGTCCGATGCGACCGTTATTGCAACGCACAGCGCCGCCCCGATCAAGACCGCTGCGGTCACACCTCCCGGCCCACCGAGAATCATCACAAGCACAACAGTCAGCAGCGCCATTCCCGAGATGGGCGACCAGTCGGTCATGCCCGTGCACTGCGCGATGATGATTCCTGCGAACCAGATCCAAAGCGCCCCGACAATGGCAATGATCGCTGCTCGTGTGTGTGGCGACAGCTTCATCTTTGCAAGCAAACCCGGATGAGCAGCATTCAACTGCTTTGCGACCTTCTGCTTATCTTCCGGTGAGGCACCCTCAAAGGCCTGCATCGCCTCATCACTGACAAAGGCGATGACGTAGCCGTTGTAGTCAGTCTGGTATTGCTCGATGGCATCGGCTTCAATATGTTCCTGCGTGACCGGGCAGATGTTGTTGATGGGCTGGCTTCCGGTGCGATCCGCTGCGACATACAAGAGGCCCAGCGCCACAATGACCGCCATCACGAGGACGCCAAGGCCAAGTTCATCGCGCCCGCCTGCGCTGCTTCGTGGCGACGCAATCGCCTTGAACGCAGCCTTGATCGCGGGCAATGCAGCGATCACGCCCATCATCGCCCCGCCCAGAAGCAGGCCGATGCCAAGGGGTTTGTTGATTTGTGCATAGGCCCAGTCTGGCACTTCGGCTGCGTGCAGATCGCCCGGCGCCCACCCCATCTTGAAGAGAATGGGATTGATCACCAGATAGGCAAGCACACCACCTGCAAGCACGAACAGCCCCGCGCGCCCGGTCAGATACCCAGCGCCCAGTGCAAAGGGTGCAATCGCAAAGACAAGCTGCATCTCTGCGGGCAAGCCAAGCCAGCGCCCGACATCAACCGTGTCATCCGAGATCAGGTAGTCCGCGACACCGTTGCGATCACGATCAGTCTCCCGCGTAAGCACCTCATCTGATGCGCCTGTGATGTCGTTGGCTTCGAAGTCGATGACATCGGTGAGCCGCGCAAGCTGCCCCCTGCGATGTTCCAGCGCCCGCAGTTCTTTTGCGAGCCCTGCGTAGGTTGGTGCGAGGTCAATGATCCTGATGCGCTCGGCGCGCTCTGTTTCGGAGATCGCCGCTGTCGGGTTGCGCACCGCCTCTGTGCGCCTGTCTTGCAGGACCTTGAGTTCTTCCTGATCCTCCGCGAGCATCAAGTCGCTGCGCGCCGAGAGTTCCTTGTAGCGCGCCCGCTCAGCTTCGGTGAGTGGATCCGCTGGTGGTGCGAGGTACACCTCTTCGAAAGTCTTGAGCGCGGCTTTCGCTTCGGCAACTTTGGGAGTCAATTCGTTGATCTGCGGGTCAAGCTGCTCAAGCGCCGCCGCCGCTGCGATCGGATCGCCTTCCTGCGCCCCCTCAAACTCAGGCGTCATGCGAATCTCGAGATCGCCATACCCGATATATGGCACCGTCGCCCACCCGGTTTTGATCGAGCGGAGGGTTGTCCAGTTCTGTTCACCCAGAGATGCCAGATAAGCACGTTTGGCAAGTTCCGCGGGGTAAGGCTCAATGCGCGACCGATCCGACGTGTCAGTTGCCGCCGCAAGTATCGCGTGCTGACCAGCTTTGTCTGCTTTTTCTACATCATCCAGCAGTTTCTTGAGCGCCTGCTTGGTCGTTTTCTTATCCGTTTCATCAGCGCTGTTGAACGCTTTGCGCGCGGCTTCAAGTGCGACAATTTTTTCGCCATGCGCCACCACCGCCGCCGGAGCCTGCTGGTCATCGATCCACTCGGCGATCTGCTTCGTCAACAGCATCTCACCGCGCGAGATGCGCTCTTGGGCAACCAGTTCTTTCAAGACCACCGCATCCGCAGGTTTCACAAGCGATGGCAGTTCCTTGGGTGCGACAATCACCGCCGCCACAACCACACCCAAAATCAGCAGCACTGCCTTGGCTGGTCCTGCGCCCGGGCTTTTCAAAATCGCAGCAACCGCAGTGCCCGATGGAAACCGCAGCCGTTCGATATCAAGCATCTGCTTGCGCAGTGGAATAATAAACGCACACCCAAGCACCGCGCCCGCAACACACGCCGCCGTGATGAGCCAGAACTCAAGAGAGTTCAATGACAATTCGAAACCAAGCAGCAGAAGCACAGGCACCGTAAAGATGATGCCGGAGTTCGGCACGTTCACCGCCGACGCAACCGTCTGCCCGATATTCACTTCGAGGATCGACCCCTTGCGCAATACGCCGCGCAACACGCCAAACCCGAGCACCGCGCCGATCGATGACCCGACTATTGTGAAACCGATCTTGAGCCCTGCGTAAGTGATCGCCGCATTCATGATCGCACCGGCAATCACGCCGAACACGATCGCGGAGAGTGTCACCTCGCGATAACTCGCCTTTGGTTCACCCGATGGGTCGGTCGCGTTCGACGGCATGCCGGGGGTCGTGGGCTCCTCCATCGCGTGAACTCCTCGTACAAACTGGGTGTTTACGGTCGCCTCTGCCCTATGGTGACGCCCACAGCCCTTCCACACAAGGGGGGAAGTCTCAGACACTCAATATTTGATGGGATAGCGCACCAAGCGCCCGGTCTCAGACCTGACCTGAGAGCATCATTTCCGCCAGGGCTGCCATTTCGTCGTCATCGTCAGCAGCCTCAGGGGTGGTTGCAGCCACAGCCACATCCTGGGGTGTCCCAATCCGCGTGATACGCAATCCGAAGTTCTCAGCCACCTTGACGGCAGTGCCCGCCCCGATTGCCTTGTTGTTGACCAGCAGATCGAGCTCGTCTTCAGCATTCTTGGGCAATTCGATAATGCTCCCGGGCACGAGGCTCACCACTTCGCCCAGAGCCATCGACCGCACGCCCAGCCCGACGATGACCGGCACTCGGAGCTTCAGGATGCGATTCAGATCCGCCATGAGTCAGCTATCGGCGCTTCAGGTGGGTCAGGATGAAGCTTCAGCATGCGAAAGGAGACTACCCCTCGTACCGGGCAACCAACAGGGTCACATTGTGCCCGCCAAAGCCGAAGGTGTTGTTCATCGCATACCGGATTGGCCGTTCGCGGGCCTCGTGGGGTACGAAATCGAGATCGAACCCATCATCAGGATTGTCGCAGTTGATCGTCGGGCACACCACTCCCTCGCGGAGAGCTCCAAGGCATGCGCACATTTCGACACCGCCCGAGGCACCAAGGCAATGCCCGACCATGCTTTTTGTCGAACTCATCATGAGGGTGCCGCCCTTTGATTTTTGGGCGTGTTCACCAAAGACGCGCGTGACTGCAGCCACTTCCGCTGCATCACCAAGTGGTGTAGAGGTGCCATGGGCATTGACATAATCGATGGCGCTTGCATCGAGCTGCGCATCCTTGAGCGCGCCGATCATCGCTCGTGCCGCGCCGCGTCCTTCACTATCGGGGGCGGTGATGTGCGCCGCGTCAGATGATGCGCCATAGCCAACCAATTCGGCGAGGATCTCTACGCCGCGCGCTTTGGCGTGTTCTTCGGTTTCAAGCACAAGGATGCCCGCACCTTCAGACAGCACAAACCCATCGCGTTCACGATCAAATGGACGCGAGGCCAATGTTGGTTCATCGTTGCGCGTCGACAGCGCTCGCATGGTCATGAATGCGCCAAGAGTGAGTGGGCTGACTGCCCCCTCGGCCCCGCCCGCAACCATGACATCCGCTTCGCCGCGCTGCATGATCTTGAAGGCATCACCAATCGAATGCCCCGATGAGGCACAGGCAGTGGTGTGCGCCGATGATGGCCCTTGCAAACCAAAGCGAATGGAAATGTCTCCGGAAGCCGCATTGGCCATCAGGCGCGGCACCGTGAAGGGACTGATGCGATCCGGCCCCTTGGATTTCAGTACATCCAGTGATTGTTCGATTGTTCGCAGGCCGCCCACGCCTGAGCCGACGACCACGCCGCAACGCGCGACATCACACTTGGAAAAATCAATCCCGCTGTTCTCGACCGCTTCGACTGCGGCGGTGATCCCAAGTTGTGCAAAACGGTCCAGCCGTTTCGCTTCTCGCGCATCAATCCGATGTGCGGGGTTGAACTCGGTGATGGCCCCCGAGATATGCACCGACCACTTTTCGAGTGGCCATTTGGCAAATGAGGGATCAGTGATAGTGGTGATGCCACTTTTGCCGGCGCGCATTGCAGCCCATGAACTCGGCGCATCGAGTCCTAGGTTCGTCACCGTACCGTAGCCGGTGATGACGACACGCGGGACGCCGGATTGTGAACTTCGGCTGCCGCTCATTCGCTCACTGTGGGCGCTCGCTGCGCGACTGTTCCTGTGCGTTGCGCGTCATTGCGCTCTCTTGGCAAAGTATTCATGACACCTCAGGCCGATGTCGCAATGCCCTTGTCCAGACAAATGAAGTCGATGGCTTCGCCCACCGTCTTGATCTGCTCAGCCTTGTCGTCCGGGATCGAGGTCTCAAAAGCATCCTCGAATTCCATGACGAGCTCGACCGTGTCCAGACTGTCCGCATTCAAATCATTGACGAAACTTGTCGCCCGTTCCAGTTCAGCTTTCTCGACGCTCAACTGCTCCGCCACGATGTCCAAGACCTTGGACTCAACCTCATGTTCGGTCACGATCGTTTCTCCTACTCGCCACCCGTAGCTGGTCCCGTCACTGGGCCGCCTCCGGGGGGGTCATCTCGCTTGGGGGAGAATATAGCCGGGTCGAGCGCACGGGGCGAATGGGGGGTGGGGGAGCCTCAAATGAGGATGGCAGGTGCTAGGGTGGGGAGCGATGAGCGCCAGGTTTCCAGACAGCATGATTGGGCTTCCCATACGTCTGGCGGCGGAGTGGCGGAAGAATGCCAGTATCGTCGAGTCGGTCAGGTACACCGACCATGTATCTTTGCGATTTGAATTTCGAGATTTGGTCGAAGCAAATGCCGTCCCCATCAAGAATCAGCTCAAGGCAGAGATCGGGATCAAGAGCACTACCATTTACGTTCTTCATGTCACGGAAGAAGGCGCGCATTTAATTGTTCGCGACAAGATTCGCCTTGTCCGGCAAGCAAAAAAACGCGCCTATCCAAGAGACAATACTGCATCGAGCAATGCAAGCCGTACTTGCCTATATGTCGGTAAATCCGAGAGTACGGCGAGCCGCCTGTATCAGCATCTGATCGAAGCCCCAACTCGAACCTATGCGCTCCACTTGTCGCATTGGGCAAGCGACATTCCAGGCGGCATACAAATTGAAGCCTTCAAGTTTGACGACATATCCCGAGACTTATTGCAGGCACTTGAAGATCATCTCGGAGGTGAGTTGCGACCCATGCTGGGCAAACGGGGAGCGAAATAATGCACGCCACCAGCCCCAACTCCTTGCGCGAGCCCGAAGGACACCCCATGTGGGAACCCAACGAAATTCGCTTGCTTCGGTGGTTCATGCGTTTCGCTGGCGTAGGCATCATCGATGCCATACAGAAAGCGATGTCCGCCGTGGAATGATTCACCGGTGCCGAGCGCACCTGAGTACGTTGGTACCAAGTGTGGGTGATCGGCAGATATCAGGCCGGGCTTGTGAAGGTGAGCGAGCGCATTCTCGAGTGGTGTGCAGGATGTAACTCTCTCTTACACATACACCCGGCGGTTATAAATCCACCATTCCAGCATCACGATGACAAGTGCGCCAAGCAGCAGCCACGGCCAGGTGCGGGTTGCGGTGAGAGTTGCCTCGGCGGGTTGAGCCGTCACCGCACCCGTGGGCAATGTCACAGTATCGCGCACGTCAATCAACGTTTCATCACGGTTGGTCATGTTTGCCGGGATGATGCGCACCGCTCGACCGTTGCGTTCAACATCGCTTGGCCCCGCGGGCCCAGCCCACGACAGTTCATACAAGCCGCCCGTGCGCAGCGGGCCAAAGTTCACGCGGCCATCGGGGGTCAATTCAAGTGAAACATCGCGCTTGCCAGCGCCACTTGTTGGCGAAGCGGGAATAGTGAGCCGAACGCTCTTCGCGCCACGCGGCAGAATCATCGACAATGTTTCACCCGGATGTAACCCAGTTTCACCGAGTTCATCTCCAGTGTCAGACAGTTCACCCAGGTAGCGCACCGCAGCGGCAAGAAAGACTGGAAATGTCGGGCGAAACACCCATGTTGTCTCTGCGGGATCAAAGCCAAGAACAATCGCGCGCACATCGCCGCCCATGGCTTCGATGACGATTGGCCCATCCGTACTGCGCGCTAATACGCGAACTTGTTCACTCGCGGTGAACGCAATGGGTTTGAATATTTCCAGCTCATCGATTGGTGAATGACGAAACACCGGATGTTCGCGCTGCGAGGTGATGATGAAAGTTGGCTTGGGCTCACCCTCGATATTCAATGCCCGCACGCCCGGCAGTGGGGGGATTGCTCCAAAGATCAGGTATCGCCCGCCACGAGCAAGCGCTGGCAAACCGCCCGAAGGATCAAGTTCTTCAGCATCGGGTCGCCACGCGCTGAGTACTGCGACATCGATATCATCGATCGCGCCGTGCTTTGCCTTTTTCATGAACTGTGTCGGTGTCATCACGTCATATTGTGCGAGACCAAGGCGGCTCAGCGCAGCATCAAGAAACAATGTGTCTTCGCCCACCAGCGCCACGCGCAAGCGCCGTGATGGTGGCAGCACAAGATCTGCAGCATTATCTGCAGCCAGCGCATCGGGCGTGAGAATCACAATGCGCACGAGCACGGAAGTCGATCGTTCAAGGCGAAACACGACTCCGCCAAGGCCGGCCTGTTTGTTAACAGGGTCAGCGCCGGGCAGGCGAATCTGCTGCACGCCATCAACGCGGCCATCAATTTCGAGTTGTACATCGACATCAATCGGATCAGTGCCATTGTGTTCGAGTGCAACGAATACCTGCGCGCGCTCGGGATCATCGAATGGGCGCTCAGCGCGCAACGCCGTGATGCCGACATTGTGCGTGCCTACCCGTCCGACGGCGTGATAATCAAAGAGAGATTCCGGGTGCAGGCGGACGGTATCGAGATCGCGCACGTTGCCATCCGACCACATGACGATGGCATCGCCGGGGCGCAGGCCTTGCCCTTCGACATTGCGCGGCCGCACATACGGCGCAGCCAATTGCATTGCAGCGGTCATACTCGTTGGCGAATCGGTCGCACGAATGTTTGTGATCCGATCGCGGAGTAGTGCCTTGTTCGACGTATAGGGTTGAATGACCTCGGCATCACCATCAAAGGCGATCACCATGGCTTGTCCGGGACCACCTGAACTCAGTAGCGATCGTTCGGGCATGCGATCGACGAACGCAATTGCTTCGCGTTTGGCGCGCTCAAGTCGTGTGATCGATTCGCCGCTTTCGCTTTGTGCATCAAGTGTCGCCATGCTCGCTGAGCGGTCGATCATGATGACGGATGCTGCGCCACTCCCTGCGGCGCCAGACCATTGCGGCTGGGCCAGTGCAAGCAACATGAGCGCAAGGATCAGCAGCTGCAAAAACAGAAGTAGGTTGCGCCGCAGTTTCTGAAATGGTGCATTGGCCTGCAAATCCTTGATGCTTTTCGCCCAAAGTAAAGTTGATGAAATTTCAACTTCGCGGCGTCGAAGCTTCAAGAAATACAACAGCACGAGCAGCGGCACCGCGATTGCTGCGATAACGCCGGCAAGACCAGGGGTGAGCCATGTCATCGCAGCACTCCGCGATTCCGCATGTAATCAAGCAAAAGCGTGTCGATGGGCAAGTCGCTTTGCACAGCCATCATCGTGATATCTCGGCGTGAACAGAACTCGCGCAGTTGATCGCAATATGCAGTCAGACCCGCCTTGTATCGTTTCATCAATGGTGCCGCGAGCGTCACTTCGCATTTCTCGCCATCTTCAGCATCGCGAAAGCGCAGATCACCGGCAACCGCGTTCGTGCCGATCGGATCAACTTCCTGCGGGCTGAGCACTTGAATAAGCACCAGGTCAAAGCCGCGACCGGACAAATAGCGCAGGCCTTGTTCATAGCCATCCTTATAGAGGAAGTCCGAAATGACAAGCATGACGCCCCGGCCCGTGCGCGAGAGGGCAATGCGCCGCGCCGTGTCGGTGAAATCACCGGTCCCACCGGGATCAAGGGCGCACATCCAGCGTTCAACATCAGCAAGGCGCCGCCTGCCGCGCAGATTGCGCAACGGCGTGATTGCTCGCAGTTCATCTCCGTCAGCGGCATTCTCTTCTGCGCGTATATTCCCGATCGCATTCAATGTGACGCGGTTCAGATTGACAAGGCCGATATAGGCAAAGGCCGCCGCCGCTTGTTGTGCAAAGTGAAACTTGCTCGGTTCGCCGCAATCCATTGACGCGGTGGTGTCGATGAGTATGCCCAGTGACAAGTCTTCATCAGCAAGAAAGAGCTTGAGAAACAGGCGATCGAGTCGTCCATAAATATTCCAGTCGATGTACCGAATGTCATCGCCTATGGTGTACGGGCGATGCTCTGCAAATTCGACAGATTCGCCGCGGCGTTTGCTTTTACGTTCGCCGCGCATTTTGCCGGCAAAGACTTTGCGCGATGTGACATCCAACTGCGAAAGTCGGCTCATGAGCGCAGGATCAAGCAGGTCTGCAAGTGATTGCGGATGTTTGGGCGTTGCGCGCAACATCAGTGTGATTGTTCGCCTTTCATGATGCCGACGCTGGAGCCATGGCTTGTGTCGGGGTTGCCTTGATGATCTCTTCGATAAGGTCATCGGGATCGATGCGATCGGCTTCTGCTTCGAAATTGAGGAGCAGCCGATGGCGCAACACAGGCTTGGCGACGGCCTGAATATCTGCATATGACACGTGGTACCGACCATCAATGACGGCGCGAACTTTGCCGCCAAGCACCAGTGACTGCGCCCCGCGCGGAGATGCGCCACAGCGCACATAGCGATTGATGATTGCGGGCGCCATGTCGCCTTCAGGGTGCGTGCCCAGCACCATGCGCGCCGCGTATTCCTTGACATGCGGGGCGACTACAGCGTGCCGAACAAGCTTCTGTGCAGCGAGAATACCGGGTCCATCAATCATCTTTGCGGGCTTCGGCGTCTCGGCGCCAGTAGTGCGATCGATAATCGTCATCAACTCATCCAAATTGGAATACCCAACCGTGAGTTTGAAGAGAAACCGGTCCATCTGCGCTTCGGGAAGCGGGTATGTGCCTTCCTGTTCGATCGGATTCTGTGTTGCCATCACAAAAAATGGAGGCTCGAGCTGATAGTGTTCACCAGCAACGGTGACGGATTTTTCCTGCATCGCTTCGAGCATCGCACTTTGCGTCTTGGGTGTGGCGCGGTTGATTTCATCTGCAAGAACCAATTGTGCAAAGATCGGACCGCGCTGGAATTCAAACTGCCTGCGCCCCGTGTCCGGATCTTCGGTGACAAGATTGGTGCCGATCACATCCGCAGGCATCAGGTCAGGGGTGAACTGAATGCGCGAAAATTCAAGATCGAGAACCTCACTCAGTGTGCGCACGAGCATGGTCTTGCCAAGACCCGGCACACCTTCGAGCAAAATATTGCCGCCCACGAAGATCGCAGTTAATACGCCTTCCACAACGTCTTTGTGTCCGACGATGACCTTGCCCACTTCCTCCTGCACACCTATGAACATGTGCCGGAAAGACTCGCACTGCGCGCGCACCTGATCCGATGTCACAGCATCCGGGTTGACCGCCATACCCTTTTCCTCACTCGTTCGGGGCATCATCGCCCGGTGCATCATTGCCTTCCTCGAACCGTTCGAGGCGGGCGCGGCGTTTGGCCGCCATCAATCGAGACATGCCTTGCGCTTCATCATTTGATTCAGTTTCCGTGCGCTGTGCAGGTGCGTTCGGCTTGCCTGCTGCACCGCGTCCATCGGGGCGATCTAGCGGCGAATTGGCATCACCAGTGGGTAATGGTGCCTTTGCGTCGAGTACCGCAGGACGGACACTTTTCTGTTCATCAAGTGCATCTCCATCGGTGCGCTGCTTCGCCCGTGCGCGCACGGCGCGTAAAGACTCACCCTGCACCGTCTGGGCCTGCTTGGCTTTTCCAAAGGCGCGTTGTGCAGAAGCAGCAATTTCCGCAGGTGAAATGCGCACGCGCCGAACCGCGACATCTGCAAGAAACAAGCCCACCGCACTCATCGCAACAACGATCCACATGGGGGTGAGGGCAACCGGCATCTCAAGGCCGGTGCGATCGAACAGTTGATCCTGCTGCGGATTGCCGGCAAGCATGCGCCCGCCGGTCATATTTGCAACTTGCACAAGCAGCGGCGTGTTGTCACCCACCACGCGATATTCATCTGCATAGGGGCGCGATATCGCAGCTTGCACAGCACCGCTTTCGCGCCGTCCACCGGTACCGCCAATTACGGCGTCATAGCGCAAACTCACCATGTATTGCCCGGGATCTGCAGTTTCAGCCGTGCCTTCGTACCGCCCGGGGCCAGTTTGCGTAAGCGAAATATCGGCGCCGGTCAGATCGGGCGTGGTGAGGCGCCCAATGAAGGTTGCAAAGTTCAGCGGATCACCCCGTGCATCGAGCGCCGAGACAATGACATGCGTTTGTGCACCTTCAGAGCGCGTCACAACGGAAACATTCGCAGACCCGCTTGGGCGCATCGCCCAGCGCACGTGTTGGTCCCAAAATTGACGAAACCCATCCCATTCCACCCAGGCAGCGCTCCAGCGTGATGTCGCATCACTCGTGAACGCAACCGAACGACCAAGCCCGTGCTGCCAGTGCGCAACAAGCGGATCATCATTGGGGCCGCGCGCCGTGACCATCGACAAGCCTTCGCGATCCGCCGTGACGACATACCCGGTGATGGATGGCAGTGAAACAATCCCGCTCATTGGGTCACTGCCCAGACTTTGAATCACTGGCGCAACCGCATCACCTTCCCAGATGAGTGCCCGCCGAACAATCTGCGCTTCTCGAATAAAGATCTGCGGCAACTGCGCCAACTGATTGACATTGTTCATAAAATAGAACTGCCCACCTGTTGCTTCTGCAATTGCCTGCATCGTTCGAGTATCGCCACTGCCACCATGCGGGAAGGTGCATACGGTGCTGATCGAGACGCCAAGATCGAAAAATTTATTTAAGGTTGCTTGTGTTGGCGGGCTTGGGTCGCCATCAGAAATGATGATGCAGTGTTTGTAGCCTGCCTGCACATTGGCCATCGCCGACGCGATCATCGCCATCGGGCGCGCAAAATCGCTCATGTCACCAAAGGTGAGCTTGTTGATCGCCTTGGTGACTGCAACACCATCGCCTTTGGGCGACATGGGATAGACCCAGTGCGCTGCGCCCCCCAGCGCGCCCATGTTCAGTTCAATGACGCCAACAACATCAAGACTGCTCAATGCTCCAGTTGCCGCCAGCGCCGTTTGCTGACCCCAATAATTGCCCTTTGGCATCTCACACGAGTGCATCAATAGCGCAAGTGCTCCGCGCGGTAGTTCCCGCTTTGCAGGCAAATCAAGCCGAACGGGAAGAACATCTGCAACGGGCGTACCGATCCACCCGCCCGCACCGAAACTCGACGGTCCGCCAACCATCACAAGCCCGCCGCCACCATCATGTACATACGACGCTAACTCGCGCTGTTGCGCAAGCGAAAAGGCATCCGCAGGAACATCGACCAGGAGCACGGCGTCATAGCCCTGCAAATCAGAAAGTGATTCATGCCCGGTGCCGGGACGCTGCACTTCAACGAGCAATCGCCCCGCTTCAAGAACATCAATGATGGGCTGAACATCTGCCTGTTCCTTGGAATAGACGAGCACGCGACCCTCAGAAGCAACAAAAGTTGTAGAGAGCGCCGCGTTGTTCTGTGCAATCTGATCGTGCAACTCATCATTCGCGGTGAATCGTGCTTCAAATCGTGCGGCGCCCCCACGCCGCAACGTAATTGGCACCGTGAATCGGTGCGGCCCGGGTTCAAGCTCGACGCGCATGCCAGATGTTGTCGGATCATCAGGTGACAATTCAACCAACTGTCCATCCATCAACAGATCAACCGTGCCCGTTGCCGCGCTGCGCGCCGTAAGCAACATCGTGATATTCACCGTCTGCCCTTGGCGCGCGGTCGCAGGTGTGATCAGTGCATCAAACATCACATCGCGCGAAATCATATTGGGCAGCACAAGCACATCGATCGGCACGCCCTTTGCCGCTGCTGCGGGGGCCGCTGAGAGCAATGAACCCTTCGTCTCATTGCCATCGGAGATAATCACGATGCGGGCCGCAGAATCCTCCGGGCGCAGCGCAATCGCAAGATTCACAGCATCGGCAAGCCCTGTTCCCTCTCGAGGCCCCGGATCAATCGCGTTTGCATCAAGCACCGCCTGAAACTGCTCGATCAATGGCACCTGTCCGCGCGGCAGCAGTTGTGTCTGAGCGAATTCCGCCGCGGTCACGATTGCAAAGCGATCCTCCTCTTCACTCTCTTCAAGAGCTTGAGCGAGATAGCGCTCGATCTGCGCTTCAGATTCAGGCGACATCGATCGGCTTGTGTCCCAGATGAAAAGCGTCGTTACGCCTTCGCCGCGCTTGCGCCAGCTTGGTTCTGCAAGTGTGCCGCAGAGTAGAAGTACAACAAAAATGCGCACGCCCATAGCGACCCATCGCGTGGTGCCGCTGAGCCCGGACATCGAACGCCGGCCAATCCACAGCACAAGGGGAATCGCAATCACGAGCAGTATAAGCCACTCCGCGCGATCAAATTGGACTGGCCCGATATTCATTGCGCTGCAGTCTCGCGTATTTGCACCGAAGTTGCGAATGCTGGCGCGCGCTGAGGTGCGACGCCGCCATGACGAAAAGCAACAACCCGATCCTTGCCTGAATCGAGTACATACGCAGTCTTGCCAACCACGGTGATGCCCCAGGGCTGAATCAGTTCATCCTCACCCCAGCCGCCTCGCCCATACACCCCAAGGCATGCGCCGGAGTTCAGATCAATCCGCTGCACGCGCTGCGCACCAACTTCGGTAATCAGTGCGGTCCCGTCACCAAGCAGGGCCAGTCCAAATGGTTGTGAAAATTTCCCAGGTTCATTACCAAAAATCGGTCCCATGCCATCACGCTTACCATGCCAGCGCACAAGTTCACCATCGGGTGTAAATACACCCACTCGATGATGCGATGCATCGATCACCACCAGATGCTGCAACGTGTCATCAAAGGCAATCGATTGCGGGCGCGCAAAATCCAGCTCGCCATCACCGCGAATCTCAAAAAGGAACGACCATGCGCTGTCAAATACACTGATCCGGTCGTTCCCGCCGTACTCACTCACATAGAACCGTTTAGGTGTGATGCCATCCGGGTTCCACGTAATAGCAATATCCGTTGGATAAACAAATTCTCCCTGGCCCGTCCCATAGCGGCCAATGGTGCGCACCAGTTCGCCGCCATCATCAGTGGGGCGATAGATCGCAACGCGATGCTCATGTGTGTCTGCTATATAGATCAGCCCATCTTTGCCGCAGGTCACGCCGCACGGCCGCCCGCGATCCTGCCTGGGCATGGTCCAGCGCGGACCAATTTCACCATCGACGCCAAAGCGCTGCACACGCGCAGTTTTATCGATGATCCAGAGGTTGTGTCCATCGGTATCAATAGCGCGCGGAAAGACCAACTGTCCCGGCCCGCGACCGGTTTCGCTCAAGATGCGCACGACATCCAAGGCGCGAGAATCTGTGGTAGGCCTTTCGTGATCGCACCCACCAATCATGATCAACGCAAGCATGACTGGCGCCACGGCTCCTGCACGCCGCACAAAGCGCATCCATCCGTGCAATGTCAGAAGCGCTACGCCAACCGCAAGTGCCAAGCCAATACTTTGCATCCAGAGCAGTGCTGCGAGCATTTCATCAGTGCGAAAATAATGCAGTAAATCAAGCATATATTGAGATAATGTCGCGTGCCCAGCTTGTGCCAGCAGCACCGCCGATTCGATCTCGTGCATCGAGAGCAGCGCCACCGCACCAAGCGCGCCGAGCGTGAGCCCGGCCTGTGCGAAAAGCACCGTGCGCATCCAGCCGCCGACTCCGCCACCAAGACTTGTGCGCACTTCATGTAGCTCGCGCGATTCACTTCGCGCCACGAGTGCGCCCGCCAATGCTGCGACGAGCCCGAACCGCGCTACATGTGCAACAATGAGTCCGCTCAAGCCCGGTGTCGTGCCGCTGGCAGCGAGTATGCCGCCAATCAAGACGCCCGGCGTAAAGAACAGCACCGCAAGAAGCGCAGTTATTCCAATCGCGCACAGGCGCATTGCTCGCCCTGCTGCGCGGTCATAGCCGCGGGCACACATCACACAAACACATCCACAGATCACTATGACGCTCATTGTGGTCTTTGCACTTGCTGCGGCACGTTCGCCCGCAAGGCCCCAGAAGTGAATCACTGTAGACCAGTCTTTGATACTTACTGCAACAATGCCCAGCGGCACAATCGTTGAGAGACACCAGATGACGCCCGCAGTCGCGAGCCATGGCATGCGCACCGATGTGTCGCGGCCTTGCCTGTGCCACTGCGCCGGGCCACCGCCTCGTGCGATTGCAATTGTCACGGCACTGCCTGCAATGATCGCAATACCAAACAGTGGCCAGCTTGCACGCCACGCGCCCGCAGCGTTGCCCTGTGCGATTTCACTCCAGATCACCAACGCATAAGTACGCTGCTGGGAAAGGTGCAAGGGTATCGCAGAGCCCAGCATCAATGCGCTTACGAGCAACATCGAAACGAACAATCCCGGCGCGATGATGCGCGTCATGTGTTTGCTAATAGTCAGGCTGGGCGCGCCGCTGATGCGCATGGCATCGATTGCGTCGCGCTCAATCGGCCGCGTCCAGATGCTGAGCACCAACGCTGCGATGGGCCACGCCCAGAGTGACAATGCACCGATCGCGTGCAGCATGTTCACGTTTTCCCAGAAGGCGGGGCCGGTGTCAGGATTGCTTCCAAGAGCTGCAAGTGAATCACCAAGCCGTGTGCCCGGTGCGCGAAGCAATCCCCACGCGGCGTACACCAGATGACTCGGCACAAGCATTGGCGCAAGGAGCAACGCGCTGCCCGTGGCGCCAAGTCTTCGTAGCGCCCACGCTGCGGGGAGTGCAAGTGCTGTGGCGAATACGCCAATGGTGAGTGCCACCATGGCCGATCGAAGCAGCAGCGCGCCATCGAATGGCGTCACCGCCCAAGCTCCTGCTGGCACAATTCCAATGCTCTTGGAATGGCATCAGCAATATCTTCCAGAGGAATCTGCGCAGCATCAGGGATGGCGTATTGCGGAAATTCTTTCGCAACTTCAGGATTCATCGGCGTGTTGTGTGAGTCTGACGCCGCCAACATGCGCTCGACTTCGGGGCCTGCAAGAAACTCAAACAGCGCCGGTGCATTCATGCCAAACCCGCGAACCAGCGCCACCGTGTTCGGAATCGTCATAGGGCCGACCAACTTCGACCCGTCTGGCAGGTCATGCCGAACATAGATAAGTTCGACCGGCAAACCCTCGCGTTGGGCACCGTACACATCATCGGTGTCCGTCAGTCCAATATCCGCTTCACCCGCTGCCACTGCGCGCACGACTGACGAATTGCCCGCGACCAGGCGCACACCATGTGCCTTCAGCGCGCGCAGATAATCCTGTGCTTCCTCTTCGCCCCATGCCGCCACAAGAAAGCCCATGTGCCCGCGCGTGGTGCCGAACTGCGGCCGTGCCATGACGATCCGCCCGCGAAAACGCTCGTTGAGAAGATCGTGCATTGTCTTGGGAGCGTCGTTTTCATCGACACGATTCGTGTTGTAGACGATCACCCGGGCGCGCGAGGCGAACTGACGGAACTCGGGATGCACAATGCCTTCTCGCGCAAGTGCAATCATGCCGAAGGGTTCACTCGACCAGAAGAGATCTGCCTGCGGTTCATCCTTCTCGGTGCGCAATCGCTCGACAAGCCCGAATGTCTTGGTCGCTTCCGTATCGCCGAGCATTTTCACAGCTATATCATTTTTATGATCAAACGCGTCAATGATTGGCTGAGCAATGTGCCGATCAGCGGAGCAGTACAACACGAGGAGGTTTTTCGGCCAGTACTTTTCCGGTGCGTGGTGCGTGAACAGCGCTGGAATCACGAGTCCTACTACCGCAACGACAAGCAGCGCCGCACCAACAACAATCACGCCAATGCGCCCGCTCATTCGTCACTATCGTCGTCGGTTGCTTCTTCTTGCGCCGGTGCCGACTCAGACACCGTGCCGTTGAGATTCTCGAAGTAACCCTTCACCGCTTCCTGATATTCGCGCGGCACCTGCATCTCTTCAATCGCCTGCGAGGCCTCAGCGGCACCCGCCTGCACAGCTTCGGAGAACTGCTGCACAGATTCACCTTTGATCTGGCCTGCTTCGATCAATGTTGAACCGACAATCGGACCGCCAAGATTTTTGCCGATGGCTTTGTCTTTCTTGAGTGCGAAGGGGGCGGCTTCCGAATCCATTTGCCCGCCGCCTTTGCCGCGCCCGGTCTTGCCTTTGCCGGGTTGTGAATTTGCAAACCATGACATGGCATCGCCCGGGTTCTGGCATTGCCCGGCTTGTCCCATGAGCTTCTGCATTTGCGCCATTTGCGCCTGCATGTCCTTCATGGTCATCTGCATCATCTCAAGATCAGACAGTTGCCCCGCCATTTGTCCCATGGCTTGCGCCATCTGGTCAGGATTTGGCCCGCCAGCATTTTGCGCCATCTGCTGCATCGCCTGACCCATGTTCTGGCACTGTTGATTGGCAAACTGCTGATTCTGTGCCATTTTTTGCAGCGCATCGCGTTGGGCCTGGTTCAGGTTTTGGGCGTTTTCAAGCGCCTGCTTCAGTGCATCAGGGTCGCCGGCAAGATTTCGATCAAGCCCCGCATCCGCAAGCGCCTGTTCGAGCGCATCGCGCTGTTTGGCAAGCTGCTCCAGTTGTTTTGCCATGTCTTCGAGGGCTTTTTTGAATGCTTCCTTCTGTTCGGATGATTGCTCGGCGTTCTGCATTGCTTCCTGCATCGCCTGCAGCGCCTTGGAGGCATCACCAAAATCACCTTTTTGCATGGACTTCATAAACGCACCGAGTTCCGCGGGTGTATTGGCGGGCGTTTTCAGCCGCGCCATCTTCTGTCTCATCGCGTCGAGCTTCTTTGATTTCTCGCCGCGCAGAGCATCAAGTTTCGCAGTTGCGCTTGTGAGTTTGCGCGCCGCTTCAAGACGCATCTCTTCGGGCGTCCTCGGCGTCGCGATTGGTTCATCCATCGGCTCATCGGGATTGGCCATCTCTGCGCCGTGTTCAGCAAGCAACGCATCAGCCTGCTTGACCGCCGTCTTCGTCTCGGCGAGCGTCTTCTGCGCTGCGATCAACTCTTGCGCTTGATTCTCTTCTGCATCGCGCTCATCGCCCCAGCCGAACACATCGATCGGGTTGATCAGGCCAATAAGAAAGAACAGACCCATCGCAAGCAGCGGCGCGGGCCATAACTTTGGCATGGCCGCCGGAATCGCCTGCCGCACGAGCACGCCACCCGCGATGCGTTCGGCATCATCTATCGTTGCTTTGGTCCAGGGGTCGTCCATGCCTCGGACGGCCAGTGCCGTCGAGAGTCTTTCGCGAAGTGCAGCCCCCTCATCGACCCGACGTGCGACTGCTAGTGCTGCGGGCCGAGTGAACCACGTCCATGCGATTGCGATCACCGCCGCCGACACCATTGCCCAGAGCCAGACCATGCCCCACGGGACTTCAATTGAAGTCAGGATCGCAGCCCCGCGGGCCACGACCATCAGTGCGGTCGCAATCGACAGTGAAATCACAAGGGTCCGCGTCAGGCGGAGCAGTGCCATCCATCGGGCAGCACGGGCAAGCAGGCGGTCGCAGGTATGGCCGGTGGTATGGCCATTGGTATGGCCATTGGTATGGCTGGTGCGGTCCATTTGCCAGTCCTTTCAGCGCGGGAACCCCTGTCCCACGCTCATTCTACGTCCACAGGGGCCTTCGGGTTGGGGTGGTATCCGGGAATCTCGGCAGTTCTTCATCGGCAACCGGTCCTATCAGTCCTCATGGGAATGCGCAGGTGGGTTTTCGGCGGGGTCAGGCCTCACATTGCATGGCCTACACTCCCCTCTATGCCCAATACTGCGAATCTGACTAAAACTGAGCAGCACATTTGCACCCACATTGCGGGCCAGCGCGATCATCTGATCAAGCAACTGGGCCAGTGGGTCGCCATCCCGACCGGTTTCAACAACACACCGGGGCTCGATGAGCTTCGCGGCATCGTCACTTCTCGCCTCGAAGCCCTTGGTGCGCGCACGGATGTGATCCCCGGCGAGGCGCGCCCGGCGTGGCTTGGTGAGGGGCGCGCCGGATCGACTGTTGTGCCGCCGGTTGCTGTGTGCCGGCGAGAGACAGATTCGAGTGCAGATGGTCAGCCCAAGGTGCTGATCGCGGGGCACCTCGACACAGTCTTTGATCCCAATGGTGCGTTTCAAAAAATGACTATTTCGACTGATGGAAAGACTGGCAACGGGCCGGGCGTTGTCGATATGAAGGGCGGCATTCTGATCGCCATCACCGCTCTCGAAGTGCTGGAAGAAGCGGGGGTAAAAATCCCCTGGACATTCATGTTCAATAGTGATGAAGAAACAGGCTCATTTCATTCTGACAAAGCCTTGCGCGCTCAGGCAACAAAGCACACCATCGGCCTCGCCACCGAACCGGGTTTGCCCGGCGGCGGCCTCGCGATCGCGCGCAAAGGATCAGGACAGTTTCTCATTGAAGCACGCGGGCGATCCGCACACGCAGGTCGCGCGTTCTTCGAGGGGACTTCTGCGGTCTATGCCCTCGCAGATATACTCACGAAGGTGGGTGCGCTGAGTGATGAGGCCCGCGAGATTTCAGTGAATATTGGCCCGCTCAAGGGCGGCGAGGCGACCAACATCGTGCCGGACTACGCCGCGGCGTGGGGCAACGCGCGCTATCCAACGAATGAACTTGGTGATGACGTTGGGCGCGCTATTGATGCACTTGCCACGCCCACTGGTGCGATGCCCGAGGTGATCGTGCACCGCATCTTTTCGCGCCCCGCCAAGCCCGAGATTCCCGAGTCGCGCGCACTCGCTGAACAGGTCCGTGCGGTCGCTGCAGACCTTGGCGAGACCATCACCTTCGCCTCGACCGGCGGCGTGTGCGATGGCAATAACCTGCAGGACGCTGGCCTGCCCACGATTGATACACTGGGCGTGCGCGGCGGCGACCTGCACAAACTGAGCGAATGGATCGAACTTGATTCGCTCGTCGATCGTGCACAACTCTTCGCCTGCCTGATGCTCCGTTTGCACAGCGTCACCTGACGCAAACCTCTCCGGTCCCCCCAAAGGGGCGGCGTTATCCGTCCGATATGGTTCTGACGCACACGAGAATAGAAACAGGATTCGACAATGACACCCGCCACGACAACCAAGACCAAACACTCCTTCGGCGCCGAATTTCGCTCAGGCAGCGCAGTGAACACCGCGATCACCGCGATCACCGATGATTTGAAAAAACATCAGGCGAAGATCACCGGCGTGCGCGGGCCGCGCGATGATGCCGCTAGGGTGAGCTTTGAAGCATTGATGGAACAGTTTGCACTCGTGCGCGGCAGGCCGCTTCTGTATCCCTACATCGGCTCCGGACTCGGCAATGGTCCTTTTGTCGAACTCGCAGATGGTTCAGTGAAAATGGACATGATCTGCGGCATCGGTGTCCACTTCTTCGGGCATGGCGATCCTGATCTCGTTGCGGCAGCGCTGCAGGGCGCGACCGGGGATCTCACGATGCAGGGCCATCTGATGGCCAATGAAGATGCACTTGCGTGTGGAAAGATCATTCGCGAAGAGGCAGCGCGCTGTTCAAACCTGAAGCACGCCTTCCTGGGCGGCTCCGGCGCGATGGCCAACGAGAATGCGCTCAAGGTGTGCTATCAAAAAAATGAGCCCGCATCGCGTGTGATTGCGTTCAACCATTGTTTCATGGGACGCAGTACCACCATGGCACAGATTGGTGATTCTGCCGGTGGGCGTCAGGGCATTCCGCTTTCAACTCTCGTTGATTACATGCCCTTCTATGACCACGCGATGGCACGGCGCATGAGCGCGGGTGACATCTCTGGACCCACGCGCGTCATCGATATGGCGGTCTGGCATCTCGAACAGTACATCCAGCGCTATCCCGGGCAGCACGCAAGCTTCATTTTCGAATTGGTGCAGGGCGAAGGTGGGTTTAACACCGCATTGCCCGAATTTCACCATGCCCTTATGGAAGTGTGCAAAGCCAATGGCATTGCGGTGTGGGCCGATGAAGTGCAAACTTTTGGTCGCACCGATCGCATGTTCTGCTTTGATGCACTGGGTCTGGGCGACATGATCGATGTGTGCTGTATTGGCAAGATGAGTCAGGTGTGCGCAGCACTCTTCACCGATGAATACAACCCCAAGCCGGGACTGCTTTCCGCGACCTTCATGGGTTCTAGCGGCGCTCTGAATGTCGGACGCCGCGTGCTCGAACGCCTGCGCGATGGTGATTTCTACACCGCACCAGACGGCACACCCGGACGCATCGCAAAGCACCACAAGATGTTCCGCGACCATGTGGGAGCACTGATCGGCAAGCATCCGGATTGGTTCCCGGCAAATCATCGGGTGGTCGATCTTGTCGGCGGCTTCGGGGGCATGGTGCGCTTCACGCCCTTTGGCGGTCGCAAAGACGCAGTGCTTGCATTGTGCAAGGCGTGTTTCGAAGAAGGGCTCATCCTCTTTTACTGCGGGCACGATCCATATCACATCCGCATGCTTCCACCCCTTGGCATCATGGAAGAAAAGCACTGGACAACCGTCTTTGAATTGCTCGAACGCGCGATGACAAAGATCGCTTCGACGATGGGACCGTTTGAATCACCGACACCGCGCCCCATTCATGCCGGTGGGAATCACTGAACGTTTCGTATCCTGACAACTGCCATGAGAAAAAGGTGAGCACTCGTGTTCTTTGTCCGCCCCGTTGAAATGCGCGATCTTGATCGGCTCATTGAGTATGCGCACACGGTGCATTTCATCAATCTGCCACCGCACAAAGCGACCATCGAGCACAAAATCGATCGCGCCACTGCGAGCTTCGCGCGCGTTGCAGCCGGGGATGTGCCAAAGACCGCCGGCGATCGTCGCGCCGGGCTCTTCTTTTTCGTCCTTGAAGATGCAACGACAGGTGAATGCGCTGGCACCAGTTCCGTGACCGCGGGCATGGGCGGGCACGATCATCCAAACCTGTCATTTCAACTGGTCAGAGCCAGGCGCGGCAGTGTCGTGCTCGATGAACACACCGGCGCTGCGACCGGAGAGCTTGAACACACCATTGCCTGCCTTTTTCAGGATCGCGCTTCGCCCTCAGAACTCGGTGCGATTCTCGTGCCAAGCACGTTGCGCGGCGGCGGCTATGGCAAACTGATGAGCTGGATTCGTCTTCACTTTATTGGCCTGTACCCCGAGTTCTTCGCCACGCGCATTCTCGCAGAAATGATGGCACCCATCGACAAATACAACGATGGCAATGTTTTCTGGCGCATGGTCGCCCGGCGCTTCATCAACCTGCCCTACGACCGCGCCGACCGCCTGTCCACGCGCACGCGAGAGTTCATGTACCGCCTGCTGCCCAATCGCTTCAATTTGTCATTGCTTCCCGATGAAGTGCTTGCCTCAATTGGCGGCGTCAACAAACTGACCAAGCCCGCAGAGCGCATGCTCAAAGATATTGGCTTTCGGTTCACGCACCGCATCGATCCGTTTGACGCTGGCCCGCACTATGAGGCCAACCGTGATGAGATCGCAGTCGTGCGCGCAACGCATCGTGCGAAACTTATTGATGTCCTTGATACTGAATCCGCGAATGACCAACGGTATATCGTGAGTCACTGGCCCGCGGGGGGTTCATTCCGCGCCATCAATACTCCGGCGATCGTCGATGGTGATGGCGTGAAAATTTCACAAGAAGCTTGCTCCGTCCTCCGTGCCGAGCGCGGCAGTGAGCTTGGCATCACGCCCATGAGCATTCGTCCGGCGGTTGCGGCCGATGAACCTCTGCCCGAGGTCGAAATGCCATCAATGCGGGGCGTTGAAACCATTGAAATGGGGCGACTTTTTGCTCCTTACCACGGCCGCGATCATTTCTGAGCCATTCCGGGTCGACCTGCCCCGCCCGGTCGCTACGATCGTGGCATGACTGCATCCACCGTTCAATCGTTTCTTGCCCATGAGCCCGCAGATTTCATCGGTGGCGAATTTCGCCCCGTGCCCGGTGTGACCATTCGTTCGCACAACCCCGCTGCGCCGGATGAAACAGTGTGGCAGGGTGGGTCCAATCTTCAGCATGTTGACGAAGCCATTGCATCCGCCCGCGCGGCGCAGTCTGCATGGGCGCGCACGCCCATCGAGCAGCGCATTGAAGCGCTGCTTGCTTTTAAAGCGATCGCAGCAGATCGCAAGGAACAGATTGGGCAGTTGATACAACTTGAAACCGGCAAGGCGGCCTGGGATGCGCAAGCAGAAGCAGGCATTCTTGCAGGCAAGATTGATATCACACTTGATGAGGGGCAGGGCTCTGGGCGTAATCGCGTGACAGGCTTTGATCTTGAACTTTCCCCTTCACGCTCGGGGCAAACGCGCTTTCGCCCGCATGGGGTGATGGCGGTGGTTGGTCCCTTCAACTTCCCGGCGCATCTGCCCAATGGTCACATTATTCCTGCGCTACTCATGGGCAACACGGTTGTGTTCAAACCCTCTGACAAAACACCTGCTGTTGGGCAGTTACTCGCGGAGATGTATCTCGAAGCACTCGACTCGGTCAGCGCACCAAAGGGTGTGTTCAATCTCATCCAGGGCGGCGCGGATATTGCCTCGCGCCTCGTCACCCACGAGGGTATTGATGGCATTCTTTTCACAGGATCATGGCCCGTCGGACGGCGCATTCTCGAAGCAAATCTCGATTCACCGGGGCGCATCGTGGCCCTCGAACTGGGCGGCAACAACGGCGCGCTGGTGATGCCTGATGCTGATCTTAAGGCCACAGCCATCGAATGCGCCCGCGCCGCATTCATCACGACCGGGCAGCGCTGCACCTGCACGAGGCGACTGATCGTTCACAAAGATATTGCCAGTCAACTCGTCACACTCATCGCAAAGATCGCCTCCAACCTTGTTGTCGGTGATCCCGCCGGTGTTGCAGGAAGCCCGGTGTTTTGCGGCCCGCTTATTCGTGAAGAACCGCGCGCCGCTGCGATGTCATTCCAACAGCGCCTCGCCGCTGCCGGTGCAGCACCCATTCTTGAAGCAACTGCAATGGACACGCCAACCCACGGCCACTACATCACGCCCGGTATGTGGAGCGTTGATTCGTTTTCAAAAAGCGAAGATGTTCACGACGCGGGATGTGATGTCGAAATCTTTGGCCCCATCATGCGCATTACCGAATGCACATCTCTTGATGATGGTATTGCCCAGGTCAATGCAACACGTTACGGCCTTGCAGCATCAATCTTCACGACCGATGACAACGCGATCGATCGTTTCCTCGCGGAGGCCCGGGCCGGGTGCGTCAACGTCAACACCGGCACCGCTGGTGCATCGGGTAAATTGCCCTTCGGCGGCCTGGGTCTCTCTGGCAACCATCGCCCCGCGGGCTCATTCGCCCTTGACTATTGCGCCTACCCCGTCGCATCGATGGTCGAAACCGCACCCGCAGGTGTCTTGCCCGCAGGCATGACCTTTAACGACTCCTGGCTCAGCTGATTTGCTTTGAAAAAGTGGGCGATCCGCCTCTCACGCAAGTGTTATGACGTAGGTGTTTGTGTTACCCTCGACCCATGCCCAATCATCCCTCATCATCAAACACCTCATCACCCAACGCCGCGCGCACGCACATGCCAAGTGGTCGCATCACGCCGCGTTTCGCGGGTCTGAGCACTTTTGGCAGATACCCGCGCCTTGAAGATGTTTCACCCGATTGCCGACCCGTCGACTGGGCCATCTTCGGCGCGCCCTATGACAGCGGCGTCACCTATCGCCCGGGCGCACGCTTCGGCCCGCGTTCCATCCGCGAGGAATCGCAATACCTCAAGCCCTATCACATCGTGCACGATTTGATGTTGAGTGAAGTTTTTTCTATGGCAGATGCTGGCGATGCACCCGTCAAACCATTCTCTTGTGAGGCCAATACGCAAACCATCGCCGACTGGGCTGCCGATCTTGATGGCGGGGCGGCACCACATGTCACCAAACTCTTCATGTTGGGTGGCGATCATTCCTGCACACTCGCCGCGCTGCGCGCTGCATGGCGAAGGCATGGCACGCCCAAGGGCGGGCTCGCAATGCTGCACTTTGATTCCCATGTCGATACGGTCGATGTCACGCTTGATGAACGATATTCACATGCATCACCATTCATCCGCGCTGTCGAAGAGGGCATTCTTGATCCCTCGCGCATGCTTTCAGTCGGCATCAAGGGACCGCTCAACACCCCCAACGATCTTTCCTACGCACGTGATCATGGTGTCACGATGATCACCTATGAGCAGTGGCGCGACGAAGGCTCAGCAACCATTGATGCATTTCTAAAACGCCTTGGCAATGACCAGTGCTATTTCACGTTTGATATCGATTGCCTTGATCCAACTTTCGCCCCAGGTACGGGCACACCCTGCGTGGGCGGTTTTACAAGCGCCGAGGTGCTTGAATTACTGCGGCACATCGCCACCTTTGCTCATGCCTCAGGCGTTGGACCCAATCTTGTCGGCGCCGATGTTGTTGAAGTATTGCCGCAGCGTGATGTCGCAGGCAACACCGCGCTTCTCGCAGCGCACATTGCCTTTGAACTCATGTGTATTGATGGTCTGAAGCGCAAGGCCGCAGGCTCTGCAGTGGCGCACACCGCACAGCGCTAATTGGTGAGCATTACGAACTCTTGGTTCGCTCTGCATGTTGCAGCGCCATGATCAATTCAACTTTTCCCACCGGCTCATTGATCTCTCTGGATATGTCCATCGCGCTGCGTCCTTTTTTGGAGAGCGCTCGAATGCGATCGCGTAGATCATCTGCACTCGCTGGCTGTAGTGATGGTGAAAGATTCTGCTCGATCGATGGAGGGGCTATGTCTTGAGTGTGTTGCAAGGAAGTTTTTGCAAGTGTTTGAATTCTTTCATCCGCTTGCGCGATCAACAGTTCAAGTTTCGCCGACCGATTCTCTAGTTGCGCGGCGCACACGCGGGTCAGTTCCTGCACCTCGACCATCAGGCGATCAAGTGAATCCCGGTTCGTTGCATGGATAATTTGTTCTGGAGAGGCTTTGCGGCGCTTCTTCGGCTGAACCGTGTCCACAGGTGTATCACCGCGCGTCGCTTGCTTTTGTGCTGCACGCTTTCGCTGCCGAACAATGCCGCGCAACATCGTGACAGTGAGCAGCGCGATCCCCGAGGCTGTCAGCGCACCGGCAAACCAACTGTTGCCCCCTTCGCGGGCGAGCATCGTCATATGCGCAGCGGTGGTCCACAGCATGGTCTTGACACGAGTCCCTTCGTCGACGCGGCGATGCGAACGCCACATCTTGCGGCGTAGAGTCATCATCGTACATTCAACGCTGGCCTGTCCAGCGCCGCCCGGCAGAATCCCACGCTACGCTACCTTCCGTGACTACCGATATGCCGCTTCCGAGCAGGAATGACCCTGTGGTCAAGACGATCGCGCGGGCGTGGCGTCACCTGACCAGACACACCGCCGGACATCTGCCGCGTACCCTCATTGCCTGCTCTGGCGGGGCAGATTCAATGGCCCTTGTCCTCGCCATGGTCGCGATTGCCGCCGAGGATGCGGCTCAACACCTTGCCCTGGCGTGCATCCGCCACGACATGCGCACAAAGGCTGAGGTGGAGAAGGATGTTGCAGCAGTGGGGGCACTGGCACGCTCGCTCCATGTGCCCATCTTTGTTGGTGATGCTCTCGCTGGTGGTGACCCCCGTACCGAGAATGCCTACCGCAATTTGCGCTATACAGCCCTTGCAAAAATTGCACGAGACAATGGCTATGCGTTTGTCGCAACGGCGCACCACGCGGACGATCAACTCGAATCACTGCTCATGGCCTTGGCGCGCGGCAGCGGCCCCGCTGGGTTGCGCGGAATCGCACCTCGGCGCACCATAGATGATGATTCGCCGCGCGTCTTGCTTATTCGCCCGATGCTGCGGACATCTCATGCGGACGCGATTCGTCTTTGCAATGAACATGACATCACATGGCGCGAAGATGCGACCAATGCTGACCCATCCCACTTGCGTGCAGCCCTGCGCCATGGACCCGTTGCGCAGCTCACGGAGTTGCTTCCCCACGCGGGCTCACGCGCCGCGCACACAGCATCACTCATGCGCGACCTGACGCATCTTCTAGATGATCTTGCTGAAGCAGTTTTTGTGCCGCCCGCCGGGCCTTGGCCGCGCGAACGGTTGCGTGCATTGCCCCGCGCTGTATTAAGTCATGGCCTGCGCAAAGCAGTTGTCGATGCAAATACGACAGGTGCGGATCGTGTCTCGGCCCGCGCGATCACGCCAATAGTTCGGATGATTCGCTCATCTTCGGGCGCTTCGAAATGCTACACACTTGCACGAGGTGCAACGATCACTGTGACCAGTGAGTGGGTTACATTGAAATAGGTGTTGGCAGAGAGGTCAGTTTAGAAGAGCAGCGGCAATGCGTGAGGCATCATTGCCATCCGCACTCGCCGCTGACTCATCTGCGCCCTCATCACTCGGCCCATGCAGGTAGCTCGTCTCAAGTTCGAGGCGAATCTTGGCAAGGGCCTTATTTTGAATCTGACGGACGCGCTCTTTTGTGACGCCGATGATCTGCCCGACCTGCTCAAGTGTCATCGGGCGCTCGCCCTCATCGGGTGTTTCCAGATGGAAACGATGCTCGATGACGGTGCGCTCGATGTCAGACAAACCCGCGCTATTTTCAACGACGATGCGCTTCACTTCGCTTGCGGTGTCCTTCACAAACTCTTCCCGCTTGGTCTCGACATAATTCGAGCGTTCAAGTTTCGGGTCGAAATCAGTCGGGAACCGCTGGCGATATTTCGTGAGCTTCATACCCTGACGAGAAAACGCCTTGAGAATCGCCCGGCATGCATACGTCGAAAATTTGAACCCGCGTGCGCAGTCAAACTTATCGACGGCTCGAAGCAAGGCCATGTTGCCCTCGCTGACAAGGTCCGCGAAATCAACCTCACTCATGCGCGTGCGTTTGGCCATTGCAAGCACCAGCGCCAGATTTGTCTCCGCAATCTGTACGCGAAGTTCACGCGATGTGCGCCACCAGCGCAACATGTCCGCCGCCTGCTCGGGAGTCGGTGTACGCGAGGCAGTCTCAAGCACTTCTGCACGAAGCTCGCCCAAGCGATGCCGTGAGTAGTTGTACTGCAGGAACAGGATGCGCTCTTCCGCCGCCGTCAGGATCACCTGCTCGGAACTCTTGGGCATGCGCTTGACCCCAAGGTCATCCATCACCGGTGAATACCACGAGGCATCGGGCTTGCGCACATCTGGCGCATCATCAAAGATTTGCTGCTCGGCGGTTGCTTCGCGAAACAATTCGTTATCGATGTAATCCGGCTCAGTCGCAAGAATGTGCGCTAGGATTTGCGCATCCGCTTCACTCAAGGTGGCGGTCCGCCCGCTTTCAGTTGCCGCTGTCGGCGCGAAAGACAGCCCACCTGACCGGCGCCGCCGGAGCATACTGAGAGGCGAGTTGTTGCGAATCGTTTTCACTGCTGTTGCTCGAAACTGCTTAATGTGTTGCGGCTCCATCGTCCGCCTTTCTACCCCACCGCCGAAGTCCTGCGAATGGCTTTTTTGACCATTCGCCATCGCCCGTGCCGCGTGCAATAAGGGTGTCAGACCTATCGGAGCACCTTCTGCCCGGGCATGACCGTGTAACTGGTCAGATGCCCTTCCATCCCCCTATGCACCCAAGACCGGGAACATCCCGCGTCTTACTACTTGTACGGACGTCGCAGCCTCCAGTTCTGTTCCCGGTCCTTGGAATGATTCTAAAAAACAGCCCAAATACTAAAAATTGCGCTCTCGGCGGTCCTTGCCCCCCAAGTGATCCATGGAGTATACCAAACATATACCGAACGTGTCAAGTGGCCCTGTTAGTGCCGCGTCGCTTTCGCGATCCAGCCACCACCCAGCACCAGATCAGGCTCCGAAGCGCTATACACAACGCATGCCTGCCCCGGGGCGATGGCTTCCTGTGGCTCGCCGAATTGCACCTCGAAGGCATCGCCGCGCCATGTCACTTGGGCCGGGGCAGCGACGCCATGTGCGCGCCACTGCACGAGCGCATCGAACGACGCCCCCGGCGCAGGACAGTCGCGGTGCCAATTGACCTCGCCCACGCGCAGCTCCGTGCAGGTCAGGTCTGCCTTGTCGCCAACGGTCACTGTGTTCGTGTCGATGTCGCGGTCGATGACATACAGCGGATGTCCAAGGGCCACCCCGATGCCGCGGCGCTGACCGATGGTGAACTTATGATGCCCTCCATGGGCTCCCACCGTGTTGCCATCGGTATCAACAATCGCACCCTCCTGCACAAGATCAGGCCTGCGCCGCTCGACAAACCCCGCGTAATCATCATCGGGCACGAAACAGATTTCCTGACTGTCCGGCTTATCAAAGACGGGCAGTGATAGTTCTTCCGCAAGTGCGCGCACATCCGGTTTGTGCATTGCGCCAATCGGTAGCAGCATGTGCATCATGCGCTCGCGCGGCACGCCAAACAGCACATAACTCTGGTCCTTGGCATGATCGACACCGCGGCGCAGTTCCGGGCCGCCCTCGCCCTGCGTCACCTGCGCGTAGTGCCCGGAGGCCACGAAATCGCACCCGAGCTGCTGGGCATAGTCATGAAGCTTGCCAAACTTGAGCCAGTCATTGCAGCGCACGCATGGATTGGGCGTGCGGCCGCGGGCATATTCATCGACGAAGTAATCCATGATGCGGCCAAAGTCACGCCGAAAGTTCGCGACATAAAGCGGGATGCCAAGCTCTGCGGCCACCACCCGAGCGTCGGCGGCATCACCCACCGAGCAGCACCCCTTGGCGCGCTTCTTCGGCCCCGGCATCGTCTCGCACGTTCCCGCGGGCACCGGGCCAGCTTCCGGCTCATCGGGGGTGCCAAGGCGCATGAAGACGCCCACGACCTCGTAGCCTTGGCGCACCAAGAGCGCTGCGGCGACCGAGGAGTCGACGCCGCCCGACATCGCAAGCAGGACTTTGCCCTTGGAACCCATGGGGACAGGGTAGGCGGGTGCTCCCCGCCGCGTGCCGTGGTCGCCTTGGGCGACCACGTTGGAACGTGCAGAACAGTCCGCATGGTCCCCCAAGGGGACCATAGCACACGAGCAGCGCACAAGCGTTCTTGCACTTCCCCTACAATCCGCTCTTCGCACACGCTGACGGAGTCGTTTCATCCATGGGCATCTTCTCGCGCAAGTCATCCAAGCCGCCTGTGTTGGTCGGCGAGCCGTCGTCTCCAACATCGCGCGCTGCGCCGAGTGAACCGGGCAGTTGGCGCGACGATCGCATTGAAGAATTGGGACGCGAGTTCCTCGATTCGGCCCGCCGCCACCGAGCCGGGCTGCTTTCAGGTCAGTTCTGGTCTGACAAACTCATGACATGGGCGATGAAGGATCAGGCCTTCAAGGTGCAGCTTTTTCGTTTCGTCGATTGCTTCCCGATGCTGCGCTCAACCGATGAGATACACGAACATCTGGTTGACTATCTCACCCAGCCCGGCGTGACATTGCCTTCGGGGTTGTCCACTGGTCTCAAAGCGGGCGCACTTGCCAAGGGCTTGCTCACCAAAACTGTTTCCGGGCAGATTGAATCGATGGCGCACAAGTTCATCGCAGGCGTTGATGCTGCCGATGCGCTCCCGCGCTTGGAAAAACTCTGGAAGCACGGCATCGGGTTTTCAGTTGATCTTCTTGGCGAAGTGTGCGTTTCGGACGCCGAAGCTGATGTCTATCAGCAGCGTTATCTCGATCTTGTGGGGACACTTCCCGAGCGCGTGAGAATGTGGAACACAAATGAGCGCCTTGAAACTGATCATCTTGGCGCTGTGCCGCGCTGCAATGTGTCGATCAAGGTCTCATCACTTTCTGCAAAGTGCGATCCGATTGATACCGAAGGTTCCATTGTCGATTTGATGGGGCGAATTGGGCCTATTCTTGAGCTTGCAGCGAAGAAAAACGTTTTCGTCAACTTCGACATGGAATCATTTCATCACAAGGAGTTTACGCTCACTCTCTTTGAGCGCTGTTGCGAGAAATGGGACTTCGAGGCTGGTCTTGCGATGCAGGCGTACCTGAAATCGGGTGATGCAGATGCGCAGCGCATCTGCGAGTGGGCGCAGCGCACCGGGCGCATCGTGACCGTGCGCCTCGTCAAGGGTGCCTACTGGGATTACGAAACCATTCACGCCGAGGAGCAGGGTTGGCCCTGCCCTGTTTGGAACACCAAGCGCGAGACCGATGCGTGCTTCGAGCGCATGACCGAGCGCTTCCTCGATGCCACGCCGCGCAGCACCGATCAGGGCGGCACAAGACTCGCGCTCGGTTCGCACAATGTGCGTTCGATCGCCGCGGCGCTTGATGGCCTAGAACGTCGCGACTTGCCCAAGGAATCGCTGGAACTGCAAATGCTGCACGGCATGGCGGATGATCTGAAAGCCGCTGCAACCGATCTGGGCATGCGCATTCGTGAATATGTCCCCGTCGGCGAAATGATTCCGGGCATGGCGTATCTCGTGCGCCGCTTGCTCGAAAATACAAGCAACGAATCATGGCTTATGGCGAGTGCTACAGAAGCGCACGATGAATCGGTGCTGCTCGCTTCGCCGCACGGTGCGCCAAGTGACACTCCCGATCTTGTGGCAATCGCCGCCGAGCGCCACAAGCTTTCGGTTGCGGTCGAAGGCGTTGGCGATGGTAAGCCATTCATTACCGAACCACTGCGTGATTTTGCTGATCAAAGCCAGCGCGATGGGTTTGGCAAGACCGTCGAGAAGATCCGTGTGCCGAAAGCGTCCAAGGAACACTCGGTCGATGATGCGAACGCGATGGTCGCAAAGGCGGAACGCGCGTTTGTGGCGTGGCGCAATTTCGATCCAGTTGCCCGCGCCAATGTGCTTACTCGTGCAGCCGATCTCATGCGCGCCCAGCGCGATGAACTCGCCGCCATCATGATCAAAGAAGCCGGCAAGACATGGCGCGAAGCGGACGCCGATGTTTGTGAGGCGATCGATTTTTGCGAGTACTACGCACGCTGCGCTGTGCCGCTTTTTGAGCGCACGCGACTCGGTACCTTCATTGGCGAACTCGATGAAACCTTCTACCAGCCGCGCGGCGTCGCGATTGTCATCTCGCCATGGAATTTCCCGCTTGCGATCTGCTGCGGCATGACGGCCGCTGCGCTCGCCACGGGCAACACGGTCATCATCAAACCCGCTGAGCAAACACCTGCGATTGCGCAACGAATGTTTGACATTCTTTCGACTGCGCTGCGGGAAGCGAAAGCGCCCAAGGATGTGCTGCAGTTCTGCCCGGGCCATGGCGAGACGGTCGGCGCTGCACTCGTGCGCGATCCGCGCATTGCGCTGATTGCCTTTACCGGCTCAAAGGCAGTTGGTCTTGACATCATCGCTGCTGCGGGCCTCACGCCCGACGATCAACTGCACGTCAAGAAAATCATCTGCGAGATGGGCGGCAAAAACGCGATCATCGTTGACACCTCGGCCGATCTCGACGAAGCTGTCCTCGGTGTGCGCGATTCGGCCTTCGGCTTTCAGGGACAAAAGTGCTCCGCGTGTTCGCGTTGCATCGTTGTTGATCCCGAAGGGCCCGCAGGTGCGCATATCACCACATTTACAAAACGCCTTGTCGAAGCAACACGCTCGCTTGTCATTGCAGACCCAACACGCTGCGGCACGGATGTTGGCCCCGTGATCGACGACGCCTCTGCCACCAAGATTCGCCATTACATCGAGCAGGCCAAGCAAGACGGCGCCACGCTCGAGATCGCCATGGATGGCTCAAGCGCACACGATTCAACGACCGGAACCCAACCAACCAACTACATCGGCCCGGTCATCTTTTCGAACGTGCAGCCAGACCACCCCATTGCCTGCGAAGAAATCTTTGGCCCCGTGCTTGCCGTTATGCACGCCATGACCTTTGACGAAGCGCTCGAAATCGCCAACGCCTCACCCTACAAACTCACAGGTGGTCTCTTCACGCGCAAGCCCTCGCATCTTGAGCGCGCTCGCCGCGAGTTCCGCGTAGGCAACCTCTATCTCAATCGCGGCTGCACGGGCGCACTCGTCGCCCGCCAGCCCTTCGGCGGCTTCGGCATGTCGGGCGTCGGCTCCAAAGCCGGCGGCAGTGACTATCTGCTGCAATTCGTAGAGCCGCGTGCGGTGTGTGAGAACACAATGCGCCGGGGCTTTGCACCGGAGCTGTGAATGGGATGAAAGAAGACGATTATCTTCAACTATGCATCCGTCGGTACGATCAGACGCTCGATCGCGTGGAGCGAGCGCACAACAGGTATCACCTTGCGCTTACAGTTGTTGTACTTGCAGCAACCGGCAATTATGCTCTCATGAGCGGGGCATTGGGTCGTGGTGGAGTTTACGCTGCTGGGGTAGTGACGTTCGGTCTGCTGGGCTTTGCATGCGTCGTTCCTTCCGCGATCTGGCTTGCAGTTGCAATATGGCCCCACGCGTACGAACTGCCAACAGACATGAGCAAGTACAGTGGCTGGCAACAACGCCTGCGCGAATATGCTAAAGAAAGTAATTCAGATGGGGATACCGACAAAATGGTTGAAGCTAAGACCCGCATCGCCATTTTAGAGAGCGTAATGGCCGCGGAGGCATTCAACAACAAAGTGGGGAAGGAGAGGCAGGGACAGTACAAGATAGCTCTTGGATTCCTACTTGCTGCATTGCTGCTATTATTGATTCAGGCTCTGCTCGCCCTCTTCGGGCGCTGAGGTTTGCTGAGAAAAGAGGATAATATGGAAAAAGAGCAGGAAAGAGAACCGCAGCCACCCTCCCCGCCTCCGCCACCGGAGAATGATCGCCAGAACTTTAGTGGTGAACCTGAGATCGAACACGGTAGCGAGGGAACGAATGTCAAGCAGGCTTAGGGTTTTCCCATCACCGCTTTCAAATCCCGCACCATCTGCTGCGATTCCTGCGCATCGATCCCGCTATACATCCCGACCACGCGACCTTGCGGGTCAAAGACGATGAATCGCGATGGGTGAATGATATTTTCCATCGTCTGCCCGTTGCCAAGGTCAATGAGATTGGTCGCTTTGCCATCTGCCCCCGGACGGATGAAACCAAGAGCCTGTGCAATATCGCGCACCGCACCAGCATCACCGGTCAGCAGTGACCAGCGCGAGGTATCAATGCCCAGTCTGTTTGCATAGTCGCGCAGATGTTCGGGCGTGTCGTTCATCGGATCAACTGAAAAACTGACGAAGCGCACCGGCGTCCCTTGCAGCGCCACCGTCGCCGGGATCAGATTGCTTTTCATCACTGGACACACGAGTTGGCAGTTCGAAAACATGAACTCCACAATGGTGTAGTGCCCGCGCACAATGTCATTGTCAACGTGGCGCCCGTCCTGATCGACAAGCTCAAAGGCGGGCAGTTGCATGAAGCTATATTCATCAGAATCTGTGAGCGGTGGGGAGCCAGCCTCCTGAGCAGCCTGCGGTTGTGCGCCATTGCGCATCACAAGAAATGCAATCATGGCAATGGTGACAAGCACAACAGCGATCGCAAAAAATGCTGCGAAAATACCGCTGGAGGGTGCCGCAGAACGTTCGGTCGTGTCGTTCAACGTGTTCGAATCATCGCTCATGCCCGCACGCCGCCATCTTTCACCACACGCCTGCGCACCGCAGCAGTGGCGAGTGCAATGCCGAGCATTGCAAAGGCAATCGTGCCGGGCCATGCCCAAGGTTCGGCGCCGTTTCGCGCACCAACTGATGCGCCCACGAGATCTGTCGCCCATGTCATGGGATTAAGTCGCACCACCCACGCCAACCATGTTGAAGCGCCTTCCGGCGGGAAGAGCGCACCACTCAAGAGCCACATCGGTAAGAGCACAAGATTCATCACGCCGTGAAAACCCGCAACGGAATCAATCCGCGCAGCCAGCGCAAGGGCAATGCCCGAAATGCCAAGTGAAGTCAGCGCCAGCGCCGCGATGCCCATCGGGACGCCGACAAGTGCTTGCGATGGATTGAGCACCCACGCAAGTGCAAGGACGATCGTGCCCTGCATTGTTGCAAGGATCGCACAGGGTAGCGCTTTGCCAAATGCGATCGCCCACTTCGGTGCAGGCCCCGCCACCACCGACTGCATAAACCCCGAAGTGCGATCCTGAATGAGTGTGATCGCGGCCATCGTCGATGCAAACAACACCACCATCGTCGCCATGCCCGGCACGAGGTAGTACGCATATTGCATATCAGGGTTGTTTGAGGCGAGTGTTGCGCCTTCGGTGACAGGCGCTACGAATGATCGCGAAAGCCCGGACCCTGCAAAGATCCAGACCAGCACTGGTGTGCCGATCGCTGCGATGATGCGACTCGGCTGGCGCATAAACCGTTTCAGGTCGCGCATCGTAAGCGCCATGCATGCTGCCATGCCGCTCATGCCGTTTTCTCCTGCGAGTGAAATCGTTCGAGTGTTGCGCCCGTGCGCAGGCGGTAGGCATCAGCAAGTGTGGGCGGGGAAATCTGGAATGGAATGCCGCGCCGCGTGAGTTCGGCTGCTGCGCGTTCCGCAGGTTCCATGGTCCCCCACCCCGCCGTGGCGTTTGGCGCATGAAGCACCTCAAGCCCCGCATCGCGCAGCGCATCAACACCTTTGGGTTCCGTTGTAATGATGCGCTGTCCGAAGGCGCGCACGAGTGCCGCAGGAGAATCATCTGCCACGAGCCGTCCGCCATCAAGCATCATCACGCGATCTGCACGCGACGCCGCTTCAAATTGATGTGTTGACATGACGATCGTCATGCTGCGTGGCGGGGCATGCCTGCGAGCCAACGTGTCAAGAAATCCTGCAGTTGACGCAGCATCAAGGCCCGCAACTGGTTCATCAAGCAGCAGGATGTGAGGCTCAGGCAGGAGCGCCCGCGCTAAATCAGCCCGTCGGGCAAGCCCGCCCGATAGCGTTCCAACCCGATCATTCAAGCGTGCTTTCAGGCCCACTTCCTCTGCGAGTCCTTTGATGCGCTGATTTATTTCGTCTGTGGGTACACCAAAAATCGCTGCGTGAGCCGCTAGGTTCTCATGCACCGTAAGTAATGGATCAAGACTCGGCGATTGAAACACAACGCCAAGTGTGCGCCGAATCGCACTCGATGTGCGCGACGCATCAATTCCAAAAAATTTCACCGCACCCTTCGTCGGTGCATCCACCCCCGCAATCAATCGAAGCAAGGTGCTCTTGCCCGAGCCATTCGCTCCGAGCAACGCCACCCATTGCCCACTTTTGATTTGTGCAGAAACTCCATCGAGTGCCGGCATGACGTTCTTTGCCTCGTGCCCAAGGCGCGTCTTCACCTGGAATGTGCGCACGACACTCGCGAGATCAATGACTGGTAGGGAAGGCGCTGCAACCGGTCCACTCGGCGCGGGCTTTGGTTGCAGTTGTGCAGCAGTTGCCTTAGGGCGAACCGGTTCATTCGGGCGAGTCACAGCAGTAACGCCGGCACAAAGGCATCGATGACAAGTGCGAACAGCACAATCGGCACATAAATGATCGACACGATGAACAAGTTGCGGGCGGCGCGATCACTGCGGTCGCGATACAATTTCACCGAAGCCCAGATCATCCACACCCCTGCAAGCACTGCTGCAGCAGCATAAAGCAGCCCGACCATTGGGATGTTGCCTTGCCGCAGTGCCCCGATCGGTACAAGTGAAACAGGAATCAATGCCGACGACCATGCAAGCGCTGCCGTTGCGGTGCGCCGACCGTCAGGATCGATCGATGGCAATACGCGATACCCGCCCGCTGCGTATTGATCGCGATATTTCCAGCTGATCGCCATCACATGCGGCACCTGCCACACGAACATCAACGCAAACAATGACCACCCGCCTGCATCGGTGAGTGGCGCATACCACGCGCCGGTCGTCGAAAACGCCGCCGACGCTGCGCACCAGCCCACCAATGGTGGCAGCGCGCCCGGCACCGCACCAACAAGCGTTGACAACGTCGTTACTGGCTTGAGCGGGGTGTACAGCGCCACATAGCTGATCACAATCGTTGCAGAGACCATGGCCGCTGCCCATGATGCCCCGATCGCCAGCACTGCAACACCAAGCACTGACAGAATAATTCCAAAAAGCATCGCATGTGGCATTGAGATACGGCCAGATGGCACCGGTCGGTCTGCCGTGCGCGCCATCTTCGCATCGCGGTGCGGCTCGATTGCCATGTTCAGCGCATTCGCCCCACCCGCAGAAAGCGCGGTGCCCATCATGCCGAACAGCGCGCCAACCGCAAAGCCGCTTCCCGATGGTGCGACCGCAGCGCCACTCATCGAGCGCACGCCAAGCACATAGCCCACACCCGCTGCAACAAGCACCATCTTCACGATGCCCGGCTTCGTCAGTTCGATATAGCTCGACAGCAATGACGCCCGTGCATCCACGGTCGCGCCGGCGGGCAACTCTCTCCCAAATGGTTGGCTCTGTACATGGCTCATGGACCGGCAGTATAGGTCTAGTCGCCCTCGGCAGGTGCGGGCTCATCTGCTGCGGGGGGCGGAATCGAGAGTTCTGCCCACACCGGGAAGTGATCACTCGCCTTTTCGAGCACCGCATCAGAAACCGCCGCGCCATGCAGGAGCGGACTATCCCCCGCCCCGCGATACACATGCCCCGCCGGCACTTCAATTCCATCGCTCGGCAGCACATAATCCACCCGCAACCGAAACGATGAAGTCACATCATCCCGCTTCCCCGAAGGCACACTCACGGACTTTGGTGTAAAGCGCCCGTTCACACGCGGGTGACTCAACAGAAACCGACCAATCGGGTTGTCCAATGAATCCCCCCGCTTCGGGTCGGCATTCAGATCACCCATGATCACAAACATTTCGTTCGCATCGAGCCCCCCAACAACGCCTGCATCATCAATGAGCCACTCAGCGCTGTTCAGATACTCCGCCCAGAAGCGAATCTCATCATGGTTCCGCATGCCGTTGCGATCTTCCGGCCCATCAAAAACCGGTGGTGTCGAATGCGATGCCAAAACATGCACCCGCGCACCATCTGCAAGCACGAGCGGCACATCCCAGTGCGACTTGCTGCTCAATGGCATCTTCGCAAGCACCGCCTCGTCATACCACGGCTGCTCATCATGATCGACTGGTAATTTCGCCCCCGGCATATCCACCCACTTGAACGTGCGAAACGTGCGCACGTTGTCCCAGTCGATCGTGATGCCCTCGCGCACCAGAAGCGCCATGCCATACTGTCCCGGGAAATTGCCAAATCCAAGGCAATCATTGGCATAGTCGCGTGTGTGAGTGAGTTCGCCGACCTTCCCGTTATGGTCCAGATCAAGCCCACTCGGCACGCCCGTGTTCACCGGTGCCACCATCACCTGATACACAAGATCAGCGTGCGCCTCCGCGATGCGCTTCGCAAAGACATGCGCCGCTGTACCCTCGCGCACCGGACCCTCGGCATCCATCGGCCCGTCATACTGCAACTCATTGATGAGCAATACATCGGGACGCAGATGCCCAATGACTGCAATCGCAGCGTTCGCCTGCACATCGGTTGCTTTGCCGATCTCGCGGGCCCGCAAATCTTCAATGTTGTAGGAGCAGAACCGCGTTGTCAGCGCGCCACCATCTTCAGCGGATGCACCGACAGTCATTGCAAGAGCGAGTGAGACAATCATCGGAAGAACCAAAGCTGACTGATGCATGTTTGCACCTCCTACTTGGACATTCTAGCTCATCTCCGCGAAGAACTCATGGCGGTCTCGCTCAGTTTTGTGAATTGCGGAATCGAGAAGGCGGTTGGGCGGTAGAACAAGCCGCCCACGGCGGGCGAGAGCCTCTTTGCGCATTTAAATAAGGAACAAGATTCAAGATGATCACACGAAGCACTCTCCTGACCGCGTTTTTCGCCAGCCTGCTGGCCGTCCTCGCCTCGCTCGCCCCTGCACAGGCCATGGACGTCGACGCGCCGATCAGCCGGTTTGTGCGCAGGATATTTCAGGACAAGACGGGTGACATGTGGCTCGGCACAAATGGCGATGGAGTCATTCGCTGCAAAGGTGATGCTCTAGAACACTTCTCGATCAAAGAGGGTTTCGCTGGCCATGCCGTCCGAGGAATCGTTGCCGACGAAGAAGGCAATGTCTGGTTCGGCACCAATGGAGGGCTGACCAAATATGACGGTCACGCGTTTACGAATTACACCGAGGATGACGGCCTCGTCAACAATGACGTGTGGGCACTTACGATCGACAGCAAAGGCACCATCTGGATCGGCACATTGCAGGGCGTGAGTCGCTTCGATGGCAAGGTGTTCACGCCCTTTGATATTCCTGAGTCTGAGCCAGACCCAACAAGAGGCGTCACAAGTGCCAAGATCATTCATTCCATCATGGAAGACAGCAAAGGAAGAATGTGGTTTGGCGCCAATGGTGGAGCTTATGTCTACGATGGAAAGACGCTGTCCAACATTTCAGAAAAGGATGGCCTGTACAGCAATGCTGTGAATTGCATCTTGGAAGATATCGACGGCCGCTTCTGGTTCGCCACCCATCACAACGGCGTCTGCCATTGGGATGGAAAGACATTCACCCACATCACCGCAAAGGATGGCGTGCATGGCACAGAGGTGTGGGACCTCTGCAAAGACAGTGCCGGCAACATCTGGTTTCCCGTCGAAGGCTTTGGCGTCTACCGGTACGACGGAGAATCATTCACCAACTTCTCCAAAGCGCAAGGCCTCGCCAGCCTCGCAATTCAGTGCACCTTTGAAGACGCCGACGGGCGCATCTGGTGCGGCGGCTGGCAGGGACTCTTTCGCCTTGATGGCAAGTCGTTTGTGAGCGTGACCGCCGACGGGCCCTGGGAGTCTTAGCCTGCTGATGCAAGGGATTGAGAGGGCGACGGGGCGTTGAGCCGCTCATTCTGGTCTTGTCAGCATTGATCGCAACAGGGCGACAGGCGTTGGACGTGGCGGCGGCATCTCGAGTCCCAGCGCAGCAATCGTCGTGACTGAGATTTCCAAGAACGTAGCGTGGTCTTCAGCTATTCGAACCGGCAGTGCATAGACCTCAAGTGTCCCAGCTTTGTCCTCGCAAATAAACCACGGGCAGAACGTCCCGAGTCCATGTGCACGCTCAAGGATCGCGACGCGCCGCTCACCCTTTCTCGCTTCGTCGTCCATGCCCGCCAAATCTTCAAGTCTCTTGAATTCCTCTGCCTGCTCTTCGGTGAGAATCCCCGGCGGAACGTACAGGGGGATTCGGTGCGCAGCCGGGTGGCGCCAACGTGCAAGTTGACGGGACCAATCGCCTTTGTTCTTTAGAAAATTGCTGAGTGAGGGGGCGTGAGCAGCCAGAGCGTTGCGGAATCGACGATCGAAGAGATTGATCCGATTTGTGTTTTTTCCTGCCTGCTCGTCGATATCTGCGAAGAGTGAGAAGTGGTAGTGGAGCGCCCATCCCAAGTTGTCAAGCGCGCCATGGAGATTGACGTAGTACGAATTGAGATGCAGTTGAATCGTGTCGAGAAGATACGGGTTTGGTGTGTCGCGGCCGACCTCGCAATTCTCACGAAGGAATATACGACTTGACTCCAGCATCCCAAGTCTACGATCGAATCCGCGCTTGACGTGTCGTTTCGACTCGTTATTGAGGTGGCCGGACGACGTGACGACCGCGTGCATCACGTCGCTTTCCTGGGCTAGAAACGCACTGTCATTATAGAACAAATCCGCTAGCTTCTTCGCCTTGATGTCATCCTTGCTCATAACGGGCCCCCGATTGACGATCGTAGGCACACGCCCCAGCTTGATATCTTTCGAAAGGCACCCCGGGTAGGATTCGAACCTACGACCTGCGGATTAGAAGTCCGCTGCTCTATCCAGCTGAGCTACCGGGGCAATCTGTTCTGCAAGTGTACGCCGGGTGCCCCAAGACAGGCGGGCGAGACGCCCACCCCACCAAGGAAAGAAACTCCCTCGCGCGCGGGGCTGGTTGTCTCTCTCTTCTTCACCCACAAGTTATTTCTTCTCTGTGTCCTCTGAGCCTCTGTGGTAAAAATTCTTCTTCTTTACCCAATCACTTCGACGCCGCCCATGTGCCCCTGCAACACCCTCGGCACGCGCACCCGTCCATCGGCCTGCTGATACATCTCAAGAATCGGCACGAGCACACGCGGGCTCGCGAGCACCGTGTTGTTCAGTGAATGACAAAACACCGTCTTGCCGCCCGTCGATTCACCCTTGTAGCGCAGGTTCAAACGCCGACACTGAAAGTCATACAGCCGGCTCGCCGAATGCGTCTCGCCATACGCGCCCATCGGGCGATCGTTGGCATCCATCTCGCCGCGCCCCGGCATCCAGCATTCCAGATCAACCATGTCTGCGTTTTTGACGCCGAGATCACCTGTGCAACAGTGCAGCAAGCGGTAGGGCAGCCCGAGTGATTGCACAAGCTCTTCAACAATCCCGAGCATCTTCTTGTGCCAAGTGCGGCTCTCCCCCTCATCCGCCTTGCAGATGACAACCTGTTCAACCTTGTCGAACTGATGAATGCGGTAGAGCCCGGCGGTATCGCGCCCGGCAGCGCCCGCCTCGCGCCGAAAGCATGTGCTGACAGTCGCATACTTCAATGGCAGTGATGCTTCATCGATAATCTCATTGGCGTGCAGCCCCATCAGGCCAACTTCGCCCGTGCCCGTCAGAAATAAATCCTGCCCTGCCCCGCGTGTGGATTCTTCAATGTGGTATGTCTGGTCGCGCCCATCAGGAAAGAACCCTGTCCCCTCCATCGCATTCTCGCGCACCAACACCGGCACACTCATGGGCGTGAATCCATGCTTCTCAATGATGAAGTCATAGGCGTAGCGCAGCACCGCCTGATGCAGCCGCATGCCAAGGCCAGTGAGCACGTAGCTGCGCGAGCCCGCCATCTTTACACCGCGTTCAAAATCAACAAGGCCCAATGTTTCGACGAGTTCAAGGTGTGTCTTGGGTGCAAAGCCCTTGTTCTGCTCGAAGGTTTTGGCCGAATCCCATCCCGGCGGATTCCACTGTGAAAGCTCGACATTATCATCACTCGATTCGCCCACCGGCACATCCGCGTCTGCTGGCATGGGCACGCACATGAGCAGCGCATTGAGTTCCGGTTCCAGCGCATCAACTTGCTTGCCAAGTTCGCTCACCTGCTTTGCAAGTTCACTTGGCTTGGCTTTGAGCGCAGCAATCTTCGCCTCGATCGCGCTGCGCTCACCCTCCGGCGCTTTCTTGAGTTGCCCGGTGAGCTTGCCGATCTCGGGACCGCTTGCCTTACTGATTTTGTTCTGCTCGGCCCGCGCCCGTTCCTGTCCGGTCATCAACTTCCGATGCGCTTGGTCCAGTTCGAGAATGCGATCGATATCAACTTCGATCTTCTTCCGTGCAGCGCCTTCACGGAACCGGGCGGGATCATCTCGCAATGCCTTCAGATCAATCATGGGGCGAGGATCGTACCGCCGGTGTCTTGGTGGGGTGGGCGTCTCGCCCGCCTTCTACTCGCCTGTCTTTGTTGAGCGCAAAAAAAGAACCGGGCCCCTCCGGACCCGGCTCAAAGTCGGTGGTCTCTCTCCACCAGTGTCGATGGGACTGGTCGACCCAAGCCCATCAACAGCCCAGGCCTCCGTTCCCACGGATCCTGGCCGCAAGCTGCAAGCAGCCTGCGGGCTCTCTCTTCGGCCCCGAGCTTTCGCCCAGAACCATCCTCCAGAACCGCAAGCCTACCAGATGACATTCCCATGACTACCGCACAAAACCCATTCTCCCCAAAAAAGTTCACTTTGTATGCTGACTGGACATGAACACTGGGAATCTCGGCAAACTGGGCGCACTTTTTGCCACCTTATTTGTGAAGAAGCTGTCACTACAAACAGTGTGTTGTGCTCGCAGTTCGTCATACTGGTCGTATTGCCAATCGCCTCAGACGCTCACAATGTGGACAGGCAGGGCACCACGGTGGAGCGAATCATCTGAGCATCTCGTGTGACAGGCAGCGGAATCAGATATTCGTATCCTGTATTCTGATTATCGCTCCTTATTCTTGATGAATCCCGGGTGAAACGATGCACCGACCTGCTGTCTGCACCATTGCGATCAGGATTCTTCTGCTGCCTTGTTTATATGTTGCATACACCTTCGCGATCTGGTTCTTTCCAACACAATCACCGGTTCATGTCAGCGCCATTCCCGCAGAAGGGCAGCAGCAAGTTATCAACCGTGCATACACAGGCCGCGAGGTCTGGCTCAATTATGCATGCCAGACGTGCCACTCGATCTACGGCCTTGGCGGTCATCTTGGCCCCGACCTCACCAACACCGCAAGTGAGGGCATGGGCGCATACATCCGCATCGTCGTGCGCGAGGGTCGCCTTGGGATGCCTGCGTTCAATCTCACAGAACGCGAACTGGACGACCTGATGGCCTATCTGGAAATGATCAATGCCTCTGGGCACTATCCACCGCGCTCGCTCAATGACTCCGTCTTTGGAGCAGTGCGATGAGTCGGCGTCCACTGGTATTGATCTGTGTGCCGCTCATATGCCTTGCGCTATCGCCTCTCTTTGGCATCGGGCTTGCCATTCGGAGCGTCCTCCACACGCAGCCGTCCTGGTTACCACAGATGCAGGTACTTCAACCACTGCACACACTCGCTTCAGTGGGATGCATTTTGACTGGCATTTGTGCGCTATTCGTTCTGACGAGTGACACGCTCGGGGCGCGCGGCGCAGTGTTCGTTCGTCGAACAGTCTCGATGCTTCTCGTGCTGTTTCTACCACTGGCAGCGGGTTCAATACTCATGGGCGCTGGCAGCGGAAAGGAATACCTGACATGGGCCCCAGTCCTGACGCCGATTCTCATCCTTGTATTTCTTGTTCTCGGTGCATCGTTCGTCGTGAATATCGACGCTTTTACACGCTTGTCACCTGAAGGCACGTGGCTTATTGGTGTCGGGCTTGTGTGCATCCCGCTTGGGCTGATCGAAGCAAGTTCCTATCTGCTGCCCGCAGTCGCATTTGACCGTGAACTCTCCTTCGAATGGCACGGCCTAGACATCGTCTTCGCCGGGTGGAACGCGCTGCTGTATGGCTTTGGCATCCTCATCGCCGGGGGCAAAGGCAAACCGCTCCGCGCACCGTGGCTCTTTATCCTCGCAGCATTTGGCTTTGCCTCCACATTCGGGCACCATCATTATTTCTCACCCCAACCCCAAGTCATCAAGATCATCGCAGTGATCGCGAGCATGCTCGCAGCACTCAGTTTCGTCAAGCACATGCGCGCCGCGGTTCGATTCAATGCCACGGCATCTTCCAATGGACCTGTGACCCCATTCCTGCGAGCCGCTGAGCTATGGACCCTTGTCGCTTTTGCAAGCGGAATTTTGCTCGCAATACCGCAGATCAATCTCGTCCTCCACGGCACAACGGCGATTGTGGCGCACACCATGGGTGCCATGATCGGCGTCAACATCATGCTCGTGCTCGGCGGGCTCACGTTCTACCTGCGAGAAAGCATTGATGAAGCGTGCGCACGCCGCTTGAAGCGCTATGTCACATGGATACATATTGCCCTCGTGCTTATCTGGCTCGATCTCGCGACCGCGGGCACGATCAAAGGCCTGCTTCGCTTCGAGCACAGCTACGCGAGCTATCACCTGCAAGTCACGCGAGCGATGTATCCACTGCTGATTCTGGGCCCGGTACTTGCGGTACCACTGCTACTGATGTGCTGGGAGATTTTTCGCATCGCAATCGTAGAGCCCTCCCGCGCGAATCAAGCAGGACAAGTTGATAATTAGCGTCTGCGCCGCAATGCACCAAGACTCACAACTGCAAACAGCGCTGCGCTGCTTGGCGCAGGCACTCAGCTTCTGCAGTGAGTTGATGCTTTGCACCAACAGTTTTAGTAAGAACTTCTTTGGCCTCGTAGGCTTGGGGCTCGTCAAACGCCGTCGTCGGTGAGTTCGAACAAGTCCCACTTGATGGAGGAAAGAGAGGCGCGGCCGGTCGGAAGCGATCGGTCACGGTTCTCTTACTTGCCCCGGCGCCTTCTCGGCACGCTGAGAATCGTTGCGCACCCCAGCAGCGCCATCGTTCCCGCATTTGGAACCGTAAGCGCGAAGTTGTCATACAACACCGCAAACGTATTCAATGGTGCCCCCGTCGCGCGCACGCCCACCGATTCCACATTCCCAAGCACACTGGTCCAGAGTGGCGCAAGACCATCTTCCGGTTCCCAACCGTTGGCGATCGCATCAAGATCGGTCCACGTCGGATCAAATGGCGCGACGAAACTGGTGAACGCTGCATCAGTCACCGCAAGGTTGTCAAGGATGTAATACCACCCGTGTACTGCATCGCCTGCGCCCATGATGCGAAAACCAAGAAACCCGGGATCGCCAATGTGATCTGCCGAAAGCTGAAACGACCCGCTGCGCAAACGCACATCTACACTTAGCTGGCCGAGCCCCGCATAGTCGCCAGTCGCCGCCGCCTTACTGGTGACGATGCCTGCGCGGCCTTCGGTGCCGCCGTCGGTGCTCTCAAGCATCCCTCCCGGATTGCCTGATGACCCTTGCACGATCAATCCACCCGTTGGGGTGTCCGCCACCCATCCGAGTGCAGTACCCCCATCCCAACTATCGGAAAATGGCACGGCGGCAAAGACCCCGGACGCCGACACCACAACCACAAAGGCGGCAACCGCCCCGCGCGAAACACATCCCATCGGACAACGCTCCTTTTCCACACTGGACGCCGAGCAGGCCGATCGACGGAGCTGGCACGCTCGACGATCTCGCCCACACGCACAGTGCGGTTCCCTCACAATCCCTGAGTCAGTCGTGCCGCGACCCGTGTGCTTCCGCGCCGACCCGAATGCTCCGATACGCTGTAATACGTCCCGGACCTGTTATCCACAGGATGCGCCAGCTTTGGACGCCTGCAAGTATTCGATTGGAACTTGTGTGGAGAAGTTTTGCGTGAGCAAGACGAAGCTTGCCCAGCTTCGCGCGAGCATGATTTATCTACTCAGTAGCCTCGTGATTTCAGCGGGTACGGTCATGTTCTTCGATTCACAGCGGGAGTTGCGGGCGCTGGCGTCGATGGTGAATTGCGAGACCGGTTAGAATTGATCTCATGACCTCACCGGGAGGAAATGATGATTTCCATCCTGACAGGGTGGCAGAGTGTCTCGCAGGTGATACACACGCTTGGGAGATGCTGGTGCGCCATTTTGCGCCCTTGGTTCACTCGATTCCTAGGCGATATGGGCTGACTCCTGAAGAGTGTGACGACGTTTTTCAGACGAGCTTTGCCATTCTTTTTCAGCGTCTCGGCACGATCCAGGACCCGCAAAGCCTCCCCAAATGGTTGATTACCACGACTACCCGGGAGTGCTGGCGAACCCTTCGAAGGCGCGATAAATCTGTTTCCATGGATGTCATAGCACCGACTGCGGATGCCCTCGCCGGGCCGGATGCTCTGCTCCTGTCACAGGAACGGGATCAGGCCGTGGCAGAAGCTATGGGAAAGCTCGATGAGCGGTGCCGATCGCTGCTTCGGATGCTGTATACGACGACCCCGACGCCAAAATACGCCGAAATTGCTGAAACCCTCGGAATAGCCGTCGGGACGATCGGACCACGGCGGGCGCGGTGTTTGCGGTCGCTCCTCGAATTGCTCCATGCGACGCCTACCGGGGCGTCCATTTTGCCCGAATTCGAATGATTCGCATCCAATAACGAGTCAGAATCGTATATTTTTCACCTCGTTTGTGGATCAAGACGGCATAAAGTGGTTCCTGAGAGACACTAGAACAAGGATGTCTTGCTATGCCGAATCATGAATCAATGGACGATGGACAGCGCTTCGAGCACTTGGTCGATCTTGCCAGTGGGGCACAGGTGCCTGATGCGCCTGATCCGAAGGACGCTTCGGGTACCTCAACGAAGATCGTCGGTGCGCTCAGAGGCATTTTGGATTCCCTCCGCGTTTCCGGAGAACCCGAGGAATCATCGATTCTGCGGGCAAGTTCGATGCCCGGCTCGTTGGCTTCACGCTTGGGATTAGACAAACTGGGCGTAGGACTGGCCCAGTTGGTGGGCGATACGCGTGGTGTGGTGCTCGCGGGATATCGCGGTGCGGCGACGACCTATGCGCTCACGTTCACGACCGATGGTGTTGAGATTCATCTGGAAGTGTTGCCGTCAGAATATGACGGAGACAAGGCTGAAATACAGGCACACATCGACACAGGTGATGACGAGACGAATGACGTCACGGTGCGCTTTCACAAGACATCGGATTCAACTGAGGTCTCAACAGCGCAGCTTGATGATGGGGGCTACCTGACGGTATCTCTGCCGCTTGGGACGTATGACATGCTCATTGAACTTGAAAGTCGCAGTGTATTGGTGCCTGCGGTAGAGATAGGATGATTCAAAAAGGTCAGAGCGCGGGCGTATCACTAAGCGAACTCATGCAACTAGATGAGGTCGCTCGTGCTGCATTGTGCACTGACATTGCCATTGAGACGCTGGCTTCTGCATGCATCGAGCAGTTGCAAGGGCTTGCGATGCAGGATCTTGAGCATGCGTTGAACGCGGTTGGCTGGGTGATTGCACGGGCGGACGAAACAGACAGCGGCACTTTGAAGGTGCAGGCGCGCACGGCGGGGGCCTTTGCGCTGTCGCTTGGCAATCAATTCGAAGAAGCGACCGTACTTTTGAAAGAAGCAGAATCGCAAGCCGCCTCACTTGATGATCTTTCACGCGGCAGAGTGGCACAGGCCTGGGTGCAGCCATTGGCGCGTCTGGGGCGGCTCACGGAAGCGACAACGAGCGCCGAGCGTGCGATTGTTTGTTTTGAGCTTGCGGACGAATACATTTTGGCGGCGAAAGCGCACACCAACTTGGGCATCGTGCAGCGCATGCGCGAGAATCCCGCAGCTGCGATTCATCATTTTGACAAAGCCCTGCCCATGCTCGTGGATCAGCCCACAGCGGTTGCGCAGCTTCAGAATAATCGCGCCGAGGCATTGCTTGAATTGGCCGAGTTTGCATCGGCGGAACGTGCGTTTAAGCTTGCGATGCTTGCCTTTGATGAAGGCTCGATGGGGCGTGCAGCAGCGGTGGCGCAGGGCAATCTTGCAGATCTTCTCGGCATGCAGGGCAAGTTTGCAGAAGCGCTTCGGCATTTTGAGCATGCGCGGCGCAGACTTGAAGATGGCAACGCACCCGGAGACGCGGCTCGGCTGGCAGCAGAACGCGCTGAAGTACTCAGTCTCATTGGCTTGCCCGAGGAGGCAGTCGAAGCGTGTCTGCAGGCAACAGCCTCACTCGACAAAACAGGACTCAAGCGCGAAGCAGCGCGGGCACGCATGGCGACGACCATTGCACTGGTGCGCTCAGGCCGGTTGAAAGAAGCGGAAGTCATTGCCCGCGAGGCGGCGGCGCAGTTTGCTGCAGTCGGCGCTGAGCAAGCACTTGCCAAAGCGAATGTGCTTCTTGCCAATATCGAATCGCGCCGCGGATGCCATGATGCAGCGATTTCACTGCTTACTGACGCACGCAATTCTTTGCGCAATGTACCGATCGAGAAAGCACGCACAGGAGCGATGCTTGCATCAATTCTGCTCGATGCAGGCCGAGCCAAAGAATCACTTCAAGAAGTTGAACTGGCGCTGTCTATTGCAGAACAACTGGACCTTGCCCCGTTGCGGGCTGACATGTTGCACACGCGAGCGCGAGCGCAGGCGAAGCTCGGTGAGCGCGATGCTGCGATTGTTTCGATGCGTAAGGCGATTGACGAGGTCGAGCGTTTGCGAGGACTGTTGCAGGCAGATCGCCTGCGCGTGGCCTGGCTTGGCGATCGAGTTTCGGTGTACAGCGATTTGGTGTCGCTGCTTTTGGAACGCCGCACTGAGGGCGATGTTGCCACGGCATTTGAAATGCTCGAACGTTCCAAGTCACGATCATTGCTTGATTTAGTCGATGGCGGTTCGCGCCTTGCAGAGTCGGTCATTGAGCGCGACACAAGCGATCGCGACACAAGTGCGAGTGAACTTGTCGAACGGCTGCTGGCTTCTCAGGCAGAACTGAATGCGCTCTACAGCGCGATAGACCGGCAGGATGTGGCGGTTCAGGACAATGAATCGCAGTTGCGCAGTTCGCGCATGCGGCGTCTTGAGCAGGAAATTGCGCGCACCGAAGGGCAGCTTTCTGCCACACGCCGTTTTGGTCCTATCTTTACACGATCACTCGAGCTTTCAACACTGCAACGCACGCTGGGCGATCACGACGGACTCGTGAGTTACTTTGGCGCAGCGGGGCAGATCGGTGTGTTGGTTGTTCGCAGCGATCGCGTCCATGCCATACCGGTGCTCTGCACGGAGAAACAGGCTGAGGCTCTTCAGAAGCGTCTCTTGTTCCAGCTTAATCGTGCGGTCATGTCTTCGGCCTCGAGTACTGATGATGAGCGCACCCAGCGGCTGATTGATCGTGAACTGCATGTGATGCATCAGCTACTGATCGCGCCCATCGCAGGTGTTCTCGATGGGCTGCATTCACTGACCATTCTTCCTCATGGCCGGATGTACGCCTTGCCGTTCCATCTCCTGCGCGGTGCGGATGGACTCTTGCTCGAGGGGTGTGATGTTTCGGTCGCACCGAGTGCGAGTATCGCGCACCACATGGCGACACACCATCGAGCGCTCACTCAAGGGCGTGCGTTGGTCGTCGGTGTTGCCGATGAGCAGGCTCCGCAGATTGCTGATGAGGCTGTTGCAGTGGCGGTGGCTATCCCCGGATGTCAGACCCTGATCGGCGCCGACGCAACTGCGGAAGCGTTTCTCACTCAAGCGAACGGGGCATCACTGATTCACCTGGCGTGCCATGGACATTTTCCAGCAGGGGATCCGCTAGAGGCCCGGTTTAAGCTCGCGGATCGGTGGGTGACGGCACGCGAAATTTTTGCCCTCGATCTGCACGGGTCGACGGTGATTTTGAGTTGTTGCGATGTTGGTCGCAGCCGTGTTGCAGAGGGCGATGAAATTTTCGGGCTGACGCGAGCGTTCCTTGCGAGCGGCGTATCAGCTCTCGTTACGAGCTTGTGGCCAGCGCACGATGCGACAACAAGAACACTCATCAGTGATTTTTACAAGGGTCTGGTACAAGGCCAGTCGGTTACCAAAGCACTTTGTGGCGCTCAGCGCAATTGCGCGAAGCGCAACGATCACCCGGCCCAATGGGGCCATTTTGTCTCTGTGGGGATGCCATGAAACAGTTCATCTTGCAACGCAAATATCTGGTGTTCTACATCGCAGCATGTATAATCACGTGTCCCGCTTTCGCACATGCTGGCTCGATTGTGCAAGGCCAGGCAGAAGTGCGCCTTGAAGATGGCGTGCTCATCGAAGACATTCATGCGACCTACGGCACGACAACCATCGATATTCTTCTCGGCTTAAGCCGGCCTCACTACCATCTTGCGCTGCCTGTCGGGTTGACCGCAACTGATTTTGTGATTCAAGCAGAAGTAGATCCCCGCATCAAGACCGTAGACTTTATCCATGCCGTGGATAATCCAATGCCGTCTACGCAGAGTTTGTTCTTCCCGCGCGTCGCAATTGAATACTGGAATCAACCAACGCGCCACACTATTGGGCTGAATCGTGGCGACTCCGGTGGACTACCGGTTCCCCCTCCTGTCCCCCCCCCGGGTGCGCCCGTAGTGGTTGCCATTGTTGACACTGGTGTCGATCTCACCCATCCACTGCTCGCGGGATCACTCGTGCCAGGCGTGAGTGTCTTGCCGGGTGAAGCCAGTACGAATGATGCGCCCAATGGCATTGATGAGGATAACGATGGCATCTTCGATGAAGTGGCGGGGCATGGCACGTTTGTTGCGGGGCTCGTGCATTATGTAGCACCGAAGGCAAAGATCATGCCGATCCGTGCGATGACGAGTGATGGGACGAGTACATCATTCCTCGTTGCGAAAGGCATATTGGAGGCGGTTGCCGCCGGTGCAAACGTGATCAATGTAAGTTTGGGGACACTCGGAGATACGAGTGTGATTTCGGAGGCAGTTTTAACTGCTGAAGGCCTCGGCATCATTGTGGTGGCTTCGAGCGGTAATAATGCTACAAATGGTGCACAGTTTCCAGCAAATTATTCGTTACTGTATAACACTGTTGGTGTCTCGGGTACCAATGACAACGATATCCTTGCATCGTTCTCAAACTTTGGTGTCGGCGTCACGCTGTGCGCACCAAGTGTGAATCTCGTGTCGAGTTTCCATAGCGGGCAGTATCGTTCTGCGAGTGGGACGAGCTTTTCGACGGCACTGGTCACAGGCACGGTCGCCCGCGTATTGGCATGGGCACCGGGCACCTTGCCGATCGCACTTCGTGCAACGCTTGTGAGTACCGCAGCGCCCATTGATGCACTGAATCCAGGGTTCACGGGTATGTTGGGGGCTGGGCGACTCGATGCGGCAAACGCATTTGCAGCAGTTGGTACAGTGCCTCCGCTGATCGCTGGCGACCTCAATGGTGATGGTGCTGTCGGTCTGAGTGATTTGAATATCATGCTCTCGAATTTTGGCCAGCCCGGCGCTATTGCTGATATTGATGGAGATGGCCTTGCGAATATCGATGACCTCCAGTTGATGCTCTTTATGTGGGGCGCCTCCTGACGTAAACATCACGTCATGTGATCTCAAGCGGAGATGGCACCGCTCTTGGGCGCGATCCGCATCTGGATATTTTTGTGGCAGATCGATCGCCAGCGTGTCATCTCAGAAGCATGTCTGCGTCCGAAAACATTCGCAGACGCTCGGTGACTGTCTGGGAATTGCCTTGCGCCAAGGTATCGTAGGCTACGGCGCACATCTCCATCACGCTTTGGAGTTCGATTGCCGATGGATTTCGGGGCCACCTCCCTGATGTGGATGCTCTGGCAGGATCCCCACTCACACCGTTCGTGGGCGCTCAGTACATGCATACACCTACATCAACGAATGACGTGGGCAAGAAACCGCACGGATATCTGTTGTACTACGCACTTACAGCTGTCAACGTGGTGACAGTGGTGGCCAGTCTCACTTTGAGCCACATGCTCATGAGTACATTTACCGAATCAGTTGCTGAGGGCGCGGAGTGGGCTGATCGTCTTGGGGCATACACAGAGATCAACACACTCGCTCAACAGGTCAATGCACCGGGCAACGACATTTTTGATTCGAAAGACACTCAACTTGAGGCAGCGCGACTGGCCGAGGCACACGTAGCATTTGATGTTGCCATCGAAGAAGCGAGAGCCGATATCACTGCAAACATCGCGCCACAATTCAAACGTGAGTTTCTGAAGGAACTGGACGAGATCGATGCTGGGATGCACGAGATGGTGGCGGAGGCGACACACATTTTCCGCCTTTTCGAAACAGGTCAATACGAAAAGGCCGGCTCGCGTATGGCGACAATGGATCGAAAATACGCCATTGTGACTATTGAGATCAGTCACATCAGTGAGGTCGTGCGGACTATTCAAGCCAAGGCATTTGAAGAACATCTGGCCCACGCGGCTTCGTTTCGGCGACTTGAATATCTGATCGGCGGCATGATTGTTCTCATGGTTGCGGGGGTTGGTTTCTACGGCCAAAAGATGCAGCAGTCGATGACTGCAATGCTTACCCGGTCTCGACAACTCCAGGCAGCGTTGCAGGACACCGTGGGCAACCTTGAGCGGGCGCAAACGGAAGCAAATGCGGCGAACAAGGCGAAGAGCGATTTTCTTGCCAATATGAGTCACGAGATTCGCACGCCGATGACCGCCATCCTCGGATTTGCAGAAAATATTGCAGAGAATGTGACGTCTGAAGAGGACATAGAAAATATTGCCACGATCCAGAGGAACGGAAAGTATCTGCTTACCATTATCAACGACATTCTTGATATTTCAAAAATTGAAGCAGACAAAATGACTGTGGAGCACGTCGACTGCGATCCGGCGGAGATTGTTGAGTCGGTGCGGTCGCTGATGGCCGATCAAGCCAGAGACAAGAACCTCGGGTTCGATGTTGAATTCGAAGGTGATATCCCCGTGACAATTCAAAGCGACCCGACGCGGCTGCGTCAGATTCTGATCAACTTGCTTGGTAACGCGATCAAGTTCACAGAGAAGGGCGGCGTAAGGCTCATCACGCGGTGCATCAATGAAGGGAACAATTCGCGGATGGAGTTCGACATTGCGGACACCGGTGTTGGGATGACTGAAGCGCAGACTTTCAAACTCTTCAAGCCTTTTACGCAAGCCGATGAGTCGACAACACGAAAATTTGGCGGCACCGGGCTCGGGTTGACCATCAGCAAAGGATTCGCAGAGCTGCTCGGGGGCGACATCACTATCGTTGAATCAGAAGAAGGCGTTGGCACGCGATTCAGAACGGTGATTGCAACGGGATCATTGGATGGTGTGAAGATAAACACTGAGCCTGCATCTTCGATCGAAGCTGCCAAACCAATCAAGACAAGCACGCAGACAGACCTGACTGGCTTGCGCATCCTGCTTGCAGAGGATGGGCCTGACAATCAGCGGCTGATTACGTTCGTACTCAAAAAAGCGGGCGCGATTGTCACGCTTGCGGAGAATGGAAAAATTGCATTCGACCTTGCACTCGCAGCTCAAGCAGAGGGCAAACCTTTCGATTGCATCCTCATGGATATGCAAATGCCTGTGATGTCGGGCTTTGAAGCAACTGCAGCGCTTCGGGATGCAGGCTACACCGGACGCATCATAGCGCTGACGGCAAGTGCAATGCCGAGGGATCGAAAGCGGTGCCTTGATGCTGGGTGTGATGAGTTTGCCACGAAGCCAATCGACCGCCCGGTGCTTACGGCGCTGGTCGCTCGCGGTAGTCAGCCGCGCACCGCCGCGGCGTGATCAATTCGCTACGCTCGAGGTCGCAGGTTTCTTGGCGCGAGGCTCACTCGAGGCATCTGTAGCATCTGGAATGCGGACCGGCACATATAGTGTTCGAACGGGGACTTTTTCGCCCCATTCGCGAGCGCGGCTTTCAAGAGATTCCTCGTACTGATCGGATGAGATAATAATTGCATCGACTCCCGCACTGCGAGCACCAGCTGGCGTCAGGATGGGGTGGTTGTGTAATGTGCGGCTGCGTGATTTCTTTGCGGCATCGTCGACAAAGCACGCGATGCATGGATGGCGAGCAAGGATGAAACCGTGGCGTGTAGAGTGTCGGCCGGCGGGAAAAATCGCGATCCGCTGGTATCCCTCGCGCGACAGTTCATTTGCAGCAGCTGCGAGCAATGTGGCCCCAAGGCGCTCGATGCGGGGCACTCGGGCTGGCAATGCCAATTGACCTGTGTTGCGCCGAAACAAACGGTGCATCAGCGACATCGGTGGATGGCCGATCGTTGCGAGGTCGTTCCGGAAGCCAGTTCGCCAGCGCCGGATAGTTTTTCGTCGAACATGCCTCGGCCAGCCTCCAACTGCAAGTGATGTCGTCGCAAGGATTGCGCGCCAAGACGCAACAATGAATTTTGGAGTTTGCGGCACCTCTTTGGTGAGCGCACTGTCGATCAATGATTCGATCGATTCGATATGGACAGGGAGCGAAAATCGTTGTTTGGCACAGTCATGTGCTTGCGATGCTAATGCTTGAAGTTCTGCGGGGTATTGAGACAGGCGTTCAAGGTGGTCGGTCAGGTCGATCGGATTATCTGTTGGAACAACAACTCCGCCACCATGCGCCCGTACCGCGTCGGCCGCCCCGCCGCAACCATCAGTCACCGCGATAGGTCGGCCCAGCGCCATTGCCTCGATTGCCGCGAGCGGTGTGCCTTCGTACGCGCTGACCAGAATCAGCAGGTCGTGCTCACGGATGAGCGAATTGACGTGCGCATGCGGCACCGCGCCGAGCATGGAGACCTTACCGGCGTCAATGAACGGTCTCAGACGAGTTGTGAGCTGCTCATGATCTGGGCCATCACCTGCAATGGTCAGAACGAAGGGGACGCCGCGTCGGTGCAGTTCTTCTGCGATCGTCGCAAGATGCATAGACCGTTTCTGTGGGGTTTCAAGTCGCCCGGTGTACAGAATGCGGATGGGTTCGGATGGATGAATGACGTGCGGCGGGAGAGATATCTCCTCGGGCAGGTGCGTGCCGTATGGTGCACAAAGCACATTCGTTGTCTGGCCGAGTGTTGTATGTAAGAGGCGTTCGCATTCATCGCTTACGGCCCAGGCAGCGTGCATCAATGGCGCAGCGTGTTGGAAAAGTTCAAGATACCAGTAGTCGCGTGAGTGACAGACACCGAGTGTTCGCACGCCTCGCGGTGCAGCAAGACCAGCAGCGGCGTAGGCCTCGGGAACATAATTCGGAATCACGATCGATGGTCGAAGCTCATCAAGGGCTTCCACGACAGTGTTCACATGATCGGTCGCGGCATTGTCATCATTTGACCACGCGCGCGTATGCACACGGCCTGTTCCAGTTGCAGGGAACGGGGTCATTTCTGCGAGTTCCTGTTCACTCCCGACGATCAGAGCATGCCAGTCATAGCGGGTGTGGTCACTCGTGAGCAATCGCGCGATCCACGTGGAGACACCCGAGAGCGGGTGAGGGCCGTGGACACTTAGAACTCGCGGTTGGGACGCAGGATCGGCGGCGTAGGCACGTGCAAGATGTGCAGAATCCATGCCGATCTCCCCGGAGGTGCATTGCAAGATTCAAGACAATAGAGAGTGGATATCGCGTACCGTCATTGTCAGACCAGATCCACTACGGCGAAAGTGCCACACGGCAGAAGTGAAAATTATATATCGATGCATTCTTGCCCGAGGCAAACGCGGGGTCATGGAGCTGCGCGGTGAGTTCAAGCCCAGCGCGAGCGAATGTTTGAGTCACACGATCAACAAGATCTGTCCGCGAAGCATCGAGTTCGATCGAGATCGAGCGCAGAGATGGACGAGCGAGCGTGTCTGTTGCCCCAGCAAGCACGCGTTCCTCTGCGCCATCGACGTCGATCTTGATCCGGTTGGGTGCTGGTGCGCCCCATGCGACAAGATCATCAACGCGCACGCCAAGCGCTGCTTGTTCGAAGGTTGGGTCAAAACGTTCGCCGAACTCCCCAACAGGATCAGCAAAGCTCGACCCCGCAGACGCGGCGCTGGTATCGCGCATGAATAAAGTCCCGGGGCTCGTCGTGTCTGTCAGCGCGATGGGGTATGTGGCAACGGTGTGCGAGAATCCATTGATTCGAATGTGTTCGGCGAGTAATGCCGCATTCCAGGGCGAGGGTTCAAAGGCGAGGATGCGCTGAGCGCGTCGCGCCGCAGCGGCATACAGCGTGTACACCCCGATGTTTGCACCAATGTCCCAAAAAACATCATCCTTCTCGAACTCGTCTATCCAGGCGAGTGTTTCTGGTTCTTTTGTGAGGAATGTCTCGGCCCGCCAGCGCGCGAGTTTTGTCGGACATTTCAGGCGTAGTGGACCATGTCGGGTGTCCACCTGGCATTCACTTCCATCGACTGCTGTCACGGCGAGCGCATCACACACAGCGATCAGCACATGCGGCCTGCGCCCAAATCGATCCGTCTCACCTGCCCGGGCGGTGGGCAAGTCCAGCGGAAAAATGCCCGGCGGAAGTTCAGGGTCAAAGACTTCATCGACTGGAAGCTGTCCGAACCACATCTTGATATTGAACCAGTTCGACAGTATTGCTTCGAATGCCGGGAAATCGAAATCATGAACGTGATACGGCGTGGGGCCCAGCGCGTTGGGCGTGCTGATGATGAGGCTTCCACCGGGACGCAGGATGCGTGCAAACTCGCGCAACAGAGATTCTGTCCCTCCGATGTGTTCGATTGTTTCGAAACTGGTGACCATGTCGATGCTGTTTGTCTCGATGCTGGTGTCATCACCAGTTCGTTCAAGAAATTGCACATGATCATTCACGGCGTGCCGTCGATTCGCATACGCAATCGCCTGAGGATTGATATCAACGCCGGTGTACCGCATGGCATTGCCTTGATTCGTGAGCAACCGGGCACCATACCCCACGCCGCAGGCGATATCTGCAACGGACCGGTGTTCAAGATCGCGCAGAAATTCTGCCGCTAACTCGTAGCGCCGCAGATGGAACTCCGTGCGATCCGAGTGGATCATGGGAAGTGTTGCATCGTGGCGCTCATCGCGGTTGGCGATCAGCCACTGCGCTTCATCTTCGGTAACGATTCCCTCGTCCTGCAATCTGCGAAGCACGCTGATCTCGTCATATGCAGTAGGTGTACCGCGGTAGGGCAGGACGATCGGTACGTTCAATTCTTCGAGCGTCGAGCCCAGCACGTCAACTGCCCGACGGCCAAGTTTGTCTTCATAGACTGCCGAGCTGACGACGAGCACATCGAAAGCGTTTGGCTGTGATGAATGAATTTGCTCGTGCAACCATTGTGCTGGTGTCTGTATTGGCACGCCGCTGAGTGCATCTTTGCTCGGTGCATCATCATAAATCAGGACGACTTCCATGCCGAACCGCACCCATGGTTGACGAACAATCGGTCTGGTGTGCTGGCCCGCGCCAAAGAGCGCCACTTTCTTTCGCCCCTCCGCCGCGAGCGCTCGTGCGGTCCATTCGAACACCCTCGTGCGAAGCAGGGCAATCACCTCTGAGCAGCCGGTGTTTCTACACATCTCGAACTCGCAGGGTTTTCGCAAATGCCATCTCCTTTCCCTATGGTACCGGCTTTTCGTGCACGCCCGCGGCGTTCGGAGATACTCTGCGGCTGTCTCACCATTCCCCCGTCGGACCGGACTGGTTTTGCTTCATTCGATCCAACCTGCCTGCGCAGTAGCAGGTCAATGCGTCTGTGCGCGAAGGAGATGTCATGCCCGCAGAACCAGCAGTGCCCCAAGTGGCCGAGCGTCTCATCGATGAGCTGGTCCGGGATGCCGCTGGCAATCTCTGCGATCCCGGCGATGCGCTTCCATTGCCGCTCTCATCTCGCATTCCCATGATGCCCTTCGAGCGCGAGATGGATTACCTGCACTGGCTTGCGTCCACGCTGTCTGGCACCGGACATGTTGTGGAACTCGGGTGCTTTCTCGGCGGCGCGACAGCAGCGATCGCAGACGGGTTATCCCATGCGAATTCGCCACGATTCCCTGTCCTTGTCTACAACACATTTGAAGCGCCGATTGATGGAACAGTGATGAGCAACTGTTGGCTCAAAGCCCATGGCCTAGCACCGGGGGAGAATTTCCTCACGCGATACGAACTGCTTCACACGCACCGCCTTCACAAGCTCGATCTCCGTGCGTTGAACCTGCCGGAAAAAGTTGCTTCTCAGCAGGAAACTTCTCTTTACCCCGAGCAAGCGCCAATCGAGTTGCTTTGCAATAGCAGTGCAATAAATTGGGATATTCACCTGATGATGTTGCGCACCTTTGGCCGTTGGCTCCGTCCCGGCGCCGTACTTGTTCAGCAAAATTTCATGGAACCACTCATGCCATGGTTGCCGCTGCACATGTGGCAGTTGCGCAATGTGTTTGAACCAATCGACATTGTGCGCGGTACGTCGACAGTCGCCTTCCGGTGCACCGCGGATCCAGCGCCCATGCTTGATCAACTCTGGTCAGACCCCAGTTTTGATGATGCCGGAAGCCGACAGGAAGTGTGGCGACAGGTCCGTTCCTATTGGTCGAACTATTGTGGTGAACGTGCCGTGTCACTTTTCTTCGGGCACGAAGCAGCGCACGCAATTGCAACAGAAGATTGCGGCACTTCGGTGGATGCAGCCCATGTCTACGATGCGTGGGCTCGCTCGGCAGGTGCGGTTGGATGGTATGTTTCGCCGTTGTGGAACGCATTCGTCAGTGGATTACCCGATCGCATTGCCTCACGATCAGGCGACATATCTTCGCACGCTAGCGCTGCCTGCATGCTCGCAGCCGAAGCCGAAATCCGGGCTGTGCAGTTGTTGGGAAGAGGGGTATCGGGTCACATCCCCAGCAATCAGCGCAAAGCAGTGTGGCACGAACAACTCTCGCAACTTCGCGATGCGGGGCACACGCGGATTGCACTCTTCGGGGCTGGTTCGCATACCGAATGGCTCCTTGAAAACCGCTTGGATTTTCCCGCGGTGGAAATTGCATGTGTTATTGACGATTCGCCTTGCGCTGATTCAATACATGGCATTCCAATCGTTATGCCCACGGAAGTGGGGGCGCTGCTCGAAGAAGTCACCGCGATCGTTCCCTCTTCCGATGCCTACGAGGCTCAGATCATCGCACGCGCGCAAGCGCAGTTTGATGAGCGTAAATATCTGATCCCAAGGGTCTATTCCGCGCAGGCCAAAGCGGAATCCACACCGAATGAGCTGACCGCGAAGACCATGCCAATTCCTGAGGATGCGCTTGTGAGAACAAAATGCGCCTCCCTGCCCGCATCCGCGCCCGAGCGTGCAGCACTCGGGCTTGCTGTCGATCGTCCCTGGATCGGTGCCTTTGCCAAGCGGTATGCAGCGCCGCAATGGGCGAATGGATTTGTCAATGCGCTGGATTCACTATTTCTGTGGGATCTGATTGAAGCAGCGCGCCCGCGCCGGGTTGTAGAAATAGGTACGGCATCTGGTGTATCGACTGCGGTGATTGCTGCTGCGCTCGATCATTTTTGTACCGAATACGACAGCACCGATGAGCTGGCGCAAATTCACTCATTCGACATCTCGACACACTGTTATTTTGATGCCGCGCATTCTGTTGGTGCCGCTGCAGCTGAGGTCGTCCCCGATCTCATGGACCGTGTCGCAATTCACCCCGGTGCCACGGCGGTCGATGCATGCAGGCTTCATTACATCGGCGAGATCGACCTCGTTTTCATCGACGGCGACCACCGTCACCCCGCCCCCACACTCGACCTTCTTGCGATGATTCATGCACTCAAACCAAACGCATGGGTGGTGCTGCACGATATCGAGTTGACCGCAGTGGGGGAGTCCATTGGCCGAACGGATTGGAATGTGATCACAGGTGCGGAGCGTCTCTTTGCGCGCTGGCCCTTTGAAAAAGTACAACCGATGAACCCAAATCCTGCGCTCAACAACATCGGCGCAATCCGCATCCCGCAAGTTCAAGATGAGGCCATCCCGTTTCTCATTGACCTGCTCCTTGAGCCGTGGGAAACACAAGATGGCCCGCCACAGAAACTCGTGTCAGCGCTCGAGCGTACACGAATACTCCCTGTGTAAAGCGGGAGTGCTACTTGCGGGCATTCTGTGGCAGCATGATGAAATACTGCATGCTGCGCCGAGGAATCTCTTGCGGGTTGGGACGCACGCCATGCCAACTTTCCCGAGTCACACCAAACGAAAAGAGGATGTTTGGTTTGAACGGCACGGTACATGCGGCTCGGAAGCCTTCCCAGGATTCTTCGAAGGGCTCGCGGACGTCGAGGTTGTCATCGGTTTTTACGAGCACCGAGGCGGCGTTCAAGTCAGGCTGAGGTTCATCCGGGAGATAGAAAATCAAGCTCACCACTTTGTAGTAGATATCGACGTGCGGCCCAATGCCGTAGGAATCGACGTCGCTGTGCAGATAGATGTGCGGCTCGACAATTTCACCGAAGCGCTGCTCGAACAGCGGGTCATACAGTCGCAGCACAAAGCGCATGAATGACCGCGACCCGAGACGTTGCCCGAGGGCTCGCCAGAACAGCCGGTCGGGTTCCGGGATCGCATCGAGTTGGTCCGGCACACCGATCCGCAGGCTCAGGCGCTTGGGGTAGATGTCATTCAGCGGGAACAGGTGTTCATCTGCCGGGAACCGGGTGAGCATCTCCTTATAGAACGACTGCGGAAAGACATCTTCGCATACGAAATGCGGGTAGGGCCAGGTGCATATGGCGGCATTGCCGAGCTTGTATTTCACATGCTCTACAGGATCGTCTGCTTCAAGTGGGCCTGGGGAAATGAGTGGGTGACACACATCTTTGATCGCTGCTTGCACATCGGTGTGTGCATGTGTCTTGGATTCGGTGATTGTTTTTGTATCCGCAGCTGTACCCATGACCGTGCCTCCAAGCATGTTCGGGGTTGACGATTATCTGGTCCATCGCGACGATCTTACCAGTTACAGGAATCGATCGACCGGTGCGATGTCTACACATTCAAGAGGGACTCCAGATTCGTGCAGTGGGGCGCACGTCTTCAAAAGCGCGGGCTCACTATTGCTGCCGATGAGCAACACGGCATCAGGTGCGAGCACACGCACCGCGTCCTCCGGTGCTACGACTGGCAAGCCCATATGCGTATCACCTTGCAAGGCCAATTCATCAATGAAACCCACAATGGGGGGCCCGTGTTCGATCAACCGAGCGATCCGCTGCGTATGTCCAGGCGCAGTACACAGCGCTACGCGACGGAATCCTCGATCGCATAAATCGAACAGTGCGCGCTCTGCTCGAAGTTCGCTTTCATCAAGAGAGAGGTTTGGTGAGATTGCGACACCGAGCCCAGCGGCCCGCCAGGTGCGGACATCTTCAAGTGTCGGGCGCCGATCACACGCCCGTACCAAGACCGCATCACACCCAGCCTTAGGCGTACCATCGGCAATCGAAATATATCCACTTGCCGCGAGGCTTTCGCGCAGCCACTGGTCACAGGCTGGCGCATCATCAGAATGACGGATGATTTTTGCGGGTTGCAGCCGAACTGCGTCGTCGTTGGGTACTTTCGGTAATCTATCTTGAATCACTTCATCAAAGATCACAGCGTAGCGCATCGCCATTTGATTGGCATCGAGTCCTTCAGACGTGATGCGCGATCGCGCTGCGCAGGACATTGCGGTCAGTGCATCAGGGTGATGAGACAGTTTCGCGATGCGCTCTGCCATTACTCGCATCGCGCCCACCGGGACAACCACGCCCTCAACGCCGTCACGGATGAGCTGCGAGGCACCGACGCTTGCATCTGTTACACACGGCACCACCCCGATGCCCATCGCTTCTGGCATCGCCATGCCTGCGCCTTCCATCTCAGTGGCAAGCACGCTGAAGTCAGCATGCTTAAGCAACAGCTCAACTTCCCAAGGTGCTAACTGGCCATGCACGGTCACGACGTCTTCACCTAGCCCCTCGGCAGCTGCCCGCTTGATCCATGCATCGAGATCGGGGCCATCGCCTATGAGATGAAAATGAAACGCAACGCGGTTTCGTTGCAAGTGCGCTAATAAGGGAATCAGATCAAAGACGCGCATCTGATCATGCATCACCGTTCCGATACTGACGATCTTCAGCGGCGCTGCATGCCGCGGGCATTGGCCGTCGTGCACTGGTACGCCGTAGGCGATGCGAGCATCTGGCCCACCGGGGAGTACATCCGAAAGCCAGTCCGGAATCGAAGCGTATTCTGGACCAGCGTGCACGATCGCATCCAGGCCGGTGTATTGGGCAAGTTCTTGGCGCAGTGAACTCGCATCGTGGTGTGCAACGACAACAGTCCGGGCGCCGCTATTTCGCAAGTGTGCGCACGCAGCAAACGCGAGGTCTCCTTCATTTGGGATGACGACATCGGCCTTGAGCGCGGCGAGCGCATCCACGATCCGCCGCAAACGTGCGGCTGTTCCCTCGGTCGGTTCGAGTGTCAGGACATGCTGTTGAGGATCATCTGAATCAAATGCCGGGCTCGATTCAACATATTGGATAGGGTTCGTCGTGACGTGCAGCGTGTGAAACTGATAGCCAAGCGTTGGAGTGCTTGCAAATGTTTTCCCCATGCATCGCGACCATGATGCTATAGCGCTCACGGGTCGATCGCGCGATACGACAAGGCTCACCACTGTTTTTACCTCTGAACGGTCTGCGCTGCGGATCAACGTTGGTCCGATCGGCTCGAGCGCAGCCCGCTCCTTGGCATCATCGAACACTCCAGGTTTTCTAGAAACAACCTGCTCCAGCGCCTCTGCGACCCGTGCCGCACTGTCCTGTGTGTGCATGCCGTCAAGCAATCTTTGCTGCGCGGCCAATCGCGATTCATCAGGCGAAAGGAGCGCCTCAACCACTTCCGTTGCCTGTTGACGTAACGGCTTGCACGTCGTGATGGTAGCGGGATCAATATCCTTACAACGCCGAGCGATTCCATCAGCGGCAACCTGGCATACTGCTTCGCTCTCTGCGAGCCGGCGTTGAACCTCACCTTGTTGTTCATCGTTCGCGATATACATCACCGTTGGCGACCACACCCATGCCCCCGGAACCCACAAAGGCCAGGGATGAGGGTGCACCACGCACGTCGGGACATTTGCAAGCATCCCCTCAACAGCAACAGTCGACGCCGTCGTGAGAAGCGCATCGGTGCGCGCAAGCGATTCAACAAGCGGGCGTGTGTCGCGTTCGACGCCCAGCGTCTTACAAAGTCCACCTGTCAATCGCCACATTACACCGATATTCATCTTCAGCAACGCATCGCGCAGCGTTTCAAGGCACATCAAGATTCGCGCTCGCGCAGTCTCCTGGACCGCCGGAAAATTCGCAGTCGCGACAAGCACACACTTGTGGGCTGTGCATTCCTGTTGCTTGCGAATCCGAGCAACAGTCTCGGCGAAGCCATCGAGTCTCGGCAAGCCGGTCGTGACAACGGTGTTGCCCATCTTGGCAAGGATTTCCGCGTGGATTGTCCCCGAGCACAGCACAATATCTTCGGGCGCAGGTCGCAAATGTCGGAACCCAAGCCAGCGATTGAGCATCACGTTTGACCACTCAACAACACCATCGACAAGCAGCACGCTGGGCGTTTCATAGTGTCGCGCCATGCGCACAATACGCACGTGCCCGTTGTGCGTGAGGTCGGCGCACACGACCGCTCCCGCAAGACGAATTGCGCAGGGATGCGCGTGTCCACCAAAGGCAATCTCATCGCCCCACAGCCGTTCGTAGTGTGTAGCAAGCCCGCGCGATTCAAGTTCCGCAGGAACGCCACGAAATTGATCCACCCGGCCTCGGCACCCGTACAAGACAACCGGTGACTCAGTCTGCGTCCGCTTCACAACATGCTTACCTTCACGAATACTCACCCGACGAATGTAAGCCTGCTCGAATCGAATGAAGTAGCCGCGACCAGAAACTGTCCGTCGTATTGAATGCCAGCACGCGCTCGCGATGTTGTGCGACCGTCTCACGCCGCCAATGCGCATCATGAACAGCGCGCAAGATCATCTCTTCAAGCTCTGTTTCGTTGCAGAACAGCGTTTGCTGCCCCCGGTCAAATGACCAGTCGGGAAATTGTTCAAGTGGTATCTCCGGGAGCCACTTCCGCACCGCGGTCGCCTGCGTGCGATCGAGCCACTCGGGGCGAATCAATGTGCCTTCGTGGTCGTATGCTGGGCGGACTTTGCGCCCAAGAGTGTTGCAAAGCCGGACAACGTCGTAGACACCCGCATCTGGTTCCAGTGGATCGTCCCCCGTGGCAATGAGATAGCCGTGATACCCGATGCGCTCAAAGTCTGGCTCACCAATTGCAAGTATGCACTGTTGCGTCTGGAGAACCACCGCCCCATCGGGCGACGGTCCCCGCCGAAGCATGAGCCCACCCGAGAGTGCACATTCAAACACCCGTTGGTGTGCGTTGGTCGACAGCGAAGCATGCAGATGGCACCCGGCGCTCTGATAGATCGCGCGCAGTGCTTCACTGTGTTCAAGGCGCCCGCGCGCATGCGATTTGAAACGTGTCCGTTCCCAACCATCACCGTAAAGGCCAAGCACGAGCCCGTGGCGTTTACATGCGGACGCCGCCCAACGGAGAGTCGTGTGACGATGTGCCCGCTCAGCCAATGGCATCGTTAACATCAGCATGAGACGGCTCACCGTTGCGGTGTTGGCTCGCCCGATGATGTCATTGGTACAGGACTCCGTAAGCTTTTCAAGCAGGTGGTATGTGATTGCCTCGTTGTGTCCACCTTCGACCTGCAATTGCACTTCGCCTGCGATTCGTTCAATGAGTGTTCGCTCTGTTGAACTCTGTGCAAGCTGTTTTACGCGCTCGACCATTGCCTCGGGCGACTCGCTCTGATGACTGACGTAGGCAACATCAACACGATCGACGGGCATTCTGGTGGGCGCATCATGAAACTTCACCGGACACGCCGGCGTGCTGAGAAACACCGCTCGTTCCTTGGGATACCCAAAATCACGAAACATGGCACCGTTGACAAGTCCTGCCATGAAATCAAGTTCACCCTGTGCAGCACCGAGCCCCGGGTCCAGCACATGCCCGAGCATGTCCTGCACCCAACACACCGCTGGTGCCCCCGCAGGCCACGCATTTGTCCGCGTTGCCCGCGGCCAGTTGGCGGTGATGGTCAGATCGGGCTGCACCTTGACATGCGCACCAAGTTCAAAAGTCGCAGCGGGGCGCAGATCATCCGCAGGTTCAAGCAGCACTGTGGCCTCGTGCCCCGAACGCCGAATGGCGCCCGCGAGGTCTTCCATCGCGTGCCGAACAAAACTCGAGTACCGAGTTGCAGGCAGTAACACATGTAACGGATTGTTGTTGGTGTCAATTGCACTCTCAAAACGTTTCTGCCAGTGCTCGCGAGTAAGCGTCATGCAATCACGCCGAGCTGCCTCGGTCAACTCACGGTGCATGTCCAACTGTGCATGAGTCGCATCTTTAATTGCGCCTGCGATGGACTCGTTCGCATCGACAGAAATCACGCCCGCAGGGAGCTTCCACTCAAGTACTTCCATGAGCGTGTCGCGCAGGTCATCCGCCGCACCCGGCCCGACAAGCCAGCGCGTTGAGGCAGTGCGCAACATCACTGAGAAATCTGCCATCGCAAGTCCATCAAGCACAGCAGATGCGCCGAGTGGTTCCACGATAAACACTCGCGGTGAGTATCCCTGACAACCACCGCGCAGCGCGCCCAGAACCCGGTCAATCAACCATGGCGTGCGCCCGCCTGCGATGACCAGCATCCCGGGCAGTTCACTGACATTGGTGTTCGCCTCTGGCACACTGAACCCGAGAGGCACCGACCTGGCCGCGTGTTGCTCATCTCGCGCAGATGTAAGACGCCCTGCGCAATCACAGAGCACATTTCCATCACCACAACGAAAGAACCGGCGCTCTCCAACACGAACTGCGCCCGCCCAGCCATCAAATGCATCGCGCAGTTCTCTTGCATATTCACCAATTGCAGCGAGGTTCTTCTCGCACACATCGATTGCATGGTGAGGCGTGTTGCGGCTTGAGGGCATCGATACCGACGCCTTGCGGATGTCTTTCGCATCGGCGGTGTCGAGCCCTTCAATCGACTCCAGCGCAAGTTCACCCACACCGAGCCCGGCAAGCGCCGCACCGCGATACGTCCGTGCGCGCTCAGCACTTGGATCATCTGCCAACCGGCGCTCACACGCTGCAAGCAGCGGCCAAAGCTGACCAGCAGCAGCGAGATCATCAAGACGCGCGTCATTCGCAAGCGTTTGCGTGGTCACAACATGAACCTGAGTCGAATGAGAGCAAGCACCGCGAGCCTCGCCTATTCAATCGTGTATCGAAACCCAATACCCAGCCCGACCCGAACTCTCAGTCTACCAGCAAGGGAACCCCCCAATACGAGTTCGTTTCTAGGCAAGAGTGTTCCACTTTGATTACGGAGTTGTGATGAAGGCAAAGAAATGTGAGACTGATCGGTTGCTGCGCCTCTGATTTTCTGTTTCGACATTCAACTGAATCAATTCGAGAGTCATCACCGACCCTTTTTACGCGCGTTTGATGGCGCTCACTGACGACATGAAGTCTCCACCCTCGAGGGAGCACATCAAAACAAAGCGGACGGGGCGGGATTCGAACCCGCGGTACGGGTTTACCCCGCACGTCGGTTTAGCAAACCGGTGCCTTCAGCCGCTCGGCCACCCGTCCATTGTTCGACTGAACACCCCTATGATCGGTAACAAACCGCGAAACGTCAACTGCGCGTCCAAAATCTTTCCCTGGGGGACCCATGAATTTCGATCTCGACCGCGATGCCGACGTCCTGGCCCGCACGCCGGCTATTGTGCGCACGCTGCTTGGGGGTCTCTACCCCGCGTGGACGCACGCCAACTATGGCGAAAACACATGGTCACCACATGATATTGTCGGGCATTACATTATTGGCGAACAGACCGATTGGATCCCCAGAGCCAAGATGATTCTCGATGCGGCGGGCGGGCCGCCTACCTTCGTCCCCTTTGACCGCGCGGGGCATCACGCGCTGTGCCGGGACAAGTCGCTTTCGGAACTGCTCGATCTGTTCGAATCGTTGCGTGAGAAAAATATTGCCGAGTTGCGCACGTTGCCGCTCACACCTGACAATCTCACAAAGCCCGGCGTCCACCCCGACCTCGGCCCGGTCACACTCGAACAACTCTTGTCTACATGGGTCGTCCATGATCTGCACCACATCGGGCACATCTGTAAGGCATTGGCACATCAGCACAAAGCGGAAGTGGGGGTGTGGACTGCGTACTTGTCGATTCTCGACCCGCCAAGGCCGCGTTGATTAGTCCGATTGCGGCTCAAACCAATAGTCAAGCGTATAGAAGTGTGCGCCGCCCTCTTTGATATCGATGCCCATCTCGCCGCGCAGGCCGACGAGTTCACCTGTTGCGGAATCGGGTACGACAGAGATTCTCTGGCTCGGTTCACCTCGTGCCATGATGGCGAAGTGTTGGAGTAAGAAGCTGCCGCGTTTGCCTGCCAGCGTGCCCTCGAAGCGTTCGATCGCGACATAGCCCGCCGAGCCGCGCACTTCGGTCATCGCGGTGAGCATCTGGCCCGTGCTTGGGCCGTCCATATCGCCGTGATAGGTCTTGTCGAGCATCATGCGACCAGGCGTGGGGCTAGGGTCATCGGCAACGGTTGGAATGATCTTGACATCGAAGGGGCCGGCGGCGTGGAGTTTGGTGTGTTCTGACATCGACTCGCGGCCTTTCGCATCATGTTGTGAATGAGCGCACCCGAGGAACGCACAGGGAGACATCAAGAGAAGCATGCAGAGCAACAGTTTCATGCCGTGGAGGGTACCACGCTGCGGCGGGGGAGATGCCCGCCATACGGATGCGTGACGTAGGATGATGACAACGCCGGGCCCGTGGCGGAATTGGCAGACGCAGCGGACTTAAAATCCGCTTTGCCGAAAGGCGAGTGTGGGTTCGAGTCCCACCGGGCCCACTTGCTGGCAGAAGGAGGCGAACGATGGATACTGATTCGATTTTCGGGCTGCAGTTCGTATTGAGCATTGGCGTCTGGGCGATCATCGCGGGGTTCATGCTCGCGCCCTGGTTGAGTGGCAAGTCCAAGAGTGATGCGCTGGCGTGGCTGACGTTGCCGCACATGTTTCGGCATCTTGGCATGGCTTTTCTTGTGCCGGGCGTCGTCGATCAGCCTTTGCCCGATGGCTTTGCCAACCCGGCAGCGTATGGCGACCTTGCCACAGGGGTTCTTGCGCTGATTGCCTTTGTCGCGCTCAAGAGCGGCTGGAAGGTGAAGTTCACTCTGGTGTGGGTGTTCAATCTCGTAGGCACGATTGATCTGGTCAATGCGCTTCGGCACACCGATGTCGCTCCACTGATGGGCGCGACGTGGTTTATCCCAACGATGTTCGTGCCGTTGCTGCTGGTGACGCATGTGATGATCTTCGCGCGGTTGATGCGGGGAGAACAAGCGGACGATTGATCACACATACACCCGTTGGTTGTAGATCCACTCCTACAAGCATCACGAGGGTGCATTTTCATAGACCGTGAGAACGGTCATGACGTATTCCGTCACCGCCAACTGTTCTTCAGGTGACAGCGCTGCTTTCATAGACATGCGTGGCAAAATCGAGTTCCACCGCTCGCGCGAATAGGACGTCACAGCCTCCGGACTGTGACATCGTGCGCAGCTGGTGATGTACAGATGCCGGCCTTCTTGAAGCATGCCAAGTGATTGCTCGTCGAGATTCGCCTTTCGAAGCATTCCATGATTCACTTTCGGGGCAAGCTGGTTGGTCGTTTCGCATCCGACGACCACGCTCGTCAGCAGAAAGCTTGCGACACAGATGCTGTGTGACAGTGCGCGGCTTTGCATCAGAAGTCGATTCCAAAGATGAGCCGAAGCTCGAAGTTTGGTTCGCTGTCGATATTCGTCAACTGGAAGAGAGGTGTTGCTGTGATCCACCAATCCTTGGCACGATACGAAAGGTTCGGGCCGAGATACACAACGTGATCACTCCACTCTGACCAACCGTCATATTCAATTTCGTGCAGTACTTCGAAGCCTGCGAGTAACTCGGGCTTGAACTGGTAGCTGCCGCCAAGTGTCTGCTTGAATTCTCCTTTGTCTTCGCTGTAGTCTGACCCCTCCCATTCTGCCTCAACAGTTCCGTTCCATGCGAACACCCACTTGCCGATGTTCTTCTGAAGGATGATCTTGCCTTCCAGCGCGAGGAGCTCATCGCCGAATTTGATCTCGCCGTACAGGGCGGAGCCGATCGGGTCAGTCACGGGATCAGTCAGCGACATAATGATCTCGACAGCCATGTTGCGCCACTCGGCACCATTATCAACGCTTTCACTCCGCTCAACGCGCCAGTCACTCAGATACAGCCCGACTTGAAGATTCTCAGCGATGCCAAACTCGAGCTCGTGACGGAAATCGATGCGGTCAAAGCTTTCATCGTCGTCTTTGTCGGTCTTCCAGGTCGCCCACTGCTCGTATTCGATATCACCGACCGGCAGGGTTGTGGATTCGTAGACAAAGGTGAAACGCCGTGCGTCGGCGTGGGCCTTGGCGGGCAACATGACCAGGGCAGCAGTGGCGAAAAGAAGCCCCAACTGGAGCCTCAGCGGTAACGATTCAGTGGACATGTTCGGGCTCCTTTTATTGAGAATGAGTCTCAATCACTCTTTTATGGAAGCATACAGACTGAATCGACCTTGTCAAGGAGGGAAGGAAACCCGCTCACCGTGGAGTTCACGGGTGTGCCATCTTCAACGGGATGTCGGCGCGGCGGTCATGTATTCCGGCGTGGCCGATCCTCGGAGTACGACATCGCCAACCACCGGGTTAAAGCGCGCCTGGAAGAAACGCAGATACTTCGGTTCGTAGGTCATCTCGACGCCAACGATGCGCTCGGGTTCGCTATGCAGTTGGAGGATCGATTCGATCACAACATCCATGTGCGCTTGCGTGTAGACGCGCCGGGGAATGGTCAGGCGCACAAGTTCGAGTGCGGGAAAGATGTTCTTGCCCGTTTCAGTATCCCGTCCCGCAGAGACGGCCCCTCGTTCCATCGCGCGGACGCCTGATTCGACATACAGCGCGGCGGCAAGCGCCTGAGCGGGAAACTGTTCGCGTGGCAACTCTGGGAGGAAGCGCGCAGCGTCGATAAACACGCCGTGCCCGCCGATGGGCCTGACAACTGGAACACCAGCATTGATGAGCTTTTCGCCCAGATACTCGACTTGTCCGATTCGAGCTCGAATGTGATCTTCCTGCACCGACTCACCAATGCCGATCGCGAGCGCTTCCATATCGCGTCCCGCCATGCCTCCGTAGGTGTGGAGGCCTTCGTAGACCACGACGAGATTGCGGGCTTTGTCAGCCAGTTCATCATCGTTTAGTGCAAGGAATCCACCGATATTGACCAGCGAATCCTTCTTTGCTGACATTGTGCATCCGTCGGTGCAGGCACAAATCTGGCTCAAAATATCAGGAATCGAGAGGTTTTCGCACCCTCGTTCGCGCTGCTTGATGAAGAAGGCATTTTCAACGGCGCGTGTCGCATCGAGAAACACAGCGATCGAATGCTGATGGCACAGATCACACGTTGCACGAATATTTTCAAGTGAACAGGGTTGTCCGCCCGCCATGTTTACGTTGGTCTCGAGTGACAGGTATGGAATCTTGTCAGCACCGACCTCATTGATAAGCCGCGAGAGTTTATCAAGATCAATATTGCCCTTGAATGGATGATCGCTTTGCGAATCGTGCGCCTCATCAATGATCACGTCAGCGAATCGGCCGCCCGCAAGTTCTTGGTGGTGCTTGGTCGTGGTGAAGTACATGTTGCCGGGGACAACGTCTCCGGAGTGGATGCAGAGCTGACTGAGCAGATGCTCTGCACCGCGCCCCTGATGTGTGGGAATAATATGGCGGTAGCCGTACGCCTGACGAACAGCTTCTTCAAGATGGAAAAAATTACGCGAGCCAGCGTATGCCTCATCGCCGAGCATCATGCCCGCCCACTGGCGATCGCTCATCGCGCTCGTGCCGGAGTCGGTGAGGAGATCGATATAGATGTCTTTACTTGGCAACAGGAATGTGTTGAAGCCCGCCTCGGTGATTGCACGCTCGCGTTGATCGCGCGTGGTCATATGCAGGAGCTCGACCATTTTTATCTTGTATGGCTCGGCCCAGCTGCGCGCGATTGGAGGATGATTCGTGGACTCACTCATTGAAGAACTTCTCCTAGGAACAGTCGGGGTGATCGATTGGCCGTGGACCGGCTTTGACGTTGCGCCGAACGCGAGGAATCAGACAAGCCTGCTCGGATGAAGTATGCACTGGCACGCATTCCGGGCTGAGCGGCTGTTGCATCACGGGCAGGCCAAGGCAGTATATTACTACTTATTGACTATCATTTCTCGATTCTGGCTGAGGAGCCGGTATTTCAGCATCCGGCACACCCAACCCCCGGATGTGTCGCTCAGCGTGCCATTTCTGCTTGCAAGTATCATGTGCCCTTGGTTGGTGTTGTCGGGCCTGACTTGGCGACAGCGCAGTGATTCATCGCACTGGGGTTCTGCCTCCTCAAACTGGCCGGATCTCTCAATGGCTCGTTTACAGAATGGATGGAAATCAGCGTGCGTGGGTGCTCAGTGCCGGGCATGCCTGAGCAGAGTGAGCAGCCAATGTGCTTTGTTCCAACCCCCTGAGTACAACAACCGCAGGGGTGTAAGGCACATGCCTATACGCGTTTTGCATCTGATGTTGATGGAAGCACATGGCTGATGCACCCGCATGATTCATCTTGATTTCTGCCATGGGCCGAGAGTTCGGTATTCTTTGCGGTATGTCGTGCATGACTGATTGCGTTTGTGTTGTGTGTGGTCGAGCGGCGCCGCTTCCGCGGTCTGCCGGGGCGTGTCCAGCGTGTGAGAATCCGTTCGCCGTTCTTGAGATCAACTTCGATATGGACCGCGCCCGGGACACGATGACGAGAGAAGCGCTGTCGAAAAGGCCTCTGAATCACTGGCGCTATGCAGAGCTTCTTCCGGTCGAACCCGATGAACGCACATTGGCCTGGCCCGTTGGATGGACGCCCATTCTCGAAGCGCCACGACTTGCTTCTTGGGCGGGCGTGAAACGCTTGCGGCTCAAAGATGACGGGCGCAATCCCACGGGCAGTTTCAAAGACCGAGCTTCATCAGTCGGCGTTGTGCGCGCGATGCAGATGGGCGATACACGGATCGCCTGTGCTTCGACGGGCAATGCGGCCTCGAGTTGCGCCGGATTTGCTGCAATGGCAGGTATTGATGCGACAATCTTTGTGCCGCAGCGCGCACCGAAACCCAAGATTGCGCAGTTGCTCATCTTTGGGTCAGATGTACGCCGTGTTCGTGGGACGTATGCGCAGGCGTATGACTTGTGCAGCAGCGAATGCGAAGTGCATGGCTGGCACAATCGCAATTGCGCGATCAATCCATTCCTTATCGAAGGCAAGAAAACCTGCGGCCTGGAAATCGCAGAGCAGATCACGCCAGACCTGCCCGACTGGGTTGTCGTTTCAGTGGGCGATGGGTGTACGATCGCGGGCATTGCCAAAGGGCTGATGGAAATGCATGAACTGGGGTTCATCGACCGAGTGCCGCGCCTGCTTGGCGTGCAGGCCGTGGGGGTTGATCCCATTGCGGTTGCTTTTGAAACGGGCGGCTTACCGGCGGATCGCGCGGGCGAGACGATCGCCGACAGTATCGATGTGCCCGTGCCCCGGAACTGGCGCAAGGCGGTGAACCGGGTCCGCGCCTGCGATGGTGCCTTCGTGCGCATCACTGATGATGAAATCGCACAAGCCATGAAAGCCACGGGTGCAAAGGCGGGCGTCTTTGCCGAACCGGCGGCGGCGGCGGCGGTCGCGGGCGTCAAACGTGCACTTTCACAAGGCATCATCGACCCGGGGGCCGACGTGCTTGCTGTGATCACCGGTAGCGGCCTGAAAGATGTTGATTCTGCGATCGCAATCGCGGGCGAACCGGTCGACGTCGAACCATAATCCGACCGGATTGGATGGCGGTCTTCGCCTCCAGACCTACTATAATGATGGATTCCACCGAAAGTGAACTCCATATGGCCCTGACCACACCCGCCACTGCGCTTGAGAATGCCGTCACCCGCTGCAAAGAGCGCGGCATTGTCATTCCTACGTTTGCGCAGATGCGCGATCCTGCGCTGATCCCGACTGGCATCCGCGAGCGGCTGAAGCAAGTCGGCCTCTGGGATGTTGATCCATTGAATCTGTTCCGCATCACATGGAAGAACGACCCCGTCGAGACCGGCGGGGGGTTCAACAATGGCAACTGGGTCGAGTTTCCCGCATCGCTCACTGGCGTAGACGCTCGCATCATCGGGGTGGTTGGCAAGTGGTTCCCGACAGGTGCGCACAAAGTTGGCGCAGGGTTTGGGTGTCTCATCCCGCGACTCATCACGGGCAAATTTGATCCATTGATGAATAAGGCTGTGTGGCCATCAACGGGCAACTTCTGTCGAGGTGGTGCATTCGACTGTGCGCTTCTGGGATGCGATGCGATTGCCATTTTGCCCGAAGGCATGAGCCGCGAGCGGTTTGACTGGCTGCGCGACATTGGCGCCGAGATCATCGCTACGCCCGGGTCAGAATCAAATGTCAAGGAAATTTACGACGCGTGCTGGGACATCAAACGAACTCGTCCTGAGTGCATTGTCTTCAACCAATTCGAGGAGTTTGGCAACCCCATCTGGCACTACAACGTCACTGGTCCCGCCTTCGAAGATGTCGTCAAGGCGATTTCCAAGCCGGGCGATCGCCTCGCGGCGTTTGTCTCGGCGACTGGTTCTGCGGGCACGATCGCGGCAGGTGATTATCTCAAGACGATGTCACCAGGGTTGCGCATTGTCGCAGTTGAAGCGTTGCAGTGCCCGACGATGCTTACGAATGGTTTTGGTGAACATCGCATCGAGGGCATCGGCGACAAGCACATTCCCTGGATTCATAACGTTCGCAACACGGATGCGGTGTGCGCCATCGACGATCAGCAGTGCATCGACTTGATGCGCTGTTTCAATGAGCCCGCGGGGCACGCGGTGCTTTCGTCGCTGGGTGTGGAGCAGTCAACGATAAACCAGTTGCCGCAGCTTGGCATCTCTTCGATTTGCAACATGATGGCGGCGATCAAGACTGCAAAGATGTTTGAGATGGATGAGAAAGATATGATCGCCTTTCCCATGACCGATTCGATGGAGTTATATGGAAGCCGGCTCGCCGAAGAGCGCACGATGTGCGGCGAATACGACACAACTGCCGCGGCACGGCACGTTGGCCGCTGGCTTGAAGGCGTCACAACTGAGAACTACAAAGAACTGACGCATGCAGACAGGAAGGCGATTCATAACCTGAAATATTTCACGTGGGTTGAACAGCAACAGCGCGATGTCGAGGATCTTCGTCGCCTGTGGACGCCTGAATTCTGGTCGAAGACCTATGCTCAGGCGGATGAATGGGATCGCAAGATAGAAGAATTTAATGCGCGCGTTGCCAGCGCCTAGACTGGGGACACTGTGACCGAACCGATCAACTTCAATCTCAACGGCACCGATACCACGTTCAAGGGTGATCCAAGCACATCACTTATGACCTTTCTTCGTGAAGAGGCCGGGATTGTCTCGGTCAAGGATGGGTGTGCGCCACAGGCCGCCTGTGGATGTTGCGCTGTAGAGCAGGATGGAAAAGTTGTTCTCTCCTGCGTTATTCAGATGAAGAAGGTCGCGGGAAGTACGGTGCGCACTATCGAAGGCGCTGATCCAAAGGTCATGAGCACCATTGCAGATGCGTTCGCAGTGTGCGGCGGGGCCCAATGCGGGTTCTGCATTCCGGGGATTGTTACGCGGACTGCCAATTTGCTTGACGCTAATCCGGACCCAAGTGACATCGAAATCCGCACCGCGCTCAAGCAACATCTGTGTCGATGCACCGGGTACACAAAAATTGTTGAATCCATTCAATGCGCAGGCGAATCGATTCGCAGTGGAAAACCCATCGTAAGTGAGCCGCAGAGTGGCGCAGTTGGCACGCGGCTTGTCAAGCATGACGTGCGCGAGGTCATCCTTGGCAAGCGCCCGTTTGTTGCGGATATGTCCATGAATGATCAGCTCTTTGGAGCGGTGCGTCTGAGCGATCACCCCCGTGCGATCGTGAAGAAAATTGATATCACCAAGGCGCAGGCAGTGCCGGGCGTTGAGCGTGTGTTCCTTGCAAAAGATGTTCCCGGGCAGCGCTCTGTTGGCTTGATTGTTCCCGACTGGCCGCTGCTCGTCGCACAAGGGGAGACGACCCGGTACATCGGCGATTGCATTGCCTGTGTCGCAGCTGCGACGAAACAGGCGGCGCGCGAAGCGTGTGATGCGATCGAGATTGACTATGAAGAACTTGAACCCGTTTCAGATATGTTCGAGGCGCTCAAAGCTGATGCGCCACAGATTCATGACTCGGGGAATGTGCTGTCGGTTTCGCAAGCGCACAAGGGCAATGCTGACAAAGTATTCATTGACTGTGCGCACATCGTCGAAAGGCAATACACCACCCAGCGGATCGAACACGCCTTTATGGAACCCGAAGCATGCATTGCCGAGCCCGATGGTGAGGGCGTCAAGCTCTGGTCACAAAGCCAGGGTGTGTATGAAGACCGCCGACAGGTTGCCTTGCTACTTGCACTTGAAGAAAAACAGGTCGATGTCGAACTTGTTCCAAACGGCGGCGGGTTCGGCGGCAAAGAGGACCTCTGCGTTCAGGGCCATGCAGCCCTGATGGCGTTTCTCCTGCAGCGCCCAGTCAAGATTGAATTGACAAGAGAAGAATCCATCCGTGTTCATCCGAAGCGCCACCCGCTGCACATGGCGTACAAGATCGGTTGCGATGCTGATGGGAAACTACTCGCTGTGCGGGCGCGCATCACGGGGGATTCTGGTGCCTATGCCTCCGTTGGTGCGAAGGTGCTCGAGCGCGCGACAGGACATTCCACCGGCGCGTACAACGTTCCCAATGTGGATGTCATTTCGACAGCGGTCTATACAAACAATCTTCCCTGCGGTGCAATGCGCGGGTTCGGTGCAAATCAGGCGACATTCGCTCTTGAGTGCGCCATCGATGAATTGTGTGAGCTCGGCGGCTTTGACCGTTGGCAATTCCGATTTGACAATGCACTGACCGAGGGCGCATCTACAGCCACAGGACAGGTGCTTGCATCAGGCGTTGGCATTCGCGCCACACTCGAAGCTGTTAAGGACGAATTCCAAAATTCAAAACATGCAGGCATCGCTTGCGGACTCAAAAATACGGGCATCGGCAATGGCATGCCAGACTCCGGCACTGCGCGCATCATGGTCAAGTCGCCCGAGCATGTTGAGATTCACCACGGCTGGACTGAAATGGGGCAGGGCGTACACACCATGGCGGTACAGACATTTTGTCAGGAAACCGGTTTGCCACCTGACATTTGCACTGTGCATGTAGACACCAGTTATGAAACACCTTGCGGTATGACCACGGCGTCGCGTGCGACAAGTCTTGTCGGGAACGCTGTTATGGAAGCATGCAAACCGCTCAAGGCCGCGATGAATGGTGGGGGGCTTGCAGATGTTGTGGGCAAGGAGTTCTTTGGCGAATGGGTGTGCGACTGGACGAACAAGCCGGGCAAGGAAAACGGCAAGCCGACTTGTACGCATTATTCCTACAGCTACGCGACGCAGGTTGTCATCATGAATGATGATGGCCGGATCGACCGCGTCATCGCGGCGCACGATGCTGGCAGGGTTATGAATCCAACTTTGTTCGAAGGTCAGATTGAGGGCTCGATTCACATGGGCCTTGGGTATGCGCTCACCGAAGACCTGCCGCAGGAGAAGAGCCGACTGAAATCGACACGCTTGCGAAAATGCGGCGTGCTTCGGGCAAGACAGATGCCAACCATTATCGTTCGCGGCGTGGAAGAGCCTGACGAATTCGGGCCATATGGTGCCAAGGGTGTTGGCGAGATTGGTCTTGTGCCCACCGCAGGCGCTGTTGCAAATGCGCTGGCGGCCTTTGACGGCGTGCGTCGGCGCTCGTTGCCTATGACAGATACTGTGGCCCAAGCTTCGATTGATTATTCATAAATGCCTATTACCCTCACAAACGCAACGTATATTGACCGTGACGCACTTTCCATGCGCACCGGCGCAATTAATGTCAGTGATGACCCAAAAGGAGGCATTGAGTTTGTCGATCATGTGACAGAGAGTGCAACTGTGATCGATTGCGCAGGCAAAATCGTCACACCCGCATTCGCCAATGCGCACCATCACATTTATTCTGCGCTTGCCCGCGGCATGCCTGCGCCGCCGAGAATACCCACGAACTTTGTTGAGATTCTCGAACTCATCTGGTGGTGGTTAGACAAATCACTTGATCTCGATATGGTGCGCGCGTGTGCGCATGCTGTTGCAATCGATGCGCTTAAGAGCGGTGTGACCTTTATTATCGATCATCATGCTTCGCCGAATTGTGCTACGGGTTCACTTCACGCGATTGCAGATGCACTTGATGAAGCTGGTGTCGGCCACCTGCTGTGCTATGAATTGAGTGATCGGGATGGGACTGAACGCTTTGAAGCTGGTCTTGCAGAAACCGATGCATACCTTGCAGATCATCAGGGGTTGGTCGGCTTGCACGCCTCATTTACCGTGTCGGACTCATCGCTTGGCCGTGCCCTAGAATGTGCAGAAGCACGCAATACTGGCGTGCATATCCATGTCGCCGAGGATGGCGCAGATCAGAAGCAATGCATCGATCAACACAAGTGTCGGGTCGTCGAACGTTTGCATACTACGGGTGCGCTGCGTTCGCCCAAGACAATTCTCGCGCACTGCATTCATCTGGATGACCATGAGCGCTCGCTCATCGCCGACTCCAATGTCTGGGTGGCGCAGCAAAGCGAATCCAACCAGAACAACGCCGTTGGTGCGCTCGATGCGCGTGCATTTGCAGACAAGGTCATGATCGGAACAGACGGCATGCATTCTGATGCGCTTGGTGCTGCCCGGGCAAGCTATTTGATGGCGCAGCGCGAAGAGGGGGGAATGTCACCACGTCAGGCGCATGACCGACTCCGCCGCGTGCACAACTACCTGGAATCGAATCAGTTTGAAGGGGATTCAGGAAACAATCTTGTCATTTTGGATTACAATCCGCCGACTGCGATCACAGCTGATAACTGGCCAGCGCACATGATGTATGGCTTGAGTAGAGCGCATGTCGAATCCGTCATTGCGCGTGGCAGGCTCGTTGTTGACCGTGGGCGATGCACATTGGTCGATGAGGACCACTTGCTCGCTGGGTGCCGTGAACAGGCCGAGCGTTTGTGGGAGAAACTGTGACGATTGGCGAGCGCACTCAACTGAAGATCAACACCGACCGGCTCATGCATTCAATTGATGAATTGGGCGCAATCGGTGCCTACCACGACGCCGAAGCGAATGTGATGGGCGTGCACAGGCTTGCTCTTTCGCCAGAGGATGCCGAGGGGCGCCGCCTTGTGAAACGCTGGTTCGAGAATGCCGGGTTGACCGTGAGTGTGGATGCGATCGGCAACATCTACGCTAATCGTACGGGGCTTGATTCAAAGCTTGCACCGGTGATGTCCGGTTCGCACATAGATTCTGTACCAACGGGTGGGCGTTTCGACGGCGCCCTTGGTGTGCTCGGCGCACTGGAGGTTGTGCGCACACTCAATGATCTTGATATCACAACCCGCAGGCCGATCACCATTGCAGCATTCACCGATGAAGAGGGGTGCCGATTCGGAACAGACATGCTTGGCAGCGCTGTTGCCACCGGCCGCATCGCTCTTGACGATGCATATGGACTAACGGACGCCGATGGCAAAACGGTGAAGCAGGAACTCGAAGCGATCGGCTTTCTTGGCGCGGAACCAGTTGGTAAGCGCACGCCCCATGCATTTGTCGAGTGCCATGTTGAACAGGGCCCTGCGCTGATTCACGAAGGCATAGATATTGGCGTGGTTACGGGTGTGCAGGGTATTTCATGGCACAAACTGATCATCACCGGCACGAGCGCACACGCGGGCGCAACACCGATGGGCTTCCGCAAAGATGCAGGACTGGCTGCGGCGCGCATCAACTGCCGCCTTCATGAAATGTGCACCGGTAGTAAGTATGGTTCTGAGATGCGCGCCACGATGGGCGTGATTCATCCCGAGCCGTGCATGATCAACGTGATCCCAGGGCGTATCACTGCGACGGTGGACCTGCGCAATCCTGATGACAATGCGATGCACAACGCCGAACAGGACCTTGACGATTATCTTCAGCACATCACAAAGGAACTTGGTGTGCAGATTGAATCCCGCCAAACCGCGCGTACACCCGCGATTATTTTTGACGAATCGGTCCAGATCGCCATTGAAACCGCTGCAAAAACGCATGAATTGTCTCATCGTCGTATTCTTGCCGGCGCTGGCCACGATGCCCAGGAATGGTCAGCGGTATGCAAGACCGCCATGATTTTCGTGCCCGGACTCAATGACGGGATAAGCCACAACCCGCGCGAACTTTCGACACCAAGGCAGTGCGCCGATGGCATCAACACGCTCCTGTCCGTGATCACACGTTTAGCAGACGAAGGCGAATGAGCACGCTTCGCGCCGCAATGACGCAGACGGTGAATGCCTACACCGATATGCCAGCGCATATTGAGGAACTGTCAAGCCTTGCGGACAAACTGGACGACATTCGCAAGGCGAACCTCGATCACCACGCTGAACTGATCTCGCACGCTGCAGGGAGTGGTGCCGGGATCATCGGACTTGGTGAACTCTTCGCGGCGCCGTATTTTGCGCTCACGCGCGATCCCATGTGGCGCAATCTTGCAGAAGATGCGACAATCGGCCCGACCGTCACGCGAATGAAATCAGAAGCGCAGAAGCACAACATCGTGATCGTTGCGCCCATCTATGAATTGTGCGCTCACACCGGCAACCGATTCAACACTGCCGCAGTTATCGATCGTGATGGCACACTCCTCGGCACATTTCGCAAGGCCCACATTCCATGCGGCTCCAACGAGCAGGGCACATTCGATGAATCGTTTTATTACGGACCCGCATCCGATCCATACAACAAACGATCTGCAAACATTCGTGGTGACAATCCATTGCTGCCTGTCTTCACAACTGCTGTTGGACGCATAGGCGTCAGCATTTGTTATGACCGACATTTTGCGCACATGTGCGAAGGGCTTGTGCGGGCTGGCGCGCAGTTGATCTATTCACCAGCCGTCACATTCGGCGAGAAGTCACGGCGTATGTGGGATATCGAATTCGAATGCGACGCTGCTCGGCACAACGTCTTCATCGGCGGATCAAATCGACTGGGATCAGAGCGCCCTTGGAGACAGGATTATTTTGGCGAATCACATTTTGTCGGCCCGAACGGACGATGCGAAAACATCAGCGAGCACGCCGATATTGTGATTGCTGATCTGACTCTCGATTCCCTCGATGCCGCCGACCCTTCCGGGTGGAATCTTGCGCGTGATACAAATCTTCAAATCGATACTTAATCACGCGTTCACATAGTTTGTTGGCGCCCCCTCATGGAGAACCGCCTGCCGCAATGCATCGATGATGCGCAGGTAGGTCAGATCTACTGGTCCTGTTGCAGTTCCATCAATCGTGCCAAGCGGATCGTTCAGATCAAGCTGGACATCAAAATCGGTGCCCGCGAATGACACGCGGTCATTTCCAAACGCAACCGCAAACCTGTTGCCAGCAAAGCGTGCGAGGATGCGCGTCGAAGTGTCTGAACGCTCGATGAAAAATCCATCGTGCTGCGCAAATTCATCAAAGCTTGCCTCTGAACCGAAGAACCTCGGTTTGAGGATGTAGGGGCCGCCGTCTTCCGGGCAAAAGATATCGCAGTTGCCGCACTCGTTACAAAAGTCTGCAAAATTAGCGATCTGGTGCTTCTTATTGAGGACGATTGACTCACCGGCCTCACTCGCCCAGCCGTCACCGTTCTTGTGGAGGATCTCAACGGGAATCGCTTCGGGTGGCATTGTAAGTTTGAAATTCGCATCATTCGGACACACGGGAATGCACTTGTCGCAGGTCAGGCAGTTGAATAGTTTAAGTGTTGTGCCAACTTTTTTCGGTGGCTTGCTGTTCACCTTGGCGCCATAGCGCGGGTTGTCTGCAACGGCGTTCGTATACAGCCTAGTATTCAATAGCACTGCTTCATCGCGCGATGGTGTCGTGCCATCGGCGATTGCAGTGTTGATGATGAACTCTTCGATAGTGCACGCGCCAACGCTCGTCATTTTTTGGCGCAGCGCTTCAAGATAGCTCGCCTGCCGCCCGTACCCACCTTGGCGGAGTAGGTCAGAACAGGCTGTGATGGGCGTGAGTCCGAGCGCAACAGCATCAGTAAAATTGCTGCGATCAATCCCTGCTGAGAAAGAGATTGGGATCCCCGCGCCGAACTCGCGACGAAATTCGCCGACAAGCGTCATCGCGATCGGGTGCAGCGCGTGCCCCGAGAGGTATTTTTCTTTTTCAGTGGCAGGCAGGAAGTCGCCATCGTGTTCGACAAGCAACGTGTTGGTGAATTTCACGCCGAGCCCAAGCCCTACTCCGTCAGCTGTCTTTTTCAGGCGCGTGACAAAGCCGACCATCTGCTCCCACTTCGTGTCTTTCTCGAATGCATCGGCGGGCGCTGTGATGTGCGTGTATCCCATCCGGTCGTGAAGCAGTTCATCAACGCGCTGTTTGCCAAGCAATGTCGGATTGAGCTTGATCACACAGTGCAGGTGATGCTTTTGGAGCAGGTGATCAATGATGCGCTCGATCTCATCTGGCGGGCATCCGTGAAAAGTGCTGAGCGTGAGTGTGCTTGAGATAGCCGTTGGAAATTCGATATCGCGCGCCCACGCAAATGCATCAGGAATTTCTGCGCGCAGTCGATCGACGATCGCAGAGCAGTCTTTCATTTGATCAAGGAACGCTCGAACGGTCGGCGATTGGATCCCCGTGAGGTCGTAGCCAACACTCATGTCGTAGATCGTGTCGCCAGCCCCATCTGGTAAAACAAGATGCTCCGAATGCTTCAGGATAGTCACGAGCATCATGCCCTTGACATATTCTTCAACTGATTCCTGCAGCTTCAACTCCTGCGACCATTCAACGTTGTAACCAACCGTGCGCATGTCAATGCATGGCCGAGGAATGGCCAGTTCGTCAAGCACCTGCACCGTCTTGAGTTCAATGATCCGCGAGCCGCCAAGCCACGCAAGGGCGATGTTCTGTGCCATCTGCGAGTGAGGTCCCGCTGCAGGGCCCAACGGTGTTGCTGCGCGAAGGCCATGAAACATCACCGAGTAATCAAGATCGCCCGCGCCTCGGAAAAACTTCGACGCGGGGAGATCGAAACACGAACCCTGTTCAGCAAGCTCGCGCAACATTCGGGTGACAAGACGGGCAAATGGATAGGGGATGAGTTCTGCCATGCGATCGGAAAGGATACTCTACCAGCGACAGATTGGCGCAATGCCATCCATTTCTATTTTTGTGACGATCTCAGCTGTGCTTCGAGCTTGTCAAGGCGTTGCTCGATCTGCTCCAGCTTATAGAGAATAATGATGTGGGTTTTCTTTGCGTCGATACCGACAGGGCTTGCTTCACTTGCGATCAACTCTTCGATCTGCGTGTAGTCGGAGTGTGGGATGTGTGTTTCCATGATGGTGAACCAGCCACCCTTTCATTTGTTTGTTGGGGAAGAACAATGGAACCCGGAGATGAACCAACTCCTCAGGTGAAGTAGAATAGCGGAAAGAGTGCGACCCAGATCGCAACGGCGAAGTACCAGTAGCGACCAGCGAGATCCACCGGCACATCGCGCGACGGTGTGTACGGGATTTGCACAGCACGGTAGATTAGCCACATGAGAATGACGAGTCCCATGAGCATTTGCAAGATGTGCATGCCGGTCATAAGGAAGAAGAAGCCGAAGAAGAGATCGGCGCGAGCGGGGCGGTCAGCATGCGTAAAGGCATCCGGGCTCAAGCCAGTGGGTCCGAGTGCTGCAAGCGGCACAGATGAACTTGGAATCCAGAAGCCGTCGTTGGCCTCTGCTGTTGCGGTGATTGCTTCTTCATCTTTGACAAGCGGGGCAATGTCATCTGCCACCACAGCTGTTTCATCTTCTTCATCTACATCACTGATTGGCACCTGGATGGTGCGGATGTAGGCAACAATGTCCATCAGCTGCGCATCTTTCAGCAGCGGGTTTCCACCTTTGGGTGGCATCGGCTTGCCGGTCGCATTGACTGGATCAGACACTGGACGCCCGGCTTTGATAAACGCAATCAGCCCGGGATCATCAAGCCCCTGCACGAAACTGCTCTGTCGAAGATCCTTGCCCTGCCCCTCGACACCCTCGCCGCCTGGGCCGTGACATGATCGACACGTGGCCTGCCAGCGCGTGTTGCCAAGTCCGACATCACCGGGACCAAGTTCGCCGATCGCACCACCACCACCCGAACCCGCGATATTCACCGGGGCACCCCAACCGAGTCCCTGGCGGAAAGACGTTTCATATTCGACCGACTGCACTGCAAGGAACACAACACCGCCCAGGAATGTTGCACTCAGCGCCGCAATCATCACCCAGCGGTTGGTTCGGGCTGCGGTGTGCCGCGCCATTGCAATTGGGACACAACTGAGGATCAGCACAATTGTGTTTGCAACGCCGTGCCCTGATGGTAGAAAAGTTGTGCCCCAAGCAAACAAACTCGGCGAGACGAACCGAACGCCAACCTGAGCGAGCACCATTGCAACGTAAAGCAAAAGCACAACCGCGATCGCAACCTGCATCACCATTCGGGAGGTAATGCGGGATGTGGTGCTCACACTTGGTTCTGACTGCTCATTCATAACACATCCTGCCGGGAGTTCTTTCTGTCAGGGGTTCTTCACATACGCATTGGGGCGGAGATAGAACCACCAGTTGAGTACGAGGCAGACGAAATAGAAGCCCGCGAACCCGTACAAGGCATACTCAGGCGTGACGGCTTTTATTTGCTCGCCGAATACTTTGGGAATGATGAACGCGCCATACGCTGCCACCGCAGAGGTCCATCCAAGCACAGGGCCGGCCTGTTCCCGGTCAAAGACGACGGCGATTGTGCGGAAGGTCGATCCATTTCCAACGCCGGTAGCTGTAAAGAGAAGGATGAAAAGCCCGAAGAAGGGCCAGAAGAATTGTTCGGGCGTCGCGGATGTGTACGCCTTGCTCATAAAGTAGGCAACACCAAGCGCTGAGAGAATCATCACGATTGAAACAATCTGCGTGACTTTTGCACCGCCGACCTTGTCAGAGATCCACCCGCCGACCGGGCGAATAAGAGCGCCGATGAAGGGGCCCATCCAGGCAAACATGAGGGCGCTGGGACCGTTCGTGTTGACGATGTCATGTGTCAGCACGCCGTTGGCATCGATGATGTGCTTGTATCCGAAGATCACCTTGATAGACAGCGGGAACGCCGCGGAATAACCGATGAACGAACCGAATGTCATCGTGTAGATGACAGTCATCGCCCATGTGTGCTTATTGGAGAAAATACGGTATTGCCGTTTTAGGTTTTGTTTCAGATCACCCCAGCTGAGATACCGCATGAGCATCACCGTCCCGCCGATCACCAGAGGCAATACGATCCACTTGCTGAGTAGCGCAAGACCGGTTGGCTCAGGCAGCAGGATGTACAGACCTGCCGCTGCCGTTACGAAACCGATGGCAAGCAGAAACACAATCTTTGCAAACGCGCCGAGCGGGTTGCCAATGTCAGGCGAGACGGATTCGGTCTTGAGGTTGTTCATGCCGAACCACCCGGCAAATGCCAGTGGAATCAGAAGGATAAGCCAGACAAAACCGGCGTTATGGATGTAGGTCTCCGTGCCAGCTTCGATCTTGCCGATGAGCGTGCCGCTCGAATTGACAAGCGTCATCGAGTCGCCACCAAAGATGCCGAAGGTCATCACAAGGGGGACCAGAATCTGCATGGTCGTCACGCCGAAGTTGCCGAGCCCTGCGTTGAGACCAAGTGAGGCACCTTGCACTCGCTTTGGAAAGAAAAAGCTGATGTTGGACATAGACGATGCGAAGTTGCCACCGCCAAAGCCGGTGAGGAGTGCCAATACCTGGAACACCCAGAGTGGTGTGTTCTTGTCTTGCAACGCAATGCCGGTACCGATCGCGGGAATCATCAACAGCGCGGTAGTGAAGAAGATGGTGTTGCGGCCGCCTGCAATTCGGATGAAGAACGTACTTGGGATTCGCAGCGTCGCACCACTGAGCCCGGCGATCGACATGAGCGTAAAGAGTTCCGCCTGTTTAAATGGGAACCCAAGGTTGAGCATCTGCACTGTGATGATGCCCCAGTACAACCAGACCGCGAAGCCGCTCAGCAGACTTGGAATTGAAATCCATAGATTTCGCCGCGCGATGCGCTTGCCGGTCTTTTCCCAGAACTCAGCGTCTTCAACATCCCACTTGTCGATATTTGCTGGCATCGGTCTCAGGCTCCTTGCTCGTTATTCCCCGGTGAAGGAGGGAAGTCTTCAGGATTTTTTTCAACATCATTACGAAGCAGACGGTCAAGCGAGAATGGACCAGCGCCTCGCCACACCTGCAGCATCAGCGTGAAGAACACGAACATCGTGAACTGAAAGCTGAGATTGGATCCCAGCAAGCTCCCGTCGAGGTTGCCTGTGAGATGAACAACAACCGCTCCGAGCAGGATGATCGCATTCACCAGCGCCGCAAGGCGCGTAACAAATCCCAGCGCAAGGGTGGCGCCGCCGATGCAGTGCGCAAAGACAACCGACCAGACAATCAGGGCCTGTCCTTCGCCGAGTCCATCGCCAAGCGATTTCTCCAGCGCCGACATATTCATGATGAAATACACACCCTTGATGACGAGCGCGATGCCGAGGTACATGCGCAGCGCATCCATCGGGCGGAAGTGCCTGATGCCCGGGATGAGATCCATGACAGGTTTACGTTCGAGAACATCGGCACGACGCCTCGCCATCGCCTCTTCGAACTCTGCTGCAGCAGCCTGTTCCTCTGCCGGTTTGAACCGCACAAGGAACGTTGCAAATGAACACACCGTCACGAGCCCGCCGAGGATCAGCAGGGCCGCTGGATAACTCAGATGCTCCGATCGGAACAGAAATCCCGCGCCGACCGCCCCCATGTTGCCGCCCGCACCGACGATGCCAGCAACGGCGCCAATAGCCTTTTTGTTAATGAACGGAACAATTGAAAACGTTGCACCTTCTGACATCTGCACGAAGAGGCTGAAGACAATCATCACAGGAATCGCAAGCGCGATGATCCTCATCTGTGAGAAGAAGATGAGCGCCACACCTTCGATGAGCAGCGCAATGAACAGCCATTTCACCCGCCCGTGCAGTCCGGAGTGCTTCACAAACCGATCGCTGATGAATCCGCCAAGCGTGCGCGCAAAGATATTCATCAGGCCGAACAACCCCGCAACCACCCCGGCGGTTCGGATGCCAAGGTCGAAATAATCGATGTAGTACAGGGCCGCGATGTTGTTAATCGTCAATTCGATACCGAAACATGCGGCATACACCACGAACAACGCCCAGACTCTGTGGTCCTTCGCAGCGAGCTTGAACGAGCCTCGTTTCTTGGTGGGCGGCAACTGGCCCTTGGCGCGCAGTTCCTTGAAGTTCCCGTCCGGCAGATCGGTCGTGAAGAAAAAGTACGCCACGCCGACCAAGAAACACACTGCGCCTGCGCAAACCATCGCCATGCGCCAACTTGCGGCATCACTTAACCCGAAGGCAACAAACGCGGCGAACACCAGCGGCATAATCATCTGCGTCACCCCGCCACCTAGGTTTCCCCATCCGGCGGAGGTTGCGTTTGCGGTGCCCACACAGTTGGGCGCGAACATCACAGAGGTGTGATACTGCGTGATGACGAATGATGCACCGATCGTGCCAATGCCAAGGCGGAAGAGCAGAAATGTCATGTAGTTTGTAGAGAGTCCGATGCCCATCACCGGGATCGATGCCAACATCAGGAGGTATGTGTAGGTCAGGCGCGGGCCGATGCGATCGCACAACCACCCAATGACAAGGCGCGCCACGATCGTGATGGCGACCGAAGCAATAATCGTGTTACCGATTTGTTCCTTTGAAAGGTCCAGTTCTTCGCGCACAATCGCCATGAGCGGCGCGATACCAAACCATGCAAAAAAGCACAGGAAGAACGCAAACCACGACATGTGGAAGGCGCGCATCTGGCGCGTCTTCAGGCTGAAGAGCTGAATACTGGTCGCTTTATTGCGAACTTCCACTTCCTCGACTCCCGGTTAACACATGGCTCTTGTTGACCTGCAGTTCGTTACGGCGTGCAATCGTGAGCCGCACATCACGGCAGGATGTCCTCAATCACAAAGTGAACAATGGCCCACCGATCAGCTTCAGAAAGATCAGCGAAATTCAGCATCAGATTTGTTTCGCCATAGGCACCTGGAATACCGATCGTGATCCTTCGGAAAATGTCTTCCGGTTCGAGGCTCAGTTTCTTGCGGCCCAATTTGAGATTGGCAGGTTTGATTTCCTGCGGCGTGCCGGGCGAGAGTTCGCGCCAACTGAAGACCTGCTGCGTGCCGCCGCTGCCATCTTCGCCGTGACAACTCAGGCAGCTCTCGAAGTACAACTCCTTGCCCCGTGCAATGGTTTGCGGTGTTGCCGGTGGTGGCGTGCCGACATGAATTGGCCTGCCCGGCTTGGGCGCATCAGTACGGAACCCGTTGAGCACATCGATCAGAGAAAGAATCTGATCATTAGTTAGATCGGGAAAGGCGGGCATTCCCGAGTCTTCTCCGAGCCCTTCTGCAATTGCCCGATACAAATCGTCATCCGAGGCAACACCATTGTCCGTTGAAACAAAGTGATAGCGCGCTCCGAAGTGTTCACCTTGATAGACGAAATCGCGAGGCAGCGCTGCAAAGGTGGGGGAGTGTGCACCGGGGCCATCGCCGCGCCCGGAGAGGCCGTGACACCTTGCACACTGACTCACATACAGGGGATAACCGGTGAGCCATGTGCCAGTTTTGGTCTTGACAAGTGCGCTCGTCGACACAACCCCTGAACCTTCGGGCGGTTTTGCAAGGCCGAGTGAAACAGCAGAGATCAGAAAGACGCCCATCACGGTGCACAAGCCGTAGACAAGCCATGATTTATCGCTGCGCAATGCGAACTCCCAGCGGCGCTGGAAGCGATACCGGGCGGTGCGCATCGAGATTCTGGGGCGAACGAAGTAGTTCACCGGGAAGGTCCAGAAGTGCACGAGTTTGGTAAATGGGAAATAACCGAAGAACGTGAGTGCCAGTAGCACATGAAGCTTGGTCAGAAGACTTGCAGATTCCATCAATTCAGGTTGCGGCGACAATGTCCACAAGCTCGCCGCCCATGACCCCGCGGTGTATGAGACACCAAAGATGCGATGGACAATCACTTGATACAGCGCAAGACACACAAGTGAGATGAGTAAGACATGAATGACATAGTCTTCGACCTGACTGATCGCGCGCACCTGTGGCGACACAATCCGTCGGTACAGCGCAATGACCGAACCCGCGAGCACCATCAAACCACCGAGCAAACCTGTCCAGTAGAAGAACGCGATGGCGGCACCGAATCCCAGCACGCCGCCGATCAGTGCGACAACATGACCAACAAGCAGCAACACCAATCCCCAGTGAAGCAGGAGCGATGCTGCCCCCAGCAACTGGCGTCCAAAGAGGCCACTGGCGCGGGTGCTCCATGAGAATGGTCTGAAGATCATTCGCACAATTGGCACCAACAAGAACAGCAAAATGCACAGGTATGGGTACACGCCCCACATAAAATTATTCATGGCTGTCGCCTCGCTCGGGTTGGCATAGCTCCTCGGTCCACTGCGTGCGCGTAAGCTTTGCACTACGGAAGTTGTTTGAGTTTCCACCGCCTGATTCGGGTCATCTTTGACAACCGAATCGGGAGTTGTTTGTATTACAGAATCGGGTGCGGTTGCAATCTGCACCACTGGCGGTGGGGCCGGTGGCGCTGATGCCACTTGCGCATCCGGGGCAGGCGCACCCGGTCCACCAGCAACACCGCGCACAATGAGCCATGCCACCAGTGATACCAGCGCGAGTGTCGAAAAGACGGCCCATGTTTCAGAGACGCGAGGGCTCACGCGCGCACCTCTAATTCCGCCATGCATCCCGTGGCCCGCTCTGCACCTTTGGCATCCGCGGTAAGTATGGGCAGAGACACATCATTTGGAGATGGCGCATCTGGCGCACGCCACGCCGGGGCATCACCGATGAGCCGGAGATCCTCTTCTGCCGCAGCCTGCAGCGCGGACACAAGTTTCACATACGGGCTCTTGTACTTGGTTAACGACTCACTCAATGCCTTGAGTCCCGGCTGCATGTGCCGCTCGAGGAACCAGCGCCGCAGCGCAACTTGATCTCGCACCGATGACTCAAGACTGATCCACAGAAAATCAACCATGACCGGCAGGAAGTCGGGCAGTTCGCTCCCGTTCAGCTCGATCCCGAAGTGGCCGTAGAGGCCGATCATTTCCAGCATGTACGAGTTGCGGCCAGACGTGCCGATCCCGCTGCACGTTGAGGGCTCATCGAAAAGATGCGTGCCCAGGTAGAGGGGGCACGTGGGCGACAATTCAAGTGTCTGCACATACTCACTGCGTGATTGCGAGACCGGATCCGCGAGGAACTCGATGATACAAGACGCAACATGCGGCAACTCCGAAGCAAGGCGCTTCTGCAGCATATTCACCCGCGTAGCATCGCGCTCTTCAGGGTTGAGAAGCAGCTCGGTGATGAGTTGGTACGCCGTTTTGAGGTCGTCGGTCGTTGTCATTGCTCAGCTCCCCACCTCTTGGCTTTGGCCGTGGAAGGAGGTGCGCCGGCGCGGCTTGTCACCCGGCGAAAGTTCACTAAAGCCCGAGACACCGCGCTCGATAAATGGCGAGTTCGCTGTGCGTTCGCGCCGAGTTGTCGGTACGACAAAACGCTCGTGGAAATGCGCAAGTGCCAGCAGGCGGTGCATCTCTCTCGCATCATCCTCAGATAACCCAACACTCTTGAGCACTTCCGCATCAGCCTTGCCTTCCACTCGCGCAGAGCGCCGGTAAGCACGCACCGCGAGCTGACGCAGGAGTGCAGTCTTGATCATCTGCTCATTGCCAGCAGAAAGCATCGAGGCAAGAAACCGAACCGGAATCCGAAATTCATCAAGATCGGGCAGCACGCTATTACCGTTGGTCATGTTGTAATGTTCGGTGCTGTTGGCATCGGTGCGCACCGGGCTCTCAGGCGGCACATAGAAAAGACAGGGCAACGTGCGAAACTCCGGATGCAGCGGCAATGCGATTTCCCACTGCTTGAACATGCGATAGGACGGCGAGCGCGCACATGCTTCCATCCACGCATCGCTGATCCCCGCATCGCCCGCAGCGATCTGAACCTGTCGATCGTTGGGATCTAAAATGATGTCGCGTTGCGCCTGGACGAGATCCTCTTCCGGCGCGTTCGCAGCCTCGGGCACACGATCAAGGTCATAGAGAAGCGGGCCCATGTACCGGATGCGCCCTGGGCACGCATGAAAACACGCTGGCGGCTGGCCTGTTTCAACTCGCGGATAGCACAAGACGCACTTCTCCATTTTTGAGGTGCGCCAGTTGAAATAGGTCTTCTTGTACGGGCACGCTGAGACGCAATACCGCCAAGCGCGGCATCTGTCCTGGTCAATGAGAACGATGCCATCTTCTTCGCGCTTGTACGCCGCGCCACTCGGACAAGACCCAACGCACCCGGCATTCAGGCAGTGATTGCAGATGCGGGGCAGGTACAAGATGAACGAGTCGCGGAAGCTCAGGAGCGCCTTGCGCTCTGTGTCAGACATGCCCGCGAAGTTGGAATCCATCCCGCCCAGACCATCAACAGTCGCGCCAGCGCCATTGTCATCCCAGTTGACGGCGTAGGTGATATCGATGTCTTCTTCGCCGGTGATCTGCGACTTGGGCCGTGCCACAGGCTGAGACTTTTTCGTTGACTTTTCGCTATGCAGATCTTCGTAGGTATAGGTGAACGGTCCTTTTCCGTAATAGTCATCCATCTGCGGCATAACCGGGTTGTAAAAAAGGTTCATCATCATCTGAAAGCGCGAGCCATAGCGCAAACGCGGCCCTTTGGAATTCGGACTGCGTTGCCACCCGCCCTTGTATTTCTTCTGATCTTCCCACTGCTTCGGATAGCCAATTCCGGGCTTGGTCTCAACGTTGTTCCAGAACATGTATTCCGCGCCTTCGCGGTTGGTCCACACGTTCTTGCATGCGAGTGTGCAGGTATTACAACCCAGACACTTGTCCATGTTGAAGACCATGCTTATCTGTTGTTTGATCTGCATAAAATCGGTCCCCTGCGGTGCCACCCTGCGGCGACACGGTCTCGTTGCTTACTGCTCTTCTACGGGAAGCTCGGATTCCAGGTAAATGACTTTCTTCTTGCCCGGTTCCAACGGCATCTTGCGAATCAGAACGGCGCAATCGCGCTCCGATGGGCTCGTGCCCCAATAGTTGAGGAAATACGTCCAGTTGGCATATCCACCAATCATCGTCGACGGATTCATCATGATGCGCGTCGGCGCATTGTTGTTGCCGCCGCGCAAATCGCTCATCTTCTTCTTCCGCGCAAGTGGTGAGAATGGCACCGCGATGTGCCGTTCGGATGAGTGGTACATGATCACACTGCTGCGCGGCAAGGTACCGCTGACCACAGCGCGCACGTTGGCGATGCCGTTCTCGTTGTAAATCTCAACCCAGTCGTTGTCCTTGACATCAATCTCGGCGGCGTCCTGATCGTTGATCCAGACCACCTGCCCGCCACGGAACATATTGAGCATGTGCCACGTATCCCAGAACATGCTGTGGATCGACCACTTGCCGTGCGGCGTCAGATACCGGAAAACCTTCGACCGCGCTTCGGCCTTGCCCGGCTGACAGTCGCCAATCTTCACCATGTCGACCGGCGGCTTATACGTCGGCATTGATTCGCCCAGTTCGCGGTAGCCCCGGTGATCGAAATAAATCTCCTGTCGCCCGGTCAACGTATGCCAGGGCTTGAGCGTTTCGATATTGAGTGTCCACGGGCAATACGTTCGCCCCGGCGATTCGATCGCAGACCAGTGCGGCGAGGTCAAACTGCGCCGCGGCTGAGACTGCAACTCTGGATAATGATGGTGAATCTCGCGATCACCTTCGACGAGGTGCGCCAAGGGTACGCCGCAACGTTTTTCCAGACCCTCGAAGATCATGTGTGAGACTTCGCCGTCACTCTCTGGCGAGATGCGCAAGATCACTTCACACACCTGCTGGGCGAATTCCAGAGAGGGCCGCCCGTCCTTTTCGCCAACGAGATAGCTCTCCTTGAGTTGTTCATAGACTTCAGTCAGATCGCCGTTGATGCCCTTGCACCCGTAGCCTTCTGGCTTGCAGACTTTGGGGCCAAACGTCGTGTACTTGTCGTACGTCTTCGTGTAATCGCGTTCGACGATTTTGACGTTGGGGAACGTCTTGCCCGGGATGGGTTCGACTTCACCTGTTTTCCAGTCGCGCAGCTCACCCATAGGCTGCGCCATTTCGTCTTCGCAGTCGGTGATCATGGGCTGCATGACCATGTCCTCAAATGGCTCTGGCATGTGCTTCTTGGCAAGTTCGCTCACCTTCGCAGCGCACGCCTTGAAAACATCCCAGTCGTGTTTCGCTTCCCACGGTGGATCGTGCGCGGGCGTGAACGGATGGAAGAACGAATGCAGGTCCGAACACGTCAGGTCGTACTTCTCGTACCAGTGCGCAGTCGGCAGCACGATGTCCGCATAGTTTGCAGATGAATCCATCCGAAGATTCACATTCACCACAAGATCGAGCTTGCCAAGTGGGGCCTGTTCGTGCCATTCGACATCGTTCACAAGACCCTCTGCACGATCCTCGCCCAAAACATTGTTGTGCGTACCAAGCAGGTGCTTCAGACCATATTCATGGCCGCGCATGCTCGTGCCGATGAGATTCCCGCGCCAGATCCACAGCACCTTCGGGTGGTTTGGTTCGGCATCAACATCTTCAAGTGCAAATCGCTCGCGCCCTTCCTTGAACTCTTTTGCGACGAATTCGCCGACTTCCTTTTCTGTTTCAGCGCCCGAAGCGCGCGCTTCCTTAAGAAAATCGATCGGGTTCTTCTTATCGATCTGCGGGTAGAAAGGAAGCCACCCAAGGCGCACCGCCATCATGTTTTGATCGGCAGCATGATTGCCCTTGGCCGGGAACTTTTCGGCCCAAGGCGCCCATAGGGGATCGAGCACCATCCCGTCATACCGCCACTGATCGGTGTGGAAGTAGAAATACGAAGTGCTGTTTTGATGACGCGGCGGACCGCCCCAGTCAGAAGCACCACCCAATGTGCCAATCGCAGCGTAGGGGCGAATCTTTTCGGTACCAACATAGTGATTGAACCCGCCGCCGTTCTTGCCCATGCACCCGGTCAGGATGCCCATCACCGCCATAGCGCGGTAGATCAACGGCCCGCCGTGATACCAGTGAAGCACGCCCGAGCCGGTGATGAACATGCTCTTGCCTTCGGTCTTCTCGGCATTGTCGGCCCATTCGCGCGCCACGCGAATCACCATGTCGCGAGAAACCCCCGTTTCCTGTTCCTGCCATGCAGGCGTATAGGGCACCGAAGCATCGTCGAAATCCTTGGGGTAATCGCCTGACATGCCGCGTCCGACGCCCAATTGCGCAAGCAAAATGTCGTAGGCAGTCGTGACGAGAATTTCTTTGCCATCCTTGGTTGTGACCCGCTTGGCGGGGATGCCGCGCCTCATCGATGCCGCCCGTTTGCCTTTGCCTTCTGTTTGACCAAGTGTTGTGTCAAATGTGTCAGTAAAATCAGAGAAGAGAACCGAAACCTCTTCGTGTGAACCGCTTCCGGTCATGCAACTGAGCATCGGGTCAAACGTTTCACCGGTCTTGGCGTCCTCTGATTTCAGATTCCACCTGCCGATATTCTCCTTCTCCCAGCGGAACCCGAGCGAGCCCACCGGCATCTTCAAATCGCCACTGGCCTGATCCATCATCATCAGCTTCCAGTCCGCGTTCTCTTCGCCGTCATGTTCCGCGAAATCGCTTGCGCGCAGGAAACGTCCGGACAGGAACGAGCCATCGTCTTGCTCATCGAGTATGACCATGAATGGCAAGTTGGTGTACTTCTTGATGTAGTCACGGAAGTATGCGACTTCGTTATCGACGTGACACTCCTGCAAGATCACATGAATACACGCGAGCAGGAACGCCGCATCTGTGCCCGGGCGGATTGGCACCCAAAGATCTGCAAACTTGGTCATGTCCGAATAGTTCGGCGCCAGGTTGACGATCTTCCCGCCGTTGTATTTGTGTTCAGAGGCAAAGTGTGCATCAGGCGTGCGCGTCATCGGCAAGTTGGACCCGATGACCATCCAGTACGTGCTCTGATACCAATCCGCGGCTTCACCGACATCGGTCTGATCGCCCCACATCATCGGCATGATGTGCGGCAGATCGTGGTACCACTCATAAAAGCTCAGCATCGTGCCGCCCAAAAGATTGCACAGGCGATGCCCGGACAGAAAGCTGACCATGCTCATCGCCGGGATGGGCGAGAATGATGCAAGATGGTCTGCGCCGTACGTTTTGGTTGTATAGATGATGGACGCGGCCCATATTTCGGTCGCCACATCCCAACTCGATCGCCGCCACCCCGCCTTGCCGCGCGCTTCGCGATAGGTCTTCTTGCGTACTGGGTCTTCAACGATCGCAGCATACGCCTCGACCGGGTCTTTCCCGCTGGCAAGTTCCGCTTCATAATAATCGAGCAAAACACCGCGAATATATGGGTATTTTGGGCGCACCGGGCTGTAGGGATACCATGACGATGAGATCCCGCGCTGACACCCGCGCGGCTCGTAGCTTGGCGTATCAGAGCTGATCTGCGGCCAGTCAACCTTCTGCAGTTCCCAGCAGATCAACCCGTTCTTGACAAATACTTCCCAAGAGCACGACCCGGAACAGTTGACGCTGTGGCTTGTGCGCACAGACTTGTCGAACGACCAACGCTCTCTATAAAAATCTTCCCAATCCCGCGGCTCATCTGCGACGCGAAACCATCGGGAGCCATTCCCATTGCCATTGGGAGTCGTCATTGGTTGTTCTCCTGTTCTTGAAGGCCGTACGCACTACGGAATGCCTCGATGAACGGCCTGAAATCGCGGGTTGTGCCATAGATCGCAATGACCGCAAGACGGCGCTGATCCCACACAAGATTGACCACAACATTGCGCCCCATCGGGTGCCGGCGCTCACCATCGGCGGGCTCCGAATCATCTTGCATGGCTTGAATTGAGACATACACAATGCCCGCTGGGTGGGTTTGCCACCAGACGTCGTAGTCCCAGCTCCCAAGGCGAACCTGCCCATCGCCGCTTTCAAGCGCCGGGTCACCGGGGTCCATTTCCCACTGAAATACGGGCGGCCACCCTTCGTACCGGTCATGGGTCACAGGCGAATCTGGTGAGGCCAGTTCCTCAGGACCGCCTTCGCCATAGCCTGCTTCAGGAGCCCACACTGGCGGGCGCGGAAGATCGTCTTCGCCCACTTCACCCAATACGGGCAGATGGATTGCTTCGCTGTTTGGCTGGCCTGCTGACAGATCGCGACCATCGCCGCGCGGCACGATCACCCGGACGCGGTCAATGCCATCAAGTGTTGCAAGCTTGTGACGAATCGCAGTAGCAAGAGCTTCATGCGCATAGGTATCGCCCTTGGGCAGTGACAGCCGAACAGTCACCCGCTCCTCTGCCAGCGCCACATCTTCAACGACGCCAAGCGATACGACATCCTGCTGCGAGGCCGGATCCTTCATCTCTTTCAGGCAATCCCAAACACTTTGTTCGCTGCATGTGATCATTTTGATGTGCCCCAAAAAGGAATGTTGCTGCATTCACCCGCAACCCCAGGCAACTGGAAAACACGGTCTGACTCGTGGCCCAAGGGGGGCGATTGGCCCCGATTCCCGGGGGTCCAGTTTTCCTCGATGTTCAGTTGCTCAGTCACGCACGCTGTCCTCGATTGGATGATATACTCATATCATACTCCAAAACTCCTGATCATGCTGGGCAGCATCGTGATGGAGTTTCCAGCACCCCTCCCCAAGGGCACGGCACGGCGAAAATGAGGACTTCCAAAGACATAGATGGTCCCCTCGAAACGCCGGTGCGTTTCGTATTTCCGCAGTGGAGCAATCTGCTGCTCCCCACGGTGATCGGGGCGATTCTTGTGGTGCCGATCTACGCAGCCCTTGTTTTGACCTACGGATTGAGCCCGGTGACTCACAATGTGGGGTATATGCCGATCCAGCCGATCCCCTTCAGCCACAAAATTCATGCTGGGGAATTAGGCCTGGATTGCCGGTATTGCCACAACACCGTTGAATACGCTGCCAAGGCTGCAATCCCGCCCACGCAGACCTGCATGACCTGCCACGCTCAGGTGCAGCCCGAAAGTGAAGCACTCAAACCGCTTTGGGAGAGCTATGGCGAGGGCACTGCGATCCTGTGGCAGCGCGTCCATGACCTTCCGGATTATGTGTTTTTCGACCATTCAGCACATGTCGAGCGCGGTGTCGGGTGCGCGACCTGCCATGGTCGAATCGATGAGATGGATGTTGTTTTTCAGACGCAGCCTCTCAGCATGGGGTGGTGTTTGGAATGTCATCGCGATCCGGAACCGAATCTTCGCCCGCTGGATGAGATCACCAACCTTGCGTTCGACTCTCTTCGCGACCAGACGGCTCAGGTCCGGCGCGGCCTGCTCGATATTTCGCACATTTCACCTTCTGAGGATTGTTCAACATGTCACCGGTGAATGAACAGCCATCCAGTGGTCAGGCGTACTGGCGCAGCCTTGATGAGCTGTCACATGAGTCGCGGTTTGGCGAACTGCTCGGTGATGAGTTTGTTGCGGGAACGTTGGACTCTCTCAGTGCCATCGAACGGCGACATTTCCTGAAGATCATGGGGGCTTCACTCGCACTGGCCGGACTTGCGGGGTGCCGACGTTGGCCGGAAGAAAGAATCGTTCCATTTTCGCGCAGACCTGAAGGACGCACGCCCGGTGAGCCTGTGCGCTACGCGACCGCAATGGAACTGGGCGGCTTGGGGCTGGGCCTGCTTGTGACCAGTATTGACGGGCGACCAATTAAAGTCGATGGCAATCCGCAGCACCCGGTCTCCCGGGGGGCCTCTGGTCCAATTGCACAGGCGACCATTCTCGATCTCTACGATCCGGATCGCGCAAGGCACGGGCGGCAGGGTAGGACGGATACCAACTGGGATGCATTCGGCGTGTGGTTCGAGGCCAACCGTGAGAAAATTGGTGCCAATGCGGGTGCTGGCTTGCGCGTGCTGAGCGAAGCGACCTCGTCGCCAAGTATGCGCTCCATGCGTGAGCGGATGCAGCGCGCCTACCCCGCGATGGTGTGGCATGAATATGAATCGGTTAGCGATGACAACGAGCGCTTTGGTGCGCGCATGGCATTCGGCTCGGACTATCGCACGCATCTCGATCTCACCCGGGCGCGGGTGATTGTGTCACTCGGCGGCGATTTCCTTGATCGTCCGGTTTCATCACTCGAAAATATTCGCAGCTTTGCCGCATCGCGTTCGCTCAAGGGCGCTCATTCTGAGATGAGCCGTCTGTATGCCTTCGAGGGCATGTTGAGTTTGACCGGGGGGAATGCGGATGAGCGCGTTGGTATGCGCCCAGCAGATGTTGCGACAGTCGCAGCCCGTCTTGCAGTGGGGGTGCTGGCAAAGGCACCGGCGAGCATTCGGGCCCTTGCGGCGCGATCAATTGAATGCGAGCTCAGTGAGGATGAGCTCAAGACTTTGCTTGCGAATGTCATCACGGATTTACAAGCACATACAGGGCGGAGTGTCATCGCAGTGGGGCTGAGTCAGCCGCCGGCGGTTCACCTCATTGCCCACCTGATCAATGATGCAATCGGTGCAGTCGGCAACACAGTCTCCTATATGCAGGTGCCTGATCATGTGGGGCATGTCAATTCCCTGACCGCACTCGTTGATGCGATGAACAACAGACGAGTCCAGACGCTCGTCATCATTGGCGGGAACCCGGCGTATGACGCGCCCGCTGATCTCCACTTTGCGAGCGCCCTGCAAAATGTTGGGCAGTCCGTTCGATTGAGCGAATATGACGATGAGACCGCGGCGCTGTGCACATGGCTCCTCCCCCGAGCGCACCTGCTTGAAGCATGGGGTGATGTCCGCAGTATTGACGGCACGGTCACGGTGTGTCAGCCATTGATCGAACCGCTCTTTGATGGACACAGCGCCATCGAACTGCTTGCGGCGCTGAGCAATGACGAATTGAGATTGGGCGAACAGATTGTCCAGCGCACGTTTGCTGAGATGACCGGCGGCACATTTGCCGAGTCGTCGTGGCGCCGGGCGCTGCACGATGGCGTACTGGCCCAAAGCGCGTATGAACAAGAACAGCCAAAGGTAGATCATTCAGGCGCGGCGCAGCACATCAAGCGGTTTGCTGCGGAACTTCCAGCATCGGGGGCAGGCGAAATAGAACTTCTGTTTGTTGCAGATTCGAAGGTGTATGACGGACGACTTGCCAACAACGGGTGGCAACAGGAACTGCCGGATCCATTGACGAAACTGACATGGGACAATGCGCTGCTTCTGGGTATTGGCCGGGCGAAAGAACTTGGTGTCGAAACTGGCGATGTGGTATCGGTCCGGGCGGATGGCGCAGCTCTTGAATTGCCGGTGCTCTTGATGCCTGGTCAACACGGTGCGTGCGCTGTGGTTGCTCTTGGCTATGGACGCAGGTTCAAGGGACGGGTCTGCGGTGGGGCGGGTAGTGATGCGGGAACGTTAAGAACTGCGAAATCGTTTTTCTCAGCTCGCAATGTCAAGATCACAAAGACCAGCAAAAAGTATCCGCTTGCGGTGACGCAGGATCATTTTGCAATCGATGTAACGCGCGTTGCGGGCAAGAGTCAGCAGGAGCGTCTTGGTTCAATCTTCCGCGAAGCGAATCTGAATGAATATCGCGAACACCCGGACTTCGCGACGCATCGTCAGCATGTGCTGCACCAGTTGTCTCCATATGAAGAAACAAATCTCGAAGGTGCTGCGCACCGCTGGGCGATGTCGATCGATCTGAGCGCGTGCGTTGGGTGCAATGGGTGTGTCGCGGCATGTCACGCCGAGAATAACATTCCGATCGTGGGCAAGGATCAGGTGTTGCGCGGGCGCGAGATGCACTGGATTCGTGTGGATCGGTACTACAGTTTCGGCACCACAGATGGCAGCTACGACCCAACGAAGATGCACAGCGTGGCGTTGCAACCCATGCCGTGCCAGATGTGCGAGAACGCACCGTGTGAAACGGTGTGCCCTGTTGGCGCTACGATGCACGACAAAGATGGCTTGAACGTGATGGTCTACAACCGGTGCGTGGGCACGCGGTATTGTTCGAATAACTGTCCCTACAAGGTGCGACGGTTCAACTTTTACGACTACTGGAAACGCAAGCCGCATCGAACACAGCCCGGGGCGCTGTTGCAAGTTGAGCGCGAGTATTACGAACTTCCGCAAGCCGATGCAGGCGAACTGCGGCAGATGCAATTCAATCCGGACGTATCTGTGCGCATGCGCGGCGTGATGGAAAAATGCACGTTCTGCACGCAGCGCATCGAGGGCGCAAAAATCAGATCCAAGAATGCATGGGTGCAGGCCGGCGGCACCGAGCAGGGCACAGAGGCGACCATTGCCGATGGTGCCATCATGACTGCCTGCGAAGAGGCGTGCCCAGCACAGGCGATCATTTTTGGCGATCTCAATGATCCAACGAGCCGCATCGCACAACTGCACAAAGATGAAAGGTCATACAACGTCCTTGATGAACTCAACACCAAACCCCGGGTGAAGTATCTCGCCAAGGTGCGCAACCCGGTCGCATCTGTAGGGCACGAGCGCCCAGCCGACACGCACAGCACTAACCAGAGCAATACGCACAACACACCATGAACGAACCAACAATCGACAACACGTTTGAGGATCCGTGCCAAAGGGCGCCGTTGGTACTGAACCACACCGAGTTTGCCTCGGTGACGACGGCGATATGTCAGGCCAATGAGTCGCCGCGCCCGCCGAGGGCCTGGTATATCGCGTTCGCTATTTCATCGACGCTTGCATCATTGTTCGGGCTGTTGGTCTTGTATCTGATCATCACAGGTGTGGGTGTGTGGGGTAATCACAGCCCGACGATGTGGGGTTTCCCGATTATCAACTTTGTGTTCTGGATCGGAATCGGGCACGCGGGCACGCTGATCAGTGCGATTTTGTTCCTGTTCCGCCAGAAATGGCGCACCGCGATCAACCGGTTTGCCGAGGCGATGACCATCTTCGCGGTGATTTGCGCAGGCACGTTCCCGGTGATTCACGTCGGGCGGGTGTGGGTGGTGTACTGGCTGTTCCCGTTCCCGAATCAGATGGACTTATGGCCGCAGTTCCGCAGCCCGCTGCTTTGGGATGTGTTTGCGGTGAGTACCTATTTCACCGTGTCACTGATGTTCTGGTATGTGGGGATGATTCCTGATCTTGCGACGTTTCGCGATCGCGCAGTGACGAAGACCCGTGCGATAATCTATGGCATTCTTGCGCTGGGGTGGTGCGGCAGCACGCGCCACTGGCATCGCTATGAACGGGCGTATCTATTGCTCGCAGCACTGGCGACGCCGCTTGTGTTGTCGGTGCATTCGGTGGTGTCGTTCGACTTTGCGGTAGCGCAGGTTCCGGGTTGGCATAGCACGATTTTCCCGCCGTATTTCGTAGCCGGGGCAATCTTTGGCGGTTTTGCCATGGTGGTGACACTTGCGGTGCCGTCGCGTCAGCTTTGGGGCCTCAAAGATTTCATCACGATGCGCCACCTTGAGAACATGAACAAGATCATCCTGCTCACCGGGTCGATCGTCGGATACGCATACCTCATGGAGTTTTTCACGGCGTGGTATTCAGGCGCACGCTATGAGAGCTTTGCATTTATCAATCGGGCGTTCGGCCAACACGCGTGGGCCTATTGGATCATGCTGTTCTGCAATGTTGCAGCCCCGCAACTGTTCTGGTTCAAGAGATGCCGGCGCAGCATCCCGGTGATGTTCTTCGTCGTGATGTGCGTGAACGTCGGGATGTGGTTTGAGCGTTTCGTCATCGTGATTTCACTCGAACAGGATTACCTGCCAAGCAGTTGGGCCTATTTCGCACCGACATGGGTCGATCTTGCGATGCTGATCGGCAGCATGGGGCTTTTCCTGACGTTGTTCCTTTTGTTCATCAGATACCTGCCGGTTATTGCGATGGCCGAACTCAAAGCGGTGATGCCAGAAGCAAACGCCCACCCCGCCGGTGCGCATGGCAGTGCGGATGATCAGAATGGGGAGGCAGTGTCATGAGCGCACACGGTCAGCATGCCAATGATTCGACCGGGGAGGTGTTCGGTCTGCTTGCAGAGTTTGAGACGCCCGAGCAGATCACGCGCGCTGCATGTGCGGTGCATGATGCTGGCTACAAGCTTTGGGATTGCCACACGCCCTTCCCGGTGCATGGGCTTGACAAGGCGATGGGCGTCAAGCCGACAATCCTGCCGGTGCTGGTCTTTTTTGGCGGCCTGACGGGCGTGACGCTTGGATTTCTCATGCAATGGTTTACGAATGCGTCAAGCTTGAAGGCATGGTTCTTCGGGATGGTGCGCGGCTACGAATACATGATCAGCGGTAAACCCATGATGAGTCTGCCCGCATGGATTCCGGTCATGTTTGAGACCACGGTGCTGTTCTCCGCAATTGCAGCGGTTGCCTTGATGCTTGTGTTCAACGGCCTGCCTCGTCTGTATCACCCGGTCTTCAAGAGCAAACGCTTTGCACGTGCCACTGATGATCGTTTCTTTGTGGTCATCGAAGCCCGGGATCCGAATTTCGATCGGTCAACTACGCACACGCTGCTTGAAACACTGAACCCGACCTCGATTGAAGCGCTGGAAGCATGAACACCCTGCCAAGGCCATTTCTGTTTGTTCTCATTGGCATCGCGATCGTCGCGATGATCCCGCCAGTGATCATCATGCGCATGCGCTCGACGAACCAAACGCAGCCCCGGATTCACTGGATTCAGGACATGGACAACCAGCCCAAGTTTCGCGCTCAGCATGCGAACTCGCTGTTCGCCGACGGCCGCGCCATGCGCCAACCCGTTTCGGGCACAGTGGCGCGCGGTGAGTTGCGCGCTGACACACACTTTTTTCAGGGTATCGCAAACGACGCATGGGCAACGATGTTCCCGGATCAGGCCCGCGAAACGCCAGACTTGCTCGCCCGCGGGCAAGAGCAGTTCACCATCTATTGCACGCCGTGCCATGGGCCGATCGGCTACGGCGATGGGCCTGTGAATCAACGGGCACTTGCCGTGATGGGCGACCCGGCCCGGAGCAAAGGCACAACCTGGGTCGAGCCCAAGAGCATCCACGACGCTGACATCATCGCCCAACCTGTGGGACAACTTTTCAACACCATCACCAACGGTGTGCGCACGATGGGGAGCTACAAGTCGCGGATCAGCGTTCGCGATCGCTGGGCGATCGTTGCGTATATGCGCGAACTGCAGCAGCGCGAAACGGCCAATCGTGCGAATGCGCCATCTGTTGGACAACCGAACAACCAAAGCGAGGGAAATCAACCGTGAGTGTTCGGGGAATTACAGTTGATGGCGAAACACTTGGAGCGCTGGCCCCTCGGATTTTCCGCGTGGCGGGGATAGTCGGCGCTACTGGATTGGTCTTGAGCATTCTGATCAGCGCTGTGTTTGGCGCATGGGATCGGTTGTTGTTTTCCTACCTCACCGCATTCATCTTCGTGCTCACCATATCCCTTGGTGCACTGTGGTTCACACTCGTGCAGCACATGACCCGCGCCGGGTGGAGTGTCGTGCTGCGGCGTGTCAGTGAGGCAATTGCCGCCAATCTCACATGGCTCGCGATCGCATTCGCTCCGATTGCGATACTTGTCATGCTGGGCCAGGGAGAAATGCTGTATCACTGGGCGGATGCGAGCCTCTTTGATGCAGGCTCCGAACACTTTGACGAGGTGCTCACCAAGAAGCGGGTTTTCTTTAATCCCGGCTTCTGGACACTCCGGGCCGTGTTCTACTTCGCGGTGTGGGGCGCAACTGCGCGCATGCTCTTTGGCCATTCCGTGGCGCAGGATGCAAGCGGCGATCTCGCGCACACGCATCACATGCAGAAGTTCTCGCCCATCTGCATGGCACTGTACGCATTGACTCAGACTCTGGCGGTTGTCGACTGGGTGATGTCACTCGAGCCGCACTGGTTCAGCACGATGTACGGCGTGTATTTCTTTGCCGCGAGTTTATGTGGATTTATCAGCATACTTTGCGTCACCGTGTGGCTTCTTCAGCGCTCTGGACGCTTGCGGGGCGTTGTCACGCGCGAGCACTATCAGGATGCGGGCAAGATTTTATTCGGGTTTGGGATTGTTTTCTGGGCGTACATTGCCTTCAGTCAATACATGTTGATTTGGTACGCAAACATTCCCGAGGAAACGGGGTGGTATATCACGCGCCAGATCGGCAGCTGGCGTGCAGTGAGTGCGCTGTTGCTCTTTGGACATTTTTGCGTGCCGTTCCTGCTCTTGATCTCCAGACATCCCAAGCGTGCCAAAGGCGCTCTCGCGCTGGTGGCCGGCTGGCTGCTCATGATGCATTATGTTGATATGTATTGGCTTGTTATGCCGCGCATTCCGGCAGATCTACTTGCTAGCGCAGAGACATATCGTGGGTTCCTCGACGCAGTGCGAGAGTCTGGAAACGATCTGGGATTCCACCCACATATTCTTGATCTCACCTGTCTTCTGGGACTTGGGGGTGTTGCAGTGGCGTTGACAGCGCGCCGGCTGCGGGACTGTGCACTAATACCGACTCAGGATCCCCGTCTGGGTGAATCGATCGCCTTTGAGAATGTGTAATGGTGTTCCTCCAATGTCGCATTTGTCTTTGCCTGCCTCCGGGCACAGGCCCGCTCGTGCGCAGACGCTGATTGATTCCCATAAGCGCACCATTCAATACCTTCGACTGTCACTCACATCTGCATGCCATATGCGATGTGTCTATTGCAGGCCTGATTTTCATCACAACACCGCAGACGATCTGTTGACTCCGATTGAACTAGAAAACATCGTTCGACATCTCGTGCAGGATCACGGCCTGCGCAAGGTGCGGCTGACCGGCGGTGATCCGACGGCGCGCGGCGACTTGGAAAACATCATCACGCGCCTTGCACGAATTGACGGCATCGATGATCTCGCGATGACGACCAATGGTCTGTCACTTGCTACTCGCGCCCGGGCCTATGCGGATGCAGGGCTCATGCGCGTCAACCTCAGTCTTGATTCACTTGATTCGGCGCAGTTCGCTCGAATGACGGGCATCGATGGGTTAAAGTGCGTGCTTGCGGGGATCGAGGCTGCCCATGATGCGAACCTGACGCCGATCAAACTCAACACTGTTGTGTTGCGCGGCGAGAATGAGGAGCAGATTCCCGGGCTCGTGCGCTATGCCTCCGAGTGTGATGCGGCTATTCGCTTTATCGAACTCATGCCCATGGGGCCACTTGCATCGCAATGGGCAGAAAGATATGTACCTGCAAGCGAAGTGCGCGCTCGGTTGGATGAGATCGTAACGTCGTGGGAGCCGCTGCCGCGCGGCTCAGATTCCGCAGAAAACTTCCGCGCTGTGCTCGATGATGGACGCTCGGTCACGATCGGATTTATTACGCCGATGAGCTGCAACTTCTGTTCCGCGTGCAACCGAGTCCGTATCACCTCGGACGGCTCACTGTACCCGTGCCTCATGGATCGACCCTCGGGCTCGTTGCTTGCTGCCCTGAGACCGCGATTTGATGCGGAACTCTTTGACACAATCCTCAGTGAGGGGCTCGCAAGAAAAGCCTCCGAGCATCCCGCCCAGGGATTCGTCACAATGACAGTCATTGGAGGTTGATGTATGACACAGGAAAGCGAACTCCGGGCACCGGCGACATTCAAGGCATTCATCGAGCGGTTCCCCGAACTCGGCGCTGCCCATGAGTCCGTCGGTGCGGCGGTTGATCAGATCGGGCCGCTTGATGCCAAGACGTGCGCGCTAATCAAAATGGGAATCTGTATCGGCGCGGGTCTTGAATCGGCACTGCGCAGCCATGTGCGGCGTGCGCTTCATCACGGTGCGACACATGAAGAAATCGAACAAACGGTGATGCTCGCGATGAATACCGTCGGGTTTCCCCGAACGGTGGCCTCATGGCAATGGGCTCGCCAACAAATAGAACGTGACCAAGAGGACGCGTGAAACCAGGCGCACTGACACACATCGACAATGCACTTGCGGCGCTTCTCAAGGACATCACACAGGTTCCGCACGAACGCATTGAGTTGGACTGCGCCGGGGGGCGCATCTTGGCGCAGGCCGTGCGCACAGATCGGCCAAGCCCCGCCTGTGATGTCAGCGCGATGGACGGATACGCACTGCGGCTTGGTGATGTCGCGGCAGGGTCACTTGCCGTTGCTGGCGAAGTTGCGATAGGCACAGCGCCGCCTGCGATGCCACATGGCGCAGCGCTGACGATTGTTACTGGCGCACCGGTGCCCGAGGGCGCCGATGTTGTCATCAGGCGTGAAGATGTGATAGAATCGCCCGGTCAGATCACCATCGATGCAGAAGCTGTGCAATCAATCAAAGCAGGCATGAATATCCGCCGGTGCGGTGAAAATATGAGCAAGGGCGCACTGGTGGCGCACGAGGCCTCGTGCGTGACTCCAGCACTTGCAGGAGCACTTGCAACATTTGGCGTTGATCATCCGATGGTCTTTCGGCGCGTCCGGGTTGGGATTGTGATTACGGGCAATGAGGTGCTGGCGCCTGATCAAGCGCCGACACAATGGCAACTGCGCGACGCACATTCGCTGGCACTTCGCACCATGTTCGGTTCATATGCTTTTCTTGATCTCATCGACTCGGTGCGGATCCCCGATGATGCGAGGGCGATTGAAGATGCGGGGCGGTGCATGTTGAAAAAATGTGATGCGCTCGTATTTACCGGTGGCGTCTCGATGGGCGATCATGACCATGTGCCCGCGGTTGTTGAGAAGCTCGGTGCGCGGGTTGTCTTTCACAGACTCCCGCAGCGCCCGGGGCGGCCTGCGCTGGGTGCGATGACCGATGACGGCACGCCAATTCTTGGACTTCCGGGTAATCCACTTTCGGTGCTGGTGACGGCTCGCCGGCTCGTCTTTCCAGCTCTTGCGCGCCGCGCCGGATTGCGTCAACTTCCACCGCCGACACTTCTGCGCCTGACGAATCCTGATGAAAAGAAGATTGACATGTGGTGGTATCGCCTTGTTCGCCGAACCGGCTCAGGACAGGGTGAACTTCTCTCGTCGCGCGGCTCAGCGGACATTCCATCCAGTGCAACGAGTGACGGATTCGTAGAGATTCCGCCGGGCGCATCAGGTGATGGGCCCTGGCCATATTTCGACTGGTCGATCTGAGGAGCCTTCAATGCCTGATTGCCCAGACAGTTCGTCTGTTGCACCGTTGCCGGTTGTGCTTGTCGGCGGGCGCAGCACGCGGTTTGGACGCGACAAACTGCTCGAACCTATCAACGATGGCAATGCACTACTCGTGGATCAGTCCATCAAGGCGCTGCGCGATGCGCTGCGTGTGCCGGTCGCGGTAGTTGGCGCCTGCAATCCAGATGTCGCATTGCGCGCAGATTTCGTGATTGATGATCCTTATCCTGGGGTCGGGCCGATGGGCGGCGTGCTTGCAGCCCTTGAATATGCGCAGCAGGATGTCTTTGTGCTTGCGGGCGATCTTCCAGCAATCGACGCGAGTACGGTTCGAACAATCGTTGATGCTGCAACAACCCACCCGGGCGCGTGGGCGGTCATAGCGCGCACGAACACATTGCATCCCACGATCGGAATCTACCGCCCGGCGTGCATCTCTCAATTGCAACGCCTGATCGGAGAGAGAAAACTTCCGTTGCGAAACGCGATCTCGGAAGCCCATCGCATTGAGGTGGTAATCGAGCCGCATTGTGCGATGAATGTAAACCGACCTGCGGATTTGTGATTGGCTGTCACAGTTTGTGAATAGCGCTTTCTGAAAGCCTCGTGTGCTTCACTGTGAGGATGATGTTTTTTCAATGAACGGCTTGCGCATCTTGATGGCGATCAGACCAATTGTCACGAGAGATGCAGTCAGGGTACACAGCACCAATGTGTAGCGCATAGAAGGTTGCAAGCCGATCGAGCGCGGGTGGATATCCGGGATGAGCTGCACCGACAGGTATACAAGAGGAACATCAAGCGCCGCGATGATGCCATACACTGCGCAGACCATGGCACGACGATCTTGTGTGTGAATGACTCGGCGAAGAACGATGTAAACAACATAGAGCACCCACAAAATGAAACTGAATGTCAGGCTGGCGCTCCATGTCCACCACACGCCCCACGCGTCACGTCCCCAAATCATCCCCGTGATGAGCACGATTGAGCAGCACAGGACGGTGACATAGCCCGCCGCGCCAGCGAGCGCATCCCACCGGGTCGTGCGGTGCCACAAATAGGCAGTTCCTGAGGCGGCAACGATACCAGCAGCAAGGAATGTGCAGAAGGCTGCGGGGAGGTGAAGATAAAGAATATTCGGAATCGATCCTGTTTCATGGTCGACTGGGACATAATAAAAAACTGCATAGAGGGAGCCCGCAAGACTTAGCGCGATTGCAAGTGAGTAAAAAGGTGACAGGGTGATCCGAAGCAGCAGTCGCATCTCAGGTGCGTTTCATTTTTGGTTTTCGCGCGAAGAGCACATACAACACGACGCCGATCCCGACTGCGAGCGCAACACTTCCCAGGATGCGCGAAGTGAGATTCTGGTCATGCGCAGGAGTCATCAAAGGCATCTCGGAGATGAGACCGGCTACAACAACACCCGAGCGTGAAAACGCGGGCTGACTTTCGCGCTGAAAGACCCGCATCGGGCCAGCATCGCCTACCTGCATCCCCGCGGGAACGATATCAGTGGGGTGCATCACGAGACCCGTGTCTGGGATGAACACAGACAAAGTATTCGTTGGCACTGGTCCAGAGACAAGGACCTCCGCAGTGCCGTTTGCGACCGGCAGTCGATAGGAGTAGCGAAAGGTTGCACGCCCGGGCATGAGCGGCATCTGCACCTCAAGCAGGGCATCTTTGTATTTCGTGCAGCACCACCCATGAAAACCGGCATCAAGTGTGACGGTGTGCGCGTTCCGCGGCAGTGACACCGTGACGCTTGTTCGCTGATCCCGATCATCAAGGGTTCCACCAAGCCAGGTGTAGTCGGCGTGGTTCTCGACGATGAGCAACTCGGCGATAACGAGTTCATGTTCTGCTTGCGTGACGATCACCCGACGCGACACAATGTCCCACTGCGGTTGATCAAGACGAGTCTCATAGATGAGCACATTCATCGATGCATTTGGTTTTGAAGCACTCAGTAGCGGACCGGTTTCCTGATAGGTAACGCCCGCGTGCATGATGCGAACGATGGGTCGAAGGGGTTGATCGAGAGGCACGTTGGTGAACATTGCCATGTTGTTGTCGTCAAGATTGCCGTCAAGTCGGACTGCGACCTGATTGTCCTGAAAGAGATGCACTTCAATGGCATCGCCTTGCGCAGATGGTCCACCGGATGTGCCCTGAGTCGCCTGAATGGCAAGGGTGCCCATGGCGTGCGTTGGAGTTGGCATGGCCGCTGTCGTCTGGGCCGACACTGGCATCGCTATGCCGAGGCACGTTGCTGTACACAGTACTAGAGCGTGAAGAGACATCGGACCTCCATCCCAGGGTATGTCCGCTGGTTACCAATAGTGTCTGCAATAGAGATGCCGAAGCGTGTTGCAGAAGTGAGGCAGTCGGTGGGGCCGGGCGCGCAGCATTTCTCAATTCTGAGACACGCCGGCGTATCGCCCTCTCACAAAGGCGAAAATATGCGTGAGCGAACAGTCAGAAGAGATGACAACTCAGGCAGAGCTTGCTTTTTATGTTCGTGATGACAAGGTGATTCTCAAGCCGAGAGTAGAGATTGTGGCAGGAGCCACAGCCAACCGTTCCATCGAACAAGCGGATGCGATGGTCAAGTGCGTCGGGATTCGCAAGTTCTCCGAAACCGAGGCGTCTGATCGATGAACCTCGCATTGCCACACCGACGGGATGGTCCTGACTGGCATCAGGCCCTGTTGGCGTAAGTCGCAAATGGACAACATCGGACGCGATCGAACCATCGTGGCAGGTCATGCAAGTTCGCGACTCTTCATCAACAGACAGGAAGGTTTCGGGTGCCGCTCGATCATCTTTCCGCGCGTTTGGCTTCGGATGGGCCTGCGTAGGAGTGTTTGCGTGCGGTGATGTCGCCCCAGATACATACCCATTGTGACACGCAGCACAGAGTTGCGAGGCATCTCCTGAGAGGCGAAGAAGTGGGTCGTGGTTGGCCCGGGCCTGCTCATGCTGGGCGGCACTGGCTTCGAGATGGCAGGTGAAGCAGGTAATGCGTCCCCTCTCAAGAGGGAGTTGAGCAGGAACCTGCATGGAGGGAATGACCCCTACCGGGTGGGATATCTCGGTTTCGATGTCATGGCAGGCGTCGCATCGACGGATCCGCGATGTGGACTCAGTTGTGATCGCGGATGATTCTGTGACCGAGGTTATCCCGCTGTTGGCCCACGCTCCGGGTGATAACGCGATTGCACTGGCGAGAAGTCCAGCAGCCAGCAGCAGATGGCTTCGACCGCACGCTGTGTGCCACGTTCCGTGTTGAGGGGCAAGTCTTCCCATCTTCCTCCGGGGCCGCCCATGAAGCGGGTCTGTGAGGGATCGGTTCGCTCCGCCCTTGGATAAAGGAACAGGCAGAGGTCTCCGGAATCTGAGACGACTGGGCGAGTCACTCTTCTCAGTTCAAGGAAGCGGAGGTTCGAGAACCTTCCCTGTGTCCAATTGAGGGCCGCCTTGGGGGGATGGAGAATGTCTGCAGAGTGGTATGGAAATTGCATTATGGAAGAGCAGAATGGAAGCTTTGAGTGGGGTGAACAGAGCAATCGATCCGCCCCGGAAAGGAAAAGGTGAAAGTCATGCGATTTCGAATGAGCCATTTGCTCGGCACCATGGTGTTTGCAGGTGTGGTCGCATCAGGGGCTTCAGGTCAGATCGTCGGCTCGGATCACGATTTCTCGTCGAAAGCGTGGTCGGGTGGTGAGATCTGCAAACCCTGTCACACGCCGCATAATGCTCTCGCGGGAGTACCGAGACTGTGGAATCACGAGTTGACGACCGCGACGTATCAGATGCATGAAGGTACGGGCACCGCGGCGGCGGATTTTGATACCGACAGTCGCTTCTGCCTGTCGTGCCACGATGGAACCGTGGCGCTTGACAGTTTTGGCGGGCAGACGGGGACGAGTTTCATGGGTGGTGGCGAGCTGTTGGGCACAGACCTGACCAACGATCATCCGATCGGAAGTGATGCCATGTATCCGCCTGACCCGCAGCCAGCGTGGTGGGCCGGCGCGTTCCAAGATCCTGCGAACCTGCCGTCGTTCCTCCGGATACGCGACTGGGTCGATCCCAATGGCGTGACACAGAAAGTCGTGTCCTGCGCCAGTTGCCACACGGTGCATAACAAAGGTGGATTTGATCACATGCTTCGCGCAAGCAACGCAGCGAGTGCGATCTGCCTGGGCTGCCACCTCAAGTAAGACCTGAGATGGCTTGAGGAGGGTGTTTTCGCCCCGCGTTTCGCCACTATGTGGGAGACTGCGGGGCTTTTCATTGCACCATTTGTTTGTCCTTCAAGTGAGTTACCATCAATTGGCATCTGTTTTGTTCTACAAGAGATACGTATTTCTCCGACATATGATTGAGGTGAAGCATGAGACGACTCGCCAATGGAACACATACACATCCGTGCACAATGCTGGGGTGGTGCGGGTTGATGATGAGTGTGATTGCACTGACAGGTTGCTCCGGTGCTTCTTCTGCAGGTCCGGCAAAGCACACATCTTTTGCATTCTGGCCTCTGCCTCCAGATGAGCCGCGGATTCAGTTCGTGCGATCCTTCCAGACCAGTGCGGATTTAAGTGACAAACGTCCGAGCCGGCTCGACGAAATAATCTTTGGCAAGGATAACCCACGAGACACCTCGATCGACAAGCCGTATGGCGTCGAAATGCGCAACGGCCGCATCTACGTGTGCGATATTCGGTACCCAGCGCTGACCGTGCTTGATCTCACCAACAAGCAGATGCGCAGGATCGGCACGACGGGCATCAACCATCTCACCCATCCTGTGGATGTGGCGGTCGCGGATGACGGGTGGGTGTATGTCGTTGATAATGATCGCAATGCGGTGCTTGTGTACGACGAAAATGAACGATACGCAAAAACACTTGGTCACAAGGGCCTCAAGCCGATTGCGGCTGCGGTGCACGGCGAGCGTCTATATGTCTGTGATATTACGGCGCAGCATATTGTGATTCTTGATCGCCACTCAGGCGAGCTGCTTGGCACATTCGGTAGTGTCGGTGATGGAGATGGGCAGTTCCGGGTGCCACTGAGTATTGACATTGACGCGCAGGGCTATGTGTATGTGTCTGACATGATGCGCTGTCGCGTGCAAAAATTCTCGCCGGACGGTGGCTTCATTTCCGGGTTTGGCGAGCTTGGCGATTACGCAGGGTCATTTGCAAGACCCAAGCAGCTTGCAGTTGACTCCGAAGGCATTGTCTATGTCGTCGACGCAGCGTTTCAGAACGTGCAGATGTTCAACAAGGACTACGAATTGCTGATGTCCTTTGGGTCTGCTGGTGCCTATCCGGGTGCGATGAACTTGCCCGTGGGCGTGTGCGTGTCTGACGAGCGTCTGGAGCTTGTGAAAGATGACATACACGAGGGTTTTATCCCCACGCGTTACGTTGTGGTGACCAACCAGTTCGGTTTTGGCAAAGTGAACATCTATGCCCTCGGGCATTTACGCAAGGGCTGGACGGTTGCAGACCTGGAACCAGCATCGGTGACTGTGAACGCAGGAGTCGGTGACATGGCCGAGGGGCGTGGCCGGAACGCGGCGACAGCACCGGTGCCTGATGAGTACGTGCCCGAGGAGGCGTCTCCAGAACAGAATCCGAATTCACCATCGACGGGAGATGGACTTGAATGGCAGCGCTAAGACATATTCAATTCCTCGACGATGGACGCACCGTCCATTGATGCTCACCTGCGCACTTGGTCTTGGCACGCTGTGGGGCGCGTGCAGCATCGAACGGAACTATGACGTACTCACGATGTTTTTCGATGGCGTGCCCAACCCAAACGCCTTGCCCTCACTTGCGAGCACCGGTGATCCTGTAGAAATGCGCCGCAGCCTGACGTATGTGAGCCATTCTCCTTACCGCGAAGAGCGGTGCACTGAATGTCACGGGGAAATGTTTGAAGTGGCAAGTGTGACGGCTGATGTGTGCCTGAAATGTCATGATCAAGAGGTGGCCCGGTATGACTTCATGCATGCTCCGGTGCGAATGACGGCGTGTTTGTGGTGTCATGTGCCGCACGAATCTGCCTTTGCGTCGCTACTCAAGGCACCGCCTGGTGAGGTGTGCGCGCAGTGCCATGAGGCGGATCAACTGCTGACCGAGAATGTCCCCGAACATGCTCTGGCTGATTCAAATTGCACGACTTGCCATTCAGGTCATGGCGGAGCCACCCAGTACATGTTGCATGATGAGGCACCTACTTTAGACAGGAACGCATCTGCGCAGACGGGTCGGGAGTGACGAGGTGCGCCGCAAGTTGCTTCAGTTGTGTTCCTTTGCATCCAGCGCTGCGGCCATCGGGATGATTGCACCTGCGGTGGACGCACAGCAACACGACGATGGCCCGGTCATTGTGGGGGAGCGCACGGACACATTGAAAGCGTTCACGCTCGAACGGCTCAATGTTGGGCTGGATTTTTTCTACCAGTACCGGCGTAATCACATCGATCGTGGTGATACAGGCTCGCGCACGGACACGGAACAGATCGCGCGCGAAATCATGACGCTCTCAAGCCGGGCGTTCATCGGGCACGAAAATTTGGTCGATCTTTCATTCAATGCGAGACTCGGTTTTGAAGACCGTTTTTTGAAAAGCCCAGTTTCGACAGCCGACGGACATGACTCAGAATTACTGGCGCTCTTTGATATCAGCGCACTCATTCTGGGCGATGGTCCTGCACCAATGACGGTGTGGGCGAGGCGCGACCAGACTCGGCTGAGTCGCGAATTCGGGAGTTCCATTGACAGTATGACAACCGAGGCGGGTGTATCTGTAAGAACATTTCACGACATTGCCCCGACAACTTTTCGGTATGTTCATCGTGAACAGGAACAAAATGATTTGGCGGACCTGGTGGATTCGCTGCGAGTACAGGACACGTTTTCAATCCAAAGTGTGTGGACGCCCACCGATCGGCAACGCCTGACCGTTGATTATTCTCTTGACTTTGTTGATGAGAATCAGGCATCGGGGATCGACGATGCGTTTCGACGGCATGATGCCACCATTGTGCACACGATTGAATTCGGGACCGACCATCATGACTCGTTACGCTCGACGTTGAGGGTATTCGATCAATCGGGCGACTTTCGCAATCGCACGTTGCGCCTGAGTGAAGTGCTGAGACTACGTCATTCGGAATCGTTGGATTCGCGGTGGGATCTGCTGGTCGAAGATCGTTCAATCGGCGGGCAGGATCAGCGACAGGCACGCGGGTTCGTAACGCTGCGACACAATCTCTTCGATAGTCTTGTGACGACTTTGGTGGCGGGCGGCGGGCATGTGGATATCCCAGATGCGAATTTTACGAGTGAGGAATACTTTGGCAACATTGATTTGCAATACACCAAGAAAGTGCCATACGGACGCTTGAATGCATCACTTGCAGGGCAATTTGAACGCATCGAAAACAGCGAGCGCGGTTCGACTCTGGACTTTCTCGCAACAGTACATACCTTCAACGATCCGTTTCCGATCGTGATCAATCAACGGCAAATCATCGCATCATCGATCGTGATTCGTGATAGCGCGGGCGTTCAGGCATTTTCATCTGGCGTGGACTTTACGGTGATGACATTTCCGGATCGCGTTGAAATCAGGCGACAGGTGGGGGGCTCGATTGCTGACGGGCAAACGGTGCTCATTGATTTTCAACTCCGGGCAGAGCCGGGCAACACGACTGAGTCTGTGGGCGTTTCGTTTTCTTTGCGATATGGAATTGAGGAGGGTGCACTTCGCGGATTGGCGTTGTATCTCATCTATCGGGAGATTGACCAGGCCATCGATGCCCGGCGCAACGCGGTGATTACACCCAATGATGTGCGCAACCTGAGGTATGGCGCTGAATATTCGATTGGGCATTTCATCTTGCTTGCAGAGAAAGAAACCCAGGACAGCGATATCTCACCGTTCGAACTGACGCGTTTTACGGCGCGCTATGATTATCGACTCGGGAGAAGGTCATGGTTAAGTGTGGATGCAAGTCACGAAGAAATCGACTACACCGACACAGAGAACCGGGTGGAACTGGATCGCGTGACCGGGGAATGGGGGCGGCGTCTCGGATCTGGTTTCGATGCCCGGGTGCGTCTTATTTACAGAAACGAGAAGGATGAGTTATCAGGCTCGACAAAAGGGTTTGAGCAGGAATTGGAGTTTCGCTGGCAGCATCGGCAAACCAGTATGTTCATCAGTCTCAGGAATTCTTTTCTGGAGGGTGACAATGTTGATTCTGACGCGCAGACATTGGCGATTGGCCTCACGCGCGATTTCTAGCACGATGTGCGTTCTGATGTGCTTGGGCATCGGGGCTTGCGGCACGGTGCGCGGCACGCTCTTTGACCCCTCAAATCGCAGTTTGGGGTGGCCGCCACCACCGGATGCACCGCGTGTGGTCCATGTGGGCGAGCTCGCCTCAGATCGCGATATGAAACCGGGGCGTTCGTTTTTTGGCAATGTTGGTGCGATGTTGTTTGGACGCGACGCAGAACGAACAATGGTGAGCCCGATGGGCGTGTGCACGGATGCCGATGAACGTGTTTTTGTGTGCGATTCGGGTGAACGCACGCTGCATGTCTTTGACCTTGCGCGCCGGACGTATGCGCAGTGGCAACCCTCAAAGGGCGCGCGGGCGTTTTTGCTTCCGATCGCGGTCGCTGTTGGTGAATCCGGGCGTGTATTTGTAAGTGATGCAGCCCTTGCGGTGATTCACGTTTTCGATTCCGATGGCAGCTATCATGGAACGCTTGGCGAGGGGAATCTCATACGCCCATGCGGGATCGCAGTCGATGCAACGAAGAATCAATTGATTGTTGCGGATCCGGGTGCGCACCAGATCGTCGTGCTTTCAATAGATGATACGGTTGAAGCTCGTATCGGCAGCCGAGGCGCTGCGCCGGGGGAGTTCAACTTTCCGACATACGTCGCGCTCGATCGCGCCGGGCAACTCTATGTGAGTGATTCCATGAACTTTCGTGTGCAGGTCTTTGACCGCGACTTCAAAATTGTGCGCACGATCGGAAGCAAAGGCGATCTACCCGGCTATTTTTCCCAGCCCAAGGGGGTTGCGTTCGACCCGGATGGCAATTTGTATGTGGTTGACGGCAATTTTGAGACCGTCCAGCTCTTTGATTCATCGGGCAGGTTGCTCATGCGTTTCGGTGAAGAAGGGCATGGACCCGGACAGTTTTGGTTGCCTGTTGGAATTCATATCGATGCGCAAGGTCGCATCTGGGTCGCAGATTCATATAACCGCAGAGTGCACGTTTTTGATTATCTCGTGGAGGGCTCGCCATGAACATGCTTCATGTCGCCGTGATGAGCACATTGATTGCTTCGGTCGTTTCGGTTGCTACAGCTCAGCAGATGAGTGTGATCAACAGTCCGCACAATCTTTCTGCGACCGGCGTCGGGCAGGTGCGCGCAACGACCGAACAGCAGGTATGCATCTTTTGTCACACGCCCCACAACGCATCACCTGTCCGGCCCTTGTGGAACAGGACGATGCCGACAGATGCATACCTGATTTATTCAAGTCGCGCACTCGATGCCGTGCCGGGTCAACCAACGGGGATGTCCAAGATGTGTCTGTCATGCCACGATGGCACGATCGCACTTGGCAATGTTGTTTCTCGCACGCTCCCCATCACCATGTCGGGCGGCGTAACAACCATGCCCATTGGGCCGGGCCACCTGGGCACAGACCTGCGCGACGATCATCCGGTGTCATTCCGGTATGACTCGGCGCTGGTTGCCAGCGATACACGCCTCAAAGATCCGCACACGCTCCCAACAGAAATTCAGTTGGATATAAATGGCGAATTGCAGTGCACATCGTGTCATGACGCACACAACAATGCGTTTGGTGATTTTCTTGTCATGAGCAACGTCGGCTCACAGTTATGCATCAGTTGCCATATGGTTGGTCCAACAAGTATCAGTGCACACACAAGTTGCGATTCCTGTCACCAGCCTCACTCTGCGCCAAGTGGGCCTTACCTCTTGCAGGGTTCGACTGTCGCGGCCACATGTACGCGCTGTCACGACGGTAACACGCCGGGCGCTGCGAACATTGCAAATGAGCTCACCAAATTGTCTATTCATGAGACGCACAGCGCCGTTGACCCTGCGGGTTTGCCGGTCGAACACGCAAGCTGCATTGATTGTCATGATCCGCACACGATGGACAGTGGAAGCGGTTCGGCGCCGGGTGTCCATGGCAATTTTGGACAGATTGCCGGCATGAGCGCCTCTGGATCGCCTGTTGCTGCAAGCAGCTACGAATACGAAGTCTGCTTCAAGTGCCACGCGGATTCAAGTGTTGTTCAGCCGTGGATTGGGCGACAGATCGCACAAAACAACACGCGTCTTGAATTTGCACCTGGCGCCATTTCATTTCACCCGGTGCAGGGGCCGGGCAAGAATCCCGATGTGCCGAGCTTGAAGCCGGGGTGGACGACCTCGAGCATTGTGTATTGCAGCGATTGCCACAATTCAGACACGGGGCAGGCCTCGGGAGGAACCGGCCCCAATGGCGTGCACGGCTCGAACGAAGCGCCGTTGCTTGTCGCTCGCTACAGCACGATTGATCAATTGAGCGAGAGCGCCCAGCGATATGCACTGTGTTACCGGTGTCATGACCGCGAAAGTATTTTGGATGATGAATCCTTCCCGGAACACAAGAAACACATTGTCAATGAAGAGGCATCCTGCGCTGCATGTCACGATGCGCACGGCATCGCGTCACATCAGGGCACCGTAGCAGGCAATTCCCACCTGATCAATTTCGCGACGGGCATCGTGTTGCCCGATCCGCAAACTGGACGACTTGAGTTCATAGACCAAGGCGTGTTTGCGGGAACATGCTTCCTGGAATGCCACGGCGAAGCGCACTCACCGGAGTCCTATCAGAAGTAGCTTTGGACCACTGCGGTGCGTGCTGCTTACTTATTCAGTAACGCCTCAGCAGCAGCGCGGTAGTGCAAAGCGGATTTTTCACATTCGTGTTCTTCCTCAAAAAGAACACCCATCAGGAAGTGCGCACGGGGTTCATGTGGCGAATCCCGGAGGATATTCTCAAGACGATTGTGCGCATCAACGAAATGGTCCGGGCCGCGTTTGATCGAAACTTCTGCAAGGCCCAGTTGTGCTGGCAATGATTCAGGATCACGATCGAGCACCGAATGATAGAGACGCTTGGCATCATCGAAGTCCTCCAGAGTCGTTGACACTGAAGCCAGACCGAGAATTGCGGGCGTAAAGCCTTGCTGTATTTCCAGAGCCTCGCGATACTTGGCTTCTGCCAGTTCCGCCATGCCATGTTTCGCAAGTTCACTAGCCATCTTCGTCAATTGAGCGGCGTGCACTGCACTTGCATCACTTGGTGGATTTTCAGGGTCAATCAGCGCATCAAGGGCGGACTGTTCTTCGATGCCGCAGGCAACAAGAAGTGAGTGAGTCAGCATGGTTTCAAATCGCGGTGCAAAGCCGGGCATCGTGTGGACGATCACCCCCTTTGCATCAACAATGACAACTCGGGGCATGACAATCACACTGAAATCGCCAAATGCCGTGCGGTTAGGGTCGTGCAGGATCAGTTCGGGATAGCGCCCAAGAAGTGCCTTCTTCCGCAATTCATCGAGTGGTTCATGACTGGCAATAATGAGCACAGAGATGACCCGATGATTCTCAAAACGAACATCATCCAGAACATCAAGCACTGTTGCGCAGGCGGCAACGGTGCCCGCATGATTCAGTTCGCCAAAGATAACCACAGCGAGATGATTCGCAAGAAGGTCAGCAGCCATTGCCTCTCCGGCAAGGTCTGGCAGGTGAATCGCAGGCGCAGCTTCTCCTGCAACAGGTGCCTCATCGGCTCGCACTGCTGATGGCAGCGGTGCGCCCAACACCACCAGCAGTGCAAAGGCGATCGACATGCGCGTGGATCGAAGTATGCGATATTTCATCACGCCAATGCTCATGGGATCGCTGGTGTGAGTTGTGGGGCGCCGGGCAGGAGCGTGCGGTCATAGGTCTTGGCGCTATGACACGCGGGGGCACACGAGCCGCCTACATCGCTTTGTGCGAAATTGATCTCGAGCATCCATCCCGATGATCCGAACGGCACTGATTCGCGGATGTGGGCGGGCCTGCTTGAAGCGTGCACTTCATGACAGGCGCGGCACGTTCGCCCTTTTTCCTGATTCACATGCACCCAGTGCAGGTTCTGTTCGCCATTGCGGAATTCGGTCAATCCCGTGCCCTTCGGCGATTGCACAAGATCAGGAATATGACACCGGAAACAGAGCTTGTACTGTTCGATATCAAAAGGTGCGTAGAAATCTTGCGGATATTCTTCAACAAGCAAGCGGAAGTGATCGCCGCTGTGCGGGTCATGACAGGCGGTGCACAGCCCCTCGCGGATTGGGCCGTGATGATTCGCATTGGTGCTCAGAAGCTCCTGCATATTCTGAAGCGGCTGACCATGATGATCGTTCATGTCCTTGTTGTGACAAGTCAGGCACAACTTCGGCTGAGTCATTTTCTGAAGACCCGGCAGCGATGATGAATGCGGTGCATGACATGTGCTGCAGCCACCCTCCTCCAGAATCGCACCATGCACAACTGCGCGATCCGTTGTCATCGCATCCATGACATCCTGATGGCAGGTCGCACACAACTCGGGCGCCGTTGCATGAAGCTGATAGCGGTGGTCGGAGGCGTGGGCATCGTGACAGGCCGTGCAATCTTCATTGAGCGCGCCGTGAAGGTGATCACCCTCTTTGAGGTCCATGACATCATCGTGACATGTCAGGCACAGCGTGCGCGCTTCATCGCGCAACAGGTGATCGCGCGGTGAACTGTGTGCTTCATGACACAGCACGCACGCACCAATCGCGACCGGACCATGGACGAATGAAGCAGAGTTGAAATCGTCACGATGGCATGTGATGCAGAGTTTGACGGGATCGGTGAGAAGTGCATTTGCGTGGTCAGATCCGTGGGGGTCATGGCACTCAAGGCAGCGCCCTTCGCGCACCGGTGTGTGCATTTTGTCCTTGTGCGGCAGATCGTGGCAGCTTTGGCACAGTTTGTCCTCTTTGGCAACTAGGAAAAAGTTGTGGTCGTCCGGGTTGCCCTGCAGATGGCACGCACTGCAGTTGGTCGCGGCGGGGCCGTGCATGACCTTGCGGTTCCAGATATCCACATGGCACTCTTGGGCACAAGTCTGAGAAACGGCGTTCTTTCGATCACCGGGATCGAGTTGGCCGATCGCCGGTGGGCTGAGCGCCAGAATGATCAATGCCCCAATGCCTGCCTCCCACGCTGGTAGTCGAACTAGACCTATAGTTGCCATGCATTTCTCCATGCACATATCGTGCCACGCCCAGACAAAGTACGCCACCACTAATGCCCTTTAATTCTCATAACGAGGAACACATCGATTGTGCATTCTCAAATTCGAGAGATGTTGCGGTTCGTGGGTGCCCGTGGACCTGTCTGCATGAATCTGCACCCCACTCAGGCGTGGGCACGGGAATTGCACAGTTCCCTTTGCAGATGCGACATTCCCCTCACTTGAATTGGGAGAGTTCCAATGAAAATCAGACCCGTCATCATCATTTTGAATATCGCACTTGTCGGTGTTCTGGTTGGCGCACAACCCTCCGGCGGATTGCCACAAGACCACCCGAGTATGGTCAAACCGGCCCCCAATGACCCGACCATGGTGCCGACCGCGCACGAAGCAGATGTCGGATCATTGGATCAGATCGTCAGAGCATATTTCGATTCCATGTCCGCAGGGCCGGGCGAACCGCGTGATTGGCAACGATTCAAATCCTTGTTCATGCCCGGCGCCCGCATGCTTGCAGCGCGTGCATCAGCCGACGGCGGGGCGGGGGTCTGGCCCCTTTCCGTTGATGACTATGTCGAGGCCAACCAGAAATATTTTGAGAAGGGTGGATACATCGAAAAAGAAATTGCCCGGCGGGTTGAAACCTTCGGCAACATCGCCCAGGTCTGGAGCACCTACGAGGCCAGACGCTCAGAGAACGAGCCAGAGCCTTATGCACGCGGGATTTACAGCATGCACCTGCTGCGCGGCGGCACCCGGTGGTGGATCGTAGATATGTACTGGGATTACGAGCGACCTGACACGCCGATTCCTGAGAAGTATCTTGGGCAGGATGCAGACCAAACCCCATGACGAAACCACACCTTCAACTGATGGGTCAGATGTGAACAGGGTCATACTTCTGGTCGAGGATGAGGATCTGCTGCGCACATCGCTTGCAGAGCTGCTCACAGAAGAAGGATATGACGTCGCCCAGGCAGCCAATGGCAGGGAGGCGTATGAACAGCTCGTCGAGCGCCCCTTTGACTTGATCCTCAGTGATATACGCATGCCCGAGATGGATGGTCTGGAACTGTTGCGCAAGGTGCAACAGACTGCACCGCACACGCCGTTTATTGTGGTCACGGCATTTGGCACGGTGGACAGCGCTGTGCTGGCGATGCGACAAGGCGCAGTCGATTACCTTCTCAAACCAATTCAGTTTGATGATGTATTAGTGCGCATCGAGCGCGCGCTCGAATTTGCAGAGATCAGACGCGATCGGCAACTGCAGACCGAACAACTGGCATCAGCAAGCACCTTTCATAATCTGATAGGTGAATCCCCCGCAATCACCAAATTGTTTGACACAGTTCGGAAGCTCTCTGAAGTTCGCTCAAGTGTGTTGATTGTTGGTGAGTCTGGCACGGGCAAGGAGCTCTTCGCACGCGCAATTCATTACAACGGAATCACCCGCGACAAGCCCTTTGTGGCGGTCAATTGCGGTGCCATTCCTGAGAGCCTCATCGAATCCGAACTCTTTGGTCATCGCAAAGGCGCATTCACAGGTGCAGTGCGAGATCGCATCGGATTCTTTGAGGCAGCGAACGGCGGGACGCTCTTTCTCGATGAAGTCTCAACATTGCCAGCCCCGGTGCAGAGCACATTGCTCCGCGTGCTCGAAGAACGCGTGGTCACTCCTGTGGGTGATACACGAGCCCGGCCTGTTGATTTGCGTGTGATTGCCGCCACCAATCAGGACCTGCGCAACCAATGCAACAAGGGGCTTTTTCGCGAGGATCTGCTATATCGCCTTGATGTCGTGCGTCTCGAGCTGCCGCCACTGCGCCAGCGCCGCGAAGACATTCCGCTGCTTGTACATCACTTTCTGGACAAGTATGCAAATGATATGAATCGAAATGTGCCGGGGATCACCAACGGCGCAATGCGGGCGATGCTCAATCATGAGTGGCGCGGCAATGTGCGCGAATTGGTCAATGTCATCGAGCGAGCCGTCATCTTTGTTGATGGACGCGAAGTTGATGTTGAGGATTTGCCGTTTACACAAAATGATACACCAGATAATGATGGTGAAGACCTCAAACGAGCGCTTCACCAATATGAACGTCAGCACATCATCTATTCCTTGCGCCGCCACGAATACGACAAAACTGAAACGGCGTGTCATCTTGGGATCGGCGTGTCAAGCCTGTATCGCAAGATGGATGAACTGGAAATTCCAAAGGACCTCGGGCAACTCGATGCAACTCCTGAAGTGAGGCAACCTCCCGGGCAATGAAGGTGAACCATGCTCCGGCACAAACTCCTGATGCGAATCGGACTGCTCGTCCTCGGGTTTGTAGGCGGTGCGATCATTTCAATTGCGCTCCTTGAAACGCTGCTCCGCGATGCCGAGCGGGTCGCCGATGATTCCGTCCAACGTGCATCATCTCTTGATTCACTTCACGCAGTGAATGCCCAGCTTGTCGCCACCCTTCCTCACGACACTGACCCAGCGGCGGCTACCGCGAGGGAGTCCTTCGACCGCGCAATGACTGATCTTGGCAAACTGGATTGGGAAAGTTCTCCTGTTGCCGGTGCCTATGCAGCGCTTCAAGAGGCAGTCGATGCTGCGCCGGATCGCCATGCGTCAACATTTCAGGCTGAAATTTCTCTTTTGATTGACGATCTTCAAACCACAGCGCGCGATCACACCGAGGATGCCCGCATGCACTTGAGTCATCGCCTTCGCTTGTTGATCATCGGATTGATCCTCGGAGCGCTGGTGATGGCCAATCTATCGGTGATCGTCCTCTTGCGCACTGGCGGGATGATCCTGCGCCCGATCAACGCGCTCGTCGAAGGCAGCCGCTTGCTCGCAAAGGAGGCCTTCGATCATCGTGTTGAAGTCAAGGGCCCCAAAGAGTTTTCAGAGCTTGCCCATGCCTACAACGAACTTGCAAGTAGGCTTCAATCCAATGAGCAGCGCAAGATGGAAGTGCTCCAGCAATTGGGCGTAACACTCAATCACGAACTAAACAATGTCATGGAAATCATCGAACTTCAACTTGGCCTGTTAGACCGCCGCACCGGGTATGATCGCAAACTGGGGGTCCATTTGAAGCAGATTCGGAGCAATCTTGAACGCATGACCAACACGGTGGCCTCGCTCAAGGATGTGCGCCGAATCGTGGTCACGCAATATCCCGGCGGGCGAACCATGCTCGATCTGCCGCGCTGCACCGTCGAATGCGACGTCGACGTGAACCCGGCCAATACATCGACCAATGAGACAACCCGCGCATGAGCGATGACAACGACCATCTGCTGCGTCCACTGCTTGCCAAGGCGTTTGGATGGGTCAATCAGTTGCGCTGGGTTGCGGGGTCGCTCATCATTGCCGCGGGGGTCATTCAGCCCATCGTCGAAGGCTGGCCAAGATACTGGATAGGTATGGTGTGTCTTGGTGCGGCAGTTCTTCTCGCCAATGGCCTGTTTCTTGCAATACATCGGCGCATGGATTGGACACTGGTTGGAAAACGTCACACGCTCTTGCTTGCTTGGTGCGAATTGCTCTTCGACCTTGTCGTGTTGACGCTGCTGACATTCTGGACCGGCGGACCGCGCAGCCCATTGCTCGGGCTCTATGTGCTTCACATGATCTTTGCCAGTCTGATCATGCCCCGGGGACATGCGTATGGCATAGCGTTGGTGGCAGCGGGCATCTTTGCGCTCGGACAATGGTGGTGGGCGCAATGGCCCTCGACATTTCAGGAGCGTGCGTTCGTCGTCGGCTTTGTGGCAACACTTCAACTTGCCGTCTTTCTCAGTAACCGACTGACGCGCGCCCTGTTTCAGATCGAGCATGCACGCCGTAAGGATCGAAAGCGCAATAAGGTCATGCGCCGCAAGCTCCGCGCTCAACAGCGCGCTATGGTTCAACACGAGAAACTTGTGAGTATGGGAAAGTTGACCGCTGGCGTCGCTCATGAAATTGCTAATCCACTTGCAAGCATGGATGCACTGCTTCAGGTCTTGCAGCGCAAGCCGGAACGTTTCAATGAGTCCACAGTTAACGACCTGCGGAAACAAGTGCGCCGCATTCAAACGACGGTGCGCACGCTCACCGGTATTGCGCATCCGGACCTTGGTGAACGCTCTACCGCCAACCTGAATGACGTGGTGCACTCAACTCTGGAAACGCTGCGCTACGACCATCGAATGCGGCGTGTGAAGGTCGATCTTCAACTCGCTGTTGATCTGCCAGCTGCGCCGATGGTCACACGCGCTATCGCACAGGTGCTGACTAATCTTATCCTCAATGCACTCGATGAACTCGCGGATCACACCGCCCCCGTCCTTCAGATCAGGACCACCGCTGAGGATGGATGGGTCATTGTTCGTGTTGAAGATAACGGCCCGGGGTTTCCAGCTGACCAGCGCGATCGAATCTTCAAACCCTTTGTGACTACAAAACGAATCGGCAAAGGCACCGGGCTTGGCCTCCCGATCAGCCTCGCCCTGGTCCGCGAGCACGGGGGAGATCTCACCGCGGAAAGTGAGCCTGGCATCCGAACATCGTTCATTGTCCGGTTGCCACAGGCGGAGCATCATTCCGCTCCCCCTGCCCCGCCGGACGAGTGCACATAGCCCGCATAATCTCGGCACGCCTCTTGCTTCATGAAGAAGCGATGATGCGTAGACCTGAATATCAAGATGGACAGCAACAGGTGATACGGCGTATTGTAGTTGGTTTGTTCCATCCAATGTACGTTGGCTGCTTCCAGAAAATGGGAACAAAGCCATATCCCACTTCTCGGGTTTGGGAATCGCACTCACTGAGTCGGCCGCGCGGTCGGGAAAGACGATTAATGTCACTTTACAAATGCCTGGCGGGCGCGCTCGCACTTGGGATGACTTCATCACTATGCCTGGGTCAGGCGATCGGGCTGGCCGAGGTGAGCGAGGAATCAAAGCTCTGCATCGCGTGTCACAAGAATGAAAACCCGGGCATGTATCAGCAGTGGGGGGCAAGCCGCCACTTCCGCGCCAACATCGGGTGCTATGAGTGCCATCTGGCAAACGAAACGGACCCCGACGGCTTCGAACACTATGGGCAGCGCGTCTCTGTGCTGGTCACGCCCAAAGACTGCGCACGGTGCCATACGAAAGAGGCGGAAGAATTCGCCGCATCGCATCACGCCAAAGCGGCGAGAATCCTCGGGTCACTTGACAACATCCTCGCCGAGGTCGTCGAGGGTGACACAGGCATGGTCACGCCCATGTTCCCGCACGGCGTGTCAGCATCTGCAGTCAATGGCTGCTGGCAATGCCACGGCAGCGAAATCAAACTCCTTGACAATGGCAAACCAGACCCCGCAACCTGGCCCAACAGCGGTATTGGACGCCTGAATCCCGATGGCTCCGAAGGCACGTGCAACTCATGTCACTTCCGTCACACTTTCTCCGTCGCGCAGGCGCGACATCCAAATACCTGCGGCAAGTGCCACCTCGGCCCTGATCATCCGCAAAAGGAAATCTACGAAGAATCCAAGCACGGCATCACCTTCTTCAGCAGCATCGACGAGATGAATCTCAAAGCGCCCAAGTGGATCGTCGGGCAGGATTACTGGGCCGCCCCCGCGTGTGCAACATGCCACATGTCTGCCACCGCCAAGCAACCGGTCACGCATGACATTGGGCTGCGCATCAGTTGGAACAACCGCCCGCCGGTATCGATCCGTCCGGAAGTCGCCGATGCGCGCATGGGACTCGCTGGTGCATCTATCCCATGGAATGTACGCCGCGAAAACATGCAGGATGTGTGCTCAAGCTGCCATTCAAAACAATGGGTTGATGGCTTCTACACGCAGTACGACGAACTCATCAAACTGTACAACACCAAGTTTGGCCAGCCCGGCAAAGATCTCTATGCCCTTGCCAAACCGCTGATGAAAAAAGATGTCTTCAGCAATGAACTGGACTGGATCTGGTTCGAAATCTGGCATCACGAGGGGCGCCGCGCCCGCCACGGCGCTTCCATGATGGCCCCCGACTACACGCACTGGCATGGCATGTATGAGGTTGCCAAAAATTTCTATGCCGAATACATCCCAAAGCTTGAAGAACTCGTCGAACACAATCTTCATGGAACAGATGCGGCCAAAGTTGCCGCTGCGCAAGCCCTCAAAGCAAAGATCGATAAAGTCCTCAATAGCGAAGCTCATCAGTGGTATCTGGGCAAGATGAATCCCATCGAAGCTGCACGCCGCAAGAAAGCCGCTGAAGAGTTCAAGGATCGATACGGCAATCACTAGACCTCTCGCACCGCGTTCACAGTGTCACGTCGACATCAACAAAGGATTGTTCCATGGCAACGACACAGAAATGGAAAGCAACCTCTTGGGGACGCATCATTGTCTTCGTCGGCGGGCTGCGCTTCGCCGTGCCGGTCATGGTGCTTGTCGCAATCGCACTCGGGATTGGCACGTTCGTCGACGCAGCTCAAGGTGCGAAAGTCGCATCACGACTCGTTTACGGCTCGTGGTGGTTCGTCGCGCTCATGGCGCTGATCGCCGCGAGTTTGATCTTCGCCGTCCTGACGCGCTATCCATGGAAGCAGCGTCACATCGGGTTCATTACGGTGCACGCGGGGTTGGTCATTCTCATAGCGGGTGGCTTCTGGTCGCTCTTTGGGCGCGTCGAGGGCACACTCAAGTTGGGCGAAGGCATGTCGGGCAACGCCATCGAACTTGATAAAGAGCAGGTTGACCTCGTTTCGTTCCAGAATGGTTCACCGCACGTGGTGGCCTCAGCGATCGTGCACGACAACACCGATGCCATCACACTTGGCGATCACACAATCACGATTGTTGACCACTGGCCCAATATCACTGAGGAAAGCTACGTCGCAGACGACGGCCCCGAGCCGATGCGCGCTCTTGAGATTGTCTTCGACAGCGCTGCGGGCACAACGCAATGGATCGGTCAGGCCTCAAAAAGTGGTGGCCCCGCCTTCATCGATGGCATGACTTTGCGGGTCTTGGGTGAGGGGGAAATCGCATCACCGCCCGTAGCTTCAACAAGCGCTGGGCCGGGATATGCCTTTGTTTTCGGCGACGAACGGTATCCACTTGGCAAACCAGATGATCAGGCGCTGCCGGGCTGGAGAGTCGTTTCGTTGAGTTACTTCGATTCCGCGCAGGTTGGTACGGGCGGGTTGACTGAGGCTGGCGGCGGACGCACCAACCCCGCAGTCGAAGTCATCATCACAGACAACGCAGGCACTGTCGAACGCCATACCGCATTTCTGAATTTCCCGGAGATGGTCCTCGCGCGCACAGTTGAAGGCAGTTCTGAATCCGGGGCAATACTCGCGGTTACCGGAGGCGCAGGTGAATTGCTTGTTATTCATAGTGGCAACGCGCCGCGGCGCGCCACATATACAAGCGCCGATGGAGTGACCAGCGAATTCGATCACGCTGGACCATTGCCATGGATTCTGCATGCTGGCACGCACCACCTTCGCATCGTCAATGAAGTGTCGCGGGCGCGCATGGCAACTCGATTCATTGAAGCACCCCCTGCAGATGATTATCGACCGGCGCTGCTCGTGCAAGTCGCTGGTAGCGCAGCGCAACCTTTGCCTTGGAAGGGCTCACTGTCTTTTGATGAAAGCGCAGGCCTGACGCTCCGTTTCGGTCCGCCGCAGATTGCACTACCTTTTACCGTGCATCTTCAGGATTTCCGCAAGACCGACTATCCCGGCACCACCATGGCAATGGCCTACGAATCAGAGATCACTGTGGATGCTTCAAGTGGAGAGTCTCGTTCGCAGATCGTGTCGATGAACAAGCCGCTCGCGGATTCAGGATGGAAGGTCTATCAGTCCGGCTTTGTCAATGACAACGTATCCATCTTCAGCGTCATGAAAGACCCGGGCCTGCCCCTGACATACCTCGGGTGCACCGTACTTTGTATTGGAATTGTGATCACCTTTTACAGTCGCGGCCTGAGCTGGGGACATCCAGGCGTCGCACGCGCACTTGTCCATGAGGAGCGAAGCAATGAATCGCCTATTCACCATTGTGTCTGCGCTGATGATCCTGCTGCTGTCAGCACCGATGAGCATCGGGCAAACGCTGGACGAGTCATCCCGCACGCTTCTCAAGAGCATTGCAATTCAGGATGCAGGCCGGGTGATGCCGCTCGACACATACGCACGCAATCTCGCAGTGCAGTTGACGGGGCGATCAAAGTGGTTCGGTGATCGCGGGCCCGAGACGTATTCAGGGCGTGAACCCATTGACTTCTTGTGTGAACTTCTCTTCGAGCCGGAATCGTTCACATCGCGCAAGGTCATTGCCATTGACAACCGACCCTTCAAGCGGCGCATTGGCTTGCCCCCGAAACAACTGTTCTTCTCGCCCGCAGAGATCATGGCGTGCCAGGAATTGATGGCAGTATTGCAGGATTTTGATGTCCGCCGAGCTGATGAGCCTCAGGCATCACCGCTTCCCGATGAGCGGCGTGCCCTCGATCTGATGAGCGTGCTCAATACGATCGCATCCTTCCAGCGCGCTGATCCCCTCGCGATTGTTCCACAAGACAACAACGATACCTATCTTCGCGCAGGCGTTATTCACGGTGATCCAGGCACAATAAGCGTCGTCGATGCCTTGGCGCAATTAAAAACCGACTACCTTGCCCGTGCGGATGTTCACCCTGCCGTCACCGAACTGACAAACGCCATTGCCTCCACTGGCACCCTTGCACCAGCCCATGCAAGTAACATTCGCCTTGAATTGTTTTACAACGCTCACTCTCCATGGCGCAAGACCGCCACTTTCTATGGCCTTGCGATCATTCTTTTCGGTGCATCGTTATTAATCTGGCGCAAGCTGCTGCTTATTCTCGCAATTACTTGCGGCACGCTCGGGATCATTGAACACACACTTGGCATTGGACTGCGCGTTGCGATTCTCGATCGCGCTCCGGTCAGCAACACCTTTGAATCATTGCTCTGGATGGGCCTCATCGGGATCGCCGTCGCGGGCATCGCACAAATCATCAACCGCAAAGGGTGGTATCTCTTCGCAGGCGTGTGCGCGGCATTTGTTTCGGTGCTCTTTGCTGGTCTTGTGCCGCTACAGGATCAAACGAGCGCCCTGCCTGCAGTGCTGCGAAGCAACTTCTGGCTCATCCTCCACGTGCTTACGATTGTTGCGAGCTACGGCGTCCTTGCAGTCGCCTCAATGCTCGGACACGCCTATCTCATCCGCACTGCGCTACTTGGAAAACGCACAAAGGGGCAGGCCACACAGTCCGACCCGCTTATTCGCCAGACCTATCGCACCATCCAACTGGGGCTTCTTCTGCTGACCATCGGCACGATTCTAGGCGGCGTTTGGGCTGCGGATTCATGGGGACGCTTCTGGGGCTGGGACCCCAAGGAAACGTGGGCGCTGATCAGCATCGTCATTTACTTCGCAGTATTGCACGCGCGCCATATTCGTTGGCTCAAAGATTTTGGCCTCGCTGCCGCTGCGGTGCTTGCATTTGCTGCGATTGTCTGGACGTTCTACGGCGTGAACTACGTCATGGCGACGGGCTTGCACAGTTATGGGTTCGGCGCGGGCGGAGAAGTATGGGTCGCTGCGTGGGCCATTGCAGAGATCCTATTGATTCTTGTGTGTTATTTTCGTGTGCGTTCATCGCGAGCAAAAAATGGCACGATGCACACCGATTCGTTGAATGGCACTAACACTGTTGCCGTACCCGTCTAAAGGAGATGATAGTGGGAGTCGGAAGCGCATCACAATCCTTCAGTGCCACGTGGGGCGCTCCTCTGGGCGGTCTTCTGATTGGCCCCGCATTTCTTGCACTTGCTGCGGTGATGTGGTTTGGCTCTCTTGAGATCATTACACCCGGCGCGCCCACGCCACTGTTTGACAAATCCGCACTCACACCCGGCGGGCTGCGCCCGCGCATGGACGAGCCGCCCACCTCGCTCATCGGCGGCTACAACCAGCGCTGCAACGACTGCCATCAGGTCTTCACCTCGCGCTTTGACCCATCGCGACCACCCTCCCAGCACACGCACATTCACTTTGACCACGGCATCAATGACAGTTGCACCAACTGTCACGCCCGGAAAAATCGCGAACGCCTGATCTTGCGCGACGGCGTTGAGATTCCATTCAATGAGGTCGCAACACTCTGCCAGCAATGCCACGGCCCGGTGTATCGCGACTGGAAACGCGGCACGCACGGCAAGACAATGGGGTCATGGCAGATGGGCTCACCTGCGCAGCGCCGCCTCGTATGCACAGAATGTCACGATCCGCACGCACCAACCTACGCACCGATGGTCCCCCTGCCTGGTCCGAACACATTGCACATGGGCGAGCGTGCAGAGGTTGTTCATCAAAAGCCAGAACGTAATCCATTGCGGCGGTGGACCACACCCGCCCGCGATGCCGATCCACACCCGATCAATGAGGAGCACAACTGATGCGCCTGCCTGTCGTCAAAAATCAGGAGTCGGTGCACTCTTCGGCCAGTTCGTGCGGAGATGGATGTACCTGTAGCGGAGGTGCAAATCCATATACCGGATCAACGCGCCCCGGAATGACTCGGCGCAGTTTCCTTCGGCGCGGCGCTGCAGTGACAGGGGGCCTGGCAGCACTCGCAGCATCATTGAGCCCGCTCCGCGATCTTGATGGCGATGACATCCCCTCGGTGCAAAAGTTCTTGCAAAAACACTACAAGGAAATGTCCGGCGAAGAAATGGAAGAAGCACTCGCCCGCATTCGCAAGGAAGTTGAAAAACGCTACGACGTGCGCCCGGATATTCGTGACTTCAAGCCGATGGATGGCGTCGAGTTTGTCTACGGCCTCAACCTGAGCCGATGCATTGGGTGTAGAAAATGCGTGCATGCCTGCGTCGCAGAAAACAATCAAAGCCGTGACCCGGAGATTCAATACATCCGCGTGCTCGAAATGCCGCGCGGCTCTGTCGATATTGAAGATGGCGATCACTCCTATGACCGCGCAACCGTTCCCGATGAAAATCACTACTACATGCCCATTCAGTGCCACCAGTGTGCGAATCCGCCCTGCGTCAAGGTGTGCCCCGTTGAGGCGACGTGGCAGGAAGATGACGGCATCACTGTCATCGATTACGACTGGTGTATTGGGTGCAGATACTGCGAAGCCGCGTGTCCATATTGGGCCCGCCGCTTCAACTTCGCAAAGCCAACACTTCCAAAGGCAGATCTCAATCCGAACATGGCCTACCTCTCCAATCGGCCACGCGAAAAGGGCGTGATGGAAAAGTGCCATTTCTGTCTGCAGCGTACACGCCAGGGGCGCTTGCCCGCGTGTCTTGAAGTGTGCCCGACCGGGGCGCGCAAATTCGGCAACATCCTCGATCCCCAAAGCGAAGTATCGCAAATCCTCAAGACCAAGCGCGTCTTCGTACTCAAAGCTGATGTCGGCACGCTTCCCCGCTTCTTTTATTACTTCGACGAGCGCGATCCTATCAGCGACATCCCCCTTGAGGCATCAAGTGAACACGCCGGAGAATCCGCATGAAAGACTATCTCATCTTTCTGTGGCGTTGCGCACGGCTTAGCTTTCGCGGCAACTGGAAGTACTACACATGGATGTTCATCCTCACTGCGATTGCGCTCCTTGGACTCAATGCATACACCAAGCAGCTTGTAGCAGGCCTTGTCACAACAGGCATGACCGATCAAGTGTCATGGGGGTTGTACATCGCGAATTTCACATACCTCGTGGGCGTCGCCGCTGCTGCGGTTATGCTGGTCATCCCGGTGTACATCTACAAGAACCGTGAACTGCACGATCTCGTCATTCTTGGCGAGTTGCTCGCGGTGGCTGCGATCATCATGTGCCTGCTCTTTGTAACAGTTGACCTCGGTCGCCCCGACAGATTCATCCACCTACTCCTGCGCTTTAATTTCCCAATCTCAATGCTCACATGGGATGTGCTCGTACTCAATGGTTACCTCGTGCTCAATTTGCACATCTGCGGCTATCTGATCTACTGCGCCTATCATAAACGACAACCAAGCAAAATCTTCTATATCCCCTTTGTTTTCCTTGCAATCGGTTGGGCGATCACCATTCACACCGTCACAGCATTCCTCTATTCAGGTCTGGGCGGGCGCCCATTCTGGAATTCTGCGGTCATCGCGCCGCGCTTCATCGCATCCGCCTTCGCAGCGGGCCCTGCCATCATCATTCTCACGCTGCAGATTATTCGTCATGCAACTCAGTATCCCGTAGCTGACGCCGCGCTTCACCTGCTCAGGCGCATTGTCACAGTCGCATTGAGTATCAATATGTTCCTGCTCGGCTCGGAAGTTTTTACAGAGTTCTACACCGGTTCAGCACACTCGGTCTCGGCGCGATACTTGTTTGTCGGGCTCCACGGACACCATGCGCTCGTGCCGTGGATATGGTCCGCGATCTTTCTCAACACCGGTGCCTTATTCGTGCTCCTCACGCCCCTCTCGCGCCGGCTTTGGATATTGAACCTCGCCTGCGCCGCGATGATCGTCGGCATCTGGATTGAAAAAGGAATGGGCCTCATTGTGCCCGCGTTCATTCCTTCACCACTTGGCGAAATCGTCGAATACACACCCACGGCCAACGAAATTCTTGTCTGTCTTGGCATCTGGGCCTTTGGTTTGCTTCTCTACACAATCTTTGTGCGCATCACTGTCCCGGTGTTGCAAGGTCACTTGACCGCAGATTCAGATTCGACAGATATCCCCCAACAAGTTGATGCATCATGAGCACACGACTCACCGAAGACGATGGCCGCACTGCGCTCCGTGAGCACGTCGAACACAAAGCGCTCGAGGCACGCCTCAAGAATGGGTTGTATATCGATGCCGAGCAGATCATTCGCATGCTCGATGATCGCAGTATCGTGCGCTACCCCGTGGGCATCCGCTTCGACGCCGAACCTCTTGAGTCAGGCGAGTTTGCGTGGGCCATGCCGCTTGGCGACTCACCCAATGCCGGCTTCTGCCTCTTCATCCATCCCGCATTCGAAGATCAGGCCGACATCCTGCCGCTGCTCATTGCCTATCACATCCCCGCGATCAACTACGGCGAGATTGTTTCCCATGATGAAGCGGAACTCTACGGCGCAACGCTGCTCGGGCTGGACCCCGCCGAGTATTACAAGGCCCTGTGCGAGCTTGTCGATTCGATTCCTGCAAAGCCTTGAGACATGAACTTGCGATGCACGTGGTCTCGACGCAGGCGCACATGCGTGCTCGTCAAGCCGGGTAGGCTAGACCCTGCAAAACTCAATCACCGGTTCGGTAAGCAAAACCGGGTCACACAAGAAAGCCGCCAGCCGGACTTGAACCGGCAACCTCGAGATTACAAATCACGCGCTCTACCAATTGAGCTACAGCGGCATGCTGGGCACAGACTTTAGCCATCCAGAGCCGCTCACGCGAGCGGGGGGGGTATGGCCCAAGGGGTCGGGTGCCGTGGTTGCCTTGAGCGACCACGCGCAGATGCAGTACGGTGCCCACATGCCCATCCTCAACCGCCTCCTCGCCCACAATGCCTGGACCACGCAGCAGTTGCTCGTGCTCGCGCAACCGCTCACCGATGCCCAACTCGATCGCGAATTTGATCTCGGCCTGCGCACACTCCGCGCCACGTTTCGCCACATCATCCGTAACATGGAGGCCTGGACTGATCTGATCACAGAGCAGGACATGCGCCCAGATGATGACGATGTGTCCATCAGCGGGCTGATCCGTCGCCTCGATACCGTCGCGCCGCAGTTCGCGGAGATCGCGCAGGCCATCGCGCGCAAGGGCCGGCTCGATGAATGCTTCACCGATCACTTCGACGACCCGCCAACCCGCAAAACATTTGGCGGTGCCATCGCGCATGTGATCACGCACTCCATGCATCATCGCGCGCAGCTGCTCTATATGCTGCGCAGACTTGGCGTTTCGAACGTGCCCGAAGGCGATGTGCTCAGTTGGGAAGCGCAGCAGCAAAGTGCAAAAACACCAACGCCCGGTGCATAGCGCACACCGGGCGATTGGCTGAACTTCTGTTCTCTCTCATGCGCTTTCGGAGTTCTCTTCCCCCGGAGCGATCATGAATCAGTTACCGCCGCCGACGCCGCACAGCAGACACACCCATAACACCGAAGAGCCCGAAGGCACCCGGAGTGGGCACAAGTGTGATCAGTACCGCGTAGCCCGCAGTGTTTGGCTGGTTTTGCCCGCCGTTGATCCCAAGACCAACATCAAAAGCGCCGTTATTCAAGATGCCTGTGGTGCCAATGTCTCCAAAGGGTGAGCCGGGATCACCGTTCAGGTACTGCATGAGAATGTCGCCATTATCAAAAAGCAGCGCCTGCATGCTAAAGAAACTTTGCCCGTCAACGTATGACGCTTCCCACTGAAAAATCGAGGCACCGATGGTGCCATCAGTCGGGTGCTGCGCGTTCGCGTTGTACTGGTAATACACATCGCCTTGCAGGTCTTGATGCAGGACATAAATGCGTTTGCCGGTCGTCGGTGAACTGGGCAGCGCCGGAAGAGGCCAGTCCGGCGTCAGGTCTTCGAAGCCCGTTTCACTGAGATTGGTCGTGATGTACCCATTGGTCGTCGGCACCATTGAGGTCACCGTTTCGCCATAGAACGTAAAGGGCACCGCAAGTGTGACCGGCGCGTTGCTGACACTCGAGATCGATGACACATCATCGCCTGAAGCAACAAGCGTTCCGCCCGGCACAATGCTTTGGTAGTTGAAGGGGATAGCGCCTTTGCCCACGCTGTCGAAGCCGATGTATCCGAATCCATCGGGTCCGAACATCGCCGCCTGAGTTGTGGCGGTCAAGGCGAGAATGGCTGCTCCGGCGAGAAGGCGCTGCTTCATAAATCTGCTCTCCAGTTGGACGACAAAACCGAGTCCAGGGAGCAGCTCGAAGCGCGACGACCGATACACCTTCCGAGGCGTTTCGGTGTCAAAATCAACTCTTGACGCGACCCAAGGGGCGAGTGCGTGTCAATGATTTGCTTAGAGCCGCCGACGCACCTGTGCTTGGCGTGACGCTATCTAAATCCTGCCTCCAAATGCACTTGAGGCAAGTGGCATCTCAAAACGAGGGTGGGATTATGCAGGCAGGCCCGAAAAAACACGCTCGGAAGGCCCAAGCTCGCCGGTCGAAGGGTCCGTCCCCGGCTCTTGAAGACCGCGATTCACTCGCGTGGAGTTCATAGATATCTTGAATGCCGCCCCGTGGCAGCGTTTTTTTGAGTGGGCGATACTGGATTCGAACCAGTGACCTCATCGATGTCAACGATGCGCGCTAGCCAACTGCGCCAATCGCCCATAACCTCCGGTGCCAGATTCGCCCGGTGGAGAGCCAGAATAGGCAAAGATCGGCGGACTCTCAAGGCGACCCGAAAGGAATCAGTCTCAGGGTGTGCATCGGGGGCCCCGCGAGCAGTGGCGTCGCCTGCCCGGTCTCCCACGCCCGGTGTCCATCGCGGTAGTGGGGGCTCAAGGGATTCCCGGACTGCCCGCCCGGCATATGCAGGATGCCATCGGCCTCATGGCCGGGGCTCACCACCAGCCGCTGCGAGGCACTGAAATCAGGATCAGAAACGCGCACTGCAAAGATATCGCCCGGTTGTTCGTGGGCGTGCATGTCAAAAAGGCTCATCCACTTCGGCATCGATAACGCAAGCGGATGGCGCATGCGCAGCCGGTTGCGGCTTCCCCATGTTCGCGCATCGTTGTTTTTCGCCCCCGCCTCAGTCAGCGCATCGACAATGAGATTCTCCCAGCTTTCATATTCAGGTGAGAGAAAATGTGCCGGTTGCTCTTTGAGCAGTACCACAAGAACGTCATGGCGATTGCTGGGCAGGTTCCGCCAGCTCAGCGGCTTGCCATTGATCACACACGGGGCAAGAAGCGGGTCAAGCACACGATCACACAAGGCAAAATAGAAATCTCGGATCACGCCATAGCCAACTTCATCACTATCGGCGCGACCATTCCAGTGTCGAATGCGTTCAGCCGCCCAGCGCACCGGCGAATCTTCCGGATAGATATAACCAGCCGCGGCAAGCGTGCGGCAGAACTCCGCCACTTCGACCCGTGTATCAAGTTGCATCTCAAGCATATCGCGCTCACTGAGATTCGTGCGCGTGCCAATCATCGCGCGAATGCGCTGCGCTCGATAACCAAACCCATATCCATCAAGCAAACCAACCGATCGTGAGACTGACACCGTGCGGTTGTTGGCGCTCCACACCACGCCATCGTCTGGATCGATCAGTGATGGGCGGTTTTCATCGAGTGAGTCATCGCCCCAACTGAAGTCGCCAGTTGCCCAGGATTGACTGATTCGTCCATCAAAACCAGTCCTTTTCGGCAAATACCCCGCAACAATCCACGCCACCCGTCCATCTGCAGATGCGATCGCCACGTTTTGCGCAGCCCCGCGCCACTCGCCCAGTACAGCAACAGCTTCTTCAAGTGTCGTTGCAGTCCACACATCGAAGAGGCGCAAATTGGTCGCTGCAGGGTCAAAGGCGGCCCATTTAAGCACGCGCGCAGGAGTGTCATTGGTCACAATACCCCAGCGTGTTGTGCGCCAAGAATGTGTCTGCGGGGCGCCCCCGGCAATACGAATAGTTGTTTCATAGATACCAAATGCTTCAGGCCCATCCGGCGTGAGGTACTGCGATGCATCATCAGAATCCACTTCGATAAGAATCGTATCTTTCACATCGACAAATGCGTTGGTGAATCCCCACGCAATATGTCCGTTGCTGCCCGCGATGATCCCCGGCGTGCCCGGCAGCGACACACCCACACATCGGTGTTCACCAGCTTCATCAGACCATTCCAGTTGCGCGCGATACCAGATGTTGGGCACACTGAGTGGCAGGTGCATGTCATTGGCAAGCATCGCACCGCCATGAACAGTGCGCGCCCCCGAGACCGCCCAGTTGTTTGAGCCAAGTGCCTCGCGCGCTAGCGAATCATCACCAGAGTGCTTCGCCATGCGGGCATTGGTATCAAAGGAAACAACGCCCTCTGGTGGAATCTGCAACGGCGCATCATCAGCAACGCCTGCGATCATCGGCGCATCAAATCGCGTGGTTTCTGGCAAAAGAAATGCAACTAGCTCTGCTGGTAGCGCATGTGTCAGTGCTGTCCGCACATTTTCGCTGTATTCACCGCTCGCAAGCGTCATGGTCATCGACAGCGCCACAAGCACACAATCGCGCTCCGTCCACGGCTGCGGTGAAACGCCCTCAAGATTCGCAATCGACAGCGCCTGATATTCAAACGGCGCGCCAGTCAGTGCAGAAAGTCCCGCATTCACCCCCCGCGTGTACGCAGTAAGCAACTGCATGTGCGCTTCGGGAAGTTGAGCTAACACCTCATCAGCGACGTCATCAAAACGATAGGGCCGAGTGCGGACATCCACTCGCAGAGCAACCGTGCCCACAAGTTCGGAGAGGCGTCCCGCCGAGCGCCGGCGCACCATATCCATCTGAAAGAACCGCTCCTGGGCGTGTACAAATCCTTGTGCGCACACCGCGTCATTCAGATTCGCTGCGCTGATGACAGCAATCCCAAGTGCATCGCGTTCAATCGTGACCGCAGCGCTCAACCCGGCAATATGTATTTCACCATCTTCAACCGGGAGCGAACGCACCATGACCGCAGCGCCATGGGCAATGACGATCAACACCAGCGAAATAGTGATGAACCAGACAATCGCAGCAGCAGTGCCAAAACGAGTGAGCATGCGGTGATGTTATGGCAAGTGGCAGGTGCTGCCAAAGACGGAGAGCACGTTGATCAGATCGCCAAGATGTGTTGTTGTGCCAAAGCCAAAGAGCACCAGTTGCAGATCATCGAGGTCGACGCGGCCGTCGTGGGTGATATCTGAGCTTGCAATTTCACAACACCCGGCGATTTGGCCCGGCGCAGGGATGATGCGGTAGACATGGCCGGTCCCGAAAAGTGCGTAGAGTTCGCCAGAGAAATCTTCACCAAAACCGAACAACGAATGAGTGCCTGGGGTCGTCGGCGTGAGTTCTGCTGTGAAATCATGCAATTCATTGACACTCGAACCATCATATCGAAACGACACCGCAGGTCCCCGGGAAAGGTCACCAAAGAAGTATGTGCCGTACAAGTCGGGCATTGCGCAACCCCGGTATACATACCCACCGATCACCACACCGCCAGTAGCAAAAACTGGATCAACAATAGGAAATGGTGAACACCCCGGGACGACGTGTTTTCCCTCAGCGCAAGGCCACCCCAAAAAGAACCCGCCCGGAGATCCATTGGCTATGACATTGATTTCTTCCCATCTATCTCCAACATCTCCGATGTAGAGATCACCAGTTACGCGATCAAAGCTGCACCGCCATGGGTTGCGCAGGCCATGTACGAATATCTCATCTTCGCCATTGATCCCGACAAAGGGATTGATTGACGGAATGGTATAGTTGCGCTCTGGATCATCTGGAAAGTCGTCACCATCGACATCAATGCGAAGAATTTTACCTCGCAGATTGTCAAGGAGACCGGCAGTTCCCCCGTGGCCACCGTCACCAATGGCCATGTACATGAACCCATCAGGACCAAAACCGATCCACCCCGCATTGTGACGCTCTGATGATGGTATTGAAAGAAGATGAACCTCACTTGTCGGATCAGCAATGTTAGGGTTTTCCGAGATTGAATAACGAGTCAGGCGATTGACGAGCAAGTTTGAATCCGAGTAATAGACGTAGAAAAATCCATTGATCGCGTAGTCGGGGTGAAATGCGAGACCAAGCAAACCACGCTCACCACTCGTGGTGACAGGGATTGAGAGGAATGGCTCAGGCAGAATCGTGTCCGAAGTTAGATCAAGGATATGGATACTCCCCTGGAGACCCACAAGAAAAAGCCAGGAATCATCGCCTGGTGCTGAAACCGCACCGACGAGAGACACTGGTATACGGTCGATCAATTCAAGTGCCAAAGTTGTTTGTGCATGAGCATGCCCGCCAGTCAATGCCATCACCATCACAAACCAAAGGACGAAATCGAATTTCTTCATTGCATCCACCCTCTTTACGGCACCGTGCAATCCGCACCGAAGTTGAACAGCACTCCGTTCAGGTCGCTCAGTGTATAGATGGTGCCGAAATCGAACAGGACCTGGTTCAAATCGGTCAGGTTTACAATGCCGTCACCGTTGACATCCGCACCAGCAATCGCACAGCAGTCGCCCAGTTGTCCGGGGGCTGCAATGATCCGAAACACTTCGCCGCCATTCAAATCGCAGATATACATCTCCCCATTTGCATCTTCACCAAAGGAACTGGGGCCACTGATCGACTGCACGCCTGCCGGATCAAGCTCGGCGGTGCGGTCTTGAAACGCAGTGACCGTCACGCCGTCATACCGCAGTGACCATATCTGATTCGAGCAAAAATCGGCATAAAAGTATGTGCCGCGCAGATCAGGAATCGCACACCCGCGGTACACATACCCGCCCGTGATCGAACAGCGAAACGGTGAACCGCCGTGGGTATATTGTTGAAACGGTGCGATAAGGTTTGCGCCACCGCAGTTGCAACCTGTAAGCCCCGTGCATGCGTTGCCCTCCATGCACCGCCAGCCATAGTTCTCCCCGCCAGCGCTCGTTGCCGGTTGAAAGTCAAGTTCTTCAACGAAATCCTGCCCAACATCACCGATATACAGATCGCCTGTTTCACGGTCGAAACTGTTGCGCCATGGATTGCGCAAACCATACGCCCAAATTTCATCCGCGCCCGCAACACCAACAAATGGATTGCTCGGGGGAACCGAATAACCCGGCGCTGCGGTCCGACTTGGATCGATGCGCAAAATCGCGCCAAGCAGCGTCTCAGTGTTCTGCCCGTTGCCAAACGCACCCCAAGGGTCATTGCCGCTGCCGCCATCACCCTGTGCGACATACAAAAATCCATCCGGCCCGAAAGCCATCCATCCGCCGTTATGATTTGAATCTGGTTGCGTAAGTGAAAGAATCGTCGTTGCGCTTGCAGCGTTAGCAATATTCGGATCGCCCGCAGACACCTGATACCGCACGATCTGGGTATCCCAATTCGAATCGGTGTAGTTCACATAGAAAAATCCGTTCGTGGCGTAGTTCGGATCAAATGCAAGACCGAGTAGGCCTTGCTCAGAGCCAATTGCAACGGGTGTAATCGACAGGAATGGAGCAGGCAACAAAGTGTTCGTTGACAAATCAACAATTCGGATGCGCCCCGTTGAGCTACTCCGCTGTTCGACAACAAAAATGCGCGACGTATCACCCGGTGCATGGGTAACGAACACTGGCCGCGTGAGCCCGGAGGTAATACGCTCAGTTGTCAGCACCGTCGGCACGCCGCTCAAGAGCACTGGCGCGCAGAATGCAACCGTCAGTATTGCAAAAACAAACTTCGACATGTCTTCTCTCCAAAAAACGTTCTTCACTCTCGAATACCGCCCGATGCCCCCCGAGCCGTTTGCGTCGTATCGTGTCGTGTCAAATACTCTGTATTTGATTCGTTGATCAATACTCAAGTTGCTGTGTCACAGGCCCCTCTCGTGGCCGATTCTCTATGGATTCCTGCGGTCCGCCATTGATGCATGTTCCCCCGAATTGAAACAGCATCAACTGCAAATCACTCAGGTCGTATTGCGCACCGAACCCAAACAAAAGCACTGAGAGATCGTCAAGATCGACACGCCCATCACCGGTCAGGTCGCCCGGACACACAAGTGCAGCGCTTGGAGCCTGTGTTGCGCCAGTGATCGGTACCCCTGTATTAAACCTATATGGTGTAACGTTCATTGTGCCTGTGGTCGGCGCTGTATCTGCGGTGAATCCAAATGAATAGGCTGTGCCCCACCCGATCGGATTCGATGCCACCCCTGCCTGATGCGCCTTGGTAGCCCAGCGCACCTTGTCAACTTCGACAGTGCCGGGCCATGCATCATTGCTGCGTGGCGGCCCCTGTATGCCGCCGCCAAACTCGTACGTCAACGTTTCTTCGTGACTCTTCGGCGCATAGAAATACAAATCGGTGACTGTCACACCGTCTGGAAGATCAACCCAGAATTGATCCATCTGCCGATCCATGTCGATATTCATCACGGTGTAGTCATATCGCCATGCGCCATTTCCAAGAGCGGTGATATGCGCACCCACAATTGCGCGACCATCAGGTGAGATACCCCGAATCAACGCCATGTCTTGTGCAATTTCGGTCAGTGTCGCGCCGGTCCACACGTCAAGAATGGCAAACAACTGGTGCGGAGGCGTAAATCGATCACTTTCCATCGTAAAATTTGGAATGCCGCCCGCATCAATGCTTGTGATAAACACTTCCTTGTACGAGGCGCTGTTGTAAATGCAGATATCATCCGCGGTAACGTAGTACCCTTCAACGAAATACCGCGCACCGGGATTTGCCGCTGCATCCAGGTCCGCATCTTCAAGCTGCATCAAACGGGAACCGGCATAGGTTGGAGCACCGCCGGTTTCAAAGATCGAATTTGTGTACGACCACCCACCCGTCCATGGATTGATTTCATAGCGCGGCGCAAGCATCCCCGCGTTCAACAACGGGTTGTAAGTGTCCGTGCAGGCCAGTCCCAGACGCGAACCATTCGTTGTCTGGCAACTGCCGATCGCCGCATCTGTGCACTGTTCGTTACTCAGCGCTAGGAAACCATGCTTGGTCCAGTGACCCGCGATGTTTTCAAACCGGCCATCCAGCAGGCGATAGACGTTCATAGTGATCTTGGGGTGGTCAGGATCTGGTGATTGATCCCAGAGCAACTGCACGGTGCCGATATTCCATGAGGTTGTGCCAACTGTGGCACCGGAGGCGATACCCGCTGAAGAACCACCGCTGACGCGATGGATCGCCTGAAACCCATAGAACTCACACAGCGTGACATCAGGCCCCGCGCCAGGAATCGGGCACAACCCTCCGCCGTTGTAATCCTGACCCGTGGCGCACACAACAAGTGACAGCAACGCACCAGAGGCGGTCCACATCTTCATGACGTTTCTTCCCCTCTGATGGATGCCCCTTGCCGCTGAGCCTCGAACCACCTGGCGTCGCGGAACAAATCAGGTTTACTCAGCAGGTATTGCCGAAGTTAAACAACACAATGTTCAGATCTGCAAGATCAACCCCGCCGCTCGCATTGACATCACCCGTAGGCCCGGGCCCGCCAAAGTTGAACAGGACATTATTCAGATCTGACAAGTTGACCAGATTGTCGCCATTGGTATCACCTTGACAGACCACACCAGCGCTTGGTGCTTGCGTTGCGCCAACGATCGGGCCTGCAGCGCCAGCCTTGTACGCCGTCACCGCCATCGTGCCGGTCGCCGGGGCGGTATTCGCAGTAAACCCAAACGTATACGCTGTGCCCCATCCAATCGGATTCGAGGGGACACCCGCCTGATGCGCCGCAGTTGACCAGCGCACCTTGTCCACTAGGACTGCACTCGTCCACGGAACATTATTGCGCGGCGGCCCCTGCGTGCCGCCACCAAATTCGTACGTGAACTCTTCCTCATGACTCGTCGGCGCGTGGAAGTACAGATTCGTAACCGTCACGCCTTGCGGCAGATCAACCCAGAATTGATCCATCTGCCGATCCATATCAATATTCATCACCGCGTAGTCATATTTCCATGTGCCATTGCCAAGGTCAGTCACATGTGCGCCAACAATTGCGCGTCCATCAGGCGACACACCCTTGATGAGCGCCAAGTCTTCTGCGATCTCTGTGAGTGTTGCTCCCGTCCAGGCATCGAGAATCGTGTAGATCTGGTGCGGCGGCGTCGTGCGAGCACTTTCTGGTGTAAAGATAGGCCTGCCGTCAGGCTGCGTGCCTGTAATAAACACTTCCTTGTAGGAAGCACTGTTGTAGATGCAGATGTCATCTGTGGTGATGTAACTCGCTTCGACAAAATAGCGCGCTCCGGGATTGGCCAGCATGTTGATGTCATCATCATGGACCTGCAGTTGCTTGCTACCCGCGTAGGTCGGCCCGCCACCGGTCTCAAAGATCGAATTCGAAAACGCCCACACACCGGTCCATGGATTAATCTCGTAGCGCGGCCCAAGTATTGGGCCATCATTGAGTCCCGGGCTGTATGTATCGGTGCACGCAAGCCCAAGGCGCGTGCCATTGGGGACGCCTTGGCAAGCGCCAAGCGTCGCGTCAATACACTGTGAGCTGCTTAGTGCAAAAAAACCATGTTTGATCCAGTGGTTCGCAATGTTCTCAAAACGCCCGTCCAGCAGGCGATAGATGCTCATCGAGATCATCGGGTGATCGGGATCGGGTGATTGTTCCCAGAGCAGTTCTGCTGTGCCGACATTCCACGACGTGGTGCCCACGCGGATATTTGAGGCAACGCCGCTCCAGCTGCCACCATCCACGCGCTGCGTTGAACCGAAGTCATAGACCTCGCACAAGGTGACATCAGGCCCCGCCCCAAGCAATGGACAGAGCGCCCCCCCGTTGTAATCCTGACCCAGCGCCGCGACCGACAAGCTTGCGACCATTCCGGCAGTCATCCACATTTTCATTGCCGCTATCCCTCCCTCACGTCCGCCGACGCGAATGACAAACCATCTCAGCTGATAGCGCCATGCCATCGCTTCCAAACTACGCCGGGTGAATTACTTACCGCTCTTCACAACCAATGATGACTGAGGACCGCTCGAGCTGGACCCCGACCATGGCTTTTCCGGCATACCTACCATACACGCACTTCGGGGGACCCTCAATGCCATTTTTCAAAGACTCTTGACCGAATTCCGGGTGTACCCTGTCTTTGTTGGTGCTATCGGGTCAAAATTGACCCATCTTCTCATGCGAGCCCCCTAGTTCAGGAGCCGATGATTCATACTGGACCACACAAATGTCCCATTCTCCACCCCCATCACGTCCCGACACCACCAAATCCAAGAATATTGCATTACCCCAGGTTGATTCCCCGAGGCGCCCGCCGCGGTCCACAATGGGCCGAAAACGGGCTGCGGTACTCATAGGAATCCACATCCTCATTGCCGCCCACCTCGCCCACTGGCAACTTTCAGGCAGCACACTCACCCCCGTAGAACCATCTGAAGCAATGAAAACCCTCGAACAGGGCGAGATCAACGCCGGGTTCGTCTTTTTCGTCGTGTCACTCGTGCTCACGCTCATCTTCGGGCGCTTCATCTGCGGATGGGCGTGCCACCTTGTAGCGATGCAAGACATGTGTGGCTGGATGATGAAGAAAATCGGCATCCGCCCGGTCGCCTTCCGTTCGCGCTTACTTATCTACGCACCCTTCGCTCTCGCGCTCTACATGTTCGTGTGGCCGACAGTGCATCGAATCTTCTGGACAGATCACCCCGCGCCGCAATTCGTTGCAGCATTTTCAACTGATGCATTGTGGGAGACCATGCCCGGCATTGCCATCGCAATCCCATATCTCCTCGTCGTTGGCTTTGCAACGGTCTACTTTCTCGGTGCCAAAGGTTTTTGCACATACGCCTGTCCCTATGGCGGTTTCTTTTCGCCCGTCGATCGTCTGGCCCTCGGCCGCACGGTCATGGATCCCGACAAGTGCGATCGCAACGGCCACTGCACCGCAGCCTGCACCTCCAACGTGCTCGTGCACAAAGAGATCCAGGACTTCGGCATGGTCGTCGACCCCGGATGCATGAAATGTATGGACTGCATCAGCGCCTGCCCGACTGGTGCGCTGTCATTTGGATTTGCAAAACCAAGCATCATCAAACGCGCCCAGACGAAACGCACGCGCAGCCGCCGCATCTATGACCTGTCCTGGCCTGAGGAAATCGCAGTTGCAACGATTTTTCTGTTCACCTTCTTCGCGATGCGCGGCCTCTACAGCATCATCCCCATGCTCATGGCGATGGGACTCGCGGGCTGCGGCACATTCATCATCTGGAAAGCGTGGCGCACGCTGCGACTTGCAAATGTGCGCCTGCACAAGTGGCAACTGCGCTTCAAGGGCACATTTCGCCCCGCAGGCAAGGCGTACATGGTCTTTGCAACATCGCTCATGCTCTTCATCACCCACAGCTTTGTCATCAACATGCTCACGCGCATGGCAAATCATGACATTTCTGCACTCACACTCGACAAGCAGGCGCTCTTGCAGGCGATCCATCCACCGATTCCTGATGCTGACCGCAAGCACATCGAACGCGCCGTGACACGCTTTGAACAGGCAGCACCCTTCTGGCGCGGCGGCATCGGCCTGGCATCCAACCCCGGCTCAGACAACACGGTCGCGCTGCTCTACCTTGCCATTGGCAATACAACTGATGCAGAACAAGCAATCAGGCGCGTTGTCAAAGCGGTCGCGCCCAACCCGCAGATGCGCGGCAAAGCCCTGCTCGATCTTGCTCGCCTGCAAATGCTCCGGGCGCGCAATGAACAAGACCCGCAGATCATGCAAGCGGCCCTTGCAACCCTTGAACGTGCAACGCGCGTGTCGCCCAAAGACGCCGAACTCTTTGAGAATTACGCCGCCGCCCTCTTGCAGATGAATAGGGACCTCGACGGCGCGATCACCAACATGCGCAAAGCAGTCGAATTGGACTCAGAAAACCAAGAACGCTTCATGCATCTTGCGCCGCTGCTGTTGATGAATGGCGATGTCGATGGCGCCATCGAAGCGCTGGATGAAGCTTTGTCGCTTGCCGAAGACAAACAAGTCATCCTCACACGCGGGCGGGCACTATTGCGTCAAGTGGGCGCACATGACCGCGCCGAACAGTGGGGGACGACCCCGTAGAACCTGACCCGAGCGAGTGGTGCCGTGTGCCGTGGTTGCCGTGGGCAACCACGCGTGTTCGATTGTGAAAAGGCCATGGTCACCCAAGGTGACCATGGCACGCGAAGAAACCCCCTTGCTGGTGCGCGGCGCTGGCCTTCATTCTTTTATACACAAGAGTTTTTCTTCTCTGCGTCATCTGCGCCTCTGCGGTGAACCTTTTCCTACACCGCCTCCACCAACTCCCGTTCATCCACGCGTTCAATCAGCGCACCAAGTGAATTCAGCCGCTTCTCCATCGCTTCATACCCGCGGTCAAGGTGATACACCCGCCGCACGGTGGTCTGCCCGCGCGCCGCGAGCCCCGCAATGACCAAACACGCAGACGCCCGCAGGTCCGACGCCATCACCGGCGCTCCGACCAGTTCGCGCACGCCCGACACCACCACCGTCGGCCCCTGATGAAACAGATTCGCCCCCATGCGTCCTAGTTCTGCAACATGCAGAAAACGCTGCTCAAAGATGCGCTCAGTAATCACACTGTTCCCATCAGCAACACACAACAGCGCCATCATCTGCGCCTGCAAATCCGTGGGAAACCCCGGGTGCGGCTGCGTGGTCACAATCGTCGGGCGCAATCGGCGCTCGCATTGCACCTCCACTGTCTCGCGCAAGGGGTCTTCTGGTGAGCCCACCTGCTGCATCACATGCACGCCCACGCGCTCAAGTTGATCAAGCACCGCGACCAGTGCATCACTCGGACAGTTTTCAATCGTCACGCGCCCATTGGTTGCACCCGCAGCGATGAGATACGTCCCCGCCTCGATGCGATCCGGCAACACCGTGTGCACAGCGCTGCCCAGTTGATCGACGCCCTCGATGGTGATTCTCGGCGTGCCCGCACCGCGCACCTGCGCGCCCATCAGGTTCAGCATCGCCGCAAGATCCGCAACTTCCGGCTCACATGCAGCCCCTTCGATGATCGTCGTGCCCTTGGCAAGGGTCGCAGCGCACATGATATTCGCAGTACCAAGCACCGTCGGTCCATTGGCACCGCCAAGAAATAATCGACGCCCAATCAATCGCCCACCCGGTGGCGTGCGCGCCACGACATCGCCGCCTTCCATCGTGATTCGTGCGCCAAGCGCTTCGAGACCGCGCAGATGCAGATCAATCGGGCGATCGCCAATCGCGCATCCGCCCGGCAATGACACCCGCGCCATGCCGCGCCGGGCAAGCAACGGCCCAAGCACGCACACACTGGCGCGCATCGTGCGCACAACGTCATACGGCGCTGTGTGATCACATTCATCTTCAACATGCACGGTAAGCCCGCGCAGGCCACCCGTTTCATGTTCATCAATCGTGCACCCGAGGCGCTCGAGCAACTTGAGCATGTTGGTGATGTCCGCAAGGCGCGGCACATCTCGGATGGTCACAGGCTGATCTGTGAGCAGCGCCGCCGCCAAGATAGGCAACGCTGCATTTTTTGAACCATTGATTCTGACCCGCCCGGAAAGCGGGGCCCCGCCGTGAATCGTGAAGGCGTCCATGCCACGAATCTCCTCTTGTGTGTTTTCTCAGGAGATGATACCGGACCTGTCGCATGGTTTCCCAGGGTTCTCCCCCCCGCACAAACCGACCCTGACGCCCTCCACACGAGGCATTGTGCTGGCCATCGGCTCAGATCGCAGCAGGATTCCATCGCGGCAGTCGGCCTGATTGCCTTCTCGGGAAATACATCCCCCCCTGATATGCGGAGCAGAAAAAATGAAAGACATGAAAATGACCCTGGCGATTCTCACCGCGACAGGCCTCACGGCTTCCGCGCTGGCCCTTGCAGGGGCAACTGAGCCAGCCGTACGCGAAACGCTCTCAGTCAATGTGGGCCAAGCCGCCCCAGACACCCTGCCCGCCAAGATGCGCATTACTGCGGTCACGCGCGATTTCAAAGCATTCAATCAGACCAACGGCCATCCCGACTTCGAGCAATACAACACTGGCCTGCGCTCAGGTCTTGTCAACGTCGCACTTGATGATGATGGCAAGCCCACCATGGCCAGTTCTTCAGGCACCAAGGTCAGTACGCCCTATCGTGATGCCGATGGGCGCGCGATTTATCCCGGCGTCTACGACACATCACGCGGTGACACATTGGGTGTGCTCACCCCCGTGAGTGACAAAGCGATTGATTCTGCAAACTCATTCCGACAGTGGTATCGAGATGTACCGGGAATCAATACATCAAAGACTCTCGAAATTACACTCGAACGCGTGCCGGGTACCAACCGCTATGTCTTTGATTCCGACACTGCTGCGCCTTGGAACACGCGCGGCGGATTCTTCCCCTGGGATAGCGACGGCTTTGGTGATTACGCCAATACGCCCCACAACTTTCACTTCACCACCGAACTCGATACCGAATTCGTCTTTGAAAGTGGCAAGGGTCACATCTTCACCTTCACCGGCGATGACGATGTCTGGGTCTTCATCGATAACCAACTCGTGATCGACCTCTCAGGTGTTCACGGCAAGCAGGAGCAGACCGTCGAACTTGATCGACTGAGCTGGCTCGTTGATGGACAGGTCTATTCCCTCAAGATTTTCCATGCTGAGCGCCATGTCTGGGCGAGCAATTTCCGCATCGAAACGACCCTGCGGATGCGCTCTGTGAGCTTGCCCACAACCTACAAACCGTACGACTGATTCAACCGGATTGCCGCGCTATGGCAGTCAGGTCAACAGCCTCTCACATCCTCCACCGAACCGCCCTGGCTAACGCCGGGGCGGCTTCGTTTTTCGGACTCGCCCGTGTGCGTCATCACTCCAACCAGCAAGGTCAAGCCCGTTGTGCACCCGGTCTCGTCACACAACACCCAACTGAATCGCAGTCTTCTCCAGAGGGCTTACGTCGCCCTTCAGGGAGGACCACGTCATGAAATTGCGCAAGGTATGGCATTCCGTGCAGACCGCTGCCGGGCTTGGCACCGCGCTCGTTATTCTGTTGTATATGACGCCGCTCGCATCAGGCCTGACGGCACCTGCGAAGATGACCGGCATCGCGCCGATCTCGCAGCCCTCAGTCAATCGCACCAGTGCCCTCGACGGAAAAGCTTTGCCTGCGCCACCCAAGAAAACCCGCGCGCATGAGCCGCACATCATTGACCCCCAGTGACATCAACCGCTTGGTAAGTGCAATTGCGCTCACCGATCCCGGATCAGCGCCATAGACCACGACAAGGCTTTTGCCGCGCACCGAATCCGGTGCCCGCTGGTCATCGCCGCCCAATGCCCCAAGTGAAACGCGCACCGCGCCGGGCAGGTGCCCTTTCCCAAAGGCCTCAGCGCCTCGGGCATCCACAGCGACCACCTTTTTCGGGCTCTTGGCAAGGCGCTCCGCGACCTCCGCTGGCGAAATATCCAGAATCGTCCGGTCCGAGACCGTGGTCCCGCATCCAACCAATACAGCTGCCAACAGGAGTACCAGAGCCCGAATTCCATGGTGTGAGGTAGTCATTACTGGAGCCTACTGGAAAACATCGCCCAACCATGGAACTATTACTTACTGGGCCGCGTTGGCTCTCAGGCCGGGACATTCCCGGGAGCCCAGCCAGGGAGATCCCAAATCGTGGCGAGATCATCAATTTGCACAACGCCCGCTGCCCTCTTCGCAGTCCTGTGCCTGTGCGCCATCCCCGCATCCGCCCAAAGCGGCAAGGCCCAAGGTGGCAAAGGCAGTGGGATGGATACGCTGCTGCCACAGAAAGCCAAGACCGGCGATGAGTTGGTAAAGGTGCGGCTCACGATGCCGACAATCGGTGTGACATCCGGTTCGCAGCAATACATCGGGATCACGTTTGAGATTGAACCCGGTTGGCATATCTATTGGAAAAACCCCGGCGATAGCGGTGCTGCGCCGAGTTGGAATATTGAAGGGACGGCGGGCACACCTACCGCGGGCGCGCCAGGCATTCAGCTTGGCGAGCCGCTTTGGCCCGCACCGCATCGCTACGAGTCGCCAGGTGACATTCTGGACTACGTCTATGAAGGCACGGTGACAATCATCGTTCCGTTCACTGTCAGCGGTGGCCCCGCCGGCGCCCGCATAAGTGCCAATTGGTTGGTCTGCAAAGATGTTTGCCTTCCGGGGACCGGCGAGAGCTCGATCAGGTTCTTCCGCCCGTCCGGCCTGAACCCAATGACCCCGAGTGAAGAGGCACCCCTGTTCCACTCATTTCATTCGCGCATCCCCATTCCCGCCGACCAGGCCAATATCGATTTCCGCACATCCTTCGCCGATGGCCGCCTGCACATCACTGTCCCCGGCGCAACGCAACTGATCTTCTTCCCCCATGCCTCGGTTGACATGGTCGCGCCCACCGATGCCTTTCATGAAGGCAAGGCCGACGGCGACACCCTCTCCATCGCCTATTCTGAAGAAGCTCAAAACGCAGAGGCCATCACCGGCGTCCTCGAAATTCACCGCGCCGATGGCACAGAAGCATTCGTAGAAGTGTCGGTCCCCGGTCCCGCAGCAACTGGTGCTGCACCGCCCGAGGAGTCCGAGTAGTTTTTTCCTCATGGCCCTGCACTTCGCAGCGCCCAACACACGCGGCGTCGGCACCACCGACGAACACGCTCAGATTTGGAGACTTGGAATATGAAATCGTTCAAGAACACATTCATGGGCCTCGCCATCGGTGCGACTGCCATCGTCGGCGTTGGTATAGCGTCGGTCGCACATGCACAGGCAACAACGCAGGCGAAAGCTGATGTTGGCCTGTCTGCCCCCAACTTCACGCTCACCGATATGAATGGTGAATCCCACACATTGAGCGACTACAACGGCAAAACCGTTGTGCTGATGTGGTTTTCACCCAAGTGCCCATTTGTGATCAAGCACTTCGTGGATAAGAGCAATCAGACATTCAACACGCTGAAAGATGACTACGCCGACAAGGATGTCGTCTTTCTCGCGATCAACTCCGCCAACGAAAGCCATGCCTATGCCGATCTTGACACCAACAAGCAAACCATCAAGGAATGGGACTTCGAGTGGCCGCTCCTTGTGGATACGAAAGGTACTGTTGGTCAACTCTATCATGCTAGGACTACTCCAGAAATGTTTGTCATCAATAGTGACGGTGTGATCGCCTATCACGGCGCGATCGACAACGATGACTCGCCCAAGGGACCGGGAGATGTCAATTACGTTCGTCAGGCGCTTGATGAAATCCTCGCGGGCGAAAGCGTCAGCACCACCAAGACCCAGCCCTACGGCTGCGGCGTGAAGTACTGATTCACGCACCGCCAGGTTTCTTCCTCAACGCGTTTGAGGCTGGAAGATCTCGGGCGCATCAACACGAACGTGCTAGGTCCTGTTTGACGGCTCATTTGTTCGGCGCTTGTTTGGTTGCGCATTGGGTCTGAACCATCGATGCTGTTCTCCGGCAAGGAGGCCAGTGATGACCAGAAAGAACTCTGCGCAATCAACTCGCACCGGTCGCGGC
>JAJDDF010000007.1 GCA_029260455.1 Phycisphaerales bacterium | reverse complement strand
TCCGCAACGGCATAGTCTCCCGAGTGATTCACTCGGATTTCGAGGGGCAGAAACCGAAAGCTCCCCTCTACCCTTCAACAATGGTTCTTCGCGGTTCGGCTCCGTCTCCGTCAGCACTTACTGGCAAGCCCTTTCGGGCCTTTCATGGTTGAGCTTTTCACCGTCGGCTGTTTCGGCCGATCGCCGCGTCCGGTCTCGGACGCGATCCCGCCTGTCACCAGGTCGAGAGCTCCCCACGCCAGGCGCGTTGAACGGTCATAGGCATAACGCCTTTAGACCGGACCCCACGCACGGGATTTACACCCGCTTCAACCCACCACATCGAACGATGAACGACGCCATCCGGCGCCACCCAACCTTCGTATGTCCCTGTCGCCCGATATCGCACGGACGTACATCGGATAGAACATCAGGATTACTCCCTCACACTGCGGACAGGAATGTCACGCCGGGAGGGGATTACGCTGACGAGCCTCCGTCGAACCGGACAAGCGCGTCTCCACGCATCCGGCTCTACGAGAACAGCACGCCGAGGTGGTTAGATCCTCGCCCTTAGCCAGTTGGCGCTGGTTTACCAGGTGTGCTGCCTCATTCTGACGACGCTGTAAGCGTCGGCGTCTGGATGACGCCGTCGGCCCTCCCGAGCTGACTTGGCGATCCTACCAAGAGCCGTACAAGAATTCCAGAGATTAGACTTGATTTCTGCCGATCGCACGTTAGCATGTATGCGAACACCGGAGACGTGGTCGTGCCGAAGTCCGCCAACAAACCAGAATCAGAGCCCATCGGTGACCAGCTCCGCCGTCAACGAATCGATGTGCTCAAGAAGAGCCTTCGCCAGACCGCTGCGGACTTGAGCATCGCACCGGCCCACCTCACCGATCTTGAAAAAGGAAGGCGGTCTCCATCCGAGGGTCTGCTTGTACGGATCGCCGCCCACTACCGCATGGATGAGCAGTTGCTCCGTAAGGGCTGGGGCAAGATGAATTCGGTTATTGGAGAGGTCTTTGCCGAAAGTGAAACAAACGCCACGAAGGTTCCACAGTTCCTTCGTACGGCGCGCAACCTCACGCCGGAACAATGGGATGAACTGATCAACCAGGCGAAGTCCATGACTTCGCCTCCGAGCCGGAGGAAGAAATCATGAACCTCGACTTCGGGCCATTTCTTCAGCCCATACCTATCGCAGCAAGAGCGGAACGAGGCGCGGTCCGCGTACTTGATCGCTGCATCAATGAACTCGGTCTCGATACAGTTCCTCTTCCCATCCCTGTCGAGGAATGGATCGAGCACCCGCTCGGTTATGAGTTCGGCGTGGAAGACCTAAGCGGTTTGGGTGAGGGTGTACTTGGCGCTTCGTACATCGAAGAGAAACGAATCGTTGTCGATCAATCCCTGACTACACACGAAGGCCGTTTGCGGTTCACAGTTGCGCATGAATTAGGACACATGCTGCTTCACCAAAAACAACGGCGAGTCTTCACCGATACGGCAGAACTTCATCAAGGTCGTGAAGCCCAGCTTGAGCGCCAAGCCGATAGGTTTGCTGCGGCAATGCTCATGCCGATCCAGCTTGTCATACGAGAGGTATTCAGCATCAGCGACAATGCGGGGCTCGATCGTACATCAGCGATCGCCCTTCTTCTTGACGATTCTGTTGAAAGTGAGTGGTTGTGGAGGACCAAGTTCCTTCCGGCGATCACTCGACGGTTTGGCGTCTCTAGGCAAGCAGCGATGAACCGATTCCAGGACGTGCGGTTCAGGGAAAACAAGACAACTTTCCTGCCAAGTGAAGTTGCTCACCGCGTGTCGTCATTCAGGGCTGACGATCGGCCCAGTTTTCGAATAACGCGTGGCTGTCTTGTTCCCTCGACTCCGTCTCAGAGCACACAGTCCCTCTTCTGAGAGTTTTTTTAGACCACCCGTTCGCAACAAAGCGAACATGCGTACAGCAAAGGAGGAGATTTGATGCCCCAGTCCCCCAACCCGCCCTGTGAACGACTCGCACTGACTGCGTCCGACGTGGCAATGCTTCTTGGCATCAGCCGCGCACACGTTTGGCGTCTCAACGCGGCCTACCAACTCCCAGAACCGATTCGACTCGGAAAGTCAGTGCGGTGGCCGCGTGCAGAGATCGAGGCATGGCTGGCAGCAGGAGCACCATCACGCCCGGTTTGGGAGCGTCACACGATGCCTCTGTTCCGACAACACGAGCCTCAAGGCCAAGAACAACGACCCGAAGAGTTGAGATCGGAGTCGGCATGACACTCCACGACGTAGCAGGGCAGAATCCAAGACCCCCCAAGCCACTGGCCGTCGGGAGGCGAGAAGCCGCAGCGATGCTCGGAATCAGCGAGCGCCTGCTCTGGACGTGGACCAATTCCAAGACGATCCCACACGTCCGCATCGGCACCCGCGTTCTGTATCCCGTAGATGAGCTGCGCAGGTGGCTCGAAGATCACGCACGAAACAACACCCAGTAGTCACACCGCGTGTAGGATCGCGCGAAAGGGAGTGAGCGATGGCGACCGTATTCAAGCGGAACGGCAAGGGAAACTGGATCATCCAGTGGTTTGATCATGAAGGTGTTCGACGCGAAAAATCGAGCCGAATGACGGACAAGCGAGCAGCCGAAAGGCTTGCAAGCAAGCTCGAAAGCGATGTGATGCTCCGGCGCGAGGGAATTATCGATCCATCCGCCGACCGTCTTGCAGAACATGGTGGCCAGCCACTCACCGAGCACCTTGAGGAATACCTGGACGACCTTCGCCATAAAGGCTGTAACCCACGCCACGCCAAGACCGTTGAACGCCAACTCAATCGGATGTTTGACGACATCGGTGCAAAGCGGCTGAGTGACTTGGATGCAGTCCACGTTCAGCGTCACCTCCGCGCACTTCGGAATGTCCCGGTCAAGCAACTGCGCGCTGCGTCAAAGAAGCAAGACAAAGATGTTCGCATGATCGGGCCGCGCACCATCAACGCAGTCCGCTCCGCGATCATCGCATTCCTGAACTGGAACGTCCGCACCGAGCGACTCGCCAACAACCCATGCCAGCACATCCCCAAGGTTGACGAGACTCGCGACAAGCGGGTGAAGCGTCGCGCGTTGACCGAGGAGGAACTGAATCGCCTGATCTCAACATCGGGGACAAGAGCGACGTTCTATCTCGTGGCTGCATTGACTGGACTCCGGATGAAGGAGATGGCCAGTTTGACCTGGGACGACGTAGACCTCCCGAATGCGGCGTTGCTCGTGCGGGCAAACAATGGCAAGTCGAAGCGGGATGACTGGATCGCACTGAGTTCGGCTGTCGTTGAATCGTTGGAGCAGCTTCGACCGAACAACGCGAGACCATCGCACAAGGTCTTCGCCAGTTCGCCAACAACTCGCACATTCTCCGCCGACTTGAAGCGGGCGGGCATCGCCGAATACGACGATCTCGACCGCCGAGTTGACCGCCATGCTCTGCGAACCACGACAGGCACGCTCTTGGCTCAAGCCGGTGTGACACCACAGCAGGCTCAGCGTCAGATGCGGCACGCGGACATCAGCACGACCCTCCGCCACTACACCGATCTGCGGCTCTCCGACCAGGCAAAAGCCGCCGCGAAGCTCCCCTCCATCGGATCAGATTTGACGGCATCAGACGACGCTGACGAGTCGGAAGAGGGACGGCATTCAGCCGATCCAGCACCAGCAGAACCCCAGCACCAGCCCCAGCAGTCCCAGCACGAAACGGCGCATTTTGACGCCAATCGGTGCGAGCCGGTGCCAAATGATCGAGTAAAGAGTGAAGAGTCCAAAACCCGTTTTCGTACTACAAAACGCGAGGTTTTGCGACGCGATGCGAACGGATTCAAGAAAGCGGGTGACCGGAATCGAACCGGCGACATTCAGCTTGGGAAGCTGACGTTCTACCGCTGAACTACACCCGCGAAATGAGTCTCAGCCTAGCACCACACGTCGCGGAGTGCCATAATCACCCCAGCGTCATGCCAGAGAGAATCAATCGCCATTTCCTCGGATGGGATGAACCCGCGTTGCCGGCGGCAGCAGCGTGGTTGCTCGATCGCACTGGCGGTGAATCCGGCGAAGCGGATCTGAGTGATCTGGTTGTTGTGCTGCCCGGCGGACGCGCACGGCGCGTCCTGACAGGACTGCTTGTAGATATGGCGGCGGAGCGAAAGCTCGTGCTGACCCCCCCGCATGTGATCACACCAGGACAAGCGGTGGTGGCACTGCTCGGCGCGTGTGGTGAGCCTGCGACGCCGATCGCATGCAGAGTCGCGTGGATCAAAGCGATGCAGCAAGGTGATGAAAAGTCCCTTGCACCGTTGATGCATCATCCAATTGATGCACATGATTTGTTGGGCTTGTCGCGTCTTGCAGCGACACTTGAGCGCATGTCCAATGAGCTTGCTGCTGCGGGCCTGCGTTTTTCAGATGTTGAATGTCTGGATGAACATGCGCTGCCTCAAGAGGAAAAAATTCGATGGCGCGTTCTCGGGATGATCCAAGACAGTGCGGAACACCTGCTGAAAGAGCAAAGTCTTGTCGATAGCGCGCTCGCTGCGATTTCGAAAGCGCTGACGACGGCATCGCCAGATCATGCACGCGAAGCTGATGTTGTATTGATTGGCATCGCGGAGATGAGTCGCGTGGATCGTGCGGCATTTGAGCGCGGTGCACGCACAATTGATGTTCTCGTAATTGCACCGGAAACGCTTGCGGATCGTTTTGATGAAATTGGTTGCGTGCGCGTCGAAGAGTGGGCAGCAGCGTCTGTGGATCTCGATGAGGATCGAGTTGTTTTCGCTGACAATCCGCGTGATCAGGCAGAGAGAGCCCTTGTTCACCTCGCGTCGAGGGCTGACCCGGTGGATGTTGGAAAGGTTGTGATTGGTGCAGCTGATCCGAAAGCGCTTGCGAATTTGCGCCGGAGAGCGGCGCTGACATCTGGCGTGAATCTTCACGCGGGGCAGGGCGAGGCAGTATCACACTCATCGATGGGGCGCCTGCTGTCACTGCTTGGCGCTCATCTGCGCGAGGGTACGTTCGACACACTCGGCGCGTTGGTTCGTCATCCGGAGATCGAATCAGCGCTGCTGGCGCGCCCAGAAGGAGAAGATGCAGTCGGTACTGGACAATGTGCCCATGCACGTGCGCCCGGGAAGAATGAGTGGTGGCTGACAGCGCTGGATTCGATCCGGCGCGAGCATGTGCTCACTGATCCGAAAGCGCTGCCGGCGTCACTTCAGCCGCGGGATGCAGAGGCACTGCGTTTCGTGCTCGGGGGATTTGACGAATTGTTCGGCGATCTGGCAAAGCGGCCCGATGACGTTCGTCCTCTTACGAATTGGGAGCAAGCATTAGAAAATGCACTGCGTTCAATCTTTGCGGAGCGCGAACTCAATCTGGATTCAGAGACTGACCAGCGCACGATTGAAGAATTGAAAGCGGTTCGAAGTGCACTGGATGAACTTGGCGTCGCGGCATCACGGGGCGCGAATCCGCTTGAAGCCACCGCGTGGCAGACCATTTCCCTGCTGGAAGAACGGCTTGCAAATATGTTTGTGCCCGAGGTGCAAAAACGTGACACGATTGAGGTGCTTGGTTGGCTTGAGCTTGCGATGGATCCGACGCCGACGTGCGTGGTTGTTGGTTTGACGGAGTCGTGTGTGCCCGGATCGGTGACGCACGATGCCTTCCTGCCTGATTCATTGCGAGCGCATCTGGGGTTGACAACGAATGAGGCCCGGCTGGCGCGCGATATCTATCTTCTTGCGGCAATCAATGCTTCGCGCGATGCGGTGTTCATCACCACCCGGCATGCTGACAAGGGTGATCCGCAAACCCCCAGCCGGTTGCTGTTTCGGTGTGCTGGGGAGCAACTGGCACAGCGCGTGCACCGTTTTACATGTGCTGATGACAAGCGGCCGCGCATCACACTTGCATCGCGCATGCAGGCAGGTGAGGAAGATCGATTCGCACCACAATTGACTGTTGGAGCGGGTTACACAGCGCCGACATCGATGCGTGTGACAGATTTCGGTGCCTATCTGCGTTCACCAGCGGGGTGGTATCTGGAGCGCTATCTGCAACTTTCAGAACATGAGGAGCCTCTAGAACTTGCGCCGAAGCAATACGGCACGCTTGTACACAAGGTATTGGAGACTTTCGGGCGCGATGAAACTACGCGCGATCTCGATGATCCGAAGAAAATCGAGACAGCACTCTCCGAAGCGCTGACCGATATAGCGCGTTGCAGTTTTGGTGCCAACCCGGTGGGCGCGGTGCGCTTGCAGACAGAACTGCTTCGGCATCGGCTGGGATTCTTTGCATCCCAGCAGGCGCAGCGTAGACGTGAAGGGTGGCGCATTATGCACGTTGAGTGGTCGCCCGATGCGGATGACCCGAAGGCGTCGCTTGATGTCGACGGGCTTGCAATGGGATTGCGCGGCAAAATTGACCGCATTGATTTGCATGAAGATGGGCGCTGTGAGGTCATCGACTACAAAACTGGTTTAGGTGCGAAAGATGCCAGGAAGTCGCATCGGCGGCGTGATAACACATGGAAGATTCTTCAGTTGCCGCTGTATGCTCATCTTATTGGTGAACTTGGATTTTCTGGAGACGTGGAGTTTTCGTACGCTGGGCTGCCTTCCAAGGATAGAGAAAATGTGTGGTCGTCAGCGAATTGGACAACTGAGGAGTTGCAATCGGCAGATGAAGCAGCGCGCGATGTCGTACGGCGTATTCGCAGCTGTCACACTGGAGATGCGATCGAACTTGGCGACCACCCGCCGAGCGCAGGCGCGCTCGGATTTATCACCGGCAAGCGTTTCGATATTGGTGGGCGGGTAGGCGGGGTTGAGCTTGCGGCGGTGGAGGCGTCATGAGCACTGCACAAACGACCGTGATCCAGAGTCCGCATCGCCTCGTGCGCGCTTCGGCGGGATCGGGCAAGACATTTCAGCTTACCAATACGTATCTTCGGCTCCTCATTGAGGGAGAGAACCCGGCCGAATTATTCGCAACGACCTTTACGCGGGCTGCGGCGGGGGAAATCCTGCACAGGGCACTTGCGCGACTCAGCAATGCAGTGGTCGATGATGATGCACTGAAGGAACTGCAGACGCACGTTGATCACAATCTGACGCATGTGAAGTGCGCAGAAACTCTGGAGCGCATAGTTGGCGTGATGCACCGCCTATCGGTGATGACAATCGATGCTTTTTTCGCGCGGCTTGCGACCTCGTTTTCACTTGAACTTGGGCTTGCGCCCGGTTGGCGGATGCTCGATGAGGATGAGGATAAAACCATTCGCGCTGTTGCTGTGTCTCGCACGCTCCAGGATGCACCGCAGCGGGAAGTGCTTGAAATCCTGCATGATCTTTCTGGTGATGACATTCGCATGCATGCGCATCAGGCGATGATGGATGTTGTGAACGAGGGGTACGCTGCGTATCTTGCAACACTTGGCGACACATCGCCATGGAGTGCCATCAGACCAAAAGGGACAGCGCTGAACAGTGAGGCACTTGAGTGTGCACGAGAGGCACTCGGCGCTGTTGATCTTCCAATGACTAAGGCCGGCCGTCCCGACATGCGATGGAAAAAAGCACTCGAAAGTGCATTAAGAGCAGTGATCGCGGAGGACTGGGAGGGCTTCTTGATCAGCGGTTTTGGGAAAATAGCCTTGGCCGCGGAAGTGAACAACAAGACTGTCACCTACTACAAAAAAGAGTTGCCTTCTGAGCTGACGGACATCCTCACGAGAATGATAGGCCACGCGCGGTTGAAATTAACGACAGAGCATGTACGGCGCACCGCAGCGACGTTGCAGCTCCTTGAGCGTTTTGATGGTGTGTACACGAACATGAAACGATCGCTTGGCGTGATCACCTATGACGATCCGCCGCGATTGCTTTTGAACGCTCAGACAACGGGCAATTTCGAACACTTGTATTTCAGGCTTGATGCGCGGATTCGCCATGTGCTGCTCGATGAGTTTCAAGACACATCAATGATGCAGTTTCGCTTACTTGAACCCATTCTTGATGAGATGTTGAGCCAGGCGGAGGGCGGACGGAGTGTTTTTTGCGTGGGTGATGCCAAGCAATCGCTGTACGCATGGCGGCAGGCGGAGCCGACACTGTTGCCTGCGCTCGCGCGGCGCTGGCCGACATTGCGCGAGGAGACACTGAGCACATCATGGCGATCTTCATCTGCGGTCCTTGATGCAGTCAATGCTATCTTCACAGATATGCAGAGCAATGATGCGTTGCGACCGTCGAGTGCGGCGATGCACGCAGTAATGGAATGGGATGAGCGCTTTGGTGAACATGTTGCAGGGCGCAAAAACATGCCCGGGGCTGCGCGGCTGAGTGTTGCCGACGATAGAGAAGATGGGGAAGAATCGTGCAACGATGAGAATCAATCTGTGCTGCAAAGCTGTGTCGATCGGGTTGCAGACGCCCGGGGGCGCGCTCCCAAAGCAACCATCGCAGTGCTTGTCCGGCGTGGCGCTGACCTGCGCACGATTCTCAGCATGCTCAAGCATCGCGGGATCGATGCAAGTGAGCAGCGCGGCAACCCGCTTGCAGATGCCCCATCGGTCGCGGCGGCGGTGTCGATGCTGAGCTTGATTGAACACCCGGGGCATAGCGCTGCGCTGTATCACGTTGCGAATTCGCCTCTGGGCCGCGCACTTGGCCTGATTGATCCGCATGATGATGATGCGGCGCGCCGCGTGACTGCGAAATTACGGCGAAAAATCGCTATCACTGGTTGCGCTGATGTGCTTTCAGATTGGCTCGAAGTGTGCGCCGATTCGATGGATGCGCGCGGTGTGGCGCGCTTCGAGCAGTTTATTGATGCTGCGGAAGCTTTTGACATAGCAGCAACCGGCGGCCCCGCGCAACTCGCAAAAATCGCAGAGACGCGCCGGGTTGATGAGCCCGGGCGTGCGCCGGTGCGCGTGATGACGATCCACGGGGCGAAGGGACTCGAATTCGATGTTGTTGTTGTGCCGCTCGTGAGTTCAAAGCCATGGCAGGTGAGTTCAAGAAGTGTCATCATGGGGCGCGATGAACCGCTCGGGGCGGTGAAGCGAGTGAGCCGATATCCGAACGAAATGATGCGCATGTTGCATCCGGAGCTTGAGGCGCTGCATCTGCAGGCGATGCAGAAGCAGGTCAACGAAGAGATATGTTGCCTGTATGTTGCTTTGACGCGCGCGAAATACTGCCTGGAAATGGTTGTGCCTGCTGACACTGCGGGGCGCAAGGGCGATCCGCTTGCATGCGATGCGTGGAAATTGAAGCCAGCTCACGTCGTGCGCGCTGCACTTGCACCAGATAGTCCCGCAGCGCCGGGTGAATTGCTCTGGTCGAAACAGACTGTTGCCAAATGGTTCGATGATGAGCATTTGCAGTGCCCTAACGAGCCGGAGACACCCCCCGAATATGTGTCACTGCGAACGCGTGCGCCGGAGCACCGCTCTGCGGCACATCTTGCAAGCGCATCGCCATCACAGACGAGCAGCGGGAAGGCCATCGCAGCGGCATCGATTTTGTTGCCCACGGATCGCAACGCGCGCGCTTTGGGTGATCTTGTCCATCTCTGGTTCGAGCAGATCGAATGGCTCGATGCGGGTGCACCGGATGATGCAGTCCTGCTTGAGATCGCAATGTTGAAAGGTATTGATGACGGCCTGATCCACGAAGCGCTCCCCGCATTTCGTCGGGCGATAGAGAGTGAACCGATCCGCACCGCGCTGTGTGAATCTGCGTGGCAATCGCGCATGCCGAATGCAACGGAAGTGCGCGTCTATCGCGAGCGCCCATTTGCTGTGCGCGATGCGGATGCGCGTGGCGACCGTCTCCTTCAGGGACGGTTCGACCGGCTTGTGGTTGGGCGCACCGATGGCCGCATTGTGTGCGCAGAAGTATTTGATTTCAAAACCGATCGGGGGGCGACGAACTGCACCGGCGATGCGCTTGTGGAATTCGCAGAACACCATCATCCGCAGATGGAAGCCTACCGGCGGGCCGCAGCCCGCTTGCTCAGGCTCACCGAATCACACATCGCGACAACACTTGTCTTTACCGCTGCCGGTGAGACGGTGACATTGATGCCAGCGCTTGGATAGATGGTGTGATAGATCAGTGCATGGGAGCGGGCTTGGCGGATGAATGACTCGTCGGGTGTTTCGTTTTTGGCCGTATTCGTGTTGGAATTCAGCTGATTGCCAGTGTTTCTCGTCCATTTTCAGTGAGTACCATTTCTATGTCGTGTCCATGATCGACGGGTTTGATCAGTGCGAGGCGGCGGAGCAGCACCGCTGCGCGTGGGGAGGGGATCATGTTGATCGCCACGCCGTGTTGTGCAAGGATGAGCAGGTCCGCAGCTTCGGCGACAAGTGATGAACTGCCGGGCAGGCGGTGACGCCAGTTGCCGATGGCGCTCAGGATATTTTTTGGCCCACCAATAAGGATCGCAGCCACGCCCGCAGAGGCATGGCGCGGGCTGAAATACAGCAAGTTTGGGCTGGCTAGGCTGATGTAGGTGAGCATGAGTTGCGTGTCGGTCATCGGCGCGACGCTTTGCAGCGGATCAACCCGCCGCCACGCCGAGAAGAAACACACAGCCATGAAAAGGCCCACAACACTCAGTGCGAATTGCGTGCGCGTCAGGCTCAACTGGGTTGCAAAGAATCCGCCAAGCCCCCACATCCATACAAAGACGAAGCCGTAGACAAGCACGCAAAATAGCACACCAAGCGCAAGCTCGATGACCGCGTGCAGCATGATCTCATTGTTGCGCTGCGAGATGAGTTTTCGTATGCGGGTGGTTGTGGGGGGCATGGGGCGATCTTACAAGACGGGCAAAAGGATCATTCGTCGGGTGATTCGCTCTTGGCGGCGTCGATCTTGGCTTGCAACTCAATCGACAAGCTCTTTGCGGCCTCGAATTCCTCGTCACTCAGGTCTGCCATAACCCACACCTTTGCGTCGAAGGCTCCTTCCGTGCCGCTTGCCAGCGCTCGATCAAACCAAGCGTACGACTTGACATTGTCCTGTGGCACACCATCGCCCTCGTAGTACACCCGGCCCAGCATGTACTGTGCTTTGCCGAACCCCTGTTCGGCCGCGAGAGTGAGCCAACTGGCGGCCTCCGCAGAATCTTGTTCAACCCCCTCGCCATCGTGATATTTCAAAGCAAGGGCAAACTGGGCACCCACATGAGTTTGCGCGGCCGCGCGTTCGTACCACTTGATAGCAGTGGCATAACTCTGCTCCACGCCCTCCCCGCGATCGTACATGGTGCCTAGGTTGTATTGCGCAGGCGCAAATCCTTGCTCAGCAGCGAGTGTATACCACTTGGCTGCCTCGGCCCGGGCTTGGTCAATGCCATTGCCAAAGAAGAGGATGACGCCCATGTGATACTGAGCTTTGATGTGTCCCTGCTCCGCGGCAAGGCGATACCACGTGGCTGCCTCCGCCTTGTTCTTCTCGACGCCCCGACCTTGCGAGTAGCAGATGCCAAGGCTGTTTTGCGCAGGCGCAAAGCCCTGCTTTGCCGCTAACTCATACCACCCAAACGCTTCCCTCAAGTCCTGAGGCGCGTGTTCGCCATTGCTGAAGCTCCATCCAAGCTTGTATTGTGCTGCTGCGTCACCGCCCTCAGCCTTCTCGCGAACCTCCTTCATCTCGGTCTGCGACATTGCGTCTTGCGCACTGGCGGGCGGTGCCAGCACACACCAAGAGAGTGCCAGCGCAAGAAGCATCTTGGCAATGATTGCTCGAAATGACATGTGTAATCTCCTCAGAAAAGAGTTCCGGGGCACACGATCATTCTAGTTATGAGTGGAGCCGGGGGGAGTCGAACCCCCGTGCGATCGAAGTAACTCCCGAGGAATACACACCTTCTCAATCGCGCGCAGCGCCAGGCGCAGCGCGCTCCGCACCGTTCAAAAAAACGTGTCATGAATCGCGCATTGATGATGCAGAACTTCGGCGCTTGGTTGAAGCGTGGCCCGACCTGCCGAATGCGCTTCGCCGGGGCATCATTGCGATGTGCGAAGCGGTAGTGCCTGATCAAGATTGACGCTGAGCGATGACACCGCCGACGATCGATAGCCCAGGCATATCCGTCAAATTCAAAGTTGGATTTTGAATCTGCCGATATTGCCGGTAGAATCCCACTGCCATGATTGACCGTGACATATCCAATCAGCTCCGAAAAGCAGCCCGACAGTTCCCGGCGGTCACACTTACCGGACCTCGCCAGAGCGGCAAGTCCACGCTCTGCCAGGCGATATTTCCAAAGCTGCCTTACTCGAATTTGGAGGCCCCGGATACCAGGGCGTTTGCCACAGATGACCCTCGAGCGTTTCTGGCGCAGTTTCCCAAGGGCGCGATCATTGACGAAGTGCAGCGGGCGCCGGAGTTGCCGTCGTATCTGCAAGGCATCATCGATGCTGATCCGAAGCCGGGACGATGGATACTGACCGGTTCGCAAAATCTTGCGCTCATCGAGTCTGTCAGCCAGTCGCTGGCCGGACGGTCTGCGGTGCTCCACCTGTTGCCGATGGCGCGGAGCGAAGTGGTCCGCTTTACAAAGCACCCAAAGTCTCTCGACAAGACACTTATCGCGGGCGGCTATCCCCGCATCTTTGACAAGAGCCTCGATCCAACCGACTGGCTCCGCTCCTATATCAGCACATACATTGAGCGCGATGTGCGCACCATCAGCAACGTCGGTGATCTGACAACATTTCAGCGCTTCGTCGAGTTGTGCGCCGGGCGCACGGGGCAACTCTTGAACTACTCGTCTATCGCGTCCGACTGCGGCGTCTCGCAGCCTACTGTCAAGGCCTGGCTGAGTGTGCTTGAGGCGAGCTTCATCGCATTTCGGTTGCCCGCGTTCCATGCGAACTTGCGCAAGCGGCTCGTGAAGATGCCCAAGCTGCACTTCTACGACACCGGCCTCATCTGTTGGCTCCTCGGCATTCGCACGCCCGAGCAACTTCACTCGCACCCGCTACGAGGCTCGATCTTTGAGACGTGGATCGTGTCGGAGATATTCAAGCATCGCACGAATACTGGTGAGTCGGCGGGGCTGACCTTCTACCGCGACCGCGACGGTGTCGAAGCGGATCTCGTGATCGAGCACGCGAATCGCCTGACGATTGTTGAAGCCAAGGCGGCGCAGACCGCGTCGGCGAGCCTGTTCGATGGAGCTACGAGAGTTCACGATCAACTTACCGAAACAGGCAAGAAGATCGAGTCGGTGATCGCGTTCGGCGGCAACGAGGGCCAGACTCGCAGCGGTGTATCGCTTGTGCCGTGGACTTTGCTGCATGATCGCCGCTGGGTTTGATGGGGAGACGGGCTGGCAATACGTCACGAGAAAGCCCGACATCGATTGCTACCAGCTCTGACACTGACAGAACTGACAAAACCCCCGCCATGGTGTTCCGAGGGGCGGCTGTAAGGAGTTGTGTCAGGCCATGTGTTCCGGGCACCGTCCCGGAAAAATCGTAGGTACTCCCGGGCGCTTTTTGCGCATGACCCACGCGGGAACAGCCGCGCTAGGTCGGTGACTTACCTCAGGTGTCCGGTCCGATTTTGCAGGGCACCCACGCCGCCCACGTTGGCCCACGTTGCGTTCGCGCGCACCGGTCGAGCACCGGGGCCACTTGTTGCGCCGAGCGCCACACGGGCGAACGACTCCCGCCACGTTTTCAATCCCCAAGCCCAATCCCACACGTCACGGAGGATGATCAATCCCGACAGAGCAATTGGAGGTATCCGTGATAGGCGTACACTCGATCTCGCTTCTTGCCCGTTGTTTCGCGGAGAACGCCAGCTTCCTGGAGGGCCGCGATGGCTTTGGCAGCGGTTGGCTTGGTCGTCTTGAGCGCATCGATGGCGCCTTGCAGTGTCATGATCGGTCGCGTCGGCAGTTCGTCAAAGAGTCGCACCGACGTGAGCGTTGCGCTGGGGTGTGCAACGACTTTCGATCGGTCCTTCCCGATCAACGCGAAGATGCGCTGGGCTGCGTCAATGCCGTCGTCAGCCGCCTCATGTACGCATTCGAGGAAGAACGCCGTCCATCCCTCCCAGTCGCCCTCGGTGCGCACCGCAGCCAGCCGCTGGTAGTACTCCTGCTGACGGCGCTTCAATGAGAGGCTGAGGTACAGCAGTGGCTGATCGAGCAGTCCCCAATGCTCGACGAGCAGTGCGATGAGCATGCGCCCGATGCGGCCGTTGCCGTCGAGGAAGGGATGGATCGTCTCGAACTGCACATGCGCAAGCCCGGCGCGCACGAGAGGCGGGAGCGGGTCATCCGCGTGGAGCCATTTCTCCAGCGCCGCCATTGCCTTCGGTACGACATCTGGCGGCGGCGGGACGAATCGCGCATTGCCGGGGCGCGAGCCGCCGATCCAGTTCTGCGATGTGCGAATGCGCCCGGGCTGTTTGCCGGTGCCTCGCACACCCTTCATGAGTCGCTTGTGCGCTCCGCACAGCAGCCGCGTGCTAATGGGCAAGCCCTTGAGACGGGCGATCTCACGGCGCGCGTATTTGAGTGCATCGACGTAGTTGCACACCTCCTCGACATCATCGGGGCGGTCGGTTTGCTCGGTCGATTCGAATGCGAGTACATCGCGGAGCGTGGCCTGCGTGCCCTCGATCTGCGAGGTGATGACCGCCTCCTTGCGCACGAAGCCGTAGAGGAACCACTCGGCGCTGGGGACCATCGCGCCAGCGATCGCAAGCCGCCCAAGCGCAGCGGTTGCCTCGGTGTGCAATTCTCTGAGATCATCGTCGAGTGACAGGCGCGGGTTCGCCGGGGGGAGCGGGTGCGGAACGAAGGCGCGGACATCCTCGCCTTCGAATGGAGTTGTTCGGTATCTGCCGGTGGTCCGGGGCATGGCTTGTCAAGGTTCCTTTTTCAGTCGGGCGCGCTGGTCAAGATATCTTTACCAGTGTCGGGCGATAGTCAAGTCTGCTTTACCAGTATTTGGTTTGATCCCCGCTCCCAACTCAGAAACAGCCCCGGCGTCGGTCGAGGCGATCCGAGCCAGAGGACTCAGCGTTGTGATTTCCAGTTTGGCTATACCGAGTCCGGAACTGGCCCTATAACTGAGAATGACATTCTACAGATACTCGTACTTTGTACGGTATTCGGTGGGTTTTCACGCCTTCCCTTGGATTCTGGCTTGATGGACTGTATGATATAATCGACAGTATCGGGGATCGCCATGGCTGACTCAATGAACACATCGACCGTTGAAAGAGCGCTCCGCCGACTCGGTGAGGTGCATGACCGTGAATGAAAAGCTAGAAAATTTGATCAGCGAGTGGACAAGCCTCGGGGCAGGGTTCAACACGATTCCAACCAATGATGAAATCGACCTGGAGCGCTTGCTGCTCGATACGGTTCGCCATCTTTCGGAAATGGCTCGGCTGTTCATCATGGCTGCGACCTGGCTGCATTTGTACGGCGATGTCATCGCGAAGCATCGGCTCAAGCGATTGATTGAAGACGAACTCGCGCCAGAGTTTCATCCCATACTCGGGCTGCTTCTTGAGACAGCGCAGCAAGGCACGCATCCGCTCGAATTTCAGTCAATCCTCAAGCGCCTTGCACCGGCTGAAAAACCAAAGCCACTCTTTGAGAGTGCCCGCAGAAACACAAAGCTCGGTGAAATAGCAGAACGCCGTGCGTCTGAATTGTCTCGAAAGTGGAACATGTGGTGCCAGCCGATCGAGTTCAAGGAGGATGCGATCCGACCGGCATCATGGATGATGACCCGTCACCCGCAACTCCGTGCTTGTGCTGATTTTCGCGGCGATCTCCGCGCATCGATTCTCGCAGCGCTGCGCTACGATCCGGGCGCCGGAAAGAGTGAGTCTCGACTTGCGGAACTTGCAGGCGGTTCACGAGCGCAAATCCGTAATGCGCTTCGCAATCTGGAGATGACTGGACGTGTCACAACGCGGCGCGCCAAGGGCGCGAACCGCCGAGAGATCGCTTTGACTCATGCGGCGTAGTCAGCGTACTTCGAAACATGGCGCAACACGCGATTTACTGATTGTCTCAGAGGTCTGCCATCCGGTGCAGCTCCAAGTGGCGTGATGCATGCTTGCTGACATTGCGGCAAGAGCTTGATCACACTTCCATATTCGTAAGGATCTGGAGGTAATCATGGTAGACATACGTCCGATCGCGCTGTTTTCCGGTCGTTTCCCGAAGAATACTGTGGCTTTCGAGCAGATCGATTGGAGCGAGTTTTCGGCTATTTGAGCGATAAGATTGTTTGCTATCGCTCATGGTGCGGCGTATTCTGAGCGATAGAGGCAAGGTCTATCGCTCATGAATTGGAACTGGCAACACCCCGACTGGCCGCGATTTAGATGGTCCAAAGACCGGCTGAAGAAGGCCGAGGAGCAGTTCCTTGTCGGCGGCGGCGTGATTCTGGGAGCGGTGAGTCACCTCGATGCCGAGAGCCAAGAACGGCTGACGGTTGAGGCGATGACTGCGGAGGCAGTGACCAGTTCGGAGATCGAAGGCGAGGTGTTGGACCGAGACAGTGTGCAGTCGTCGATTCGTCGCCAGCTCGGGCTTCAGACAGATGCGCGCAAGGCATCTCCCGCCGAGCAAGGGATCGCCGAGATGATGGTGGCGTTCTACCGGAGTTTCGGAGAGCCCTTGAATGAAGAGATGCTCTGCACCTGGCACACGTTGCTGATGCAGGGGCGGCGCGACCTGCGACAGGTCGGCAGCTATCGCACGCACGAAGAACCGATGCAGGTCGTGTCTGGAAAAGTCTACGACCCGACGGTGCATTTCGAAGCGCCGCCTTCTTCGCAAGTGCCAGAAGAGATGGCTGCGTTTCTTGATTGGTTCGACCGCACGGGATCATCGGGTTCAGAGCCGCTGCCAGCACTAACGCGAGCCGGAACAGCGCATCTGTACTTTGAATCAATTCATCCATTTGAAGACGGCAACGGCAGAATCGGTCGCGCCCTCTCCGAGAAGGCGCTTGCACAGGGCATAGGCGGTCCGACGCTCACGGCACTCGCCGCGACGATCCTTGTGCGCCGCCGTTCCTACTACGACCAACTGGAAGCGAGCAACAAGGGGAACAACATCGATGAGTGGCTTGCCTGGTTTGCGGGCATCGCGCTCGAAGCGCAGGAGCGCACGCAGGCCCAAGTCGAGTTCCTTATCGAGAAATCGAAGCTGCTGGATCGACTGCGAGACGAACTGAATCTGCGCCAAGAGAAGGTGCTGCTGCGCGTACTGGCCGAAGGTATAGAAGGATTCAAGGGCGGCCTCAGTGCTGGAAACTACATGAGCATCGCCAAGACATCGCCCGCCACCGTGCGCCGAGATCTTGCGGACCTTGTTGACAAGGGCGCCCTTGCCCGCACAGGTGAGCGCCGACATGCGCGCTACCACCTGACCATCCCGCTTCGACCTGTCTCAGCCGTGACGATCGACAAAGCCGGAAACATTGTGGTCGCAAAGAAGCAGTGTTAGGGGACGTGAAAGAATCACCACACCGGTGCCAGTGCTAATTCGCCAAGTCACATATCCGCAAACGCCTTCTTCACCCGCACGCGGCCGATGTCCTGATTGATCACTGAGAGCTCGAACTGCTGCGGATCCCAATCACCAAGCGACTCAAGAAACTTGCGGTCATCTTCATCACGTGTGGCAGATGGGTTTGTTTTGAGTTCGATGATGCGCTGACACCCCCAGATGCCGCCGCAGTCTTCGGGCGGGCCGTTGCGATCGCCCGCGATGCACATCGCGGCGCGCACCTTGCCCGAGAAAACGCCCTTGCCTTGTTTGATGAATGTCTGAGATGGATACACAACGGTTTCGCGGTCGATCATCTTCTCGAATTGCACGATGTGCATCCATGAATCGCCGAAGTCGTATTCGTATGTAATGGTCTTGTTTTTGTGATCGAAGACTGTGGCAAGGAGGGTCTTGCGTTCGTCGATGATTGGCCCGTCGAAGTCGTCATCAAGCGGTGAGGGGATCGCATACCGCGTGCCGTCGTCTTCATGGAACTGGTGCAGATGCGAATTGGTCCAGCCAAAAGAATATTGAAGCACAGTGTGCAACTGTTCAAGTGTCAGTCTTGGGTCAACGATCAGTCGTCGCCAGATTTCCGGTTCGGTTTCGTCGAGCCAGACTTTCAATTGCATCATGTTGTTCATGGCGGGAGTGGAGTGGGTGAGGATTGAGAACGATGAAACGGGGTGTGGTCAGGCAATCAAGCCCGGCACCATGTGTTTCAATCCACGCCCCCGTGAAGGGGCGACCAGACCACGCGTTACGGCCAGCTCGAACCCAAACTCGTTTCAATCCACGCCCCCGTGAAGGGGCGACGCGACCCTTTCCTGTAATTGTACCCCAATATGGGGGTTTCAATCCACGCCCCCGTGAAGGGGCGACGAAGTTGCGCACCACAGCAGCTACATGACATCCGATGTTTCAATCCACGCCCCCGTGAAGGGGCGACGATCTTGGACAGACAGCCAATGGGGCATGGATAAGTTTCAATCCACGCCCCCGTGAAGGGGCGACTTTGGCGAGCCCTCGAATCAAGGGGCATGACGCGAGTTTCAATCCACGCCCCCGTGAAGGGGCGACTTTCCCCTATATGTCTGAAACAGCAGTCAACGCAAGTTTCAATCCACGCCCCCGTGAAGGGGCGACGCGCCCAATCGGAGACACACCCAATGACCACAGCAAGTTTCAATCCACGCCCCCGTGAAGGGGCGACGGCGCCCAATCGGAGACACACCCCCAATGATCGAGTTTCAATCCACGCCCCCGTGAAGGGGCGACGGCGCGACTCGAAAACCTGCCGATCATTTACTCGGGTTTCAATCCACGCCCCCGTGAAGGGGCGACGGCCCCGTCTCCTGTGACGACTGGGAGCCCACCGAGGTTTCAATCCACGCCCCCGTGAAGGGGCGACAAGGCTCTAGTACTGCGAACCTGCGATGAAAACATGTTTCAATCCACGCCCCCGTGAAGGGGCGACGTTCTCTGGTTCGGTGGCGGCGTGGCAGGACTTGACTGTTTCAATCCACGCCCGTGCGATTACCGAACGTGATGTTTGGTGCGGTGAAGTGGCCACCCTTGCCGGAGATGATGCCATCAATGTTTGCCGCCAAGTTCACCGTCAAGTCCGAGCCCGGGCAGAAGTAAAGGATTGGCCGCGTGAGTGTGCCGTTGCCGACGGTGAGGAAATCAATATCGCCAACGCAATCAACATCGATTTCGGCACCGGGGTTGACAAAGATACTCGCCGCGAGGCCTGGGCCATTCACAGGGCAACTGAGCGGGGGATCCCAATAGATTCCATTGCTGTAAGTGTTTGTCCCAACACAGGGATTGCCATCCGCTGGTCCAATCCATGTGAAATTGATGGGCGTTCCTGCGAGTGCAACAGATGGCAACATCAACATGCCACTGGCAGCTGCAAGAGGGATCAGGCCGCCGGCCCGGCTCATGAGTTTGGCACTGTTCAGACGTCGGTTCGAACAACTGGACTGTCTTTGTGTTGATGTCATGGCGGCAAGTCCTTTCTGAGGCCGATGGTGGTGGCCCACTTCGTCCGGGGTAAAAACGTCCCCAAGTGCTTGATTGTCAAGCACCTAAGGCAGTTTGACGGTTCTGGCTTCCCTTGAAGCACTCAAGAGCGGCATAATAGTAATACGAGATTTTGCATCATCATCACAGGAAAATCTCAAAAGAGAATCGCAGTATGCCGAGTGAGCCGCAGAAAGATGTTGATCAGAAGTCGGCGGAGGAACTTCTTCCGTTGGTCTATACGGAGTTGCGGCGTCTTGCGCAGGCCAAGCTCGCGAAGCTGACGCCGGGCCAAACCCTGCAACCAACAGCACTTGTGCACGAGGCCTATGTGCGTCTTGTGGAAAAGGGCGATCCGGGCTGGGAAAACGAAAAACATTTCTGGGGTGCAGCGGCCATCACCATGCGAAATATCCTTGTCGATCGGGCCCGCAAGAAGGCAGCCGTCAAACACGGGGGTGGGCGTCGCCGGGTTGCATTTGATGAAGCAGCGTTTGCGCATGTGGCGGAGCTCAACGATGACCAACTCATCATGCTCGATGATGCGATCACCAAACTTGAGGAGATGGATCAGCATATGGCGGAGATTGTTCGGCTGCGGTGCTTTGCGGGCTGCACGATCAAGCAGGTCTCTATCGCGATTGATGAACCGACTCAGCTCGTTGAAAAACAGTGGAGATTCATCAGGAACTGGCTTCACAACGAAATGTCATCGAGTTGAGCATTTATTGACAGATGATTGTGCGGTTGACGTATTGAAAGATGAGGAGTTGGCCCCCCATTGGGCATGACATGACAGAATCAGAACTTGCAAAACTTGAACGGCTCTTCAATGCAGCGATGGCGAAACCACCAGAGGAGCGGGCTCGCTTTCTTGATGAACAATGCGGCGAAGATGCCGATCTTCGGGCAAAGATTGACACCCTGCTTGAAAATGAAGATTGCGTTCACCCGGACTTCCTGCGCAATCCATTTGCAACTGGTGAGAAAGCTGAAATGCCGACGGGCGATGCAAGCCTGCCAAGAAAACCCACACCGAGAGACAAAACGGGATCATGTGACGGTTCGTCAGATTTGATTCTCGGCCAGCGAGTGGATGACGACGGCTACACATGGATCGGGCATTACCGCATTCTTGAGAAACTTGGCGAAGGCGGGATGGGAGTCGTCTATCTCGCGGAGCAAACTGAGCCGATTCATCGGCGCGTGGCAATCAAAGTCATCAAACCCGGGATGGATTCCAAAGCGGTGATCGCGCGGTTCGAGGCGGAGCGCCAAGCCCTTGAAAAGATGGATCATCCCAACATCGCAAAGATTCTCGATGCGGGGATGACCGACCGCCAGTTGCCGTATTTCGTGATGGAGCACGTCAAGGGTGATCCGATCTGCGAGCACGCCGACCGCGCGCGCCTTGGCATTGAGGAACGCCTCGAACTTTTCATCCAAGTTTGCGAGGCAGTACAGCACGCTCATCACAAAGGAATCATTCACCGAGACATCAAACCGACAAATATTCTTGTCTCATGGGATGAGACGCGCGCAGTTCCAAAGGTGATCGATTTCGGTGTGGCCCGCGCCACCGATCAAAGCGGCAACGAACCAGCCTTTACCAAGCACGGCGAACTCATCGGCACGCCAGAATACATGTCTCCCGAACAGCTCGAGATGGGTGCCCAGAATATCGACACGCGCACCGATATCTACGCGCTCGGTGTCGTGCTCTATGAACTGCTGACCGGCGTCTTGCCCTTTGATTCGCGCACATTGCGCCAAGCGGGGATCGACGCGATTCGTAAGATCATTCGCGAAGTTGAGCCTCCGCGGCCCAGCAAACGGTTGCATACGCTGCCCGCCAGCGGCGACACAACGCTTGGCACCGTATCAAAGGCTCGCAAGACAGATTCCAGGCGACTGGCGCGTCTGTTGCGCAACGATCTTGACTGGGTCGTCATGAAGTGCCTGGAAAAACGACGTGATCGGCGTTACTCCACACCCAGCGCGCTCGCTCTCGACCTCCGTCGATTCTTGTCGGGAGAGACTGTTCTCACCGGCCCGCCTGACTTCAGCTACCACTTGCGCAAATTCGTGCGTCGCCATCGCGCTAGCGTATCCGCTGCCGCACTTGTTGCCCTTGCGCTGATGGCGGGCCTTGTTGCCACAATGGCGCAGTTGAGGCGTGCGGAGGCAAGCGAAGCCCGCACGCGCGAACTGGCCGTGAGTCTCATCAATGAGTTCCATGACAATGTCGAGCACCTTCCCGGTGCGCTTCGCGCCCGCAAACGATTTGTTGAGTTGGGTATTGCCTACCTCGAAGAAGCACAGCAGAGAGGCACTGGCGATACCAATCTTCAGCTCGATATTGCAGATGCATACGACAAACTCGGTGACGTTGCTGGTGGTCTGCGCACGCCTCATGTCGGCGATCTTGAACTTGCGATGGAGCTTTTCGACAAAGCTCGGCTCATCAGGAGGCGTGTCCAGGACAACAACAGTAACAATCCACGAGTAGCCATCGGCCTCGCGCACAGCGCTCTCAACAAAGGCGACGTCCACAGGGAGCAGAGGACATTCGTTGAATCCATCGAAGCCTACAGACAGGGTCTTGAAATACTTGATGGTCCTGCAGCAAATGATCAAGGGAATAAGGATGCCCAGATAGAACGAGCCCTTCTCTTAGTCTCGCTCTCGAATGTGCTCGGACGCAATCCTGAGACAAAGACATCTTCAGAACGTCTTGAGTTGTTTGAGGAGGCTGAAAAAGTCACGCGCAAACTCGTGAGCAACCAACTCGATGAAGACACCCTAGAAGCTCAGGCGCGTGTGCTCAGCAGCTTCGGGGCATACCTTATGGCAAGCAAACCGGATGTAGCGCTTCTACATCTCGAAAAATCTACCAGCATCCGTAACGAGCTCTTCGATGCTGATCCGATCAACAGCTCGCGACGTCGCAAACTTGCCAGTTCGCTATTTCACATCGGGCGGGTTCAAGTTGAACTGGGCCAGAATGCGCTTGGCATGGAGCGTTTCAACGAGGCACTCGTGCACTTTCAGTTTCTGATCGCCGCTGACCCGACGGACGCAGAGGCGCGCGCCCGTCTCTCGCAGGTCTACGAGCGCATTGGAATGAACGCTGCTTCGCAATCGGAGAAACTTGATGCCTTCCGCATCGCTGTGAGTCATTCGAAGCGAGTAGCTCAGGAAACGTCAAGTCCCAAATCGCTCTGGACAGCGGTTACTCAACTGAACATACTTGCGTACAACCTCAACAAAGAAGGTTTGCCTGCTGAAGCGATGACATATGCCGAATCAGGGTTTGCCAATGCAAGTGAACTTCTGCGAACGAATCCGGCGAAACCGGAATCCCTGCGCGTGCTTGCCCGGGCGGCCGACCACTGGGTTGACGCCTTGCTTGGTGTTGGCGCGGCCCATGAGTACAGTGAACGATGGGCGTTGCTGAGTGAAGCGCTCGCGAACGAACTTCAGTGGATTGACGCTCAGGACACGATCGATCACGACAACAAGCACATCACAACACTGCGCGCCCACCTCGAAACGTGCAAAGAGCTACTTGCCAGAATTGGGCTGACCCAATCAGCCCCACCGTGATTTTTTGATTGTGATGAACGCGAGGGGATCGGATTGCCCACATTAACATTCGAATTGATTGTTTTTATATCTCCAGCATAGTCAGAATACCCTCGAACACTCCATCTGCGCTGGTATTCTTTAATCTCGAAGCGATGCCCCAAGGATCAGCATGTCGCAGCCACTTGAGAGAGGACAAGATGTTTTCTGTGTCAATGAAGCGGAAGAACCATCGCAAGAATACCGGAAGCGCCCGGAGCATGGCTGTGTTTGCCGCCAGTGCCATCCTTGGACTCGCCGCCAGCGCCAACGCTGCGATCATCAACGTTCCCGCCGATCAGCCGACCATTCAGGCAGCCATCACTGCTTCGGTGAATGGCGATGAAGTGGTCGTCGCACCCGACACATACAACGAGACCATCAACCTTGGTGGCAAAGCCATCACCCTGCGCAGCACCGATCCCAATGACCCCGCCGTCGTTGCGTCGACAATCATCGATGCGCAAGGTGCCGGCACGGTCATCTCATGTAACTCCGGCGAAACCGCATCCACGGTCGTATCGGGCTTTACGATTATCGGTGGCAGCGCGGGATCTGGTGGCGGGATGCGCAACACCAACAGCAGCCCAACAGTGACCGACTGCATCTTCATGGCAAATTCTGCAACCTTCGGCGGCGGGATTGAAAACAACAACAGCAGCCCGACTGTGACCGACTGCATCTTCACGGGGAATACTGCCAGCAACAGTGGCGGCGGGATGAACAACTTCAACGACAGCAGCCCAAGCGTTACCAATTGCACTTTCACGAGTAACTCGGCGGGCTTCCTCGGTGGCGGGATGTACAACTTCGGTAGCAGCCCGACTGTGACAGGCTGCACTTTCACAGAGAATCTTTCGAACAATGACAATGGTGGCGGGATGTATAACAGTGGAGGCAACCCGACCGTGATAAGCTGCGCCTTCACAGGCAACTCGGCTGTCAATAGGGGGGGTGGAATGTCCAACTTTAACACCAGCCCGACCGTGACCAACTGCACCTTCACAGACAATACTGCTACCAGTGGTGGTGGTATGGGCAACAGGACCAGCAGCCCTGTCGTGAGCTTCTGCACCTTTACGGGAAATATCGCCAGCGACACCGGCGGTGGGATGTACAACAACCTCAATAGTTTCTCGATCGTGACCAACTCAATTTTCACGGGCAACTCAGCGAGCTTCCTGGGTGGTGGGATGTACAACTTAAACAGTAGCCCGGTTGTGGCTGGCTGCACATTCACAGCCAATTTCACAATTAACTTCAATAGCGGCGGCGGCGGAATGCTCAATGAATCCAGCAATTCGATTGTGACCAACTGCATATTCACAGGGAATACTGCGACTATCGCCGGCGGCGGGATGTCCAACTCCAGCAGCACCCCGATCGTGACCAACTGCACCTTCATTGGAAATACCGTCATAGGAAATGGTGCCAGCGATGTTGGTGGTGGCGGGCTGTTCAACACCAGCAGCCCCTCCATCGTGACCAACTGCACCTTCACCGGGAATACTGCGGACTTCGGTGGTGGAATATTCAACACCCTCAGCAGCCCGACCGTGACCAACTGCATTCTGTGGGGTGATACGCCGAGCGAAATAAATAACGTTTCTGGTTCTGCGCCTTTCGTCACTCACTCCAACATTCAGGGCGGCTTCACTGGCACCGGCAACGTCAATAGCAATCCATTCTTCATCGACGCCGATGGCGCAGACAACATCATCGGCACCATCGATGACAACGTGCGACTCGCTGTGGGTTCTCCCTGCATTGATGCGGGCAACAATGCTGCTGTGCCGGTGGGTGTACTAACTGACCTCGATGGTTTCAATCGGTTCCTCGATGACCCGGCGACCATCGATACCGGCGCAGGCGTTGCACCGATTGTTGATATGGGCGCGTTTGAGGCGACCTTTGGCCTGCCTCCTTGTCCCGCCGACATTAATGGCGATGGTGTTGTTGACGTTGCCGACTTGGCGGTATTTATTGCATTGAATGGGTTCGATCTCGATGGCAGCGGCGCGATCGATACCTCCGACACCGCGTTTATTCTTGGTGCACAAGGTTCCGCAGGCCCATGCTCTATTGAAACACCAGGCCTTGGCGTCACCCACAGCATCATTGAGAATGTGATTTCGAACGATGCTGTGCTAAACGAGCCTCTCCTGAGCGATGCGCGCTCCTTTGATCTCCTTGCCAATATCACTAACGACGACTGGCTCGTCTCGCAGGTTGATATTCAGGTCGTGCACCCTGATTTCATTCTTTATCATCAACCAACACGCGGACGTATCGATCCACCCAATCCATCGTTCTATGTCATCGATCCTCCACTGCCGCAATTGCAGTTCGACAGTTTTCTCTCTATCCCAACTTTTGACGATAGCACACAGGTCTTTGCACAAACGGGTGTCACCGATTTCCTAAGTGAGGATTCCACTACGCGACTGCGCGGGGACATCTTCAAATCAATTCCGGGCTTCCGAGAAGGCACAGACTCCGGCCCCATCGCACGCTTCACTTTTGTCGGAAGCAACGTTGCCAACATCAGCATCAAACCCGCGCCGCTGCCTGGTGACTTGGTCGTTGCCACCATCGAAGGCCACTCACACGTCGAGAGCAGTCGCGTCACGAAGGTGCCGTTCTCCTTTGTAGCCGTCGTGCCATGCAACGACATCATCAACGTGCCCTCCGTTGAAGCGGCCACAATCCAAACAGCAATCGACGCCGTGTGCGATGGCGGCACGGTCATGATTGCACCAGGCACGGGCCCTTATCCTGAAGACATCAACTTTAATGGCAAGGCCGTAGCCCTTGATCTCCCTGCAGGAGCGAGCATTGTTTCGACAACGGCGTTCAATATCAGCGCTGGCAGCGTCATCACAGGTGCTGGCACCATCACAGCGCCAACTGTTGCCTCTGCTGGAACCATCGCCCCGGACCCCGGCGAGACCATTACGATCGTGGGCAACTACATCCAACAGTTCAATGGCGTTGACGGTGATCTTGTGATCGATCTTGCGGATGGGCTGACCCCGACAATGTTGAATGTCACCGGCACTGCAACACTGCACGGCCGCCTGCGCGTCATGGCAGATCCCGGCGTGGATCCAGACATCGGGTTTCCCATTGACGGCCCTCCATTTACAGTCCTCTCGGCAATCAGCATCCCGATTGGCGACCAGTTTGATTTCCCCGTGGTGCCCTATCTCGGGACCGATCGTCTGTTTACGATTACTACCGATCCCAGTTCTGTAGCCCTTAGCGTTGTTTCACTGAGCCGCGATGTCGTAATTGATGGACAACCCGGTGCGGGATTCGGGAACCCTGCTGACCCCAAGGTTCCCCCTCCACCCATTGGTATCCCGCGTGCTGCAACACTTGCGGATATCGATGGTGACAACGATCTCGATCTGCTGATTGCGCTGCCTGACCCGGTGAACCCACTCACTGCTAATGGTGTCGTCGTCATTCTCTACAACAAGAACGATGGTAATCCTGACAACGGTTGGGAGGGGTTCGACGTTAATACGCAGATCGTCAATGTCGGCATCGGCGCCAATCCATCCGGCATTGCTGTTGACCTAATCGACGATGATACCCAGCCAGATATCGTGGTCTCAAATCAAGCTGACAATACTGTGTCTGTCCTCTTCGTGACCGACGGGAATCTTGGGATTTTCGCCGCAACTCCATTTACCACCATACCGTTTACTACTACTCCGCTGTCCGTTGGCATTGGCCCTGCGGATGTTACAATCGCTGATCTCGACCGCGATGGATTCAACGACATTGCAACACCCAATACAGGCTCGGGGTCTGTCTCAATCTTCTGGGGTGGTGCAGGAACCGGGAACGCATGGGCAGTCGAAGAAATCCCTGATCTTGAATCACCTGAGTGCGCTTCATCTATCGAACCCGGCGACTTTGATGCGGGCATTTTTGTTGTGGACATTCGGTCATTCCTCGCCACAACACACCCGGCAACCAATTCCGTTGGGCTCATAGTCGTCAATGGTGATCGCACGTTCGATCTCCTCCCATCATTGGCTGTCGATGCAGGTCCCTTTGATCTTGTTGTCGTTGATCTCAACCTCGACGGCAATGATGACATCGCTACCGTCAATAGCACTGGCTCAAGTGTGAATGTCCTGATTAATTCCATCAATGGCGGATCAGGCCTTACCTTTGGCAATCCCTCAAGTCTTCCGCTCTCCGCGACACCTCTTTCAATCGCAGCCGGCAACCTCGATGCCGACGCCGATGCCGACATCGATCTTGCTGTCATCGTGGGCGGCGTCGTCCAGATTCTCAGAAACGAGCTGGATCTTGTGCTTGATCCGACGAACCTGCACTTTACGGCATTCCCAGATCAGACCGCTGGCGTCAATCCATTGATCATCCGCTCGGGTGATGTGAACAATGACCGGGGTGATGACCTGATTACCATTTCCGAAGCAACTGCGGCCCGTTTGGTATCGGATCCCGTGAACATTCTCGTCACCGCGCCCGCATGCGATGGTGATTTCAACTTTGACTTAAAAGTCGGCCTCGCCGACCTGCAACTGTTGTTGTTCAACTTTGGACAGGTATCCCTCGTTGGAGATATGAACGACGACAACATTGTCAATCTCGACGATCTACAAATCCTGCTGTTCAACTTTGGCAATGCGTGTCCGTGAGAGTTATGTTCACGAAGAGCTTGTGTTTGAAAGGTCACGGAGCATAGAACACGCAGAATTCCGGGAGTCGCATTGCCTCAATTGCCATCGCGCCCGGCGGTAGTATGGCGGGATTCTAGATTCCCTGTGGCCACCACACTCCTCGTATCATGAACCCCGTGTCTTCACTCTCACCACTTGATGCTGCCGTGGTATCTCTCATCCGTTCCATCCCAGAGCAATGGCGCGTATTCGAGCACGATGAACTGACATCAACAGAGCAACGTACGTTGTTCCTTCTTACTGCTGCCGGACTTATCGAGCGTCGCTTTGGCATTCACCTGGAGATGGCGGGGCAGGTGAGCGCCATCGAGGCGAGCTTTTCTGCCACAGGTGAGCACGGCCTCGTCGAAGCACTCGACCCCTTGCTTGCAGAGGTCTGGACAAAGTGGGGGAAGGCCTTCAAGGACTGGAAAAAAGGTGACGCGGCATGCACATCACCGTTCCGTGTTGTGCGCACCGGCTCTGATGCATGGCGGCTGACCGAGCATGGCGTCATGGCCCGAACGGATCTCGATGACCAATCGCCAAGCGACGGTGCAGCGGCGTTTGTCGGGTGCAGACAGAGGACACTCGAGTTCGTCCTTTGCTCGGGCCATCAACAAGACCGGCCATCGGTGCCGGGTGAGGGGCGATTGATCCAACTGGACGTTCGTGACGATTCCACATCGCAGCCTGCTCCAACACCCCAGCCAACGCACGTTGCGATTACCAATGCTGGCGAAATTGCCAAGGCATTCGGGGAGGTACTGATGCCCCAGATCCTCGAGGCGATCAACGCAGGCTCAAGTAGCGGTGAATCAACGAAAGACAGTGCGAACTCAGAGGATTCCAAGAGCAGCGTCAACCAAGAGATCGACGAGTTTGGTGGCCCCGAGCCTGACCCGCATGACGAGCGCGTTGCCTGGATGCTGAACAAGCGCATCTACCTCGGGCGTGACACGCAGCTGAGTCGTCTGTTCTGGTTGCTGACCACGCCGATAGGATGCGCGTGTGATCTTGCAGATGTCCAGCGCGCTGTTGATGGAATGGAGACGAGCGCAGAGATCGGCAGCGAGCACATAGAGGATGATCGCGATCGTTGCGAAACGCATGGCGCCGACGCCAATCATGGGCCCGATGAGAAAGCCAAGGAAGATCATCATTGTGAAGACGCAGACGAAGACCAAGAGAGAAAACAACACACCCAGCGAAAATTCGATCGCGGCGTGCAGCACAATCTCGCGATTGCGTTCGGCGATGTGGCGGCGGATGTTGGAAGAAGCGGCGGGGGGCATGGTTACAGGGTCCAGTAGTACTGCAACGCCCGGAGCGCCCGCCAGGCAAGATAGAGGCCGGTGAACCCGCCGCCGAGTATGTACATGACCGTCGTGATCCATCGCCACTTCAGATCGTGGACGGACGCCGCGCGATACTCGATGAATGACTCTTCCTGAAGTCGTTGCCAGGAGTGCTCAGAGCTCTCCTTGACGATGCTTGGACACTTCCAGTTGTAGAATGTTGAGCCAAGGCCAAGCAGAAACAGCGCGACAAGCAGCCAGCCGGAGAGGGAAGGCGGCGGCACGTTGCGTATCACCAGATCATCCTGCCCAACGAAACCGCTCAAGTGTATGTTGAGCCAGTTAAGGCCATTGCCGTAGAGCACGAGCACGATCAGTGATGCATATGACGCCGAACCGATGACTCGGTGCTGGCCGACCAGTTTGAGTTGATCCCAACGGAGCCCCCATCCATTGACTACGGTTGCTGTCTCTTCGTGGGCTGGCAACTGGTCAAACTTAAGGCAATGGCTACCCCATAACCCGAGGCAGGAGCGGAAAAAGAACTGACAGCCGTCTTCGGCGTTGGTAAGTTCAACGTCGGTGAGATTGGTCTTTGTGCATCGCAGCGCCACAGGCGGGCGGCTTCGCAGCAGTTGAAGCTTCAGATCATGGCAGTCGCAGCGCTCCATTGAGACTAAGCAGTCCTGAAGCAGCTGCCCGCTCAATCTGCAGTCTTCGAATCGAATAGACTCAGAGTTGTTGAGCGTGTGAAGTCGATTGGAGAACGTGATATTCCAGTTCAGCAGCACCAACCCATCTACGAGCGAGTTTGCAACGTACAACTTGGAAAGAGTACTTCCGCCCCCGTCAAGAATCATCGAACGCAGGTCGCAGTGATTGAGGCGTAATTCGTCACCGCGCCCGCCCGCCGCTTTCAGTGCGCGTACAAGTATCGCTGCATGGGGGCGCACATCGACTAGCAACTCTTCGGAGCCTGCCAGCGTGTACTTCTCGGGTCCACCCCTTGCGTCGGTTACCTGCAAGAGCAGGTGTTCAGGATCAGGCAGCGTGACTGGCACAAACAACAATCTAGCAAGGCCGGAGAGTGGACATATTCGAGCACCGGTCGATACTGCGACATCGTCCGAAATCTCTTAGTGGAGCCGGGGGGAGTCGAACCCCCGTGCCGGAACAGTCCGCGTAATGCTTCTACGTGTGTGTCTTACTGTTTAATCTCGCGCTCGTCGCGGGAGTAAGCACCCTCGATGTCGCGCCAGTCTCAGAAGTGTTTCGCTTCGCCGCGCTGAGACGCCCCATTGAAGCTAAGCCCGATGTCATTGAGTGCCGCCCCATCGGGCGTCGGGCGACACTCAGGCACCTGAACGTATTCAGGCAGCCATTGCAAACTGCGGTTTGGCAGTTAAAATGTTGAACGCTTGATAACGCGGTTCACGTTCGCCGCGACACGCCACACTACACATTCCCTGTCCGGTCGAAACCTGTCGGCCCCAAATTGTCAAAGAGCAACACATGCCATCGGCGCGAAAAGCCAGTGGCAGCAGGGATTGTAGGCATCGCAGCCGGGATTGGGGTGCTCTGTGTACCCTTGTGCCATGTTCTTCCCACTCCAACTTATCAGCATCAGTGCGAGTGCCCTGCTTGTCGGGGCGGCAACTCTGCATCTGCTTCCTCGACTGGGATCGGCGGGCAAGCGGATGTCGCAAGCCCTGTGCGCTGCGCCTGTGCTTGATCTTGCCATCACCTATTTCACGATTGCACCGATGATCGGCGGCATCATCGCAGGATGGGTGTATTACCACTCGCTCGTGGGTGCGGGCATTGGTTTTGTCTGCGGCGTCATGTCACAGATGATTGCAGTGTACATCTGGCAGTTTGCGCACGAGCTTGCGAATATGAAACATGTGCGCGGGCCGAGGATTGTCAAGGTGCTCAATAAAGCAGTGGGGCGGTGGCGGAATCATGCAGCGCTGTGGGTGACAACACTTGCGGTGCCGTTGTTCTGGGCAGTTCGGCTTGGGGAAATCATCATCTATCCGATGCTTGTTCGGCTTGTGGGATTGCCGAAGTACAAGGAAGCAGAGTGGGTGAATCTGTCGCGGCACAAGTTTGAGGGTTTGGTCGGGCATGATCTGATCTGGTGTTTGTATTGCGACTGGATGACAGGGCTGTGGTCGCTTGGTTCAGAGATGTTGCGCAATGTTGAATCGTTCTGGTGTCCGATTCGTTTTCATTCTGAGAAGAAGTGCGCGAACTGTGCGATAGATTTCCCGGATATTTTTGACAAGTGGGTGCCCGCAGACAAAGGCATGCAGGAGGTTGCGGATGTGCTTGCCGCGCATTACCCGCCGGGTGGGTGGAAGAAGCCGCCATATAGTTCGTGGTTTAGTCACCCGGCGCGGCTCACGATTGAAGGGGAACCGGCGCCGGAAACGACACCATCCGATGATGCTCCGGAAACGTAGCTTGATATGCATGTACACCTGATCCAATTCGACATCGCCTGGGAAGACAAGCAGGCGAACCATGCGCGCGTGGAGAAGTTGCTTACAGAAGCGCACCGGGCAGTTGCACCGGGTGATCTTGTGGTATTGCCCGAAATGTTTGATACCGGGTTTTCATTTCATGTGGCGCACAATGCAGATGCGCCGCCTAGTGGCGATGGCGCGACATCGCTTTTTCTTGGTGATCTGGCACGCCGGTTGAAATGCACAGTGCATGGATCATTGACTGCGGCTGCGGGCCACCAGCAAGCAACCGGTGCGGTGCTTGGCTTGAATCGCGCAGCGATTGTCGGGCCGGATGGGAAAACACTGGCACAGTACGACAAGGTGCATCCCTTTACCTTTGGCAAGGAAGCAGAACATTTTGCAGGCGGCGAAACGGTCGTGACCTATCCATGGCGCGCGCACGATGAGGGCGCACCGGTGCATGACTGTGAATTGATGGTGTGCCCTGCGATCTGCTACGACTTGCGATTTCCGGAGTTGTTCCGCGCAGGGCTTGCCCTTGGTGCGCAGGCGTATGCACTTGGGGCGAACTGGCCAGCGGAGCGCGCACATCATTGGCGTGCGCTCATCATTGCGCGTGCGATAGAAAATCAGGCGTTTGTGTTTGCGGTCAATCGCGTGGGATGCGATCCGGCGCTTGAGTATGCGGGGGGTTCACTTATTGTTTCGCCGATGGGCGATGTGCTCGCAGAGGGTGACGACACGGTGCGGGTGATCTCGGCAGAGATATCGCCTGGCGAGGTGCACGCGTGGCGAGAGAAGTTTCCGGCGTGGCGGGATGGGCGGTTTCGAGTTGACTCAAAACCTTCGCCAGAGCCCCTGTCAAGGGGAAATACCCTATTGGAAGACAAACAGAAATTGAAAAATACTTGATTTCGGGCTTGATCCGGTTGATCCGGTCCGAAACCGTGGTAGATTCATAGGTGGATGAAGAGCAGTCCGCTTCTGGAGCGGCACGCCGGGGAACAGGATGGAGACCGCTGCTCGTCGATAAAGGACGAACTCGGGCCTGCCCTTGGTGGCGGAGGTGAGAGACACACCCTGCTCAACTTAGGTTTTGTCAGCTGTGCTCAGGTTCTGTCCTGAAGCCGTTGATGAACAACAATTCTGACTCCTCCGTGGCCTTCGGAGTGGGATGCGATGCAATGTCGCGAACCCCCGAAATAATGTGCCACGGATTCCCTGTGCTCGCTTCGCCGATGTTAACGCGTCGGCGAAGTGATTTTTTTTTACTGGCGGCTGTTGCAATCAAGACAGGTGCCCCCGGAATCCAACTTCGCAGGCTTACATGTCATCCATGGCCTGCGCGATTCGCGGCGTCATCAACGCCTCAAGCGGATTCGATCCCTCAGGCAATCTCACCAAATCATCAAAAGCCTGCAGGCGCCCCGGTAATGAAGACACGATCAAGAGCATGTCAAGCTCGTGATCGACATACGCCGCTGCAGGATCGCCGAATGGTGTTAGTGCAACCCAGCGCTCAATGCCTGAGGCCTGAGGTGTACGGTCGCATTGCGTTTTGATCCAGCTGCTGATATCAGCGCCAAGCAGCACACTTATGGCATCCCAGTCATGGTTTGCATCGTGCATCGCAGCAAGCTGATATGACCGCTTACCATCCGACCACAAGATGCTCGGGCGCAGACCGCGGCAGTATGCACGATCAGTCAAAGGTGTTGTGATAAGAGCACCCTTCGACACGCCTCGGAGATCAATTTCTATCTCTGTGCCTGGCACATGCACGGGGCCATCATCGGCAGATACGCCTTCGCGGTCGTCCGGAAGCATTGGCGTTAGTGCGCTCAATACGCGCTGATGTTCGTACATCGTGACGCGCATAGCTGCGGTGATCGTGAGATGTCCAAGAGTGATGCCGACGGTGCAGATGATCAGCACAAACGCTGACATGCGCAGCGTAAGCCGTTCGCGCGGTTTCTTTGGAGCCTCGACGATGTCTTGAGAAGAGGCGGCAGTGTGAGAATGGAAGTGAGGCCTGAGCATGAGGTGATATCTCCAACTGGCGCACTGGGCAACACGCCTTGAAGAAGAAATTATCGCCCAATTCAGGGGCTCTCTTCGGTTGGATATTGTCCGAGAACGTAGAAAAAAAGGGGTTCAATGAGTATCGAAATGTGCGGACGCAGATACCCCGATATCACCAACCTGCACCCGGCCAGCCAGAGATGCACCCGCAGGCGTGAGCAAGCCCGGTTTCAGGCAAGCAAGTGTGAGCGTCACCTCTGCATGCACGGCGACGCCGCCCTGTGCCTCTCCGGTGTCCGCATCCATACCTGAGGGCAGATCGATTGCGAGCACGTGCGACCTTGCGGCGCCCAATGCGTTGATGGCAAGGACCGATAGCTCATCATCGCCCTTCATTGGTCGGTCGAGGCCGGTGCCAAAGAGCGCATCGACAATGATGAGTGGGTTCGGATTCGCATCGCGCAGGGCATTCTCGAGTGGAACGATGTGCAGGTTCAATTGCGTTGCGATGTGCAGGTTGGTCGCAGCATCACCGGTGAGCGCTGACGCACGGCGCGCAAGGCCGATCGTGATGTGTGTGTGTCCGCGGTTATTCAGTCGGCGTGCGAGGGCAAGGCCATCGCCACCATTGTTGCCCGGTCCACAGGCAATCAGGATGGGCGTACCAGGGGTAGGGTCAAAGGCAAGTAAGAGGGCTTCTTCGATGGCACATGCAGCATTTTCCATCAAAATCATGCCCGGGATGCCAAGTTCGTCGATGGCATACCGATCCAGAGCGCGCACCTGCGAGCGCGTCAAGGTGACGATGTGCGCTGGCTGATGCAGCCGGCAGTTGAAGTGCGATTCACTCATTGGTGTGTCCACCGGTGTAGTGTACTGCCCGTATGGAGATTGCATTCCAAAGTGTGCTCATGGCGCTCGCGCTCGCCTCGATTGTAGTGGGGGTGTATTACAGCGCAGTGATCTACAGGATAGTGCGCGGCCAACTGGCCCAGCCCACATTGCGCGATGCAATGCGCATTTCAGCACCTGAAACAGGTTGGCCGTCGTTGCTTGTGGTCGTGCCTGCGCACAACGAACAGGCCGTGATCGAGTCATGCGTGGGATCACTTCTGGCAAGTGATTATCCTGAGTTGCGCGTGGTTATTGCACTTGATCGTTGCACCGATGACACGCGGGGGGTCGTTGAGCGTGCGATTGCACATCAGGCAGGTGATGTGCGCGTTGATCTTTGCATCATCGAGGATTGCCCGGAAGATTGGGCAGGCAAGACGCATGCGCTGCATTGCGGGTATCGAAACGTTCAAAGTGCTGATGGGGCAGGGCTTGTGCTGTTTGTTGATGCTGATACAGCCTTCGAGCCCGAGTGCCTGCGTGCTGCAGCTGCGCTGCTGCATGATCGCAACATTGACATGTTGAGTGTGTTGCCTACGTTGACAAGCACGACGTGGTTTGAGCGCATCGTCCAGCCCGCGGCGGGTCTTGAGCTTGTGCGGCAGTTCCCGCTTGACAAGGTGAATGCGATCAATACGCAAAGGCATTTTGCCAATGGGCAATTCATGTTGTGGCGGCGTAGCGCGTTTGATGCGATTGGCGGGCATGAACGTGTGAAATCTGAATTGCTCGAAGACATTGCACTGGCGCGGGCACTGCACAAGCCAATCCCCTCGACCGGGGCGAGAAGTTCATTCCGGGCTGGGTGCTTCATGGCAGATGGATTGATGCGCTGCCAGATGTACGATTCATGGCCAGCATTTCGTCGAGGATGGAAACGCATTTATGCTGAGGCGGCGCGCAGATACCCAGCTCATCTTCGGCGACACGCCCGGCGCGTGCGTGTATTTGGTTCAGTCCTGCCTATCGCAGCGGTGACGGCGGTAGTGGTTGGTGCGAGCACACTTGATCGTTGGCCATCGCTTGCACAGGGGGCACTTGTCGCAGGTGCGGTGGCACTCGCCTTGATGAGTGTTGCCCTTGGCTGTGTGTACAGAGCGCAGCGTATTTCTGTGTTCTGGGGGCCAATGTATCCATGCGGTGCGCTACTGCTATCGAAGATTATGCATGAATCAGCGAGCGATCTCGAAGAAAACCGGCCCACTGAATGGGCGGGGCGAAGCTATCAACGCTCGCGCGCGACACCGCGGGGAGGCAATAAATGACCGACAATCGCGCCTGGCGCGGCACAACAACAATTTCTCTCTATGGACGGCGGGCGGTACTGGAATCCATCATTGCCCAGCGCGAAGGCGCGCTCACCGTCGAACTTGTGCGCATTGCACAGTCACTGCCTCAGAATATACAGCGGGAGTTTCAAGATGCGGCGGCGTCAGTTGAGGCTGCATTTGAAGTGACATCGCTTCATGAGGTGGGAATGCTTTCGCATGATCCGCGCAATGACCAAGGCGTGGCAGCACGCATTCATCTGGATCGCGTGATGACGGTCGATGCATTTGCTGAAGGGCTCACCGGAACACGCGCGGCGCACCCGACGCGCATGATTGCAGCAGACAGTATCACCAATCCGCAGAACATCGGCATGATTGTTCGGGCGGCGCTGGGCGCAGGTTTTGATGCGATTCTCTGGCCCAGACATGGGTGTCCGTGGGTGAATGGGTTGGTCGTAAAAGCCTCTGCGGGTACTGTGCTTCGTGCGACGATTGTCACTTGTGACACCATTGCAGAAGGCGTTTCTGCCTTGCAGGGCTCTGGATTCAAGGTGATTGGCCTTGACGCATCTGCATCCGGATCGATCTGGAGTATTGCGGTGCCGCACCGCGCGGTGTATGTGGTGGGCAGTGAACTCGAAGGCATTGCTGCGGATGTGCAGGCGGTGCTTGATGAGATGATTTCGATTCCCATGGCGCCGGGTGTTGAATCGCTCAACGCGGCAACCGCAGCTGCGGTGTTGTGCTTTGCGGTGATGCGCGAGGCGCAAGCGGTGTCACCGGATGCCAAAATATCCTAAACTGCACGAGTGAAAATACTTCTTACCAATGATGATGGCATTCGTGCGCCAGGTATCCAGGCGATGCACAGCGCTCTTGCTGATCCGAATGGAACAGTGGGCGGGACGCTTGCTGAGACATTACTTGTCGTTGCACCATTGACGGTACAATCTGCAACATCGCATGGCGTGACTTTTCACATCCCACTGATGACTTCGGATGTCACCGTGTCGCCTGCAATGGATGGTATTGCGGTGGATGGTCGGCCTGCGGATTGTGTCAAACTTGCACTCACCGCGCTCTGGCCGGATCAATTCGGAAAAGGAATGCGCCCGGAACTTGTTATTTCAGGCATCAACGCTGGCGCAAACTGCGGTATCAACGTCATTTATTCCGGCACAGTTGCTGCAGCGCTGGAGGCTGCGTTTCTCGGTGTGCCATCGATTGCGTTTTCACTTCATATTGGCAAGGGCAAGCCGGATTTTGCAATTGCTGCGCGTCAGGCGCAACGCGTGCTCAAAATGCTTCTCGATGCGGATGACGGAACCGGTGCCGTGCTCACACCACATGGCTGTCTGAATGTCAATCTGCCGATCAGCAACGAAGCGCCGAATGAACCGGAGATTGTCATCTGCCCAATGAATTCGCACGGCGTGATTGATGCCTACGAGAAGCGGATGTCACCATCGGGAGAGGCGTATTACTGGTCAGTATCAGATGGTCATGAGTTTCGCAGTGCAGATGCAGGCACTGATGTCGAAGAGCTCTTTCGCCGGCACATCACGATTACACCATTGATGTACGACCTGACGCAGCGCAGTGCAATTGCACCACTGGCAGAGGCTTTGCGATCTGCGGGATGTACTGTTCGCGCATAAAAACGCCGCCGAACCAGACGCCTCCTCGCTGGTCCAACGGCATTGTTCGTCCCCGGAACGCAATCGCAGGGGAAATGGTTCAGGTGAGGAGCAGTGCCACGTCTTCGTAGCGTTCGGGAAGCTCTTCGCGAACTTCGGCGAGTTTGTCGCTTGTGAGACGCAACTCATCAAGCACGGCGTGATCAAGTTCGGTGGTCGCAAGGTCAAGTCGGAAGCTCGTGGCGCTGAGACCTGCGGCCAGACGATCGGCGATGTAGACAATGCAAGGCAGGTTGCGGCTACCGCTTGGGAGTTCCATCGGGTTGTGATGGTGCCCGCAGGCGTTACTGAAAACCGCAGGGAACTTCCATTTTTCGCAGAGGCCTTTGCCGAACTCTTGATGCGTTGCACCAAAGATTTTTTTCTCAATCGCCAGCATATCGCCTTGTGGCATACCTTCTTTATCAACATTGAGCTCGGCGACAACTTCGATCAGCTTGTTTCGGTTGCTCTGCATCTCGACCATAATGCCAATGTCATGCACGAGGCCCGAGAGGAATGCTTCATCTGCAATACCGAGTTGCAACTTGTCGGCAACGAGTTTGCACCCCGCAGCAGTTGCGACCGCATGCATCCACAGGTCACGTGCGCTGAAGTTTGGGCACAGTTGCCCGCCACGGAAGAGCTTGGCAAGACTTGCCGAGATTGCGATGTTTTTCACCGCGTTCAAGCCAAGGAGCACGATCGCACGATTGATCGAACCAATCTGTCCGGGCAGGCCATAAAAGCTCGAATTGACGACCTTCAAGATACGGCTGCACAGCGCCGGATCGTTTGACACCACGTTGTGCAGGTCTTGAGCGGTGGATGTAGGGTCTTCGACAAGCTCAATGATGCGCACAGTGATTTCGGGAAGCGTTGCGATGTGACTGATCTCACGAATCGCATCACTCACGATATCTTCGGCGCTCTTCGCGGGCGGCGTCGACTTCTGATCATTCGCGGTATTGCTGTTACTCATTGCGACCTCGTGACGAATATGTCAATCGCCGAGGCACCGTGCCCCCAGCCTCTCGGACGTCCCAAATGATCGACTCGCTTCGGGTCAGACTTTGCGCCGAGTCACAACATCCTCCCACCTCTTGTAGGCAGTTGGGGCTTATTCGGACGCGAAGGCAATTCCCACTCCACGAACGCCGTCACCCTCAGGCTTTGCAGGGAGGTCGATGATGAGAGTCCCCTGGATCCTCGAAAGCCAGGTAAAGGGCATCGGCCAACGATCTGATAGAAATACGGGATGGGCAAGCCAAACACAGACGCTGAGCTTGTCGAACACATCAACGATGGTGACTGGAGCGCATTCGACAAGCTGTACCAGCGCCATCGGGACTGGTCGTATCGCCTTGCATTGCGATTTGTTGGCCACAATGATGATGCGCAGGACGTTGTGCAGGAATCGTTTATCTATGTGGTCACGCTTTTTCCCGGCTTCGAGCTCACCTGCAAGTTCACAACGTTCCTGTATCCCGTGATTCGACATCGGGCGCTGCGTGCGATCCGAACGAGACGTCGTTCACTTGTCGGTGCTGATGAAGACGTGCTTGCCCTTGCGCCTGCGCCCGAGACTGACACTGGCGCGGGGCGGAGCGAACTGGCAACTGTGATCGCGACACTCCCCGGCGGGCAGCGCGAGGCGGTGCTCATGCGCTATGTCGATGGATTTACCAATGTTGAGATCGCACAAGCCCTTGGCATTCCCGAGGGCACGGTGAAATCACGTCTCCACAATGCCCTGTCCGCCTTGCGCACCGATGAGCGCACCCGCCGATATTTCGGGCAGGAGCCCTAACGGGTCCGAATCAGCGTTTTTTCTGTTTTTTGCTTTTAGATGAACCAACCGAACCTGGCGAGGCCTGAACAAAGGATGGAACCCGGCATGAACCAACATGACCCGATCGAGCCAACACCTGCCTTCGCGGACGATCTGCAATCAATCTTCGGCGGTGATATTCGCATGAAGGCCCCGCAGGTCGATGCTGCGATCGCAGGGGCGGTTGCGGGACGCGCTGCAAATCTTCGGCGGGCGAAGCTGATTCGCTGGTCATTCCTCCCGGTCAGTGCAGCAGCAGCAGCATTGGTACTCATCGCAATCTGGCCAAGTGCAACACCCCCGACCCCCAGCCCGGCTGGTGGGTTACTGGCGTCAAGAGAATCGCGGCAAGAGGCGGAAATGGAGATCGCCTCAACTGCGAAGCCGGAGGCGCAGATGGCACTTGCCGATTCGACAGCGCCCGCCGAGTCATTGGGTCGCATGCGCGAGATGGCGAAGCAGAGCAACGGCGGGTTCAGCGCTGCACTGGAGATGGATGCACTCGCAAAGACTGACCCGCGCGATATTGATGGCAACGCACGTATCGACATTCTCGATGCATTTGCACTGGCCCGCGCTGCTCAGGCGGGCAAGGCACCGGCAGCGTGGGACCAAAATGGTGATGGCGTAGTGAACGGCGCAGATGCAGATGTCATCGCACGCATAGCAGTTGCACTCGATGGAAAGGGAGCCGCAGGATGAAAACCTCACGCCCGATCTATGTGCTTGTGAGTGTGTTGGTTGCGTTGTGCATTGTCGTGGTGACGGCCGTGCCTGCTGCCGAGGGGCGACACACTGTTGCGATGCAATCAGGCTTCGTCGCAATCGACATCTACATCGACTCTGGCAACACACCACTCGCGGCGTATCAGTTCGAGTTCACCGCGCGCGGCACAAAGCTTGTCGGCGTCGAAGGTGGCGAGCACGCAGCCTTTGCTGATGCCCCTTATTACGATCCCGCTGCGCTTGCTGATAACGGCAATCCAAGACAAGGCGAACGCATCATCGTCGCCGCATTCAGCACCGAACATGACTTGCCCACGGGGCGTATTCGTGTGGCCCGGCTTCACCTGCAGGTCCGCGAACTGCACAACATTCTCGCGCGTGAAATCGTGATGATGACGGCGGGTGATGCAAACGGAAACGAAATCAAGGCAACAGTTGAAGCGTTCCGGGTCACGCCCGGTACCAATTCTGATGATGACAATGAAGGAGATGCCCGGTGAAAGGCACTTTACGAATCGGTTTATTGTCTATTGCGAGCGTCGTACTGATCGGTGCGGTGTTGTATGGATGCGAGAACTCCAGCTCGACCCGGCGGTCGGCGGGCGAAGCAAAGGATGGGCAGCTCGCTCGGCATGCGACTGCGCCATCGTATGATTACAACAGCGCGGGTGTCGGCGGGAAGAGGGCCGACGAAGTCTGGATTATTGAGAAGGCTGAGGAGGAAGTTGCTCGCGATGCGTCGCGCCAGATGGATGGGTTGCAAGAGTTGGTAGCACCCGACAGTCCGCCAGCGTCGCCAAGCACTGCGGCAACCACCCCAACACGCCAAGGTATGCTTCCGCAGTCAACGACCCGTGGGGGGCGCGAGCAAATGCTCGAAACCTCCATGGAGCGTAACAAAACAGCAGCTACGCCAGCACCGACCACAAGCGCGCGCAACAATAGGCGGCTGCAGCCGCACGAAGAGGCTATGGACGACAGGCTTATTTTTGAGCGTCGTGCTAAAATTCAACGCGCGCAACGCCCAGCGCCGACACTTGGTGACATTCCAATCATTGGTGAGGCATTTGCGGATCATGACGATCGCGAAGCAACCGCAGGTCTCGTCTACCCCGCCTTTGACGACGTGCGCTGCGGGGCATTGTGTGTGGTCGTGCCCAACCAGCCTCGTGTCGTGCCCGTGCCGCTTGAGCACACCGAGGTCAAGGCATCCATCGCGGGTTATATCGGCTCGGTGAATGTCAAGCAGCAATATCACAACCCCTTTGACGTCAAGATCGAAGCCACCTATGTCTTCCCGCTTCCCGATGATGCTGCCGTCAATGATTTTGTCATGACCATTGGCGATCGCACCATCCGCGGCATCATTCGTGAGCGCGAAGAAGCGCGCAAGCTCTATGAACAGGCCCGGGCGCAGGGGCACACTGCATCACTGCTCCAGCAGGAACGCCCGAACATCTTCATGCAGAAGGTTGCGAATATTGAACCCGGCAAGCGCATCGATATTGATATCACCTACTACCACACACTTGCCTATGACGATGGCTGGTATGAGTGGATATTCCCGATGACCGTCGGGCCGCGCTACAACCCACCGGGATCAACCGATGGTGTCGGCGCCGCACCGCGCAGCGGGCCCGGCCAAACCGCACAGGCAACCGAAGTGCAATACCTCGCGCCCAATGAGCGATCCGGGCATGACATTGCTCTGGAAGTAGATATCGAAGCGGGTGTGGTGATTGAAGATCTTATCTGCCGAAGCCACGCGATTGAACGCCGTGAGTATTCGCAGAGCCGCACAATTGTGAGCTTGTCACCCTCAGATAGCATTCCGAACAAGGACTTCGTGTTGCGCTATCGCGTTGCGGGTGATCGTGTCAAGACAGGGTTTGTCACGCATCGCACGGATCACGGCAGCTATTTCACCTTCATGATGTATCCGCCGAGCAGTTTGCAGGATCTCGAACGCGGCCCGGTGGAACTCGTCTTCGTGCTTGATTGCTCGGGCAGCATGCGCGGTCGGCCCATCGAACAAGCCAAATTGGCGATTGAACGCGGCTTGTCACACTTGCGGCCGGAAGATTCTTTCCAGATCATTCGCTTCTCGAATAACGCATCGCAACTTGGGCCGCGGCCGCTAGCTGCAACACCGGAGAACATTGAACGTGGCAAGGCGTACCTGCGCTCACTCAATGGTTCTGGCGGCACACAGATGGTCGAAGGCATCAAGGCGGCGCTCGATTTTCCACACGATGACAACCGCCTGCGCTTTGTGGTCTTTGCAACTGACGGATTCATCGGCAACGAAAAACAAATACTTGGCGCAATGAGCACGCACCTGCGCGAGTCGCGCATCTTCAGCTTTGGTGTTGGCTCAGCGCCCAATCGTTACCTGATGGACCGCATGGCAAGCCTAGGGCGCGGCGTGGCAGCGTACCTTTCACTCAACGATTCGCCGGTCGATGCGATGGATCGATTCTTCGAGCGCGTGAGTCATCCGGCGCTATCAGACATTTCGATCGATTGGAATGCATTTGGTGCAACGCAGGTCTACCCCGCCAAAGCGCCTGATTTGTTCGTGGGCCGGCCCGTCATCTTCACAGGCAAACTGGATTCATCACACAAGAACGAACTGCACCTGACGGGCCGCGTGGGCGGCAAAGAACGCGACATGCGCTACACCATCGGAGGAGGCAATGCGAGTGATGAGCAGCCCGCGCTCGCAGCCATCTGGGCGCGCAATGCGATCAAGGACATGACAAAACGCGCTCTGTGTACGAACCCATCAACGATCTCGAAGGCACCCTGCGCACGCTTGCGCTGGAATACCGCTTGGTGTCGCCATATACATCGTTCGTTGCCGTCGATTCGCTCGTGCGCACAAGCGGTGACCATGGCATCGGCGTGGTCGTGCCGGTCAATGTGCCTGTCGGCGTGCGCTATGACACCACCGTCGGTGCGTCCGGTGGATGATATGGGCGTGGTGAAGAATCATGACCTGATTGAGCAGTGTCATTCAGGCGATGGCAGAAATGCTCGCGCATCGAGCACTTCAATATCGTCTCGCTCGTGCAACTGATCGAGAATCCAATATTTGTGCCACGCGCCGAAGGTGATGAGGAATCGGTGCCCATTACCGCCGTGTTCCTCAAGGGCCTGTTCAATCAGTACATAGTGCGACGCGTTGATGGTGTCCCACCCGCCCGGGCCGAGATCATCACCAAAGAGGCGCTGATAAGGCTCCATCCCGGTGCGCACAATTTCGTCATATTCATTCGTATGAATGAAACGGGGGTTGTCTTCGCCGCCTTGTGTTGCAATACGTTCCTCAGCGCGCGCAAAGCCAGCCTCCATCTCGCGCGTGTCTTCTGGTCGCGTCTTGCTCCATTGCTCCAGCATTGCCCGGCGCGCACCGGCCATGTCCTTCGTCCATCCGGCGCAAGGCACGATCGTGTATCCCATCTCGTTTTGCAGCGGGAACGCAACATCGACGTATTCCGGAAACACACGCACGCGGGGCTCGGTGATATGCCCGGTTGCTGCGAACTCCTCTTGGGCAGCGACCATTCGGTCCGGCGGAATCTCACACAAGATGTAATCCGGCTTGATTCGCCGGATGATGTCTTTCAGCGTTTCGATCCCGTAGTGCTCGCTCGTGCGATGCCCGCCATGAATCATGCCGAGTACCACCACCTGATCTCGTTCACGCGCTGGGGAATCAAACGCGGTACACCCGCTGAGCATCATGGGCATGAGCACACTGAAAAATACTACTAATCGTAAAAACACGTGCATCAGCTATTCTCCCCGCGGTGATTCATTCGGCGTTGTCTTGAGGGACTGGTGTTACGAATTGACTCTAGATATTACAAGCGAAGCCAAGCATGCACGATATACACGGAGAATGCCGCACTCACTGCGCCATTCACAGCCCCCAGTAGTCATCCGCATCATCTGCCAATGATTCACCGGCGACCCATGCGTCCCAATGATCGAGAATCTTTGTAAGCAGTGGACAGCTTTGCAGATCAAGAACACGATCCTGCACGTGAAGCACTGGAACAATTGACCGCCGACGCCTGTGGCGACATGAGCTCCCGTGCGCTTCCAACAACATCAGACGCACCCTCGCATTATCAGTTTCACCGCGCAGACGCAGGCAGTTGGCAAGATCGCACCGGCTCATAGCCTGCAGCCGCCGGTGTGCTGGCAGATCATGTTCAGTCTCAATCAATGCACGCAGCGCGGTTTCCGCTTCGTCAAATCGGTGCGCCTTCATGAGCGCATGCCCTTGGTGCATATGGAAGGCCGTTGTGCTCAGGTGGTTGAATTGGTGCAACCCCACCTGTTCGGCGAGGGCAATCCAACGCCAGATTTCAGTGCGCACTGGCGTCAACCCCCGGAAACGCAAGACAGAAATATGATCAATAATCGAAGCAACCCCGCCTCGAAGTTGATGGACCTCTCTCAGTGTCGCCAGCGCGCCGTCATTAACCGGTGCCGTCGTGTGTCATGAACGACTCGGCGGTGTACTCAAGTCATATGCTCGCGCTGCAGCCTGAGCATTAATTCGCCCCACTCAACTCAAAGATCCGAGCCAATGCGCGGTCGTTGCGCGCCGTTGCCATTCTGATTGGTCATTTTACATTGAGAATCAAGCGATTTCACCTCGGCTGAGTTTTTGGACCCTACGGCCGTGCCTGCGCCGAATGTTAGTGCAGTAATCCCGGCCTCGAGTGTGATGACAGATGAAGCGCGATTGTTGTGCGCCATTGCCATTCAGATTGATCAATTCACACTGAAAATCAAGCGATTTACACCTCGGCTGAGTTCTTGGGCACTACGGGTCTCTGAGACGCGCGTCCTATGATCTTCCAGATCTCGCTTGCAATCAGGAAACCGTACACAGAATCGGGGCGATCGTCGCCCTACTTATAGTAGCCAAGGGGGTACCAGATCCCGCGCTCGACGGGAGAACGCATATTCGGAAGCACATGGCCTGGATCGAGTGACGAGACGTCGACGTCTTTGATGCACTCCGTTACGATCGGAAGATCGCGCCCCCCGAAAACCCGTTGCTGCACCAAGCTCAACGCGTCCTCATAACCAAAGGCGGTAACGCCGCAACCGATTCGGACATCAGAGGGCAAGTGAACATCTCCTGCGTCATCGAATTGCAACCAAAATCTTATTGCAGTCATTGTGAAATTCCCGGAACAAAGACTGGTCTTGAAATTGGTTCAAACCTAATCGCGGGCCCGATGTACGGATTGTGCATGCCGTTGATTATCCCACTTCTCGGATCAAGCGACGGGAGTCTGTGAGCAAGATCTCGGAAGTAACTTTGACTCGATGGGGGAACAAGGTAATCAATGTCGCTGCGAGTGCCTGCTCCTTTCCCGATCGGGAGCTTCGTCCCGATGCCTCTTCGTGTGCCCTTGGCGGCGGATCCTGCGACCTCCAAGGGACGCCCTGCCCTATTGACAACCCTCTGGATCTGCCCGATCTCCCGCCTAGTCAAGTCTCCAAGCGGACGAGTTCCCCTAGTGAGCAGCATCTTAGGCGCCCGCGCCGCGGGGAGAGCCAAGGCCGCCAAGTTACCGAGGGATCGAAAAATGAGTCCAGTATTACTTGGACCAGGACCAAGCGAGGGGCGCTCATTGCTTGAAAAGTACCAGCCCAAAGGGGGTGCATGTCCATTAAGTCGGTAGTAGGCTCTCAATTGCGCATGGCGCACATACTGCTCAGTTGGGTTGCCAAACTTCTCGACTTGGTCGATGAGTTTGCTTGGCATTGCCATGATTCGGTCGGTTGACTTCCAGAATCCACCGCGGCGCACCTCTTCTGCTGCTTTCTCAACTGCCGCGTCGGAGAGTGCCGTGTTCCTCGCAATCTGGTTTTTGAGTATGCGCTTGATCGCATCGATGGAATAACCCAGTCGCTCCAGTTCGGCACAGGTGAAGTTTTTGCCAAATCCCGACGGATCAGCAAATGCCAGCGGATTCCCGCCGACGTACTGATACATGTTCATGCCATCGACATAGCCGAGTCGATCGCGCGTCAGGAATCGCCCAAGCCCCGGCGCGGACCATCGGTTGCGCATCAGGCAGAGACCGACCTCTTCATCCCACACACCGCCGGTGTAGCCAATGATGCTGCCGTAACTCGATACTTGCCCAATATCAGAGACCTGACCGAACATGGTCCATGCGGCAGCGACTTCGCCAGATGACACCTCACCATCACCATCGAAATCGGCGCTCGCGCGATAGGTCGTCTGATAGACCTTCGCCTTGGGTGGCGGCCAGTTGCCTGAGTCCATAAAGTCAACGACATCGTTGCCGTCCGTGTCCGCATTAATCACGATGGTTGGTTCGCCGTAGGCGGTGTAGCGAATGCGATCTGGATCGCTCGTTGTCAGCTCAGGCACCATCTTGATCACAGAGCGATTGCGATCACAGAGCGCCCAATAGTGCGTGTTGAACACCGGGTTGGATGTGCCGGTGTGGGTCTGGAAGTGCACGAGCTCATCAGCACCCGTTGGATCCCAGAGGTATTGATGCGTTCGTGTTAGCGAGAATGAAGAATCGAAACCTTGTTCTGACTGACGCCATGGCCCACCATCGTGCTGCGGATCAATGATCCCCCCAGCCCCAGAGGCGCAGTACAAAGATAGTTCAATAAAAAAGATACGTTCCGGCATCTCTTTTCGAAGAACTGATGGGTCTTGGTATTGTTGTCCGAAGTCTAAAAACCACGGAAGCCGCCTGGATTGTGCGACGTGATGTCCCATCGCACAGCCATTTCGAACTCGTGCTTGGTGGTTTCACATGGCGCGCCACGGAGTGGCTTGCGGAAATCATTCCAAAACTTGCGCACGAGATAGACAGATCAATCTCTGTGGATCACAGCGGCAATGCCCTGTTACTCGTGGTTGAAATGGAAAAGCAGAAGGATGCGGTTGATTTTGTGGTGCATACTGTGCCCCTCATCACATGATCACCACAAACGATTCGCCCTGAGTCGATCTCGATCTTTATTTTACTTTCCCAAATAGCGCAATGGATGCCAGCCCCGGGACGTCGTAAAGTGGCGCTATGGCTGATCCACATCCATCCTCGCGCTCAGGGAGCTTCTCTCCATCACCGGAGTTGGTCGCACTCCGCGACAAGCTTGCGGACAAGGACCGAGCGCTTGTTTCCCTCATGGCCGAGCGCATGGGGCTCATCCGAGAGGTTGCGCGCATCAAATCCCAAGGGGCGATGCCATCCTTTGATCGGCTTCGCGAAGGTGCGCACCTTGATGAACTTCTCGAACAAGCTGAAAAGCAATCCATCTCCGCAAATATCGTGCGTGATGTCTTTGCGCGTCTCTTTGCCGCTTCACGTCTGGAACAACGACGCCTGCTCCTGACCGGCATCGAACATTTTACAATTGGCATTGTTGGCGGCACTGCTGGCATGGGTGCCTTTTTTGCGCGCGTCTTTCAGACTGGCAGCTTCCCCGTGGAAATCATGGGGCTCGGTGAAGGACGAAGTGCTAAAGATGTTGCCCGGTCCGCCGATGTTGTCATCGTAAGTGTGCCCATCGCTGATACGGTTCGTGTCATTGGCGAGATTGGTCCGCATATCAAGCCCGGCGCCTGTCTCATGGATGTCACATCGATCAAAAGAGCTCCGTTACAAGCGATGCTCGATGCAACGAGTGAAGATGTATCAGTGGTCGCAACGCATCCCATGTTCGGGCCGCATGGAATAGATTTTGACCGCCAGAAAGTTGTGCTTTGCAAAGGCCGCGGCGAAAAGGCATTTGCACGTATCAAGGGGCTGTTCGAGGCGTTCGGCGCCGAAACCATTGAAGCAACCGCTGAAGAACATGACGCCCAGATGGCGCTCATTCAGGTGCTCGTGCATGAAAAGACCATGGTGTTGGGGTCGGTGCTCGAGCGCGTCAATGCTGATCTCGGTCGCAGCCTTGACTTTGCAAGCCCGGTCTACCGGACAGAGCTTGCGATGATTGGCCGCATGTTTTCACAACACGCAGAACTCTACGCCGACATCCTGACAGGCAACGATGAAGCTGCCAGGCTCAGTCATGTTTTCGAGCAGGAGGCCGCTCACTTTGCACGTGCAGTTGCTATGGGAGATCGGGATGCAGTGATCAAGCGCTTCTCAGAGGTGGCGCTCTTCATGAAGGACTTTGCGAAATGGGCAAAGAAACAGTCTGATGCCATCCTTGATGACCTTGTGCGACACGGTTGATCACCGCACACTTCCCGGCATCCACGCAGGCACTTTGCAAGTGAAAACCTGCTGTTGCGAGCCATAACCTGCATTGACAGTAATGCGGTGGGATTCAAATCACGCATGGGTAAGTTGTTGGGCGGTGCCACACACAAATCACGATCTCTTGGTGAGCCCGAGTTTCTTCATGCGGGACCGGTGTGTTCATGTCTTGCAGGGAGAGTGTCTGCAGATTCGGCAGAAAAAATACCGCTCGACGGGCTGAATCATCGAGCGGCACGAAGGGTACTTTCACGCGCGATACCAAGTCGCAGTGTCAGCTCCGGCGTCTCCGAAGCAGCGGCACGAGGCCGCCGACGAGCAACAGCGCTGCGGCACCTGGTTCGGGTGTGATGACGAACGCCATGTCAAGCGATACGTCAGTGAGGGGATCGCGAAGTTCGTTCCACGATCCGTCTGGAAGAGAGTAAACCGCATCGTCATTGAAATGATCGATCGAGGTTTTCCATCCCCAGCGCGTGCCCGTCGGATCTGCCACCTGGACGCTGATGTCCAGCCAGTAAATGGTCCCTTCGTTCTGGAGGAACGGGTTGGGAATATCAATCACGTTGTATTGGAAATAGTTCTGATGATTGTTCGGATCAACAATGCCCTGCACGGGATCAAGCCAGCCCTGCACCGAAGGGGGGTCGACGGGGACAATGTTGAAAGCATCTGTATCCATGCTCCAGAGAAGTGCGCCAGGTCGGCTGAATGTGACGCCCGGAACCGCAGGGATATCCTCGTGAATACTCAAATGCACATTCGTGATCATGCCGACAAAATCATCGCGCCACGATCCCCAGAAATGGATGTCAGAGACCGGCCCCGAGCCGGTGCAAAGCCAATCGTCGGCAAGAACGTTCTGACTGGTCGCATCGGACGTTGCGTTGATATCCCACCCGTTGGGATCAGGCAATTGTGGAAAGTGCATTTTGTGTGGGTCGCCCGGGATCCAGTCTGCCAGGGCGGGTGAAGCCGCCGCGACAACCATGATCGCGAGCATATGACGCATGTGAATCATCGAAATCCTCCCCCGAGTGACCCTCAAGGAGGCACCGTCGATGGCGTACCACCTCGGGGGTCGCTCTTCCATGAAGTGCGCAAAGAAAACAAACCAAACGAACGTTCATCACCCGAACGTCGCATCAATCAGAAGTTGACAGGGAGATCAAGGTCGCAGGCCAACATGCGTGCCTTGGTCAGTGAGATGAATGGATTGACCGAGACTCTGCTGAACAGTTGCGTTTCACTCGCCACCAGATCGATCAGGGGGGTCCGGTCGGGCTTCACCCCATCCTGCGGAATACGGACGAGGTGCCCTGTCATGTTCGAGACATACGCTCCGGGTTCATTAATCTCGCTGAAGGGAACCTTCATCGCGGTCAGTCCGGAGACCTCGCTGGTTGTCGAATTCTTAATCGTTGTAGTCATCGCAGCTCTCCTTTGCTTGAGCAAATGCCATTTCTGGCGTTGAATAGCTTTCCGATCCGGCGGCTCTTGCAGCCGGACCACGGATCCTTTTTCTTCGTGTGCCTTGCGTGGTGCTCCTGACGGACCCCTCGGCGAAGCATCTCAGTGCTCACGATGCGTTCCAACGGGCACGACCTACAACACGGTTCTCCGTGTATACATCACATTCCGGTGGATGCGAGCGTGCGTCAGAAAGAACAAAGATGAACAATGACATTCCAAGTCAACCGATGACATTATTGTCGTCGGCGCGTCGCGCACGGAACTGCGTTGGTGTCATGCCTGTGTGTGAGCGAAAAATATGGCTGAACCAGTTTGTGTTCGAGTGTCCGCTCTCGATGGCAACGCGCTTGATTTGCCATTGTGTTGTGTCGAGAAGTTCCATCGCAAGTGAGAGTCGCCTGAGTGCGATGTACCTGCTCATTCGTTCGTGAACCTGCTGCGAAAAAAGATGAGCAAGATACGATTCATTCGTTCCAAGATGATGCGCGATACTCCCAACCGACATGCTCGAATCCGACAGATGAGAATTGATGTATTCGATTGCGCGAAGCACATTACGGTGCATGTGCGGCACAGCCTCCGCATGAGCACGAGCATTCGGGTTCGCAAGGCGCGATAGCAGCGCAGCTTCGTGCGCTTCGTAATTTTCGATGAGCACTTCCACCAATTCCACGCTTTGATCAAAGGATTTCTCACCCGTGGACAGCGGGCACACCAACTGACAGACTCCAAGACAACACCCACCCCAGACGACCGGAACTGTGGCGCACAGCATGCCAAAGGGACATCGGTGTTTCTGAATCATTGGTCGACGGCGCAGCTCTTCCAGAAGCGACCGCCACCGGAGTCGGCAGTAGTCATCGCTATCAAAAGTAGCGCAGGAAGGATGACATGGTGGGTTTGGGATTCGCCAGGCCAGCGCAGGCGCGGGCACATCAATGGGCAGCGCAATGACCCTTGCTTCATTCAGGCGGGCAAAACGCTCAGCGACCTGCACTTTGAGCGTTAGGATGAATCGCTCGCAGTCCGGTAGAACGCCGGCGTCCTGCGCGCCGGGGCCGACCTCCGGTTGCATTGTCCGCGGGGTCTTGGTCATCTCTGTACCGATCGTGCATCATATTCTAGGCTATTGCAGAGAACACAATCAGATCATCCATAAAGCTTGACATCCTTTGCATCCCCGCGTCCTCAAAAGAGGTGGAAATCTTCCAATGTTTCATTACCGGGGCGGATCAGAATTCGGGGGGAGGCACAGATTGACATTACGGTCACAACCGGTTTTGAGAGGCTCTCGAGCCGCGCTGCCCAACACAGGTAGGTACGCCCAATGTAAGGGGAAGAGTCAAGCGTTCAGCAGTATTTCCAACGAGTGGAGCCGGACGGGATCGAACCGACGACCTCTTGCATGCCATGCAAGCGCTCTCCCAACTGAGCTACGGCCCCAACTGACCCAGTGAAAACCAGGCCCAAGTCCTATCAGAGTAGCCCACTGCAGCCTTCTCCTCAAGGGCACCGAAAAAATGGCTCCCGTCAGCTTGCCCATATACCGTCCAGATGGAGTTGCGCTTTCATATGCCATGCGCTACACTCGCCCCCCAATGACTCCCGCCACCGCGACATCTTGCACACCAACCCACGCGCTCAAGAGTCCCGACACGCGCATTTATGTCGGCGATTGCCGCGAGCTGCTGCCCGCGATTCCAGAATGCGCAGCAGGTAAAATAGACCTCATCTTCGCCGACCCCCCCTTCAACTGGAATCGCGCATACGACAAGTGGGACGATGCCATGCCCGAAGATGAATACCTGCAGTTCACGCGCGACTGGCTTGATGCGTGCATCGTCGCGCTGTCGCCCACGGGAAGCATGTGGGTGAATATCCCCGATGACTGGGCCGCCGAGATCGTCGTGCATCTCAAGAGCCGCAAGCTCAAGATGGTCAACTGGTGCATCTGGCATTATCGCTTTGGTCAGAACACCATGGGGCGGTTTATCAATTCCAAGGTGCATGTGTTGTACTTTGCGCGCGATCCCGCAAAGCGCACGTGGAACACCGACGACATTCTCGAACCTTCCGATCGCGCCACAACCTATTTCGATCCGCGCACACTCAACAAGAAGACGGGCAAGAACGGCCTGCGCATGCCGATGGATGTCTGGTATGGAAAATATCTGGGCCGCATTCAGGGCAACAACGCCGAGCGCCGCGCCAACCATGACAACCAGATTCCAGAGGTCTATCTCGAGCGCGTCATTCGTGCGTGTTCAAATGAAAACGATCTCGTGCTCGATCCCTTCCTCGGCTCCGGCACTACATCTTGTGTCGCCCGCGAATTGAAACGCCGCTCGATCGGCATCGAATATTCCGCCGACAACGCCAAAAGCGCCTATGACCGCATCAAAGCGGGGACGATTCGCGTGAAATTCGGCGCGCCCACCCAGCATTCCAGTGCCATCTTCTCACCTCGGAATGTGAAGAAAGATTCCTGACCAGCCCCAAGCGCGGGGGTTTCTTTTCTTGGTGGGGTAGGCGTTCCTTTCTTGGTGGGGTGGGCGTCTCGACCGCCGCCTACCGCGTCGGCATAATCGTCGCCAGTCACCCGGCCCTGCTAGGATTGTCCGCCCAGCCTGCTCAGCTGGCACCGCGTGATTTCACATACCAATTGGAGCCCTTGAAATGACCACCGCATCTGCCAATCCCGCCCCGACCGGTACCAAGACCACCGACCCGTTGCATCTGATTGATGTCGATCATGTGCGCCTCTACGTTGGCAACGCAAAGCAGGCCGCGGTGTTTTACGCCGCGACGTTCGGCTTCGATCTTCAGCAGGTCGCCGACCTCACCACCGGCATCCGCGATCACGCGTCGTACCTGCTCACGCAAGGCAACATTCGCCTGCTGCTCACCTCGCCACTCAACACCGATCATCCCGCGACTGATGAAATCGCAAAGTATGGCGATGGCGTCAAGGATGTCGCCTTCACCGTCTTCGATGCCGAGAAAGCCTACGAGCGCGCCCTCAAGAACGGCGCCGAGTCCGCCTACGAACCCATCACATCTTCCGACTCGCGCGGCAGCGTCACCCGCGCAGGTGTCAAGGCCAGCGGCAGGGTCGTCCACTCCTTCGTCTCGCGCACCGGCGACTATGAACTGACCAACCTCAAAAAAGGCGGGCCCTTCAACACCAAATTCCAGCCGATCGAACACTTTGCATGGAATGACTACAACAAACAGCATCCCTGCGGCCTCAAGTACCTCGACCACCTCGTCTGCAATGTCGAAGAGGGCAAGATGAACCATTGGGTCGATTGGTATGAGCATGTGCTTGAGTTCACTATGTTCAAGCACTTCGATGACCATGACATCTCCACCGAATACTCCGCGCTCATGAGCAAGGTGATGGCCTCCGGCAATCAGCTCATCAAGATTCCCATCAATGAGCCCGCCGCCGGCAAGAAGAAGAGCCAAATCCTCGAATATCTCGAGTGGCACAACATGACGCCCGGCGTGCAACACCTCGCCTTCCGCACCGATGACGAACTGCATTCGGTCACCGAACTCCGCCGGCGCGGCGTCGACTTCCTCACCATCCCCGACGAGTACTACAACTCTGTCTGGGAGCGCGTGAAGAAACAAGGCTGGGACGTCAAGGAAGATCACGAGAAGGTCCGCGACCTCGGCATCCTGGTCGATGCCGACGACGAGGGCTACCTGCTGCAACTGTTTACCAAACCATTGCAGGACCGCCCGACACTCTTCTTCGAGATCATCTGCCGACGCGGCTCCCAGTCCTTCGGCAAGGGCAACTTCAAGGCACTGTTCGAGAGCTTGGAACTGGAACAGGAGCGTCGGGGGAATTTGTAGGAGTTGCCATGAGCAAACTGCTCCGGGCGCTATCATTCACCTGGCACCAAGGAAATGAGCCGGGGCTCGCGTTGCCGGCCGCACGCGTGCTAGCCGAGTTGCCCGCAACTGTCCCGCTCTTTCACGACGACTATGGGCTGCGGCATCCGTTGGGAACGTACAACGTCTCAGCGGACCAGGTGGCTCAGCGCGGAATGACCGTCTGTAGAGGCTATCCCAAAACCGTTCTCGATGCCGATAGATGTGCATGCTGACGCTTACACATGAACAACTGGACTGGCTCTGCGAGCGCATTCCTGACGCTGAGCGAAGCCCGAAAGGCGGTCGCCCCTCCGCCAACAAACGCGATGTCATCAGCGGCATCTTCTGGATCCTTGACAATGGCGCCAAGTGGAAA
>JAJDDF010000006.1 GCA_029260455.1 Phycisphaerales bacterium | reverse complement strand
TCCCCTGGCACCAGGTGCAGCCTTTCCATGGCGCCGCCGCCCTCACGATTCTCAAGGAAAAAGGCGCACCGGCGCGGATCGAGGCCCTGCGCTGTCGACGCGACACGACCCGAAGCTACCGCGTCGTGCCCGAGAGCTATTCGCCCTCCCACGTCCAGAAGATTCGATCCACCCTCACGAAGGTGATCCAGGAATGCTCCCAACTCGGATTCGTCCCGAGTGAAGAAGAGGCCGCCGTCGGCAGTACCGATACCAAGCCCGCCAAGACGAGTAAGAAGAAGGCCGCGCAGCGCGGTCGGCTGCTCGGCGATGGCGAGTTGCGGGCTCTGGGCGCGGCATGTGCGGCGACCGGGACGACCGAGGGCCGGCGCGATACCGTGCTCTTCGCCCTCGTGAATTGTGGACTCAAGATCGCCGAGATCACGGCACTCACGATCGACAGCGTGCGATTCAGCAACAAGACCGGCGTCTGCAATATCGTGCTCCGCGCCAGCGGCGGACGTGGGCGGCGGGTCGAATTGAGCAACGACGAACTGATCTGCCTCGAAGATTGGCTCGACAATCGCGGTGATCACGAGGGTCCCCTCCTCTGCACGGTGGGCCGCGCGGGCAAGATCGAGGGCAAGCGCCTCACGATGAAGGTCCTGTCCGAGATCTGCGAACGCCGCGCCAAGCAGGCCGAGGTCGCCGACTTCGTCCCCAACGATCTCAGCCGCAGCGCCGAAGCCCTGACCGAGCACCGCAAGGCGATCAAGAAGAAAGCTGGCAAGCAGAGCCAGGGACGCAGCGCCCGGGCCGAGCGCGTGCTCTTCGACGACGCGCCGATCAGCCCCGCCGTCAGCCAGGGCACCAGGATTCGCTTTCCCTTCCTGGGTCTCGGCCTCTGAGCCGAGTCGACCCGGGCTTTCCCGGGTGGTTTTCATCCCGAATCGTGGGCGCGACTCAAGCCTGTCCCTCGATGGCCGATGCCATCGGCAGGAGAGGTGCATCCCATGGGCGAATGGCGACAAGCCGCAACGAGTCTTCAAAAATATCCGAGGGTCGCGACGGCGGTTCCGGTCCGAATCTCGACCGTGGATCCCGAATCGGATCCCGTCACCGGCAATCGGTTCTTTCGGAGCGCCGAAGAAACGACGGCCAACCTGTCTCGGGGTGGTGCGTTCCTGAGATCCTGGGAGCCCCTCGAATCCGGCCGACGCGTCATCGTCGCGATCGACATGCCGCTGGGGGGTGAGCTTCAGCTCACCGCGCGCGTCGTCTGGACGCGTCGCGAGATGCGAGGAGGATCGAGCCAGGAGGTCGAGGCGCCCGGCTACGGACTCGAGTTCTTCGAGTGTTCGGACCGGGAGCTCGCGCGACTCGATCGGCTCCTGGACGCGCTCGGGGCGGCTCCGCCCGCTCTATCGGAACGAGACACGCAGCCCCCCACGCCCCGCATCTGAAATCGAGGCGAGGAAAGCTTTCACCATCGTCGTGTGGTGATGAGACAGAAAAGCCCCGACCGCGTGGTCGGGGCTTCTCTCTATCTGCTGCGATCTACCAGCGGCCGCCGCCACCGCCACCGGCGCCACCGCGACCACCACCACCGCCGCCGCCGCCGCCACTGCCGGCATAGCGACCACCACCGCCACTACCACCACCGCCGCCGTAGCCACCACGGCCGCCGCCGTAGCCGCCACGACCACCACCACCGCCGCCGCCGCCACCACGATCTTCGCGGGGGCGTGCTTCATTGACGCGCAGGTCGCGGCCATTGAACACAGAACCATTGAGGGCGTTAATCGCTGCTTCAGTTTCGCCGTCATCCATTTCGACAAAACCAAAACCGCGCGAACGACCAGTTTCCCGATCCATCACCACCGACGCGGACATCACATTGCCATGGGCCGCGAACAAGTCTCGGAGCTCGCCATCATTCATAGAAAACGGCAAGTTCCCGACATAAATCTTCTTCATCTCTACACTTTTCTCACGCTCGAGAACGGTAAACTCGGTCCGGTGATCCTCTCGAGCACGATCGACACAGTCCGCAGCAATCCCTCAAGCGGATTGCATCACTATCTGCCAGTAGCATAGCCCCAACATTCCACCAAGGATGGGCGCTGATGCTGTTGCCGGGCAGATATTTCGCCCAGCCAGTGTTCCATCAGGGGAAAATGCCTCTCACTTTGTAGACCTGAGCAATCTGTTCTAAGGCCCCAATATAGGCTGCGGTACGCATATCGACCCCAAATCGATGCCGGGCGAGTTGCGTTCTGCGAGCCGCGAGCACCATATGGCGATTCAATTCGTCATCCACTTTTTCAAGATCCCAGTACTGATTGGCGCGATTCTGGACCCACTCGAAGTAGGACACGGTCACGCCGCCTGCGGAGCACAGGATGGCTGGCAGAATCTCAATGCCTCGGGCAATCAGCGCGCGCTCGCCGCGCGGGGTCATCGGGGCATTGGCCGCCTCTGCGATGAGCTTGCAGTTGAGCAAGTCGGCCTTCTCCTTCGTGATCATCTGTTCCAATGCCGCCGGAATAAAGACATCAACTTTGACTGAGTAGAACTGCTCTTCGGTGATTGCTTCGGCGCCGCTTGGCGTTTTTTCAAATCCTGCGATGCCATGATGGTCGCGGGCATATTCGTCCAGCGCCGTGATATCAAGGCCATCCTTGTGATACACCGCACCGGTGTGATCCATGACTGCACAGACCTTGCCGCCGCGCTCTGAGTACAACTTTGCGGCCCAAGAGCCCACGTTGCCAAAGCCCAACACGGAACATGTCGAACTCGCGAAGGTGAGGCCAATATCAGGAAGCATTTCCGCAAGGACATCAATCACACCCTGACCTGTGGCCTTGTCGCGACCGAGGGAGCCGCCGAATTCAACGGGCTTGCCGGTCACGACCGCGGGGGCATTGGTCTGCTCAGAAATTTGCATGTAGGTATCTGCGAACCACGCCATGACTTGTGATGTGGTGCCAACATCCGGAGCAGGAATGTCATCATCCGGGCCAATTTGCGGTGCAATAGCGCAGACAAATCGGCGCGTGACGCGCATCAGTTCATCCTCAGACAACGCGCGCGGGTCGCATTTGACGCCGCCTTTGCCGCCGCCAAAGGGGATCCGGACAAGCGAACACTTCATGGTCATGAGCGCGGAGAGCGCTTTGACATCATCAAGGCCAACATGCGGGTGAAATCGGATGCCTCCCTTGTAGGGACCGAGCGCATTATTGTGTTGAACGCGGTAGCCCTTGAACAGGGCATAGTTCCCGTTGTCCATGAGCACCGGAAAATGAACCATTATTTCGTTCTTGGGCTGGGCAAGAATCAGTTGAATGTGATGTGGAACCTCAAGTATCTCGGCCGCGTGCAGCATGGCACCAATGATCTGGAGGTAAATGTTGTCGCTATCGCGTTCGAGTCCCAGTTCGTCGAAGACGGTGCTGGTCATGATTTCGGTTGTCGGTGAGACAATCGAAGCGTTATCTGTGGAGGTGCTCATCATGGTGTGTTGTGTGGGGACAAGCCCGGCGTATCACCGAGACGCGATATCCGTTGCGTGCTCGTGCGATGTGGTTTTGCGATGCATCATGCAGGTCGCATTGGAGGCCGGGTGCCTGTGCCCGGCGCGAGGGAAGATCATACCTCAGGGCTCGTCATTTCGGTAGCGCCGCAATACCGGACGCTGGGCAGTACTCACGAAGGCAAACGCTCCAGATCACGATCAAAACCCGCAAGGATGAGTGTGTCTCCATCGCCCAGTCGGCTGGCGGGCTGGGGCAAATCTACGACTCGGCTGCCCAGCGTATCCACCCCGGAGGGCGCTGAAGATTCGATGGGCCGCTTGATCGCGACCACCGTGACATTGAAGCGCCTGCGGAGGTCCAGTTCGGCGAGGGTCTTGTGCTTCCATTCCCCAGGCGTTGCCATCTGGACGAGGGCATACCCTTCGCCCAGTTCAACATGATCGATCATGAACGGCGAAAGCAATCGGTGCGACCATCGGTCTGCAGATTCATCTTCCGGGCTGACCACCCGGTCCGCCCCGATGCGCGACAGAATCTTGGCCTGCATCGCATTGCCCGCCCGCGAGATCACCCGTTCGATGCGGAGGGTCTTCAAGACCACTGTGGCCAGTGCGTTTGCCTCGAAATTGGTGCCGATGCCGACAACGGCGCAATCAACCTGATCGACGCCCTGAAGGCGAAGGGCCTGCTCGTCAGTTGCATCGAGGGCAACCGCAAGAGTCACCTGATCGCGCAGCTCTTCTACGACAGCCCGATCGCGATCCACCGCAATGACCTCGGCACCCGCAGACGCGAGATTCCGCGCCAGACGTGCTCCAAAGCGACCAAGCCCGATAACTGCAAAGCGATCCATACCTGCTGGCCACCTTACCGATCGAGCGGACATTTCGCCCGCCCGTGAACATGCACATCAATAAATCGAGACGCGCTCTGAGGGAAATTCGATTCTGGGCCTGCGACGAGCCCCAACTGACGCAAGGGCCGCCAAGGTGGCAAAAACCCCCACGCGACCTACAAACATCGTGACGATCAGATTCATGCGGCCTGCGGGGCTGAGTTCCTCAGTGATGCCCATCGACAATCCCGTGTTGCCAAATGCACTTGTCGACTCGAAGAGCAGAGTCTCAAGTGATGGCATAGCGGCCGCGTTGCCTTCTTCACTCAAAACGAGCCCCGCCGTAGATGCCAGGACAACAAGAAGGCACACGAGCGCGAGTGCTGCACACTTGCGCACCACATCATCAGGAATCGTGCGGCCAAAGGCGGTCGTCTGCGTGCGCCCGCGGATGGTGCCCCATACTGTCAATGCAAGCACGCTCACGACAATGAGCTTGACTCCGGATGCAACTGAACCCGGCGCCCCGCCAACAAACATCAAAAAGATCAGCGCAAGACGTGAAAGACCGCCCATGTTATTGACATCCACGGTGCTCAGGCCGGTGGTGCGGTTGATGGACATGAAATGTGCATCGAGGAGAATCAGTCGCAAGGGCTCGGTGGTCTGAAGCATTTCGCCCATCGCTATAACAAGCACTCCAACGAGATAGACAATAAGCGCTGACACTAAAACAAGTCGTGCATGCAATGACAAGCGGATGAGCACTCCATCTTCGGTACGCCTGCCACGCGCGCGTGCCACCATGACGCGCCACACATTTTCAAGTACTGCATAGCCGAGTGAGCCGCAGATGATGAGCGGGAACAGCACGACATGCGGCAGGAAGTGAACCCGCAACGACGCCATGCTGTCGGTCGTGGTCGAGAAGCCGGCGTTGCAAAATGCACTAACAGACATGAACACCGAATGGAACGCACGATCGCCGAGTGTCAGGAAATCTCCAGGCATGCCATCCCATGTTTGCGGCCAGGAGAAGAAAATAAACACCGCCCCGATCAGTTCGATGATGTGCGTCGCAAGGATCACGAAGGTGACAAGTCGCTGCGCTGAGAGCTGGCCTTCCCAACCATGCTCGGTGCCTTCGGCAAGCGTTTGCGTGGCGCGCAAGCCAAACCCGCCGCCGAGAAGGCTTGCCACGAGCGCACCAAAAACGATCACACCCAGTGCGCCAACCTGAATCCAGATGAGAATGATGACCTGTCCGAGGCGCGTGAACCCTGCGATGGGGATGCCCGAGTCATCGACCATGAGGCCCGTGGGGCGCACAACCAAGCCCGTCTGGCTGACTGCACTTGTGGTCGTGAAGACAGCATCAAGCAGTGACAGCGGTGAACCTTTGGGGACAGCGGCGGGCAACATGAGCAGTGCCGTGCCCACCGCAATGAGCACGATAAATGAGCCGAGAAAAATGAGACCTGAGGGGATCGCCGATTGTGCGAGCCGTAAAAAAGTGCGCACTGCAAAGATGAGCGCCAGCGCCCCAGTCATCACAGCAAGCCCGGCCCAGGTCCAGCACAACGCGATCGAGAGCACAAGCGTAATCAGTTCCGGGCGAAGCATCGCCTGCACTTCGCGGCGACGCGACACCGCAAGCGTGCGTACATGTTGAAAATCGATTCCAAAGAGAACTGCATAGAGCGCCAACAGCCCGAGCTGAATCATCCATGAGTAAAGCAGTGGCAACACCGGCTCGTGCCAACCGATGTGCAACACCGTCGGGAGGAGCATGCACAGGGCAACAACGCCTCGTACATCCTGGAAGCGGAGCGGCGTGCGGACTGTGCGAAGGCGGGACTGAGTGTCTAGCACGCCTGCGAGCGTACCGCAGGCGCCTTCATTGTGCGAGATTGGTTCGAATCGCCCTTCGGGCACGGCGCTCGGCACCCACCACGCGAGGCGCAGTCACATTGCACTGAATCGCAACCTCTGCAATGGTCCGGGGATGCGCCGGCGCTGGGGCAAGAGCAAATCCGTATCGCGCCGCAATGATCTGTGCGTCCTGTGGGCGCAGCTTTGGAAGAATGCCAGAAAGTCCCGGATGGGCTTCGAAAAGACCCTGCCAGGGCGCGAGGCGATCGTGAACATCTCGCAAGGTCACGCGCGGCGAAGCGGCCCTAGTCGAACGCCCCTTCGCACTCGAACTGGCGATGGTGGCTATGGCGCGATGGGCTGCGATTGAAACCGGCGCCGCAAGTCGCCCGCCGCGCTGTGGGTCAAAGCGTGCGATGGCCTCTATCGCACCGATCATCGCCGCCAAGTGCAGCTCTACGACTTCTGATGGGGTAAGTTCGCGAAATGCTCTGCCGGTATGAGATTCAATAGTGCGCACAATCAAACTGCGCTGCCATTGCAGCGCCCGCGCTCGAAGGCGCAGCATCCATCGCAAGTCGGTCTCGATGCAATCAAGTGTGTGTTTGTCCGGGCGCACCGGGTCCATGTCATGCAGCATGCGAGTTGCATGCGCAGCAAGTCCGTGGTGCGCGACTGTCAGCACCCGTTCTGAAGCTGCGTCGATGGGTGCATCTTCACGAATTGCTTCTACAAGCGCCCGCGTGTCAAGAATGGGCACGACCGGCGGGGCATGACACACCACACGATCGCCAAGGAATGCTGCCAGCGCTTGCTCATCATGTGTTTCAGCCTGCAAAGACCGCTCGGGAATGGCTTTTTGAAGCACGCGAACCCGTTCGCGCAGTGCCGCACGATGCACCGTAACGCGCGTGACGGCATACCGATCGGCGATGCGTCCGGGCGGGATACCAAAATCAAATGCACGCGCAATGCGCCGTGCTTTGCCGCGTGAAAGATGGGGCGTGCCGCCCGCTGGCAACATGGAATCGGAGTCATCGATTCGTGATATATCAAGGATGCGCCGCACTGCGGGGCGGGATCGGCCGTGCGCTTGTGCAAGGTCGTGCGCGAGTTGCGCCATCGAAACATCTGGCTGTGCTGCACTAGAAAACGTTGCTGTGCTGGCAATTTCTTTCGCTTCAGCAGTATCAATGCGTGAAAAACCAGATGCGCGCGCCAACTGTTTCTCATGCGCACGTTCGAAAGACTTCACAACATCAGGCATGAAGGCAAGCCTCACCTGTGCAGTATCATCGCGCCATCGGCGCGCGATGAGGCCTCGTCTGCGGTAGCGCTCTATTGTTTTGCGCGAGACCTGCCAGGTGCGGGCGAGGTCATCAATTGAAAGAGAGCCAACAACAAGATCGTCTTTACCAACATGTGCAGCATCGCACAGGTGTTCGACGAGTGCGCTCACATCGGTGAGTAGCGCATTGCCAGAAATGAGCGCCGGTGAATCGAGGTCGGGGCGATAGGCGGTGATGCGAAAAACAACCCAATCTTCAGGGTATTCCACGTCTTTACGAAGTTCGGTTGCGAGTTGTTCTGCGCGAGTGATGTGTTTCAACAGCGTGTCGCGCGGCGTGAATCGCTGTTGCTCGAGCAACGCGGTTAGCGGTTCCAGTCGAATGGCGGAGCGGCGGGGCATGATCCTTTATCGCGGACACTCAGATAGAGACATGCCCGCCCACGCGATGGGCTTGACAGCCGGAATCATTCCGGCGTTTGCTGCCTGCTCAAAGAATTGGCCGATCGAACTCTTTGCGTCTTCGTCGAGGTCATAGCGCAACTCGTTGGCCATGTAATCATGGGCAGCATCAGATGCCCAACCATGCGCTCCGGCGCTCTGGGCAGCGCTCCACTCCATGCGCATATTGTTTCGACGACGTTGGCGATCGAGCAGCGCTACAATGGTGCGCACTTCTGGACGCATGTCATATTCACCGGCTCGGCACATCCATGCGGCATAGACGAATGGCAAACCGGTCATATTTCGCCAGGCGGCACCAAGATCAAGGTGATGTGGGTGCGATGATTCGGGCGGTGCATTGGCAATCGTTTTGTCACCAATGAGCAAGAGTGTGTCCGGGTATTGGTCTCTGGACGAAGTGCTGCCATCAAAGGGAAGAACGTTCGGAGACACACCAAACTGTTCTGCAAACACGATAGACGCCAGTGCGACCGATGTGTGCGATTCGATATCAGCGTGCAGGGTCGTGACCTTGTCAAACGGCACACGCGAATAGACCCGCACGGTGCGCGTCGGGCCATCGCAGGCAATGACGCCCACGGGAACAATTTCAAGGGGAATCGGTGATCTTTGATAATCAATGATCGAGCACAGCGCGAGATCGACTTCCGGTGAATCATCCGGCGATCTGGGGGCGAGCAGGTCGATGAGACGAGCGGGCGGCTCAAGACGAATATCGACACCCGCAGCTTTTTCGAGCCCTGCGATGAGCGGCACCGTATTCAGATATTGCACTGCCCCAACCCGAACTGCGGATGCGGGTTCAGTGTTGGTGCGCATTGCGCCGATATCCTGTGCATGTGCCTGTCCATTTGAAGTCATCATCAGAAGTGTAGGTGAGCCGCCTCGTGGCCGTCCAGAATGAACGCAAACTTGTGCTAATTGGTGGCGGCGGGCACGCGATTGTTGTCGCAGAGGCGGCGCGGGCAGCGGGGTTCACCATTGCAGGCTTTCTTGATGATGCTGAACAGCCCGCATTGACAAAGCTCGCTGGAGCCGGCGAGCGGCTTGGGGCCTTGTGCGATACACCTCCAACAGATGCGATGGTAATCGTTGCACTCGGCGATCAACGCGAACGCAGGCGGATGATTGATTCACACCCTTCGGCTCACTTCACAAACGTTATCCATCCATCTGCGATTGTTTCACCCAGTGCAGAGATTGACGCTGGTGCATTCATCGGCGCAGGTGCGATCGTACAGGGGCTCGCACATATTGGCGCGCATGCGATTTTGAATACCGGATGCATCATTGAACATGAATGCACGGTTGGGGGGAATGTGCATGTTGCACCGCGGGCGGTGCTGTGCGGGCGTGTGCAGGTGGGCGAGGGCGCATTGATCGGCGCGGGGGCAGTGGTGTTGCCAAACGTGAAGATCGGCACGGGATGCACAATCGGTGCGGGTGCTGTGGTGAAAGAGGCTGTGCTGGATGGCGCGTGTGTCGTGGGTGTGTCTGCGCAGGAGTTAGAAACTCACCACTGAGAACACAGAGAAGAACGGAAACCGGACGAAGAAAAAAGAAGAACCCCCGCGCTTGCGATTGGGGCTAGTTGTCTGAAATTGCTGTTTCCGCTTCAAAACCTGCACGCATTTCCGTTGCGCGTTCGAACAATGCCGATTCATCAGCATCTGCCGGTGCAAGTTCGAAATGCCATTCGATGCGCGTTTTTTTGGTCACGGGAACCATCATGGCGAGAAGGTCTATGCCGGGCCATTCGTGAATTGGGGCACTGGCTTTTGCGGTTGTCACGAGCGGCTCAAAGCCTTCTTTGCGCAGGCGCACGTCGTACACGCCAAAGTAGGTGAAATCCACTTCGACGGGCGTGCGTCCGACCTCCGCATCATTGAGAAAAACTGTAGCCCCCGAAGGCGCGGAGGTGATGACGATGCGGCGCTCGACGCAGCCAGAGAGCGTCATCGCCCCAATCAGCACGCCGAGGCTCAAGACGATTCGCTTGTTCATTTGCATGGTCATGGCCGAGCCTCCGTGGTTTCGCGTGGCGCTGTTGATGCGCGCGGAAGCACTTTGGATGCGCCCGACGGGGCATCGAATTCGTCGCCTCGAAAGAGTGAACCCAGATAGGCGCGCTTGACCAGATCATCATTGATCAGGTCGCGCGGCGTGCCCTCGCGCAACACCTTGCCTTCATCAATGATGTACGCCCGGTCGCATACTGCAAGGGTTTGTTGAACGTTGTGATCGGTAATCAGAATCGCGATCTTCATGCTCGTGAGCCGGCGAATTTCCTGTTGAAGATCTTCGACAGCTAGTGGATCAACACCGGAGAAGGGTTCATCGAGCAGAATGATGGCGGGATTAGTAACCAGCGCACGGGCAATTTCGAGCTTGCGGCGTTCACCACCTGAACACGTGCGCGCCGGCTCGCTGCGTTTGTGGGTCAACTCGAACTGCGAGAGCAATTCATCACAGCGCTGCTTGCGCGCTTTGTGCGTCATGGTCTGCGTTTCGAGAATCGCCAGAAGATTTTGTTCGCAGGTCAAACGTCCGAAGACCGAAGGCTCCTGCGAGAGGTAGCCCATGCCCAGACGAGCCCGACGAAACATCGGCAGCTTTGAGACATCGCGCGTGCGACCATTGGCAGTCAGCGCGACCTGTCCCGCATCGGCATCAATCATGCCCATGATCATGCGAAACGTGGTGGTCTTGCCCGCGCCATTGCGCCCGAGCAGGCCCACGATCTCGGCGGGTTCGATCGCGACAGAGACCCCCGAAACGACCAGACGATCGCCAAAGCTCTTGCGCAGGCCCATGGTTTCCAGCAGTGGCATAGCACCACCAGTGTACGTCCGGGGGAAGGCGGGGTTAGTCGCGGGGCTCGGGGATCAGACGCAGGCACATCGGATAGCGGTAGAACTGCCCGCGTGAGGCATACATCGCGCCGCGGATACCGCCAACGAGGCGGAGGATGAAGAGAAAGAGGACGCCCAGTGCACCGATTGGCAGTGCGAGGACGATGCCGATGCCAAGTGTGATTGCGGTGAAGATCGTGAGGACCAGCGCGCCGCCAATGGTGTAGATGAGCAATGACAACTGGAAGTTGACGGCTTCGCGGCCGTGGTCATCGAGAAATGGGGATGTCTTGGCCCGAATGCGCCACATGACGATCGTGCCGATGAGGCCAAGAATGGTCATATCTGCAAGGCTGAGAAGGCCAACCAGATGGTTGAAGAGTGCGTAGGTCCGCTCATCTTCCCGGGCCTCGGGATCGACATAGGGCACCTCGTCGGCGTTTGAGCCCTTCTTTCCGCCTACATATACCGCACCTACGAACATCGTGTCGAACCTCCCACTGCCCACTATTGTATCCGGGGCGGCACCTCTTATTCGGGAACTGGCCAAGAGGGTTTCGTGAGTGCGGCGTTGAGGCCACGAGGGCTAGGATTGGTCCATGATGCTTGAAGCAGACCCATCCCGGCCCACCATTGCGATCTCGATGGGCGACCCTCTTGGGATTGGCCCCGAGGTGATCGCGCGGGCGCTCTCAGAAAAGCCCCTGCGCGAGAGGGCACGATTCATCATTTTTGGCAGCGCAAGGCCCATGCAGGCGGCGGCCAAGGCCTGCGCCATCACGCCGTTCTGGGACGATCACGAGAATGCGGGTGTGCAGTTGATCGAATCGTCAACGTGGAAGCGTAGCCCGAACACAACACCCGGCGTAGATGCCAAGGCAGGTGACGCAAGTTTCCGGTATGTCGAAGAGGCGATTGATGCCGTGCGCACACACCGCGCTGATGCACTGGTGACCGCGCCGATCAACAAGACGGCGTGGGCTGCTGCGGGGCATGGCCAATGGGCTGGACATACGGATTTACTTGCGGCACGCTTTGGTGCGCAGCGCACGCGAATGATGTTTGTGGCGCCGGAGCTGCGCGTGATTCTTGCAACAGCGCACGTGCCGCTCATGCGTGTGTGCGATGCATTGTCGGTCGAACATATCTTAGAAACGATTGCGATCGGTCACGAGGTGTGTGCGCAGCTTGGCATTGGGAAGCCGCGCATTGCGGTGTGCGGCTTGAATCCGCACGCTGGTGAAGGCGGCGCATTGGGCGATGAAGATGAGCGTGTGATTGTGCCTGCGATTCGTCTTGCCCAGCAACAGTCCATCGATGTGCAGGGGCCATTTCCATCAGATACAGTCTTCAATGCCGCGGTTTCATTGCGTCTTCGCCCACCCCCCCGCTTTGATCTTGTGGTGGCGATATATCACGATCAGGGGTTGATCCCGGTGAAACTTCTGGCCTTTGATTCAGCGGTGAATCTTACAGCGGGGCTCGGTGCGATTCGCACAAGCCCGGATCATGGCACAGCTTTTGATATTGCAGGGCGGGGGATCGCCGATGCCGGTTCGATGCGCGCTGCCATTGATCTTGCCATTGAGTTGAGTCATCGGCAGCGCGATACCGCCAGCGCTAGTTATCAATGTGCAACCACGATGGTTGGTCGACCTGGCATGTGACAGCGGTCACATCTGCGCCCAGCGTGTCAACGAATGCGTTGTAGCGCACCCAGTGAAATGTCAACATGATCAGGACCGCTGTGCATCCCCAGGCGCACAGCTCCGCCCGACGATGGCGGCGCACCGCGAACATGGACAGGCAAGCGATGATCACCGTGAGGGCTTTGTACATTGCCAGTGGCGCGGTCTCGCCCTGATTGACGAGGAGCCGTGCGATGGGGTTGGCCTCAAGCATGCCAGGCCCATTCATATAGGTGAGGGTGAGGGCGAGGTCGGTGGCGCTCATGAGCCCGATGGCGATGAACAGCAGCAACATCCGACGCACACGCCCAGCTTCCGGGGTATGTGCGGTCCACAGCCCCGAAAGTGCTGCGATGGGCGATGGTGCCATCTCGCCGCGAAGCTTGCCTGGGTCCATATACGACGCCTGCCTTCCGCACCTCATGCCAACTCCTCGACGAGGGGCGGGCCTGATTGGTCGATACACCTCAAATCGGAGGGTGATCGAGGCCCCTTCACCCCTTGGGCACGCCCGGGCGTATAACTGAGAAGTGAACAAAGGCATGATCAGCGCAGACGAACAAATGACGAAGTGTTCTCGGGCACAACGCCCGGGCAGAATGCAAACAGGCAGGTGGGTCTCGATGCTCATCGTCTGGCTTCTCGCGGGGGTGATCGCGCCGGTAAGTGTCGCCCAGCGGATTTCGACCTACCCGGTCTATATCCCGGATTCGCCCATTGGCAATGAGGCGCTGCGGCGAGCGGTGGAACTCGGAAGCGTCGGTAGCCTCGATGAGGCGGTTCGCGTGCTGCAACGTGTGCTTGATGAGCATGGCGGTGCGGTCACAGCATCGCAGGATGATCCAGATCTATTCATTTCGCTTCGCCGGGCGGTGCATGATGTGTTACTTGAACGCCCGAACCTGCTCGCCCGGTATCGCACCGCGCAGGGTGCAGTTGCAGCAGCGCGGCTTGCGGGCGGAGCAGTACACGAAGTAGAACGCACGCGCATGCTCACCGAGGCAGGCTTTGAGGCAACGCTGCAGCGCGCGCAGGCCTTTCTGGAAGATGCACGCTTTGAGTCGGCATGGATCATGATCGAACAACTGGATCGGCATCCGGATCGTTCGGGTGTGCACGCGCGTCAGGCTGCTCGACTGCTTGAATTGATCAGCGCCTACATTGCGCCACACGAGCGCGATGTGGGCTTTGAACTGCGCGATGTCATTGATCGCATGCTCAAGAGATGGCAGCGAGAGGCGGGCCTTGACAGCACGGGGGTGCGCGCCCCGGAAGAACGCCCGGATGAGACGCGGGGCGTGTGGGTGTTTGATCCCGCACCACCTGCATCGTTGCAAGGCATCCTGCCGCGCCCTCTGGCCTCGACAATCCTTGGGCCACAACAAAATCTTCCAGATGGTGCAAGCACCAAACCGGCAACCGGACGCGAGAACTGGCTGAATGCGGCCCCATGTATCGCGGGCGATCTGGCGATCGTCAATGACAGTTTGCTGATCACCGCATGGAATCGATTCACGCTCAAGCGCGTGTGGCAGATTGAGGTGCATGCGCCACTCATTATGCAACCCGTATCCCGTCGAGACGGGCTTGATGACCTGAACACTGTGATCGTTGAGAATGGCATCGCGATTGCGATCTCGGGCTTATCGATGCGCTCCCGGTCCGCCACCGAACGTGCAATTCTTGCCATCGATGTTGAAACCGGCACGCTTTTGTGGAGCACATCAATTCCGCAATTGAATGTGCCCGAACTGCTTGGGGCAACCATCCGCGGACAGGGCGTGATCGATCAGGGTGTCGTGGTGCTTACTGCGATCAAACATCTTCCCCAGCAGCGGTTGATCGGCGCCTACACCTTCGGGCTTGATCTGCGCACCGGGGCACTGCGATGGAACACACAGATGGGGAGCATCGGAGCCCTGCCATTTGGATGGAATGTTGGCTCGATGGATGCATCAGCAGCAGCCGATGGCATCACCTATCGATGCGAGCAGGTGGGCGTGATCACCGCCATTGAATCTGCAACTGGGCGCGTGCGCTGGATTCGGCGGATGGAAGCACCCTCAGGGCGTTCGGTGCGCCCAAGCAGGCTTGTCGCCTGGCAAAACAACAAGCCGCAGATCGTTGGTGATCGCATGTACACCTTTTCGCCGTCGCGCGACACGCTCCTCAGTATCAATCGTGCTACCGGGCGCATCGAAGCGCGTGCATTGGCATCGTGGTTTGATGACCCCGACTATGTACTTGTGGTGCGCGATACGCTCATTGGCGTGTCAACGGGGCGCCTGATGGCGCAGCCTCTCAATCGCTTTGGCACCACTGAAGATATCACCCAGCTCGGGAACCTCGACATGCTGGGCAGGGTCAGTGTTGCCGGGGACATGCTGATTGCCCCCACGCCGAGTGGTATCAGCACTGTGCGCGTTTCAGATGGCGTGATCGAACATATTCGCCTTAATGAATCCGGGCAAGCGGTCGTGGTCAACGGGCAGGTGATCGTCGCAGATGACGATCGCGTGCATGCCTATGCGCGCTGGGAGGTCGCAGAGCAGCACCTGCGCCAGCGCATGGTGGACGATCCACTTGATCCTGAGCCCTCGATCACATTGGCGCAGCTTTCATTTCAGGCTGAACATCCGGAAAGCATCATGCCCGCGGTGGACCATGCGCTGCGCGCAATTGATGCAGCGCTGCTCAATCCCGAAAGTGATGTCTCGCGAAGGAAGCTCTTTCGGGCGCTGCTTGGGATGGTCAATCCCGGCGAAAAGACCTCGATGGTGCATCTTGATCGTGCGCGTCGCGCGGAACTGCTCCACCGCCTTGGGCGATGCGCCGCCTCACAGGCGGAGCGCATTGAACAACTGATGGCAACCGGTGCTTTTCTTGAAGCCGGTGGACATCCGCGCGATGCGATAGCGCAGTATCAACTGGTGCTTGAACTGGCCTTGTCGGAAGATCGCACGCACCCGGATCGTCGCACTATGGCGATGGCAACGAAACGCGTGCGAGAAATTGTGCGCCGCGAAGGGCGCGCGTCGTACGCAAGCTTTGACGCCGAAGCCGCCGCTCAACGGCAAATCATGCCTCCAAATGCCCACGCACCTGCTCTTGAATCACTTGCACTGCGGTATCCGGCAGCGACAGATGCGGTGAGTATGTGGTCCGATGCTGCGGACACATGGTTCGCAGCGCACGATGTGGGGCGCGCGATCATGGCAATTGACGAGGCCATTGACGCTGCGACCGCACTGGAACCCATCGATGCATCGCCGCGCCTGATTCTTGAAGGTCGCGCTGTCACCGCATTGATGCATGCAGATCGCCCGGAAGCAACGCTTCGGCGCTTACGCCAACTCAACAACAGGGTTCCTAGTGCCGTACTTTCAATTGATGGTGTCGACATGCCAGTTGAAGCTGCGCTTGACGCTGTTGAGACGGTGCTTGATCAGCGCCCGCGCCGCGCACACATCGGAGAAGTACTGGGCGTAAGCAGAACACTCAACAGCTGGACCTTATTTGATTCACCCTTCAAGCGCACGCCTGATGCACCAACGAATCGAATCTTGATGAAATCAGGCAATGGCAGCGCTGGACTATTCGTCATTGATGACGATGGCATCCTGCGACCAACCTGGATTGGCCGCAAGGCGGAAGAACCACTGCGGGAATCCCGCCAGCGAGTACACCTGGCGCGCCAGGTCGATTCACCGCCCACTGCGAATCAGGCTGTGATCTGCCGTGATGCAACAACAGGCGGAGTGCTGTGGGAAACAGAGGGTTTTGAGGCCTTTTTTGACGCAAAAGAGAAGGACACACGAACTCCTCCCCATGTGCAGACACCCCGGTTGATGAATGTCTCTCTCACCGAACTGACGCATCTTGTCAACGATGATGTTGTGATTTCGATTGATCGGGGCGGCCGCGCCGTCGGTCTTGACGCCCGCACAGGTGCGCTGCTCTGGACGGCGAATCACATTGTTGATGCGCTCCATGATGCTGATCTGGGCAATGATGTCCTGCTTGTTGGGGGAGGCACCCTCAGGCAAGGCCAGCACTTTGATCGCGAACATTCCGCTGTGGACCGTTTGCCGATAGTGGTCGCTATTGATTGCAGAACAGGCGACGTGCTTTCAACGTTCGAAGCGCCGAGCGCTGTGCGCTGGGTTGTTGCCACGCCCGAAGATGACATGATTCTCGGCTTGACTGATCGCATTATGTCGCTTGATCCTTATCGCGGCATGCCGTATTGGGCAGCAGTTGCTGAAGAATTGAAAAACTCGCGCTCTGCGGTTGCGGTCCCGGGGCAGCTCATTGTGCGCACCATGGACAACGAACTCTGGCAGGTGGAATCGAGTCAGGGATCTCTTGCGGCAGGACATCTCACTCTGGGTGAGCGGATTGCACCCGGCTTTGATTTCATCGAAGTTGCCTCACTCGGGAAGCACATTGGCATCGCTACGGCACACGGGGTTGCGGTTGTTGATGCCAAGGGTGATACCATCGGCATTGATTCACTGGCCGGGGTCAACCGGCTTGCACCGGCGACCTTCGGGCGCGACCGATTCGTACACGCCACCGTAGGCGTCTTCGCACCGGACAATGAACATCTGACATCACAACTGAGCATTTTCGAATTGCCTGACGGACGCGCGGTGTCGCAGGTGAGTTTGTCATTGTGGACCGAACCAAAGCGCGTTGCGCTGGTTGATGGGCACATCATTATTTCGGGTTCCTTCAACAGCGTGGTCATCGAAGCCCCGGGCACCGAGGCCGTTGATGAGCGCGAACCCTAGTTGATGCCCTGACCGGGGCAGCCCTGCCCAACACACTTGTGCACCAACAATCGTGTAGCCTGCGCGGCTGGTCCATCAGAAGCAGCGCGATGAGCGTGATGCGTCTCACGCACTCCCGCGGCGCAGAAGGTCGGGTTCGAGATGAGCGATTCCAACGAAAAGACCGCGGCCCACTACCCGAAGGGGTTTCGCCCTCGGCGCGGCTTGAACTGGGGCTCGCTGGGGCTCATGTATGCGACGTACTACATGTGCCGCTACAACTTCCGTTTTGCAACTCCGGGAATGGAAGATGAGTTTGGATTTGATCATTCAGACATCGCGAACCTTGGCGCGATCTGGGCGCTCGCTTACGGCACGGGTCAGTTAATCAATGGTCTGCTCGCTGATCGGCAGGGCGGCAAGCGATCGATGTTGATTGGTGCCGTTGGGACCATTGCAATCAACTTCATCTTCGGGTTCTCACCTTGGGTGAGCACCTTCACGACCTTTGCCCTGTTGTCCCTTCTCAACGGGTATTTCCAGTCGTTCGGTGCGCCCGGCATGGTCAAGATCAATGCTGCATGGTTTCATCGAACGGAGCGCGGCACATTCGCAGGTATTTTTGGCGGAATGATTCAACTCGGACAAATCATCATCAGCAAACTCGGCCCATTGATGCTGACATCCGGGATCGTCATCTTTGGCGTCACTATGGCCAAACAAGGCCAGTGGCGAGCTCTCTTCCAGATTCCACCACTGTTCACCGCAGCGGCAGCGATCCTGATGTTCTTCGCAGTCAAGGAATCACCCGAGGCAGCCGGCTATCCCGACGATGTCGTGATCGATGAGATTGATGACTCCGAAGGGGTCACGGTTCCGCTGGCCAAATCACTCAAGACCATTCTCACGCACCCGCTCGTCTGGTTCTATGCGGTCGCCTATGCCTGCACGGGTGCCGTGCGCCAACCTCTTGATCAGTTATCCATCTTGTACTTCGAAGACCAACTCGGTTTTGACATGAAGAACAGCCCCCCAACGATTGCCGTCCGGACACTCATGCTTATGCCCGCGGTGGCATTCTTGGGGTCACTCATCTCGGGCGTCATTTCGGACAAGTTCGCCGCTGGCAAGCGTGCGCCGATCGCGATGTGTCTGTACTTCTTCGAGGCACTTGTGATCGGAATCTCCGCCATCATTTTGGCCCAAGGGCTGATCGGTCCGACAACGCGCGGCATCTGGACCGGCTGTATCATCTTGTTGTTGATCTCGATGACCGTGAACTCGACGCACTCGCTTGTTGGTGCCGCCGCACCCATGGACATTGGCGGCAAGAAGATGGCTGGCTTCGCCGCTGGACTAATTGATTCGTTTCAGTATTACGGTGCCGCAATTTCGCTATTCATCACCGGTCGCGTACTCGTTGCGACGCAGGATGAACACGGGTGGCTGTTCTGGAAGGTCATCATGGCCTGCTTCGGCGTGCTTGGCGGCTTGGCCATGCTGGCCCTGATGATCAAGCAGCGGCGGCTCGCGGCTCATGGCAAAAAAGTGGCTGGGTGAGGCCCATTGTGGCTCGCGATGAAACCCTGCCTTAGGAGTTGGATTTGCCGGTCTGTACCTCCATGGGGCCCTGAGCACCTCTTGGGGTGGATTCTCAGCTGGGGGGGCAGTCCGTTTTTTCTCGACCGCGAGGCAGATAGGGTCGATGGAACCCGGGATTATCCTTTACTTTTGGGACAATGAGGGTGTATTGTGCATAGTTGCTGTTGATCCGAGTGCTGCTTGAGGAAACGCTACTGGCATGCGCGGATCAGGTTGAGGAGGAGAAACTTCATGACGCTGTTGCCATGTCAATGCATGACCTTGTCTTTTAGATTCGCCTGTGTGGCCTCCACGGTTGTGACCTGCGCTTCAGTGGCTCAAGCTCGGCCTCAGGCAGCATTCACAGAAGAAGCTGGGGCGCGCGGGGTTTCGTACCTCGTGCATGACTTTGGTCCGTTTGCGGGCGTGCAAATCTATGGCACCGGTGTGGCCTTTGTTGATCTTGACAACGACGGCGATGAAGACCTTGTGGTGCTTGGTCGCGTCGATAGCATCGTTGGGTTTTATGAGAACGATGGCACGGGCAACTTCACCGATCGAACCGCGTTTGTCGGATTGCCCGCGTTGGGCCCCCCCTCTTCGATCACGGCCGCCGACTACGACGCTGATGGCGATCTTGATATCTATGTCGGATGTTACCTGGATGACAACTTGCTACTTCGCAACGAGGGACCATTTCAGTTCACAGAGGTAGCTGCCTTGTGCGGTGTGAATGATGCCGGGCCCACCATGGGTTGCGCATGGGCAGACATCAATCATGACAAATGGTTAGACCTGTATGTGCCAAACCGTTCAGGTGCATTGGGTGATGCCACGCCCAATCGTATGTTCAAAAACAACAAGAATGGCACGTTTTCATCTGTCGCCAATGGTCTTGGTGTCGAGATGAATCTTGACCCTTCGCTGGTATCCGCATTCTTCGATTACGATCGTGATGGTGATGCGGATCTGTACGTCGGCAATGACAAAGGCACTGGACCCGCGCTGTGGAATCATCTCTTCAACAACACCAACGGGACGTTCACTGACGTCACGACGTTCAGCAATACTGCTGCAAATGTAGATTGCATGGGTATTGCGATTGGTGATTGGGACCGCAATGGCTGGCAGGATTTGTACGTCACCAATACGCCGCCTGGCAACGTTCTCATGCTCAATAATGGCGACGGCACATTCACTGATACCACGTTGACTGCAGGTGTCGGATCCTACGGCATCGGCTGGGCGACAATGTTCTTCGACTTTGATAACGATGGATGGGAAGAGCTTTATGTGTGCGACATGCTCACGCCCGACCGCTTCTACAACTATGACGGCGTGTGGCCCGCGACTGATCTTGCGCCGAGTCTGGGAATCGCAGAACCCGGTGTGTCGTTTTGCTCTGCGATCGCGGATATCGATGGTGATGGCGATCTGGATTTCGCAGTGTCCACGATTGGCGAAAACCTGAGGATTTACATCAATCACGAGGGCGAAACGCGCAACTGGGCGCGTTTCCGTGTGATTGGCCAGGGTGCAAATCACTTTGCGGTCGGGGCTCAGGTGGATCTTCACACTGGTGCCGTCACACAGATGCGCGAAGTCTTCAATGGCAGTAACTACAAGTCACAAAACGAGTTCACAGTGCATTTTGGTGTGGACACTGCGACGAATCTCGATGAGATCAATGTCATGTGGCCGGGCGGTGACACCCGCACGCTGACAAATTACGCAGCAACCACGGTATGGACGCTGTATCCGCCCGAGCGCATGGGTGATGCAAATGCTGACGGGCAAGTTGGCCCGGCCGACTGGAGCGTTTTCATGGGCTGTATCGGTGCAACCACTGCTACGGCCGTGACGCCCGGGTGCGAAATGATGGATTTCGATGGCAACGGCAACTTGAATTGTTCAGATTCGCAGGCGCTCCTCGCGATCTGGACAGATGCTGGCACGCCCCCAACACCACCTGCATCACTGTGCGTTGCGTGTGCGGTGTGTCCGAATGTGGCGCCGGGCGGCTCATTTGGTGAAGTCAACCTGATCGATATCAATTTCGTGCTCTTCAATTTCGGTGCTGTGGGGATCCCCCCCGGCACGATGGGCGACACCGACTGCGATGGCGATGTCGATCTTTCCGACATCAGCGCGGTGCTGTTCAACTTCGGCACCACCGTATCCTGCGGTCCTTGAGTCCAAGCGGCGTGTGATGCCCCCCTGCAATAGAGGGGCATCCTAGACTCACCCCAGATTCGCCAGATTGCCGCGCTGCAACTCCATTTCTGATCCAATTATCCATATCTCGTACGATTTAGGCGATTTTCACAGGAATTGTCGTTGACATCGAAGGGCAATTCCGGGACGATAGCCTCCGGTGGTCGGCCCGGTTTCCGGGTCGGTCTGCAGGAAGAGAAACTGAGGAAGAGAGAGACCCGGCGCTACCGCGTCGATTCGCCCCGTGTGGGCACCTCAGCATGAACAACCTGCCGCGTTTGCGTTGTGTTAATGCAAGCGTGTCTGTGTCATGAGCCATGGTTTGGCCGGCGCGCGCGTCCGGCCACGATAGGCAAAGGGCACGGTGGTGTACAAGGTGTACGCTGCTCCTGGACTTATGTTTGAGGAGAGATAGAGATGATTGCAAAGACACTGGGTGCTGCAGCAGTACTCGCGTTAGCCGGTACGGCTTCCGCGCAGTTCCTGTCGCAGACAAGCTCAAGTAAAGACGTGAAGGGTTACGACTCTTCGGTAGACACCGTCATGGCTCGCGGCCTGATTGCGTCTTCCTTCAGCGTTGACATTAGTGGGATCACATCGAATGATCCTCTGGGCGCGTTGGGGAACAATTTCCTTCTCATTGACGTCGCTGCAGCAGCAGGCAAGCCTGCTGGCACGAATATGACGATGATGGGTATTGGCTGGAATGTGTTTCAGAGCAGCATTGGTGCCAGCTGGGGCCAAGAGATGCTGATGCACTTTTCTGACAGCACGCAATCCGTCGGTGGGCAGACTTTCGACCTGAGGCCTTCGGTCACGGGTGCACCGATCGTCGGCATCGAGAACAACACTTCGGGCGGCCTCGTTGACCTGACCAGCAATGGCCTCCAGAACATCAGACTGCCGGACGGTATCCTGCGGATTGAGTTCTTCGAGACCTATGACGATAACATCGGCGCTGACGGTCTCTGGAATGCTGGTTCCACCATTGATATCGCGATTCCCTCACCGGGTGCGGTTGGCCTTCTGGGTCTCGCCGGTGTGGCGACTCTTGGTCGCAAGCGCCGCTAATTCAGCGGTTGAAATGAAATGTATCGCTGCACTGTAACCCACACGTTGCGGCGAATCGAAATACGATTGTGTCTAAGCAATTTCCAGGCCTCGGCTCCACTCACGGAGCCGAGGTTCGTTTTTGCGCCGAAGCTCCGTTGACGTACAGTAGTTGACTGATGAATGACCCTGGGACAACTCGTGCCGAACTGGCTTCACGCTTTGCCGCGGCCTCCACGCTCGCGGGGAACGGAGATTTGGCGAGCGCACGAGAAGCCTTTGCTCAGATCACTCGCGATTTTCCAGACTGCCATGAAGCGCATTACATGCTCGGGAGAACCTCACTCGCCGGTGGCGATACGGCGTTTGCAACTTCGAGTTTCGAACGGGCGGAAGCGCTCGATCCGGGCAATCCGGAATACATGCTGCGACTTGGGCAAGTGGCGCTTTCTTGCCGCGATGACACCGCGGCGATCCACTGGTTCGAGCGGGCCCGCGAAGAGTCAGCGCAAGACTCCGCCGAACTGGCAACGGGATACGCCCGGGCGCTGACTATGGCGCGCAGGTTTCCACAGGCGGATGAGGCATACCAAAGGGCATGCGAACTTGACCCTGATGATTCCACGCTTTGGATTGCGTGGTCCGGAGTTCAAACCCGCCGTGGGAATCCTGATGGCGCCGAAGCGTCTCTACGCCGAGCAACCCAATGTTCGCCCTCAGATCCGGGCCCCTACGCAGATCTTGCGGTCATGTTGGAACATGCGAATAGACTTGATTCTGCTCGAGAGGCAATGGAGGCGTCGCTGCGTCTTGAGCCCAAGCACTCGAAGGCTCTGATTGCACGGGCGCGCCTGTCGCGTCGAAATCGCGACCTTATTGGTGCACGTCACGATCTTGAACAGGCAATAGCACACGCAACGAGCCCGGATGTGCGCCAGCTCTCTGCATTTACCCTTGCTCAAGTCCTTGATGAATCGGGTGAATATGACGCTGCGTTTGAATGCTTGGCCGTAAACACGAAATCAATTTCGGACCTGGGCACATCTCAGCGTCGCGTAAGCGATTCACTGTTGCAACTCATCGCAGCACAACGCCGGGAAATTACACCTTCATTGATTCAATCATGGCCCGAGGCACCGCCTGACAATCGCATATCGCCTGTGTTCTTTGTTGGGTTTCCGAGATCCGGCACAACGCTGCTTGAGCAGATGCTCGCGGCACATCCACATTTTGTAACGACTGATGAACAGCCGAGCCTCTTCACAGTTCAAGCAAATCTTGTGAAAGCCGCCGGGTCAGAAGCGTTGTTGCCAGCGGCACTTGGGCAGTTGTCAGACGAGCAGATTTGTCATCTGCGGAGCTTGTATTGGCACGAAGTTGACGGTTTCCTTGGTCCTCTGAAGACCGGCATTCGGGTCGTGGACAAACATCCCATGAATGGCCCGAACCTGGCAATAGCGCACCGCCTGTTTCCAGACGCCCCGGTCATCATGTCATTACGTGATCCACGCGACTTGTGCGTGAGTTGCGTGATGAATCTGGCTCGTTCGCCGATGGCAGCAACATTTTTTCGGACATTTCAAACGACCGCCGAAGTCTATGCAGCGTTCATCGATTTGTGGTTTCTCTTCAAAGAGGCACTCGGCATTCGATACATCGAAACTCGCTACGAAGATGTGGTTGGCGAATCTGAGAACGAGATTCGCCGGGTCCTGGAGTTTCTGGGGGTTCCGTGGGACGATGCGGTGTTGCACTATCAGGCTCGCGCACGCGAAAGAGCGATCCGCACGGCGAGCTATGAACAAGTCACCCGCAAGTTGCACAAAGGCTCGATCGGGCGTTGGCGCAACTATGAAAAATACATGGGAAGTGCTCTGCAAACACTTGCGCCATTTGTTGACACACTCGGTTACGGCGACAATGAATCATGAAAGACCCTGGAACAATTCGTGACGAACTGGCATCACGCTTCGCCGCGGCCTCAAGTCTTGCAGGCAATGGGGATATGGCCGGTGCACAGCGGGCCTTTGCTCAGATCACTCGCGATTTCCCAGAATGCCACGAAGCGCATTACATGCTTGGGAGAACCGCATTGGCAAGTGGTGATACGACGCTTGCAACTTCGAGCTTCGAAAAGGCGGAAGCACTTGATCCGGGCAATCCGGAATATCTGATGCGGCTTGGGCAATCGGCCCTTCAACAGGGCGATAGCGAACGCGCGGTGCACGAACTGACGCGGGCAATGGATGAGGCGGGGGATGTATCGGCAGAATTGATCGCAAGTCTTGGGCAGGCTTATCGAGCAGCGCGGCGGTTCGATGATTCTCGGCGTGCTTTCGAACAGGCATGTGAGCTCGATCCCGCAAAGCCTGAGCACTGGAGTGAGCTTGCCTCTGCTCAGCAGCATGATCTGGATATTGATGCTGCCGAGGAATCATTAAATCGCGCAATTGCACTGGCACCCAGAGATGCGGCGCTGCATGCACAACTCGCCTTAATGTGCGAACGCGCCAATCGGCTGGATGGTGCGCGCCATGCGGCCGAGGCGGCGCTGGCGATCGAAGCTGCACAACCGATGGCCCTGCTTACGCGTGCGCGATTGGCAAAACGGACGGGCGATCTGACAAACGCGCAAAGAGACCTGGAACGTGCGATCAGAACTGCTCCTTCTCCAGAGCATCGTCGTGCCGCGCAGATCACAATGTCACAAGTGCTTGATCAATCCGGTGACTATGACGGTGCGTACAGGTGCATGCGTGAGAGCAAGACCCCCCTTGATGCCGTTCACGCGCCTTTGCAAACACAGGGAGAAGGGTTTCTCACCTACATCGCAGCATGTCGTGAAAAGATCACGCGCGAGTTGGTGGCTTCATGGCCTTCACCTCCCGCAGATGATCGTCAGCCACCGGTGTTCTTTGTTGGCTTCCCGCGATCAGGCACAACGTTGCTCGAACAGATGCTTGCGGCGCATCCCGGCTTTGTGACAACAGATGAACGCCAAAGTCTGCCTAAGGTGCGCGCATACATGCGCACGGCAACAGGGTCAGACGCATCAGTGCCCGGCGCCCTTGGACAACTGAGTGATGACCAGATCATCCAATTGCGCGGCGTGTACTGGCATGATATTGATGAACTATTTGGCTCTCTTGACGCAAGTGTTCGCGTTGTAGATAAGCATCCACTCAATACGACAAATCTTGCGATTGTGCGCCGTCTTTTCCCTGAGGCACCTGTGATCATGTCTTTGCGCGATCCGCGCGATGTGTGCGTAAGTTGCATGATGAATCTGACGCGGACGTCGATGGCGGTCACACTTTTTCATTCATTTGAGACCACTGCGAATTTTTATGCTGCCGTGATGGATATGTGGCTGCACTATCGAGATGTGCTTGGTCTGCGTTTCATAGAGACGCGGTATGAGAACGTCATTTCCGATGCCGAGGCCGAGGTGCGGCGGGTGATCACTTTCCTCGGTGCGGACTGGAACCCAGAAGTGCTTCGATTCCGCGAACACGCGGCAAAAAGGGCGATACGTTCTCCAAGTTATGAGCAAGTCACCCGCAAATTGCACCGGGGGTCGATCGGGCGCTGGCGCAATTATGAAAAACACATGCGAGAAGCGCTTGACACACTTGCGCCCTTTGTGACCGCGCTCTGTTACGATAATCATGCATCATGAGCGGCCAATCGCACATAGAACGAGAAATCACTGAGCTGCGCGCTCGCGCCGCGGCTCGCGATTTTACAGGGCGATCATTGGGCACTGCGATGGCGGGAGTTGACCGTCAGTTGAAACGCGACTCAAAACGTCTGGGCGGTGCGGGCGAGGCATGGATGACTGTGTGCCCTGCTGAGTTGATTGCTCGCACTGCAATTACGGGTCTCAACCGGGGCGAACTGCGTGTCGCGGTTGCTGACAGTGCGACCATGTACACCCTTGATCGGTATCTCCGAGCGGGCGGCGAAGCTGAACTCGCCAGAGCAAGCACAGCGCCGATTTATCGCGTGCGGCTTGCTCTTGATGCGCGCCCCTTCACACACGCCAATGCGCAAGGCACCTTGACATGACGTGGCGTGAACATGATGAGGGGCCGAGTGAAGCTGATATCGATCGCTTTGGTGATGGCGGCGAAGATTTTGATGATGGGCTGTTTCCAGATGAACGTGCGCATGGGCCCGGTGATACGAAATTGCGTTGGAATAACGCACGAATCGCAGTTATCGCGGGCATTTTGCTGATCGCCTTCTTCGTGTTTCTTGCGAACTCTCTTTAGCGGTCGCAGAGTTCCGCCATCAGGCGCGTGCCAAAGCCTGTGGAAGTACCGCCGACATAGGGGCCGCTATCTTTCTCACAGGCATGCACACCTGCAATATCAAGATGACACCAGGGAATACCTTCTTCAACAAAATAGCTGAGAAACGCAGCGCCCTGAATGGGATGCGCCTCACGCACGGGTGCGCTGTTGACAATATCCGCACAGGGCGAACGCATCATTGTTCGATATTCCTCATGGTGGGGCATGCGCCACACGCGCTCGCCGGTGGTCTGGCTCACAGCTTCAACGCGGGCCCGAAGTTTGTCATCATCACACCACATGCCTGCATAGGTTGAACCGAGCGCAATCACAACACCTCCTGTGAGTGTTGCAATATTGACAATGAAATCGGGATCCTCGTGTTTGCATGCCCAGATCAGGCCGTCGGCGAGCACGAGTCGCCCCTCTGCATCGGTGTTCGTGACCTCAACTGTCACGCCATTGGCAAATTCGAGGACATCATCGGGGCGATAGGCTTCATCGGAAATGGCATTCTCAGCGCACGACAGCAGCGCGACCACGCGGCGGCGCGGCTTGAGGACCGTCGCAATCGCTTTCATCGCACCAAACACAGCAGCGCCGCCATCCATATCGCGCTTCATGCCCCGCATGCCGCCACCGACTTTGATCGACAAGCCGCCTGAGTCATACGTCATCGTCTTGCCGACAAGCACCGCTGGTTTTGCTCGGCGCGCGCCTGCGGGTGAATATTCAAGGCGAATAAAGCAGGGTGCGTTTTCAGAAGCGGCGCCAACTGTGTGTACACCCACGCATCCTTCCTTGAGCAGATTCGCAGCTGTTACGACTTTGCATGTCATGCCGGTCTGTCGGGCAAGGCGTTTGGCTTCTGTTGCGAGATAGGTGGGCGTGCATCTATTCGGTGGCAACTGACTGAGCGTGCGCGCATAGTTCGTACAATCAGCAAGATCAAGGCCAAGTTGAAGCCCTGATGTCCGCGCTTTCGAGCCGCCCTGCACTGTCAAGGTTGAGCGCGTCGGCACCTCTGTTGCACTGCCGCGCAAAATATCGTTGTTGTAAGCGAGCAGCCCAAGGCCTTCACCAAAGCAGCGCCCGGCGAGCGTTGCATCTGATTTTGACAGCGCCGCATCAAGTTCGATCCCGACGATACTATTGCCAAGTGGTGCAAGGCGGCGCCCCACTGCACCAGCGACCTTGCGCAAATCTCCAACTTCAAATGTTGCCTTGTCGCCCAGCCCGACGACGAGCACGCGCTGCATGCCCGCGCGCGATTTGGCATCTGCAAAACCTTCGGAAACTTGCCCGAGCGCGCCAGTGACTTCGGATCGTTTAGCAACCTGAGCCGCCAGTTCACCACCATCTCGCTTGCGTGATGCCGCATCCAGCTTCTGGTCCTTGAAAATGCCAAAGACCCGGATCCCTGCTGCACCTCGCCCGCCCACTTTCACCGACTTGAACATGCCACACTCCTGCGTAATTCATTGCCTGCCCGGTCTGGACCTGAAACAAAGTGTACCGTCCCGCGGCCCACTGGATTGATTCGCAAAGGCGAGGTACAACGCCACTGGAAAGGTGTGCGGTTGTGAACGAAAAATCCAAAAAACCAACCTTTGGCATCCAACAACTGCATGCTCCGTGGCGCGACAGCTATATGCAGATGCTCAGCGCATCGAGACCTGACGATCCGGCGAGCACTGCAGACGCTCCAAGACCCAATGATGCGACATGCTTTATTCGTCGCTATTGGCTGACCCCCGCCGATGACACGGCGAACCATGTTATCGTGCGCACCGGGGACGGTGAACAAACGACCGGCGGACTCATCATGCTCAATGCCTATCCATATGCCAATGGGCATCTGCTGATAGCGCTTGGTAACGGTCGCGGCAGGTTGCTTGAGTATGAACCGGCGCAGCGCACAGAACTCTGGTCGCTTGTTGATCTCGCAGTTGACTTGTGTGAGCGGACACTCGCGTGTCAGGGTGTGAATGTTGGGTTGAATCAGGGCATGGCAGCGGGTGCGGGCGTGCCCGAACATTTGCATGTGCATGTTGTGCCGCGCTGGCATGGTGATGTGAACTTTATCACTACGGTCGGACAGATTCGTGTGATTCCGGGGGCACTTGATGCCATGGCGGCGCGGTATCGGGAGACATGGGAGTCTGTGCGGGCGTCGATGAAAATCGACTAACGCTTCAACCGAATCGCTACCATGGCCACACTCACGCCAACAAGGTTCGACACCAAATCCCAGCCGGTATTGATATACCCGCCAACATTGGTATTTGGCATGAGTAAGGTCGCAACGAACTCGACGATTTCATTGAGTGCCCCAAAGCCGAGTGATGCTGCCCCGCACAGCACAACAAGTCCCCATGTCGGCGTGATCGATGTGCGCTCTGTCGCACCAGTCCTCCCGGCAATCCTAGTCCGAAGCGCTTCCCAGCACAAAAGAGTCGTCACGCCAAAGCCAAAACCATGAACGATGTTGTCGTATTTCAGATAGCCCGGGACAAGCCACCAACTGTAAAGCACGCGCGTTTCACCATTGATCGGCCAGCTTTGCGGCACGGGCACGAGCCCACCAGACATGTGCAGCAAGCCCCAAAGACTCATCCCCCACATCACCAACATCGAAAAACCAAGGCGCCGGTGCAAGAGAAGCACCGTCCCCATGAGCAGGATCATCACACCGATATAGAAGATGAACTCGCTGTTGCCGCCGCGAAGCGCCGTGATGACCGCTGCGAGCATGTAAGCGATATTGAAAGCAATGAGAGGCCACATGAGCTTCTATTGTAGAAGCAATCCGATGAACCAGTTCGATCGCCTTGTGTCAGGTGCCAAATCGGCGAGCTACCAGAAAAGCCATCTCAAGGGCCTGCTGATAATTGAGTCGCGGATCGCACAGGCTTTCATAGTTGGAGCTCAGGTCTGCTTCGGTGATGCCGCCCGATCCCCCCACACACTCTGTGACATCTTCGCCGGTCAATTCGAGATGCATCCCGCCAAGATTGGTCCCGATGCGCGCGTGGGCATCGATGGTCATTTCAACTTCAGAGAGGATGTCATCAAAGTGGCGCGTCTTGATTGAGCCATCGGCGCCGGAAGCGCGCGTGTTGCCGTGCATCGGATCGCACACCCACAGCACGCGTCGGCGCGAATCCGCGATGTGTGCAAGCAGCGGCGGCAGGGTCTTCTCAGCCCGCGCTGCGCCCATGCGCGTTACAAGCACGGTCCGCCCCGGCTCATTGTCAGGATTCAAGACATTGATCAGCCGCACAACCTCGGAAGGATCGGCATCGGCACCGATTTTGACCGCAACCGGATTGCGAATCCCCCGGAAATATTCAATATGGGCCCCATCGACACCCCTCGTGCGCTCGCCGATCCATGGCAGATGTGTCGTCAGGTTCCACCAGCCGGTCTTGCGCGGCACCTGCCTTGTCTGGGCAGATTCGTAGTAGAGGTTCAGCCCCTCGTGCGAGGTGAAAAATTCAACACGCGACAGCTCATCGACGGTTCCATCTCCCAGGGCCTCCATGAATTGCAGGGCCTCAGCGAGCTGATTGGTCATGTTGTGGTATTCCGCCCGCAAACTGGGACGCAACCCCGCCTGTTCCATGAAGCGCAGGTCCCAATTTTCCGGGTGATGCAGGTCTGCAAAGCCGGAATCAATCAAAGAACGAATGAAATTCAATGTGACCGCGGCGTGGTGATAGGCAGAGAGAAGCCGCTCTGGATCGGGACGACGAGACTGGGCGTCAAAAGGGGATGCATTGACCAGATCACCGAAATAGCTGGGCAGGGTGGTGCCGCCGCGGCTCTCGGTGGTGCTACTTCTCGGCTTTGCATATTGCCCTGCGAAGCGCCCAATCCGGATGATCGGTTTCTTCAAGCCATGAACGAGCACCAAAGACATCTGAAGCAGGATTTTGAGTTGGGCAGTGATTTTGTCGGGCCTGCAATCATCGAGAGTTTCGGCGCAATCGCCTCCCTGGAGCAGGAAACGCTGTCCTTCCTGGGCCTGCGCGATGAGTTCGGTCAATCGTTCGACTTCGCCGGAGGTCACAAGCGGCGGTAATGCGCTGAGCTTTGCAACCGAATGATCAAGCGCATCACGGTCCGGATAGTCGATCATCTGGGCCACTGACCGGGCCTGCCATGACTCCGGCGACCAGTGCGCAGCGCTGCTCGGTGTGTCGGTGTGCGATGCTGGTCTATGAGATGCACCCATTTTTAGCCCCTTGAAGCCTGTCATGACAGTTGCGCACGGTGCGCTGTGTCACTGTCAATGTGCCATCGGCACGCCCCGCCTGCCAACGCAAGTGAACATGAGTTTAGACAATCGCACCGATAACAGCAGAAGGGCGCACATTTGTTCACGTCCATATGCAAGGCAGACGATAGGCATCTCGGAAACAAGAGATGTTGCGCTCGACTCACAAGAAACGGGGCATATCTCAAAGCGGTCGCGGATTTGGCTGCGGCTCGCTGAGATTCAGAAAACTTTGACGGCTCGCCGTTTGGCGGCCGGCTCAACGGAGTCAGGAATATGCCTGCGACTCGTACTCGACGCTCGAGCAGCACAAAGCGCTCGACCGCACGCAAGACCACTGCTAGGAAGACCACCAACAGGAAGGCGAGTCCGAAGAAGACCGCTTCCAAGAAGCGCACGACGCGCAAGACCACTGCTCGCAAGCCCGCTGCCCGCAAGCCTGTTGCTCGCAAGCGCACGACCAAGAAGAGCACAGCACGCAAGCCCGTCGCTCGCAAGCGCACAACCAAGAAGAGCACCGCGCGCAAGCCCGTCGCTCGCAAGCGCACAACCAAGAAGAGCACCGCGCGTAAGCCTGTCGCTCGCAAGCGCACGACCAAGAAGAGTACGGCCCGCAAGCCTGTCGCTCGCAAGCGCACTGCCAAGAAGAGTACGGCCCGCAAGCCCGTCGCTCGCAAGCGCACAACCAAGCGTTCTGCTCCGAAGCGCTCGGGTGCCAAGCGCTCGTCATTCAGCATCTCAAAGGCCCGCCGCTCTAGCACGGGCAGCTCGCGCCGCACGACGTCACGTCGCCGCGCTGCCTGAGCCATCCATTCGAACTTCTATTCTTTGGGCAAGCCGTCGGGGCTCACCGGCGGCTTGTTCATTTCACAGACGGATTATTATTCGGACCTGCGCAACCATTGCGCCGTTTTGGTGCCGCAGGTTGCCAGTGTGCGCTGCATTGCTCATCCAACCTTCAGAGCCCTTACAAACCGCCCGACACACCGGGCATGCAAGACAACTGCCCCTCTACCGACCCGGTGAATCTGACCGATCTTAATGATGGAGCGCCAGCATCGGCGTCCGCAGGCGAGGTGGCATTGCAAGAGGCGCAGCGGCTGTTCAACCGCACGCTTCAATCGTGGGCGATGGATGTGCTGCGGCTTCGGGCCATGGGCATAGATCGTCCGCGAGGCGGCAACTGCTTTGCCATGGCTGGTGGCCCTGCTGCCCCGCCTCGTGAGCCAGAACTGGCACGCGACGTGCGACACGCAGCATAGACGGGGCTCCACAGGGCGGGCCTGATACGCGCGCATTCTGGAGGGCTCATCACATGGGTGGAATCTCATCAAGCATTGGCCTGATATCCGGCATCGACACCGGCTCACTCATCCAGCAATTACTGGCAATCGATGCGCGCCCCAAGCTGTTTGCCCAGCGCCGCATTGCTGAGTTGCAACAACAGCAGGCCGCCTATCTGGATGTCAACTCATCGCTCCTGGGCCTGCAGACCGCGGCGGGGGCATTCAACACCAATAAAATCTTCCAATCTACAAGTGCTACCAGCAGCAATGAGAGCGCACTCGCAGCAACCGCATCGACCAGTGCCACCGCGGGTTCGTACAGCTTTATCATTGACCGTCTTGTGACATCGCAGCGCGCCCTGAGCCACGGGTTCACTGATCGTGATACCTCCGGCGTTGGCGCTACCACCTTCACCTTTGAGCGCGGAGGGGGCGGCGTCACCCAAGAGACTTCTCTTGCAGAACTGAACGGCGGTAACGGCGTACGGCGCGGAAAAATTCAGATCACCGACGGATCTGGTGCCAATGCGATCGTCGATCTCTCGCGGGCGATCACTGTCGATGATGTGCTCGAAGCGATCAATGGTGCATCAACGATCGCCGTCACCGCTGCGATTGATGGCGATACGCTCAAGATTACCGACAACTCCGGCGGTGCAGGCAATCTTATTATTGACAATGTTCTCGGGTCATTCACCGCGACAGATCTTGGCATCAAAGGCTCTGTATCAGGAGCGATTACCGGTACTGCTATTCGTACTATCTCCGACAACACCGCGCTTCGGGGCCTCAGTGATGGGCTTGGGGTGCTCGTGCAAGATGGTGTTGACAATATCCAGATCACGGCGCGCGATGGGACTGTTTTTACCGTCGGTTTCGGCGAAGAGAAAACAGAAGTACTGACCAACGACGAAACGATTGACTCCATTGCCTATCTTGCGGGTACTGAAATTTCGACCATTCCGAATTTTCCAACAGATTCAACACGCCCCGACACCAACTTCAGAATTGATGAAACACACGCCACCACACTTGGACACATTGTTGATCGCATCAATGAGGCGGCGGTCGCTGCGGGTGTGTCTTTCGTCGCTTCCGTTGACGCAACCACCAGCGGCCTGACGCTCACGGACAGCACAGGGGGGGGCGGCAACCTCATCGTTGCAAGTGTCGGCACCAACTCCAGCACCGCTGAAGCACTTGGCATCGCAACGGCTGGCTTTGCAGGCGCAACCCTCCAAGGCTCGCGCCTGATTGCACAGATGGACTCTGTGCTTGCGCGTAATTTGAATGGCGGGGCCGGGCTGACAAACAACACATTCTCTGTCACCGCGCGTGATGGAACGGTGACGGCTGTGGATATCAGTGCCTTGAACCTGCAAACGGCTTCACTATCGGAAGTGATCACGTCAATCAACACACAGCTTGCAGCGAGCAATGTCACCGTCGATCTCAACCGGGCGGGCAATGGTTTGTCGATCACGGATTCGACAGGCAGTACAACGAGTAATCTCATCATTACCGGGGCGCTCGCAACAGAACTGGGTATTGATGGGAATGTTGCAGCAACATCAATCAATGGGAAGAATATTCAACATCAATGGCTCGACCGAGCGACCGACATTGATGAACTCGATGGCGGACGCGGCATTTCATCGGGTGAAGTGCAATTTACAACACGCTCGGGCGCCGCTGTCTCACTTACGATTGATGGCTCATACACCAACGTGCATGAGTTCCTGAATTTTCTCAATTCGCGCCCCGAAGTGAATGGCAAACTTGTCTTTGCACTCAATGACCAGGGCGATGGCATCTCTGTCGAAGATATCACGGTCGGCACGGGCGAGCTGACAATTGCTGATACCGATGGCACACTTGCCAGGAGCCTGAACTGGGTGGGTTCATATGATGTGGACGGCGGCACCGGGCGATCTATTGCATCAGGATCATATGAGCGCATCGTGAACTTTGATGCAACTGACACCCTTGATGACATTGCACAAAAAATCAATCTTGAGGGACTTGGGATCACTGCAAATATTGTCAATGATGGCAGTGCCAACAGTCCATTTCGTCTGAATTTCTCGAGCAGCTTTGCTGGAACTGATGGTCGATTTATCATCGACACACAGGATATTGATCTGAATCTGTCAACACTTGATGCTGGCAATAACGCGGTTGTGTTCTTTGGTTCATCAGATCCTGCGCAGGCCGTGTTGCTCACCAGTTCTTCAAACACATTGGATGATGTCATCTCGGGCGTCACGATTGATCTGAAGGCGACGGGCAGTACACCAATCGAAGTGTCGGTCCAGCGTGACAACGATGCGATTGAAACCGCTGTGGAGAGTTTCGTCGAGGCATTCAACAAAGTCATTGATACGATCAAAAAATATGACAAGTTTGATGCGGAAGCCGAAGTGCGCGGCGTGCTGCTCGGCGATGTCACCGTGAGCAATGTTGAGCGTTCTCTCTTTCGGCTTATCCAGGGCAAAGCCCTGAATGTGGAAGGGCCCAATCAATTTCTCTTCCACGTCGGCATTCGTATTGGCAGCGATGCAAAGCTCACGTTCGATCGTGATGACTTCCGCGAGGCGCTCGAAGCAGATTTCGATAATGTTGCTGACCTTCTGGGCGGGTTTCAGAGAGCTCCGACTGCGCCAGTTGAAGTCGCGCCTGGCGCCTTTGTCGATTCCACAGAAGAGACATTTCTCAAGCTCGGCGTCGGTGAGCAACTCAAGAATCTGGTCGAATCACTCACCAACTCCATCGACGGCACGATCACGCGCAAGGATCGCTCGTTGCAAACTCAGATCGACTTGCAGGAATCGCGCATCGAGGGCATTGATGGGCAGCTCGAGCGCAAACAGGCACGATTGGAAGCCCAGTTCATCGCGATGGAGCAGACCCTTGCAATGCTTTCTCAACAGCAATCTGCACTGGCAAGCCTGAGTCCAATTGGGTAAGACTCCGAAACCGGGTGAAAAGCCTGCGCGTCATATGATTTCGATTCGTCCGGATTGAAGTTATGCGCTCAACAATGCGTGATGCCTTGCCGATAACGCTTGCACAGATGACTGCATTTGACCCCAACAATCCGTATCTCCGTCAGCAGGTGCTGACCGCCACACCTGAAAAATTGCGCCTGCTTCTGCTTGAAGGGTGCGAGCGATTTTTGCGCGATGGACGGGATGCCATGGCACACAAGCAATGGGAAGGTGTATACACAAACCTTTCCTCTGCCAAAGACATCATCCTCGAACTCATCAACACCATGAGACATGAGGTGGCCCCGGAGTTGTGCGCACAGGTGTCGTCGGTGCTCACTTTCGCCTATAACCATGTGACTGATGCCAGCTTTGAGAAAGATATTGCCAAGCTCGATTCGTGCATCAACATCATGGCCTATGAGCGCGAAACCTGGACGATGCTGATGGATCGCGCGACAGAAGATCGGGCAGCCAATCCACATGTGCCCGCTGCGGTACCCGTCTCGCCTAGCCCCAACACGCCACCCAAACCACTCTCATTATCCGCCTGAGACTGACTTCAATGCCCCGCAGCGGCAAGTTCACCTGACAAAAGCTCCGCGACCATGGGCAGGCCCACATTGGCTGACACCTGCTGCTCTGCAATCGCAAGGCGATCAATCGAGTCAAGCAAGGCCTCGACATTCTGGCCGCGCTCCGCCCTCCCGCGCACACCCGCACGCAAACGTTCACCCAGAACTTCAACAAGCAGCCCCACACCCGCGTGGGTCGAAGCTTCTTTGCTCACTCCCGGATGCGCCTTCACCTGCGCCTCCGCCCAGTCATTGACAAGCGTTGCAAGAAGCGCCCCAAGCTCCGGCTGATAGGTTCCACTTTGAGCACCGCCCAGCGCGCCATCGATCAGCGGATCAAGTCGCATCGCCCATGTTGCAAGACCGGTGCGAATCGCAAGCGTCGCAAGACCGGGGCTGCCAGATGCATATTTTTCTACCCATGACCGCTGATCGGCAGAGACATCCACACCGGAACGTTTAAACCACTCCGACATGTCCTTGGCATCAAGACGACCAAACGTGACGCGCTGACATCTGCTGCGAATCGTCGGCAAGAGTGCCTGCTCGCGCGATGTGACGAGAATAATCACTGAACCATCTGGCGGTTCTTCCAATGTCTTGAGCAAACTGTTTTGAGTCGGCGCGTTTGAGATGGATCGATCCATGCGTTCTGCTTCGTCAATGATGAACACTTTGGTGGCGCGCGCATCAGATCTAATCGTTGGAGCATGTGCTATAGGATTGAGCAGGTGGTCGCGCAACACTTCTTTTGGGATCGTGATCTGTTTGCGATTGCGCACTGAAGAATCATCTGAAAATGCGGCCAGTTCCTTGGTGATGATGTGCAGATCGGGATGCGTTCGGCGTTCGACCATGGCGCGCGTTGCGCTCTGGGGATCGCATTTCCACACGCCATTCAGATCAGGCGCTGCTGTAGGATCAAGAAGCAACGCCGCAAAAGCCTCCGCCGTCGTGCGCTTGCCAACGCCCGGCGGGCCAACAAACACCCACGCATGATGCACGCGCCCGCTGGCAACGGTGGAGCGCAATATGTCTATCGCATGTGTTTGGCCGATTACATCGTCAAGATTCGTTAGCGCTGGCTCTGCGTGCTCGATCGGCGCAGGCGCATCAATAGCTTTCTTTGTGCGCCGCGGCGCTGACTTCTTCTTGGTGACCTTCTTCGCCATCAGGAGTTGGGTTCCTCTGCAAGCACCGCTTTCAATGCAGCACCAAGACGATCGTACTGCGTTTTCGTGTTGTAGAGCTGAGCAGACAGTCGAACAAGGCGATGGGGCGGCGCAGGCCAGGGAATGATCGGCACCTGCACGCGATACTGTTCGACCATGCGCATTTGTATAGGGTCTGCATAGAGTGACGATGTTGTCGGCGGCCCCCCCGGAGGTGCATCTGGCAATGGGATGGATGCAAGCGAACCAATCATTGAATCCGGCGCGGGTGACGTGATATTGAGTGCTGCGCACACACGATCGCGCCCTGCAAGTGCGAGTGCATGGTTCGCAGCGCGCAGCGCAGGCCAACCGCCGGGCAACATGGCTTCCATTGTTTCCATCGCTTTGGGCACACACAAGATCGCCGTTGGATCGGCAGTCCCCACCCAGTAAAATTCGATGCGATACCGCGATCGATCCGTGCGCGTTGCATTGGCTCCATGAGAAATAATCGCAGGACGAATGGAGTGTTGTAGATCAGGACGAACGTATAGAAATCCTGCGCCCTTGGGCGCACATATCCACTTGTGGCAATTGCCCGTGTAATAGGCGGGATTGATGTCCCTGATATTCACATCAATCATGCCCGGCGCGTGCGCACCATCGACTAGCGTATCAATGCCTTTGGCCGCCAGTTCGTTCACGATGCGCCTGATCGGAAAAATCAAACCGGTCGGGCTTGTGATGTGGCTGATCAACGCAAGCGTAGTGCGCGGCGTCACCTCACTCATGATCGCATCAACAATTTCATCGTCACGCTGAACAGGGAAGGGCACCTGCGCGCACTTTACTCTAGCGCCAGAACGATTCGCGACAAAATCCAGAACGTTTCTGCACGCATTGTATTCGTGGTTCGTCGTGAGCAGCTCATCGCCCGGGGCAAAGTCGAGGGAACGCAAGACCGAGTTCACGCCCACCGTTGCATTTGTCACCGGCACAAGGTCTTGCGCAAACGCACCCAGAAAATCACCCAGTGCGCCCATCGCGTCATCAAGAAGCGGCTCAAGATCATGGACAAAAAACTGAACCGCTTCGCGCTCCATCTGATTGCGCAGCATCATCTGATACTCAATGACCGCATCTGAAGACGCGCCGAATGAGCCGTGATTCAGATAATCAAGGTCGCGCGTGAGATGCGAGAAGTGGCGCGCATGAGGCGACAGCGCTGCCGAATACGAAACAGATTGCGGAGAGGCACGCATCACGCGAATTGTACCGTGCGGCCCGGCAGGACTGCCTCACCACTCTTTCAGGCCGTGACGTCGATCATGGAAGGTGCTGCGAGGCGCGTTGCGGCCGCATTGGCATCTGCGGGGTGGCGGTAGAGCGGTATGGCGGGGCCGCGCGGCTCCGGGCGCACACCTGAGAAATCAATCCCGCCCGGCACGCGCGCACCGATGAGTCGCACAAGGCGCGCAGCGCGCGCATCGGGCATTGCATTCTGGAGTGAGGCTGAAACTCCAACGGCTGGTGATGCAGAAGTCAGTGGTCCATGAGATGCCGAGACATCATGGAGTGGCGCATCAATGGGCGTATGGGCAGAAGATGTAATGGGGATTAATCGCATCGGCCCCTAGCGTAGCTCATACCTTTGAAAAAGGGGCGCTATAAGTGCGCGAGGACGTATGATTATCGCGGACGTTGCGTCGATAGGCGCATCGAATGCGCATCAATATTCCGGAGGTGGGCGAGACGCCCCTCCCACCAGAACTGTGTTAGTGCGGGCGACAGGACTTGAACCTGCACCTCCGAAGAGACGGGAACCTAAATCCCGCGCGTCTGCCAATTCCGCCACGCCCGCAGGGGGGAGGATTGTCCTCTCATACACGATAGCCGAGGCCCACCCGGCGCATTTCAGCAATTGCCCCCTAGGATGCTGCAAGACAAGGTGGGTCTTGCCCAACGATATCATGGGCAAAGGTCGGGTTTGAGATTGGGAGATTGTCCGATGGCACGGATAGGTGGTGATGGTGCGGGGCTGGTACTTCGCTTGGCGGTAGGCACAGTGTTGATCTGGGCAGGATTGGGCACAAGCTGCCACGATATGCCAGTGCAGGGTGAAAAAGCTGCGATATTGGCAAATCTGGGGGTCATTGCTGGCCCTGCGACTGGCCCGGCCACGACGCCACCGCCAGACGAAGCGCCCGAGGAAACGCCGCTGGAACCCGCCGCCGAGGATGAATCGCCAACTACCGTGAAGGGGCCTGCATCTGCGGATGCACACTTCATCCGGGTCGCCGCTGCGACACCAGCAGTGCCTACAACAGCACCCAAACCCGCGCCCAAGGCTGCTACCCCCCCTGCTGTTGCCAAGCGGTACACCGCTGCCGATTACCCGGATCCCGTCGACATTGTGCGCTGGAGGGGGCTTGTGCTCGTCATGTATGAAGGGCAGATCAACGCCAGCGGCAGGCGAATCGTGCCCGAAAGCATTGCAACCAATGGGCGGTTCCTGACCTATCTGGCGGGCGGGGCCTCGTGGATTGCATTGATCGGCGGGCTGGCGCTTCTGCTTGGTGCGATGACGCGCCTTGCTGCCCTGCTGGCTGCAGGTGTGTCAGGCGGGGCCATGTGGCTGTCAGAAATTGGTCCGGCACTGGGTTCGCGTGATGCAATTCTGGGCATGATTCCTGATCCGCATTTGGGTGATCCGGCGCTGGCGCCAACCGCATGGGCAGGATTGTTGTTGCACCTGCTTCTCTTTGCGAGTGTATTGGCGCTTGCGATGATGGGTGGCGGGCGACTGAGTCTTGATCACTGGTTCTGGGGCGACAAACCCCCGCCGGGCAATGAATACAACGACGATGATGATGATGACGATGAGTAGGATTCGCCAGAAGTGATCGTCGACTAGAATCGCGTTGATGGATCGCGCCGAGAAGCAACATCATCGAGGATTGCGCGGGTTGATGACACCTCGCCGTTGGCCGTGGGTCGCATCGGTCGCGCTGCACGGCGGATTGATTGTTGCAGGCATCTTCATTGCATGGCGTGTGATTCCCGCAGCGAAAGACCCGGGGCCCCCGGTCGAAGTGAGTTTCTTTGATCCAAAGCTTGGCAGTGCACCAGCCTTGCAGGGCGAACTGTCAACACCAACGCGAATAGTGTTGCCCGCGCTAAGGGAACCTGTACCCGCGCCTCCAAAGATCGCCTTGCCGGCTCCTGAAACACCTGCGCTGCCCGAAGAAAAGACCGAGCCCGAAACGCTGAACATGAAAACGCCAGCGCCCGCACAACGCCTTGCCCGGCGGTATCCCGAAGTGCGCTTCGCGGGGCTCGGGGCCAGCAGTGCGCGCGACATTGTGTATGTCGTTGATGCATCGGGCTCGATGGTGAGTTCGCTGCCCATTGTCAATGCCATGCTGCGCGAGTCTATTGCCCAACTGTCTTCAACACAGCGGCTTCAGGTGTTCTTCTTTCAAGATGGCGACTATCTCTTTGCGCCGCATCCAAGTGATGGTAATGATGCGGTTCGGCAGAAGAGACTGATCCGCGCCACACATGAAAACCTTCGCCCTGTCGTTGACTGGCTTGATCGCGTGCGCCCGCGCGGCACATCGAGCCCCATTTTGGCATTACAGGAAGCGGCGGCGCTGCGACCAGATGCGATCTTTATTTTGTCACGCGCCATCGGCGAACAGGCATGGGGTGCCACCAAAGGTGATGTGCTGACCGCCCTTGAAAAAATCAATCCCGCAAACCCGCGCACCGGGCGCAGGCCCATGACCATCAAAACCATTCAGTTTCTTGAAGAAGACCCATCCGGTATGTTGCGATTGATTGGCGAAAAGCACGGCGGCAATGAGGGGTACATGCTCATCACGCGCGATACGATTCGGGAACGAGGGTACACGCAATGATTTCGGCAACCGTGTTCTTTTTCGACACACTTGCAACGGTGCCCGGCGCTGGCACAGCAGCGCACAAGGTGTCACTGTTTGAGGCGTTCTTTATCCAGCGCGATGCAAGCACTGGCAACATCGAAGTACTCGGCTCACTCATCATCTGGCTGCTCTTGGCGCTTTCGATGGTCAGTCTCGGCTTGATCGGTGTGATCGCCGTTGAGACCCAGCGGGAACGTATCGTGCCCGCAGATGCATGGGCAAGACTTCGGGCAGCGCTCGCACGCGGCGATGTCGATGGCGCAATCGCACAGTGTTCCACCGAATCGTCATTTCTTGAATCGGTGCTTCGCTCGGCGCTGATGGAAGCCCGACATGGCACAACGACAATGTTGCATGTGCTCGAACATCGTTCTGATGAACTCACGATCAATCGGTTCCGCCGCATGGAGCCACTCAATGTCATCGGCAACGTATCACCAATGATTGGCCTATTTGGCACAGTCTACGGCATGATCCTTGCGTTCTCGACGATTGTTTCTGCTGGGGGCACGCCTGACCCGGTAGAACTTGCCGCGGGTATCGGCACTGCGCTGACGACAACATTCTGGGGGCTTGTGGTCGCGATTCCTTCTCTGGCTGCCTATGCGCTGCTGCGCAACCGTGTCGATGCACTCACGACAGAAGCCACGCGCGTTGCGGAGCAACTCGTCGGCGTGTGCGGCGAACAGGAAACTGTCGAACACACATCGACAACACCAACTGATGGCAAACTGAATGCCGCGTCCTCGGATACGGTAGACGCCTGACATGTCGCGCCTCTACCAACGTGGCCCCGTGACAGTGCAGACGAACCTCACGCCATTGATTGATGTGGTGTTCCTGCTCATTACGTTTTTTATGGTTGTCGCACAGATTCAGCGCACGCGACTGGAAGTCCTTGAATTACCCCGACTTTCCGCAGCAGAATCGAGCAAGGCATCACCTGATGAATCTGTGGTGATCAATGTGCTGCCGCTTGGCCCCGACGGCGAGGCGCGCGGGTATCGATTTGGATCTCGCACCTTCGCTGAAACGCCCGCTGGCCTTGCACAATTGGTCAAATCACTTCAAGAAGAGGGTGCGAATCTCACAGAATCGCGCGTGCTGGTGCGCGCCGCTCGCAACGAAATGTATGAGCGCGTGCATCCCCTGCTTACAACAATTGCACAGGCAGGAATCACGCGTGTTCATGTGGTCACGGTTGATGAGGATGCGCCGTGAAATCCATTCACCCTGGCACTGGGCGAAGGCAGCGCAGGCGCACAGGCGCGAGCATGGCGCTCAATCTCACAGCGATGATCGACGTCGTGTTTCTGCTTCTCACCTACTTTATGTTGACCATGAATTTCACGCCGAAAGAACGCGCCATCGAAATGAATGTTGCGATGAATCAGGACGAGGCATCCACCATGGATCCCTTTGCGATTCCCGAACAGCCCATCATGATTATCGTGCGCTCAACCGGCGATGGCGCCGATCAATATCGCGTAACAACCGATTCGCCTGCCCTCGGCGTTCTGCAAAATTATGATGATCTGGTCATCGCCCTCACGGCATCACACACTGCAGGGCTTGAAGCCGATCAGCGGTTCGTCATTTCACCTGACATGTCTACGCGCTGGGAGCACACGGTTGCTGCGGTCAGCGCCGTTCGGCGGGGCGGTTTTACGCGCGTGCGCATGGCCCCCCCCGAAGAAATGCTGCTGCCATGATGAGACGATTCACATGTGTGAGTTGTGTTGCGTGTATCGCGCTGCTTGCGCTATCAGGCCATTCATGGGCACAAAATGATGTGAGTGATTCCACACCCAGAATTGTGCGCGAGGCCAATCGTCTGGATACGGAGATTGCCTCACTTGCAGACGGGTGGAACAGCGAAACCCTTGTTGAACTTGCCTTTGGATTGCCAACGCACGAGCGTCGTGAGCAAGCGGCACGACGCGCAGTCCACACTATCGATCGCATCCGCACAGCCCGGGTGAAAATATCGCGATTGCTGCGCGCTGTTGATGCTGCGGGAGGAATGGACGATCCTATCGAACGCGATGCACTGTCGCGCGCACTGCTGATTGAATCCGTGTCGCTTCCGATCATGGAAGCGCGCATGCATTTGTTTCTTGGGCTGGCGCGCGATGACACACTCGGTTTTAGCCCTACGGCGCCGTCGCGCGATGCTTTTGAAACATCTGTCACCATCGCAGGCAAAGTTGAATCTGCATCTGCTTGGGCTGATGCGGAGCGCGGGCTGATCGTGGGCGTCGCACTTATTGCGCTCGGCGAAAGTGACGCAGCACAGCTTGCACTCGATGATGCAAACGATGCACTTGGTGAAGATGAATCACTCAAAGAGCCCGCCTTCGGGCTTGAAGGTGCCGTGCGCATGGTTCGCGCCTCGCATGCTTTTCATCAACAAACAGATATTACTGATGCCATAGGCGCTGCGCAACGTCGTCTTCGCGACAGCACTGATGTACCTCTAGTGCACCGCGATGCGCTTCTCATGCGCCTGCTTATTGAACGCACGCAAGGTGACACCGAGGCAGAAGCGAAGGCGCTATTCGTCTCGCGACTAGACGAAATCGCACGATCCATGTTGACCGATCCACAATCTGAAGATGATGCTGTCTTGCGGCAGTTGGCGCGTGTTGCACAGGTCAGCGATATTGACGTCCACAACACATTGTGGTCGCTTGGTCCCGCGGTGGGCGTCGCGCTTGCCATGGAACAAATCCCCTCAGAACCCGCTCGCGTGCGCACTCAGGCACTCACGGCATTACTTGATCGCGATCGCGAAACGATGGGCGCATATGCCGTGATCGTGTTGTCAGCATTGACCGAGGCATTGAGTGATTGCGTCAATGATGGCTCATGCTCACTTGATATCGCATTAAATGTCGCCCAGCGGGGAGTCGAAGCACGCCCATTGCATGACCCGACAAGGCACGCGCTGGAACGCATGTGCACCGCGTCAATTGAAGGCGATCAGATCCCCTCGGCCATATCATGGCGCGCGATGCGCGTGTTGGCAGCGCGCAGCACTGATTCATCACACGCTGACGCCTGGCGTTGCCGGGCCATTGCAAAGGCTTTTGAAAGTGCGCCAGCAAAGAATGCGACGCGTGTGGTGAATGCGATGGGACTTGCTGGACCATTCGTCAATGACTTGGAATTTGCCAACCCCTCTGTTGTTGAAATACTTCTCTACATATGCCAGCGTCTTACTTTTGAGATGAATACCCTCGAACGCGCGCAACTGGAAAGTTCGCCGGAGTCAAAACGCACTGAGATGATATTGCAACTGGCTCGTCTCGCCGCCGCCGTTGCTGAAAAACTTGAAGGGCGCAATATCGATGCGGGCGATCTTGCTCTTGCCCGAGAATTGCGATCGTATGCACAACTGGTGATGGGAGATGTAGCGCATGTGCTGGAGCTGACACAGGTTCTTCTTTCAGATGATTTTCATAAGAATGACTCTATGGTTGCCCGTGTTCACCTGCGTGCCCTGCTTGCCAACAATCGCTTTGATGATGCCCGCGAGTGGTTTTCTCTCCCGGGTTCTGATGAAGCTTCCGGAGAACTGCTGACAGCGGCGCTCCTCCAAACACTTCCACTGTGGCGCAGTGGACCAGAAATAACACGATCTCTTGATGATGCGGGCATCAGTCAATTGAATAATGAACACCAACAGACACTTGCTCTTGTCATGTCATGGGCTGTTGCACACAGTGAAACATGGACCATTCCGGAAAAGGCCTTGCGTCGCGGCATAGGCTGGCTCATCGCGATGAATCATCCAATGGCAGTCGAACTCGCCGTTGACCTCGCGGGGCAATCCACGTCCGATGCGGCGGTCATGTATGAACGAATGGTCCTCGCCGCCGAGGCAAAGCTTCACGATGATGATGTTGTTGGCGCGTTTGCGATCCTGCGCGATATCGTGGAATCGATGCCTCCTGAATCACGCCGCGAACGTTCGTACTGGCACGCATCTGCCCGAATTGTCGAAATTCTTGCACAGCAAAATGAAGATGGCGCGCGCACCCCGACGATTACTCGTGAGATACTGCGTTTGCAGTTGCAACCCACGTGGGGTCAGCACCCGGATTGCATCAATACCATCGAGCGTATCGCACGCTCCATCGGCCTGGAACAAGCACCCGCGCCCGTCGATAAGCCGTAACGCTTATCGTTTCCCGCCGCTCGCCGGTGCAGGCAACAAGCCAAACTCAAGTAGCCGCTGTTCGATCATTGTTCGCAGTCGCGACGCCGTGGTGTCATAGACACTTTGTGGTTGACCGATCGGGTCATCGACATCGCGCCCAGTGGCATCAAGTTGGTGCACTTGTGCGATGCTGTCTGGATCGTATCGACGTGCAGCGTCTGCGTGGGCCTCAGTCATTGCAAAAATGACATCCGCGCGGTGCAATAACTCCCGCGAGGCACTTCGCGATTCGTGACGAGGCATGGGCACGCCAAGCGCCCGAACCGCATGCACCGCTTCCGGTGTTGCGGGGTTGCCCGCTGAAGCAAACATGCCCGCAGAACCAACTTCAATATCCGCGCCCGCTTCCTTGATCAACTGTCGTGCAATTGCTTCTGCCATCGGGCTCCGGCACGTGTTGCCTGAACAAACAAAAAGGACAAGCTGACGCGCATGCTTCTCAACAAACCTGCGCTCATACACACCCTCTCGCGTAACTGCAAAAGAACCATCCTTTGCAAACGTGACCGCTGTCGAACCCATTCCCTTCGGCGCGGGCAGACCATCAATACCCGCGGTGATTCGTTCGAGCATGCCCACATGGTGCAAGACCTGAGTTGCGCCCACAAAATCTCGCACTGTTGCTTTCTCGGGCAACGAGGCCATCGCAATCGGTCCATCAAAAGCATCAATCAGTGATTGACATGCCGGGTGACCTACGATTCGCACCAACAAATGCGCACCGTCATCAACAATGCCTGGCGCAACCGCCAGCGCCTTATGGATATGTGCCAGTTGGGTCTCATCCAGTTCTATGGCAAGGAGCAAAGGCCCGGGTGCAAGACGCTCACCAATTCGACGCTGGACAGAACTCAATGAGAATTTGACCGCTTCGAGTTGGTCGGTCAAATCACGAACGCGCGAGATATGCCACGCCAAGGGCTGCGGCGATGTATTCTTGATCGTCCATAATGTCTTGAGCGCCGCTTCTGACCGGGCATCGACAGCCAGACCAAAGACCGATTCCGTCGGCGCAAGCACCACCCCACCGTGTGCAAGGGAATCGCGGGCGACATCACTCGGCACAGGCCTCAGGGCTGGTGCGCGCTTGCGAGTGCCACGTTGGGAACGCGAAGACATAGTGCCAGTATTGATCGAGGCGGGGCTGCGGGCAACTTGCAGGCAATTCATCACCGGCTGGCGGCCCTAGTGGGGACCTTTGTCTTACAGTGCAGCACAATTTCGCCCTCGCGCGTCTCGATACTCAAGAGATGCACCCGCCGACCATCTCCAAGGGAAAGGACCGGGGGCTCTGGGATGGGCTCACCGTGAAGCGCCGCGAGAAATGGCAACACATCATGCTGATCGCGCTCGAAGGCCTCCGCAAGAGCCTCAGTGAGTTTGCGCTCTGCAAAAGAACGCGGAATCACTATGCGGTTGAAGCGCACTTCAAGCAACCGGAGGCGCGCCAGTTGGTCTTCGCCAATCCAAGGCTCAAGCACAAATGACGCAATGCGATCAGCATGCGATGAGCCATCATCACTTGAACTGTCTAATTCAATACCCATCACAACACGACCATGATCGAACCGCACCGCGATGCGCCCAATCCCTGCGGGCCACGGGGCATAGGTTGATTCAACCCAATTGCGCAGGCGCTGTTCAAGCCATGTATTGGCATCCTCTTGGCGAAGCAAGACCGACCAGGGCACATCGGTATCGCGGATTTCTGAAGCCATGCGCGTTGCGACATTTTCAATCTCGCGGGCGCGGATGCGGGCGGCTTCTACATCACGTACCGGCACAGGCCACCACGCAGGCGGGGTGGTCGCAAGCACGCCCACAGTTACGACGAGCGTAATGATGCATGCACACAGTGCCAGAAGGAATACCATGGCGACAGGTGTTCGGCGCGCAGGCGGATCACGATATGGCTCTTCAAAGCCAAGGGTTTCTTCTAACTCGGCATAGGGCATCGGAACAGTCATGTCTCAAACCGGCGAATCACAAGTGTATTATTTTGCCCACCAAAACCAAAACTATTCGACATCGCAACATGCACACGACTCTTGCCTTGCGCATCGCGCAGATCGCGCGCACGGTTGGGCACGTAATCAAGATCACACGCTGGATCGGGCGTGTGAAGATTCATCGTTGGCGGCACAAAACCGGTGCGAATCGCCTGCACGCAGGTCATGAGTTCAACGGCACCCGCGGCCTGAATAAGGTGCCCCATCATGGACTTGATCGAACTGAATGGTACCCGCGGGGCATTGTCACCCAAAAGTCCACGCACAGCTCTCGTTTCGATTGCATCGTTTTCTTTGGTTCCGGTGCCATGCGCAGAGATATAATGCACTTGCGGGCGCCCATCAGCCTCCTGTGCATCTGGATCTAACCCTGCCTGCTCGAGCGCTGCGCCCATCGCGGCCATGGCGCCAACACCATCGGGTTGAATATCAGTGATGCGATACGCATCTGCCGATGAGCCGTAGCCCGCCACCTCGACCAATGGCGCGGCACCGCGCGCCAAAGCATGTTCCAGCGATTCAAGAATGACAATGCCCGCGCCTTCTCCCATCACAAAACCTTCGCGGGTCTGATCGAATGGGCGCGATGCGGTCGTTGGTGTGTCTCGGCGGGTGGACATCGCCGTCAGACGAATAAACCCGGTCATGCCAAAAGGGTGCAGCATGGAATGCGTACCACCTGCGATCATGATGTCCGCATCATCGCGCCTGATAATCTCAAATGCTTCGCCGACAGATTGTGTTGAAGCAGCACACGCGGTCATGCAATTAAACGATGGGCCTCTCGCGCCAAAGTGGCGCGCAAGATGCGCGACAGACAAACTGGGTTCCTGTTCGAGTTCACGCGTGCGTCCCATGCGCGCATAGGCCGCCTCACCCCACTGATGCAGATCGAGCGCGCGCTGTTCATCGTTCCATGCTTCAAGAGATGTTGCAACGCACGCATCAAAATCAGGTATGCCTTCGCCAGCCCCCAGATAAATACCCATCCGCGCTGGATCAACCTGAGTAGGTGTTGCACCGACGTCTCCGAGCCCCGCCTGACGAAATGCGTGCGCCGCTGCAGCAAGTGCGAAGCGCGCATTGCGTCCGGTTTCTTCATGTGGCAAGCCCGAAACGCCAGCAAAGGGCCCGTGCTCTATAAGATCAAACTGTTTGACTTCCGCACCAAAATTAGTTGCAAAAGTCTCTGCGGGAAAGCGAGTAATGGGCCCGATCGCAGATGCACCTGCGAGAAGCCGCTCCCAGACCGCATCAACATCGCTTCCCAGCGGCGTCACCCAGCCCATCCCGGTGATCACAACACGTCGGCGCCCTCGCATCCCGGCGCGGGCGTCAACGCTGACAGTATTCACGCATCGTCCCCGTAGTCCTCGCCCTCGTCATCATCTTCCTGATCATGATCATCATCCGCATCGGAGCGCATCTGGTCGAGCTTGTCCGGATTCAAGACGCGCACCAAACCTCCATCCTTGAGGCGTCGTCGTCCGAAGTTGATGATGAGTCCGAGCTCAAGGTCCGCCGCCCGCAATTGCGAACGAAGCACCGTGCGATCAAAACCTGAAACTTCTTCATCACACGCCATGACCTGCACAACAAAACGGTCGTCAACGAAAAGGCTTACGCCGTGCTCGCCAATGTTTTCACCGCCATAGTGAATAGGAAAGCTGTAGCTCATCTCATGAACCACGTCAGCGTCTTTGAGTTCAATCGCGAGTGCCTTTTCATACACCGAACGATCGAAACCGGGACCAAGCGCCTTGTGAATTTCAATGGCGCACCCAATCACGCGCCGAGACACTTCCGTCAGGGCGGGGTCGAGCTCTTCATTGCGAATCGTTGGACGGCGTCCTCGCGTGTGCTGTTGCATGGTCATGTTGGGTTCTCCAAAGATGGGGTTGAGGCCCTTGCGACCAGACGACGACGGCAGGACGAGGGGCATGAATACACATTGTGGCATCCGCCGGGCGATGTTTCACGTCGCACGGGCAAGCACCAGTGCTCCACACTGCCCGCCAACAGACCCGGTGCACACGAGAACCCGGCGAAGTGAGCGTTTTTGTGATGGGCAGGCCCCGACTAGGAGCCCCGCTGCTGGGGTGCCATGGTGAATCCTGGCGGGCAGAGCTTGCGTTGAGAGGCACTGGGCCGCAATTGCGGTCGCAATGCCTCCTGCCCCAGCGGTACTATCGCCAATGTTTGGGACAATGGTCACGATCGGCGTCTTGGCAAGATGGCCGCCGAACACCTGCTGCAATGCTGCCAGCTCCGGTCGATCGCTAGTCAAGCATCCACAGGCCTGCGGGACAATGGCATCGATATCGTCAGGCAATGCCTTGGCGTCGCGGAGGGCGGCGAAAATGGCTCCCGCCAGCCCCTCACCCGTCGCCTGTTGATCCAAGCCATTGGGTTCATGCCCGGCTCCAAAACCTTCGAGGACCGCGACCGGCTTTGCACCGCGCCGAGCTGCATAGGAGGCCTCTTCGAGCACAAGAATGCCGCCGCCTTCCCCTGCAAGCGTGCCCGGGGCCTTGGGGTCGTAGGGGCGCACAAGATTCGCACCGGTGCTGTGCCCATCGGTATGTACGAGACGCTTCATCAGGTCCAGTCGCAACAACCATGTCGGATTCACTTTGCTTTCAACACCGCCCGCAATGGCAGCATCCGCGTCCCCGCGCTCGATAACGCGCATCGATTCACCAATTGAAAGAACACCCGATGCATCCGCACATGTAATGGTGTTCGATGGGCCGCGCGCATCATGTAAAATCGTGACATGGCACGCGAGCATGTTGGGCAGATATTTTAACATCCAGAGCGGCGTCAGGTTGTTCGTGCCAACCTCGCCCCACTGTTCGTAGCTGAAGTGTTTACCCTCTGAAGCACTTACGAACGCAAGTGCAAGTTCCTGCAATTCGGGGGCAAGCAGGCCCGCACCAATCTGGCATCCCAGGCGCTCCGGTGCGTAGGTTGGCGTTGCATCAGAATCAGTTGCGCGCGTGGTCAGCCCGGCGTCCTGCACCGCAGTCAAGGCGGCGGCAACCGCCAATTCGATATCCCGCGCCATGACTTTGACGCCCTTGCGATAGCTTTTGGGCACATAGTCGCGCGCCGAAAATCCTTCCGGCACCTGCCCGGCAAGATTTGAGCGCAACCCCGATGCATCGAAGCCATGAATCGGCCCAAGCCGCGATTCACCGGCGCAGAGGCCTTCCCAGAGTGCCCCCATGCCCACTCCAAACGCAGACACAGCGCCCACGCCCGTGATAATAATGTTGCGCGCTACGGGTGTGTCTTGCTCAATCATGACGGCGGATTGTAGTAAGCCCGCACAAAACCATGCATGACATCCAAATCAACGGCTCACTGCGTGCTGCAAAGTTAATCATCATCCGGATGGGGCTGATACTTCGCCACGATTTCCGCCTGCACATTGGGGGGCGTGCGGTCATCATGCGAATAATCCATGACAAAGCTCCCCTGCCCGCCGGTCATGCTCTTGAGCACACTCGAATACTGATTCATCTCCGCAAGAGGCACCTTGGCGTGAATGAGCACGATGTCGCCCGGCAGGTATTCGGTCTCACCCATCTGCCCGCGCTTTCCAGAGAGGTCCGCTGAGATATCGCCCATTGAACTTGAGGGGGCAGTGATCTCTACCGAAACGATTGGCTCAAGCAACACCGGCTTTGCCTTGCGAATGGCATCAATAAACGCCCACTTGCCCGCTGCGACAAAGGCGACCTCTTTGGAATCAACCGCGTGATACTTGCCGTCATAGACCGAAACCCGCACGCCTGTGAGCGGGTATCCCGCCACAGCACCATCGATCATGGCCTTGCGCACACCCTTCTCAATTGCAGGCAGGAACTGCCTCGGGATCGAACCGCCAAATGTGTCATCAACAAATTCGAAGGGGGGCGTGCTGCTTTCTGGTGAAACCAGGGGCTCAACACGCAGGTACACCTCGCCGAACTGACCCGCACCGCCGGTCTGTTTCTTGTGTCGATGATGCCCATCAGCTTTTGCGGTGATCGTTTCCTTGTACGCCACCTTGGGGGGCTCGGTGGCGAGTTCGAGTTTGAATCGGCGAAGAAGCTTCTCAAGAATCACACGCATGTGCAGCTCACCCATAGCGCGAGCCACGGTCTGATGCGTTGCAGCGATGCGTTCAACATTGAAGGTCGGATCTTCTTCGCGAATTTTGGAAAGTGCTGTTGAAATCTTCGCTTCGTCGCCGCGCGTCTTGGCTTCCAGTGCCAATCCATACATGGGGCGCGGCATGGGCACTGAATCAAAGTGCAGCCCGCCAAGTGTTTCATCCGTATGAATCACAACATCAAAGTGTAATTCTTCAACTTTGCCAATGGCAATAATGTCGCCCGTGACTGCTTCTTTCACTTCGGTCATTTCTTTACCGAAGACCTTCTGCGGATGCGCGATGCGCACCGGCTTGCGCTCATCGCCGATGCGCACAGAATCACCCGCCTTGAGTGAGCCCTGATGGATGCGCACCATCGCTACCTTGCCGACAAATTGATCGGCGGTGATCTTGAAGACATGCCCCACAAATGGTGATGCCTTTGTCGGGTCGGCCTGCCATGGTTTTTCCGTGCCGTCATCATCGCTCACCAGAAATGGGCGAGGATTGCCTTCAAGAGGACTCGGGCACAGATGAGCCATGAGATGCAAGAGGTCTTCAAGACCTGCGCCGGTGGTGGCGCTTGTAAAGACGATGGGCACCAGATGGGCCTCGCGCAGCGCTTCCTCAAAGGCATCGTGCAATTTGTCTTTGGCGACAGTCCCTTCGGTGAGATAAGTCTCCATCAGAGCGTCATCAACTTCGACAATCTGATCGACCAGCTGCTGATGCGCATCCGCAACAGAACCGAACGACGTAGGTACATCACTTTCCGATTCCCAGAGATCGATAACATCGGAACAGTCTGCATTGGGCAAATTGAGCGGCAAGCAAGTGCTGCCAAATGTTTCACGAATCGCTTCAACCAGTGCTTCAAGTTCGCCTGGGTGTTCATCGATCTTGTTGATGATGATCATGCGCGGAAAGTGACGCTGCTCTGCAACGCGCATGATGCGCCGCGTTGTGGTTTGAATGCCACGACCAGCATCAATGACCACCGCCACTGTTTCCACTGCGGGAACAATCGCAAGTGACTGCCCCAGAAAATCAGGGAAGCCGGGCGTATCAATCATGTTGAAGTGTTTGCCTTCGTGATCGAAATTGACGAAGCCCACGTTCAGTGAATGACCATGTTCTTTTTCTTCTGATTCGAAATCACAGACCGTGTCGCCTGATTCGATATGCCCCTGTTTGTTGATTGCACCCAATTTGAAGAGCATGGCTTCGATAAGAGTTGTCTTGCCGGCGCTGGCATGACCTGTCATTGCGATATTGCGAATCTGAGCCGTCGTGTGGGTCATCGCGAAAGATCTCCCTCAAGTATGAAGCCTCACCTGTGGCAGACATGTCGCCCATGGCCCGCCCAAAAAACCCGGGCACGGGGTCAACGCCAGTCACGCGGCGTTCTCGATCAGGGTGCGAATCCATGGCCCACCGCCATGGCAGCACTTTGAACTGGTCCGACAGTCTACCGCGCTCCCCCCGGCAAGTGAATACGCCCGGAAATGACCCTCCGATTTGCCCGCCGAATGGTGCCGATTGCGGGTATCGTCACCTCCCGGACTATGGCGCGACGCAATGCACCATCTCGACCCTCGGGGCCTTCGGTTGACGACCGGATTGTGCTGCTCTTTGGAAAAGAGGAATATCTCCGCCGGGCCTACACCGATCAGCTCCGCAAACAATTGACCCAGCAAGGGACCGAAGCGGACACCATCCGTTTTGACGGCACCTCGGCATCAATGGCAGATGTGCTCGATGAATGCCGGAGCGTCGGGCTGATGGTCCAGCACAAGTTCGTGGTCGTCGACAACGCCGACGCCTTCGTCAAGGGTGACAACCGCCCGGTGATGGAGCGCTACGCCGCCGCCCCCGCCCCCGAGGCAACTCTCATCTTGCGCGCAGAAACCTGGCACAAGGGCAAGCTCGATGGAATGATTGAAACGGTCGGCAGTGTCGTCCGGTGTGATGCAGTCAAGCCCGACCGGGCAGCTCAGGCGGCGGGCGAAATGGCACAACTTCGCCATCAGGCTGACATGCCCCCGGACGCCGCCCGGGCACTTGTCGAGCGCGTGGGCGTGGACTTGTCTCGCATCTCTTCAGAAGTCGCGAAACTGGCATCAGCGGTCGACGAAGGCCAGCCCATCACTGTCGAACTGGTGCGCGAGATGGTCGGTCCATCGCGCGAGGAACAGTTCTGGATGATTCAGGATGTGCTTCTTTCAGGCAACACAGAGGCAGCGCTCGCGAAGCTGAATGAATTGCTCACGATCTCCCGCATCGAGATCGTGCCGCTGCGCTGGGCGTTTGTTGACCTGGCGCGAAAGGTCCACGCCGCCTCACAATCACTCGCGGTCGGCGAGGGGTCTGGTGCGATTGCCAAACGCCTGCGCCTCTGGGGCCCTGCGGGTGATCGCCTGATGAGTGTTGCAAAACACTTGACACCTGCCCGCGCACGGCGATTGTTGCGCGATGCGATCGAAACAGATGTGCGTGGCAAGACCGGACAGGGTGACAACGTGCGCGGACTTGAGGTTTTGACCATCCAGTTTGCACAAGCACTGGGCGGCTGACCGATGACGAATCGTGGAAGCGGTGCAGGATGCGCCGCGCAGTATTTTGATCGCGCAGAGAATGCGCTATTCTTGTCAGTGCAGGATGCACGATATGCCGCAGAAAAATCGCACAGGCGGGGCGCTTACGCCATGGTTGGTCGGACTTGGTCTGTGTGGCGCGATCTGGAGCGTCGCAGGCGGCAGTTGTGCCGGACTGCGCTCCGGGCCATTGAGTCAAACTCTACAAACCCCGCCCCCGGAAGCGCCGCAGCTTCAAACTGTTGACGGCTCTACTGAAACAACACCAGAAGATTCTGTTGATGGCCCACTGCCCGAGCTCGATCCGCAGGTCGCCTCGCGTCTCAACTTATTGCAGGAGGCGATGAATACCAGCGCGGTGAACCTGCCCGGGACATCAACAACATCACACCCTCAAAATATCGCCGCGACCACCGAGCCCATCATTGACTGGTCCGCCCCCTTCGCGCCGGTGCACAGCGCCTCGCCCGGGTCGCAGGTGTTTGATCAGCCCCCCCCCGTCATCATCATGGGCCCTGATGCACCTGCCGACTCCACACCAACAGTCATCGCTGCACCGATTGCAGATGTTGCCCAACTGGACCCCGCGCAGCGCGTCGAACGGCTCGCAGGCGAACTGGCTGCCGCGACCACCGATCTTGCGAAGCGGGATGGGTCTGGGGTACAGGCACTGATGCGTCTGGCAGCGCTCGAAATCGTATTGCCGGGCGTCTCCGATACTGCCTTCGCAGAGGATGGGATGGCGTCAGCGATTGCCCCCGATGAAGTATCGCTTCTGCGCTCGTGGCGCGATATCCTGCGTTCAATGGGCACGAATGGCTCCGGCGCAAGTGATGCCGGCGCACTGGTTGAAGCCGCAGACACCCTTACACTTGCGACCCAGCAGTGGCGCGATCTTGCCATTGACAACACGTCGCTTTGCACGCGCGTCGATGGGTTTGGTGTCTATGAATCACTTCCGATGCGCGACCGGCGCTACACACTTCTCGCCGGGCGCACAAACCGCGTGATTGTGTATATCGAACTCGATCATTTTCACACTACCGCTGAGCGCAGGAATGGCATGGACGGATTTTCCGTTGAACTCATGCAATCTTTAGCGCTGTATCACGCGGGTACGCCACGCGTGGAAGCTGATCACGATCTGGTGGCCTGGCAACGCCCGGAAGTGAAGATCGAAGATTTTTCACGCCGAGCGAGGCGGGATTTTTTCGTGGTGCAGATGATCGAATTGCCGAGCACACTCAGCGTGGGCAGCTATCGCCTGAAGGTGCGCGTGACAGACCGGGCCTCCGGGGCGGAGGCAGAGTCAATACTTGATATCGATGTGGTCGCAGATGCATCGCTTGCTCGGGGCACCTCGTCGAGTACCCCGTGAGCACGGCCTATAGAGCATTCGCCACACACTCTATTGGCAACCGGATACAGTGCGCGGTCCATGCAAGACGATGTGAGTGCACAATCCGGCCCGCCACGCCTGCCAACTGACACCGACGACGGGATGCTGCTCATCATCTCGGGGCCATCGGGCGTGGGCAAAACAACGATCACGCGCGCCGTTGAGCGCTCAATACCCGGCGCCGTGTTTTCAGTCAGCGCCACCACGCGGCCTCGCACCCGAGTTGATGTCGACGGTGTTGATTACCACTTTCGAACGGATGAGCAGTTTCAGGCGCACATCGATGCCACTGACTTCCTCGAACATGCCCGATACGCAGGCAACTGGTATGGCACGCTGCGCGATCCCGTTATCGCCAATCTTGCTCGCGGCAGGCTCATGATTCTTGAAATTGATGTGCAGGGTGCGATCAATGTGAAGCGGCAGATGCCAGAGGCCTTTGCGCTGTTCATCCTGCCGCCCGATGAACAGACTTTGCTTGATCGTTTACGCTCGCGCAAGCGTGAGCCCGAAGAGACGATTCTTCGGCGCTTCAAGGAGGCACAACGTGAGATCGAAACGGCCCGCAGTTGCGGCGCCTATGATGCTTTTTTGGTCAACGATAGTCTGACCAAGGCCCTTGATGAAGCAATTGAACTCGTGAACAACGAGCGCGCATCGCGCCGTGAAGCGAAAAAAAACACTTCTACTTGCCGTTCGACCCCGCCGCGTCATTGATCCCCACCAACTCTGCATTAGTCGTGAACCGACTCATCGCTGCGAGTAACTGTTCAATTTGCTGAGGCGGCGGCATATTGAGCAGGCGCCGGCGGAGCGCAGAAACCGTTTCGTACTCCTTGGTTTCCATGAGCAACTCTTCCTTGCGCGTGCCAGATGCCGCGAGGTTCATTGCAGGAAATAGGCGACGCTCAGAGACCTTGCGATCTAAAATGAGCTCCATGTTTCCGGTGCCCTTGAACTCTTCAAAGATGACTTGATCGCCCGCGCTTCCCGTATCAACAAGGCAAGAAGCGAGGATGGTCAAACTCCCGCCCTCTTCGGTGTTGCGTGCACTGCCAAAAATCTGCTTGGGCACTTCAAGGGCTCTTGAATCGATGCCGCCTGAAAGCGTGCGCCCCGATGATGCATGTTTGTGAGAATTGTTAAATGCCCGCCCGAGTCTCGTGATCGAATCGAGCAGGATGAAAACATGTTTGCCTGCTTCGACCATGCGCCGAGCGCGATCAGCAACCATTGTTGAAACGGCAACATGCCGCTCGACCGGATGGTCATTTGAAGATGCAAACACGCGGCACGGCGTAGAACGACGAAAATCGGTCACTTCTTCAGGCCGCTCATCAACAAGCAGGGCCATGAGTTCAAGCTCTGGGTAGTTGTGATGAATTGCGCCCGCAATATCTTTGAGCAGGGTTGTCTTGCCGGCCTTGGGGGGCGAGACGATCAGGCCACGCTGCCCGCGCCCAATGGGGCAGAAGAGATCGATCAATCGACATGACACCGGACACCCGGGATATTCAAGGGTAAGCCTCGGCGCCGGATCTATTGAAGAGAGTTCCTCGAAGGGTTGGGCATCGGCAAAGTCCTGAGGCGACATGCCTTCGATGGCGATGATGGAATCGACCACAGGGCGGGAGTTGCGAGGTCCGCCACCATTGCGCCGCCGGCGTGATTTTCGTTCAACAACTTCGACCGTGACCTCAAGCCCATTGCGCAGCGGATACTCCTCCGCGAGTTGTTGCGGAACAAAAGGGTCATCGGCGCGTTCGAGCAGGGTGTCACCCAGTTGGCGAACCCGGCCATCCGCGCGCTGCGGCCACTCAAGAATGCCTGTCAGCGTGTTCATGCGTTCTGTGTCAGCATCGTCCGCGTCGACGAAGGCGTTGCAACAGGCAATCACACTCCGCCAAGAGTTCAACCCGCCACGCGGGCCAACCATGCGAACACATGCATTGGAGCAATGCGCGGGGGTCGAGTCAAGCACCAACAGGCCACGAATGGCAGATCATCGTTCAAAATGGACCTCGAAAACGTCCCCTCTGGCATATCTGACCTGCAAATGACTCGCCGATTGGTCGGGGCGGCGCGGGTTACCTACATTGACGTCCCGTGGGGGCTCCTGAGTCCCGGCACGGGTGGAGTTCAATTGGGCGTGCAAGAGTTTCGGGGCATTCCGGTTTCGCCAGGCGTCGCCATCGGGCGGGTGGTGGTGGTCAATGACGACCGGCATGTGGTGTCGAAAAGGCCCATTGCAAAGGCCATGGTTCAGGCGGAATGTGATCGACTCGATGCAGCCCTAGCGGCATCACTTGATGAACTCGCAGAGCTGCGCACACTCGCCGAAGAACAACTGGGCAAAGAGGCCGCCGCGATTTTTGCCTTTCATCAGGGCATGCTGTGCGACCCCACACTCACCGGGCCAATCCGCACGCGCATCGAAGCCGATCATGTCAACGCAGAATACGCGGTGCAGGAACAATTTCGCACCCTTGCGAGGCGCTTTGCGGGCATGGGAGATACCGCCTTCAGCACAAAAGTCGACGATGTATGGGATCTCGACGATCGGGTGCTGCGCCATCTCACGGGCAGCGCGCCGCATGTCGGTGCAACGATTGGTGAGGGATCTATCGTGGTCGCGACAGACCTGACACCTTCACAGACCGCAGCATTCCCGCGTGGCAAGGTGCTCGGGTTTGTCACTGATCGCGGTGGATCAACGAGCCACACCGCGATCTTTGCACGGGCACTCGGGATTCCCGCAGCAGTAGGCGCGGGGACATTGACCGCTGTCGCTCGCGATGACGAAGAAATCATCGTTGACGGTGACTTAGGCGTCATCGTGTTGCGGCCTGACGATGCGACCAAGGCGAAGTATGGGCGCATCATTGAACGCGCCACAGCGTTCAAGGAAACACTTGCAAAATCCCGTGAATTGCCTGCCCAAACCACTGATGGTGAATGTGTGTCATTGCTCGGTAACATCGAGTTTGGCGAAGAAGCGGCCACCGTTCTTGAGCAGGGCGGCACGGGTGTCGGATTGTTTCGCACAGAGTTTCTCTGGTTGACCTCGGATCATGACCCAACGGAAGAAGAACAGTTCGAGGAATATCGCGCCGCAGCCATCGCTAGTAAGGGCAGCCCGATCACCATACGCACATTTGATCTGGGCGCAGACAAACTCACGCAAGCACAGGCCGCGGCACCCGAGCGCAATCCATTTCTGGGCTGCCGAAGCATCCGGTATTGCCTGCAGAACATTCCCATGTTCCGGTGTCAGCTCCGCGCCATCATGCGGGCCTCAGCATTTGGCACGGTGCGCATCATGTTCCCACTGGTGACCAATGTCAGTGAACTGCGTCAGGCACGGATGATTCTGAGCGACGTGATCGAAGAGCTTGACGATGAGGGTGTGAAGATCGATCGTGCAGTGGAGGTGGGCATGATGATCGAGGCCCCGTCGGCAGCGGTCATGGCGGCAAGCTTTGCGCGCGAGGTCGATTTTTTCTCCATTGGGACCAATGACCTGATTCAGTACACCCTGGCGGTCGACCGGACCAACGAACGGGTGGCCAATTTGTACTCTGGGGCCCATCCAGCGGTGATCAAGCTCATCAAGGAGATTGCCCGGGCCGCCCGTCGCCGGGGGGTTGAGACCTCGATCTGCGGCGAACTGGCTGGAGATCCCAATTACACCATGTTGCTGCTGGGACTTGGGTTGCGTACGCTATCAGTGACAGCAAATCGGATTCCGCATCTCAAGGCGGTGGTCCGATCGGTCGATATCGGACAATGCGAGTCGCTGGCCCGACGGGTTGGCTCTCTCGATTCTGAGCGACAGGTGTCCGCGTATTTGCGGGCCGAAGCGCGAAAGAGATTCCCCGAGCTGGTCGACGGGCGTACCGGCGACGAGGAGCCAGGCTGAACCGTGCATGACCGCCCCCTATGCCCCTCGCGGGCACAAGAGGAGGGCAGGCGCCGGAAGCCGGGGCTTCGCTCGGATGAACAACGAACCATCGGCCCCGGTGCTCGCCGCGGCTGCGCCCCCCACTGCGATGCTGGCCTTCTGGCTCAGGCATCCCGACGGCAGGATTGAGTCTCGCGCGTTGTGCGAGTGCTCATAGGCCTGCCGAAGAAACTGGGAATGAATCGAGAGCCTGCCGCATGAGGCCCTCGACCGGCGCGCCGGGATTGGCACTGTCAGGCCGAGCAGTTGAGAAAGCGCACGTTTTGCGCCCAAAGACTCCTTTTCATGCACCGCCCCGGAATGCCTCTCGCCTCGGCGAGAGGCGCAGGATGTGCGCGGTGTTGAGAAGGCTCGGATGGTGCACTCAAGCGCACTGAGTGAGGACTCATGATCGGTGAAGAAAACGCGGCCACAGGATCGGCCACGATGATGGACCAGGACGACACCCAAGCAGACGCCCCCAAGGGACGAAAGCGCACATCAAAAAAACGCGGCGGAAAGCGTACATCATCCGCAAAGAAAAGTTCGACTCACGACGACAAGATCGAGGATGCGCCCGCGCCGAAGCCCAGAACGCGCTCGAGTGCGAGTTCGTCTGAGACCATGAATCGAATGCTCATCAATTACGTCCCGGGCGAAGAATGCCGGGTGGCGGTGGTGTGCAATGACAAACTTGATGAGTTTCACGCCGAGCGCGCCAATTCGGTGAGCATCGTGGGCAATATCTATGTCGGGCGCGTGATGAATGTTGAGCGCTCTATCCAGGCGGCGTTCATCGACTTTGGCACCGGTTCGAATGGCTTCCTGCACATCTCCGATCTGCATCCCAAATACTTCCCTGGTGAAAGCGATGACACAACCGAGCGCATCGGCAAGAAGACACCACGGCGCGAGCGCCCGCCTATTGAAAAATGTCTGAAGCGCGGCCAAAAAATCCTGGTACAGGTGCTCAAGGAAGGCATCAGCACCAAAGGCCCGACACTCACGAGTTATCTGAGTCTGCCCGGGCGCTATCTTGTGATGCTCCCCGATATGGACAAGGTGGGCGTGTCGCGCAAGGTTGAAGATGATGACGAACGCCGCGCCATGCGCAAGGTGCTCGACACCCTTGATCTGCCCAAGGAGTTCGGATTCATCCTGCGCACTGCAGGAATGAACAAGACAAAGACTGACATCAAACGCGATCTTGCGTATCTGCAACGGCTCTGGAAAGATATTGAAAAACGCCTCGGGCAAGGCGAAAAACCGCGCCTTCTTTATGCAGAAAGTGATCTTCTGATGCGCGCCTTGCGCGATATCTGGACAAGCGAGATCAATGAAATTGTCGTGGATGACCCTGTTGCGCTGCGCCGCGCATGGGGATTCATGCGAATCGTCTCGCCGCGCAGTTCGACGCGCTTGCTCGAATATGACCGTCGCGTGCCAATTTTCCATGCTTTCAATGTCGAAGAGCAGGTCGAGCGCATTCACTTGCGCGAAGTACCCCTGCCTTCGGGCGGCTCACTCGTTTTCGATGAAGCCGAGGCGCTCATCGCGATCGATGTGAACTCGGGTAAAAGTCGCAGTCATGGTGATGCAGAAGCAACCGCGTACCAGACCAATATCCAAGCCATCGAAGAGATTTGTCGCCAGCTGAAACTGCGCGACGCGGGCGGTCTGGTCATGATGGACCTGATCGACATGATGAAACGCAGCAATCGGCACGACATCGAAGATCGTCTGCATGAACTGCTCAAGCGCGATCGCGCTGCGACCAAACCCCTGCCCATCAGTCAATTTGGCATCATCGAAATGACACGACAGCGTGTGCGCGGAAGCATGAAGAGTCTGCATTTTGTGCGCTCAACTGAAGGGGATGGTCGCGGGTGGGTGCGACGGCCTGAATCCGTCGCGACCGCCGCGATTCGTGATGTGGCGGCGCTGCTTGGACACGAGCAGGTGCACAAAGTTGAGATGGTTGTTTCATCTCATGTGGCAGGCGAAATGTTGAGCAGCAAGCGCGTTGCGATCACAAAACTTGAACTAGTCACGCGCAAGCGCATCGACGTGCGCGTCAGCGAATCGATTGGCGTCGACCGAGTTGCGATGTACGCCTATGACAGCGCTGGCGCTGATCTTGAGATGGACAAGCTGCCACGGTTTGTGCCGCCGACGGATCTGGAAGAGTTCTCACATGTGGCACCCCGGAAAGCCGAGGACTGGGCCGCTGACACGACCGCCGAGCCTGAGCTTGTGCTCGAACAGTTGGTGGATGATGAAGCGCGTCAGCGCCTGGATGCCATCAAGGCCGCCGAAGACGAATTGAAAGAAGCCGAAGCGGCACTCAATGCCGAGTTCGATGATGACGGTAACATTCGCGAGCGCGACGATGATGATCGCAAACGAGGTCGGCGCAGAAGGCGTCGCGGTGGGCGCGGCGGTGCAAGTGGTGGAAATACTGAAGCCGAATTGCGTGATGAGCGATCAGAAACGCAGGACAATAGCGCTGCTACTCAGGATGATCAGGATTCACAGAATGGCGATGCCCCACGGCGCGGCAAGCGCCGGCGTAGAGGCCGACGAGGCAGTGGCGCTGGCGCACCGGAGGCTACTGATGCCCCTGCAGCATCCACTGGAAATGCATCTGAAGCGCATATCAATTCGGAAATTGATGCATTACGCCGCGATCGTGAAGAACAATACGGTCCGGTTGCACCGAGTGGTTTCCCATGGCGCGGCGACTCGTGGGATATTGAACCATCGGCCCTAACCATGACGTCGTTCGATGATGATTTCGCAGACAAAGTGCGCCAGGGATTACCCGCTGAGGCTCCCGCATCATTGCGCGATGCGAAACGCAGTGGGACCACTCCCCGCAAGAATGGGCGAACGCGCGATGAGCACAGCAATGATGATGACCGCAATTCACAAGGACGCCGTGGAGGTGGGCGCAATGAACGCGAGAGTGATCGCAATAGGACTTCGCGTGATGATTCTTCTCGTCGCGATAACCGGGCACCTCGGGAAGAAAAACGTTCTGCGCCTGAACCTGTCGCAGTAACAGAAGCACCCACAGAACCAACCAAGGTAAAATCTTCGAGTGCTGCAACAACTGCGAAACGCATTGCGCCTGCTGACATCCTCGGTGGCGCTGGTATGAAACGTGCCGGGTCTGGCACCGCGGCGCCGAGCAAAGCACCGCCTAAACGCTCCACGTCGAATCGGGCTGCTGCGAAGTCTGTGCGCAAACGTAATGACACAGACTCCCCTGTGATGATCAAGCCTGCGCGCGGCGTTGCACCGCGTATGAAGTCGTAATCCAATGGACGGTACACGGGGCACCGGTGATATGAATCGCCAACACACCCGGCGTGTGATCGTGCTTGGCGCCACCGGGTCGATCGGCAGGCAAACCCTCGATGTGATTGCGCACCTCAATGCCCGGTGTGCGCACAACAATTGTGCGCCGATCTTCGATGTCGTGGGGCTTGCCGCTGGAAGCAACAGTGATGCGTTGCGCGCTGCTGCCGTTGCACATGATGTCTGCGAACTTGCCCTGGCATCTGGTGATGACACTTCTCCAGGCGCGCTGCGCACCGGCACCAATGCCGCCGAGCGCCTGGTGCGAGAAATTGATGCCGACCTTGTGGTTGGTGCAATGGTCGGCTTTGCGGGCTTGCCTGCGATGATCGCTGCAGCGGAACTGGGTCGAGATATTGCCCTTGCCAATAAGGAAGCGCTCGTCGCCGCCGGGGAGTTGCTCGTGCACCTTGCGCGCGATCGCGGCACGCGCCTGCTTCCTGTTGATAGCGAGCACTCCGGACTGTGGCAAGCGCTCGCGGCGCACACTGGCGGGGCATGGGATCGTGCAGCACCGCCGATCACACTTGGTGATGAAATTCGGCGTGTGGTGCTCACGGCTTCGGGTGGCGCACTGCGCTGTAAGTCACGACAAGAGGTGCATGATGCAACTCCCGAACAGGCACTGGCGCATCCGACATGGACCATGGGTGCGAAAGTGACGATAGACACGGCATCGTTGACCAACAAAGCGCTCGAACTTGTTGAAGCCGCGTGGCTCTTCGATCTTGATGCTGAACGCCTCGGGGTGCTTATTCATCCGCAATCAATCGTGCACGCGTTTGTGGAATATGCTGATCATTCTGTTGTTGCACAACTTGGCGCACCTGACATGCGAACGCCCATTCAGACCGCCCTGACATGGCCACAGCGCGAACCGGGGCTTGCACCAACGCTTTCATTGGCAGAGATTGGCCGATTGGATTTCGAAGAGCCCGATCTGGAGATGTTTCCGGCGCTTGGCGCCGGCTTTGAGATGATTCGCAGGGCAGGCACCAGCGGCGCTGTCTTTAATGCTGCCAATGAGATCGCAGTACAGGCCTTTCTCGATCGCTCAATTCCCTTTGGTCGAGTGAGTGAATTATCGTGCCAAGCCATTGAAGTTGTCGGCTCAAATCCGATTCGTTCGATGGACGATGTATATGCTGCGGATGCAGAAGGACGCCGATTTGTCGCTGCTGCCCTTGGTACGCCCATCGATGCGGCACGCCATGCCTCGCGCGGCTAGGCTTTGAAATAATGCACGACCGTGCACCACAGAGAATGTCATGATCAACATAATCCTCAACGTCTGGAACGTCGTGCTCATTGTGGTGGGCTTTGGGCTCGTGATCGTTATTCATGAACTTGGACACTTTGCCGCTGCGCGTTGGGCTGGCATTCGATGCCATGCCTTTGCGGTTGGCTTTGGGCCCGCAATTGTGTCCTGGCGGCGCGGCCTCGGTATGCGCAGAGGCTCAAGCGATGCTGTCTACCGACGCATGTTGGCGAACGCGGGCGGCAACCCAAGTGATTTGCCCGCGGTCAGTCCGACTGAATATCGCCTGAACTTCATTCCCTTTGGCGGGTACGTCAAAATGCTGGGCCAAGAGGACATCGATCCTTCGGCGCGGAGTGATGCGCCAGATAGTTATCAATGCGCCAAAGTCTGGAAGCGCATGATCGTGATCTCGGCGGGCGTCATCGCAAATGTGATCCTCGCAGCAATCCTGTTCATGGTCGTCTTTTCCTCGGGCATCAAAGAGCCGGCGCCGATCATTGGCTACGTCGTGGACAACAGCCCCGCTGATCGGGCAGGCATGTTGCCGGGCGATGTCGTCACCGCGGTCAACGGCAAGGCGATGACCTTTAGCGACCTGCGCATCGCAGCCGCCATGAGCGGCAAGGGTGAATCAATCACCTTTGATATCAACCGCGATGGCGAAACGCTCACCATTCAGGTCACACCTGAAAAAAAGAACGGCATGCCGAGCATTGGCGTCTCGCCGCTCACAAGCCTGACTATTACTGATGATGTGCATCGCGCTTCGGCTCGTGCGGAATTAATCGATCTTCTTGGAAAAATAGGCCTTGAGGGCACTGCACCCGGCGATACGATTATTGCTGTCAATGGCGTGACATTGCCGCGCCATGATGTTGACGGCGTGGACACTGGCTCACTGCTTGATCTTCAAGAAGTCATCCGCGCATCAGATGGAGCGCCAATCGTCCTTACGATCCAGCCTCACGATGGCGGCGCGACGTTGACGCGCACACTCATGCCAATTGTGGAACTCCAACTGGCAGACGTCGAGATCGGTGACGCAAAATTCGGTGCGGATCATGTGCTGGGACTCATGCCGCTCATGGGTGTTTTTTCTACCGATGACCATGCCGCTGAACAGGGTCTCCGAGCAGGCGATGTGTTTGTGCACCTTGGTGACACACACTGGCCCGGCGTGGCCGATGGCATCGCCCAGATTCGTGCGCACAAGAATAAAGCAATCGAAACAGAGGTCTTGCGCGATGGCGAGGTCATCGCCCTGACGCTTGCTGTCAATGGCAAAGGACAAGTTGGTTTCAATCCCACTGCAGCGCGCAATACGAACCTTCTTGCGCGCACCCCGGAAACGCTCCTTTCAACTGGGTGGGATGGCAAGCCGCTCACCGAGGTTGCTGCGCATCGTCTTCTGCCCGCACCTGTTGCGGGCTCTGGCATCGTTGCAATCAATGGACAGGCAACGGCGACGTTCGTTGATGTTGTTCTCTCGCTGCAACAGGCGACATCTGATGCTGCGGCCAATGGCACTGGCGCTGATGTTGCACTTGATTTACAACTGCCCGGCGTTACCAACATCGAACACCGAACATGGTCACTCACGGCAATAGAAGTCACCCAACTGCACGAACTCCAATGGGAAATTCCTCGCCTCGACAGTACAGTCATGGGATGGGTTGAACACAATGTCAAAGCCTCAGGGCCGATCGAAGCGCTCGGCATGGGTTTTCACCGCACAAAACGAGTGGTGCTGCTCACCTATCTCACGTTCAAGCGACTCTTTGAGGGGCAACTGGCTGTTGAGCAACTGCGCGGCCCCGTCGGGATCGCACACACTGGCTTTTACTTCGCAGAGCGCGGCATTATCTGGGTGCTCTTCTTCCTTGCAATGGTGAGCGCCAACCTCGCGGTCGTGAACTTTCTGCCTATTCCTATCGCTGATGGCGGGCAGTTTCTGCTGTTGTGCTGGGAAGGCCTGCGCGGCAGACCCGCGCCAGTGGCGGTACAAAATGTCATGATGCTCGCTGGGCTTGTCTTGATCGTGGGCCTGTTTCTGTTCATCACATTCCACGATGTCGTGCGGCTGTTGGGCTAGACATGCTTGGACTGTTGTATTTACTGCTCACCGGATTGGCACTCGCGGGAATGCTGGTGTTGATGTTCACGATGCATCGCTTGCGCCATCCACCAAGAAAGACATACGCCTGGGCGCTGGCGCGCAATCGCCCGGGTGATCCATCAGAACTCGATGTACCGCGCGACTTTGAGGAATATGAATTGCCTCTTGATGAGCGCAGGCCATCATCGCGCACTCCCATCTGGGATATCGCTGGTGATGCATCTGATGGGCCTGTTGTCATTTTTTCGCCGGGCTGGGGCGATTCACGCATTGGTGTATTGCCGCGGCTGTGCGGCTTTACCCCCTTCGCTTCGCGCATCATCGCATGGGAGCCGCCCGGGCATGGCGATGCATCGGGCTTGTGCGCCTTGGGCACGCGCGAACCCGCAATGCTGGCGTTGCTCGCAAAGCATGCACATGAAACACACGAGCGCCCGATCATTCTCGCGGGGGCATCACTTGGTGGCGGCGTGAGTGTGGCCGCTGCTGCAATGATCGGCGACGACTTGCCGATTGTCGGCGTGATCGCAGAAGCCCCTTACCGCCTGCCGTGGACCCCCGCGCGCAATGTGATGCGTCTCGCGGGCTATCCACACCGGTGGAATGTCACACCGGTATTCATGTTGCTTGGCATGCGCCTTGGTGTTGGGCCGAGATGGCGAACATTCGATCGCACCGGCTGGGCGCAGCGCGTGACCTGTCCGCTGCTTGTCATTCACGGCACAAACGATGAAGTGTGTCCCATCCAGGATGGGAAGGATATTGCAGACGCTGCGCCGGAAGGCAATACCATCCTCATTGAAGGTCGAGGGCACAACGATTTGTGGGCGGATGATGAAGAGCGGGCTGCAGAAGCCGTGCGAGGGTTCATCGCTCAACACGGTGCATCAGTGTCTCGAGCATGACAAAGTCCTTCGCGGTTACGCTGTTTTCATGAACAACACTGCATTCATCGACATGATCGACGAATCTGACGCCACCGGGCCACTCGCAGAACTTTACAAGCGCTTTGGCAACCCGGACGGCACCGTCGACAACGTCCTCAAGGTGCATTCACTCAACCCGGGATCCCTTGAGGCCCACTGTGCGCTCTATGTGCAATCGATGCATCGTCCGAGCCCCGTAAGTCGAGCCGAGCGCGAAGTCGTCGGTACGATCGTGAGCCGAATCAACGGCTGCGGCTACTGCATGGAGCATCATTCGCGCGGCTTGGACCGGCTGATTCGCAAGGAGCGCCCCGGCGTGGCCGCGGCGTTGCGCAAGGGTGATGACTCGAGCCTCACCGAGCGCGAGGCCGCAATGGCGACGTATGCGACCAAACTCACAACATCGCCTGTATCAATCACGCGCAAGGATGTCGAAGCAATGCGCGATGCGGGGCTGAGCGATCGGGAGATTCTTGATGTTGCGCAAGCCGCGGCCTACTTCGCCTATGCCAACCGCATTGTGCTGGGACTTGGGGCTGCGCTGGAAGATGAATCGGCGCAGGGTCAGTGGCCGGGGGAATAGTCTTTACCGCAGAGGCGCAGAGAACGCAGAGAACGCAGAGAACTTTGTGTGAAAGAAGAAGAGTGCAACGTGTGCCGTGGTTGCCTTGGGCAGCCACGCTCGTGCGATGTCGAAGAACATGGTCACCCAAGGTGACCATGGCACCCGAAGAGCTGACCGACGAAGTTTTCTTCCGTCGGATTCGCCGACCATTCACCGCCAGATGGAGGCGCAACGTCCTCGCGCGTGTCTATGTTCTTGAGCTGCACGCTGCCGCCTTCGGAGACGGTCGCGAAGACCTTCGCGCGCATGCGCTGCGCATCCTTCCAGAGCTTGTCTTCCTTCCGCGTCGACTTGTCCGTCGGGCGCGCGTGCATCGGCGGGATGACATATCGATCGGCGTCCCAGGGCTTGCCGTTGCGCTCGCGCCAGACATCGGATTCAACGCCCCGGCGAAGTTGCGCAACCAAAGGAATCACATCGCCATCCGCCTTCTCGTCGGCGCTCACGACAAAGACATCGGGACGGAGTGAGACAGAGCCCAGAGCACCGGTGGTGATGTTGTGCACCGCATCCATCAGTTCACTTGTATCGCCTGAGGCGCCGGGCATGAGGCCATGATCGGCGAGCAGATTGCCCAGGACGACATCGCCCATGCCGAAGCCGCACGCGGGGGTGGGCGGCCCGCCAAAGAGTTCGATGAGATTGTCATAGCGCCCGCCGCCGGCGATGGCGCGCTCGCCCTCTGCAAGGACTTCGAAGACGGTGCCTGTGTAGTAGGCAAGGCCGCGGACGATGGAAAGATCTCCACGAAGCCACCTGCCGAGCCCGCGCGCTGTCGCTTCCGGCAGAAGGCGAAATAGCTCGTCAACTCCCAGTGCTCGCCACTCTTCTTCTGTAAGTTCCCGCAGGCCCTTCCGGGCAACAAGCAATGGCAGCCCGTCAGTGACCACACCTCCAGACTGTACGATTGCGTCGAGTTCTTGCTCGACCTGCCGCATCGCGGTGTTCAATTGGTTCCAAGACACCCCGATTGCCGTGCTCGCTTCCACCAGCTTGTCAGACGACAGCTTTGAACTCTTGTCAACGAGATCAAACATCCTGGCATCACCAACGAACTGCTCGTGCCCCCCCAGCCGAAGCGCCGTGTCGAATACGCGCCGGTCCCCAAGGCGACATTGGACGATTCCGGGTGCAAGACCCATCGAATCCAAGGAAGACAGCAAGACTTCGATAACATCCGTATCTGCTGACGCCAAACCGATGTCCTGCGCAACAAGTGGGTTTGTGGGCGCGCTGAGTTCGGGGTCGAGGAGCATCTCCGTCTCGCGCCCCTCCCCCATCACATCGCAGTTCCACTGCATGAACTCGCGGAGCCGCCCCCGTTGTGGGCGCTCGGCGCGGAAGAAGCTGGGAATCGAAAACCATCGACAGGGCTTGGGCAGGCTCGCCGCCTTGTCGGCGTACATGCGCGCAAGCGTCGGCGTGAACTCCGGGCGCAGGGCGTAGAGCTTATCGCCCCTCTCGCGCTTGAACGAAAACAACTCTGAGAGAATCCCCTCGCCCGATTTGACGGTGTACAGGTCCGCGTGCTCAAAGGTGGGCCCATCGATTTCTTCGAACCCATGGCGGATCGATACCGCCCGCCACGTCTCGGTGATGTAGCGCCGCTTGAGCAGCTCGAGCGGGTAGAAATCGCGCGTGCCCGTGGGCCTTTGGAAGGTGGTGCGCGATATCTTTCTTGAGGCCATTGGTGGAAACAATACACGAGGAACACGACGCGGGTGACGAGACGCGCTTCGCGTCGAGTCGCGCGGTTTGCGACAAAGCTACCCCTCTTTGCGCGCCGTCCACACACTTGCCCCCTCGGTGCGCCCGTGCTTGAGGATGTAGCGATAGGTGATGACCTGATGCGCCCGATCACGAATCCGTTTGGCGCTGCATCGCTTGCCCCAGATGCGCCCAGGCAGGACATCTCGCAGCGCGTGCGAACTGTGACGCTTGAGCTTGCCCACGATGTCGCGGTGCTCTTCCCAGGACACCCGCGCCAACAGATGCACATGGGTTGCGGCGACCACGAGACAGACGATCTCAAGATCAAGTCGTTCCGCCTTGTCGATGATGGCATCGCGTGCTCGCTGACGCAACTGCGCAGGAAGCGTCACAGCAGCGCTTGCTCTCTCTTGCATCATCTTGCGCAAGCCCAGATGCTCCTCAGGCGGAGGCGGATTGCAATAGTCACCCGTTGAGTGAATGCGATGGTGATAGTCGCGAAAGCCTCGCGCATCACCTGGTATCCATGTGCCATGCGTGCCCCAGATGATGTGGAGCCATCGGGAAGACATGGAGAAGAGTGTAAGAGGCAGAAGAACCGCGCGACTCGACACGATCGTCTCGTCACCCGCGTCATGGTGCAGCGCGTCAAAAACACTGCGAGCCCCTTTCGGAGCGCGCAGGTGGAGGAAGAGAGACTGGGTCGGATCGAAGAAAAATCGATGGGTGAGAAGCCCTGAGTTTCGTGAGTGGGTGCGAACCCGAATCCGCTCGCATCCCTCACTTCTATAAACGAGAAATCCACGCCCGAGTCACGCGCAATTGATGAAAAATCGCAATTCGGGCTGCTTCACACAAAAATGGCCCGGATCTCCCTGATGATGGGCGCCCCTCGGTGACGCGTATGGGTAGTGCCTCCCCCCACCCCGCTATCATGCCCGTCCCATGCCCACGCTTACCATCGACGGCACAATCTGCGAGTTCGAAAAGGGTCAGACCATCCTGCAGGTGGCCAATGCCCACGGCATCACCATTCCGCAGTATTGCTATCACGATGGGCTGTCCATCGTCGCCAGTTGCCGGATCTGCCTCGCTGAGGTCTGGGCACCAAACCCGCGCAACGAGGGCAAGATCGAGCCCATGCCCAAGCTTGTGCCGACCTGTCAAACCCCTGCGGGCGAAGATCAGATCGTCTACACCACCTCGCCCAAGTCCATCGCCAACCAGAAGGCGGTGATGGAATACCTGCTCATCAATCACCCCTTGGACTGCCCGGTGTGCGATCAGGCTGGCGAGTGTTCGTTGCAGGATTATTCATACGACTACGGCCGCGGCGTTTCTCGCTTTCAGGAAACAAAGATCAAGCAGCCCAAGAAAAACCTTGGCCCGCATGTCTATCTCTACGCCGACCGATGCATCATGTGTACACGCTGTGTGCGCTTCTGCCGCGAGGTCACAGGAACGAGCGAATTGATCGTGCAGGGCCGTGGCAATGAGGAACAGATCGATATTTTCCCCGGCAAAGCACTCGACAACGAACTCAGTGCAAATGTCATCGACTTGTGCCCCGTGGGTGCGCTCCTCGACAAAGACTTCCTCTTTACCCAGCGTGTGTGGTACTTGCGCTCAACGCCTTCCATTGATGGCATCACCGCCTCAGGTGACAATATCTCTATTGAACACAATCGCGGGCAGGTGTATCGCATCACACCGCGCACGAATATGGAAGTCAACCAGTGGTGGATTTCTGATGAAATCCGCTACAGCCATGCATTCGTGCATGATGAATCGCGCATCACCACCCCCATGCGGCGCGGCATGACCGGGCTCACCACATGCGAAGAGGCAAAGGCACTGGATGATGTTCTCAATGCACTGCGCGGCAGGCGCTTTGCGCTCATGGTCTCACCCATGCTCACCTGTGAAGACGCGTATTGCCTTGCTCAGGCCGCTGTTGAACTCGCGGGCCCGGGCGGCGCAGTCACCTTCGCCCTTGGCCCCGTGCCGACATCGGGCAATGACAAAACCTTCCCCGGCGGGTACACCATTCGCGCCGAAAAAACCCCCAACGCCCGCGGCGTGCAACGCGTACTCAATGCGGTCGCTTCGCAACACAACCTCGACACCATCATTGACTTTGCCGCGCTGCCTAAGGCGCTCAATGATCTTGATGGCGTGATCCTCACTGGCAACTATCCATCGGCGTGGACCACACCAGAACTGGTGAATGCCTGCCGCAACCGCTTCTGTGTGTTGATCGATACGCTTCCAAATGCACTGCATGATGACGCGGTGGATGTGTTCCTGCCCGCAGCGACATGGACTGAAAAAGCGGGCACATTTGAGAATGCAAGCCATCGCCTGCAGGCCTTTGAAGCAGCGATCCCGACCATCGGCCTTTCTAAATGTGAAGGGCAAATCGGCCTTGACGTGTCCGCCCTCCTTGAAGCCAACGAGCCCGCAACTGTTCTCTTCGCACGCCGAGCGCGCACGGTGATGATGTATCCCGATGCCATGCCGGGCCAAGTGCCAGGCGCTATGGAAGTGGCCTCGCCCATCGGCGAACTCTTCAATGCGTCAGCAGTTCGCCAGCACGCCCCCGAGCAGTGCCCTGCGCTCGCGCCCCTGCGCGATGAGGTGCATTTGCCAACTGTTGAACTCGATGAACGCCAGCCCTTTGAAGCTGACATGGCGATGGTGGAACTGTAAAAAAGCACAGAGGCGCACCCCGCCTCGCTTGGCTCCGGTACGCCTCATGTGTTGCGTGTGCTCACCGGACGGGTGCGGTCGCGCTCAAAGCGCCGCCATCGCTGATCGCTGCTTCCAGCGCTTCTGCAATAGCACTGCGTGCCCGTTGAGCATTTCCCCGAATCCGCTCGATCGCATGGTTATGCACCGCCTGCACTTGAGCGATCAATATCGGATCGGCCCCCGCCTCTTGCAGCATCATAATCGCATGCGTGCCAATCGCATGAACAATGTGTGCGCTGCGATGCGAAACTCTGGTGACATTCTGTGCCGAGTCCCTTGCCAAATGCACAAGCAGTGCATCAGGCGCACCGTTTTCATCTGCCGCGGCCAGACGATGGGTACCAAAAACAGTCTGCCTGTGCACGAGGCGGGTGGATGCCTCGGTAACTTGGACGATCTTCATGATCGCCTCACCCGCAAGATTTTCCGCCTCGCCCGCCATCGCAGGCGCAACAGCAAACACATTGAGCACCATCGCGAGAATGGTGGAACGCAAGAGAAGCCTTGTCATGGTCGTATTCCTTCATCAAATGTGACAGCCCAAGGAGACACCATCGCGGCGCACCCTCGCACACTGTCTGGTTCTGCTCGGCATTACCGCCTGCTGCAACGTTCCCCTTCACGCAGGCACGCGGCTCAACGATGTGCGCGATCAGCCATTGCACACCCTTTGCAGGAAATTTTTGTGAAATCGTGTGCGGTGCTTCAGGCCGAGCTATCCTCACACCGTGACAAAGAAACGACTCGGATACGCCTGTTCGTCATGCGGCACCATGTCACCCAAATGGATGGGCAAATGCTCGGCGTGCGGCGAATGGGACACACTCGAAGCCGTCTCGACCGATGCCTCGACAGCGAAAGACCCGCACCGCGGGCTGGCGCGAGAATGGCACCACGGCATCGAAGATGGCCCGGCGGGAACAGCGCAGACGCCAACCGCGCTGCCTATTGCACAGGCAGGGGCAAACGATGGCCCGGTAGCGCGACTGGTGACGGGCGTCGATGAACTCGATCGCGTGTTGGGCGGGGGCATCGTCCCCGGCTCGGTTGTACTACTCGGGGGCGATCCGGGCATCGGCAAATCCACACTCGCCCTTCAGGCTCTGGGGTCACTCTCGCGGACACATCATCGCACACTCTATGTCACCAGCGAGGAATCATGCGAACAGGTGCGCCTGCGCGCAGAGCGCTTGCAGGTTGGCACAGATGGGGCAGATGCAGAGGAACTCTTTGTCCTTGCAGATACCAACCTCGCGCGCATCGTTGAACAAGCTGGGCAGGTGCGCCCCGAGGTGCTCGTCATTGATTCGATCCAGATGATTTATAAATCTGACCTTGATGCTTCGCCGGGCAGTGTTGCCCAGTTGCGCCGCTGCTGCACCGAGCTTGTGTACCTAGCCAAGGCGAGCGGCATGAGTGTCATTCTCATCGGGCATGTCACCAAGGAGGGCGCACTGGCAGGCCCCAAGATGCTGGAACATCTTGTAGATGTTGTGCTGTCATTCGAGGGCGATCGCTATCACGCCCACCGGATAGTGCGCGCTATTAAAAACCGCTTTGGCACGACACTGGAAATTGGCCTCTTTGCGATGGAACAGCGCGGCCTCATCGAAGTGCCAGACGGCGCTTCTGTTGCCGCTGCAGCGCTGGGCGAAGCGCCCCGCCCCGGTTCTGCCGTCACGCCCACAGTCACGGGCACACGGTGCATTTTGGTCGAATTGCAGGCGCTCACCGCAACCGGCTTTCCCGGTTCCGTCAAACGAAAAAGCTCGGGCCTCGATGCGTCGCGCCTTGCAATGTTGATCGCGGTGCTCGAAGAGCGCGCCGGACTTTCGCTGTACGACCGCGATGTGTTTGCAAGCGCCGTCGGCGGGGTGCGCATCGCAGAGCCCGCTGCTGATCTGGCCCTTGCGCTGGCCATCGCAGGCGCCCACTTGGGACGCGCCCTGCCCGCAGCGACCGCAGCAGTTGGCGAAGTTGGCCTTGGCGGCGAAGTGCGCGCTGTGACCCAGATGGAATCCAGATGCCGAGAGGCTGCCCGGCTTGGGTATAAACATCTGCTTGTGCCCAAACAGTGCGGCGTGCTTCCAAAAGTGAAATTAGAGATCACTGCTATCTCGACCATCGGCGACGCAATGACAACACTCACGCAAATCACATCTCCCGTCTCAGGCGGCATCGAAGCCAAGCCAAATATCCAAGCCGCCCACTCTGCGCACAAGTGACGTACATTGACCGCCAATGAGTGATTCGCCTGATCATGAAAAGGATCGCGGCCAGCCCACCGTGCGTGTGCGCAACATCGTCAAACGCTTCGGCGATCAGACCGTGCTCAATGGCATCAATCTCGATGTCTATCCGGGCGAAACAATGGTCATCATGGGCGGGTCCGGCTCGGGCAAAAGCACACTCTTGCGGCACATGATCGGCTCCATCCAGCCAGATGTTGGTATCGTTGAACTGTTTGGCCAGAATATCTGCGCCATGAACGATCACGAACTCAATGAAACACGCAAGCGCTTTGGCATCCTGTTTCAATCAGGCGCACTCTTCAACAGCATGACCGTTGCACAAAATGTTGCACTGCCACTCATGGAACACACCGATCTTGATCCTGAAATCATTGCTATTCAAGTGAAGATCAAGCTCGAACTTGTGGGACTGCGCGAGCATGCTCACAAATTGCCATCGCAAATTTCTGGGGGCATGAAAAAACGTGCCGGATTAGCGCGAGCGCTTTCACTTGATCCGCGCATTCTTTTCTACGACGAGCCCTCCGCGGGGCTCGATCCTGTGACCAGCGCCGAAATTGACCAGCTCATCATTGCCCTGACCCGCCAACTTGGTGTGACCAGTGTGGTGGTCACACACGAGATGGACAGCGCCTTCACTATCGCTGACCGCATGGCAATGCTTGATCGCGGGCGCATGCTCGTCGTCGACGATCGCGCATTCTTCGAACAGTTGCGCGATGCACCCGAAGACCAACGTGGATCGTTCTCAGAAGAACAGCAGCTCATTCGCCAGTTCCTGCGCGGTGACGCTGAAGGCCCGCTTTCTGCCCGCCGAACCGCCGACGACTATGAGCGCGATCTGCTCGGCCTGCCAGAAAATGATGTGCCCGCCTTCATTCAGACCCCCTCACTTCAGACCACACGATCTGCCAATGCAGAAGCCCGAGTTGATGCCCCCGATGAGCCGGATCCCACCGAACCGATGACCGACACGAAGGTGCCCATGTGATGCTCAACCCGCATTCCTCCACGAACAGATAGGATCATTCTCCGTATGGCCACCCCGCGCGCACGACGCAACAACTTTCTCGCTGGCATGTTTGTGCTTCTCGCGATCTTCGCGGGCGTAGTGATTGTTATCGTGATCGGGAGTTCCCTCGATGCGCTCGGCAAAGCAACCTACACCGTGCGCTTCCCCGTCGAGACCGGCGTGGGCGGGCTTGCCACAGGCTCGCAGGTCGCCGTGGGCGGCCTGTCGGTCGGCGCCGTGAAATCCGTCAGGCACATCATCGAAAATGGTGAACTGCTTGCAATTGAAGTTCGTATGGCGGTGTCGAAGAAAATTCCATTGCGCCAAGGTGCCATTGCATCACTCGAACTCCCATTGCTTGGTACTGGCGGCACGATCAACTTCACAGAGCTGGGCGATGGCTCACCCCTCACGCCGCGCGATATTATCCCGGGTCGCCTTGCGCCACCCGGCTTCCTTGCATCTGCCGGTTTTGGTGATGAAGAGCGCGGCCATGTGCGCAATTTCCTTGCCGATGCCGCCGAAGGCGCAAGCCGGTTCAATGACACCATGGGCATGACACGCGATGAGCTCACGCCTCGCCTCATGGACATGGTCGGTGAAACCGATGACCGATTCCAGACATGGCTCGATCGCATCGATGCTGCCACGGCCAATATTGAGCAAACCACATCGCACGGCCCTGGCATTTCAGTGAGCTTCGAAAAACGATTGCAAGAGTTCGCGAGCCTCGTCTCTGAGACGCGCTCAGTCATCGAAGAAAATCGCTCGGATATGAAAATCACGCTCACCAATGCGCGTGATGCCTCTGAGAGTCTCGCAGTCGGATCCAAAGATGCCAAGGTATTTCTCGATCGCCTCAACACCGAACTTGCCGACCGCGCCATTGCCCTGCTTGATGATGCCCGCACCACCGTTGGTGATGCGCAAGGCATCCTTGAACGCGCCGATGGCACATTCATTGAGCAACAGCCCAATATTCGAGCAGTCATGGCAAATGCGCGCCTTGCCTCTGATCAACTGCGCACAATGGCCGCAGAAATTCGCCGATCACCATGGCGCCTCGTCTATCGCCCAAACGACCGCGAACTGGAGTATGAACTGCTGTATGACTCGGCGCGGCTCTTTGCGGGCGCAGTGGGCGACCTGCGCTTCACAAGTGAATCGCTCCAGAATATTCTGGATTCATGCACTGGCGATGATGCAAGCACTGCCAATCAAGCGCACGTTACTTTGCTCATCGAATCACTTGATGCTGCATTCAATCGCTATCGCGAAGCAGAACAGTCGCTGCTTGATCAATTGATCAACGAGTAGTCGCAGTTGCACTCAATACTGCACCAAGTGCATCGCAAAATGCATCAACTACTTCCTCGGTACTTTGCGGCCCCAAACTGATGCGCAATACACCATCCGGAAACGTCCCGATAGATTCATGGCACAGGGGTGAACACAACAGCCCCGCACGCGTGGCAAGACCAAATGAACTGTCAAGCAGCGTCGCAAGCTCGCGCGGATCATGCCCATCGATATTCATCGAGAGCACCGCCGTCCTCCGATTCGGATCGCGCGGCCCAAAGAACGTAACCCGTGAATCATTCTGAAACCGTTCGATCACACGAAAGAGCAACCGCCGTTCGTCGTCGATACTGCCAAGCGATGTTTTCTTCAATGCTGCAACCACACCAGCCGCGCCCACAGTGTTGGGCGTGCCCGCTTCAAGGGCACTTGGCAATCCCGGCGGCATGGTCAAATCGCGCGACAGTACCCCGGTCCCGCCCTGCCGACAACACGCGATGCGCGGCTCCCCATCATCTGGATACGCGCGAGGCCCAACATACAAAGCCCCGATGCCCGTCGGGCCGCGCAACCCTTTGTGCACGCCAATCGCCATGAGATCAACCCCCATGGCGCGCACATCAATGGGCAACACACCAACCGTTTGCGCAGCATCAATAAGAAATAATGTGTTTGGAAATTGAGATCGCAACGATTTTCCAATCTCTGCAATAGGCTGAATTGTGCCGAGCACATTGCTCGAATGCGTCACGCACACCAGTGATGTGTGTTCATCACACTGCTCAAGCACCGCTTCGGGCGTGACGAATCCTTCCGAATCGCATTGTGCAAGGCGCACTTCTGCTGTGCCTTCGCATCGGTGTGTTTCAGCGGGTCTGCCAACCGCATTGTGCTCGACCGATGAAATCACCACGCCCGCTGGGTTGCCCGTGCTACAGCGCGCACACGACACCACGCCATGAATCGCAAGATTGATCGCATCCGTACATCCATACGTCAACACCATACGATCCGGTGATTCTGCGTTGATGAGCTTTGCAAGCCCGGCGCGGGCTTCATCCATCACCCGCTGCGCCGCTTGCGCCAGCGCGTGCCCGCCCCGCCCCGGATTGCCCGCTTCATGGGCAAGGAATGTTGACATCGCCTCTGCAACGCCCTGCGCCTTGGGCCAGCTCGTTGCTGCATGGTCAAGATACACAAAGGGCTTGCCCGGCATGCCACCATCCTATTCCGAAAATGATCAACGCAACTCGGGCGGCAAATCTGCGTGCAACGCCTTCAATTCCTGAGCCTTGTCCGCAGGCATGACAAGCGTCGCCCGCGGCGTATGGATAACGATCAAATCCTCACACCCAACGAGCGCCACGAGATGTTCCGCTTCATCATTGACCACAAGATTCTTTGCACCCTTGTGAATCACCGCACCACCTGACACACGATTGCCCTGCACATCGGCTTCAAGGGTCTCGCCGTAACTTGGCCATGACCCGACATCAAGCCATGACAGGTCCATGATCACCGTGCACACCTTGACGCTCTCGCCTTTGGCACGCTTTTGTTCGCGCGACGCGGGCTCCATCACCGCGTAATCAATACTGATCTTGGGGAGCGCCGGATACACTTCGCGCAGCACTTCCTCGCGCTGCGGCGTGAGCCATGCATCTCCGATGCGCTTTAGCCCCGCATAACTCTCGGGCTTGTACCGGCGCAGGCAATCCAGAATCGTCGCTGCCTTCCACACAAACATGCCGCTGTTCCACCCGAACGCACCGCTTTCAACATAGGCCTGAGCGCGCTCAAGTGATGGTTTTTCAACAAATCGTTCGACGCTGTAGGCAAGTCCGCCAAATGTATCGCCCGCAATTGGCGTTGAACGCTCAACATAGCCAAACCCTGTTGCTGCATATGTCGGCTTGATCGAAAATGTCACAAGGCGATTCGGGTCTTTTTCAACGAGATCAAAGCCCATCGCGATGAGCTTGCGAAACTCATCTTCCGGCGTAATCAGATGATCCGCCGTCAATACTGCAAATATCGCATCGGGGTCTTGTGCGTGCAGCACCGCCGCTGCGAACCCGACTGCATTGGCCGTGTCGCGCCCCTCAGGCTCACCAAGAATCTGTTCGTCGGTGCATCCTGGAATCCCCGCCTTGATCGCCTCACGATGCACTTCACCAGTGCAAATAAGACGCTGACTCGTCGGCACTAGGCCTTCGAGCCGATCCGCCGCGATGCGCAAGAGAGACACGCGCTCATCGCCCCGCGCAATGAACGGCACCAACTGCTTGGGCTGACCTGCGCGGCTCATGGGCCACAGCCGCGTGCCGGCACCCCCCGCCATGATCATTGCGTATCGCATCTGCCTTCTCCCAAACCTGCCATGCGCCCCCGCACGACCCGCACAGCGTATCGGTTCAGGCGGCCCCGAGTGCAAATGCCGCGGCTAGGAGTTCATCAGCCGATGCCTTGGTTGCCTTCGGATGCGAGGCAAGCGCTCGCTCAACTTTGCGCTCCGCATCCGCCTTTGCTTCACCAAGGCGCACAAGCGCTGCCACCGCCTGCTGCGCACCATCGCCGGTCATCAGTGTCGGCTTCGCTTCTGTTGCCTGCCCGGGCACGCCGGTGGAAAAACCATCGACTTTGCCGTGCAGTTCCGCCACGACGGTCTCCGCCAGACGCTTGCCAATTTCGGGCAACTTCTGAAGCCACACCACATCACGGCTCGCAATGGCCTGAGCAATCTCGCCGATCGGGGCTGCCATGGCGCGCAACCCCCGACGCGTGCCAAGTCCCTTCACCGTCGTAAACAACTCGAAGAAGCGGCGCTCCTCTTTTGTACGAAAGCCAATTAATCTGGGCGTCATGTGCGACCCCTGTGCCGTTGCTTCGAAAATCTGCATGGTGTGCAAGGTGATCGAGATGCCGGTGCTCTCAGCGAGTTCACTGACAAGAAACGCGGGCACATGCACTGCATACGCAAGACCCGAATCCAAACCGATCACTGCAACGCTGCCGTCAATCGTTTCCAGTTTGCCGTGTACCCGTGCGATCATGGTGTCATTAGCCTATCAGTAGTGCCTTTGGCCGACGACTTGGCTGCCATAGGCCACCCGGTGGCACCACAAAACATCGCTTCAAGCTCACGGGTGATCGCGTGCACAGTGTTGCCCGACTCGGTGAAACTCATCACTGGTAGAAACCGCATCGTCACCCTGCCGCGTCTCCATATTGAGCCCCACGCCGTCGATGATTCGGGCGTGCCTTCAATGACCACCGGAAGCAATCGCGCACCGCTTCTTTTGATCAGAAGTCCGATCCCATCCTTGAAGGGCATGATGTGCCTAGGCGGGCGCTCTATCGCACCCTCAGGAAATACGCCCAGCACCCCCCCCTGCGCTAGGTGCCCAAACGCTTCGCGCATTCCCTTCGGACCTGGCTTCTCTCGGTCCACAAAAATCATTCGCCCAAGATCCCAGAACCATTGCAGGCATCGCACCCGCATGTCCTGCGCCATCATCCAGCGCACCTCAAAGGGCAACCCCGCCTGAATGAGCACCGGATCAATCCCCGCTGTGTGATTGGCAACAACAATCAACGGTGCGCTCTCCCCCGTTGGCACGCCGTCAATATCCAGACTTTGAATATCCAAGGGAATGCGTTCTTCTCCCTCGTAGCGCACACGCTGCATGACTTTGGCGTAGATCCGAAAGACCGCCATCACCGCGCCCCCAGCCACACTCCCCTTGCGCATGGGGTGCCGTTGGGCCACCACCACTGCGATCACCGCGAGCGCCCACAGCAGCGCAAGCCCGATCATCAACGCCAATACCGCATCAGGAATCCGTTCCACACCAAACAAGGTAGTGTGATTCGCGTTCCCACTCGAACCGGAGACCCACGGTGCCCGCACAAACTGTCCATGACCTGGCCATTGGCATCGATCTTGGGGGCACTAACGCCCAGATTGGCCTTGTTGACTCATGCGGACAGGTCGTCGAGCGCCTCCACATGCCAACCAAAGCAGAAGATGGCTCGAAGCACACCATCACCCGACTCGCGGAAGGAATCCACGCCGTCTGCGCCGCCGCCGCCGGGACTACGCCCGACGCGGCCAGCGCCATTGGCATCGGGGCTGCGGGCTCCATCGATGCTGCCACAGGCACCATCGTCGAAGCCCCAAACCTGCGCTGGACCAATGTGCCTCTCGCAAGCATGCTGCACAAAGAACTGGGAGACCTCCCCATCGTGATCGACAACGATGTCAACGCGGCAATTGCCGGCGAAGCAGCCTACGGCGCAGCCCGTAACGAACGCGATGTGCTCGGTGTATGGGTCGGCACCGGCATCGGTGGCGGCATCATCCTCGATGGCAACCTCATCCGCGGACCGCTGGGATCGGCTGGCGAAATCGGCCGCACGCTGCTGCTCTCTGCCAGTCCCATCGGCATGCAACGCCTTGAAGACATCTGCTCACGCGCTTCGATCACGCGAAGGCTTCACGAACTCATTCAGACCAATCACCCAACATCACTCCGGGATGCACTGCTCGCCTCGGACAACCCGCGTGCTTTCCCCGCAAAGCTCGTCGCAGAGGCCTACGCCGCCGGCGATGAACTCGTGCGCACTGTCATCGACGAAGCAGCCGATCTGTTGGGCCGAGGCATCGCAAGCGCCTGCACACTGCTTGGGACGCCCCTTGTCGTCATGGGTGGCGGCCTCACAGAAGCCCTTGGTCAACCCTATGTCGATGCGATTGGTGCAAGCTGCAATCACCATGTATTGCCACGTTTACAAGGGCATATGCGGTTCTGCATCACCGCCCTCGGCCCGGATGCCGGCATCATCGGCGCCGCAACCCTCTCCCGCAAAGCACACCCTGCCACCAAATCGGTACGCTGACGCCGTGCAAGAATCTACACAACAAGACGGCGCTAGCAACGCCCCAGACAAACTGCCAATCCTCTGGATTGATGGCGCATTCGTCGAACCAGATGACGCCCGCATCTCCGCGCTCGATGCAGGCTTTCAACACGCCGTAGGCCTCTTTGAAACCATGCTTGTCGTAACCAACACTCCTGGCAAGGCACATGTCCATCGCGCCCGCGCCCACCTCGAGCGCATGCTCAATTCTGCGACAAGCTTGCGCCTGCTTGATCAATTTGATATCGGTGCCCTGCTGTTTGTATTGCAGGAAGCTGCCGACCGCGCCGCACTGCCCCCCGGAGCGCACGCGCGCCTGCGCCTCACCCTCACCGGCGGCGATATGAACCTGCTCGGACGCACCACTGCCGCAAAGACTGACGCACACCACCCGACCATCGTGCTGCAACTCACCCCCGCGGCCACCTATCCCGATCAGATGTTCGATCGCGGCATCACCCTCACCATCGCTGCAGCACGCGCCAATCCATTTCGCGAAACCGAAGGCCACAAAACCCTTGATTACTGGTGGCGGCTGCGCGAATTGCAGGACGCAGCTGTGCGCAACGCCGGTGAGTGCTTGATCCTGCAAGTCTCCAACCACATCGCTGGGGGTGCTGTATCGAATCTTTTTGCTGTCCGCGACGGCGCACTCCTCACGCCCATCGCACACGGCGAAGAATCCAAAGGCAGCATCCCCGCGCCAGTCCTGCCCGGCATCACGCGCGACACGCTCATCGATTACGCAGAATCCAACAACATCACCGCTACAAAACGCATGATGACCATCGCGGACGTCCTCGACGCCGACGAACTCTTCCTGACCAACTCATCCTGGGGCGTCTTGCCCGCAGTGCAGGTCGAAGGCAAGACTATCGGCGCTGGAAAACCCGGTCCCATCACCCAGCAACTGCGCGCCGCATGGCTAGAAGACATCGCCCGTTGCGAATGAACAATCATATAACGATTGATTTCCCCTCCTCTCGCTCTAAAAACAAACAGAACGACCAGCGTTAGCCGTGTCGTCCTGGAGGAAGAGAGGTTTGTTATCGCACATGCGCTTTCGCATACTCGCGTTGAAACAGAACGGCCCAGCTTTCACTGAATCGTTCTGGAGGAAGAGAGAAAACTCGCCCCATATGCCCCAATCCTGTGCTCCTGGGACAAGGCGAGTAACAGAGCCTCTCAGACTTAACCGAGGGACTCCGGAGGAAGAGAGTTCGTGGGGCACCGACTTGTTCCCAAGCGAGGGCCCCGAAACAGAACGACCAGCGTTAACCGTGTCGTTCTGGAGGAAGAGAGGTCGTGTGAGCCGCAAGCCCCACCAGAAGCCTGCGAACCCGTAAATCCCTTGCCGACCTGTCAAGGTCGATTCGGTCCTGAAGCGAAAACGCATCGAACACACGCGTCACGCAACTCAATTCGTGTTTGTCTCTCGAAGTTCTGGCAGGATTTACCCTGTCAGGAAACTCCCCAGTCCTCAGTGCAGCGATAACGTACGGTCTCCAGAGCAAAAGTCCAACAGAAAGTCGTGATTTTTGCTCCTCTTTTCTACCCTGTGAACATCCTGACATACCCTCCCCAAGGGCCGCCCAGCTGGGTATCCTTTCTTAGAGAAGTGGATCAACCACTACCCCTCGTGTCTTCGGGATAGGATCACGCCGCATGCCACCAGATGATGCACCGAACAAAACCCTTGCAAATGAGCCCGTTGCGGGGCTAGGCTCCGGTTTTGCACATCTGCATCTGCATTCTGAGTTCTCGCTGCTTGATGGGGGCAATCGCCTCGATCGCCTTGTCGCCAAGGTCAAAGAGTTGGGCATGGATTCGGTCGCCATCACCGACCACGGCAACCTGTTTGGGGCCTTGGCCTTCTATGAGACCGCAAAGGCATCGGGCATCAAGCCCATCCTCGGATGCGAAGCGTATGTCGCACCGGGCGATCGGCATGATCGAACCTTCACGGGCGCCTCCGATGGCGGGCACCACCTTGTGCTGCTCGCTGAGAATGACATTGGCTGGCGCAACCTGATGCGGCTGGCAAGCGAAGCCTATTTGACTGGGTTCTACTACAAGCCCCGCATTGATCGCGCCCTGCTCGAAGAATGCAACGAAGGCCTGATAGCTATCAATGGTCACTTGGGTTCTGAACTTGCGCATCACCTGGTCGAATTTGAAAAAACCAAAGATGATTCCCACTGGCAGCACGCTATCGAAGTGTGCGAGTGGCATCGGCGCGTGCTGAGTGATACGCCAACCGGCCCGCGCTTCTATGTCGAATTGCAACACCATATCCCAGAACAGAACATCATCAATCCGCATTTGATCCGCATCGCACGCAAACTCGACCTGCCAATTGTGTGTGATAACGATTCGCATTTTCTGACTGCCGAAGAACACGACGCCCACGACACGCTCATTTGTATTTCCACCGGCAAGCAAAAAAGCGATCCAAATCGCATGCATTATCCGCACGCGCTCTATGTCAAGAGCCCCCGCGAGATGCGCGAACTTTTCGATGGCCCAGATGCTGATGCAATGTATGACGCCCCAGCGGACTGGCTTGGTGCGGGCGGCATGGGCGGACTTGGTGGCGATTCCATCGGCCGCGTGGCCTGCGATAACACACTGCGCATCGCGCGCAGGTGCAACACAACAATTGAATATGGAAGCCATGCTCCGCTTGTCAGCGTGCGCCGGCCAGATGCATCCATAGCCTATGCAGGCGAAGCCGATCGCACAGCATGGTTCAAACGTGTGTGCGCCGCCTATGAGGTCAGTCCTTTTGATCCGCGCGAAACAGGCATATCAACGGATGCACTCAAGGCCGAATGCAACACTGCACTGCGCGAACTCTGTGAAGCCGGACTTATCTGGCGCTATGGGGACGATGGCATTACAGACGATGTGCGCTCGCGCCTGAGCCGCGAACTCTCCATTCTCGCAGACAAAGGCATCGCGCCATACTTCCTCATCGTGTGGGATTTTGTGAACTGGGCACGCCAGCGCGGCATCCCCGCGATCGCGCGTGGTTCGGGTGTGGGCACCATGGTCGGCTATGTGCTCGGCCTGTCGAACGCCTGCCCGGTGCGCTATGGCTTGCTCTTTGAGCGCTTCACCGATCCAGACCGCGAAGAATATCCTGATATCGATATCGACCTGTGCCAGATCGGCCGTGCAGAGGTCATCAATTATGTCCGCGAAAAATATGGGCACGTCGCGCAGATCATCACCTTCGGCACACTCAAAGCCCGCGCCGCGATTCGCGATGTGGGACGCGTCTTTGGCACGCCGCTCGGCGTGGTCGACAAGCTCGCCAAACTGATTCCAGAACATCCGAAGATGACCTTCTCGCGAGCACTCGAGCAGGAGCCATTGCTCAAAGGGTGCTACAACGACAACGACGCATCACTCAAACAAGTCTTCGGTGAAGCTCGCCCGGAAACCGGCGAGATCAAACGCGTGATCGACACCGGCATGGTGCTTGAAGGCCAGGTGCGTCATGCGGGCGTACACGCTGCGGGCGTAATCGTTGCGACGCGACCCCTGCACGAAGTTGTGCCACTCTATAAGCCGCCCAGCTCAAATGACAGTGATGTTGTGACGCAATGGGACGGCCCCGGGTGTGAACGCATTGGCCTGCTGAAGATGGACTTCCTCGGGCTGCGCACATTGTCAACCATCGAGCGCGCCAAGAAACTGATACGCGAAACACTTGACCGGGAAGAAATATGGAGCGCGATGTTTATCGATCGCCGCGAGCGTATGCCGAGCGCTGAAGCGCGTGCTCAGGCAGACCCACTCGATCTCGATCAATTTGCAATTGATGACGACCGCGTGTTTTCACTCTTTCGGCGCGGCGAAACGACAGGCGTTTTCCAGTTTGAATCAGGCGGCATGCGCCGTCTGCTGATGGAAATGAAACCCGATCGCCTTGAAGACCTGATCGCTGCCAACGCCCTCTTTCGCCCCGGGCCCATGGACCTGATTCCTGACTACAACGCACGCAAACATGGTGAACAGGCGGTCGAAAAAATTCACGACATCGTCGATCGCTTCACCGAAGAAACCTACGGCATCATGATCTATCAGGAACAGGTGATGCAGATCGTCCATGAACTGGGCGGCATCCCGCTTCGCGCCGCGTACTCGCTCATCAAAGCCATCAGCAAGAAAAAAGAAAAAATCATAAACGCCGAGCGCCCCGTGTTCATCGCAGGCGCAAAGTGCAAGGGCATGTCAGAGCAGGAGGCGGAAGGCCTCTTTGACAAAATCCTAAAATTCGCTGGCTATGGTTTCAACAAGAGCCACTCGGCCGGCTATGCAATCGTTGCGTATCAAACAGCGCTACTCAAAACGTATTTCCCAAACCAATACATGGCGGCGTTCCTGAGCTTTGAAAGCCAGGCCCAGAAAGTTGAAGATTGGATCCGCTACAAAGACGACTGCAAACGCACACGATTTGTCAACGGCAAAGTTGGCGTTGATATTCAACCTCCAGACATCAACGAATCTGATGCTGATTTCACTGTGGTTTTTGATGATGACGAGCCGCACACATCGCTCAATGGGCACGTGCGTTTTGGGCTGCGGGCCTTGAAGGGTGCGGGCACAAAGGCAATCGATTCCGTGGTCACAGCACGTCAACAAACCGGGAACTTTCGCAGCCTGCATGATTTTTGTGAGCGCATTCCACCTGGCACAGTGAACAAGGCGACCATCGAAGCGCTCGTGTGCGCCGGTGCCTTTGATTCTGTGCATGGTGAAGAACAACGCGCCGCGATGGTTGCCTCGATCGAAGGCGCTGTTGCTGCGGGGCAATCGGCGGCGGCAGACCGGGCTGCGGGGCAAGGGGCGCTCTTTGGTGGAGGCAAGAACGAACCGGACCCCTCGCCTACGTCAGAACCGTCGCTCGTGCGCACCGCGCCGTGGGATTATGCCGACATGCTCGCCAAAGAACGCGAGGTGCTTGGATTTTATGTCTCAAGTCATCCCCTTGAACTGCATCGCGATGCTGTCTCGCGCTTTGCAACTGCTGATGTAACTGCTGCCCGCCAGATGAAACATGATGAACCGATTGTGGTCGGCGGGCTCGTCAAATCTGTCCGCCCCGTCGTGACGCGCAAGGGCGATCGCATGGCGATTGTCACGCTTGAAGATGAACAGAACACGATCGATGCTGTGCTGTTCCCGCGCACATATGCAGACACTTCGGCGCAGCTTGTCACGGAGGCAGTGGTGCTGCTTGCCGGGCGCATCGATACCAATCGAGGCGAGCCTCAGATTATCGTCGAACGTGCCATCCCAATCGCAGAAGCGGATCGTCACTTGGCCTCGCGTGTTGAAGTGGTGCTTGAAGACAATTCCGGAAGTGTTACGGTGCTCGATCAACTGGCGGGCGTATTGCGCGCCGCCCAAGCACGCACCTCTGGCAGTGGCGTGCCCTTGACGATCACTGTGCGCTCCGGTGGCAGGCGTGCACGACTTCAGGCCGAGCGCATGCGCATCTCCCCCACGCCCGACCTCATTCGTGAAGTTGAACACATCGCCGGGGCCGGCGCGTTTCGTGTTGTAGGCGGGTTGCCCGACTGGCTCATGAATGGTCAGCGCGACGGGAGAAGCAAAGGCCGCCGATTCGCGAACTCAACCGCCTCCCGTTGATCATTTCCGCTTCGCACTCAACACGGTCAATCGATCCGCAATCTCCTTGATCAGCGCACGCTCACGCGCAGGATTTCCAAAGCGCCCGAGCCCCGCCGTTGCAAAACCGGAAAATGTCTTTTTCCCCGCTGCTGCATCGACGTCGCGGCACTCCACCCACCCGGGCTCATCGCGGGTATTCATCAGTTGGTACCGCCTGCCGCCATCAGGCAATTCTGACCACGATGCGATCACCCATTCCTGTTGCCTCGCAGCCCATCGAATGGCGGCGGTCAGGTCTTCGCGATCACCCTCGATGCGCCTTTCATGTGTTTGTGCCGGCCGCACACCCTCAGCGTTTTGCAAGGCATGGAGAGATTGTGGCTGCCTCTGAGTGCATCCCAGAATCAGAGTACATGCAACCGTACCTAACAATATACGTACAAACGTGCCGCATGCGGCCCACAGCGCTGGCCCGACGGACCTACAATGCCGATGGCGTAACTGGGTGGGTCCGATGTGCACCGGGATCACGTGTGAAGGTCTCGATCATCTTGGGTTTTGGCCGGGGTTTGAACGCTGCATGCCCACCATGGGCAAAGGCCAGCGTGCCGACCTCTTTTTGAGGCAAGATCGACGTGGAAATAACGATCCCGGTCCCTGATGGCACCGAACGTACCACAATCTTCGGACCTGCCGAGCGCCACCTCAAATTGATCCGTGAGGCGCTGGGTGTGACTGTCCACGCGCGGGCAAGCATTGTCCAGATCGAAGGCGATCGCACGAATGTCGCTGCAGCACGCCGGGTGCTTGATGATCTGATCGCTGCGGGCCAGCGCGGGCAACCGATGAACTCACAGCACCTGCTTGAAACCATCACCGAGGCTGCGCGCACAACGCCCTCGCCCGCCTTTGATGGCCAGGACACCACACTCGTATCCGCATCGCACACACCGCTCGCCAACGGCGATGACTGGCGAAGCATGCCGATCGCGACGCATGGACGAACCGTCAAGGCTCGCTCTGAAAACCAGAGTCGCTATCTCGAAGCCGTTGATTCGCACGACATGGTCTTTGCTATTGGCCCCGCAGGCACGGGCAAGACCTACCTTGCGGTCGCGGCGGCAGTACACATGCTGCGCACCGGGCGCGTGAAACGTGCCATTCTCACGCGCCCCGCAGTTGAAGCAGGAGAAAAACTTGGGTTCCTGCCGGGCGATCAATTTGCAAAGGTAAATCCGTATCTTCGTCCGCTCCTTGATGCGCTGAGTGACATGCTCGACTACGCAACGCTCAAACAGTTCATGTCAAGTGATGTTATTGAAATTGCGCCGATGGCATACATGCGCGGGCGCACTCTCAACGACGCCGTCGTCATTTTAGATGAAGCGCAGAACACCACGCGCGGCCAGATGCAGATGTTCCTCACGCGCATGGGCGAACGATCGAAAATGATCGTTACCGGTGATGTCACCCAGATCGATCTGCCCGATCCAGCTGAAAGCGGCCTGATCGACGCCGCCCGCAGGCTGCGCCGAATCAACAGCGTTGCTTTTTCTATCCTCGAACGCTCCGATGTTGTGCGCCATCCACTAGTTCAGCGCATCATCGATGCCTACGCTGCCGATGACCACGACCAACCCACCACTGGTGATCTGCTGACGGCCTTGACCAGTCGTGCGGCCTCGAATCATCACCGCCAGCCCGAGGGGGCGCGCCATGCCTGAACGCCCTGCAAATAAACCGGGCAAGTCGACAAAGCCGGTGCGCCGGCGGGTCAGCAATCCCGAGTTGCGCCGCGCAACACTCGCTCAGCTTCTGCGCAACGTGCGCAACGCTGCCGCAGAACCCACCTTCGTCCCCGTCACAGGCATTGGGTTCGGTCTTGCCATTGCACTGGCGCTGATCATTCTGTCTGCGCGCGCCTTTCCGCCGCTTGCTGTCGGACGCATCGCAGACACAACCCTCACCGTTCGCGTTGAATTTGAACAACTCGATGAACTCGCGACAGAGCGCAACCAGGAAATTGCCCAGCGCGCTACGCCGCGCGTCTACAGCGCTCTCGGAGATGCTTTTGAACAGTTGTCCGGCGAATTGCGTCGACTGCCCACCGCACTCGCAGGGGCGCAATCGGTAAATGAGGTCGCACCGGAACTTCGCCAAAAGTATGGCCTTGATGAAATCCGTCTCGCTGCGATTCGCGGCGCGGTGCGCGATGGTGAAGCCACCGCCGAGTGGGAACGCAAGGTCAATTCATTATTCAGCACATTACGTATGTATCCCCTTCTTTCCTCGGAAGAATATCAGCGTGCCAATGCACAAAATGTCACCCGATTGCAACTCGCCTTCGCAAGCGGGTCAACACAAGTTGTCGCGATCAATCGTGCCATCAATATCGAAAACCCTGATGCAACAGGTGGTCGCGATACGATGCGCGATATCGTTGCACAAACCGGCTTCTCTGGTTCGCTTGCCGCAACGGTTGTCGATTTCCTGACGCGAAGCGCTCTGCCGACCTTCGCTTTTGATCACGAAACAACGACCGAACACGAAGAAGCCGCTGCCGCAAACATTGACCCTTACTATATTCACCACTCCGTCGGCGACACGATTGTGCGACGCGGTGAGCCCCTCGATGAAACCAAAATGCAAGTCGCGCGTGAAGAACATCGCCGCTTCCTTGCAGCGTTGCCACGATGGGCTGAACTCATGTACGTCGGCGGCGCGCTGCTTGCTGGCCTCGCGGTGGTCGTCGCAATCGCTGGTTATCTCGGGCTGTTTTACCCGCGCGTGCTACGCCGCCCATGGCGATGCCTCGTCATCGCAAGTTTGCTCTCGGGCGGCCTGGCGGGCGCAACATGGGTCACCATCACGCAACCATCACTGACATGGCTTGCCGCATCACTGCCTGTAGCACTGGTGACGATGATCATGGTTATTGCATACGATCGGCGTATGGCGCTTGTCATCGGGGCAACGCTTGCCGGACTCGTTGCAGTTTCACTTGATTTTTCAGTCGGCGAATCGATCGCGCTGCTCACTGGTGCCGTCGCCACCGTCTGGCGATTGCGCGATATTCGCAGCCGCGCCGATGTTGTTTCGGGCTCTATCGCTGTTGCCGCTTCCGTCGCCGCAGCCTGTGCGGTGGTCGGCTTTGCAGAACGCCCGTTGATGCCTAGCATCTGGCGGGAAATTGTCGGCGATGCGGTCAATGCAGGCCTTGGCGGGTTTGCCGCTGGTGCCTCACTGCTGTTTCTCTTGCCCGCGATCGAACGCATCTTCGACATCACCACCGGCATGACGCTTAGCGAATTGCGCGATCCGCGCAGGCATCTCCTGCGTCAGTTGCAACAGCGCGCACCGGGCACCTACAACCACTCTCTGAATGTCGCCACGATCGCAGAAGCCGCAGCCGATGCCATCGGCGCCGATAGCCTGCATCTCTACGTAGGTGCGCTCTATCACGACATCGGCAAGATCAACAAGCCCGACTACTTCGTCGAAAATCAATCGGATGGTTTCAATCGACACAACAAACTGAGCCCCGCAATGAGCCTGCTGGTCATCATGGGACATGTCAAAGATGGCATGGAACTGGCCCGTGAATATACCCTGCCGCGCTCGCTGCATCACTACATTGAATCGCATCATGGCACTACGCTTGTGTCATATTTTTATCACAAGGCCCAGCAGGCCGCCGAAGCTGATGGCACCGGCGAAACGCCAAGCGAAGTGACATACCGCTATCCGGGGCCTCGGCCGCGCACCAAGGAGGCGGCCATCCTCATGTTGTGCGATTCTGTTGAAGGTGCGACGCGCGCTATGCGCGAACCCACGCCCGCCCGCATTGAAGCGCTGGTGCACTCCATGGCAGCGCAGCGCCTCACCGACGGCCAATTCGATGAAAGCTCACTCACATTGCGCGAACTGCATGTCATCGAAGCGGCGCTCACGAAAACGCTTTGTGCTGTGTATCACGGCCGCATCCAGTACCCAAGTGATTCTGCAAAAACACAACCAGCGGGAAAGCGTACTTCGCTTCCCGCCGCTCGTGCATAGATCACAATTCAAACTGGCGGTTCCCTTATGACGGGAACGTCACACTCAGATACACCGTGCCGCTTTGAACAATCTCGATAAACGCGCCCGCGGGTTCGAAATCGAGCAGCAGCTTGTTGGACTCAGAGTTGTCAGTTGAGAACTCAACTTCGCCCTCCGTGCCACCACTGAACTGCGTGGTCACATCGATTGTCGCCACGACAACGCCATCAACGCGCATGTCGTATGTCCCAATATCGATATCTTCAATCTCAACTTGGAAATCGATCCGTCCTCGGCGACGCAGACGCAATTCGGCCTCGCCATGGGCATCAACATCTGCACCAGAGCTGTCCATATCAACTTCAATGCGATCGCCACTTGAGGCGAACCCGGCGCCGAGTGGAATACCATCAAGTGTTGTGCTCAGGATGACAACATCATCGTCCCACACTTCGATCACTGCCCGAGCAGGATCGACAGGAAGATTGATTTTCTTGCCACGGGGCCGCGTGGACATATCAAGGCGGCCCTTGCCATTCCGGCGCGCTTTGACCGTGCCAAGTTCAACATCGTCTGCGGTCACGGTGTAGACCCTATTCGGCACCAAGCCCTTGAAGCGAAGGCGAAAGTCCGCCTTGTTCCTCTTTGACTTGAACTGAATGGTGCCGCTCGAGTTTGATGTACCAATGACATCCAGTTTCTTCTTGATCTTCTGCGACTGAAAAGAATCATCCTCAGACTCATTGACCTGTTCGGTGGGCATGAGCCTTGACAACACTACGTCACCATCTGAGCGCCACTCGACGACCTGACCGCGCGGGTCGAAATCGAGCAATGGCTTGCCCGGGTCCAGTGGATTGCGGAATTGCACTTCGCCCTCGGTGCCGCTCGCCGTCGATACAACCGTCACGGTTGCTCTCAGAATGTCATTCACATAGAAGTCATAATCACCGACCGGAACATCTTCCAGTTCGGCGCGGACCGAGGTGCGCGAGCCGTCGTCACGGAATCTCACCTTGCCATCGGCATCGCCCGGTGCGCCCGATGCTCGTATCATGTCGACCTCGACCTCGATACGGTCGCTGCCGGACTGGGCCGAGGCGGATGCCGCAAGCATCGACGCAAACCCGATTCCCATAATCGCTTTCATGCCACGCATGATCGAACTCCTTACACAAGTTCCTATAACTCGCCTTCTCCCATGATGCGCAAAGGATCACCTTCGCCTCATACAGAAGTGTTGGTATGGAATCGGGAAAAAGCAATCGAACACGCCAAGTTCTGACGCGCGCAACAGGCACAAAAGTCCCGTAGCTCTTGTTACGTTGCGGATGGTCAAATAAAAAACACGCGACAGGGATATCCCATCGCGTGTGCTCGAATATTCTGATCTGTCTCGCGCTCCGGTTACGCCGGGAACACCACGGTCAGATACACAGTGCCGCCACCGACAACCTCGAGGAGTGCACCAGCCGGATCAAATGTCAACGGAAGGCGATGATCAGCATCATCAACCTGTGACGAGAATTCGATCTCGCCCCCTGTGCCACCGCCCACTTGTGCAGCCACGTTGATTGTTCCCACAACAACACCGTCCACGCGTAAATCGTACGACCCCATATCGAGATCTTCTACCTCAACCTGGAAGTCAACACGTCCGCCATTGCGCATGCGCAGCTCAGCCTCACCGTTCGCATCAAAGTCAGCGCCAGTGCTGTCCATGTCAACTTCAACACGGTTGCCTCTGGAGCGCGTGCCCGGGCGAGTCGTCTTGCCATCCAGTGGGGCGATCAGCACGCGATCCGTGCCATCCCACATCTCTAACACGACTTGCACGGGGTCAAAGGTCAGGGGAAGCTTCTTGCCCTTGGCTCTGGATGAGAACTTGAGCTTCGCATTGCCATTGCGACGGGGCTTGACCGTTGCAACTTCCACGCCGTCAGCGGTGACCAGATATGTCTTGCTGCTGTCAAGGCCCTTGAACTTCATGCTCACATCGACGCGGTTTCTCTTGGATTTGATCTGAATCGAACCGCTTGAATTGCTTCTCGCGGACGAATCATCAAAACTGAGCGTGTTGTTCGTCGAATGCTTGTTCGAGTTGCCGCGTGAATTGTTCGATACCCCATCACGCGAACCACCGCCGGTCCTTGCACCGGAAGCGGGCGCTGTTGTGCCAAGCTGCCCCGACATGACGACTGTGCCGCCTTGGCGCCACTCGACCAATTGCCCACGCGGATCAAAATCAAGCGGCAAATGCTGCGGCTCGGTTGGATTGCGGAACTGCAGATCACCTTCGGTTCCAGAAGGTGTCGCGATCACGGTCACCGTCGCGCGGAAAATGCCGCCAACGAAGAAATCGTAATCGCCCAACGCCACATCCTCGATCTGAGCCCGGACATCGGTCCGCCCTCTCGAAGCGCGCTCCCGGAACCGCACTTTGCCATCGGCAAATGTGGATGTACCCGGGGCCGGGTTCATTCGGACTTCAACTTCAGTTTGATCATCGTTATTTGCGACCGCGAGAGGGGCCGCGAAAAGCGCCGCGAGCATCGCGCCGCCTGCAAAGGCCATCAGGCCTGCTTTTCCACCACGCATAACTCATTACTCCTTTTTGAGGGAACACACGTATTGCCCCTCACCCACAGGAGTCTTCCCCCGGCGATGTGATTCGCTGAGGCTTCAAAAAACTAAGCGTAAGTGATTGTCCTGGCAGAAATTAGGGTTTTGGTCGCAATCGAAATTCCGGCTTGATTTCCCACAAAAACCCTATTTCGGATCACTGGGTTGGGATTTCGCCATATAGCACCACAACATCGTGCGGCTCAACAACCATAAAGATTTCTCGTTCAGAAACTGGGATTATGCGCGACGAGTGCATCTCAAGGGCCTTGAGCGTCATGCCATCAGCACATGTGATGGTGTATTGAACACATTCTCCCAGAAACGTCGACTCACGCAGTTTCCCATGAAGTATCGATTGTGTGTCCGTTGATCCACCTTCAACAAGGCGCAGCGCCTCTGGCCGTATCGAACACATCACTTCAGCCCCTGTGTGTGTGTTCGAGGAATCAAACACTGTCGAACGCAACTCGCCCGCGGAAGTCTGCAGGTGCAAAGTGTCACCATCTTTGCTCAACACTTTGGCGCGCAGAAGATTTGTCTTGCCCATACATTCTGCAACGAATCGTGAGGTCGGCCGCCTATACAGTTCGCTCGGCGAACCAACCTGCACTATTCGGCCCTTCGACATCACCGCAACCCGATCCGCCATCGCGAGCGCTTCCTTCTGATCATGCGTGACATAGATCGCCGTGATGCCGGATTCTTTACAGATGCGCCGAATTTCGGTGCGCATCTTTTGGCGCAACTGTGTATCCAGATTCGACAAGGGCTCATCAAGCAGCAAGACATTGGGGCGAATGGACAGCGCCCGCGCAAGTGACACCCGTTGCTGCTCGCCGCCCGAAAGCTGACCGGGCTTGTGCGATGCATACCTCTCCATATGCACCATCTCAAGTGCTCTGCGCACGCGATCGTTGCGTTCATCTCTGGGTACTTTGCGCGCCCGAAGACCAAAACCAACATTGTGCGCCACCGTCATGTGGGGCCAGAGCGCATAGCTTTGAAATACCATGCCCGTGTTGCGCTGCTCCGGTGAAACACGCGCCATGTCTCGATCGTCAAAGAACACCCGCCCAGAGGTCGGCCTGATGATCCCCGCGACCACGCGAAGAAGTGTCGTCTTGCCGCACCCTGAGGGGCCGAGCAAAAAGAAGAGTTCGCCCCGGTTGATCTTCAATGTAACGTCATCGACGGCCCTGACGACGCTGCCAGCGGGCACCGGAAAGTGCTTTGAAAGACCTTCCAGAGAGATCGATGTCACAGCGTGCCGCACGCCTGGCCGAATGAAAACAGAACGGCCTGCAGATCCGACAGATCGACATCACCATTGCCGTCAATATCTGCACACGCAAAGGGATCTGTGCTCTGTCCGAATGAAAAGAGCACATTCTGCAAATCAACCAAGTCAACCGCACCATCCCCATCAGTATCAGCGCCGCACGTCATGACAAAATCGCTCACCAACATCATATGATCAGATGCATCACTGTCATCTGCCTGCAAACCGAGCGCCGTGAGAGTGCCCACATCAAGTTCCGTGGAATCAAGTGAAAATGCCTTGAGCCTGCGAAGGTTTGCTGGTGAATACGCAATCAGGTCAAGTCGCCCCGGCCAAAAACTAGACGTAGGCGACCGCCATGTGAAGTTCTCATTACCCACAAGTCGGCGCACTTGCGGTGCGACAAGCCCCGGTCCGGTTGCGCCATCTTCGATCGTTGTCAATGGAATCCGCGAACCAACAAGGTTCCAATCGCCTGAAATAATCACTGGTGCGCCTGCAAATGCAGCCAGCGCGCCGCCGTTCACATTGCCTGCGCGAAAGTCTGCGATCAGTTGTGCGATGTCCTGCGCCTGGGTGATGCGCTGCAGATCACTTGAATCGCCGGCAAAACCGCAGCACTTGAGATGCACGGACACGACAAACACCGGTCCTGAGGGCAACTGCACGAGCGCCGATGCATACCGCGTCGAGCCAGTCGGCACACCAGTCACCGGAAATGTACTTGCGATCACATTATCGCCCGATTTTTCGATATTCCAAACGGGCCCAGGCGCGAAGAATCCATCCATAATCGATGCGAGTTGCCCCGCGTTGGAATTGTACTCCTCGCAGAAAAAATAAATATCCGCATTCATGGCAACGATAAGTCGTCCAAGCGCAGGTGCCCGCGCACCGTTCAGCAGGCCGGTGTTGAGAGTGTTGATGCTTGCAATACGAAAATCCGAGTTGCCCGGCCTGTTCGTGTCAATAACCGGCGCCGGGTCTGCGGGCGCGGTAAGCGTGAATGACACAGGAGCGGCAAGCGAATCTGAACCCGAAAAATCTATCGTGATCGTGTCGCCGACAGCAACGCCAAAGGCACTGCCCGCATCGAAAATCGCTTCGTAGTCCAGCGCCGCGTATGTCGGTGCGCTGCTCCAGCCAATGCTGTTCCAACTGACGGTGTTCCCGGTGTCACCATCGAGATAGGCAAAGCGTGACCGCAGGTCGATCGTAAAGCTCGATGCCCCATGCGTGAGTTCGATGCGCAATGTGCCGTCGCCAGCATTACCAGATTGCAGATTTGCATTCGTATTACCTGTGTCAAAACGCAGGCGAAGAATAGTGCCCCGTGAATCCGCCGAGACCGATGTCACATCAAACGCGCCTGTGGCATCGCCCGCCGGGTCGGTCGCGATCTGAGACGCCGCCGACCATTCCGAGAGCAATCCATCAGAACTTACGGGGACTCCTGGCGTGCTACACGCTGGCCCCAGGGCTACCGCCACGATCGAAGCCGCTATTGATCCACTCACCACCATTGTTTTTCTCCTGGTCATATTCCGTGTCTCTGCCTCACACAAAGGTAGCATGCCCGTCAATGGCCCCTCGTCCACCTCAATCCGGCACACCAGCACCAGCTCACTCCCTCGATGAGCCCGTCGACGTCCACAAGTTGGAGGCGCAGCGCCGGGCCAAGCGCGATGAAGCCCGCGTTATCGGGCTCAGCCCCTACGGCGGCAGGACCGACGACCTTCTCTCTCTCGCTGGCGCACACGCCAAGTATGACGAGGCCGCCGACAACGCATTCAAGGAACACAAAGACCCCTCGTGCGACGAACGACCTCGCCTGCGCATTGCCGGGCGCGTGGTCCTGCACCGCGACAACGGCAAACTCATCTGGTTGAATCTGCGCGATGCATCGCGCGAAAGCTTTCAGATCGCTGTCAGCAAAAAAGATTGCGATGAACAGGGCTTCGCACTTGCCAAGCTAACTGACCTGGGCGACATCGTTATCGCCGAAGGTCCGCTGATGATGACGCGCACCGGCGAGGTCACATGCTGGGCGATATCGCTTCAGCCAGCTGCAAAATGTCTACTGCCGCCGCCTGAAAAACATTCGGGCCTTCAGGATATTGAGCTGCGCTACCGCCAGCGCTATATCGACATGTGGTCCAACCCACACACCACGAAGGTGCTTGAATTGCGCAGTAGGGTCATTTCTTCAATCCGCACCTTTCTTACCGAGCGCGGGTTTCTGGAAGTTGAAACGCCCATGCTGCAAACACAGGCGGGTGGCGCAGCAGCGCGCCCGTTCATCACCCACATGAACGCGCTTGATATCGAACTCTATATGCGCGTCGCACCGGAGTTGTATCTCAAGCGCCTGCTTGTGGGCGGCCTCCCGCGTGTCTTCGAGATCAACCGAAACTTTCGCAACGAAGGCCTCGACAAGCAGCACAACCCTGAGTTCACCATGCTTGAGCTCTATCAGGCCTTTGGTAATTACGAAACCGTGATGGCGCTCACCGAAGACCTTGTGCGCCACGCCGCACGGGATGTTTCTGCAAAAAAAGCAGCTACTTTACCCTTCCGTGATGGCACTATCGACTACGAGCGCCCCTTTGATCGCGTGACCTACGCAGAGCTCTTCGAAAAGCATCTGGGCTTTGCAATGACCGAGCGCGATAAAGTGCGATCCGAAATCGAATTGCGAAACTTGAAGATGCGCACCGAAGTAGGCGTCGAGCTCGACCACTGGTTTCTTGTCAACACACTCTTTGAAGAGTTCGCAGAATCCAAGCTCGACCCGTGTCGCCCGACGTGGATCATTGATTACCCCGCAGCGCTCAGCCCACTCACGCGCCCGAGACACGATGATGCATCACTTGCCGAGCGCGCAGATCTATTCATTGGCGGCATGGAAATTGGGCCGCACTACACCGAACTCAACGATCCCGATGTACAGGCAGCAAAGTTCCGCGAACAGCTTGCCGGTGTTGACGATGAAGAAACAACCTTTCGCACCTTCGATGAAGATTTTATCAACGCACTCAAGGTTGGCATGCCCCCCGCGGGCGGCATGGGCCTGGGCATCGATCGCCTGATTATGTTGCTTGCCAATCAAAGTTCGATCCGCGATGTTATCGCGTTTCCGATGATGAAGCCGTTGGGTTCATAGCCCGTATGCGCACAAAAACGGCGCAGGTGTAATTCACCCTGCGCCGCTTACTTGCCCGTGCTTTTTCCTCCAAAGCACGAGCACAAATAGTCTTTCGCTATTCGAAGATCAGTCGATCTTCACCGGCACGTTGGTCAGGGTCGACGCGGGGGCCGACGCCGGATCAATCTGCCAGGTGATGAATTCGTACGCCGAGTTCGGATCGATCGGCGCGGTGAATGAGCTATACCCGCGGTTCAAATTGATCGGCGACCAGAACGCACCCCCCGCTGCGGCAGAGAACTGCATCGCCTGCTCATGCAAGCGATCAAGAGCCTGTGATGACAACGTGCGGAACGCAACCGCCGCGGCACCCGTGGGCCACATGGCATCATCAATCGGCGAAGCACCGAACTGGCCATCGGGGTCGATATTCTGAACACTTGCCTGAGCAAGCTGCTGATTGAATGCTGACCACAACGCCTGATCATTGGCATTGGCTGCGGCAATCTGCGACTTGGCTGCGGCCTCGGCGGCGTTCGCGCGTGCAGTAATCTCGGCCTTGGCGCGAGCATTGTCTGCAAGTGCAAACGCAAACTCCGAACCGCTGTTCACTAACTGCTTGGATGCTTCAACATCGCCCGCCATCTTTGCCACCTGCTGCATCTTCTGGGCAAAGACAACCTGCGCTTCACCGATCTTGGATTCTGCCGCACTGGCTGCAAGCATTTCATGCATTGATGACTCTGCCATCGCTTTGAACGCCTCCGCAGAAGCAATGCTCTGTGTATGCGTTGCCTTTGCGATGGCCTGATAGCTGTTGGCGGCCTGACCAAGCTTGTTGAGTTCTGCAAACAACATCGCCTCGGCAGCATCGATCTGTGCATGCATCTGATCAATGGCAGAAGCATTGGCCTTCACTTCGCTGTCCGCTTGCGTCTGAAAACGCTGCACTTCTGCATCACCACGCACCTTGGCGGCTTCGCGACGTGCGGCCAGCGCCTCGAGTTCCGCCTGTGAATTCTTCGCAAAGGCTTCAATTGCTGCGTTCAGATGATCAAGCTGCGCATCAGAACTGACGTCAAGCGCTTGCGCACCAGAGGCAAAGCCAAGGATGCGTGCGGCGGCGATCTGACGATCCGCATCGGCGGCCTGATAGGCATCCTCGCGATATGACGCTGCCATCCGAAGCGCTGCTTCGCCGCGAGCGATCAGTTCATCGCCATCAGCAAAGCCCTTGTGCTCCATCGCATCGGCCTTGGCAAGCTGGTTGACGTGCTCAGACTGCTGCATCGACCACCAGCGCTGCGCCTCGCTCGTGCGCTTCCGTGCGGCCACAGCAACCTGATCACTCAATGCATTGCACTGATTGATGACTGACTGCGTCTGGTTGTTATCGAATTGCTTGGCCTGCGAGCGGCGGAAATCAATTTCCGCAGAGCTGTGCGTCACAAAGCGATCGATGGCTTCAAGCTCTTCTTGAAAATCACTCTTGGCCTGGGCAAAGTGTGTTGAAGCATCAGAGCGCGTGCGCTCGGCCTGAGCCTGCGACGAACGCTTAATCTGCTGGCCTGATTGCATCAAACGCTGCGCCTCGGCCTGATTCACTTCAAAGGCCGCGTCTGCAGCGCCGTGCGACAGCGACATCGCGGCTTCAGTGGTCGTCTGCTCAAGGGCCGCGGCATGCTTGCGAAGGGCATCAACTTCCATGCCCGCACCGGTGCTGATCGAATCAATTTGTTGACGAAGCCCTGTCAACCGCGCCTCGCGCTGAGCCTTGAGTGCCGTAATCTGCCGGTCAAGAGAATTGACCTGCGCATTCGCCTGCGTCCGGGATGCGTCGACATGTGCCTTGGTGGAAGCGTATCGCTGCGACGATTTTTCGGCTGCCAGACGAATGACGTCTTCCATCTGCTTGAGCTGCGCTTCACCGCGCTCCAGAATGCCCTGACGCTCTACGAGCATCGCCTCATACTGAGCTTTTGATTCGCTCCACAAGTAGTCCGCCTCGGCGTACATGAGATCGAACTGGCGTTGCCAGTCAAGCATCGCGACCGCAGCAGAGCCGTTGCGCTGCTGCATTGCTCCGACGTTCTGTAAGCGCAGTGCATCGGCATCGGCGCGCATCTCTTCGAGCTTGGCACCGAACATATCAATCACACCCTGCGCCATCACCTGACCAGCTTCCTTCTGTGCTAAGGCCGCATCAAATGAGGCGTTCTGCGCCGCAAAGGCAGAGTTGAACTGGCCCTTCATTGTGTTCATCGAATCAAACGCGGCTTCACGCTGCGCCTGAATCTTTGCTGCCATCGTTTGGGCAACATCAACAAACGCGGGATTCTTCACACCCGCCTTATTGGCCTGGGCTGCGTAATCGCGCGCTGTGTACTGCGTCTTATAGGTCGAGGCATTCGCATGACGACCTGAGAACCCGGACGACGATGTGCATCCGGGGAGAACCCCAGCGGCAAGCGCCGACACCATCGCGGTCACGAACACGGGACGATATGAGCTATTCAACGACAACTTGGCGGTACGGCGGGTCATTTCAGTTCGCTCCTTGCGCACTAAAGGTGGCTAGAGGTCCATGCGCAACCCCTGCGACGCCTCCCGCGGCACCGCCGTTACGCTCGAAATCGGGTATCGGCGCTCCCGCCACTCCCATCCACGCCTTGCCCTGATCGCGCCCGCCCCGCGCCCTGCCCAGCCCGCACAACCCCACCTCTCGTAAGGTCCTCTCCCAATCGCAACCGCACTCCGTCTATACTCGGACCCTCAAGCGCCAAGGAGATGCCACGCCGTGCCTTACCTGCTCCGTCCAGATCGCGGTTACGACACTGACGTCGAATCCATTGACTACCTCGACAACCACATCGACACCGGTGATCGGTGGGTGCTCAATTTCGGACCCCAACACCCCGCCACCCACACCACCCTGCGCCTGGTCCTCGAACTCGACGGAGAACGCATCGCGCGCTGCACGCCTCACATTGGCTACCTGCACTCTGGGTTTGAAAAACTCGGCGAGCACATGGACTACAACCAGTACGTCACCATCGTTAGCCGCATGAACTATCTCTCGCCCATTGCCAATGACATCTGCTGGCATCACGCGGTCGAGAAACTGCTCGGCGTTGATATCACACCGCGCTGCAAAGTCCTCCGCACCATCATGGCAGAACTTGCACGCATTCAGGATCACTTGCTGTGCTGCGGCGCTGCTGCCCTCGATGTCGGCGGCATCACCGGCTTCCTCTATGGCTTCAACCAGCGCGAATACATCTATGACATCTGCGATTTCATCTCAGGCCAGCGCTATCACCCAGACTGGACCCGCGTCGGCGGCGCTATGCAGGACCTGCCCGATGAATCGGTCTTCAAGAAAATGGTCAAGACCTTTATCGATGTCCATCTGCCAGGCGCGCTGAAAGATATTGAAACACTGCTCCTGCGCAACCGCATCTTTATCGACCGCACCGATGGTGTCGGCACGATTTCCCATGACGAAGCAATCGCGTGGTCACTTTCTGGCCCTGTCGCGCGCGGCTCCGGCGTCATCCGCGACCTGCGCAAGGATGAACCCTACCTGTGCTATGCAGAGAATTGGGATGGACAAGGCGCAGAAGCGGTCGATTTCAAGGTTATTGTCCATGAAGATGGTGATTGCTACGCACGCTTCCATGTGCGCCTCGAAGAGATGAAACAATCGGCGCACATCATCCGCCAGCTCATCGACACTATTCCCGGCGGGCCCCTCGACACCTTCGCCGACGGCAAGTTCGTCAAGCCCGACAAATCCGATGTCTATGGCTCCATCGAAGGCCTCATCCAGCATTTCGAACTCATCATGAGCAACCGCGGCTGGGAAACGCCCGCCGCCGAGGTCTATGGCGCCAACGAAACCGCAAATGGCGAACTCGGGTACTTCGTCGTCGCCGATGGCGGCCCGCGCCCCTGGCGCACCCGCACCCGTCCGCCCAGCTTCATCAACTATCAAGTCGTCGCCCGCATGGCCGAGGGCCATTTGCTGTCCGACATCGTGGCGATCATCGGCAGCCTCAATATTGTGGCGGCGGAGTTGGATCGGTAGTCGGTCTGGTGCGACAGGCGTCTGGCCTGTCGGTCTTTGGGAACGCCCGCATCTCACCCCTGTCTCCTCTTCATACATACAAATGTAGACGTTGCGCCCTGTTCGCATGTTGTTTGCATCGCGTTCGCACGCTGTTCGTGCTTGCATGTCCCCCGATCGGGGGTAATCTGAACATTGCACGGGAAAATCCGAAGGTCCGGAAACCTTTTGTCGAAACCGGGCTCATAATGAAGTTGGAGCAACGTCATGCGCAGGTTACGAACCAAGTGCAGTGTGGGTATTGGAATGCTGATCGCGTTGGCGACCGCCGCCCATGCAGGCACGATCGATGCCGGCTTTGACTGGGTCACGGTTGGTGACGCCGGCAACCGAGACACGATTCCGAGTGAAGTACCGACCCATCCGAACCGGCAGGTCGGCGGTGTGGATCAGGCCTTCCGCATCACGCGCTCACCGATCACGGTGAATCAGTGGTTTGAGTTCGTCGATGCATACGCTCCCTTCACCGACTTCCGCAGCCAGGACTTCTTGTCCTCGGTCGGTTTCGTGCGCCCGGATGGCACGATCTTCCACATTGAAGGGCGCGAACAGACCGGCGTCGAAGTCGCCTGGCGCTACGCCGCCCGCTACATGAACTGGCTGCACAATGACAAGGCCCTCACCGCCGAGGCGTTCGAGACCGGCGTCTATGACACCTCGACCTTTGTGCGCGACGAGAACGGCAACTTCCTCGATCAGCGTGAGCCCTCACCCGGTGCCAAATATTGGCTGCCCAGTTATGACGAGTGGATCAAGGCGGTCTACTACGACCCCAACCGAAATGGCGCAGGTCAGGGCGGCTACTGGCAATACCCCAACAGCAGCGATATTGCCCCGACCTTTGGCGAAACCGATGCCCTCGATTCGGCGCCCCTGGACCCGCCGTTCGACATCGGATTCTATCCGGATGTCTTCACGCCCTATGGACTGCTCGATGTTTCGGGAAACGTCATCGAGTGGCTGGGCAACGGTTTCGACCCATTCGGCGGTCGGCAGTTTGTCAGTTCAGGCCAATCGTTGGGAATCAGCAACGATCGCCTTGACGCTGGCATTGCAATCGGTTTTCCCGTGCAAACGCTATTCGGATTTCGAGTTGCAACAACAGTTCCAGCGCCCGCAAGCACAATGGTTGTGCTTCTGGGCGCAATTCACATTGCCCACAGAAAGCGAAGGACATGATGAAGTATTCACTGTTTTCCGCAGGGGCGATTGCTCTTTGCGCAACGACCGCGACAGCGGTCTGTCCCAACATCACGGTGGCCAGTTCGAGCAACGTGACGCTCAACTGCACGATCAATGCGCAGGGGAAGGCAGACATAGACATCGTCGGAACATTTGTTCAGGACGCCTTGCCTGGCTCGATTGTGGTCCATGTGCTCAACGGCCAACCGATTGGTGCCATCACCATTGACAATCAAGATGTGGGCGAGCCCATGACCGTTGAGCTTCGCGGCGCGACGCCCGCACAAGATCCAGCGGGGATTGAGTCGATCACGTCGATTACGGGTCATGTGTTGCCGGGGGCCATAACGCTCGAGGCGTTCCGCATTGCCGGAGATCTGGGTGCAGTGTCCGGACCGGCACTTGCCAAAATCAACAACATGACCCTCACTGGCAGCATCGTCGGTCCGATGACCCTGAGCCCATCAACGAGCCCGGTCGCGGCAGCCCAACTCACCGGTTTGTTTGTCGGTGGAGACTTGACGAACTCGATTACGGTGCGATCAACGGGGCTTCCTTCGTCGCCGTTCATTGGCGATGGCGTCGTGGACAACGTCACGATTGTCGGGAAGACCTTGCCAGCGGGGCAGTTCCGGGTTGGCGGCACCATCGACAATCTCTCGGTAGGTGAGTTGGGGAGTTTGATCACGGGCCAACTGCTGGTCGAGCAGGTGAGCGTCGGCAGCGTCGTGATCACCAACGCAAACGGGGGAACCGGCAACCTCAACGGTGCGATCAGGTGTGCCGACGGGCCCTCCGTGCTGGTGGTCGAGGGTGATATGAATGGCACAGTATTCACCGGAAGCAGCCTCGCTGAGGTTGTTGCCGGCGCCGAGTGGCAGTTCAAGACCGGCGGCATCAACGGGCAGATCACGATTGGCGCGTTCGCGCCGTTCACATCGTCATGGGCGGGCCAAGTCAATCTGGGGCCCTCGCTCTTGGCAGGGCCGGAATACCCTGAGACCTCTGCAGTGATCGGTGGCGGGGCGGTTGGCCTCGTGCCCTTCACAGTGCATGACGAGAACAGTATGCCGGCTGGTGGTAGCAACGTGATTGTCCCGCCTTCGGGGCCAAACCTCGTGGTTGACGTGGAGCACTATGGTCCGGTCACTTTCTCTGGCGGTAACCCAGTGATTTGGGAACGGCGGACGAAGTGCAATCCAGGCAACTGGGTGGCCGTCCCGGATGGGTGTTTTACGACAGCCTCGAATGCGACGGCGCGTGGGCTGTTGGTCAGCCCAACATTTGTCGTGCCGAACGGGTATGAGTATCGCGTTCGTCCCATCACAAGCGGCGTGAACCAGCTTGAGAGCTTTGTTCAATCAATCCAGAATGCGCCGATCACGGACTACGCGTACACGTTCACCACCGGCGGCAACTGTCCTGAAGACATCGATGGCAGCGGCACGGTCGACTTGCAAGATTTACAGTTAATGCTGTTTGCCTTTGGAACATCATCGACGTGTCCGCTTGTAGGTGATTTCAACTTCAATAACGAAGTCGATCTCTCTGATCTGCAAGGATTGCTCTTCAAGTTCGGCACCGACTGTTCCTGCACCGCATCTGCAACCGGCGGCGGCGGCTCCGGCGCGACGGGCACCATCGCAACCGCGTGCGGCTTCGACTGCGCCGCCTCATACCTCACCTGGCGCGGCTCGCTGACGCCCACAGAGCTCCGCAACCACCTTGCTGACATCCCCGCGATCCTTGCCGGGCATTGACCTCTTGCCCGCGCCCGGCCAACGCCGCGCGGGGGCGCTGCACCGATCCTCTCGCGACGCAAACCCGGGGAGCCGCTCGCCCAGTTGATGGGCACCCTGCTACTCTGTTGCGATGCATTGCCTCCTCGCCGCGGCCTCGCTCACCATGACCTTTTCGCTCGCCCACATGAGCAATGACGCCGCGCCGCCCTTCCCCCACCCTGCCATCACGGAAGTGCTCTTCAACGTGCCCAAAGACAATGGCGACGCCAACCGCGACGGCACGCGCAGCGCCACGGCGGACGAGTTTGTCGAACTGATCAATCCGCATGACAAACCAATCAATTTGACCGGCTATTCGCTCGCATCCCGCCTCATCTGGGCCAACCCTGATGGCAAGCGCGGCGTGGGCTTCACCTTCCCCGACTTCACGCTCGGGCCGGGCGAAATCGTTGTCCTCTTCAATGGCCATGACACAACCATCGCCGGTGATGTCGGAACCGTCGACGCCGCGCCAAGCGCAACAAACAACAGATTCGACGGCGCCTGGGTGTTCACCATGGACATGCCTTCAAAGAACCGCGCGCTTTCTAACGCCGGCGACTTTGTCTTGTTGCTCGATCCGAAGGGCACGCCTGTCGATGGCGTCGTGTGGGGCAAGCCCTCGGTCGATCCGCCGGGCGGCAGCTTTCGCCTGAGTAAAGTCGAAGCAAACCCCAAGGGATCGGTCCAGCGAATCGATGCCAATGCTCAACTCAAGCCGCACATATCAATTGACAAGCACGCCAGTTCACCAGGCGCTATCCCCACCGCCAACTGACCTGTTGCCCCGGCGCGATATCATGGTTGCTTGCCCCCCTTTCTCTTTGCAGGAGCAACATCAATCATGCCTTGGATCAGCAAAGACTCCGCCAATACAACCATCGAACGCCGCGATGAGCCCTATCTCACCGAGGCGATGATCAAGACCGCGCGCGAAACCTATCTGCCGCGCTACGAAACCAAGCAAGCCGCGACGCTGCCCGTCTTGCACATGATTCAACACACCTACGGGTGGATTCCACATCAGGCGATCGAAGAAGTCGCCGAGTTCTTAGAACTCACGCCGGGCACGGTGCTCGACACCGCGAGTTTTTATGAAGAGTTCTGGCTCAAGCAGAAGGGCAAGCACACCATCGCAGTGTGCCGATCTATCGCGTGCGAGGTCTGCGATCACGCCGCCCTGACCAATCGCTGCCGTGAGAAGCTCAATATCGAAATCGGCGAAACGACAGATGACGGCGTCTTCACGCTCATCGAACTCGAATGCCTCGGCGCCTGCGGCGGCGCCCCCGCGGCGCTGATTGATGAAACATTGCACGAAACGGTCACACCCGAGCAACTCAATGCCTTGATCGATGGGGCAAGGAAGAATAAAGCGCATTGACTCCTTGTGCTCAGCTCCGCATCTCAAATGACTTGTCCCTAGCCCTGTTCCGAAAGGCCGTACAATCCGCGTCCCACCGGAGGACTTTTCGCCATGTGGCAACCCAAGATGACAACACCGATTCTCACGAAGCGCATCCCCACGCCGCCCTTTGGCGATTTTGCGGACCGGCGCACCATTTCCTATGACGAATACGCCAAGACCGGCGGCTACGAAAGCCTCCGCAAAGCACTCACCATGCCGCCGGCAGAAGTCGTAAGCATCGTCAAAGATGCGCAGCTTCGCGGCCGCGGCGGCGCGGGCTTTCCCACCGGACTCAAGTGGACCTTTCTCCCGGCACCCACTGGTCCACAAACTGAGCGCTTAGCGCGCGGCGAGCAGCGTTACCTCGCCATCAACGCCGACGAATCCGAGCCCGGCACATTCAAAGATCGCCTGCTCATGGATTTCGATCCGCACATGATGCTCGAAGGCATTGCGATTTGCTGCTATGCCTGCCAACTTGATCGTGCTTTCATCTATATCCGCGGCGAGTATCACCACCAGGCCGCCGTCGTTGAGAATGCGATCAAAGAAGCGTATGACAACGGCGTGTTCGGCTCCAAAGGTTTACTCAAAGGCACAGACACCGCAAATGCCGACTTTGGCAATGGTCCCTTCGCCGTCGAATGTCATCTGCATCGCGGTGCAGGCGCCTACATCTGCGGCGAAGAAACGGCGCTCCTTGAAAGCCTGGAAGGCAAGCGCGGGTGGCCACGCAACAAGCCGCCTTTTCCTGCAATCAAAGGCCTCTTTGGCAAGCCAACGATTATCAACAATGTCGAAACACTCGCACATCTCCCCTCACTCATCGAGCACGGCGTCGACTGGTTCAAGGCCCTCGGTACAGAATCAAGTGCGGGCACGAAGCTCATGGGCGTCTCGGGCCATGTCAATCGCCCGGGCGTTTTCGAATGCGACCTTGGCATTCCGCTGCGCACACTCGTCGAATCCAAGGACTATTCGCAGGGCATGCGCAATGGCAAGAAGTTCAAGGGCGCGATCGCCGGCGGCATTTCCACGGGCGTATTGAGCGCCGATCAATTTGATGCGCCGATGGATTTCGATATCGGCCGCGCCTACAACGTGCTTGGTCTTGGCACCGCCTGCCCGACCATCTTTGATGAAGACACCGACATGGTCTTGGTGGCGCGCAACATCGCCCGCTTCTTCAAGCACGAATCCTGCGGCCAGTGTACGCCCTGCCGTGAGGGTTCGGGGTGGCTGTATCAGTTGCTGTGCCGCATTGAAGATGGTGATGCCCGTACCAAAGACCTCGACCTCACGCTCGAAATTGCAACCAGCATGGGCGCCATGCCCGGCACCACGATCTGCGGCCTCGCTGACGGCAACAACTGGGCCATCCGCACGATCATCAATAAGTACCGCGATGAGTTCGAAGCCCGCGTCCGCCCGACCTATGTGCCTGTCACTATGAGCGTGGGGGCGGCGGCGCGGTGAGCCGAGGCGGAGAGACAATGAACGATGATCTAAACCCTTTGCTTGAACATTCTCGCGTAATGTGGGATAGCGAGCGCGAAAACGCTTCCCGGCATGCCGCGAGGGTCCGGCTGATCATCACACTGGCTTCCAGCTTGCTAGCACTTGCGCTTGTAGGGTTGGGCAATTCACTGACCCAGTTCCCAGGCGCGCTTTCTCCTTTATGGATGATTCTCCCAATCGCGCTAGGAGCGATCGGCTTGCTTTGTCTGGCTCTGAGTTTGAGGATTCTTGTCACCAGAACCGTTGCCAAAGTCGAACAATCTCTCGAAACCAGGGACTCGTCTGAACTCGCCGAGCTTGCAGATCCAAAGCTAACGGCGACCTACATGCTCGAACCAAGCGAGGATCAATTGAGGCCCGCGTTTGTTGCGGAAGACGATACAAGGTCTGGGCTTATTTTTCGGACGTTATTGGCTGCGCTTGACCTGCGGGCTCGGAATGGGCGAGAGCGAAAACGGATCCGGGCAAGTGAGAGGTTTCTTCTTCACGGGCTGTATTGGACGATAGGAGCAGTGCTAGCATATGCTGTGCTAGCGGTTGTGGGAACGACCGTGGGAGGAACGAATGGGCAATCAGGCAAAAAACAAGTTGACGAGCAAATCCAACCCTGAGGCGACGGCTCGGTCACACGAGGCGAACGGGAAGACTGACTGGATATCTGTAGTTCGCTCTGCGAAGAAACAGAGCGCAAATGAGACCCGCCGGAATAGTGGTCGGTTCACATGGGGTGAGATCATTCGCGCCAGTCGCGCCTAGGCGTAGCTTGCCACAACTTCACCTTATCCAAGCCCCCCGCCACCCGGATCCCAGCCGTAGAACCGTTTGAGCTGGCCGAACAGTTCCGGGTGCATTTGTTTCATGTGCCAGGGCTGCTCAAAGTAGGCCTCGGTCGCCACCGCGAAAAACTCCGCTGGGCTTTGGGCGCCGTAGGTATTGAGCAGCGTCGGTTGGCCGTGCAACGCCGCCGCCCGCAGCTCGGCGAACTCTCGCTGAAACACGCGCGACCACGCGCGGTACTCCGCCTTGTCTTTCAGCGCGGGCGCGCCCTCAACCGAGCCCGATTCACCATCGAGGGCATGGGCAAATTCGTGCAGCACGACATTCCGCCCATCACTCGGATCGGCGGCTCCGCGTTTCACATCGGCCCAACTCAAAATGATGTAGCCGTCGACGCCTGACCCCACGCCATGCCAGGCCTCGCCCGCGCGAAAGCTTCGCCCCTCGGTGACGATGCCTGCGGGCCCAGTCGCCTTCACCGGGGCGGCGTAGGTCTCCGGATAGACAATTATCGAGCGAATCCTGGGGAAATATCGGGCAGTTATCGGGTCATCGGCGAGAAGCAGCAGACAGGCCTGAGCTGCGATCGTCACACACATTTCGTCTGTGATCTGATAACCAAGAGCTGCCTCGAAGCGCTTCTCGGCCATAAATAGGCGTGTGTGATCGAGCAGGCGATCCCGCTGATCCACATGAAGCTGGGCAAACTGCGGGACATTGACAAGCAGGAAACGATTCCAGTCGCCTTCTACAGGCGCTCTGAGCAGCTTTCTGCGGCGGGATCGTCTGCCAAACCAGCCCAACATGCCTGGATTCTCCTTTGTGCCTGTCGTCGAAAACGGCCCCCGGTAAGCGGGGAGGGTAGGCCCTAAAAAGAACCAGATCGAAGTGGTGCAAAAAGAATCGTAAGGAATCGTGCGCAAGTCACTTGAACAGGGCCGGTTGCGCTGTACGTTCTAAGTGCACAGGTCCGAGTCTCAACTCCAGGTAGCTGGTGGACACAAGCGCTGCCCCTCGTTGTGCGGGGTCGGGTTCGTCGGGTGAAAGCCGGGCGACCAGCGGAGCAGACACGGAAACATTTTGGAGTCTCTTCTTGTCAGGTTGCACACCTGCTTGAAGTCGAAGTAACAGGAGAGCGAAAACATGAAGAGGGTCGGATTAACCGCACTCGTGATAGGCGCGTGTCTCGTGCCAACCGCGGCGGCACAGAATCTGCTCGTGTCATACAGCGGGGGAACCGGTGGGAAGGGCTACGGCTTTGTCAACACCGAGAATTTCTCTGCCAATATTGATGCTGCATTTGATTCTGTCACAATGACCGCAAGCCTCAGCAATCTTGGTCAACTGATGAGCTATGACGCTCTAATGGTCGATCAGCGCTGGCGCTTTGGCACATTGACAACCGCTGAAATGGCCAACATCGAGACATTCATTGCCACGGGCAAGAAGGTCGTGTTCTTTGGCGAAGATTCATCTGATGGCTGGTGGCAAACATGGAACGAGCAAGTCGTTTCCATTGCTGGCGGGCATCTGGATATCGCATCGAACCTGGACATCGTCAATGTTGTGGGATCGGATGCGATCCTCACACGAGGCGTTGCTTCTGTTCGCACCGTTGGTGCAGCAACAGTCAAGGGTGGCACCGCGTTCTTTGAGCGCAACTTCGCCACCGTCTGGGGCAGCAGCGTCCTGACCGTCATGGATACTGATGTTGTTGACGATCGATACTGGCTTGAACAGGACAATGCTGCCTTTGCGGGCAATATTGCCGAGTGGCTCGCTGCACCGGTCCCGGCGCCTTCAACGGCAATGGGCTTTGGTCTGGTTGGCCTCGCAGGCCTTCGTCGCCGGCGCTAAAAGGCGTCAATCACCGTATGTGGCGTGTAGGCGGTGTTCGCTCGCACGTCGATAAACTCGAAATAAACGAGTACTCCTGCAAGGGCCGTCCGTATGACGGCTCTTGTTCTTTTTTGTCCGTACCCACTTTGCCTTTTTAGCAACTTCCAGTGGTCTCTCCCCGCATCGCCGGTACACTGGAGGGCACTGTGGGACCTCTTCTTACTCAACCATGTGACTTTGATCAGGCTGGCCTTGCTGAGCCTGATGACCCAGAGCCTCCTGCAGAGCCTTTGGTCTCCCTCTGCGATACGACAGAATCATTAACCGGCAATGTGCTGTACATCATTCAATCGCAGGCCTGCCTGGCGGCCTGTACGGCGGGTGCCACGCAGGGCGAAGTGCGTGTTCGACTGCTGGACGATGCCAGCATGTCGCAAGCCCACGCAGACCATCTGGGCGATGCTTCGATCACCGATGTCATCACCTTTGATCTTGCGGAGGGCGCTTCGATCGATGGCGTCCCACTGGATATTGATCTGCTTGTGTGTCTTGATGAGGCGCACCGGCAAAGCAAACGCCTTGGTCATCCAATTGAGCGCGAACTGGTGCTGTACATCCTGCACGGGCTCCTTCATTGCCTTGGCTATGACGACCACACGGAAACAGATGCTGCCGCGATGCATGCACGCGAAGATGAAATACTGATTTCAATGGGCCTCGGCGCAGCGTACGCGCCCGACAATCTTCATTCACCTGATACGGAGTAACTTCAAGCCGATGCCATTCTTGTGGGTGATTCTTGTACTGGCGCTGACTATTGCCTTTTTGTTTTCTGTCCTGTTTCATGCGCTGCGTGATTTTTCCATGCTCAAGGTTGAAGATATTGCTGCACGGGCTAATTCCGGCGGTGGTATTCAATCCATCCTTAATAATCCTGATGAGTATGCACGAGGTGTCGGACTGATTCGTCTCGCTGCAAATGTCGTGACTATTTTCTGCGTCATGCTACTCGCGGGACCGATTGTGCAATTGTCGCCGAATACTTCCTTAGCGCTTCAAGACATCCTCTGGTCGAACATGGTCACGGCGCTCATCGCATCTGTGACATTGATCTTTGTATTTTCTCAACTGCTGCCCATGAGTATCGCCCAGCACGCGGGCGAACGGTTTATGGTGCGTTCGGCGCTTGTCATCCGCGCTGCGCACATCCTCACATGGCCGCTTACCCCACTTCGCTATATTGATCTTGCCGTAAAGAGGCTTACGGGCGAAGCGAGTGTTACGCAACACGAAGAGTTTGAAGAAGATGTTTTGTCTGCGGTCACTGAAGGCGAACGGGGCGGCCGCTTTCAGGCCATTGAACGCGACATGATCGAGGGAGTGATCGAACTCGCAGAAAAAACCGCTGACGAAATCATGACCCCTCGCACAGAAATAGAAGGCTTTGAGCTTACCGATGATCTCGACTTTATCAAGCAGTTCATTGCCAGTGTAGGACACAGTCGTATTCCTGTGTATGAAGGCGACCTCGATCACATCGCAGGAATGTTGTATGTCAAAGACCTGATTCCATTTGTCGGCGCGCAGTCGAATGATTTTCAACTGCGAACAATCCTGCGTGATGCCCTTTTTGTCCCGGAAAGTAAATCTGTGAGCGAGTTGCTTGTTGAATTGCAACACAAAAAGGTGCATCTTGCCATCGTCATTGATGAATATGGCGGCACCGCGGGGCTTGTCACCTTTGAAGACATCCTCGAGCAGATCGTAGGTGAAATTCAAGACGAGTATGAACTTGAAGATGATGGCGAACTTGTGGTCGAGTGTGATGCTGACGCCCGCATCATGACCATCGAAGCGTGGGCCAGTATCGATGATGCCAATGAATCGCTCACTCGCATCGGCGTGCACCTCTCAGAACATGACGACTATGACACGGTCGGCGGCTATGTCATGGCGATGCTCGGGCATATCCCGACCACTGGCGAGCAATTTGAGCGCGATGGCGCGGCGATGACTGTGCTTGAAGCCGTGCCCACCCGCGTGAATCGCCTGCGAATCGAAGCATTGAACGGCGATACCGAACCCGATGCACTGGATGACGCTTCAAAATAACCTTTGCCACACGACCACACTTCCCACGGCGGCGGGTATTGTGTCGACGATGCCTCTCACGCTTCACAACACGCTGGGCGGAAAAACGGTGCCGTTCATCCCGCTGCGCGATGGCGAGGTGTCGTTCTACACGTGCGGACCAACCGTGTATGACTATGCCCACATCGGCAACTTCCGCAGCTTTCTCGTGGGCGATCTGCTGCGGCGCTGGCTTGAATCTTCATTGTGTGAGTGTGTCGGCCCATGGCAATCAACATGCGAAAGCCAACCCACGGGAACATTTGGCTATCGCGTGACGCATGTCATGAACATCACCGATGTCGGGCACATGACTGATGACGCTGCGGCAGATGGGGGCGGCGTTGACAAAATGGAGCAGGCGAGAAAGCGATTGCTTGAAGACAAGAAATCCGGGCACATTCCAGAGGATGCTACGGGTGCGTCCGGGCAATCACTTGATCCCTCTGATCCCCATGACATTGCTGTATTTTATACGCGAGCCTTTCTTGAAGATGCCGCGCGACTCGGGCTCAAGGTTGTCATTGAAGCAGAAAATGATCCATCACTCATGCCCCGTGCTTCAGAAAGTGTCCGGGACATGTTGCACCTGATCTTGCAGTTGCTCGATACCGGCAACGCGTATATCGCACAGGACGGCACCTGTTATTTCGATACGCAATCCTTCCCGGAATATGGCGCATTGAGTGGCAACACGCTTGATGCACTGCGCACTGGCGCGGGAGAACGTATTTCTGATGAGCACCAGCGAGCCAAGCGACATCCTGCAGATTTTCTGCTGTGGAAACCTGATCTTGCGCATCTGATGCGCTGGAATCCAAGATCGATCATGGCTGATGATGCGCAATCTTTTGAGCGCCTGGATCGTTTTCCACTGCGCGAAGGATACCCCGGCTGGCACATCGAGTGCTCCGCAATGGCGCTGCGTCGTCTCGGGGCGAAGATCGATCTTCACAGCGGCGGCGAAGACAACATCTTCCCACACCATGAATGCGAACTGGCACAAAGCCGTTGCGCAAACGGCACTGAACAACTTGCAACCTATTGGATTCACGGCAGGTTTTTGCGTGTTGAAGGCCAGAAGATGAGTAAGAGCAAAGGAAACTTCTTCACCGCTCGCCAGCTTTTTGATAAGGGCTTTGAACCCTCAACAGTGCGGCTCGAACTCATCAAGACGCACTATCGCTCGAACGCCAACTTCACAGAGCAGGGTTTGACCGATGCCGCCAAGCAGATCGAACGCTGGCGAACATTCCTACAAAACGCTGACACATCAACAACCCCCGGCTCGCACAATACCGCTGTTGCAGATCGTTTTGCTGCAGCGATGAATGCAGATTTGAATATCGCTGAGGCTCTGGGCGTGATCAACCGCTGGGTCCGTGAAACGTCCTCGCCTACACAAGCAGATGCGCAACTCCTGCGCGATTTCGATGCTGTGCTCGGCGTCATTGAAAACAATTTCTGTGCGTCAGATGAGACTTCTCCGGGCCGCTCCGAAGAAGACAAGCACATCGATGATCTTGTTCGCAGGCGCACTGAGGCCCGTGCGGCGCGCAATTGGGCTGAAGCTGATCTTCTCCGTGATGAGCTTGCCGCACTTGAAATCGAAGTCACCGATACCCCGGATGGAGCCACTTGGAAACGCCGCGCTGCACTCTAAAATTGCAGCACAACTGTAGCGTGCGGGCCGCTACAATCCCGCACTGTGTCACCATCGCCAATTCATACCGATTGGATGCTCGCCCTCGCGGGGAAGTTTGTCGTTTTTGATGGGCCTGATGGCTCTGGCAAAAGCACACAGATTCGTGAAGTGATGCGAGCCGCTCGGGACACGGGCCTGACGGTCTGCGATGTGCGCGAGCCGGGCGGCACAGTGGTCAGTGAGCGCATCCGTCAGGTATTGCTTGATTCAACGCTTCCGGAAATGGTCGTGCGCTGCGAACTGATGTTGTACATGGCAAGCCGCGCCCAACTGGTGGGCGAGTGCATCGAGCCCGCGCTGCAACGCGGCGAGTTTGTGCTCGCGGACAGATATGTCTCATCGACTCTTGCCTATCAGGGCACTGCGGGGGGCATCAACTGGGATGAAATTGTGAGCGTTGCCCAGGCGGCGTGTGGCGAACGATTCCCGCCCGATCTCACCATCATCTTTGATGTTGATCAAGCAACTGCTGCAACTCGTCTCAATCCGCTGCTTGATCGTATGGAACTCAAGGGCGCAGCCTTTCATGAACGAGTGCGCCAAGGATTTCTTGAACAGGCGCGCTCCTGGCCCAATCGCTACGCCGTCGTTGATGCGCGTCAATCTGCGGATATGGTCACGCATGAGGCTCTTGAAGCTTTGCGGTCACACTTTGCAGCCTGCGCTGAGACTGCACGGTGACGCTGTGCCCGCGCATTGCTGCTGCACTTCATCCGCGCGGGCCTCTGGAACTCGATGAAGAACGGGTTACCGTTGAAGTAGATTCTGTTGAACGGCGCTATCGCGATGCAATCAAGGCGGGAGCACACCCCATTGCTGCACCGCATGATCATGTTGGCATGGGCGCGTGGCGCCGGGTCGCCCGCCTGCATGACCCACTCGTGAACCGGACGATCCTGATCTGGTCCTCACGCAACTAGCCCCCCCAAGCGGCATCGCCTGCACAACCCGCGCAAACACGTTGCCATCTTGCAGAATCCACCTGCCATCGGCCCGTGCGGCATGTCAATACCCGATCCTGTATTTATGATGCCCCGCGCTGCGCGAACACTACCTCTTGTCATTGGACTATGCTGTATTACCGGATGCGTTGACCGAGCTGTCTCTGTGAATATCGACAGCGCCGTGAAAATGAACGATATCGCGCGTGGGACTGGTGTCCCTGCGAGAGAAGATGATGAAGTTGAAGTGCATTACACGATGGCTTTGCCTGATGGCGCGATCATCCTTGATACGCGCGCCATTGGTAAATCGCATCGATTTCGTATTGGCGACGGCACTGTGATTCCCGGCATGGATCATGCCGTTCGCGGTATGCGTCAAGGCTCCATCCGCGAAGTCGTGATGCCGCCCGTTGCACACTATGGTCGCCGTGGGTATGGGAATGTTGTGCCACCCGACACCGACCTGAATTTTCGCATCGAAATGATTGCGCTGCGCCACTGAATTGCATCATTGCAACAGAACGTCAATCAACAAGCAGCAACCCACGGCGAATAAAGACACGGTCACGGATAGGCCCGAAGTTCCCTGCCTCAACTCTCAATTCAAGTTGTTCCGCACCGGACACATCGATATTAAAACTTGCAATCGCTTCATCTTCATGCAGACGTCTGCGCAGGCGTTCTACACCATCGGACACGATCACAAACTCGCAGTCACCCCATGGTGCGCTCTTGGGATCGAGCGCTGCGGTGCCCGCAAAACGGTGCGCACCGGGAGGCAGGTCATAGACCACGCGCATCGGACCCGGCAATTCAACATCCTGCGCATCCAACAGCGCCACATCGCCCAGCAGAAAATCATCCGGGTGTGGGGCGATGCGCACGGGCGTCATGGCAGGACGCTCACCAAGGGTGACTTGTTCGACAGGAACAAGTGATGATAAGGACACCAGGCGGGAAGCCTCAAAGGCAATCGCCCGCAGTGAAAGCGGCCTGTATGTCGCGGATTCACCCGTCGTCCGCGTGACCGATATCTGCCCGTCTTGTTGTTCATCGAGATGCGATGCCGCCGTCACCGTGCCATCATCAAGCCACACCACAAGGCCCAGTCTTGGTTGCTCGGGATTGGCAAGCACTGTGGCAGCAACGCGCTCTGCATCAATTTCTACAACACCCGCATCGGTTTCAATCGAAAAACGCGGTCCAAGCGTCAATAGAAAACCTGTCAGTACATCACCATTCGCAAGTACCAATTCGTCATGATCTGTTTTCGCCCACTGAGGCATTCCGGCTGATCCTTGCACGCCGGGCATAATCACGCGCATCACCTGATCGAGCGCCAGGTCAATGCGTCCAAAGCTTGGGTGTTCCCATGACAATGTTTCAGCGCCGCCGCCCGTTGCTGCAAGTTTGCCCGGCAAACGATCGCCGTCTGCCGTTTCAAGCACCCCCTGCCCTGCCCGTTCAACAGCGTGTGCCAAACGTGCAGCCAGTTCCGGCGGTTCATAGGCCGACGGAAGCGCCGCACCAATGCCCTGCGTAATATCGATCGGTCCCTCAACAGCGATCAGCGCCAGCGCCGAATCGGCATTGGCGTGCATAATTCGACCGGATTCATCAATGATGAGAATGCTTGCACCATCAATCCCTGCGAAACGCACCGCTCGGCCTTGCAATTGATCATCAATCAGAATCGCCTGGGTGCCCTCTTCCAGCGGCTGCGCGATACCCGAAACCGAACCGAACGCGATCGGCAGTGCGCATACCAGGCACTGCCATCGAGCATTCAGAATTGATCGCTTTGAGCATTTCATCAATAGCATCATCGTCACTTCTGGAAGATCGGCAGGTATCGCTTGGGCATTTGCAGGATGATCAGGGCACTCGCGGTGCCATAGGCAGAACCATTCGCAGGATCCTCCCACAATCCGTTCTCACGCTGACGACTGATAAGTTCTTCCCGCACCGCAGGCCACCAGGTCGCCCACAACTGGCCACCCGCAAGATACATCGCCTGCACCGCGTAGTAATGCCCGTAGAAATAGTGCGTCTGTCCCACCGGGGTTCGCCCGGGCAGAGCCTGACGCATCAGATAATCAAGCCCGCGATCAAGCGCCTCATCCTCATAGACGCCAGCGTAATAGAGACTCGCAATGCCCGCGGCAGACCGGGGCCAGGCGCTGGGGCCGCGATTGAGTTGATACCGAAACCCGCCATCTGCATTTTGTGATCGCCGCACATAGTCAACGGCGCGATCGATTGTTCCCTTGGGAATATCAATGCCCGCGTTACGTGCACTGCGCAGCGCCATGATCTGGCAAATGGTGACCGAAATATCGGCATCGTGCGGCACCGGGTTATAACGCCATCCGCCCTCATCATTTTGCGTTTGCACAATCAAATGACACGCGCGCACAAGCGCATCATGAACACGGCGCGACTGGGACGTATCGCCGCCCCCCGCGGTCATGCCATACACCTCGCCCAGAAACAGTGTTGCAAACCCGTGCCCGTACATCGGCCCGTGCGATGTGTCCGCAGCCACCAGACCCGTTTCGTTGGTGACGTTGAGAATAAAATCAAGCCCGCGCTCAACATTGCGAGCATATTCGCCGCGCCCCGGGATATTGCCATCACCCATAAACGCAAGACACGCAAGCGCCGTGATCCCCGCATTTGACCCAAAGCGGTTACCACCAAAGGCGCCATCTTCGCGCTGCATGCCCGCGAGCGCATCAAGGCCGCGAGAGATTGTGGTATTGAGCTGCGGCGTCATTTCGTCTGGCAGGATGGTGTTCTCTGCTGTCGCATGCGGCACACCCGCTGCCGGAGCATCACCTTGCGCTGGCGCCCCGGCTTGTTCTTGTGCATACGCACCGGTAGCGCACATGAACAGCGCCGCAATCACACTTTTCTTGACAAAATGCTGTGTCATTGCCGGGGGGTCGCTTCCTCTGCAAGCTTGCGGTAATACGCTTGTGTCAATCGTTCGTACAACTCCGAGATGTATTGATCCCGGGCCTGCTGCAACCCATCACGATAATGCGCGGGAAGATTTCCCCATGATGCACTGGCGGCATCCAGCAGCGATCGCAATTCTTCGCGTTGACGCGCGGGAGGCGTATTTTCACCTTCGCCAGCAGATTCTGATTCTGTCCCTTGCTGCTGATCACTCTGTTGCTTTTGGTTTTGCTGCTGCTGGCTCTGTTGTTGCTGCTGTTGCTGCTGCTGTTGTTGGCCTTGTTTGCCCTTGCTTTGTTTCTCGACTTCCTTGATGAGCTGCTCGAGTTTGGTAATCACTTCCTGCTGCAGGCGCTGCGTCGCGATGCCCGGGTCATTCAACACGGCAAGTCGATCCGCCGTTTCAGACATCTGCTGAATCGCCTGAACAAGTTGGTCGCGAACCTCGCGGCCTGTCAGCGCACGATCAAGTTCCGTTTTTTCAACCCGGTCCTGCGCCGCCTCTCCACTTTCTTCCGGTGCCTGCTGAGTTGATTCATCTGTGATGCCAAGCAGCGCATCCAGATCATCAAGTGTTGGCTCACTTTCGGGTGTTGATTCCTTTGGAATATCGGGCGATGACACCGCTTCTTGTTCGAGTGCGTTTTGGTCCATCGCAATTGAACTGTTCGCGGGCGCACTCGACGCCAACAGACACCCGAAGAAAATGAAAAAAGCTCTATTCATCCTGCTTCTCCCTCGCCAATCGCGGGCTCTGGTTGTTCATCGGCTGGTGCATCTCCCGCGTCATCAGGCAGAAGTTGCGGCGCAGGCATCCCCGCCGGAGCACCACCCTGCAATTTTTGAATAACACCCGTACCAAGTTGTGACAGTTCCCCCTGCTCGGTTGCAACATCTTTGATCGCTGTGGCTCGCACTTCGCCTTGCAAACCATCTGCGTTTACGGTGCGCTCTGCAAGATCAATCTGCAACAGCCTGAGTAAGCGCAATTCCTTCGGCGGTGGCAGCAATTCCGGCGGCCCGCCCTGACCAGAACCATTCCCGCCACCCTGCGGCCCTTCACTAAATGGATCATCATCCGGTGGCGGATCACTCAGTGCATCAACTAAATCCCGCAGCACCCGGGCCATCGCGCGTTGGGAGGCCAGCGCCGACATCGCCTCTGCATCGCGCAACTGGTCTGCACCGTGCTGCGCAAGTGTCTTTGCTCGCTTATGGGCATGGGCAAAAACCGCTGCCGCTGCGATTTCTTCAATGTCCTGCTCCAGTTCATCGAGACGCTCAACCATGGCGTCGTGCTCGCCCGCGAGTTCGCGCAGTTGCGCACGATCGCGCCGCGTCAATCGATCCGCCAAGGCGAATTCTGAGGTTGTCTCTGCCAGGCGCGTCACCTGCCGCAATAGTGCGGTGTAGGCCGCCTTGATCTCGCGCTCTTTACGATCCTGTTCTTGTTCTTCAAGTTGTTCTTCAGCTTCTTTAGCTCTACTGGCTGCATCGCGCAACATCTCAAGAGACCGTTGTTCGTGACCCTTAACCGCGCCTGCATCGATGGGCGTTTTGCGCAATCCGCGAATCGCTGCTACCTGGGCATCACTTGCTTTGCTCACCGCACTCAGCACTTGCGCAAGTTCCGGTCCGGTGCCGCGCACCATGTCCGCAACGCCAAGCGTGTTCTGATTGAGACGAATCATGCCCGTATCAAGACCGAGAAGCGCCGGTGCATTAGCTTGTGCCTCTTCGATTGCAACCAGTTCCTCTTCCTGTTGGGCGATGAGTTGATCAATGGATTCAATCACACTCGCAAGCAGCCGTTTCAACACCTGCTCGCGCCGGCGCTCACCGGCCTCAAGTTGTTCGAGCACTTCCTCCAGCGCTTCGATTGCCTCGTCCTGAGATTGCCCCGCGCTTGCAGTCTGATTTTGTTCTGTCGCCTCGGCAGCCTCACGCATGGTCTGCGCGACGCGCTGTTCCTTGGCTGATGCCGCCGCCTGCTGGAGCCCCGCTGCTGTTGCAGGATCCATCGATTTCATTTCTTCGGCGCGTTCGCGCAGTTCCTGCACTGCTTCATCTGTGCGCTCTGCAAGTTGGCGCTGCGCTTCCGCGAGTCTTTCCATCTCGCGCCGCTTCGCCTCTGATAAATCTTCCGGGCGCTGCCCCGCACTCGCAGCCCCCGCCGACGCCGTCGCTTCGCGCAGGTCACGCTGATCGCGCAACAACCGATTGAGTGTATTTTGAATCACCCACGCGTCTTCGCCACGATCAAGCATCTCCGCAACGCGCGCCAGCGCCTCGCGCACCTGCGCCTGCTCGGCGGCAGTTGCCTGCGATTCTTCTTCTGTTGCAACTTCCGGATTGCGTCCCTCTGCGGTCGCTGCCTGTTGAGCGCGTTCAAGTGTTTCTTCGGCGCGTGATGATGCATTCGCCGCCTCTTCAAGTGCTTTTCCAACACCGTCGAGCAACTCATTGAGCCCGGGGTCATTGAGCCGATTCTGTTCGACGCGATCTTGGATTGATTCCGCATTGGCTCGCTGACGCTCAACGCGCTCAGAAACATGGCCCTGCCCGCGGCGGAGTTCATGCAGCAGCGCCCCATCATCTCGCCGAGTTTCAAGATCACCTTGCTGACCTTCGACACGAATCGAGGCCTGACGAAGTTCTGCCAGTTCGCCGCGAATAGAATCAACAAGCGTTTGTTCGGAAATAATGCGAATAATTCGAGGCGATGATGACACCGCCGGCAATTCCTGCGAAGTCATCAAAATGTCTGAAGCAAGTGCTGTGAGACGCACTTCGTCGCCCGGGGCGAGTTCCAGTTGGCCAAGGTCAAGTGTCGCCTGAATGTTTTCAGTTCGTGTGCTCGCAGATTTATGGCGAATGATCTCGATCGCGTCGCCCTGTGCTACCAGCGCACCGCCCGGCCCCGAGGGCTCGACACCCGCGGGCACGAAAACCTGTTGGTGCAATGCCAGAAAAGACAGCGCCACGTCATCACGAGCTTCGGCGGCAACATCAACAACCGCAGACGCAAGCACTTCAATATCACTGGTTGGGTCAATGATGGTCGCGGCGGGCGCGCGATCCGCAGTTGCACTGAAAATGTACACCGCAGGGTCCGGCGAATGAATGCCATAGCCATCGGTTGCTTCAATGCGCAGACGAAGGTCCACCGTCAACTCAAAGTTCGCCTGATAGCGCTGTCCATCATCAAGACGCTCAACAACTGCACTGGCATCACTGCTCAGAAGCTGCTGCATCAACTCGGGCAGTTCCGCAGGCTTGTTGAGTTCAAGTGTCAATGCAACAAACGCACCTTGCAGCGCCGTGGGTGCAATCGCTCGATCATCCACGCCGGGGCCAAGGTCAATCAAAGCGTGTTCTTGCGCCTCAGCGGTACCTGGCAACGCCGCGGCGTACTCCGGCGGTGTGATCGTCACCATCGCATGTTGCACGACCGGCGGATCAACAAATTGAAGCGTGCGCCATTCTGTCTTGTCGTCTGCCGTCAGAAAACGATACTCAATAGCATCGCCTTCCGGCTCAATGAGTCGCTCGAAAAGATGTCCCTGCGCCTTGGAATCATCAATAGTCACTTCACTGCCCTGTAGCGCCAAAATCTCCCGGCGCATCACTTGCGGGTGCCCATCAATCAATACACGAAACTGCACCGCCACCTCGGTGCGTTCTGCGCTTCGTTCAGAGCGTGTCAGAAGCGCACGCATCGCCATCGCTTCGCCGCGCGGATGCACTGCTTCGGCAGTCAAGTTCATCACGCCAGTTCGCTTGGGCCACTCTGCGCCAGTCCAAGGCAAGAGCAACCGCTGCGCGCCAATCTTTGTCATCGCCGGGCTCAAACCAATAAGCATGACTACCGCGACCACCGCCAAGAGGAGTTCGCCTGTTCGCCGGTGCGTAATGTCATGGCGAATCGCCCGCCGAAGATCAACACCATCAACATCCCGGGCGACATGATCAATAACCACGCGCGCAAGGTCTTGTTCAAGAAGATCGCTTTTTTTCAATGTCTCGGAGCCCGCAAAATCAATGGCACTTGCAAGGCGACCGTGCACCTCCGGTGATTGCGATTCAACGCGCAATGCCACACTTGTCAGGCTTGGTCGAAACCGAATCGCCGGAAGCAGGTGTCGCGCAATAGCCCACCCAACTACAGCACATCCTGCAACGAAGAACACCTGGCGAATCGCAGATGGAAACCGCAGCAGGAAATCAATCGCACCTGCTGCCAAGAGCACCGCAAGTGCGCCCACGATCAACAGCGCTGCCTCTTGAAAGACCGCGCGCCCGATCAGACGCCGGCGCAATCGCCGTAAGGGCTCACGAACGTCCACCATCGAATTCAGCTTATGCGAGGGATCACCCATCGGGGAAGGTACCGCCCCAGGCACCGCGGGTTCACTATTTTGTGTCTTGTCCCCGGCCATCGGACCCTCACTTCACTGCCGCTTCCATGCACTTACTTTCGACCTGCTGCCACCATGAAGGGTAGCGCACCTCGCAGGCATCTGGTTCACCAAAACCGCCTCACGCAAGGCGAATGACCCGCCGACCCACCCATTCGACCGTTAAAAGCCCAATCAGCAGCAATAATGCCAGTGGTGTGTCCCACAACGACTCCGCCTGCTCAAGAACCCGCCGCCGCTCGCGATTGGGCAGAAGCTCCGCCAGACGCCCCAGTTGGTCAGGCAGCAGCACCTGCCCCCCCGTACGGGCTGCCAAGTCGCTCAGAGACACATGGTCCGCTTCTGGATGCCGAAGTTCATCATCTGGCAGGATCACCTCTACCTCCGCCGATACCTCGAGACCCACTAGATCCGCCTCGTCGGGGGTAAGTGTCCACCGCCCGGGATCTGAGGGAATCCAAGTCACGGCGTACTCAGCAGAATCCGCGATTGCTCCCCTTGCCTGAGCAAGGGGATTGATTGTCCTTTCAAGAGTGAGTTCGATCGGCTCAGGGTCGGCTTCGCCCGGCGCGCGAGCTCGCTGTGCCTGCACCGTCACAGACGCGAGATCAAGGTCAACAAGAAATTGATCGAGCAATTCCACTGATACCCGCACAGGCTGTTCGACAACCACGCGCTTCGGACTCGCGGTCAACACCGCAGAAGCGCCGGTGCGCGACAGCCGTTCGCGACCAAGCATGCGCAGCAACTGCAACCAAAACCGTTCAAAGAGACGTTCGCCCCGCCCGTAACGCCAGCGCCAGATTTCATCTGTCCCCACATACAAGCTGCGTCCAGCTCCAAAACGCATCGCAAGAACGAGCGGCGTTACTTCACCATCTGTAATTGATTCTGCAGATGCAAGCACCTGCGCTGCGGGCTTCAACTGCGATTCATCGATTGCCTGCGCATAGCGCAGCAAGGGCCAGCCTGCACTTGCATCCCGCAAGACGTCAGGCCACGCTGGCTCACCCGGTTCACCGAGACGCAGTACACCAAGGCGCTCTGCATCAATCGAAGGTGACATCAACACCGACCCGATCACCGGTGTGCCGTCACACGCTGACGGCGGAAATGGCAAAAGATCGGCAAGCGGCGTATCAAACCAGAGCCGCGGTGTCGCGCCCGGGCCCCCGGCCCAGAGCAAACCCGCGCCCCGCAGCGCCACGTGTTCACGAATTTGTTCAAGCTGCTCGCGCGTGAATACTTCGGGAGACACATCGCCAAGCACAATTGCGTCATATTCTGCCCAGTCTTCTGGTGAGACGGGCAGGCTTTCCAGTTCGGTATTGCCTTCCTGCAAATAGCGGCGATCCGGCGCAAGGATAAGCGTCGATGCATCCACAGACCGTTCCCGCAACAACACATTGCGCAAATACCGCTGCTCCCAGCGCGGATACCCATCTATGAAGAGCACCCGCATCGGGCGATCCACAATTTCAATGGGCACCTCGGCGCTGTTGTTGCCCGCAAGCAGATCTTCACCATCGGGAATCACTTCGATGCCCCACTGCTGAGCGCCTGCTGTTTCCGGACGCGTTGTGAGTGTGACTGAAGCCTGACTTGCTTCCCCACTGCCCGAATCGCGTTCAAAAGATGCGCGCTGCTCATCAAGGACTTGTCCAGTCGCATGATCAATCAGGCGCACAAGCGCGCCTTCCCCTGTTGCTTGTCCCGCCCCAACACGCGAAAGCTCGACAATCACTGGCGCAAAGTCAGAGGCATACGCAACGCGCGGCGCATCCACCGTGACCAACTGCACGTCTGACACCGGGTCAGGTGAACCAAGCGGCACAACAAACACCGGAATGCGCTCTGCCGTGAGACGACGAATCGCCGCGCGAGACGGCGCATCGGTCGAGCGACCATCAGAGATCACAATCACGCCCGCCACTGGTCGCGCAGCTGCTCGGGCCAATGTCTGATCAAGCGCTACACCAAGGGCTGTGCGACGGCCCGCAGGTTCATCCAGTTCAACAGGCACACCCCCCGCCTCAGTTCGGGCAAGGTCATAGGCGCCGCGATCAAAGCCAAGCCAGAGCAGTGTGCGCTGCGCTGCGAGTTCATCCCACATGGGTGACGTTTCCTCAAGTGCGCTGCGCAATTGCTCGTTGCGAGAGGTGCGCTGCCCATCACCAGTCGGCGCATCGCCAATCGTCAGTGATGCGGATCGATCCACAAGGGCCACCACCCAGTCGCGATCAATTTCTTCGTGCCGGTGTATAAGTCTCGGGCCAGTAACAAGCAAAACAATGCCAAGAAGCAATACGGTTCGTACAAACATCAGCCCCATGCGAGAAGTGCGCCCCCCCGTGAGTCTTGCGTAGGTCATCGCGCTCCACGTGAGCGCCGCGATGCCCGTCAGCACCCACGCCCATGCAGGCAAGGGATGGGCAAGACCAAAATGCACACCGTCCTGACCAAATCGCAGTGTGTCGAGATCGAGCAATCCGGAAAGCAGTTCGTTCATGACGAGCGCTCCGCTTTGATTGCAGTCACACCCACCTTGCGCCATGGGCCTGCATAACTTGCCCAGCGCGCAAGCGCCATCTCCATCAACGCAAGCGCTAATACACCAAGAAGCAAGGGCAAATCAAATGGAGAGCTTGCGGCTTTGCTGTTTGTTGCGTCTCCATCTGCCTCGGCATCAAGCCACTGCACAACCTCTACAGGATCCGCGCCCGCGCCGGTAGCACCCGCAAGCCACGCGCGCACCGCATCGCGATCAACAGCCGTTGTGCGCGCCCCATCCACATCAGGATTGGCCGCAATCGCAACTGTATTACGTCCGGATTCATCGGTGCCCCGCCACACACCTGCCCGCCGCAATGTCATGCTACCCGCCTGTGATACGCCTTCGCGCACCCGTTCACCATCCCGAGTTGTAGATAATTCCTGCACGCCAGCAGGCGGCGCAAAGGTGTGCCCGGCAACAACGGTGCTCACACCAGCACTGCCCGAAGCTACACCTTGGCGAATAGTCTCCTGAAGAAGCGGCACCATCAACGGCATCAAGGGAAGATTCGTCCATGATGGATCCGGCGGCGATGCCATATACACCACAAGACCGCCAGAATCTTCTGATGCAGCCGCATCGCCCTTGCCTGCACCTACATGCATTGCCACCATCCAGGGCGCACCATTTTCAAGTTCAAGCAACTGTGTCGTGCCGCCTTCTGTTGGTTCTGGAACAAGCGCACGCGCCACCGTCACCGGGCGAATCAACTCCGGCAGTTCACCTTCAAGAAGACGAAATAACGATGGACGCTGTGATGACATTGTAAATCGAAGCGGTGCCTCAAATGCCATCGCTTCACGCGCAAGACGGATCGGCAAATCAAAGGATTGCTCAAATGATTCTGTCCACAAATGAACATTTGCTTCTGCTGGCGGACACAAAAACACGAGCCCCCCTCGATTGACAAACTTTCGTAGTAATGCCCATCCCTCATCTTGCACAAGATGCGGCGCGGTAAGGATCGCAGCATCCAGTCGTGAAAGCTGCGGCGCATCGATCACCGCCGGGCTGATATCAATAATTTCAATCGGGGTGCTGAGCACCGGGGTCAGCGCAAAGCGAAACCAGTCCGCCGCACGAAGGTCCTCTATGGTGCGTGTGCCAAAGTGGCGCTGCGCCACAATACCCACGCGAAGTGATTCGCGCAGCGGCACAATTGATCGTCTTTGATTGTCTGCAACCAATGCATCTGAATCTATCTCCGCAACCAGTACCGTCTGTTCGGAATCTGCCGGATCAAGCTGCGAACGGTCAAGTGGAAAATTTTTCGATGCTTCAATTTGCCCTCGCGCCAGGCGCACTGCACCTTCTGCAAGCAATCTCCGCATCTCTATGCCGCGCGCCGCCGATTCATCATCCTGCTGCGCCCAGATGCGAACTTTCACCGACAGCAGATCCGTGACCGAAGCACCTGTACGGCGAACGCGCACACTTGCCTGACCGGGGCGCAAATCTGATGGGTCATCCCACAAGGGAATAACCGACACCACCTGGCTATTGACCGGCGCATCACTTTGTGGAATTGGTGCTACAAGATGAGCTTCTTCAATGCCCGCAAGCGCGGGAGGTAACGGCGCACTCAAATCAACTGAGCCCTCAAGAAAATCGCTGAGAATCACAACCGAAGTCAGGCGCGCATCGCCTGTCTCGCCCGGCGCATCACTGCCCACCAATTCGAGAGCGCGGCGGAGATCCGCAGCGCTGTCCTGAGGCTCAAGCCCTTCAACAAGCCGCCGCACCGCACCCGGGTCTGCGCTCGCGGGAATCACCATCGGTTCCGCTGGTGCCGCAAGCGTGATAAGCGCTGCGCGATCGCCCGGCCCAAGACTCCCAAGCACCTTGGCCGCCGATTGTTTGTGCCTTTCAAGAGCGGTGCCTTGCTCATCGCGCACACCAGAAGCGATGGAATTGTCAATAATCAGGTACAGCGTGCGCCCATCGCTGCTCGCAGAAAGTATGCCGCGATCAAAAAGTGGCCGCGCTAGGGCAAGCCCAATCAGAAGCACGAGCAAACACCGCGCCGCGAGCAACAACCACTGCTGCAATTTCAACTTGCGCCGTTGCTTTTGATACGCCTCCAGAAGAAATCGCATCGCAGCCCATTTGATCGGCCGGCGACGACGACGCAAGAGCAAATGAATAATGATCGGTATCGCAAGCGCCGCGATCCCCGCAGCAAGCAGCCCCGGATGAAGCACGTTCATGACCGCTTCCTCCGCTTGAGCACCGCGTTACGACTTGCCATGAAGCTTGCCAGAGGCGGGCCAAGCCAGTCATGCGTGCGCACCAGTTGATAATCAAAGCCAAAACTGCGCGCCGTCTTTTCTATTTCTTCACGGTGTTTCGTGAACGCCTCGATATACGCAGTTCGAATCGACCGTGGATCAATCCGCAAACGCCCCTCGCCTTCAAAGCCCTCAAAAGGCGCAACCTCGTCCATGCCGAAGGTGAGTTCTGCATCGTCAACGACTTGAAAAAGCATTGCATCATGCTTGCGATGTCGCAGCCGCGCAAGTGCGGTACGAATTGCTTCAGGATCTGAGTAAAAATCACTCACAATCGCAATGAGCGCTCGATTCGTCAGTTTCGCCATCACCTGATCAACGGCGCGTGCCACATCTGTCGGTTGATCTATCGGGTGCGTCGAGAGCGCATCGATGATGCGCCGCCACTGCGCCTGCGAGCCAGACTGCTCTGTGCCTGCAATAAGTTTATCGGCAAAAAGCGACAGCCCCACGCGATCACCCTGTCGCAGCGCCATGTATGACAGCGCTGCAGCAGCAGCGGTTGCGTGATCAAATTTCGACCAGTGATGCCGACCATCAGGACTCGCTGTCGCCCCCGAACCCGCCGCCGAGGCAAAGCTCCGCGAGCCGAACGCCATCGACCCAGACGCATCGACCATCAATACGAGATCAAGATTCGTTTCCTGTTCATACTGTTTGAGATAGAGCTTGTCAGAGCGCCCATACACCTTCCAGTCCAGATGCCGCAGATCATCACCCGGGACATACGCGCGATGCTGAGCAAATTCGACTGAAAATCCGTGATACGGGGAACGGTGCATGCCGCTCATCACACCCTCAACAATCATCTTTGCGCGTAGTTCAAGAGTGCCAAGTCGCGCAAGCGTCTGCGGATGCAAATACAACGTGGCATCCGCGCTCGATGTGGAAGACACCGCACTCGTCTGTGCACCAAAACTCGAGTCGTCTGTGGTCAATTCAATTCATCCCGATCGGGCTTCATACAGCGCACAAAGACACGTATCAACACATCACTCTTTCTCAGCGCATCACAGCATCAAGTTGACGCTGTTCCGATGCGCTGCTGCCATCGACTGAAGTAATGCGCAGAAGTTCTGTGATGACATCGTCAGTCGTCACACCGTCTGCTTCCGCGTTGAAATTCGCGATCACGCGGTGACGCAACACCGGCATTGCAACCGCCTTGACATGGTCGGGCGTGACGTGCATCGACCCTTCAAGCACCGCCTTGGCCTTTGCGGCAAGCACCAGATACTGACTCGCCCGGGGCCCTGCCCCCCACGACAGGTAGTCGCGCACAATCTTAGGCTTGGGCGATGATTCGGAATGCTCACGAATGCGCGTAGCGCGCACGAGCCGAAGTGCGTAACGAATCACATGATCCGCCACAGGTGCTTCGCGCACCAAATGTTGCACGCGCGCCACGACATCGGCGCTCAAGACGGGCACTGTTGTCGCCATCTCAGCAGATGTTGTCCGGCGGATAATCTCCACTTCTTCATCTTCATCCGGATAGCCAATGGTGATATTGAACATGAACCGATCAAGCTGCGCTTCAGGCAGGGGATACGTGCCTTCCTGTTCGATCGGATTTTGCGTCGCAAGTACAAAGAAGGGTTCGGGCAAAGGATTCTGCACACCCGCGACCGTCACCTGATGTTCCTGCATGGCTTCAAGCAGCGCCGCCTGTGTCTTGGGCGGCGTGCGGTTGATTTCATCGGCAAGAATCACATTTGCAAAAATTGGACCTTTGACAAACCGAAGCTCGCGAGCGCCCGTCGTTTTGTCTTCCTCAATCACCTCCGTGCCTGTAATGTCAGAAGGCATCAGGTCTGGCGTAAATTGAATCCGCGAAAAACCAAGCGACAAACTTCTCGCAATCGTGGAAATCAGCAATGTCTTGGCAAGCCCCGGCACTCCAACCACCAGCGCATGTCCTCGGCAAAAGAGACACATGAGAAGCTCTTCGACCACCAGATCCTGCCCCACAATCACCCGGGCAATTTCTGTGCGAAGTTGATCAGATGCATCACGCACCTCCGCGATCGCCTCCTGGGCGTTGACGGGGGGAGGCTCAGACTTGGAAGCCAAAGGATCAGACATCATGCACTCCGCGTGGGGGTTCTCAGTGAGACACAGCCGAACCAACATCATCGGCCGCAAGGCATGATACCGGTCAGGGAACCGATGTTTGCCTGATTCTCAGTACGATCCCACCCATGCCCGAGTTGCCCGAAGTGGAGTGCATTCGACTGTCCCTTGCCCAAAAAATGCTCGGGGCACGCATTTTGGGAGTTGTGCTGCACCGCGCCGATATGCTTGACGGCGTAATGGGCACTTCCCGGCCTGACGCACTGCTCAAAGGGCAGCAGATCGTTGAATTCAAACGCCATGGCAAACAACTCGCCCTGTGCACCAATTCCGGCAGGGCACTCATCATCCGCCTTGGCATGAGTGGGCAGCTCTTTCTCACACATGACAACGATCGGGCCTCAAAGCACACCCATGTTCATGCCGTGTGGCGCTGGCAGAAAAAGACCCGGTCCGGGCAGCTTTTCTTTCGTGACCCTCGGCGGTTTGGCGGGCTTCAGGCCTTGCCCGATCGCGATGAACTGACTGCTCACTTTGCCCAGCTTGGGCCCGATGCCCTGACCATCACCCGATTCCAACTTGCCGCTGCACTGAAGGGCGCACATGGCCCGCGCCGTTCGCCAATCAAATCACTCCTGCTTGATCAGCAGCGACTGGCTGGTGTTGGCAACATTTACGCCGATGAAGCTCTCTTTCGCGCAAAGATTGCACCCATGCGCGAATCGGGAAAACTTTCGGCGCAGGATGCCCGCACCCTTGCCACCTCAATTCGTGCAATTCTTTCAGATGCAATCCAATCCGGCGGATCAACGATCCGTGATTATGTGAATGGATCTGGCGCATCTGGTGCATTTCAGCAGCGCCATCAGGTGTATGGTCGAGCCGGTGAGCCTTGCGTGAGATGCAACGCCGTGCTGAAAAGCACCGCCATCGCGCAACGCACAACCGTGTGGTGTCCGGCGTGCCAGCCCGTTGTTGTTGAATGATCTTCTTCTTCTTTATGAGAGAAGAGAAAACTCTCTCCTCTCTCTCTCAAGAGCGCTGGCGGTGTGTGGAAAACACACGGGCCATCACTGTAACAACAGGATTATCAAGGTGTTCGACCATTTTTCCAATTCCGAACAACCTGTCGCCGAAGTGTCGCATACTGCCGCTCATGGCCGACTTCTGTTCGTGTGCAATGCAGCGCCGAAAGAGCGCCGCGGTTACGACGGATTCATAGGGCGCAGCGCTACATGTTGTCCCCATGAATTCCATCAGCATCCGACAAGCCGTCGCCTGTGCACAAGCGGTCGGCAGCCGACGTTGCCTGTCACACAATGAATAACTGTAATGCGTATTGCTATAGGTTTTCTGCGCCGCACCGGCGTTCGAGCGCTTCAAGAACTCGGTCAAGATCCGGGTCATTGGTGCGTTTTGTTTCAACAGTACGAACCGCGTGCATGACCGTGGTGTGGTCGCGACCGCCAAAATAACCGCCAATTTCTTCAAGAGAATGCCGCGTGTGCCGGCGGACGAGGTACATGCACACTTGGCGCGGATGGGCGATTGATTTCTGCCTTCGTTTGGATTGCAGATCGATAAGTTTGACGCCGTAGTGATCTACGACCGTATCGATGATGCGCAGGATGGTGACTTCGGGTTTGATTTCGATCACAGCATCGGAAAGTGCATCGCGCGCCAGACTCAGTGAGATTGGGCACCCGTTGGCCGACTGGAACATCTGCACTTTGTATATCGCGCCCTGCAGCTCCCGGACATTTGCTGAAATAGAACTCGCGATAAACTCTGCAACATCATTGGGCATCGCAAAGCCAAGCATCACGGCTTTTTGTTTGACGATCTCAACGCGCGTCTCATAGAGCGGCGCATTGATTGACACAACAAGCCCGGACTGGAACCGGCTCACCAGCCGTGCTTCTAGATCAGGAATATCCTGCGGCGCCGCGTCAGAACTCAAAACCACCTGACGCCCAGCCATATACAGGGCATTGAAAGTGTGAAAGAACTCTTCCTGCGACCGGTCCCGCTTGGCGAGAAAGTGGATGTCATCAATGACAAGGACATCCACTTCACGGAATCGGCGCTGAAAATCATTCATCTTCCCGGCCTTCACCGCACCGACATATTCGCTGGCAAAAGCCTCACACGACAGGTAGAGAATCTTTGTCGCGGGGTTTTTCTCAAGCAGGGACAGGCAGATCGCCTGCAGCAGGTGACTTTTGCCAAGCCCTACCCCGCCATGGATAAACAGCGGGTTATAGCGCACACCCGGCTCTGAGGCGACCGCAGTTGCAGCGGCATAGGCAAGCCGGTTTTCCTGGCCCACAACAAAATGCTCGAAGGCGTAGTCCGGATTGATCACCAGCCCCTCTGCGACCACCGGCGGGGATTGAAGTGTGCCATTGTTTGAGGCGGTGGTGGGCGGCGCATCTGAAACATCCGGGCGATCATCAGGACCGAGAAACCGCACACTCAGGAGTCGACCGCTCACCGTTTGCAGTGCCGAAGAGATGACCGCAGCGCATTCGCGTTCCAGATATCGTTGATGGACATCTGTCGCTGCGCGCAGGCGCATCACGCCGCTGACAATGCCCAAAGGCTCGATTTCCTCGAACCATTGGCGCGTCATGTCAGCATGATGCGCACGCATATACGCAAGCACATCAGACCACACCTGAAGATCGGCACTTGCCATGAGACGCCGAACCCCCAACCGTTGGACAATCACACTTACGTGCGCGCCGAAAAGCAAGAACAACCATTGCACTTGGCGCTGCGCATGTTTGCAGCGCCACCAATTATCTCAGATTCTCTTCCACCACGGCGGACGAGCCGCACATCGAGTCAAACCTAACGAACAATGCGCAGCTCTGTCAAACGCCCTACCTTCGCGGACGCATTGCTGGCCTTGGGGGCGGGGGCATTCGCCCGCCGGTTCGCTTGGCTTCGGCGCGCTCCGCCTCGTACATCTGGTTTTCGTAGCGTTCGCGGTTGAATCGATGATCCATCAAAAATTCTACTTTTTCCGCAAGTTCAGGCTTGACAATCTCGTGTAAACGTTTACGTGCTTCCATCACATTCGAGCGGCGCGAACCATGAATCAAAATCAGCTTGTCGCATTCAAGCACCCCAAGCCACTCAATAATGTGGTCCAGATGCAGGTGACGACCCACTTTGGAACGCTCAAGATGCTCCGGTTCACTGAACGTACACTCGGCGATCACCACTTGCGCAGTGCGCACATCATTGCGAAGAAGGGCCTCGCACGGTGCGGTATCACTCAGATAGGCAACCAACGGCACTTCAAGAACGCGTGTGATTTCTTTGCCGGATTCCTTAATGATCCGAAGCTCATCCTGCGACTTGCCAACATACTCTTCACGCAGCTTGCTGCGTTTTTCAATGACGGCATACCCCGATGTTGTGACTGTATGTTCAAGCGGAAAGGCGCGCACATGAATGTTGTTCTTGATCTCGTGCGTCTGCTCGGGCTCAAGTGGAATGATGTTGAACGGGGTGTGCTGTTCTTCCAGCTCCCGATAGCCATGTATCATGCGTTCAATCGGGCCAGCAATCGCTGCGGGCACGATGATCGATCCGGGGCCCATGCCCTGAAAGTGCCTTTGAGAACACCAATAGGCAAGGCCGCCGATATGGTCCATGTGGCCATGGGAGATGCAAAGATGTTTGGCCGCGAGCGCTGCACGCGGACACTGGCCAATATCAAAGCACAGATCAAGTTCTGGCACCATGACGCAGGTTTGTTCGCCAGCAACAGACCATCCCTGGATTCGATAGGGCGGGGCGAACAAGAACCCCAGGGAGCTTTCTCGGGGTGGGGGCTTTGGAAGCACGCGGGAATCTCCTGACCGGGCTTTCACCCGGAACGAGGTCACACAAACAATTCTTGACCATGCCCGGCCAACTCAGCCGGGAGCAACATACAAAGCTTAGGGCGTTCTGCGCTCCGCGTCGATACCGAGCGCATTCACCGGGTTTCAATCCCGGGCAAAGGGCTGATCGACTGCGATTTCACCCGAGGTCAGAATTTCTACAGACACCGCCCCGCCATCGGCCGTACACCGCCAATCAACGCCATCCCGCACCTCGCGCCACCGGGCATCATTCACCCGAGAGGGTCCGGTTGACTGCACAACTACTTGTGGCGCAAGAGTTTTCACAAAATCAATCGAACTTGCGCGGGCGCTGCCATGATGGGGCACCTCGATTACATCAGGGCGCAAGCTCGAGGCATCGATACGGTCTCGAAATGCGGCAAGACCATCACGATCCAGATCACCAAAGAACATCACCTGCCGAGCGCCAGCATCAGTGGGCACATCGATTTTCATGACGAGTGATGCCGCATTGTCGCCATCAAAGTCATCTTTCGGGTTCGGATGCAGGACGTGTATCGGGATCGAACCAATCATCAATTGTTCCTCTGCGCCGATCGTGCGAAGGCGGATGCCCATCGCCTCCACCCGGTGAATGAGCACGTTCTCGGGCGACCGGTCTTTGCGTTGTGCAGCGGCAATAAACTGTGGCGTGGTCACAATATCGCGCAATCCAATCTGCTCAGCAGCATCAAGGACGCCGGAAAAATGGTCAATATCTGCATGTGAGATCACGATCGTTGTGACACGCGGTGCGCCCAGCGCTCGAAGCGCATTCGGAAGCGTTCGCTGCCCGATGCCATACCAACTTGAACCGCAATCAAAGAGGATGGAATCATTCCCACTTCGAATGAGATGCGCCGAACCATCGCCGACATCAAGCGTATCGATGCGCAGCACAACATCATCGGGCAACCGCGTTGAAAAACGCCAGCTTGTGCCGATCCAAAGCGCAAGGCCCGCAGTTGCAGCGATGAGTATGATCTTGACCCGGTGTTCGCGAGGCACCCCGGCGCTGAGCGCAGGCACGCGCGGCCTGCCCAGCACGACCCACCAGGCAATGCACAAAAGAAGTGCAATCAGTGTCGGTAGTACACCAACCAGTGGAACGCGCAGGGCAATACCAGGCAGCGTATCGATGCTCATCACCACTTCAACGAGCCATCGACTTGTTGCAATTGCCGCTGAAAGTATGGGTTCACCCATAACGGGCGCGATGCTCATGAGCGCAAGCCCCAGATACCCAAAGGCAAGTGCAAGTGCGACCAATGGCGCTGCGAGGACACTCGACATCGCCGCCATGGGCGAAATGAGCCCAAAGTGGTAGATCAGAATTGGCGTTGCAATCGACCATGCAATCATCGATGTGATGAACATCTGCACGAGATAGCGAAGACCGCTTCGCGCAACACCCGAACCAGCAGCGGGGGCCCAACGGTCACTCACCGCAGGCGTCAGTGCGATGAGCCCGGCAACCACACCAAAGCTCAGTTGATATCCCGGCGAAAAAAGATCAAGTGGATGCACAAGCAAGAGGGCAGCGGCGGTGAGCGCCAACATGTTGAGCCGGTCATATCGGCGTCCAGCCATATCTGCAACAATAATGCTCGTCACAATAAGCACCGCGCGCACAATTGGCGGACGCGCCGGAATAAGCAGCGCCATCGAGGCGACTACAAGCAGCACAAGTGTCCATTGCACGCGCGGATGATCGCCTGCAAGGCGCACCATCAATACAACCATCATCACGACCATGCCGACGTGCAGCCCGCTGATCGCAAGTACATGCGCAACCCCTACGCGCCGAAAGGCAGATTCAATATCAAAGGTTTCTGCCGTGTCGCGCTCGCCGAGCAACAGCGCTGCAAGCACCGAGCGCGCTGGATCAATATAGCGATCTCCCCGGCCAAGAATCATCTTCAGTGCCCGGGCACGTAGATGGTCGCGCGATCGCCAGAACCTCGAAAATGCTGCGGTCTGAGCCCCAGTGTGTTCAATCAACTCAGCTCGCGCAATGCGCATCGATCCTGACACACCCCATTGATGTGCACGCGGGCGCAGATCGCGTTCGCCCGGGTTGGTTGGCGTACGCAAACCCCGGGCAAATCCTGTTGCTCGAATATGATCGCCTCTGCGCAGTGCATCATCATCTGGAAGTTCATCCATCGGTTCATCAACGCGCACATACAAGCTGCCCGATGCAGGCGAAGCCGTGCCATGGTCATCAATAATCGCTGTGACGCGGATGCGCAGGCGCGAGATGATGGGGTTGTACGCAGCGACATGTGCAAGAGCGCCGCGCTGAGCAGGTCGTTGTTCAGGCGGCTGTTCAATAACACCTTCAACAGTGACCAATCGCGGTGTGTCATCAAGCCACCCGCGCAGGTCATGCGCTTGCGCTTCAAGAGCGCGTGCGCTATAGGCCCCCGCGCCAAGGCACAGCAAGGCAATAGCGGCGGTCGCCTGTGCCCATGCATTGCGTAATTGGAACAGGCCAATGCCCGCAATGATGCTTATGACAAACCACCACGCACTTGGAATGAGCACATGATTCTCACTGAGCATTCTCGCGCCAACAATGCCAAGGGCAATGAGTACGAACACCCACGCGCCGCGGCGGCGCACGGGAATCATCGCCAGTTGTTTCATGACGCGGGGCGCAACCACGCGGGGGGCAATTCGTTTTCAAGCGGCTCATCGGCGACAAAATGGCGAATATTTTGACAGATCACATCTACGCCGCGCCGCCAATACTGAGGTGAAGCTGCGGCAACACCCGGCGAGACGATGACATTGGGCATCGTCCACAGCGGACTGGTTGGCGCCAATGGATGTGCCTCAAAGGCATCGAGCGCTGCGCCTGCAATACGGCGACGATGCAGCGCTTCAAGCAGTGCATGGTGATCAATCACACCGCCCTTACTCACATCAACAATCATCAAGCGCCGATTGGCTGCTGCCAGGCGCTTTCGAGAAAGAAGCCCCGCAGTCACCGGCAGGCGCGGCAGCGCAACAATAATCGCATCACACCGTTCGATGAGTTCATCTATTGCTGAGAGCGCCACAACCTGATGAGCAATGCCTTCGGCGGCGGCTTCCATCGGATCAGGTGAAGCAACAAGCATCTCTGTGCCAAATGGTGCCAGACGTTCCATAATTGCGCGCAACACGGGGCCATTGGCAAGCACACCGACCCGCCGCCCCGCTAGTGTGTGCACGCGCGGTGCAAGATCAGAAGCAGCCCAACGATGTTCTGCCTGTGCGAGCACGCACTCGCTCACCCGGCGCACCATTGCAAGAAGCAATGCCAGCGCGTGCTCAGCAATTGGTACCGCGCGAATGCCTGCTGCGGTGCTCACGCGAGCGCCACTCTCAAAGGCTTGTTCGAGCACCGGGGTGGCATCGCCAAGTGAATCTGTGAGTTGGATCCACTGCAACTCCCGGGAGTGTTCGTTGAGTTGGGCTGCGGATATCGGCAAGCCGATGATGACCCGCGTGTCAGGCAGCGCTGCGAGCAAGTCACCGGAGTTGCTGACCTGTTGCACAGGCAATGCGTCGCCCGCCGCCTCGCGAATGCGATCAACATTTTCACCGCCGAGGGTCCACCCGGTTGCTTCCTGATACACCGCGATCGTGAGATGTTTACTCGCCATTGTGCATGGAGTGTACCGATGGTCGCACCCGAGCGAATGCGTCTCATTCCGTGAGTGATGAAGATGCTTGGTCTTCTGGTGTGCCATGCATAGTGAGCACAGTGTCCTGTGGCGCTCGCGGCACGACAGATGCGCCCTTGGCCGTTGTGGGGCTGCCGCGCCCCATCATCGAGACAATCAAAAATCCAACACCAAGAAACGCGGTGTTGATCGATATCCACCCCACTGTTGAGCGATGTGTTGCCGGGACGAATGTGAAGGGGATATTCATCACCCTCAATGAAGTCTGCCCTGCTTTGCTCGCTTTCTGAGTGACCTGCGCAACGAGTTTGACTTTGGGCTCAGATGCCGCGGCGGGCAGCGTCGTGTCATTGTCAGAGGAGTCGCTGTTTTCAGCAGCTGGCGACGATTTTTCTTCAGCAGGTACCACAGAGGGTTCACTGACTGCGGCTGCTTCTTCATCGTCTGCAGGCGTTCCAGCATCCTCTGCTGGCGGTAACACTTCGGCCTCAGGGGAGGCATCGATTTCCTCAGTGACGTCGATCACATCAGTTGGCATCTCAGCAGCGGACATCAATTCTGCAAGTTCATCAGCAGCGGGTATTTCAGAGGCAGACAACACATCACCATTCGGATCCGCATCTTTCGGTGCACCCTTGCTCGTCGCATCATCAGCCGTTGCACAAGACCCATCATCAACGGGCTCGTGTTCTGGAAGTGCGACCCCAGCTTCTTCGTGATCGTCTTCCACAACAACGCCATGATCAGCGATCGCATCATCAACAACATCGTCAGCAACAGTGAATTCGGAATCCTCGGCGTCCTGGTCGGCATCAACGCCCTCTTTGGTATCAATCTCATCCCTTACTTCAGCGATTTCTTGCGCACACTCTTCAATCGTTTCCTCAATCACGTTTGCCAGCGGATCGGGATCGGTGTCCTTGGCGCCGCGCTGAATATCTATGTCACCCGCAGCAGTTGCGATTGCCTCATCAACTGCTGGCGTCACCGCGCCCGTAGCCCCCTCAGCAAGTGATTCGTCCAGTGATTCGAGTGAAGTTTCTGCCGAAGAGTCATCGAGCAGTTCCGAGGCACGCTGCCCAACAGGTTCGTCCGATTCGACAACTTCAAATACGACATCTTCATCTGCATCGTTGAGCGTCTCGCCGGTGGACTTCTCTTCTATATTGTCAGTTGCGTCGATCGGTTCAGCGCTTTCAATTTCTGCTGTTACAGACTCTGCATCTGCAATCAAGTCATCTATTGAAGCATCAAGTTCGTCGTCTTGAATATCCGCCAGTTCACTCGGCACATCAATTTCAGACACAAGCGTTTCAACATCATCGAGCAGCGTCTCGACATTTTCTATTGCGCCGACGTCAGCGGCGGGCACATCCGGTTCTTGTGCTACCTCTTGTGCGGCAGGATCATCAACGACAAATTCGACAAGATCGTCAGCGACATTTTCGATCGTGTCTTGCGTCGTCTGTTGTTCGTCAAGGGCCTTTTCCATCTCCAGTTCTGTTTCCAGTTCACTCGAGAGCGCATCGATTTCAGCATCAAGAGACAACTCGCCGGCATCCTCAGGGGACGTCGGTTGGCGCGCATCGGGATTGTCAGCTTGAAAGGCCATGGTTGTCGGACGATCGCTCTTCGTCCATGATCGACCTCTTGACCCTCTCACTCAAGGCATCCCCCCAGCGCGGGCGATGACGATTTCGTATTCTCGGACCTTAGGGAACTCTTCAACTATGGCAAGCCACACTATTTTCGTCGATCACCTGCCGCCCGATGAGGCGACGACCACCCGCATCACCGGCGATGAGGCCCGCCATGCTGCACGGGCCAAGCGCCTTCGCGAGGGCGCAGCGATTCGTTTGATCGATGGAAAGGGCGCTGTGTGTCTTGCCCGCATCACCTCCGCCCGCCGGGATATTGACCTTGAATTGATTTCTCGTGAGACCCATCTGCCGATCACGCCCGTGCTGGAACTGTGCACTGCGACGCCCAAGGGGCCGCGATTGGACAAAATGATCGACATGCTGAGCCAGTGTGGCACCGCAATGTGGCGGCCCCTGGAAACGGCGCTGGGCGTGGTGGATCCCGGGGCGGGCAAGATTGACCGGATGGGTCGAATCGCCATCGAATCCGCCAAACAGTCAGGTCGGGCCTGGCTCATGACAGTGGGCCGGGCAATGCCCTTTGCTGATGCGATCGTTTCGCCCAGCGGCATAAACGTGGTCATCGCGGATTCGCGCGGCGAGCCGTACAGCCCATCCCGTGCAGAAAAAATTCGGGTTCTGATTGGTCCAGAGGGTGGTTTTACAGATCAGGAAATCGAGACAGCTATCTCATCAGGAGCCGGTTGCGTATCACTTGGGCCGGGGGGGTTGCGCATCGAAACCGCCGCCGTCGCAGCAGCCTCAGTCATCATGCACGCAGAACATTGTCCGTGAGAGTGGTCCCGGAGGGGGCCTGTCCGGTACAACTTCTACTGCTGGAGGGTTGATCACAAGGAGAGAATGCATGCGAAAGGTATGTCGCGCACTCATCGCCATGGTGTTCATCGGCGTTGTTACATCGCCGGCGATCGGTGTTGATGAAGACCACTACCGACACGCGCAGTTGATGATCGACAAGTCGATCACCTACCTGCGTGCTCAACAAGATGAGGCCACGGGTGGTTTCGTAGTAAGTCCGCAAGGCCCGCAACTGCCGGGCATCACCGCGCTGGTCGTCAATGGCATGATTATGTCATCAGAAATTGATGCGGACGATCCCGCGATCACGCACGCGACTGCGTTCATTCTCAGTTTCCGCCAACCCGACGGCGGCATCTACGATTCAATTCTTGCCAATTACAACACATCGATGTGCCTCTCGGCGCTCGCAAAGCTGCAAACCCCCGAAGCAGCCGGCGCCATCGGCGGTGCGCAATCTTTTCTCAAAGGCCTGCAATGGTCAGAAGATGCCCTCGAACATGCAGAATCGGGCGTAGTCGAGAACACACACCCCTTCTTTGGTGGCGCTGGCTATGGCAGGCATTCGCGCCCGGATATGTCCAATCTCAACTTGATGCTGCAGGCATTGCACGATTCGGGCTTGAGCGCCGATGACGAAGCATTTCAACGTGCGCAAACATTTCTCGAACGCTGTCAGATGCTGGGTGAAACCAATGACATGTCCTATGCAGAAGGTTCGCAACAAGGCGGTTTCATTTACGCGACCAGTCCGGAAGGGGATCAACTGGGCGTCGGCGAAACCAAAGCGGGCACCATGCTTGAAACATTGTCCGATGGCACCACCGCCTCACGCTTGCGCGCCTACGGCTCGATGACTTACGCAGGATTCAAGAGCTATATCTATGCCAATCTTGATCGTGATGACCCGCGCGTGCAGGCCGCCTATGACTGGATTCGCAGCAACTACACACTCGAAGAAAACCCGGGCGTTGGCACCGATGGCCTCTATTATTATTTCGTCACCTTCGCCCGAGCGCTCGACGCATGGGGTCCCGATTCAATTGAATTGCTTGACTCAGAACAACCAATATTCCGCGACTGGGCCAATGATCTCATCGACAAACTCGCCACGTTGCAGCTTGAAGATGGCTCCTTCAAGAGCGTCGATGACCGGTGGATGGAAAGCAATACTGTTCTCATCACGGCGTATGCGCTGCTTGCGCTTCAGCACGCGATACACTGATAGTTCATATGAGATTGACCTAATTTCAAGGAGAATGTGGCTATGACAACCGCAACAACAACTGCCGTGGGCCCAGCAGGCGCGGCCGACAAATCCAAACCCTACGCCGAGCTGTGTTCGCTCTTGCGCAGCGCTGCGGTGTGGAAAAGTGTGGATGCGACATTGTCATGGGATCAGGAAACACTCATGCCGCCGCGCGGTGCGCCGTTGCGCGCCGATCAATTGCAGGCATTGTCCGGGCTTGTACATGAGAAGTTCACCGACCAGCGCATTGCAGAGTTGGTATCGCAAGCCGAAGCTGACCCCGGGCTCACGGGGGATGACGCCGCCAAGGCCAACTTGCGCGAGATTCGACGCGACTATGAAAAACGAATCAAATTGCCCAAATCGCTCGTTGAAGAAATTGCACGGTGTTCATCACTTGGTATGCATGCGTGGAAAGAAGCCCGCGAAAAAAGCGAATTTTCAATCTTTCAGCCCTGGCTTGAAAAAACAATCGAATTGTCATGCAAGAAAGCAGAATGCCTCGGCGTGCCCGCTGGCGGTGAACTCTACGACGCGCTCTTTGATGAATATGAACCGCAGATGACCGCCGCCCGCACCACAGAAATTTTTAAACCCCTGCGCGAATTCACAGTTAATCTCATCGAGCGCGTACGCGATGCCACCGATGGGTTCACCAAGACACCAGATATTGGTAATGCACACCGGGACTTGCCAATCGAAACACAAAAGCTTTTTTCCAAGCGCATTCTGGAAGAAACCGGCTTTGATTTCATGGCAGGCCGCCTCGATGTCTCCACCCACCCCTTCTGCGAAAGCCCCGGGCCCGGAGACACCCGCCTCACCAACCGCTATCGCCCCGATGGGTGGCTTGATGCGATTTCCAGTGCGACGCACGAAGGTGGGCACGGACTTTATGAACAGGGTTTGTCCGCAGAATGGTTTGGTACGCCCCTCGGAGAGGCCATCTCACTTGGCATTCATGAGAGCCAGTCGCGCATGTGGGAAAATCTTGTCGGGCGCTCGCGCCCATTCTGGGGATGGGCCTTTGATATCGCCGGCGATGTCTTTGGCACCGCCGCCCTGCAAGGCCTCGATGAAGACAAGGTCCATCGCGCCGCCAACATGGTCAAGCCGAGTTTCATCCGCGTTGAAGCCGATGAAGTCACCTACAACCTGCACATCATGTTGCGTTTCGACCTTGAGCGCGCCATGGTCGCAGGCGACTTGGCGCCCAAAGACTTGCCGGGCGTCTGGAATAAGCGCATGAAGAGCGATTTTGGTCTGGATGTGCCCAATGATGCCAAGGGATGCTTGCAGGATGTGCACTGGTCCATGGGCGCGGTGGGTTATTTCTCAACCTACACCCTTGGTAATTTATATTCCGCGCAGTTCTGGGAAGCGATGGCCAAGGACATTCCCAATCGCAATGAATTGATGGCCCAAGGCGAATTTGCACCCATCCTCGACTGGCTGCGCCTGAATATTCACCGTCATGGCAGGCGTTTCTCCGCCGAAGACCTATGCACGCGGATCACCGGGTCGCCTTTGCAATGTGAACCCCTCATGCGTCATCTTGAAGCCAAAGTTAAAGCCGTCTACGGCGTGTGAATTACGTTAGCCAAGTGCGAGTGTCATCATCGTGAGCACAAATCCATTGTGCATCGCGTGGGCCGTCATGCTGCCAATCAATGAGCCGCGCCATTCGCGAATGAGTGCGAAGATAATGCCAAGGCTCATCAATGGCGGAATCGCAGCCCATCCCTGCGGGTGAATCGCAGCAAAGAGGAACCCAACGATTGCTGCTGATGCAATCGAGGGCAGAAATGTCCGCATGTGCGAGAACAGTGCGCCGCGAAACATTGTTTCTTCAACAAGAGGCGCCCATACACTCCCCATGAGCAATACCGTCAGCACGCCCCAGAAGCTTGTGTCAATGTCCTGTGTAATCGGATGTTCGGGCTGCGCACCACTGATTGATATCAATAGGAACATGAGGACAGCCCCGAGCAAAAAAATCGGCAGGCACGCGAGATAGCCAATAGCGCCGCAGACTATTTCTTTAAGAACGCCGCGCGGCCCGGCCCCATTGGCATGCCACCCTGTGCCCATGATGAGTTGCTTGCCGCTCACGCCGCGCAGCGCGGGCCACAGCGCAATGGGCAGGAGCAACCAGATGAGCAGTGGCCCCGGATCAAACGCCATCAGCGGCGCAAGCCATCCAATCAACAGGGAAATGCCCAGAAAGCTCCACAGGAATACCGCCATCGTTTCAAGGAACACATAATGCTGCAGGCGCACTTCGCGCACCTGCCACCCAAGACGAAGTGTGATGCGCTTGCGCTTCAACAGCACGATCGTCAGGGGAAAAAGCACAAAGCTCATCAGAAAGGCTGTCACGCCAATCGAGACGGCGGCAAAAATCGTTAGAAATGTTCTGTGCGATTTCCGCACAACCACATCACGATTTACATCAGGCGGCTGCGCGCCATAGGCCAACGCCAACTGTCCGAAATAGCCGTGCCTTTCAAAGATGCGCAACTGTTCCGCAGAATCAACATCAGCCGCATCGCCATCTTCATAGATGCGGCGCAACATCGAAATATCCCGGCGTAGCCCCTCAGCGTATTGGCCCGCATCGCCCGCTTCACCATCAGGTGGCGCAGTGGTGTGCATGGCGCGCAGCGCCTCGCGCTCTTCCATGACAGTCAGTTCAAGGAGTTCTGCGTTGCTCGTTGGCTCGAGCGCAGCGAGGTCCGCTTGTGCTTCGTACAGGAGCTTCAAGTGGTTGCGCGCAGCGGCACTCTTCGTTTTACCATCCAGCGCAGCCTCGGCGGTATCCAGCAGATCGAGCGCGGCCTCAGGGCTGTCAAGTTCCCCCGCCACCGCGGCCATGTGCACCATATCTCCTGCGGGCGTCGATTCTGGTTTGACGCTGTCGCGCGAGGCCTGCGCCATCTGCGATTTCATCTTCGTCACCATTGCAGGTGAAGATCCGCCGAGATTGATTGCCCAGTGCTGGACACCAACCAGTACCCGTGCGGTGAGTTCAAGTTGTACTTGATCACCTGCTCTTGGTTCTGATGGTGGGGCCGCAAGCATCACCCGTGTAGCAGTGACATTGTTCATCACGATTAGGGCTGCGGGAATCGCAATCAGGATCCAGACCATGATCGTCCAGTGCCTGATCTGACGACGCCGACGGATTTCGCCGTAGGTTTCGCTGTCAGGACCAACCCCCACATCAGGATCGGAGTTCTGGGCATCGGGATTTTTTGTAGGTGGCAACATCTCGCTCATGGCATTTCCTACATCGGTCGGTTGGGCCAGTATTTGACACTGGCTTGCCGATCGGTACTCTAGTGGCCCTCGCGGGTTCGAATTGTCTCAGTTGGTGGGTTTTTCAGGACGCTGCGAATGAATCATCGGTATGCCCGTGACGTGCAGGAACCACCTTCTTTTTTGAGTGTGGCTACACCCGGCGGGCCAAGGGGACAAGCAGCCCCGAAGCCCACGGTCGAAAGTCGACCGCCCGGGCCTGGAGGCGTGGTGTGTTGATTTCGCCAGCTACGGCGGGTCAACCTCATTTCTGGATTCAGAGGAACGGACCTATGCGTCAAACCACATTCATGAAGCCCGGCCAGCTTGAGCACAAGTGGTATCACGTCGATGCCGAAGGCCAGAGGCTTGGCCGCATCAGCGTGCAGATCGCCACTGTGCTCATGGGCAAACATCGCCCGGAGTACACGCCGCACATTGATACGGGCGATTTCATCGTTGTGACCAATGCTGAAAAAATTGTGCTCACCGGACGCAAAGGCGCACAAAAACTCAAGTTGCGCTATTCCGGGCATCCCGGCGGGCTCAAGGCCCGGACCTATGACCAGGTGCTCGAGCACAAACCGGAATCACTGCTCGAAGATTCGGTGCGCCGCATGCTGCCCAAGGGGCGGCTTGGTCGCCAGATGCTTGGCAAACTCAAGGTTTACAAGGGCACAGAACATCCGCACAGTGCACAACAGCCAACGCCGATGCCCAAGGTTCGATGAGTGCATTTCGCTGAAAAACAAGCCATTTTTGTTGACATATTCCAGAACCATTTTCGTACACACATGCAAGACACCGCCGCGAACAACGAGAACGCGGCCATGAGCGCGACACCATGAACGATCAGAACACTGAGTCTTCCACTTCGACAGCCACCCCCGCAGCTCCCGCGATCCCTTCTCGCCCGGAAGAGTCGATTGCGCCGCCCATCGGCCAAGCACCGATGACGCGCACCGTCTCCGCGCCGGTGCCGCCAGATGCGCATGGCTGGTGGTGGGGCACCGGGCGTCGCAAAACTTCAGTATCACGCGCCCGCATCAAGCCAGGCACGGGCACGATTAAGATTCAGATCACCCGGAGCAAGTTCAAAACGGTCGACGAATACTTCACCGAACAACGCGATCGGCGAGATGTTGCGTCGCCTTTGCGTGTCACTCAGCTCACCGGCAAACTCGATGTCATCGCACGCCTTGATGGCGGCGGGTACATGGGACAGGCCCAAGCGCTGCGACTGGCAATCTCCCGGGCACTCAAGAATTATGACCCCTCCCTCGAAGGTGTTCTTCGCGATCATGGCTTCCTCACACGTGATGCACGCGAAGTGGAACGCAAAAAGCCTGGTCAGCCAGGTGCTCGCAAGCGCTTCCAGTTCTCAAAGCGTTGATTTCGGGCTGTTTGGACCCCTTCAGGAAGGACCGAATACCTGCAATCGGGCCAATTGCGCGATCCGTCTGCCCACAAGACGCTTCCATTTCGACAATTCGGGGATACACTCCACATGGGTTGGCATTTGCCACCCCATGGTGGATTGCTTTTTTCAGGCGGAGCGCAGAAGAAATGATGACCCGGAAGCTATCGGTCTCGGTGGGGGCCGTTGGAGCAGTTGGCTTTGGCGCGATCGCTGTGTTTGCGGGCGCACTCACATGTTCAACCCCGTTTTATGATCAATCGCCTGACCCGGGTGGGTCAGCAGGGCATATCTCGCGTAACAATTCCGGCGGGTCAAGCTTTGCCAATCGCCGCATCGCAGACGATTTCACGCTTGCCACAGAAAGCCCCCTGGCGGTGATTCGGTTCTGGGGGGGCAACGAGACTGACGCACCATTGCCCAATGAAAATGTTGTTGCGTTTAACTTTCGCATCTCTGACGCTGCCGGTCCCAATGGTGGCCCCGGCGCAACATTGTGGGAAGTCGCGCGCACGATAGCATTTGACACGACCTTCCAGCCGACCGGTGCCAATGTAGGAACATTGAACGCACCGGAGTTTGCATATCGCGTCGAGATTATTCCGCCACTGATCCTGCCGCCGGGCAATTATTTTCTCTCCATCGGCGCATATCACTTCGACAATATCATTGATGCAGACACCGAGACCTGGCAATGGAGTGTGGCGCCGGGGGCAGGCAATGGCGTGATCGCAGAAGATAGATTCGATCAACAAGGCATGCTTGTGCGCACCGACATCACGGGCACGGATATGGCATTTACCCTTGAAGAACTGACGCCCGCGGCGGTGTGCCCCGGCGATATCGACGGCGATTTTGATGTTGACCTGGTCGATTTGCAGTCGTTGCTGTTTGCATTTGGAACAGCGAATCTGACTGCGGATATGAACGGGGACGGTTTTGTTGATCTTGTTGATTTGCAAATAGTGTTGTTTAATTTCGGTTCGATTTGCAGTCCCTGCTTGTAAAAAAGCATCAGTCGATCAGGCGCATATGTCCGAGGTCCGGAATCGGAATGGGCAATTTGAATCCAAAGAGTTCAACTGAAAGCGGCGCTGGGAAATACACAAAGAATGCCTTGCCCAGCATCAACTTGCGATGCACCACACCCGGCGCCGGATCAATCTCCTGGGCAACGAATGGATCTACAGCGAGGCCATATGGCGTTTGACCCGGATGATCTTCCCACCCGCGCCCATCAAGTGAATCCGCAGAGTTGTCGCCCAACATGAAAAAATGGTCCGGACCAAGGGTGACCACGCGGTCGGGATGGCATCCAAAGCTCACTTCGTTGCGCAATGCAGGCTGGTAGAAAATATCGCGATCAAGCCCGACCTGATGCAGCGTAAATGGGCCGCTCGAAAAATCCCATGTCACGTCGGGGACAGAGTGTGCATATGTATTGTTCCGGGCAAGCGTGAACTTGTCCATCGATCCCGCGGGCGTCGCGCGCAATGACTCAAAGGGCATGCCGGTTGCGAATTCAAGACGCTGAGCCGGATCCCAGTCATATTCGCCGTGTATCACTTGCGCGCCATTGATAAAAAGCCGCAATGCCTGGTCCGCGTGCCAGAATTCTATTGCTGTTGCGTGCCCGGCAGAGAGCGCCTCCATGGGTGTGTCTGCGAGAACCGTCCATGGTCCGCCTTGACCAGATGCCAGAGAGCGCATCTGAAGCGTTGCGGTGCCATTGCCAACAACGGTCTGGAATTCGTGCTGGCGCGCAGTGATCGTTGCGGTGACGATGAGATTTACGCTGTTAGGTTCGATGTTGCACCGCATGCGCAGATCCGCGACGGGGAACACCTTGACAGACCCTGTCGGACGATCGTTGTAGGGCTCCCAATCGGTGATGGGCCAGTTGGCGGTGTCCCAAGAGAGGCGCGTCGCGTCGGCACCGGTGTAGTCATATGACTGGTGCCCATCAAGAGTCCATCCACTCGACTGCGGCGACCACGGGCTCGTAAACCATGTCGAGCCGTTGGAAGTTGTATCAAGCGGCGTATATTCACTTGAAAAGAGTGTGCGCCACAATGAACGCTGCACACGCAGGCTTTTGCGCTGGCAATGCCAGTCACCATTGGCAAGCGCCGAATCCGCGGGGTTTGGTGTGTTCTGGTAGGGACTTGTAAAAATATCGCCGTCTACAAGCCACACGTGTTCGTTGGGCAGGCCGACAAGGCGCTTGATGTAGTTCTGTTGCGCATTGGTCGGGTTTCGAAATACTACGACATCAAATCGCTCGGGCGGAGACACCTCGTACAGATATTTCTGCACCAATATCCGATCGCCCGCTTGTGCACTGCGCCGCCCTGATGGTGTTGCCCCCGGTTGTAACGTGTTCACGCGCGGCCCGGTGAGCGCATGAGTCATGCCTGTTGCAGGATCAAGCAACGGCCGAGTGTCTGTTGATGCCGGGTCGCGCCCGCGGTCAACGGTCCAACTGTGTCCCGTCTGGGGGCCGATATAGGTGGCATGATCACCAAGCAGCGTCGGGGCCATCGAGCCCGTCGGTATGCGATAGGCCTCGACGATATAGCACTTGACAATCAGCGCCATCGCGAGGGAGATGATCAGGGAGATCAGTGTCTCCTTGACGCCGCCTTCGTGAGCCGCTTTGTGTGCTGCGTTGCTCTGAGTCTGCTCAACCATGCCCCTCACGATACCGCCTTCGGGCGGACTGGGGCGCACCGATGAAGAACCAATATTTTCCGCAGCCGCTTACCGGGTGTTGGCCCGAGCCTGTGTGAACAGATCGCGCAGGTTGTGCACCGGGTAGGAGCGGATCGACGAGCGATTGACAATGCCGTAGGCCGACAACGATTCCGTGCGGCCATCAATGACGAGCAGGACATCTTCGCCATCTCGCGATGCGGCAGTCGAAATGGTGAGGTCACCAGCCTCTGAGACATCTGCGTACGCAGCGGAACCCAGGCCAAGCCGTGATGCCTGCGTGACGATCAGCGCCATGATGACGAAAGCACTTGCCCAGAGTGCGGCGGCGTTGGAATCAACACGAGTCGGGGCAGCGTGGGATTGTTCAATAGTCATATCAGCGGCTCCTTGGTGTTGGTGGCACCGGCTGTGTGAGATCGCGCGTCGAGAAGGGGGCATAGGCAATGAACTGAAAGTTTTGACGGGAAATGTCCCAGCGCAGGGCCATCAGTTCTTCATTGGCGGCATCGACGATCCAGACCGCGTCTTCAGAGGACCCCTGCGTCTGCCCCGCCACCATGGTGTAGTCGCCGCGGCCGCGCGATGCTGCGCCCTGTTGTTGGGCGGTCGCTCCGGATGGCAGACTCACGAGCAACAACACGCCGACCAAGGCAGCATTGAGTGCGATCAAAGCCCCATATTTTTTCTGTCTCATGCGTTCGCCTTCCCGCGCCAAAAGGCGCGTTGCAATATATCCATCCCGGGCCGAACCTAGTCCTGATGTGTACGCCGACTTGGCAGCGCACACAGTCCCACTGCAACAAGACCAAGTAGTGCTGCGATGAGATAGCTCAATATCGCACTGCCCTTCCCGGGCGCTTCCACTGCGGGTGGTTTGATCACATCCTGAGCAATCGCAGGCACCGTAAGTGCCAGTGCGACACCTGCGGCGACCACCATGCCATACTTCATCGTTGTTGACCAGCGCTTGTGCATCACTCGACGGTACCCGCCCTGCCCCCGGCCCGTCCAGTCGTCTGGACCACGAAAAAGCGCAGGGCACCTCATGGAGATAGATACATCACCCGGGAAAGTGTTCCCGGATGCCATTTCCAAGTGGTGAGGAAGGCGTTTTGCCACGATGCGGAGGCTTCTGCGGGGCCTCAGAATCAGCATCTGTGTCAAAAACGTGCCCGCGCTCAACACCTACCGGCATGGGGGCAAAGGGCTGGCTGAGGCGTTCAAAATCTGCGGTTGAAAGATGCACTGTGCCCCAGCGCACACTTCTGGCCCGCAGGTGAGCCGCGTAGGCATCAAGGGTGATCGAGCGCACCGCGTACCACCGGCCCCGATGGGCAAAGACCTCCTGAAAGAGGCCATCAGGCGGCTGCGCCTCACACCAGTACAGAAAAACAAACGCTGCTTCAAAAGCTGATCCAAAAAGAGTCTTCCAATGGCGCATCGAATCAACATCATCCTGCGTGACCCAGCACTCAAGACGCCCCGGCGTGGTGGGCGTCATCGAACGCTTTTGTGCAATCTTGCGGCCCTTGACATCCACAATCACCGAACGGTGCGGCTCATAGACCACAAAATCAAAACTCTTTATTGCCACCGGCGGAGCTTCGTGCGCATCAAGACCCGGCGCTGCTTCAAGGCGAAGTCGCGCCCCCTCGGGCAACAGCGCCCGACGCGCCTCATCAACAGAAATGTACGGCACGCGGCGGGCACGCAAGTAGGCCTCAAACGCTTGTTCGTAATGATGTCGGTGCTGGGCCATATGGGCATCTTATCCTCATGCCCCACGGCCAGTTCCCCGTGCTCTCTTCAGGGTTTCACGATGGCGACCGATCCCGTGCTCTGGCGGATCGTCACGTCGATGATGCCGTCCATGGTTACAAGGGTCACGCTGCGATCAACTAAGCCAGAGAGAGATCCGAAGGCGTCAAACTCGATCGGCTCGAGCAGCGCACCCTCTTGGATAAGCACCCCACTCAAGGTCCGCACATGGCCTTCGCCATAGCGCACCACATAGTCATCGCCTGTCCCGGGGCGAGCAATCGGCACCAGAGGCGCCGAGGCCAGGGACAAAAAATATCCGCCTCCATCAGGGTGAAATACCAGCACAGTGTGATCGCTGGGCTCAGCAAGCGTGATCGACTGGGCAAATTCGATATCGGTTGCGATCACGGTTGCAGCGCTGATCAACTTCATCGATTCCCCGGGATTGCTCGAGGGGATCACCATCACCGCAAGGATCGCAAGCACAGCCATCGCGACCATCAGATCGACCAACGTGAAGCCTCGATGTTGCTGGCGAGTTCGTCTCACCCGTGCTGTTGCCATTTCAAGAATGTTCCTTACTACTGAACAGTCTGCGTGTTTGTTGTCTCACCCGTCTTGCCTCCGCCTTGCAGATTTTCGCCTTGCTGATCCTCCAGCAGCGCCAAGCTTTCAAGCGTCACCGTTGTCGTCGTGCCGTCATCCTCGTATGAGATCGATCCGTTGTAGATCGACTCCTGTTCAAACATCAGCGCGCCCGTAGGAACGGGCGTCGCCTGGGCCTGTGAACCATCGCGCGCCGTCGCGCTGCCGACGCCCACGGGCGGCACAATGATCGGCAGTCCCCCAGCATCCGCGACCGCCTGCGCCATGGTTGCCGGGAAGTCCGCAGCGGTGCCAGTGTAGGTGTCAATCGCATTCTCAAGCCCCGCGAGCGGGGCGCCATTGGAGTCATACAAAGGGCCATTCAGGTCGGTGAAGCCCATCCGGTTGTCCAGTGTCGGGTCATAGAACAGTCGGCTGCTGGTTGTCATATTGAACGTGCCCGCATGCACGCGCCCATACAGACGAGACCCATTGCCAAGTGTCACTGTGCCCTCCGGCACGCGAATCTCGGCGTTGAGTTTGGCCCCGTTGCCAAGGCTGACGCTTGCGGCAACGTGCGACCAGAGCACGAAATCGCGGGGATCGCGATACATGCTTGGATCATTGTCGGGGTTCCCTGAGGAAGCCCCTGCCAGCCACCCGCCCTTGCCGTTGATCACGATGTTGTTGTCCCTCAGCCACACCGTCAGCGTTGAGCCCGGCGTGAACTCAATGCAGCCCAGATGATCCACCACCATGCCGCCGCCAGATCGCAACCAGAGTTCGACGTTGCCATCGATAATCAGCGTGCCCCACTTGTCGATCGTGAGCAGCCCGAGGGAGTAGCCCCCATTCGCCGTATCGGTCAGCGTGACCACGGCGTCATCGAAAATCCTGACGCCGCCGTACTTCGTATCGTCGGGCAAAGTCGTCGCACCAGCGCCGGCAATGAGCTGGTCTGCCATGCTGGTGTTTGAGAGGCTTCCCACCCAGCTCGGTGCTGGCAACGTCGTATCGGGTAGCCCCAGCGGCAACACTTGGTGAGCCAGTCCGGCGTCGAGCATGCCCGGCGCCGAGGACGACGCCCATTTATCGAACACGACCGTGCCACCCGGCATGGCGGCCACGTTGATTGAAACATCAGATGCGCTCGCGGCGGAGGTCGCCACCTGCACCTTGCCAGTCGCGCCTTCGGGGCTTGCGCCCCAGGGGCGAAGATCGGCGCCGCCGTTGATGTTGACGGCGTGCCTGGCGTAGACCGCGAACTCGCCCACAAAGGGATCAAGTGCGGTTTCCACATCGGCGGTCGGCGAGATGCGCACCAGTTTTTGGGTGGTCGATTCGATGCCATTCACCACCGAGATCGACGTGACAATCAGGTCACGGTCATTGCTGGTGGGCGGCTGACCAGCCATGTTGGTGATCGTGACCGTTGACGTACCGCCTGCGATGGGCAGGTCGGTCGTCAATGTGCCCGCCAGCGCTTCCCAATCGAGGCGCGTCTGCAACATGGCAACAGCAAAGTTGGCGCCCGATTCTGCCGCCCAGCGCGCATCGGCAGAGTCCAGCGCATTTTCTGCGACATATGGCGACATGCTGCGGGCCGAGAGAGTCGCCGCCGTGACAACGGTCGTCACCGAGAGTGTGATAAGCACGAGCATCATCGCGAGACCGCGACGAGATGGCGCAGTGCAGGAGTCAGGTCCTATGCCAGCGCGAGTGCGCACCGATGCCGCTCCAAGAGCGCCCTGCTGTACAACTCGCCTGGTTCTCATTGCATTGGTCATGTTGAAACTCCTTCTCACTGTGGCTCCTGATGCATCGGTAGTGCTACGGAAAGCAAAATCTCTTCGATATGGTTCGTCTCGATGGGCAAATCAACGATCATGGCAAAGCGCGATGATTCTGCCGCGGTGGATTCTGCGGGGATGAAGTTCACCGCCGCCATGCCGTCAATAAGTAGCGAGGTCTCCGTGTACCCAAGGGCGCGCTGTTGTGCGATGACCACAAAGGGATCTTCAATTGATGTCACAAGTGTGTTCGCAGTGTCAATTTCCTCTAGTGTCCATGCAACAGGAAAGACGATGCGCTCAATCGAGATCGTTTGCCCAACCTCATCAACCCAGAAGACGCGCAGTTCAAGCAGATTGACCCGCCCCTCACCTGATTCATCGTGTAACCACATGGCAAGGCCGCGATCATCTGCTTCGATGATGGCCAGCGCCGATTGCGTATATGAGGTAAGGCGGTGAGACAGCACATTGGCGCGCTGCAGGGCGGAACGCTCGCTGTTGGTCGAACTCAAGCCGCGCGACACGCTTGTGAGCACGGTCGCCATCGCAAGGCCAATCATGACGGTGATGGTCATTGCAATAAGCAGTTCCACGACTGTCATGCCGCGCCGGGCGCGAGGTGTATCGGAGGCAAGCTTTTTCATGGCGCAGGCTCCGCGACAAAGGCAGTCAGGATCGACAGGTCCTTCGTTTGGTCAAACACCGCGACGCGCACATCAATGCCCGCGACGATGATGCCGGTGTCGACATCGGTGACGGTGGTGTCGGTGACGGTGATATCGCGCCCAAGGGCCCAGAATGTGTCGGGGTAATCCTCGCCATCGATCGTTTCCATTTCGCCGATGTCCTCTTCATCGCCATCGTGATCGCGAATATCGAAGTAGTCGAGGGTCATCAATTCCGCGAGCATGCCATCAGCTGCGAATGTGGCGAGCATGCGTTTGCGGCTTTCCCATGCCACCTTCTGTGCTGAAGACACCGACGCCGCCACCGCGAGCACTATCACCAAAAGCACGCTGGACGCCATGAGGGCTTCTGCGAGTGTAAACCCGCGCGATACCCGCGCGGCGGGCGCAGAAGCTCGATGTTGGCATGACAATCCCATAGTTCGACTATCGGAAACACCAGAAGAGAGGGCAATCGACCATCCCCCGGGCCCTCACAGGGAACACCTCCCGAGGGGGCCCATCCAGCATGTTTCCCCGAGCCTGCCATGCCAGAGGGCCGAGAAGCTGCACAGGCAAGGTATTCCAGACGGCGCCGCTTGCCTGAGTTCCCCAGCCCGCAGACCATTGGCAATCAATGCCCAATCGGTCCCCGATCATCTTGTGGCGTCACCTCGGCTTTGAGCTTGTCCGAATGCTGTTGCTCGCCACAGGCGGGCTTGTCGTCATTATCAGTTTCGCTGCAACAATCAAGCCATTGGCCGATGGAGAGATTGGTTTGCTCGACGCCCTGCGCCTCATGGGGCTCATGATCGTCCCCATGATGCAATTTGCACTGCCCTTTGCAGCAGGGCTCGCGGCGACGCTCACCTATCACCGCTTTGCAGCAGAAAATGAAGCCGCTGCCGCGGGCGCCGGGGGGGTGAGTCATCGAACCTTGCTTCTTCCGGCAGCAGCCTGCGGCGTAGTGCTTGCGGTCACGATCGCGCTGCTCACCAACGCGGCGATCCCCCACTTCCTGCGCGCCGCTGAGCGATTGATCACGCGCGACATCGGGCGATTGATCGTTGCGCCGATCAAGCATGGGCAAGCCATTGAAATGGGCAAGCGCGATAACCGATGGAATATGACCGCAGACGAGGTGTATCACCTGCCAACCGACGCCGATGACGATGCCATTGACCACGTGGCGATGATGCGCGTGTTGGCATCTGGACAGGATGGCGACGGGCATAATCGTTTTTATCTCGCGGCCGACCGGGTTGACATCTGGTTCTTTGCAGACCCGGAAGGCAATGGCACGCAGGTGCAACTGGACTTTGAGAACCCGACCGGCGTCGTACCGGGCGGTACTGGCAAGCAAACCACGCGCATTCAGGCCAAGCAATTTCATACGGCGCGCCTCGTCATTCCGCAGACCTTTCGTGATGATCCAAAATTCTTCACGCTTTTCGAATTGCGCGATGCCTATCGCGCCCCCCGTCGGGTTGATTCAATCGATCAGGCGGCAAGACGCCTGGCTTTCGATATCGACGAAGCGCAGTTGATGCAGAGAGTTGCTGAGCGCCTCCGCGAAGATGGCGCCATTGTCTTTGCGCGAGATGACGATGATGGGCCGCAGACAGTGCATGTCACCGCCCGGGGTGTGCAGCCGGTGGATTCGGGTGACTGGGTCATCGAGCCCATCGCAAGCGAATCGACGATTCACGTTGAGTTTGCCGACGCCTCTGCCATGACACGTCGGCATACCGCCCGCAGTGGCACCCTGTCGCTGGCGCGGCGTCACGAGGAAGTAGACACATCCCCAATTGGAGACATGCTCGGCGCCACATCGCGCCCGGCAATAACGACTCCCGCGCTCACGCTTCGATTGTTCGGCGTGGTCACGCAGGACCGACGCGTGCCCGGGGCTTCTGCAGAACTGCCCGAACTTGCCTACGCAGCGCTGCGGCTACCTGACGCGGACCTGCTTGTTCGCTCTGGTGAACAACCTATTGATCAACTCGCGATTGAGGCGCTCGCACTTGCTCAGCATGCGCCCGTCGCCGCAGACACCTTGAAACGCAGCGCCAGGCGTCTTGAAGAGGAAGTTGACGACCTGCGTTTTGAAATCATTTCAAAAGTTCATGAACGGGCTGCGTTTGTCTTTGCAACACTGCTCATGGTGATCACGGGTGCGGTGATGGCGCTGCGCCTGCGCGATTCCATGCCCCTGCAGGTGTATCTGTGGAGCTTCCTGCCGGCGCTTCTCACCATCATCACCATCTCAAGTGGGCAAGGGCTTGTACACAAGGCCGGCTGGGCTGGCTTGCCCGTGCTCTGGGGCGGCGTGGTTGGCCTGAGCATATTCACCTTCATGCAATACAAAGCGCTGGCGCGTCACTGACCATGCACGACGCGCCATCACTTTCGTGCCGTTCATCACGTGATCGCACCCTTGCGCGCAGGGCGATTTCTTTGATTATTGCAGCCACGCTCGTGCGCCTTGCCATTGTTTTGTTGTCGCCCTTTGAACTCGCAAGCGACGAGGCGCAATACTGGGACTGGTCGCGCAGGCTGGACCTCTCGTATTACAGCAAGGGCCCGGGCGTGGCGTGGACCATCGCAATTTCGACAGCGATCTTCGGCGAGTCACAATGGGCGATCCGCCTGCCTGCGGTTCTCTCAGGAACAATCACACTCATCTGCGGCGCGTGGCTTGCGATGATGTGTTTCCCGAACGCCCGTGGAAAATCAGCATGGTTTACAGTGCTTGCGCTGTGTGCTATTCCCGCGCTGCATGGCGCATCGGTGTTCATGACCATCGATGCTCCTTATGTTGCAAGCTGGGGGCTCGCCTGCGCACTCGCATGGCGGCTGTGGAGTACATTGACCGGAGAATCGTCTTCGCCGGGTTCTCTCGCGCTGCAGGCAAGCGCGCTCGGGCTTGCGCTTGGCGCATCCTTTTTGTACAAATACACCGCGCTCATTCTCCCTGCAGGATTGCTTTGCTTTGTGCTGTTTCGCCGGGGTGATCTGCGCAGCCTGCCGCGGACGGCCTTTGCAGTTGCCATTACAACCTTTGTTTTTGCGATCTGCACCCTGCCAGTCTTCATCTGGAATGCTCAACATGACTGGCCAACCGTTCACCACCTCATGGGGCACCTCGGCATGGCGGGCGGCGATGTACCGATCGCAACCAATACATCGGGCGGCAAACAGATTCCGTGGTGGACGATCGAATACCTCGCGGGCCAGCTCGGTGTGGTCGGGCCGTTGTTTGTTCTTATGGTCATCGCAAGCATGAGTACGATTCGAAAACGGCGCGCCGACGTTGTGCAATGGCCGCAACATCTTTTCCTGTTGCTGTGCGGGTGGCCGGTATTTATTTTCTACCTCGTAATCAGCTTTTTTACAGATATCGAAGCAAACTGGCCCATGGCGGGCGTCGTCACACTCGCGGTCCTTGCATCACAAGCGGCGATCCCACACCTAGACCTGTGGCGTGAGCGAGTAATTGCCTGGCGCGCATTGCCAGCCCCCCGCCCGCGCGCGGGGTTTCTTGTAGCGCGCCCGGAATCCCTATGGCAGATGGCCTGGCACGCATCAATCGGTTTTGGTGTTGCAGGATTGATCATTCTTGGCACCGCGCCTTGGATCGCGCAGTTGCCAGGCATTGGAAAGTACATCCCCCTCAGTCGCGTCTCGGGCGGGGGCGATCTTGCCAGTGCAGTCACCATCGCAATGCGCGATACACCACCAACAAGTCCGCCGCCACGGATCATTGCAAAGACCTATGGCACTGCTGCCCGTCTGGCCTATTACCTGACGCATCACCCCTCGGTCAGTTGCGCTTCCGCGTTCGTGGGCGATCGAGCCTCAGGGTACGATCATTTTGCCGACACGCGTCTGGATGACCCCGCGTTCATCGGCCAAAATGTCATCCTCGTGGGCGGATCAATGCGCAAATGGCAGCGCTCACGCCTTGATCTTGCAGACCTTCGTATGGTGGACGAAAACCATCGCATTGCCATCGCGCGCTTTGTTGGCCTGCGCGATCAGCCCCCCGAACCGATCTCGCCATGAGTACGACTGCTTCCAACTCGATTGAACATCGCCGCTCAGGTGCAGCGCAGCGCATTGCGATCATCCTTGCAGCTTCGCTCCTTGGTTTTGCAATTGCCGCGGCCTTCGATGGGTGGGCATCGCATTCGCTGCACACGGCCGCTGCGACGCACAAAGACTGGGGGCGCGCCTTGCGCGTGCTTGGTTACTTGCCGCTCTGGCTTGTCGTGAGCGTGGTGTTCATTGTCCATGATGGGCGCGTGCCGTTGCGCCCGCCATTGCGTGATCGTTTCTCACGGGGTGTGTTGCTCGCTCTTTCAAGCGGCATGTCGGGTGCACTCGCAGAACTCTTCAAACTGATCATTCGTCGCGAACGTCCGGGCATTGGCGACAGCCTCTGGAGTTTTCGCCCCTTTGCTGTAGACACCTTTAGCACATCCAATCTTTCGATGCCATCAAGCCACAGCGCCGTTGCGTTTGGCGCTGTGTTTATGCTGTGCCGCCTGCATCCCGGGGCATGGCCCCTGTGGATTGGCATGGGCCTCGGGTGCGGCATGCAGCGCGTACTCGCCCACGCCCATTTTGTGAGTGATGTCTACGCCGCCGCCATCCTCGGGTACGCTTGTGCAGCAGCATTCTGGGCTCTGCATATCGCAAAGTTTCGTCGTGACACCAGCCAATGAAAATCATCGATCGTTACATCGCGCGCCTCTATCTCACGAACATCATCGTGCTCTTCATCATTCTCTTTGGGTTCGTCATCACGATCGATGTTTTTGTCAATCTGGGGCGCTTCGCCAGACAGGCGGCGCAAAGCAATCCCGACGGCGGACAGGTGCGCACCGCGCTCCTCACCGTCACATTGATTGGCGATTTCTGGTGGCCCAAGCTGCTTCAACTCTTCAACTTCCTCAATGGCGTCGTGCTCATCGCCGCGATGGGCTTCACAAGTGTGCAACTGGTGCGCCACCGCGAGTTCGTCGCGATGCTGGCCAGCGGCGTCAGCTTGCACCGCATCGCAGTGCCATTTCTTGCAGTCGCGGGCCTCCTCACCGTTGCTCAAGGGGTGAATCAGGAGTTCCTTGTCCCGCGCGTGGCTCACCTGCTGACGCGCGATCAGGGCGACTCTGGGCAACGCACCATCGGTGCCTTTCGCGTGCGCCTTGCGCCCGATGGCGAGGGGAGAAACCTTTCCGCTGCGAGCTATGACGATGTCACGAAAACCTTGACTGAAGTCATCATTTTTGAACGGGATGATCGCGGACGACTTGTCTCCACAACCACCGCAGAGAGTGCCATATGGATGAACAATGGGTGGGCGCTTGAAAATGGCCTGCGCCTGGATGAATCAACAGTCATGCAAGGTTCGCGTGCCCCCGCTCGCGAAGTGGTGACGCACTTTAAGACGCCGCTCGATCCGCAGCGCATCAAGGTCTATCAATTGCAGGACATGGCGAACAACCTGTCGTTTTGGCGTTTGTCAGATATGCGCGCGGGCGGCGGGCTTTCTGCTGAGCAACAAGGTCGCATTGATCGCATCCGCTGGGGACGCCTTGGTGCACTCGCAAGCACCTTCGTCGCACTCGCCGCAGCACTGCCCTGTTTTCTTGTGCGCATGCCGCGGCCCATGCTCGCGCCAACTCTCAAGGCAGCGCCAGTCGCCTTTGCTGGCCTTGGCGCCGCTGCTGCGGCATCTGCGCTCACCCTGCCCGGGTTGCCCATGTGGATGTGCGCAGCGCTTCCACCCCTGATTCTGGTCCCCGTTGTCTTGGCGCTCTTTACGACCGTGCGCACTTGACACGGCTCGCCGTCATTACGGCGTTGTGATCGCCCACTCCATGCTGTCCGCAAGCACCTGCGCGGGCCCAAATTCGCGCAACACAATCACTTCATTGACGCCCGTAAAAAGAAGTATGTCATCAATGCGCACTTTCTTTTCCTTCACCGCAGCCTGATTGTAAAAGACATACGCAAAGAACCGTTGGTCATCGAGAAGGAGCCACACCGGCCGCGGCGCATCACTGAAGCTCATGGAGGTGCTGCCCTGCGACTGCATTTTGATCCGCTGTGCTTCAAAGAGAAGACTCATCCCCGCCTCATGCCCGGTCACAATGCCGCCTGCTCGCCTAGTCGCCCCGCCAAAGGCCGCCAGTTGTGCGCCGGTGAGATCAGCATTTGCAGTTTCTGAAAGATTCTCGCGTGCCTGTGCGGGCTTGCCCCGTTGTGTAGAGGCCACCAGTTCCGCGGTGACTGGCGCAAGTGTTGCTGACCCGCTCAATTGCAACATCGCTGCCATGGCCATGAAGCCCATCACCGATGCTGCAATCAACCCCAGAAACAGACCCGCAAGCCCCGCAGGACGCCCGAGCAGTTCTCCCTGCGATCGTTCAATGCGGCGCAGCGACAGGAAACCCATCACCAGAGCGATGAGCCCGAGCAGCGGGGCTGCCATCACCGCGACCACCGCACCCGGCGTGACCATCATCGCAAGCGCCATCGATCCACACCCGCCCACAAGTGCGATGAGCGCAAGTGTCAATGACCCCATCGCCAACATGCTCAGTCGGGCGGGCGTGTCAGCCAGAGGTGCACTTGCAGAATCCATGGTGCTCGGAGTCTCATCCATGGGCGAAAGGTACACAGTTGCGGTTTCCATGGCTGCCCCTTCGCCCGCAGGCCATGTGTTCTCGGGCCTCGAGGGCTCTCCAGCAACCAATTGCCATGCCACGGGTATCCCGGGCACAGGCAAGTGGTGGGAAAATGAGCAATGTATTTTGCCCCCGCCGGTGCCGCCGCTTGCAGGCTACCCTCAGCGTCCGAATCGCACGAAAGCATCAGAACAGTTTGTGAGAGAACTCCCCTGACCTTCAGCCCGATCAAGTGTGTTGTTCTATGTGTTGCAGTGATCGCGATCCGCGTGATGCCGTGCGCACTCGCCCAGCCCCTTGCGACAGATCCCGCGCTGGTGACCGGAGAACTCGACAACGGATTTCGGTACGCAATTCGTTCAAGTGATGACCCCGCCTACGCGTGGTCGATCCTGCTGCAGATCAAAGCGGGTTCTCTGCACGAAACCGATGCACAGCGTGGGGCTGCTCGCATTGCCGGCGGCCTCGCCGCACGCGGCACATCAACAATCAACACAGCACAGTTGGCAGAGCTTCTGGAACAATTCGGCTTGAGCGCAGCGACAGACATCAAGACATCGGTGTCATTTGGTCGCACGATTGTCCGTCTCGATGTCCCGCACGCGGACCCTCCTCCGGATGTGCGTCCCATTCTTGACTATCTTGCATCATTGATCGATCCAGGCGCTGGTCCAGTGGTGTCCGATGACAACGTCAAGCGGCAAGCCAGATTAATCGTCGACGCAGACGCGGCCAGTTCAAATACATCAACACGTCTGTCGGCGCGCGCGCTTCCCGTGCTCATTCCCGAGTCTCGCATCGCCCAGCGTCCTTCTCGCGATGTGCCAGATATTGAATCTACGCCCGCCGATGAAGTCTCAGCGTTCATCCGTCGACACTTTCTTCCTACGAATGCAACGTTGATTATCGCGGGTGCACCTGACCCGGTCGCGTTTGAAAAAGAGATCGAAATAATTTTTTCACCGTTGCCTGCGGCGCTCGCGGTGGAAGCGCCGGACCCAAGAATTCCAATCCCCAAGGGCCCGGTGGTTGCAATAGAACACGACCCGGGATTGATCAAGGACATCGTGCAACTGGTGTCCTTCACACCCGCGGTGGCGGCGATCACCACGACGGAGGATGCGCGGGACAAACTTGTTGATCGTCTCGCATTTGCTGCCATGACAGATCGCATCGCAGAACTTGCACAAAATGCGGAAATACCTGTGCGCGCGGGCGCCGCTTTTTCTATTGACGAAGCCGACACGCTCCGGGCGTCCTCCATTGTCCTGATGGGCCCGGAGGCATCATGGCCGAGGCTCACCGATCGTGCGATTGTCGAACTTCGCCGAGCGATCAAGCACGGCTTTGATGAACAATTAATTGCGGCGACCAAGGCGCGCCTGCTCGCATCATTACAGCGTGCAGCGGCGGAAGCAGATTCAAATGCAACCGTCCTTGCAGATCGACTTGCGGATCAGTTTGCGCGGGGCGACACGCCGATGTCGATCGCGCAGGAAGCCGCCCTCGCCAGCCAGATTATGCCCGGTATTACCAATGATCAGCTCGCGGACGCCATTCGTGATCGACTGGATCCGGCGCGGTGCGGCTATCTGGTGGTCACGGCGAATCCCGAAGCCAAAGATGACACTAGGCTTGGCAAACGCATGCGCAAAGCGCTTGCCAAGAATCCATCGCGCGCTCGTTCCGAGCCCATGCTCGACCATCTCCTGCCGATTCCTCAAACACCCGGACGAGTCACACGCCTCACTTCGGATGCCGAGGCCGGTGTGTTTACAGCTCACTATCAAGGCGGCCTGCGCCTGCATGTTCGCCATCTTGATGCTGCCCCCGGGCGCGTCGCGGTGTCACTTGCAGTCTCGGGTGGCAGAATCGATGAAGATCAACTCTCAAAAGGCCTGACCCAGGCAATGTCGACAGTGTGGTTTCGCCCAGCTGTTGCAGGACGATCGACCGTGCAAACTCACCGACTACTTTCCGCGCACGGCGTAACAGTGCGAGGCGTCATTGCAGATGATGCAGTGTGTATCGTCGCAGAAGCCCCGGTTGAGCACCTTGACACCATGCTCGAATTGATGCGCGGCATTATCGATGACCCCGCCCCCGATCCCAGAGCATTCCGCGAATACCGCACCTTGTCCGCTGCGGGTGTCGCGATCCGAGATATCCATCCACTCGGGGCCCTTGATCGCCTGTGCACGCAGGCATTATTTCCTCCCGGCGATGTTCGACATGCCCCGCTTCATTCGCAAGAAATCAGCGCACTGAAATCCAAACGTGTTGCCACATGGGCCCGGCGCGTCATGGCAAAGGGTGCAATTGATCTTGCAATAGTCGGTGATATTGATCGTGCGGTCGCGATTGAGCGCACCGCCGCCATCATTGGCAGCGTGAAACGGACAATTCGCCCGGCGCCGGATCAGGCCGCGCGTCACCTCAAATTGCCCAAGGGTCCAATTAGTGTTGAGGCGCATCAGCACCTCACCATTGCACAGGCCGCTGTCGCCGTCGGGTTCCGAGGCCCCGATCGCGCAGCGTTTCGTGATGTCATCCTTGCGGAACTCACCGCGATCGTGCTGACCGAGCGATTCACTCGGCGCATTCGTGATCAGCAGCGCATGACTCCCAAGATTGGCGTCGAATCTCGTCCTGCAGAGGCGTACATAGGAACGGGACGCTTCGAGGTTGTTGCAGTATCAGCACAGCACAATGCCGGTCAGCTCGCAGAAAAAATCCGCAATGAACTTGACAATGCTGCGCGATCTGGTCCCACACACGCAGAACTGCGCGCCGCAAAGCTTCGACTCTCAGGCCTGTGGCGGGCCCGACTGGATGACCCTGCCATATGGGCCCGCGAACTCGCACTCGCTCGCCTCAGAGATGAACCCCTCGAGGCACTGACCGGCGCACTTTCGCTTATCGGCAAGTCCCGTGCTGTAGACATTCGAGATTTTCTCTCGCGCTTTGACCGTCCTGCGCAGCGCTTCACCGCGATCGTTTTACCCAAGCCGGACCGCGCCGCCGAGTGACCCCGCTTTACCGCGGTACACTGTGCTCAATCATGCAGGCAGCACTTGTCATATTGAGCATTTTGTTTTTTGCTGCGCTAGGCACACTGTTATGGCTGGCTCGGCAATGGCGCATGGCATCTCAGCAGGCAATCTCAGCCGAGCAGGATGCCGTTGCGCTTCGTGCCAAACTTGAGGCCCAGGATCAGGCTCACGAAACATATTCGACACAACTCAAAGCGCATCTCGCAGAACGTGACGAGGCCCTGCGCAATGCATTCAAAGTCTCAGCCAACGAAGCAATCAAATCAACAAGCGAAACGGTGCGCACCCAGACGGATCAGCGGCTTACGAGCCAGCTGAAACCCGTTGCAGATACGCTCAAGGAACTGAAGGAAGCGAACACGCGCATCGAAGGGGATCGCAAGACTTCAGAGGGTACTTTCAAAGAAATGCTCCGTGCTTCGCAGGTTGCAACACAACAGCTTCGTCAGGAAACAGGAACGCTTGTCAACGCCTTGCGCAAGCCGGAGGTTCGGGGGCGATACGGTGAAGTCCAACTGCTCCGCGTCATAGAACTTGCGGGCATGCGCAAGTATTGTGATTTCACTACGCAATCCACATCACACGATGATGAAGGGAGAGCGCTGCGCCCCGATTGCGTCGTGCATCTTCCCAACAATCGGCACATCGTTATTGATGCCAAGAACAACACGGCCCACTACCTCGCGGCCATTGAATCTCCAAATGAAGCAGAAACACATCTCAAGGCCTATGCGAAAGGCGTCTTGGATCAGGCCAAAGCACTTGCAAAAAAAGAATATTGGAACAGTCACAAGGACACGCTCGATCTGGTTGTGATGTTCATTCCGGGCGATCAGTTTCTTGATGCTGCCATGCAGTATGAACCCGAGTTGCTTGATATCGCCGCCCAAAACAAGGTTCTTCTCGCAAGCCCCGCGTCATTGATTGGTCTGCTTCGCGCTGTCTGGGTTGGATGGCGCGAACAATCAATCACCGAGCAGGCAGAAGAACTGCTCGCACTTGGTAAACAGTTTCACGAACGCGCCGCCAAAGTTCTCGAATATGTCGACGACGTCGGCAAAGGATTGCAAAGAACGACCGCAGCCTACAACAAACTCGCTGGTTCAATCGATGCAAGGCTCATGCCGACGCTGAAACGCTTCGATGATGCCGGGGCAGCCTCCAACAAAGAATTGGCGTCTCCTCGGCGCGTCGAATCGATCGTGAATGATCTTCAGAGCTTGCCTGCGCCAGAAGATGCACAGGCAGGTGATGTGCCACGATCCAAATCTGGTTTTTGAAGCTGTAAATGCCTTTCATGCATTGGAGTCATGGTTTCTCATCTTTGCCAAATTACCGAGTGGACAAGCATGATATCCGTGGCGATACTATAGATGTACCCCCCGGCTGAGACGCCGGTGAGCCGGCCTATATGGCCGGCCATTTTATTATATGACTCCTCATCGCCCACAAGCCGTGTCTACATAGATGGGTTCAACCTGTATCACGGGTTGCTTCAGCATGGGCAGTATTCAAGGTGCAAATGGCTTGATTTGCAGAGACTGTTTGTTGCACTTCGTCAGGCGGATGAGATTGTCTCAATCAAGTACTTCACAGCGTTTTGGCCCGACGACAGCGGCAAACGTCACAAAGTCTACATCCGTGCCCTTGGTGGCAGTCCCTTGATGAACGTTATTGAAGGTCGATTCAAAAGAAAGACCCTGCATTGCCGAGTTCGAGCGTGTGGGCACACCGGAGACCGATCATTTCGCTCGTTTGAAGAAAAAGAAACAGATGTCAACATTGCGCTGTCTATGATCGATGATGCATACCGCATCAAACCAGAAAAAATGATTCTCGTTTCGGGAGACAGCGATCTCATCCCTGCAATCAATTTGGTTCGTATGCGGAGTGAGAAGACAAAAATTGTTGTGTATATTCCGGGAGACAAGAGTCGGTTTCGCAATGCAACAGACATGAAAGCGGCGGCAGATGAAGCCAGGCATTTTCCTGCTGTCATGCTGCCAAAGTTTCAGTTACCCAATCCAATTACAGTTGCAGGTGCTGAGTTGCACAAGCCAACGTCGTGGTGAATTAGTTCACCACAAGCTTCGGCCCTTGCGCGCCAACGCGCCCCTGCGCCAGATCAGCTTGCATTTCAATCTGTTTCGCCATGTTCTCGAGCGCTGGCTTTGTCGCATCACTTTTGGCAAAGTTCTTGAGCGGTGTGCCCGCATCAGAGTGCTGCCGAAGTGACATTGTCAAAGGCACCGCGCCGAGGAAGGGCAACCCCAGACGCTGCGCCATCAGTTCAGCCCCGCCGCGACCGAAAATGTCATATTCCTTGCCATCATCACCAACAAAAACACTCATATTCTCGACAATGCCGAGCACGTCAATCTTCAACTGCTGGAACATGCGCACCGCACGAATCGCATCATCCCGCGCCACTTTCTGCGGCGTACACACCACCACCGCCCCGGTCATCTTCAACATCTGCGCCATCGTCAAAGGCACATCGCCTGTGCCGGGCGGCAAATCAATGATCAGGTAATCCAGTTCGCCCCAGTCAGTTTGCTCAGCAAGTTGTTTGAACGCGCCGTGCGCCATCGGCCCGCGCCAGATCAACGGCTTCTCCGGGTCAACAAGTTTCCCGATCGTCATCGCTTTCACGCCGTGCACATAAAACACTTGCAGCCGGTTGTCATGCATCGTTGGCTCAAGCCCATCAAGACCAAGCAGCGTCGGCAATGACGGCCCATAAATATCTGCATCAAGAATGCCCACCGAATGCCCCTGCCGCGCAAGGGCAACCGCAAGGTTCACTGAAATCGTGCTCTTGCCCACGCCGCCCTTGCCAGCGCCCACCGCGATGATGCGCTTTACCCCCGGAAGCATCGCCGACGTGTCTTCACTCCCACTTCCTCTGGGAGGGGGCTGGGGGGAGGGGTTCTCCGGTTCCGTAACAAACATGACCTTGAGCTGCTTGATCGCCGCCCCAGAAGTCTTCGCGGCTTCATGCAATTTCTGAGTAATCGCGCGCTCAAGCGCGTCGCGCTGCGCCGCATCTTTCGGCATCGCAACATCCACGGTCACATACCCATCACAGGTTGCGACTTTGCGGATCGACCCATCGGACACCAGATCAATGGTCGCGCCCGGTGCCATAACCCCGGCAAGGGCATCCATAATGATCTCTTTGCTGAACTGCTCCTCCACGATGACCTCCAGAAACGTAATCCCACGAGTCGAGGCGCGACTATAGCACCCTGCCCGCCAATGGATCATCGCTGCTGGTGTTTATCGCGCTTCTGCCACCACGTCGATATCGAGTTTCCATGGCGAGCTTGCAAGCACCGCTTCTTCGCGGATCATGCCGTCGCCTGCGCCGTCCTCGCTCTCAGGCATCACCGCAAGGACATTGAAGAACCGCAGCATCATCGTGTCCTTTTCAACACTGACGATGATTTCTGCGCGTTCCGCGTGCATCAGCAGCGCATCACCATTATCAAACCGCACGTCGAGCAATTGAAGCGTCTTTAGATCGATCCTGCCCGCCTTGAGGGTGCCCGATGTGCCAAAGGGAATCTCATTGTCCCGGGCCCGGACGGCAAACGCCGTTTTGACATCCCTAGCGCTTTGTTGCGGCCTTGAGTCGCAGCCACTCAACGTTCCCAGAAGAAGCGCACCAATACTCACGGCGCCAATTCTTGTTGCCGTCCGCATCATCTGTTGCGCTGATGTGTGTGTGCCCATGAAACCGTCTATCGGCTGGATCACATCCCTAGGTTACACGCCCTCACGCCTCGGAATCGCAACCATCTCCCGGCGTACCAGATTGGGCTTTTCAAGCCGCACAAGGTGCCCTGCGGGCACAGATTCCATCACCAAAGCGGACCCCGCAATCACGCAATCATCACCAATCAGGGTTTGCCCGCCCAGAATCACCGCTCCCGCGTACACGGTCACCCGGTCGCCAAGTGTAGGATGCCGCTTCATGTCGCCCGTGCGTTTGAGCTGCCCCGACTGGTCCAGTTCAAATGAAGTCGCGCCGATAGTTACGCCCTGATAGATGCGCACGTTGTTGCCAATGATCGTGGTCTGCCCGATCACAACGCCCGCGCCATGATCAATAAAAAACGATTCGCCAATTTTTGCACCCGGATGCACATCAATTCCTGTGCGTTTGTGCGCAAGCTCCTGCATGATTCGCGGCAGCAACGGCACACCAAGCACGTACAGCGCGTGCGCTACGCGATGCGTAAAAATCGCATCAATGCCCGGGTAGCACAAGATGGTCTCATCAGTGTGCGTCGCAGCAGGATCGCCGTCGTATCCCGCCTGCACATCAAGGGAGAGAAGACGCCGAATGCCCGGCAATTGTGCAACAAACTCAGTTGCGATCTGTTGCGCACGCCGATCGCACGAATCATTATCCAGTGCATCAGCATCACCCGGCTCAGCGTCGCTGTGATAGCGCAGCACATTGCGCAACTGCTCTTCAAGGGTCAGGTGAATCTGCGACACCAATTCCTGCACATGCAAAGGCAGATTCTCGCGCGTCAGCCCGCGGCGCGTAAAGAATCCCGGAAACATCAACTCGCGAATCTGTTCCGTCAACTCCGCGATCTCTGTTGTCGATGGAACTCGCGCCCCGCGAAGGTGCCTGGTCCGCGGCTCATCGAGAATCGATACCACCAGCTGATCGACGATTTCCTTGTCAATACCGCGCGCCGACGCTTTCGAGTTGCCCGATGCTTTGCTCATGCAGCTCCTTCATTGCAAGGCCCCGATGCTACCCGGGACGCGGCCACCGCTTGCCAATACCCTATCGCTGCAAAGGCAATCGGGATCGTTTTCAACTCCCTTTCCCCAAATGCCTCAATCGGCAGGAACCATGCCCCCTTCTCGTGCGTCACATACTCTTGTTCGGGGTGCCGGGGTTTTGACGCCTCGCCGCCCCTTCGCTACAACATCCTGCCGGTCCCAGTCATCGGCATCTGATTCTGTGACGTCCCAAGGAGTTCTTGCCATGCGCCGTACCACGGTCTCCCGCATTCTCATCGCCGGTGTTGCCGGTGTCGCCATGTTCACCCTTGTCGGTTGTGGTTACCCCGGTGCCGGGCCGCGCTATGGCGGGTTTGCAGGCAATCCTACGCCGCGCACAGACTCCCTCGCCTATTGGGCAGTCGAACGCAACAATCAACACGTCTACACCGCAGAGACCAACGGCCGCGCCTTTTGGGATGATGTCGACCGTCTGATCCTGCGCGATCGCCCGAGCCGGCTTATGAGACTTCCAAACGCCTATTAGGCGTTCATCTCTCTTTCAATAGACCCCTCGCCGGTCCGTGCTCACTGAAACACGCCGTCAGGTCGTGTAGCGCACTTCCGTAATGCGTTGAATGCACAAGGCCGCTACGCTTGCTAGCCGTAGCTGCGGTGCTGCTGCATGGTTCGACACGCTCATTGTCCAGAGACTCCCTCCCTTGTTCTTACACCAGATCGTCCAACCGATCGCACGTGTACTGCGCCCCTTCGCGCCATCGTCGATGCCCCGGATGAGTCGCCCCGCCTACCGCTGGGAACTCTTGAGCGTTTCATTCATGCCCATGGCCCTCGCCTGTGTTGAAGGCGGCACCATTGGTGTCATCGCGCGCAAGGCCTTTGATGCTTCCGATCTTGTGATCGCGATCCTCACCGCCGCCCCCGCCCTCTCGCAACTCACAAGCATGCTCTGGGCCCATGCCCTGCGCGGCACAGACCGCGTGAAAGCCATTGCCCGCATGCAGAGGTACATCCTGTGCTGTGTTGCCTTCATTGCCTTCGCACCATTTACGGCGGTGGGTCAGGGCATGGTTGTGGCTGCGGTTCTCGCCGCCCGCTGCACCATGGCGGGCATCATGGTCGCTCGCGCCGATGTCTGGCGCGCCAACTACCCGCGCCACGCGCGCGCCCGCATCGCCGGTCGCCTCGCGATGATCATCACGCTCATCAACAGTTCCTCGGCGTTGATGATCGGTGCCATAATGGATATCACCTCGCTTGGTGGGCATGGCTTTCGTTTCTTTTATGTTGCGGCATCTCTGCTCGGGCTTATTGGGGCGTGGGCGTTTTCTCATATCCGTTGGCGAGGCCGGGCTGTACACCTTGCTGTAGAAGATGACCACACATCCGATGCCCCGACCCACGCCACCGCAAGCGCCATGTTCAATACGCTTCGTTCTGATCGCGCCTATCGAAGGTTTATGAGCGCCCAGTTTGTCCTTGGGTTTTCAAACCTTGCAGCCCCAGCGCCATTCATCATCGCACTCGAATATGAATTCGCCCCGTCATACACCAAAGCCCTGTTGCTCACGCAAGTGTTGCCCATGTTGGTGCCTTTGATTGCGATTCCATTCTGGGCCCGCCTGCTTGATCGTATGCACATCGTACAGTTCCGTGTCTACCACTCATGGACTTTCGTCGTGGCCAATGCCCTGATTTTTCTTGCATTTTTGACAGACAGTCTCGCGCTGATGTTCCTCGCACGGTTTGTCCTCGGGATTGGTTTTGGCGGCGGCATGCTCGCCTGGAACCTCGGGCATCATGACTTTGCCACCCGCGAAACCGCAGGCATTTATATGGGCATTCACGCCACCCTTACAGGTGTACGCGGTGCCATCGGTCCCTTTGTGGGCGTGCTGCTGTATTCGGGCGCTTCGATCGTCATCGGCACAAGCACCGTCGCGCTTCCGCCGCTTGGTGCCTACACCTTTGCGCTCTTTGCTGCAGCATCAGCAGTCGGTGCCATGATGTTCGCACGCCTCTATAGAGACATCGGCCCCGATCTCCGCGCCCCCCGCGCCGATCATTGACCCATGCATCACACTCGTCACCAGCGCCAGGCGTGTCGCGATCTCCGCGCATGCCGTGCTTATTTCTTGTTCTTTCCGCCGCCTTTGGACGTATACAGCCCGCGCCCAACGCGCTTGATCCTGGGATCCTTGATGAGCGTCTGATTCACAATCGTGCGGAAGTTTGGAGAGGTCGTGTGATACCCCTGCGCCTGCACCTCTTCAGCAACGTTTGTCACACTTAATGTCTGCTTCGACAAAACATCTACAAGTGAATCTGCAAGGTTCAGATCATTGCGCGGGCGCTTGCGGCCAATACCAGCTGTCGGTGCACCGCGCATCGCAGCGCTCATCCCCACGTTTGCCATGCCGCCCAGTTCAAGACCTCGACGGGAAATTTCCCCATCAATTGTTTTGACTTGCTCAATCAGCTTGGTGCGCCGTTGCACGAGTGTTTCAAGGTCGCGTCGTCGACGTTGAATTTCACCATGAATTTCAACAAGGCTTGCCGTGCGCAAGTTTGATTTCGTTGTTGCCATTTTCTTGCCCTTTGCTTTTGCATTTAGACTCATCGCGCCACGCCGACGTCCACACATCGGATGCGCCAAGGGGGGAGAAACTATAGGTCACAGAACTTGTGTCCGCAAGGACAGCAATGTTGTGTCGTCATACATGCTACGAGGTGGGTAGCAGCTTCTTGGCGATGTCGCGTGCCTGAAATTACAGGCGGCCCGCGACGCCCAATATCTTCCGAAGGCGATCGAAATGATCGATGTCATAGAATGCGATTGCGATGGTCCCCCGCTTCCCGTCGCGCGTCTCGATACTCACCTCCGTGCCGAGGTGCTCGCGGAGTTGACGCTCCATATCAATCACTGCTGGCGTTTTTGCTGGCGTGCTGGCTTGCTTGCGCTTACCCCCCGAGCCGCCGGAGGCAAGTTGCTCCACGCGCCGAACACTCAACGTCTGTTTGGCTGCGCGCTTGGCCAGTGCCACGCGCGCTGCGCCTGGCGCCATTGCAAGAAGCGCCTTGCCGTGCCCGGCGCTCAATGTTCCATCACATAACAGATCAAGAATGACCTTCTCAAGTTCGCCCAGACGAATAAGGTTCGTCACACTCGACCGGTTCAGCCCCACGCGATCCGCAATCGCGCCGTGTGAAAGTCCAAAATCCGATGCGAGTCGGCGTAGCGCCATCGAACGATCAACTGCATTCAGATCTTCCCGCTGCACATTTTCTACAAGTGACCATTCCGCTGTTTCCTGATCCGTCAACGTGCGAATGAGCACCGGCACCTGCGCAAGCCCCGCATCTCGTGCCGCTCGCCAACGACGTTCACCGGCAATGATTTCATAGTCATCGCTCTTGCCCGCTACGGTCCGTGCGAGGATGGGCTGCATCACACCCGCCGACTTGATCGACATCGCAAGTTCCGCAAGTGCGGTCACATCAAAATCCCGGCGAGGTTGGAATGGATTTGGGCGCAGCCGATCAAGTTCAATATGCTGAACGTGATCGCTACTTGCTCCTGTGGAGCGCTCAGCTTCATGGTGTGCATCAGCAACAGGAGTCGCAGATGATTCCGGCGCAGGCAATGATGCCGAGGGAGGCTTTTTTCCAGTCGGTGATACCGGCACGGGCTCGGACAACAGGCTGCTTAAACCTCTGCCGAGGCGCGGCTTATGATCTTTTTTTGTCGTAGTTGTTCCCATGGCGTATCTCCTATTCAAAAGTAGGGCAAAAGGATATGCTGCCCTTCGCCCCGCCGGGTCGATCCACCCATCGTATCAGCGGAATCGGCATCCCGATTGGATGTGCACCACATTGGAGTTGAACATGACAGCCCTCCTGTTGCCAAAGCGTATTGAGGTGATTGCTCGCGGCCTGATCTTGCGGCGCGATGCGGTGCTCGTGTGCCGAAATGTGAAGCATGGCTATTGCTATATTCCAGGCGGTCATGTCGAGCCCGGCGAGGCCCCTGACCTGGCGCTGAGCCGAGAATTTTCTGAAGAAGCAGGGCTTGGCGATGTGCTCATCGGGCAATGTCTGCTCATCGAAGAGATGCGATTTATTCAACGAGGCAAGCCAAAGCATGAGCTGTCAATCGTGTTCCACGTGGAACTGCCTAACCGGATGGGCGATGGTTGTCCGGAAGTCAAAACTCAGGAATTGGGCATCAGTTTCGAATGGATCAAACTCTCGGACCTTGCGGGCACAAATCTGCTCCCTGAAACAGTGGGAGTATGGATACTGGGGGGTGTTGAATTGGACAAAACATGCTGGCGGAGCAGCCAGTGTTGAAACAGAACATGATTCCTTGTTGGCCTTGGCTCACCGGGCGTCCCCCGTTGCCCGATGTCGATGGGGCCACTCATGTCAAGACCCCCCACTCAACCCGAGGCCGGTAATCAGGCGATCAGCAGCGCGACGTCGTTGCAGGAGCGATTGAGCGAGCTTGAGGTCGAACTAGAGCGTGCTGGCCGCCTTGCGACGCTTGGCATGATGGCGGGGGCTGTCGCTCATGAATTCAACAACCTGCTCACGCCGGTGTTGAGTTATGCCCAACTGGCGCTGAACGACCTTGATGATCGCGAACTCGTTGAAAAAGCACTGATGCGTTGCGTTGAGGGTGCGGAAAAAGCAGCTGCGATTTCATCATCGATGCTTGGTCTGGTGCGGCCAGATGACTCGGCGCAGCGATCGGATATTGCAGATGTTGTTGATCATGCAATCAAATCCTTGTCGCGACATCCTCGGAAAGACGGCATTGAACTCGTGATCGATGCGCCGGAGGACATGTGTGCAGGTATTCGGCCTATCGCACTTGAACAGATTGTGCTCAACTTGGTGATCAATGCCCGCTCCGCGATCATGCCAGATCCGGGCACGATTCGTGTATCGTGCAAGCGTTCCACGTGGAACAAGGTGGCCAGCAAACTTCGTACTGGATCGGCATCAACAGCGGTTCCGTCATTCTCAGCGTTCAGCCGATCAACCAGCCCGGAGAGTGCTCCGGTGGATCATCAGAGCAACGAGTCTTGTGTTGTTTTGCAGATCATGGATACTGGGCGGGGTATTGAGCCCAAGGTAGCCTCGCGGCTCTTTCGGCCCCTTGAAACCCATTCGGGAACTGATGCTGACGGGCGAACCGGCACAGGGCTTGGATTGATGATCTGTAAGCGCCTGATCGAAGAAGCGGGGGGCGCCATCGGGTTCAAGACTGCGCCCGGCGTAGGGACGAGCTTCACCATTGCTTTGCCTGCGCTGAGCCCGGAAGAAACGCCTACAAAAGAATAGGCGAATAGTCCGGGAATAATCATAGCTCCGATAGTATTTGATGCTGTACGCGAAGGGTGCGCAGCCGGAGTTGTGTTGTGCGCCGATTTTTGCAATCAGGAGCGAGATCATGATGGCTTTCAAAACAATGCGGTTTGGTCGGCGGGTGATGGCAATGGGCAGTGCAGCGGCGGTGGCCGGGGCAGCGATGCTCATCACGGTTGGCAGTACGGCCAGTGAGGCAACGGCGCAACAGGAAGAGGCGGCGGCGAACGTTTTCGCGGTGGACAGCGTGCATTCCTCGGTGTTCTTTGCAATCGAACATATGGGCGTGGCCAAGTGCTATGGCATGTTCTTTTCGCCGGAGGGCACCTATTACCTTGATGCCGATAATCTTGCGGACTCCTTTGTGGACATGTCGATTCCCATGGACAGCCTCGACACAGGCAGCGAGAATCGCGACAAGCACCTGAAAAGCCCCGATTTTTTCAGCGCGAAACAGTTCCCAAAGGTGTCCTTCAAGGCAAATACATTCAAACCCACGGGCAAGAATACGATGCGCGCTTCGGGTGAACTGACGATGCTTGGTGTGAGTAAGCCGGTGAGCGTGGACATTTCGATCCTCGGCGAGGGCAAGACCATGCAGGGGTATAAGTCAGGCTTTGAGGCAAGCTTCACGATCAAGCGAAGTGAGTTCGGCATGACGAAGTACATCGACAACGGCGGCCTGGGCGACGAGGTCGAGCTGCGCGTGACTGTTGAAGGGAAGAAGGGGTAAGAGAAGAACAATAAACCACAGAGAACACTGAGGACACAGAGAAGAAAGGGATTTGGGTTGAAGACAGAAGAAGAGAGAAGAGTAACTCCTTTGCCCCTCTTTCGACTCAGCCCGTACGCTGTGATAGATCCTTGATTCTTCCTCCCGGTACATTTCATGCACTTGTATTTGCACCTGTCATTGCAGGTGTTTTTGCGTTTCTCTCGATTCACCCGTCGATGGGCCGATCTGCGGATGTGCGTGTTGGTAAGCGCACGTGGCGGCGCGAAGCACTCTGTGCGCTCGGACTTGTCGGGGGGTATGTCGTGGCGCACTGGGGCGCTGCGGGGGGCGTGCATGTGTCACCGGTGACCGCAGAGCAATGGCGCTTCTGGGCGATTGCAGGCGGCGGGATTGCGCTGATTATTGTCCGTGCGTTTGGCATTCGGCGTGCGCTCTGGTGGATTGGCGCGGGCGTGACCGCGAGCGCAGGTGCAGTGCTTGTGCTGAAGCGTAAAGTCGATATCGAAGTTTGGGACATGCAACAATTTGCATTGATTGCAGGTGCGATCGGTGCGAGTATCGCAGGCGCATCGATGTGGACTGTGCATGTGTCTCGCGCAGCGCCGGGGCTGCAAGGCCCGGTCATGCTCGCAGCAGTCGGGGGGCTGACCAGTGCGCTCATGGCGCTCACAAATGGTGGGGCGTATATCAGCGCGGGATTGATCGGCGGCGGCATGGCCCTGTCGATTGGCGTGATCGCGCTTGTGTCCATGTGGCGTGGCAAGTCAGTTGACCACACACTTGTGTTGACTTTCGCAGTATTGATCTTTGGACTTTTGCTCACGGAAACGGCAGCGTGGGCGGAACTTGAGCCGCAGCAGGCATGGGTGTGCGCTGCGTCGCCACTGCTCGTTGCGGTGCGGTGGGTGCCGGGCATTTCGGGGCGAAAAGCGTGGTTACGGATGGTTATTGGGACGGTCGCAGCGGCGAGCCCGGCGGTGGTGCTCGTGGCAATGGCGGCAGCAAAGCAGGAACTGCCCTATTGAAAATTTCCGGTGGTAACCCCTTCGAAGGGCGTACACTTACGCTGTGAGCAAGGTGACGATAGATCGAGTGATGGCGGACCGTCGGGCGGCGTCGTTTTCGGCGCGGTCGATCAAGACCGGTTCGAAAGGCGAGGGCTTGAAGCTTGTGCTTTCGATGGTGGACCTGACGACCCTTGAGGGGCAGGACACACCGGAGAAGGTGCGGAGCTTGTGTCGAAAGGCGATGCGGCCGGATTCGAATGATCCGTCATTGCCCACAGCGGCTGCGATCTGCGTGTATCCCGAGTTTGTCGCGGTTGCAAAGGCGGAACTCGGCGATTCCGGCGTGCATGTTGCTTCGGTGGCGACCGGCTTTCCAAGCGGGCAATATCCACTTGCGGTGCGGCTTGAAGATACGAAGCGCGCCGTCGAAGCAGGCGCCGATGAAATTGACATGGTGATATCGCGCGGGCTGTTTCTTGCGGGGCAGCGCGGGCGGGTCTTTGATGAAATTGCACAGATCAAAGAAGCGTGTGGGAGTGCGCACCTGAAGGTGATTCTCGAAACGGGCGAACTTGAGACCTATGACAACGTGCGGGCCGCGAGTGATCTTGCGATTGCAGCGGGTGCAGACTTTGTGAAGACAAGCACCGGCAAGGTGGCACCGGCGGCAACGATGGGCGTGACCCTCATTTTGCTTGAATCGGTGCGCGATCATTTCATCAAGACGGGCAAGCACATTGGCGTGAAGCCCGCGGGCGGGATTCGCAGTGCCAAGGTTGCGGTGCGCTATCTGGTGATGGTGCGCGAAACGGTGGGGGATGACTGGCTGACGCCGGAGTTGTTCCGGTTCGGGGCATCGACGCTGTTGAATGATGTGTTGATGCAATTGGCGCGGCTGCGCACCGGGCAATACATGTCGCGGGACGATTTTTCGGAGGCATAAGGGATGTCGGACGACACAACAACTTCCTCATCGACACCAAAGTCGCCCGCCGTCGGCTCACGCGCAAAGCATCGCCTCATGCTTGCAGGGGCGTGGGAGTATTCCGCTGCGCCGGAGACGACCAAAGTCGAGATCGCAGATCGATATGGGCATTTCATTAACGGTACGTTTGTTGAGCCCAAAGAGGGCGGCAGGAAGGCGCACTTTGCGACGGTCAATCCCGCGACCGAGGCGGCATTGAGTCAGGTCGCGCGGGGGAGTGCTGCGGATGTTGACTCAGCGGTGCGGGCGGCGAAACGGGCGCAGCCGAAATGGGCGGCGCTCCCAGCTCAAGAACGCGGCAAGTATTTATATCGCATTGCCCGGCGCATTCAGGAGCGGGCGCGCGAACTTGCGGTGCTTGAAACAATGGACGGCGGCAAGCCCATACGCGAGAGCCGCGATGTTGATATTCCGCTTGTTTCTCAGCACTTTTTCTATCACGCCGGGTGGGCGGACAAATTGCAGTATGCCTTTGCGGGGCGCGATCCACAGCCGGTGGGTGTGTGCGGGCAGATTATTCCGTGGAACTTTCCGCTGTTGATGGCCGCGTGGAAGATTGCTCCGGCGCTTGCGTGTGGCAACACGGTGGTGCTCAAACCGGCGGAGACAACATCACTTACGGCGCTGCGCTTAGCTGAGATATTTGAGGAAGTTGAACTGCCGCCGGGCGTTGTGAATATCGTCACGGGTGATGGTGTTGCGGGCGCAGCGCTATCGCAGCATCCGGGGCTCGATAAGCTTGCGTTCACCGGTTCGACAGATGTTGGCAAGAAGATTGCCGCTGAAGCCGCCAAGCGAAACATCGCGTGCACACTTGAACTGGGCGGCAAGAGCCCAAATATTATTTTTGAGGACGCGAGTATCGAGCAGGCGGTTGAAGGCATTATTCAGGGTATTTACTTCAATCAGGGGCATGTGTGCTGCGCGGGGTCGCGACTGTTTGTGCAGGAGCCGATTCTTGATGACGTGATCGCCAAGCTGGAATGGCGGATGAAGAGCTTGCGCATGGGTGATCCGCTTGATAAGAACACGGATGTCGGCGCGATCAATTCAAAGCAGCAGCTTGCAACGATTGAGCAGTACATCGAGATGGGCGCTTCTGAGGGCGCGGTGTTTCGCGAGCCGGGCGGGCAGGACATGCTGAAGAAAGGCTATTGGTGCAAGCCATGTTTCTTTACTGGCGTGCAGCAGAGCCACACGATTTCGCGCGAGGAGATCTTTGGACCCGTGCTCGGGGTGCAGAGTTTCCGCACGCCCGAGGAAGCGATCAAACGCGCGAATAACTCGCGTTACGGTCTGGCGGCGGGCGTGTGGACGGACAAGGGCTCGAAGATTTTCGAGATCGCTAATCGTTTGAAGGCAGGCGTGGTGTGGTGCAACACCTACAACATGTTTGATGCGGCGAGCCCATTTGGCGGCTACAAGGAATCTGGTTTTGGGCGCGAAGGCGGGCTACAGGGTCTGCGGGGGTATGTGAAGGTTTAGGAAGAAGAAGTTACCGCAGAGACACAGAGGGCGCAGAGATAAAAATATCCAGATAGCAGATGATCAGAGAACATCACTCTTGCAAAAATGACACAGACAGATCGGAACACAAGAAGCATCTCAAGAAAGAAACTCTGCGTCCTCAGCGCCTCTGCGGTAAAAAGGATTTGATTCATGGCAACGCGACTCAACATCACCAAGACCCACAAGCTCTATATCAAGGGTGCATTTCCACGCTCGGAGAGTGGGCGATCAATAGTAGTGAACGATGCCAAAGGCGCAGTGGTAGCGCATGTGTGTCGGGCGAGTCGCAAGGATTTGCGCGAGGCCGTGGTCGCAGCGCGCGGCGCGCAGTGCGGATGGAGCAGACGACCAGCGTACAACCGTGGGCAGATTCTGTACCGCATGGCGGAGATGCTTGAAGGCAAACGCACCGAGTTTACAGAAGTTATTGAAGCGATGGCGGTGAAGTCGGTATCGCGGACAGGTAAGAAGAAAACAGGGAAAAAGAAGGCCAGTTTAGCGCGCACAGGCAATGGGGGAGTGAAAGCGCTCTCGCCGCTGCGTGAAGTTGATGCGTCGATTGACCGTCTTGTCGCCTTTGCAGGATGGGCGGACAAGTTCTCGCAGGTGCTTGGATGCAACAACGCGGTGAATGGGCCGTACTACAACTTCACGGTTGCGGAGGCGACGGGTGTGACGGCGGTGGTGACGCCGGACGAACCGGCGCTGTTGGCGATGGTGTCGTTGATTGCACCGGTGGTGTGTTCTGGTGGCACGGTGGTGGCGTTCGCGAGTGAGCGCGAGCCGATGACGGCGTGCATGTTTGGTGAAGTGTGCGCGACGAGTGATGTGCCTGCGGGGGTGATCAATATTCTCACCGGGCAGCGCGATGAACTTGTGCCTCAGATCGCAAGTCACCGGGATATCGATGCGATTCACGCAGCGAATCTGCCCAAAGCGCAAGGGCAAGCGTTGCGCGATGGCGCGCCTGACAGCGTCAAGCGGGTGCGCGTGCGGGAGATCGCAGCATCAGAGTGGCTCGATTCTGATGTGTGCGAGAGTCCATGGTGGATTGAACCATTCGTCGAGATGAAGACGATTTGGCATCCCTCAGCAACATAACGACTGGTGAGAGATCAATTCGCGCGGTTCTCGGTCCTGCTGCGGTATTTGTGCGCACCGATAATCGTGCAACAGGGGCATTGATACTTCTGACTTGAGGCTCTTGGTGTGGGCGGTTTGGCGGCGAGTCGATAGGGAATATGCCGCTGTTTTGCGCGCACCGGAGGAGCACTTGGGGCAATCTGCGAACAATTCGACGTGTCCGGACATTGAGCGCGGAACATCTCTTGCGGTTCGCTGTGCGATGTTGGCGTTTGATATTCCGGCGATTACCGGCGCAATGGTATTGATCGGTATGCACACCGGGATGGGATTGCGACCAGCGGTGATCATGGCAATGGGTGTCGGCGTGCTTGTTGGGCTGATGATTGCGTGGTCAATGATCATTGCGCCAACGCGAAAGTTGGCACGTGATCGCACAAAGCTGATATCGCGAATTTCGAAAGTAACGCAGGTGGACCGCGAGGAACACCTGGATGGCCTGCTTGCCATTGAAGAGGGGCACGAACTTGCGCCATTGTCACGGGCGGTACATGATGCCCTGACACTGTCACATCGGGATCGACTCGCGGCATTGCGCATGCGGCGGGAGATGGATACGCGCGTGCGCGACACGACGCGCAAGAAGACCGCCCAGTTGAGCAAACTCAGTGAAACAGATGAACTGACAGGGATGTTGAATCGGCGCGGGCTTGGCGCTCGATCAGGGGAGACGTTTACACAATCAGTTGAGAGAAGACTTGAACTGAGTGTGATAGCGATTGATCTCGATAAGTTTAAGCAGCTCAATGACACTTGCGGTCACGCTGCGGGTGATAAGGCGCTCAAAGCCCTTGGGGAATTGATCTGCGCTCAGGTTCGAGCGAGAGATATTGCGGCACGACTTGGTGGTGACGAATTTGTGATCCTGATGTTGGGCACACCGGCAACATCGGCAATGCATGTGGCGAACCGATTGTTGCGAATGTACGCGGCGCATCCTGCGGGACAAAATCTACCCTGGCCGGGCATTTCTGCGGGGGTGGCATCGCGGATTGAACACAAGGCGGAGACCCTTGATGGACTGAAGCATATGGCTGACGAAGCGCTGTATGTCGCAAAACGCAATGGCCGGGGGAACGTCACGGTGTGGAGTGATGAGGATGCCGCCTCCGGTCGTACCGCGGCATGAAGATCATGGCCAACAGAAGATTCTCTAGGCGGCTACTCTTGACAGTCCTGTCATGAATGAATCCTCATCAATACAACATGCATCGGAGACTCCGGCGGATCCCTCGCCCGAGGGAGCATCTGCGGTAATGGTCGGCACGCCGAAAGTTGTGATGCGGCTGGGTGGTGTGCTGTCTGGACTTGCGGTGCTTGTCGCGCTCGCAGGCGTTGGTGTTGGCGTCGTCGCGTTGACCAGAGGTGATACGACGACCGGCGTGTGGTGGCTCATTCTCTTTGAGATGGTGGCCCTTGTGGGCGCCATATTTGGCGTGCTTGGCGGCTTGTGCGATCGGTATGTATCAGGCCCGGCGCTTGTGCTCCTGATTGCTGCGGGCACGGCATTGGTTGCTGCTGCATTGAGTGAGCCGGCGCTGGTGACCGGTGCGATGGGGCGAACGGTAAGGTGGGCGACGCCGGGTGGCATCCGAATCGCGCCGCTTATGGGGACACAACTCGGGCTGGCCTTTGCGCTGGGTGCATGCGCAGCGTGTGCCGTCCTCTTGCGCTCTCCTGCGCGGAGCTTGCCGACACTTGTGATCGGGGCGGTGCTTTTGGTGTTGCCCATGGGCGCGATGGGGGCGCTTGCGATGGGCCGGACGCGCGGGCCGTTGATGAGCTGGCTGCAAAGCCATGTGATGGCGGGAGCTTTGCTCGTGGGCATTGGCGGGCTCATTCTTGCGGGGCTTCTCTGCGTGGGCGTTCACAAGGTGATCAAGGCGTTCGAAATTGGCACCGCAGCGGGTCTAGTGAAGCCAGGAACGTCCAATAACGGCGAAATGGCGCAAAATTCGAGCGCCGTGGAAGTTCGAGCCTCCAGCGCCGAATAATGCTCATATGAGCGATCTGGCAATTCTGGCAATGGGTCTTGGCATCGGCGCGGTTGGCGTTGGGGTGTTGGTTTTCCTGATTCGAAGGAAGACGGGCAAATCCATCGCGGAAACAGTGCAGCATGTTTCTCTCGTTGAGCGCGTGCGTGCGGTGGGCAAGCTTGTGGGCCTTGAAGTGCACGCCAAGGAGATTGCGACGAGTACGCGGGGGTGGAGTTTTTTGCCGCCGATTCTGCTTTCACAGGCCAAGGTGGCGATGATTTTCCATTTCGAAAAGCAGTACGCGATTGATCTTGGCGTGTTGCGCGATTCGGATGTGCAGGAGCTTGGGGCAAATCAATTTCGGCTGACGCTTCCCAATGTTGAAGGTGCACTGCGATTGACCAACGTAACGCCCTATGACATTCAGGCGGGGCGGGTGCTCGGCTTACTTGATGTGATCCAGATGAATGCTGTGACCCAGAAGCAGCTCATCGACAGCGCACAAGAAGAAGCGGCACGGTTGTTTGAGCATAATGCGGAGCGGTACGAGATCGAAGCAAAGCGCAGCATCGAGCGGCACTTGAGTGCGCTGATGAAGCTTGTTGGGCTGCGCGTTGAGGTGGCGTGGCGCGAGCAAGCACCGGCGGCGAGCGATCGCGTGAAGCTGGATGTAGCGCCGACCGCACTTGGGTGAAGAAGAAGAGATTTCACCGCAGAGGCGCAGAGGACGCAGAGAAAAACTTGTGTTGGTAGGACTCGCCGCGGCGGATCTCGCTTGTTTTGTTTTAGGTTGGCCCGGGGTTGCTTATCGATTCAGGAGTGCAATATCCCCCGCGCTCGCGCTTGGGGCTAACCAAACAGGCGCATGAAAAAAGCCCGGCCATTGCGATGGCGGGGCTTTGGGTCTGCCAAATACTGTTCTGTGAGAATACTTACTTGGCGGCGCGGAGCAGATAGCCCTTCATCACAACACCATCGTCTGTGAAGTGATATTCACCGACCATGTCGCCCAGCACGTCGTACAGCGGCGCGAGGTCGGGGATGTTGTTCATGAACTCCGGCATCTGGTCCATCGCAGTTTGCACTTCTTCATCAATGAAGGGGGCGAACTCGGGATCATCGCCATACATTGCGGTGATCTGTTCACGAATCAGTTGCTCCTGATTGGCAAAGCTCCACTTCATGAACTCCATGGACTGGTGCAGGTCGGACCATGTGTAGCCGAGGCCTTGCGCGGGCAATACACTAAATGCTTGCTTTACGCGAGCCTCATTGGCGAGACGCGGGGTGTTGGCATCGGCAGCGGTACGGATCGCGCTTTCGATGGATGTTGAAGGCCCAACGAAGAGATGTCCAGAGGCGATACCGAAGGCTATCTCGGGGACGCCCGGCATTGCTGATGCGGGGGCCCAGATCTGCCCGCCCATGAATTCGCGTGACTGGAGCTGCATCATGGGGGCGAACCCAGCGATGGTCTGTGTGAGCTGCGCTTCATTTTTTGCCTGAATAGCGAAGAGCATCTGCTGACTCGTCGAGTTGAAGGGTCGCGTGATGGTCTGCATGGTGTACACGCGCGGGCCGAGGTTGGCGAGGATGGGGCCAGCCATCATTTCGACCTGCGGCAGCATCTGGTTGGCACCCTCCTGCATTTGCGGCGGGAGCTGGGCGATGATTTGTCGTGCCAGGGGCACAAGACCAGCAAAATCGAATTGAAAAGCGCCAAGACTGGAGGCATCGCCGCCCGCGAAAGCAGGGGGGGTGAAGGCCTGCGCCGGGTTTTCAAAGAGTTCGAAAATGCCGGTGCGATTGGGGGCCAGTGCAGCAAAGGTCCACTGTGAAACAGCCTTGGGCGAATCGAAGGTCAGGCCCATGCTGAGCGCATGAACATCGCGAAGCCCGGCGGCTTTGAGGATGGTGGAGACGGGCATGCCGCCCTCAGCGGCTTCCTCGCGCTCCATCATGTGAAAGAGCGGCGCAGTGCGCACGACGGTAAAAGTTTCCTGTTGGCCGACCAGCGCGAGGGCATTGAGAAAGGCGTCGTCGTCGGCGATGGACTTGATGCCCTGTCCTGCGAGGGCGTCGATGGAATCCTGCACAGCGTCGATGTTGGTGCCGTACACAAGCGATGAGCCGGACCAAGCATACATGACGGTGTCGAGAGAAAATGGCGAATCTTCGTCGTCCCAGTCCATGTCGTCTTGATCAGCATCATCACTTGGAACCTGTTCGATGGTGTAGATCGTGACATTGCGATATTGCTCATCGGAGAGGTCAATCTCGCCGGTGCGTTCTGATTCTTCGATGGCTGCGGTGAGGAACTCAGCCATTTTCTCGGCGCTACTGCCAAAGTCGGCGAGGGCGATCATGTTGAAAGGCGAGGCCTCAAAGTCGGCGGTGGGATCGATATAGAGTGCGATGCCTGCGGGGCCCTCGGGGGGCGACAGGTCATCAAGTTCAAAGCCGAGGTTTTCAAGCTCGCTTTCAAATTCATCAAGTCCTTCTTGAGCTGCGCCCATCACCCAGTTGCGGATTGCAGGGTCTTCCCAGACATCCATGAGCCCGGCATTCTTGAAAGCATTTTGCAGGGCAGAAAAATCTGTAGTACCTGCAATAAGCACTGATGTTGGCGGTGCGATATCAGCAATCGTGACAGCGCCGAGCGCTGCAGATGAAAGTGTAAGGGCGCTCATGGCTGAGGCGCACAGCAGGGTGGTTCGAAGACCAGTCATGTCTCAATCATTCCTTTCGTGATGCGGCGGTCGTTCAATGAGGAGGCCGCGTGGTATCCCATCTCTGTTGTTTCGTGAATTCGTTCAGTGTGTGTTTATTGCTCACCCGAGGCATCATCAAGTATGGAAGGTGGATCAAATGTTCGGCGTGGGGGGGCGTCGAGATAGTTGTAGCCGGAATTTGGATTCTCGCGATCATAGGCAAAGGCTTCGTTGTTGCGGATGAAATCGCGAACATAGCGGGCAGGAATGGCAAAGCCGATGCCGTCGGCGGCGACCGCGCCCATGTTGATCGTGCCGATGACTTCGCCTTTGAGGTTGAAGAGCGGGCCGCCCGAGTTACCGGGATTGATTTCAGCGGTGGTCTGGACATAGGTGAGGCCGGAAAAATTGCGCTGGGTTGTTGCGATGACGCCGGAGCTGAGTGTGCGTTCGAGGCCGAGGGGATTACCGATGGCAAAGACTTCCTGGCCGACCTCGAGGTCTTCCATATCCTGCACATAGACATTGTGAAATGGACGGCCATCGGGGTGGATGAGTTTGATGAGGGCGAGGTCAATGTGTGCATTGACTGCGATGATTTCTACATCATCGATAGTGACGCGCTTGAATTCGCGATCACCTTGTTCGAAGACAGTGGCTTGCAGGCGGGTTTCACCTTGAACGACGTGGGCATTGGTGATTGCATAGCCATCTGGATGAATGATGTAGCCGGAACCGAGACCGCTGGGCGTTGAAACTTTGATGACCGCTTCGCCATAGCGCTTGGCGAGTTCTGCGGGGGTGGAGATCGGCAATCTTGTGGCATCGACGGTGCGGTAGAGTTCGTCTTCTTTGACCTTGGCCTGCGCCGCCTGGGCGCGTTTGAGATCGACAATTTCAGAGCGCGGGACCGCGAGCACATCGAAGCCGAGATCGATCCAGATCATTTGGGGTGTTTCTTTGAGAATGGGACCGGAGACGGTGCGGCCATTTTTCATCGTGATGGTATCGACAGTGGGGCCAGCATCGGTCTGGGCGAGGGCAGCAGGGGCACAGGCAGTACCAAGTGCTGATATGACCACGATGGAGCGCAAGGTGTGAAAGATTGAATGTCTCGGCATAGTGAGGAGTTCCTTTCGCAAGAAGCGATTGGCCGTGGAGATCAGTCTGTGGTGCCGGGGCTGCCGGGCCGATGATGAGCGAATACAGTATGAAGCGTCGGCGATTCGTGCCCGCCCCGTGAGTGATAGGGGCCACGATGGGTTGCGCTGCGAGAGAAAGAGGCTATTTCCAAGGTCTCAGGAGGAATTGCGATGATCAGGTCCGCCAGACCGGGCATGTCCCGGTTCACGAAATCATGTGTGATGTTGGCCCTTGCAGGGTCTGTGGGCGGGTTGGCCTCGCAGGCGAGCGCCGATGCGGATGATCTGTCTGCGTATTTCGGGTTTGACCCGGTGCGCGTCGTGTCCATCGATAATGGGTGCGGGCCAGCGCTTGTGGCAGATATGAACGGCGATGGCCGTAACGATCTTGTGATTGTCAACAACCGCAAGAGTCGCATCGAGATTCATCTTCAGCGTGTAACTGAGCGCACCGAAGCGGAGCGCGAGCGCGATGCCAAGCCCAATGAGATTCCGCCCAGCCCCTGGTTTGATCGCGAGAGTGTGTCGGTGGCGCACCGCGTGATGACCTTCGCGCTGCATGATGTTGATGGCGACGGGCGCCTGGACATTGTCTACGCGGGCGTGCCGGGCGAAATCGTGATCATGCAGCAGAATGAACCGATGACATTTGAAGTGGGCGCGAAACGCCGTGTGCGCGGGCTTGCAGCAACACGAACTGGTTTTGTTATTGCGGATGTTGAAGGAGACGCAGCGCCGGAACTGGTGACGATAGTTGATGGCAAGATTCATGTGTATGAATTTGATGTTGAAGGCCCACGGGGCGAACCGCACAAACTTGGGTCTGATGGTGCATTGCTTGCTTTTATGATTGAAGATTTTAATGGTGACGGCGCGCTCGACATGCTTGGTGTTGTTCCTGAGGCAGAGGCACCGGTGCGCATCTGGTTGCAGGCGAGTGGGCGAGGCGTGACGAAGAATTCGATCATCGGTCCCGAGCTGCGATTCGAGATGCCGACGGTCATCGAAATTGATCCGGTGCGCATTCCGGGGCAAAAAGCAGCTTCAATTGCAGTTATTGAACGCGCATCTCGGCGGGTCGTGCTCTATGACCTGCAGGATGAAGACATTTCGCTCTCTACTGCGGGCGCAGGGCTTGAGCGCGATGCACTTGCCGAGGTGTACGCCTTCGCGGGGGAGGCAAGTCGGGATCGCGCTGTTGATATTGCAGATATCAATGGCGATGGTTTGCTTGATATGGTTTCGACTGATCAGGCGGCTAACGGTGTGCGGCTGTACATCCAGCAGAATCGCGTGGGGCTCGGCGATGGCGAATTGTGTTCTGCTTTCAAAGAACCGCGTGCGCTTGCGACCGGGCAATGGGACGACTCAAGTGCAGCCCTTGAAGTATTCGTTCTCTCGGAAACTGAAAAAACAGTTGGCGTGTCAGATTTCAATGAACGCACCGGACGCCTTGGTTTCCCTCAGCCCATCACCATTGCAACGAGCGGTGCTTCGCCGGTTGCGATGGCGAGTCTGGCTGTCAATGGGGCACCGGCGCTTGCGGTGGTGGTGCGCGACAAGCGCAAGCACTCACTTGAAATGCACCGCCCCGGTGAAAAATCCGTTGTCATCGAACTCAAGGATGTCAATCGTCCGCCCAAGTCGATGCTCGCGGGCGATTTTGATCACGACGGTGCAGCGGACCTTGCGCTCTTCACACCCAATGAACCCATGGTGATGGTGCGCGGCCTTGGGGGGGTGGGTGACAATGCGCCGACGGTGTTGACGGATCGCGAGATGCCGCAGTTTGGGCTTGTGCAGAGCGCGGGCCCTGAAAACACAGCACTTTTTGATATTGATCGCGATGGCTATGCGGAGCTACTTATCGCAGACGAGAACTTTGTGCGGGCGTGCAGCTTTGACGCAGTCAAAGGGTGGCGCGTGATCGAACAGATCACGACGCCAGATGCAACCAGTTCGCTCAACGCGCTTGCGACAATCGATCTGGGCGGCAAGGCAACGATCGTTGCATCAGATAGTGCCAACGAACGACTTGTCATGATGGCTGACGATGCGGAGGGCACGTGGAAAGTCACCGATCGCCTCCGTCTTGCGGGCGTGAAACCCACGGGCTTGCGTGCAGGAGCGCTCACCGGTGATGGCGAGCCGACAGTGATGGTGCTCACCGCAGACAGCTTTGCGATTGTGCGCCTGGCCGGTCGCCGCGTGGCGCTCGAACCCTTTGCGGTGCATCGCTCGGATGATGAAGACCTGCGCGAACATGAGATCGAAGTGGGGGATATCAATGGTGATGGATACACCGATCTGATCATCCTCGATGCCAACGAACACATGTGCCAGGTATACACACTCAGCGCATCGCGCAAGCTGCGCTTTGCCACGGAGTTTCGCGTCTTTGAGCAAAGATTGTTCGAGGGACAGGGCCGCGGCGGGTTCGAGCCCTCAAACGCGATCATTGGCGACATCACCGGCGACGGCGTGAATGATCTGATTCTGGAATGCCATGATCGGTATCTGGTGTACCCGCAGATGCGGGAGTGAGAAGAGAATTTACCGCAGAGGCTCAGAGAAGAATCATCTGAGGAGAAAGAAGAACCCCAGGATCGACACCCTTATCTCTGTGTGCTCTGTGGTTCAGTCATTCCTTAGACATCCTTCACATACGTCACAAACTCTTTGTCTTCTCGCCAGCCGAGGCGCTCGTAGAGTTTGCGCGCCTCGGTGTTATCAATCTGAGTCTTGAGTTGCAAGCGCCCGGCACCGGTGCGTTTGGCAAAGGCTTCGGCTTCGCGCATGAGCGCTTTGGCAACACCATTGTGCCGCACATCATCGCGGACATACAGATCGTTCAATATCCAGTCACGGCGCATGCGCGATGTCGAGAACTTGGGCAGGAGCTGCACAAAACCATCGACATGACTTGAGGGTGTGCCTTCGAGGCGGGCGGCGAAGATGGCGGAATCCTTGGCGCGCAGGCGCTCTGCGATGAACTTGATCGAGCCCTGGACATCGGTCTCGGCGTCATAAAACTGGCGATAGAGATCAAAAATCTCGCCGACCGGGCCAGCGTCGATGGGTTCTGCTCGCGAAACAGCCACTTTTTGCATGGGGCACTCCTTACAGGCAAGAATCTAACTGCAAAGGACACAGAGGGCACAGAGAATGCTCTTTGGGTAGAGAAATGAAGGGGATGGATCAACCCGGTTGAGAGATCGCTGGTAGAAAGCAACATCACCGCGGTGAATCAGGATGAGCGCGACCCATATGGAGATTCGAAATGTCGGAAACATCTCGCAGGCAATTTATGCAGACCGCAGCCTTTGGCGCAGCGGCGCTGGCAGCAGCGTCGGCGGCACCGACCGCACTTGCGCGCAGGCAGCAGGGCGATGGTCATTTGCCGGGCGGGGTTGGCATGAGGGGGAATGATCCGGGCAAGGCGGACAAGCCATTGAAGATTTTGTTTCTCGGGGGCACGGGCTTTCTTGGGCCGCATACCGTGCATTATGCGGCGCAGCGTGGGCATACGTTGACGCTGTTCAATCGCAAGAAGCGCGCACCGGAGATGTTCGAGCAACTGGAAACCCTCAAGGGTGATCGCGATCCCACAATCGACGAAGGCCTGAGTGCGATCGAAGCGGAAATTGAAAAAGGTCGGCGCTGGGATGCGGTGATTGATACATCGGGGTATGCGCAGCGCACGGCGGATGCATCGGCGGACTTACTGAAAGATGCGGCGGATCAATACCTGTTTGTGTCAACCGCCTGTGTGTACGAGAACTGGACGGAAATCTGGAATGGCGATGAAGATACAAAGCTCGAAGTGCTGGAAGACCCGACCACAGAAGATGTGCAGCAGCACTATTGCGCGTTGAAGGGCTATTGCGAGAGGGCGGTCGAGAAGCACTTTGGTGGCAGAGCGACGATCGTGCGGCCAGGGTTGATTGTGGGCCCGAGGGACTTTTCAGATCGGTTCACCTATTGGCCGGTGCGCGTGCAGCGCGGCGGCGAGATTCTTGCGCCGGGCAACATCAATGATCCGACGCAGTACATCGATGTGCGCGATCTGGGACAGTTTATGGTGCATCTGCTCGAACAGACCACAGCGGGTCACTTCAATGCACTTGGGCCTGCGCACACGATGACGATCGCTGACTTGCTCTATGGGTGCAAAGCGGTCACGGGCGGCGATGCGCACTTCACATGGTGCGATGCGGCGTGGCTGGAATCAAACAATGTGCAGGCCTGGGGCGATATGCCCATGTGGTCAGATCCGAAGACGAGCGGCGTATTCACATGGTCAAATAAGCGCGCCGTGGATGTGGGGCTTACCTTCCGGCCGGTGGCAGAGACGGTGCGCGATACACTTGCGTGGTGGGCAACATTGCCCAAAGAGCGGCAGGCAACGGTCCGGGCAGGGATCAAGTTGGCGCGTGAGCAGGAAGTTCTCAAGAAATGGCATGAGGAACACTCGGTGAAATAGACCGCGATTCAATCGTTGTTGCCCGCGTTATTCTTCTTCGTCGTAGTGCCCGGGCTTGTCGCGTACACCTGCGGGGGCGTCAGCTTTTTCTGTCCAGTCTTCGGAATTGATGATGGTGAGTTGCGATGTGCAGGTCTTGCGATAGCCAAGCAGGCGAATGACTTCGAGCACATCAGTCCACGCGGGAAATGTTTTGTCGTTGACTTTCTTAAAGGCATCGATGGCTTGCAGGAACAGGAACTGTTCCGGGGTCATCTCGCCTTCTTCAGCGGCACGTGTAAAGTCGGTGCGCCGGCGTCCGGGACCGCGCCGGCGTTCGAGGCCAGTCTGCAGTTCCGCGCCTTTGGCAAGTTCCCGGCGGTCGATGCCGAGACGCGCATCGACAACTTCCTCAGTGAAGTCCCGTTCTGGTGAACTGGTGTTCTGCTTGCCAGCCATAGCGATGTTCCCCTTTCGGGGTGCAGGCCGGCGGCGAATCACTTCTGGTGTATATGCCGACTGCACTCAGAACTCTTCATCGTCCTCTTCGTCTTCGAGGTCGTCGTCAGCGTCGGGCTCATCTTCATCGACACTTGTTTCATCGTCTTCAAAGTCATCATCCTCATCATCATCAAAGTCATCGTCCCAATATCCATCCTCATCGTCTTTCTTCTTGTCTTCATCATCGTCGAGGGCAAGAAGGGGCGTTGTGTTCTGGGACCAGCGCTCGCTGTGAGAACGATCACATCTCCAAGGGGCATCAGCAGGCCTTCGCCTTTGTTCAACATCGGGCAGGCCAATGGAAATGGCTTGTGCGAGTGTCACCAATGGTGTTGATTCAACCATGACAGAACTCTCTCATTCGGGACTTCAAATGTCTCTTGCTACTCATACACCAAAGCAGCCCACATGATCACGACAGGCATCAATAGTTGCACAGTGAACCGTCGGGGTGCCGCCGAGTCCACACGCCGCCTGCCCGGGGATCCGAATCGCGGTGCGCCGGTACACTACTGTCACCCGTTCGCTTGTCAATCGAGAAGTGAAGCAATCGGGTCAAGTGTGAGTATTTCCGGGCGGCGATCAGCATGCATGAACCAAGATTTCAACCCGTTGCAGCGATTCTGGCATTGATTTTGCCGGGCCTTGGCTATGTTGCGCTGGGGCAGATTCGCCGGGCACTCTATGTAGGGGGGGCGATTCTGGGGCTCATTGCGGGGGGGCTGCTCGTCGGCGGGATCGATTCCATCGACAGCAAAGAAGACCCCCTCTGGTTCGGCGTGCAGGCATTGGCAGGGCCGACGACTTTCGGGCTTGACTATCTCCACCAGAACCATTTCAAAATAACCAACGCTGCGGGAAAAAAAATCACACCCCTCCCCGGTTCGGGAGCAAAGGGGGGAGCCTCCGCACCCTCGCCGCGCAAGGGACTCTCTCGCATCAATGATGTGGGCATGTTGTATGTCGCCCTTGCGGGGATGCTGAACCTCATCGCAATCATCGACTGCACTTGGCATGGACATGGGCATGGGAGCAGCAGTACACATCGCAAGCCAAAGCAGCGCCCAGTTCATGATCAGCGCGTCCGCATTCGCCGAGGGGGTGGCGGATCATGACACTTTTTACGATGCATGTCTTGGCGCAGGTTGGCGGCTCCGGTGGTAGCGCTCCGCTTCCTGGTGCGCCCATTGCAGGCAACGGTTTGTGGCAGGGCGGCACGCCCTTTGTCGACCCAATGAATATTCATGACCAGTGGTGGTTGACACTCGTGCCGTTGTGCTTCCTTGTCGCGATGGCCTACAAGGGCGTGCGCGTGATCGACCTGTCATACTTCTGGCGGCAGGTGTGGCTCATGACGTTGCAGACGCTTTCATTTCTGATTGCGTTTGCATTCGGCGTGCACATGCTGCTTGAGTGGATCGTGCCGATGTTGCGATCATAGACCCCCTCGCTTTGCGCTCGGGGCTGGCAGGAATTTCCGAGTCCCTACAAAATCCACAACCACAGCGCGATCCACAGCGCCGCGATCACCATGAGCACAGCGGTGTAGCCGACGATCTCGCGTGCCTTGGCGCCGGTGATCGCAAGCAATGGCAGTGCCCAAAACGGTTGCAGCATGTTGGTCAGTTGATCGCCATAGGCAACCGCCATCACCATCTTTTCAATCGGTACGCCCGCCTCCTGCGCCGAGCGCAGTGCGATGGGTCCTTGAATCGCCCATTGCCCGCCGCCTGATGGCACGAAGAGATTCACAAGTCCCGCAGAAAGAAACGTGAGGATGGGCAGGCCGCCCGGTCCCGCAGCGTGTGCAATGCCGAGCGCCATCTGTTCGATCAGGCCAAGTTTCATGACGCCGAGAATGCCGAAGTACAGTGGAAATTGCAGGATGATTCCTGCGCAGGCGCCTGCGCCATCTTGAATGGCAGCGACATAGCGCCGCGGCGTGGCGTGCAGAATCAGCCCAAGCATGAGCAAGGTGAGAATGACTTCGTTCAGGCCAAGTGTGTTGATGCCGGGGCGTTCGTCATCGATGGCGAGGGATTCGAGATCGACGCCAAAGCTCCCGCGCGTGAGGCTGAAGGTCAGGTCGGGCGCGTAGAAGCTGAACGCCCAGAGAAAGAGCGCGCCGAGCAATGCAATGGTGACCATCGGCGTGTCTTCAAGCAAACGCGGCAAGAACGGCTTGTCGGGATCGGGTGCGAGGCGAACCGTGCCGTCGTCGGCGAGCTTGTATTGGTCGGGCGTGCGGCACTCTTCGCCTTTGGGTGACATGAATGCAAGAACAAGCGGCGCCAGGATGAGCAGCCCGCCGGTGACGATGAAGTTGAGTGGGGAGAGAAGTGTCTTTGAGAGTGCAAGTGGATCGAGGCCAGAGTTTGCACCGAAAACTTCGGCAATCTCGACCTTGTTCGCCATCGTGAGTGGTGCGCTGCCCGAGAAGCCGCCATGCCAGACCATCAGACCTACATAGCCCGCAGCGGCGAGCAGGGGGTAATGCACGGCAATGCCACGCGCCTGCATGGCGCGGCCTGTCTCGCGCGCAAGAATGGCACCGGCGATTAGGCCGAGCCCCCAGTTGACAGTGCCGAGCAGCGCTGCGCTGAAGGCGACCAGTGCGATCGCCTGTTTCTGTGAGTGCGGCCACGATGCCAGACGGCGCAGCATGCGCGACATCAGTGGCGCCGATGCGAGTGCGTGACCAGTGACAAGAATCAGGCACATTTTCAGGGCAAAGGCGAGCAGGTTGGGTGAAAAAATACCTTCAGAACCGGACCATGCGCCGAGCACCTCGCGCGGCGTGGCGTCTGTGTACACAAGCGCAAGTGCAAAGGTGAGGAACGTCAGCAGGATCGCAATGACAAAAGGATCAGGCGCAATGGCGCGGAAGAGGCGGGCAATGATCGAGCCGAGGCGTGCGAGCATGGGCAGACGTTACCACAGCCCGCGGTTTGCCCCGCCGTCGACGGTGAGGGTTGTGCCCGTGATATATCGCGCTTGTTGGCTGCACAAAAAGGCAACGGCGCTGCCGAGATCTGCCGGTTCGCCGATGCTGCCGACCGGGATGCCAGTTGAAAGTCGTTTGAAATACGCATCGAGATCATTCGCCTCATTGCCTTGGGCAAGGTGCAAGACGCGATCGGTTTTGTGCAAGCCCGGGCAGATGGTGTTGATGCAGATGCCCTTGGGGGCAAGTTCATCAGAGAGGTCTTTGGCAAGGCCGACGATTCCCGGGCGAATGGCGTTGGAAATGGTCAGGTTCTTGATGGGCTGGTGCGCTGTGACGGAGGCGATGTTGACGATGCGTCCCCAGCCATTTGCGAGCATCATCGGCGTGGCACCGCGCACGAGGCGCACGATATTCATGAGTGTGCTTTCGACGCCTGCGTGCCACATGTCGTCGGTGCATTCGGTGAAGCTGCCGCGCTCGGGCCCGCCCGTGTTCGTGACAAGGATGTCCAGTCGGCCAAAGTGCTCGCGGGCGGCATTGATGGCGGCATGGCAACCAGTTTCAGTTGCAACGTCGCAGGCGATGGCATGCGTGCGCACACCGTGTTTGGTTGCGATGGCATTGGCAGCGTCGCGCAACGGCCCCTCGGTGCGCGCGGTCATGATGAGGTCCACGCCCTCCGCCGCGAGAGCCTCAGCGGTTGCGCGACCAAGTCCCTTACTCGAAGCGGTCACCAGTGCCACGTGGCCGCGAATGCCAAGGTCCATATGCACATCCTTTCGATGCTCGAATCACCGGGTAGGATACCCACCCCCCAATGTACGGCTCTCACCTTTCCATTGCAGGCGGCATGTTCCATGCCATTGAAGCGGCGGTCGAGCTCAAACTCGATTGTGTGCAGGTTTTTACAGCCAATCAACGGCAGTGGAAAGTCAAAACGCCGGATGACGATGCAATCGCGCAGTGGCGGAAGGCGCTGGTGCAGGCGTGGGGCGATGGACCTGAGCCCCGGGCCGTGTCGCATGACAGCTACCTGATCAATCTTGCTTCACCCAATGACGAACTTTGGGAGAAGTCGATCAATGCGATGGTTGCGGAGATCAAGCGCTGTGATGGCTTGGGTATCACGCGGCTTGTGTCGCACCCCGGGGCGCACATGGGCCAGGGTGTGGATGTCGGCATTGCGCGGATTGCTAGCGCGTATGCCAAAGTGCTCGATAAGACCCCTGATGTGAACGTGACAGTGTGCCTTGAAAACACCGCAGGCGGCGGAACAACACTCGGGCGGACATTTGAAGAATTGGCCCAACTTCGGGCAACATTGGTCGATGTGATCGGAAAAGATGCGGAGCCGCGCTTCGGGTTTTGCCTTGACACCTGTCATGCCCTTGCGGCGGGGTATGACATAGCGACCCATGCCAATGGCGATGGCACTGGCAAAAAACGGACCATCGCAGAGGGCGTAGCGCTCGGGCAGACGATGCTGAAGACTTTTGACGAACTCTGCGGCCTTGAGCACCTGTTGGTCATTCACATGAACGATTCCATGGCCCCCTGCGGGTCTCGACGGGATCGGCATGCTCACATCGGGGCGGGGCATGTTGCCAAGGGGGCCTTTGCAGCGGTGCTCACCTGTGAAAGTCTGGCGAACCGATGGGGGGGGCAAGGCGTACCCATAATCTTGGAGACGCCCAAGGGGGTCGATGAATCGGGACGGGCATACGACACGAAGAACATCGCGGAGTTGCAGCGTGTGGTCCGGATAAGCGGCACACCGCGTACGTCAACGGGCGAACGTAAGGTGGCGCTTGCGGAGGGGAGTCCAGGGGCCGAAAAGAGAAGCCGTCTCGCGCGTGTTCGCCAACCATGAATCAACCAACTCCCAAACATGAATGTCGCACAGGAAGATTCTCCCGCTGCCCATTGGCGGTGATGGTGATGTGTGTTGTTGTCTCATCCATGGTTGTCTCGCTTGCTGGGTGCAAGTCGGGCGGGGAGCGCAGCAGTCCGTTATCAGAGGCGGTGCGGAGTACTGCACTCGTCGTCGATGCAGAGAATGCGCTCGGCGCGGGTGACGATATCGCCGCCCTCAACCTGCTTGCCCAGGCCATTGAAGTGAATCCAACGCTCACCGTTGCCCACATGCGGATGGCAGAAATTCAGCGCGATCGGGGCGAACTCAGTGAATCTGAGCAGGCCTACAGACGTGTTGTGACACTCGAGCCGCGCAACTTTGTCGGACAACTCGGACACGCAGAAGTGTTGCATGCACTTGGCCGCGTGATCGAAGCGGTGCGCGCGTATGTGCGGGCGGTATCACTTGAGCCCGGGAACCCCTCGGCGAACAAGGGACTCGCAGCAGCCTATTTGGAACTCAATGAGCCGCGCGCCGCGTTGCAATATGCCCAGCGCGCGACGCAGTATGATCCAGAAGATGGACGTTCGCACGCCAATCTAGGTGCGATTTATTCGTTGCTACATCGTCACGAGGATGCAGTTGGCGAATATGAAGCAGCCGCAGAGTTGATGGAGCTCAATACCGGACTGCTGCTCAACTGGGCAAATAGTCTTGGTGCGATTCAACGCTATGACGAAATGATCAACACGCTCAATGAAGTGTTGAAGCTCAAGCCCAGCGCAGTCGCACACGAACGGCTGGGCTATGCGCGATTCAAGCTGCGCCGCTATGCAGAAGCCTCAAAGCATTTCCGGGACGCGATCGAGATGGACAGGCGGCATTTTCCGGCGCTCAATGGCCTCGCGGTGGTCCTCTTGAATGATTACATTAGCTCAGACCGGCGCGAAGATACACTGCGTCTTGAAGCACTAAGCCTGCTGCGCAAATCATTACAGATCAAAAGCGATCAGCCCAAGTTTGTTGATCTGATCAGCCGCTTCAATCGTGGTTGAGCTCTTGACGATAAGAGGATTTTCCCGTGCCCGACTCGACACTGCTCGAAGCGTTTCCAACGCCAACCGACACGCCATTTGTTATTGAGCACATCGCAGATGAGTTCACGAGTGTGTGTCCAAAGACGGGGCACCCGGATTTTGGCGATGTTGTGCTGCGCTATGTGCCGCGATCTGCACGCGATGGCGGGCAGTGCGTCGAACTCAAAGCGCTCAAGCTGTATTACCAGTCATTTCGCAATGAAGGCATCTTCTATGAGGCGGTGACGAACCAGATTCGCGATGACCTTGTGAACCTCTTGAACCCCGCATGGCTTCAGATCATCACACACTGGCGCGGGCGCGGCGGCATTCGCTCGACCATTCGTGCAGACTTCGGCGATGTGCCAAGCGAGTGGCGAACAGCGTAGACTTGGGTTGTGAAATCGCGCCGAATCCTGTTTCGAGAAGAATTGACTTGCCCAAACTGTGGGTATGACGTTACTACCACGCTTGATGATGGATTCTCTATATGCCCAGAGTGCGGCGACGCGATCTCTCGCGATGCCTGTCGTCCCTGTGAAACCAAGCTTGCACCAAGTGATAGTAGAGCTTTGTTGGCATTCTATTGTACTCCTACGGTGACGTTCATTTTGGTTGGGATACCAATCACCGGATCGTCCACGAGGGCAGGGTTGGTACTCGCTCTTGTTCCTATTGATGCAGCAACGCTGCTGTTAGGACTTGCGTTACCGATCGTTGGCAGTTTCTGGATGAAGAGAAAATATCGAGTGCACTGGTCCGTGTGGCAGTTCGTCATCCCGTTATTCTGGGCCTATGTATTGACTTTGGCTGCAATACCATTTCTGATACTAACGGGATTGTTCGGACTACTTCGATGACAACACGACATCTTCTCCTCGCCACATCCAATCCGCACAAAGTTGAAGAACTGCGCGAGATTCTTGCACCGAGCGGTGTGCATCTGCGAGCGCTGAGTGATCTGCCAGGCGCTGCCAACTGGCCCGAGCCGATCGAAGACGCAGACACGTTCGAAGCCAATGCGCAGATCAAGGCGCTGTATTACGCCAATCGCAGCGGCATGGTGTGCCTCGCTGACGATTCCGGGCTCGCTGTCGATGCACTCGACGGCGCGCCGGGGGTGCATTCGGCGCGCTATGCAAATGTTGGTGGTGATCGTGCAGCGCGGGACGAAGCCAACAATGCCAAGTTGCTTGAAGCGCTTCGGGATGTGCCCGACGCACAGCGCACCGCACGATTTGTGTGTGCGATGTGCCTGGCAGGGCCGAGTGAAACAGGTGATATAAAAGTGCTTGCCCACACACGCGGCGCGTTTGAGGGGTTGATTGTGCACACGCCGCGGGGCAGCAACGGCTTTGGCTATGACCCGGTGCTCGAACTGAATGATCCCAACGATACTTGTTGTGGCATGACCAGCGCAGAGCTGACATCAGCGCAAAAACACGAGCGATCCCATCGCGGCAAGACAGCACGCGCGATGATTCCTGCCTTGGGTGCCATGGTCTGATCGAGGCAAAGCCGAGGAAGGCCATGTATCTTGCAGGGGTCAGCGTGGCCTTCGCAACGCTCAGACCACGCGCCCGCACGTGAGCCAGAGGTCACCAAATTGATCGCACTCGAATCGTCTCGGGCACAGCGCGCAGCGCATCGAGCAAGGACTTCTCGCGCGCATCTGCCTGTGATCGATCCGTGCCTGCATCCACATCGAGAATCGCATAGCCATGCGCCGCGTCAGATTGTAGGTAACTCGCCGCGATATTCATCTTGTGTGCTGCAATTGTCGAATGCACATGTCCAAGTACGCCCGGCAGGTTCTTGTGAAAGTGCAACACGCGCCGATGATCAGGATGCAGCGCAGGCAAGTCGGCCCGCGGCACGTTGATCGCCGACGCTGTCGAACCATTATTCATATAGCGAATCAGTTTTTCAGAAACCTCGGCAGCGATGTTCGATTGTGCCTCAACGGTTGAGCCGCCCACATGCGGTGTCAAAATTACATTGGGCAAACCAGCGAGCGGCGTCGAAAAATCCTCTGTTTTCCCCGTCGGCTCCTTGGGAAAGACGTCGATTGCCCCCCCGCCGAGGTGTCCGGTGCGAATTGATTGCGCAAGCGCCTCGACATCAACGACCGAACCCCGTGCGTTATTGATGAGATACGCACCCGGCTTCATCTGTTGAAGTTCCGAAGCGCCGATCAAAGTGCGAGTCGCAGCGGTATCAGGCACATGAAGGGTGATGCAGTCTGCCTGCGATAACACATCGGTGAATGAATCAGCGCGCTGTGCGTTGCCCAATGGCAGCACATTCGCGCTGTCGTAATAGATCACGCGCATGCCAAGGGCTTCGGCAAGCACGCTTACCTGCGACCCGATGCGCCCATAGCCAATGATGCCAAGCGTGCGCCCACGAATTTCGTGAGCGCCGGAGGCAGACTTGCTCCACTGCCCGCGATGCAATGCCGCAGAACGGTCAAAGAGCTTGCGATGCAGCACGATGATTTCAGCGATGGTTTTTTCGGCGACACTGCGCGTATTTGAAAATGGGGCATTGAAGACGGCGATGCCGCGCGATGCCGCGGTGTGCAAGTCCACCTGATCTGTGCCAATGCAAAAGCATCCGATCGCCCACAGGCGCTCCGCCATATCAAAAAATGAATCATCAAGCTGCGAGCGCGAGCGGATGCCGATCATGTGGGCATTGCGTATCTCATCGCGCCATTGCTGCTCATCATCCGGGTTCGCTGAGCGCACGTCATAGCCCTGGGCGCTGAGCATATCGATCGCACGATCATGCACCGCTTCGAGCAGCACGACCCTGATCTGGTGTAAAGGGAATGAAGTAGCCACTGATTCGTGATGGGTTCGCGTTGCCATAATTGCTTCCGAGGAGTCCTACCATACTCATCGGCGTATTATGCAACGGCCCTTGGCACCATCTCGTGGCAACTTTGGCGCACATTTCTGCCCTAGGTGCCGGTATGACCTGAGTGCATCGCGCGATGCCAGCGGGGCCTGTTGCCCGGAGTGCGGCAGCGTTTTTACTGATGCAGAGCTGCAACGCGCCGCCCAGCGCGGGGCCAATCGGGCGGATCGTCTGCATCTTGTGGTCTTCCTGCTGCCGTGCGCAATGGTGATTCTCACAGTTTTTCTCGAACTTGGCGCATTCTGGACGCTGGGCATGGTTCTTCCGCCGTGGCTGCCCATCGCGGCGGGGCTCATCTCTGCCTATGTCGTCTCCGTGGCGTCACTTGCCCGAGCGGATGATGCGCCGTGGCCATGGCTCAGCGCGGTGCCGATGGCGATGCTTGTTGCGATCTTCAATGGCATCATCTTGATGATCGTCTCGAGCACGGCGGTGCTCACCGTATGGCTCATCTCCGGATGAAGCACCGCAGCAGCGTATTAGGATTTGCAGCAACGCACTCCAGACAGTCGATGCACAGTGCATTGTGAATTTCAAGGAGTTCGCCATGCACGCGACCGCCCGCGCCGTTCTTGCTGCATTTTCTTTGGCTTCGGTTATTGCTGATCCCGCGACCGGGGCTGTTGAGATTCGAACGGTGGCCGTTGATGGAAATACCGCGCCCGATGGACTTGGCATGTGGAATAGTCCCAATGTCGGTCCATTCGACCAGACGGGCCAGATGGTGTTTTGGTCGGCGGCAAACGGCAGCGCCCCGCCCTTTTTTATGGAGGGGTACTGGCTTTCCGCCCCGGATGACCAAGTAGCGCCTTTCTTTTCATTTGGACAACCCGCCCTTGATGGCGATGAAGAATTGTCCAGCATCCATCCCTTTACAATCACCGAATCGGGCGTGTTTGGGTTCGGTGGATACATTCGCAATGCAGGGAATGCCGGGCCAAGTGATGCCGCAATTTGGACAGGGACGCTCGGTGACTATCAGCTTGTCGCGCGCGAGGGCACGCCAGCGCCCGGCGTGCCCGGCGCAGAACTGATGTTCCTCGTGCCGCAGTGCCGGGTGAGCAACACAGGTTGGGTGGCATTCAACAGCATGATCGGTGGGCCGGGTATCGACGCGCACAACAATGAGTGTGTGCTTGCAGGTCAACCCGGCGATCTGCAATTGATTGCGCGCACGGGTGATCCTGCGCCGGGTTTCGATGACGCCGTATTCATCGACCTTGGGTTTTGGGAATACGAAATGTCCATCAATGACACGGGCTTTGTTGTCTTCAAGGGTCGCGCAGAAGGTGCGGGCATTCGCGGTACCGGGCTGTGGGGCGGCCGTGTTGGTGAACCCATGCAACTGCTGCATTTCTTTGATGTGGCCCCGGGCGAGGAATACCCGCATTCAGAGTTCATTCATGTGCGCGCACTTGACGATGGGCGCGTGGCATTTGGAGCACTCGAGCCGGGTCAGGGTCAATTCGATGGCAGCATGTGGATTGGTCAGCCCGGGCACATCGAGCGCGTGATCGGCTTTGGTGATCCGGCACCGGGTATACCCGAGCAACGCATTCGCCGCCCATTTGGCATTCAAGTGACACCAACAGGTCTTGTTGGTTTTGCAAGCGCTCTCATTGACCCGAGCGCAACCGACGGCGCACCATCTGAAGGGCTGTGGGCAGGAACACCAGACAGCCCGCAATTGATTGCGCGCCTGGGTGATCCTGTCCCGGGTCACGAAGGCAGTGTGTGGGCGGGGTGGGTTGGCCGTCTTTCATTGAATGATGCAGGCGAATTTGCCTTCAGCGCTCGGCGACATGTCGCGGGCGAAACAGAGGCCAGAGGCAAAAGCGTGTGGCTTGGTGATCTGGCTGGTAGGTTGGAACTGGTCGCAGAGGAAGGGGCCGACTTCGAGCTGGCGCCGGGTGTGAGTCGCCCAGTGAACTATATCTCGCGCCTTGGCAGCCATGGCAATGACTTTGCAGTCGACTTCAACGAAGCGGGCGAGCTCGCCTTCAGCGTATTTTTTGAAAGTGGCGCTGGCGTCTTTGTCGCCCGGCTCATCGACCCGTGCCGCGCTGATACCGATGCTGACAACGATGTTGATCTTGATGATCTTGCGGTGTTGATCTTCAACTTCGGTTCGACTGCGCCCATAGGCGATGCTAATAAGGATGGCGTCGTCGACCTCGCCGACTTGAATATCCTGCTTTCTGAGTTTGGTAACTGCTGAGCCGAAGTCTCCGCCGTCCGCTACGCTTTGCTTAGCATGACAAGTGATCGTCCCATCATTGCCACTTCGCGGCCGCTGCCCGCAGAATTTTCTGTGCCTGATGCTGAAATACGCTTTGGCCCTGCTGAGGGTTTTACTTCGCCGCAGGAAGCGGGCAGGTTCTTTACTGGTGCGACCGCGATCGTGCCGTGGATCACAGAGTATGTAGATGCTTCGATGTTGCGAGCTATTGGCCCGCAACTGAAATTGGTGGCTAACTTCGCAGTTGGCGTGGACAATATTGATCTTGAGGCATGCCAAACCGCGGGTGTTGCCGTATCAAATACGCCGGACGCAGTCACTGAGGGAACCGCAGATCTTGCCTTTGCGCTCATGCTCGCAGCGGCACGAAAGATGACCGATGCCGACCGTTTCGTGCGCACCGGTGAATGGGCGGCGCATGGCATACTCGGACCTAGTGATCGCATTGGTCAGCCCATCTCCGGGCGCACGCTGTTCATCGTCGGCGCCGGGCGCATTGGCTATGCCACGGCGCTGCGATCTATCGGCTTTGGCATGCGCGTGCTGTATACATCGCGCTCGCAGTCGATTCGCTTTGAACAAGCGCCGATCAATGGTGCGCGCGTGGATCTCGATGAAGGTCTTGCCCGCGCCGACTTTGTCTCGGTGCATGTGCCTCTCACACCAGAAACTCACCATCTAATCGATGCACGGCGTATGGCGCTGATGAAAGCAACCGCAGTGCTTGTGTCGACGGCGCGTGGCCCCGTCATTGATGAAGCGGCCCTTGCCAGAGCGCTGAAACGTCGTGATCTCTTCGCTGCGGGTCTTGATGTCTTTGAACAAGAGCCAATGGTGCATTCCGACCTTGTCGAGCTCGACAACATCGTGTTAACGCCACATTACGGCAGCGCATCTGTGACCAGTCGCGCAGCAATGACTGCGCTTGTCGCTGCAAATATTCGCGCAGTTCTTGCAGGTGATGCGCCAATTACGCCCGTTGTGTAAGTGGTGGGGGACGTTGTCGGGCCCAAGTGAGCCGCGTCGTCCTCGACGTGGGCTTGGGGTATCGCCGCGAGGACGCGACGGCTCGCATGACACTTTCAGTTGTTTGCGTGATTCCGACCGATGAACTCTTCGTGGTCGTGCGCGCTCAACATGCAGGTCTCTTTCGCTTTGATGCAGGATGGCTCTTCCTCTGCGCAGGGGTGGCCATTTTGTGCGCATCGGTCCTCATTCCCGCCCAGCGTGATCTGCGCGCCGCCCAAACCGAGCGCGACAAAGCCCGAACCATTGAAGGATGGCAGGCGGAGCGGTTGGAAAAATATTCTGCCTTTCGTGATGCCATTCAAGATCCAGACGATCGCATGGCGCGCTGGCTTGTCGTGACGCAGCTCAATCGCGTCCCTGTGACAAGTGTGCCGATCGCAACCTTTGATGATCCTGCCCGCACTGAGGCGGGCGCGGTTGCCATTGCCAATCTTGAGCCGCCGCTGACCTTTGATGCACCCCCGGCGCACCGCATCAGCGCCCTAGAAGGCCTTGTGACGGGTCGAACGAGACCCTGGCTTGTCGCCGGTGGTGCGGTGTGCGTGCTTATGGGGCTCCTGCCGCCCGCCCGGCGGGCCACCTGATCTCTTCGCCCAGCCCCGTACAATCGGGGCATGACCAACACCGCAACCAATCCATTTGCCCTGCGCGCCTCGCGTCTTCTCAAAGGTTTTCGCGACAAAGGCGAATACAAGCATCTTCAAATTATTGACAGCCCGATGGACGCGGAAGTCATGATCCGCGATGCCTCCGGCACGCCGCGCAAGGTGCTTTGCTTTTGCTCGAACAACTATCTGGGCCTTGCGAATCATCCAGAAGTTGTTGAAGCAGGCATCGCGGCGCTGAAGCAATATGGTGCAGGCACCGCATCGGTCCGGTTCATTTGCGGCACATTCGCGCCTCACATCGAACTCGAAGAGCGCATCGCACGATTCCTGGGTGTCGAAGCGGCGTACACCTTTGTCTCATGCTGGAACGCCACCGAAGCGATCTTCCCAACACTCGCAGAACCCGGTGATGCCATCATTTCTGATGCGCTCAATCATGCGTGCATTATTGATTCGATCCGCCTTGCCACAGTCATCAAGCGCGGCGTCCACAAGTTTCTCTACAAGAACAACGACATGGCAGAGTTCGAAGAGCGCCTGCGCGAAGCACGCACCGCCATTGATGACGAACATGCCATCTGGGTGATTACCGACGGTGTTTTTTCGATGGAAGGCTCCATCGCCAATTTGCCGACCATGCGCTCACTGTGCGACCAATACGGTGCGATTCTTTGCGTAGATGATTCGCACGGCACAGGTGTGCTCGGTACCACCGGGCGCGGCACGCACGAACATCAGGGTATGACTGGCACCGATATTGATCTCTTTACGGGCACACTCGGCAAAGCCCTGGGCGGCGGTGCGGGTGGATACATCGCGGGCACGAAAGACGCGGTGGACCTCATCGTGCAGCGCGCCAGGCCAACGCTTTTTTCCAATGCCCTACCGGTCACGGTGGCGTGCAGTGCATCCAAGGCAATCGAAGTGCTCGATCGCGAGCCACAACGTGTTGCCACACTGCATGACAATTGCACCTATGCGCGCAAAGAGATTCGTGCTGCGGGTTTTGAGGTCATTGAATCGCCTACCGCGATTTGCCCGGTGATTGTCGGTGAAACTGCCAAAGCCATTGCCATGAGCAAACGCCTGCTCGAGCTGGGTGTGTATGTCATCGGCTTTGGATATCCGGTTGTCCCGGAAGGTGTTGCGCGCCTGCGGTGCCAGATATCCGCAGCCCACACCCATCAACACATCGATGCCATGGTTGATGCGCTCAAGAAGCTCTAACCCCAAAGGGCTATGGTTTCTTCCACCAGTCCGCCGGGTCAGGATCATCAAGCGCCGGCGGCTCACCCCAGAGCGATGTCGGTTGCTTGAGCTTGGGATCGCGCGTTGCGTGCCACCGGTTGGTCAGGCGGCGCAATTCCGCAGCGAATCCGATGGCAGCAAGGCGCGATTCATCAATCGTCAACATGATCGCATCAGGCGACCATTGTAGATCGATGAGTTTCACGCCTGTGCGCTCTGCAATCGCATGCGCCGTCGCAATGACAACATCGCGCACGATAGGGTCCGCCAGTGGCAATCCACCCAAAGCGCGCAAAATGACAGTGGAATGGGCCACGTTGGTCAGGCGCTGTTCGGCGCACCGTCGAGTACGTCGACGGCGCTGTATTGATCAAGATTACAGATTACGCGCTCGCCATCATCTTTCTCAAGTTCCAAGCGATCTATCCAGATTTTGTTGTCTTTCGCATGCGCGAACCATGAGCCAGTTTTTTGCTGACCACATCGAAGCACCACACCCTCAACGGTGGTCGTCAGCGTGCGCTGGCCAAAAAGAATCTGCTGTGTAATTCGCACCCGTTGTCCGGGCGAATAATCAGTCACTGTGCGGGCCTCCAGCGTGTGGCATATTGAACCATCAATTCCATCCTACGCCGCCGCTCACACCGAGGCGAAAATCACTGCTGCGGCGTAATCGGCTCCGGCTCAGGAATCGGTTCCACATTCGCGGGCTCAGGAGAAGCTGCGATCGTGGGCACCGGCGCGGGGTCCGCCTCAGATGTACTGATTGCGCTGTCTTTCACATCCATCTGTGGTAACGACTCATCCTCAGGTGTTGAGGCGATCACCACGGGCCAGCCATATAGTTCCGGTTCGACAGTGGCCCCAATGGGCCACGCGCGTGCCGCGACAACATCCCACTTGAACCGTCCGCCGCGCAGACGAAGTGTGATCTTTTGCAGCGTCCACTGCCGATCGTCCAAACCCGACCACGCGACCGGACGCACGATATCCACATCACTCCGATCGCCGCGCACCCAAATACGCGTCACTGAATAAATCGGTAGCGTTTCGTTATTTAAGCTGAGCAGTTCCCCGCCCGTCACGCCCGCCTGTTCCATCGTTTCCGCAAGCACCCGATCAGCAACAGCGCGCCCCGTGCCCTTGGGCAGATTCAACGCCCAGCGCTGCGGCAAACGACCGTGCAGTTGATCATCACCAAGCACGCGCACCAGCGCCCGCCGTACGAGGCCCGGAATCGGATGAATATTCGGGTCGTTCACGGCCAGATCGCGGTCAATCGCAGGGTAATTCGCATATGTCGCGCACCCCGCAGTCAGTGCAGTAGCGCTCACGGTGCCCAAGGCGATCACAACCAATGCCGCACTACGCATCAGGGCTCCGCCCTTTCGTACATGATTCTTCATGACGCTCACTCCTTTGAGATGTGGTCCAGTCTACGCCAATTGGCCCACATGCGCTACCATAGGGCTGTGGGACATCCAGACACTCAGCCTCGGCGAATCGTCATGGGCATCACCGGTGCCTCAGGGGCCATCTACGCCCAGCGCATGCTCTCCGCATTGATCGATGCGGGTACCGAGGTGCATCTGGTCATCTCTGAATATGGACGCCGCCTGCTGCATGATGAACTGGGCTTTGAAGGTCCCCTCGCGGTCTGGTTGCCGCGCCTTGCGGGCATTCCAGAGCCGCCCACGGAGGCAGAGGCTGTCGCCCATGCCCGCGCCCATGGCATCGTGTTGCACCCCATCCGCGATGTTGGTGCCAATATCGCCTCGGGCACATTTCGTCACGACGGCATGGTCATCATGCCCTGCACAAGCAACACCCTCGGGCAGATTGCATCGGGCGCTGGCGACACCCTGCTCACGCGCGCCGCAGCGGTGTGCCTCAAGGAGCGCTATCGCCTTGTGCTGTGTCACCGCGAATCGCCGCTGTCGCTCATTGATATCGAAAACATGCGCACCCTGACCCTCGCCGGCGCGTGCATCTGCCCCGCCAACCCCGGGTTCTATCTGAACCCGCAATCCATCGAAGACGTAGTTGATTTTGTCGTCGCGCGGGCACTCGACCAACTCGGCGTGCCGCACGATGTCAGCGCGCGGTGGGGGAGCACTGCCCCCGAAAGGACGCACTCATGAAGAACACCCTGCAACGATTGGTCTGTGCGTGCGCGATCGTGCTTCCATCAGGTGGAGTACTTGCCGCAAGTGAAGAGTGGGACGTAAATGTGTCGCCTGATTGGGGGTATGGATATCAAGACATCTTTGGCACAGTGCCCATCAGTGCGCGCGACTTTCAGGTGTACGGCGAGACACTCAACTTGACCGGCGATCAGGCAGAGCTGGCAGGCGAACTTTACGCAGATTTTGCCGAAGAAATGCGCAATATTTCAACACTCACTATAGAGAAGCGCACCGACATGCAGGCCTTGGCGCAGGCTTCGGAGGATTGGCAGGAGTTCCAGAAGGCGACGAGCAACATGTCGCGCGATCAAAATGAAAAGACGCGCGACATGACTGCCCACCTTTTTGCCGACCTGCAACTGATTATCACGCCCGAGCAGGAATCAACTTGGGCATCGGTCGAACGCACGCGCAGGCGCCGTGAAACACTCGCCCGCTTCTCGGTGTACCCAAGAGAACGCATCGACCTTGTTGCAATAGTTCAAGGTATAGAGATGCCCGAGTCGTTCCGAAAATCACTGATACCAACACTCGATGAATATGAATACGAACTTGACGTTGCACTTACGGCCCGCAATACCAAGGCAAGCGCGGCAGTCGAGAAGACAACAGAGATCAATACTCTTCAGATGACCGCATGGTCACGCACCACGGACCCTGACCCGCAGGCAATCATGGCCGCGCAATCGCGCATCGAAGAACTGCAACAAGAGATCATTCCTGTCGCCCTTGGCCTGCGCGATGCCAGCGCCCGCGTGCGTGATGTCAATGATCGCTACACGCGTGAACTAGCCTCACGGTTTCCGACAAAACTCAAGCAACGCCTCGAAGAACAGACAGCCAAGATTGCGGGCAAGGACCAGAATGCCGTGCCATTTTCAGATTTTTCGCGAGCGAAGATCGCGATCCAAACGCTCGAACAACTTGAGGCCATGAAACCCATGATGGAAATGCAGGCCCAGATGTTTGGTGATTCCGACATGGCCGCCGAGATGAAGCCATACCTTGATCGGCTCAAGACCGTGCAACCGTTGTCAGAGGACCAGCGCGATCAGCTTGCCCTGATCAAAACGGATATTGAGGCCGAATTGCTTGCCGCCCAGCGCCGACATGGACGCCCTAGCGCCCCCGCCGACGAACCCGCCAGCTACACGTTCAAGCTTGACGGCGCCGTGATTCAACTCACACGCCGCGGCGAGGAACAGGACAACATGAATATGCTGGGCCAGCAAGAGCCCAGCCGCGCCGACAAAAAACAGGCCAAAGACCTCGCCAAAATCAATCAGAATGCCATCGACCGCATCCGTGCCATCCTCACCATCGAACAGAGAAGTGTGATCGCACAGTTCTAAGGATGGATCGCGCCCATGCGAATTATGATGCAGACAATCTGTTGCGTGCTCTTGCTCCTCGCGATGGGTGTGCCGAGCGCCATCGCGGCGAAGGATGACTGGCACGTTGAAGTGGAGCCCGACTGGCGCGGCTATTACCGCTCCGAATCGCCTGTCGTTGCGCGAGACTTCCGGCGCTACATGGAGGCACTCGAGCTCGATGATGAACAGATGGCCACAGCCCGGGATTTGTTCACCGCTTTTGAGAGTGAAATTCGCGACATATCCACGCTCATGCGCGAACAACGTGCCGACAGCGAGCGCACCTTTGAGAAGAACAAGAAGAAACAGCGCAAGCAACAACAAGCCCGCCTTCGCATGACCGAACGCTATGACAAGCGAGCTGGGGAACTGACCACACATCTCTTTTCCGACCTGCGCTTGATGCTCACAAGCAAACAGGAAGAGGCCTGGAAGGAACTCGAGCAATTGCGACGCCGGCGCGAGACACTTTCTCGTTTTGCCGCGTACCCCGCAGAGAACGTCGATCTCGTCGTCATTATCGAGGGGCTGAAAATGCCCGAAGATGTTCGCAGTGGGCTCAACAACACACTTGAGAATTACCTCGTCGAACTTGATAACGCGGTCATGATACGCAATGCGAAGGTCGCCTCTCTTTCAGGTCCCGCACGGAAAATTGCCAGGATGTATCGGGAGTGGTGGGAAGCTGAAGACGAGACGGATCAACAGCGGGTAAGGCGCCGCATCGAATCCCGCCAGGAAAAGCTGGTCTCTGGCGCGACGCACTTGCGTGATCTTTGCAAGCGCGTGAAAGACATCAACGAACGCTATGCCCAGCAGATTATGATTGGTCTTTCCAGTGATCTGCTGCCCAGATTCGAGCGACAAGTTGCTCAAGTCATTGAAAAAAGCGAAGACGATGACTGGGGTGACTACAACCGGGCACGCCGCGCCATGCGGGCCATCGTCCAACTGGAATACACGAAGCCCATCGCCGAGCTGCGCATGCAAGCCTATGGCGAGGACAACGACTACTACCAGCGCTACGCCGAGCGCATGCGAGCAATTCCCTCAGCCACAGAAAAGCAAGTCGATGCCATCAAGGCGCTCAAGGCCGAGTTTGAAACGGAATACGAGGCCCTCCGCAAACGCCACAACCGCAAGATGCCTCGCGCCAAGGACCCTAACCAGTTTGAGTTTCAACTCGATGGCGCTCAACTCACACTCTATCAGGGTGAGCGGCCCCAACACTACTGGGAGCGATGGGAAGAGGAACAGCCATCCGAAGACTTTCAACGCGATAACTCTAAGCTGTCCCAGCGCTACATGGATCGCCTTCGCCATATCCTCACACTCGAACAGCGCAGCTATATTGCCAACTACTAAATGCCTGCACCCCTGACAACCCTCCGCCTCGCCCTTCGCGACATCAAACTCGCCCACTCTGTCTTTTCCATGCCCTTTGCAATCCTTGCGGCATCAATGGCGCTGCCCGATGGCACGACCGCCGCGCGAATCGCAGCATTGCTTGGCCTCGTATGTATGTGCATGTTCTTTGCGCGCACCTGGGCCATGCTTGTCAATCGCATCGCCGATGCTCGCTTCGATGCAGAGAACCCACGCACCGCCCAGCGCGCCATCGCCTCGGGCAAACTCTCACAACGTGGCGCACGGGGTGTCGCAGCGATCGTTGCCATGCTCTTCATCCTCTCAACGTTCGGCTTTTTCGCACTCGACGCCAACCCCTGGCCCGCCACCTTGAGCGCCCCCGTACTTCTCTGGATCGCCTTCTACAGTTTCACCAAACGCTTCACCGCAGCAGCGCACTTCTTCCTCGGCGGCGCACTTGCAATCAGTCCCATCGCAGCGGTCATCGCAATCGATCCATCACATCTCGGCCTGTCTGTGCCAATTGGCATGGTCATTGGTGACATTACGTCCACAGGCATCTCGGTTCTCTCACTCGCCGGGTTCGTGCTCCTCTGGGTTGCAGGTTTTGATATCGCCTACGCCTTGCAGGATCTAGATTTCGATCGCATCGCCAGCCTGCATTCAATTCCCGCGCGTCTCGGCGTTTCGGGCAGCCTTTGGGTATCGCGCCTGGTCCACCTCGGCGCACTCGCCTGCCTCGCGATCGCAATTCGCACCGAACCGCGTTTTGGCACAATCATGTTTATTGCTTTCGGACTCGTTGGCGTCGTATTGATCATGGAACACGCGGTCCTGCACCGCCGGGACCTTGCTGGCCTGCCACTGGCCTTTTTCACACTCAACGGCATCATCTCAATCACCCTCGGCATCCTCGGGGTCATCGATCTTTTCCTTTGAGGCTTCCTTGCTACGCTTGCACACACATGCCCCGCAATACTGCCCAATCAGACTCCGCCTCTCAGGTCCACGAGGCCCAGAACCGCTTCATCGAGACCTGGGGACGCATGGGCAGCGCCTGGGGTGTGAGTCGCACCCTCGCCGAGGTGCACGCCCTCCTCTATATCACCGGCGATGCCCTGTGCACCGACGATGTCATGGAACGCCTCGAAATTTCGCGCGGCAACGCCTCGATGACCCTGCGCGGCCTCACCGACTGGGGCATCGTGCAACGTGTCCACAAGCGAGGCGACCGCAAGGAATATTTCCAGGCCGAAGCCGACGTCTGGACCATGTTCAAAACCATCGCCACCGAACGCAAAAAACGCGAACTCGATCCGGTTGTCACATCTCTTTTCGAGATTCGCGACATGACCGCTGTACGCGATGAAGCAGTGCCCGCACTTGCAACACACAACGAGCGGCTCGATCGCATGCTTGAAGTCATCGAGGCATCGAATCAATTTCTAAGCGCACTCTTTGAACTCAATCCAGACCACATGCGCGCAACCTTTGATCAGTTGCCAACCACGCCTTCGGAGGACGATCGCTAACTAGCCCCGAGCGCAAAGCGAGGGGCTGGTTTGGTCGGCCTGACCGGACTAGTTCTTGCCCTTGAGGAAGACCGCGGCAACACCAACAAATAGTACTGCCGCCGTTACGCCGAGTGTGACGAACATCAGCATGCTGCCTTTGGCGATCGATGCAACAAAATCGACAGGTGCTCCGATGAGGCCCATGATGGTGATGGCGATGCCGCCCAAGAGCAAAAGGCACGCGACGAGGGCGGCGGCGCCCAAAAGCAAGCTGCCGCGCCCGTCATATATCTCCGGGAGCACGCCCGCAACCGGACCCAGTTGTTCTTCAGCGGCAGATGCTGCGCCTGCAAACAAATCGCCGCCTTCTTCAGCTTGCGCACCAGTCGCCGCCGCATCATCTGCAGAATACAGTTCGTCAAGCAAACCTTCGGCGCCAAGAGATGTTTCATCACTCTCGCGCGTCAGGTCCATCAGACCGGAACCGGAACCAAAGCTTTCAAGGCTTGCCGCATCAAGCGCCGGCCCGCCGCCTGCCATCAATGTGTCCGCTGCGGCATCGACATCACCAATCTCATCCGCATCGAAAACGCTGATGCCCGAGCCGCCGCCTGAATCTTCGCTGGCAACTTCGCCCATGTTTGAACCGGAATCTTCAAGCGTGACCGCGCCAAATGCTGAGCCGCTGCCCGATGCGCCCGCAGGTCCGGAAGCGCCAAGCGATTCAAGCCCTGTCGCAGGTGAACCAGTGTCAGCAAGGGGAATCATGCTTGACATGTCCGGGTCTGCATCACCAGCATCGTCGACCGTCATGAGATCAATCTGATCCACCTTGAAGATCAGGCGCTCGCCATCGCGGTATTCAGTCAGCTCGCCCTTGCCCGCCATATCGCGGACATCATCAATACTTTTTCCGAGCTTCTGAGCCGCCTCTTCAAGGCTGTAGAACATCTTGGCCATCGCCAACGACCTCCGTAACTTCGATTGCCGATTCCTCACCCCCACATGGGGCAGATTCATCACATGCCAGCGCACCCACCTGTACACCGGCGAATCATGGATCATAGCACGAGCGGACGCCAAGCCCGCCCCGCACCAATTCTCTACGCGATTTCGTCGCCCCCGGATGCCCGAACTGTGCATCTGGGGGCATCATCAAGCCGCCGTATGAGTGCTACCGGACGGTGGACCCGCTGAATGTCATCTCGGGAGAGTTCCCGGGGCGGCCACGCGGTGTTGGCTGGTTGAATACGCCACCGGTCCCGCCCGGGCGCAGAGTAGAAAATGCCCAGGGTCATCGGGGCTGGCTTTTTCTCCTCCACCAAGCCCCACGCGCCCGGCTTCGGGTCCATCACCCCGCCCAGCACCACAAGGTCACCGGGGAACGCAATCGGCGACATCGAATCGTCGGGCGGGTACATCGCAAAAGTCGCCCCCTCGATGCCAACAGAAATCCACAGCATCGCCCGCCTCAATGCCCCGCCATCAGGCAGGTGCGTCACATCCACAGGTTCGCCCGGGCTGTTGATCACCGGGACCGGGTGCGAATCAGTGAACACCCCATGGCCTGTGACATTCACCGCCGTGATCGCAGCACTGAGTGAGCGCGCCGGTTCGGGCAAGGCACCATCATCGTTCATGCGCGCCACCAGTTCTGCAAGACGAATCGCATGTGACTGTGACTGACGCAACGAGTGCAACTCCATGCGCAATGATTCCGGCAGTCGGTCAAGCTCACCCGCATTGATCAGTTGTCCCTGCGTAGTGCCAAGCGCCTCTTCGAGCCTGCGCAAGATCGATTCCGAGGGCGGGCGCGCCGTTCGGTTGTTTTCAATTTGTGAAAGATAGCCCGCCGTGCAGCACGCGCGCATGGATAATTCGCGCAGTGTGAGACCGCGATGCGTTCGAAACAACCGAATGAGTTGCCCAACTGTCTGCATCACCACCGTGCGCGCGCTTTCTTGAGGTGATAGCACACTTCGTGCTTGAATACGACGCAATGATGACTACAACAGAGCAGAACTTTGTTTACTGCGTATCAAACACACAAGTGTGTGTGCGATTTGCAAGTTACGACATAAAGGTGTGTGTACATGCTCCCTCAATCACCCGCGTATGTGCGTGCGGGCTCGAACGGGATGGGCGGCCACCGATCGAGACGCATTCATCTGGACCTAGACCGTGTCAATGTCACGGAGGCCGCAGATCTTCGGCGTCGACGACATCGTGAACTGGCCGAAATCATCGTCGAGCACGCCCAGTTTGCCCTCCCCGCCGACCGCGCCCTCATCGAATCCATCCACCGTGACGGGCTCACGGCCCAACAGGTCGCTGCTTTGAATGGCTCATCGCCGAGGTCTGTGCGTCGGCGTGCTCGCCTCGTGGTAGAGCGCCTTCTCTCGCCGCGGTTTACTTTTGTCATCGTGCGCCGAGATCAGTGGCCTGCGGTGCGCCGCCGGGTCGCGGTGGCGTGTGTGCTTCAAGGGCGAACAATGCGTGAAACCGCACGCCACCTTCGCGTTTCGCTGCACACAGTGCGCAAAGAAATGAGCATCATCAATGCATTGTGCGATGCGCACTGCGGGCAACCCGCATGACGCATTCATCCAAAGCAAACGCCATCGTCATCGAGCGCACTGCTCATCCCGCTCCTGTTGCATCGCGCGGCGTGTGTGTTGCTGCGGCAACTCTCGGAGTGTTGCTCGATGATCTTGCGATTGTGCCGGTGCCGCGCACGTTGACGTTGCCGTGGCGAGATCGGCAGATCATTACGATCGTAGGACCCAGTGGATGTGGCAAGTCGACCTTGTTGCGTGATATTACTGCAGCAGCGCGCAAGAGCAACCAACTGATTATTACGCCCCCACGAACGTTGCCAAGGCGTCCCGTTATTGATGCACTTGGTGATTCTCCACATGATTCGATGGTGCGACTTGCCCGGTCGGGATTAGGTGATATGCGTGCATTTGTGCGCCGTCCGCGTGAGCTTTCTGAGGGTCAGCGGGCGCGTCTTCGCATTGCGATGATGATGCGAACAGCAGAAATCAAGCACCCGCGTCATGCGCCACTTGTTGTGCTCATCGATGAATATGGCGCAGGCCTCGATGTGCCAACCACCGATGCGCTTGGAGTGTTGCTTCGACGCTGGATCGATCGATTCTCAACAAACCGCCCACTGCGACTTGTTGTTGCATCGACGGAGAAGTCATCAGTGAAAGCACTTGCCCCTGCCCGGACCGTTGTTATGGATGCCGCCGGGTGTGCAACAATTGGCCGTATTTCAAAGAGAAACAGTGCAAGGCAGGTACGAATCCGCCGCGGCACGTTTGCGGATCTTGCCGCGCTCGCGCCGCTGCATTATCGCAAGGGTCATCCCGCAACGGTAGCGCAGGTATTGGTGATCAAAGTTGATGGCACACGGGCTGGTGTGCTTGCGGTCAGTCTGCCCACCTTGAATGCCTCGTGGCGCAATCTTGCCTGGCCCGGCAGGTTCACGACCGGGGATCGCAAGACAGATGCGCTGCGCGTCAATCGTGAACTGCGCTGTATATCGCGCGTCATCATTGAGCCGGCGTATCGATCACTTGGCCTCGCACAGCGTCTCGTTGAATATTACTTGTCGCACCCAATCACGAAGCGCACCGAGGCGCTTGCCGCGATGGGCCATGCAGCGCCTTTTTTTGCAAGCGCTGGCATGAAGGAGTACCACACACCGCCAACCAAACGGCACGCACGCTTGCTCGATGCTTTTGCGCATCTGGATATTGAACCTTGGCGATTGGCAACGCCGCAGCTTGTTGTTGAACGACTCCGCGCTGCGGATCGAATAGAGATAACTTGCAAACAATCACACATCGGCCCGAGTATGCGTTTCATCGAACGCGAGCTGCGCCTCTGGGCGCGACGATCACGAGCTTCAATCAATCACGCACATGATGATGTTGAACAGTTGATAACGCATGCTGCACGGGCGATTGTGATGCGACCGGTGGCCTACGCACATACACATCATTAACGGTCTTTCCACATTGTCATGCACAGGAGGAGTTCTTGAAAGGAGCTTGTGCATGGCAAAAACCAGACGCACATCGACAATACATGATGATCCCGCCCCCGCGCCGTCTCAGGACACCCTGCCACATCCGGTGACCTTTTTTCTCAGGGATGGTGAACGCCGCGAGGTGCTTTCGCGGCTTCAGCGCATTTCGTGCAATCGCACACAAGCACTGCTCAAGGCGCTCGGGGTGCCGCAGCCGGAGGGTGATGCACATGAGTGAGACTCCCCCTGGAAAAAGAAAGGCTCGCAAAAAGACAACCACAAGTGACATTGCAGAACGGCTTGCAGCTCCATCTGCTGAGCCCGTGTCAGTTGCAAAAACACTTGGAATGACTGTGGCGCAGCTCGCACTGAAGTCGCACAGCGAAGAATCACAAAAGGCACTCGATGCACTGCACGAATTATTTTCGGCGTGCGCAGAACTGGGTGTCGCGCGCACGCGGGTTGAGGCGGCATCGCAACTTGAACGATTGGTGCGCGAGGCGGCAACACTCGAAGCAACACCAGATCAGGTGCGCCGGCTGTTGATCGATGTGTTGAAACTTGCAGATCAGCGTCCAAAGCGCGTGGCGCGGGCTTCCGTTGAGGGTGCGTCCAATGATGCAGCGCCGCTGACCGAGAAGGAACAGGCGGTGCTGCGCCGTGCGCTTGAACACATGGCGGTTGCGCCAAAAGAACCATCCGACGATACTGATGAGGATCAGCTATGAATCCGCAGGCACTTGATCATCGTCAGCGCCGAGTACTTGCGACCGTTGAGCCGCGCAGCGCAGATCAACTTGACGGATGGCTGCGCACGGTGCTCGATCTTGAAGTGCCGCGGCGGGCGCTTATCGAGGGGCACGCTTCACCCTTTGCCTATCTTTCTCATGCGTTTTTTCAGACAGAATCGAATCCCCGCGATGTCGTGGTGTGGGCGGCGCGCGGTGCGGGCAAAACGTTTTATGCCGCCGTTGCGACGGCGCTAGACATGATCTTTCGTCCCGGAGTGGAAATCCGCCTGCTTGGTGGGTCACTCGAGCAGTCTCGGCGCATGCATGAGCACCTTGCAGCACTCTTTGGTCGTCCGGAACTTGCGTGGATGATTGCAAAGCCTGCAGCGCGCAACCTGACCGTCCGGCGTGTGCGGCTCGTCAATGGAAGCCGTGCTGAAATTCTTGCGCAGTCTCACACTTCGGTGCGCGGCGCACGGCCACAGATATTGAGATGTGATGAAGTTGAATTGTTCGATCCGGAGGTCTGGCGGGCGGCGCAACTCATGACGCGCAGCAAAAAATGTGGCAGTGTAGTCGTGCGCGGGGCAGTAGAGGCACTTTCGACATGGCACTTGCCGCACGGCTTGATGGCCTCACTTGTTGGTGATGTATCTGATGATTCGCCGCAGGATCGAACGCTGTTTCGGTGGGGCATTGTTGATGTGCTGGAACGCTGCCATACATCACGACCCTGCACCGGGTGCGATTTGTTACCCGAGTGCAACGGGCGGGCGCGGCATGGCAATGGACATGTGGGTGTTGAGGATGCACTTGCGCTGAAGCGGCGCAGTGATCGCGCGACATGGGAATCCGAGATGTTGTGCCTGCGCCCGAAGCGCTCTGATGCCGTGTTTCCAGAATTTGATCGCGCGGTGCAGGTGCAGGAACAACGCACTCCCGATGGGGCGCTGACCTTCATTGCCGGGATGGACTTCGGGTTTCGTGCGCCGACAGTCATAATCTTTGCAACTGTTGATGCGCAAGATGTTGTGCATGTTCTTGATGAGCACGTTGAAAGCGGCGTGGTCATGGAAAAGCATATTGATGCAATTCGGCGCAGTCCCTTTGTCGGCGCCGACGGTATGCCCGAGTGGATCGGAGTTGACCCTGCGGGGCATCAGCGCAATGAACAGACGGGCATATCCACCATCGCGGTGTTGCGTAAGGCCGGGCTTACGGTGCGCACCCGTCCGACGGCGCTGAATGCAGGATTGCGCATCGTCCGGGCACGGCTTGCACCAGCGGTGCCCGGAACAAGTGCCAAACTGTTTGTGCATCCACGCTGCATAAGATTGATTGAATCACTGGAGGCATATCACTATCCGGTACATCGTCCGGAGATCAATGTGCCTGTGAAAGATGGGCCGGACCATGCAGTGGATGCGCTGCGTTATATGCTTGTCAACCTTGAGGCGCGCCCCAAAGTGCGCATGGCGCGATATGTCTAGTCCCATAGGCAAGATTGTCAGGGACCGACATGGATCACTGCGTCGGCCCGGTTGCGATCATCTTCGCGGAATGTTGAGCCTTGCGCATCCTGCAGGGAGATGGTCAAAATGCGCACGCCAGGGCGCAGGGCGCGCAGTCGTTCAACGAGGCCGCCGTTAAAATCGACATGAAACTGCCCAACCACCAGCACGACAGGTCCATTGCCATGAGAGATGGCGCGGGCAACGGAGTCCGCCATGGTCGCATCCCACACATTTTGCGAGCGAAACATGCCCATAATTAACTCGGTGTTGTCTTCCGGTTCCGTATCGGCGTCGCCTTCGTCTCCATGGGAGGCGCTCATGCCTTCCATTAATTCAAAGAAATGATCCTTGTACGGCCCCTCAAGAATTGCATCGGGCACTGAAAGAAGGCGTTGTTGTTCAGGCGTCATCTCATATAGCCGCTCAAAACCATCAGTCCGGGCAAGGCGAACATATCGGCGCGGTGCATTGGCGGCATACACCGGGCGATTCGCAGCTTTGGCTGCCTCGACCATGCGCCGATGTCCTGACGGGTGATTGCCATTGCCAGCACCGATGGCTTTTTCGAAGGCCTCCGTGTCGGTGACGCCGGAGAGATAGTCATCGAGAGCGACCTGATCATCGCGTTCCATGAATTCAAGGGCGAGGGCAGCGGAGTTTGGGCGACGGGCAAGAATGGCATCGAAGAGGTCAGCGGTCGCTGTGAGTCCCTGCGTGTGCCCGTGCATCTCGCCGATGAGCACAGCGTCAGCTGAGGCCGCCGAGGCGACGAGCCCGTCCCATGTCATTGCAAGGCCGCTATTGCCATCAAAAATGGGCAGTGCGGACCCTGCGAGGACCGCCGTGTGGGGGGTGCCAACAGTGGAACAGCCACCAATGCTGGCAAAACATGCCAGCATCATCGTGAAAAAAGTGAAGATCGTGCTTCGGCGGTGAAGTGATTGCATGATGGTGCTCCCTCAAGTCGATCTGAGATCATAGACTGAACGCAACGGCGCGGTGCAGTGCGCCATACAGGAAGAAACCATGTCGTCGATTGTCTTTTATTTTCAGGTTCATCAGCCCTGGCGTCTCCGGCGATACACCGTTTTTGATACCGACCCATTTTATTTTGACAATATCGCCAATCGGGAGATTCTGCTCAAAGTCGCCGACAAGTGCTATCGCCCGGCGACCACGCTCCTGCTTGATCTGGTCAAGAAGAACAAGGGCAACTTTCGGGTGTCATATGCGATCACGGGCACACTGCTCGACCAACTGGAGCAATGGGCACCGGATGTGCTCGATCTTTTCAAGGAATTGTCAGATTCGGAGTGCTGTGAGTTTCTTGCTGAGACGGATTACCACTCGCTGAGTTTTTTGTATTCGCGAGAAGAGTTCCGATCGCAAGTAGATGCCCACACGCAGCGCATCGAAGAGCTGTTTGGTCAGCGTCCGACAGTATTTCGAAATACCGAATTGACATACAACAATGATGTTGCGCACTTTGTTGCGGGTATGAAGAACCCAGACGGCACGCCGCGTTTCAAGGGCATGATGTGCGAGGGCGTCGATCGTATTCTTGATTACCGCACGCCGAATTTTGTGTATCGTCCGCCGGGTGTTGAGGCTGGCGGGCTCAAGGACAAAGACGGCTCGCCGCGATCGTTTGCGCTACTACTCAAGAATTATCGTTTGTCTGATGATATTGCGTTTCGCTTTGGCAATCGTGAGTGGGCGGAGTGGCCGCTTTCTACCGAGAAATTTGCGCACTGGGTGAACCAGATCAATGGTGATGGATATGTGTGCAATCTCTTCATGGATTACGAAACTTTTGGCGAACACCAGTGGGCCGACACGGGCATCTTTGATTTTCTTGCAGATTTACCAAGGGCAGTTTTTGATGTTGCGCCGGGACAAAATCACTTTATTACCCCGAGTGAAGCGTTCGATCAGTTTGAGCCGGTGGGTGAATATGATGTGCCGCACATGATCAGTTGGGCAGATACGGAGCGCGATCTGTCGGCGTGGCTCGGCAATGCGATGCAGGTGAACGCGATCGCGGAGTGTTTCAAGCTGGAACAGCCGATTCAAGACAAAATTCGTGCCGCCCGCCAGTCTGGGGATGCTGAAGCATCACAACAGGCAAGCTTTATTTTTCAGGACTGGCGCCGCCTGACAACAAGCGATCATTTCTATTACATGTGTACGAAATGGTTCGCTGATGGTGATGTGCACAAATATTTCAATCCATATGACTCACCCTATGACAGCTATATCAACTTCATGAATGTGCTCGACAATCTGCGCGAAAGACTGGAACGTGCGCCGGAGGTTCATGCACAATCGGCACCGCAGGCTCCCGCTGAGGCTGCGCCATAATGGCAACGGGGTCACTTGGATGCAGGGTTTCACCTTCGATCGCTGCTGCATGGTGCGTGCTCGCGGTGTGCAGCTCATGCAATCTTGCCCCGAAATCCGGCAGCGCCGTGCAACCGATTGCATCTTCAGCCTCACAAGGTGCAGACGATGGTGGCGCAGTGCACTATGTCAATCCGTTTGAGCCGGAGCGCGTGCACGTGCATGGCTTGACCGGGATGACCATCGTCAATGGTGAGCCGCGCATCAATGCCCACATCGAGTTGTTTGATGTCTACGGCCAGTCGGTGAAGGCGCTTGGGAGTTGTGTTTTTCAGCTCTACGCCGGCGTGGGCAGCGGCGGTGATCTCGGTGAACAACTCAACCGCTGGGTTGTTGATTTGAGTGATCCCGCGACCAATGCTGCAGCCTACGACCGCGTGACGCGCACCTATCGAGTTGCGCTGACCGATGCACCCCCGCCCGAAGCCATGCGCGGATATGTATTGAAGGTGCAATTTCGATCAATCGCGGGCACCATGATCAGCGCTCAGCACAGCCTGTGATGCTGTATCACAATTGCATGCGCAGAACCATCACCGTGAGATCGTCATTCTTGGTGTTGAGCCCGACAAACCGGCGCACATCCCACACCACGCGATCAACAATTGTCTTGGCCGTGCTGTTCGGATCACTTGCGAGTTGGTCGCGCACGGATTCGATCAATCGCATTCGGCCAAATTTTTGATACTCAAAGTTCATGGCATCAGGGACACCATCGGAATAGGCAACGATGGTGTCACCGGGCGCAAGATCAAGCTGAGTACGCTCAAAAACGTGAGTTTCATCAATGCCAAGTAATGCGCCGCCGTGATCAAGAAGTTCCGGGCCCGCATCGGGCGACTTCGTGCGATAGAGCAGCGGCGGGTCGTGCCCGGCGCTGCAATAGGTAAGCGTACGTGATTGAGGATCGATCACCGCGAAGAACGCAGTTGCAAATTCGCCGGGCAAAGTATCGCGCGTGAGGGTGATATTCACCCGGCGGACCACCTCATCAACAAGCGTTTCACCCGGCTCAAGATCGAGCGCGTGTGCGCGAAACAGCGAGCGCACCGAGGCCATGAGCATCGCTGCGGGCACACCCTTGCCAACCACATCACCAACCACAACGCCGACATGTGAACCAAGTTCGATGAAATCGTAAAAATCACCTGATACTGACAATGCGCTGACATACCGCGCTGCAACATCAAGTCCTGCAAAGGCAAACCGGTCCGCGGGCAACATGCGCCGCTGAACATCAGAGGCAAGCTGCAACTGGCGGCGCATGTGGTCAGCCTCTCGCTCATGTTCAACGTACTCCGCCGCTGCAAGTGCCCCTGCGATCTGCTCAGCAAGTGTCTGCAACAGGGCCTGTTGTGTTCGGGCATAGGGGCGGTCAGAGCGCCGGAACAATCGCACAACACCAAGAATACGTCCGCGATGCACAAGGCCGCACACGAGCATTGATGACAGACCCTCGCGTTGAAATACATCTGCAAAACGAGGCGAACCTACGGATTTCAGCTCGGGCACCACAACCGCAAGCCCTTCACTGACCGCGGGATCTTTGGCGCGGGGGGCTTCATTGGCGTTGAATTGCTCGACAAACTCAGTTGACAGCCCGACATGGGCAATTGGACGAAGTTGATTCCCGTCAGCATGGCACAAATGCACAATGGCAGCGTCTGCGCCAAGCACGCGGTCTGCAGCAACGAGTGCGATTTCAAGAATAGTTTCAAGCTTCTGTGCGGTGACAAACAGTGATGCCACGCGGATGAGCAGTGCCAGCTCATCGTGCCGGGCGCGCAACTGGCGTTCGCGCGTGCACAGATCGCTGATGATCGAAGCAATCCGTTCGATCGCGTGACAAAGGGAGGGTGTTGTTGGTCCTTCAATCACCAGGCCGCCGATCGCCTGGCCCTGTGCCATCAGTGGTGCAAGTGTGCGCGACCCTTCGATTGGAAGAAGCGTGGTGCCCGGGCCGACTGATGCAAGGGCGCTCGCTATGGCAGCATCACCGGGGGTTAGATCATGAACGATCCATGGCATTTCGCCGGTGTCAGCTACGATTGTGCCGCCCGTGACAGCATGCAAAGAAATCGCGGCCCCCGTGAGCACTGAGAGTTCTTGCGCAAATGCAGGCAGCGCTCCATCGGTGAGAAAATCGACTATTGACATCGCCTCTGGCGTTGTGGGCAGGTCATCGGGAGTGAGCATTGGGCGTGACACCCGGACATCATCGCGCGGGATCGTCAGTCTCGCCACTGGCGGGGTCCACCTCGTCGGCAGGGGCGGAATCGGCACCCGCCTCATAGACATCTGCCATCCACACCCGTTCGAGGAAACGGTAGACCGGATCGTGTGAAACGCCGTTCTCTCGCTCTGCCCGCTCCAGATCTTCAAAGGCCTGCACGAGTGCAATGCGGTCGTTCAGCAGGCGAGCCACATAGGCACTGAGAAATGCAGCGTCTATCCAGCCCACGCGTCTGCGGCTCCGCTGATACTCAAGTTGCACAGTAATGCGGGCGAGTCGAGGTGCGGGCGGAAGCAAGCCCGCGTCAAGGCGCACACTGGCCAGTTCGGGATACGCGCGCATCAGATCACGCAAGTTGGAGGCCGCCGATCGCAACAGCCCGGCACCAATCTGAGCCTGCACGCGTCCCAGCGCTGCAAGAGCATCCCCCGGGCGCAAGTTGAGTGCAGTTGAGAATCGTTCTTCTGCGTCCATCCAGCGCCCATCGCGCAGCCCGAGCTCACCGGCGCGCATGTGCGTGTCGTAAATATTGTCAGGATCGTATTCGCCGCTTGTTAGTTGACGAAGCCTGAACTCTTTTTGTGCCATTGCGTCAACAAGCATCTGCAGGTTTAGATCGAAGGCGCCTTCTTCATCTTGTGTATCAGATGCACCTTGATCCGATTGCGACACCCCCTCGCGACGCGCAGTTGGATCAAGCGGACGAAATGAAGATTCGGGTTCATCTTCTGTGGTCGAAGGTGTTGATCGCGCCTGCGGATCTTGGAGATTTTCGGAAGCATCGGAGTGGTCAAGGGTGAGCGACTCCGTCAGCCGGCGCAGGGCAGCATCAAGATCGTCCATTGGCGATGTCGGATTTTCTGATGTGTCATCGATAGGAGTTGTTTCGGATTCGAGTGGTTCATCCGGGGGATTGAGTGTGCCCGGGATTTGCAGGTCAAGATGTCCCGTTGCAGTGCGCAGCGATTGCAGCAGTTGTTCGTGCTGAGACACTGGGACCATCGAGGAATCTACCCGTTTCGGATCAATCGAGTGTATTTGTCCAGAGGCCAGTTCGCGCGCCGCAGTCAGCGCGGGATCATTCGGTCCGCGCAGTTGCGCCACCGGGTCCGAAAGTGTGAGCGATGTGTTGCCTTGATACTGAGCTTGCTCAAGATTCCTCGGCCCTGAGAGCGCAACATTGTTAAACATCAGTGAGCGCACGCCAACAAGTGATGATGCAACGAGGGGCATGACATTGCCATTGCCATAATCACGGGAGCCGACAACAATCGGGCGATCGGCTTCCCGAATCAGATACGCAGAGGTCGAGCGCAGGGAACCTTGGAGCGTCAGGAAAGGATCAATGCGAGCTGGCGCGGTTCCGCCTTGGACAATGGACGCAGATGCGCCCGCGCCGGGGCGGCTGATGAGAAAGCCATTGGGAGAATTGAGGCCGCTGATTGAAATGTTCATTTGAAGCTGCATCCCCGCAAGCCCGCGCACTTTATGAGCCGCGAGCCCGGAGAAATAGCTGTCACGTTGAAAGTTGAACAGCGAGTCGGCAGCAGTCGCGCCAAGAAAATCACCCGCAGCGCGGTATCCAACCTCAGCCCGGAAGTGCTGCCCGCCCGGCGCGTTGCCCGTGATGATGGCATTGCGCAATGCGAGGTCAGCGTAAAAATCATTGGCCTGAGTATTGGTGCCCCGCGAACCAGCACGCTGATTGGCATCGAGGGCACGCCCCGAGCCAAGGGCATTTTGTGCGATAGCGGTGTGGGAGGCGAGTGTGATACACGCGATGGCAACACTGACAGAGGCACGTCGCGTCATTGGGTTGGTCTTGTGATGCATGTCGCGATGGACTCCTGGCAAAGGGGCGGTTTTCACCCTCCTCAACCATAGTGCCATTCGACCGTTTCAGAGCAGCAATTGTGGAGACAAAGCTATAAAGACCCAAGCATTTCTTCGCGAATCGGGGCTTCGTGAAGCTTGCGGACCACCGGCACGGGTTCCGTGTGCCCTGAGGCGAGGTAGAACGTGAAATCACCACGGCGCCAGACCTGCAGCGGAGAGCCGGATTCCTGCGATTCCGAGCACACATAGCTGGTGCCAACCTCCAGGGCCTTGGTTGGGCATTCGGTTTCCGTAGCGCCCTCAAGGTCCGAAATAATGAACATGCTCACCGTGCTTTCATCGGGCACCGACCAGTACATCACGTGTACCGCGCCAGAGTCATCCGGCATCGAGCATGAACTCAGCCCGGCAAAGACAAGTCCGGAATCGGTGCATCCACGAATAGCCTTTTCGAGGCACGTTGGCATCGAACCAAGCTCATGTTCAGCGAGATCGAGGGCCTCTTCAATCTTCACGGTAAATGTCGCGCGGTATTGATCATCAAAGGTGGCGCGGCTGTCATGCTCTTGACGAATGAAAGACAAAGTATTCAAAAATGAAGCGTTTTCAGTGATCAAGGTGTTGCCATTGATGGATTGCGAATTCTGCACGCCCATCCACGTCGCGCCTGCGCCAAGGGCCACAACCGCAGCGATCGCCACGCCGCGCCGCAGGCCGGAACCCATCCATTTGTGGTGTGCATCGCGCGGTTTGGCGTGCGCTTCATGCCGGGCTTTCGCCTCGACAAAGCTCATTGATTCTGCATGGGGGTGTTCGTCACGCTCGCGATGCATCATCGCAATGACCTGTGCCCGAAGGGCCGCAGGCGCAGTCGAGCCGCTCATGGCGCGTCCGACGGCATCACGCAGCGACGATTCAAAAACAATTTGCGCATCAGAATCAGAGATTCCCCGGCGTTGCAGCTCGGCGCGGGCGCCGGGTTCATCGTCCGCAGCGGCCCGAATGAGCGCAGCATCACTAAGCTGCGCCATATCAAGGCGATCGTCATCTCGGTTGCCTGTGCCCATACTCATGCTGGCATCCCATTCCATGATCTCTATATCGCGGGTTCGACAGCCCGAAATCAAGGCCGCCGACCTAGGACCAACCCAGTTCCGCAGCGAATTCTTCCAATGATTCAGCCAAAATCTTGCGGGCCCGGTGTAACCGGCTCATGACGGTCCCGAGTGGCACGCCCAATATCTCGCCCACTTCACGGTATTTCAGCCCCTCGACCCCCCAAAGCAACAGCACTTCCCGGTGTTCGGGCGATAAATCATCAATCGCCTGCTTCAGACGATCGTCCACATGCTCCCAGTCAAGTGAGGCAAGATCCCAGGCAGGCGGTGCATCCTCGGGCGCAGATTCGGTGTCTGAGGCCTCAAAAAATTCGCCGACAGCGGTGGGGCGACGTTGCCCCTTGCGGAGGTCTGAATAAAACGTGTTGTGCAAAATAGTGAACAACCACGCCCGAATCCCCTTGCCGCGCTCTTCGAATGTGGCTGAGGCACGCAGGGCCTTCAGGTAGGTCTCCTGGACCAGGTCGGCAGCGACATCCGGCTGCTTGGCAAGCTGCAACGCCATCCGATGAACCGCATCCAAGTGCTCAACGGCCAGTTTTTCGAATGTTGCACGGTCCACAACGGTCCTTTGGCTTGGTCTCTTGGGGATGACCTCTCGTCGGGCCACCGGCTGATCTCACGCATTGTGACGCAAAACTACCCTGTGCGGGCAAAGAACGTATTAGGATTTTGTACCGTCCCGATCGCGGCGGGCCGCTCTTCGTCGAGCCAGAAGCTCCGACGTCGTTTGTGAGGCACCATCCGGCGCGTCTTTCGAGGCCTCTTGCGCCGGGTCTTTGGTGGCATTTGGAGTGTCAGCACGTTTGCCCTTGGCGAGGCGATTCAGCATCTCGGCCCGCAGTGCCGTGCGCCGAGCTTCCTGCGCTTCAAGCAGGCGCCTGCGCCGATTGTCCGTATCGGGATCATGGTGCTCGCCCGTCGTGGTTTTTGTACGTTTGGATTGCGCAGGTGGCGCAGAGTCAGCGCTCGCATCAGCAGGCGAACTGTCGCACCGATGTGTGATACGCCGAAGTGTTGCGACGGTGGCTGCTGCAGCGCGCGAGCGCTCACGGGCCGCCTCAAGCGTATGGGTGCGCAACGTTTCCGTCACTTCGCGTGTGATCAACCGGTCCCACGCCACACGTCGCGTGGCGACATCAGCAATGAACACTGCGATAGACCAGATCAACAAAATGGGCCACAGCGGTGAAGACGCACGCACAGGCCGAATGTTTTCCCGATCGAAGAGCGCGAGGGGTTCTGCCTGACCCAGATCATAGATTCGCCCGCCCGTAGCGCTCGCGATGCGATGAAGCAGTTGTACATCGGATCGCAACGAGCGCAGCTCGGCACTCAATGATCGACTCGCCCCGCCGGTGATTTCACCAAGTCGTCGCGCGCCGAGTTTCGGCGAAAGGACAGCGAAATAATTTCCTCGCGAGCGAGCGGGCACGCGCGCTTCATATGCACCGGGAGCGATTTGCGTCAGGCGCGTCGTCGTGCGCGAGCCATCGGGGTTGAAAATGGTCGCGGGCACAGTCAGATCATCAAGGGGATTTTCATCGTCATCGGTTGCCTCATAGTGCAAGACAAGCGTATCGCCCTCGACCGCAGCATCGAATTGTCCCGCGCCGATAGAGACAGGCCGGGCAACAGTGCGCGCCATTTGAAGCCAGAATGCGTCATACCCGGTCCAGTTGCTGCGCCGCCACGCCCGGGCCCACGTCGAGGCATCTGAAGTAAAGGCCGCAACGCGCCCGCGCCCCGCAAACCAGTGCGCTAGAAGGGGGTAGCCATCGGGTGTGCGGAGCGCCGTGGTCGCCAGAGCACCCTCGCGATCTCGCGTGAGTACAAGCCCCTTCAATGGGGGCACTTCACCGGAGCGGCCAAATCCATCAACACCAAAGATAAGCGGGCTAGTCGGATCACTGATCTTTGGCGCAAATGACCGCTCTCGAATGAGCGGCCGCCGCACAACACGCACTTCTTTCAAAAAGATGCGCGGAATCGTGGAAGGGTCAATCACGCGGTGGTATTCGCCGCCGCCGAGTGATGCAATAGTGGCAAGTACAACTTCATCTGCGCTATCACCAACTGCGATTGTTGAAATTGAAATGCCCTCATCACGCAGCGTCTGTGCATAGAGCGTCATGTCATCTGGATCACCCTGCGACCGACCATCGCTCAAGATGATCATGTGTTTCACAGAGGCTTCGGCTTCCAGAAGCGGCTGGGCTGCGGCGCGCATCGCGGGGTACAGATTGGTCCCGCCATTGGGGCGGATTGATCGCACCATCGCCGCGCTGTGCGCCGCGTTGGTGTTGCGCTCGAGTGGCACGATGACATCTGGTTTGGAACTGAATGCAATCACTGTGACCAGATCAGTCTTGTCAAGGGTTTCAATGGCGAGCGCTGCGCCGTTGTTGGCAATCTCCTGTTGCGTACGCGCCCCGCCCATCACTGTTCGCCCCATCGAGCCCGATGCATCAAGTACGATGGCAATCGCCGCCTGCGGCACAATGATGTCATCCGGTAAATCGAGGCGCACGGGCAAAATGGGTTCAATATCCGTGCCAAGCCATCCACCCGCGCCGAAACTGCGAGGTCCGCCGATCATGACAAGCCCGCCGCCCATTGTGGTGACATACTCCGCGAGCGCCGTGTGCGATTCGCGCGGCAAATCATCTGCGGCCACATCCTGAAGAATCACAAGGTCATAGGCGGAAAGTTCGAGCAGTTCGCGGGGCATCTGCGCGGGCAGGATGCGTTGCAGTGGCATCGCGGCGCGACGAAATGCCGATGGCAGCGGATTGGGGCCAGCATCAATGCCGTCGGCGCCGCGACCATCGACAAGCAAAATGGCTCCGCGCCCCGGTGATAGCGTGAATGTTTCGCCGCGATTGTTATCGACAACACCATCTGCACCCGGATCATCAGGCGTGAATACCGGCTCAAAGCGGTGCACGATGCGCCCACGCTGCAGCGGCACATCAAGAGTGACAATAGTGCGACCCGCATTCAGCGCTACCCGCCTGCTCTTGCCTGGTGCGGTTCCATTGATATCTACTTGTTCATCTTCATAGAGTAGGTCAAGCGTGCCGGTCGTCGCTTCAGTTGATGACAACACAACACGCACCGCAATGGTCGCGCCATCACCTGCGCGCGGTGGGGCATCGACGGCTTCGATCATCACCTCGCGCTGTACGCGAAAGACGATCGGCATGACATCAACTGGCGTGCGCGCATTGCTATTGCCGGTGGCGGCGAGTTCGCGTGCTGCTTCCAGGGCATCGCCCGCCGTTTCAACGCCATCACTGATCAGCACCACACGCCGGGCCGCATTGGGCGGGAACAGAAGCCCGGCGAGTCGCAGCGCAGCGCCGATGTCCGTGCCATCGGCAAGGTGGTAATCAATCGTGAGATCGTTGGCAGGTGCAGTCGATGGCGCAGAGACGGCAATCGAGCGCCCATCAAAGACCACCACCCCAAAAAGATCGTCCGGCCCGCGATCAATCGTTGCATCTTTGAGCACCTTCTGGATCGCATCATCCCATGTCGGGCGCGATTCACCAGCGGCGTGCGGCAGGTTAGCAAACCGGTCGGCGTACCGGCGCACCGAATCCGACACATCAATCACCGCAATCACTGCAAGGCGATCGGTGTGATGCACCGATGCCGCGCCCGCAAGAATCGCAGTAAGCAGAACGATCAATATCGCCCGTGCTGCGGCAATGGTCCACGCGCGCAGGGTACTCATCGCGCCACGACACCAGCGTACCGCGAGAATGATCGCGGGCAGCGCAAGCAGCGCCACAAAGAGCATCACAGGTTGTTCAAATGACAGGCCCATCATCAAGAGTTTAGGGAGTGTGTGCGATCATGACGACGACTCTTGCGCTGGCGGTGCATCTTCATCATCCGGCGGCGATGGGGTTGCGGATTCATCTGCCTTGGCTGGGTTTTGGGCTCGCTTCGCGTCCTCGGCAGTCCGGCGAAAATATTCCTCGATGTTGCGATATCGAGCCGGCACTCGCTTTTCTTCGATGGCCCGTCGGACTTCCTTACGCCGCTCCACCAGTTCCTGGTGCACCGATTGTTGGGTTGGTGTCCCCGTTGCCTGCTGTGGCGCGGGATTGGGATTGTCAATTTGCCCGGCGACATCGCGCGGCCCCGAAAGCTCGCCCGATCGGCGGGCATCAAAAGGCGCCGTGCGCAGGTCATCCGGGTCGCCCGTTTCAATTTGACGTTCACGCGCAAGACGCATCAGTTCTTCGCGCTCTTCGGGAGTCATCTGGTCAAGCAATTCCTGTTGTTGTTGGCGCAATGACTCAGCGGCGCGTTGATCTTGTGCGGCCTCTTCCTGGGCTTGCGAAAATTGATTCAACCGTTCGCGTAGGTTTTCAAGTGGACTGTCTTCGCCACTGCCTGCGCCAGAACCTGTGCCGTCGGATTCATTCTGTCCCTCACTTGGTTCGCCTGCGCCATCAGGCATCTGTTCACCAGAGGACGCACCCCCTGCGGGTTGTGAGGAATCATCAGGTTCGCCCGGAGCGCCGCCCGGTTGGGCACCTTCTGGAGGTTGCTCGCCGCCTTGTTGCGGCTGCTGACCACCGGGCTTTTGTTCACCGGGTTTGGGTGGCGCGGCAGATGAATCACCTTCGTGCGGCGTACTTTGATCTTCAGGGCTTTGCTCACTCGGTGCGCCACCCGAACTGTCCTGCTCGCCCGGGTTTTCACCCGGCGAACTGGAATCGTTGTCCGCGCCTTCCTGCTCATTTTGTTCGCGCTGGTCGGGCGATTGCGTGCCGCCTTGACCCTCTTGCTGCTCGGGCGCGGGGCGACCATCGCGCGGCGCACTCTTTGGATCACCGGCGGGTGCATCTTCATCCGGCGATTCAGTTGGCGTGGTGCCCTGCATGCCATCGGGCGCATCGCCCGGCGTATTTGAATCCGGTTGCGATTCCGATTCCCCCGGCTGCTTGCCTGCATCATCGCCCTGCTGTTGCCCATCACCCTCTTCGTGCGGCGTCCCCTGAGCGCCTTCTTGATCCGGCTCGCCCTGATCGCCCTCTTCACCCTCATCATTTTGCGGCGGTTGTTCACCCTCGGATGATGGCTCATCGTCAGCGGGGGGTTCTTGCGGCGTTTGCTCGCGTGTGTCTTCTGCGGAGCGATTCAAATCTTCCGCAAGATCGCGCGAGGTCTCCTCGGCCTGCTCCTGAGCTTCGCGATCGCGCTGCTCTTGTGCGGTTTTTTCTGCAAGGTCGCGTGCCGCATCTTCATCCATGCCTTCTTCTTGCAATCGATCCGCAGCGGCATCCGCATCGCGTTCCTGTGCAATTTCTTGTGCCGCTTCTTCGGGCACGCCCCGATCACGCAGATCGTCTACTGCCTTCTCGGCCTCCTGCGCACGCTCCTCCGCCTGCGCTTCTGCGGCATTGTCAATCTCCTCGGCCAATTGCTCCAGTTCTTCTGCAACGCGCTCGCGCTCGTCGGGTGACATCTCGCGCATCTGTTCTTCTAGGGCTTCAAGCGCCTCTGCGGCACGTTCGAGATCACCTTCGCGCAGGGCTTGGCCAAACTCTTCAGTCGCCCGCTCGTCCGGGGCATCACTCGATGCATTTTCCGGCATGGATTCAAGCAACTCGCGCAATGCGTCATCTTGCGCCTGGGCTTCTGCGGCATGTTCTTCGCGCTCTTCGGCGGCATCACCCAGTACATCCGCCGCCTCAGCCCGGGCTTCTTCCGGAGTGCGCTCGCCGCGTTCAAGTTCATTGCGAATTTGTTCAAGGGCATCGCGATCTTCAGGCGCGATCAAATCATCTGTGATTGCTTGTTCAACAGCCGACTCATCAGGCAACGCGTCACTGTCCGTCGTGGTGACATTGGCAATGGCATCTTCGATGGCATTCGTGGCGCTATTCACGCGCTCGATGTGCGCGTTCGCTTCTTCAATGGCGCTTCGATCTTCAAGTAAGCGCATGGGCGAGACGAACATGCCAAGACTGATCGCACCCGCTGCCACAATCGGCCAAGCGAGCCACCACCCGCCGAAGCGCACTGGAATCGCGTTTTTCACATCCACTTTTGCGGCGACCATCTCCGCATCGCGCGTTGTGAGCGTCGCAAAAGGATCGTGCGTGTCGCGCTGTGAAAGATTGATCGCCGATGAAAGCCGTTCATCAAGGTTCAACGCCTGATCGATGGTCCATGCGGAATGCACCGAAGAGCGCCGAATCATCGCGACCCGTGCGATGCCAACTATCAGCGAAACCCCGCCCGGCGCGCCAATAAGCCACTGCCAGGCAAGCCCCGGACCAACAAGGCGATCACCCAGCGCAAGCGCCAGTCCCGCAGCGGCCCCGATCGTCAGGGCAGGGCCAAGCACACGGGCACAATCGCGAGCGACCCCTCGGCGTGCTGCTATGGAAACTGCACGCTGCACATGGTGCAGGTGCTGATCAGTATCCGTGTCAGCATCCGTGCGAGGGTTGGGGGCGTTAACTTGCATATGCTCATGCTCCACCATAACTGTAGGGGCGAAGCCGACGTCGGTTTACCCCATTCCCAGCATGCCACAGGAGGATTCCCCAATGTCACTCTTCTCAGACACCGTCGTTCCTATTGCCAAGTCATCAATGTGGTTTGCAGATTCAGTGACTGCAAGTATCCCAACTGACACTTTCGCCCGCATGCCCGATGGCATCAAGACCAATTCGCCCGCATGGGTGATCGGCCATCTTGGGGTCTATCCCGGGTGGGTTCTTTCCATGCTTGCGGGCACCGAGGCGGTCAACAGCTCCGATGATGACATGGCAGGCGAACTCTTCGGTCATTCCAGCCAGTGCATGGACGATGTCGACGGCACGAAATATCCAGGCAAGGACAAGCTGCTGACAACCTTCAACACGGGCATGCAGCAGATCATCGAGGCACTCCCGGGGGCCTCAGAGAGTGCGCTGAATGCGCCCAATCCCAGCGAACAGATGCGCGAGCGCTTTCCCACGGTGGCTTCCCTGACCGCCTTCATGGTCGGCAGTCACTGCATGATGCACCTCGGACAGGTCAGCACCTGGCGGCGTTGCATGGGCCTTGGCCCGTGTATGTGATCGTGCGTCTGATCGAAAATTACGCTGCGGGCAGGTGATCGTCATCGCCGTCGTCGCGCACGAAGGTGTCAAAGGGTATTGAATCGTTGAGTGCATCAGCGAGCGCATCGAGGTTGCGTTGTACGGCTTCAAGCTCGCCGTCAACGTGGGTGCTCACATCCATCGCATTGCCTTCATCTTTAGCGGCGTCCGGCGGCGCCTGCGCACCGAACACGCCGCCCGCCGGGAACGGCAGCGCAACACGATCGGTTTCGAAGCGCTTGGGATCAGTTGATGGCGTGGCCCGCATGATGAATCTCCGAATAGGAAATCGGAGTTCCAAAGCAGCTTCTAAAGGTCCGCTTGCATCGTGATAGACACTTTGGGCTCGCGCCGAGGGTCATTCGGGGCGGTTATTGGTCCTCGCTCTGCCCGAGACGGTGTTCTGAGCCATGTCGCAGACGGGTGATGTTGCCCCTATGTTTCCAGATGACCAGCGCACTCAGCGCGATCGCAAGCCCTACAAAGGGCCAGCCCCCGGAAGTTGAACGCGCCCCGTCACTGCCTTTCGGGAAGTGCATCACCTGTGAGGCACCCATCGCGAGGGGCAAGATGACTGCCGCCGCGAGTGATGCAACACTCACAAAGCGCGTCATGCGCACCGTGATAAGCCATGCCACAAGTGAGGCGCCAATCGCAAGGGTCATCCATGGCCACAAGCCCGCCAGTGCTCCAAATGCTGTTGCAACACCCTTGCCCCCTTTGAACCGCAGGTAGATTGGAAAGATATGTCCCAGCACCGCGGCAAGTCCAACCGTCACCCAAGGGGCCGTGTGCCCCGCGGGCATCGCGCCCCGCCCAAATACATTCATCACTACACCACTGACAAGAACGGGCCCCGCGCCCTTGGCAACATCAAGAATAAAACACAGCGTGCCGAGGCGCGCACCGAGAATGCGAAATGCATTCGTCGCCCCGATGTTCCCGGAGCCCTGAGCGCGCAGGTCGATGCCGCACCGCAAGCCGATCAGCAGCCCACATGGAATGCTTCCGATGAGATACGCCGCGATGATCCAGACAATCCATTGCATCCCACTGCCCAATGCCTAGTCCCCAGTCCCCAGTCCCCAGTGCCTAATTCGGAATCCGCACGAGTGCGCTGCTTACGAATCGGCTTTCGCCCCGGGCTCTGTATTTCTCACCATTGAGCAGATTGTGTGGATAGATTTTCTGTGCTAGGCGCACCGCAGGATCAATTTTTCCAGTCACCGCGTCATAGTCAGCGGCGCTGAACACGCCCACCGTGACCATGCTGCGTTTTTGACCGTGATAGTAAAACGCCTCCTGCCCCTCCTGGCGCAGGCGAATCACTTCGCGTTCCGCTTCCGCCCGGGCCTTGGCGCGGTCATCGAGTTCCCACACGCCGATTTGCAGCGTGTAGATGGCGCTCTTGCCATAGGTCTTTTTCGCACCTGTGAGATTGAATTCAGGCCGACTCCCCCGACTGCCCACCGCAGGTGGGGCGAGAAAGGCCCTTTGATATGGCCTTGTTTCACCCACTACGAGCCCCCGTGCCCATGCCATATCTCGCTGGGCCCCAGGGTCAGCAGCATTCTCATGTGAGCCAAGCATCACCGCAGAGCCCGAGGAGGTGGACCGCACATGCAGATCGCCTCGTCCGTGGGCACTTGCCAGCTGGTCCCGCCTCGCGATGGCCTGCGTGACATGGTCAGCGCTCGTGAAATGTTCTAACACCACCCCCCATCCAAGGGCCTCAGATCGGCCTTCCCCGGCACTCGACTCGGGGGTTGCGAAGACCTTTTTGCCCTCAGAGCGCATCGCAGAAGCATTGCTCCTACTCGAGGAACACCCCGCCATCCCCACCAAGAGGCCCAGAAGGGCGATTGCAAAAACACACTTCAATTTGCCTTGAGATTTTCGTGTCAGGTCCACTCGAATTTATCCTCATAAGCCATTGCCTATCAACCGGTTAGAACACTTTGTGCGGAATCCGTAAAGTTGCAGGCTTGTGCAAGGGGCCGTCGATACAACTTGCAGACCGGCCCGTACAGGGCGCCGCCGGTCACCGGATTGGAAGGCATCTTCCACGGTACACACCTCGCCAGGTTGGCGGGGATTTGGTTGGAGCGTGCTCACCATACGGGGCTGGGGCCCTGTGGTTGGCCAGAACGAACGGGAATCTCTCATGCACAATGTCGACGCACTTCATGGCAACAACAATCTCCAGACCTCTCAGAACGCGGCAGCGTCCCGTTTGACGTCGCGCCATGTCAAAGACAGTGCATCACAACAGATTGATCCCGCCTCTGCCAGAACAGGTGATCGCGTCGAATTATCACCCTCCGCACTCGATTCAAGCAATCGCGCTGCTGAGGTCGCCCGCGTCCGGGCGGAAATCAGCGCGGGGACCTATCTGACTGACGATCGCATCAACGGTGCGGTCCGGGCGGTGATGGATCACCTTGGCTGAGCTGTCACTGCGGTGATTCACGGTTTGTCCGTCTGATTTTTTTCATCCCATTTCATGTGTTCAAGGAGTGCCAGGTGCTTCATGAGCGCTGCTGCTGCCGTGGCGCCCGCTGCGGCCCATCCGCGCCAACCATCGCGCCACGCATGGCGCAGAACTATTTGTTTCAGGAACGCCCCCGTGGGAGAGGTGATGAGCTTCAAGGGTGAAGTTGTCTTGCCCGCCGCGGCGAGGCTTTTCGCACTCGTTTTCGCGTGCCTGGCCTGCCGCTCAAGAAACTCACCCATGCTCGGCATCGTGTCGTGAATCAGTGCGCCATCGAGCCGCGCGATTAGGCTCGACTGTGGATCGATCAATTCCATAGTGTCGTGCGGATCAAATCCTGCCCAGCGCGCTGCGCCCTGGCGCACCAGGCGCAAACGCCATTCGGGCTGCCAGGCATGTTCAAGCACGCGGCCCGCATAGATCACCTTGCGGTTGATGTCGTATCCAGCGGTGCCGGGATCATTTCTTGCAATCGCAGCCCGAACGCTTTTCGCGAGTTCCGGTGACACGGGCTCATCGGCATCAAGATGCAAAATCCATGCTCCAGTGCAGTGCTCAAGGGCAAATTGTTTTTGTTTGACATACCCAAGCCAGGGCTGATGGATCACGCGCGCCCCCGCGGCCTCAAGGATCGCAATGGTGCCATCGGTCGATCCCGAATCGACTGCGATCATCTCGCCTGCAAGGTCCTGCACCGATTTCACGACCGCTTCGATCGTCCGCATGGAGTTGAAGCACACGATCGAGACTGACAAATTGGCAAGCGGGGCATCAGGCACACCCCAAAGCCTACCGATTGGGCGGATGGGTGCGCATGCGTCTATAAGACGGGTCATGGGCGTGCGGGTGCTGCGACAAGCCGATGGCGAAGACGAGCGATCGCTTGGTGCGCTTGTGGCGACGGAGCAGTGGCGCCACGCCGCCCAGATTCTCAAAGACGATCGCGATACCACGGTCTATCGCGGCGTTGATGACGCTGGTTTGCCCATTGTCGTGAAACGTATGGTCATGCGCAGCGTGCGCCGAAAAATCACAAGCAGGCTCGGGTGGTCACGCCTTGCCCGGCAGTGGCGGGGGAGCGAACTGTTGCAGGCTGCGGGCATTGCAACCGCACCGTGCCGCGTGCTGTTTCGAGACCGGCACATCGAAACACTTGTGCTCGACTGGGTCGATGGGGCAACGGTGGCAGAATGCTGTGCTCACGGCGGCCTCAGTGTGCGCGACGAACACGCAATCACCACAGCCATCGGCGTGCAGGTGATGGCAATCTCCCGGGCGGGAATGTTCAATCGCGATCACAAGGCATCAAATCTTGTGGTTCGCCTGCGAGAAAATTACGAGCCGGGCATCGTGCTCATTGATACGGTTGGTATTCGCAAGGGCCAGCCATCAGCGCTCACCATGCTTGCCAAGACGATGATCGAACTCATCGGCATTGGCGCGCCGCCGCGCCGGACGCTGTGCATGCGTGCGCTCAAAGCAGCGTACCCCAAGGACACAAAATCAGCTTGGCGCGCGATCGCGGGCATCATCTATGCCCACGGCGATCCGGCGCCGAAGATCAGCCCTGTTTCGCTGCGCCAATGACTCCCTCACATGCCTCGATCACCCGAGGCACTTCTATCCGCTCGATGGCGCATCGCTCGGCATGGTCATTGGCTACTTCACACGCAGGCAGGGTCGGGTCCGCAAGCACGATCGCCTCGGCTTCATGCGGGATCGTTGTCCATCGATGATCCGTCGGTCCAAACAGTGACACCGTGGGAGCGCCGAACGCCGCTGCGATATGCCGAGGCCCGGTGTCATTGGTCACCATGAGTTTGCACTGCGCCACGATCGCCTTGAGCGCACCGAGCGTGATGCCATGTTCGGGCAGGCAGATGCACGGCGCATCACCCGCTGCCTGAGCGACTTCGCGTGCAAGGGCTGCTTCGCCCGGTGAGCCATTGATGAGCACAGTCCAGCCGTGCGTTTTTGCGAGATGATTGGCGATCGCGCCGAATCGTTCTGCGGGCCAGCGCTTTGCTTCGTTGTTGCCGCCGGGGTTGAGCATCGCAAGGCCGCGGGAGCAATCTTCATCATTGATCCCTGCCCGCTCGAAAATCTGTGCCGCCTGCTTGCGATCATCATCGGTCAGGTGCAGCGCCAGTCGCGGCGTGCCCGCCAGTTCTGCTGGCCCGATCAGATGGTGCGCAAGCTCAAGGTAGTACGTCACCGCAGGCACCGGGGCCCATGCGCCGGGGTCGGTTTCGGATGTATTGAAAGGCGACACATCGCGGCGGCGCTGTGGCTTGAGATGCTCCGTAAGCAAGAGCCCCCGGCCATCGCGATCGAAACCGATCCGCTGGGGAATGCCCGCGATGCGTGTGGTCAGGGCGGTGCTGAAGGAATTGGTCATGAGCACCGCACAATCAAAGCGGCGGGGGCGCAAAAGTTGCGCGGCGTGTTTGGTGGCCATGACGCCAGAGGCCCGGATCGGGATCAATTCATCGAGACAGGCGAGCCCACTCAGCACGTCATCAATACCCGGTGTGCAGAGTCCAGCGATGAAAGCCCCGGGCAGGGCATCGCGCATCACCTGCAGCGCAGGCGTTGCCATCACAGCATCGCCCACCCAGTTGGGCAGCACGATCAAGACCCGATGAGGTCGCTTGGACATATTCACGATCGATGAACTCGCGGCGCTGTGCGTGATGGCGCCGTTGCGATTACTCGTAGTAGCTCAAATTGATTTCGATGTAATTGTTCCATTCCGTGGGCAGATCTTCTTCCGGGAAGATGGCCTGCACCGGGCATTCGTCGACACAGAGGCCGCAGTCGATGCAGGTGTCCGGATCGATATACAACTGGTCGGTGGTGCTGAATTCTTCTTCATCCTTGGTGGGATGAATGCAATCGACAGGACAGACTTCGACACAGGAGGTGTCCAGAGTTCCTTTGCAGGGCTCAGCGATAATGTGCGTCATTGGCTATTGGTTCCTTACACAAAAACGTCCTGCCCACGTTCGGGCGGGGCGGAGAGTGTAGGCGGATGTCCCTTGGACATGCAAAGACAAGGGTCGAAAAACACAAGAGGGGACCGGGCGAACCCGATCCCCTCAACGTGCTGTGGTGCTTGGTCGGGCAGCAACGGGCCGCCCACCGCCCAAAGGCCCAAAACGGGGGCCTAGGGACGGAATAGTGTGTCACAGAGGTAGCGTGCCGAGGCCTGCCACCCACGAAAAAGGGAGTTATCAGCCCTTCTTCGTGCGACGTTTCTTCGTGCGACGCTTCTTGGTCGCACGTTTCTTGGTGGCGCGCTTCTTGGTCGCACGCTTCTTCGTTGCGCGTTTCTTCGTTGCACGCTTCTTGGTGCGACGCTTCTTGGTCGCACGCTTCTTCGTTGCGCGTTTCTTGGTGGAACGCTTCTTCGTGCGACGCTTCTTGGTCGCACGTTTCTTCGTTGCACGCTTCTTGGTTGCGCGTTTCTTTGTCGCACGTTTCTTCGTTGCACGCTTCTTGGTCGCGCGCTTCTTGGTACGACGTTTCTTCGTTGCGCGCTTCTTGGTCGCACGCTTCTTTGCTCTACGCTTTGCCATGGCATGAACCTCCTCTAAAGGTTTCGGAGCCTGGAGGTGTCCGTCTCCGACGTTGCGCACAGCACCACTGGCCGCAACGCCGTTAGTAAACTCTTACGCTATCGGTTGCGCCACGTCAACTGCTTGAGCATTTCGCGCGGACCTTGCGCTCTTCCCCATGCAATTGGGGATCATTGCCCCTCAGTCATCACCGGACGGGGCACCGGAGCGAACAATCGGTCAATCGATGTGCCGTTCAGACGGTTGTACAGCTCAATAGCGCGCTTATCCGTGAGCGTCGGGCCCACTCGAGCCCGCACAATCCCCTTGCCGGGGTTGTACCAGAACCCCGCCCCCTCAGGCCCGTCTTCTGAGAGCGCCACACGCGCTGGCGGGTGATCAAGGTCATATTCCGTAACGCCTGCGATTTGCACCCATGGAAATCGACCGCTCAAAAGCGTATTCCGGGGCGGCGTGCCATTGAACCAGCTCGTATCAATTGACAAAGGCCAGCCGCGACCATTGACCTCACCTTCACCCAGTGCGGCGCGAAATTTCACCTGTTGAACCATCTGTTCAAGGCCTGCCTTGGCGGCTCGAAACTCCGCCTCAGCGCTCCTAGTCTCGGCGGCGTGCCAAAAATATGCGCCCGCGGCACCCGCCATCATCACAGTCGCCATCAAAAGCATGACCAGACGCATCAACGTATCTCTCCTCGAGAATTGCAGGCGCTCACCCTCTATTTACGGCTGATCTGGCCCCCGGCAACGCACCACTTCCCACCCGCAATCCTCAACACGCGTGGCAGTGCAGGTTGTAACGCCTGTGCCGGTGATGCCGCGCCCCTGCCCACGTCCCCCCGTACACTTTGAGCCATGCCAACAGCAGTGCCGCATACCAAAGAAATCATCCCCTCGACTATCCGCCATCAGACTTTGGAAAGCGGCCTCACCCTTGCCACCGAACGCATCGATGGTGTTGCCTCCGTCGGGCTGCTCTGGCTGTTCCCGGTCGGGTGCGCCCGCGATCCCGAATCCAAACTCGGCATTTCCGCAATGCTCGAAGAATTACTCGTGCGCGGCGCGGGTGATCTCGACTCCCGCGCTCAGGCCGACGCGTTCGATCGTCTTGGGGTCAGTCGCGACACAAGCACAGGCACCTATCACTCCACGTTCACCGCGACGATGCTCGGCAACCGCGTCGCAGAGACCCTGCCCCTGCTCGTTGACATGGTCCGCTGCCCGCATCTGGACGCAGCTCACCTCGAAAAACATTTCGAGCCTACGCGCGACCTCTGCATTCAATCCATCGAATCACTCGCCGATGAGCCGCAGGAGCGCGTCGGCTACGAGCTCAAACGCCGCCACGCCGCCTCGCCGCTCAACCGCGCAGACCTCGGCACCATCGAAGGTCTCAATGCCATCACGCCCGATGACATTGCCCCGCACTGGGCAACCTGTGCCGTGCCCGAGGGCTCGATCATTGCGCTCGCGGGCGATATTGATCATGACGCCATCGCACGCCAACTTGATGAATTGCTCACCGGCTGGACCGGCAGCGCACCGGACATCGCAACCGCCGGCACGCCCGAGCACGGCTATCACCACCTCACCCAAGATTCCTCGCAGGTCCATATCGCCATCGCCCAGGACGGTCCTGCCGAATCTGATCCCGAGTGCTGGTTTGAGCGCATGACCCACGCCGTGCTCTCGGGCGGCATGTCCGGGCGATTGTTCACCGAGGTCCGCGAGAAGCGCTCACTGTGTTACGCCGTCAGCGCATCATATTCTGCAAGCCGCGATTTCGGCCGCTCGATCGCCTATTCCGGCACAACGCCCGAACGCGCTCAGGAAACCCTCGATGTCTTGCGAAGTGAGCTTGATCGCATCGCGAGCAGCGCGGGGCAGGTGACGGCAGATGAACTCCGCCGCGCGAAGATCGGCTTGAAGAGCCGGACGGTGATGGCTGGCGAATCGACCGCCGCCCGCGCGGGGGCCCTGGCCCGCGATCTCTGGAAACTTGGTCGGCCCCGCCCGCTTGAAGAACTGACCGATGTCATCGAAGCGATCGAACTCGATGCGCTCAACGGCTATCTCGTAAGCCGAGCGCTCTCTGACCGCACGATTGTGACGATCGGGCCTGGGGCGTTGGAGGGGTAGAGCTATCAGTTTTCTATCAATTTGACACGGATTGATAGACGGCTACTATCAGGTGTCTATCAGTCCGGAGCAAATTGACAGAAAAATGAGAAAGCCCCCTTTACCACCTCAATTGTCAGAGATTATGCGCTCCCGCAGCCATGAAGTGCCTGCAGCAATGGAGGGGGGGTCATATTGGGAGATCGTTCGCCAGGTCGATCAGCGGTACTCGCCGTGGTCAAAAGTCAGGTACTTGGCCCGAGCCGAGGGTTTGGACCCAGAACTTTTATGGGCCCTCGTCAAACTGTCCCGGAACTCGAGCTACCGTTTTCTCCCGCTTCGCGGTGCGGGTGATACCTATCTCAAGTTCAATCTTCCCGCGACCATTCAGCGAGAGTTGATGCACATTGACCAGCAACTTGCTGGTCGAGTGACGGTGGACGATCAGCATGTCATCAGGGAGGGTGATCAGGAACGCTTTATTGTGAATGCGCTGCGAGAAGAGGCGATTGCTTCAAGCATGCTTGAAGGTGCAGCAACGACTCGGCGCGATGCAAAGGAAATGCTCCGGAGGGGTCGCAAGCCACGCACGCATGGCGAACGCATGGTGCTCAACAACTACCTCGCGATTTCACACATTCGTGAACACCGTAACGTAGAGCTTACGCCGGAGTTTCTTCTGGATATCCAGTCGATGCTCACGACTGGCACATTAGAAAATGTCGACGAGTGCGGGCGACTTCGAACACCGGATGACAAGATATCGGTTGTTGACCCATACGGCCAAGTTCTTCATACGCCTCCTGATGCCGCAGAGCTTCCAGAGCGCCTCAATACCCTTTGCGAGTTTGCGAATCACAGAAGTGACGGCGACCAGTTCATTCATCCAGTGATTCGGGCGTGCATTCTCCATTTTCAGATTGGCTTTGATCATCCGTTCTGTGACGGGAATGGAAGAACGGCCAGAGCGGTGTTCTATTGGTCAATGCTGAGAGAGGGATACTGGCTCTTCGAGTACCTGCCGATATCTCGATTGATCTATAGCGGCCCGTCAAAATATGGGATGGCATATCTCTATACCGAGACGGACGAATTCGATGTCACATACTTCCTCTCCTACAAGGCTTGGATCATTGCCATGGCGAGGGAGCAACTCCGCGAACATATCTCGCGCAAGCAGCAGAAAATGGCTCACGCGAGGCAGCAATTTGGCGCGGACGGACGGCTCAATCACAGGCAGAGAGAGTTGCTGCGGCGGTTTGCTCGCCATGACGCCCTTGTCGTGACAATTCAAGATCATCAAGGTTGGCACAATGTTGCATACGGCACGGCGCGGAGTGATTTATCGCAGCTTGCGGAATGGGGATACTTGGTCAAGGCGCAGGTGGGGAATCGTTTTGATTATATGCGCGGCTCCAAACTCGAGCATCCCGCATGACCGCGGATCGCTGACATGACGCCTCCATTTACGATGTCGACGGCTGCATCCGCACCGGTGGATCATGCGGATCGGGTTGTGATGAGTAATTCGCGGCGCAAGAAATTATTGCTGTTGCTGCCGATTCTGCTGCTTATTGCAGCAGGTGTTGGGCACGTGGGGTACACGGCGCTGTATCGCGCAAAGTGCGGCGCGATTTCCGTCAAAGTGCAAACCATCCACCGGTCGATTGTGCAACAAATCGCCATGCGTCACGCCCAAGGTCGTCCAGCGCAGCACCTGCTCGACGTTCTTGTTGAGGACTTCCCGGGTCTCGCAGATGGGTTCTACAATTCATTCTGCATTGAGGGCTCACCGCGTGATGCAAAAATTGGGCAATACACATGGGCGGATTACCAGAAGGGGGGCGTGACGCAAGAGGAATTGCTTGCTGAGGCGCATCGTCTGGCAGGTTCAACGCCGCGATGGGATCGCTTCGGCGCGCACGCATTTCTTATTACCGAGGAAGCATTACCGGTGGATGCAAAGCTTCTTGTGAGTGTTGGCAGTGTGATTCACCATCGCAATCCATGGAAGCCGCTCCTCGCCGGCTTTGCCGACGAGCACGTCACGACAATGTGGCGAGACGAGTTTGAAGAGCGCCTTGAATACCTCGATGCACTCAACCTCCCCCGCCCGCCGGAAGATATCTGGAAGGGACTCTTTGATGGGCCATGAAGCGGTAAATTCGAAGCACCAACGGCGCGGGAAAAAGCGATGGATTGCACTTGTGATCGCCTTGCCTTTCGTGATCGCATTTGGCTTCTGGGCAGATGGAATTTTGTATCGCGGGCAATGTGGGGCACTCACAGTCGCCGTTCCCAGCAACATGCGGCAAGTGGTACTGAATCTCCATGAGCGCTACGAGCGCGGCGAACAGGTCGACCACATCCTTCAGGTGATTCTCGACGACTTCCCGGATTTCCATCGGATGATCCGTTTTCATCGCTGCGTAGATTTCAGGCCAAGTGATGCGAAGTGGGGCCGTTACTCATGGCAGGATTTCCTCGATGGCCGCATTACCAAACAGCAATTACTCGATGAAGCGATGAGTGTTGCAGGCCCCAAGCCGAGATGGGACCGCTTTGGCCCGATTGCGTTCTTGATCGCCGGCGAACAACCCGGTCGTCTGTACCCAGTGATCGTGGGTCGCATTGACGAAACGCGTGGAGGCTGGAGTAGCCTGTATTACATTCGTAACGATGGCGGCGTGAGAGGCAACTGTCGCGACATCAATCAAGTGTTCGAGGAACTTGATCCACTTGGCCTCCCCCGCCCACCCGAAGACATCTGGAAGCCCGTCTTCGAGCAGCGCTGACAATCCCCTACAATCGCTCCCATGCCCGAACCCTTCTACATTACGACGCCCATTTACTATGTCAACGACAAGCCGCACATCGGCCATTGCTATTCCACGCTCGTCGCCGATGCCGTCGCCCGCTTCCAGCGCATGGCGGGGCGCGATGTCTTCTTCCTCACGGGAACAGATGAACATTCCGAGCGCGTCGCTTCCGCCGCCGCCGAGCGCGATCTCACACCGATTCAGTGGGCCGATGCCAACGCGGCCGCCTTCAAAGAAGCCTTCAACTGGATGGGTTTTTCACACGATGATTTCATTCGCACCACCGAGCCGCGCCACATCGAGCGCGTCGAAGCCTACATCCGCACGCTCATCGAAAATGGCGATGTCGCCCTCGGCGAATACTCCGGCTGGTGGGATCATTCCCAAGAGGAATACCTCACCGAAACCGTCGCCCGCGATGCCGACTACAAATCGCCCATCACCGGCAAGCCCCTCGTCAAGCGCACCGAAAACAACTATTTCTTCAAGCTCAGCGCCTATCAGGACAAGCTCGAAGCGCACATCGCGGCCAATCCTGATTTCATTCGTCCCGAGTCGCGCCGCAATGAAGTGCTTGGGCGTTTGCGCGACGGCTTGCAGGATGTGCCTGTGTCGCGCGCTGCGCCCGCGGATGGCAGTTGGGGCATTCGCATGCCAGGCGCCCCGGAGCATGTCGTCTATGTCTGGATCGATGCGCTCTTCAATTACATGAGCGCGATTGATACCGATGAACGCCGTGCGTACTGGCCCGCGCAGGTGCACGTGCTGGCCAAGGACATCCTCTGGTTTCACGCTGTCATCTGGCCCTGCCTTCTCATGGCCCTCGAAAAGCCCCTGCCCGAATGTGTCTATGCGCATTCATTTTGGATTCGCGAAGGCCGCAAGATGAGCAAAAGCCTCGGCAACTTCGTCGACATGCCGACAGTGCTCGCCTACGCCGACCGTTTTTCAGTCGATGGCGTGCGCTGGTATCTCCTCACCCAAGGCCCCCTCGGTGCCACCGATGCCGACTTCACCTATTCCAAGTTCGTCGAGGTCTATAACGCCGATCTTGCCAATGGCATCGGTAACGCCATCTCGCGCGTCACCAACATGATCGGCAAGTATTTCGACGGCATCATCCCCGAACCCGAAGGCGGCCCGAATGCCGACATTGGTGTCGATTGGGCCAAGCTTGCCAATGAAAAATCGCGCGAAGCAACCGAGGCCATGGCGCGCATGGATCTCGCCGGTGCCCTCGCCGCCGGCACCGCCCTTGCAAGCGCCGTCGATCAGTTCGTCAACGACACCGTGCCCTTCAAACTCGCCAAAGACCCCGCCAACATGCCCAAGGTCGGCGCGATTCTGTATCAATGCGCCGAAGCCCTGCGCATCGCCGCCTACCTGCTCTCGCCCGCCATGCCGACTGCGATGTGCGATGCCATTGGTCGACTTGGCTATTCGCCCGATCAAACACCCAGCTACGAAACCCTCACCACCTGGGGCCAGCTTGTTCCCGGCAGCACCGTCCGAAAAGGTGACGCCCTCTTCCCCCGGGCCGATGCGAAGGCCGACGCCCCCGCCAGTTGATACCTATCGTTTGACCCCGCTCCCTGTTGCGCCGATACAACGCATTGTCGAACAATGACCACACCACACGAACATCACGACGACGAACACAAGGAACTCGAAGCCCTTGATCACGCCCAGTCCGTCTTCGCCGCCTATCGCGAAGGCCTGCTCATGCTCGATCACGATGATCACGCGCCCATTCGCTTCGTCACCGAGCACGCCTCGGGTCGCCTCATCGCGCCGGTGCCAGCGGCAACATTCGAATCTGCGCACCCCGTCATTTTCATTCCCGAAGAATCAGACAGCTCATTGCAGATGCTTATCACGCCGCAGGAAATTCCAGAATCTGCAACCACTGATCGCTGGCTTGCGTTTCACCTTACCGACGCAACGCACGATGGCCAGACGCATTGGGCTGCCCTTGAAATTGATTCCGCAAGACACGGACCATGGGTTTTCGATGGTGATCCCTTCATGGCGCCCAATCCTGCTGCCGGTCTTGAGCCGCGCGTCTGCAAACGTTTGAACGCAAACCCCGAAGCGCTTGCGAAACTCACCATCATGCTCACCGGGGCAACCAATGCCGATGATGCCCGCTGCGTTGGTGTCGACCCGCGCGGCCTCTACATCCGCCTGCGCCACGGCGTCATCCGCGCACCCTTCCCCGAGCCCGATGCAGATTCACCGCCCGCCATCGAAACACTGGATTCGATTCTCGATGCACTCCTCGCCCGCGTGGCATGATCGTCCGGGTGGCCCGACTTGCTTGCCAAGTCGGGTTTGCGCTTTGCCGGGTGCCGTGGTCTGAGTCTGCGAAGGCCACGTTCCTGCTCCCTCTCCCCGCGTACGGGGAGAGGGTGGTCCGCAACAGACGGCTCGGGTGAGGGGTGTGCTAACATTACTCGCTCTGTTGGGAGGACCGATGACTACTCTGACATATGCCAAGCCCGAACGCATTTGGCTCAAGAATCATCCGGAGTTCAAAGAGGCGTGGCTCCAAGAGCGCATCGCTAAGGATCCATCATTGCTGGGGTTGGGCGATCTGATCCTGCGCGACAAGGAGCGCAGGCAACCGGGCGCTGGCCGCTTGGATATTCTTCTTCAAGATGTCGACGCGACTCGGCGTTACGAGGTTGAGATACAGCTGGGCAAGACTGATGAAGCCCATATCGTTCGCACGATCGAGTATTGGGATATCGAACGTAAGCGGTATCCGCAGTACGATCATACAGCCGTCATCGTCGCCGAAGACATCACCAGCCGTTTTCTCAATGTAGTCGGCTTGTTCAATGGGGCCATCCCATTGATCGCGATCCAATTGAGTGCTTTGCGCTTAGGCGACTCAGTTTCCCTAGTCTTCACCAAGGTGCTTGATGAACTACAATTGGGGTTGGTCGATGAGGACGAGGAAGTCCAACAGGCAACGAATCGTGCCTACTGGGAAGAAAGAGCCACCAAGCAGACAATGGGCATGGTTGATGAACTGTTCAAGATTCTGTCAGAGTTCGACGCTGCGTTGGAACTGAACTACAACAAGGCCTACATCGGGCTGGTGCGCAACGGTCAGTCAAAGAATTTTGTGAGCTTCTCTCCAAAGAAGAGCTTTGTGTGGTTCAAAGCTCGCCTCGAACGCTCTGACGAAATCGAAGCGGAGATGGAATCTTCAGGGGTCGACGACTTCGACTACAAATCATGGGGAGCCTATCAATTCCGACTGTATCCAGGCGACATCGAGAAGCATCGCGAATTGCTCACTTCACTTATGAAACAAGCCTACGACGCAGCGTTCTAACTCACGCCACTCCCCTCTCCTCCCCCTTCTTCTCCCGTCCCCGCAGCACCGCCGTCAATTCCCGTTGCCCCGCCTCCAGCGCCGTCATCGCCTTCGTATTCTCGCGCACCAACTGCATCAGCGCATCAAGCTGCACGCGCTGCTCCAGAATCCGCTCGTGCGATTCCGTCAGTTGCCGTTCGCGCTCCGCACTTGCGCGCCGTTCAGTCAACCACATCAGCGCGATCAACCCGGCCGTGCCAAGTGATGCCGCATTTGCAACAAGTTCCGGCTCAAGCAACGGGGTTTCCTCTCAGGGGGTCTTCTCTGCGTTCTCTGAGCCTCTGCGGTGAGTTCTTCTCAAGGCCCCGTCGGATTCAAGTCCACATAGATCAGCTCGTACTGCACCGAATAGGTCCGCCCGCGATCAATACGATCATCAAGCTGCATCTGTAAGAGCGTCATGTTCGTCCAGATATGCCCGTTGGCTTCGACCAACGTACCGGTCCTTGGAATCTCAGCCTGTGTTTGTATCGCGCTGACGAATGTCATCAACGCGCTATGCGTCGTTGCAATGAGCCGTCCCGTCTGAATCAGTTTCGGTTCGCGCCGCTCGAAGAAGTTTGTAAACCCATTGGGATTCACATTCCCCGCATACGGCGGCAGCCAAATCTTCCCAAACCGCGTGCCCACAATGCGGTGCGGCCCTGAACCAAACAAACTCAAACCCGCAAATGTTGCTGGCATCATCAAACTCCTGCAAAATCAGATGATTTGCACCGTCACCGGATCAATCGCACCATCACTCGAGACCGCGATCGCCGTGATCACCAGTTCCGCCCCGCGCTTGCGATCCACGTCATAGGCCAAGTCGGTGACAACCACTGTTGCCGTCACCTGCGCGCCATTTAGCCCATCACCGCCCGAGTCCGTCGTGCGCATCGTCAGGGCCCGCGAGTCGCCTAGGTCAATACCCAAGACTTCATCGGTCACGACGCGCCGGCGAATCTTCACGACGATCTTGCGCTCGGGCACATCGACAAACACAACATGCGGCCCATCATCTTGATGTTCAACAACAAGCCTCGATGAGTTTTCGTCAATCGATACACTTGACACGTTGTCAAGAATGGTGCCGCCAAGATCAACAGTTTTCGGATTGAGCCAAATCATCTGGTGTTCCTTTCATTAGCCGCGCCGAAAGCGCACGACGCTCGCCTGACGAATTGCATCAACAACGCCATCACCATCGAGATCAATCGCCGCCGCTGCTCGCGCTTTACTTCGCGCAAAACGCTCGCGATACATCTCCGCCTTGGTCCAGAGCACACTGTTCGGACCCGCGAGTGGCGCCGCCGATCCATAGATCACATGCAGCGCACCCAGCGCCTCAAGTGGTGCAAGCTCGCGCCCATTGAGCACCTGATGTTCTTCGATCGCGCCAGATGCTGCATCGCCTGCAGCGCCGGTTGTTCCATCTGCGATCAGCCCAAGTGATGCAAGAATCACGCCATGAATCAGCTCTATTTGCGGCGAAAAACTCGCAATCGTCGCTGTATCATTGGTTACACTCGCTGTCACCGGTAGTGCAGCATCACTCATGCGCCCTCGGAGTCGCGAGATAAACATCACAGTTGCGCTCGGCACAGCAGTGATCTCTGCAACACCAAGTGTTGCCAGTTGCACGACCATGCCCGCTTTGATGCCAAGCGCAACAAGGTCTGTCCCGCTCGCCGTGACAGTGATCCCATCTGCAGACACGACCGCACTTGCATTTGTTACGAGTGTCTGTCCGGTCCATGCTACTTCACGGAACAGCCCCGGTTCATAAACAATCAAATCACGATCAAGTGCAAACATTGGCTACCACCCCACAACATTGTCTTGAAGAAACCCCGGTGCCAGGCGCTTGCCCGGCCCCGGTGAAAGCCCCGCGAGCGGCATCGAAACACCGCCCGCAGGGTGCACAGGAGGAGACAGATCAACTCCTCAGCGCACGAGCACAAACACCACGCACCCGCGCATCGATTCAGTTACACCGTGGCCAAACCGCGCAGCACGCCGTGTGCATTTTCATTCATCATTTCAACGGTGTATTCGCCGACAACAATTCCCGCATCGCGATCACCAGTCGCACTCGTCTTCTTGAAGCCGAAGCTGCGCCCCGACAGTGGCAACACACTTACGCGCGATGCATCGACAAAGAGCACCGTGTCCGCAGGCGCCCACCGGCTCAAAACAACCTTGCACACACCGAAATCGCTTTCATACACGCTGATCAGGTCGCGGAAGTTCGTCTGTTGCGGCTCATACCCGCGCAACTGACTCGCAAACGAATTGATCTTGCGCTTCTGAAAACCATTGACAACAATCGTGTCAATTTGTGCACTCGATTGCTCCCAGATGCCGCGCATTGCTGCGTTCAGCACCGCTTCGGTCAACCCATCACTACCAACGCCATCGCCTGCAGGAATCGAACCCACACCCGGCGCAAAGGTATTTGTCGCAATCGCTGGTAACACACCTTGCATTGTTCGGCGCACCGTGTCAGTGCCCTGCGGATCGGTCGTTGCCGCAGTGCCGTTGATCACACAGTTCTCAAGATCGCGCAATAGCTCGCGCAGGCGTTCCTGCTTCTGATATTCAAGCTCATCAGCCACACCGATCGAACTCACCGCAAGCTGCGACCCGCTGACTTCAACACCCGCGCTGAAGATTTGCGTGTAGTTCGCCTTGCGAATTCGATTCATGAAGCGCGGCGTAGGACTATCGGCACCCTCCAGCGCTGCATTGCCCAAGATGATCATCTTCTGATTATCCGCAAGCGCCTCCGCTGTCGTGCCGCCATATCCGCGTACTACAAGCAAGTTATTACTCGCAACAAGTGTCACCATCATCACTTCGCGGCTTCCATCAACTTGAATCTGATCACCGACTCGAAAGCGCGCGCCATGATCGACCGTGATCGAAGTCGCACTGGTCGCATCGGGTGTAAACGTCACCTGGTTGATGAAACTGAAGTTCGGGTGCAGCGTATCCTCAAGCCATTCATGCACCGTGCTCTTTGATTCGCGCCGTGGATCACCAATATGATCAAGCAGCGGCGTCTCGTGCGGACTCACAATCCCAATAATGTCAGACACGTCTTCTGCGATGTCCGGAAGCGCTGCGCCCGCTGAATATGTTGCCTTGCCGGTAAATGCCATGGTCTTCTGATCCTTCGTTTGGTTATGTCACACTCGAAGCGCTGACCCCGCGCCAGCGCCCACCCGTTTGTCATTGCTCATCCTGTGTGTTCCCGCGGCCTATGCCTGTTGACGTCGCAATTGCAGATAGCGAAGAAGCGCCCCGCGATCACCCGTTGCCGCGGCTTCTTCAGCGGCGCTTGCCAGTGCGTCGTTGTTCGTCGTTGCGTGCGCTGCCATCGCCGCCGAGATCGCCCCCGGACTCGGCCAGGGTGATGTTGCACTTCCGTGGCCCGCATGTTTGAAGAGAAAAGGCTTGGATGCGCGCAGTTCCGTAACCGCAGAATCTGGTGTTGCCGCATCGGTCGATGAAAGCGACAACTCTGCGAGCAGCACTGCGGTTTCAAGATCAACTGCGCCCGCCGCTTCGAGTTCGCGCTCGAGTCGATGCCGCATTTCGAGTTGCCCAAACGCCGCCTGTGCCGTCGCAAGGTTCTCTTCGAGTGACACGATCTTCGCGTTCAGCGTTTTGATCAATGTCTCAGCTTCTTCAGCGCGTTCAGAGGCGCTCAGTGCCGCCTGCACTCTTCCGCGCGATGGCGGTGCTGTCGTTGCCTGTTCAGCCGCTCCGCCACCACCACTACCGCCTCCGCCGACTCCCGCGCCTTCGCCCGGATCACCCTTTGCCATGTGTATGTCCTTCCAGAAATTTCAATGTGTGTTTGATCTCGGCAGTCGCGCTTCTCACACAACGCCCGCATCTGTTTCGCCATAGCCCAGTTCGTTCAACACGCGCTCGCGCGGCACGCCCAGTTCCAGCTTCATCTGCGCCGCCTGCAATCGCCGGTTTTCATCAAGGGGCAATGGATCAAGCCATTGCAGCCTCAGGCCGTGATCACTCGGTTCGGTCTTGAAAACACCGGCGCGATCCAACATGCGAAGCACGATTGCGCTCGCCTGCACGATGCCGCGCCCATAGCTCTGTCGTTTGCGCTCCGTCTTACTCAAGACGCCCATGAGCGTGATGCGCAGCGCATTCTCACTCGAAAGATGCCCGACTTTCGCGCGAAGCAGCCCAAGCACAATCGGTGACACACCGCTCGCTTTGTCCATCGCCTCACGAATTTGTTCGATGTGGTCTGTTTCTGATGGCGCGTTGAGGTCGCCACCAAAGGCATCAATGGTTGCATCGGGGTTGTCAGTGACCCACACCTGCCCGGGAGCAATCGTTGCGCCGCTGCCCTGTTCACCAAGCCCGTCAATCCCCTTGGCGAGATACATCCGAAACGATTGCATCGTCACCCGATGCGCCCGATCACTCAGGCGCGTGTTCAGTTCATCCTGCAAAGGAATCAGCGCTTCAACATCGCTCCGCCCCGCGTAAGAATATGGCTGACTCGCATTCTGAATATGCACGATTGGCAGCTCTCCCGGGCCCCCGGTACTCAGAACCAGTTTGCGATCCAGATACACCTGCCGGGCACCTGGGCTCAACAATTCCAGTGCTTCTTGCTGCACGCGCTGGCTTCCGCTCACGCCGCCACCCTGCCCGTTTCGATCGAGAAGCCACGCCATGCGCCGCCGAGATGCGCCAACCGTTGAACGCGGCGCAACCTCATTGGTCACCTGCTGCGAACGAATGATGTACGCGATGACGCGCCGGTAATCACCCGGATCAAGCACCGGAATGCCGCGCGGCGCTTCGATCACATCAATCTGCATGCCGTGTGTCGCAGCAGCGATCGCTTCTTCAATATCGTTCGCTTGTGCGCCGCGTTTGCGGGCGCCGTCGCCATCACTGGAAAGCGCATCTCCCCGCACCACCAGATCAACATGCCCATACACCGCACCAAGCAGCGCCATGTCCTGCATCAATTGAATCCCGCCGCTTGCCTCCCACACCGCATCCAGAATGCGCTCGATCGCATCACGCATTTCAGGATCACTCGCCGTGCTTGTGATGCGCACTGGCTTGCCAAAGACAAAGTCAACAAGCGCATCGAGGCGCCACCCAATGTCATTTTCAATCACTGTCTCGCGCTCGCGTCCCCGGTCATCGCGCAATATGCCGCGCGGCGAACCTGTCAGCCGCACCGGTAAGCCGCTCTCCTGCGCCGACCCATGATCACCTGCGCTTTCGCCCGGCAATCGCACCCGATTGCGGTAATACGACCACAAACGTTCGAGCGCTGGCGCCGTCAGTGCCTGATGCTCATGGACAAGTGATTCGATCAGGGCTTCACTGATCCCAATTTCTTCAAATGGCTCAAGTGCCAATGCCATTGTCAGCCTCCATTGAGTGAAACAGGCGTTTGCAATGTGCGTCACGCCTTCACTCTCAGGGGCATATGGCCCGCGCCGTGCGCGCAGCAGCACGCGATATCAGTGCGCACAAGAAGCGCAACCAACGCCGGAGTCAGGAGATAAATTTTTTCAAGAGTTTTGCAATATGCGATGCACCGCGCGACGCGTTGTGCGCACAGTCCTTGCAATCACCCAATGATGATCGCCGCCGCCCCGGCTACATCCGGGGCCACCCAGTCAATCGCTGGGTGCGGCTCTACATTTTCAGCCCCGCTCAAAAAGATCGTCTTGCACCCCGCCGACCGCCCCGCCTCACAATCGCGAACTTTGTCGCCCACCATCCAAGACCGGGCGAGGTCAAGATTCAGTTTTTCTGCGGCATCCAGAATCATGCCCGGTGCCGGCTTTCGAAAGGGGTGCTCGCGCGTAAATTCGGGCACGCTTCCCTTTGGGTGGTATGGGCAATACCGAAAAGCGTCGATCTGCCCGCCGAGAAGTTCGTTGACCCGGGCATTGACCGCCTCAACTTCGGCACGGCCATACTTCCCCCGGGCGACTCCCCCCTGATTCGTCACCACCACGAGGGCGAACCCGGCATCTCTGAGCTGTCTGCACGCCTCAAAAGCCCCGTCAAGAAGCACAACAAGCCCCGGATCACCCAGATCGCCATTGGGGGCCACCTCATCGCACCGGATCAGGGTGTCATCGCGGTCCATGAACACCGCCGGTCGTGGAGGGTCAGATCGGGTTGGGGACGGGTTCTGCACAGGTTGAGGATACGTCGAGAAGAGCCGCTGCGGTTGTCTGAGAACATCGCGATGTGTACAGTCTCCGCCCTGCGCAGCGACGGGGCGGTGGCCCGCACGCGTGTGCCACCGTAGCTCAGTGGTAGAGCACACCCTTGGTAAGGGTGAGGTCATGGGTTCAAGTCCCATCGGTGGCTCTGGCAAGGGGCCGGGGTTGTTTTGGGGCGCGGATGCGTCCGGGAGCATTTCGGCGCATAATGTTGGGCCGCGAACGTCGCGGTGGGCGGCGGTTGTGTCCTTCGCCCGCGACATGATCGATCGGTCTCGGGATGGTCCCGAGTCGCGCGACCAGTGTCGTTTGGTTTGATTGACTAAGAAACAGATGTGCCGGGGCGTGCTTTTTTAAAAGTAACCACCGGCGGAGGATAGAAGCGTTATGGCGAAGGAGACGTTCCAGCGGACAAAGCCGCACGTCAACGTCGGCACGATTGGGCACATCGATCACGGCAAGAGCACGCTCACTGCTGCGATGGCCGCCCGCTCTGCTATTAAATCTGGTCAGGCTTTCAAGAGCTATGCCGAAATCACAAAGGGCGGCACGGTTCGTGATGCCTCAAAAACCGTGACCATTCATTCCTCGCATGTCGAGTATGAAACCGACAATCGCCACTATGCGCACGTCGACTGCCCCGGTCACGCCGACTATGTCAAGAACATGATCACCGGCGCGGCACAGATGGACGGCGCGATTCTTGTGGTCTCCGCAGCTGATGGTCCCATGCCCCAGACACGCGAGCACGTGCTGCTCGCGCGCCAGGTGGGCGTGCCGCACATTCTTGTTGCACTCAACAAGGTTGATCTTGTCGACGATCCTGAGTTGCTCGAACTCGTCGAGATGGAAGTGCGCGAGCTGCTCAACAAATACGACTTCCCGGGCGATGACCTCCCGATCGTTCACATTACCGCCAAGGCGGCGATGGAAGATCCGACTGACGATGCCGCCAACAAGGGCATCGATGAGCTTTTCGAGGCACTCGACAACTTCCTTCCGGAGCCCGAGCGCGAAGTCGATAAGCCCTACCTCATCGCAGTCGAAGATGTCTTTTCGATCAAGGGTCGCGGCACCGTGGCCACCGGTCGTATCGAACGCGGCGTGGTGAAGGTTGGCGATGCGGGCGAAATCGTCGGGCTGATCGCTGAGAGCAAGACCACCACGGTTACGGGCGTTGAAATGTTCAACAAGAGTCTCGATCAGGGTCAGGCGGGCGACAACGTCGGCGTGCTCCTTCGCGGCATCGAGAAGGACGAAATCGAACGTGGGCAGGTGATCTGCAAACCCGGTTCGATCCAACCCCACACCAAGTTCAAAGGTGAGGTTTATGTCCTGACCAAGGAAGAGGGCGGACGACACACCCCGTTCTTCAGCAAGTACAAACCGCAGTTTTACTTCCGCACCACGGATGTGACGGGCTCGATCAACCTGTTGGGCGGTGCCGAAATGTGCATGCCCGGCGACAACGTTGCTATCGAGGTCGATTTGGGTGACAAGCCGATCGCGATGGAGCAGGGCCTGCGTTTTGCTATTCGTGAAGGCGGCCGCACCGTGGGGTCAGGCGTTGTTGCAGAAATTGTTGAGTAAGCGCATCTGCGCTTGAAAGAGAACCCGCTGAGGAGCATCGCTCATGGCGAAGAAAAAAACAGGAGCGCGTGAATATGTGTGGCTCCAGTGCTCGGAGTGTGGCGACCTGAACTACCGCACTTCGGTGAACACCAAGGGCGGCCTGCCCGAGGGACTCAAGGAGGGGATCAGGAAGTTCAGTCCCCGCCTGCGCCGTCACACTATTCACAAGATCAAGCGGAAATGATCGGTATCCGTCGGCGTTCATCTGAGCGTCGGCGGCGTTCTGTCGTGACATCCCGGGGAGCGCCCCGGGCGCGATGACGTACGCCGGTAGCTCAATTGGCAGAGCAGCGGATTCCAAATCCGCAGGTTGAGTGTTCGAGTCACTCCCGGCGTGTTTTTGGGCGGCGGGGTCGTCAGACATCTACATGCGCGAGAGTGAGGCAATGGTGCCTTTTCTCATCGACGCAGGGCGGAAGCATGTTCATCATCCACAAACCCGGTCAAGGCTATTGGACACGGCTCATGAGCCTCATCGGTGGCGGTGCGCTTGTCGCAGCGGGCGCCATGTGGGCGTGGGACAAACTGTCCGCAGTGCGCATTCCGATTCGCGTCTGGAACTTCACGGTTTCCGATCCATCCGGCCAGACGCCTGGCATCGGCGAGCGCGTTGCCATCATGGGACGCAATGGCGCTGAAGTAGGCTCCGGGCTCGTCGAGACCGCCAGCGTTTCGATGGTCACTCTGACCGGTGTGCAATATGACGGTCAGAGTCAGGATATCGCCGCACTTTCGACAACAGGCGGCTTCCAGGCGATCTCCAACCCGCCTATTCCGATCCCGCTCTTTCAGCAGGAGTTCTTGCAGGGCGGGGTCGCCGCACTGATCCTGCTCATCGGCGGCGCCATCACGTATTTCTTCTGTTACGCCAATCGTAAGTCAAGTGATTTTCTGATTGCCACAGAAGGCGAGATGAAAAAGGTGAACTGGTCGACCCGCCGCGAAATTTTTGGTTCAACGTGGGTTGTCATTGTCATCAGCCTGATTATCGCAAGCGTATTGTTTATTGCGGATGTCCTCTTTAGCAACTTCTTCACTTGGCTCCGTGTCATCGAGATGGCCTGAGCATTTTCAGTCCACCAACCAAGCCATCGCCCAAGTATGCCCATTGGCCCCGGAGGAGCGTCATGTCTACAGAGCAGGAAAAAAATATCCCCGACAACGCCCAGCAGCAGGACTCGACGGCGCCGACGGAAGCACCACCCGAGGCCTCCACTGACTCGACCGCCGCCGCAGCCACCCTCGACGGGCGCATCGATGAGCGGGCCGATCAACTCATCGATGATGAGCCGATTGCGATGCCCGGCATGAACTGGTTTGTGTTGCGTGTTGCCTCAAATAAGGAAGGCTACGTTCGCGACACGCTTCTCCGCAAGATCGAAATTGAAGGCCTCAAAAATCTGGTCAATCGCATTCTCGTTCCCACGGAGAAAAAGAAGACCGTGCGCGGCGGCAAGCAGAAAATCAGCGAAAGCAAACTCTATCCAGGCTATGTGTTCGTTGAAATGCGCCTCGAAGATGATGGTCGCATTCCGCAGGATGTCTTCTTTCTCATCAAGGAGACCACCGGCGTTGGTGATTTTGTGGGCACCACGGGACGTCCAGCGCCACTTGCAATGAACGAAGTCGAGAAGATGCTTCTTGACTCGCGCCGCCCAGAAGAGCTTCCGGAGATTCGTCTCGTCTTCCAAAAGGGCGAAGAAGTGGTCATCAAGGAAGGTCCCTTCGAGAGCTACGAAGGCACTGTCGACGAACTGCTGCCCGAGAAGGGACTCGTGCGCGTGTTGGTCACGATCTTTGGTCGCCAGGCCCCGATCGAACTCGAAGAGTGGCAGATCGCCAAGGCCGACGAAGCGTAATCGCGCTCGATTGACCCGCACATTTTCTTAGCGGCTATAAAAATAAAAGCAGCACGAAACGCAAAGGTTCCGTGCTGCCTTTTTGTGGTACGACGTGTGTGTGTGTGTGTTCCTTCAGCAGACAGTGCCGAAGTTGAACAACACGATGTTCAGGTCATTGAGCGTGACAGTGCCATCGCCGTCGGCATCGCCATTGGTGCCGGGTGCCACAGCGGATCCAAAGCTGAACAACACAATATTCAGATCATTGAGTGTGACAGTGCCGTCACCGTCGGCATCACCATCACAGGGGACGCCTCCGGTTGATGCAGTAGTAAAGCTAGCTGGGAAAGGCACGGAGTTTGTGAATTGCCCGAGCGCTTCTGCCTGGAGACCCCAGAAATATGTAGTGTTACTGCTGAGTGTGCCGCCGCCGATCGTAAAGAACCCGGTGCCAGGAGTGGTGTTAATGATCGGGCTGGACAGGTCGGCATTTGTAGACACGAACAACGTGTAGTTTGCCCCGGTGTCCGAGAGATCCCATGAGAGGTTCAAGTTGATGAGGGAATCGATTTCTATTGTGCCATCAGTGGGGGCGATCAGATTGAATGGTGAAGGTGGTGCTGGTGGTGGTGCTCCAAGTCCAGCAAGAAACTGAGGACTGATGCCAAGGGGATCGAGGTGATCGCTGAGCCGCGTTGCAGACGTGCCGCCACCGGTCCACGCCTGCGACAATGCGCCATAATTAGTGGTTTGGGCGGGGCTTGAGCATGGCGTGAGCGTATTCACACAGCACGCGGTGCCGACAACGAGTCCGTTTGAATCGAAGTATGGCGAACCGGACGAACCGCCTTGCACCCCCCCGATGTCATAGTCAACGATGTAGAAATTGCCAGCGCGCGGTGCGGGGTCTTGCTCTAAGCTGATGCGTTTTTCCTGGCCAAGAGGATGATGGATGCCAAAGCCTGTCACAGTTCCGTTGCCGCTGCGGTTCCATCCGATGTAATTCAACTGATAGAAACTGGGCGGCGTTGAATTGAGTTCGACAAGTGTCGTATCCGCCGGTTGATAGGTCATCAGGAGTGTTGCACCTGATGAAAACTGTGAATTCGACCCGTTGCCGTTCTGTCCGGATTCCACGCTGCCCGGCGTGCGACAGAAGGAGTTTTCATAGTTCCACCAGATCACCATGGAAGGTGCACCCTGCGTTGCGGGGCAGTGATTGGCAGTATGGAACAACGGACGACCGTCGAGTGAAGTGTTATTCAGCAATGAGCCGGAACACAGGAATGTGCCGCTCGGCGTACTTGCAAAATATCGGCCTACCGCGGATACCTGAAAAGCCCATGGATCTGCTTCCGGGCACGCGACATCTACATGGCATGATGACGAACGCGAGGTTGGCATGCCGTCAAGTTGACCAAGGCGCGTGAACCCAAGATTGACCTGCATGAGGCGGAAGCCCTCGACGAACGCGCGCCACTCTGATGCTTTGAGTTCGATATAGAGTTCCATCGACGGGCCATCGATGTGTGGCGTCCAGAACTGGTCATTGTGGTTGTTGTCTGCTGCGGTGATCGTGCGATACGGCGCATCACCATGCTGATCGAGCAGATACATCACGGTGCTGGGCGGCACTTTCCAATACGTTCCGATGTTGATATTCACTGCGTTGGCGGAGTCGACGCGCAGACGCCAGGCGATTCGGCCATTGCCAATATCTTTCACCGTGCCCGCATCTGCTGGTGAGAGGGCGAGCCTGCGCCCGACAGCAAACTGATACACCTCGTGGCGCAAGCGCCGATCCGCTTCAACAGTGCGCAGGCCATCCAGATCGAGTGCCCGGAAACTCACTGCATTGAGACCGATTTCCCCGCCATCAACAACAAATCGATCAGGCAACACTTGTGCGAAAGCGCTTCCCACGCCCACGAAAAGTAACACCATCGTCGCCAAGTGCTGCATTACATTTTTCTTCAACATGTTGCTTCTCCACCTCTATGAATTAGACACTCAGTTGCGCTCACACGGTCCATCATATATACGCCTCAGTGTCGCAACAGATCCCAACTGAAAGCAGGGCATGGACACTCTGCTGTGACGTGTAAAAAACACCCCGCTCCTTTTCAGAAGCGGGGTGTCAAAGTGAATTGAGATTGAATTAGCAGACATTCCCAAAGTTGAACAATACGATGTTCAAGTCATTGAGTGTGACAGTGCCATCACCGTCGATATCACCACTCGTCCCGGGTGTAACAACAGCCCCAAAGCTGAACAACACGATGTTCAGGTCATTGAGCGTGACGGCGCCATCGCCATCAGAATCACCCGTACAGTCGCCTGGAACGACTGCGGTGGTGAATGAGGCAGGGAATGGCGTTGAGTCTGTGGACAACGCCAGTGATGTGGCAGTCACACCCCAGAAGTAAGTGGTATTACCCGCCAACGTGCCGCCAGGAATTAACAAAAACCCGCTCGGTGCAGCAGCATCGATGATCGGTAACGAAAGGTTCGCATTCTCAGAGACGAGCACCTGAAACGTTGAGCCCGGAGAAGAAGGATCCCAAAGCAGGTTGAAGTTGATCGTCGAGTCAACATCGATGGCACCATTTGCGGGCGCAGTAAGATTGAACGGTATCGGCGGTACCGGCGGACCTGCATTGAACTGCCCGAGTGATGTCTGGCCCGTGCCCAAGGGGTCAAGCCAGTCGCTCAAGCGCGTGCTGGGAGTGCCGTTGCCGGTCCAGGCCTGATCGAAGCGCCCGTAGAAGTCAGGCGAGGTTGGCGTCGAGCAGAACGATGAGCCGCCCGTGAGCACACCAACGACGTGGTTGTTCTGATTGAGCAGGGGGGAACCTGATGACCCGCCCTCGGTGACCCCGAAGTCCCAGGACACCCGAATGGTGTCGATGATGCCGAGGCCGCCGATATTGACGAACTGAAAGCTTGTCGGATCATTATCGTGCGAAAAGCGCTTCTCTTGACCGCTTGGGTGATGAATGCCGATGCCGATGGCCGGCGGTGTGCTGCTGCGATCCCACCCGAGCAGTTCGAGTTGAAATGCTGCAGGCAGTGCAGCGTTCACCTGGACAAGCGTGACATCACCGGGAGCGCCATAGCTCATGCGATGCGTCGCGCCCGAAGAGAATTGACTCAGCGAACCGTTGCCAAAGCTGCCCGAGGCGGCGCTGCCAATAGGACGGCAGGTCGAGTTCTGATAATTCCAGAACATGACCAGTGCGCCCGCGTTGCCCGCGGTCACGCCGCAGTGCGCGGCAGTAAGGAAGTAGGGCGTGCCGTCTTCTGCGGTGTTGTTGACAAGCGAGCCGGAGCAGAGAATCGAACCACCCAGCAGTGTGCGCGCCACAGCGGGCACCTGATTTGCCCAAGGGGCTGCCTCGGGGCACTCCACATCAATATTGCATGCGCCCGAGCGTGCAGTGATTGGCGGATCACTTCCGGCAAACGCAACACCGGCAAACTCTTTGTAGCCAATGTTGACAGAAGTGACTGCAAAGCCAGCCCGGAACGCGGGCCAGTCGGCTTCAGTCATCTCCGCGACAATGACCAGTTCATTGCCAGGCACAGGAGGGGTCCAGAACTCTTTTGTAATTTGATTGTCGTTGCAGGTGAGCGCACGAAAGTGCATGTCTCCGAATTTGTCGAGTATGAAAATTTCAGTGCTCGTTGGAACATCGTAGTACGTCCCGATGTTGAGATTCGGCGCGTCTGCCGCTTCAAGGCGCAGCTGCCACATGACCCGGCCATCTGCGATATGCGTCAGCGTGCCAAAATCTGAAGCAGGCAATTGCGTCGGTGTGGGGATAGCGATGCGCTCCGGTTGATTTTCTGAAGCGCGCACAACATCTTCTGCAAGGAGCGTTTGTACATCAAGCGCTTCAAAGCGAACCACATCGACAGGTGTCGAGGGTGCAACCAGTATTTGGGTGTTGGTATCTGCTTTTGCTGCAAGCGCCGGAATGGCGAGCAGCAAGGGCAGGGCGAGTCCGAGTCGGCATCGGGTCAAGGGCATTGCAAATCTCCTGAGTCACTAAAGGAATACGCATCACTGTCGATGTGATTATCTTCGCTTTGACGGGATTGCGAAGCCCTTTTTTGAGCCCAGAATCGGGCCACCGACTGCCGTATCCCTTTGAGTGTGGCCCAATGGGCCTTCAGGGCAAAGCCTCCGGTTGTATTCTGCGAGTTTATGATTCCGGAGGCACTACATAGGCGAAATGGGCAACGCATGGATATCGGACAACAAGGTAAAAAAAGAAAAAGGGCGCCGGATTGACCAGCGCCCTTATCACTTGAAAAGACAATTGTTGCTCGACCGACCTCAGCAGACATTCCCAAAGTTGAAGAGCACAATGTTCAGGTCATTGAGTGTCACGGTGCCATCACCGTCGATATCACCACTCGTCCCGGGTGTAACAACAGCCCCGAAGCTGAACAACACGATGTTCAGGTCATTGAGCGTGACGGCGCCATCGCCATCAGAATCACCCGTACAGTCGCCTGGAATGACCGCCGTGGTGAATGATATAGAAAATGGTGTGGAATCAGTTGAGCGAAGCTGCGTATCAGTTGCTGTGACACCCCAGAAGTATGTGGTGTTGCCAGCCAACGTGCCGCCGGGAACTAAGAAAAAGCCGCTCGGCGCAGCAGCGTCAATAGTCGGAAGCGAAAGATCAGCGTTCTCAGAGATACGCACCTGATAATTAACGCCCGGGTTCGAAGCGGTCCACAACATATTGAAGTTGATCGTCGCATCGATTCCGGTGGCAAGGTCTGCTGGGGATGTCAACGTGAATGGATCCGGGAATGGTTCACATTCATCTGGAACGCTGTTGCCGTTGATATCGAGGCTGAAGCCCGAGCCAATATCAAGCAGGTCATCGATCCCGTTGTTGTTGCAGTCGTTGTCATAGCTCAATTGCGCAACCCATGTGCCCCAGATATTCGAAGGCGATTCCGAATACTCCTGGATGCACCAGAACCCAAGGTCATCATTCGGATCGATCGTCACCAGTGAATAATCACCCCACCGGTTGCGACCAAAGCCGTCGATCAGATTCTGTGAGGCTTCTCCGACTTTGTATTCGAACGGAATTGAGGTTGCGCCCAATGGATCGAATGCGCGACGGCCAGCATAAAATGCTCCTGCAAAGACGCTGGCATGTGAACCAGAGAAACCAATCACCATGGCGCCAACACTATTGACCGACAACGTCGGATCGTAATAGTAAAACGTTGGGTCGCTGATTGTGCCGAACTGGGCCACACTGTTCGTTGCGGTACCGATCTCGTACCACCTAGCAGCGGCACGGCCGCCAATATTGATGGCGTGCGCCGTCCAGATTTTGCCGTCACGATACACGGCGTTCATCAATCGGCTTCCTACTGTATCGAGAGGTGTTCCTGCGCCTGACGCCGGTGCGTCCGGAGGAGAGCTGTGAACGGCAATCGGCACGATGATGTTCGACAACGTTGGAGCGGTGCCCGTATTGAGTGGGCCCGTCAGCGTGTACTTGCGAATCTGGCTGGAACTGGCGCGCGCCACGGCATATGCCTCACCCGGTTGTACACCAAGGTGTACGCAGGGTTGTGTGGTGGCGAAACTGGGCAACTGGCGGAAGGCCCAGATATTGCCAACCGAAGGCGAACCCGCGAGCAGGCTCGCCTTGTCAATCGCGAACAGCGACATGCCGCACGAATTGAACATGAACGCGCCAATGTAGATCCCACGATCGTCATAGCCCAGTGTCGGGTAATCGACGTTGCAGCCAGCGTTGGTTCCGGTCGAGGCGTTGAAACTGAACTTGAACCACGCGCCGGTAGGGTCATTGGTCAACGAATAGGCCACGAAGATGCTGGTGCTAAAGTTGGTTGATACAACAATCCAACGATCATCCACAGCGTCGTACATAACACGCGGGTCGCCCGATGTACCGGGCTGGAATGAATTCAGCGTAGAACCGGTGACAAGGCCACCCGCACTGCGGTCATAGACTGCAAAGATTGTGTTGACGACGGAAACAAAGTGGTTCGGGCCAATGGCGCCACACGTATCAGGCGGGAATGAGCCAGTGCCAAAATCGCCCCGTTTCGGTCCCTGGAACGTGAGCAATTGAAGGGGCGTGGGGGGTGGGGCAACGCCGCGCAATTCCAGTTGCGGTTCTTCAAACACGCCGATTGGACTTATTTCGTCATTTGCCAGCACCTTCGGCGCAGGCATGGCCCAGTCGGCATCGGTCTTGAAGTCGCCGGTGCCAGTTTCCCATGAAAGCCCTGCATACTTCGAATCGCGCAACTTGGTTGCCGGACCGAGATCATCAAAGGTGACAACAGTCTTGGTGCCATCGCGAGAGAATGTGACATCATCCATCGCGAAAAAGCCTGCGCCCTGATGAACGGGACGCGCTTCAATGACGATGCGATCAACACCTGCAAGTGCTGCGGGCACCCAAATCGGTCGCTCAGTGAGCGGTTTCGACCATTCTGTTTCGCCAACGAGTTTTCCATCGAGATACCCGAGCACCCGGACGCCTGCTGCCCAGACGCCTGCGCCTGCGCCCTGGCCGCCAAATGATGCACCCTCGAAGGTAACGACGCCGTCAAAGCTGATGCCCATGCGCGTGTCGCCCCATTTGTTGGTGACATATCGCTCGCCAGAGCTGGCGCGCTCATACGTTGAGCGGTCTGAGGGAACGACCCAAGAGCCTTGCGCACCATTGCGTGCCTTGGGATTGGTAACAACATCACCTGCAACGGCAATACGGGCGATCACGTCATCCCATGTTTCGACGCCTTCCGTAGTAACTTGTGCGGGGCCGATGAGCGCAGCGGTAATCGCCGGTGTCTCAACTGCTTGATCTGGTGCTGCAGAACACGGTGCGGCAGCAATACCGCTCATGGCTGCTAGAATCGCGAATCTCTTCATAGCTCAGGTATCCCTCAATACTTGTTCGGGGCGCAAGCACACCCAGCGCTCAACGCACTCACCTCTACCTCTTCGTGCTGCCTCAAATCGGACGGACCGCCGTCCAAGGCAAGCAAGGCCAACTAAGTCTAGCCGACAATTGTTGGAATCGGTGTAGGAATAGGGCGTTTTCGCCCCACCCAAATTTGGAGTATTTCCCTGTTTAAGATAGGCTATTGTGTGGAAGATGTAAATCGGGCCAAGAACTGGGTCTACAGGGTCTTCGGGAACCGATCGAGCGGAACTCGAAGAGTGCGAGATTCAGCGTCACAATAACGACCAACCTATCTACAATTACATTCGCTCTGGAGCGGCAATACCAAGGCAGTGCAGCCCATCTGCGAGTACGCGGCCGGTCAATGATGCCAGGCGCAAGCGCGAGAGGCGGGTTGCATCATCGGGGGCGCGCAAGACTGGGCAGGCATCAAAGAACCGTGCGAAGGCGCTTGCGACCTCATAGAGATAGCCGCACAGGCGGTGCGGTTCGCAGGTATCCGCAGCAGCGCGCACCACGCCGGCATATTTCAGGAGTTCGAGTGACAGTGCTTTTTCTTCGGGGGCACCAATATGAAGAATCGCTTTGGCAAGGGTAGAAGCATCGAGTGCATGTTCTTCTTGCGCTTTGCGCAGAATCGAACGCACGCGTACATGGGCGTATTGCAGATATGGCCCCGTTGCGCCTTCAAAGGCGAGCATGCGATCGAAGTTGAAGACGTAATCCTTGATGCGATCGGATGATAAGTCGGCGTATTTGATCGCGCCAATGCCCACCGCTTCGGCGATCTCCCGCCGAGCATCATTGGACAACTCCGGGCTTTTCTCTGCAACCGCAGCCTCGGCGCGCGAAACAGCCTCATCAAGTAAGTCACTCAGTTTCACGTTGTCGCCCGAGCGCGTCTTGAAGGGGCGATTGTCATCACCGAGCACCATGCCAAATGCTGCGTGCATGAGTTCCGCATCTTCGCCGGTTGGTGTACGCGCATACCCGGCTTTCTTTGCAGCAGCAAAAACCTGGCGAAAATGCAGACTTTGTCGTGCATCCACAGCATACACCGCACGCGATGCGCCAAGCTTTTGCACTCGGCGTTTGATGCCGGCAATATCAGTGGTCGCGTACAAAAACCCGCCATCGCGCTTGCGAATGAGGCAGGGTTCTGCAATGTCATAGTCATCAAGTTGCACGATGAGCGCGCCGTCAGACTCAACAGCGATGCCGCGTTGTTCCAAATCAGCAACGACGGGTGCAAGTTCATCACGATAGGTCGATTCGCCCGCGGTGGCTTCACCGGTGACATTCACCTGCAGGCGCTTGCAATTGTCAAAGCACGCCTCAAGTGTAATCGTACTGATGCGCTCCCACGCGGCGAGTGCTTTGGGATCACCTGCTTGGAGCGCCACCAGTGTCGTGCGCGCCTGCGCAAGCGTTGCCTCAGCATCTTCTGCTAACGGTTCCCATTCCGCTTCCACTTTTGAACCAAGGCAATATTTCTTTGCAAGTGCCAGTTCCTTGCGTCCATGATCACAGGCGTGCTGCGCTTTCCGGTAGGCGCGCTCGAGGCCATCGAGTGTCAGGTTTGCAAGATCGAGTTCGCCTGCACGTGTCTTTTCGAGAATCGCATGCGTCACCATTGCGATGGGCAGGCCCCAGTCACCAAAGTGATTCTGACGAAATACTTTGTATCCAAGGCGTTCGTGCAGGCGTGCAAGCGCATCGCCAATCACCGTTGCGCGCAGATGGCCCACGTGCATCTGCTTCGCAAGGTTCACGCCGCACAGGTCAACAACGACCGTGCTCTTTGGCTTGACCGCTTCGATGCCGAGATCGCCATCTTCACCTAGGCGATCCAGCGCTATCACTGCGGATGCCAAAGCATCCGCCCGCAATGTGATATTGATAAATCCGGGCCCTGCGAGCTTGGGGGGCTTGGCAATGTCTGCAATGTCAAGCTTGTCGAGAATGGATTGCGCAACATCACGCGGCGGTTTGCCGATGCGTTTGCCGATCACCATGGCACAATTCGCCTGATAGTCGCCAAACTTCGGATTGCGCGAGGGTGCGATCATTGGATCGGTGCCCTGTGACAGTTCATCACCGAGGGCGGCGCGCATCGCTGCACGAAAGCGCTCATTCAAGATGGTCATGGGGTCATGCGTCACGGGCGGAGAGTGTAGTGAACCTGCAGGGTCTAGCCCTGCCGCCCTTCCACCGCTGCGATCAGGCATCCGAGTGCAAGCACGACTAATTCATCAATCTCTGGATCATCGGTTTCGATTGAGACGCCCATGCGATAGACGAAGAGATTGAAGTGCTGGCGTAGTGATGCAATGTGTACGCCATCGGTTGTTCTGAGGTGAAATTGTTGCGGTATCAACGTGCTGAAGCCCTCATGGAGGCGCCGAAGTGTCGCTTTCCACGCGGAGTCTTCCTGCAAAATGGCCCGGGGTTCCGTCTGACCGGGCAGCACGATCTGCCAAGTGTCACGGAACATTGATTTCAGCCCCTTGCGCCGAATGGTCGCGAGCACCGCACCGTCGGGCAGGGTCACATCAAAGGTCACACCAAAATCGATCACTTGGCGCGCCGACATGGTGAGCAGTTCGGTCGAGCAGGATTCATCGGAATACAGGCGGATATCTTCGCGCAGTTTGAAGGCTTTTTGTTTGCAATAGGCGACCACATCGCCGTCAGGTCCATAGACATGAAAGGCGGCGCCAAAAATTTTCAGCACCTTGCGCCGGATGGTGTAGCGCTCGCCGGGGTGTGGGGTGAATGCCATCGTGATGAATTACAGCTTCAGATCACCAAGTGACAGGCCGAGCCCGGCATTTTCGCCCAAGCCGCCACCGCCCGCGTGTCCGGATTTTGCCTTGTCCTTCTGCTTCATCTGTGCCTTTTCGCGCAGACGACGAAGGGCGGGTGTTTCCTTGAGAATCTCTTCGGGTGAGCGCGTGTCTTTTTCGACACGACCCCCCCGGCCTCGACCGCGCTGGCCGCCTGCGCCACCTCGTTGGGGGGGGGGCTCCTTGGCCTGTTTGATCGAGAGGCTGATTTTTTTCTTGTCGCCGTCAATTTTCAGAATTTTGACGGGGATGACCTGATTGGGCTGAACAACATCGCTTGTTTTTTCGACGCGGCGCCATTCGAGCTCGGAAATATGGGCCAGTCCTTCGACGCCGGGTGCAATTTCGATGAACGCGCCAAACTCTGCGAGTTTGGTGATGCGCCCGGAGACCACATCGCCCTCTTTCATTTCACCAACGCCGGTCTGGAATGGATCAGCCTGCAACTGCTTCATGCCAAGTGAGTGCCGACCAGTGTCCCAGTCGAGCTTCAGGAGTTGCACGCGAACCGTGTCGCCTTCTTTCAGGTGATCTTCAACTTTGCGGACGCGATCGTGGGAGATGTCAGAGATGTGAAGCAGGCCATCGATGCCGCCAATATCAACAAACGCGCCAAACTGAACGATGCTTTTCACAGTGCCTTCGATGGTGTCGCCGACATTGAGTTTGCCGCGCAACTCTCCCTGGCGTGCTTTATTTTCTTCGTCGAGGATCGCGCGCCGGTCGAGGACAATGTTTCCCTTGCCCGAGCGGTCGACCTTGGCCACGGTGCAGGCCATCGTTTCGCCTACAAAAACCGCGAGGTCTGCAATGCGCCGATCAGAGACTAATGATGCCGGCATGAAGGCGCGATGTTTGGCCACCTCAAGTTCGAGGCCGCCCTTGTTCGTGCCCGTCACGCGGGCTTGAACAGTTTGCCCGATTTGCAGCATCTCCCAGTCGGCCTTCTGCACCACGCCCGGACGCGAGCAGATATAGAGGCTTTCTGAAGGCTCATAGCGATCGACGACCACTTCGAATGGTTTGCCGACAACGGGTAAATCTTTTTCTTCGCCTGTCGCCTGATCCTTGAACTGCACGCGGGGCAGCACGCCCAGTGACTTTGGGCCAAACTCGATGAAGATGTCATCGGGGCCCACAGAGACGACGGTGCCTTCGCGATATTCACGACCACCCTGCACAACGCGCGGCCCGCGGATGACTGTTGCCTGCTTTGGTCCTTTGGGCAGGTCGGGTCGTTCGTGATGAACATTGGGCTGGGCGGCGTCATCAGCAGGTGACGCAGGTGCGGTAGCACATTCCATCGCGGCGTTGGCAGCGGCAGTCATATCAGCACTGAGTTCAACGTCAGGCGATGTACTCGAATCCTGGGCGGTGACCGGAACCAGTGCAGGCACAGGCGCTGGGATGGAAGTTGGCATTGGTGGAGGAGTCGGCGCTTCCGGAATTGGCGGAGGCGGCGCCGGGGCTTCCGGAACAGGTGCCGGGGGTGCGGGTGTTGTAGGAGCCAGTCCCTCGGGAGAAGAATCACCCGGGGATGCCTTATCTGGGGTCTTTTGAGGTGTGTCCATGAGTGTCGGGTTCGGAGTTCGCCGGGGTATGCGGCAACATCTACGCGTGTGTCGAAGAATGACGCCTTCGGCGCTTGCCGAAAACGCGGGGCGACGTCCACCACGTCGCCCGGAACTCAAAGTGTACCGCGCCGACGCGAATACGCGAACGGTGTTGTGAGGCGAACCGTTGCCCCCCCGGACCCGTATCGGAACCCATGCCCGCCAATGGGGCCGCGCGGTCAGTATCATCTCGGCTCGGGCCCATTGCGATGGGACCGTTGCGGTGGTTGCGGCGGACTCTTTCGAGGGCGATTGGACACGGTTTCCTTCGAGGCAAGGTGACCAGTAAGGTGGGGGCCGTGCGTTTGTCTGTGCGGCACGACGAGAGGAGCATTCATGCCTTCATCGGGCGCGGCTTGGGGTATCGATATCGGGGCAGCGGCAATCAAGGCCGTCAAACTCATCAAATCGCCTGAAGGGCCCAAGGCGGTTGATTTCGTCATTGTGCCTCACAAGCGCGTGCTGTCGACGCCTGATGTCGACCCTGACGAGGTGATGCGCCTCTCTCTCGGGGCGCTGATGAGCCAGTTCGGCGATGAGCTTCGCAACTCGACCACAGTTGTCTCGGTGCCGGGCCATACTGCTTTTGCGCGCTTTGCCAAGTTGCCTCCGGTTGATCCCAAGGGTGTGGCGAATCTTGTGAAATTTGAAGCGGTCCAGCAGATTCCCTTCCCGATCGAAGAAGTGGAATGGGACTATCAGCTTTTCCGTTCAGAGGATTCGCCCGAGATCGAGGTCGGCATCTTCGCGATGACGCAGGAGCGCATCGCAGAACGCCTGGCACTTTGGGGCGGCGCGGCACTGACGCCTGACGCGATTACCATTTCGCCGGTCGCGGCGTACAACGCGGTGGCGTACGACTTTGCCTTTACCGAGCGCACACCGGGCACGATTGTTCTTGATATTGGCACCACGGCGACTGATCTCATCATCGGCGAGCGCGGACGCGTGTGGATTCGCACCTTCCCGGTGGGGGGGCATGCCTTTACCGAGGCAATTGCAGAGACCTTCAAGCTCACCTACACCAAGGCGGAAAAACTCAAAGCTGGTGCAGAGACTAGCAAGTACAAAAAACATGTTTTTCAGGCACTCAAACCCGTATTTTCCGACTTTGTCGATGAAGTCAAACGCTCCATTAATTACTACCGAGACACCCATCCTGATGCTCAGATCGAACGACTGATCGGCGTCGGGTCCACCTTCAAACTCTTTGGGCTGCGCAAACTCTTGGCGCAGCAACTGGGCATTGATGTTGTGCGCCTAGATCGGTTCAGGCAGGCCGCTCTCGAAGGCGCTGCGGGGACTGACTTTGAAGCAGCCTCGGTGAATCTGGTCTCGGCGTACGGCCTTGCCCTGCAAGGACTCGGTGTTGCGCCTATTGCAGTCAATCTCATGCCGACACCGGTGTTGCGCCAGGCGATGTGGAAGCGCAAGACGCCGTGGTTTATTACGGCGGCGGCGATTGGTCTTGCTGCGGGGGGCGTGTCGTTCCTTCGCCCCTTCCTCGATGGAGCCAATGCAGCATCTGTCGACAACTTGCCCATGGTGGGTACAGTCAAGACGGAAGGCAATCGAGCCAAGCAGCGCTGGAAAGATGCCTCCAAAGAGCACACTATTGCCTTTGCACCTGCGAACATCGCACACCTCACCGCGGGGCGCGACCTGTACGTGCAGATCACTCGCGATATCAATGACATGCTTGGATCAGCGTCGGTTTCGGTGATCGAAACTGGAGGTAGGGCCGAAGATGCGTTTGTCTTTCGGGGCCTGGTTGCGTCATTCACTGGCGCAGGTGAAAAAGTGCCCGAGAAGGCCAATACCAGCGAAACGGGAAACAGTGGCAATCGCGGCGGGAGACGAGCGCCCACGCCTCAGGGTGGGGGACGCGGGGGTGGGCGTGATGAGCGCGGCGGCGCCCCGCCCTCACGAACATCACAAAGAGGTGGAAAAAATGGCGGTGCTGGTGCTGAGGATGACCTAGTCGCGGGAGAATTCGGCGCGGTGCGCATCACTGTGTCCGTTGACACACAAAATGATGGCGGGTTGCCCTTTGTGGACCAGACGCTATTGACGTGGCTGCGTGATCGCGCAGCGGAGAATCTCGGGCCTCTGTACACACTCGATGCGCTTCCCAAGGCAGATGATGTGGAGCGCACCGTGGTGCGCGGGCCGATCACTCCAAAGCCTGATGACCCGGAAGGTGGTGGGGGGAAGGCAGCAGGCAATGCGGGAAATATTCATGAGCTTGCGCCAATTCCCGAACCGGTGTCACCCCTTGATCTGTCGCGTGAAGTTGTCCGGTACACACTGTCATGGGTTGTGCAATTGAAAGATCCATCGGCGCCACCTGAGACACGCGCCGAAGTGGATGTCACCGGGGCGGAGGATGCGTCATGAAAAAGCTTGTGCCTTGGGTAAAATCGAATCTGCTGATCGTGCTTTCGTTGGTGATTGCGCTGGTCGCGGTGCCGGTGATGATCTTTTTCAGTGCGGGCATGAACGCGACCCTGCGCGAGCGACTCAATGAGGAAGTTACAAAGGTCACGCGTGATCTCAGCAGTATTCCTGTGAAATATGAAATTCCCTCACTTGACCCCGGCGGGCGGGCAGTGAGCGTCCGGGCGGTGCCCAATGACGAAACGACGCAGGCGGTGGCGGCGCGTCTTGAAGAACTCGCAGGGCTTTCCGAACAGGCCCGCGATCTGGTCGTGCAGCGCAACAGTGCGGGCAAATCCCCGCTTGTTGCTGGTCTGTTCCCGAAGCCCGCCGACGAGAGCGCACGCATTCGATTAACTGCAGAAATGGTTCGGGCCTGGCCTGAGGCGCACAGTGAGCTCTTGAGAAATACGCATGCGGGGGCGCCGCTTGATCCTGCGGCACTGCTGCGCAGACTGGAAAATCGCAGGGTGCGCGAGATAGACAAAATCGAACAAAACCGGGCTGAGGCGATCACCGATGAAGAGCGCGCGCAGATCGAAGAGGATCTGGTCCAAGCGCGGCTGGAAGCGTATCGAAATGGTGCCAAAAGTGCGAGTTTTTATGCTGATGCGTCTGCATTTACCAAACTTTTAGAAATGCCTGAGCCGGACAATCTGCCGAAGGAAGATGAATATCAACGGTTGTTCTGGGACTGGCAGCATGCGTACTGGGTGCATCAGGATGTCATTGCGGCGATTGTTCTTGCCAACAACAGCAGTCGCGGGTGGCGCACGATCATAGATGCGCCAGTGAAGCGATTGCTACGTGTTTCTGTTGATGCCATGGCGCTGGATACCGTGACGACGGGGTCACTTTCTGAGGCGCTGCCGCGAGATTTCAAGGTTTCCCCAACAGGGCGCATTGGCGGCAATCCTCTGTATGACACACGGGTCGCCCATGTGGAAATGATTGTCGATGCTTCATCGATTAATACCGTGATCAGTGCATTTTCCAATACGAATTTCATGGGCGTGCTTGGCATGGATATCGTCTGGTTGGAAGGCAGGGCTGATCTGCCCAAGGGCTTTGATTATGGCGATCGCGCGGTGGCGCGCATGACGATGGATATCGAAACGGTGTGGATTCGGTCCTGGCTTGAGCCATTGATGCCGCCCGAGGTGAAGGCGGACATGGGCATTGAAACGCCGGAGAGCGAAGAGTAAATCGGACAGGGAATTGCCGGGAGTTTACGAGGCGCTCTGCCTCTGCGGGAGTATGCGATGAAGGTCAAGGGAATCAGCCTGTTCGAGCGGCACGTCGAGAAGATCGTGCTCGTGATATTCGTATTCGTGTTTTTGGCGGTGTTTTCTGCCCAGTTTTTGCGCGAACCAAACGAAGTGCAGATCGATACCGCCCGCGTTGCGCCCTCGAAGATCGCAGATACGATTGAAAAGGCAGCGGAAGTTGTCAAAGCGAAACTCGAACAGAAAACGCTTGCACTTGAGCTGCCAGAGCCTCCGAATGCGGATGCATTTTTGGAATCACTGCGCGCAAGTTCAGTATCGCGCACGCCGCTGCGTTTTGTGGGGAATTTTGTCAGTGATGGATCGATCCCCGACCCGGTCGTCGTTGATGGCGGCGATCCGGTGGCGCCTGTTGATGTGCCCTACCACGTGCCGGTAGTGCCCGCAGCGACGGACACGCTTGCGGTGGTGTATGGCGGCGCGATCGACCCGCTGGTGCGGGCAGCGCATCCAGAACTTGCTGAGTATCTGCCCGCAGAACAGCCGCATGACGCATTTTGGATCAGCGTGCAGGGCAGCTTTGATGTCGAATCGTTTCGCACTTCGTTGCTTGCGATGCCGGGCGAGGGTGAAGCGCCATTGCCGCGGGCATGGACCGATGTCGTTGAAATTCTTGCAGTTGACATCGTGCGGGAACAGTTGATGTCCGACGGCACATGGAGTGATCAACAGATCGTCGATGAATTGCCGGGCATTTTGAGTTTGCGCGATCGACTTGATGACCCGAAGCTGCGGCCGCAGGAACTGCTAACTGATTTGCTTTCGATTGCGCGCGATCATCGCGAGGCGATCCGTCGCCAAGAGTTTTATCCGATCATCTCGGGCGATCAGTGGACCTGGCCAAGTCAGATATTGGCAAGCGAATTTGCAGAAGATGTCATCCGGGATCGTGAGCGTCTGGTGCGCTTGCGCCGGGGTCTTGCGGCAGAAGTTTCGCGCATTGAAAAGCTCTTGAATAAGGAATCCAGGCCCGGTTCCAGTCCCGGCTCATCACCGCGAGATAGCCGGGAGCGAGGCGATGTTTCTCCTGACGGTACGCCTGCGACGAAGTTGCCTCCATTTGGTGAGGGTGCAGAAACCGCAGCGCCCTCTGCACAGTCAGGCGGGGGCCGAAGCGGTGGACGCCGAAATACCACAAAAAATACCCAACGCAGCCAAGCGGCTCGTGAAAAAGAAATCCGCGAGCAGCTTGAGATTCGCCTGAAGGACAAGCAGGAAGAACTCACCCAAGTTGATGCGCAACTTGAGGAACTCGGTTTCGGCCCCGCAGGGTTGCCTCTTGGAGGCGAGGATGAAACATTCCAAGAACTCAGCCTTGCTCTTATTGACGATGCCGAGGATGCGCCATCTGAGATCACGTTGTGGGCTCACGACCTGACCGCTCGGGAGGGCGAGACTTACCGATATGCCTTGAGCGTGCGCGTGACTAATCCACTGTTCGGCAAGGCGGAGCAAGTGCCCGCGGAACAGGTATCGCAGGCCAGCACTGCGACACTTGTGAGCGCCCCGACCGATTGGTCATCGCCGATTGAAGTGCCTACCCAGACGATGTATTTCGTGACTTCGGGTCGGGATGCGAACGCGGTGGGCGGGCTTGGCAGCAAAACGAGTGCAGATGTTGAAGTGTTTCGATTCTTCTACGGCTATTGGCGGATGGAGGCATTGACCATCTCGCCGGGTGAATCTTTGGCGACGGCGATCGAATTGCCTGACACGCTCGTCACTTACACGCTTGTGATGAAGGATGGGGCCGAGATGCCGATCGTGGAGGGCTCGGAACCGATGCCCGTGACCCTTTCTTTTGAGAGTGACACGGTGCTCCTTGATGTGGCGGTGACCGGCACCGCAAAGACACAAAACGACCAGCGGCGCACCAACGTCTTTCTTTCAGAAGGTGACGGCCGGGTCGTGGTTCGTGAGCCCCGCACCGATGAGGATGCGGATGATCGCCTGCGCTACTCAGAATCGGCCCAGCACGGGACCGCAGGTGTTGTAGCCGAGCCGGTGTACACCCCCTCGCGTGAAGGTATGACGAGCAATGATCGCGGACCCCGGAACACGGGATCGCGTGAGAGGCGGGATGCTCCCCCCTCCGGCAATGATTCCAACAACAATTCCCGGGATCGTCGCGAGAGGCAGTGACTGGCTGGAGGGAGACAGCAAAGTGCCTGTTTCTCCGCCCTTTTTCAACACTTGGTCCCGACTCGGGCAGGTGCCCTTGACGCCAGCCCAGAGTTCAGTATGATTGTCGACCCGACTGGCAACGGTCGGGAAGTGCGAAAGTACGTGCGGGTGGTTTCCGGCAGATGCCGGGGCCGTCCGTCGCTCTCTGACAACCGGATATCGTGTGATTTTTTTGCCAAGGTGATTTTTCGCCGAAGCGACTCACAACGGCGCGTGTTCTTTTTGCAGGGTTTTTCCTGTAGAAAGTATCAGGTGTTGCTGTGAATTGTGAAGGCGAATAGTCAAGATATATTGGCTCATCGAGCGAGTAAAGACCTGAGTGAACAATTGTTAGAGGTGCTTTGCGTGTTGGCCTGTGTGGTGGTGCTGCGTGTCATCGAGAGATGATTGCGGAGTGCGACGGCGTTGGGTTGGCATGATGAAGTGACCAAGGGCACACGGGGAATGTCTTGGCGTCAGGAGGCGATGAAGGACGTGGGAACCTGCGAAAAGCCCTGCGGAGCTGGTAACCAAGCTTTGATGTAGGGATGTCCGAATGGGGAAACCCGGCCCGAAAGGGTCATCGTGCGTTGAATGTATAGGCGCACGAAGCAAACCCGGGGAACTGAAACATCTAAGTACCCGGAGGAAAGGAAATCAACCGAGACTCCGTAAGTAGCGGCGAGCGAAAGCGGATAGGCACGAAACCATTGAATGCGTTGGAAAGCGCAACCGAAGAAGGTGAAAGTCCTGTAGGTGGAGGTACTGCCAGAGCCCATAGAGTAACGTCGGTCTCGTGAAACCCGGCGTGAACACGGGGGGTCCACCCTCCAAGGCTAAGTACTCCCTGACGACCGATAGTGAATCAGTAAGGTGACTGAATGATGAAAACATCCCCTGCTAGGGGAGTGAAATAGCAGCTGAAACCGTGTGCTTACACAGCGGTCAGAGCCCCGACTTGTCGGGGTGATGGCGTGCCTTTTGCATAATGACCCGGCGAGTTACTCTTTGCGGCGAGGCTAAGGTCCATCGGGCCGAAGCCGGAGCGAAAGCGAGTCCGAAATGGGCGTGCAGTCGTAGGGAGTAGACACGAAACCTTGTGATCTACCCATGGGCAGGTTGAAGGTCGGGTAAAACCGACTGGAGGACCGAACCCACCAGCGTTGAAAAGCTGGGGGATGACCTGTGGGGAGGGGTTAAAGTCCAATCAAACTGGGAGATAGCTTGTTCTCTCCGAAATATCTTTAGGGATAGCCTCTCGTGGCAACTGATGGGGGTAGAGCCACTGAATGCGGCTGGGGCCTTTGGGTACCCACTGCAATCAAACTCCGAATACCATCAGCCAAGACGAGGGAGTCAGCCCACGAGTGACAATATTCGTGGACAAAAGGGAAACAACCCTGACCGCCAGCTAAGGCCCCTAAACAGCACTAAGTTCGAAAGGAAGTCGGAATGCAGTGACAGCCAGGATGTTGGCTTAGAAGCAGCCACCATTTAAAGAGTGCGTAATAGCTCACTGGTCGAGGATTCCGGCGCCGATAATGATCGGGAATAAGTGTTGTGCCGAAGCTGCGGGTTCTGAAAAGAGCGGTAGGAGAGCATTCCTGTCGGCGTTGAAGGGATTCCGGAAGGGTTCCTGGAGCGTCAGGAAGTGAGTATGCCGGGTTGAGTAACGATAAAGCAGGTGAAAATCCTGCTCGCCGCAAGCCTAAGGTTTCCTGGGGAAGGTACATCCGCCCAGGGTCAGCCGGAACCTAAGACGAGGCCGAAAGGCGTAGTCGATGGACAGCAGGCGAACATTCCTGCGCCCATGTTAAGATCAATCCAACGTGCGGATCGCCAAGTCTCTGCGGAGGCACCAGCATGCCGAGGCCTGAATAGGCTGATGCAGGGGGAGGCGGTTCCAAGAAAAGCGTTGGTGGCGAGACATGGTCCGTACCAAAACCGACACAGGTGGGCGAGGCGAATAGCCTCAGGCGCTCGAGAGAACGGTTGTGAAGGAATTAGGCAAATTGACCCCGTACGTTCGCAATAAGGGGGCCCTCCTCCGCAAGGAGAGGGCGCAGAGAAAAGGCTCTGGCGACTGTTTATCAAAAACACAGCACTGTGCTAACTCGTAAGAGGACGTATACAGTGTGACACCTGCCCGGTGCTGGAATGTTACGGAAGTGGGTTAGCTTCGGCGAAGCTCGCGACCTAAGCACCAGTAAACGGCGGCCGTAACTATGACGGTCCTAAGGTAGCGAAGTTCCTTGTCGGGTAAGTTCCGACGCGCATGAATGGTGTAACGACTGGAGCGCTGTCTCCACAACCGACTCGGTGAAATAGTAGTGGCGGTGAAGATGCCGCCTGCCCGCGGCAAGACGGAAAGACCCCGTGAACCTTCACTGCAGGCTTTTATTGGCCATGAGTTTATGTTGCGTAGCATAGGTGGGAGGCGTTGATCCCCGGGTTTTGGCCCGGGAGGAGTCACAGGTGAAATACCACCCTTCGTAGATTTGTGGCCTAACCCCGATTCCCATGAAGCTGGGCGGGGGACAGTGAGTGCTGGGCAGTTTGACTGGGGCGGTCTCCTCCCAAAAAGTAACGGAGGAGCGCAAAGGTCAGTTCAGCGCGGATGGAAACCGCGTGTTGAGTGCAAGAGCACAAGCTGGCTTTACTGCGAGAGCGACGGCTCGAGCAGTCTCGAAAGAGGGCTCTAGTGATCCTGCGATCCCGTGTGGAAGGGTCGTAGCTCATCGGATAAAAGGTACTCCGGGGATAACAGGCTGATCGCTCCCGAGCGTCCATAGCGGCGGAGCGGTTTGGCACCTCGATGTCGGCTCATCACATCCTGGGGCTGTAGGCGGTCCCAAGGGTTCGGCTGTTCGCCGATTAAAGTGGTACGCGAGCTGGGTTCAGACCGGCGTGAGCCAGGTCGGTCCCTATCTGCCGTGGGCGTTGCAAGCTTGAGAGGAGTCTTCTTTAGTACGAGAGGATTAGGAAGGACACACCCCTGGTGCTCCGGTTGGGTCGCTCGATCCATCGCCGGGTAGCTACGTGTGGCAGGGATAACCGCTGAAAGCATCTAAGCGGGAAGCCCCCCTCGAGATGAGGCTTGCTTGTCCACCTTGAGTGGACGTGAGACCCCTGGAAGACCACCAGGTTGATAGGCCGCATGTGCATGGGTTGAAAGACCCCCAGCAAAGCGGTACTAACGGTCGAACACTTTGTCATGTCAACCATTCGCCGTCGCACGACGGCTTCACGACTGGTTGATCGACAAGACACCTCAATGATTGTTTTACTTGATTGAAGTTAGTCGGGTCATTACTACAAATGAGCCACGTTTCAAGAACGGTTCTATGAACAGTTCCATGAACGAACATTCTTGACGAATCGCCTAGCATCTGTCTGTGCATGCATAGACAGAATCACACGATGACCGGCGTCAGACGCACTGACGCTCCGCGTCGCTGAAAGGCGATCGCTGAGCTTTGTTGGTGATCATAGATGCGGGGCCACACCTGTTCCCATCCCGAACACAGCAGTTAAGCCCGCGTCGCCGATGATACTGCTCTGTGGGAAAGTAGGTTGTCGCCAGCTATGGGCCCTTTCGGTAACCCCGGGAGGGCCCGCTTTATTTTTCGACTGTGATCTGAACTCCAAGTGAGCGCCGTGAGCGGTACAGTTTTGTCATGACACGCGCACTGCTTACCGTGGCGATCGCACTGGCCGGCTTTGTTTCCTGTGCGAGCGCTGAACCCCAGGACATCATTGACAACGCATTTGCACAACAGTCGCAAGGCGCGACCCTCGCGCAGGTTCGTGTTGCACTCGAGCCGCACGCTGGCGGTGATGACGCCATCGACTTCGCCCTCGGCGCCGTCGACTTTCTCCTCTCAGGTGAAACGCTCCTCCAGCGTGTCCATACGCACGGCTTCTTGTCGACATTCCGGGGCGTCGCGCCTTTGGCACCGCAAGGCCGGTTCGTGACGTGGTTCGGCAATGACACTCCCGAGCCCACCGGGCCCGCTGACGTGCATGCGGCGGTGCTCGAATGGACTCAAAAACTGGATCAAGCGGATCGCACCCTCTCTGCTGTCGGCGGAGATTTCACCTGCAAACTCTCGCTACCCGACCTGCGCTTTGATATCAACGGGGATGGTGAGGCAACGTCCGCGGAGCGCCTTGGCGCGCTCTTCGATCTCCTCCCGCCCCGTTGGCAGCGGGACCCGGATACGGGTCAAGGCGAGATGACATCCCTCGTACCCGAGGAGTTGACCGTTGCTTTTGATCGCGGGGACGCCGAGTGGTTGCGTGGGTATTGCCATGTGCTCATGGCGGTTGGCGAATGGATGTTGGCGCACAACGGCAAGGACCTGTTCGATCACACGGGCCATGTGTTCTTTCCGGATGCGAAGATCACATTCGACTATCTACCCGGGTCAACGTGGTCGCTTGAGCGAATTTCAGGCGGATCGATGCGGACGCCGGCTCCCTTCGACTTCACAGATCTATTCGCTTTCTTCGCCAACATGCGCCTTCCGGTCGATGAGCCTGATCGCATGCACACGGCACTCAAACATCTCCGCGCCGCAGTCGTGCATGGCAAGGCGATGTGGGCGCACTACGACGCGGAAACAGACAATAATCTTGAGTGGATTCCCAATCCACAACAGACCGCAGCGTTCCACGAGGTGCAAGTCGATGCGCTCATGCGCGACGGGTGGTTGCTCTTTCTCGACGAAGCGGATGCAATCTTGGCGGGCAAAAAAGTGCTTCGGTTTTGGCGCGGCGATGGCACGCGTGGGATTGACGTGCCGAAAGTATTTCTCGATCCGCACGAATTTGATCTTGTCTACTGGGTGCAAGGCTCAGCGGCGGCGCCCTATCTGCGAGAAGGCGAGTTCACCACACCGGGCACATGGGCACGGCTGCGCAAAGCATTTGACAATCGCATGCTCCGCTACTCATTCTGGTTTAACTGAACGAGCTCGCCTTCTAGGCAACACTGCTTGCATACATTACAGAGATGTTGTGTTGCCATGTCCCGTCAGCGGTCCTATAATCTTGACATGAACGCAATCACTCGTGTTCTGGGATGTGCTGCGTGCTTTAGCGTCACAGCGATCCTCGGGTGTGCCTCTGTTGCACCGGCACCTGTTGCCACAACCGGAACTGCTCGTATGACGATCGAACTGCTCGGTTTTCCTGATTGCCCCAACACAGCCGCAATGCGCGAGCACCTCGCTGCGGCGCTTCGTGAACTTGGCGGCGGGCTGTCGTTTACCGATACCAATCAGGAAACACTTCCCGCTTCTGACCTGCGGCGGGGCTGGCCAGCGCCCACGATTCTTGCGAACGGGCATGATCTCTTTGGGATGCGTGCGCCCAGTGCACCGAGCATGGGGTGCAGAATGTATCCCGGGGGTGTTCCCGATGCACACGTGATTGCGGAGAAGCTGCGCGGCGATAAGGCGAAGTGATCGCGTGAATGGCAGATGTCACTCGTTGCAAGTCACTTACGGCGCGTTCACTTACGGCGCGTTCACTTACGGTGCGTTCAAGTGTGCAAACGTGTTTTTTTTGCTTCTCGGCGGGCGAGTTCTTTGTGCACGCGATTCATCACGCGTTGTTGAATGCTTTCGCGTCGACGTTGATGCAATCGATTGATCTGCGCGAGATATGCGTCAAGGAACACGCCCGGCAGGTCGGCAGATTCCCGGTGCAATGCGAAGCACATATGAAAGAGATTTTTTTCACGGAAAATCCAGGGCAGCGGCATGTGCCATTCCCGCGTGCGGTCATTATCGATGAAACACAGGTCGGAATCCGGCCCCAAGACCATGATGTTGTTGGGGTGAAGGTCGCCGTGCATGAAGCCGCGGGCGTGAAGGTGTACGACAGCGTGCGCCGATTTTTCAGTGAGTGAGAGTCGTTGGTCAGCGTGAGGTGTTGCGCGCAGCAGTGTTCGCATGTTTGAGCCGACAACTTCCGGGGAGATGATGATATCGGTGGCGTGCAGACCGGAGCGTTTTCTTGCAGCGAGAACGATCGGCGCGCAGGGCACACTGGCGGCGTTCATGCGAGCACTGACGCGCATCGCAGCAATGGCGCGTGATCGGCGCAGTGTCCACTTTAATGTGCGTCCAATGCGACGTTTGCCGGGCGGGGCATCATTGGCTGCGGTGATGACTTTGCAATAGACGTTGCCTTGGGCAGAGTTACAGAGGTGGAGTTGTACAGATGGCCGGTCGCGAACGATGTGTGTGCTGTTGTTTTTGATCCAGTCCAGCAGGTTTACGTCAGTAAATATTGATGTCCATTCTGGGCGCACAAGCCCTCGAAAGCCGTCACTTCGCCATGGTGTGTGCGTGTTTGCATGAGCCACATGGATGATGGTAATGCGGTGCGGCGTTCGTTGGGCCGCGAAGGATCGGTAGTTCAATGGGTTCAGGCGATCGTGGTGCCGGGCGGTTGCAACGGCAGCGATCGAGCCGTTTCCAGAAAGCTGGACATGTTGTCTTTCACTTCACCGAGAGAATCGCCGCCGAATTTTTGGCGCAGTGCCCATGCGATTTCAAGGCCGACCACATGCTCCATCACAACAGATGCTGCTGAGACTGCGCACACATCGGAGCGCTCATAGGAACTCTGCTCTGATTGTTTGGTATTCAGATCAACGCTTGGCATGCCCTTGAGCAGCGTGCTGATGGGTTTCATGCTGCCGCGCACGATGAGGGGGGCACCGTTGGACATGCCGCCCTCGATGCCGCCGGCGTTGTTGCGTGGCCTGACAAAGCCAATCGCTGGCGTCTCGCGTTTTGCAGGGTCAAACTCGATCGGATCGTGTACATCGCTGCCACGCATTGCTGCGACATCCTTGCCCATGCCGAACTCGACGGCCTTGAAGGCCTGAATGCTGATCACAGCCATTGCGATGCGCGCATCGAGTTTTTCCCGCCAGTCCATAGTTGATCCAAGACCGATGGGGCAGTTGAACACATGCGCTTCAACCAGACCGCCCACGGTGTCCTTGTCGATTTTTGCCTGACGGATTGCATTGCACATACGTTCACTTGCGTCGGCATCGGGGCAATAGACTTCTGAGGCATCGCGGGCGGCAAGGATTTGTGTGATGTTGGTCTCGTCGATGCTGGCATCCGTTGCAACACCGCCGATGGCGCGCACGAGACCGACAATCTGAATGCCAAGCTCATTGAGGAAACATCGCGTCAGTGCGCCAGCAGCAACGCGTGCTGCTGTTTCACGGGCGCTTGCGCGTTCAAGGACATCGCGGCAGTCGGTCGTCAACCATTTAACCGAGCCCGCAAGGTCCGCATGCCCGGGCCTGGGGCGATGGACGGGCGGCGTGCGCTCCAAGTCATCTAGGCGGGAATCTTTATTGATGACTCGGAGTGTGATGGGGGCGCCGGTGGTGACGCCGCGCCGAATGCCAGAGAGAACGTCGACGGAATCGGTCTCGATTCGTTGGCGGCCCCCCCGGCCATAGCCACCTTGGCGGCGGCGGAGCTCGGCGTTGATCATGTCGAGGTCGACCGTGACCCCGGAGGGCATGCCCTGAATGAGGGCGATCATGCCGGGGCCGTGCGACTCGCCAGCGGTGTGATAGGAGAAGTTGGACATTGCAGGAGAGGGTATCGGCTTACAGGCGGTGGGTGGACACTCTCGCATGCATTATCAGACGTGCCTAGGCTGGCCCCGCAACGATGTCTGGAACACGTCTCTCAGCAAGTGAGGAACATGGACTCGCTTTTTGGTGCGCATCAATCCCGAATTTGGCCTTGTCACAGGCTCCGACCCATCCCCACACCCAAGCATCTCAATGCGGTTTGTGCAGCCTGTTCGCTCTGGTTGGGGCAACGGTCCAAATAAGCATCAATTGCTCTTGCCCCACCCCAATCCGGGGTCACACTGAGTGGGCAAAGGGAATTTTATTGGCCGGTAGCACGGGAATACAGGGTCAAGACGGACAAAAAGGAGCAGATATGTTTGGTTCACTACGCAAGAGTTGTGTTGCGCCCATGGTGTTGCTCGCGGTGGGAGTCACAGGCACCGCATCGGCGGGCATTTTGAATATCTCGGGCGATTCGAACACGAGTGCCGAGATGACAGGTTCGAATTTTACCGGCACGTTGGATTACACCTTTGGTGGCGGAAGCAATGGAACATTGGTTATCTCGTTGACCAACACCACGCCCGCACCGGTGGGCGGTTTTCTGACCGCATTCTTATTCAACTCCAGCTCAAGTGATGGCACGATTTCAGTAGCGCTGACGAATTCGACGGACGCGGATTTTCTTGATGCGGCAGGTTCGAACGGCCAACCTTTTGGCAATCCGTTCCTTGCAGGCGCGGGCCTGAGCGGAACGTTCGAGGGCGGGGGCGCGCCACAGCCGGGTATTGCTATTGGCGCAACAGGGACATTCACATTCGATGTTACTGCAACAGATGCAGCGGCACTCACAGAGTTCAGTTTCCTCGAAGGTCCCTTCGCTTTTGATTTCTTAGTGCGCTTCCGCGGGCTTACCGATGGAGGTTCTGACAAGGTACCTGTGCCCACGCCGGGTGCATTGGCGCTGCTTGGTGTTGCGGGATTGACGACAACCCGCCGTCGGCGCTGAGTGAACAGCTCTACAACCTGAATCAGGCAAGTGGGCGCACTTTGAGAGTGCGTCCTTTTTTTCGCTATGCCAGCCCGCCGAGTGCCACGCCGACAATGTAGGCAAGTACCGCAGCGATTCCGCCGATGGCGAGCGTTTCGAGGCCGCTGCGCCAGATGGAGTGCTCGACGAAGCGTGCCTTCGCGACGCCAATAAAGAAGAAGGCGATGCCGCCGAGCACGGCGCTACACGCGAAGGTGCTGGGAATAGTCACGTTTGGGATGACGTCGATCGCAAAGGGCAGCAGCGGGGCGGCACCAACAACTACAAACGCGACAAGTGTTGCAAGGCCTGCTTTCCATGGCACCGGACCCGAGAGTGCAAGGCCATGCTCTTCGCGCAGCATTTCATCAATCCAGCGTCCGACATCCGCGGTGATGATCTCAACAGCGCGTTCCAGCTCTTCACCCTCGAACCCCTTGCGTGCAAAGATCTGGCGAATTTCCTCGCGCTCTGCTTCGGGAAAATCCTGGATGTGGCGTTTCTCCATGCGGTGAATGCGATCGCGATGCTGTTGATCGGCGCGTGCGCCGAGATAACATCCGACGGCCATCGAAAAACCATCCGCGATCAGATTGGCAGCCCCGAGAATGAGCACAATCACCGGTGAGAGTCCGGCGCCTGCGACACCTGCGACGACTGCAAAGGTTGTCACCGCACCATCGACCGAGCCATAGACAAAATCGCGCAGATACGATGCGCTCTCGCCCTGGGCCGCCGCTTCAAGGCGAGCGCGAATGCCCTCGGGTGTGTGGTCGTGATCGGGTTCAGGTGTGTGGGGGTGGTCCATATGTCAATCAGGTATCGCCTAAGCGATCTTGGTCACACGTTTATCAATAAGACTGAGGAGTTGTTGCTTCGAGAGCCAGTCAAAACCGCTTCGGATACACAAATCACTGAAGTGAGGTTTCAGTGTATGAATGCGAGAAGCAATTTCATCCCTCTGTGAACGTTTGCACCCAAGTTCTTCATATACAAAACAAATCGTTGAGAAGAGTTCAAGTTCTCGTGTCTTGAAACTCGAAAATGCCTCAACAACATTATCAATCGCGGCTTCCTCATCGGGATCAAGCGCACCAAGATTCGAGGACGGAAGCGCAGGCGTGATATCGTAACCGCTTGTCGAATCGTCATAGCGAACGTCCAAGATGCCTCGTGAGCGCGCATATCCAATCGCACCACCAACTGCAGCATCAAAGGGGCCGTATGTGTAAAGTGTAAAGCGATAGCCGAGTCGAGTAGAATAAAGTCGTTGGAGAAAAAAGGAAAGCTTTACGGCAGATGTATTACCAAATTGTATGTTAGCGTCACCGTATCGTTTGGCAAGACCAACGAGTGTGGCAACTCGCTTCTCGATCAAGTCGGTCATTTTGCGCTCCTCCGCAAGTAGTTCATCGACTGTTTCCCTTCGGATTCCCCAAAACCTCTTTTGCGCTCTCCAATTCATTCAGGGGAACGAAGAGCATCCGTTGATCGACCGGCTTGAGACCATGCACAATACTGGAAACCTCAGACAAAGGCTGCGCGGGCTTGGAATCGAGCTGAACGAACAGCTGTGCCGGATCATCTTTTTTGTACCATGCCTTGTGTGCAGACTCTGACCAGCAGTCTATCTTTGCATCGAGTAAGCAGGACTCCTGTCCGGTGAATCGATCTAATTCACCTTGCGTAGGCGACTCAGAAGTCGCCTCTATCCTCCGGTCTTGTCGATGAAACAGCAATGCATCAACATCGGTGAGACTCTGGTTATCCAGCATCCATTTGTACACGCCCCAGTCATCCAACTGCAAGAATGACTTGCGCCCCTCAGGAGAACGGGGATCAGGCAATGTGTCAAGATTTTGACTCTGTAAAAAACTACCCAAACATTTTCCCGCGTGACGATCGCAAGCGATTCGAGTTTTGTGAAAGTAGACGCCCGTAAACATCATCAGTCTTGCAAGTATCAGTTGCTCAGCCGAATGCCATCCATTGTGTGTGACTGCAAGGCGCGGAGCTTCATCGATCTGGACAAAGAGAAGTGTGTCAACAATTCTATCGAGGTCAAATCGGCCATAGGGAACTCCGCAATGATGCGCATCTCGTAGCAGGTAGTCCATTCGATCGGCATCGAGCTGGCTTTCTACTAGTTCGCGCATTGCCATGAGATTGGGATCGCCAAGCGTTGAGTGCCCGAGGTAGAAATCTGCAATTTCTTCTCCGGTGATGCCATATGTATTTTGTGCACGATTGTCGAAAACATCTTGCATTTCATGCTGAATCAATGCAGCGGAATAATCTTCGTGGGTAAGCTTGTCTCCATTCTCTCGAATCGGTGCGAATTCCTCCGCGCCGTGCGAAAATGGACCGTGCCCAACATCATGGAGAAGCGCTGCAAGGCGTACGAATCGCCGTGCCCTTTCCTGTTTTTCACGATCCCAGCCTTTCAAGTGTGGGCTTCGAGGGCAAACCGCGTCAAAAAGCCGAGTAGCTACATGCATGACGCCAATCGAGTGCTCGAATCTTGAGTGTGTTGAGCCGGGGTAGACATGCTCTGAGAAGGCGAGTTGGCGAATGCGCCGGAGCCTCTGAAAAACGGGGTGGTTGATGAAATCACGTTCCCAATCGTCAAAATCGACGAAGCCATGAACGGGGATACGTACTGTGTGGGGGCGGCCCATATCCGTACATTACCCTAACGAACTGCTTGAGTCAACGCCCAGCTTCCCCGCCAGGAAGTCGCCCACTTTGTCCATCGCCATCCGCTCCTGCGCGCCGGTGTCGCGGTCGCGCATGGTCACGGTCTGGTCGGTCAGTGATTCGCCATCGATCGTGAAGCAAAACGGGCAGCCGGCCTCGTCCATGCGCGCATAGCGCTTGCCGATCGATTGCTTCGCGTCGGACTCGATGAAGCCCAGATGCCCGAAGCGCTGGCGGAGTTCGAGCGTGAGTTTCGTTGCCATCTCGGGCATGCCGTCTTTGTTGACCAGCGGGAATACCGCGGCCTTGATCGGCGCGATCCGCGGATGAAACTTCATGATCTCCGGGCTCGGGCGCGAGTCGTCCTTTGTGTAGCTCTCGCAAAGAATCGCAAGCACGCCGCGATCGAGCCCTGCGGACGGTTCGATGACATGCGGCAAATAACGCTCGCCCTTGGGCTGGCCATTCTTGGCAAGTTCGCCGCGCGTAGTATCGAAATATTCGAGCTTCGCGCCGGAGTGTTCCTTGTGCTGCTTCAAGTCAAAGTCAGTCCGGTCGGCGATGCCTTCCAGTTCGCCATAGCCCGGCGCAGTGAAGGGGAAGCGGTATTCGATGTCGCTCGTGCCGGCGCCTTCCTTGGCGTAGTGGGCGAGTTCGTCGGCGTCGTGTTCGCGCAAGATGAGGTTGTCGCCGCCCAGGCCGATGCTCTCCCACCACTGCATTCGCCACTTCTTCCAGAAGTCGTACCAGTCCTTCGTTTCGCTGGGATGACAGAAGAACTCGATTTCCATCTGCTCGAACTCGCGCGAACGAAACGTGAAGTTCCGCGGCGTCACTTCATTGCGAAACGCCTTGCCGGTCTGGGCGATGCCAAAGGGCAGCGCGACGCGCGTGGAATCGACGACGTTCTTGAAGTTGATGAAGATGCCTTGGGCGGTCTCGGGGCGGAGATAGGCTTTGTCATCTTCGATGTCGCCCGTCGCGCCGATGACGGTTGGGAACATGAGGTTGAAGGCACGAGGGGGGGTGAGCGTGCCAGGAGTTGCGACATCCGGGCCAACAATGCGTTCGGCGAACGCTGACCAATCGAACGACATAAGATCGGAATAGCCAACATTGTGCGGCTCATACCCATCCTTCAGGTACTTCTGCATCTTCTTCAGGGCCTGATTGCGGGAGTCATCATCGCCTTCAATGAAAGCGAACATGCGCTGTGGGTCGGTGCCAGATGCGCCGCTAAACATGACACGCACATGGTCCGCGCGATATCGCCGCTTGCTTTCTCTGCAATCTACCATCGGATCGTTGAACCCGCCGACATGGCCCGACGCCTCCCACACCTTCGGGTTCTGGATGATGCAGCTGTCCACCGGCACGATGCTCACGGGTTTGCCATTGGGGCCGAGCTGCCCGCCCGCGCCTTTCATGACGCAATCCTGCCACCAGGCATCGCGGAGGTTTTTCTTGAGCTGGGCGCCGAGGGGGCCGTAATCCCAGAAGCCGTTGATGCCGCCGTAGATTTCTGAGGCCTGGAAGATGAAGCCTCTGCGTTTGCAGAGGGCCATGATGTCGTCCATGGATTTGGTCTGGTTGGTTGATGCGTCGGCCGCTGCGGTGGTGGCGGTCATGGCGGGGCCCCTTGGGAAAAACGGGTGAAACGAGGGAATGAGCGGACATGATAGGGGAGGATGCGGAAGAAGAAGATTCACCACAGAGACACAGAGGACGCAGAGGGATAAGTTGTGTTCAAGACAGCATCTGGGTGACGTGGTCTGAGTGAAGCGAAGGCCACGATTCTTTCGGGTGGCCCGGCTTGCTTGTCAAGCCGGGAGTGCAGCGCCGTCAAATGCTGTTCCGCACTCCGGGCACACATTGCTCGGCAGGCCGCGAAGGTCATAGCGGCAGGTGGGGCAGAGGCCGCGCGCGAGCAGATCGCGCTTTGTCGGCAGCGTGAAGGCTGAACTAACCCAGCGCAGGGCGCGCATTGATGAGATGAATAAGAGCAGGAGTGCCATCCAGAAGGGCGGATTGATCGCATAGCCGCGCCAGTGATGGCGCACCATTGGCATGGTGGTGCTGCGAACCCACTTGGCGTGTTCATCGAGTGAGGAGTCCATCTGCAGGATGAGGTCGGCCATGAGATTGCGAAGTTGCTGGCGTTCTTCGTTCGATACCGATTGCGTCGAGCCGACATCAAAGTGTGGCGTGATGACGGTCCACATACTGACGGGATAGCCGAGATGATCGACGCGCGGCCGCCATGCGCAGAACCCGGGGGATGGGAGATTGCGCCGCGATGCCATGCCCAGCATGGTGCCTGAAACGACGCCATCGTCTTGGGATACCGACATCAGAAATGTGTGGGCGCGGACGGCTTTGTACTGCGGCAGGTTGAGGATCGTGCCGGGGCCAGTGCATGAAAGAGAGTCTCTGAATAACGGTCCCGGCAGGGCGATCAGGATGCTGAGGATTGCGGTTGCCCAGACGATGGTCATTGGTGCGCGGGTTGCTACGTTGAGAAGCTGAAATGCTCGTCTCAAACACCTGCGATGGGGTGGGTCGGTGGTGCTACACGGGTGTCGATTCGGGGGCGGGAGGCTTGCGGTTGCGGGCGTTTTGGCAGGCGCGACATTGGCGGGCGAGACGCCCACCCCACCAGAGCCGGTACCATGCGAAAATCATGGATGGAATTTTCGACATGCTGTTGCCCATTCCCCCGACTGTGTTTGTGGGCGTGATCGTTGTGCTTGCGGTGGTGCACGTGTTGCTTGGCTCGATTACGTTGATGGTCTACATGGAGCGCAAGGTGTCAGCGTATGCGCAAGACCGGATCGGGCCCAACCGGTGCGGATTCGATTTTGGGCTGCCGATTCTCAAAGCACTTTTTCGTAATTTCCGTTTCTGGGGTCTTGGGCAGTCACTTGCTGATGGCATCAAGATGATTCTCAAGGAGGACTATCGTCCCAAAGGTGCGGACAAGATTCTCTTCACACTCGCGCCGATGTTTGCAGTCATCCCAGCGCTCATCGCCTGGGCGGTGATTCCGTGGGGTGGGTATGTCAATGTGATGGACATTTCCATTGGCGGCACACTGGTGGTCGAGGGCGGGCGCGCCTTGGTTGCGGCAGCCGACTTGAACATCGGTTTTATCTACCTGCTCGCGGTGACATCGCTTGGCGTGTATGGCGTGACGCTTGGTGGGTGGTCCTCGAACAACAAGTTCTCGTTTCTCGGTGGATTGCGTTGCTCTGCATCGATGATTTCCTATGAAGTGCCTATGGGGCTGTGCATTTTGGCAGTGGTCCTGACCTCAGGTTCGGTGAGTCCGCAGGCGTTGGTGGAACAGCAGATTGCCAACGGGTGGTACGTCATGGCGATGCCGCTGGCGTGTCTGCTGTTTTTTGTGTGTTCATTGGCCGAGGCCAATCGTGCACCATTTGATAACGCCGAGTGCGAGCAGGAACTGGTGGGCGGGTATCACACGGAATATTCTGCGATGCGGCTCGGGCTTTTCCTGTTGGGTGAATATGCTCATATCGCTGGTGGGTCAGCGTTTCTGGTGCTGCTTTTCTTTGGTGGGTATCACTTGCCGTTCGTGGCGATGACTGAGCCGTCTGCGATAGGCATTGTCCCAGCGCTTGTGAAGTTCAACGTGTTCTTTATCAAGACAGCGCTCGTCGTTCTTCTGGTCATGATGGTGCGGTGGACGATCCCGCGCATGCGCTATGACCAGGTGATGAAGCTGTGCTGGAACAGCATGATTCCGCTGTCGATCGTGCTTGTGGTGGCGACGAGCATCATGCTATTCATCGGGCTGGATTCGACGCCGTGGTTATTTGGCATGAATGTCGTCCTGACCGGCCTTGCGATGGTGGTTTTCTCCATTACGCCCAAGCAGGCGGTGAATCGGCGCATTCAACTTGCGGGTTCACGGTTCAGCCCGCTGCCGGGTGAAACGGTGCGCACGGGCGCGATGGGCGTTGCGAAATCTGAATCTGGTGTGGCGATGGGGGCGACGGGCACCGTCAGCCTGCACTAGCGGTGCGCATTCTCGCAGTTGATCTGGGTGACAAGCGCACGGGCCTTGCGGTCGGAGATGACGCCACGGGCATCGCCTCACCTGTCGGCAAGCTCGAAGGCGCACCCAATGAACAATTGGCGAAGGCGATTGCCAGGGCTGTTCTTGAACACGAAGCGACTGTCGTCGTGCTTGGATTGCCCGTGCATATGGATGGTACCGAGGGGCAGCGCACAAAAATCGTACGCGCATTTGCAGAGCACCTTCGTGCAGCGCTCATTGCGGGTGCATCACCTGCGGCAGTCGACTTCTTTGACGAACGCCTGACCAGCGTCGAGGCAGACTGGCAGATGGCGCAGACGGGCCTGACACACAAGCAAAAAAAACAGCGCCGTGATGCACTGGCGGCGGCGGCAATCCTGCGCGGGTACTTGGCGCAATTGCGTGATCGTAAGGACCAATGAGATGCGCTGCGAGCCGTCGCGTCCTCCCGGCTTGGCAAGCAAGCCGGGCCACGCAGTCAATTGTCTTGTTCGATGTCTTTCGGATCAACCAGCTCACCATCGATAGGTGGCGTTTCGATGGCCACCGGCTCGGGCATGGGCGTGGCATCAACGGGCGCGCTGCTCATCAAAATGGTCTGTTCGATATGGACGTTCTTTCCTACACTTCGTCCGATCAATGGATGATCCAACCCAAAGTTCGCAAGTCTCAGGGTGTAGTTGCAGCGGATCATCAGCAGGTCACCCGGGCCGAAGCGCACGGATGTTTCGCCCTCGGGCATCATTGCGACAGTTGCATTTTCGATGCGCAAGGGTGTGCGCGTGCCATGGACGACCATATCGCCAATAAGTGTGCCTTCAAAAGTTGATACGCCAGCTTCGCGACGGATGACACGGGGGTTTTCATAGGCTGCGAGTTCGAAGAGTACGGCAGGGTGCGCAATTGCATCAAGCCATTCATCGGAGGTCATGTGGGTATCGCGCTGGGCGATGCCGGTATTGATAGACATGACGGGAACTTCGAAGGCGCCCGCAAGCAGCACGCCGCGTGGTGTTCCCGTGTCATCTTCTTTCGGGGTCCAATCGCTGCGCAGGCAGTTGGGTTCGACAATTGCAAAGCCGAGCACCTTGCCCGAGTGACCCTCGAAGGAGGCCATCGGCGCTTCAGAGCGAAAGGTGATGCGCGTGCGATCACCAATGATTGGGCGATAGGCGGAGCCAGTGAGCAGTTGCTGCGTCGAGGGTTGTGGCCCCGGCGGGATTGGGGCGGGCATCTCGATTGCGGGTTCATCGGCGGGCTGCGGGCCCATCGTGATGCTCATGGGCGGTCCCAGAACGGCACATCCAATCGCCAGGCACATCAGGTGTTGCATAGTTGTTCACTCCACTTCAGGCACGTCAGAATCGTGTCTCCAGAAGCCAAAGCATAGCTGCACCCGATGATGGCGGAGGGGGTAGGCTTCTTGAGTAGGGTAGATCTAGGAGAACCGCGATGATGATGGCCGGATTGCTGATGTTCATGTGGGCTACTTCACATGCCCCAGCACAAAATTCAGCACTTGAGCCTGTGGTGGCACCGGTGACGAAAGAGGCTGTTGCAGCGCCGCCGATGGAGCTTCACCATCCCGATCCCAAGGTCGATGCGCTGCTTGATCGGCTTGAGACGGCGGACGCAGGAATCCGCGATCTGTCGGGCAGTTTGGACTATACGCGCGTGAATGTTGTGCTTGATGACATTCAGACGCGCATCGGGACGCTTCGGTTTGTGGTTGTGCCAGCGGTCGAGGGTGTATGCGAAACGCCTCGGCGAGTGTTTCTTGTGCATTTTACATTTTTCACCGATGGCTTTGTGCAGCGTAATGAAGACGAGCAGTGGGGCTTTGATGGGCAATGGCTGTATGAGCGCAGCGCGCGACAGAAAACGCGCATCGTTCGGCAAATTGCGCGCGAGGGTGAAAATCTTGATCCCCTGCGTCTTGGCGAAGGGCCACTGCCGATTCCACTCGGGCAGCGCAAGGCAGAAATCCTGACGCGCTATGATGTAACGCTTCGTCCGGTGCAGGAAGGTCTTGATGGGCAGAAGGCGGGGGCGTTTGCAAAAAATGTGAAGGGTGCTACGCAGCTTCATCTTCGCCCGCTGCGCGCCGGTGAACAGTTTGATGAAGTGCGCCTGTGGTATCGCGATGATGCGCAGGGACGGTTGTTGCCGGTGCTTGCGCGTTCGGCGCGGCTTGACGATCATGGTGAAGAAATTGATATCGCCTATGTGCAGCTGTCGGGTGTGAAGGTCAATACGGGCATGAAACTTGGTGATGTAGCGGTCGAACCGGTGCCTGCGGGTGCGGGCTGGCAGGAAAAGACCGAGGCTTTGGATGAAGAGATAGCGCAAGGAGATTCGCGATGATTCGCTGCGGTGTTCTGACAATCACGCTGATGGTTGCGCTGGGAATTGGTCAAGTGAGCGCCGAGCCCATTGATGACCACGGCACTTCGAGTCCTGCGGAATTGGTCGGTGCGGTGAAGCCGATCGATCCGCCGCCCGCGCCGGAGGGGCTGCTTCGCGCACTTGAAGCGGATTATTTATCTAATGAGGAAGCGGCAGCCAAGCGCGTGTTTCATGGGTTGTGGCGACAATCGGACTTGGATGATCCAGTATTGCGTGCCCAGGCGGCGCTGATGACCGGTGCATATGACGACCTGTCGTTGCAATTGATTCATGTACCGGCGGATCTTCGCGCTGAAGCCGCGATCATGACAGGAGAATTGGATCGTGCTCTTGAATTGCTGGCCGATGATCCTTCCGTGCGCGCTTCGCGCCTGCGCGGCCAGGCACTGGAGCAACTGGGGCGATTTACTGAGGCCAACACCGCGCTCGACACAGCAGTCCGTGCCCTGCTCATTGAAGATGAACTGACTGACCCAGCGATTGTTGTTGAAGGCGTGCGCGCCCTTGCGATTCGCGCACGGTTACTCGGCGAGCATGCATCAGAGTTTCAACGCATGATGCGACTTCTTTCCAAAGCGCATCAGGAACTTGATCGGCTGTATTGGCCTGCGATGCTTGTCGAAGCGGAATTGCTGTATGAGAAAGATAATGGCGCAGAGGCTCAAGAAGCGATCCAACAGGTGCTGGGTCTGAATCAGGCGTGCGCTGGTGCGTGGCGTGTGCTTGGGGAAATGTCGGTCAATTCCTTCAACTTCGATGTGGCCGAGGGATGTGCGCAACGGCTTGATCGCGTGCGTTCACGCATCGCAACCGGGGACGATCCCGTTGATGCACAAGATGAACTCGCGCACAGTGGTGCTTTGCTGAGTGCATCACTCATTCGTGCGCGCCGGTGGATGCGGCAGAACGATCCAGAAATGGCAGCGCACTGGCTTGATCGCGTGCTTGAAATCTGGCCCAAACAGCGTGAAGCACTTGCACTGCACGCAGCAATTGAATCAATGAGCTATGACTCGCAGCGCACTGACGATGCGATTGCTGCATTTGAAGCACTTTCACCGGGCTCACCTGTGGCGCTTTTTCAAGTTGGCAAGATTCTGAGTGAACGTCGGCAGTATGGCGAAGCGGCGGAGTATCTCGATCGTGCGATAGAGCGCCTGCCCGGGTGGGCTGCGCCAGTGATTGAACTGGGCTTACTTGAAATGCAGGCGGGTCGTGATTCGCGCGCAGCAATGGCGCTCAAGCGCGCAACTGAACTGGATCCATACAACATCCGGGCCCGCAATTCGCTTAAGCTCATCGATGAACTGCTTGCGTATGACACCATTGAGACCGATCGGTTTGTTATTCGCTCCAAACCGGGTGTTGATGGTGTTCTTGCGCGTGATATGGAACGCTTGCTCGACACGATGCACGCATCACTTGAAGAAGTGACTGGGTATCGCCCGCCCAATCGCACGATCATCGAATTGATGCCGGATTCCGAGTGGTTTGCGGTGCGCATCACGGGCATGCCTGCGATTCACACGATCGCAGCATCGACCGGTCCGATCGTTGCGATGGAAGTGCCCAAGGTTGGCAAGAAACATCAAGGTGAATATGACTGGTTGCGCGTGCTGCGCCATGAGTATGGTCACACGCTCACCCTTGGTCGCACGAACTATCGCATTCCGCACTGGTTTACCGAGGCGATTTCGGTTGGTCTTGAAGTTGGGCCGCGCAATGATGATCGCGCGCGCATGCTTGCAGATGCTTTACTTGAGCGCAACGACATGAAGCTCTTTGATATGGAGAAAATCAACACCGCCTTTGTGCGCCCAGAGACTCCCATGGAGCGCCCGCAGGCGTATGCACAGGGCCACTGGATGTATGAGTTCATGCTTGACCGCTTTGGACCGGATTCGCCGGGCGATTTGATGGACCGCTACGCCGCCGGTGATCGTGAAGAAGCTGCCATGCAAGCGGTGTTTGGCATGTCGCGCGATGCATTTGTTGCAGCGTTCCGCCCGTGGGCGCAATCGCAAGTGACATCATGGGGTCTCGATCCATCGCCGAGTCTTGAAGAGTTGCAACTGCGCGAGACCATGGATGATGTCGTGCTGCGCGAAGAACTGGCGAATGATCTTGCAGATTTTGCGTCGATGACAGCTTTTCGGGTAAGCAATACGGGTGCTGCAATGCCGCAGCCATTTCATGCACGCCTTATTGACCCATCGCCCGAATTGATTGATCTGTGGCTGCTTGATCATCCGGATCACCCGGCTTTGCTTGGTAAGCGTTTGCATGAAGAACTGGAAGGCCCAGATGCCATGCCCGCTGATGAGCATGTCGAATTGCTCGAGCGCTACGCCGATGCTCGCCCAACCGATCCTTCTCCGCACCGATTGCTGGCGCGGTATTACCTCGCCAGAGATGATCCATCGAATGCGCTATCGCATCTGGAGTTTCTCGATGCGCGCGAGCAGTACTCGCCAACGTACACAGTTGAACTGGCCAAGATGTATGACGCGCGGGGCGAGCGCGATCGCGCTGCCAAAGCCGCTGAGCGTGCGACCATCATTGCGCCATTTGATGCGAATTATCGCGAGCTTGCTGCTGCGGCGTTCTTGAAACTTGGCGATCTTGCTTCTGCTGAACATCACATTCGCGCCCTTGTTGATCTTGAACCGGGCAATAGTCGTCACGCCAAACGTCTGGAAGCGATTCAGAAAATGCGCGAGCGTCAAGGTGCTGCGGGCGGTGCGGTGCGGTGAAGAAATTCACCACAGAGACACAGAGGGCACAGAGAGAAAACTTGTGTTCAAGACAGGATGATTGATTGGGTGCCGTGGTCTAAGTGAAGCGCAGGCCACGTTCTTGTTCTTGGTGGGGTGGGCGTCTCGCCCGCCTATCTTGAAGCACTCCCGCACTCCGGGCACACGGCATCATCTGCAAGACCAGTGAGGTCATAGCCGCACTTGGTGCAGCAGCCGCGAGCACGCCGTCGGCGAGTGCGGGCGAAACGGAATGCGCTCGGCACGCCGGTGAGCACGATCATCCATGCGCTACCATAGATCGCGGTGTTGGCGAGGAGCCCGGGCCAGAGGGGAAGGTAGGGGTGAGCGTCATCATTGAGCCGTACGACGCCGAAATAGACGGCCTTGTAAGGCGTGCGATTGGGCACATATCCCCACCAATAGACACATCGCCACGGCAATCCCTGCCGGTGCATGAAGGAAGCGGGCATTCCGCGATCAACGAGCGGGGGTATGGGATTGTACGGCGTCCATTGAGCGCCCTCAGGGATCACAAGAAGTCGGCGTGCTTGCGTCTTACCGGATGCGGTAGGGGCATAGGCCATGAACGAATCGCGTCCACGCCTTCGGAATGCATGAATCTGGGCGCTGCAATTTGTTGCAGAAAGCTCATAAAGACTGGCGTTCCAACTGATACCCCACCACGCCATCGCATAACTCGTCATCACGCCGAGCACTATGCAGAGGGTGAACAGTGCGATGCGTTTCGTCGTGATGAGTTTTCGCAGACACCGCATGGCGATGCATCATAAGGCGGGCGAGACGCCCGCCCCACCAAAGACACACCTGTCTTGATCACATGTTCTCCCTCTGTGCTCTCTGTGTCTCTGTGGTGAGTTCTCCAAAAAAGACAACAGGCCGACGACACGTGCCGCCGACCTGCTGAGATGGGGTTTGGTTGCCGTCCCGAAGCGTTGTTGCGAACGTCTGGGGACGGGTGTGTGTCTGTCAATCGAGGTCAGTCAATGAAGATCGTGCTGCGCTGGGCGACGCGCTCGCCGGGCAGCAACTGCGTCTGGCCATCGGGGGTCACTTCGATCGTTGGCACCGGGGCCATCGGCGTGAGCGCCTTGGTGGCTTCAAAGAGCTGCTTTGCCGAAGCTTCACTATTGAGCATTGCTTCGGCCTGCTTCGCGTAATTCTCCGTGGATTCGCCGGCAGCAAGTGCCTGCAAGCGAGCTTCCTGCTCGGCGCGAATCTTTGCCATGCGGTTGGTCACCTGATCAAGACTGACGGTCTCGAACTTGTCGTACTTGCGGATCGCGTCTTCGCGTTCCTGGACCATCGCGATCAGGCGATCGTTGCGTTCGATCATTTCGATCTGGCCATCAAGCTGGAAGAGCTGGGCACGGAAATCCGAGTGCTCGGTTTCCAGTTGCGTGAGCAATGATGCCAGACGCTCCTGCTGTTGGGTAAGCAAGTCGATACTGCGATCAGCTTCTGTGGCCCGACCGGTGTATGCATTGACGGTGTTCTGGATCTGCGTTGCACGGCCCCAGCCGTTGTCAAGTGAATAGGAACGCTGATCAAAGCGGACCTTGACGATGGCCATGGGTGATTCAGCGCGTGCTGTGTCGGCTTGAGCGAGCAATGATGACAACTCATCGAGGTCTGCACTTGCAAGCTCAACAACTTTCTGCGCGACATCACGATCGCGTGAGAGCTCTGCCATTTGCTGGGTGAGTGAGGCGAGTTCGCCACGAACTGAAGCGATGCGTTCCGGGTACGCCTTTTCAAGGCGGCGCAGTTGGTTTCGCAGTGCTACGGGGTCGTCGATGGCGGAATCGATAGCGTCGGTGACGGTGTGTCTTGCCTGATGGAACAGCGCGTGTACGCGCTGGGGCCCTGCGATCATCGCCAGGCCGCCCGCGGCGAGACCACCGATCACACCAAAGCGGATTACTGATTTCATGAAGGTCATGGGTGCGTCCTTTCGTGGTTTCACTTTGCAGCGTCCCGTGCCGCCGGTCTCCTCCGGCTCGGCGTGGGGCTTGCGAACTCTTGATGGGAAAGGGCAGGCTCGGATTTCGCGTGTTGACATATCTGGACGGTCGAAAAACTAAAAAAGTTGTGAGTCTTGCTCTGGCAGCCGTCTTGATCGCGGCAAAACGGGGCGTGGGCCGTATGCTTGTATGGTCGGACGGGCTTTTTATTGAGAGCGGGTCCGAGGTCTGGGAGGGCCGCGTGAAATGCTGAATACGATGACCACGGGGTTCGTGAACCGTTTGCGGGGGAAAGACCCGGCGGCGTGGTACGAGCTCTGGAACGTCTTTGGGCCTGTTTTGCAGGCTCAACTTGCCAAATGGGGGCGGGGCCAGATTGGGGCGGAGACCGTCAAGGATCTGTCTCAGGAGACTCTGGCAGCGTTATCGAACTCTATTGATCGCTTTGACCCGAATCGCGGGGCCCGGTTCAGTACCTGGATTCTCGCAATCGCAAAGCACACGTTGGGTGATGAAATTGACCGCAGAATGGCCCTCAAACGTGGGGGGGGCAAGAAAAACGCGTCTCTTGATGAGGCTTGGATGAGCAAGGCCGACGGCAAGAGCCCGGACGGCATCTACGAAGCAGCGATGTTCCGGGCCAAGGTGTGCGCTGCGGTGCGGATGGTTGAACGCGGGGCAACCTTTGAGGAATTTGCAGTCTTTCAGATGCGCGTGCTGGACGGGATGAGCGGCAAGGAGGTCGCAGAGAGCTTGGGGGTCTCAGAGCCAACGATTTCCCGGCGGTTGGGCAAAATTCGCGTGCAGGTGCGCGAGTGTTTGTCTGAGGTTGTACGGATCTACAGCTTCACAGATGAAGAAATGGACGAGGCGGAGCGAAATGGCATGGCCCTGACGCCCAAGAATAGTGATGACGCCTTGTTCGATGAAGCGGTGGCGGAGGTGTATCGCCTTGAGATGGAGCAGCGCCGGGCAGATGAGCTCGGGTAGCTGAATGATTCGCTGGCACCGCTACCGGTAGGAAAAGGACATGGGCGCGGAGGGGCAATCATGACCGCGTTATTCGCCATCTTGGGAAGTGTCTTGGCAATGGCCGTTGCCGTGCTATTGATTATTTTTCTCATCGTGCCAATCTTCAAGGGGCTTGCCTATGTGATTGGTTATACCTTTGGCGGCATCGGCTGGTTTATCGTTCACATTTTCCAATTCGTCGCAGGAATGATCACCGACACGCTGCGCATCGTTGGTGCGCTCGTCACAAGCCTGTTCTTCATTCCATTCATTCTCGGCACTGTTGTCATCGGGCGATGGTCGGCTTCTGCGCACTACGGGCGCGCACTGCAGGAAGAAATCGGGACGGTCGGCAAATGTTTCTACCGCGTTTGCATTGGGCATATCGCGCAGCTCCTGATGCTGGGCGGCTTGACCGAAGGCATCGAACAACGCCTGCCCGCAGCGATGGCGCATGCGCCGGGTTCAGATCGGCCGTCAAAGCGCTCCGGCTCATTCGACGGGTTCACCATTGTTGGGTCGCTCAAGGGCGGCGGATCGGGTGGCAAGCTGTATGTTGCAGAACCCGATGAACGCAAGCGTTTGGCCTTTGCGCGCATGGCGGGTGAAGACATCGATCAGGTAGTGATCAAGTCATTCAGTTTGCATGAGGGGTCATCACTGCCGCAGATTATCCGCGAATCGCGCGCACTCGAAGCGGCCAAGAAACTTGGCCTGGTTCTCGAACATGAACTGACAGATGAGCGTTTTTATTATGTCATGCCCTATGTGCCGGGCGATTCACTGACTGCAGTAAGTCAGCGTTTGCACAGTCAGGGTGATGCGGAGGGATTGTCAACGCGCGACATGCGTTTTGGTGTCGGGTTGATTGCCGATCTACTTATCACACTTGATGTGTATCACCGTGGCGGGCTGTGGCACAAGGATGTCAAGCCGGACAATATCATCGTTCACGAGGGGCATGCACATCTCGTTGATCTTGGTCTCGTAACGCCGCTCCGTTCTGCGATGACGTTGACCACGCATGGCACAGAATATTTTCGCGATCCGGAGATGGTGCGCATGGCGCTGCGCGGTGCGAAGGTGCACGAAGTCAACGGCGTGAAATTTGATATTTATGGAACAGGTGCCGTACTGTATTCATTGCTTGAGAATTCGTTCCCGGCGCATGGCGGGCTGAGTCAGCTTCGCAAGCGCTGCCCGGAGGCACTGCGCTGGGTGATTCGCCGATCAATGGCAGAGATGAGCCAGCGTTATGTGAGTGCGGGGCAGATGTTGACCGACGTGCGCGCGGTGATTGATGCGGACGACCCCTTTGCTGTGAAGCCCAAGGATTTGCCCTCGATGGCAGACGGCGCTGCGCCGGTCGTGCTCGAAGAGCCAGAACTGCATGGCGAATTGCCTGTCTTTGCAACGCCATCAGATCAGGTCACGCCGCCGGTCGGCGCAGGCGCTGCTGCGCAAGGCCCACCCGCAGCGCCAGCGCAGCCAGTTCAAGGCCCGGCGCAGCATGCCGGTGGCGTGCGTCGTCGCCCGCGCATCAGCATGACGGATTTCTGGACCGGCAAATACCGTGTTGATGGTGAAGGCGTTGCGGCGCGCGCGGGTTCGCCTGCGCCTCACCCCGCACCGGTGCGCCCACAGGTGGTTCCGGTAGGAATGCGCAAGAGCGCCGCAGAACAACGCAAGCATGCGCAACAGCGCGTGCATGACATGCAAAATCGTGTGCAGTCGCGCATGCGCGGTCACGGCAAGAAGGGACGCTATAGCTCATCACCCAACATGGGCGTGGGCGTGGCACTGCTCTTTTTGCTTGGCGTCGGTGTGTTAGCAGCGCTTGTGTTCCCGATCGTGGCAGGCTTTCAAGGCATGGGTCAAGCATCGGCAATTTCATCGACTGCAGTTCTCGGCGAGGGCGAATTTGATGTTGTCTTTGACAAGACAGATGGCAACACTCGTGCCTTGCGCATTCATACCGCAGTGAACGATGAGGTCACGGTGACGCGCGTTGCAACGGTTGAATCTTCGCCGCGCATTCTTGTATTACCCGCCGACGGCATGGTCTCCGGGCTTGATCGTTTGAGCCGTGTGTTTCAGCGCCTAGAACGCGATGGTTTTGTGGTGCTTGGTCCGAGCGCCGATGGCGAGACACTGACAATCATTGCCGAGGCGATAAAAGAAATAGGCCCCGGTGCTCACCCGGGTGACATTGAGGCAAGCAATCGCCTTCGCGCCTGGATAGGCACGGGCAGGGCACACCTCGATGGTGTCCTTCTCGTCGGTACAGGTGAGGAGGCTGGGCAGCTTGGTCTCATCACCGCTGAGGGTGTGCCGGTGCGACAGATTATTGATTCGATGAGCACCGCGTATGACGCGGATGGTTCTGCAATGGCCGTGAACGAGCATGTTGAACCGTCGCATGGTGATGGCGCCTCGCAAGTTAGCAACACCGTGTCGTATTGATGCACTGCGCAGGCGTCGAGCACGACGCTGTGGTACCCTCGCGCTCATGCGAGGAGGCCTTGCGACGTGAGTGCTCACCAAGATATGTTCGACGCGGCGCGCGAAGCAGTGGCGATCGCTGCGCTGGTCACGCGCCATGTGCAGCAGCGCCTCGAATCGTATCGCAGCATGTTGAAGCCGGATGATTCGCCGGTTTCAGTCGCAGATTTCGCAGCACAAGCTGTGATCGCTCACGAACTGCATCATCGGTTGGGACCGATTGCGATGGTGGGAGAAGAGAGCGCCGCGGAGCTTCAAGCCATGTTGCGCGCCGGAGACTCGGAGGTGCCGAACCAGGTGCTCGCTGCGGTGCGCACCGTATGGCCTGAGGCAACGATCGATACAATGTTGGAAGCAATCGATATTGGCGCCGATGAACCGCCTGCGGATGGTGCACCATTTTGGACACTTGATCCAATTGACGGCACCAAAGGCTTCTTGCGAGGTCAACAGTATGCGATCTCATTGGCATGGATCGACAAAGGCACAGTGAGAGTTGGTGCGCTCGGGTGCCCGAACCTGCCATTTGATCAGGCAATCCCGCTGGATACACCAGAGAATGCGGGCAGTTTGTATCTTGCAATGACTGATGCTCCGGTGCTTGAATCAGAGTGCGTTCAAGATGCAACACTGCGAGAGTTGCAGCGAGTTACCCATGATGCGGGGCGCGGCATTTGCACGACAGCATCAGTTGAAAAAGCACATTCGAATCAGGGCACCGCAGCCCAAGTGCGGCAATGGCTTGCAGGCCATGCCCCCGATGGGCATGGCGGCGTGAGAGAGCCCGTGCGCCTTGATAGCCAGGCGAAGTATGCGGTCGTTGCGCGCGGGCAAGCAGATGCATACTTGCGTTTTCCCGTGAAGCGCGGCTACGAAGAAAAAATCTGGGACCATGCTGCCGGCGCGATCGTTGCTGAACAAGCGGGCGTGCGCGTGACCGATGTATTGGGCGAAACGCTTGATTTTGCGCAGGGATCAACTCTTGCACGGAACAAGGGCATTGTGTGCGCTCCGCCGCAAGTACATGATCGCCTGATGGAAGCCATTGATGCGCTTCGCGCTGAGCGCCAGGTCGTTGGGTTGTCGTGACTCACAGCGCAAAAGCAGGAGGTCGGCGTGGGGTTTGATGGATGGTTCACGCTTGCGTGTGTTGCCATCGGGCTTCTTGCAATGGCAAGCGGGCGAGTGAGCGCTGATCTTGGCATGTTGAGTGCGCTGATTGTGCTCATGCTCGCGGGCATTCTTAAACCTGTCCAAGCGATTGCTGGCTTTGCACATCCATCTGTGGTGATGATCGCAGCATTATTTGTTGTCGCCGGCGGACTTGTCGAGACCGGCGCGATGCGCATGATTCTCACGCCGCTGCTTGGTCGTCCGAAGGGCACGCATTCGGCGCTTCTCCGATTGACTGGGCCAGTTGCCGTGATGTCGGCGTTCATGAACAACTCACCCATTGTGGCTGCGTATCTGCCTGCGGTGGTCGAATGGAGCCGGCGCACTTCTCGTGATGCCAGTTCGGTGCTCATGCCACTCAGCTTTGCGGCGCTTTTGGGCGGCATGGCGACACTGATCGGCACCGCGACCAATGTCGCGATTACGGAAATGTATGTGACCTACGCGGAGACCTCGACGCATCTGGCAGCGCTGGGCCTCGAAGCGCCATCACCTGCGCGACAATTTTGGTGGATCACACCTGTCGGGTTGCCTGCGGCGATCGCGGGGCTTGCCGTCGTGGTGTTTCTTGCACCGCGCTTGCTCAAAGGACGCAACACTTCTCAGGGCATGCGCGAAGAAGCGCGCCGGTACACCGTTGCCATGACGGTGCGCTCAGATTCATCGATCGTTGGGCGCACCATCGAAGCTGCGGGGCTGCGCAATCTTCCCGGGGCATATCTCGCAGAACTGGAGCGCAACGGGGTAGCGTTGCCAGCTGTGTCACCAAGTACGATCCTTGAGGCGCACGATATTCTTATTTTTGTAGGTGTTGTGGAATCAGTCGTTGATTTGCGAAAAACCCGCGGGCTTGAACCCGCGACTGATCAGATCACCAAAGTCAATATGGAAAAACGTGAGCGGCGGTTGGTCGAAGCGGTGATCTCGGCGCGATCACCATTGGTGCGTCGTTCGGTGCGTGAATCTCGTTTTCGTACGCGCTATGACGCTGCAATCATCGCGGTGCATCGTGGCGGCGAGCGCGTGCCCGGTAAGATTGGCGACATTGTTCTCCAGGCCGGTGATACGGTCCTGCTTGAGACGCATGATGGATTTTTGCGTGCCTACCGCAATTCCGATGAATTCTATCTGGTATCGAAAGTTGCAGATTCCGATGTGCCGAACTTCGAACGCGCAGGTATCTCCATTGGCATCGTGGGGCTGTTTGTGTTGTTGATGACCGTGCCTCTGACCCCGATGGTTCGTTTCGTCGCCAGATTTCTAAGTATGACCCCACCAACAGTGGTCGATATTTCGCCGGTGGTCGCTGCCTTGGCCTGTGCTATGTTGATGGTCATCACGCGATGCTGCCCGACCGCAAGAGCCAGGTCGCGCATCGATTGGACCGTGCTGATCACAATCGGTGCTGCGCTTGGTGTGGGTCAGGCCTTGACAGTGTCCGGTGCTGCGGCATGGATTGCAGAATCAACTCTTGGAGTTGCACACAGTTGGGGCGCTTTGGGAGCGCTCGCCATGGTGTTCATCGTGACATGTGTGTTGACGCAGGTGATTACGAACGCATCGTCAGCGGTGTTGATGTTTCCGATTGTTATTGCGATTGCGGAATATCTTGGGGTTTCGCCGGAACCATTTGTGATCACGATGATGATTGCGGCCTCGTGTGCATTTCTAACACCCTTTGGGTATCAGACAAATTTGATGGTCTATGGCCCGGGCGGGTATCGCCCGAGTGATTTTTTGCGTCTTGGACTCCCCGTTGTGGTGGTGGTGGGAGTGGTGACACTTGTGATGTGCCAGCTTGTCTTTCCCCTTACACCGGCGAAATTGACGCCAGAACAAGGTATTACGCACAGCGACCTCCCCAATGGGGGGGTTCTATCTTCGCCGCTGTAAGAATGAGCCTTGGAGGCATCAGAGAAATAGTGCCAGAAAAAAGTTAGGGCAAGATGAGGCATTGGGCCGATACGCCCAAGACTGCGCCATTTCGTCGTGGGCGCATGTTCAGGTTTCTCGATTTTCTCTCTCTCTCCTCCAGCGGGGCACTGTTTAACGACGGTGCCCTGCTTGCGAACGGGGATGTGCGTGTGTGTTCGCTACGCCGTCGAAAGCAAAAACGCTTTGTATGGCAAAAGATGCAGGCGCTCCTGATACACTGCCCGCATGAATAGTGCGCGGCGGATGCCAGAGTATTGTGCATGAGTAGTGGTGGCGCGGTGCTGGTCACTGGTGCTGCGGGCTTTATTGGCTCGCACCTTGCCGCTGCACTTGTGCAGCGCGGCCAGGATGTTGTCGGTCTCGACAACTTCGACGGCTATTACAGCAAACACGCCAAGTTGCGGAATGTCGAATCTGTGCGCGAAGCAACATCGTGCGATGGATCTGGCACGTTTACACTTGTTGAAGGTGATATCCGTCGGCCCGGCGACATGATGCAGTTGTTTGCATCAGTGGAGCCGAGTTCGGTGATTCATCTGGCCGCGCGCGCAGGTGTACGCCCATCGATTGCCCAGCCCGGGTTGTATGCCGAGGTGAATGTGGGCGGTACGGTGAATCTCCTTGAAGCAGCGCGACAGACCAGCACGGTTGAGCGATTTGTCATGGCGTCATCGAGTTCGGTGTATGGCAACCGCTCGACTGTGCCATTCTCAGAAGATGATCCTGTAAGTGAGCCCATCAGTCCCTATGCTGCGACGAAGCGCGCGTGTGAATTGATCGGGCATACCTATCACCATCTGTATGGCATGCCCGTAGCGTGTCTTCGGTTTTTTACTGTCTTTGGACCGAGGCAGCGCCCTGATCTTGCCATCGCGCACTTTATTGATCTGATGGATCGGGGCGAATCGATTCAGATGTTTGGTGATGGATCAACAAGCCGGGATTACACCTATATCGATGACATTGTTGCGGGTGTGCTTGCGGCGCACGAGCGCATTGTTGCGCACGGGTATCGCATATGGAATCTTGGCGGGCGCCATCCGGTGACGTTGCGCGACATGATCGAGACGATCGCCCATGCAACGGGTAAAGCACCGAAGATTGTGCAGATGGACATGCAGCCTGGTGATGTGGAGCGCACCTGTGCGGATACGGCGCGTTCATCGAAAGAGCTCGGGTGTGTCCCGAAGGTGACTTTCGCCGAAGGTGTTGCACGGCAGGTTGCACAAGCCCGCGCAGAGCGAGCTTCGCTTACGAATTGAGTGCGGCCAAAAATAGAAAACACCCCGGAACTTGAAGCTCCGGGGTGCGCGGTGGTTGCGAACAAGTTTGCAGGTTCGATCAGCGAATCAAATCAGCAGGGACTGAGTTATTCCATGATTCGACGGCGTTGATGGGCCAGTTCAGGGTGACGCCTAGTTGAACGAAGGGGACATATCCCATATCAGCGAGTCGACGCATATACAGGCGTATGACTTCTTCAGGAATATCATCACCGGCCGGTATGCCCTCAAGAATCCTGAGCGGATTTGCGCTGATGCCCGCCCACACCTCGTGGCCCTGGTTGATGAAGTCGGCCAAGACGATCGGTCCTTCGATGTTGTATGCCTCATCTACCCCGACGCGTGTGCCATACACAAATGTGCCTGCAAGTGTGTGCAGAATGTCTGAACTGAGGGGTTCAGCAATGAACTTCACCTGTGGGTAGCGCTCATGCAACATCGTGAGCCATTCATAGGTATCCCACACGCCTTGGGCCGCAACGCTGTCTAAACCGATCGTCGTTGCACCAGCCAGTACTGCATTGTCCATCTCCGCAAAGCCAAGCTGAACATGCTCTGGATTGGAAGGGTCGAGGATTTCGATCGTCGGCGTGTCCCACGTTTTCATGACCTGGACAGATCTTCCCCACCAGAAACCAAGTTCGCCACTCGGAACGGATTGAATGAAGCTCTGAAGAAGCGGCAATGTGTTCAAGATGACAGGAAACTGGTTCCACGGGCTTGTGATCTGGAATGGATAGTTGTTCTCTCGATTGATGTTGTACATGCCTCCTGCGCCATACATCACGAAGCGGTTGAATCCACGATCTCGTACAGCGGCCAATCGATCAACCCACATTCCCCAGCCGTGGGTGTCAAGTCGTTCATTACCGTTCCACCCTCGTTCGTTGCCAGTTGAAATTGCACCAAGGGAGGAAACATCAAAGACAGCGATCGGCCTCGGGTCCCGTTCGTATTGCACGCCACCATATTGACCAACGAAATAGTCACGGTATGGCACGAGAGTGCGCAGCCATTCATTTTCATGATCGCCAGCTTTTAGCTTCTCTGCGCGAAGCGTCAATTTGTAGGTTCTGGTTTCTCCAGGCTGGATGTTCCCTGCTTCAGAGAACTCAGTCTTGGAGTTAAGCTGGAAGAGCATTTGCCAGTTGCGTCCACCTTCCGTGAACTTTCCGCCTGGACTTTCCATGCGCATCAGCACATTGTGTTGATAGCTTACGGCGTTGTAGCACATCGACGCACCCAACACGATGTTGCCTTCTCGAGCAACAATAACGGGTGAATAATACCAGTACGGGTAGGAGTTGCCGCCGTCGAAGTAATTACTGTTGTTGTGATTCACAACAAGTTCTTTGCCGTCGGTGTCAAACTTGCGAAGCATGATCTCCTGGCCAAAGCGAATACCGCCAACGTACACATTGCCAATTTTCTTTACGACGCCAGTGTCATTGGTGAATTGATAGACAACGTCAAAGCCATTGGTTTTGGGTTGGAATATCACTGTGGGTGGCAATGAATCTTCTTCCGGGAAGCCCCCGTTCGGTGTCCACAAAGGCATACGGTTGGGTGAAATAATCTCCCGGCCTGTTGCGACTTCAGTGAGGGTGACCATCGAGTCAGCACCAACGGTTGCCACGAACTCAGGTGGCACTGGTTGAGGTGCTGTTGCCGCAGGGTCCGGATCAGGTGCTGGCTGTGGATCACCACCAACCGCACTTTCATCTACTGGAACATCCGGTGCGGGGTCTGGCGCGCCATCGACGGGCGGGGGGGTATCGAGGGATGCTTCAGGTGGTTCTGTCAATCCTCCAGCGGGCGGAGCTGCTTCTACAGACTCAGTGGGGTTTTCGTCTGCGCCATCATTTCCTGCGCTGTTATTGGATGGAGTGCCATCTCGCCGTTGTGATCCCCATCGAGAGTTTCCCCTGCTGGAGTTTTTGGAGGTGTCGCTGGTCTGAGAACCCTTGTCGGGCTTGGGCGTTTTTCTCTTTCCTGCTTTCGTGTCCTTGCCTGCAGTGTCCCGGTCCTCATTGCTTGCGGAATCGCCCGCGGAGCGGCGAGGATCGATCCAGCGCCAGCGCGTGGTGCGCCCGGCTTGTGTCAATTCGAGGGCAATGCCCGCTGTGCCCGTTTCAAGCCAGGTGCTGGCCCATGTCATGACCTCCCCAAGCTGGGGTGGGGCAAGGGCGGGAGCCAGCACAGGCGCTGGAGCGGGGTCTGAAATGGTGAGGTCTGGCGAATCGAACCCGGCATGGAGCCCCGCGATCAGAGCGGCGGTGATAGAAATGACTGACATTGGTTCCTCCGAGACCTGTGTGAGTTCGAGGTGACTGGCCTCTGCCAGCCGCCGCGACACAAAATGAGTACTGGACCTTGGAATCATTCGATTCAGCGGCCAGTGAGGTGTCATGGGCAAATGGGAAAGCGGTGAATTGCTGGCAGTATTCCAGCAGGTGTCGCGCAGTTTCACTTTTCATCACAATCGGCAAGCTCTTGCCAGGTCGCATCATGATCAAGGTTCCTCCGGCAGGACAAGATCAGGTGGGATTGAAGTTTCCCATGAAGGAGCCGCAAAGATGTTATGCACCTGGCCGGGTGCATGGATGATGGGGATGAATCCCCAGCTCGCAAGTTGCGAAGCGTGCATACGGACGAGGTTCGCAAGGATCGCATCTGTGACCTCTAGGCCTGCTTTGGCCTTGACAGCATTGACATCGATGCGAGCCCAGGTTTCATGTCCCGGACTGAGAAAATCGGCAAGTAGCAACGGGCCGCTTGGCTCGCGATCTCTTTCGCGCTGCGATCGCAAGCCATAGACATAGCTGCCTGCGATGGTGTGCAAGAAGTCGGCAGCGAGCGGTTCGACTATGAACTTCACACCGGGGTATTGGCGGCGAAGAGAAGTGACCCAGAGATACCCGTCCCATGCGTCCATGTATGAAAAAGCATCAAGCCCGACCACGGTTGCATTGAGTAATACCGCCAGATCCATCTCCCGATGTGCCCGGGCGCGGTGAGCGGGGTTGTCCGGCGTCAAGACTTCAAAGCCCGAAGCATCCCACGTTGTCATGACTTGGGCCGAGCGTCCCCACCACAGGCCAAGTCCTCCAATGCCGAGTTGCTGACCGAAGTCAGCAAGCAACGGGAGTTCGGCGCGTGCGGCAGGCAGATATTTCCAGCCGGAAGTGAATTGAAAAGGGTAGTTGTTGTGGCGATTGGTGTTGTACATGCCCGTGGGCGCGATGAGCATAAAGCGGCGGTACCCATCATTCATCATTGCGCGCATCACATTGATCCACGGGCGCCAGCCGTGGACATCAATTCTGCGTTTCTCATAGGTAAAGGCACGGGTATTGTCATGGGTGGGTGGAGTTGAGCCTGCAATCTCGATGGCGCGGACTGGTCGCCCATCGCGCTTGTATTGCACATCGCCGTAGTGGGCATGGAAGTAATTTTGATATGGCAGGAGCGTTCGCATCCAGTCGTGTTTCGGATCTCCCATCGCGATCCGGAGCGCAAGGGTGTAGGTTCGTTTTTCACCGGGTTCGATATCACGTTTTGATCCCGCTGGGCGAAGTGGGCTGAGATGCACCATGACTTGCCAGTTGCGGCCGCTTTCGGTGTATTTCCCCCCCGGGCTTTCTACTCGAATAAAGACGGAATGTTTGTAGTCAAGGACTGGGTAAAGCAAACTGACGCCGATGGTGGTATCGCCTTCTCGCAGTGTTGCCACAGGTGAGTACAACGCGCCGGGATACTGACCGCCTCCACCAAAGTATGGGCGTTCGTCGTGGGAAGTAACGACTTCCTTGCCATCAGCCTGGAAGAGGCGATGGTGAACTTCGGGGCCGAACCGGATGCCCCCGATATAAAGCACACCAAGCCACTTGGACTCCTGAGACGTATTCTCGAAATCAAACGTGATGTCCGCACCACCGGGGACGATTTGAACGGTGATCGTGGGTTCCAGATAGTTCTGTACATCCTTGCCCGCCGGTGCCCAGAGTGCCTGCCCATTTGGAGTAAGCACCGGCGCGCCAGCGCGATCTTTGACCGAAAGCATGGCATTGTGTTCGACGGAGGCCTGAAAGGCACCTGATGCTGCATCCGGTGAACGATGCACGATCGGCGCGTGAAGAAGCGATTGTGCGAGCGCCGACACAGGCAACACCATCAGCGAGATTGCGCACCGAAGGTGCCAACGCGAATACAACACCCTGTTATGTGCGCTCTGGTGCCTCAAATGCTTCCCCCTCAGCGAGCTCTGCCCAGTCTAAACGCGGGCGCTCTTGCAAGGGTTCCGACCATTGTTCCTCATTCTGGAGTGCATCGGGATCATCCAGTTCCGCATGGGATTCAAGATCGGGTGGCGCGAGGGCTGTAGTGGCCTGAATAGCGGTTTCATCGTTGGTGATGCGTTGAAAACGGAGGAGAGGCGCTGCCATACGCAAGGCAAGCCAACTGGTGGTGAGGGCGTAGAAATAGATGAATGTGAAAAGAGCTACTTCTCCGCGGGGGATGGCAATCACCTCTCCGAGGGCAGCGCCAACAGGCAGGATGACCGTAAGATCAGTGGGGTTGAGCCGGACCCACTCGTCGAGCAGGCGAAAGGCAAGGGCAAAGAAGGCAGCATAGATAATAATTGGGTACCACCCGCCGTCGGCCCAGGCGGTGCCAAGGATTCCGGGGCCGATCGTGAGACTCCCCAACTGCACATGGCGCAATTTTGCCATCTTCGGGATGCGGAGGCTGATGGGCACAGGCTTGTCGAGCCACCATCCGCGAGGTACAGGCACCATGGCGGTGTATGCAAGACCCATCATGTCTTCGAACTCGTACGATTCAGGGTAGACCTCCATGAGCCACATGCTGACATGGCCCGTCTCCTGTCCGCCAGCCAGGAGCGTGAGCCCGCGGATGGGATCGCCCTGCGTTGCAATGAGTTTTGCGTAATCCAGTGGACCATAGTTCTTGCCATGCGCTGTGCCGCGGACACTCGTGAAGACAGCGATGAACAAGACGCCCACAGCAGTGACGATTGCAAGGTATGGGAGATAGCGGGCTTTTGAGATTGTGCGGAAGTGTGAATAATACATTCCCCAACCCACACACACACACACGGACACGAGTCCACGTCGGCCAAAAGAACTCGTAATGGTCACCGAGAGCGCACTGAGAACGATTACGATTGCGACAATTGCGACGGCAGGATTCATCAAGCGCGGTGCCCATACCCATCCAGCAATTCCAGCAGCCATACTCGCCAAAGCAAGGCCAGTGTAAGTTGTCAGGATATTGATAAGTGGAATGAGCACACCGAATCGCAGAATTGCGGACAACGCAAGGCATATGCTTGCAAGCAGCAACAACTTCCAGATGTCAGGCACTCTGGTTGATCGTGGCATGCGACGGGCACATTTGGCAACGAAGGGCCCGGTGTCGTACAGAATGATGAACAGCACGAGGAAGATTGACATCAAAACCGCATAGCGGACCGCAGTGTTGGAGGGGTTCTCGAGAACATATCGCGGGTAGTACTGGGCGAGAAGCGGTACCGCTGCCGCGATACATTGAAAGACGATAAAGCCGATGAATAAGAAATTGCGAATCGAGAGTATTTCGACTCGTTTCCTGAGCGCATCGAGAACTATCTTGGTGACCAGACCAAGTGACACAGCGATCAGGAAGAGGGCGACTGGTGTTTCCATGGCATCCAGAGAGACAATCGAAGATATCGGCTGACCGAGGACGTCTATCCTCGGACTTTTCGGGGATAGAGGCCGATCATCTGCTCAGTTACGTGCTGAAGACGAGGCCTGTTCGTACAGGTCGATGATCCGATCAGCAGTGTTCCGCCCGTCCAGGGCCTGAAAGACCCATTGCCGGCCAGATTCACCCATTGTCAGGGCGCGGTCTGGGTCACGCAGCAAACTGCCAATGGCGTCTGCGAAGGCCTCGGGCGTTGCAGGAGCGATAATCGCACCGCCGCTGGACTCAAGTTCAGGCCAGATATCCACGCCTTTGGTTGCGATGACCGGTGTGCCGCAGGCGAGGGACTCCGGATACACAAGCCCAAAGTTTTCCTGACTCGTGGGGAGCGCGTAGACCGTTGCCGCGCAATATGCCGCGATTTTCTTCTCCCCGGTCACCATGCCCATCCAGCGCACCTGATTCTGGATGCCAAGCGTATTTGCAAGACGCTTGAGACTGTCGAGATAACTCGCTTCACCGGTGCCCGCGATATTGAGGCGACAGGACTGCCCTCGTGTCGCCAGCAAGGCAATCGCGCGCAACAATACCTCGGGCTGCTTCTTGTAATGAATCCGGCTGAGATACAACACAAGCGGAATCCCATCTTCAGGTTCGTCAATCAGACGACGGACTTCAGTTCGCGGGGGCAAGGTCTGATATGGAGACAAAACCATCACGCAGGGGATGATCTGGATCCGGTCATGCCCGATCCACTTGCGAGCCTGTTCGACTTCGCCGGAGGCGGTGCATTGGACGAGTGCAGCTTCAGCCAGTGTTCGTGAGGCATATACTTTAAGTGCAAGGCGCTTTTTCAGGCCGCGCTGTGACATGCACCAGTCATCAAGCATGCCGTGCGGCGTCACGATGTATGGTGTGCCTGACCGATGAGCAGCGCGCGCAAGACGCGTGTTGTCAGGTTCCCATGGGCCATGGACATGCAATACGTCAGCTTTGTTGAGGAGCTTTTGCATCCGAGCCATGTCGGCAGAACTGAGCCTCGTTCGCAAGCGCCCGATCCAGCTTGTCGGGCCGGGATCGCGCAGCACGACAATGACGGGGAAGGCTGAATTATTATCGAAGTCGGATGATCTTTTCCATTGCTCGGGGACATCGGTGTCATCTTTGGTTGCAAGGATGACTTGATGCCCACGCTCTGCGATGACAGCGCAGTTATCAAGCACTGCGCGGGCAACACCGCCGTCTTTCAGACGAACACCTTCAAGGAAGTGAAGTATTTTCATGGTCATTCCGGACGCTCGGCGCGCATGACCATGGACATGTAGAGGGGCGGCATGCGTCCGGCGCCGCGCCATGTCGTGTTGCCGAAGCCCGCTTCAGTCAAGAGCATGTCAAGTGTTTTTGGGCTCCAGAACTTGATGTGCCCACCATCCCAGAGTGCGGTGAAGTGACGATCGAGTTTGCCGGTGAGCGCCAACAGAAGGTTTTTGGCGTACCCATGATAGGGGGTGCTGCAAATGGCGGCACCGCCTGGGCGAAGCGCGTGGAAAGCGCACGCCGCCCAGTCGCGTGGTGCATAGAGATGTTCAACAACTTCGGTAGAAATGACCATGTCAAAAGGCTCGACGCCCAGCTGATTGATAAGGTCCGGGGTGGCGAGTCCTTCCATGAATTGTGTGTTGGGCAGGTTTCTCGAGCGGGCGTGGGCAACCCCTTGCTTGGAGGGATCTACCCCCAGTACAGAGCATCCTTCGTTTGCAAACAACGCTGCCATTGATCCATTGCCGCACCCAAGGTCAAGAATGCGCATTCCGGGAGTCATTTTGCCAGCTAATCGTAAAATGACAGGCCAGAGATAGGCCTGAGTATGTTCAGGTTTTTCTGTGAACCCGAATTCCGGAATACCTTGAGCGTGGGTGTTCACGCGTGTGTTGTCTGTTTCGGTCACAGTGTTTCCCTGGCGTCGCGGTCGAGGTGTTCAACTGGTCAACGCTGCAGTTGACTCATCCACCAAAGTACTAAAAAATGCTTCCCACCGATCGGCCCATGCCTCTTCACCGAATGCCTCGGCAAAGGGGCGTGCTCGCGCCCCCATAGTGGGCAGACGATCGTAGTGCGTATCCATCCAGAGGAGGGCCTGTGAAATGGCTCGAGTGTCTCCGGTCGGAATGACGAGCCCGTTGTAGTAGGGGCGGATGACGTCGATCTGTACGCCGCATCGTTCGGTGGCGATCACCGGCATGCCAGAGGCGGCGGCTTCTGCAATCACCACTCCCCATGTGTCATAGAAGCTTGGGAGGATGAGGGTGCCGTGTTGTGCCATCACTGCGGGCAATTCTGGTGGCTGGATAAAGCCAAGGTCTTCGACGCCAGGCGCGGCATCGATTCGAGGTTTCAAAGGCCCGCGCCCGCAGCATGTGAGTGACCATGGGTTCTCAGATTGCGTGCGGTAGGCCTCATATCCATCGAGAAGAAGATGTACGGCTTTGCGCTCGATGTACTGGCCGACATACAGAAACTTTTTCGGCCAGTCGCCGAGGGCAGCGCGCTGTGCGGTGGCATCGGCGTGAGCCCGGTAGCCAAAGCCATTCATGCCACGACTGATCTGCGCCTCGGTAAAACCCAGATTGTGAGCCAGTTGAAAGCTGCGCTCGTTGGTGACCATAATGCGATTGAATCGTCTCAGGAGGCGCCGGCGCACGATTGGTGCCAGACGCTGACGCAGTGTTCCTTGCCATGCGTTGTTCAGACATGTCGCAACGGGCAGTGTTTTTGGTAACCGGAACATCAGATCGATGTAGGGCTTGAAGAGCCAGCCACAGAACATCACGCCATCAGGATTGAATTCTTTGAGCGCACTATGAAGTCGATCGACATCAGTTGCCTCTTCGGGTGTAAGAACCAGAGAGGGGATTCCTTTCATGAGGCTGTCAGCATCAAAGGTGGACGTTGAGCCCCCGCCGCGATGGGCAATCACAAAGAGTTCGACATCTTTGCGGGCTGCGAGTGCGCGCCAGCATGCAGTTGTGTACCCGGTGAGTTCTGTCCAGCAGATGGCGATGCGCATAATGGAAAGCGTACCTCGATGCGAGGATTACGCAGCCCGGCGCTCGCGTGGCATCGGGGTGGCGATGGTTTCGCCAACCGAGAGCCTTGCAACGATTGCGAATCGGCCCGGGAAAAATCGACGAAGCAGCCAGAACGCGAACAACCTGTGCCCGCCCGCGATGGGTGTGGTGGCGATGAGTCGCAGGGCCGTGCTCAGGCGTCCGCCTCGAAATTCGAGGGCGGCCTGGATCAGGCGGAGTTGCTGATCTGCCTCACTGAGTGAAGGAATTGGCTGACCCGTCGGGATGAGATCACGCTGGACCCGGCGCAGGGCATGGAACTCGGCGAAGAGTTTTTCACGACTCAGCTCACTGGTGATCGTCGTGTGCCCGGTCTGATAGCGCTTGACAAGCGGCGCGTTGACGAGCAGCAGATCACCATGACGAAGGACATTGGAATACCACAACAGATCAACCACGGTTGGCATGCCGTCGGCATCCTTCATCGTCGCACCGGCTTCGATGACATCGCGCCTCACCATGACCTGCGAGGGGATACCAATATCGAGGTCCTGCACGAAGAGCGCATAGTGCGCATCATGTTGGGCGATCAGTTCGAACGGCAAGCGCTCACCGATTTTTTCAGCATGCTCCGTGCCGTGTGCGTTGACATTGATCGCAAGCGAGGTGGCCATGACAGCACCGGGCGCTCGTGACAGGCCGTCGAGCATGGTCTGCAGGCAGGCTGGTTCAAGTTCGTCATCGTCGTACAGGGGCTTGATCCATTCGCCGCGCGCGTGAGATATGGCATTGCCAAGATTCGAAGCTTGCCCTTGCGGGCCATGATTGCGCACGGCAGTAATGCGCGGGTCACGTTCTGCGTAAGCACGGGCGACGGCCCACCCCTCGCCGGGCGTGCGTTCATCGTCAGAGATAATCAATTCCCAATCAACGACTGTTTGACGGAGCACACTTTCGATGGCGCGCGCGAGCATCGTTGGGCGCTGACATGTGGGCAAAACTACCGAAACACCGGGTTGGATTGGTCCATGTCCGATTACAGGTATCCCTTGCCAACCTCAAATTGAGGTCGATCTCTGAGCTTTCGAGCGGGGTTTCCCCCATATATTCCCCATGCAGCCAAATCCTTGAACGCACAGCCTCGTGCCCCAAGAACCGCCCCTTCGCCGATGACGACGTTGGGACCGACAAAACTATCGGCGGCTATCCACACTTGATCATGCACCATGATCGGCGGCCTGACCAGGGGTAATTGAGGCAGAGTTAGATCATGGGTGCCTGCACAAAGGTGAGCCCGCTGTGAAATGCTCACAAACCGACCAATTGTGACCGTTCCCAGGCAGTAGAGGGTGGTGTAGTCGCCCACGGACGAGTGATCGCCAACCGTGAGGTTCCACGGTTGTTCCACGAGAACGGTGGGTCGAAACCGGACAGGATTGCCGATTGTGGCCCCAAACGCTCGGAGGAGGGCATTTCGCAGGCCATACCAGTTGTGGAATGTCAGGCGGAAGAGTTTCTGGCCCAGATAGTTCCAGAGAATGCGGCCGATTTTCTCTCGGCGGGTGTAGGGGCTGTCGCCACGGGCGATGAATTGCTGTTCAAGGCCAAATTCGTCGGGCGCACCCTGTGATGGAGCAGGTGTATTGGTCTCGGTATTCATTTGTTGCGCTGTTCACACTGAGCGTTTGGGGTTTGCATTTCGCGGTGTTTTGCGATGGACATGAGTTCATACCAGGCAAGCAGTCGGCACATGACGAATCCGGGATATCCGTCGCGGAAGCCGCGCTGGAAGACGTAGCCATAGAGGAACCGCAGTGACGGGCGGAAGGGCAGCTTTCGGCTGAAGCGTTTGAGCCAGCGCCGTCGTTGGATGGGACCACCAAAGAGCGAGGCGTTGACACCACCCTCATCTTTGGCACCCATGGCATGGGCTTCCCATGTGGTGTACCGATCGTGTTTCTCAACCCATGAGCTGAGGTTCGGGTAGGCGTAGTGCAGGAACTCATGCTCGAGATAGCCAGCCTCACCGGTGGGCAGTGTGATGTGCTCATGCACTTCGTTGTCGCCTGAACCGGTATCGCCAAGGGTACCGATGCGTTCATAGCGGCCAATTTTGTGTTTGAGCAGGCGCACATTCCAGCTTGGGTAATAGCCACAGCCTTTGATCCATCGGCCCATGAACATGAAGCGCCGGTTGATCCAGTAGCCATCGCCGCAGCCGGCCTTGTTGGAATCCGAGGCCTGCCAGTCATTGTTCACAACGCGTTCAATTTCACGAGCGAGATCCGGGGTCATGTATTCGTCAGCATCAAGGATGAGCACCCATTCATTGCGCCACGGCACATGCTCAAGGCCCCAGTTTTTCTTCTTTGGCCAACCGGCCTTGGAGTAATAGAACTGGTACACATCGGCGCCGAGCGCTTGTGCAATAGGAATGGTTTTGTCAGTGGACTGACTGTCAACGACGACTAGTTCATCGGCCCAGCGGAGATGGCGGAGGCAGCCGATGAGGTTGTGCTGTTCGTTTTTGACAGGAATCAGCACAGAAACTTTCACCGAGCGATACGCCGGCCAATCGCCTGTGGGCTCGCGCTGTGGTTCAAGGGCGGTTTCCAGCGTGTCTGCAAGAGCATGACGTGGATCTGGTTCAGGTGATATATCTGAGGATGTCTGCACTTGGGCGCGCTGCACGCGCTCCTCGTCATCAAGCACAGGAGTTGTCGAGGGGATGTCCAGCGCGGCGGTGATCGCATCGGCCTTGAGTTCGGGCGCAGTTGTTTCCGCCCCAATCTCGCCTTCTTCTATGGCAAGACCGCGCACCGCGGGAGTGAGTGAAGAAACGTCCGTGATTCCTGCGCGGCGGAGTTCTGCCAGTTTGAGTGAGATGAGCATGTCATAAATGCTCAATGTCACACAAAACCGCAGACCCGAGACACCATCAAGAAACCCAAGCCGAATAATGTACATGTAGAAGAATCGCCACACGCCGGAGATAGGCAGCTTGGGCAGGATGTGATATTTCAGCCAGCGCCGGAATGCGATGCCGCGTTCGAGTTTCTGGGCGTGTGCACCCCGATCGGAATAGCCACGAATCAGCTCGCGTGCTTCCAGCGTTGAATATCGATTGTGTTTGGCAACAAAATGTTCAAGGCCCCGTCGGTCTTCATGAAGCATGACATGCTTCAGTCGTGAGGTCGGTCCTTGCACGACCATGTGTTCATGAACAAGCCGGTCTTCATAGCGGGCCAGGCCGCGCTTGAAGAAGCGAAGGTTGTAACTTGGAAAAAAGCCGCAGTGATGAATTGGCTTGCCCATGAAGTAGGTCAGGCGGTTGATGTAGTAGCCCGCAATGGACGAATCGCATGTGGGCTTGCTGGCGAGGTCGGCAAGTTCTGCCCAGAGTTCGGGTGTGATTGATTCATCCGCATCGAGAATGAACACCCATTGCGTTTCGATGGGGAGATTGTCAAGGGCCCAGTTTTTCTGGGCGGCATAGCCAAGCCAGGGGCGCACGACAACGGATGCGCCTCTGTTTTCGGCGATCTCACGCGTCGAATCGGTTGATTCAGAATCAATGACGAAGACCTGTTTTGCCCTGTTGATCACGCTGTCAAGGGCATGCGGCAGGTTCACTTCTTCATTGAATGTTGGAATGATGATCGCGATATCGGCCAGCGCCTTGGACTGGTCGGTGTTCACGTGTGAGCGAATGTCGGTTGGCGGGTCAATTGCGGTCATGCTGTAGCCACCCGTTTCGACTGATCATCCGGGACGTGTAGTGATGAGTTTGGGGTGACAGGATTGGCGATGCGATGGAGTGGCGGCACGCCTTGCGAATCAAGCACATCAGCGCACGTTGCAAACAATCGATTGCCAAGCAAATGGCGCAGTTTGCCCTCGGTTGTGGCGAGCCCGACATAACACTTGAATTTGCGCTTGAGCGGCATGTTGACCCGCGGGCAGTTGCGATCAAAATCACGCGGATGCAGGTAGATGACCGCGGGCACACCACGGCGTTCGAACTGGTTGAACGATCTGTTGATGAGCGCTTTGGGCAGGGCGCGCATGTATCCGCCTCCACTAAATGGCAATCGCACGGGCCCAAAGGAGCCGATTGACATCGGCAGTTCAGGTAAGGAGCGTTTCGACGGCGTCGTAATGACGTGTGCTTCCTGGGGGCAGTCATACCCGCCATGCCCGCGCGGCGCAGGGAACAAGCTTGCGTCATAGGTGATGCCGCTATCAAGGAGCACATCGAATGCCCACTCGGTGCCGGGGGTGATACTGAAACTTGGCGCGCGGAAACCATGCACAGGCCCGGCGATCTGGTTGCTGAGTATGTCGATCGAGTGGGCGATGTCTTTGGCAAATTCCTCAGGTGTCAGTTCATACACCTTGCGGTGCCAGTGGCTGTGTGTGCCAACTTCATGCCCCTGATCTGCGATGTAGCGAGCGATTTCCGGATAGCGTTCTGCGACCCAGCCCAAGATGAAGAATGTTGCCCGAGTGTCATATTCGCCTACGAGATCGACGATCCACTTCGTTCGATCGACAACGATAGAGGGCAGTTCGGGCCATTTTGACGTGTCAGACACCGCATCGATTTCCACCATATGAAACCAGTCTTCGATATCGAAGGAAAGCGCGTGCGTGATGGCGTCGGGAGTGGTCATTGTTAGAAGAGTCTGTGTCCATTGGCGCGAAGGCGTGCAACATCAGCCCGAGTTGGCATGGAAAAATCGGTGGATTCTGATTCGAGGTTTGGCATCATGGGTGGGTTGCCCTTTTCGACCAGGCGCACGCATTCGATGATCGCCTCAGCAGCAAGATCTTTCGACCGCATCATGATGTCTTCGACGGTGTCGTGGGAATGAATGCGATAGTGTTTTTGTACGATGATGGGGCCATCGTCGATTTTGCTATTCACCAGATGCACCGACACGCCGCCCTCTTTTTCACCATTGGCAAGGGTCCAGAAGCTTGGCATCAGGCCGCGGTATCTGGGCAGGAGTGCGCCGTGACAATTGATAATGCCAAAGGGCATCTGTTCGCGCAGGGCTTTCTTATAGAACTGTGTACCCGAAATTGAGACGATGAACTGTACGCCCTTGTTTTCAAGCATGTCGCGGAATGATTCAGCGTTGACATCTCCATTGGTGATCGGGACGCCGTACTTTTTCGCAACAGCGCGGACGGAGTAACACCGGCGCGTTGAACCAAGAATATCGTTTACGATCTTGGCTTTGATTTTGAGGAGGATATATTTTCGCAGCTTCCACTGGAAGTAGCGAAAGCCATAGAGTTTGTAGAGGTCCATTGCGGTTTGCATCACCGTGCGCTTGCCCTGTGCAACAGATTGAATATTGATGCCCGCGGTAGATGTTGAAAATTCGCGTAGATATTTATCAACAAGTTTGGGCAGCAGGAAGGGATCATCCTGCACGAAGACATATTTCACCACCGATGTGCTGGTAGATGTGGGCGTTTCGGTGGCGCTGGTCGACGCGGGTGCTCGGGCGGGTTGCTCGGCAAGGTGTGTCATCGAAGTGTGTTCTCCACGATGTCACAAAATTGACCGCAGAGTGCGACCTTCTGCATGTCATCGGCAATGAACCGCTGGCCCCGAAGTCCCATTGCATGTAACTCGTCGTTCGTCATAGCAGCAATTTTTCGACACAACTCTACCGCACCATCAACATCACCATTTGAAATATGCCAGCCCGCATCACGATCGCGCACGATATCGGACGCATGACATGGGTCTGGAGCGCAGAGTAAAATCGGGCGTGCAACTGCCATGGCGCCATATATCTTGCAAGGGTGGACGACGCCGACGACATTGGCACCAACAGTCACCATGTGGACATCAGCAGCAGACAGTGAGAATCGCAGGTCCTTGAATGGCTGATAGGGCAAGCTCACAATATTGCGCGGTTTTTCGTGCGCGATGGTGTCATCAACTTCCTTCTTGCCCACACCCCCGCCGATGAACATGAAGAGGATGTGTTCATCATCCTGCATTTTCAACGCTGCCTGCAGCAGTGTTGTGATCGGCGTTGAGTAGCCGTGGTTTCCCGAATACATAAAGACGAATCGTTCGTTCAGGTCATGTTGGTCGCGAAACCAGTTTTCATCATGTTTGACGACATCCAGCACATCTTCGTGGGGCCAGGGCGGCATGATGGTGGCTTTGTCAGATGCGTCATATTTCTTCCACAAGCGGTCTGCCATGAAGCGATCGAGGGGGACAACATGCGCAGCGCGTTTGAGCACAAACTTCTGAATCCAGTTCAGAATGCGTGCAGCAGGTGAAGAAGGCTTCATCTTGCCGAGTTCGATCATCTGATCAGGATTGAGATCCATGACCCAGTAGGTGATCGGCGTGCGGCGCAGCGTATGCACGATGCCCGCAGCAAGGCCGCACATGGGCGGTGAGGTGCTTACGAGTATGCCGGAGAGCTTTCGCGTTGTCAGGCCGTACCAGAGGCACCAGCCCATGAAAAAGAGCATGGCCAGTGCGCGAAGCGGGATCGAAGACTTCCCAAAGGAACTGAATGGTACGCGGCGCACATCAACACCGTCGCGCATTTCGCGTGATTGATATCGCTTGGAGGGGTCGTCATACCCACGGTTGGCGGTGGCCACGATGACGCGGTGGCCGCGTTCGGCAAGTGCGGCGCATACGTCTGCCATGTGTTGCCCGACAGAGGCAGGGTCTGGGGGGTAGACCTGACTGAGCACCAAAATGGTGCGTCCGGTTGGGGCTGCCGAGTTGGTGGGCGCTGGTGTGCTCACGCAGCGTTTCTCCTGCTCTTGAGACGACACGAGCCAAGCGAGGCGTTTGCGCCGCTCGGCTCGGGTGTGTAATTAGGACAATATCGAAGAACGATCAAGCTTTGGCCGTGGCCGTCTTTCCCGCGCCATACTTCGCGACATACTCCTCATAAATCCAGTCGTACGTCCTCTTCATGCCATCTGCGAGTGTGATGCCTGGCGCCCAGCCATGCACTTTTTTGATCAGGTCATTGTCGGAGTTCCGCCCGTTGACGCCCTTGGGCGCATCGAGGTTGTATTGCTTGTTGAGCTTGATGCCCGCGATGCCTTCGACCAACTCTGCTAGACCGACAATCGTTGTCAGCTCGTCGGAGCCGAGATTCAAGGGCTCGCCGTGTGGTGCTTCCGTGAACATGTTGATGCCTTTGATGCAATCATCGATATACATGAATGAGCGCGTCTGCTTGCCATCGCCCCAGATTTCCATGTCGTGATCGCCCGAGAGCTTTGCGGCAATGATCTTGCGGCACATCGCTGCGGGTGCCTTTTCACGTCCACCTTCCCAGGTGCCGTGCGGGCCGTAGACGTTGTGGAAGCGGGCGACACGTGTTTCGAGGCCGAAGTCTTCATAGAAGTGGCGGCACATGCGCTCAGAGAAAAGTTTCTCCCAGCCATACCCATCTTCGGGCATCGCGGGATAGGCATCATCTTCTTTGAGGGGGATAACGTCTTCGCTTGTTTGTTTGTCGGCGTTGTAGACGCAGGCGGAGGAGCTGTAGAAGAAGCGTTCGATGGAGCCAGCTTCCTTGGCGGCCATGAGCATGTGCGTGGTGGTGAGCACACTCAACATGCACAGGGCCTTGTTGTTTTCGATGAATCCCATGCCGCCCATGTCAGCGGCAAGCTGGTAGACGCGCGTGGCCCCCTTGCATGCCGCTTGGCAATTGGCGAGGTCTTTCAGATCTGCGACAACATTCTCGGCGTCACTGTGCACCTGATACCACTCGTCCAGTGGTTTGATGTCGACAGAGCGGACGTTGTAGCCCTGTTCCATGAGGTTTCTCGCGAGGAACCCCCCGATAAACCCGCCGCCACCTGCCACAACTGCAAGACCCTTTGACATGATGTTGCCCCATCCCTCTTTGGTTCGGGGCCGAGGACGATGTGCCTCAGCCCGATCAATTTCCAAGTGCTGACATACCGGTCGGCAGAATCAGCCATGTCCTCAGGTGAGATTCGACGAGAGGAGACGTGATTCTGCTTCTTGAGCCCACCAGCTCGCGTGCAGGATAGCACCACCCCGCTTCTGTTGATACGGGGCACAGGCAAGGCGTGTTCGGCGGCGGGATTGGGGAATCGGTGTGATTGTGGACCGGATTCCGGGCCGATAGCGATCATCATCTGTTTGGAAACTCAAAACATCCAAATCATCGGGGCCAAAGAGGAGGCCCGGCGTGCTGCACAGCCAGAGTCGGTAGCCTTCCCTTTGGCAATGCTCGGCAGAAGTCGAACTCGATCATCAACAGGTCGTTGGCATTTTGGGTTCTGAGATAGGGAACGGCACTGTCGCCTTGGTGCCCTTGAGGGACACCGATCTTGAGGCAGGGAAGGTTTGGCGTTGAGCAAGGGGTCTGAAGAACCTGGTGCACCGGCTTCCCTTGGGCGCGCTGTGGGGAGCGGTGTGTCGTGGTTCGCAATTGCGACGCTTGCGACGCGCTCCGCCAGTTTCGTCACGCAGATCATTTTAGGGTGGCTGCTGCTTCGGGAAGATTTTGGTGTCTATGCGCTCGCTGCTGGCTTGGCGGGATTCCTCTCGATCATTCGAGATGGCGGGGTGCGGGATCTGCTCGTGCAACGCGGCAGTGTTTCAGGCGATCATGACGACGGTGCGTTGTTCTGGATCGCGGCGACATTCAATGTTGTGCTCGGTGCGATCATGGTGGCGAGCGGTCCCTTGGTTGCCTGGTACTACGACAGGCCGCAACTCGCCCCGATGCTTTTCATCATGGGGGCATCGGTTCCGATTTTGACCTTCGGGAGCATTTACTACGCGAAGCTTCGCAAGCAACTTCGGTTTCGCGAAGCGGCGATGTGGGCGACGTGGCCTCCGATCATTCGGTTTGGATCGATGATTATTCTCGCGTACTCCGGCGCAGGCGTTTTCAGTTTCGCATGGCCCTGGCTTATTGTTGCGGTGGCAGAATCGGTCATGGGCTGGTGGTATGTGCGCGAGCGACTGTGGACAGCTCCCCCGAACTGGTCGAGGTGGCCATCGCTTTTGCGTGAAGTGCGGTGGTTGTTGTTCGGGCGACTTGGCGAAGCGGGGCTTGGGTATGGCGATTATCTGGTGGCGGGCAAGCTGATCACGGCGAGCGCACTGGGTGTGTATTTCTTTGCATTCCAACTGGTCGGGCAAACGGCGATACTGCTCTGGGTCAACTTGCATACGGTGCTGTTGCCTGCGCTCACGCGCCTTGCCGATGACCGCGAGCGTTTTGCCAACGCGTTGCACCGTGCGATGCGCGTGCAGGCGATGTGGTCGAGCATGATTTGCTTTGGTATGGCGTCTGTCATCGGGCCGGTCGAATTTCTGCTGTGGGGCGGCAAGTGGGCTGATGCAGTGCCTGCAATGCTCGTGCTTGCCTGTGCGTTTCCGATGCGAGTTACCGCTGGGGTGACAACTGCGGCGCTTCAGGCACAGGGCCGATTCAAGACAAATGGCGTCGTGCTTGTGCTCGAAGCGTTCGGGTTCGTTGTTGCTGCACTTCTTGGTGGGCTGTGGGCAGCTGAGGAGGGAGCCGACGATCGCATGCAGGCGCTTCGGGTGGCGACAGCAATGACGACCTATGTCATCGTGGCACGTCTTGCGATCTGTGCGTGGGTTTTCAAGGTGTCGCACCTTCGCAAGCGCAGCGCCGCAGTCGATCTTGGACCGGCCTGGGTGTGTGGGGTTGCCGCAGCCGTCATTGCAATTCTTGTCGACAAACGGATGCTCGTTGGCGGAGAGACGGACCCGGGCGTTGTGCTCAATGCGATCCGGGTCGGCGTCAGTGGAACGCTCTTTTCACTGTGCTTTCTCATGCTGACCCGGATCGTGATTCCAGCACAGCTCGCGCAGGCGGTGGAGGTCCTGCCTGATCGGTTCAATGCACGCAGTTGGGCCTATCGGCTACTCTTCTTGCCCTGTCCCAGACCGCTTGAGAAACCGAAAGCCACGATATGAGCACGATTCAACGCATTCTTGTCACCGGCGGTGCGGGCTTTCTGGGCTCGCACCTGTGCGAACGCCTTGTCACCGCGGGGCACGATGTGATCTGTCTGGATAATTTCTTTACGAGTCAGAAGACCAATGTTCAGCATTTGCTCGGGAACCCCAACTTCGAACTCATTCGTCATGACATCACCCAGCCGCTCTGGCTTGAGGTTGATCAGATTTACAATATGGCATGCCCGGCGGCCCCAGGGCACTATCAACACAACCCGATCAAGACCCTGAAGACGAGTGTGCTTGGTGCATTTCATGTGCTTGGCATGGCAAAACGTTGCGGCGCTCGCGTGCTGCAAGCCTCGACGAGTGAGGTGTACGGCGACCCCGAGGTGCACCCCCAGCCCGAAAGCTATCGCGGTGCAGTGAATACGCTTGGCCCGCGTGCTTGTTACGACGAGGGCAAGCGGGCTGCGGAGACCATTTTTGCTGATTACCACAGGATGCACGGCGCGGATGTACGTTTGGTGCGGATTTTCAATACCTATGGGCCACGGATGCATCCGTATGATGGTCGCGTGGTGTCGAATTTCATTCGACAGGCGCTGATCGGTGAAGACATCACAATTTTTGGTGATGGGTCGCAGACTCGGTCTTTTTGTTATCGCGATGACCTAGTCGAGGTCATCATCCGGATGATGGGCTGTGAGGAACCTGGGTTTATTGGGCCGGTGAATATTGGCAATCCGGGAGAATTCACGATCAAGCAACTGGCGGAACTGATCATCGAACTGACAAGGTCGAAGTCGAAATTGGTGTATAATGACCTGCCCGTGGACGATCCGAAGCAGCGGCGTCCGGATATCACGCTTGCCCAGCAGAAGCTGGGGTGGACGCCGACGATCGAGCTTCGTGATGGTCTTGCAACGACGATCGAGTGGTTCCGCGGGGTTGATCTGTCGCATTACCGGGCACCAACGCCGAACTATTGAGCGGCATAACGTGAGTGATACTTCGGGCCCGTGCGTCAGGATGACCTGCGGCTGACAAGACATGGATGCGTGGGCCGGTTGGCCCGAGGTGTAAAGACGGGCAGTGCTGCTGTTCGGTTGAAGGTATTTGGCTCGGCGTACCGTCGGGCACATGAGGGAGTTGGTGATGAGGCTGACAATGGTGGGCACTGGGTATGTGGGGCTCGTGACGGGCGTGTGTTTTTCTGACACGGGCAATGATGTCACGTGTCTGGATGTTGATGAGCGAAAGATCGACATGCTCAAGCGGGGCGAGTGCCCGATTTATGAACCAGGGCTGACGGAGATGATGGAACGCAATGTCAAGTCGGGCCGGTTGGCCTTTACGACGGATGCGGCGGGTGCGTATCGCGATGCGAAGATGATTTTCATCTGCGTGGGCACGCCAACGGGAAAAAACGGCGAGACGAACATGTCGTATATCTGGCAGGCAGCAGATGACATTGGTCACGCGATCAAGGCGCTTGGACCAAACCAGGATCCCAAGGTTGTCATCATCAAGAGCACGGTGCCGGTGGGTACGACGCATGGCGTCAAAGAACGCATCGAGCGCATCGTGGGCGATCTTCCATTTTCTGTTGCGGACAACCCGGAGTTTCTGAAAGAAGGGGCAGCAATTGATGACTTCGTGCGCCCGGACCGCGTTGTTGTGGGCGTGGAGGACGAGGAAACCGGCAAGCTGATGCAGGAGCTGTATGACCCGTTCGTGCGGCAAGGGCATCCGATTTTCGTGATGGATGTGCGTTCTGCGGAAATGGTGAAGTATGCCTCGAACAATTTCCTGGCAACGAAAATCAGTTTCATCAATGAAATGGCCAACCTGTGCGAGGCATATGGCGCAGACATTTCGCGCGTGCGCGAGGGCATGTGCTCCGACTCGCGTATTGGTAATCAGTTTTTGTATCCGGGGGTCGGGTACGGCGGGTCATGTTTTCCGAAAGACACACTTGCGTGCATCATGATGGGCGGGCAGTCGAATGTTCCGACGCAGCTCTCGCAGGCGGTGCATGATGTGAATCAGGCGCAGCGGCGTCGATTCTTTGAAAAAATCAAAGCGCACTTTGCTGACGATGGTGAGATTGCGGGCAAGACGCTTGCGTTCTGGGGCATGGCGTTCAAGCCGCAGACTGATGATATTCGCGAAGCGCCAGCGCTTGACATCATGAGTTGGTGTGCAGATGCGGGAGCGACATGCCGGGGGTTTGATCCTGTGGCAGCGGCGAATGTGCAGCGCGAGTACCCAGGCAAATTCGAGATTTGCGATGAGATGTATGACACATTGAAAAATGCAGATGCGGTGGTCATTTCAACAGACTGGAACGAATTCAAGCAGCCGGACTTTGCCCAGATGAAGGCAGCGCTCAAGAGCCCGGTGGTGTTTGATGGGCGCAACTTGTATCGCCCAAGTCAGATGCGAGATGATGGCTTCGTGTACTACTCAGTCGGGCGTGCATCTGTTGGTGGCGTAAAACAATTGGGCTGAGCGCGGCAAGATCACTATTCAATAGATCACACAACCCGCGTTTTGGCGGGTTTTCTTTTATCCAAGGGCTTTTACCCAAAAGCATAGTCCAATGCGGGCAGGTGTCTCTTGAGGATCGTGATGGCGAGCAACGCGATGGTCAAGACAGTTGGTCCTGCGATCATCAGGCGGCGTCGCATTGGGCGGGCGCTCTCCCATGCATGGCGTCCACACATTGCCGCAAGGAAGCCAAGTGCAAGAAGTGTGATGGGTTCGAAATAGCGCTGCCACGCCATGGAGTTCATGGTTTGTGCGGCGAGCCAGCCGGAGAGCGAAAGCAGCAGAATGAGTGATTGCGGCCCCCGAGAAGCGGAACGCGCAGCGCGGTACAAAAGCAGGAGCATCAGTGCGCCCGCAGGGGCAAGGATGGCAAAGAGCAATGATCGGTCAGCGATTGTTGGCACGGCATCAGCGGCCTGCCACAGCGCGCCATAGTTCCGCATCTTCCATTGTGCGGTGCCTCGCACAAAGCTGGAGTTTGTGGACGCGGTGGGCACAACGACTGCAGCGACGAATCCGATTCCCGCAATGAGAAGCCCGGAAGAAGGTTTCTTGACCAGTGCGCAGAGTTCTGCCCATACGAGCGGCACATACCAGACGCCAAAGAGTGCAATGAGGGAGAGTGCAAAGGCAGGGGTTGCAAGGTTTGGACCAAGATTATGATGCCCGGACCATGGTTCTGTTGATTGTGGCAGCAGGCCGCCCCAGAGTGTGATGAAAATGCCAACGATCAGAAGTGGCATGGCGGCGGCGAGCGATGCGAAGGTCAACTGGTTCCATCTGGTGGATGTTTCAGTTTGTGTGTGGAACGGTGCGGGGGCGAACCGGCGCAGCGGTGATGCAAGTACACCAGCGAGCACGATCGGTGTAGCAAGCCAGGCGTAACTTTGGCGAATGGATGTGGCGAGGGCGGCGTAGATGCCAAGGCGCAATGTGCGGCCAGTGGTCATTGTGGTGCTTGCAGCGCCACCAAGGACGAGCGCTGCGAACAAGAGGGCAGCGTTGTCTGTTGTGAGCCACGTGGAACTGGCAACAACGTAGGAACAACTTGCCAATGGGAGGGTGAGAAAAAATGATGCACGATGGCTGACGAAGCGTGTTGAAATCACAAATGCGGTGGTGATGAGGGAGAGGCCCACAAGCAAGTTGACGATCCAGAGCAGCGGATCGACATTCTGTGTGCGTCCGCCGGCGGCGATGGCGATGGTTGACATGAACGCGTGATAGCCCGGGGCGGTGGCCGCGTCGTAGTGCACGATGTCGATCGTGGGCCATTGCTTGCGCATGTCGTCGATGGTTGGTAGGTGGTAGCCGTCGGCGTCGCGCCATTCAATGGGCACGGGTTTGGCCCCCTCTTCCTTGCCGTATCGGGAGACGCGCTCCGGGCTTGCAAAATGGCTCACCATGCCCGGGGCGACGAGGACCAGGTGGGCTGCGAGGAGCGCGAAGAGCCATATCCAGCGCCTTGACGGGCGTTTGGTGGGTGTGGGGGTCGGGATTGTGTCTGGGTGCATCATCGGGTCAGGGGAGTAGGATCGGCAATTGAGACCGATCGATACGACATCACTATCGGCAATGGGCCCGATGGTGCCGATGGAAGGATCACGGTGGCGAAAGTTTCTCCGATCCAGGCTGTCATGGCTGCGATGCACCGCCCGGTGTATGAGGCGAGGCTGCGCACACTCTTGGGGCTCATCGCGCCCCATTTGAAGCAGGGGGACCGGGTTCTGGATGTCGGGTGCGGGGTTGGGACGCTTGGGAAGGGCCTGATGAATTCGCCCGAGGCACCCCGCGAATTAGTGGTCGAGGGTCTTGAACGGCATGTTCGGGGAGGGGAGCCCATCACTGTGCATGCATACGGTGGCGGGGCGATGCCGTTCGCAGATGGGGCGTATGACGTGGTGATTCTGGCGGATGTGTTGCACCACGAGGAGGAGCCGGACGAATTGCTTGGTGAATGCCTTCGAGTTGCGGGGCGGTTTCTGATCATTAAGGACCATCAGATCAAAGGACCACTCGCGCAGGCTCGAGTGTCGTTCATCGACTGGGCGGCGAATGCGCCGTATGGCGTGAAGTGTCTGTATCGATATCACACACGGGCGGAGTGGCAGGCGATGGCGAAGCGCTTCGGAGCGGCAGTGGTGATGGAGCACCGTTCGATCAAGCTGTACCCATTTGGTGTGAATATGGTGTTTGGCAATGCGTTGCAATACATGGCTGTGTGGCAATCGCCTGTTGGTGCGCCGGTCGACGGGAATAAAGAAGCGAGTGGGCCTCCATTGTCAGCGAGTGCGACACCGCCCGATGAGGATGATGATTCATGAGCGTTGAAGCACGGACAAGAACACGTTTGCCCGCGAGTGCGCTATTGCGGCTGGCGCGACCGGCGCAGTGGTCGAAGTCTGTTTTTTGCCTGCTCGGACCGTTTTACGGGCTGCGCGACCTCATGCGCTCTGGCGGCGATGCGACAGAGATCGTGAAGGCGGGAGTGGTGACAGCGATCGCATTTGCGCTGGCGTCGTCAGCGTGTTATGTGATGAATGATTTATTTGATCGAGAAGCGGATCAACTGCATCCGCGCAAGAAGAATCGCCCGGTTGCATCAGGTCAGGTGCCTCCGGGCGTGGCGATGGTGTATGCGTTGGTGTTGTTTGCTGCGGGCATGTCAGCAGTTGTGTTGTTGCCCATGCCGATGCGTCAATGGACTGCGGTGGCGGTGGGCGTGCATGTTGGCAATGTGATGCTGTATTCAGTTTGGCTCAAGCATGTGGCGATTGCGGATGTGATGAGTCTTGCGATAGGGTTTGTCCTGCGCATGATGGGTGGGTGCGCAGCGGTGGGGATTGAGCCCACGGTGTGGCTCTTGAATGTCACATTTTTCTTGTCGATGTTTCTGGCTCTTGGTAAGCGACTTGGAGAACGTCGCGTACTCCTTGCGGCTCAGGGTGAGACTCCGGGTGCATCGGGCGGTGAGGGGCTTGCGGTGGCGCATCGGCGCGTGCAGAAGCTGTATTCGGATGACTTTCTTCAGATGGCGGTGGTGGTTACGGGCGTGATGACTCTGGGCGGCTATGCGTTTTATGTGCAGTCGCGCCCCGATGCGCCGGTGCTTGGGTTCAATTTGCTGTGGTTGACCTTGCTGCCAGCCACTTTCGGGCTGCTGCGGACGATCATTGCACTTGATGGTGGGGGGTATGACGATCCGACGGAACTGGCGTGGCGAGATCGGGCGTTTCAGGCAGCGGCGGCACTGTTTGTGGCGACTAGTCTTGGGGTTGCGATCGTCGAGGGCACGCTTCCGGGAGCCGGGGGGATGGGAGAAGCGTCGTCGATGGTGGAATCGGCGCGTGAATAGCTTCTGGGGCGAAACCCATGGCCTGTTGCGGCATATAACCATTCAGATGCCCAAAGACCGGCCTGACTTGCGAGTCAAATGTGCCGATAACGGGTGAGTCGGCTTTGGGCCGGTGGGACGAAAAACAGATTTGAACAGGAGTGAGGCGATGCCATCGAGCAGGCTGTTGGTTTGTGCCCTTGCGGGTGCATTGGGAGCGACGATGTCGTGGAGTGCGCTAGCGCAGTCTGATGCGGCACCACATATGTCACCGGAGATGTTGGCGAAGATGAAAGCCGCCAGTGGTAAGAATGGTGGTGAGGAAGAGAAGCCAGAATTCCCGCCATTCAAGAAGGTGGCGAAGGACTACAAGAAAGTAGTATCGACCGCCGACGGCAAGGAGAGCCTCTACACGGTGTATACGCGCGCAAAAGATGGGCAGGTGCTCATTGAACTGCCGCGCAACTTCGAGCATCAAAAGATTCTCATGTCCATGACGGTGAAGGCCGGTTCGACATGGGCGGGGTTGCAGGGTGCCGATGGGTATGTGAAGTGGGAGCGTTTTGACAAGCGTTTGGCGCTGATCGAACCGCAGCTTGGCACGCGCTCATCTGGTGATCCAGAATCAAAAGCCTCGGTCAAGCGAACGTTTACAGATCGGGTCGCCCTTGATGTGCCCATCGTGACGATGGGGCCGGGCGGCGGGCCGGTGATTGATGGTGATGCGCTGCTTGTGGGCAAGGCGGGTGAGTTCTTTGGTCGCCAGGCGCAGCAGATCAACGCAAAGCTTGCGAAGATCGTCAAAGCCAAGGCATTTCCTGAGAATGTCGAATTGTCGTTTGAAGCACCCTCAAATGGTGGGCGTCTGACGACGTATGCCTATTCGATTCGGTTGGTGCCGGAACGCACGGGGTATAAGCCGCGCGTGGCGGACAATCGCGTGGGCTATTTCACGACGTTCTACCGCGACCTTGGCAAGTACAATTCAGAAGAAAAATGGGTTCGCTATGTGAATCGGTGGAATCTTGAGAAGCGTGACCCATCGCTCAAATTGAGCCCACCCAAGGAACCGATCATTTTCTACATCGAGCACACGGTGCCCGTGCGCTATCGCCCGTATGTGCGTCAGGGTGTGTTGTCATGGAACCGGGCGTTTGAAGCGATCGGCATTCGCGATGCAATCGAGGTGTATTACCAGGACAAGACCACGGGCGCGCACATGGATAAGGACCCCGAGGATTCGCGCTACAACTTCCTCGTGTGGGTGAGCAATGATATTTCAACGGCCATTGGCCCATCGCGTGCGAATCCGCTGACTGGTGAGATTCTTGATGCTGACATCGTGTTGACTGATGGATGGCTGCGTGTATTTCGCATGCAGTGGGAAGACATCATGACGCAGGTGTTGATGGATGGCATGGGCGCGAACACGCTTGCGTGGCTTGAATCGCGTCCGCAGTGGGATCCGCGTCTGCGTCTTGCGGACCCATCACGCCGCGAACAGATTTTGCGTGAACGCGCAGAGCACAAGGCGTCGGGGTGCAATCACACTGATCCCTTTGCATGTGTAGATACAACGCTGTATGGCGATGATGAATACGACGGTCTTGTGGGGTCACGTTCGCAGTTCAATGGCATGTGTGCTGCAGCCAATGGCAAGGCGTATTCCATGGCCATGATGCGCGGCTATATGGATCTGATGGATGCGGTGGGCGCCGATGGAGAAGACGGTGAAGGCAGCGAAGGCGATGAGGATGACGATCGCGAACTGCTGGATGGCGTGCCTGCGGAATTCGTCGGGCCGTTGCTTGCGGACCTCGTGGCGCATGAAGCCGGGCACACCATGGGGTTGCGTCACAATTTCAAGGCGTCGAGTGTGTATTCGTTTGATGAGATGAACTCTGAGGAGTTCAAGGGCAGGAAGTCGTTCTGCACGTCGGTGATGGATTACACGCCTCTGAATGTCAATTTGACTGGCAAGGGTGTGCAAGGGGATTTCGGACCGATCGATATTGGCCCCTACGACATGTGGGCCATTGAGTATGGCTACACGTTTGACAAGCCTGAGAAGGTGCTTGAGCGCGTTGCTGATCCGGAGCTGGTCTACGGCACCGATGAAGACACGATTGGGCCTGATCCACTTGCCAAGCGGTATGACATGACGTCGGACCCAATTGAATATTGCCGTCAGAAGATGAACCTTGCCCGGCTGTATCGCGACAACCTTCTGACCAAGTATGTGAAGGAAGGTCAGAGTTGGGCGAAGGCGCGGCGCGGGTACTTGCTGTCGATTCGCGAGCATTCCGGTGCGCTGTCGATCTCATCAGACTGGATTGGCGGGGCGTATGTGAATCGCGACAAGAAGGGCGATCCCGATGAGCGTCCGTCTGTGGTGCCGGTTGAAGTTGAGAAGCAGCGTGAAGCGCTTGCGTTTGTGCTTGAAAATGCATTCCGCGATGAAGCGTATGGCCTGACGCCGGAGATGCTTCAGCACATGGCGATCGACAGCTTCTTTGATCCGGGCGGTCGGGCCGGTGAAAACCCGATGTGGCCCTTACATGATCGAATCCTTGGGATTCAATCATCAACGCTCACGCGGCTATTGAATCCGGACACATTGAGCAATGTGTATTCCAATGAATTCATTGTGCCAGCGGATCAGGACACGTTGACATTGCCGGAATTGTTCGAGTCAATAAACGCGGAAGTGTGGAGTGAGCTCGACGGCAAGGTGATGCGCCAGTTTACGGTGCGCAAGCCAATGATCTCCAACATGCGTCGGAACTTGCAGTCGGAGCACGTCGATCGCCTGATCGATCTGGCACAGCCCGGCGGCATGTGGGGTGGCGCTGGCAAGCCAACTTCAACGATTGCGATGAGCACGTTGCGCACCGTCAAGGGCAAGATGAGTGAGCTGCTCGGGGGCGGCAATGCTGGCAAGCTTGATGCGTATACCAGCACGCACCTGAGTGAGCAGATGGCGAAAATCGATCGCTTCCTAGATGCTCAGTACATCTACAACGCCAATGACATGGGCGGCGGCGGTGTGCAGATCATTTTATTCGGTGAAGATGGCAAGGTGCAGCAACAGCGCTGAGTCGAAGTAACTGTTGAAAATATCAACAACGCCCTCGCACGCGCGGGGGCGTTTTTCATTTTTGGGATGCACTCAGGCGGCGCTTGCTGCGGAGAGTTCTTGAAGTGTGCGTTCAGCGGTGCCATTGGATATTGCCTGACGGGCAGCATCAAGGGCGCTTTGCATATCCGGGCAGGCATCGCCCACCACAAGGGCGGCGGCGGCATTGATCAGTGCAATATCGGTTGGCGCGGTTGGTCCTTTGCCCGAGAGGATGGCCAGAATGAGGGCCGCAGCGTCTTCGAGTGTGCTGATGCACAGGTCATCGAGTTGGGCGCGGGCGATGCCACATTCGGCGGCATCGAAGCGTGTTTCATCAACATCGCCATTGCGGACATGGGCGATCGCAGTGGGGGCGGTGGTGGTGATTTCATCGAGGCCATCGGTGCCATGGGCAACCATGGCGCGCTCAGAGCCAAGCAATGCAAGTGCATCAGCAACGAGGCGAACATATTTTTTGTCATACACACCAAGGAGCTGGCGGGCAGTCCCTGCGGGGTTGGTCAATGGCCCGAGCAAGTTGAAGATTGTTGGGAAGCCGAGGCTTTTACGCGGGCCAACGGCGTGTTTCATCGCGGGGTGATGATGAATGGCAAAGCAAAAGCACACGCCGGTGTTGTGCAGGCATGTCGCTTGCGTTTCAGGAGATGCATTGACATTGATGCCGAGCTGCATGAGCACTTCTGCAGAGCCGCGCCCGGTGCGCGATCGGTTGCCGTGTTTCGCGACGTAGACACGCTGGCCATTTGGGCCACGAGCGGCGGCGGCGATGATGGCGGCAGCGGTTGAGATATTGAATGTTTTTGGCGCACCGCCCGTGCCGCAGGTGTCGACAATGTGGCCATCCAGGGAGGCAATATCGATTGGCACGCGGGTGACGTGCCTGCGCATGGCGCGGGCAGCGCCAACCAGTTCATCAACGGTGATGCCGTTGCGGGCGAGGAGCGCGAGTAGGGCCGCGACCTGAGCGATATCGGCGCGCCCGGCGAGGACATCTTCAAATGCGGCATCCGCCTGAGCTTCGGTGAGCGGTGTTCCACAGGCGAGTTGGTGCAGGGTGTCGTGCATGGGTGTGTAGCCTACACTTGGCGGCGCCGATGAGCGCATAAGGGAAACAGCACTGGAGATGCAGACATTACATAGTGCTTTGGTTTGGCGCATCGGCGTGGATCGATCAATAGTGCTTGATCGTGCCCGCGTGATCGGCATCGTGAATGTCACGCCGGATTCATTTTTTGATGAAAGCCGATGTATTGATGCGCAAGAGGCGTGCGTGGCAGCATGTGCGATGGTCGAGGCGGGGGCCGCGGCCCTAGATATTGGCGGTGAATCGACCCGCCCTGGTGCGCAGCGCGTGACGGCGGAAGAGCAGATTTCGCGCATTGTGCCAGTGATTCGTGCGATTCGCGATGCGAGTGTTGCCGTGCCGATCAGTATTGACACAACTCTTGTGGAAGTGGCACGAGCGGCAATCGATGCGGGCGCAGAAATCATCAATGATGTTTCTGCGGGGCGGGACTCACCAGAGATGTTCGCGCTGGCTTCGGAGCGCGGGGTTGGGTTGATTCTCATGCATCGCCTGCGTCCGCCGGATGCGGATGTGTATTCGAATGCGTATCAGAATGCGCCGGTGTATGAAAATGGCGTTGTGCAGGAGGTGTGCGATTTTCTTAAAGAGCGCGCAGCGATTGCGATTGCTGCGGGCGTGTCGCGCGATGCCCTAGTGCTTGACCCCGGGCTTGGGTTTGGCAAGACGGTGGAACAGAATCACGAATTGATTAAAAATATGTCAAGTATTCTTGCACTCGGGTTTCCGGTGCTTGGTGCGGTGAGCCGCAAGAGCTTTGTGGGTATTTCGCGGTCCACGGATCACCCCATTACGGTGGGGGATCGCCTGGAGGCATCGGTGGATCTTGCGCTGGTGATGGCCCGGGCGGGTGTCCGCCTGTTTCGGGTGCATGATGTGGTGGGGCATGTTCGGGCATTCTCGGGGCAGGACAGGGGGAAGAATTCGGCGGCCCTGAGTAGGGAATTGGGCAGGGAATAAAGCCCGGTCCTCGCGAGTTTGTGAGTAGGACACGGGGAAGTGGCCTCGGCCTATTGTGGCGGCTAAACTTCAGCTTGCCGACACATTTTCGGACCCACTCGAGGAGTAGACCCATGGCAGGCAAGAACGTTCACGAGTTCACGGACGCGGATTTTGAGAAAGAAATTTTGCAATCAGAGGAGCCGGTGCTTGTCGATTTCTGGGCCGAGTGGTGCATGCCGTGCCGGATGCTGACGCCCACGATTGAGGCGCTGGCAGGTGAGTATGAGGGCCGCGTGAAGGTTGGCAAGGTAAATATTGACTCCGAGCCGAATTTCGCGATGAAGTATCAGGTGACTGCGATTCCGACGGTGCTTGTCTTCAAAGGCGGCGAGGTGGCGAAGCGTTTTGTTGGCATGACGGGCAAGGGTGATCTTGCGGCGGCGCTTGATGAAGCGGTTGGCGCAGCGACCTGATTTCAGACAGTGCCTTATTTCAAAGAAGTAGACAGCCCGCCGATGCGTTCGGTGGGTTTTTTCTTGCGCCAGATGAGCAGGGCGATGCCGCACAGCACCATGAGTACGCTGAGTGATTGGCCGCGGCTCAATGGGCCGATGCCCTGCACGCCGACATCGGGCAGGCGATAGAACTCGGTAGCGATGCGGCCGACGCCATACACAATCACAAACCATGCGGTGATGACGCCGGGCGAGCGCGGCGTGCGCCAGAGAATGACCAATACGGTGAGAATGAGAATGCCCTCTGCAAAGGCCTGATAGAGCTGCGAGGGGTGTCGCGCGTTGAGCAGGGGTTCGACCGCGGTGCGGGCTGCGGGCTCACCTTTTTGGAGTGCATCCATGAGGCGATTGAGACCTGTGTCATACGTTTCCTGTGGCAGGGTGAATGATTCGAGCAGAGCTGTGCGGTCATGCATCTGTCTTGGCGACACGCCTTCATCGAAGCGCTCGCCAAGTTCCTGCGGATAGCGCACGCTCCACCAAGGTGCATGCTCACCGGGACCAGCGACAATGCGCCCGAGCAGTTCACCATTGATGAAATTGGCGAATCGGCCCAGCATCAGGCCGATGGGCGCGACGAGCGCAGCGCAATCGAAGATATGAAGCGTTGGCGTTTTGGTGTGACGAGCGATCCACCAGCAGGCGATCATGACGCCGACAATGCCGCCATGACTGGCCATGCCGCCTTGATGAATTGCCAGAGCGCCCCACCATGGCGCGGCGCTGGTGAATTCGATGAACAGCGATGGTTGATAGAGGAGGATGTAGCCGAGCCGTCCGCCAACGGCAACGCCAAGAATGAGAACAAGCATGGCATCGGCAACCTGATCGGGTGTGAGCAGGATGCGTTTCGTGCGCGCGAGCCAAGTGAGAAAAAGCCAGGCAATCACGAAGCTCGCGACATAGGACAAGCCATACCAGCGCAGCCCGAAGGTGGGCGTGAAGCGCCAGAGGAATGGGTCGAGGTCGTGGAGCCATGCAGCGAGGGTGAATGTCACAAGAGCATCGTACCGGGACCGCGCGACGGGCCATACGGGAGGGTTGGGCTTTACACTGCTTCGTGATGGCATGGATCACCCAACTTCATCCGGTGCTGCTCGGGGTGCTGCAATTGGCAGTGCTCGGGGTGCCAGCGTGCGTTATTGCGTGGGTATTGCGAAAGGCTGCGATTCCCGGCGGCGCACCGGCGGCGGCGATTGTCGGGGGCATTGTCGCGGGGCTGTTGACTGGGATGACTGTGGGAGGGCGCATTGCGCCGGAGGTGCACGATCGGGTGTTTCTGGGGGGCGTGGATGAAACGATTGCGCTAGCAGAGCTGTCCTCGCGGCATCTTCAGCAACGCATGGCGCTGAAGATGACCGGGGTGTCGGCGGAGGCTGGGCAGGAACTTCTCGCGCAGCAGGAGCAGGGGTTTGAACAGGCGGAGGTGCTGGTTGATGCGGCGCAGGGAGAACATGCTCAAGCACTTTGGAGCGCAGCATCGTTTGGGTTCGCAGTGCTCATTGCAATGGGGATGGCGGTTGCTGCGCCGTGGAATGTGCGCCGTCGGTGGCGCGAGAAAACGACACGGGCACCGCTTGCCGGAATAGCGATGAGCGCCTTGATTGTGCTTGTGGTTGCTATGTGGCTCGGTGTCGATGCGAAGAGTGCCATTCTATTTGCACTTGTGATGACACTTCCCGGAATGTCACGAAGAGTTCTCCATCGCACCACGGGCACATTTGGTGCGATCGTATTCGTTGCGTTTTTTTGTGCAATAGAAAGTGACGAAGGATGGTGGGTTGTCTTTGCCGGGGCAGCCGCAGGATTTTTGCTCGGTGGTCCGGGGCCGCGATCAGATATTCGCGGGAAGCGCATCGGGAAGGCGATCCTGTTTCCTGTTGCGTTGCCAATCGCCGTTGCCTTGCTCGCTTCGGTTATCAACCTGCCCGAACTTATGCATCAAAGGCGATTCTGGTGGGTGTTGCTGCTTGGTGTTGTCGCATCGAGTGATTTACGCTGGGTGTGTTATTACGCGGCCATTCGCGGCATGTCGCGTGCGTGGTGGGCGAAATATCCATGGTCGATCGCGAGTCGGTGGATGCGCGATGGGGCATCGACTGTGCAAATTGTGCTGACGTTCCTTGCATTTGGCCTCGATCGAAACATGGGAGATGTGATCGCAGCATCATTGGCTGGCGCAGCGGCCATCGAACTGACGCGCAATCTTCGGAGCCGAATTGCGAGTTGTCTTGATCGCGGCGAGACCGTAGTGCTCGATGACACCCCCGGGCCGGTATCCTGACAGTCTGTTGAGCAGGCATGCGAAGGAGATCGCAGGTGGATGGGCGGTTTTTTCAGTACGGGCGAGCATGTGTTACAGCATTGATCGTGTGCGCATTGTGTAGTACCGCCTTTGGGCAGGATGCTGCGATGCGCGAGCGGTTGGCACGGTTGGTGGGCGATGATGCAACGCCGCTTGTGTCGCCTGATGCGCCGGGGGAGACGTTTGCAGAGCGCATGTATGTTGATCTTGGCCTGTCGTTGCGAGAAGCGTATTTCAATGTCAATAACGCAGATGGCACATCATCGCGCTTGTGGCAGACGCAGGGCGAGGTGTACGGGCATGTCTCTTATGCGGGTGCGCATCAGGGATATGTGCGGCTCAACTTCGACTACCGCGATTATGGCGAGGGCGATGTATTTTCCGATGCGCAGGGGCAAGGACAGTTGGCGGAGCCCATCCTTGCGGCGTTGTGGTATCGCTTTGATCTTGCGGCGGCGCGACGGCTTGCGGGGGAGACTTCCGGCGAGGGAAATTTTCGACTCACAATCGGACGACAGCGCGCGTTGCTCGGGTCCGGGCTTGTCTTTGACGATGATCTTGACGGCGTGACTGCGGATATCACGAGTGGAAAAATGGGGGCGATGATCTTTGCGGGGCTGACACCCAAGCGATCAACGGTCGATTTTGATGGGTCGCGGCCCGATTTTGATATTTCTACCCGTCGCATATTTTTTGGAGCACAGGTGCGATTTGAAAAAAACGCAGCGTTTCAACCCTATGTTTTTGCAATGGCCCAGATTGATGACAACGACAGGCGAGAAGCCATATTGGATGTCGGCGGCACGGCAGTTCCGACACGGTTTCGATATGACTCGAATTATTTCGGCGCTGGTGCATCGGGTGCGATTGATGAATCGTGGGTGTGGTCAATAGAGGGAATGTATGAGTGGGGGCGGAGCGCATCGAATCCATTTGATTTTGGCACGGGTGCGCTTGCGCGGCAGACGATTAATGACATCAGTGCGTGGGCGGGAGCGGCATCGTTGACGTATCTTTTCAACGATGTGCACAACAGCAAGGCGCATCTCTGGGTGATGGCGGGTTCGGGTGATGCAGATCGGCGGAGCGGCAATCAGACACTTGGCGGCAATGCGCGCAACACGAAGGACAGCGCATTCAACGCTTTTGGGTATGTGCCGACGGGGTATGTGCTTGCGCCGGACCTTGCGAATTTGCTTGTGGTGCGCGCTGGCGGGTCGACGCACATTGGCAGCACGCTTGAATCGCGCTTGCGGGTCGGGGTGGATGGCTATCTGTACACCAAGATAAATGCGAGAGGTGGGGCGACAATCGAAACAGAGCGCGGCGAGCGTTTTGTTGGTGGGGCAGTCGATCTGTTTGCAAGATGGCAATTTGCGCCGGACCTTTCACTTGATGTGCGCTATGGCGTGTTTCTTGCTGGCGATGCGATTCCGAAAGAGCACAATGACATTCATCACCTGATCTATGTGGGAGTGACCTATGCGTTCTAGCGGCAGTGTGATTGTGTTAGCGCTGAGTAGCTGTATTGGCGCGTGCTCTGGTGTGCGCACGATGGTGGATGATCCGGCGGCACAGACATGGGCTGCGAGTGACGACCAGCTTGATTTCTTTGAGAACCTTTCGCAGCAGGCCATCGTCACAAACGATGATGCATTGCATGCGATGTTGCTCTTTGAGACGGGCGACAGCCCCGCGCAATTCGCGGAACGTGTTGCTGAGGCGGTGGGGTTGGGCTGGCTTGAGGATACGCCGGGGGAGGCGAATGCGAGTGCGCGGGTTGGCATGATTGCATCGATCGCGGCTCGGACCCCTGAGATTCAGAGCGGGATTGCGATGGGGTTGGCATTGAAGCATCCCTGGCGCGCGGGTGAACTGCTTGGAGCATCGGCGACCAAGCGGCTTCGGGCGCTGGGCATGGTGCCGCCACGGTCAGCGGATCAGGCAATGACTGGTGGCGAATTGATCGCTTTGCTGAGGCGAATCGAGGTGTATCAAAAGACGCACACGGGCGGGGGAGTGCCCCTGCCATAAAGTGGTTTTTTTTGCTTCGTTTGGCGGGGTGAGGGGGCTACACTGTGAGGGCCCACGGTTTGAAATTCGTTGTCAGGGGAGACTGTCCGTGGAATGTGTGACACGACGGGGTGTATTGAGTGGCGCAGTGCTCTGGGCGATGGTTGCATGCGCGTCGATGGGGCAGGCTTCGCCGGGTGGAGCACAACAAGATGCTCAGTCGAATACCAAAGAAACTGCACCAGTGGTGCCTTCTCTTGTGGCACTGGTGCTTGCGGTCGAAGGGCGGGCTCAGGTGCGCATCGATGCGTCTGAAGAGATTGAATCGGAAGATGCCGCCCCCGTATCGTGGCAGGCGATTGATCGCGGGATGGAATTGCCTGAGGGCGCAACCATTCGCACGGGTGCTCGGGCAAGTGTAACGCTTCGAGTGGGGTTGAATTCAACGGTGCGCGTCAATTCGTTTTCGCGTGCTCGCATCGGTGAACTGACTCAAGATAATGCGGATCATTCATCAGGTTCCCAAAGAACATTGCGCACGACATTGGTGCTCGAGCGCGGCGATCTTGACGTGCGCGTCGATCATATCGATGGTGCAGCCAATGATTTTGCGATTGTGACGCAGACTGCGACACTTGCGGTGCGCGGCACCAATTTTTCTGTGGGTGTCGACAGTCTTGAGGGGCTGCGAGTGCAGGGTGCCGAGACGAATAGCTTCCGCGCCATTGAAGTGCAATACATGGCTGATGAAGCGAAGACGGCGCTCTCGCATGGGCAGCTTGGGGGCGCGTGGCGTCATCCGGCGCTCGCGGCGCTTGCGGGGACATTTGATACGCCCAATCTCGGTGTGCAGGCCACGGATTATCTGGTCAGGATTGGCATGCCCGTATCGCAGCTTGTATCGGCACCAGTGTCTGGTGAACACATTGCTGGTGGGCGCGAGGGCGAGGTGCGTATCGTGAATGCGGGTCAAATCAACGAATCGATCGGTAAGGGAAAGAACGGGCCGCCGCCCCAGGGCGAAACCATCAGCAAACGGTAAGCTCGGTTCGTGTCACGATCATTCGCCAAGGCTGCAACGAGAACAGGTCGATCATTTCGGCATCGCAGAAATGGTGCTCGCGTTGCTTTTGTCGGTGGCTGTGTTGCGGCGCTGCTGATGCTGCTTGTAGATGGGCTGGCGTTGTTTGCAGGTGCAGAGACCGGTCTTGCATCGTGGCGTTTTCAACATGCCAATGTGTTTGCACCTGCGCCGCCGAGCGATCAGATCACAATTCTCGGCATTGATGACGGTGCGCTTGCGACATGGGGTGAGTGGGGGGAATGGCCTCGTGAGCGTTTTGCGGGTGTGATAGATTTGCTGACCGAACTGGGTGCGCAGACAATCGTGCTTGATATTCGTTTTGAGACTGCGCGAGATGAGGCGGGCGACAGGGCACTGGCTGCTGCGATGCGCGGACATGGCAATGTGGCAATTGCGGTGGGGGCAGCGCCGCCTGTTGAACCGATTCGTTCTGCGGCAGTGGCCTGGGGTGGTGTAGCCTTTGATGATGCATCGGCAAGCGTGATGCTTGAAGTGCCAGGCCGGTCGGGGTTTACACCAACACCACAACTCGGCCTTGTCGGTGCAGCGCTTCACCAGGGAGATGATGCGAAGGTGCTCGCGGATGCGCATGGCGAGAGGTTGCTCGTGCCGTGGAATATCAAACCTTTTCGGCGCAGTTCACGAAATCTTTGGCCAGCGTGGCGGCGACAGCAGATGATGTTGACGGTTGACGTGCCGCTGCGTCTTGTGGAAGAGCGCCGCGTGCTCTCGCGAGCGGTTGCGTTTCTCCTTGAGCGAGAAGTTGACTGGCCGATTGCACCCGATGTGATCAGGGAAGCGCATGACGAAGCGGGATTTCTGCGCGAAGAACTTGGTGGCGAGCAGGCACATGAGCAAACGCCCCGGGCGATTGCTGCTGCTCGCGCGGTTCAGGATTTCGATTCTCTTGCACCGTTGTGGGCCGCGCGCGGCCAAAGTACAGACGAATACGGCATGCTCGAAAGTTTCGTTCGCGATCGACTGGTCTTCATTGGGTGGACCGCAACGGGAGCGATTGCAGATTTTGTGCCGACGCCGCTTGGGGTGCGCACGCCTGGCGTGGTAGTGCATGCGCAGATTGCAGCAGGGGAGATGACAGGTTTTGGAAAAAAGAGGTGGCCGGGGCGCGCCAGCGGGTTGATGTTGACTGCGCTGCTCGGGGCGCTTGGTGCGGCGATCGGGACTGCATCGCCGAAGCGAGCAACACTGCTTGGCATGCTTGCGCTCATTGGATATGTCGTGGTGAATGCGTACGTGCTTTTTGATGGGTTTGGTTTGCTTGTTCCTGTTGCGGCACCCCTTGCAAGCTGCGCTTTGGCGCTTATTGCGTCGGCATCAGTCCGGGCCGCAGGCGTGCATCAGGAACGTGCTGCCATTCGCAGGCAGTTTCGTGCGCGTATTGATCCGAAGCTTGCGGATCGACTGGAGAGAGACCCGGGGGCTATCAAACTTGATGGTGAACTTCGAGACGTGACGATTGTCTTTACAGATTTGTCGGGCTACAGCGCACTTGTAGAGCAGCTTGAGCCGAGAGAAGTTGTGGCGCTACTCAATACATTGCAAACCGTAGTCGCAAGTGCATTGATTGAGCATGGCGGGTACATCAACAAATTCATGGGCGATGGCATCATGGCGATCTGGGGCGCTCCCGAATCGATCAATGATCATCCGAGTGCTGCCTGCGCTGCGGTGATGCGCGCACATACTGCGGTGTCTGAAGCAGTGAATGCGGCAGTACAGAAGGCAGGACACAAGCTGGCCTTGCGTGCCGGCATTTCAAGTGGACAGGCCATCGTGGGCGATTGCGGTGCGCCGCCAACGCTCAATGACTACACCGCGATTGGTGATGTTGTGAATATTGCATCACGGCTCTCGGATATTGGCACAATACTCGGCACGCCGATTCTCATCACGCAAATGACTGCGGATGCGCTCCATCTCAATATGCATGAGCCATGGGCAGTGCGCTGTCTCGGGCCGATTCAACTGCAAGGACGAACGCAGCCGGTGCGCGTGTGCGAGCTGTTTCAAGCAGGTGGATGCGAACTGAATGATGCGTTGACACAAGCAGTGGCGCACTTTGAGGCGGGAGAGTATGAAGCGTCTGCCAAGTTGTGGCGGGAAGCTTCGCGTTGTGATGAATCACTTTCGCGTCTTGCGAAACACTTTATCGCACGATGTGAAGTTCTTTCTCGTGATTCCTCGCATATCAGGGCGCTTGTGATTGGGCAGCGTTAGCCCACAAGTGATGTTGAGGTTGCTTGCGCGGGGCGGGTGGAGACTGGCGCCGAGGTGCTCGCAAAATTTTCTTCGGCAGCAAACTCTTCGCCAAAGCGAAGCAAACGCATGCTGTTGAAGAGCACAAAACCCTCGGCGATGAAGTGATACAACGCAGCGGCAATGAAAGCACCGCCCGTGCCAAAGATTCCAAATCGTCCAGTGGCTGCGAGTATCAGTCCGACGAGTGCGATGACGATCGAAGCAGCGATATTCTGCATGATCACACCGCGAGATCTCCTAGCGAGCATGATCAGAAACGGCACTCGGGAAATGTCGTCGTTCATCAGCGCGATGCCCGCAGAGTTGGTGGCAATGTCTGAGCCCGCAAGGCCCATGGCAACGCCAACATCAGCAGATGCAAGTGATGGCCCGTCGTTGATGCCATCACCCACCATGAGTACGCGGCGACCATCGGCGACCATTTTTTTCACGAGTGCGTGCTTTTCTTCAGGCAGGCATTCAGCTTCGATGTGATCGACACTCACCGCGCGGCCAACACGTTTTGCAACCGCGAAGCGATCGCCGGTCATCAGGATGATGCCGCGGGTGCCAAGCTCACGCAGCTTGCCAATCACGCCCTGCGCGTTGTAGCGCAGGCGATCTTCAAGACCCACTGCGCCGAGGTACTTTTCGCCATCGAGCACATGCACACCGCTCATGCCTTCGATTTGTTTTTCAACTCCGTCAACGAGCGTCTGTGATGCAGGCGAATTTTCGGTAATCCACCCCGGTCGCCCGGCAAGGATTGTGCGGCCATCAGATAAGGTAGCGCGGACACCTGCGCCATGTATTTCTTCAGCCTGCGTATTCGCATCTGGTGTGATCTGCGCACGCACTGCTGTGTGCATGATCGAGCGAGCCAGCGGATGGTTGGAAGCTTGTTCTGCATCGGCAGCGGCGCGCAACAATTCGGCGCCTTCAATACCCGGCGCCGGTGCAAGACGCGCAACCGCGAATTTTCCAGTGGTCAACGTGCCGGTTTTATCAAAGACAATGGTGTCGATATTGGCGGCGGCTTCAAGGTGCTGTGATGCCTTGATCATGATGCCAAGACGCGCAGCTGCCGTGAAGGCGCAGGTCATTGCAACGGGGCCCGCGATGAGGAGCGCTGCCGGGCAGACGGCAATAAGCACGATGATCGCGCGCTCCTGGTCTTGCGTGAGATACCAGACCAGCGCGAAGGTCACTAAGGCGATAGGCACAAAATATCGCGCGACTTGTTCAACCATGAGTTGGCGTGCGCTACGGGCTGATTCAGCTTGCCTGATCAGCTCTGTCACTTTGCCGATGGTGGTGTCGCTGCCGACAAGCGTGGCGCGCATATCGAATGTGCCGCTCAGGTTCGTGGTGCCCGCAAAGACATCGGCGCCGGCTTCAACTTCAACGGGCAAGGCTTCACCAGTCAGTGATGCCTGATTGATGGTGGTCTGGCCCGAAACAATGACACCATCGACGGGCAGGTTTTCACCGGGGCGGACGCGCACGACCATACCGACCTGCACATCTTCAAGTTGCGCTTCGCGCTCGGTGCCATCCTCGACAATGTGGGCAATATCGGGGGTGAGCCCGACGAGGTCTTCAATGGCGCGGAGTGCGCCGAGGGCTGTGCGGCGCAGAGCATGATCAAAGACCAGCAGAATGAACGCGACATAGCCAGCCGCTTCATACTTATCAATCGAAAGCGCCGCCAAAATCGCCAGCGCTGCAAGCGTGTGCGTCGAGGGCTTGCCTTCCCAGATTTCACTCGCGGCAGCTTTGAAGAGATAGATGCCAAGGACGATCGAGCCGATCATCGCGGGAATTTTTGCAACCTCTTCGGGCACGATGCCGAGCAGTTTCATGAGTGTTGTTGCGACGACGAACACGCCGCCAAAGAGAAAGATCACGATGCGGTGTTCGCTGCGGCTTACCTTGGCGTCGTGTTCCCTGCCCTCCTGGGTGCGCGGAGCTTGGCGGGGGCTTGCTTCGGCGGGGGGGGGGGCGATGGCTGCGGTCGTCATTCGCGTGCTTCTCCGGCTTGGGATTCGGTGTCGGTCACTGTGAAAAATCGGTTCCTATGCACCGGGGCCTGCAAGAACCCCGAGCTGCGCATGGTACGACCCGGGCCTCGGACCCGCCCAGTTTGTACGCCAAAGTGCCCTGCATGGTTCTCAGGAGTGCAAAAACCGGGTATCTCTTTCGGGGGGTAGCATAATGGATGATGAGCGATCAGCCACGCATTACGGTCATCGGTGATGGGCAGATGGGCCTTGTGCTGGCGGCGGTGGCTGCTGTGAGTGATTCTGCCCCCGCAATCGCCCTGTGGTCGCACGATCCTGCTGATGCCTCAGCCCTTGGTCAGTCACGTCGATCACCTCGACTTGCAGCGTTCGAACTTGACCCGATTATTCGTGTGACCGCAAACGCCCGCAAGGCACTGCATCCGGGAGGCCAGCCAGCGCGTTTGGTCATCTCCGCGGTGCCCGCCCAGTTCGTGCGCTCAGTGTGGGGCAGGCTTGCCGACGAGTTCGCCGACATTACGGAGGATTGCATCGGCGTGATGTCTGTCACCAAGGGTGTTGAAAATGAAACATTGCTCCGCCCCACGCAGGTCATCGAAGATGTGCTTAGCGGTGTGGGCATCGAGCCGCCCGTGATGGGTGTGCTGTCCGGGCCGACGATTGCCAGTGAGCTCGCGCGAGGCATGCCTGCAACCATGATCGCTGCGGCGGAATCACCCGAACTCGCAATTGCAACGCAGCAGTGGCTCAGCACGAGCTATCTGCGCATCTATACGGGTGATGATGCACTTGGTGTTGAACTTGCCGGCGCGTGCAAGAATGTGATCGCGCTCGCGGCGGGGATGCTTGATGGCTTGAAGGCGGGCTACAACGCCAAGAGCGCGCTGCTGGCGCGAGGGTTGGCGGAGATTGCGCGGCTGGGCGTGGCGCTGGGCGCAAATCGTGAAACATTCTTTGGTCTTGCGGGGGCAGGCGATCTGGCGACAACGTGTTTTTCGCCTGAGGGTCGAAACCGCTCCTGTGGCGAAGCGCTGGGGCGCGGCGAACCACTTGAGAGCTACCTGGCGCGCACGAGCAGTGTGGTGGAGGGCGTCTCGACCTGCGCCGCGGTGGTCGAATTGGCGCAGCGCACCAATGTCGAGATGCCGATCTGCGAAACTGTGCATGCGGTGTTGACCAAGGCGATTGACCCGATCGACGGCATCGCGCGACTGATGAGCCGGGAGTTGAAGCGGGAGCGGGTGGGGTAGTCAGTACACATTCCTTTTCCTCACCACTCCCCCCGGATCAATTGTCATCAACAACGCCGCAATGCGCACGTCGGCATCTCCCGGGCCATAGGGGTGGGTGAAGGCGGTGCGATCGAGGGCACGGGCGTCGGTGATGGCGGCAGTGATCTGATTGACCCGCTTCGGGTGGCTCGCTGTTTCCCTCGGGTGGCCCGACTTGCTTGCAAGTCGGGTTTGCTCATCGTCCACATGCACCACATTGTTGGCGCGTTCGCGGCCGGCCTGACGGTTGCCGATATCGACCGTCGGGCAGTGCAGCAGCGCCGCTTCGATCAGGCCCGCAGAACTGTTGCCGACGAGTACGCCGCCTGATTCGCCCAGGCGCTTGAGCACACTGCGAAATATCGCATGCGGCACATGCGCGCACGGAACACAATCGCCCCCTGACTCAGCTTGCTCGATCACTTCCACAATCGTCTCGCGATCCGGATCGTGATTGGGGTAGAGCCAGAGCGTGGGCGTGCCAAGCGACGCGGCGCGCAATGTTTCGGCAGTGGCGCGCTCAGCGTCTTCGCCGCGCCCGGTGGGATGCAAGAGCAGCACCAACTCTGGCGCGCCGAGGTCGTTCCAGGTCGCATCATCGAGCGGCTGCACTTGGTCGATGCCGATCGCAGCAGGGGAGCCAACGACATGCACATGCTCGGGGCGCTCGCCCATGCGCACAATGCGCTCAGCAGATTGCTCTGTCGCGGGCAAATGCAGGTGCGCGAGTTTGGTGATCGCGTGCCGCATGGCTTCGTCGGCGACGCCCTCAGCGCGATCGCCGCCATGAATATGCGCGAGCGCGATGCCACCGACACTCGCGGCAGACGCAGCGGCGAAGGCTTCGATGCGATCGCCAAGCACGACGACCCAATCGGGCTGTTCTTCGGCGAATGCACGCGCAAAGCCCTCGATGCCGCGTGCGAGGGCGACGGCGTCTGCGAGTCTGCCGGTCTTGCCGGGCTGCTGCATTTCGATGCGCCCGTCCACGCGAGGTAGCTCATTGATCGTGTGTGCAGGTGGGAGTAGATGCGCGCCAGCAGCGAAGATGAGCGATTCGCAATTCGGTGTCGCATCAAGACATGCAACGATTGACGCGAGTAAACCCCACTCGGCGCGCGTGCCGGTGACGACCGCAATGCGTCGAGCACGTGTCATGTCAGATCCTCGGGCGTGATCGGCATATCCTGGGTCATGTCGTGCGCTGCAGTGCGCCCGATCACCTCGTCAATCTGCCATGGTTCAAAGCCGGTGCCCGGGCGTTTGAATGTGATGTCGCTACGTTCTACGCACTTGCCAGCATGAATACAGTGCTTTGTCACAATGGATTGGCGCGAGACCGTGCGAACATCATGTTCGAGTAGAAGCACTGTTTTTGAAGCAGTTGAGGAGGGTTTGTTGCGAACCGTTGCGCGTGCGTGTTGCACATACCGGGCCAAGCCATCTGGGTCGAGTGATGTTGCGTGGTCCGGGCCGGTGGCATCTCGGCTCCATGTAAAATGTTTTTCGAGAATCACTGCGCCGTGTTGCACGGCGAGCGCGCCGGTGTTGTCGTGTGCCGTGTGATCGCTGTAGCCGATGGGCAGGTCAGGGAAGGCGTGTTGCAGGGCGGTGATGCCATCGAGCGCAGCGTGTTCCATTGGCGCAGGATACGCACTGACACACTGCAAAAGAGCAAGGCGGGCGCGAACCGATTCAAGCCAGTGAACAGCGCGCCGCACTTCTTCCATGGTCGAGGCGCCGGTACTGACAATGAGCGGGGTGCCTGTTGCCGCAAGCGAGTCCAGCAAGGGGCGATGCACTATGTCAGGCGAAGCGGTTTTGAAAGCATCAATCGGAAGCAGGGCAGCATGAGCAACGAGTTCGGTGCTAAAGACAGTGACGATGGTATGCATGCCATTCTCGTGCGCACGGTTACACACCGAAGCCAAGGCATCTATATCGAGTTCAAGTCGTTGCAACATTGCAATTGGATCAGGTTCGCCTGCATTGATTTGATATTGCGCCGAGTGTGCTGCAGCGCTCAGGAGTAGTTCTGCGCGAAAGTGCTGCAACTTGATGGCATCCGCACCAGCTCCGGCGGCGGCATCAACCATATCGAGTGCACGGCGAACATCACCATCATGATTCACGCCAAGTTCCGCGATGATGTACACCGGTTCGTCGTGGGCGATGCGGCGCTGAGCGATATTCACGACGATGAACCAGTGAGTGCTTCTGTGCGCTGGCTCAGGATAGCGTCGGCAACAAGCGCATCAAGTTCGGTATCGATATCAATGACGGAACCTTCTGCAGTCAGGATGCCACGCTGATTGTTGCCAAGGAATGCGTGCGGACCGGAGTGCACATCCGAGAGTTCGAGCATCAGCGCTGCGCGTGTTACGATGAGCACGCCGCCATCTGGAATATGAGCTGCGGGCAAATCCTGCCTGCGGTATACGCCATGATTGAGCCTGTCACCTTCCCACGGTGTTACATCACCAGTGGTTTCATCGACGCGACACGTCCACCAGGGATGATGCTTGCCAACGCCAGTGTAACTCTGCACCGAATCGCAATTCGTGCGATCGAGCAATGCAACAGCGTTGTTGATCAAGTCAGCCGGGCGCACCGGAACATTTCCATAGAGTAGTGCGATAGCATCGAAATCGCATGCGTTGTGTGTTTCTGTTGCGACCAGCGCATGGCGCGCTGCATCATCAACAGTGGCGGTGTCGCTGGCAAGTGATGACGGCCGGCCAACAGCGAACGCACCGAATGATGCTGCGATAGCTCGTACATGTGGGCAATCGGTTGTGACAACAACACGTGCGATGCGAGAGCTATTCAGCGCGGTTTCGATGGTCCATGCAACACAGGGTTTGCCGCCGATGGGGCGGATATTTTTGCCGGGCAGGCCCTTGCTGCCAGCCCGCGCCAGCACAATGGCAAGCGTTTTCACGTGGAAACTCCCGGCAAGGTGTTATTTGCGATGGGTGTGCCATCCGGAAGAATGTGACGACAGCGCGATGCAAGATGGGCAGATGCGCGAAGCGGCACAGTCAACGGTGCAATGCGTTCGCCGGGTAATGTGCGTGGCAGCGCATCAATTGCGGCAGCACCGAATTGTGTACTCCATCGATCGTAAAACGGTTCAATATCTTCATATGTTGCATCGCATCGCGTGATGCGCGGCACGACCCAGCGCTGCATGGAACCGCCCTGCTGCGTCATGGCCTGATGAAGCGCAAGAGTGCGCTCGACGGCGTGTTCGAAATCAAGTGTGCCAGTGATAGCGCGCGCAACTTCTGGTGCAACAGCAAGCAGGTCGATACTCACGACATCGCATTGGGCCATATATAGCGGCGCAGTTTCGAATGCGGAGCTGCGCGCCGAAGTGCGAACGTGAATCCATCTCGCACCAAGTTCACGGGCGCGCTCGACAAAGGCAGCGAATTCGGGATGATCTACCGGATCGCCTGCAATGGCAGTGCCGCCCGGGCCAGCAAGCGTGATCGCGGCATCGGGCTCATCAACGAGAATATTTTTTACGATGCGCTCAAATGTCTGCATCTTCATCAGTTGATCGTTCGGCACATTCGGGTACCACTGCGCATGCAATCCCGATGCAGGAAACGTTCGGCCAACCAATTCGATGACTATTTCGTCAATGCGCGCAGGCATTTCAATAGTGCGGGCTGCCGATGCGATCTGTTCCGCAGTTGCATCATCTCCAGCAGTAGAGAATACCTGCCCTAGCCAATGTGCATTGCGCAGGTCATCGGCAATAAAGCGCTGCAAGGCATCGCGCACCGTTGGAGAGATCGTGACACAGGCTGGTCTTGCGATGGGATCGGGCGCAGGCGCCGCTGGCAAATACCCGAGCAAGCCACCCATGCTTGCAAAGGTTACGCCTGATCGCGCAGCAGTTGCCATCTGTTCTGTTAGTGTCGCGCTGATCACGCACGGCGCGAGTCCAGGCACTGCCTGTGTGAATGTCATTGGATGGCGCTCGGGACACTCAGCATGGCGCAAAATAAGATCATCACACAGCGCCGGATCTACTGCGCACCAGTTCGCACCAACCACAATCGCTGCCGGTGCTTTGCGCTCATGCATGAGTGCATGGAGTGCTTGCGGCGTGAAAGTTTCATCAAAGCAGCTTGCCCCGCCAAGGCCACCTCGCCAACAATGCCGCGCCCAGCGTCGGGCGCGTTGTATGCGCGCTGCCCAGTGCGCATCAGCTTGTCGAAGTTCACTTGGGAGTGATTGCGAAACCACTTCAACGCGCGGATCAGCGCGAAGTTCGTGCGACAGACCCGTGGCTTGCGCAGCATGTTCATCATTGGGCGCGAGGATCAAGACGCGGTCGATGAATTTCGCACGGCGTAGCCGTTGTATTGTGCGCACGAGCGCCGGCGTGCCGTTGACGTCGATATCACCTGCGTTTTGCGATGAAAAACAAATAACAGCCGGGCATTTCAGTTTGCGCGCTGCGGAGGTACTGTTGCCACGCTTTATCCCGGAGTCGTCAAAGGATGGGTCGCGCGTGCGCTTTGCGCCGCCGCGCAGTGCACTTTCTGCGTCATCGAGCAGTGTGTCTGCTACATCTGCTGCGTCTGCGACCCATGTCACATTCACTGCATCCCGATCGATCTGTCGTTTTTGTCGCTCGCGCGGATCCAGTTCATCCCCTGCGAGCATGAGCGGGCGATCTGCCTTGAAGCGTTTGAGCGCACCGGCTTGGTTGAGATGTCGAACGAGTGAATAGCCGCCATCAAGTCGTTCCACACGATCGCGATTTTTATGGACGCGGGCTATCAATTCATTGGTGCGTTTTTGATCAGAGGTGTTGATTTTGTGCAACATTTGCGCAGTGTCGCGGCTCAGGCGGGCAACATCCCGCACTTCGCGCCGAAGCGTCTTGATGCGCAGGCGCGCAGGTTCGGACGACGGATCGACATCACTCGAAGATGCATTGCAACATACATTCCGAAAGGATTTCGGAAGAGCTTTTTGTGCGAAGGCATCAAGGGCGTTCTGGAGCGGCATGATTTCTGGGCCGCGCTTGAGCACACCGCCTTCGGTGGCATCAATAACGTGCAGTCCAGCGTCAATATCGCGGGCAAAGTCGGTCTCAAAGTGCGCGAGATAGGTTTCCATTTGCGCATCTGAATAGATGGGTCGACCCAGATGATCTTTGAGGTGCCGCAAATGCCGACGGTTGCGCACGATGCGCTCCCATTCAAACATTTCAAGCGTGCGAAACTTGTTCAATTCACCCGCCCAGATATTGTGTATCGAGGCACCGTCCGCGTAATATTGCCCATCGGTAAAGCCCAAGTCCTGTCCGATGAGAATCACGGGGTTGCTGCCAAGGAATTTCGCAAGATAATACGCGAGATGTGCTACCGTTGCACCCGGTTTGATGCGTGCCTTGGGTGTGTTCCCAAGTACATCGGCGCCGAGCAGTTCATCAAGGCGCTCATCACCAGCCACGCGAATCGCGCCGGGAAAACTGTCGGGGATCGCAGGATTGGCTTTGGGTTCAATGACAAGTGTGACACCCTCGACATCTTGTGCGGTCAAACCCTCATAGAAGCGCTGACTGATTTCATGATGATCGAGCGCGGTCACAAAGTGCGGGCGAATGCCGCGATCAAGCAGCGGCTTGAGCATGGTCTGCACCGCAATGATGACCGCACGGTTTTGTATTTCCGGATTGCTCAGCAGATGCAGATTCCGCTGCAGGCTTGGGCCCGCTGAAACAACGACCGAGGGGTAGTTGTTTGCAAGGTTCCGGAGGTCATTGATGTCGGGTTGTGATACATAGTGATCGATATTCATCAACTGATTGCGCAGCGTCACATCGCTTTGCACCAGTGTCGTTACCACGCCGGTGCGCATGGCACCAATGGCATCGGTCAGTCTTGAAGCAAAGCGTTTTGCTGCTTCACCGAGACGCACTCTGCTTGGTGGGTGGTCAACAATTTCAGCGCCGATTGACAGAAACGCTTCTGAGCCGCGAATGCAGGCAGAAAGCTGCAGGGCATCATCAGCATCGGTGACGAATGAAACCAGCCCTTGAGCGAGCCATGTGCTGCAATCGATATTTTCAAGCACAGCGCGCAAGAGGGCAACATCAGGCTCGAAGACGATGACCGTCGATGCGCTGCGGGCGCGGTCGACTACTGCGCGCACGTGGTGGCCTGCACCAAAGCCCATCACAATGATGCCGCCGGATTTTTCAAGATCGATCCGATTCGCAAATCGCTGTGCTTCTTCGAGTGGCCGCCGTTTGCTGCACAGTGGGACGCCTGCAGCGACGGCACAGATGGCATCTTCATCGGTCGCTAAAAAAACGACATCACGCCGCGCATGTGCCGACCCCACCACACTCGCGATCAATGGAGAATGCTTGACGAGCGCCGCCAGGTTGGCGTCAAACACCCGCTGGTCGGTTTCTTGAGGGGTGAGGGTCAGAGACATAGTGAACTCCGCGCGCACCATCTCTATGATGTCGCTGAAAGGTCTTATCGGGCGTTCTTGCGAAGGCGCTGCAACCGGAACGTCAATTCTCGCGCAGAATGTGACAGATGCTCAATGCGACTCACAGCTGGATTTCGATGGCAGCAGCCTTGCCCGCGCCGCCCATGGCAGGGCGGATCTTTTTTGAATCCCCGATCATGGCGCCAGCGGTGGCGTTTGTGGTGTTGATCGCCGGGGTTGCGATGTGCCTCAACGGTGGCAAAGGGATTCGGGCGGTAGTGGTCGGTTGCGTAGGCGTTGCAGTCGTCGTTGGGCTTGCAGCGTCATCGCGGCTGGTGACAACGCCTCGAGAGCAGATCGAAGCGCAGACCATGGCATTGGTCGATGCGATTGCAACAGGTGATGCCCAGGCAGTTGAGGACATGCTCTCCAAACGGTTGATGATAAAGCGCGACGGCGCTGAAATGGCATTTTCTGATCCAAGACAATTTCTGATTGATGAACTTGAAAATGTCAGTGCGCTCATCGAGAGCCACAGTCGACGGACGGTTGCATCGATTACAGATTCGAAACTCAGCGGGCGCGTTCGTTTCAGCGTGCGCACTTCGATCCAAGGCGGCGGGATGAATTTCACAGTGTGGCAAGGTGAATGGCGCCGTGACCCGGATGACACATGGCGGCTGTATGTACTGGACTGGAAGAAACTGAATGGTCAGGAGCCGCACGGGCGTGATTTTTTCCGCGCCAGAGGAAGAAACATCTAGTTTTCAAGCCTGAGCGAGCGCGCCACCTGAACGGCGCATCGAGAGTAATCGAGGTTGTAAATTGCGCCCCGGGCAGGCCGTGGGTGCCAGTTCGCGGTGCGTATAAATGCGGTTCACCGGCACATTGAAACGGTGCATCTGTGAAATAGTGAATGCTTCAACAGCGCGCAGCTGCGCATCGGTGGGTGATTGTTCTTCAAAGTTGCCAAGGCAGCAGATGCCAAGGTTGCCAAGGTTTTGTCTTGCAACGTGGGCGCCTTGCCACGTCAATTGGCGGCCCTCCCAGATGCGACCAGCAGGATCAACAAGGTAGTGATAGCCGATATCACCGAAATTGCGACCGCGATGCGCACGCCGAATTAGTTCCAGTCGGGCGGCGGCTTCGCGCTCATTGGTTGCGGTGAATGGGTTCATGCCATCATGATGCAAAGTGATGCGGGTGATCGGCTGCATCCGCGCCATGAGGCGAGGCATGACCCCCTCCTTTGCCCACCCTGTGCGAAGGCGCACGGGTTGCGCCCGCCAAGTTGATTCACCGCTTCGGGGTGACCAAGAGGTCGCGGGGGTGGAGGGATCGAGGGCGGCGGCATTTTTTGCTCGTTGCCCCCATCTGCTCACCAGATCATCCATCGATCGACGATGAGGCGTGGCGGCGACCTGCTGGCTGCTGCTGCCCGCACACCCCACGAGAAAAGACGCCATGCTCAGCCCGATGAGGGCCCGGGCACCAGCACCCACCGCAGCTCGGCGGTCAAGGGCGAAAGGTCTGATCGGTCGGGATGGGGCAGTGTTCCGGTCGTCCATGACGCGGGGATCGGCTCAATCGAGGCGTGTACTCCAACGGCGACCGATATGGTAGCAGTTGTACACCTGCACGCGGAGTGGACATGACGATCGATGCGACAACATCTCGGGGCCAAGAAACCCAGCTTCCACTGGGAGTCAGGTATCACGCTGACTGCACATCCTTCACGGTGCATGCGGATGCTGATGCGGTTCGATTGCGGCTTGTGCATTCACAGACGCGGGCTTTGCGCGTGATCGATCTTGGGCCGACGGTCAACGCCGATGTTTTCACAGTCGATGTCGAAGGTGATCTTCGCGGGTGGTCATATACTTATGAGCTACGTCGCGGTGAACAGTCGCTTGCTGACATTGTCGATCCCTGGGCAACTCTTGTGCGCGATGGGCGAGGTGTCATCGAAGCAGAAGGCACGCATGTTGCGCCGCGTCCGGTGTTGCGCCCAAGTGATGCGATGATCTATGAACTGCATTTGCACGACTTTACGCATGATGCGTCAAGTGGAGTGCGCCCCGATTGGCGCGGGCATTATCTAGGGCTCATTGAGCGCGGCACATGCATTCCTAGCACTGATTATTCCAGTGCGCTTGATCACATCATCGGGCTTGGGGTGAATGTTGTGCAGTTGATGCCGGTACACAGCTTTGCGATGCTCAACAGCCCGTCATATGAATGGGGCTATATGCCCAATGACTACAATGCGCCGCACGGGGGCTATGCATCGGATGTAGATATCGAAGCGCCCATTCGTGAGTTCAAGCAGTTGGTCTCGGCGCTGCATGAAGCGGGGCTGCGCGTCACACTTGATGTTGTGTACAACCACAACGCAGAGCGCTGGCCTGATCGCTTGCGAAGTTTGATGGCGCTTGCACCAAAGAGTTATTTTCGGTTTTCCCCGGAGGGTCATGCGTGGGATGGCTCTGCGTGCGGCAATGAGTTCAAGAGTGAATCTCCACACGGCAGGCGTTTTCTTCGGGAATCCTGTCGGTATTGGGTCGAACGATTTGGCGTCGATGGCTTTCGTTTTGATCTGATGGGACTGATTGATGCTGAGACTATGGAACTGATCGCACAGGATGTGCACGCGATTGATCCGAGCTTGCTTGTCTACGGCGAACCTTGGGCGGCTGGGCCCACGCCCATCAAAGTGAACGGTCACGGCAAGCAACGTTCGCGCGGGTGGGGGGTTTTCAATGATCATTATCGCGACGGCTTGCGCGGCGATGTGTTTGACCTGAGCGATCGTGGATTTCTCAACAATGGTGATTGCCGCGATGCAATCAAGCAGGGGATTCGTGGCGGCGTTGATGATTTTGCCGACAGTCCACGTGAGTCGATCAATTACATCGAGGTGCATGATAACCACACGCTCTTTGATCGACTTGATGCTGCTGCGCACAATTGTGGCAAGATGCTTGTTGCCGAGGAGCGCGAGGCAATGTCGTCGCTTGGCGTGTTGATGCTCATGACATCACAGGGCATTCCCTTCCTGCATTCGGGACAGGAATTTGGGCGCACCAAAGATGGCCATGGCAACACCTATAACAGAGGCGATGCGATCAACAACATTCGGTGGAATCTCAAATGCGAGCACCATGAACTGTTCACATTCCATCGCGACGCGGTGGCCTTGCGCAAGGCGCACCCGATGTTCCGGCTGTCTGATGCAGCGCAGGTGCGCACCGTGATTCGGTTTTTTGATGATGATCTGAAGATCGCCCTCCCCGAGGGCGTGGTGGCATACCTGATTGAGGATCCGACGGGTGATGACCCGTGGACCTGCGCGGCGGTCATCTTCAATGGCGGACCAGCAGCGAATTCGATCGCACTTCCAGAGGGTGATTGGCAGATGGCGGTTCGCGATAACACATTCGTGGACCCCGGCGAGATGGTCGAGGCTAGCGACCCAATCGCCCTCGCCCCCCACACGGGGACGATTCTTTTTGAGCCCCGATGAGCTGTGGTGAGCAGATTTTGCCTGCTGCAGGTTGGCAATGTCCCATCGTGCGGCTATCTTTGCCTCCCCGGGATCAGCACCAGTGGCCCGGGCATGTGTGATTCCTCGATAGCTCAGTTGGTAGAGCGAGCGGCTGTTAACCGCTAGGTCGTAGGTTCGAGTCCTACTCGGGGAGCTTTTCACCGCTTCGCAAACGCGAGGCGGTTTTACTTTACGGACCGGACGCTCCCACAAGCCGCCGTCCGAGGTGCCAAGAACCCCGTGGAGACGGGCGCTTCCGCCCGACTACGATTTCGGGCTGCGCTCTCTGTTTGAGCGATGACTTCGCATGCCCGAACGCAACACGCACGGTTGCGGTCGATCTCTCGGCCAACCTCTCAAACTCTCTGCGACTCTCGGTTGACACCCCCGCCGATTTGACGCGGGGTTCCGATCGGGGTGTGTCGCAGGTCGAAACGGGGTGCAACCCGCAAAGACCTCTGAGCGGCAACAGCGCGGTTATGCCTTCCAGTCGTCCTCCCAGTTGTCGAGGAACATCGGAGGTGTGATCTCGTTTGAATCTCGTTGACTCGCCCGAGTCCGCTCCTCGCAATGGACACCCAGCGTGAGGTAAATGATGGCGGCCCTGGCCATGCGCAGCAGATGCAGGTTCATGTCCTCGAACTCTTCGCGACCGAGCGAAACTGCAAGCCCATCCGTGAATAAGCTCGACTCAGGACCGCCCCAAAGATCGCTGTGCAGCTTCAGGTATTTATGCTCGAGGTGGTTCCGGATCTCGTTCAGCCGTTTCGCGGCCGGATCGATGACATCGCGAAACCCTTCGGTGTCCTCGTAGAGGTCCTTGCCCAGCCAGAACAGTCCTCGCAGTGGCCAGTTCTCGCGGGCGGTGAACTCAGAGCGAATCCCCTTGGGTCGCTTCTGCTTCACATACCATAGACCGCGAAAGGACACATCTCGTTCAGCGATGCCGAGATCGAGGTATGCGTTCAAGAAGAACGCGATCTTGTCGAACAGCGAGTACAACGCCCGAAATCCGAGCTTAAGTTGCTCGGTGCGCAGCCCGTAACTCGGGTAGTCGAGCGTGTTGTATAGAAGGACGCCGCTGTCCGAGAAGTGCGACGGTCGCTCGCGGGTGGCGTCAAAGATGATCCAGCGAGCGGAGCAATACTCCTGCTTGATCTGATTCATGAAGTCGTGGAAGCGAGGGCCTTCTCCGATCTTCGCCACAATCGACGGGCACGACAGGATGTCCTGCGCTGCAATCCGTGCAGGCCCGATGTCGTTCAACGGATTAAGAAAGAGCGTGTTGGACAGGCACCATTCGCGGTACTCGCGCTCCGCGTCAGTCTCGCCCAGTGGGAATCCATTCACGTCGAACGGCGTCGCGAGTACCTTGTCGGGCACTGACTTCTCGATCTCCTCCCGCGCTTGAGCGAAGTATGCCCCAGCACCCGGCTCAAGTCCTTTAAGCTTGGAAGGATCGAGTTGCGTCCATGCCTCCCGAGCCAGGACCAGAGCGTGCCCATCGTCATAGACGGTTCTCGCGTAGGTCCAAAGACCGACCGCTCGGTTGCCCCTCGCCATGCCGAACCGCGGTTCGATTAACAGGGCCCGATTCCATTCGGAGACCGCCTCGACAAAGCGCCCAGTGGTGCTATAGCAATTGGCGAGATTCGTGTAGATCTGGCAGATGCGGAGGACAGGCTGCTGTAGCAAGCCGTCGGACGCGATCGCTCTGCGGATGCAGATCGTCTCCTGTTCGATTGCTCGAGATTCCCACGCCCATCCGCCCCCCGGGTCCGTACTGGAGAGGAACTTGATCCCGTTCCACGCATTGGCCAAGAAGAAGTGCAATGGGCACTCATCTTCCGGTGCTAATTGGCTTGTGTTGATCGTCCCAGCAAGAGTCTCAACGATGTGTGAGAGCACATCAAGACGCTTGGAGTCCCAAGCGGCATTAATGTTCGCGCCGAGGTACTGCACTGCTTCACTCACTGGGAGATCAGCGAGCGTGCGTCGTTTCAGGAGTTCTTCGATATCAGACAGTTTGGGCTCCATGCTCGGTTTTTCACATTGGCGATGATCCCGAAAGTTTACGCGGGGTTCCGATCGGTGGGACTCCGCCACGATTGGAACCGTTCGCGTAGATGGTCGTTGACGGCCTGACGTAAGGCAAGCGCAGCACATCACCCCAGACCCGCATCGCGCGGGCACTCCCACGGAAACGCCCATGCTCATCGACCCCTCCCCCGGGGACGAGCGCGATGATCTCGCGCCGTCCGAACGTCTGCATGTGATCGCCGACATCTTCGCCAAGGGCGTACAGCGCGTGCGCGCTGATGCCCGACGCACGGGCGAGTCGTCTCAGCATCAAGAAAAAGAGGCGACATCGCTTGCACTCTTGGAACCGGTTCGCCCTTATCCGTCCGTCCCCTCAAAGGGTAGTTGACGCCTCGATGAACCGGAGAGACTGCATGAAAGATGACATCCCTTCGACAGTGCGGGCGCTTGAGCAGATGACCGTGCCACAGCTCCAGCAGCGCTACGCCGAGGTCTTCGGCGAGCCGACGCGCGCCAAGCACAAGCGGCACCTCATAAAGCGGATCGTCTGGCGAACTCAGGCCCTCCGCGAGGGCGACCTATCGGAGCGGGCGCGACGACGCGCTGCGGAGTTGGCCAGCGATGCGGAGCTGCGCCTTACGGCCCCGCCGCTGGCCAGGGTGTCTGGCACAGGGACGGTGATCACAACGTCGTTCGAGGCGGGTGGCGCTTCATCGTTCCCAAAGCCGGGGGCCGTGCTTCGGCGTGAGTACAAGGGGCGGGCCATCGTCGTGCGTGTTCTTCCAAAGGGCTTCGACTACGAGGGCGAGGTCTACCGCTCGCTGACGGCGATCGCCCAGAAGGTGACGGGAGCGCACTGGAACGGTGTCAACTTCTTCGGCCTCCCTTCAGCCCGAAGAAAGCGGACAAGAACGGAGGTAGGGTCATGAGCCGACGCGCAGACGTCAAAGCAGGGCGCGTCGTGCGCTGCGCGATCTACACGCGCAAGAGCACCGAGGAAGGGCTCGAACAGGAGTTCAACTCGCTGGATGCACAGCGCGAGAGCGCAGAGGCGTACGTCGCCAGCCAGAAGAACGAGGGCTGGGTGTGCCTGCCCGACCGCTACGACGACGGCGGTTTCACCGGCGGGAATACGGAGCGGCCAGCGTTCAAGCGGCTGATGGCCGACATTGAGGCGGGTGGGATCGATAGCGTCGTGGTCTACAAGGTGGATCGCCTCAGCCGATCGTTGATGGACTTTGCGCGGATGATGGAGATCTTCGAACGGCACAAGGTGTCGTTCGTCTCCGTCACGCAGCAGTTCAACACCACCCAATCGATGGGTCGGTTGACGCTCAACATCCTGCTCTCCTTCGCGCAGTTTGAGCGTGAGATCATCTCTGAGCGGACGCGCGACAAAATCGCCGCCGCGCGGCGCAAGGGGAAGTGGATCGGCGGGCGACCCCTTCTCGGATACGACGTCGATCCGGCGACCAAGAAGCTTGTCATCAACACATCCGAAGCTGAGCGCGTGCGAGAGATCTTTGGCCTCTACCTCGAAAGGCGTTCGCTGATCAAGGTCGTCCGCGAGCTGAACGGACGGGGTTGGCGGACGAAGCATGTCCGCACCGCGAAGGGCAAGGAATACGGTGGTCGCGCGTGGGACAAGCCCGCGGTCTTCAAGCTCCTGACCAATGTCGCGTACATCGGCCTGGTGCGCTACAAGACCGAGACGCATCCCGGCGAACACGAGGCCATCATCGACGCGGATCTGTGGAAGCAGGTCCAGGCGTTGTTGCGGGCGAACGGCCGATCGGGCGGCATGTTCGCGCGGAACAAACACGGTGCTCTGCTGAAGGGGCTTCTCCACTGCGCGCCCTGTGGGGTGAAGATGGGCCACACCTACGCGACCAAGAGCGGGAAACGCATCTACCGCTACTACGTCTGCTACAAGGCGCAGAAGCAAGGATGGGATTCGTGCCCATGCCGGTCGCTCCCGGCTGAGCAGATCGAGGCGTTCGTCATCGAGCAGATCAAACGGATCGGGCACGAGCCGGCGCTGCGGTCGCTGACGCTGGCGAAACTCAAGGAACAACTTGAGACGCAGACGACAGCGGCGAAATCGGAACTGATTGTGGTCGAACGAGAACTTGGGCAGATGCACACCGAGCTGGCACGGGTGGCGTCCGACGCGGCGACAAACCCGCACGCGACGGCGCGTCTCGCCGACCTCCACGCGAAAACACAGACCCTCGACGAACGCGTATCGGCGCTGAGGCAGCAGGTGAGCGAAGCCGAGGCCGCGGCGGTGACCAAGGACGAGGTGGACACGGCGCTCGCTGAGTTCGACGGCGTGTGGGAGACGCTGTCGCCCAATGAGAAGGCGCGGCTGCTGCGGATGTTGGTCCAGCGAGTGGACTACGACGCGCAGAAGGGGTCGGTGGCAATTACGTTCCACCCGCTCGGCCTGCGATCAATCGGTCAGGTCCAGGTTGAGGAGGCGGCCGCATGAACGAAGGCGTCACGATCGAAGTTCCCATCCACTTCACAACCGGCCAGTGCGGCCAGCGGGTTCTGAACGCGGGCGAGGCCTCACCGGCGATGGTGGAGCCGGGGACAATCCCGCGTCTGGCCCGCCTGATGGCTCTGGCGATCCATATCGAGGAGTTGGTCCGCACTCGCGAGGTCGAGGATTTCGCCTCGATCGCTGGACTCGGCCACGTCAGCCGGGCCCGCGTGAGCCAGATCATCAACCTTCTGAACCTAGCTCCTGACATCCAGGAGGCGGTTTTGTTCCTCTCGCCGGTGGCGGGGGAGCGGGATGCGGTGTCGGAGCGGGCTGTTCGGACGATCGCCACCGAGCCGGATTGGGGGGTGCAGCGGGAGATGTGGGGGTCAATCCACATGCAGACCGGATTCACGGAGGTGTAGCGTACTTCTCTAGGAATTGATCCGCTGGCATTCCGTCGATTATCGGTGTGGGAGTACTCGGCATCGAACGACCTTTGGACAGACCTATCGACTTGGCGGCAACATCGCAAATCTCCAGCGAGATGTGGTGCGCGAGCATGGCCTCTTGGAGAGCAACTGGGGGAGCCCCGTAGCGAACACTGGCGGCGCACTGAAGGTCGTCGATATATCGCTGCGGGGTTGCTGTCATACCCAGTCGCTCCGCGTGCGACGCGAGTTTGGAGAGGTCGTGGGTCTGCTTGAACGCTTCTCCCTTGGTAGCGATGTAGGCCTTGAACAGCTTCTCTGCCGCCTGAAGGCTGGCCCACTTGCTCAGGCCTGTCTGTTGCCTGGGATCAATCAGGTGGTTCACAGCTGCAAGGAGGTCGCCGATGGCCTCCGTCACGAGCTTTACATCTTTGACAGCATCGAGTGAGACGTACGCTGCCATTGCCGTTGAGTGGGCTAGCCCGATCTTGACAACCTCTTCGGCAGTCAAGGACAACGCGAGTTCTGTCGTGAACCCATCGATCAGGTCGAGGGCATTACAGGTCGGCACTTTGCGGATGCCGATGGATTCACGCTTCTCTCCGAAAGTCTGTGGTTCGCAAACGAACCGCACCGAGCCCATGATGAGCGGACAGTTGATCACATAGATCGAGCCACGTAGTGGAATCACAGTCCGTCCGACATCGCAAGACATCTTGAGTCGCTCGCCGTACCTTTTCTCCATCCAATCGTGGATTCGGACACTGATCTGCTCCGGCGTGAACACACCGGGCTCGATCGGAATTTTGTCTGGGACGGCATTCAGAACAATGTTGTAGCGTTTGGTGATTTCGAGCCCGGCCCGAATTGGTCGAGCGACTATGGGCACATTGTCTGCGATCAACGCGGCATCCACCTCTTCCATCAGGGAATTGAATTCGTCCTCTGAGGTGATATTCAGTTTGGGCAATGCTTTTTCGTCCATCTCGATCCCTACAGCAAGTGTTTGAACTCGCCAAGCCTGTAGACCGTTTCGGGGAGGTTCTGCTTGGCCAGCGCGTCGAGAAACTTATCGACCGACTTGGTCGGGTTGACCAGCGCCTCGCGCTGGCGTTTCGCGGCTCCACAAACCGCGCCTGCTGAAAGGTCAATTAGGTGTGAGATGAACTCGTCGGGGTGTTGGGCTTCGATCCCGAAGGTGGCCAGATAGTCGTTCGGGAAGTCCTTCAGGTTGAATGTGACGATGACATGCGCACGGGTACGGATGGCGGCCGCGAGAACGTGTCGATCGTTGGGATCAGGTAGTTGGAGTCCTTCGACGATCGATTCGTATCCCGAAACCAGACAGTCTCGAACATGCGTGTCCATCAGATCGCGAGTGCGTTCGAGTTGCTCGCGTTTGAGGTCATCACGCTGCTTGAGTACCGCGCTGATCCACTCCTCGTGGATTTGGTTTGTCCAGCGGGCACGGTAGAGATCGGACATTGCCAGGCGCATGAGAAAGTCCCGGAGCGGAGCCGGGTACAACACGCATGAGTCATATAGTGCGGTGAATGTCGCCATCGAGGCCCCGCGTCCTTGTCGCCGTCGATGGCGTCAATATCCCATGTCTAGTTCTTGCGCCTGCTTCGTGAGCTCGTCGAGAATCTCGTGGCGGCTTGCGTCCATTTTTTCCTTGTAGGCCATCAGGTCGGCGAACAGAATTCGGCGGTGCGTGCCGACCTTGCGATATGGGATTTTCCGATCGTCGAGCTCCTTGACGAGGAATGGGCGGGAAACCCCCAACAAGTCGGCGGCCTGCTGGGTGGTCAGTTCCGCGTGGATGGGCATCAGCGTGACGATGTTCCCCTCGGCCATCTGAGCGAGCAGGTGGACGAGCAGTTGAACTGCGGCGGCGGGCAGTTGCACGTTCGGACCATCCCCATCGGTAACCCGGACCTTGAGGTCCTGCTTCATATAGGGCGACAGCTGACGGCTCGATTCCCTCGCGAGCCGGACGTCGTGTTCCGAGGGGGCGATCGGCCCCATCCGGCTGACCCCGGCGGGTTGTGCAGTGGTGGACATTGTGGTGGCTCCTCTAGTTGGACATTGTATCGTCTATCTGCAATAATCGCAACCAGTGAAATCTACGAAATTGATCCGGAGTCAGTTCGGTGTCTTCCAGGATTGCCCGTTGGAAAGTGGTTTTCGGGCGTTCAAGAGTCGCCACCCACAACTGGTTGCGGTCTCTGCGGGTGTTGCCCCAAGGAGTTGCTGAATGGCCGATGCGTTTCGTCCCAAGTTTGCCAAGCCGACCATACTGCGGAACATCGATCCCGCGCTGCTGGTCCGCCTACTCAAGCCATTCAAAGGCTGGCTCGTGGAGCATGATCTCATCCTTCAGAAGGCGGGGGATGTCGATGACGGGCTGCTAGATCGTCTCTCCGCTGCGCTCTTGGACGGCACGGGCCTTCCGGCTGGTCTCCCGGAGTTAATGATTCTGATCGACGAGATGTCGGTGCCGTCTCTGTTCGATCGAATGCTGGACTGTGCCCGAAAGGCGAAACTCGCGTTGCCGGAGCGGGTGACGGGAACGGACCTCGCCGTTCGGCTGTACTTGAAAGCGCCCAAACTCCTTGATGGACTCCGAGTTGAGATGGCGTCGCTGCGCCCGAAGAAGATTTCACGATACTTGGCGATGAGCGAAGTGATCCCCAAGGTTCCGCGCGATCTGAAGCGCCGTTGCACCGAACTCGAAGTGGCGTTGCGCAAGGACTTCCACGCCCGCAAGCGAGGCAACGGGACGCGGCTTCATGTGTTCCGCGAGGCCCATGGGTTCCGGTTGATGATCCGTCGTGGAGACACACTTCGTAGCCAGGCAGTCATCGACGAGGACGCCGAGACGCGTCGGTTGATCTTGCGACCCGAACTTTACGATGTCGTGTGGTACGACCAACGCCACGGCGACCTGCTGATCAATGTCCGCGGCCAAACGGACATTCGCGCATTCTGCCGTCTCATTGGCCGACACATTTTCAAGAATGATTTCCTCTTCGACGCATTCGATCCACCCATAAGGTACACGCTCGAGCCGATCAGGGAGGAAGGCCAGGCCATCCTCACCTGCGCGGAATTCGATCAACTCGAGTATGTGCAGTTGAGCGTACTCGATGTGGAACACCCGTTACTGGACCATGTTTGTGTGCGCCTGGGGCCGGACGATGTGTTTACCGCGCTCCAACTTGTCGGTGGGGAGATTGACCCCACCGCGCTGCTGCAACGCGCCAAGTTCTCCTTCAAGATCTTCGGCGAGAAGCGTGTACGGACGGTGTTCATCATCCCCCCGATCGGCGCAATCTATGAGCATGATGATGTCGCTGAGGTGATCGAGGAGTTCATCGAGCGGCGCGGGCTGCTCCTGCCGCGAACGGAGTCGCTCAATGCTTGCGCTGACACGCTCTTTACGATGTCTTGAGTTGTACGCCTCCATCGGCGCAACGATGTCGGACTGGAAGCGCGAAGTCGGCGACGGCTTCGACGGGATCGAGCCGCTCTTGATCCCAACGGAACGGCTCGCCCGTCGTTGGTCCCGCCCGGGCAAGCCGGCGATGCGCATCGTGGACCACGGCAACGGATGCGCGGTGGCGATCTGCGACGATGAACTCTCGCCGCCTGTTGTGTTGGCGCATTCGGACCGGGTGCTCTATCGACCCGACGGAAAACGGCTCCGCAAGCGGCTCAGCGAAGCACTCGACTTGTTTCCGAGCAAAGTAATCGCGGCTCCGATCCCGGGTCTGATGCAGGTCGGCGAATGGCGGCCCGAACCATCGCTGTCCGTGCTTGTATGGCTCGCGGTCGCGCAGCACGCCGACGACTTGGTTCGTTTGACTCTCGATGCGAATGCAGCGGCCCAGAACCCGATCGTGCTCTTGACCTTGACTCGCGCAAACTGGTCGCCGCGGAGCGAGTCGGCAATTCGCGAGGGGGCCATCACTCTCATCCCGATCGACGATGTGGTTGCTGATCGGCAAGGGACGTGGGCGCAGACGTCGGCATGGGATGGTTTCGTTTCTCATCTTGCGCCGCGATCGAAGGCTGGCGCCGTATCTACCGGCAAGGTCACGAGCGACGACGAGACGCGCGAGCAGCTCAGGCTGCTCAAAGAGATGGAGCGCCACAGCATCATCGCGCTGGCTGAGAACAACGTGATCGGTCTCGACAGCACGAAGCAGCCAAGCCAGAAGCTGATTGCACAGTGGGCGGGGTACGAATGGGACGCCTCGTTCAAAGCAGCGCTCTCGTCGCTCGTCAAGGCGGGGTTCCTCGGCAATGGCAAACACCACGGCCGGCGCGGGGGCTACTTCCTGACGCCCAAGGGCGAAGTGGCTGCGGCGATTCTGGACCAGTCATGACCAGTCAGGACTGATCCGGCGACTTCGTAGCGAGAGACTCCTTCCAGTTGATCACTGGATGTCCGTAAGGACGCAAGGAGTTTCTCGATGCAACCCACGAAGCCGCACTCAACAGTACGCGAACGATCACCGCCGTGCACGCATGACTTTGGCGCTTGACGCGCTAGGTGCGCGAGCAGCGCTCGCCGCCATCGGGCGAAGCTGTCCACATCCCGCTGCTCACTTCCGCGACGATCTCGGTCGTCTCAAGTCAGCGGCCCCAGAAGTAACACCACCCCAGCAATGAACAGCAATCAACGCGGCCGCGCGCCTCGGCGCTGTGGCTGCGCCCAAAAAGGACTTGCCAGTATGCAAATCGATCCCAAGGACCTCCAGTTCGCCAACGTCGTCACCACCGCCGAAGTCAAGAAGCTCTTTCTCCGCGGCGTCATCCGGAGGGATGAACAGGAAGACTTCGCCAGCGAACTCATGTTGCAACTGCTCACGGAGTGCAGACGGCATGATCAGGCCCCCGCGCCGATTGAGGCGATGATTAACCAGATCGTCACCACGCGCATCGTGTCGATCCTGCGAAAGCGTCATGCCAAGAAACGCGCCGCCAACGTTGAGCCGCTGGCTGACCGCGACGTCGGACGGGACGCACGTGTTGGCAACGGCGCTGACCCGCTTCGAATCGTCGAACTGAGGATCGATCTCAAGGCGGCGCTCGAACGTCTCCGGCCCCAGGATCGCGAGATCTGCGACCTGCTTCTCCGCGAGGCCGTGACACCCGCCGCCCGCGAGTTGGGCATCCCACGCAGCACGTTGCGCGACGCGATCGCCAAGATCCGTGACGTGTTCCGTGACGCCGGACTCGACAAGTACTTGCAATGAGCCCCCGCCACTTTGCGTGATCGTCGCGTAGATGCCATCCGGAGAAACACCATGAGTAACCGTAACGGTCGGCCGAGCCGATTTGCGCGCCGAATCACCTTCAACATGCCCGTCGATATGGAAGCCGTTGAGGAGATGCTGCTCCTAGCGATTCTGATGGTCGGCTGCCTGCACGGGGACGCCGCTGTTCGGCTCGACGCAGGCTACGCGATGGACGCACCGTCGCGCATCGTCGTGGTGCGCGACGGCACCGTCATCGCACGGGCCGTCGCACAGGTGTTCGTTGGATTGTGCGCACACGAGTTCGGTGAGAGCGCATTCTCCGTCTCTCGCCGACACGGTATCGCTTGGCGAACTCCAGTTACCGCTTAAGAGCGTGTGCCGCATCGGTCGTCGAATGCGGCAACGAGAAGCGGATGCGAACCACAACATCGGAGACCCCATGACCCTACTCGACACGGTGATCACAACGACCACACCCGCGCCCCCCAAGATGATTGTTTTCGGCCCGCCCGGCGTCGGCAAGACTACTTTCGCCGCAAGCGCCGGTGCGCTGTTGATCGACTGCGAGAACGGCGCAGGCGCTGTGCCCGGCCTCATGCGCACGCCTTTCCTCAGGAGTTGGCCTGAAGTCAAGGCCTGGCTCGACGAGATCGTGTTGCGCGCCCCCGAGCGCCTCGGCGTGATCGCGATTGACACGCTCGACTGGCTGGTGCTGAGGATTGTCGAGCACGTCGTGATGGACCTCGACAAGAAGGGCAAGAACGATGTCACCAGCACGCTCTCGTCATCGCACGGCGGCTACTTCAAGGCGCGCGAGATCGTCCAGAACATCGTGAGCCGAGAGCTGCTTCCGACTCTCAACGCCGTCACCGAGCGCGGCATCGCGGTCATCCTTCTTGCCCACGCCGCCAACACGAAGATGACGACGCCCGAGGGATATGACGTGCGCCTCGCAGCGCCGGACGTCCCGCAGTGGATCGCGCCCATGTTCATTGAGTGGGCGGACGCGGTCCTGTTCGCGTCGCGCGATCCCGAAGGTGCGCGGACGCTGACGACCGAGGGCACGAGCAACATCACAGCGAAAAACCGCTACCGGCTTCCACCGAGAGTCGGCATGGCGTGGAACGAGCTGTCGGAGGCGATCGAGCGAGGTGTGTCGGCGCAGTCTGCGACCGTCTGAACCAAAACCAACCAGTCCTGCATCAGGAGAGACATATATGGCGAACTTGAACGGTTTCAATGCGAGCGAAGTCGACCCCAACGTGGGCTTTGAGCCCATCCCCGCGGGCAAGTATCTGTGCATCATCACCAACACACAGATGAAGCCGACCAAGAACGGCACCGGCGAATATCTCGAAATCGAGATGGATGTGATCGAGGGCGAACACAAGGGGCGCAAGGTGTGGGATCGTCTCACGCTCAAGCATCCCAATGAAATGACGGTGCGCATCGCGCGCAGCACGCTGTCGTCCATCTGTCGATCGATCGGTGTGATGGCACCGAAGGACAGTGTCGAACTGCACAATTTGCCAGTGATGGTGTCGGTTGGCATGAAGAAACGCGAGGACACGGGTGAACTGACCAATGTCATCAAGGGATACGCAGCAAAGCGTGATGCCGCAGCGCCACCACAATCTGTTGCCTCACCCGTGAATGGAAGCACGCCGCCGTGGAAGCGGTGACGCACGCGCCCAAGAGTGCGCTCACGCTTGAACTGCCCTATCCGCCGAGCGAACCGGGCGGCAAGGTCATCGTTCGAATCGTGGAGCGTTGCGCCTGATGGAACTTCGCCCCTATCAGCGCGATGCGGTCGATGCCGTCTGGCAGCACATCGCCACCAGCACGACGAATCCTGCGGTCGTGATCCCGACCGGGGGCGGCAAGACCCATGTCATTGCGCAGCTCTGCCGCGATGCGGTCGAGCGTTGGGGCGGGCGCGTGGTCGTGCTCGCACATGTCAAGGAATTGCTCGAACAGACCGCCGGGAAACTCCGTGCAGTCGCGCCCGACCTGCCCATCGGTGTCTTTTCGGCCGGGCTTGGTCGGCGCGACCTTGGCTATGCCGTAACCATCGCGGGGATTCAATCGGTGTATCAGCGGGCGCATGATCTTGATCCGCTCGACCTCGTGATCGTGGATGAGGCCCATCTCATCCCGCCCGAAGGCGAAGGCATGTTTCGCCGCTTCCTGACTGACGCTCGCGATGTGTGCGCGCACCAGCGCGTCATTGGATTGACCGCAACGCCATACCGGATGAAGACGGGGATGATCTGCGCCCCGGAGCACATCCTCAACACGATTTGCCTGGAGATCGGCGTTAAGGAGCTGATCACCCAGGGCTATCTCTGTCCGCTGCGCAGCCGCGCCGGCAAGGCGGAGGTGGATACGAGCGAGCTGCACGTGCGCGGCGGTGAGTTTGTCAGCGGCGAGGTCGAGGACCTCATGGACAAGGAGGGGCTGGTCGAATCGGCGTGCGCTGACATTGTGGCGGCCACGATGAATCGGCGCTCAGTGCTGCTTTTCTGCTCGGGTGTTCGCCACGGCGAGCACGTGGCGCGCGTGCTGCGCGACCGGCATGGCGTTGACTGCGGCTTTGTGTGCGGCGAGACGCCCACCAAGGAACGCGATGGTGTCATTGGACGATTCAAGAGCGGCGCACTCAAGTTCCTCGCCAATGTGAACGTGCTCACCACGGGCTTTGATGCGCCCAATGTGGATTGCGTGGCGCTGCTGCGCCCGACACTCTCTCCCGGGTTGTACTACCAGATGGTGGGTCGGGGATTTCGACTTGCGCCCGGCAAGAGCGACTGCCTCGTGCTCGATTTCGGCGGCAATGTCCTCCGACATGGTCCGGTGGATGCGATTCGTCTGGCCGACGCCAACAGCGCGCCGGGCGAAGCGCCCGCCAAGCAGTGCCCCGAGTGTGATGCATTGATTCATGCGGCCTATGCCACCTGCCCGGAGTGCGGCCATGTCTTTCCGGAGCGGGAGATCAAGCATGCAGCGGCGGCGTCGGATGTGGAGATTGTCTCGGGCAATAAGAGCCCGACGCGGCGCAGTGAAACGGTCAGTGAAGTCGCCTATCACATTCACCACAAGCGCAATGATCCACTTGCCAAACCCACCATGCGCGTTGAGTACCGCGTTGGCTTCAATGACTGGGTGCGCGAGTGGGTGTGCATCGAGCACCCGCCCGGGGGCTATGCGCGCAAGAAGGCGGAGCAGTGGTGGCGTGCGCGTTCCAATGATGCGATGCCGGACGCGGTGGAAGAGGCGGTCGAGTGGGCCCGCGCAGGGGCGCTTGTGAAAACGCGCAGCATCACGATTGAGAAGAAGCCGGGTGATCAATGGGAACAGATCGTCGGCCATGAACTAGGCGAGAAGCCGCCGCGGCTGGAAGACCCGGACAACCTGCAGGAGTACGCGCGCGTTGCCGATGAGCTCGACGCATCGGAGATCCCGTTCTGATGCCCGAGACCGCTCCGAACATGGTTGATGAAGCCCTGCGCCTGGCGATGCTCGGCTACCGCGTCTTCCCGCTTGGCGCGAAGACCAAGGTGCCCCTCGCTGGATCACACGGGGTGCGGCAAGCGACGCGTGAGCCGGGCACGATTCGCGCGTGGTGGGCCGAGCGTCCCGACGCGAACATCGGCCTGGCCTGCGGCGAGGGCCTGCTTGCCCTAGATGTGGACCCTGGTGCCATCGAGGCCTTCGGCGCTGAGGAAGTGGCCGCACTTGAACTCGACTGGATCGGCAAGCCCCGCTCGCGCACGCCGCGCGGCGGATTCCACCTGTTCATGCGTGAGCCCGAAGGTGTCATCCTGCGCAATAGCGCTGGAAAGATCGGTACGGGTCTCGACATCAAGTGCGCTGGTGGGTACATCGTTGCGCCGCCCTCGCGGGTCGTTGATCCCGCCAGAGAGATCGACGGCGCATACGAATGGATCGAACCGCTCGCCTGCGCGCCTGACGCGTTGCCCACCGCACCCGCATGGCTCGCACCCGCGCTGCTGGGCGCGCACACGATTGCACCTGCACGCAATGGAACGGTGGGGGACGCGATCCCCGAGGGCCGCCGCAACGATGCGCTCGCCTCCATCGCCGGGCACCTGCGGCGCATCGGGCTGGATGATCGGGCCATTGCTGCAGCACTGCACGCGGTCAATCGTGAACGCTGCAAGCCATCACTTGATGAGCGCGAAGTTGAACGGATCGCGGCGTCGATTGCGCGCTACGAGCCGCAGGTTGATCTGGTGGCCGAGGCGGTCTCGGGTGTGGACCTGAGTGCGTTCCTGACCGTGCCGCCTGCTCCGCCGGACGACCCGCTTGAACCGGCCCCGCTGTCCGTGGGTGAACTCATCGGCGCCTATCCCGCCTTGCGCCCGCCGGTGATTCATGGCCTGCTGCGCGAAGGCGAGACCATGAACGTCATCGCAGCGCCAAAGACTGGCAAGAGCTGGCTCACACTTGACCTGGCGATCGCAGTCGCCACGGGCCGGCAGTGGCTCGGAACATACCCCACCGAAGCGGGCGAAGTCCTGATCATCGACAACGAGTTGCACCGCGAGACGAGCGCGCACCGCATCCCGAAGGTCGCCGAGGCGCGCGGCGTAGCGATGCGGCAACTCAACAATCGAATCTCGATCGACAATTTGCGCGGGCGACTGCGCTGCATCAACACCCTGGCGCCCTACTTCGAGGCGCTGGAGCCCGGGCGCTTCAAGGTGATCGTGCTCGACGCCTTCTACCGCTTCATGCCTGCGGGCGGCGATGAGAACGACAACGGCACGATGGCCAACATCTACAACCGCATCGACGCCTTTGCCGATCGGCTGGGCTGCTGCTTTGTCTTGATCCACCATTCGACCAAGGGCAGTCAGTCGGGCAAGAGCGTGACTGACGTTGGCGCAGGGGCGGGGGCGCAAAGCCGAGCGACAGACACACACCTTGTGCTTCGGCCGCATGAAGAGCATGGCGTGGTCGTGCTCGACGCTGCGGTGCGCTCCTGGAAACCCGTCAACCCCACCTGCCTGCGCTGGGCCTTCCCGGTGTGGCAGGTGGATCGTGACCTCGACCCGACGCAGCTCAAGAGTGAGCGACCAAAGAAACGCACACCCAAGAAGCCCGATGAACCAAGCCCTGACCCGTGGAGCGTCGAGCGGTTTGTTGAGGTGTTTATCTCGAGCGATCCAGCAAGCAAGCCCCAGATTCGTGAGGCAGCTATGGATGAGCCGGGGTTGTCTTGGCGCCGGGTATCCGATTTGCTCGTCATTGCTGAGCAGAACGGATTGATTGAGCAGGTTCAGATGCCCGGTCGAGGCGGTCCCAAGGGCTACACGTTGAGTAACAACGGGGGGCGTTCATGACCCTGCGTGCCCCCTCGAACCCGGAGCGCTGCGAACTGCGAGCGCGCAAAGTTCACCCAAAAACGCGCTCGCGCTTCGGGTTGAACTCGAAGCGCGCGCACCCCCCCATACCCCCCCGCGGGCGTGCGCTCAAGCTTCGCCCGCGTGAACTCAAAGCGCGTGCGCGCTTCAAGTTCGCAGTTGGGGTTGGGCATAGGTACTCCCGGGCGCTTTTTGCGCAGCACCCACGCGGGAACAGCCGCGCTATTGGAAAGACTTACCTCACCTGTCCGGTCCGATTCAGAGAGGAGCATGTGCATGCATGGATGCAATGACACACGAATGGCGGCAGGCCGTCGGGGAGATGATCAAGCTGCTGCTGACAGACAGGCGGAACGCGAAGATCGCAGCCGATCCGTGGTGGCGTGCGGCGAGCAACATGACCACAGGATGGCGACTGCGGCTCAGCCAGCGGCCGAGCCCGCCCAAGACCCGGAAGCCGCGCCGGGACTGGATGACCTTCGCACGGCTGGCGGTCAATCTGGAGAACAGCAAGGCTGCTCATACCGCACTTCCCAAGTGGCATCGCTGGGCGAAGGCGAGAGCGCCGAAGCCGTTTCGTTACGTCCGAAAGGCCGAGCGCCAGTGGTAACCGGGCCGGTCTCCACGTCCAACGTGCTCGCGATGCTGGAGCGGCAGCAGTACAGATGCGCTCTCACCAGACGTGAACTTACGCCTGAGACCGCAGCGCTCGACCACATCGTACCGCTGCGGTTCGGCGGACAGCACGTGATCGAGAACACGCAGGTGCTGCACAAGGATGTCAATCGCGCAAAGAACTCGATGACGAATGACGACTTTGTGCAACTGTGCGAAGAGGTCATTCTGACCTGGCGACGGCGAAGGAGCGAACCGTGATGTTCGCCGATCTCATTTCGCCAGGCCGCCCGGGACGCCCCTCGTTGGCCCACGTTGCGCCCGGGCGCACCGGTCGAGCACCGGGGCCAGTTCCGGCGCACAACGCCACACGGGCCAACGTGGCCAACGTCGCCCGCCACGTTTGCACGCCCCAATCCCAACCCCACCCCCGTTACGGAGGATGACCGATGATCATTGAACTGCGCGCGTTGAGCGCCATCACCCCATACGAGAAGAATCCACGCATCAACGATGCGGCGGTGGACGCCGTGGCCGAGAGCATCACGCGCTTTGGATTCCGCCAGCCCATCGTGGTCGACGAAGACGGCGTGATCGTCTGCGGCCACACGCGCTTCAAAGCAGCCCAGCAACTCGGCCTCGACACGGTCCCGGTGCATGTGGCCACCGACCTCACCCCCGAGCAGATCCGGGCGTATCGCATCGCGGACAACAAGACCAACGAACTCGCTTCGTGGGATATGGAATTGCTGCCACTGGAGTTGGCGGAACTCCAGGACGCCGGCATCGACTGGTCATTGCTGGGCTTCGACGAGGATGAACTGGCCAAGATGCTCGGCGGCGATGTCGCAGACGGATTGACCGATCCCGACGCCGTGCCCGAGCCACCCGATGACCCGGTGACCAAGCCGGGCGACCTGATCATCCTCGGTGAGCACCGCTTGCTGTGCGGCGACAGTTCCAAGGCCGAGGATGTGGATCGCCTGCTCGATAGCGCGCCGATTCACCTCGTCAACACCGACCCGCCCTACAACGTCAAGGTCGAGCCGCGCAGCAACAACGCCATCGCGGCGGGCAACTCATCGTTCGCAGCGCCGGAGAAGAACGGCAAACACCACCAGAAGTTTGACCTGGCCCGCCACCCGGAGAAGGCCAAGCCGACGCACGCCAAGATGCGCGCCAAGGACCGGCCGCTGATCAACGACTTCGTGAGTGATGAGGACTTCGAGCGTCTGCTGCTGGCATGGTTTGGGCAGATGGCGCGGGTGCTGGAGCCCGGGCGCGGCTTCTACATCTGGGGCGGCTACGCCAACTGCGGCAACTATCCTCCCGCGCTGTCGGCGTGCGGGTTGTACTTCAGCCAGAGCATCATCTGGGACAAGCAGCATCCGGTGCTCACGCGCAAGGACTTCATGGGCGCGCACGAGTGGTGCTTCTACGGCTGGAGGCAAGGCGCTGCGCACCAGTGGCTGGGCCCGACCAATGCGACCGACCTGTGGCATGTCAAGAAAATCAACCCGCAGTCGATGGTGCATCTCACCGAGAAGCCGGTCGAACTGGCGGTGCGGGCGATGCAGTACTCATCGCGCCCGGGCGAGCACATCCTCGATCTCTTTGGCGGCTCGGGCAGCACGCTCATCGCCGCTGAGCAGACGGGGCGTCGCGCATTCCTGATGGAGATTGACCCGGCGTACTGCGATGTGATCGTGCAGCGGTGGGAGGAGTTCACCGGGAAGAAGGCGGAGCGGGTCAACCTGAACGCTGAGGCCGCAGAAAACGCCCCGACGGAAGTCGAGGCGAAGGAAGTGGGATCGTGATGCGCTCAGTGGCTACCGGGCGCGCCCTCGCGCAGGGCATGCCACTCGATGAGCGCATCTTCGTACACGAAGTCGCTCGCAGCGCGGTGGCGTTTCTCACGGGCAGGGACGATGCAGCTGCGCTCCTTGAGGAAGGCCAGAGCGGTGAAGACCTGGGTGTGCGGCGCGTCGAGCTGCGCGCGGATCATCTCCCCGGTGAAGGTCGCCGCACCGAGCTGCTCGATGGCAAATGCAACATCCTTGTAGACCTGCTCGGTGCAGGTGTGCTCGTAGGGCACCCCGCGACGGGGGGTCACGCGCCGGAACAGGACGCCGCCCTCTTCGATGATGAAGGTCTCATCGCGCACGGCTCACGCTCCCTGCTTGTTCGCGGTGAACAGCCCGCGCTCAACCTTGCTGAATCGCGCGGCCATGCCCTTCTTCGATATCTCGCGCGTCATGGCGGCGTAGAGCGTCGCGTGGGGTGTCTTGCCCGCTCCCGGCTTCCACAGTTTCTTGGCAGTAACGGCCTCCACGATCGCCTTGGCGGTCATGGGCTGCTTCGCGCTCTCGAGCACGGTCGCGGCCGCGTCGAGCAGGCTGATGCGCTTGGGCTTGGCGGGCTTGGCCTGCGTCACCGACTTGGCCGCGTGCGGCTTCGCAGCGCTGGTCGCCTTCTTCGGCGCGGCCTTCGTGCGCGCGGTCGTCTTCTTTGCAGTCTTCTTCGCGGTCTTCTTGGTCGTCTTCGTTGCCATATTGATGCTCCTTTGCAATGGCGTTCACATGAAGACACCCGCAACGTGCGGGTGTCAGGTGGTTCAGCAACCCGCGATGCGCTCGATCTCGTTGAGCACATCGTGGATCATCGAGTTGGTGGCGTTGGGCCGGCCCGCGGGTCCAAACCGCGAGGCCTTGGTGACGCCGCAGATTGCCTTGGCGACCTCGCACGCCATCGCGTAGCGCTTCTCGCGGCCGTCGTTCGCGCGCATCTCACAGAGCACGCGGTTGCCTGTGCTGACCAGCGCGCCGCCGTCAATCCGACGAATCTCGACATCGCCTTCGATGCCCTCGATGGTGATTTGTTTGATGAACATGTTTGGGTCTCCTTGTCGCCGCGGCGTGTTCCGCGGCGCTGCACACACAAGGGCAAGAACCGGCCAAGACATCAAGGCGAATCCGCACAATTCCGCCGAAGTGGGCGGGATGTGGGCAACTTCATGCCAAGGGCGGCGTAAATGGCCGAACACGCGCCAAATGCAGCGCTGAATCCGGCGGCGCTGTCGATTGCCGATGCAGCGCGAGTGCTGACGCGCTTCGGCGGAACACCCGTGACCGGGGCGATGCTGCGCGCCGATGTCGAGGCGGGCGCGCCGACCAACGCCGACGGCTCACTCAACCTCGTGCACTACGCCGCCTGGCTGGTGCGTGAGATGGGCAGCGGCAGCGGGGGCGGAGGCACGCGTGGCGATTGACCCGCGCCAACTGCGACCGGGCGAACTCTGCCGCCTGCTGAACTCCACGCCATTGGGCGAGGTGATCAGTGAGCGCCAGCTCTACCGCCATCGCACGCGGGCGGGATTCCGGGTTGCCGCCGAGGGTGATGCAAACAAGGTTGATCTCTTCCGCTACACCGCCTGGCTTGCGGTGACGCGCCACGACGAGATCGAACAAGCTGCGGACCAACCCGAGGGGTCCTACGAGGCCTACCGCGATCGCAAGGCCCGCGAAGCGCGGTCGCTCTCACTGTCGGGCCGCGACATTGGCGACCTGCCCGAGATCATTGATCCCGAGCGCCGCACCGCCTGCGCGCGTGACTTTCGCGCCTTCTGCGAGCGCTACTTCCCCTTGACCTTCCACATGGACTGGTCGGAAGATCACTTGAAGGTCATCGCCAAGATCGAGCGGGCTGTGCTCGAGGGCGGGCTCTTTGCGATGGCGATGCCGCGCGGCTCGGGCAAGACCTCACTCTGCGAGACGGCCTGTCTCTGGGCGCTTGTCTACGGCCATCGCGAGTTCGTGACGCTCATCGGCGCCGACGAACCGCACGCCGAGCAGATGCTTGATGCGATCAAGGCGGAACTCGAAAATAGCGATGACCTGCTCGGCGACTTCCCGGAGATCTGCGCGCCGATCCGGGCCCTTGAGGGCATCCACCAGCGCGCCGCCGGGCAGTTGCACATGGGCAGGCAGACCCACATCGGCTGGACGGCAAGGGAGATTGTGCTGCCGAGCATCGAGGGCAGCGCCGCATCCGGTTCAGTCATCCGTGTCGCGGGCATCACCGGGCGCATTCGCGGCATGAAGCACAAGCGTCCCGATGGTTCGTCGGTGCGCCCATCGCTCGTGCTCATTGATGATCCGCAGACGGATGAATCGGCGCGTTCGCCGAGCCAGTGCGCCAACCGCGAGCGCATCCTCGCCGGTGCGATCCTTGGTCTTGCGGGGCCAGGCAGCAAGATCGCGGGCTTGATGACCGTGACGGTTGTTCGCCCCGATGACCTGGCTGACCGATTGCTTGACCGCGAGAAGCACCCCGCCTGGCAGGGTGAGCGGACGAGAATGGTGTACGAGTTCCCGACCAATGATGCCCTCTGGTCGCGCTATGCGCAGCTCCGGGCCGAGGGCCTGCGGGCCGAGCGCGGCCTTGCCGATGCGACCGCCTTCTACCGTGAGCACCGCGCGGAGATGGATGAGGGGGCGATTGTCGCCTGGGCCTCGCGATTCAATCACGATGAACTGAGTGCACTCCAGCACGCGATGAACCTGAAGTTTCAGAATGAGGCGGCATTCTTCGCTGAATATCAGAATGAGCCCCTGCCCGAAGACACAGGCATCGATGATGAACTGCTCGATGCTGATGCGATCTGCGCCAAGATCAACAACCACGCGAAGTCGCTTGTGCCCGCAAGCGCCACCGCACTGACGATGTTCATCGATGTGCAGGGCAAGTGCCTCTTCTGGCTCATCGCCGCGTGGGAAGAGGATTTCACCGGCTCGATCATCGATTATGGCGCTGAGCCCGACCAGAAGATGCCCTATTACACCCTCCGCGATGTGAAGCGCACGTTGCAACTGGCAGCGCCGCACGCGGGACTCGAGGGCGCGATCTATGCAGGGCTCGATCGCCTGTGCGAACGGACACTCGGGCGCGAGTGGACCCGCGATGGGGGGGGGCCAAACCCAGGAACAATGCGCATCGACCGCTGCCTGATCGATGCGAACTGGGGACACACGACTGATGTGGTGTATGAGTTCTGCCGTCAGTCGAAGCATGCGGGCACATTGCTGCCCAGTCACGGGCGCTATGTCGGCGCTTCGAGCATCCCCTTCAGTGACTACAAGCGCAAGCGCGGCGACCGCCTCGGGCTCAACTGGCGCATCCCGACCAATGCGGGCAAGCGCGCGGTGCGGCACGCACTCTTTGATACGAATTACTGGAAGAGCTTCGTGCAGGCGCGGTTGGCGACGCCGATGGGTGACCCGGGCTCATTGTCACTCTTTGGCGGCAAACCAGAGCGGCACCGGTTGCTCGCGGAACACCTGACGGCGGAGCACCGGGTGCGCACGGAGGGTCGCGGCCGGACTGTCGATGAGTGGAAACTGCGCGCCAGCGCCATCGACAACCACTGGCTGGACTGCCTGGTCGGGTGCGCGCTCGCCGCTTCGATGCAGGGGGCGGTGCTCTTTGGGACGGATATGAAGCCAACTGCACGGCGGCGGGTCAAGTTGTCGGATGTGCAGAGGAGCAAGCGATGATGCGGCCCATCAAGCAAGGCGGGGCCGCGCGTGAAACTGAGGCCACCGGGCTGGTGTGCCGGGCCTGTGGGTGTAGACACTTCCGTGTGATCTACCTCAAGCGCCTGCCTGGCGCACTGATGCGACGGCGCGAGTGCAGGAATTGCGGCAAGCGCATCACGACCCGCGAGACGGGCGGGTGATGCAAGATCATTCGATATATCGAATGAAATGCGCCGTGATCGGGTTCTGGACCTCACACGTCCTTCGCAGCAGCGTATATCTCCAATAGACAACTTCACCGGGCACTCCCGGAGGCGAACGATCGCACGCGGCTGATCCCCGTTGCGATTGATGCGCCGATGAACGAAGCGCCGTGCGGGGCCGCATCCCTGCGCGGCGTTCTTGTTTTTTGGCCTTCGCCTTCAGGAGTGACTGGCCTTTCGAGGACGCATTGCTCATGGCCACCGACCTCTCGCAACAGATCACCGACAACGCGGCGGGGCCGAAGCGCGCTCAAGGTGATTCGGGATCGGTCGAGCAGCATTCGCTCAAGGATCAGATCGATGCGGATCGCTATCTGGCGTCCAAGGAAGCGGCGAAGCGCCCTGATCGCGGCCTTCGAATCACGCGGCTGATCCCGCCCGGCGCGGGGGGCGGATAGATGCTGCTTCGAAGTCGATCACGACCGACTGCACCAAAGCGCACAACCGCCGTCAAAGGCGGGCTGATCCGTCGGGCCGTGCCGATGGTCCGCGCCCGCTTTGATTCAGCGGTCACCAACGAGGGCAACCGCCGCCACTGGTCAGCGGCCGATGGACTCAGCGCTGATGCAGCAGCCTCACCGGAAGTGCGGCGGCTGCTGCGCAACCGGGCGCGCTACGAGGTCGCCAACAACTCCTATGCGCGCGGCATTGTGCTGACGCTCGCCAACGACACGGTCGGCACCGGGCCGCGCTTGCAGATGCTCAGCGATGACCCCGAGGCCAACGCCGTCATCGAGCGGGTCTTTGCGCGCTGGGCCACTGCGGTGGGTCTGCCCGAGACATTGCGCACCATGCGCATGGCCCGCGCTGAAGATGGCGAGTCCTTTGCGGTCCTGGCAAGCAACCCCAACCTCGATTCGCAGGTCACCCTCGACGTGCGTCTTGTCGAAGCGGATCAGGTGACGACGCCTGATTTGTCGGTGCTCAATGACCACGCGATCGATGGGATCGTCTTTGATCGCTTTGGCAACCCCACCGAATACCACATCCTCAAACACCACCCCGGCGATACACGCTCGGGCCTGCTCGGACTGGACATTGATCGAGCGCCGGCGGCATCGGTCATCCATTACTTCCGCACAGATCGGCCCGGGCAAAGCCGCGGTGTGCCCGATATCACACCCGCGCTGCCGCTCTTTGCGCAACTGCGCAGGTACACACTTGCGGTGCTCGGGGCTGCGGAGACCGCCGCGGACTTCGCCGGGGTGCTTTACACCGATGCGCCCGCATCGGGTGAGGCGGACCCGGTCGAACCGATGGACGCCATCGAACTCGAAGCCCGGGCGCTGCTCACCATGCCGAGCGGCTGGCGCATGGAGCAGGTCAAGGCCGAGCAGCCAAGTACGACCTACGCAGAGTTCAAGCGCGAACTGCTCAATGAGATCGCGCGTTGCTTGAACATGCCCTTCAATGTCGCGGCGGGCAACTCCTCGGGCTACAACTTCGCCTCGGGCCGACTCGACCACCAGGTCTACTTCAAGGCGATCCGGGTTGAGCAGGAACACCTCGCCCGTGTCGTGCTCGATCGCATTCTGACCGCCTTCCTGCGTGAAGCGGTGCTGGTCAGCGGTCTGCTGCCCCTGCATGTGCGCACTTTGATTGCCAGCGATGACGTGCCGCTGCACCAGTGGTTCTGGGATGGGCACGAGCATGTCGATCCGGTCAAGGAAGCAAATGCGCAGGCGACACGCCTGGCGAGTCACACGACCACCTTGGCCAGTGAGTACGCCCGGCAAGGGCGCGACTGGGAAAGCGAACTGCGCCAGCGGGCCAAGGAAGCCGCGCTCATGGCGGAACTCGGCTTGACGATTGAAGAGGCCATTCCAATTGGCAAGGAGGCTGACGATGGCGACGAAAAGTAAGCGGCGTCGCGCGATCCGCGCTGCAGCAACGAGCAAGCCCCAATCGATGCTCCATCTTGTCGCGCCGGTGGGTGCACTCGTGGCCGCCAAGGACGACAGCGCTGCCGATGGCGAATCTTCGCTGCTGCGGCGCTTCGACATGGTGGCCTACACGGGTGGGCCGATGGCGCTGGCGGGCTGGCCGCACCCGGTGGTGGTTGATCTGGCGGGCATGACGGTCAGCGCCAGAAGCAGGCCCATTCTCAAGGACCACAACCCGGCATTGATTGTCGGGCACACGAACCAAGTGCGCATCGAGGGCGCGAGTCTCCTCGTCACTGGTGTGGTCAGTGGCGCAGGCCGCGTGGCCAAGGAGATCGTCGAGAGCAGCCTATCCGGCTTCCCCTGGCAGGCATCACTCGGCGCTTCGGCGCAGCGCATCGAGACAGTCCCCAAGGGCAAGTCAACACAGGTCAACGGGCGCGAGTTCGCAGGCCCGTTGCAGGTTGTCCGCAAATCAACACTGGGCGAGGTGTCATTCGTGGCACTGGGCGCTGATGACGAGACCACCGCGCACATCGCGGCTGGGATGAGGCCGGAAGCTGGAGCCCGGCGGCTGAAGGGCAAAGACAAGGAGATGAACCCGATGGCATTTGAAGCGTGGCTCACGAAGAACGGATTCGATGCGCAGGAGTTGAGCGATGCGCACCTGACCAGCCTGCAGGCGATGTACGACGCAGGGCAGCAGCCATCGCCTGATGCAGGCACGGCGACTCGCGATGATGCTGGTGCGATCAATAGCGCAGAAGACCTCATCGCGCAGTTGCGCACCGAGGCCGCCGCAGAGACGCAGCGGATCACCGACGTGCGGCGCATCTGCGCGGGTCATCACGCAACGATTGAAGGCAAAGCGATCGGCGAGGGCTGGGACGCGGCCAAAACAGAACTCGAAGTGCTCCGCGCCGAGCGGCCGAGTGTCAGCGGCATCCGCACCGGCAATGACACCATCACCGCCAAAGCGGTCGAAGCGGCGCTGTGCATCAGCGCGGGGGTGCCGTCAACCGAGATGGAGCGGTCCTATGACGAGCGCACGCTCGAGGCGGCCACATCGCGCGATCTGCGCGGCACCGGCCTGCACAGCTTGCTCTTTGAGACGATCCGGGCGGCGGGCGGGAGCGTGCGCCCGGGGCGCATCGACAGCGACACGATCCGCGCCGCATTCGAAGCGGACCGGAAACTCATTCAGGCCTCCGGCGGCTTCTCGACCATCTCACTGACGGGCATTCTTTCCAATGTTGCCAACAAGACGATGCTCAGCGCCTTCAACGCCGTGGCGAGTGTGGCCGGCCGCATCGCCGCAGAAACGGATGTCGCCGACTTCAAGGAGGTCACCCGCTACCGCATGACGGGGGTGGGCATCTTTGAGAAGGTCGGGCCCGATGGTGAACTCAAGCACGCGACGATGAGTGAAGAATCCTTCACCAACCGCGTTGAGACCTACGGCAAGATGATCACGCTCACGCGGCAGATGATCATCAACGATGACCTGGGCGCGTTTCTGCAGATTCCGCGCCTGATCGGGCGCATGAGTGCGCTCAAGCGCGAGGAAGCCCTCTTCGAGTTGCTCCTGAGTAACCCCGGCAGCTTCTTCGGCGCGGGCAACAACAACTTCATTTCGGGTTCACTGACGAATCTCTCCATTGATGCACTGACTGACGCCGAGCAGCTCTTCCTTGATCAGACCGATTCCGAGGGCAAGCCGATCCTGCTCGTGCCCAAGACATTGCTCGTGCCGACCAGCCTGAAGGTCACGGCCGAGCATCTCATGACCGAGACGCGCGTCAACCAGCTCACCGCAGTGCCGGAACTGGCCAGCAACCCGCACGCAGGCAAGTTTGAGGTCGTCACGAGCCCCTATCTCAATGCGCAGGGCTTGACCGGCTCCAGCGCTGAGGCGTGGTGGCTCTTTGCGAATCCGGCGGATGTGGCCGCGATCGAGATCGCCTACCTGCGCGGCAAGCGCAGCCCGGTGATCGAGAGCGGCGAGACGGACTTCAACACGCTGGGCGTGAAGTGGCGCGGCTATTTCGACTTCGGGGTGGCCCTGCAGGACAGCCGCGGGGCGGTCAAGAGCAAGGGCAAGGCGTGATGAAGCGCGCGGGAGTCACGAATGATGGTCACACCGCGACAACGGACCTGGCGGCGCGCTCAGATTGTCAACTGCATCGCGCTCTAAAGGAGGCGGCATAAATGGCGCGCCGCGACAACAGGCAGGTGATCGGCATCGGCCCGGCGTGGACGGACGTCTTTCGCGCTGTCAATGCGGGCGGCTCCGATGGCCCGGGGTCGCGCGAACTGCTGCTCAGCTGCGCGGCGGACTCGGCGGTCCCGCTTGAGTACCGCCTCGAAGCGCCGCAAGACCCACCCGGGCAGCAGGCGCAGCTCAAGGCGGGCGAAGCGATTCGACTCGTCGGCGATTCACAGCGCATCGGTCATGTGCAGATGCGCGGCGTTGGCGGCGCGGCCACGGGCGGCGTCGAAGAGATCAGATTTTGAGAAGGAGCAGATGCAATGGCAACATTCATTCATGAAGGCGCACGGATTGATCACACACCGGTCGCGGCGGTCGCAGCGGGCGATGTAATCGTGCAGGGCGAACTCGTCGGCGTGGCGAGCATCGATATCGGTGCGGGCGCGCTTGGGGCGCTGGCGGTCGAGGGTGTCTTTGACTTTCCCAAGTCCACCGCAGCAAGCAGCGCATTGGCGACCGGAGTGGACGCGTATTGGGACGCCGTCGTACTGGAGGCGACGGATGATGCTGCCCTGGGCGTCAACAAGAAGATCGGTCGTGTGGTCAAGGACGCTGCGGGCAGCGACCCATTCGTGCGCATTCGGATGAGTCAGTGAGGGATTGATCGTGGCGGACCTGCTGCAACAAGGCTCAGCGTTCCTCGAAGCCAAGCGTCATCAGCACATGACGCGCTCGGTGACCTATCTGCGCGGCGCTGACAGTGTGCAATTGCAGGCCACGGTCGGCAGGACACTCTTTGAACAGACCGATCAGTTCGGCGTCATTCAGCGCATCGAGAGCCGCGACTACCTCGTGCGCGCCGTCGATCTTGTCTTTGTCGCCGGGCAGCAGGCATTGCCGCAGGTCGGCGATCGCATCCGTGAACCCGCGGGCACGGGCGCGCTCATCTATGAGGTCATGGCCCCGGGTGCATCGGGTGGCGCAGAACCCCCGTTCCGCTTCAGCGATCCCGAGCGCACCACCCTGCGCATCCACACGAAGTTCATCGGTCTGGAGGTGCTGCCGTGAGCGCTGTGATTGATCTGGCCGACGCCATCGCTGCATCACTGAATGCGCAAGGCTTCACACCGGCGGTGACTGCGGTCCGCGCCCACCTGCCCATCTTCGATCTGGGCAAGGTCGGCGACGCGCTGCAGGTGTCCGTCGTGCCGCGGAGCCTGTCGATCACCAACGCGTCGCGCGCCCTCAACTTCTTTGATATCTCGACGGACATCGGCGTGCAGAAACGCATCGATCCCAATGACCCGGCACAGATCGATGCGCTGCTCGACCTCGTCGAGCAGATCGGCGATCACCTGCGGTTGAAACGTCTCGACACATTCGTCAGCGCGCAGTGGCTCTCAAGTGAGCACGACCCGGTGCTGGCCGCTGAGCACCTCGAGCGCCTGAATGTTTTCACGTCTGTTCTGACAGTGACGCACCGCATCACGCGGTAGGAGACCTTTCTCATGGCCATCCAAGGCATGTTTGCGGTTCTGAAATTCAAGACGGGCGGGGTCGGCTCAATCAACCCGTGGACCGACCTGACCAATGTCAAAGACTTGACGCTCACCGTCGAAGCGGGTGAAGCCGACATCACCACCCGCGCCAACTCCGGCTGGCGGGCCACCCTCGCCACACTCAGAGAGGGCACGCTGGAATTTGAGATGGTCTGGGAGCCCGGCGATGCGGGTTTCGAGGCAGTCAAAGATGCGTTCCTGACCGGCAGTGTCGTCGGTCTTGCCGCGCTCGACTCTGCGGGCGCGAGCGCTGAGGGGCTGGTCGCGGACTTCTCGATCACCAACTTCAGCCGCGCTGAACCACTCGAAGAAGCGATCACCGTCAGCGTGACCGCCAAGATTGCGGTCTTCAGCGCCTGGACCACAACGGGGGTGGTGTGATGGCCCTTCAAAGCGCACATCAGGCCGAGCGGCTTGCCAATGCCATCACCTTCGCCGCCGCAGATGCACTGGGCGACTCCTTTGCCAATAGCGGCCGTGAGGCAATCCTCATCCGCCATGACAACGCGGTTGGCACCGCCGTCACGCTCACCATCGCAACCCCATTGACCATTGATGGCTTGAGTGTGGCAGATGCATCCATTGTCATCGGCCCGGGGGAAACACATCTGCTCGGCCCCTGGCCGGCCTCGACTTACAACGACAGCCAGAAGCAGGTGGCATTGTCCTATTCCAGCGCCACCGATATCAGCATCGCGATTGTGAAGGTGGCGTGATGAAGAGCTTCACCGACAACGAGCGGCGGTCGTGGATGGTCGAGGTGAACATCCAGTCGATCAAGCGCGTCAAGGGACTGCTTGATGTCGATCTGATGGATGCACTCGAAAGCGGGCTCGTCGATCGGTTCATCCGCGACCCGGTGCTGCTGTGCGATGTCATCTACGTCGTGTGCAAGGCCGAGGCGGATGAACGCGGCGTCACGGATGAAGAGTTCGGTCGCGCCATGGCGGGTGATGCCATTGAGCACGCCACGATCGCGCTGCTCGAAGAGATCGTGTCTTTTTCCCCGAACCCGAGGGACCGGGCCGCCCTCGGGCGGGTGCTCGCAGCCATGCGGAGCGCGATGGAGAAGGCCCGAGACCTGATCGAAACACGGCTGGACAGCGGCGAACTGGAGCAGGCCATCGACGCGGCGCTGGTGGCAATGGAAGCGGAAGCCGGGACGCCTGGCAGCTCGTCGATCACTGCGCCGGTGTCTGCGGGATCGACCCAGCCCCCCTGACCTTGCGCCAGTTGGTCGCAATGACCGAGGCGCGCGAGCGAAGTGAGTGGGCGCGCACGTCAACACTGCTGGCCCTGATCGCAAACGCGCACCGCGATCCCAAGAAGACACGCGCCTTCAAGCCGGGCGATTTCGACCCATTTGCAAAGCGCACACCAACGAATGACATGGCGGGATTGCGGGGCATCTTCACAGGCAACGAGCAAGAGAGAGTCATGGAGGCAGATGATGGAACTTGATGGAATCGGCAAGACATGTCTGGCGCTGGGCGCGGCTGGTGCAATTGCACTCGTGGCGCTCTCGGGCTGTCAGGTGGAGGTCGCAGCCTGATGGCCGTCAACATCACACTCGCGTCCGTCAGCGTTGACGCCTCCGGCACGACACTGACCACCCTATGGAACACGACGGACTTCGGCCTGGCCTTGACCGGCGAGGGCGACGGCGGGGACTACTCCATGAGCCTCACTGGTGGCCACGCGCTCTCCAGCGGCCTGACTGTCGGAACGCGCACGATCACGCTGGCGATCGCGCCGCCCGTCTTGGCAGGCGAAGCGCTCTTCTTCAGCATCCTTGCAAACTTCATCCGTGACGAGGGCGGCGGCATCAACAGCGCAGTCACAAACGCCGCCGTCAACAACGGGTCGCAGCTCTCCCTGGGCACGCCGCAACGAGCGCGAGGGCGTCAGCGCGCGCACATCGTGCGGGAGGTTGCCTCCTGATGGCACCGCCGCTGATCAATATGCAGATCAAGGCCCTCTTCTTTGATCGACCCAAGGTGCGCCGCGCCGTCGATCGCGCCACGCTCCGCGCGCTCTCCAAGGCCGGGGCCTTCATCCGTCAGCGGGCGCGGACAAGCATTCGCAAGCGCGCGGGCAGCGCGCAGCCGGGCCAGCCGCCGCGCTCGCACGAGGGATCATTGCGCCGATTGATCCTCTTCGGGTTTGACAGGGCGAGCGAATCCGTCGTCATTGGACCAGCGCGATTGAACCGTCCCGGTGATGCACCCAACATCCTCGAGTTCGGCGGCCGCGCGACCGTCACGCGCACGAGGCGCGATGGCAAGCGCGTGATGACATCGAAGCGCGTGCGCATCGCAGCACGACCCTACATGGGGCCGGCGCTCAAGAAGGAACTGCCCAATATCCCAAAGGCCTGGGCCAACAGCGTGCGGGGAGGGTGATGAGTGGCAGGTTCTCGTGGCATCCGAGCCGGACGCGCCTTCGTCGAACTGGGCGTCAGTGACAAGCTCACGGCGGGGCTGCGTCGCGCCCAGCGTCGTCTCAAGGCCTTCGGCGCTGGTGTGCGCCAGTTGGGGTTGCGTCTTGTCGCCGCGGGTGTCGCGGCGCTCGTGCCCTTGGCTGCGACGGTGCGCATCTTCGCCAAGGCGGGCGATGAACTCGAAAAGATGTCGCGGCGCACGGGGCTCAGTGTTGAAGCACTGAGCGAACTGGCCTTCGCCGCCGAGCAGTCCGGCGCGGACATCGAGACGCTCGAAAAAGGCGTGCGCACCATGCAGCGCGCGATCAATGATCTGGACCGGGGGCTCTCGACGCAGGTGGATGCCTTTGGTGACCTGGGGTTGGCGATCGAAGACCTGCAAGGCCTCTCACCCGAGGCGCAGTTCAAACTCATCGCCGAGCGATTGAGTCAGGTCACCGATGCATCCAGGCGCGCAGCGCTGGCCCAGCAGATCTTCGGCCGCGCCGGCACACGCCTGCTCCCCTTGATGGAGCAGGGCGCTGCGGGCATCGAGCAATTGCAGCAGGAAGCACGGCGACTCGGGTTGACCATCTCGACCCAGACCGCCAAGGATGCTGCGCGACTGACCGACGCCTTCAACATCGTCCGGCGCGTGCTGCGCATCACGGCCATCACCATCGGCAGCGCCCTGGCACCCGCGCTCGAAGCCATCGCCAAACGCATCACACGGACGGCCATCGTGACCAACGCATGGATCAAGCAGAACAAGCAGATCGTCATCACCGCCGCGAAGGTGGCGCTGGGTGTGGTCGCAGTGGGCGCGGCCCTGATCGCGGTCGGTCTCGTGCTGGCGCTCGTTGGCGGGGCCTTCGGCGGGCTCGCCACGATCGTTGCCGGTGTCGGTGCGGTCATCGGCCTCGTGACCGCGGCGCTGGGCGCACTGCTTTCGCCCATCGGGCTTGTCGTGGCGGCGGTGATCGGCGCGGGCGTGGCATTGCTTCGCTTCAGCGGCACGGGAGCGGCAGCGCTGGACTTCCTGCGCGAGAAATTCGCCGCACTGACTGGCATCGTCGGGAAGACACTCGGCGGCATCCGTGATGCATTGGCAGCGGGCGACATTGCCCTCGCCGCCAGGGTGCTCTGGACGGGTCTTCGACTCGTCTTCCTCGAAGGCACCAAGGAGATTCGAGAGACCTTCACTGATGGCCTGCTCATCATGCGTCTGGCATTGGTGGATGTGTTGGGCACGATGACTCGCCTCTGGACGCGCTTTGCCTCGGGCGTGCAATCGGTGTGGGAGAAGACGCAGAACTTCCTCGCCAAACGCTTCACCGAACTCTTCGGCCTCTTTGATGACTCGCTCGATGTTGAGGCCGCCAAGGCGAACCTTGACGCTCAGTCGCGCGCCAAGCTCGAATCACTGGCCCGCGAGACCGAGGATGCGCTGCAGCGCATCAACCAGGAGCAGGACACACGCACGAAGGGCATCTTGGACGATGCAGCGAAGAAGATGGATCAGCGCCGCAAGGCGCTCGAAGAGGCCCGTCGCAAGCTCGATCAAGCCATTGACGAGGCGAGACAGAAACGTGAGGCGGCCGATGCAGAGGATGCCGGAACTCCCGCGCTGCGTGATCGCTTCCGCACGCTTGAAGATGAACTTGGTGCTATCGGCGATGGGATCGCCCGCCGCATCGAGGCGCGCGGCACATTCAACGCCCTCGCGGTGCAAGGCCTCGCCTCGGACACCGATGCCATTGACCGCACCGCCCGCGCCTCTGAACAGACCGCTCGCAACACACGCCGCCTGGTCGAATCGGCCCAGAGCGGTGGGCTCACCTTCACATAGGAGCACCCGTGGCGATCACCGTCCAAGAACGCGATACCAGTCGCACCTCGAGTGCGGGCCAGAGCGCCAGTGTTGAGCTGCGCTACATCGTTCGCGGCACGGATGACGATCTGGCAGCACGGTCAGCACTCGAGTCCGCGGCACCGCTCACTTATGACAATCTGCCGCGCCAGAATGTGCGCATCGAACCCGCCGGGCCACAACTCTGGGATGGTGAGGTCACCTACGCCCCCGCGCAGGAGGAATCGCAGCCACCACCGCAGCAAGGCCAAAGCGTCTTCGCCTTTGACACCGGCGGCGGCACGCAGCACATCACCCACTCCCTGGCGACCGTGGCCACCTTCGCAGCGCCATTGACCACCGCCCCCAACTTCCAGGGCGCCATCGGGGTCACCGCTGACAATGTCGAGGGAGTGGACATCGTCGTGCCTGTCTATCAGTTCACCGAGACGCACGTCTTTGCCGACAGCGCGATCACCACCGGTTACAAGATCACGCTCATGACCATGACCGGCCGTGTGAATTCAGACAGCTTCCGCGGCTTTGCTGCAGGGTCGGTGCTCTTTCTCGGCGCTGCCGGTTCCAAGCGCGGCGATGGCAACTGGGAGATCACCTTCCGATTCGCGGTCTCGCTCAATCTGAGCGGTATCACCGTCGGTCCAATGACCGCCATCTCAAAGAAGGGTTGGGAATATCTCTGGGTGCGCTACGAGGACACCGAGGATGGTGCGGCCCAGTCGATCGTGAAGCGCCCCGTCGCGGCTTATGTCGAGCGCGTCTATCTCGAACTGCCCTTCTCGGCGCTGGGAATCTGAATGTCATGCGGCTGCGGATCATCACGGGGCTCGGCCGCGGCGAAACTCGCCTTGAGTGTCCTCGGCGCTCAGTGCGCAAACGCGGCGATCGTGCGCCAGCGCCGCGCGGTGTGTGGGAGCTGCGAAGAGATGAAGCAACTCGCAGGGGCACTGCCGATCTGCAGCCACTGCAACTGTGTCATCTGGTCAAAGACGCGGCTGAAGAGTGAGACCTGCCCGGATGGGAGGTGGTGATTGGCCACTGATCCACTTGCCAAGGTCAGCCCCGGGCAGGCGCTCAAGATTCCCGCCGCGGCGTACAACGCCTTCGTCGATGCCGCCAAGGCAACGCGCGGCGTGCAGCAACACGCGGGGCGCGACACGCAGCGCGAACAGACGCAGGCGCTCACCCCCATCAAGAACACCAGCGCCACGACCATCCCGCGCTTCGGCATCCTCGGCATCAATGGCCCGCTCTTTCAGCCCAGTGATGCACTTGAATCCTTCAAGCGTCGCGCCGCATTCACCGGCGGCGTCCCAAGTGATGTAGCGCACATGGGGAAGTTTGTCATCGCCCTCGAACCCATCGCGCCGGGCGCACTTGGCATGGCCTGCGCCGGCGGACTCTGCGCCGTACAGGTGGACATTCCAACCGATGGCCGCGAGCGCCGCTACGCAGACATTGCTACTGGCAGCACGGCCAATCTCAAGGCCTCCGACCGCGGCGCGGCAACCATCCTCTGGCATGAACCGGGCACCGGCATCAAGTGGGCGATCGTGCGCCTTGGCGGCTTTGCAGAGTCGCGGGTGTTTCCGGTGGCGCTGTCACTGGTCGGGGGATCACAGGGCTCAGCGCTCATCAAGGCTTCATGGACCTATGACGTTGCCGATGCGATCACTGATGAACAATTGGCAATGGCCGTGAACCCGACCGCCGCGCCGCATACCTGGCGCCGGCCCTTCGTGGGACCGGTGAGCCCCGCCACCTTCGGCTCAGCACACGTTGATATAGATGGTGCGCTCGTCCTCGACTGGATCAACGAGATGCCGAGTCCCATGTGGGTCTTCCCGATCACCCTCGTGCAAACCGGGGGCCTCGACGGCTCCCCGGCGCTGCCCGCGACCTGGACCTACGCCGTCTCCGATGCGACAAGTGGGATCACCCTGGGGACCAATATCGATCCCGTCGCGCCGCTCCACCAATGGAAGCGCCCGCCCACCGGCAAGATGATTCCCGCGACGCACGGCTACGCCTCACTCACCGGAGGGGGTTTTCTCGTCATTGGCTGGATCAATGAACTGCCCGAGCTTGGCGCACTGGCGGTGTTTCCGGTCTCGTTGGTGTTGGCGGAGTTTGACCCGGGCAGCGACATCTCACCCACCAGACATCAATACAACATCTTCGATGTGGCCACGGGGGCGCAGATCAACCCGGTCGGCTTCTTCGTGAATCCGGATGTCGCGCCGCACCAGTGGAAGCGCCCCACCATCGGGCGCTACGCGCCCGCCACCTTCGGCTTGGCCTACCGCGATGCCTCTGACACCGTCATCATCACCTGGATCAACGAGGTTCCCGAACTTGAAGCCTGCGCGGCGGCGGCGGTGCCGTAGCGATGGGCACGCCCGGAACGAACGTCGTGCGCGACAGCGGCAAGATCGGTCTGCTCGACAGCGGCAAACTTGCGGTCTTCAATACAGACAGCCAGTGCCCATCGTGTTGCATCGAGTTCACGCAGGCCTGGTCCTTCACTGATCAGGGCTTCATCGATGGTGGCCAGAATGGCGCGCTGCGCGCATACGACGATCCCGCCAGCGTCACCGCGAGCCCGTGGACGATCTTGAATGGCGGCCTTGGGCTGCGCCTCGACTGGGAAGATGACCTCAACTGCCGGAGCCACAATCCCAACACACAAACCGCCACCGCGACGGCGGCGATCACCGTGCCCGTGAACATGATCATGACCATTGACTGGTCCGGTCTTGGAGAGGTCGAAGACCCGGATTTCGAGCTGATGAGTCTGTCGGTGGACGCCGTGCTGGTCGGTTCAGCCCACGCGCCCGGCGGCAGCCAGGGCTGCGCGCCGATGGCCCCCGTCGTTTCAAGCCCGCCCCCGCCCCAGCAGGTTACGCTCACCGCGGGCGCGCACACATTGACCATCAATGCGACGACGAACGACGAGCTCTACCACTTCGGGGCGTTCTATCAGTTTGATTTGAGCTTTGTGGAGGCGTGAGGGCTCCAGCCAGGTGACACCATAGCGCCAGCATCGCGGTGGCTTCGCGGCACAGCAGCCGTCCCCAACCTTAGTATCATCGCCTCCGTGGCAAGAACCGGTTCCCCAACAAAGCGCCGCCACCTGACCATCGACGACCCATCGGCGTACCTCCAGGGTTCGATGCTGTCCCTAGACAAGTTCGCGTCAGAAGGCGACATCCCGGGCGAGAAGGTCGGACGGCACTGGCGGTATCACAAGTCGGATATCGATCGTTGGCTCGGCGACGATGCGCAAGTGAAAAACAAATGATCCCCGACGGAGAATGACATGGCCCTTTGGCTCAACAGATCAGGTCGACACTGCGAGCACGAGTCCAAGTTTATGGACGAGCAGCGCATCTTCTTGACCTGGGGCGGCCTCAACCGAGATCTCACGAAGATCAAGGACCGGGACCAACTGCTTCAGACTCTGGAAGAGGTGTACCCCAACGCTAGCCCCGGCAAGCGACGCCAGAACTCGGGTCAGATCTGGGCATTCACAACAAAGATGTCGCCTGGCGACTGGGTCGCCGTCCCGAGCAAGCGAAAGACGATCCACATCGGCGAGATTACCAGCGACTACACGTTCGACTCCAACGCGAACGATCCGTACCACCATTACCGCGCTGTCAAGTGGTTGGAGACAGATATCCCGCGCACGAACTTCGATCAGGACATCCTGAACTCGCTGGGCGCCTTCACGACGGTCTGCCAGATCAAACGAAACGACGCAGAGGCTCGGGTCCGCGGCATGCAATCACACGGCTGGAGGGCAGTTGGCACCAAGCCCCGGACCGCCACCGCGGGGGATGACACTGACGAGGCGACCGACGAAACCACCGTAGCTGATCTCGATCTCGAACAGATCGCCCGTGACCAGATCGCGCGCCAGATTTATTCCAGTTTCGCTGGCCACGCTCTCGAAAACATCGTCGAAGCCATTCTGAAAGCGAAGGGATTCACCACTCATCACAGCGACAAAGGGCCAGATAAGGGCATCGATATCCTCGCGGCGCCGGATACACTCGGCTTTGGACGCCCGCGCATCTGCGTGCAGGTCAAGAGCCAGGACTCGCAGCTCGATCGTCCGGCGCTCGACCAACTCGTCGGTACGATGCAACACGTTGGCGCCGACCAAGGTCTCCTCGTTTGTTGGGGCGGATTCAAGAAGACCGTCTTGCAAGAAGCGCCGCGCTTGTTCTTTAGCGTGCGCCTTTGGGATCAGAACAACCTGATCGATGAGTTCCTCAACGTATACGACAAGCTCGATGCAGATCTCCAAGCGGAGATTCCACTGAAACGGATTTGGGCTGTGACAGCGAAGGAACAGGACGAGACGGAATAACTACCCTGACTTCGGGTTGATGAGCCTGTCGGTGGACGCCGTGCTTGTCGGTTCCGCCCATGCGCCCGGCGGCAGCCAGGGCTGCGCTCCCATGAGGCCCGGTCGTCTCCGACCCGCCCACGCCCCAGCAGGTGAAGCTCACCGCGGGGCGCGCACACACTGACCATCAACGTGACGACGAACGATGAGCTCTACCACTTCGGGGCGTTCTATCAGTTCGGGTTGTCGTTTGTGGAGGCGTGAGCGTTGACCAATGCCGCCGGTTCAGGCGTTGACCGTCTCGCCACCCACTCCGTACCGACTCGCCAGTCCGCCAATGGTCATGTTTGAAGCGATGGCGTCGTGCGGCACGAGAATATACTGCCACGGCTTGCCAGCGATCGACTTCGAGTAATCAGACGCTTGCGCGCACCACTTGACAGCGGCGTCACACTTCGACAGGACGTCAGCGTCTTCCATCGCGCTGCTCCTCTTCGGCTCCAGCATGTAGATCACCGCGTCAGTCTCGGCAACGAAGTCAGGCTGATACTCGGCGTGATGACCTCCAGATCGGTAGTAGATTTGGAACTGCCCCTTCGCGGGCCTGAACCACTTGCGCGCGTCCCTGTCGAGGACCACGGCCAACTTCCGCTCCGAATCCGTATGGAATTTTTGTACCGGGTAAAGGCACCGTTCGAAGCCGCCGAACAAGTACTTCGCCATGTTGCTCTTGTCAGCTGGCGCCTCGCGGAAGTCCCGAACGGTCTCAATCGCAGCTGCCGTATACGCGCACGGCTTCAACTCGGTGAACCCCTTGCTGATGCGCACTTCATATCCGCTCGCCTCCTCCCAGTAGTGCTCCTGCATCTGCGCATTCACGAACTGGGCGATGGGTCGCTGGTAACAGCGAAGCACCTTGCGCGTGTCATCTTCCGAGAGGTAGCCGCGCAGATGCTGGACCACTTGACTCGCGAGTTCGTAAAGAAGCTCCGCGTGGTCATCGTACGACACATCATCGAAGTCCACGAGCCCGCTGACGACGAAGTCCTCGAGCCGGACTTCCTCGATGCCGCCCTTACCCAAAGCCAACACTTCTCGCGTATTTGTGCGGAGATGCTGAATCCACAGTTCCTCTGATGGTGCCTGGTATCTCAGCGACTCCAAATTCAGTGTGAATGGTTTGAACCCGCTTCGGACCTCGCCGGTCGGCACCACGAGAATTCGCGGAATATCGATGGTCTGGTCCGCCATCAATGCGGCCGTCTTGGCGACAATCGCTGCGATGTCCACATCGGGCTTGATTCCAGGCAAGTCGGGCTGGGCCGGCCGGAATTGTCTCGCCACTTCTTCGACGACGTGCTCCTGAACCTGAGGGTTCTTCAAATGTGCAGCGCTCGGTGCTATCTCCGGTCGGTTCTCCAGCCGCCGCATCACCTCGTAGGCGATCAGCCCAGCTTGTTGTTCCGCTGGCGTCGTGAACGCTGGCGCGGCGCTCGCTTGAGGGATCACAGTGCTGGACGTCTGATGCGGCGGGCGAACGCCAAGCGCGGATGCCAACTGAGACTGCGCAACAACGGTCACCGTCTTGGCAAGCTGTTCATCGCCGAGAACCACCTGCTGAAGCCGAATCGTCGACCCCGGCCTATTCGCCTCTTCGATAATCTCTTGGAACTTGTCGTGCGCAACGATGTTCAACCGATCAACCGCAATCACGCCGGTTCGCTTGCCGTATGGCAGCCGCAGGCCGCGACCGATGGACTGTTCGATCAAAGTGCGAGCATTCGCAGCTCGGAGCGGCACGATCGTGTAGAGGTTGGTGACATCCCAGCCCTCCTTCAGCATATTCACGTGAATGACGATTTCCGTCGGCTCATCAGTACTCTCAACAGCCAGGAGCCGCTGGATCATCTCGTCTTCCTGTGCGCCCGTCATACTGGAATCGACTTGGATTACCTTATCCTTGTATCGCCCCTCGAAGAACGTGTCGGACTGAATCAATGACAACAACTGCCCCGCGTGCGTGGTGTCTCGCGCGATCACAAGCAGGAAGGGCTTGACGATTTGATTGTCCGTCTCGCGCGCGTACGTCTCCAGATCCACCTTCACGCTCTCGTGCAGCCGCACGCCGTCCTCGAGCTTCAGTCGCTCGATTTCCTCCGGCGCCATCCCCGCCGGGTTGAAGTCCTTTCGCGTGACCACGGCGGGTTCCTTTACGAAGCCGTCCTCCATCGCCCGTCCCAGCGCGTAGTCGTAAATCACATTGTTGAACCGAACAGGCCCCTTGTTTGTCTCCACGAACGGCGTCGCGGTCAGCTCCAAGCCCAGGATCGGTTTCAGATCATTGATCGCCCGCACTCCCGCCGAGGCGCGGTAGCGGTGTGACTCATCCATGAGGAGCACAAGGTCATCGAGTCCCGCAAGGTAGTTAAAGTACGGCTGGCCGATGTACTCCGCCATCCGCTTGATCCGCGGCGAGCGCCCGCCGCGCACCTCGGAGTTGATCTTCGATATGTTGAAGATGTTGACCTTGCATGTATCGCGCTCGTCGAAGAGTGCGCCCGCCATCGACTCATAGGTATCGCCTGTGATGATCACCGGCCGCTCGTTGGCAAACTCCGCGATGCCCCTGAAGACATACTTAGGCGTGTTCGGCGTAAAATCGGCGATCAGCTTGTTGTAGATCGTGAGGTTCGGCGCCAGCACAAAGAAGTTCCGCACTTCCTGCGCGCGGTACAAGTACGCGATGAACGCGCCCATGAGCAGCGTCTTGCCAACACCAGTGGCCAATGCGAAGCAAATCGACGGGAACTCCCGCTCGAAACTGGACACGCTCGGGAACTCGGCCTGAATCGCCGCCAGCGCTTCGGCCGGGTCTGCGCCCTTCTCCAATGCGATGATGTCGCAGACCCGCGCCAAAATCTCCAGCGATTCCCGCTGGGGCGGGCGCAAACTCAGTCGGCTCGCGATCGGGTTGACATGTGGGTGCAGCGCATCACTCATCGGCGCGATCCCTTCTTTCCGCCCGCCGGCGAGGCCTCAACCTCGAACAACGCTGCCTGCTCAGCCTTGGCCTTCCTTGAACCACGCGCGACGGATCGTTTCGGCGTCGATGGCGCCTCGTCCTGTGCCGCAGTTGGCTCGGCATCGGGCAGGGCGCTGATCGCCAGGCTGTAGTCGTCCTTACCCCACTCGCACTTCGCCATGACCGCTTTGGGGATTTTTTTCACCGTCAGATTCGGGAATGCCGCCCGGCTCCGGAACGCCTTGCACAACACGAGTAGCGTGCGGTCCTCGCCTACTTCGTCGCTCAGACTCACCAGCATGTCGCGCGTCAGCGACTGTGTGGTCACATAGATGAAGTCTCGCTCGGTCGAGTAGCCGTGCCGCCAGTACTCGCTGTCGCTCGGGGCGTAGGTGAAGCCCTCCAGTTTGCACAGGGCCTCGGCCAACATCGCGGCGTTGTATTCCTTTCTGATGACCCAGTTCCCGAAGCGGTCTTTTTCCAGCAGCGACGGCGCGATGCGGGCGTAGCGGAATCCGCCGCCGCCTTTCCAGCCGGTCGCCTCGGTGACGCGGCCCTTATCATCGCCGTCAATGACCTTCTTCAAACGCGGAATGATGTGCGTGTGGCAGTGCTCGCCGAGCTCGACCATGATCCAGCGGCGACCCATCTTGTGCGCGACTGCGCCGGTCGTGCCGGAACCGGCGAAGGAGTCGAGTACCCACTCCCCCGGATTTGTTGCGAGCTCAAGACATCTCTTCACGAGTCGCTCCGGCTTCTTTCCCTTTTTGAATGTGACACCACCTTCAGTGGCAATGCCCTCCCATGCGATGTCCGTCCACACATTTGTCAATGGCGCAGTCGCACATAGCTCGCCATCGATCTCTGTAACATTCTTGGAATAGAAGATTACTTGCTGTCCATCCAAGATGTAGACCGGGTCGAGGTCCTCGCCTCGTTCTACCTTCAGAACGGTGCCGGGAGTTCTCTCGGATTCACGTTTCATATCGACAACAGACTGTCCCGCCCCACTATCGCTGATTGATGCGAGGCGGCACACTCGATCCGCGTTCTCAATGATGAACTTGTTGAAGTGCTCCAACAGCGAGTCTGGCCTACGGGATCGGGACGCTGCCGCGGATTCATATGCTTCCATGAGCGTACTGAACGTCCACTCGCTTGGAGGCGCGCCGGGGTTCTTGATCCATTTGTTGTAGGCATAGTCTGGTTGGCGCCGCACGCGCACCGGTCGCTCCCAGAACCGTGCCTTGTCACGGGCGTACCAGAGTATGTACTCCGACGCCTTGAACACTCCCGGATTCACTGTGCTGAATGCCGAAGGTGCCCTCGCATCAACCGAGATACGGTTTACAAAGTTTGTCCGACCGAATATCTCGTCCAAGAGCACCTTGCAATAGTCGACCTCGTTGTCATCCAGATGCAGAAACAGTGAGCCCTCAGTGGAGAGCAATCCATGAAGCAGTACTAGGCGCTGTCGCATTAGCGACAGCCACTGCGAGTGTTCGATCCCATCGTCGTAATGATCGAATGCAGCACCAGTGTTGAACGGCGGGTCGATGTAGATGCACTTGATCTTCCCTGCAAACTCCGCCTCCAGGGCCCTGAGCGCCAGGAGGTTGTCGCCGAAGATCAAGCGGTTATCAAAAAGGTCGTTTTCAGAGACGCGCTGAGGCGCGTGATACGACATCGAGGCGTCTTCGAGCAGGATGCGCGGCTCCAGCCGCGGCCTGTTCTCCTTGCCGATCCAGGTCAGTTCGAGTTTTTGCTTCCGTTGCATACTCACGGGGCGAGTCCATTGGGGGCAGGAGGTATCAGGCCAAGATTCGGTGCAGGCGGATCTGCCGCGGGCGCGGCAGCCGGTGCGTGCACGATACCTGCGTCCGCCGCAGCGGGGGCTGGCGCGCGTGGCGCAGCGAGACGCTGGAGCACCTTGTCCGCGAGCGGCTGCGCATCGGTGAGGTTGCGAAAGATGGAGAGGTATCCCTTCTCGCCCTGCCGATCCTCCGATGCTGCGTAGATGACCTCGGCGAGTTCGTTCGTCGCGCGCGACAACTCTGTGCGATCTGCTTCAGTCAGCTCATGCTCCGCTCGGCCTAGCACGCCGCGGCATCGCTGGGCAACGAAGCCCATGATGAAGTACCGGCCGTGGCGGAAGAACATCCGACGGTGGTAGGCGTCTGGACTCGCGTTGACGCTCTCGGATTGCTCCGAGGCGGCGAGGACTTCGTTCAGGAAGCGAAACACCTTCACGAGGCGACACAGACGGACGCCTGTGAGCGCGTCGCCGAAGAGTTGTGGGTAGAATTCGCCGCTCTGGTCCCACAGCCGCGAGATTTCCTTCTTCGCTGCAACGGAAAAGTCGACGGCGTTCTGTACCCGGCGATTCTGGTTCCTGAACAGATCGACATCCGAACGACTGAGCGGCGTGAACGACAGGCATGCGAGCGCAATGGCTGCCTCTTCGACGGTCATCGACCGTTCTCCGCCGAGCCGCGCTTCGGCAGACGGGCGGTAGAAGTAGCAGTAGTTCGCGGAAGCGAGTTCCCGCCGCAGTCGTTCCTGGGTCGGATCGAGCGCCGCGAAGTCGATGCCGCGGACAAAGCTCTGGGTGTTGCGCGCGCGGGTGATGCGAACGGCGAGTTCGTCCGCACCCTGCCCGATCTCAACGATCGTCACAAGTAGCCGGGCGTCCGGTGAGATATCACCGTTCTGTGACGCCGTCAGAATGGAGCCGGCGGTCTGCGCGCCATTAACTATCGAAGCATTGACGAACTCGAACGCGCAACTGTCCTCTGTTCCACCCGCCGGTCGGATTGTCTCGGCGACGATGGTGATGCCGTTGTTCAGGTAGAAGAGATCGCCGGGCTTCGCTCGAACAGTCTCCGCAATGGCCGCATTCACGCCGTACGTGCCGAGGTAGTGACGGATGTTGCGCTGAAAGAGAGCCTTCCCGTGTTGCTGTGCCAGCGCGGCAAGCGACGCCGCGGTGATCTGCCCGTACACCGCTTTCCGGGGAGCGGTCACACATTTCCATAGTTCCAGCGTCACATTGACAGTGACGGAGCCGGGAGACTGTTCATCGACTAGCCAGCTGTGAACGGTTGCAAGCCCGCCGTCTCGCCATTGTACGATCTCGGCGACCCGGTTCGCGTCTGCGATGTAAGTGTCGAGGTCGGTCGTCGCATGCGGACCGAGCGTATCACCGAGGTAGACAAAGACCATGCTGATTCCCACGCCAGGGGTATCCAGCGCTTCCTCGAGCTCATCAATGCGGTTCTGAAACTGAGCATTGAACTGGTCGAACCGCTTCTCCCTCAGCGCCTTGACGCCATTCACCGTGGCGAGGCATTCCGCCTGACTTGGGGCCGCTCCGCTGCGCTTGAACTTGGCCTGAACGAGCACTAACTTGCTGTTGGCGCGGTCGTAGTGCGCGGCGTCAATCCCGCCGTCGTTGCCGCCGTCAGTGATGCATGCCGCTGCGCCGGCGTCGTCCAGATCACACAGGCCCACGAGTGCGTAGGCGGCGAGAGAGCGGGAGAGACGGTTTGTGTCGTCCTGCTCGGTCCCGGCCTGCCCCACGGAGAGGATGATCGGAAAGAATCGTTGCCGCAGAACAGCGTCGATCTGCGCGATTTGTTCATCTCGCGTCGGCGGCATCACACAAGCCTCCATCTGAACGAGACCACCGTGGTCGTCGTAGTCCGCTGCTGGAGCTTCGCCTCGATGGCGGCGATCAGTTCCTCGCGGCGCTGATCAATGGCATCCTGTGCTTCGAAGAGCGACTTCCGCTTCGCATTCCGCTGGCTCTCGAGGGTCTTGATCTGCTTCTGTCCGTTGAGCTTCTCTTCGAGCGTCAGCGCGACTGTCGCGGCTCGTTTGGCCTCCTTGATTTGCCGGTCGAACTCCTTGATGTCCCGCTCAAGCGCGACCTTGAGGTCCTCTGCCCATCCGTCGAGCTTGTCGGCCTCCACTTCGAAGACCCTGGCGTTGCGCTCGGAGATGCCGCGCTGCACACCTTGCTGCCGATTGTTGATCTCCTGCTGGAGCACATGGTGCGGCGATGACGTAGGCGAAGTCTCCCGGACGGCCTCCACGCTCAGCGTGAACAGCCGCCTCGCGGTCTCTTCGGGGATCAGTTCGCCGGAGTCGGCCACGGCTGCGACGAGCAGGTGGTCCTCGGCTTGGTCGAGCGATTCCACGGTGAACTGGACCGCGAGCAGTTCGCCGACCGTATTCGCATATGGCTTCAGGGCTGCAACTGATGGTGCCGTATTCGTGAGGTCGAGCGTTAGTTCGGCGGGCCGGAGATCGCGAGCCTTGGCGCGCTCAACAAGGTGCCGAGCCAGCGGGTGGCCGAGGCGATAGAGATAGGCGTCGCCGCTGCGGCGCGGCAGTTCGTAGCAGCCTGTTGGCGCTTTGACATTCGGAAACGGGTTCCGGCGCAGATGGAAACCGCCGAAGTCAGTGGTGAACTCCGCGGCATCGCCCAATTCGTGCTTGGAGAGTCGCATGAGCAGAAGTTCGTACTGATTAAGGTACGCGCGGCTCTCGTCAAGGCTGATGCGCAGTTTGTCGTGTACCTCCGCGTCGAAGTGTTCGAGGAGCTTCTGCCTGGTCCTCGACATGGAATCGTTGATCTGGGCGCTCAGTTCGTTCTGGAGCTGGTCGAAGCCCGCCTTGATCTGCTCGGGTGTGCGGCACTGCTGAAAGATGGCGGCAATGCGCTTCTCGAAGTCAACACCCGATTCGATGGCGCCGAGCACTTCGTCGCTCGCCCCGAAGACTCCGTCAAAGAGCGAGAACTTCTGCTCAAGCAGCTCGTAGACCCGCTGATCGGCCTCGTTCTTGCTGTTCAGGAAGTTGACGACGACGACATCGTGCTTCTGGCCGTAGCGGTGGCATCGGCCGATCCGCTGCTCGATGCGCTGCGGATTCCAAGGGAGGTCGTAGTTGACGACGAGCGAGCAAAACTGGAGGTTGATGCCCTCGGCCCCGGCTTCGGTGGCGATCATGATCCGCCCTTCGTCGCGGAAGTAATCCACAATGGCGGACCGCATGTCGGCCGTACGCGAACTGGTGACGCGGTCCGTTCCGGCGTGCCGCAAGGCCCATGCCTTGTAGATCTCGCGTGAGCGAGGGTCGGTGTTCGAGCCGTTGAACAGGACGACGCCACCGGAGTGCTGGCTGTCGGCGAGGAGGCGCTGAAGGTAGTCCTGGGTCTTGCGTGACTCGGTGAAGATGATGGCCTTCTCGGCGGCACCCAGACGCTGGGCTTCGCCGAACGCCTTCGTGAGCGCCTGAAGCAGCGCGTCACCCTTCGCGTTGTGCTTGATCGACACGGCGAGGTCACGAAACGCCTCAAGATCGACGATCTCTCGACGGAGCGCCTCGGCCTCCTCGGCGGACATTGGCTCGTCGATGGGATCGGCCGCCCACTCTTCAGCCGTTTCATCGAGCGCTTCGTAGTCCTCGTCGAGTTGTTCCTCAAGCGTCTGAACCGGCTCTTCCTTCTTGAGTTTCGCTTTCAGTCGCGTGGTCAGCGTGTCGAGAGCGCCGGCAATGGCGAACGTCGAGGAGGCCAGCAGCTTTCGAAGCACCAGCGTCATCAGCGACCGCTGGCTTGCCGGGAGCGCCTGGAGATTGTCCCGGCGCAGGTAATCTGAGATAGCGTGGTAGAGGCGATCTTCGCTATCCGCTGGAGTGAATCGCTCGACCATTGCGAAGCGACGCGTGTAGGGAACATATGCCGTGACCTGACGGCGCAGTGTCCGATGGCAGATCGGTTGCAGTCGCGTCTTGAGTCGTTCGAAGGTCCCATCATCACCGAGGTACGAGAACTGTTCCCTGAAACTGCGCAAGTCGCCGAACGCATGCTCGTCGACGAAACTCACCAGGCCATAGAGCTCCAGCAGCGAGTTCTGAAGGGGCGTCGCAGTAAGCAGAACCTTTGGGAATGGCGCCAAGGCCACCTTGAGGGTGTTGGCGATAACATTGCTCGGCTTGTAGACATTGCGAAGCCTGTGTGCCTCGTCAATGACGACGAGATCCCAAGGGGTGCGATGCACTTCTGCCGCCTTCCCCTTGGCGAATTGGTAGGAGCAGATGACGATGGAGTCGGGGACGGCGAAGGGACTGATATTGCCGTTCTTTAGGGCGTGGTTGTAGGACTTTGACTCTAGGATCGAGCAAGGCAGGAAGAACTTCTCCTGCATCTCCTGATGCCACTGCTTGCGCAGGTTTGCTGGCGTGATGACGAGGATGCGGCGCTTCCGCTCCGCCCAGTGTTGCGAAATGACGAGTCCAGCCTCGATAGTTTTGCCAAGCCCAACCTCGTCGGCGAGGAGCGCGCCCTTGGAGAGCGGAGACTTGAAGGCGAAGAGGGCGGCCTCGACCTGATGCGGGTTCAGATCGACCTGCGCATCGACAAGCGCGCCCGCGAGCTTCTCAAGGCTGTCCGAGGAGCAACGCTTGGTCAACTCGTGTGCAAAGTACTTGGCGTGGAAATCCGTCAGCGTCATGCCGCTGCCATCCTCCGCCGGGCTCGACTGACTGACCGGCGGTCGGGGTTCTTGGCTTCGGGCCGAGGGCTCGATCTGGATTCAAACTCAGCCATCGGACTCTCCATGAGGCCCTCGGATTCGGCGATGCTGCCCTTCTGGGGCGACGGCGGCTCGATCGTACGGAAAACGCAGACTCTGCGGAGCGACCGAGCGGCCCGTTGGCGTGACGACCGATCTTGAAGCCCCGGACTGGCCCGGAATTGATTGAGCCTGCTAACCTGCTTCAGAGGCCGCGGGAGGGGGCGGACCCCCTAATCCCCTCTTTGAACCCGTTACCATCGGGGAGCTTTCGCGGCCCGTCCAAAATCTGGGCGGGCCGTGTCATTTACACTCGGCGGTTCAGGCTACATCGATCACATGGTCTCGATGCAGCAGGGTGGCCCGACGTGCAAGCAAGCCGGGGGCGGAGGGTTGTGCGTGATGGAGACCCGGTTTGACAAGCAAACTGGGGCACCCGGCGACGGGTGAAAGAGCACATTATGATGATACTCCCCCATCCTGAGTCCATCGTCTTGAACGATCTGACCCATTTGCCCATTGAGGAGACAGATCATGTTTCGAATGGCAACACATTCAATATCGGCCATCATCTTGGCGCTGTTCTTACTCTGCGTCCAGAATGAAGCAGTTGCTCAGGGACGACCCTCCGGCGACCAGCACGTCCTCACGATCCGTGTCGCTACAGAAGATGGGGGCATAGTCGAAGGCGCCGAGGCGTGGCTTATTAATGAAGCAGAGGGCTATAGCGTGACAATGCGCTGGAAGCATGCTCTGGACGGACGCATCTTATTTGTGAAGAAGGGCAGTATTGATCCTACTTTTCGATCGGGGAGTCCACCACGCGAAGTCCGAGCAGTAGTACGTGCCCCTGGGTATGCATGGTCGATGGAGACAATCAGGACCGGGCAAGATGCAGTTCACTTGGTCACGTTGTCACGCGGGCAGACAATCGATCTCATCCTGAAAGATCCTGATGGGCGGGAGTTCCCGGAAGACCTTGAGCCGATTCTCTTTGTTGAGGGCCAATCGGTCAATGCATGGTTGGCCGGAATAGATGCGCCGCAGTCGGATGACCGCGATGTCTTTAGCACGACCGTCACAGAGAACCTCGGGGGAGGGCGATATCGCTTCAGTGTTCCCGACAACTGCAACGGGTTGTATGTGCTTATCAACCATCCGGGATTCCTGCGTGGGTTCCAGGCGGGCCCGTTCGATACATCACAGATCGAAGCGGGCACGATCGAGATCGAGTTGCCGCGCCCGGGAACGCTGTCGGTCAGCGTCAAACCAGCCTCGGAGACTCTGCCGCCGGACTACACCGGATGTGGCGTGGCAATCAGCTATAGACCGGATATCCCGGCGGGCAACATAAGCTTTGGATACCCACCGGTGTACAGCGAAAACCAAACACAACATGTGACCCATGACGACCTCGCACCGGGGTACTGGGTTGTTGAGGCGATTACGGGGACAGCACAGACGCGCCACAACTGGCAACGCGCCGATTATGCAACAGCCAATGCGTATGAGCTGATTGAATCGGGTGAAAAAAAGAGTATCACCCTGCTCCTTGAGACCTACAACGAAGACGTTGTACGAGATCGTCTCGGCACCGACCATGAGGCCACCATTCAAATCATGGGAAGTGATGGAAAACCAGCGGCCGGCCGAAACTACAAGGTCACTCACCGAGTCAACCAGTTCTCCCGCACTATTGAATATGCATCCGGCATTGTGCCCGAAGATGGTGTCATCAAGCTCACCGCTTTACCTGATTACAATGAACATCGCCTAGAATTCTACATCGACAAGAAGAGAGTCGGATCACTCAGCCAAGGGCCTGGAATCAAACAAACGACGTTCGAGTTCTACATTCCTCTGACCGTTGGAGAGATGGCACCTGATATTACACTGCATCCTCTCGATGGCGGTGAACCGATGACGCTTTCATCACTCCGCGGGAAAGTAGTTTTTCTCGATTTCTGGGCGAGTTGGTGCAGCCCCTGTCAACCATCAATGTCGCACAATAATGAAATGATGGAACGGCTCACCAAGGAATGGTCGGGCAAAGCGGTCATCATCGGCGCCAGCATCGATGAGGAACTCGCGACGATCCAGGCGCATGTCGCCAAGCGGCAATGGAACCATGTCATGCAGACTTGGTGTGGCCAGGGCGCATGGAAATCAGTGCCTGCAATGCTCTATGATATAGGTGGTATCCCGAGCGCTTTCCTGATCGATCAGCACGGCAAACTTGTTTGGGCAGGGCACCCAGGTGGCGCGGATATCGAAGAGATGATCGGTACGCTGCTGAAAGAGTCACCGTAGGTAGTACAGCCAACGTGCCGCGAATATCCCGCCGGTGTTTGTCTGAACCGCCTTCGCGGTTGTAGCGCCCCAAACTCAGCCGAAGCCTATTTCTACTACAACTCATCACGGGGGACTTTGCACATGGCGCGGTATGTGACTCATCTTGAAAGTGCGATCGACGGCACGCAGTTGCCCGCCAATCAACTGGCGACCATGCACGAAGGCCGACCCTTGTGGGTGCGCTACGATCTGGATGCTGTGGGCAAAGCGCTCACGAAAGACATGCTGCGCGAGCGCGAGCCGACGATGTGGCGGTATCGCGAACTCTTGCCGGTTGGCACTGAGCATTTCGAAGTAACACTTGGCGAAGGCATGAGCCCGCTGCTCGCTTGTCCACGTCTTGGCAAAAAGTTCGGCCTATCGCATCTTTGGATCAAAGATGAATCGCAACTGCCCACAGGAAGTTTCAAGAGCCGCGGCCTTGCGATGGCGATCACGATGGCAAAACACTTCGGCATCACGCGCGTGGCCCTGCCAACTGCGGGCAATGCAGGTGGCGCCGCAGCGGCTTACGCAGCCCGCGCTGGAATGGAATGCTATGTATTCATGCCGGATGACACGCCCGCGATCAACGCCTACGAGTGCGCCGCCGCCGGTGCGCATGTGTATGGCGTCAACGGACTCATCACCGATTGCGGCCGCCTTGTGCGCGAGGGCAAAGAAGTGATGGGCTGGTTCGACCTTTCCACGCTCAAGGAGCCCTACCGCATCGAAGGCAAGAAGACGATGGGACTGGAACTTGCCGAGCAATTCAGTTGGAAACTTCCTGACGTGATTCTCTATCCGACGGGCGGCGGAACCGGCCTGATCGGCATGTGGAAGGCATTCAATGAGTTGCGGGCAATGGGTTGGCTTGAATCGCAACAGATGCCGCGCATGGTGGCGGTGCAATCCGATGGCTGCTGCCCGATTGTGCGGGCGTTTGATGCGGGCGAACGCTTTGCCAAACCATTCGAAAACGCCGCGACGATGGCCAGCGGCATTCGCGTGCCCGCTGCGGTGGGCGATTTCATGATTCTGGATGCCCTTCGCGAAAGCAGTGGCCGCGCTGTTGCGGTGGATGAAAACCACATCACCGAGTGGTTGCGTTTGGCGATGTCATCAGAGGGCATCGCGGTCTGTCCGGAAGCGGCAGCGTGCATCGGCGCCATCGAAACACTGACCAGTGATGGCTGGATCAAACCAGATGAGCGCGTCGTCATCTTCAATACCGGCGCAGCGCAGAAATACACCGAGGCGATCAAGATCGAGTTCCCGCAGCTCGATATCAACGAATCGATCGACTGGAATGTGTTCGCATGAGTTCAATGTTCGCCCAGCGTTCAGAGTGATCAGCACATGAACGCATCCGGGTTCGAGCGGAGACAGACAGGTGCAGCGCGAGTCCGTCTTCGGCGGAGGAACCGTCAAGTCGATGGTCCAAGCTCGACACCACGCGCGGTGCAATCCTCGGCGTGTGGAGTTTGCTTACGCAACGATCCGCGAAGCCATCGAAAGCGCCATCCGGTCTGCAGCAACAATGAACGGCGTTTGAGCTGCGGATGGGATGATACGACGAACAACTTCATTCCAGAGTTCCAGCCATCGGGTGAAGTGGGCTTGCGTGAGCCCGGCGATGCGCTCGTGTGCTTCGAGCGGCCTGCCTGAATAGCGGCCGGTTCGCAGGACAACCGTAGACCAGAAGTTGTACATTTTCGGGAGGTGAAGAGACCAGTCCGCGACATGATGCGCAAAGATCGGTCCAAGCAGAGCATCGACACGGATGTCCTCGTAGAACGTATCCACTAGGTGACGGATCATTGTTTCGTTGATTGATTCCTGAGAGCCTGAGGTATCGGCTCGGTCCGTGAGCGGGAGCGCCCGATCGCTATTGGCTGAGGTGTTTGTGTCCGTCATCGCGGATCATTCCTTGGAGTTCATCCGCGTGACCGACAGCGCCGCGGCATCACCAGAATATTCACCATATCGGAAAAAGGACGGCGCAGGCGATTGGCCCAGGGCCGCCCCACAAAGGAGAACTTACTTCAACGCCGACATCGGCGCGCCATGGTTGATATGGAACGCCGCGCCGTTCATGACAATCGCGGGTACAGACTTGACGCCGGCGGATTCAGCTTCACCGATCCGATCCTTGGCTTCGCCGAGGTGAACGATCTCGACTTCATATTTCGCGGGGTCAATCGCCGCCGCGACCTGCTGCTCGGCTTCGACACACACGGGACATCCAGCGTGATAGAACGTTGCCTTTGACATGATGTGTTTCCTTTCAAGGGGTGATGGGAAAAATGTGGCGGGCTCTTCAAAGCCGCCTGACTCTTGCTCGAACTGTCTTAGAAGTCCTCTGGCGCCATATAGGGCTGGCTCCAGAGAATGGTGGTCATCAGCACCGCCTTGCGCCATGCTTCGTACATGCCTTGCACGTCTTGCTCGCTGTGGTTCCCGCGCGCGAGGAAGGGCTTCATCGTCGTCGTGACTGGGTAATGCAGCGCAACGAGATGGCGGAAATGAATGTGCTCGACCGCGTCGACTCCGTCGGTTGTGTTCTTCTTGAGGCGATGGTGGCGCAGGCCGAACTCAAGCTGGCGATTCAACCACGCCTGATCGAAGCGCGCATCAGCGGTATCGAGCACCCACTGGCCGAATCGCACGCGAACCGCTGCGAGATAGTCGCCATTGGGTTCGCCAGTTGTTCGGTCGCTGAAATAGTGCACCAAATGGGGATTGGCGCCAACAAACCCGTACCAGACATCGAGCAATTCGTCGACATTCGGCTCGAGCACGCTGCGCGACATGCGCAGATAGCGCACATCATCATCGCTGAAGAGCACCGACTTCTTGAGCAAGTCGAAGTCGCTCATTGACATCGGCTTCGCCTGGCTCGTGACCATGCCGTAGGAGGCGTCGTGGCTCCCGGCATATTCAGCAGTGCTGCATCCTGAGAGGGCAGCTCCGAGGCAAAGCACTCCGGCGGTGACGAATTTGGTGATCATGGATGTATTCCTTTCCTGAGGGTGAGTGACATTTATGCTGTTTGAAAACCTGGGCGGCGATCATCAAGCGACTGCCCATTGACGAAGAGCTGCCACAAGTGCGGCATCAGTTCTTTGTTTGCGGGCGCCATCTCATCGCAATCCATGCGCAGATTGCGATCGCCAAGTGCGGCATCGATCAATGCGCAGTGGTGGGGCGCGTCCTGCCCCTTGTGTTCGTGAGGGCGAAAGTGCGTGCAGTTCACACACATCCGCGCCACGGGAATCTTGCCTTGCTCTTGCAGCGAGCGAATGATCTTGGTGAGCCCGCGCATGAACGCCGCTTGCTCATCGCCCGACAGATCACCAATCGCGCCGAGCATGACATCGGGCCACTCGGTCGATTGCTTGGCTCGGCGCCGGCCGCGCGCCGTCATGCGCAGCACCACCGCACGACCATCAGATGCCGAGGATTTCTTTTCGATCAGTCCCTTGCGTTCGAGTGTTGACACCGCATCGCTTGCGGTGCCCATGACGATCGCCAGGTGGGCCGCGACCTCTTTGATGCCGAAGTCCGCTCTCGGGCGGCTGGCAAGCAAGGCGAGAATCTGCGATTGCGTCGGCGTCAGGCCCCGCTCCCCCGCGTCGGCCCACGCCTCATGGCGCAGCACCATGGCGATCTTGGCCAGCCCGGTGGCGACATTCGTCTCGGCAGTCGGGTTGGGCTTGGGGTCCGCTGGCATGATCGCCAGAATAGTACGGACTCCGAATCATATTGTCAAGCGGTGCCAAACCCACCCAATGGCCCCGGCGGGTCGTCCTACCGGGCCAGACCGTCCACGAGGCTCCTCACGCAATGGTTCCGAAGTTGAACAGCACCACAGACAAATCCCCAAGATCGACAATGCCATTGCCATCGATATCCGCGCTGCCGGGCCCGCCAAACTGCGACAGCACCGCGTTCAGGTCGGCAAGATCAACCGAGCCATCACCATTGATATCGCCGGGGATGCCGGTCCCGCTGAAGTTCAGATGAACCGCGACAATCGGGCTCTCGCCGAAGTTGCGCCCCGTGACGACGAGGTCCGGCAACAGATCGCCGTTCATGTCGAAGGCATCGCAGACCACGGCCTGGGATGATGAGCCAACAAATTGGACCGCGGCAAACGTCCCCCCGCCAGTATTGCGGTACACACCGGCGGACGAAAACGTGGCGATCACGATATCGTCGAGGCCGTCACTGTCGTAATCCGCAATGGTCACGTCCTTGGGAAAGAAGACGCCACCGTCGATCGTCTGACGGAAGCTGACCGTGCCCGCGCCGGTGCCGAATGCGGCGCTCAATGTTGTGCCCTCGCCGACCCAGGCAACATCGGGCAGGTTGTCACCATCGAGATGTCCGATGGCGAGGCCCATGCCCTGCACAAACGACGAATCGCCGCTGACAAAATCGACAAAAGTCAGGTTGCCTGCACCGTCTCCGAGGAAGACCTGGATGCCGTTCTGGCGCGTTCCGCCGACAACATCGGGAATGCCGTCGAGATTCATATCAGCGACGTTGACATCGAGAATCGAGCCGGCGGTCGTGCTGACAGGTGCTGCGAAGGTTCCATCACCATTGCTCAGTGCGACAACAATCGCACCGAGGTTTTCACTGCCCCAGATGAGATCGGGGATGCCGTCCAGATTCATGTCCGCGCTTGCGAGGGCGGTGGGCAGAGTTGAACCTTGAACAATGATCCGCGGGCCGAACTCGCCAATTCCATTGCCCAGCATATATGAGACGCCGTTCTGCGTTCCCGAAAACGCAACATCAGGATTCCCGTCGCCATTGAAGTCCGCGGCGGTGACACCCCAGAATGAAGTTGTCGTAAACAGCGAAATCACATCGGGAAACCCGCCGGCGCCATCGCCAAGTGCCACGACGATCGAGGCGCCTTCGGGCTCTGTGGGGAAGGGGCCTTTTGTCGAGAGGGCGATATCGAGATTTCCGTCATGGTTGAAATCCGCTGCGGCCATTTTCTTGGGCTCGGGCTGATCGGCGAGCGTGAACACCGGCGGGAGGAAGGCGATCCCCTGTGCGCTCGCCGCGCCGAGCAGGGCGATAAGGCACACGGCTTCATTGACAGTCATGCGTGCGGACATCATGGGCGCTCCTGTTTGTGCAGCAGTGACCGCCTGGCGAGCTATCACCGCAACTCTGGTGCAAAAAACAACATGTCTCCGCAGGAATGTCCCACTGGCCGATCTACAGGTACATTTCTCCTGAATAAAAATAAATAAGATGTTGCGCCGCAGAATCCATTTGCCGCAATTGAGGCGATGGGTGGCCTGGCTTGCGGGTCAACCCGGGGTCTGACTCTCGAACTCCGCCGGCAGAACCAACGTATTGATCGGCACAGCCCACCTCATGCCATTTACACCATTCCATTTCGGGCCAGCAGTTGCAGTCCATGCGATCGCACCACGGCAGATCAGCTTTCTGTCGTTCTGCGCAGCGAATGTCCTGATTGACGTTGAACCGCTGTACTACATGGTCACCGATCAGTATCCGCTGCACCGGTTCTTTCATACATACGTTGGCGCGTGTGTAGCGCTGGTGATGACCATTGCGATCTTCGCCGGTGCGCGCAGGCTGGCGTCCGTGATGCCTTTGCCAAACCTGTTCGGTTGGAAGCGGCTTACAATGCGCCCGATTGCGCTCGGCGCCGCCCTGGGCAGTTTTTCACACATCCTCTTGGATAGCGTTATGCACGGAGATGTGCATCCGCTCTGGCCGGTGAGCAATGTCAATTCACTTCACGGCGTGATCTCTCTGCGCGCCTTGCATGGGTCGTGTATCGCAGCAGGCTTCCTCGGGCTCATTGTTGTTGGTGTGCGACGGGTGTTGGGGAAGGGGGAGGGGGAGGGGGGAACTCGGGGACCGGAGTGAAGCTGCCGCCTATTCGAGGGGAAACCGCTGTGGGTCAAATGTGTATGCGGCACACTCCCACACCCACTGACGACACTGGCGGGTTAGCTTCAAATGCTGGATCGGGTCACGGATGAACGCCACCTCAAGGAAGTCGTCAGCCTGCCGCACGATTGCCAGTTGGTACTTCGCGCCTTTCTGACGCGCGACTGCTTCCTCGTTGCTCGTGAGAGTAAAAGCCTGTCCGGCATTATTGATGGCCTTGACTTCGATGAATGCCTCTTCCGCTTCGGGGGTTCGTCCTTCGATGTCATATCCGATGTTCTGCCGACTGACATCCTCAACCGACCACCCGAGCGCGATGAGAAGATTCAGCACCTGTTGTTCAGCACTGCGCCATCGCTTCAGGCTCAGATGTTGCACCTGAGTGACATTCTGCGGGGCTCCGCTAGTTGTGGTGCCGGTTTCCGGGCGCAGCTCCTCTGGCAGTAGTGCAGTGGCAGTAGGCGTGTCACTCATGCCCGCTATGAGCCGGTGCGTTTCACCACTTACGGCACCTTTCTCTGCAACCAAGTCAGTAAAGTCGCGATCGAGCTTGCCTGCTGTCTTGGCCTGCTCAAACGAAAGCACTTCGCCCCCCGCTGGCCACAATCGCCAGGCAGGCTTTACTTGTTTGGCATTTATCTGCTTGGTGGCGTGACGCTGAGTCAAGTGGGCCACCAACTCAGCGGCACCCGGCACCGTTACGTTGCAAGCGCACAATGAAGGCGACAACTCGTCAAAAGTGGCTTCTTTTGCTCCCAAGAAGCGCAGCATGCCTTGCAGCCCTTCAACGCCCTCAAGATTGCGCGGAACGACCCTGAGCCCCGCTGTTCGGGAGAGCGTCTCGAAATCGACCGCATTTAGCCACGTCGGACGGCAACGGAGACCGACGAACCGTTCGTTCGCACATTGCTTGCTTGCCGCGAATAGATCAGTCTTGAAGGATCGACGCTGAAAGCTAGCCATGCGCGGGTCAGAGAACGGCACGAGCGCGGCAATTATCCCCGCCGCATCCGCCAGTTTCTTGTCAGACAATCCCTCGTCCAGAAGCGTTACGATCAGCGCCGCGATGTCGTTCAGGCCAGAGGATGTTCGCTCGTCGAATACGACTCGCGTTCTGGATGGGTCAGTGCTGAGGTCGCCATGAATCTTGACCCCCAACCCGGTTGGCTCAAGTGTTGGCAGGAAAGCATGAACAACGGCTTCGCGTTCATCTAGTCGCACAACCCGATCGGCTTCCCGGCCGAATGCCAGGGCTATCCCGTTCTGCTCGATGACCAGCCATTCCGAATGGCCGTCGCCACCAGTCAAGCGGATCGATCGGCTGCGAGCGTCAATACTGTCCCGCTGAACCGTAATCATCGCCTCAGTGTTGGTGCGCAACTCGACGTGCTGCACATTTCGGAGGAACAAGAGCGAACTGGGATCAAAGGCGGCAAACTCCTTCTCGATCCCGCTGGCCAAGAAGTGATCAAACACAAAGGCGGTGGTCATCCCATCGCCCAACAAACGATCAAGTACGGAGGAGAATGCTGCCCGGTCGGCGCTATCGAGGGGATGCGGAATCCGAACCAAGGGAACGCGCGTCGCTTGGGGGACATCCATCGTCGTTCGCTCTCGGGAGAACGTCGTCGCCAATTCCCCACTGACCAGATGAATCGTCCGTGCGAAGCTCACAACGGACTTGAACCCGATCCCGCGATACCCGATGCTGTCTCCCCGGCTTTTGGTGGATGCGGCGCTCCGGCACAAACTCTCGAAATCCGTGCGTGTAAACCGTCGTCCGTCATTCGCCACGATCAGCAAATCGCCGGTTCGCTGGATCACGAATCGCGAAGCCCCGGCATCGTCAGCGTTCTGCAGTAGTTCGACGAAGGAGCGCGAGTCGTAGCTTTCCGCGACATATTGCTCAAGCCCCGCCAGGTCCGACAGAAGCGATGGCGATTGCTTTGCTTCTTCTAACAGCGGTCCTCGCACTTCCTCAAGCATAGTCTTCTCACCATTTTTTTGGATAGACGCGGACTCGCGTTAGCTTATCCACATGAATCTCCACTAGTATATTAAATATCTCAAAACCAAAAAATTCACTTGCTTCAAAAATACTTGTAGTGGTACCCACAACCTGAGAAGATGAATCGTATGCTGCGACGACTAATTCCAAATCCTCTTGAAGCTTTGTTCCTGATTTAGGGTGCAATTCTCCGCGGACACGCAGCCACGCGCTGTCATCATGCACATTCAAGTCCGAGTGGATAGATTCAAGCCGCACACCGAGTCGATCTTCAAATGCCTCAAGCCGCTCTATCAGGTGCGTCACGTCCTTGTTCGACATGTCTATCCCTTCGCGTTGCAGGTCCTGAATAGCCCGCCCATATCTTCAATAAGCGATTCGGCAGCGGCCCAAGCATCGGTCCATTCCTGATCCGATACCTCCAAGCCAGCGGCCGATTCGGGATGCGTGATGCGGTCACGAATCTTGGCCAACCTGTCCAGCTTGCTCTGGCAACTAAGACCGGACGGCTCCAAGTACAGCTTTGCGTAGCAGTTCATTGCGGTAGGGAGCCTCTTCTTTACTTGCTTATTCCCGTTCAACCACTCAAACTCCAAATCCGTGAACCCACACTTGTCCTTGGCTTGTGGAAACTCCTCAAGTGCGTCGCGTACAATGCAGCGCATCTGATGTGCCATGCCTTCGACAAAGGCTGAAAGAGTGCGCACGAACATGCGCCGAAGACAGGGTGTATCTGTTGTATGCAGAAGCTTCTCGACTTCTTGGCAATCTGCAACCAAGACCGCGTAGGTCTGCTTCAAGCGGGCCGTGGCGTCCTCTAGAATTGGCATGGTGGTGGCTTTCATTCATAAGATTCTAGTGGGCCTCTTTGCCCGGCGAGCAATTGGCAGTTTCAGGCTCTTTGCTCCCCCTTGCCCCTCCCCCTTCCCCCCCATACAATCCCCAACCCGGCGGGCTGGTGGGCTTCCCGGATTGAACCGACAGGCAAGCAGGCGGACCCTCTCATGAAGCAAAAAATCCATCCCCAGTACTACCCCAACTGCAAGGTCTACTACAACGGCGAGGTCGTCATGACCACCGGGGCCACCGTGGCGGAGATGCACGTCGATGTCTGGTCGGGCTCGCATCCATTCTTTACGGGCAAGAGTTCGTTCGTCGACACCGCGGGCCGCGTCGAGAAGTTCCAGAAGAAATTTACGGGCGACTATTTCGCGGGCAAGAAGCGGCGCTAGCACAATCGAGGCCTCTGGGCGTTTGATCACGCGAGGTGGAGCGTTTGCGCGCAGCGCTGCCACGCAGTGTAAACGTTGTCCTGTGCGCGATGGTGCACCGGTGGCGCAATGATCGGTTCCAACACCAAACTCTCTGATGCGGTGGTCGCCAAGCTGCGCGAGATCGCTGCGCGCCGTGATGACTTGGCGCGCCAACTCGAAAACCCCGAGGTCTTTTCCGATCACAACAAGACCCGCGAGCTATCGATCAAGAAAGCCGTGCTCGATCCCGCAGCGGATGCGCTGGCCGAACATGATGCGCTGGCGAAGGAAGCGGATGACTTGCGCACGATCATCTCGGGTGATGATGCAGAGTTTGCTGCGATGGCGCAGAGTGAGCTGCCCGATGTCGATGCGCGCAGCGCTGCGGCGCTTGATCGCGCGGTCGAGCATCTGGTCAACGCCGATGACCGCGCGATAGGCAGCGTGATGCTCGAGATTCGTGCGGGCGTTGGCGGCGCGGAGGCGGGCATCTGGGCGGGCGACTTGCTGCGCATGTACGAGAAATATGCACAGGGCCGTGGGTGGTCGTGGGAATCGCTTGAATTGTCGGAAGAGGAATCCACGGGGGGCGTGCGCCACGCAGTCGTCAGCGTCAAGGGCGAGGGGGTTTGGAGCGAACTCGCCAAAGAAGCGGGCACGCATTGCGTCAAGCGCGTGCCAGCAACCGAGACGCAGGGGCGCGTGCATACCTCGACTGCGACGGTTGCAGTGTTGCCGGAACCCGAGGCCGTCGAGATCGAAGTGAATCCGGAAGATGTTGATGAGCATGTCACGACCGCGCAAGGCCCCGGCGGCCAGAACGTAAACAAAGTTTCGACCGCGGTGCATTTGATTCACCGCCCGACCGGCATCGAAGTGCGCATGCAAGAGACCAAGAGCCAAGCGCAGAACCGTGTCAAGGCGTGGCGGTTGCTCCGCGCGCGGCTGTACGAGCGCGAACTTGAACGCAAGCGGGCTGAAGAATCCAAAGCGCGCAATGAACAAATCGGCGGCGGCGGCAGGGCCGAGCGCATCCGCACCTATCGATGGAAAGAATCGATCGTCGTTGATCATCGCCTTGAAGAAAGCTTTCCGTTGCAGGCGGTTATGGCCGGGCAGATGGAAGACATCGTGCGACAATTGATCGCACAGGAAACCGCACATCGGCTTGAATTACTGTGAGTGAGCACGACGCTGACATCGCTGTCATCGGCGCGGGCGCTGCGGGACTGATGGCGGCGATTCAAGCTGGGCGCGCAGCTCAAAATGCAGGCAAATCATTGCGCATCGTCGCTCTTGATAGGGCCAAGACGCTTGGCGCGAAGATTCTTGTCGCAGGTGGCGGGCGTTGTAATGTTACGCATCGCGCAGTCGATGCCGATGAGTATGCGGGTTCATCGCGAGCGGCGATTGCCAAGGTGCTGCGGCAGTTCCCGGTTGCAGAGACGATCACGTTCTTTCGTGAGTTGGGCGTCGAACTCAAGCGAGAGCCGACGGGAAAGCTTTTCCCCACGACAGACAAGGCGCGCACGGTGCTGCATGCATTGCTGCACGCGGCCCGAGATGCAAACGTCGAGTTGCATCATCCTTGGTGCGTTGATTCGATTGTGCGGGCGGGAGAAGTGTTCGAGTTGCGAAGCGACGTGGGCGATTCGATTCGTGCGCGTCGCGTTATCCTCTGCACGGGTGGTAAGAGTTTGCCCAAGTCGGGCTCCGATGGCGCGGGCCATGCAATGGCTCGGGCGCTGGGGCACGCGATCACGCCGCACGTGCTTCCGGCCCTTGTATCAATCACAGTCGATACCGCGCAAACATTCATTCCATCACTTTCGGGTCTCGCAGTGCTCGCGACGCTGGAAGTGCGCACATCAACCGGCAAGCGCATCAAATTCTTCACCAACGACACCCTGTGCACGCACTTCGGCTTGAGTGGCCCCGGTCCCATGGACATCTCTCGCTATCTCGCGCATGCACGGCTCGATGATCCCGTCGCAGGATTGTTCATCAACTGGCTGCCGGAGGAGTCGTTCGATTCTGTCGATCGCGCGTTGCAAGAGCTTGGCAAGCGCACGCCGCTGGCATTTCTGCGCGAGCATTTGCCTGAACGATTGGCGCGGGCGCTCTGCGAGCATGCGAAGGTCGATCCAACGATGCCCGGCGCTCAGTTGCCGCGCGATGCACGAAAAACGCTGGCACATGCGATCACGAACATGCCCATTCCGGTGACGGGTGATCGCGGGTGGAATCACGCTGAGGTGACGGCGGGGGGCGTGCCGCTCGATGAGATCGACCTCGCCACAATGGAAAGCCGCGTGTGTCCGGGCTTACATTTGGCGGGTGAGATTTGCGATGTCGATGGCCGCATCGGCGGGTTCAACTTTCAATGGGCGTGGGCGTCTGGTTTTGTCGCCGGGACCGCCGCTGCCCAATGCGCCATCGCACAGACAGTAGAGTGACAGCATGTCCACGCTGATCTGTGCGCCCATCATGGTTGATGACATCGCCGATGCTCTAGCAATCGCCATGCGCGCTCGCGAACTTGGTGCGCAGCTTGTTGAATATCGCATCGACGCAGTTTTTCATGGCGATGGTGATGCCCAGGGCATCGCACAGGTGACGCAGCTTGTTGAGCAATCACCGTTGCCGTGCATTGTGACGTGCAGATCAGCCTCAGAAGGTGGCGAATACGATGGCGATGATGCTGCCCGCATCGCACTTTATGAGCAGCTTGGCACGATGGACCATCCGCCTCGGTATATCGATATCGAGCTCGTGACCTATGCGCGGAGTGCGAACTTGCAACAGAAAGTTCACCTTGCGGTGGATCACCCCGCCAAGTCGCGCGAGCACGCGCCGGGGTTGATCTTGAGTCTGCATGATTTTGAGGGCCGCCCCGCGAATCTGTTTGTCCGCCTGCACGAATTGCGAAGTCATGATGCAGCATCAGTACACAAGGTTGTCTTCCGGGCGCGGACGGTACGCGACAATATCGAAATCTTCGAGATTTTGCGCGATCGCGATCGCCCGACTATTGCCCTTGCGATGGGAGAGGACGGCCTGATGAGCCGTGTGCTTGCCCCGAAGTTTGGAGGCTTACTCACCTTTGCAACTGTTGATGCAGGCGCTGTGACCGCTCCGGGTCAGCCGACGATCACTGACTTGCGCGAGACCTATCGCTTTGATTCAATCACGCCGAGCACGAGGGTATACGCGCTCTTTGGTGATCCCGTTGCACATTCAATCGGGCCGATCGTACACAACGCGGCATTCGATTCGGCATCGCACGACGGGGTGTATCTGCCGATGCGCATTGCCAAGGAAGCCGGGTTTGAGGGCTTCAAGGCAACATTGCTTGAGTTGCTCGGCACAGATTGGCTCGACTTCGCCGGGGCGTCGGTCACGATCCCGCACAAGCAGCACCTTGTGCGCCTAGCTGAATCGGATACTTCGCGAACATGGCGCATCGATGAATCCGTGAGCTTGTGTGGCGCGGCGAACACGCTCACGGTTGCGGATGACGGTGCCGTTCACATCACCAACACCGATATGCCCGCAATCGTTTCGCTTGTGCGCGAAGCGCTTGGTGATGATCTGTCGGGCGTTCACATTGGCATCCTGGGTGCAGGCGGTGTGGCGCGGGCTGTTGCGGCGGGGCTTGCGCGCGCCGGTGCGAACGTCACGGTCTTCGCACGCGACTTGGCCAAGGCCGAGACGCTTGTTGGCGCTCTGGGTAAGGCGAATGCATGTGCTGCCCCATGGGATGATCGCTTCAATACGACCTGCCAACTCTGGATCAACGCGACGCCTCTCGGCATGGCGGGCGGCCCCGACCCGGATTCAATGCCCATCAATCCCAAGGAAATAGCCACCAGCGGGCCTCTCCCCACGGTTTTTGACACCGTCTATCGCCCACGCATCACCCCATTACTCGTGGCAGCCCATGACGCTGGGTGGGGGCTTATCGATGGAGCCGCGATGTTCGCAGCCCAGGCCGCAGCGCAAAGTCGGCTCTGGATTGGTGAAAAAGCACCATCGAACGACTTTTTTACGCGACTTGCCCACGAAGCACTTGCAACCAAACCCTGATTCATACGAAAACTCTTAATGGCATGAGGACTTTGCACCAACCCGTGCTGTTCCCGCGAGCTTACGGCTCGTATGTGCTGCTTGCAGCGATGGATATCCTGCTCACCTGGACAATCCTGTGCATGGGGGGCGTCGAAATGAATGCGATCGCAGCATGGGTGATCGAGCATGGCGGGCCCCGCGCTATTGCCTTCTACAAATTTTTTACCGTGGCACTTGTTCTTGTGATTTGTGAAATCGCCGGACGTCAGCGCAAGGGGATGGGTCGATCACTGTCGCGCGCTGCGGTGGTGATCAGTGCGTTGCCGGTCGGTGTTGCACTGGGCCAGCTCGCGGCGTGGGGATGATTGTGATTGCCAACGTTGTGATGAGCGAACGTCAGGGGAGAACGCCGCTCGTGCGCAGCAATGTTTTGAACGATTCACCAAAGACGAAGTTGTGTTCAGGAAAAACTTGCCCGGTTCGGTTGGCATCGATGTGAGAGAACAGCAGATCGATTGCCCCGATGCGTTGCCAGCCAGCGTCCGCGTGCGCATGATCGAGCAGATCAATGGTGCCTGCAGTCGCGGCACCAACCGCATCCATCTGCGTTATTTCCGCGGAATACCGCAGCGTGTGGCCCGGCAGAGCATCGCGATCGATCTCTGCGCTCCCAATTTTTGCGAGGATCACTTTCTCTTGAAAATCATTGGTATGCCCGACAAGAATGCCTGCGGTTTGGGCCATGCCTTCAATGATCAATGAAAATGGCATGACCGGAATCGCCGGCTCATTGCGTATCGCGTCTGCGGCGAAGTGGTCATGAAGATGTTCTTCAGCAAGAGAGATGTTTTTGATCGCGACGAGGCGCTTGCCGCGCTCCAGTTCAATCACACGATCAATCCACATCCAGCGCAACGAGATGTTCCTTTACGCGCTCGCGGTTTGCAACTTGGTATCGACAAAGTTCACCAGCGCATCCACGGTGAACAGTTTGCCGATCCGGGCAAGCTGCGGGTCAGCTTCGAAATCAGTGAAGTCGACATGGGGCATTTTTTCTTTGAGTTCAATGAGACCCTTGGCCGTCACTTTGCCATCAACGACGTAATCAGGATTTTGTGCCGCATTGTCGGGGAACAATTCACCTTGCGCGATCTTGAACCCGAAAGATTGTTCGAGTTTGAAAGAAATATCAAGGAAGTCGATGGACTCGGCGCCGAGGTCGCTGGTCAGCACGGCGGTGCCTGTCACTTCGTCGTCATCGACCCCGAGGGCATCGACAAGTACTTCACGAATCTTGTTGAAAATCTCTTCTCGGTTCATTGAGGCATTATGACGGATTCACCCTCAGGTGTCGCTGGCCTTTGAATGCTGCCACGCATCAGGCTGGATTGAGCCGCAAGGGACGGAGACTGAGTCGCCCTGACACACAGGTAGGAGTGTCGACGGGGTTGTCCCCTGAATGGGCCGGATCAAGCAATTTGCCGATCGCTTTAAAGCTCCGATCTATCCCTGTCTGGACTCCGACTGCCGAGATTTCGATGCGCAATGCCATTCCCGGTGCGACGAAGGCACCATATTTGAGTGCTCTGACGGTGCCGAGGACATATTTCGGCGGGATGGGCAATCCTGCGGACTTGGCGTCAAGCTCGATCAGGTGGCGGGCTGCCTGCACACAGGCCTCCAGCATCAGCACCCCGGGCATGACAGGAAAAGTTGGAAAGTGGTCCTGCAGGTATTCCTCTGCGCTGGTGACCGTCTTCAGGGTCACGATGCGCCCGGTGGAGTGGTCAAGCACGCGATCGACGAGGTTGAAATGCATGAATGGCGCAGGATATCGCGCAAACCCCTCGCGGGGAGGGGGGCTCTTGAGTAGCGTGTACCCATGAGCAACCCAGGCGAAAAGCGAGGCCTGACCTATGCCGACTCTGGTGTGTCGATTGAGGAAGGTGATCGGTTTGCCGCATCGATCATGCGACACATGCGCAAGACGCACGGGCCGCGCGTGCTTGCCAATGAGGGCGGGTTTGCGGGGCTGTTTCGTCTTGATTTCAATGAGCAACTCTTCAAGCGCAACTTCAAGCACCCGGTGCTCGTAGCAGCGACGGATGGTGTGGGCACCAAGATCAAGCTCGGCATCGAAGTTGATATGTATGAGCCGCTCGGGGTCGATCTTGTCGCGATGAGTGTGAACGATCTTGTGGTGCAGGGCGCCGATCCACTCTTCTTTCTTGATTACATCGCGGCGCACAAAGTTGAGCCAGCAGTGCTCGAACGGGTCATTCGCGGGATATCGCAGGCGTGTCAGGTGTGTGGATGCGCACTTCTTGGTGGCGAGACGGCGGAATTGAACGACCTGTACGCACCGGGGGATATTGATCTCGCTGGTTTTGCAGTAGGCGTTCTTGAACTTGATCGTGCAATCGATACCGAGCGTGTTGAGGCAGGCGATATCGTCATTGGTCTGGAAAGTGACGGCGTCCATTCCAATGGATTTTCACTCGTGCGCGGGATCATGAAACAGGCGGGGCTTGATCCATCCAAGGTGCATGATGAGCTTGATACCGAGCGCACATTCGGTGAAGTCCTCATGACGCCCACGCGGCTATATGCTGCCCCGATCACCAAGTTACTACGACGATACAAGGTGAAGAAGGTCATCAGTGGTATGGCGCACATCACCGGCGGCGGACTGGCGGGCAATCTGAATCGTGCACTGCATGATGGTGTTGACGCGGTGATTGACCGGGGCGCGTGGGCGCCGCCGCCCGTCTTTGCATTTCTGCAAGCACAGGGCAATATTGACTCGCAAGAGATGGACCGCGTTTTCAACATGGGCATCGGGTATGCGTTGATTGTGCGGCCCACGTTTGCTGGAAGTGTAGCTAAACAACTCCAACGCTTTGGCGAGCGGGCCAAAGTGATTGGCGAAATTCAGCGCGGCACGGGCAGCGTGCGCTGGAGCTAAGGGGACAGATCATCGTCGGCATCTTCGGCTGACGATTCTGTTTCCAAGATCTGCTTGTGGCGCAGTCGCGCGATTGCTGCAGTGTCTGGGTCATCACTTTCCAGTGCATCAAAGAGCGCATCAGCATCGCTTGAGGTCGCACCAAGTGCACACTTGGCAAGACCAATGGGTGTGGGTGCTTCTAGGACAGCATCAACAAGAGCGTCCGCAAATTCCGGGTAGTCGCGAAGTTGCGTAATCTCAAGATCATCGAATCGCAGGATGGCAAGCGTGCGCTGCAGGGCGGTTATTTTGAATATCACGATTTGCGTAGACTCAAGAAGAGTTTCGAAGAGATTTTCATCTGGGCTGTTGTCGCCGAATTGCTGTTCCAATCCTTCTCGCTTGAACTTTGAGGATGCAAAGAGGAAATCTGATGTGGTCATCGAATCGGCATTGAGCAGGTCGGCTGCATCCTGTGGCGTGAAGTCGTGGCCAATGGATGTCAAGGTGAGTGTGGGGCTTTGTGTTGTGAGACTCAGCGGTCCAGGCTCAAAGCCGTTTCGGCCGGGGGTGAATCCCTGCGTCGCGCGCCATGCGAGGGTGCTGCGTTTCGTGATGTCGTCGGCCACCAGTTTGCCCGCCACACCGATAGAGGCTGGCACGCGGACAGTGATTGAATCGTTGCGATCCAGACGCAGGCGCCGATCAAAGTCAACCATTTCCAGCAGGCTTGTGCCGAGTATTCGAAGCTCCTGATTGACCCGTGCTTCAGCTTGATCGTAACGAGCACCGAGGGTCATGTACCTCCCGATGAGAAGTTGCCTCAGTCCGCCGGGCACTTCCATGCCATCGATGAGCAGTCGAGGGGTGAGTAAGACCCGACTCCCAATCGGGGCATCGGAACCAACGCCCAGGGCAAGAGGGCTCACATTTTTGAGCGTGATGATCAGTTCTGGTTCTTCGAGCGGCGTTGCCACCACGGGTTCAATGTGCATGTCAAGCTGCATGAACGTACGGGGTTCAGCCGTCATGCGTTCGAACCAAGGCGCAACATGCAGTGCGGTTGCATTCAATTCCTGCGCAATCGTTGCCCGAGCAATTGGGTGTCCAAGCAACTGTGATGCACGCTCACGGGCCGCAGTTCCTAGGGCCGAATGGGCGCTTCGATTGGCCAGCGCGATGTAATGTTCCGCTGCGATTGTTGGTGCCCCGGCGCGTTCTTCGGTCACGGCAAGTGCCCAGAGTGCCTGATCGTCCTCATCTATCCATGGCGTGAGCAATGCGCGCGCAGTCTCCGCATCGTCTTGTAAGCCTGCGAGCCAGCCACGGTATCGATCTGTAGACAGTGTATTGAGTTCAACACCCACAATGCCCTGTTCGAAATCATTCAGGTCTTGTTCGGCTTCTGCGAGTTCGCAACCAGTGAGTAAACGGACCCAGAGGCGATGGAGTAGAATCTCGCCATACAGTTCGTTGAAATCACGCCCGGCATCAGCAATCATGTCACGAAATTCTTCGCTTTCAACGCCGCGCAACGATGCTTCAATCGAACGCAGGCACCGTCCCATTGCAATCAAAGTGGGTTTGGGAATGTTCGGGGCGTCGAGTGGGCGAACAAAAAGCTCATCAAGTTCGGGGTCGCGCCTGTTGAAGGTAGTGTCAATAGCCCGATCGCCGAGGCCAACTAAAGCGCAGAGACGCGCCTCTTCAAGTTCCAGTGGATGCACAGGTTCCAGGAAAGGTCCGGGGTCGATATCATCTTCACGTTTTTGAGCACGTCGACGAACGTATGGGCCGAGCCGGCCTCGATCAAGTTCTACAAGAATATCGAACATCTCAGTATGCCCGTTGGTGTTCCATTTGCAAATGAGATATTCAGTGAGTTGCTCCGTCGCGAGATCACTTCGACTGGTGCCCAGGATGTCGCGCATGCGATCATAAAACCGAATCGCACCGGCAAACGCTCCGAGTCGGACCAATTCGCGTGACAGGTTTTCAAGTGCGTTGACATCAAGTGGATCGGCAAGCACCACATTGAGGAGCAAATCCACTCGATCGTGCGGATCATCTGTTTGATCAAGGTAGTACGTCGCAAACAGCGTAGCAGCCTGTTTGTTCGTTACGTCAAGCGTTGTTGCCAGTTGCAGCAGGTCGAGAAAGCCTGTTTCATCGCCCAATTCGCGGGCAAGCAACGCGGCATCAAAGGCGATACGGCTTCGCACGGAAGTGTCAAGTAAGCGCCCGGCATTGCCCAGAAATCGGCGCGCTACGGCAAGACGACCTTCAACAGTTTGTTGCGCATCAATTTTCGACGAAATATATCGCAACTGCGCTACGGTGTCTTGTGGGTCGAGACGGATCAGTTCGCGCGTTGCAGTAAGTACTTCCTTTGCAGCGCCCGCAGCGCTCCATGCTTCAATTTCTTGGCGAAGCAATTCGATATTATTATCGAGTATTTTGCGCGCAAGGCGCAGACTGTGTGCAGCTATTGCGTAATCTTCAGCGCTCGGATTCGGCGACACCCGCAAACGATGGCGAGCCTGGCGCGCAAAGACACGCGCGATCATGCGCTCGGCGACGGGGTCGGGCGGATCTGCGGGGCGGACATGAGCGGGTTCGCTCTTTTCTGGAACAGTTTCTGCGGATGGTCCTGCATCGAGTGGGGCGGCGACACCGCCGGACGCTGTGAGCAGCGCAATCCCTGCGATCGTGAATACGTTGGTGATCAATCGCAACATGTGCCTCATGAGCCAAGATGAAGTGCGGTGGCGGTCAACAGACTCAGTACGAAGATCGCCCCGGTGGTGATCTCGACGGCGTCGGATAATCGTCGAGATCGTGCGGGGAAGAGACGATTTGCGACTTGCTGGGTGAAAAGGCCCAGTGCTGCCATTGTGAGGGACAGTCCGAGAAATACAACTGGTGTAATGCCCGGTGCTTCCGGGGTGGGGCGGGTGAATATCAGGCGCAAGCCCAGGACGAGCATCGCACATGCCCAGATGGACGTCAGCCCCCCAAGGGCCAGACGGCGTCTTGAACATCGTGCCAACTCGGCCTCCTTCATCGTGGGTATTCATGAGAATCTGCGGACAATAGCCTGCCTTAGGGGCAGGGTCGAGGGCACATCGATCGCCGGGGCAACCGCAAGGCGCTGGTTTCCGTAGGATGGTGGTGTGGGGTTCGGTGGGCGCTTGGTCAAAAGTTGACCTGAGGTGAGGCAACCAATGGCAAAGCGAAAAGAAAGGTTCGGGGCGATGCGGCACAGTGGCGTGGGGCGGTCCATCATGATTCGGAGTGTGATTGCAGGCGCGATGGTGCTGAGCATCCAGATGGTGGCCATGGGGCAGGATTATCCACCCGTTGAGACCGAAACACTCAGCACATCGCAGAAATCTGCAATTGCATTGTTTGTCAGTGAGCAAATCAATGCACTCAAAGAAGCCGAGAACGCTCAAGCAGCTTTTGCTGCTCAGGCGGAAATGCTCGAACTGATGCGCTCCGGTGACATGTCAGTTGAATATCGCCAGGAAATATCGAAATCCACGACGGGTCTCGCACTCATGGTCGGCGGGGATATGTACACCGCGATCGGCGCTCTGGTGATTGCAGGTGAACTCGCGGTACGCCAGTCGGACCGGACTATCAAGCAGGGACTGAATGATCCGCGCGAAAGCGTGCGCGTTGCAGCAGCAGGCGCAGCCAAGCGCATGATGCACATTTTGGCAGCAGCCCAGAACCAGAAAACGTTTCGCGCACCGGGACTCGGCCTGCAAAGAGCACTTGCAGACGCATTGGAAATTGAAACCTCAGCGAATGCCGCCCGATCCATCATGCATGCACTCGCAAGCACGCAGGAAGACACAGCGTTTTATGTCAATGGCGGCAACCTGTTGACCAAGGCACTGGTCGCACAAACCGAGCGGCTTCGTGCCATGCCAGTCAAAGAGGCCATGTCAGCGCAATGGTCGGAAACAGTCCTCTGGGGCGTGGATGCGGTGCGGCGGGTGATGATTGAACCCAACCCGCAGCGTCAGATCAGTGATGATGCCAAGCGCAACGCGGCGCGCGTCAGTGGACTGGTGCTTGCGATCGTCAGTAAGAAAACGATTCAAGACCCTGCGGATGCGTCCCGACTTGAACCATTGGTCAATGCGTCAGAGCAGGTCTTGTTACTTGTTGAAGCAAACTTTCTGCAGGGTGGCGCCGGCGAACAAGCGGTTGCGCCTGCATTTAAGCGCGGTGCAGATGGCGGCGACTGGGGACGTTTTCAGGATGCGGTCGAGTCATGGGTTGGACCGCGCGGAAGGCTGACCCGCCCTCCTTTTGGGTTTGCAGCGGCAAATTTCTGACTGTGCCATCGCGGTGTCGCGGCAAAAAATTTCAAGCGGCGGATTGATTCATGCGAAAGATTTTTGGTGTGCTCGCGGTATTGCTCTTGGCGCTCGGCGCTGCGGTGGCTGCGGATCGTCCGTTGCCCAAAGCCGATTTGACCATGATCGAGCGCACCGAGTTCAACACGCTCGACCCGCAGCGCATGAGTTATATTCATGACAATCGCGTGAGCTACGCAATTTATGAAACACTGGTGCGCTGGGATATACATGGCGATTTTGGCATTTTGCCCGGGCTTGCGCAAACATGGGCGCTTTCAGACGATGGTCTGACCCACACCTTTCACCTTGATCCCAAGGGCGCATGGTCCAATGGCGACCCGGTGCATGCGAGTGATTTTGTCTTTGCCTGGCGACGGGCGATGGTGCCTGACACTGCGGCAGATTATTCAGGATTGTTCTTTGCCATCAAAGGCGCAGAGGCGCTCTTCAACTGGCGCGATGCGCAGCTGGTCCAGTATTCAGAACGTCCGGAGCGTGAACGCACCATCGCTGCAGCAACCGCGTTGTATGACGAAACAATCGCGCAATTCGAAAAGACTGTCGGGCTGCGCGCTATTGACGACTACACCCTTGAAGTCACCCTCGAACGCCCGACGGCGTACTTCCTTGATCTGTGTGCGTTCTCGCCATTCAATCCGGTGCATCCGCCCACAATCATGAAATTCACAGCTTTTGATGGCCCGTCCGGGCGCATTCAACAGGACTATCAATGGACCAAGCCGCACAACATCGTGTGCAATGGGGTCTACAAGCCAAAGAGTTGGCGCTATAAACGAGAGATGTATCTCGTGCGCAATCCATACTTTCGTGACCCATCCATTGGCTTTGCAGACACGATTCGCATCATGCCCATCAATGACCCAAATACGAGTCTTCTGGCGTATGAAACTGGCGCAGGTGACTGGCAGACCGATGTTACGGTGAGTTATGTCGCGGACATGCTCGAACAGAAAAAACGCGGCGAACGCGACAATGTTCACGCATTCAGCACGTTCGGCACCTATTTCTGGAGCTTCAACTGTCGCCCGCGACTGGGCGATGGGCGCGACAATCCATTTGCTGATCCTGCGGTGCGCCGCGCGTTTACGATGGCGGTGAACAAACAGGAAATTGTCGACAAGGTGAAGCGTTCGGGCGAAGCGCCGGCGCGCATGTTGGTGCCGCCGGACAGCATTCAGGGGTTTGCGAATCCTAAAGGTCTGCCCTTTGATCCCGTGCGCGCCAAAGAGGAACTTGCGAGTGCGGGGTGGATCGATCGCAACGGCGATGGTGTGCCGGAGAACGAAAAGGGCGAGCCATTCCCGACCGTGAGCATGTTGTATTCGACCGGGTCCTATCACGCCGACATCGCCCTTGCGATGGGGCGCATGTGGCAACAGCACCTCGGCATCACCTACGAACTCGATGCCAAAGAGCTCAAGGTGTACAAAGATATGCTCAAAAAGAAGGATTACATGGTCGCGCGGGGTGGCTGGTTCGGCGATTACGGCGACCCGACCACCTTCCTTGAATTGCACAAGACTGGCGATGGCAACAACGACCGCGGCTATTCCGATCCCGTCTTTGATGACATGCTTGTCCGGGCCGCCAATGAGGTTGATCCAGAAGCGCGCATGCGGATTCTCGAAGAAGCCGAGCGCTACACCATGGAAGACACGTTGCCCATTTTACCGGTGTGGCACTACAACTATTACTACATGTTCAAGCCGCCCGTTGATGCCGATGGCAATCCCAATCCCGGCGGGGTGCGCGGCATCTCCACACATCCGCGCCTCGTGCAATATCTGTATTTGCTCGAAATAGTCGGTGATGATGAAGTTGTGGAGCCGGCATCATGATCAGCATGATCGCGCGAAGGCTTGTGCAGTTGCCGATCATTTTGCTGGTGATTTATTCCGTGACCTTTGTTCTTGCGTGGGCGCTGCCCGGCGAAGCGGTGGTGAATGATGAAGGACGTCAGCCGCCCGCTGCGGTGATCGCTGCCATTGAGCGCCAGTATGATCTCGACAGTCCGTACCGGTTCTATTACCGCTATCTCTATCGCGTGACGGGGCTGCGCTGGACGGTGGAAACCATGAAGGGCGCCGAGGGCAACCCGGGGCCATATGTCTTCAATCTTGGGCCATCACTGAAATATGAAGACTGGAATGTCAACGAAATCATTGGTTCATCATTGCCCGTGTCGATTGTGCTCGGGCTGAGCGCGATGATCATCGCGGTGGGTCTTGGTGTCACAGCGGGCGTGCTCGGTGCGATACGCCCAAACAGTTGGATAGATTTGTCCACATTGCTCGTGGCGCTCATCGGCATCAGCCTGCCAAGCTTTGTCATCGGTACGGTGCTGTTGATTGTTTTTCCGGTGTGGCTTGGATGGGGCAGTGTGGGCGGCTGGGGCGGCCCGCAACACATTCTGTGGCCCGCGCTGACGTTGAGTCTGCCTTTCGCAGCGTACATTGCGCGCCTCACGCGCATGGGCATGATCGATACGCTTGGTTCAGATTATGTGCGCACAGCGCGGGCCAAGGGTTTGCCCGAGCGCACAGTGATCTTCCGTCACGCCCTGAAAAATGCTTTCCTGCCAGTCTTGAGCTACCTTGGCCCAGCAACTGCGTTTGCCATGACGGGCAGCTTCGTGGTCGAGATGGTTTTCAATGTTCCCGGCATGGGGCAGCACTTTGTTGATGCAGTGCGCAGCAAAGACCTCTTTGTCATCATGGGGGTGACGTTGATTTTTTCCGGCATGTTGGTGTTCTTCAACTTGCTGGTGGACGTGATGTATCGATGGGTCGATCCGCGGATCGAGTAGTTTCTACGATATCGGCGGCCCCGCGCTGTGCGGCGGGCGCTCAAGCGGATCATTCGCATCCGGCTCGCCACTTGTCATCGCATCAAGTGTGCGCAATCGCCCTTCAAGGCGTTCCATGCGGGCGGCGAGAGTGTCGACGGCGCGGACCAGTCGGAGCAGTTCCGTATTCAATGAATCGGTCGTGTGCTCATTGAACGCGGTGCGCTCTTCGATCTGACGCAGGCGATCGCGTTCGTCAGGCGAGATTGGGGATTGGTCACTCAAGATGACAGACTGTAGCTTCGCGGGTAGCGTGCTGCCCAATGCAGACACTTCGAAATGTGACAATCGCGGGCGGGGCATTGGTGATGGCGGCGAACTTCTCCGGGTGTGCGAGCGCACCGGGCCGTCACTCTGCGACGAGCACGGCGCTCTCTTATGGGGCAATGCGCACCGAAATCGCGGCCATTCAACCGAGTGATTTGGTTCATCAGAAAGCACGATCAGCGCCAGAACCAACATCAAGTGCATCATCACCTGCGCCATCTCCTGCACCGATCTATGGAGACACCGGCACAACATGGTGGAGTTTGCAGAGTGGGGCTGCCTTTACTCCCAACAACACCGATATCAATGCCCGGCTTTCTCTGCATCGATTCGTCGCCCAGGATTTCGAGGTGAACGGTTCACTTGGAGTGTGGGGACATTATCAGGACGACAGTGACGAGGCTTCGGGTGCTTTTGATTTTGGGGCGAGGTGGCATTTTGTCAATCGCGGGCGCAACTACGACGATGGCTCAGGCATGACGGTGTACGCCGAGATGGGCATCGGTATGTTGTTTGCTACTGGTGAAGTGCCGGATGGCGGCACGAGCTATGACTTCACACCGCGGGCAGGCTTTGGTGCAACATGGCCCATCGGTGATGGGCAGATGCGGCTGGATGCGGGCGTGCGCTGGCAGCACTTTTCCAATGGGTCAAGCGCCGGCTCTGATGACAATCCATCGCGCGATGCTGCGATGGTGTACGTCGGCGTGATCTTTCCATTCTAGAAAGCCGAGAAGTGGAATCATGTCACGCACGCAGAATGCAAAAACGGATGACATTGATGGCCACATGAGTTCAGTTGTGGTGCGCGGCGCCTTTGGCGGGGTTCTCATGGGGCTTGCCAATCTCGTGCCGGGCATCTCGGGCGGGACAATGTTGCTTGCTGCGGGGATATTTCGCGCTGTTATTACAGCGCTTGCAGAAGTGACCACGCTCAGGTTTCGCATGCGTTCTGTGGTGTTGTTGGCGTCGGTCGCCGCAGCGGGGGGTGTTGCAATACTGCTCTTTGCAGGGCTGCTCAAGGGGCTGGTGCTCGATCACCGGTGGATCATGTATTCGCTGTTCATCGGGCTCACCTTTGGCGGTGTGCCGATGGTCTGGAACTTGATCCGCGGCGCGGGCGCAACGAAGAGCGTACCGACATGGATTGGCGCAGCGATCGGCTTTGGTGCGCTTGCCATCATGGCATTCACTGCGAGCACAGGCACCAACAGCACAAGCAATATGGGCCTTTTTGTACTTGCGGGTGCTGCGGGCGCGAGTGCGATGGTGCTTCCCGGTGTGTCGGGTGCATACCTGCTCCTCGTGCTTGGGCAGTATGTGCCGATCCTTGCGTCGGTCGATCGCGTGAAAGAAGGTTTGAAAGCAGGCGATTTCAGCGCAGTGATTGCGGAATGGCCCACGGTCGTGCCGGTGGGGATTGGTGTAGCGCTTGGGCTGATCGGCGTGAGCAATCTGCTCAAGTGGATGCTGCACAAATACGAAGCGCTCACACTTGGCCTCTTGCTTGGGTTGCTTCTCGGTTCCGTGCTCGGGCTCTATCCCTTCCGAGATGCCATCGAGCCTGCTATTGGAAGTGTCTTCAAAGGCGCACAGGTGACTGCGGAATCATTGCCATCACTCATTGAAGACCAGCAAGATTGGCCGATGCGCGCTTTCTCGCCCACCATGATGCAAGTTGCAAGCTCACTCGGTTTGATGGTCGTCGGGTTTCTCATCACAGGCGGCGTGGCGCGCCTCGGGGCGCTTTCAACAGATGGCGATCGCACTTCAACCGGTGCGTGATGTGCTGAGATGCGCAGGCATGCGCCTTGGGCGCAGGTGCTGAGCGCCCGCAGTTTCCGCATCGGTATCACTGGCAAAATCAGGGGCACCGCCGGGATGACGCGGCTGCTGTGGTGTGCGCGCCAGGCGATTGATCTGGTCATTGCTCAGCATCACAGCGCATTCCGGGCATTCGCCGGTTTCGTTGCCCGCAAGGTCGTAGCCACAGGCCGTGCATTCGAACGCATGGTGCAGGCGCGGCTTTTGCACGGCGATCACCAGTCCCACGGAAAAGAGAATGAGCGTAAAGCTTCCTGTAAAAATATGAAAGATCATGCCCATGCCCGCGAGGTTATTGATGAAAAAATTGGCACTCGGCAGGTCGTTCCCTTGACGGGCGGCATAACTCAACGACACCGTGAGCACTGCGGGGGGGATCATGGATATCAAAAGAAGAAGTAGGGCCTGCCAGCGTCCGCGATGGGCGTACAGCATGATCCAGACAAGCACGGCATACGCGGTGGGGATGATCATCAGTGGTTCACAAGAAGAGTATCGTAGCGCATCATGCTCCCCAATCGGCCCACCTCGAAACAAACCGCCCAGCAGCGCGAGACCCAGCGGATGTGGCGGCTCAGCGCGATGGGCAGCGAGCTGGCCTTTGGCATGATTGGCATGGTGCTCCTCGGGTGGGGCATCGACTATCTGCTTGGCTCCAAGCCCAAGGCCATCATCATCTGCACGATCGTCGGGGTGATCGGCAGCGGGTACAACTTCATCCGCCGGGCCCTTGTCCTGACCCGTGAATCCACCAAAAAACCAGGCCAATCTGAGCCCAATTCCGAGTCTGATGATGACCACTGAAAAATCTCAGCCCCAATCTGACCCTGTTCCGCCCCCCCCTGCGATGATGCGGGTCGATGTTGGCCCCATGATCACGCTGCCATTTGGGCGATTGATGTTGGCAGCGTTCGGGGCATCGGTGATGGTGGGGGCCATCGGGTGGGTTGCGGTGCTGATATTTGCCCCATTGCCAAAGGTCCCCTGGGCGTCTGCTTCGTGGGCTGGGGTGGGTGCGGTGGTGCTGGCGGATTGGGCGGGCATTCTGGCGATGCGCCCCTGGGCTCCGCGGCGTCTGGGCAAGTGGCCGTTCGTGTGGCTCATCGGGCGGGGGGTGAGCTTCGCGGGCGTGCTGATTCTGGCGGTGCTGATATACTCCGCGACCCAACCACGACCGCTGGCCTTTGGCCTTGCGATCGCGGCGGGACACTTTGCGGCGCTGTTGGCAGAAGTCGCGGTGTATGCGGCTCATGTGCGGTCGGTGACGGGTGAGGATGCACCTTCGCAGTTGAGTGAATGAGCGGTTGGGTCTTCAACGATTGTGGTGGGAGTGTTCGTTGTAATGGGTGATGTCATGGTCTTGCTCGCGAGTTCGAATCCACTCGATCATGTGGTGGACAAGGCGCTCGTGAGCGGTGACAGTTCCGGGCCGTTGTCGACTCTCATCTCGATGAACATGGTGACGATGGTCATCGTTGCGGCGCTGCTCGTCTTCACGCTCATGAAAGCGGCCGATGCGATCGCCACGGGCCCGAAAAGCCAGGGCAATGAACGCTACCTGACCAAGGGCAAGTTTGCCCAGATGATCGAAGTGATCGTGCTCTATCTGCGCGATCAGATCATCAGGCCGCAGCTTGGTGATACGACGGACAAGTTCCTGCCCTATCTGCTCACGCTCTTCTTTTTCATTCTCTACAATAACGTTCTAGGCCTTGTCCCTTTCATGGATATGCAGCACCTGGTAGGGAAGTTGTTGGGTGTTCATTTTGCAACAATAATCGGCGGCACCGCCACAGCGAACATCGCAGTCACCGCAGCGCTTGCGATTATCGCGTTCGTGATTATTCAAGTCAGCGGCTTGCGCAGCAATGGCCTGAAGGGGTGGGCAAAGCACTTTCTGGGCGGAGCGCCTGTGTATCTGGCGCCCATCATGGTGCCTGTTGAAATCATGGGCATGTTCATCAAGCCCTTCGCACTTGCCATTCGTCTGTTTGCGAATATGACCGCCGGGCACACACTGCTTGCGACGCTGCTTATGTTCACAGTGCTTGCCTTTGAAGGGCTCGGCGTTGTGGGCGGCACGGGTGTGACGCTCGTGGCGTTTGTGGCTTCGGTACCCCTGATGTTCCTTGAGTTGTTCGTGGCCTTCCTGCAGGCCTTCATCTTCATGTTCCTGACCACAGTGTTTATCGCGCAGTTGCGCCACCATGAGCACCACGAAGATGAAATGGCAGAGGCGTATACGGGCGGCGATGAGTCGCATGTTGAAGACTTGGCGGTGCCCGTAACCGCGTGAACAAAACAATGTGTGCTCGATGTGGCGAGTTGCCGCAGAAAGCATGTTGAATCTGGTTCCTGAACTTTCAGTTTGACCGCGGCCTACAGCGCCGCATGACACGGAGCGATGAAGCAATGAACGTGAAGAAGATTGCTGGATGTAGTGTTGCGATGGCAACGTTTAGCTTGGTTGCTGCAGATCCGGCGCTCGCGCAGGATGCAGTTACCTCGACAGGTGATGGCCTGACCGCGATCGGCAAGGGCCTCGGCGCCGGTCTTGGTGCGGGCCTTGCAGTGATGGGCGGCGGGCCGGGTATCGGTCGCATCGGCGGCTCGGCGGTCGAGGCGATCGCGCGTCAGCCTGAGGCTGCGGGCACGATCGGTACGAACATGATTCTGACAGCGGCGCTTGTCGAAGGTGCGACCCTCTTCGCGGTTGTGGTCGGCCTCTTGGCGATCTTCCTCATCTGATCGATTTGTCACCGCCATGTGTCGGTCCGCAATCGTGCGAACCGGTGTTGTGCGTGACGCCTTTCGAGGGTGAATGATGTTCAACCGATATAGCATTCGAATTGGTGTTGGCTCTGCAGTGCTCTTGTTCGCGCGCGCCGCATTTGGCGCCGAGGAGGATGTTGCAGGTGGCCATGCCGTCGATAGCCATGATGTTGCTGGTGCAGCGCACGTTCCCGGGGGCGATCCCAACCCGCTGGATTTCCAACTGGTATCGTTCATCACGGCGATTCTGGTCTTTGGTGTTGCGTTTTTTATCTTGTACAAAGCGGTCTGGCCCAAGCTCTTGAAGGGGCTTGATGAGCGCGACGGGAAGATTCGTGGCGAGATTCTTGCCGCTGAAGAAGCTCGCAAACGCGCCGATGAAGCGCTCAAGGAATATGAGCGTTCGCTTGCGCAGGCGAAATCGGAAGCAAACGCGATGGTCGAACAGACCAAGGCGGAACAGTCGCGTCTTGCCGCTGAGTTACGATCGCAAGCGGAGACAGAATTGAACGAGCTGCGCGATAGCGCCAGAAGGAATATCGAAGCCGCCAAACGTGCGGCGCTCGCTGAGATATATCAGGAAGCGTCAACACTCTCGATCGCGGTGGCGGAGAAGATTCTCCAACGTGAAATCAACGAGCGTGATCAGTCGCGACTGGTCGAGGAAACGCTTGCGGAAATTTCTTCGGAGTATGCAGGTGCAGGCGTTTCTGCCTGATGCGTGAAGTGTTATTGAGGATGCGCAATGCCGCTGTATGAATCACCCCCCGAAGCTGTCGACCGCGTGTACGCGGAAAGTGTCTTCAAGCTTGCAGAAGCTGAGGGCGGGCGCGATCGCCTCGAAGAGCTCTCCGGCGAGTGCGACGACCTGATTGAACTCACGCGCCAGAGTGCAGAGTTGAGTGAGTTTCTTGCCAGCCGAATCCTGAGTGTCGCAGAACGCGAACGTTCCCTGGGCAAGATGTTCGAGGGACAGTTGAGCGATCTGCTCTTGCGCACGTTGCAGGTGCTCAATCGCAAGGATCGCCTCATGCGTTTGCTGTCTGTGGTCGCGGCTTTTCAGGAAATGGTGCAGGAAAAGTTTGGTCGCGTCGAAGTCGACGTGTACACCCGGGCTTCTATCCCTGCAGAACAACTGGAGAGCATTCGCCAGCACCTGAAGACGGCGCTCAACCGCGAACCGGTCTTGTACACCTATTCCGACCCCTCCATGATTGGTGGCGTGCGCATGCAGATCGGCGATCGCCTGTTTGATGATTCGGTGCGTTCGCAGTTGCGTTCAATCGCTGAACGGCTTTCGCGAGAGGGCACCGGGCGCGTGCGCGCAGCATCTGAAAAAGCATTTGAAGACAACGACCCACATCAGAACTGAAACAACGACATCGAGTAGTCCCCAAAAGGAACGTTGAGACCAAGCCATGAAGATCAAGACTGAAGAGATCACAAGCGTTATTCGTCAGGAAATTGAGCAATACTCTTCGCAGCTTGAGGTGTCCGATGTCGGACGCGTTATCGAAGTTGGTGATGGCATTGCACAGATCTATGGCCTGTCCAATGCAATGGCTGGCGAACTGCTCGAGTTCCAGACCGACGATGGCGCGGTGATGGGGCAGGTGATGAACCTTGAGCTCGATACCGTCGGTTCGATCATTTATGGCGATTACCTCAAGGTCAAGGAAGGCGACAATGTGCGCTCCACCGGTCGCTTGCTTGAGGTGCCAGTCGGGGATGCCATGCTCGGACGCGTGGTCGATCCACTTGGCAACGCCATTGATGGCGGCCCCGCAATCGATGCGAAGCAGACCCGCCCTGTAGATATCATCGCGCCGGGTATCGCAGAGCGTCAGCCCGTCACCGAGCCATTGCAGACCGGCGTCAAAGCGATTGATTCGATGATCCCGATCGGGCGCGGACAGCGCGAATTGATCATTGGTGATCGCAAGACTGGCAAAACCGCCGTCGCGATCGATGCAATCATCAACCAGAAGCAGTATTGGGGCACACCCGAAGCCGTGGTCTGTGTGTATGTCGCAGTTGGCCAAAAAGAATCAACGGTTTCGGGTGTTGTGCAGACGTTGCGTGACAACGGCGCCATGGAGTACACCATCGTCGTGTGCGCGGGTGCATCAGATTCTGCGCCGCTGCAATATGTTGCACCCTATTCCGGCTGCGCGATGGCGGAATATTTCATGTGGCAGGGCAAAGATGGGCGCACGCCCAAGCATGCGATGGTCATTTATGACGACCTGTCAAAGCAGGCCGTGGCGTATCGCCAGTTGTCGCTGCTCCTGCGTCGCCCGCCCGGTCGCGAGGCCTACCCCGGTGATGTTTTCTATCTTCACTCGCGCCTCCTCGAACGCGCCACCAAGCTCTCCGATGACAACGGCGGTGGGTCCATCACCGCGCTGCCCATCATCGAAACCCAGGAAAGCGACGTCTCTGCGTACATCCCAACCAACGTGATCTCGATCACCGATGGTCAGATTTATCTTGAGCCCGAACTCTTCTTCGCTGGCGTGCGGCCTGCCATCAACGCGGGCATCTCAGTGTCGCGCGTGGGCGGCAACGCACAGATCAAGGCGATGAAACAGATCGCAGGTTCCCTGCGTCTTGACCTCGCCGCCTTCCGTGAACTCGAAGCCTTCTCCCAGCTTGGCACCGAACTCGACAAGGCAACGCAAGCGCAGCTCGATCGCGGCACGCGCATGGTCGAACTGCTCAAGCAGCCGCAGTATGTCCCCTTCAACGTGATCGATCAGGTGATTTCGATCTTCGCGGGTGCCAAGGGGCACATGGACGACGTGCCCGTCAAGGATGTGCCGGCGTTTGAGAAGGGCATGCTTGAATACATGCAGTCCACAGGCTCAGGCGTGCGCGATGAACTTGCCAAGCTCAGCAAGCTCGATGGCGAACTCGAAGGCAAGCTCGCAGACGCGATCAAGGCCTACAAGGCGACGCGGAAGAGCTAGACTCGACCATAGAGAAATTGCAACGAATACGAAGAAGCCGCTCTGGTGTCATCCAGGGCGGCTTTTTCCTTTTTGCTGCCGGATTCAGATGGAACCCAGGGGGCTCATGCGGCTCCAATAGAGAGACGCCCGGTTCGGCGTCAAGGAGACATTGCCATGCACACACGCACATACAGGATGGTGGTCGGGTCGGCTCTTGGTGGTTTGGTGGCCGTGATGGCGACGGGGCAGGTGAAGCTTGAGCGGCCGGGAGCCGCAGCGGCTTCCGCGGCGGAAGTGGTAGACATCGCGCCGGATGGATTGCCCTGGGTGTTGTCGAATCAAACGATCTTGTCGCAGCGACAGGAGGCACAATCACGGGGCACTCCGAACTATTGTTTTTCCTGCCTGGGTCGGCCGGACATCGATCAAGATAGAGTTGTCGGGCTTGGAGACTTGCAACTGCTGCTTGCAGCGTTTGGCACCACATGCTCGTTTCCCGACGTCCCGCCGGCGGGTGGGACGGGCCCACTCCCGCCCTGCGTCGAATGTGAGGGTGATACGGAGAGTGTGCCCGGGGAGATCAGGAATCTTGAAACGTGCGAAGACATCGTCAATGGCGGGTGCTTCGAGGCACTTGTCCTGTTCGATGAAATGCAAGTCGGTGTGCCTATGTGCGGGGCCACAAACAGGAGCGCCGGAGACATTCATACCGCATGCTGGGATCTCGACTGGTTCCTGATCGAGATTCCGCATACTGATTGGTACTCGTTCGAGCTTTGGAGCGATTGGGGTGGCTTTGGAGTGATCACCAGCGAACCGTTCGAGGATCCAGAGAGTTTTTGTGCGATAGAAATGCTCGGTGGCCATGGTGCCCTTACTGAGTCGCCGTGCGGCTCCGATACGAGCATTTTCACTTTGTTGAGCCCCGGCACGTATGTGGTGCTCGTCACCGGTCAATTCGCGCAGCCAGACACCGTTGGCAATTACCGCGCGATTGTGAAGCCAACCTGTTTCTCCTGCGCCGGACCTGCGGACCTCGATTCCGACGGAGTCGTCGGCCTCGACGACCTGCAACTCCTGCTCTTCGCCTTTGGCACGAACTGCAATTGAATCTGGATTGTTCGTGTTGGGAACCGTGCCGCAGCACACGCGTCAAAACAAAGTGCTGCAACCCACAAGGCAGCGGGGCGTCTGTTGTGTGCCCACAAAGGCCATGGCCGGGACGCCGTGGCTTTTTTTCATGGCATCTCAGTACTTGGCAGTGATGCTTCGAGCCAGTTGAGAAAAAATAATTTTGCAGAACCTGTGGATATTCCTTGGATGATGCGCTCTCAAGCGGCACTTTGGGCGAAGTAGCCGAGGGTACACAATTGGATGTTCTGATTTTCTCCCAGCAAGGATAGACTGTGTGCGTTGTGGATGGAGGGATCGAACATCTTGGTGCTTCTCAGAAGCATGCCTTCACCGGCAAGCGTGTGTGCATCACCGGGGGCGCGGGCTTCATCGGCACGCACCTGGTCAGGGCACTGCTGGATGCCGGGGCAACCGTCACAGTAATTGATGATCTCTCGGGCGGCGATGCGCAGGGCGTCGCAGGATTGATCGAGCGTTATCCCACTCATGCACGATTCGTCTATGGATCGATTCTCGATCCCGTTGCGCTGCATGAGGCGGTGGATGGTTCGCAGATTGTTTTTCATCTGGCGGCGCTGGTGTCGGTTGTGCGATCGATTGAAGATCCGGATCGATACTTTGCGGTGAATGTCGACGGCACGGAGCGCGTGGCAGAAGCCGCTCGCCGCGCAGGAGTTGAGCGCTGGGTGTTTGCATCATCGTGTGCGGTGTATGGCGATCGTGCGCAATTGCCCATTGCTGAGACGGTGCCGCTTGATCCGCGTTCACCCTATGCTGCGGGCAAGGCCGCCGGTGAACATATTGTGCGCGCGTGGGCAGATTCATACGGCCTTGCAGGCGTGGCTTTGCGCCTGTTCAATGTCTTTGGTCCCGGGCAACCCGCACATGGTGCGTATGCCGCGATGATCCCGGCGTTTATCACAGCGTTGCATGCTGGTGAATCGCCAGTGATCTACGGCGACGGTTCCGCGACGCGCGATTTGGTCTATGTCGATGATATTGTGCGCGCCATGATGTTTGCTGCAACGTCATCCGAGATACCCACAGGCCAGGCGATCAACATCGGCACTGGCACGTCTGTCAGTGTGCTCGATGTTGCGGAGCAGCTTATTGCGAAGTGCGCACCAGAATGCTCGATTCGGTTCATGCCAGAGCGCGAAGGCGAAGTTCGGCATTCGCGGGCAGATGTCGCTGCCGCCTCGCGTTTGCTCGGTTTTCAAGCAGCGACACCGCTTGCCGAGGCCCTTGCGTCCACCGCCGAGGCCTTCGGGTGTACGCATGCTGGCGTACAGCCCTGATAGGCATGTCCGTCGCGCAGTTATTTGATGCTTGCCGCCAGGGCTTCATAATGTGCCTCAAATGATGGACCGATAGCACGGATCATGGTTCTGTTGCGCGCACTGCTCGCGGGACGTTGGCTCATCGGGGCAATGGTGCTGCCGTATGTTTTGATCATTGCGCGCGGCGTGGCGAGTGGCGGGTGGACCGGAGCGCTCGCGCTTATCGCGACAATCATGTACGCCTTCACGTGTCTCGACAGTCTCATTCTGCAGCGTGAGAATGACCTGCGCCTGAGCCTTGTGCGCAAACGCGGGCAGGTGAGTGATGAAGCACTGAGCATCGCTCGCGTCCTCTTCGGTGCCATTGCATGCCTGTTGTCACTGGCGATGCTGCTTATTCAACCGTGGATCGGCCTCACACTGCTTGCGGTGCTTGTGCTCATTCGCGTTGGTATTGGAACAGGTGAGCCGTCGCGTGCGACATGGCTCTTGCGATGGATTGAATGGACGCTTCCTGTTGTGAGCCTGATCTTGCCGCTTCTCTTGGCGCGCGGGTATGGGGATCAACAATTGCGCGACAATGTGTCACACGCCTTTGATCCAGAAGCCGCTCAGGCAGCGAGTGAAACGCTTGAAAACGGAATCAGTACGTGCAGTGTGCTTGCGGTCATGCTGGGCGCATCACTGCTCAGCGCATCACTCCTTCTGTGCATCATTCGTGATGAACATGCTGACCGTGGCGCGGGCATTGCGACAACGGCAACTGCCCTTGGTCGACGCGGTGCAACACTTGTTCTGACATGTGTGGCGGTGTTTGCGGGCGCTGTCTCGATGGGTGGGGCGGCCATTGAATGCTGGAACTGGGGTATTCCCGCGATTGTCTTTGCCCTTGCGCAGCTTGCCTTGTGGGCGATACTCATGCACGCCGAGCGCATTGCAGTACCCGCGTGGATGATCGCAGGCATCGTCATTGGATTCATGTTGCTCTGGGCGTAAGTGTTATGCCGAGGCGCGCCTGCGCTGACCAGCCTGATCAGTGACATGCACATCAGGCTGATTCTCTTCAACAGTAGCGTCCTCTTCAGTTGTATTTGTTTTGTCAATGAGTTCTTCAGCCTCATCCTCATCTTCGGCATATTCCCAGTCTTCTCCATCGAGTGCTTCAGCTTCTTCCGAACTTAGTTCGTTGCCTTCTTCATCGACATAGACGTATTCCTCTTCGTCATCTTCTTGTTCCTCCCCAACCTCGTCTACAGCCGGTTCGGTTTCTTCCACTACCAGTACATCTGAAGCCTCGGCGTCTTCTTCAACTTCATCAACAACTGCGGTCACACGATCATCTTCCGGTTCCGCAGTCATTTCAGGTTTGCTAGATTCGAGTTTCACAATCGTTTCGGAATCATCTTGTTCTGCCGAAATGAATGGCGTTTCGGTGTGCGTTTCTTCTGCCATTGACTCCGCAGGCGACAGCGCATCATCTGGCTCTTCAGTATCGAAATCATTCTCCGGATCAACTGCACCAGTAGCGTCAGACTCCGCGATCTTCTTCATCGCGTGCCATTCATCGATGGTCATCACGACTTCACGCGCTACCGATCCCTTGTGCGAACCGATGATCCCGGCCTGTCCCATCAATTCGATCAATCGACTTGCACGTGTATAGCCAATCGCTAGGCGGCGTTGCAACAACGACACCGAACCTCGACGTGTTTCAAGAACAATTTCGACAGCGCGATCAAACAGCGGATCTTCCTGAGCGCTGCGGCGCATGCGTTCTTCATAATCATCAACAAGGCCAGCTGCGCCCTCGCCGCCAAAGCCATGGTTGCCGATGGTGGTCAGTGTGCGTTCGAATGAAGGAGCAGACACGTCACGAATAAATCGCACGGCCTTGCGCGCCTCTGCATCATCGACAAGTGTGCCCTGAGCGCGAATTGGGATACTCGATCGAGGCGTCAACATCAACATATCGCCATGCCCGAGCAGCAATTCGCCGCCTTTTTGATCGAGCACGATACGCGAATCCATCCCCGAGGCCACGCGGAAACTCATGCGCCCCGGCATGTTGCTCTTGATCAGGCCCGTGACAACATTTGCCTGTGGGCGCTGCGTTGCAAGAATCAAGTGAATACCGACTGCGCGTGCTTTCTGGGCAATGCGCACAATTGAACCTTCAACATCTCTATAGGTCATGATCAGGTCGGCCAGTTCATCGATCAGGAAAACGATATAAGGCAATTTACGGGGAATGCGCGCTTCTTCAAGTTCTGTGCGCGGGTTGAGATGCTCTTTCTTTTCTTCCCATGTCAGCTTGTTGTACGCCGCGATATCACGACACCCTGCTTCTGCAAGCAATTCGTAGCGCTCATCCATTTTTGCAACCGCCCATTCAAGAATCGCTGCGGCCTTGCCCATCTCTGTCACGACCGGGCACAAGAGGTGCGGAATATCTTTGAACTGCGAAAGCTCGACCATCTTGGGATCAACAAGAATCAGTTTCAGATCGCTTGGCTTCATCGTGTAGAGGAAACCCATGATGATCGCATTCATGCACACGCTCTTGCCCGAACCCGTCGTGCCTGCAATGAGCAAGTGGGGCAGTGAGGTCAAGTCGATCACCAGCGGATTTCCCGATGCGTCCTTGCCCAAGAACATTGGCAGGCCCATCGAACCCGCCGCCTGTGAGTTGGTCATCAATTCCTTGAGGCGAACTTTTTCCTTGCGCTGATTTGGCACTTCGATGCCAACGGTGTCCTGCCCTTCTTCATTGGGCACGATGCGTATGTTCACGGCCTTCAACATGCGCGCGATGTCTAATGAAATAGGCGTCAGTTGCGCGACCTTCGTCCCGGGCGCGAGGCGAATGCGAAACAGTGTGATCACCGGGCCGGAGTCGATGCCAACCACTTCACCCTTGATGCCATAGGTGTGCAAGGCTTTTTCAAGATCCTCCGCCTGTGAACGCACCCACTGTTCGAGCTCTTCGGAGTAGTTTTCCTCGGGCTCGGTGAGAATGTCGAGTGGTGGGAAGCGATATGAGCGATCGATTTCCTCTTCGCTGATGCGCATCGCGCGCAGCGCATCGAGATCTTCCTGCGTTGCCGTCAGTTTCGATGATGATGCAAAACGCACGGGCAATTTGGCAATCTTCTCCCGAAGGACATCTGCATCAATTGCTTTGTTGCTGTCTGGTGTTGCAACGTGCTGTACATCATCAACTTCTTCTTCCTCTTCATCAGCTTCTTCCCACTCATCATCTGGTGAGGCATCATTGCCCTCTTCTTCATCTTCCCATTCTTCCTCAGTGTCATACTCGTCGGCTTCTTCGTAATCGTCTTCATCTGCAAGTGCCCGTCGTTTCATCCCGCCGAGCAAATGGCCGATCGCGCTCAACTTCCGATCATCAGAGACATCATCCTCTCGAGTCTTGAGACCTCGCCGAGCCTGCGTCGCGTCTTTGGCGCGTACTGCGGCCCGCGCAGCGCTGCTCGCGGTGGCACCAGCAACAAGGCCGAGTGCGCGCGGCACAATAATTAGCAGTTGCTCGGCGGCGACCCATGTCCCAATGGTTAGCCCGACGAAGAGGATCAATCCCGTGCCGAGGCCGCCGAATCTTTCAACGAGCAGCCCCGTGCCCGCGATTCCAAGGAGCCCGCCACCGCCCTCAGGCAGCGCCGACCACTCTGGTGCGAGAAGTGCATGGAAGGAACTGATCGCAAGGGCGATCATCATGAGTCCGACTGCCCGCATGCCTGGCCAGGTCAACGGCCCGCGCCAGGCGATATGAATCAATCCGACGAGAACGCCAAGAAGAATGGTCCAGACGCCTGATTCTCCCAGCATGTGGTAGGCGTGAAAACTGCCAAACGCGCCGACCTGCCCGATCCAGTTGGACATGGGCTGGCCAGCATCACCTGCGGATTGGGCGATGGCATGGCTCGGCGGGTCCGCGGGGTCAAAGCTGATGGCCGCCGCAGCCGCAATCACCCAGATCACCAGAGCGGTCAGCCATCCGAGACGGGCAAGACTCGACGTTTCGTAGTCGTACTCATCGTCCGTATCGTGAGTGAGAGATGTGGCGCGCATATAGAAATAGGTATCGACCAATCTCGCTCGTGGCGCAGAGGTTTTCGGCCCTTGTTGAGTTCAGGTCCCCCCAATTATCGCGCGAATGCCGATTGCTCGATTTTTATGGAGCGGCGATTGCTTATTCCAGACTTTGAGGTAGGTTTACAGATACAGGTCGACATCAGGCCTCAAGCAGCCGAAAGCCAATCAAGGGGAGGCGTAATGAGTGTTCAAGATCACTGCCGGGCAATACACAGGGTTGGAATCGTAGTTGGGATGGTTGCCTTTTTTTGCATGGCGCTGATCAGCGTGGCCCAATCGCAGCACGCCAACTCTTTCCAACACCCGACACTCCGGGCTGGGGCACCATTACCCACGGGCGAAGGGGATTTCTTTGGCAAGGGCACCCAGCCTGGTGCGCTGACAGACCCGATTTTTACATTCGGTAATTGCGCATCGTGTCATGGCGTTTTTGATGCGCAGACCGCGTTCCTGCCCGGACGCTGGCTTGGGTCACTGCACAGTCATGCGGCGCGCGATCCAATTTTTCTTGCAGCGGTCACAATCGCCGAACAGGATGCCCCGGGCGCTGGACAGTTTTGCTTTCGATGCCATGCGCCGCGCGCTTGGCTTGCCGGGAGAGTGACACCGCCGAACAACACAAATGGTGCGAACTTCTTTGCATCAGATTGGAATGAAGGCGTCGGGTGCAATTTTTGTCATCGCACGGTTGATCCGGTGTACGTACCGGGTCAGAGTCCTGCGGATGACGAAGCGATTCTTGATGCGCTGTCGTTGAATCCGGGCGGCAGCCTCGTGCCAACATCACCGGGTAACGCACAATATGTGGTCGATCCTCTTGATATTCGGCGCGGACCGGAGGCATACACGTCTCCGGCGCCGCCGCATGCGTGGCGCGAATCGCCCTACCATGAATCCGCGTTAATGTGCGCACAGTGCCATGATGTTTCCAATCCTATGACGATGCTTCAACTTGACGGCAGCTATGCACCCGCAGTGGATGGACTGCCCCACCCGACGGGCGATAAGTTTGACATGTTTCCCGAGCAGCGCACGTTCAGTGAATGGGCCAATTCGGAATATGCGACAACTGGAGTTGACACGCTCGGGCGATTTGGCGGCAACAATCCGGTGGTCAGTTCGTGTCAGGATTGTCACATGCCGGCGGTCACTTCAGTGGCATGTACTTTGTTTGGTTTTCCAGAACATACCAATTTGCCCTATCACTCTTTTCAGGGTGCGAATCGATTTGTTGTTGATTTGATGCTTGAGCTGTATCAAGTAAGCGTGGGCGCGATCCCCGGTTTGGATTTCGATCAGACGATTGCACTGCAGGATGCAATTCCGGATATCGACTTAATGCTTGCAAATGCGACCGACATCGAACTTTCACAATTCGGCAGTGAACTCAAAGTGCGCGTGATTAATCAATGCGGGCACAAGTTGCTGACCGGGTATCCGGAAGGCAGGCGCATCTGGGTAAATGTGGAGTTTCTTGATTCGGTGGGCGGGATCATCGAAGAGCGCGGTGCGTATGACTTTGCGACCGCGATTCTTACCGAAGACACCAAGGTCTATGAAACCATTCATGGTGTCGATTCCGTGATGAGTGCTGCTTCTGGGCAGCCGGTGGGTGAAGGTTTTCACCTGGCGTTTAATAATCAAATCTTGCAGGACAACCGCATCCCGCCGCGCGGTTTTACGAATGCTGCTTTTGCGGCAGTGCAGGCCGAACCGGTCGGGTATAGCTATGCAGACGGCCAATACTGGGACGACTCGCGTTTTTGCATTCCTGCGGGGACGGTTTCGTCGCGCGTGCGACTCTATTACCAGACATCATCGCGCGAGTACATCGAGTTCCTGCGCGATACAAACGTCACCGATGCGCGCGGCACAAACCTCTACAACACATGGGACACGGTCGGGCGAGCAGCACCATTCGCTATGGATGACGCTATCGCACCTGTTTCGGCGTTTATTGCCGGTGATGCCACGGGCGATGGATTTGTTTCACTTGCTGACCTGCAAGTATTGCTCTTCAACTTTGGGAGTATGACTAACGTTGGTGTCGCACAAGGTGATGTAAACTGTGATGGCGTTGTCGACTTGAACGATTTACAGATACTGTTGTTCCACTTTGGACAATCTGCCTGACACAATAGCTCAACGGTTGGCCCATTTGATCTGGAAGCGCCAATCTGCAGCACTGGTGTCGAGCGCTGAGGCCTCGGGGCGGCGTTGCTCTTTGGCGCCGAGAATCATTTCCTGATAGCCAAATGCCGGTGTTACTTCGCGCCCGTGTTCATCATAAAAAGTGAACTTGTAGTCAAGGGTGTACCGCGTGTTGGTCAAGTTGCGCACCGGCACAGCAACACGCAACATACTGCTTTCTCTGGTGATGATCGGCGCATCAAAGCCAAGGAGTTCCATGAGTTCGGGCTGGATTACCGAAATGCGCGGATTGTTGCCCGGCGCCATCACAGGATCAGGCCGACCCGCATTTGGATAGGGATGTTCACTGGTTTGACAGCCGATCAGCGAGGTCATGATTGCGATACCCAGTCCAGTGAACAAATATGGTGCGATGACGTTTTTCATGAATCGACTCCTTCAGTTTTACTTTGCTTGTGTGTTGCGGCGAATACGCTCGGCCAAGGTGCGCACGCGTTCGCTTCTGGCTTCATACGGCGGATGTGAATCGCACATGAGCCGTTTGTACCCCATTGTGTATGGGTGTGGCGTGAACAGCGCACCGCCACCATCGAGAATATGTTCATAGCTCACGTGGCGACGATCATCCGGCCCGGTTGGTCCTTCGCCAAGTTGAATGCCTTCAAGAAGGTACAACTCTTCGAGTTCGCCAAGTGAAAAATCCGTGAGTATGCCCCCCGATTGATATACCCCGAGCACGGCTTCGGTTGGCGTTGAAAGATCAGAGCCACCGAGAATCCAAGGGTAATCACCTGCGCGGGGCGACAACGCATCCGATGAATATACCGCATTGCGATTTGTATACCACTGCGCCGGTTCGCGCCCGGTGAGGCGCATGTAGACGGCAGCCGGGTTGCGCGCAGTGCCGGGCGTGAGATGTGGAATGACCATCGGCGGGAGGTCTCGCCCGGGAAAATGAAGTTCGAGTGAACCGGCACCGGGTGGTAAATCAACGACTGCAAGATAGGCGGCGCTTGGTAGCAACGAATTGTGCCGCGTGTCTGCTGCGGACGAGGCTTGCAAAAGAACGCCGCCAAGGAGCATGGCAATGCCCGCAATTTGATTTGAACTGTTGCGCTCATTGCGCGATGCGACCACCGCACCGCCGACGACCAGGCCTTCGCCGATCAGTGCTTTGAGTCTGCGGATGCTTTCGAAATTGATCCACCGATGATCGCGCGACATGCGATTGATATTCGTCACGGGTCGCACGCCGGGAAGGGCTTGCCATCCGTTGAATGTCACCATCATGTGGCCGGGGTCGGCTGGTTCGCGTGGTGCCCAGAGTGTTGATTCGCCGTGCGGTCCGGTGGGTTCTTTGACCGGCCCCATGCCGAGATGCACGATGATAACCGTGTTGTAGTTGGCACTTGCAATATCATCAGCAAGCAGCGCGACACGTGCATCAGCGGCCTTGGCGAGTGCGATCGCATTTGATGTGCGCCCCATGGCGTTGTCTGCAATTGCTTCCAGGAGATATGACAGTGCGAAGTCCGTGTCGATCGTCACGAATGGTGCATCAGCGTCATCACCCAGATCAGCCAGTTGCTGTGCGATGACTTCCGGTGGCACTGGTTCATCACCTCGCGCATCGGCGTAGTTACGAAGCTTGCGTGTACTTGCACGCGAGGCGATTCGAACATTTTCCCAGTCGCCATCGAGCGCGGCAGATACTGCGAGCGCGTGATAGGCCATAGCTTGTTCGAAAGGCTCGCCCTTATAGATGGTCACACCTTCATTGATGACCGCGGCGGCAAACACACGCCCATCGTCATTGAGCGCACCGGTTTCAAGCAATTCGTAGGCGCGCAGAAGGGCCTGATTGGCTTCAAAAGTGGAGCCATCTGCAAGCGCTGCCATGCCGAGCGCCGAGGCATCGAGCACGGTATTTTCGTGAATTGGTTCGCGATAGGCACCAGCGCGCAGCGCTCGGCGGGCGCTCGTGTAATCACTTGCACCAAAGGCACCGGCAGCAACATCCATCGCACGATTGTGCGATTCGCACGCACTTGACAGTGGAAGCGCACACAGGATCAAAATGAATGGGAGACAGCGCATGATCAATCCAATTCATTCCTAGCGATTACATGTTTGATCACGAAGGCGTCTTCCCAGAAAATGTCTCCCGTGGCAAGATCGCTCAAGCGAAAAGTACAAAGATATGCATCACTGCGTTGGTGTAGGGTTGAGAGTGTGTCAGACAAGAATGTTGCACGCAGCGCGTGGGTTGGCATAAGGCGCGAGTGTGCGCGGGCTTGGGCGGGTTCGAGATTGCGCCATGCTTTGCCGGGCACGATGAATGTAATGGCGCGCTCCTGTGCAAAATCACTCGATGCAAGATTCGCGCGTAATCGCGCCATGATGGCCAAGCGTTCATTGCGCGACATTGGGTGCTCGGTCAGGTTTTCAACTCGATCGATCGTGACCACCCAGCGGTCACTTGAAGATGAGCGGCGAACAAGCGCAGGATCGCGAGAAAGTGACGGCAACATCGCATCCGTCATCGCAACAACATCGCGCACGTCAAGCATCGTCGTGTTGATACGCGCCGAGGCGCATCCGGGTGGCGCACTGGTCATCAGCGACAGCACCAGAGCTGAGCCCCAGAAACCCACGGTTCGTCTTGCGCAGCTCATGCCCATCTGCCTCAGGCGAACTTCACTTCGTATGACCCTTCCCAGACAATCTGCCCATCGTGCAGATCAACAATCTGGAAGGTCAGGAGGTAATACTCAGACTTGCGATTGGGCAGGTCATAGAACACCGCCTTGAGTGTATAATCTGCCTTGGTCTGATAGGCCACCTGCGGCACACCCTCGCGCTCGCGCACAGCTTCAAGGCTTGAGCGGTTTTCAACAAAACCAATGTTATAGCGCGCACCGGATTGATTCAGATTCGCACGAATGCGCGCAAGATAGATATCGAACTCGCGCGCGGGCATGTTCGTGCGGTTCTGTACGCGGTCCATGACAATCTGTACGCGATACGGCGCATCGCGGAACTCGGGCATCGATGCAATTGATTGCGTCATGTTGTCGGTTGCGGAGATGAGATCCTTGGAGGCAAGGCCGCGCTCACTTGACATGCGTTGATCGACAGGTCGCGTGGTGGTGCGGCCATAATCGGTGGGCGTTGTTTCACATGCACCGAGTGCGAATAGCGCAATACCGGCGGCGAGTGATGCGAGAGTTGATTGTCTATTGCAGAGGCGTGCGTACTTCATGAAGGTTCCCCTTGCCAACAGGCGTAGACACTTGACTGAGCGTCCGCCGAGGCACTGATTATTCCCGGTCCCGACCCAATCGGTTTCAGGTGCTGTGCCGAATTTCGGCGCAAAGCATGGTCAGGCCTCAGCCTGAGCCCTGAAGTGAGGGTCCAAGGCATGAAAAGTGGAGCGGATCGGGCTCGAACCGACAACTTCCAGCTTGCAAAGCTGGCACTCTCCCAATTGAGTTACCGCCCCAGCGGGATCGCTAGCATAGCCGCCTATCGGATTCCACGCGATCGCATTGTCCACGGCGGGCAATTCGACGACAATAAGAATGGTGGGTCCGGACGAATACACGCAGCAGGGGGGCATCGGTCATGTCAGCACACGATCACGGAGCGGACGTTGGGCTCATCGGCCTGGCGGTCATGGGTCAGAATCTGGTTCTCAATATGGCAGATCACGGCTTCAAAGTCGCGGTCTACAACCGCACCACCCAGACGATGCTCGATTTCGTTGCGGCCAATCCGCCAGGCGTCTTTGGTGACCTTGGTGGATCCCTCGAAGGCTATGAAGAGCTTGAGGATTTCGTCTCAGCGATTCACCGTCCACGTCGCATCGTGATTCTCGTCAAGGCGGGTCCGGGAACTGATGCGGTGATCAAGGCGCTGACCCCCTTGCTCGAAGAGGGCGACATCATTGTTGATGGCGGCAACGCCCACTGGGAAGACACCGCACGCCGCGAGCGCGACCTGCATGAAGAGGGCATCCGGTTTATCGGTTCTGGTGTCTCCGGCGGTGAAGAAGGGGCCCGCTTCGGTCCATCACTGATGCCCGGCGGTGACAAAGAAGCCTGGACCATGCTCGAAGACATATGGACCAAAATATCTGCCAAGGTTGACGCAGACACGGGCAAGCCCATCGAAGGCGCTGCGCCTGGCAAGCCCGTGAGTGGTGGTGTGCCATGCACGGCGTACATCGGCTCGGGCGCTGCGGGGCACTTCGTCAAAATGGTGCACAACGGCATCGAGTACGCAGACATGCAGATGATCTGCGAGGCTTACGACTTGCTGCGCCATCTCGGGCAACTTCAGCCCTGTGAGTGCGCAGAAGTCTTTGCCCGCTGGAATACGGGGGAGTTGGATTCATTTCTCATTGAAATCACGGCAGATATCCTGCGCCAGCGCGACCCGAGCACTGGGTCGCCATTCGTAGATGTTGTCCTTGATGCCGCGGGGCAAAAGGGCACCGGCAAGTGGACCGCAGTCGCGGCGCTCGACATGGGCGTGCCCGCAGCGACGATCGCAGAAGCTGTTTTTGCCCGGGCGCTCAGTGCAGATCGCGATGGGCGTTCAACAGCTTCGAAACTCCTTTCCGGTCCCAATGGCTATTCGATGGGTGTGCTTGATGATCGCCTCTTTGAGAAACGCGAGGACTTCGTCGAGGCTGTCGGGCGTGCGCTCTATTGCGCGAAGATATGTTCATATGCTCAAGGCTTTGCGCTCATGGCTGCTGCTGCGGATGAATTCGACTGGGATCTCAACATGGGCGAGATTGCAAGCGTGTGGCGCGGCGGGTGCATCATCCGTGCGGGCTTCCTGCAGAAAATCACCGAGGCCTTTGGACACCAGCGATCGCTGCGCAACCTGCTGCTCGATCCCCACTTCGCGGACATCATGAATCAACATCAGTCGGCATGGCGCGATGTCGTCGCGGCGTCGGCCCTTGCCGGTGTGCCCGCACCAGCCTTTGCCTCAGCGCTTGCATATTTCGATGGCTTCCGGGCCGATCGCCTGCCTGCCTCACTGCTTCAGGCGCAACGGGATTACTTCGGTGCGCATACCTACGAGCGCGTCGATGCCCCGCGTGGCAAGCATTTCCACGTCACCTGGCCATCAGATGATCGGGTGCAGGTCGAGGTTTAGACGATCCCAGGCGGGGTATGGCATTGCAGCGATTGTGCGCTGCACATGTTGTAAGTCCGAACAATGCGAAGTACCTGCCGCCGAGTGAGAGCTCTTCTTAGCGATCGGCAGACCGGCGCGGCATGGCGCTCGCCACAAGACGCACGCTTTCAGGCGTCGCTGGTGTCCACACGGTGTTGTCCGTGGCGAGTGTCGGCTCGAATGTGATGTCCACGGTGCCTTTGACGAGGCGCGGGCCGATGTCGTATTCGAGTTGGAAGGAAGCGGCGCGCACGTCGGTCAGCATGAGGAACTCCTGCTGCACGGCGGTCACCGGGTCGATCACGACTATCCACAGCTCGCCCGGGCCCATGGTGTCCCCGGTGCCGTCGCCATCAGAATCGATGAGCGGCGGATTGACCGTTATTCCCCAGGTGCGCAACGGCGCAGGCAGACCCGGCAGGCGATATTCGACGCGCGTGATTTGTTCAATGGCGCCCGTATCCGGATTCGTCATCGAAGCGAATTCGAAATAGTCCGCCTGCAGGGGGTTGACAGTGCTGTCGAGCACGTCCGCGGGGAACGGACCAAAATCAGAGCCAGTGCGAATCATGCCAAGCAAACGCGCGACCGCGATGCGCGCCACGACATGGTTCGAAGCCGAGGTTGTCGAAGTGTCATAAATCTTGAACATGCCATCGAAGGCGACAAGTGTGGCTGCCATCAGTGATGAACTGATCGATATCGCGATGAGCATTTCGATCATCGTAAACCCAAACCGTCGGCGCGAACGCTGTTTGCGCCGAAGAGTCGAATGGGCAAGAAATTGGCAACACATGGGCGGATCCCCTTCCAGGCGACATCACAGACTCAGTACGAAATGCGACCTTCGATATACCCCCAGCGCCGTGGGGTGATACCGATCGGTGTCGCAAGACCATCGGGCAGCGGCATTGACGGATCAAAGTTCAACACGATGTGACCAAATCCGTTGAACATCACCTGGCGCGTGGCCCATTCGCCGTCAAAGAACGCGGCATCGGTGTCTGCGATGCCATCAAACCAAGACGCCGGGTAATCTGCGGGCGTGGCGAACCCCATGTCCGCCGCCTGCTGAGGTGTAATCATCGCACCTGTGACTGGATCTCGCGCCGTATCAACGCCAAGTACAAATTGCCCATTGACCTGCTCAAGGTTCGACAAGTTGATGCCTTCTTCGTCGCCATCTTCGGGGCCGAAATAGCCAAGTGTGATGTTGAAATCTGCCGGGTTGCCCACTGCCTGGCCATACAGATTCAGCGGGGCCGTGCCATACACGGGCGTGAAATCGCTCAGCAGTACGCCATCAATTGTTGCGTTGCCGCGAATATCAATCACACCCGAAACGATCGCACCCTGCAGATGCACATCCTGATCGGGATCCGAGTTGTTGGTGCCAATATCAACAGAGTAGTTCGGCAGCATGAGTGAACTGCGCGAGATGGCATCCAGATCATCGCTGTCCGGGTTGTAATCCGGATCATCGGGGAAGTCAGGATGGACATCGGTGAACGTTGTTGATCCGGAGAATTGAACCTTGTTGCGCTTGTTGTGAAACACCTTGGTGCGCGTTGAGACAATTGATCCAACAATAACGCAGTCATGGAAACGGATGTTGTTGGACACACGCTTCGTATCTATGCATTGATCAGGAACGACGCCATCACCATTCAGATCGACAGTGACCATCAGTGGATCAGGCAGCGTGTCGTAGCCTTCCCATTCAGGTTGAGCCCATGACTTGTCAAGTGCAATTTCAGATGCCACAGATTGTGGATACGTCAATTCGAGCGCACCAGTGTTCGGGTTGCGGTTCTGTTGGCCATAGAAAGGCCATGAGGGATGGTTGTTGTTGAAGTAGGAATCAATATGGGTCACACCCACGAACGTGCAATCGACGAATAATGCATTCGTGCCCATCGGGACTTTGACATTTTTAAATGTAATCCCTGTGTACACCGGACGCTGGTAGAGATCAGAGGCCGACGGCGCACCATATGGAGTGCCTTCGACGATCGTTGGGGGCGTCCACGCGATCCCCATCGCAGCCTCAACTTGTTCCGCAAAGGACAAAGGCTCACTCGCGGCGACGTCTATCAATGTTTGTGTTGCATCAGTGAAGCTGTCAGCGCTGATCGCGGGCACATCACTGTCTGCGGCATCGAATGAGACGGCTTGTTCGTCGCGTCCGGGCACGATGCTGCCTTGCAACTGCGCCTGGTAGTCGCCGACGGGGATGCCAGTGCCATCGTCCATCGTTTCCCAGTTTGTGCGATTGGCAATGAAGGTGATCGGGCCGCGCACCTTGGCATATCGATCCTTGTAATCAAGCACGCCATCGCGATACCCAAGAACGACATCGTCTGCATCAACATCTGCAGCATCGAATGAACCATCGTTGTCGTTGTCCCGGAATGTTGTGAAATCCCAGGCACCAGCATTGAATGTGCCATTCCAGCGCCCGTTGCCGTTGCGATCACGCAAGCCGGAGTCGATCAATACACCAAGCGCATCGTCAACAGTGAATTCAGCAGCCAATGCTGCCGCAGGTGTTCCATCTGTCAATGCATTTGAGAGGATGATTCGATCATCATTGTTCGTGTCGTAGTGCTTGATGAAGATGTCAAAGTCATCAACCATGCCATCGCGCGTCACATCCTTGAATGCGCCGTCACCCAATCCGTTGCCGTCATAATCATTTTGATTGAGAGCTCCAAGCGGGAAGTTCTCTGCGGAGTGCAACTCGCGCAAACGGTTGTCGCCGTCAACATCGTAGGCCAGGACCATGGCATAATAATCATCAAGTTTGGTATCGAGAGTTGCATTCAAGCCATAAAAATCACTCTTCATGGTCAGTGGTGCGCCATCAAGCGTGTCAAGCGACTGGGAGTTGTACCGGATGCCAAGTGGACCGTTGATCTGCACATTTCGGCCGACCATCAAGCGCGACGGCGCCAACACCGCCTGCTCGAGATTCTTGGTCATGGAGAATGATTGCTGCGCTGTGCGGCTCACCCAGCGCTGGCGAGCAAAGTCCCACGTGTATCCTGTTACGACGATGCGAACTGCGCCGAGTGCATCCGGCGGCAGGTATGTGAGTTGCACTGCGGTCACGATGTTATTCAGCCCATCGCGCTCAAGACCGATCGGCGTTGTCACGACCCAGCCAGCAGGTGTTTCAGTCGGCAATATGATCGGTGAAGGCGTATTCGATCCATCTGCAGCGACCAGATTATTGACGTTGTCAGACTCATGATGAAACACGAGCGCTTCTGAGATACTGATTGGCGGCGTCACTTCCGGACGCGCAAATAGCGGCGGAATGACTGTTACAGGCGGGACAGCATCGAATGTGCCATCCCACAGTTGCAGCGCATACGCCGGCGTGATGTCACCCCGCGCTACGATGAATCGCGAAGCGGCTTCTGTGAGGCGCGCTTCTGCAATCTCAAGGCCGGTATCGACTGCACCAATCGATTTCACGACCCGTTGATGCGCGACCGCACTGCGCAGGTTGCCCTGTGTGACGATCGCAAGAGTAGTCGCAAGAGAGGCGAACATCACCAGGAACATCATTGCAAGAATGCCAACAACGCCGCGGCGTGAGCGACGCATTCCGCGATGCTTACGTGATGATCGAACTTGCTTGATTCGCTTACCGTTCATGAAAGACTCCTCAATTGAAAGGCCCCGCGTGTCATTCCTCGCCCCGATGGAGTCAGCGCGTGGAACCTTACGGAGGAATAATCCATGAAAATTGTGTGCTTGTTGGTGCCTGATCAGCCCACACGCCGTTGTACGTTACGGTCACCGTGACGCGCAAGGGATACGCGCTAAGTGGGCGCACGCCCGCAACCAACGTGTCATTTGGAACAACTGTGGACATGTCGAATGGATCGAGTTTCTCGACACGAATGAACTGCGACCAGCCACGCAGTGCTTCGGACGTCATGACGCCGTTGCCATCGTCGATCATCGACACGGTGCCGTCATGCATGGTCTGCTCGATAATGTCCCCGAAGGCATTGATCGGCCCCTGCGACATCCACTGGGTAACAGTAAAGCCAGCAGGTGCGGGCGGGCTGCCAAAGGCGAGCCCGTCCAGATCGTCAATATCATCAATGTCTTCGGGTAGAATTTCACCTGCTTCCAGGCCCCACCCGTTGAGTACATTGCCGCCGCCGTTGTCCGTGAAATACAGCCCGCCCGAGAAAACGTCGTGCCTCGGCAGGTTGCGCGTCAGCTCGCGAATTTCCTGCCCCAGATATCCCGCAGTTGCAGAATGTGTTGACCATGTATTGGTCTGCAGGAAAGTCATCATCGAGCGCATGATGACGACCACACCAAGACCGAGAATCACCACGGCAAGCATGGTCTCGATCAATGTAAACCCGCGGCGCGAACGCGCACACGGTGGTCGAGATCGCCAGATTGTCCGCCGCGCAGCCAACATCGTTCGCTCCGGTCCTGAAGCATTTCCGGGCGGTGCCAACAATGGCACCGCCCGTTGCCTCATACAGCATCGCATTACTTCACGATCTGGCTCATCTTGAAGATCGGGAGAATGATCGCCATCGCGATGAATCCGACGACTGATCCCATCATGATGATCATGATGGGCTCGATCATTCCGGTAACTGCTTTGATTGATTCCCGCAGTTGCTTCGCGTAGTAGTCTGAAACTTCCTCGAGCACTTCGCCAAGTTTACCGGACTCTTCGCCCGCACCAATCATCTGCACTACTGCACGCGGCATCAACGATGAAGAGTTCAACGTATGCACGATCTTCTTGCCCTGCTTCACAGATGTGTACACACCGCGCCACATCCGCTTGAACAGGCGATTGCCAGAGATGTCGCTCGTGATCGCAATGGTGTCGAGCATGGGTACGCCCGCGTTGATCAGTTCGCCCAGTGTTTGCAGGGAACGGCTGATATACAGCGAGCGGAACATGCGCTTCACAACAGGCACAGTCAGCTTCATCTTATCGAACCAGAATGATCCCGATTCTGTGCGCAATACGAGCGCTATCGCAATCACAATCCCGGTGAACACGCCGACAATAATCGGCCAGTCTTCTCGCATTGTCTTTGACAGATTCATCAGGAACGTTGTCGCCCAGGGCAGTGCGTCTTCCTTACCCTTGAAAACGCCCGCAAACTTGGGCAATACAAAGGTCAGCAGGAAGATGGTGACGCTGACCGCCATTGTTGCGATAATGCCCGGATAGATCATCGCACCGATAACCATCCGGCGCGTTTCAATTTCCTGCGACAGATATGCCGCAATGCGATTGAGCATCTTGCCGAATGAGCCGGACATTTCAGAAGCGCGCACCATATTCACATACAGCGGGTTGAACAGCTTCGGATGACGTTGCAGCGCTTCGGAGAACTGCTTGCCAGATTCAACGTCAGACTTGAGCCCGAGGATGATCTTGCGAAAGCCGGAATGTTCTGTCTGAGCCGCGATGCCATCCAGCGCAGCGCGAATGCCGATGCCTGCACGGACCATCACCGCAAGCTGCGTCGTGAAATCCAGCACATGCTTGGCAGACACCTTGCCTGAGTTCAGTTCTTTCAGACGCTTGAGCAGCGCCCCCGAATCAAGCCCACTCACGATCGGCGACACCGTCAGCACATGCATGCCCTGACTGCGCAACGATGAGGCTGCAACAGACGCATTCTCGGCGTTCAACACGCCGACTACCGTCTGGCCATTTCCCTGGCGAACTTGATACCGATACGCCGGCATGAACTCCCCTTACATCTGCGCGATCTCGCGCTTCGACACCGTCTTACGCCGCCAGTTGCTGCTCCAGCTTGTCCGGGAACGAGGCCTGTGCCACCGCATCGTCGCGCCCGATCAAGCCGTTGAAATACAGTTGTGCGATTGATGAATCCAGACTGCACATGCCCATCGCCCGGCTCGTTTCGATCACATTCGGAATCTCAAATGTCCGCCCCTCACGAATCAGGTTGCGCACCGCGGGCGTACACAACAAAATCTCGACAGCGGGCACCATGCCCTTGGCATCTGTGCGGCGGAACAAGGTCTGTGAAATCACTGCCTGCAATGTGTTGGCAAGCATGGCGCGAATCTGGTTCTGCTGACCCGCCGGGTACATGTCAATAATTCGTTCGACCGTCTGCGAGGCATCAGTCGTGTGCAAAGTGCTCAACACCAGGTGACCGGTTTCCGCAGCCGTGATCGCAAGGGCCGTGGTTTCAAGGTCTCGCATTTCACCCACAAGAATGATGTCCGGATCCTGACGCAGCGCGTGCTTCAGGGCAGAGGCAAAGCTCGGCATGTCCTGACCCAGTTCACGCTGTTCAATAAGGCACCGGTTGGATTGCAGGGCATATTCCACCGGGTCTTCCAGTGTCATGATGTGCTTCTGATAGCGCTCATTCATCGACTGGATCATCGCGGCAAGCGTGGTGGACTTGCCCGAACCAGTATCACCGGTCACAAGCACGAGCCCGCGCGGTAGATAGGTCAGCCGTGTGATCACCTCAGGCAGAGACAACTGATCCAGAGGAGGGACGGTGGTCTTGATCGCACGAAGGGCGATGCCGGGCGTGCCCCGCTGGCGATGGGCATTCACGCGATACCGGCCAAGGCCTTCCACGGCATAGGAGAAATCGGCGTCGTTCTGACGCTGAAAGGTCTGGTATGACCCTTCCGATGCCATCCCCTTGACCATCACTTCGGCTTCTTCGGCGGTGATTGCCGGGAGGTCCATAGGGGTCATCACAGTCTGGACGCGCACCACTGGCGGATGCCCTGACACAATGTGAATATCCGAGGCCCCGGACTCTGCGGCACGGCGCAGGATGTCGTCTATGTTGATCCCCTGCTCATCATTCGCCACTTCACACCCCCCCTAAACAGACGGTTTTACGTTCGCCGGTCGCGCAGCCAGACTTGTCCATCGACTTGCCAAGGGCATCGCCCGAGTCTGCTCTGGGTGACTGGGGGCCGGATGCCCTTCTCGAGCCGCACCAACCCGCACAGCCCCGCCAATTGCCCGATCCTGCCATTCGCTCAGTTCCGGGAAGATTATGAGAGCAACTCGTGCATATTTCTGTACTTATCGTCACTTGAGATGATTGAATTGTGCCCTATATCTCGGTAGGCTCTGTGCGGGAGAACCCTCCGGGCGCTGACGTGTCCGGCGTGGAGAAAGCAGTTATGACCTCACTCAATATGGCCCGCGCCAAGGCTGCGCGTGCGCTGAATAAATGGGACGACGAATCTGCCAAGGCCGTTCCAGTACCTCATCAGCAAGACATCCACCCTCAACAAAGCTCAAAGCTTGTCAATTCTGACGCGGAGCTGCAGGCCCTTTTGTCCGCGTTTTCGGAATTGACCAATCGCGAGCGCGAGGTGTTGTTCGCGTTGTGTGATGGGGGCAGCAATGAACGGGTGGCGGATCGGCTGTGTATTGCGCTGCCGACCTTGCGAACTCATCTGATGCGTCTTCACCAGAAACTGGGGACGTCCGGTAAGTCGGAACTTGTGGGATTGGCGTGGAGCCAGCTCACAGAGGCGTACCGCAGGGGAGTGCTAGGGGGCGGGGTGCCCTCAAATGGGCAGGCCCGAGAAGTAAAACCACAAGGAAAGGTTGGGGGAAGGTAGTTGATGCGGTCGATAGCCCATACACGCTGAATTGGCGGGTAATGCCGCCTGGAGCGATTTTGCACGTTGCCTCAAGGGCGTGTAAGTTGTCACTAAGCTCCGATAAATGTCGGGGTGGAGTGATCAATCGTTGCCTCGCCAGATGGCGGGGGACGAGTCAGATAGGTCGGCGGGGTCGGCGAGTTGCCTCCCGCTCAGGCTCACAGATGTGGAGACTTCTCGTCTTCGCCCTCAAGAGGCGGGGTCTGCACCGGGAGCAAGCAAGTCGGCTTCACCGCACACGGTGGTGGAGAACGTAAAGAAAGGACGAGTTGGCATGAATCGCAACTTGGCAGGGCTGCTGGCCGCTACGGCTGGCCTCGCATTACCCATGCTTACACTGGCGGTCGCAGCGCCAGACATGGTGGTGTTGAGTCCCCGCTTGAACAACAATGAATTCATTGGTCCCGTTTCGGTGATCAATGTCCAGTACAACACGCCCGCTAGCGCAGGTCTGGTGGTCGGTCAGGCGATCGACAGGGTTGAGCTTTTTGGTATCAATGCCGCTGGTGCTCGCGTGACAACGGGTCAGGATGTGACGCCTGGCATTGGTGGTGCGCCGATTTTTGCAGCCACAACAACCCAGGCTTTTACAGTCGATATCGCGCTCGCGGGTGCGGGCGGGTTCATCTCTGCCGCTGCGGGTAACCCCAACATTGCTGCGATCGAAGTGGTGTGCTCGACTGAGGGCGCACCGGGCATTGTTGATGGTGTCGGCACACGGATCGACGTCGCCGATGAGTCCCTTGATGAGGCGCTCGTCATTGACACGCAGGGTCCGAAGCTGTTGAATGTCTTCACGAATGCTGCCAACGATCGCGTGTTCTTCGTCTTCGATGAGGCTCTGCAGGGCGCTGGCGGCCCCGGGACCAATGACACGAATCTTGCGAACGTGAACGATACGTCGTTCCAGTTCCTTGTCCCCCCCGCGACCAACGCCTTCTTTGCAGCAACGTTGACACCCAATGGCGCGGCTTTGCCTTTCGTTGTTGATGCAGCGTTTGTTGATGCAGCGGGTGATGCCAACACCACGATCGGCGTGGGCGTGACGGCGACGAACTTCCCTATCGGAACGTTCTTCCGTCCGGCAGCAAACGATGCGGGCAATCCGACACATACGGATATTTTTGACCTTGTGGGTAATGAAGCCTTCCAGTGCGATCCTGTCACCGGACTGCCTTTGACAACGGGTATTGCCACGACGTCAACGCCCAGCTTTGCGGTGGCGTCAGCCGAGTGGGTCAGCACGATTCTGTCAACCGGTGGTGCGGGTAACGCGCTGCGGGTGACGTTCAATTTGCCAGTTTCTGGTGCGAATCTTGGTGACGCGGATTACTACTCGATGATCAAGAACTCACTTGGCACCGAGGTGAATACGGACGCGGATGCTGATCCTGACTTTGTGTTGGGCGCAGGTGTTGCGGATCCGAGTGATACATCTTCAGTGCTCGTGCCCGTGACCGTGGATGGCACAGCGACGAACGATGCCTTTATCTGGGGCGACGGGTTGTCAACAGACGGCCAGACCTTCCAGGTGATGACAGATATCACCACTGACCCGCCGAATGTGCCGCAGTCGATCTTCAGTGATCCGATTGCCCTGGCGAACACGACGAATATTGGTGATGGTCGGCCTCCGGCATTGCTTGGCCATGCGTTCCTTGATCAGGATGGCGACGGCAGCCTTGATGGTGTGGCGCCCTTCTTTGATGAGCCGGTGACAAGCGATCTTGCGATCGGCGATGTCGAACTCAACAAGACCGCGGGCACTGTGAATCCGTTTGCGCAGATCACCGCTGATGGCGATCTGACAGCGGATGCCGTTGTGAACAATGCAGATCCCAACCTCGACGAGATCACGGTGTCCTCCACGGGCGCCGTTGATGTTCGCACGGGTGTGGCCAATGCTCCAGAGCGTTTGCACTCTGGCAATGGTCAGGTGTTCTCATTTGACCCAGCCGGACCGGACTGGGACGAAGACACCTTCGCGGGTGCATTGGATACTGATGGTGAAGCCACGCCTGGTACGGGTGATGGCGGCGTGCTGACCCTCGACTTTACGGACGGCACGTTTAGCGATCCGGGTAACAACGATTTCATGACGACCTTCACCGCGAATCCGGCGAATGTTGATCGTGCGACGCCGGTGTTTGTGTCACTGTCTCACTTCGAGGGTGACAATCAGCAGAACGGTTCGAATGTGCAGTTCTGGCGTGAGCTGAACAATGGCGCATTCACGAATCCTCCAAGTGTGCCGTCAAGTTCACTTGGTGACAATCAGAATCTGGATCGTCTGGCACTGGTGTTCGGCGAGAACATGGTGACGGGTGCATTTGACCCAACCGAGATGTTCGTCGATGGTGCACCGATTTTCACTGGTGGTTCGACGCGTTTCGCGACGGCCAACGCGGTGACGATTGTGAACAACGCCACCGCGAGTGACTCACTGGCGCCAGGCGCGTCAGTTACGGTGCGTGACGAAGCGAACCTTGCTGATGCTGCAGGCAATGCGGCAACGGTTGATAATGCAACCGCAACGGCAGGGACTTCGCCATTCGTGGCGTATCAGCTTGATGTTGCGGGCAATGATGTCCACGGTGCGGTGCTTGTTGACACGGATGGCGACGGTGTGGTCGATGAGATTCATGTCAACTTCAACGAGAACATCAATGTTGCGGACCTTGAGTTGGCTGATTTTGATATCACGTCACCCACATCTGCAGTGGCGACTGGTCTCGCAGCGGGCAGTTCGAGTTCGGAGATCGTGATCACACTTGATACGACCCCGGCGAAGGCTGTCTCGACCGTGACGACTGTGACCCTGCGGTATAACAGTGCGGTTGCAACGCCTCTGATCTCCGGTCCGAACGGGGCCGTGTCGCAGTTGGCTTCACAGGCGGCGGACAACAACGCAGCACTGACACCGATCAACGCGCTTGTTGACCCTGCGGTCATTGGCGCTGAGACGGATTCGCCTTCGTCGATGCTCATCTCGGGCACGATCAATGTTGGCGGTTCACCGGCGCCGATTGGCACGATTGTGTATGGCATGATTGCTGTGCCGACGGTGGACAAGATCATTGCGATTCACAATGGCATTGCCTTTACCTATGAGCGCGATGTGTTTGGCGACACGGGCAGCTTTGAGGCGATCACCAACTGGCTGTTCGGCTACCGTGAGCATGTGTATCTGCACCGGTTCAAGGGCAATGAGCAGCAGTTCACCAACTTCAAGGATGATGGCGAGCATCATGATGACGGCGAAGACTTCCTCTTCGATACCGACATCATTGATCTCGAATTCTCGTTCCGCAGCTTCGACAGCATCACGTTCCGTGGTACTGGCGAACAACGCGAAGACACGGTTTCGGGTTCGGTAGAAGTGTGCTGGGATGTGTTGCGTTCGAGTAACGGCACGACCGAGCAGTTGTTCCGTAATGGATTTGACATCAACGATGCCCCGATCCTGTCCCGCGCTGTGGTGACCGGATCCAATGGCAACTATGAGATCGAAGTGGGCGGCCCGATCACCGGGTTCACCGGCATTGATCGTGTCGATTCCACGGACTTCCCGGTGATTCTGATTGTCCAGACTCCCAATGGTGAGCGTTGCGCTGTGTCCAGCGTGTTGAACGCAGCAGACGGCAATGGTCCTATCCTGTTCCAGCCGACTGTTCGCAGTGACACGCCTTCGACGTTTGACTTCGATGTCAATCTTGACAACGTTGGCAAGCGCAGTGTCTATCGGGGCTGGAACACGGTGGGCTTCGATCGCGCCTCTGGCGTGGCTGAGAGTTCACTGCCGACACTGCCCAATGGCGTGCTTGCAGATGATGTGCAGACCGGTCTGGTCCGCGATCTTCCGGGCGCTGGACCGCTTGAGCAGTTCTGCTTCTGGGATGACAATGGTGACGGTGTGTGGGACGCTTCGGATGACGGCAGCGACCTGCTTGACAGCATCATTGTTGACGCCGACTGCGTGCAGCACTTTGCCTTCACCATGACGAATCTGGGTGTGCAGTTCGGCGACGGGATGACCAATCTCGTCGGCGGGTACGGCTTCGGGTTCTTCAATGGGTCGGGTACTGATCTCGGAGTCTGCCAGTTCGGTCCTCCGATTGCCCCGGGCGTGCCTTTCTCGACATTCCCGTCGAGCAACACGAACTTGGGTTGGGTGCTTGCCACAGCGACTCAGGACACTGATGTTTCTGGTGGACCTGGCCCATTGGGCGGCGGCGCTGACTTTGCCATCGAGTTCCTAAACGATGACGGCAAGTTCTTCACTCGCTCGTCTGGCACGAACAGCCATGGCGATCTGGAGAACGTCCCGGATGGCAGCCCAGTGTTTATTCACTTCCCGTAAGTTGACCGTCGACATCTGACATGAGGGACCGGGGGGTTGCTTAGCGCGGCCCCCCGGCTTTTGTTTTCGCAGGCGAGTTTGTTTACCGGCAGGTTTGCTGCGGGGGCGACTTCGCGCTAACATATGAGGTCGCAACCGGTGCCCACCCGGGGAGACGCGAAGGAGAAGCACCATGCGCGCAACGCTGTGGGTCAATATGTGTGTGATGGGTCTTGTGTTGTGCAGTATTGCAAGCTCTGCGCGGGCACAATTTTCTACGCCAGCATCTACGGATGTGCGCCAGCGCGTTGCGGGGAAGTTGATCACCGAGAGCGGCGGCCCGGTGCCACAGCCGGGCGATCAGCTTGGTGCTTTTGCAGATGATGAACTTGTTGGTTCGTTCACTTTTATAAGTGGAAGCAGCGCAACCGAGTTTGCATTTGTCATCTTTGGTGACAGTGAAACAACGAGTGAGGTTGATGGCGCGAAGCAGGGCGTCAAGATCGAGTTTCGTTTCTTCGATGCGAGTTCGAATGTCACGTATCTCGGGCTTGGCATCAAGAGCGAATCTGGTGAAACGTTCAACTACACATTTGCGGGGCAGATGGTGCCGCCCTTTGACCTGCCGGGGTTTCCCATCGACCAACTGGTGCCCACGCAGGCGTTGGATATGGTCGTAACGAACGATCCGACGAACAGCGGGGGATTAAGCAGCGCAAACAACAATGGCAGTGGTGACGGGAGTGGAACTCCTGAAGGTGACTTTGATATTGATGGTGATGGGAAGGTCACGACGCGTGATGCGGCGATGGTGTTGCGCATTTTGTCGGGTAGCGCATCGGTAACAGCGGCAGAAATTCAACGGGCCGATGTCAACGGCGACCAAGTGGTGAATACGGAAGATGCCATTGCAGTGCTTCGCAACCGGTAAGGCGCTCCGTCAGCGCGTGCGCCGCCAGCAGGGCTTCACATTGCTCGAGCTCATCGTTGTTGTTGCGCTCATGGGACTCATGGCGGGGATGGTCGGCGTGCGCATGGGAAATACATCTACGATTGCCCGCGAGAGAAGCACACTTGAAAGCATTGTTTCAGCGATTGCAATGACGCGCGTTCAGTGCATGCGCACATCACAACCACAATGTGTGGTCGTTGAACTGACAGAAGACACTTTTGCAGTCAGTGCGCCCGGCGTGCGGCAGGTCATCGCGGCGCATGGTCTGCGTTTGATTGATGAGCACATGGAAACACTTGGCACGGTTGAAGCATGTTTTGATGCCAGCGGGCGAACCCCGGAGCGCGTCTGGCGGTTTATCAGTCGAGATGTGAAACGCAATGAGCTGCTGAATACGGATATCTTGCGCACACCATGGGAACACTCAGATGAAGTTCATCACGATGTGCAGGGGCAGGTGTGGCGGATTGTCTTTGATCCTGTTTCGGGCGCACCGCGGGTTGAGCGCGTCGATGGGCAATGATGGAAGGTATAGCAATGAATGATGACAGGCTGTTGATGACAGATCATTCGCGTCGAGCATTCAGTTTGTTTGAGATGCTGATTGTGCTTGCGATCATCGGGTTGCTTGCAGCATTGGTGGCACCGCGGCTTGCGGGCGTATTTATTGGCGGGCAATTGAAACAGACCAAGGCGCAGATTCAATTGTTGTCTGGTGCGGTTGCGAAATTCCAGCTTGACATGTTGCGTTATCCGACGATCGAAGAGGGGCTCAGCGTATTGCTTGAGAAACCGAGTGATGCGGAAGAAAAATGGGAAGGGCCTTATCTCGAGCGTCGAACGTTGCCCGTTGATGGTTGGGGGAATGCGTTTGTCTATCGCGGTGACGAGCAATTTGGTTATGCCATTGTGTCTTTGGGTGCAGATGGGCGCGAAGGCGGCGAGGGCAATGATGCTGACCTGGACAATCGGTCGTGACGCAGGCGGCGCATAACATGAATGATCACGAGGCGGGGATGAGAACACCTCGATTTCATTCAGGCGCTTTGCAGGAGTTACTGCTTGCTCGCAACCTGATTACAACCAGCGATTGGCGCATTGCTCAAGAAGTTGCCAAGCAACAGGGTTTGACACCGGTGCGCGCGCTACTTGATCTCGGGCAGATCGGTGAAGATCAACTGGCCGATGCATTGGCGGCGCTGCTTGAACTGCCGCGCTGGCAACCGGCAGGTGATGAAGGATCGCTTGCGGGTCAGGTGCCAGCGGGGTTCATGCGCGCCGGGATGGTGCTCGTGCTCGAAGATGCGCCGGGCGAAGAATCAACAGCCGATGCAGGCGCATTTCGGATCGTACTTGCAGATCCGAGTGATCGGTTTACGGTCGCAGCGGTGTTGGCGCGGTTTGCGGCCGGTGGTGATCTTGCTCCATCACCTGTTGAACTATTCATAGGTTCGCACAAGGATGTGGCTGCGTTTCTTGAAGAACGATCGCAAGATGGCGAAGTTGAATCTGCGACAGATGATGGCGATGTTGATATCTCAGCGGAGTTGTCGCAGCTGCGCGATATGGCGTCCGATGCGCCGGTGATTCGGTTTTTCAACCAGACGGTTGAGCGAGCGATGGAACTCGGAGCCTCGGATATTCATCTTGAACGCTTCGAACAGCAGGCACGATTGCGGACGCGCATCGATGGTGTGTTGCAAGAGGAAACGCCACCGCCGGGCGCGATGTATGAGGCGCTGATGTGCCGCATCAAGATTCTTGCGGGCCTTGATATCGCAGAGCGCAGGCGAGGTCAGGATGGTCGCGTGCGCATGCGTTTGCGCGGGCGCGGCGTCGACCTGCGCGTTGGCATTGTGCCCACAATGTATGGTCAGGACGCGGCGATTCGTATTCAAGACCGGCAGAAACTTGCAGATATCGATCTTGAAGACCTTGGGTTTACTTCTACGCAGGCGGATGCGCTTTTCGTGACCGCAGCCAAATCGCATGGCATATTGCTCATTACCGGGCCAACGGGTTCGGGCAAGACCACGACGCTGTATGCAATTTTGCGCAGGCTTGTGACCAGTGAGCGCAAGATCATGACGGTTGAAGATCCGGTGGAATATGCCCAGCCCGGCATCAACCAGATGCAAGTGAATGAGGCGATCAATCTCACCTTTGGCAATTCGTTGCGTCATATTTTGCGACACGATCCTGATGTCATTCTTGTTGGCGAAATTCGTGATCAGGAAACAGCGCAGATGGCGTTTCAGGCGTCACTCACAGGTCATCTTGTAATGAGTACGCTTCATACAAATGATGTGCCTTCGTCATTTGTGCGTTTGATTGATATGGGTGTTGAGCCCTATCTTGTGAATGCTGCTGTTGAGAGCGTCAGTGCGCAGCGGTTGATGCGCAAACTTGATTCACAGTCGCCGCGCAATTCGGATGGATCAGCGAATTATCGTGGCAGGGTTGCGGTGATGGAATATGGGCGCATGACATCGGCCGTGAAAAAGGCGCTTCTGGATGGCGGCGAAGAATCTCGCATCCGCGCAGCGCTCCTTGCGGGCGGGTTTGAGCCGATGCGCGTTGCCGCCGAACGCCTGATTGAGCGAGGCATAACAGATGAAACCGAAGCAGCGCGTGTGCTTGGCGCGATTGACCCTGATGCAACTGCGGAGATTGATGCGTGACCATGTTCTCGTACACCGCGGTGCCACTTCGTGGCGGGGTAGCGCAGCCAATCACAGGCAGGCGCGAAGGCCCAGATGAGCGCGCGGTGCGTGATGATTTGCGCGAGCAGGGGCTTGTGCCATTGACTGTGCGGCCTGTGCATGCGATCGAATCTGTGCGCGCGATGATGTCCACAGGCCGAAGCCGACTTCGCACAAGTGACCGGCTGTGGTTTTTTCAAACACTTGCCATGCTCATCGGCTCAGCAGTGCCCATTGATAGTGCGCTTGAAACGATGGAGGAACTTGGACCAACAGCTAGTGTTCGCACTGTCTGCAAAGCACTGCGCAGTCGTCTTCAGAGCGGTGACACGCTTGCCAAAGGCCTTGAAGCGATGAGCCGCGGTGATGCAACCGGCACAATCATTGCCCTTGCGAGTATTCAACAGGTAGCGCTGATTCGCAGTGGTGAGCAGGCTGGGCGGCTGGGGCATGTTGTTCAACTGATTGATACGTCGATGCGCAATGCTGCACGGATTAGGCGCACGCTTGTGTCACGATTGATTTACCCCGCGATGTTGCTCGTTGCCTCGATTGGCGCTGTCTGGATGCTTGGGGTGTTTGTCATTCCCCGGTTTGCGACGACACTTGAATCACTCGGCGGCACACTGCCATTGCCCACGCGAATCACACTCACCGCCTCAGGCGTGCTCGTATGGGGCGTGCCTGCGCTTGCCACTGGGGTGATTTTTGCCCTGGCATCGCGCAGGTATTGGGTGACGCCCCGGCTTCGGCGCGCGATTGCCAGAGTTGCCCTTCGCCTGCCGATTGTGGGCACGCTGCTTTGGCATGCCCGGGCAGCAGTGGTGACCGACATCATCGCAACGACGATCGAAGGTGGCGGGGATGTGCTTGGTGGGCTTGACCACGCTGGGGAGGCGGTGCAATCACCGGTGTTGAAAGAACGCGTTATTTCTGCGCGATCGGCGGTGCGTGAGGGTGCTGATCTGGGCAAGGCCTTGCAAGAAAATATGGTTCTGCCGCCCATGCTCGGGGCGGTGGTCGCAGCGGGCATGCGTTCGGGTGAACTCGCGCCAGCGTTGCGCCAGGCGACCGAAATGGCGCTGGAACAACAGGAAGCACTTGGAAGTCGCCTTTTGGCGGTGATGGAGCCGATGATCATTCTGTTCATGGCCGGTGCAGTCGGCTGGGTCGTTTATAGTCTTGTGTCCGGGATGCTCGCGATGAGCGATATTGCCGGCGGATAGCGTCGAGGGAGATCACTGTGGTCGCGGGTGAGGATGCCCACCGGAGTCGAACGACTTCGGCACGCCCGACTGAGTCTCTCGACGAGGTTCTCCGAACAGAGCGCATGGAGGCGCCCAAGGGAGTTCGATATGCGGATGATTTTTGCGTCTAACTGGCGTCAGATGAATTGTGGCGCACTGCCATGCAGCGTGTGCAGTGCGGGGCTGCTTATGCTTCTTGCAGGGTGCGCAAGTGACCCTGTAAGTCCGGTTGACCTTGGGCCGCCCACAGGCGCACGTCTGCCTCTTGTCTACAACCCGGGCGACCGGATGGTCACGCAAAGGCTTGATATTTCCGCGGACAACCGCCACACAGGCGAAGGGCCAGTGCTCACATCTTCGGTCACACTCTCGGCGCCGGTCGAGCGAGCTGATCGCACGGGGCTTGGCGCACGAACGATCAATCAGGGTGAACTGGTGCGCGTGAAATACGCGGCCAACGGCGCAGATGCCAAGGATGTGCTGCGCGTACTGATTGGAGAGCACCTTGGGCGCGATATGTTGATTGATCCATCGATCAACGACACCATAATCATGGATCTCGATGAAGAGATGACACTCGGTGATGTCAGCGATCTTGTCGATGCGCTTGCCATGTTGCACGGCTGGACTATCGAAGACATGGGCGACCTGATTGCGGTGCGCAAGCAGGATGTAGATGCTGCACGTCTGGCATCCGCGCCGATTTTACAGGCGCGATCCGCATTTGGTGGTCAACAGACAGCACTACGCGTGCGGCGTATGCGGTATATCGAAGTCGCGGATGCAGAAAAGGCGCTCACCGGACTATTGAGTACTGGTGCTTTGGTGACCAAGGTGGGACGAACACTTGTGTTGGTTGATGCGGTGAATCAGCTTGACAAGGCATCACGACTTCTTTCCGCTATTGATGTGCCCGCGTTCGATGGCGTGCAGGTGTATACATTCCGCTTGTCAGATCGCACGCCGAATGAAGCGGCAGTGTTGCTGGGTGAACTTGCAGGTGGTGCGGGGTTGACTGCAACTGGAGCGGGCGCAGGTGCTTCAGTGGCGCAGTTCATCGCAGTTGACGGTACAGATCGGTTGATGGTTTTGTGCCGTGAACCCGGGGCGTTTCCCGCGATTAATGAGCTTGTCCATCAGGTTGATCGCCCAGTGACTGAGGCGGTGAGACATCGGTATGTTTATCACGTTCAACACTTTGATCCGAATGATCTCAAGGTGGTGATCGATTCGTTCTATGCATCTCGCATTGATACAGATGGCAAATCTGAAAATGACAAGATGCGCCTGACGTGGGAGCCGCGCCAAGGAATTGTCCTTATCCAAGCGACGCCCGAAGACTACGCCGATCTACTTACGACATTTCGTGTGCTTGATCGACCGCCGCAACAAGTTGCACTGCGCACGGTGATTGCAGAGGTCAGTTTGACCGGAGCGCTTGAATACGGCGTAGAGTATTTTCTTGAAGGTGCAAATATAGAAGGGCTCGGGCTGCTTGAATTTGCAGCAAATCCAGGTCTTCCAGCAGTAAAATCAGGATCAGCATTCTTCGTCGGCGCCGACGGGCTCGCGGTGATTCAGGCACTCGAAACCGAAGGTGATGTCACAATTCTCACGCAGCCATATTTCACCACGATGGATGGTGTGTCTGCCAAGCAGCAAGTGGGCGGCGAAACACCAGTGGTCAAGGCGGATCAGGATTCACAGGCACAAACCGGAGGCACCACTGCGATTCGCCGCGAGATCGAGTATCGCGAGACAGGTGTTACGCTCACTATCGAACCCCGGATCAATGAACTTGGATTCGTGCGCATGAAAGTTGAACTGGATATCACTGATGTCGGTGCGCAGAGTGACCTTGGGCCTGAGTTTACGACGCGCAATTTGTTGACCGAAGTGATTGTGCCGCACGGTCGCACGCTTGTATTGGGCGGGATCATTGATACAGAATCGCGCCGGACCATCACGAAGGTGCCCATTCTTAGCAATATGCCGTTGTTGGGTAGCGCGTTCCAGCACTACAGCGATCGTGACACGCGCACCGAATTGGTACTCATGATTACGCCGACAGTGATTAATGATCCCTATCAGCTTTCCGTTGTTGATGATCCATTTGTGCAGGCGGCAGCGGGTGTGCGGGCAGCGCTTGGGATGTTTGAACATGAGATGCCTGTCGGACTGCTTCATTCGCAAGTTGATGTACCTGCGGAAGCTGAGGCATCGGTAGATATTTCACCAGAGATCGAAGCATCGGAAGATGAACCCGAGACTGTGACCGATGAGGCAGATGAGCCTTCTACTGGCCCGGAACTGCCACCGATTTTACAGCAGATGTTGCGACAATCCGGCGCTCGCGAGGGGCAAAATCCACAGTGATTCATTTTCGGCGCAATACGTTTCCAGGCGCCCGCCGAGCATTCACATTGCTCGAGGCGATCGTGGCGCTCGCGCTGATGACCATGATTCTTGTGGCCTCACTTGAACTGCGTGTGCAGTCGATGCGCACGGGCACCGATATTGGTCAGGCATCCAGAGAGATGCGACAGATCGAAGCGTTATTTGACATGCTGATCAATCGCACATTGCCCGAACCGGTTCGTGATGTTGCAACGAGTGGGTATGTGTGGCGGGGTGATCATCTTGGCCAGCCGTATATCATTACGCGCCAGCGCGAAGAAGTTGACAATCCGGTTGCAGGTCTTGACGGTGCGAATATCGATTCACAGCCACAAGTCAGTGTGTTTCGATACATCATTACCTATCAAGGTGAACAAGTAACGATGGTGTGGCACCGATGATTGGTGCACCGAGATTAGTGCGCAGCGGGTTTACTCTGCTTGAAACATTGCTTGCGATGACGGTTGTCGCATCGATGACGGTGTTGATCGCACAGGCGTATAGCATTGCACATCAAGCCGCAGATGGCGGGGCCCACCTTGAGCGCGCGGTGAAGGTGCAGCGCGTTGTGCGGCTCATCGGCGATCAATGGGGTGATCGGCGTTCACTTATGCTTGATGGAGCAGAGACTAAGGAGGCGAGCAGTGATCAGGTTGGGCCTGCATTTCTTCCTGATCGCGTGCGCTTCGTGACAGCGACACCCGCACTTGCAATGCAATGGCCACTTGTTGAAGCGTCCTACATTATCGAGCAGGCAGAAGCTGAAGCGGGCGCAGCACCAATGTGGAATTTGGTCTACGAAGAGCGTCCCATCACATCATTCCGTACCGATCGCACAGTTCACGAATCCAAATCTGCACAGCTCGACCTGCTTGCGGGATGCACAGGCCTGCGGATGGAACAGTTTATTGAAGATGAGGACCAAAGCGTTTCGTCAACTTCGGATGCACCATCTCGCAAGCAATGGATTTGGATGCCTTTTGAGCTTCGTGATGTGGATGAATCACAAGAGCAGGTCATGCCGATGGCGGTTCGGATTGTTGGTGAATACCAGGGGGAGGCAGTGACGTGCGTGTTCGTCGCCAAGGCATTGCGTTGATCCTTGTGCTCGTAGCAGCATCGTCGGTCTTTGCACTGGCCATGCAGGGCGCGCTGTCATCGCGTCTTGGCGCAGTTGAAACCGCGAGCGTGCTCCGCCAATTTCAAGGTGAACTCCGGGCGCGGAGCGCCGCAACAATTGTCTTTGCAGGTCTTCTGCATGGGCGATCGGTTGCGCCGGACCTGGAAGAAGCAGGGGGGGGTGTTGGCAATCAACAGGACAATGATTCGCCTACACCGCTTACTGAAAGTGATATCGAGCTGCCTGCTTTTTTGAAGCGAATGCTGGAAGAAAGTGGAGCAAACCTCGAAGAAGCTGCCCGGGATGCACTTATTACTGACAGCACGCGCAGTGCGCTTGATGGAGGCGGCTTTGGTGCTACTGTGCCACCTCAAATTGACCTGACAGAGGCGATTGAACTTGGATTGCCAATGGCACCGATCGAACTCACCGTTGATGGTTGGTATTGCCGTGTGTTTCTTTCTGATGGTGCGGGCGGGCTAAATATCAACATGGCTGATGAAGCGCAGTTGCTGCGGTATTTCAATGCGATTGATGTGCCAATGCCAATTGACCGTGCGCTTGCGAGTCAGATTCTCGATTGGCGCGATAAAGACGATTTCATCAATGAACGCGGCGCAGAACGCGAGGCGTATGATCGGCGGGGTGTGGTGCACCGTAATGGGGCGTTCAAGACGCTTACTGAGCTGCGATATTTGCCGGCATTGACACAGACGTTGTTCGAACGGATGCAAGATGATCTGTGCGTGAGCAGTGATGGGCGGATTCATGTGCCATCGGCTTCTGCTGCGGTGTTGTTTTCAACGGGATTGCTGCGCCCCGGTCAGATTGATCAGATAATGGCCTTGCGAGATCGCGGTCCGGTGTCACGCGAGGCGGTGCAAGAGATCGTCGATTTTGATGATGCGCAGCTCGCCGAGCGGTTTCGCGCAGAGCCGTCATCGGTGATTCGTCTACGAGTTGAAGTTTTTCTCCCCGAGGCAAATCTGGAGCATGTTGCGATACCATTGGTGTATGAAGGCGCTGCAGTTGTGGGCAAGCATGGGCTGCGGGAGATCGGGCTGCGAGTGAGAACTCGAGGTGTGCCCGGTCGGCCTATGATTGCTTCGGGAGAAAATTGATCATTATGGGTTTGGGCTATCGCAACATCTTGTCGATTGCATTGGTTGATAAAGGCGCTGCTTTTGTGCAGGTGTCGCGCGATGTGCGCGGCGTCCGGCGCCAGCATCTTTGCGTGATAGATAATCTTGCGAATACGAGTGATGATGAACTTCGCCGTCGTGTTGGGGATCATTCCGGGCAGATGGTCATCACGCTCTGGCCAGGGAGATGCCTTGTTCGCCCGGTCACATTCGGACGTGATGATTTTTACGATGGATTGCAAGAACTCGAACGCTCTGCGGGTGAACTTTTCCCTCTCCCTGCAGATGACGTCATGCTCGGGTATATGCGCCGTATTCATCCGCAACACACCAGCAATGTTGCTCCACCAGATGCGGGTGGGTATCTCATCGCAGCACAACGATCGCGCGCGAAACCTGTCATTGAACGCTTGCAGCGTGTGCTCGGCATTGATGCTGCCACGATTCTTGCACCAACGATGAGCATGCTTGGATTTGGATTTCAGGATCGCGAAAATGCAACAGTACATGAAGCGGGTTCCATGGGCACGGTGTGTCACACGTTGCGATTTGGTCAGGTTGTGGAATTGGGCACGGATGCATCTGTGCCTCATGCGGATGGCAACATGCCGGCCAATCTTGCGGGGGCGAACGATCGTGCTTTTGCGCTTGCAGAAGGTGGGGCACTTGCGATCGAAGTTGCCTCCAAAGATATTGCGCCGCTGCAAGGACAGCTTCCAGGTCAGGCACTGCGATGGGTGCCGCCAGTTGTGCTTGCAGGCGCTGCTGCGGCGCTGTTGCTCATCGCACCAGTCATGCTTGAAGCGCGCCATGAACGGGCGATCGAAAGCATTCAGACCCAGCGAACTGAGATTGCCCAAGATGTTGCAAAGGTTCAACAGGCACGGCTTGACATTGATACCTATACGACACTGATCGGTCAGGCCCATGCGCTTGGTGTGGGGCAGGCAACCAATGTTTTAGATGATCTCCTCGCGGTGCATCACGCGGTGCCCGATGCGGCCTTTCTCGAACGCATCGATATTCATGGTTCGGTCATTACGATGCGCGGCGCTGCAGAGCGCGCAGGTGATGTGCTTGTCCATCTTGAGGCATCCTTGGCGTTCGAATCGGCGCGCGATGTGAGTCCGCCAACATCTCTCGGGCCATCGATAGATATGGAAGAGTTTGAAATCGCGGCACAGCGAATCAGCCAAACCGCGCAATTCAAAACACCCGTATCTCGCGATAGTGAGGTGCAACGATGACATCTCACGCACGGATTGGCCGCCGGGGAGTGCTCGTGGCAGCAGTCATGGCGCTTGGTGCGCTTGCGATTGCAGATCGCCTCACTGGTGCGGGTTCGTCCGTGAGCACAGGGTCTTCGATGGCAATGGCTCATCGTGATGCAGCTCAGATTTTCGCTGAAGAACAGGCGTTGGTTACATCTGCGGGTGACATTCTTAGCACTCGCGATGATGCACAGGCACATTGGCGCACAATTGAAGAAGGATTGGTTCGTGCTCGCACGCTCGAGCTTGCACGGTCTTCGGTTCGGCGGTCATTGCTCGAAGTACTCGAGCGCGACGCGATGTCGCCGCGCGTCCAACCGTCGTCATTGGCTCGCGAAACTGATTCTGATGCCCGAGTTCACTCCATAGTGCAAGAGGTATCTTTCGATGCACCATCACCAGAACGTGCATATGCACTGCTTGATCGCTTGGCGCACATGCCGAATGTGCGTGCGCGGGTGACAGACTTGCGCATGGAAGGCCCGGGAATCAAGAACATGCAGCACATCATCAAGATCAGGGTAACTGTAGAAACCTTTGCCTATCTCACGGAGCATGCAGATGGCTGAAGCGCCACACACACGCATCGATCGTGCTCGCCTTCGCAAGGCTGGCGTGCCCGGACCCGATGGAATCACATGGGCGATGCGCCTCGGTGCAGTTGCGTTTGTCATCGCTCTGGGTGTTATTGGTTGGGTTCTTCTGGCTCCGATTACGCCGACAGCGCAGGTTTCAGCGCCCGAACTGCCAAGTATTGACGCGATTGTTTGGCCGGAAAATCTTAGTGCTTCGGCGCGCGGATCACAGCTATCAGAGATGAGTGCGCGTCATGTATTTTCAAAGAATCGCAACAGTTGGGGTGTGCAGGATAATAGTGCTGTGACAGAAGCGCCGAGCGATGTGTTACCCGAATTGCCAACAGCATTTCCGACAACTGCAGAGAGTGCTGCCATGGTTGTCACAGTTGACGACCTTGAAGAAGTGGATACACAAATCAAGGCATCATTTCAGACCATTCGCCTGAAGAGTATTTCAAATACAAAAGATGACCAGCCCGCGGCGACACTGGCCTTTACGCACTCGAAGAGCACTGATCAGTCAATGAAGGTAATTGAAGGCGACCAGTTCATTGTGCCGCGCGCCAAAGGCAATGGTGAAGATCAATGGATGCTTTTGCGCGTAGATGTCAAGCGCAACCGTATCTATGTCCGTTTGGAATCGACAACGCTTGGCGTCGCACTCTTTCCGGATGACACGATCGAATCTGGCGAAGTGTCCATTGCGGGTGCGCCAGCAAGTTCGGGTGATGTTGCGCAGGCAGTATCTGGTGTGCAAGTTGCTCCAATTGATAGTACACAAGGGCAACACATACAGCGGGTTGAGCGTATGGATCGGGCCGTCGCGCTGGATCACATCCGTCGCCGCGCTGAGGAACTTGAAGACCAAGATGCGATCACGTTCGAGGATCTCGCCGAACTCATGGCGCTGACAGCAGAAGGTGCAAATGCTCCAAAGGCGGATGACGGTTCATCGAAGTCGCAGGATTCACCGAAAGAATGATTTACAACATCGATTCGGTAACGCGCATCACTTCTTCAGGTGTTGTCACACCCTTGCGTACCTTCAGGAAGCCATCATCGCGAAGCGAAACCATGCCACGATCGATGCACATGCGCCGAAATTCACTGATTGCAGGTACACGTGCAATGACGTCGCGCAAGTGATCGTCAATGACGAGCAATTCGTAGATGCCCGCGCGGCCGGAGTACCCAATATTGCGGCATCGATCACATCCGGTGCCCATTGAAACAGACGACGGATCAATACCCTGCAACGAGAGATGTTCCTGCATTTCCTCAGTAAGTTTGGCTTGTGCCTTGCAATGCGGGCAAATCCGGCGCACAAGACGTTGCGCGAGAACCGCATTGATGGCGGCACCAATCAGAAAACCTTCGACACCAATATTTGCAAGGCGCGTGACCGCAGACGGTGCATCATTGGTGTGCAACGTACTGAGCACAAGGTGACCAGTGAGAGATGCTTGAATTGCGATTGTTGCCGTTTCAATGTCACGAATTTCCCCGACCATGATCACATCAGGGTCCTGGCGAAGCAGCGAGCGCAATGCCGCAGCGAACGTGAAGCCGATGCGTTCGTGCATCTGTGTCTGCGTAATTCCTTCAAGGTGGTATTCAACCGGATCTTCAACGGTTGAAATATTCAGTGACTTCTTGTCCATCTGGCGCAGCGACGAATAGAGCGTGGTGGTTTTGCCCGAACCGGTTGGCCCGGTGACCATCACGATGCCGTGTGGCTGATTAATTTGGTGCTTCCAGATTGTCAGTTCATCATGCCCGAAACCAAGATCTTCAAGCTCAACCTGGATTGAGTTTGTATCGAGGATACGCATGACTGTTTTTTCGCCCGACACGTTGGGCAGTGTTGACATGCGCAAATCGAGCTTCCGCCCCTGCACGGTGCACCTGATGCGCCCGTCTTGTGGAATGCGCCGCTCTGAGATATCGAGGTTCGCCATGATCTTCAGGCGACTTGTGATGGCTGCCGACATGCGCGGCGGTGGCTGCATCGCGTCAAACAACAGACCGTCAATACGAAAACGCACTTTCAATGAACGATCACCCGGCTCGATATGAATATCACTTGCGCCCTCTTTGACCGCTTGTTGAATGATATAATTGACATAGCGAATGACAGGCGACTCAGCAGCTTCGCGCTCAAGATCAACTTCCTCTGAAGCTACAGTTTCAACCTGAACATCATCTTCTTCGATATCCGACAAAATTGAATCAACATCAACATCGCCGTCGCCCGACTTGCGATCAATTTGTGCAAGCGCATTACGAATGTCTGTGCCCGGCACGACCACAACCCGAATAGAGCGGGCGTTGAGTCGCAGGCGCACATCATCGAGGGCAAATACATCATCGGGATGAGATGTGCCCACGATCAGGCGACCATCCACCCACCGAAGCGGAATCAATTCATGTTCCTGGCAATATTGAACACCAAGCGTGTTGACAAGATCTAAATCAACAATGCGTTCCAGATCGTTCTCAGGTAGGCGTTCGAATTCCATGTGCCGTACGATGGCAATTTGCTTCTGAAGTGCTTCTTCACTCACGCCCTGTTCGACGAGCACATTGACCAGAGTAGCACCGGGTGATTGGCGAATGACCGTCTCGGCCAAACGGATCTGACGTGCATCGGCAACGCCGAGATGAACGAGCTGTCGTTTGAGCTGCCCTTCAAGCGGGCCTTGTTCGCCCGCCATTTCACTGGCGAGTTCGATCGCACCAGCTTCGCTTTCTGGAGTTGAATCGAATGAAGCAGTAACAAGTTCCCCGCTAGCAGTTGGAGTTGTCGCCGAAACTACACCTTGGGTTTTCACATTCTTTGAAAGTGCATTACTGATTGCCCCGTCGGGAGTGTCGCCCGAAGACTCCAGACGGGCGAGTTCGTTATCCTCGGTGGGCGCAGCGTCATCGGGCGCAGGAGCATCCTCTGGACGCTCGAGCTCGTTGAGCAAACGATCTATGTCAAATCGGCCCACGAATCCTCCATTACTCGTCGTCGAATTCACCAATTTCAAGAAACCGGTCATCTACCTGCAGCACAACGGTGCGCGTCTTGATTTCGATGACGGTGAAAAAATCTTCGAGCACGTCACCAACACGCACAATGTTTCCAGAGATGTTGGCAATTGGCGTGCGCCCTCCCATGATGGATCGAACTTCAAGCCTGTCGGCGGCGTTTTCAATCTCGCGCTGGCGTTTTTCCACTGCGACACGAGCGCGTTCCGCAGCTTCGCGTGCAGCACGAATTGCCGGATCCTCTGTGGGATCGATGGACTCTGCCCCGTCCCACGCGAATGGGTTCATTTTCAGATCTTTCAGCTCCACTTGGACGATTCGTCCGCTTTCTTCAAGATCCTTCAGTAATCGATCGCGCTCTTCGGCATCAAAACCAATGCGCTCGTCCAGGGGATAGTCGATATTCACATCAACGATTTCAAGACGCGCTGACATGCCCATGCGCCGCATCGTGTACAAGATGCCCCCCGCAGCAACAATAATGACGATGAGCAGCAAGATGCCCGTGCGGCTTTCGTTGCGCACCAATGGTGATTGGCTCATTCCACTACTGAGTTCATCCAGTAGATTATCGCCATCTTCATTGTTGTCAGACACGGCGATCGCACCGGTCGACCCGGTCATTGTGTCATTGCCCAAGACGTTTGGAACTTCGGGCAGCGCAGTTGATTCCTGGCTTGGCATCCGGCTCATGGTCTGACCTCCGCCATTTGTGATGATGGCTCAAAGTAGATGCTGAGTGTGAACTTCGCGCCCATGCTGCCATCGTTGTTTGTTGATCGCTCGAGCGTAAGTGTTGGAATGCGCGTGATGCGTTCCAGTTTTTCTACATCGAGCATGAAGGTGTAGAAATTGTCGAAGTTCCCCTCGATGGTCATCTCAAGAGGCTTCTCCATGAAACGCGAGCTCTTCAGTGCGGGTTTGGCTTTCACTTTGGTGATGACCAAATCCTGTTTCTGTGCAAGTTCTGCAATTCGTTTGAGAATGACATCCACTTCCTTGTCATTGGGAAGCCGTTCTTCGATGAGGCGAATTTTCTCAGCAATTTTCGAGTTCGCCCGCTCGAGATCCGTGGCCTGCGATGTTGCGGTCTTCAACTTTTGCAGGAGTCTCTCCTTGTGCTCAATTTCCCCTTTGGCCTGTGAAATTTCTGTGTTTTGTGGTTTGAACACAAACCAATACGAAGAGATCGGCATTGCAAGAAGCACAAGCAGGAAGATGAGTTCTCTGATTCCAAATTTCATTGCTTGCTCCCCCAGATATTCAAATCTTTGACGTCGATATTTTTCTCCGAATCTTGTGCTGGAGCATCTGTGTCAAGCATAAATGGGTCTGCTTCACGTCGAGCCTTGAGGGGCTCAACACTTCGCGCATCCACCCCGGCGCGCAGATCGGCTTCGATCCGATATTTCACCAGTTCGTTTTTCTTGATGATTGTCTTCTCGGTCGAGACCAATTCAACTTGATCTAACAGATCACAAATCTGCAAGCCCGACAAGTACCGAGCCACGACAGTGTTGTGGGGTGCGACGCCGCGAATCGTGATGTGCGTGTCATAGCGCGGTGCCATCACGGGAGGGGGCTCAGGCATATCGGCGCCCTGCCCGGTGCGCTGCGTCCTCGTCAGGCTTGTGCCTGTGTTGCGAGGTTTGGGCGAAGTGCTGTGCTGTCTCAGCGGTTTGTCAAGGCGCTCGCTTTTGATTTCAAGTTCCATCAACTTCATGTCCTTGGGCATGCGGTTGATCAATTCCGCAAGCAAGCGCGTGCGAGGCACTTTTTCGATCAGCACCATGGTCAACTCAGCCTTCTCCTGAAGTTGTTCGCCTTGTGCTTCAAGCACTTTGAGGCGATCAATATCTTCGGCGGCCTTGGCATACCGCACGTTCACCGAGCGTTGGTATTGACGAACGTCATGCCACTGACGATTGGTCACGAAAAATGCGCCGACCACGCCAAAGGTAACCACCACGAAGAGCACTATGGCCACTGTGTTGGTGCGCCGTTCAGCCTTCTTCTTCAGGTAATCTTCGGGCAGAAAACTGCTGTCGTTCCGCTTGCCCTTTGCACCTATCATCGCCGATCCCTCCGAAGTTACAGGTCAGTCGTCGACCCGCACAAGCCAAGCGGCACAGCCCACCCGGGCTGTGGCTCATCGAATGACACTTCCACGCAGCGTGCGCCGCTGTGATTCACAATTCCCATTGGGTTTGCCAGTTCAAATGGCAACTTCAATGCTGCTGCCAGGTGTTGACACAATGCAGGCTGGCGTGCTTCGCCGCCCACCAGCACGCAACGCCCAAGTTTCTGCCCCGGAAATAATTGCTGGTGATACGTAAGCGCCAATCCAATTTCTTCAGTCAGTGCGCGCAGCGCCTCGCACGATGCCGGTCGGGATTCACTTGTATCTGCGGTACCGTCTGTGGTATCCGGAATAGCAAAATGATGAGATGGCATGGCGCCTGTGCGCCGATCTTCCATCGTTGCGGTACCCACCGCACCAGCATCGGACATGTGTGCCTCATTATCATCAGCTTCAAGCAGCGCCGCCGCTGCAAACCCCGCATACAGATCAGGCCAATGCCCGGGAAACGCGGGATCAGCGGCCCCGCCCTCGCGCCGTGCGTTTCGGGCTTGCGCGATTGAAATTTTGGTGTTCCGCGCTGCGACAATATCAAGATCACGCCCGCCGATTGTGACAGTCTTTGCCACCGCAGGGGTCACGCCGCGCGATAGAATTACTTTCGTACGTCCGTAACCCAAATCGACATACAGACTATGAAGATCACGATCTTCTTCGCGCTGTGTGATCGGCTCGAATGATCGTGCGAGTGCCATATGTTCACTGTGCACACCAACAGTGTCCAGCTTGCACCGACGCATTCCTTCCATGTGCTGCATCACCACATCGCGTGGCATTGCAATGCACAGCACCGCCTTGAACTTGTTGTCGCCGCGAATCACATCACCAACTTCGATATCGCGCAGAATCAACTGGCGCGGGTCGAGACGCGCTGTGACGACCAGTTGCTGGCGAACGGATTCACTCGGCGTGATTCCGATCGCGGGGGCGAGGAACATGTGGGCAAATGTGCGCGATGCAGGGATCGAACACACGGCTCGTTTGCCGCGAAATGATCCCGCTCGAAGCAGCTTGCCAAGGCCTTGAAGTTGAAAATTCAGACGCGCCGTATCATCACCAAGCAGTTCGTCCGGCGTGCGCAATTGCGCAGCGCACTCCAACTTGGGTGGATCATCGCCATTGATTTGCAGCACCTTCAGCGAGGCAACGCCAAAGTCCACTGCAATCGGTGACACATTGCCCTTGAGTGCTCCAAACGACATCGCGGGACTCCCCCGAACACACCATGACCATCCGCCGTTCTCCGGCGCGACTTCATGCATTCGGACTTGTCGACCCCGTACCCCTCCCGGTTGAGGCGGGTTCATACCATCGGTTGGCCTCGGAGCGCCACGCCCGCACCATTCCCCCCGCCTGCGCACGCGGTGCAGATTCTCCCGACTTATAAGACCTGCACCAGTTGGCCAAGTCTCGCGAGTGCTTCCTTGAGCTGCCACGCCTCGCCCGTTGACCCTGTCGCATTGCTCACCGCACGGAGTTCGATAAATGGTGCCGGACCATCGCCTTCACGTTCTTTCCATGTTCGCCGGGCGGCGAGCCCCACCGCAGCACCCTCCATCGCCTCGACGACACCCCCCGTGCGCGCACGAGTTGCATGGGCAGCGGCATCGGTGCCGGAGCACGTGGATACCGTGGCAATGACGCCCTGCTGATCCACGACATGTGTCATTCGCTCGATCAACTCTGGTGTACACGAGATGCCAAGTTCGGGTTCGTCATCCAGCCCGGCGCAGGGCGGAAATCCAAGTGACGCGATGCTTGACCATCCGGTGTCGCGTTCGATTCCCTCATCCGCAAAAAGGCACGCGGTGCCCGCCACAGTGCTCAATACAGGCACACATGGCAGCCCTAGTTCATCAAGCAGCGCGCCACCAATGCCAAGACTTACAACGCCGCAGTGCCGCTCCGGGTTCACCGCCAAGGCGGTCGCCCCCGCAGCATTTGCCTTGCCCACGCCGCTCATAATAATGTCAAATCGATCGGTACAGCGCTGGAGTTGCCATTGGCGTGATGGGGGGCTCGCGCCAAGACCCTGGGCAATCGCATTCGTCTCGATCTGGGACGCGACGATCAACAGCCACCGTTTGTCCCCCGTCGGCCCCAGTGCGTGGATAGATTCTTGCCCCATACGACGAGCCTACATCGCATCGAAGGGGGGCGCTTGGTTCTGCCCTGTCAAGGGCCTATCGTAGGGGTCATGCATCATGTCTCTCGCACAACACAATCTGGCACGCCCAAGCCTGAGTCGGTACTCACGATTGGCAGCTTCGATGGGGTTCATCTGGGTCACGCAGCGTTGATTCATCGCGCTCGGACACTCGCCGATGCACACTCAGCCCAACTGAATGTTGTTGCCCTCGTCTTTGATCCGCATCCAAAGGCGGTGCTCGAATCTGATGCGGTCCCTGCTCGGCTGTCAACGTGGGATCAAAAAGCCCAGTGGCTGAATGCTGCTGGTGCCGATGATGTCATTCGCCTGACGCCCGATCGTGCGCTACTCAAGCAAAGCCCGGAAGAGTTCATAGATCAGTTATGCGCGCAATACGCGCCGGTTGCTTTTGTAGAAGGCGATGATTTTCGATTTGGACATATGCGTTCAGGTGATATCACTACGCTCGCAGCACTTGGCGCAGCGCATGGCATCGCCATCGATGTTGTCCCGCCGGTCGAAGCGGTGCTTGCCGATCAATCCATCGTGCGCGTGTCGTCGACGATCGCCCGATGGCTTCTTCAACATGGCCGGGTTGAGGATGCTGCCCGTGTGCTCGGACGTCCTTATGAACTCTGTGGCACAGTGGTGCGCGGCGAACGACGCGGGCGAGAACTCGGCTATCCAACCGCCAATATTGACACCACTTGTCTATTGCCCTCCGATGGAGTCTACGCCGGGATTGCCTTACTCCCCGATGGCACAGAGCGAGCTTCAGCTATTCATGTCGGTCCGCGTGCAACTTTTGATTCCTCACAGCGCACCCTCGAGGCCTATGTGCTCGATTGGGACGGCCCATTGCCTGATGGCAGTGAATATGGATGGACGATAAACCTTCGCATCACCGCTTTCCTGCGGGATCAGGTCCGTTTCGATTCCATTCAATCACTTGTCGAACAGATCGAACGCGATGTCACCCGCACACGCGATAGAGTTGGTCAGCACATACCGCAGGGAGTCTCCATATGAGTTCATCAGCGTCGTCATCTCTTGCCGATCCACCAGCATTCGCTGGCAATGTGAATGCTGCTGCTGTCGCTGAGCGTCTTCGCTCATGCAAGCGAGTGTTGATTCTTACGCACACCAAGCCGGATGGTGATGCCATGGGTTCTGCGCTGGCCCTGGCGCGTGTACTATCAGCAATTAATATTGTGCCAACAGTGATGTTGTTTCCACCTGTGTCTCAATCATTGCGCGGCCTCGCTTCACACAATGAGTACGTCATAGCGCCGCGCGACACAGAGCCAGCCGCGATGTCACCCGAAGTTGATTGCATCGTGGTTGTCGACACCGGCTCCTGGTCGCAGCTTGGACCCGCAGCAGTGCTCGTGCGCGATTGCGCAGACAAGACCATCATTATTGATCATCACGTCAATGGAAACCCGGAGATCGCAACAACTCGGCTCATCGATGGGACCGCGCCCGCGGCGTGTCAGCTTGTGGCGCAGATTGCGCTGCACTTACTTGATCTGCCGAGCGCTGCGCAACTACCCATTGAAATTGCAGAACCTCTGTATCTGGGCATCGCAACTGATACCGGGTGGTTTCGTCATCCCTCCGTGATGCCGCAAACGTTGCGTCTTGCCGCGGATTTACTGGAAACAGGTGTGAATCAGAACGCGCTCTACCGCCGCATGGAACAGAATGATCGTCCGCAGCGTCTTGCGCTAGCGCAGCGCATGTTGAACAACATGCAATATGTCGCCGATGGTCGCGGTGCGATCATGGTGTTGACCCATAACGATTTTGCTGAATCTGGTGCGCAACTTGATGAAACGGGAGGACTGATCGACTTCCCCCTTTCCGTGGGCAATGTCCAAGTTGCAGCGCTGCTCTATGAGCCGGAGCCCGGCCTGACGCGCATCAGCATGCGCTCAAAAGATGGTGATACTCCTGTTGATGTCAATCGAATCGCACACAGTCTCGGCGGCGGGGGACACAAACATGCTGCGGGGGCGCGCGTCGCCAGGCCCGCAGCAGGGGTTCTTCCCACGCTCATTGCTGCAATAGAAGAAGCACTTTCGTGACATCTCCTTCGCGCCGCCCACCTGCTGCAACACACGGTCGTGAGAGCGAACGCACCGCGAAGCCCGGACGCAAGCCTCCTTTGCAACTCTTTGCAACCACGCTCTGGGAATACCCGTCGCAACATTACGGCGATGCCATGCAGGGCGACAAGAACTACGTTGGCGCAACCCCCAGTTGGATCATCTGGCAATTGCTGCAACGCTACACAAAACCCAAGGCGCTCGTTGTTGATCCCATGTGCGGCTCAGGTACCACCATTGATGTCGCGCGCGATGTCGGCCGCCGCGCACTTGGCTATGATCTCGCCCCATCGCGAAAGGATATATTCCGCGCCGATGCACGCCGTGTTCCACTTGAAGATGGGAAGGCAGATTTCGTCTTTATCGACCCGCCATATTCAACCCATATTGATTATTCACATGATCCCGCATGTATTGGGAAGCTCGATGCCGGGTTGCCCAACGTGAACGGCAAGCCAAATGCGTATTACGAGGCCATGGCGCATGTGATCAATGAAGTCGATCGCATCCTGCGCCCGGATCGCTTCATGGCGCTCTATGTGAGTGATTCATTTCGCAAGGGCAAGCCGTTCATGCCCATCGGCTTCGAACTCTTTGCGCTCCTGCGTGAACACTTCGAGGCAGTTGACATCATCGCGGTCGTTCGCCACAACGACAAGCTCTCACGTGGCAATTGGCGCAAAGCTGCCGAGGAAGGCAATTTCTTCCTGCGCGGCTTCAACTACCTGTTCATCATGCGCAAGCCGGAGAAGCAGAGGTCTTAACATGATGTATGGCGAACGTGGCTATGCGCGATGCAACACATTGGCACGTGGGAACCGTGTTCCAAGAACAACATCGGCATCAGCGCCCAGCCATTTTTCAAGCAAAGTCGCATACACACTTCTAAAATCAACACCAAATTTCAAATCCCCATCATCCAGATCAGTCATCGAGGGGTGATTGCCCAAGATGCCAGCTCGGACCATTGGTCCAACAAGGAACATCGGCGCTGCTGCGCCATGATCGGTTCCATTGCTGGCATTTTGTGCAACGCGCCGACCAAACTCACTGAAGACCATAGTCATGACGCGCGAGTCATTGCCCTGTGCTTTCAGGTCACGATAAAAAACGTTCATCGCTTGTGAAAATTGCCGGAGCAGATTCGCGTGCTGCCCCTGCCCGCTGCCCTGGGCCGCGTGTGTGTCAAAGCCGCCCATCGAAACGTAATAGACGCGAGTTGACAAACCGGAATGCACCATCGAAGCAACCATCGCCAGTTGCTGACCCAGCGCACTCCGCGGATAATTTTCGCCAGGGCGTGCAGCAACAGCGGCACGTATTTTTTCACTTGATACCTGTGCATCGAGTGCAGTGCGCGTCAGAAATGCAGCAGCAGAATCCTGTGACGCTGCATGTGCTGCTTCGTGCAACAATTGTTCGTGTGCCCCGGCAAGCGCAGGGCTTTCTTCAGCGCCTGTCCATTGCAGCAGGCGAGGATCTTCAAACGCCACGGGTCGATAGGCCTTGCCCTGCATGGCAAGCGGCGAGCGCCGGTTGAGCACGATGCCTGCATGATTCATCGATTCATTCTTTCGGCGTGCATCTTTTCCGGGTGAACCAGCGCACCGGGCATCAAAATACCGCCCAAGCCAGCCTTCTCGCTGCACATCAGTCGATGCGGTATGCCACACATCCATCGAGGTAAAGTGCGATCGATCCGGATTGGGATAGCCAACGCCCTGTACAACACTCACAAGCCCATCATCAAAGAGGCTTTTGAATTCACCCATCGCCGGATGAAGACCAAGGCCTTCACGTTGATCCATCACAAGTGCATCGCGCTGCGGAATCGCAATGTTACGCCGCGCTGTGTAATACGCACCCGTGCCAAAAGGCACGACAGTATTCAGCCCATCGTTGCCACCACTGAGTTGCAGAACAACCAACACGCGCTCATCAGCACTGTGTGTTTGTGTGGGATTGTCTGGACCAGCAAGCGCCAGCGCAGAGCGTTGCAGGAACATCGGCATCGTTGCCGCAGTCGATGCCACCACCAATCCATTGTGCAGGAACTGACGCCGAGTCCACGCCTGATTGACATATTGATTCATAAATTACTCCATCCTCCGTATCGAACCTACACATAGTACTTCGTTGTCGTGTACGTGGAGCGAACTAACACAGTTGATACTCCGGCATCGCAGCAATCAAAGTCAGCATCGCGCGGCCCTGCTGATGTGTCAACGCGGCGGCCTTGTCATACAGCGCTTCGATCTGTTTCACTTGTGCTTCACGCGGCGCTGATATAAGCATGAAACGCAACGCTGCATGCGCCGCACTGTCGTCGTCGGTCCCCTCCTGCACTGCGCGGATTAGCGCAAGTGCATCATATTCGCTGCCCGCTCCGCGCCTGCGAATGAGTGAACTCTGACCGGTCAGCAAATAGGACAGGATATTGTGACGTGTGAACAGTGTGCTCGTATTGATCCAGGCGCGTTCGCCCGGCCAGCCGGCAACATTGGGTGGAAAGAAAAGGTCCTGCCCCATCATGTCCATCGCTTCGATCAGCACGTTCAAATTGCGCGCCGGTGTTTCGAGAGATCGCACGGCACCAACAACCAACTCGACAGGGCTCTTGATGCGCTGGCCCATAACCTGCGCCGCAAAAAAATGTTCACTCAAGAACAGTTCTTCTAATACCGGTGCCATTGCATATCTATTGGCTCTCATGGTGCGCGCCATGTGCTGAATCACATTCCATGCATCAGTCCGGTGCAATTCATCAGAATCGTCAGGCACGTCGGCGACAAAAAATCGATACAGCTTTGTGCACACATAGTTCGCACACGCATGTTGATTGAGAATGATATTGACAAACCCATCGCCATCAAACGCACCCGTTTGCCCAAGAATGCGCTTCTGCCCAGCGTCGTGCGACTGCGCATTGAACCGATACGCGTTGCCTGCAAAGGTGTACCCGGTTAGGGCGCGGGCCCCTTCCTTGATGTCTTGTTCACGGTAGGCTCCGGTGCCGAGTGAAAACAGCTCCATCAATTCACGGGCAAGGTTTTCATTCGGACTTTGACGTCGATTCTGATGATTGTTCAAATACTTCAGCATCGCCGGGTCATGGACAATCCCGTGAAGAAGCGATGCGATGTTGCCCGCAGCGTGCTCGCGGAACAATTGATTCTGCATGTACATGTGATAGCTATTTTCAGTCGTGCGGTAGCTTGTCGCGAAATGCCCGTGCCAGAAGAGAGTCATCTTTTCTTCAAGCGGACGCGTTGTTTCGATCATGCGCGTCAGCCACCACCGCTGCATCGCTTTGATCTGCTGACGGTCGCGGCGTTGTATTTTCTGACGGCGCGCACGAAATTGTGCCAGTGATTCTTCATTCTGGTTCTGCCGTGCAACACGAAGCTGCATCCGCTGATTCGTATCAAGCGGTGTGACGATGTCACCGGAAAAATCATTCACACCGGGTTTCGGTGAGCCATGATCTGCACCCACATTCACAAGCTGCGCTACAGCGTGTTCAAGCCCCCATGACACGAGTTGCCGGATTTGTTGGGCGGTTCCGCCGAACCCGGCGCGCCACAGCAAGTGCCGAGCTTGCGGTGTGCCAAAGTGGTCAGCATCAAGAGGGCGCATCGATGTCATGCTTCGATTGGTTCCCTTTCTGGTGTGCCGTCGCGCTCAACGTCTGAAAGACGTCCTCATTGCTCGCTTCTCAGTCACCATTGTGCAGTGTTATCCGCTGCCCCCAAGTCCACGGCCTCATCGAGTTCCGACGAATGCCTGATTATTTCTTCCTGTCCATGCGCTGATCGCAATCGCAAGCCGCCATCTGGAGCAATCCCGACGATCGCGTCACGCTTGACCCCCATCGCATAGCGAACACCCGTCTCCTGGCCAATCCCAGCCAGCATCTGCTCAGCCCGTGCCATAAGCGTTCCAGACAATTGGGCACTCGTCGCTTCAAGCAGTCCATCTGCAAGCCGCCCTGCCAAGGCCATTGGGTCAATTATTCGCCCCGCCACCTCGCACAAACTCACCGCTGGAGTACGCAAATCCGGCCCGAGCCCGCTTGCCGGGTTGTTTACATTGACCCCAACTGAGGCCAGAATGACCCCCTGCCTATCCATTTCAAGCCATTCGGTGAGGCATCCGCCCGCCTTGCATCGTTCGCCATGCCAGTCAAAAACAACATCATTGGGCCAGCGCAGTAGGGGGTGGGGCAAGGTGATGCCCCGGCTCGTCAATTCATCGCAAATCGCATCTCTGGCAGCGATTCCGACCAGCAGGCCCAGTTCCGGCCGAGCTGGACCGAGGGCGATCAGCGTGACTGAGAGGCTTCCTTTGGGGCTTTGCCACCCCCGCCCTCGCGTGCCACGTCCCCCAGTTTGCTCGTCTGCGGCGATCAGTAGCCCTTTTGGGGCAGAATTCACCCTCTGGAGCACGCCCCGGGCGATTTCGGGCGTCGAGGTCACCCGGGCGTACCGCTGAATGGGCACTTGGTGCAGCGGGCTCATCAAAGATTGCACAGGCTCAGGATTGATAATCGCCTCCGTCACGATTGTGGACGATACACTTGGCACGGTGATCAATCATCCAGACCAACGCGGATCAGCCCCAGAGGCAATTTCATCGCAGCGATTAGCTGCGTTGCTGCTCGTCGCGGCGCTCCTGCCTGCGGTGGTCGCGACGTGGTCCTCGGGACCGATCGCCCGGGTCCAGACAGCACTTGTCGAGGCCTCCCGTCTGCCGGGTGTCATCGAAGTGCATACCGCAGCGAAATCTGGGTGCACCTGTGACATCAATGCGGTGCATCAACTCGCGCCAATCAATTCCGCGCCGGTGTCCGTGCCTCGCTGCACGGCGCTCCTTGGTCGCCTTGATTTGTGCGCAACACCGCCGCCCGCGCTCATCTAAGAGAGCGCGCCCGGCGCGCAGTATTCACTTCATCCTTTCTGATCAAGTCAGTTCCCGCGATGCGTGTGCGGCTCATCATGCCCACACATTCGCGCATGCTCATTCACACGCCCAATGCCACTGCGACACACGCGCAGGCAGAGGCTCATCAACGGAGGCCACCATGGCCAGCCAGGATATCCCGCTCGTCGGTCCACTGATCAACAAACTCTTCGGCACGCGCAACGAGCGCATCGTCAAACGCTACGTCGCGCGCGTTGAAGAGATCAATGCGATGGAGCCGCAGATTCGTGCGCTCACCGATGAACAGCTCAAAGCAAAGACCACTGAGCTTCGCGCCCGTATGAAAAAAGGCGCACGCGCCAATGAAGTCATGGCCGAAGCATTTGCAGTGGCACGCGAAGCCATGGACCGACACGTTGGCATTCGCAATATCTTCGATCCAAGACTGGCAGACCAGTTCCCTCTTGACCAGCTTTCACCCGACAATCGCGAGCTGTATACGAAGACCAGAGCGGCGATGGATGCCGCCGAGCCTGCGCCGCCAACCGATGCGCTCACTGGCAACGCCGAGCCATTGCCCGGGTGGCGGCACATGGAAATACCCCTCGCGCTCTATGACGCGGTGCGTGAACTCTTTCCCGAGAGCAAACCGCCCTTTCGCAGCCGTCCTTTTGACGTTCAGCTCATCGGCGCGATGGTGTTGCACCAGGGGTCGATCGCGGAAATGAAGACGGGCGAAGGCAAGACAATCGTTGCGCCGCTTGCAGCGTATCTGGCATCACTTGATGGCTGGAAGGTACACGTGGTGACAGTCAATGATTATCTTGTGCAGCGCGACCGCGACTGGACTTTCCCATTCTTTCATGCCCTTGGCCTGACCGTCGGCGCCATTCATCCAATGCACATGCAGCCCGAAGACATGAAACGCATCATGTACACCTGTGATGTCGTCTATGGCACAACCAGCGAGTTTGGGTTTGACTTCTTGCGCGACAATATGAAAAAAAGCGCTGCCCAGCAGGTGCAGCGCTATCGCGAACTTGCCATCGTTGATGAAGTTGATTCGACCCTCATCGATGAGGCCCGCACGCCGCTGATCATCTCCGGCCCCGCCCATGAAGGTGAGCCGCGCTATGACCTTGCCGATCAACTTGCCCGGCATCTGGTCGACAAGCAGCGCCCGTGGACCAATGCGGACACGAGAGTTGATGATTGTAAGAAAATGATCAAGGGAACCGAGGGTGATATTCGTAACGCCCGTGACAAGTCAAAAGTGCCGCAGTTGCAAGAGAGACTCAATACAAGCAAGGCAGAGTTGCCGGAACTGGAAGCCGCACGTGATAAGCACGCGCAGTTCTTCGAAGTCGAACGCGATAAGAAAAAGGCAACGCTCTCGCACGATGGTGTTGCTGAGGCGCAGCGCAAGGCGGGCCTCGGGTCCATTTATGTCGGTGACAATATTGACTTGCCGCACTTGATCGAACAGGCCGTGCGCGCCCATGTTATTTATGAATGTGATGTTGATTACGTCGTGATGAGCATCCCCGACAGTTTTACCGGCCAAAACGACCCGGACATCGTCATCGTTGATGGCAACACGGGGCGCCCAATGGTGGGGCGACAATGGTCAGATGGGTTGCATCAGGCAATTCAGGCGAAAGAGGGCCTGCGCGTTCGCCCCGAAACACAGACCGTTGCTACCGTCACCATTCAGAATTTCTTCAAGATGTACAAGCGCCTTGCGGGCATGACGGGCACCGCAGATACCGAAGCGCAGGAGTTCCACGATATTTATGGGCTTGATGTGGTCACGATTCCAACCAATGTGCAGGTCATTCGCCGCGACTTTGATGACACCGTGTATCTGGTTGTCAATGACAAATGGGACGCCATAGTGGATGAAATCAAGGCATTTCACGATGTCGGCCGCCCTATTCTTGTTGGCACGACAAGTGTCGAGCGCAGTGAGTTTCTCTCAAAAATGTTGACCCAGAAACACGCGGTTAAACATGAAGTGCTCAATGCCAAGCAGCACGAGCGGGAAGCAAATTTCATTGAAGATGCCGGGCGCCTTGGTGCGGTGATGATCGCAACGAACATGGCGGGGCGCGGCACCGACATCAAGCTTGCTCGCGTCACGCGAGAAGAACTGATCGATCACTGGAAGCGCCGCAAAATTGCACCTGGCAATCTGTCAGCAAGTGATGATGAAGAAACACTGCGGAAAAAGGTCTATCTCAAGATCGCACCACGGGAACTTGGCATCCAGAAGCGTGAAGCCGAAGACATGACATTCGAAGAATTGGAACTGCGTTTGTTGCGATTCTGGGCCGAGAAGCACACCTGGGTTGACCCCAGGCGCATCAGCCAGATGTCTGCAACAGAATTGCGCGAAGAGCTCGATGCCGATCACAGGTTTGCACTACACCGCATCGGATGGGTCACGTCATGCGAAGAAATCGGCGGCCTGCATGTCATTGGCACCGAACGCCACGAATCCCGGCGCATTGATAACCAGTTGCGCGGCCGCTCGGGTCGACAAGGCGATCGGGGTTCCTCCAGATTCTTCGTAAGCCTTGAAGACGACTTGATGAAAATGTTCGCCGGTGAAACGACCATGCGCATTCTCTCGCGTCTTGGCATGAAGGAAGGCGATGCCATTGAGCATCCCATGCTCACCAAATCAATCGTCCGCGCTCAACGCAAAGTCGAAGAACGCAACTTTCAGATCCGCAAGAATATTCTCGAATATGACGAAGTCATGGAGCACCAGCGCCGCGAATTCTATGGCTTGCGCCAACGCGTTCTTGATGGGCGTGATCAGCGCGGCCTTGTGTTCGAGTTCATCGAAGAGGCGGCTGCCGGTGCCGTCGATCGGTTCCTCGATAAGGATCACTTTGCAGAGAAAGCCGCTGAGTTTGCCGCCGACAAGCTTGGTGTTTCAATTCCCGCAGAGCGTTTGCGCGGCAAGGATGCATCAGAAGTCGAAGAGGTACTGCGATCGATCGCGCGTGATGAAGCAAACCATGAAATTGGCATCACGATCGGTGAATACATCCCCGATGGCGCAGAGCTTGTCGATATTGATGATGTTGGTCTGATCAACTGGGCAAAGTCGCGGTTCGGTGTTGAACTGACAGGGATAGATATCGCTGAGCTCTCACACAAGGAGTTGTCAAATCGGCTCTGCCATGCAGCCTTCGATCGCATCGAGGAGACTGATCTCACGGGCACGCGCGAATTCCTCGTGCCGAATTATGGTGCGCTCCAGCTCGTGGAGTGGCTCAAGACAACTCTCACCATTACGATGACTGTCGAAGAAATTGTTCAGGCAGATACGCCTCAGGATGTTGTCGCGCGAGTGCTTGAAAAAGTACGCGATCTGTACGACGAACGCGAAGTACGGTATCCAGTCGAATTTCAACTTGAACTTACGACGGCGCTCATGCGGCAGAACCCGAGAGATGCTGCAAAACACCTTGTTTCATGGGCCAATCAGCGGTTCGATCTCGGATGGGATGAATCCATCCTCACTTCAAAATCCCCCATCCTCGTGCAGGAAGAACTGCTTCAGTGTGCGAAGATGTTCCACGAATCCGGTGCACTTGAATCGGCCATTCAAACCGCGCTTACATGCAAAGACGCGGAAGCTCTTGAAGCACACGTGTTAGAGAAATACAACCGGCGTTTGCCGTTCTGGGTGCGCCGATTGCGCGGCGAGGATTTGCAAGATGCCACCCGTGCTGTTATCGAAGAAATATTACGCGCAGAATTAGTGCAATTCGAACGCTATGTGCTTCTTGAAGTGCTTGACCCCGCATGGAAAGAACACCTGTACACCATGGATCAGATGCGGGATTCGATCGGCTTTCGTGCGTTTTCGCAGCAAGATCCGCGCATTGAATACAAACGCGAAGGTGCCCGCATGTTCTCGCAGATGATGGAGAGTCTTCATGAGCGCGTTGCCGAGTATGTTTTCCGCGCAAGGTTGGCGCCGCAGGTTGGGCAGCCGCAACGTCCACTGCAACAAGGCCCCCCGCCCCCGCGTCGTCCTGCAGGTCAGCCCGTGGGGTCCCCAGGTGGACTTGGTGGGGGCGGAATTGTCGGCCCAGGCATTGCGACTTGAAAAACAGGCTATTCTCGCTCTGAATTGATCCATGTATGCATGTGCTGCCTCATGATCGGCAGCGGTAACGCCCCCTGTTCGAGCAGGGCATCATGAAATGATCGCAGATCGAAGCGATCACCAAGTGATTGTTCTGCGCCATCGCGCAGTGCACGAATTTCAAGCTCGCCAAGTTTGTATCCCAAGGCCTGCCCGGGCCATGCGATGTACCGATCAACTTCGCGTTTAATATTCTCGCGCGTCAGCGCGCTGTTGGCGAGCATGTATTCAATCGCTTGCTTGCGCGACCACCCCAACGCATGCATGCCCGTATCAACAACCAGCCGCATGGCGCGCCACATTTCATAACTTAAGCGTCCGAAATCGTCATATGGATCGGCGTACATACCAAACGGTGCATCGCCCATCTCCAGACCAAGCCGCTCAGCGTACAGCGCCCATCCCTCACCAAATGCGTTGTAGCTCAGTTCGGTGCGCCATTCAGGCAGTCCCGCAGCTTCAAGTTCCTGCGCCAATGCGCCCTGGTGATGATGTCCCGGCACCGCCTCATGCAAAGTCAGCGCGATCATTTCATACTTCGGGCGGCTGTCGAGTTTGTAGGTGTTTGCAACGAAGTATCCCGGCATGCCCGTCTTGATCGACCCGTGATAGTAGTACGCCGTTGGCGCCGATGCCGCCATAAATGCAGGCATTTCCCGCACGCCATAGGGCAACCGTGGCAGCGTGCCAAAGAGCGCGGGCATATGCGCATCAATACGTTTGGCGATGTCACGATACTCCGCGAGCAGTGCTTCGGGCGAGTCGAAATAAAACCGCGAATCTGTCCGAAGATAATCAACGAACGCCTCGAACAATTGTTTTTCCCGAAGCACAGGTGAACCTGAGTTACCCATGATTGTGCGCGCATGCAGTTGATCAATGAAATCTGATCGCAGAATTGTTTCTTGCATTTCCGTGTGAATACGCTCGACCTCGCTTATGCCAATGCGATGAATCTGCTCCGGTGAATATGCAAGTGAGGTCATTGCCCGAATGCGCAGCGCATACAGCGCTTCCCCATCAGGCAGGTCTATACACGCAATAGTCTCCCGGCATGCGGGCACATATTCATCTCGTAAAAACATTCCGAACCGCTCGAACGCAGGAATCACACGCTCACTGATAGTTTCTGTTGCCGCCTCGCGCAACTCGGGCGTTGCAAGATGATCCCCAAACGGTGCGTACAGCGGATGGCGCATCGGCGCACGTTCAAATGCTTCACCCGTATGTTGGAGCGCCTGATCAATGGTGCTGCCCATGACCAGTTGCGGCGGAACGCGCCCCGTATCCATCCCCGCGCGCATATTCATTTCAACGTGAACGAGATAGGCTGGTATCGCCTCCAGTCGTTGCAGGTAATCCTCAAGATGCCGCACTGTTGCAAAGGTCAATTGATCTGGTAACTGCGGAATCCACAACTGCGGCCCACTCATCTGAGACACCGGCGTTTGCCATCGCATGAACGGCGCGGCATCGATGCGCAGCGTCAGTTCATATTCAAGCAACTCCGCATTCAATACGTTCTCTGGCGTCAACTGGCTGCGATCAACCAGTTCCAGTCGTGCAAGGCGATCTCGCGAGGAAGTGACAAACGCTGCCTGCGCTTCAGGTGAGACATCTGGCATCAGCGCATCAAAGTTCCGAAGGCCATGCTGCGATGCGCCCACAGGATTGGCTTCCCGTTGCGCTGCAAGGTCTTCTGTGAGCAAATGCAGCAAGGCATCATCTGCAGCCCCGCCAAGTGCGTGCGGCGTATCACCTAGCACACACATCGCCATTGCTGCCCACAGTATCTGCCACATCATGGAGGGTGTTCGCTTCATGGCAATAAGCCTACCGCGCGGCAGTAATTATGGTCGGGCGGCGTTGGCCGCAGCAACCATCTGCTTCACCCGTGCAGCATCGGGCTCATTGCGCCACATGCCATCGCGCTTGTACCAACTGCCCACAATCACAGCGTGTGCATGTTGAAAGAGTCCTGCCAATGTCTCTGGAGTAGCACCACTTCCAACTGCGATGGGCAGGTTCGATGCCCCGCGCGCTGCCTGAATATCTTCAAGTGCGGTTGCGCACCCAGTGGCTGCGCCCGTCACAATCAGCCCATCGGCGCCGGAAAATTCTGCAGCATGCGCAGTTTCTCCAAGATTAACATCAGATGTGACTGCATGGCTCGAGTGTTTCTTCTTGATATCCGCAAGAATGTACACGTCCTCTGCGCCAATCTGTTTGCGATAGCGCAGCAACGGCCCTGCATCAGCAGTTGCCAACAATCCTTCATCTGCCACAGACGAAAACACAAATCCTTCAACCCGAATAAAGTGCGCCCCGACGGCGTGGGCCACCGAAAGCGCTGCATTGTTTGCGCCAGCAAGAATCTGTACGCCGAGCGGAACATCACCAATGACATCTTTCACGCGCACCGCGATCGCAGTCATTGCCGCTACGATTTCTGGCCCAACATCGCGCAGCAGATACGGCGCATCGTGCATATTCTCAATCGCCACGGCGTCAAAGCCGCCATCAACGAGCAACTTCGCTTCTGCCGCAGCGCGCTGTGCAATGTTGTCAATGCTGCGTCCGTCGTGGCCGGGCGTTCCGGGCAAGGCGTCCACATGCACCATGCCGATCAAGGCGCGATCATGACCGAAAATGTCTGTTGCTGATGCCATACCGAACCCTCCAGAGAGGATGCAGTATAGAAGCAATCGAGAATCACCCCTTGAACCCGAGTAATCGTGCGACTGCGGAGATGCGCTCCGCAAGTGGAACCGATCGCATCGGCGCGTCATTGACGTGAAGCATGATCATTGTCACATCATCTTCAAGGGCCTTGCCATGGCCCGCTTCAACAATGCGCTCAAGTAACCGTTCAACAATCAGCTCAGGTTCACTTCGATCAATCGTGCTCACGATGTCAAGAAGCCCCTGTTCTCCCAGCAGATTCGAGCCACTCGGCGCCTCAATCAGTGCATCGGAATAAAACAGGATCAGTTCGCCCGGCACCATCTGCACCGCAAACTGGCTGTACGAGGTTGGTTCAATGACGCCCAACGGCAGATTCGTTGGCATATCGCGTGTCTTGTCATCGCGCCCGCGCAGAGCCCCCGGCGCAGTCTCATCGAGCAGCGCCCATGTTCCTTCATTATCAATTTCATCTTGGCGAAACCAGAGCGGCCTTGGGTGCCCGGCGTTGGTCAAAATTAAATGTCGGGACGGCGCGAAATAGGTGCCAAGAATCGCAGTTGCAAACCGGCCCGAGGCCTGATCGGTCATCGCTTCATTGAGTGAACGCGTAAATCGCGATTGATCAACGGTATTGATGTTCTTGCGCATAAGGGTGCGCAACGTGCCCGCAAGTCCTGCAACACTGTCGCCATGACCGGCAACATCGGCAAGCGCAAATCGTGAGATCCGCCCCGCGGCGCACATCGACAGGTAGTGAATATCCCCGCCTTGATCTTCACCCGCCCACGGGCGCGAGAGCACCCACACATCAAGGCCGGGCGTACTCACCGCAGAATCTACAGCGCGATTGCCGCCCCAGACTTCCATGCAGGTCATCATGTGCGGTGCAACATCAGTGCCATCAAGGCAGTCGTGCGTGTCATCCGTGCTCTTTGGTGCAACCACTGATAACTCCAATAGAATATTTCGGCGCAGAACCATCCAAGCCGGTATCGTCACATATACCATGCCACAAGACCGCACCCAACGCACGATGCCCGTACCGGTCGTTTCGCGAACCGATCCCGCGCTCCTCGCAGCAGCCCGCGGTGATGCCCCCTGCGATCTTGCCATTGACAATGCCCGCATCATCAACGTTGCCACCCGCGAGATTATTTCCGGGAGCCTTGGCATCCTCGGCGGCCGCATCGCAGCAGTCGTTTTTGACGCGCCCGCCACGATCGAGGCCCGCGAACACCTCGACCTGCAAGGTGCATTCATTGCTCCGGGGCTGATCGATGCCCACATGCATGTCGAATCCACAATGCTCCCACCGTCGAGATTTGCCCACCTTGCCCTGCCCCACGGCACCACCGCCGCCGTCTTCGATCCCCATGAAATTGCCAATGTTCTTGGCCCCGCGGGCATCAAGTGGATCGTCGACGATGCCCGGGGCGTGCCCTTCCGCGCGCTCTGGGCCCTCAGTTCCTGCGTGCCAAGCGCTCCACTTGAAACCTCGGGGGCAACCATCGATGTGCATGACCTTGCGCGCCTCTTTGATGATCCTGCATTGCAGGGGCAGATCGTCGCCCTTGCTGAGATGATGAATTATCCCGGTGTCGTCTTTGCAGATACCGATGTCCTTGCCAAAGTGGAACTTGGTCTGCAACGTGCCATTGTTGATGGCCACGCACCGCAACTCGTCGGGCGCCAACTCAATGCCTATGTCGCCGCCGGCATCAGTTCCGACCATGAATGTACTTCACTTGAAGAGGCACGCGAAAAATTGCGAATGGGCATGCACATTCATATTCGCGAGGGTTCTGCGGCCAGAAATCTCGAAGCCCTCGCGCCCCTCATCACCGCAGACACCGCATCGCGCATCAGTTTTTGCACCGATGATCGACACCCCAAAGACCTCCGCGATGATGGGCACATCGACAACATCGTCCGCAAAGCAATCGCCATGGGTATCGACCCTGTCCTTGCCCTCGCTTGTGGCTCACTCCACACTGCTGACCACTATCGACAGCCGGATCTTGGCCTGATCGCGCCGGGTCGATGCGCCGACATGATTGTCTTTGATGATCTCAATGCCCCCATGCCGCGATTGACGTTCATCGCAGGTCGGGTCGTAGCGCGCGATGGCCAATCAATATTCGAAACAGGTGAACTTTCGCAGTGGCCCGCTTCTCCCGTGCGCTTGCCTGATCGCTTTGAAGAATCGTCATTGCACATCGCGGTGCCCGAGGGCGCTGCCTCGACCATCCGAGTCATCGGCATGCACGCCGACCAGCTGGTCACCGATGCACTCGAGCGCTCGCCGTGTGTCGAAGGCGGCCACTTCATCGCAGATTCCTCCCGCGATCTGCTCAAACTCGCGGTCATCGAGCGCCACAAGGGCACGGGCAACATTGGCCTCGGCTTTGTCGAGGGTTTTCAATTCACCGGTGGCGCACTCGCCTCAACCGTGGGTCACGATGCCCACAATCTTGCTGTCGTGGGCGACAACGATCGCGACATGGTCGTCGCAGCCCAAGCACTCGCCACCGCCGGCGGCGGCCAGTGCGTCGTCAGTGGGGGCGAAGTCAAAGCGCTCCTGCCACTGTCTATCGCCGGGCTCATGTCAGATCAGTCGCCCGAGACCGTGATCGATCAGCAGGACACGCTCCTGCGCGCCGCGCACGCCCTCGGCTGCCCGCATCACGATCCCTTCATGCCGCTCAGCTTCCTGCCTCTGCCCGTGATCCCGCACCTGAAGCTCACCGATCTCGGCCTCGTCGATGTCGATCAGTTCAAGGTCGTCCCGCTTACTTCTGCGTAGCTACCGGTTGTGCGGTGCTCAGCGCACTCTCATGATTCGCAGGCCAGTCTTTACTCACCGAAGCTGCATGTTCCGAAGGCCATGCCCTGCTCGAATCGCCCCGATGATTGGCTGGCCATCCCTGACTCATATATTGCACATGCGAACCGTCGCCAAGCACCGAACCAATCGTGCCGCCGTTCCCTTTCCAGCGTTCATGGAAGTCGCGCTTCGAGTCATAGGTGAGCGCCGACCACAGCGCCTCGCCTGCGTTCTCTTGCGCCATGGCATCAGCTACCATCGCCGTCACGCCCTCAAGCTTCTGGTAAACGGTATAGGGCGTGATCGCCACGCGCTGTCCCGGGCGTTCAATGAACACGCCATGCTCATTGATCCCGCCCTTCCACTTCACATATGGATACGCGCGTTCAAGCATGGGTCGAAGTGGCAAATGCGGCGGCACCTGATCAAACGGCCCATCAAAGTAAGAGTTGTCCATAATGTGCCGCTGCCACACACCAATCAGCAAACGCCGATCCGTTTCCACGTCGTTGTAAAACACAAAGCGGCTCTTGCGCCCGACAAGTGTGTGATGCTCCTCCGGCCCGAACGGTACAAGCTCATCGGGCACAAAGCCATCCGGGGGCAGAATGTAATACAGGCACTCGTGCGTTTCATTCCAAATCAAAACGAAGCGATACCCTGATTCATCAAGCAGCGCCGTCACCGCACGTTCATCTTCTTCCAACTTCAAGTCATCTGGAACTTCGAGAAACTCCAACGCCAGTTCGAAAACCACCCGCCGGCCGCGAAACGCGACCTCATACACACCGTCGGACAGTTCACTGACCCTGCACCCATCGTCCGCCCCGAGCGTCATTGTGCCCATCGACGACTGATCGTGCATATCGAAATACCCGACATGCAGGAGGCCCTCTTCCGCACTTGTGAAGCGCAGATTGCCGGACACCCGCCGCTCACCAAGGGGGAACCGGTAGTAGTAATACCGCTCGCTCGGCAACACACGCACTTTCGCCGGCAGATTGTCCAGCACATGCAAGACGATGGAGACTGGATTGTCGAATGACACTCCCTCAGTGATATCCGAAGCGTGTTCTTTCGCAACGACAGCAGCATCACCGCCCAGGCGCTGTTCTATGAAGTGTTGGTTGAATGTGATCGCGCCAGCGGGCTCCCCACGATTGGCATCCAGTGTTGCATACTCACTTGCCGATACCCAGATCGAATGCCCTTTGGGAAACCATTCGACCGGATCCTGATTAGACCGCAGACTCCAACCATCGCTCACGGCACCATCATGGTTCACAGGCCACGACATTTCATGACCCTTTGGCCATGTCGCCGAGGCGCTGACCGCATGATTCGCGCCCCAGAACACCGATGTGTTCATCTCGTGCGCCCGGGTCCACGACTTTGACAGCACATCAAGATGGTTTGGCGGCCATGCCAACTCTGATACCGCCAGTTCGTGCCGCCATGTCTTGGAGTGCCATTGGCCGTGCGCTGCGGGCTTCATAAGAATGCGCGACAGTGCAGGGTTCGGGTGCGGCTCAAAGAGCGTGGAGGTGTGAACATCGTGCCCCGCGTTCCAACTCTGCAAAACAGAGATATCATGCGGCACCCCCCCCCGGCCCGGCAGGTTCCACTCCACGCTGATCTGCATACTGTGATTCGGCGGCCACCAGTGAGATGCCCACGACTCGACACTGCCCCATTCCCCGGACATAGCCCTGTGGTGATTCACAGGCCACGAACTCACCGATTCACGATGCGAGCCCGGCGAGCGCCGCTTGATGTGCCGGGCAATATCGCGCGGTACACTCGGCCAGCCATCACTGATCGACACCTCGTGCGCGGGCACCATCCCCGCGCGTTTCTCCTGTCGGAATGCTGATGAGCTTCGCCCTTCGCACTGCGAACTGTTGATGATCCACACAAGCGGGAAACTCAGCAAGAACCCAAAAAGGAGCGCTTTGGCAAGTCTCATCCGAAGCTCCAGCTACTCGCGCCCCGGGACCTCGTCTTCGTCGCCAACTTCGAACTGGTTGTCCGTATCATTGAGGAGTTTGCCAGGGCGCAGAAGCGGAACAATAGTCGGGATGACATCCCACGCTGTGCTCCAGATCGAATGCCCTGGGGGCCAAAATGGCAAAGCGGGTTCTGCTGGATCGCCCCATGTCGTTGATACATCGGTCACATGGTTCGCTGGCCAACCAGTGTCGTCCTCCGCCGGCCAAAGCTTTGACACGGCTCCGTGATGACTACCGGGCCAATAGATCGACAGGTTCATTTTATGCGACTCTTTCCAGGAACCTGACAGTTGTGCCACATGATTCGTTGGCCATGCGATCGAGGATACATCGACTCTGTGTGGCCAGGTGCTCGATGCCCACTCGAGGTGAGGCGACGGATCGGTCAACATCGGAAGTTCTGGATTGCTGTGGGGATTCGGGGCCAATGACACCGACACAGCATGGCTCGGATCCCACGACCGAGAAACAGAGGTCTCGTGCGGCACGCCACCTGGTCCGGGCCCATTCCAGGTGGCACTGATCGGGCGATTATGGTTGGATGGCCATGTTTGCCACTCAAACTCGCTCATTGCTGTGTCGTGGGACAGTGGTGCCCAAGCGGCAGAAGGAGAGTAGAGATGGTTGGCGGGCCACTGGCTGACTGCGATCCAGTGACCCCAACTCAGACCAGTTCGGTGTATATGAGGAGTAGGCGCATCACCCGGAAGAGGTTGCGGGATTTCGTTCGGGTCCGGCCAGATCGGCCATTGATAGCTATAGTCATCAGCGTGATTCGCAGGATAGTCATCTGGCATCCCATCTGGCCAAGGGAGCGCGGGATCATACCCATCCGAAATCACAACAATATGATTGACTGGTGCCCGACTCATCATCAGCGCTCGCCCACGCCCCTCATCAATCACACCCTGCGCTAGCGCCCCCATATCCTGCTCAAGCCGTGTGCCCATGAGTTGCGACAACACATCAAGGTCGAGCCGGTCAACAACGCCATCAAGATTCAGATCGCCATCTGCGATGGTTGCACCAGCCAGATGCCGACTCGCGTTGCCCGTGAGTATCGCAGCGTCATGCGCATCAACAACACCATCGCCATTCAGATCGCCCGCGAGTCCGCCCAAAATGCGAGCGATATCAACGCGCGAATCAGCAAAGGTGATCCTGCCATCGCCATCATGATCTGAAATCTTCATATCGCGATAGCGCGTGCGCAACCATGCGACAAGATCGCTCTTCGTGAGCACGCCGTCGCCATCAACATCCACCTCAGCGGGTGCAACGCGCGCAAGTGTCGGATCAATGCCAGGTGCCGGTGTCGCCGCGTGTACGGTTGCGCATGCCGCCAAGGGCAAGGCGCACGCTGCTGCAATCAAGAACCGCGAAAACGTTGCCATGATAGAACCTCCCCTTCATGACGAGTATGTATCCAACAGTACATTATCGGGGGGGGGGGGGGGGCTGTCAAGACTCAAGTTCTAAGAATGGATGTTATTTCGGGATGGCGTTGCCTCACACTGGGCTGATGTCGCCTCGCCATCGCCATCTTGCTTCAACACATCACCCGGCTCATCGCCGCCCAGTTCTTCACCGAGGGAATCAGTTTCGCTGGCGGCCTCTTCGCGCATGCGATCCATGCGCGCCACCGGATCATCGCGATCAATCCCCGAGAGTCCGGATCCAAGCAGAAACAAGTTGAATACTTTCCGGAGCATCTTCACCCCAGCACTGCGCAGGCGCTTGCCCCCGCGCTTATTCTTTATTGCAACAACTCCGCAGGCTCCGGGATTCACTCCCGAGTCGTACTACGAAGTCTCAACTCGATTCATCGGCCAGCGAATCGAGGTGCATAAGTGGGCCTGACAGGGCTTGAACCTGTGACCTCACCCTTATCAGGGGTGCGCTCTACCAACTGAGCTACAGGCCCAGTGCCGCCGGGTCTCCCCGGGACATTGGATGGGCAGTATAGCGAGGGCGACGCGGGGCTCCAGTATTACCGCTTGCCCAACAAGCGGGCCATCAGGCCGGGTCGTTGGATCCCCTCTTCAGGCGCTGCAATCTGCGCCTCCCACCCGTCATACACGCCGCCGTGCCGAGCCGCAATCGCATTCATCTCTGCTAACCGCTGGATGAGCACCGCTTCGGTAAGGTCGTGGGTGGCGTCAAGTGAGAGACACCACACGTCGTCTTCGGATGGCTCAATGTTGTCCCCGTACTCACCCCATCCAGCCGTGATGGCTTCGTTCCGAGCTGCCTGACGCTGCTCATCGCTCTGAAAGAACAACCAATGGATGACATGACGTGCCAGGCCATGGTCATCGCCACGCTTACGTAGCTCTCTAAGCGCCAAACGATCGAGATCACTTAGCCGATAGCTCACTCTGCCTCGTCAGCAAACTTCGCGAAATCGAAGTCCTTGTCCGTGATCCCCCCCGCATCGTGCGTGGACAGAGTCAACGTCACCTTGTTCCACCGGATCAGAATGTCCGGGTGATGCTGCACCATTTCTGCATGATCTGCAACGCGGTTCACGAACGCCATTGATTCAAGAAAGTCATTGAAGAGATAGGTGCGCTGGATCGCGCCATTCATCTCCGACCACTCCGCCAGATGCTCAAGATGCATCGCAATCTGTTGTTCGGTCAGCTTGGTAATCGTCACAGTGCTTTCTCCCGGTGCGCCCCCCGGCGCTGTGCTGCTCGCGACCTGCCCGATGCAGCCACGTGCGCACACCACTATCTTCGGGTCTTCCCGCGCCGGGTCAACCCCTGTATCGTGCTCAATCGCCCATTGGTGAACAGGAATCCACCCCAACTTTCCCATGAACGCCACGAATTACCCTCAAAGAGTCACCCGCCTTGCCCCCTCGCCCACCGGAGCCCTGCATCTGGGCAATCTGCGCACTTTTCTCATCACCTGGGCAATGGCGCGCCACAACGATTGGCGCATCATCATGCGCATCGAAGATCTCGATGGCCCGCGCATCAAACCCGAAGCCGAACGCGACGCCCTCGACATCCTCAGTTGGGTCGGCCTTGACTGGGATAGTGATATCACGCGCCAATCCGACGACCTCTCTCCCTACACGCGCGCCATGGAACACCTCGCCGCGTGCGCCAGGGCTTATCCCTGCGAACTCTCGCGCGCCGAGATCGCCGCCGCTGCAACTGCGCCCCACGCTTCCGACGCGCGCGACATGCACGAGTCACTTTTTCCCGCGCACCTGCGCCCGCCCCTTGAGCCGCGCTCTTTTCAAGACTCCGCCACCAACTGGCGCTTCGTCATGCCCGATCAATCCATCTCATTCACCGACGACTTCGCTGGCCCGCAAGAGATCAACCCGGCACGCACCGTGGGCGATTTCGTCATCTGGACCAAGCGCGCTGCGCCCTCATACCAACTCGCCGTCGTTGTCGATGACGCGCAGCAGGGCATCACCGATGTCATCCGCGGCGACGACCTGCTCGATTCCGCCGCCCGCCAAATTCAGCTTTACAAGGCCCTTGACCTGCCACCGCCCGCGCACTGGGGACACCTCCCGCTTGTGATCGGGCCCGATGGCAGACGCCTCGCCAAACGCCATGGCGACACGCGCATCGCCCATTTCCGGGATCAGGGTGTCGCACCTGAGCGCATCATTGGTCTCATGGCCTTCTGGTGCAGCATCACAGATACCCTGGCGCCCATGACCGCGCTCGAATTCCGCGAGCGTTTCAACTTGCGTACCATGTCGCATTCGCGCATCGTCATGCGCCCGGAGGATCATGCGTGGTTGGCCCAGTGATTGTGCCCCATAGACGTCGTGCCCGGCGCAACCGATCGCTATTCGTACGCGCAATCGTGATCAGCTTCATCGCCTCGCTCACCGCATCGTTCATTACCATTCGCGGGTGCAAGACCGTCACCGTGCCCGAAGGTCGTGAGCAAGTCACCGTCGCCGGTGAACACTTCTTCCTAGAGCCAGCGCTGAATGAATCGACACGCATCCGTGGCCTCGGCGGACGCCAAACCATCGAACCCACAGGCGGCATGGTCTTTGTCTTTGCCAACAGAATCCCGCTGCAATTCGTCATGCGCGACTGCCTCACGCCGATCGATATCGCCTACCTCGATGATTCGGGCCGCATCGTCCGGATGTATGAAATGCCTATCGAAGATCCTCAGGGACCGGATGAACCGCAAGGTGACTACGAAAACCGCTTGCCGCGCTATAACAGCGACTTCCCCGTCCGGTATGTCATCGAAGTTGCCCCGGGCACATGGAAGCGTTTGGGGGTCAAACCGGGCGATCAGTTCGAGCTTGACCTCGATGGGCTCAAGGCCCGCGCCCGGTAGGTCGAAGCTCATCGAAGTCCGTAGTGCCTCGTCGCACCATTCTCGGACCTCACCCCGGACCTGTGAGCGCCCCGTGTCTGATACACCACTCCAACGCACTCGACGTTCCTTCACCCTGCTTGTGCCGGGAAAGCGCTCAGAGCCTGACCCGCAAGACGCGCAGCGCTATTGGGATCCGATCGAATCTGCGTGGCCGCAGTGGGGGTGTGAACCGCTCGCCAACATTCGCACCATGCCATGGGCGCTTTCTGCTATCGGTGAATCGCTCGGGTCTGCAGTTGTCGCCTATATCGGCGCCGATGACGATCAGGCCATGGTCTTCAAGCTCATAGATCATCTCTGGGAACAGGCGATTCCCCTTGTCCTCGTCTTTGATGATCTGACACCCGCGCGCCAGCGTCTGGGCGGGCGCGGCGTTCTCGTCGTTCCAAGTGATGCCACCCCGCAGTCCATCGCCGCAACACTCCACGCCCTCGCAGAACGCCAGCAAATGATCGAAAGCCTCCGAAGTGAGCTCCGTGTCGCGCGCAGGTTTCAGGGCGGCTTGCGCGGCGAGATCGACAAGATTCATGAAGAATTGCAACTCGCCGCCTCCGTACAGCGCGAGTTCCTCCCGCGCACCCTTCCACAAGCTGAGACCGTCGATGTGCAGATTTATTTCCGCCCCGCGGGGTATGTCTCAGGTGATATCTACGACGTGCAAAAACTCGACGAACACCATCTTGGGTTTTTCATCGCCGATGCCGTCGGACATGGTGTCCCCGCAGCGCTCATGACTATGGTGCTCTTGAGAAGCCTGACCACCACTGCCCATGATGCAGTGAGCAAAACAATTCTTCCGCCCGGCGAGGTCCTTGAAAACCTCAACAATGAAATGATTCATCGCCACGGTGATGTGCCGCGCTTTGCAACCGCAGCCTATGGCATCATCGACACGCGCGATCGCACTGTCACCATCGCGGGCGCAGGGCACCCAGCGCCGATCATTGTTAGTCCTGATAAGACGCGCGGCATCGAAACATCTGGTGGACTGCTCGGTGTGTTTCCAGAAGCAACGTTCGACGAGGCAGAGTTCACTCTGGCAGACGATGAGATGCTCATTCTCTATTCCGATGGCTTTGAGACCGCCTTCCCCGGTGAATCGTCTGATGAATACACACGCCGCGTGCCAAGCAATCGCTACATGCACTACTTCCGCAGAACCGCAGATACCTGGCGGCAGGACAATCTGCGCTCGGCGATGGATGAACTTGCGTGCAAGCTCAACTCGCAGAGTGGCTCGATGCATCCCATCGACGATCTCACCGCCCTCGTGCTGGTGCCCGCGCGCACTGCGCCCCTTGATCGCCTCTTCCGTGAAGACACCGGTGAGTCAAATCGTCAGAGCAAAGCACCCGCTCCGCGACCTGTAAAGTCAGACGTCAGCGCCTCCTCGTAAGAGGCTCCCGAGTGTCGGTATAATCACTCTTCCGGTCTTCGCGGCGTGTACCGCTCACCGATTCAAGAGGGATTTTTGTGACGACGACTCAAGAATATGTAGACGCTTCGGTGCATCCGAGTGCATCAATCGCTCCCACCGCAGTCATCGCGCCCGGTGCAATTATTGATCAAGAAGCAATCGTCGGACCGCACTGCCACATTGGCACCGGCTCGCGCATTCGCATGCGCGCCATCATTGTGCAGCACACCACGCTTGGCGAACACAACGATGTGCATCCCTACGCCGTTCTTGGTGACGATCCCCAGGATCGCGATTTTTCACCAGAACACGTGGGCGAACTTGTCATTGGTGATCACAACATTTTTCGCGAAAGTGTCACGCTGCATCGCAGCACACACCCAGGGCCACCAACGACTGTCGGCTCAAACAACTATTTTATGTGCCACTCTCACGCGGGGCACAACGCTCAGGTTGGCGACAACAACACCATCGGCAACGCAACATGCCTTGCGGGTCACGCAACGATCGGCAATGGCAACATCCTCTCCAGTTGGGTCGGCATTCATCAATTTGTCCGCATAAGCGATGGCACCATGTTTCAGGCAAGTGCCGCCGCCTCTCAACATGTCCCGCCCTATGTCATCGTGCGCAACGTCAATGGAGTCGTCGGGCTCAACTCAGTTGGCCTTCGGCGCAACAGCGCCTTGAACGATCAGGACCGCCGCGAGATCAAAGAGGTCTACCGCGCGATTTACCGCACACGTGGCGGGCGCTCTATGGCCGACACGATTGAATCACTTCGTGCCATGTCATTCCAGCCCGCCGCTCGGCGCTTCGTCGATTTCTTCTATGACGCGCTCAATGAACAAGACCCGAGGAAAAAACGTGGCGTCTGTGGCAGCCTGACCGGCAATCGCAACACATCATGACTACACGATGAGAGAAGACCCCAGTGCTGTAACGATGGGCCTCGCTTTCGTTAGGGTTTCTTCCCATTCCGCATTGGGCTCAGAATCCGCAACAATCCCCGCACCAACCGGCATATCAAGTCGCCCCGTCGCGTGTGTCGCAGTCGATCCAGTCTCCGCGTGAAGCGTCAACGTTCTGATCCCAACGTTCAGTGCCAATCTGCCGTCATCACACAGATACCCAATCGCCCCGCAATAGGCACCCCGGCGCATCCCGAACATCGGGCGTTCAAGCTCTTCGATGATCTGCAGCGCACGCACCTTCGGAGCGCCCGTGACCGATCCCGGCGGCATCGTCGCGCGCAGCACATCGCCAAGCGTTGTCTTCTTGCGCAGCGTCGCGCTGATAGTCGATGATGTGTGAGTGATGCGCCCGCCATGATGCACCTCGAAAGCGCGTTGCTCTTCGAGATTCACAGAACCCGGGTGCGCAACGCGACCGAGATCATTGCGCATGAGATCGACGATCATCGCAAGTTCCGCAGCGTCTTTGTGTGATTCAAGCAAATCCTCAGTGTGCGACCCCGGACGTGTTCCCTTGATCGGGCGCGTCACGATTCGGCGCTCATTACTGTTCACCCCCTGCGCCACATCCAGAAACAACTCCGGGCTCACCGAGATCACTGCACTGTGTACTCCGTGCGCACCGGTCAATTCGATATACCCGGGAAATGATGGCTCAAGTGATTCAAATAACTGCGCCGCCATCGCTCGTGGCGCGCCAGTGAACCGGGCAATCAGGCGATGCGCCAGATTCGCCTGAAAAATATCTCCCGCATGGGTATAGGCCCGGGCCCTCGCCACTGCGCGCTCGTACGTCTCGCGTGACGTGCTTGGCTCAAATGGACCAACCTCATAACGCCCCGCATCCACTGCGAGGGCGCAGGGGGCACCAAAGGGTTCGACCGTGCCAGCGGTTCGATCAATCGCCACCCCATCTTCGATTCGCAAGATGGTCCACGCAGGGCAACTCCACAGGTGATGTGTTGGCAGGCCCCGCGGCTCAGCAGCAGTGCCCAGCTCATAGCTCAACATCACAACCCACCCGGGGCCCGGGGGGTCAGCAGAGGCCGCACGTCGATCGCATTGGAAATGGCAGTCAAGGGCCGCATCCAGAGCCTCAAGAGGGGCCGCCGGATCAGCAAAGGTATGGGGAATCACCCTCGTGGGCCTGCCCACCACCGCCCATCGCCCCGTGACACCAAGCGTTGCACACGCCACCGGGATATCGCAAGGCCACCGGCGCAAGTGATTCGCAAGGGCATCACGACCGCCCGAGGCGCTCAAGGCGGACTCGGGGTCGAATTGTACGGACGATGCTGTCATGAATTGCCATCTTATTGGGCTTCCGGGGCAAGCGTCGCGGTGCCCGGCGCTCGGAAAGTGCTTAGACTGAGAGGTTCGGTTCGCAAAGCGCGGGTCGACATCACCATCAGGGCAACCTCGCTATTTCAAGGGAGTGACGCGTGGCCAAACAGCAGCGCAATACGGGCAAATCCTCGCGCAAGACATCAAGTGCATCATCAACCCGTAAGACGAAGAAAAAAACATCACGCACCAAGATGGTCTATGCCTTCGATGGCAAGAAAACCGAAGGCGGGAGCGCCATGCGCGGTCTGCTCGGTGGCAAAGGGGCCAACCTTGCAGAGATGAATGCTGTCGGCTTGCCCGTCCCCCCCGGCTTCACGATTACCACGCAGACCTGTGCTGCATATCAGCGCTCGGGTGGCGCATTGCCCGCGGGACTGATGGACGCAGTGCGCGGCGGCATTCGAAGACTCGAACGCGATCGCAAACGTACCTTTGGTGGCGATAGCAAACCATTGCTTGTGTCCGTCCGCTCTGGTGCTGCGGTCAGCATGCCCGGCATGATGGACACCATTTTGAACGTTGGCCTGAGTGATGCCGCTGTCGAAGCGCTTGCCAATGAAGCAGGCAACCGGCGTTTTGCATTCGATGCCTATCGCCGCCTGATCAACATGTTCGGCAATGTCGTCATGGGTGTTGATCACGAACACTTTGAAGTGGAGTTCGACCGCATCAAGGCAGCGCTTCGCGTTAAACTTGATACGGACGTGCCCGCAGAAGGTCTGGAAAAGCTATGCAAAGCCTACAAAGCGGTGTACAAAAAACATGTGGGCAAGCCATTTCCACAGGATCCATACGTGCAGCTTGAAGCAGGCATTCGCGCAGTCTTCGAAAGTTGGAACAGCGAGCGCGCCAACACCTATCGGCGCATCAACCGCATCACTGATCTTGAGGGCACGGCGGTCAATGTGCAATCCATGGTTTTTGGCAATATGGGCGACGAATCCGCCACAGGTGTTGCCTTCACACGCGACCCATCCACTGGCGTCAATGAGTTTTACGGCGAATTTCTCGTCAACGCTCAAGGCGAAGATGTCGTCGCGGGCATCCGCACGCCGCATCCCATCATTGAGATGAAGAAGTGGAACAAAGAGGTCTATCAAGAACTGATTGACATTCGTGCCCAACTTGAAACGCACTATCGCGACATGCAGGATATTGAGTTCACCATCGAAAATGGTCGGCTCTACATCCTGCAAACGCGCAGCGGCAAGCGCACCGGTGCCGCGGCCGTGAAAATCGCATGCGATCTTGTCCGCGAAAAAATGCTCACCGAACCCGAGGCGCTCCTCAGTGTCCCCGCAGGTGATCTCACACAATTGCTCGTGCCCAGTTTCAATGCGAAATCAAAGAAGGGCGCAACCGTACTCGCGCGCGGCTTGCCAGCATCGCCCGGTGCAGCTGTTGGAAAGCTGGCTTTTTCTGCAGACGAAGCCGTCGAGCGGGCGCTTCAAGGTGAAAAAGTCATCCTCGTGCGCAAGGAAACAAGTCCTGAAGATGTCGAAGGCATGCATTCCGCCGTCGGCATTCTCACCTCAACCGGTGGCATGACCTCGCACGCCGCGGTGGTGGCGCGGGGGTGGGGCAAGTGCTGCATCGTCGGCGCAGGAGCGCTTCAAATCAGCGCCGCCAAGCGTCAGGTCAAAGTCAATGGCAAGACTCTTGGCCCTGACACAGTCATTTCCATTGATGGATCAGCTGGTGAAGTCATGCTCGGTGCCCTTTCAGCCCCTCCACCAGTGATGACACCAGATTTCACGCGCATCATGAAGTGGTCGGACAAACAGCGCACACTCAAAGTGCGCGCCAATGCCGATGCGCCGAAGGATGCGCTGCGCGCTCGCGAATTCGGCGCCGAGGGCATCGGCCTGTGCCGCACTGAGCACATGTTCTTTGAAGGCGATCGCATCATCGCAATGCGCCGCATGATCATGGCCGAATCGCGTGAAGATCGCGAAGCAGCACTGGCAGAGCTTCTCCCCTATCAGCGTAAGGATTTCGTCGGCATCTTCACCGCCATGAAAGGCCTGCCAGTAACGGTACGCCTTCTCGACCCGCCCTTGCACGAGTTCCTGCCGCACGACGAGGCGGCACAAAAGGAAATGGCCAAAGCGATCGGCGTGAGTCTCGACGAGGTACACCATCGCGTCAGCATGTTGCACGAATCAAACCCAATGCTTGGCCATCGCGGGTGTCGCCTGAGCGTGAGTTATCCGGAAATTCTCGTCATGCAGGTGCGCGCCATTGTTGAGGCGGCCATCGAATGCGCCAAGAAGCGAATCAAGACAATCCCCGAAATCATGATCCCGCTTGTGAGTGTGGCTTCAGAACTCGAAATGCTGCGCCGGCTCACAGAACAGACCATCGAAATCGTCAAGAAAGAACGCAAATACAAGGGAACCCTGTCGATTCTCATCGGCACAATGATCGAAACACCCCGCGCTGCAGTGACGGCGGATTCAATCGCAGAAAATGCCGACTTCTTCAGCTTCGGCACCAACGATCTTACGCAGATGGCCTACGGATTCTCACGCGATGACATCAGCGGCTTCCTGCCAACATATTTGCAGACCGGCATCCTCCGCGTTGATCCATTTGAATCTCTTGATGCTCATGGTGTTGGCGCACTCGTGCGCACCGCAATCGGGCACGGACGCAGCACGCGCAAGAACATCAAGCTCGGCGTGTGCGGCGAACACGGCGGCGACCCGGATTCCATTTCATTCTTCCATAACGCGGGTCTTGATTATGTGAGCTGTTCACCCTTCCGTGTTCCTGTGGCCCGTTTGGCCGCTGCACAGGCGGCCCTCAGAGCAACCTCATGCAAACGCAAAAACGCAAACTCGAAAAACGCAAGCACCAGGAATAATAAAAAGCGATGACAAAGAAAAAGACACTCGAATCATGTTCACTTGGCACCACCGATCGCGTTCATGTGTGCGGTGATGTCCTTCTGGCCAGTCAGCCAAGTGACGCAGACCTTGTCCTTGCCAAAGAATCTGGTGTAAAAACAGTCATCAATCAACGCCACGCATCTGAATGCCCTGATAGTGATGAAGCGGCATCTGTTGCTGCACTTGGCATGGCCTACGAAAACCCCGCATGGAGCGGCGAAGAAGAACTCACCGAACAGGTTATCGATGAGCATCGCGAACTATTGCGCACTACCCCAAGGCCAATCTTGTTGCACTGCGCCGGTGCCAATCGGGTCGGTGCAGTGTGGTGGGCCTATCGCGTGCTCGATGAAGGCATGAAGATCGATGCGGCGCTCGATGAGGCAAAGCGCGTGGGCCTCTCTTCAAAGGCCTATGAACAGATTGTCAAAAAATACATCGAAGGACACGCGCAGGCGTAAGTCAATGCCCCGTGCCATTGAGCATCGCCAAGAGCGCATCACCCGGCGCATCATGGCGCATCAGGTGTTCACCCACCAGCGCAATGCGCACACCAACAGCCCGCAACCGGCGCAAATCATCTGGCGTCGTGATCCCCGATTCTGACACTAGCACGCGCGGCTCATCCACCAGATCAACAAGGCGAAGCGTGTTGTTCAGGTCCGTTGTCATCGCGTTCAAATCGCGATTGTTGATCCCAAGCAGTGTGTAACTCGCTTTCGGAAACCCGATGTGCGGCCGCACGCGCAGAAGATTGTCCATCGAGTGCACCTCTAGCAGCACCGTCAGTTGCAACTCATGCGCCAGGATCATCAGGTCCACGATCTCACTTTCGCGTAAGCACTCGGCGATCAACAGAATCGCATCAGCCCCAAAAGCCCGGCTTTCCCACACCTGATAGGGATCGATGATGAAATCCTTGCGAAGCACCGGCAACGGCACCGCATCCCGAATCGCATGAATGTATTCAAGCTTTCCAGCAAAGAACTGCTCATCAGTCAGGCAACTGATCGCGCGGGCCCCCGCACCCTGATATTGTCGGGCAATGGCGACCGGATCAAAATCCTCGTTGGCGTATTCCGGGCGAATCCACCCCGCAGACGGGCTCTTGCGCTTGATCTCAGCGATTACCGCCGTATCCGTCCGTGCGTTCGCCCCTGTCGCAATCCGCGTCAGAGCACCAAAAAAATTCCGTGGCGGCCCAAGTTCACTGATCAATTCCTTCAACGCATCCATCGGCCGTGCTGCCTTGGCTTTGCGCACTTCCTCCTGCTTCACATCAACGATTCGGCGGAGAAAACTCGGAACGTCGTGGCTCATGGTGATCCTGGGAGCATCGGCGGTCGGACTGACGAGCAGCACAATACTCGCCCAGCCTGCTATCGACGCAATGGCAGCGATCGACCCACCCAGTGCAGAAATATCTGTTCTCGCAAGCGCTCCGAGCGCATTCCAGCTCGGCGAACCCCAAACCGCTTTGCCCCAAGCCGATCAAGCCGCCAATGAACCCCTAACAGGACACTTTGGGCTGCAATTGCTGCTCCTTTTCGCCCTCACCGGCATCGCAATCGGGGTGGTGTACACGCGCAAGCTGTGGCGCTTGTCGCGCGATCGGCTGCGGGGAACCTCAGCATTGCACGACAGTCGCCCAACAGCGCACCTGCTTCTTCTATGTGGCCTTGGACTCTGGTTGGCAATGCAAGTCGGCGGCGGTCTCTCAGCTCAAACTTTCGTCACTCCGCTTCCCGATGGCACACTCGAATCATCGCTGCACACAACCGCCCTTGGCTTGCTTGGCATGTATGTCACGGGCGCGGTCGTGCTTGGTCTTCTGTTATGGCGCTTTCCCAACCTAATGCGCATCATCGGACTGCACGCTCAATGTCGAGATATCTTGCTCGGCGCAGGCTGGCTTCTCCTGGCGCTGCCCATCCTCTTCCTCGTCAGCACCCTGATGACCATCATCGCAACATGGGTGCAGGGCACGCCGCCGGATGCCGCGGCGCACACCACCCTGCGAATGCTCAATGAAGGCATCGGCGGGTGGGGCATTGCCGTCATGGCGCTCGTGGTCGTCGGTGCCCCTTTCTTTGAAGAAGTGATCTACCGAGGCTTCATTCAAACTTCGGTGCGCATTGCTGGTGGCACTGGCCAGCGCAGCCGCTGGTGGGCCATCATCCTCTCCAGCATCCTCTTCGCCTCCATACACATCGGTGCCGTCGAGTGGTACGCACTGCCAACGCTGATCACACTTGCGATCATCCTCGGCGTCGCCTACGAACGTTCGGGGCGACTCGCTGTGCCAATCGTCATCCATTCGCTCTTCAACGCAGTACAACTTGTCATGTCACTTGTGCAGTCGAGTGCCGCGCAATCAACAACCGAGGCGTTCGCTACACTGCCCACCCCATGAGTGACTCTCCAACATCACATCGTCCCCGCATCCTCACCGGTGACACGCCCACGGGTCGGCTCCACCTCGGTCATTACGTTGGCAGCCTCGAAAACCGCATTGAACTGCAAGACAAATACGACTGCTATTTCCTGCTCGCAAATATGCACGCCTTCACCACCCGCGCAGACGCACCGCAGGATATTCGCACAGACACCATCGAAATTGTCAAAGACTGGCTTGCCGTCGGCATCGACCCTGACCGTTCAACGATCGTATTGCAAACCGAAGTGCCCGCGATCGCAGAACTCACTTGGTACTTCGCGATGCTCCTGCCCTTCAACCGCGTGATGCGAAACCCGACGCTCAAAACCGAAATCGAAGCCAAAGACCTTGGTGATACCTACAGCTTTGGTTTTCCCATGTACGCCGTCGGCCAATGCGCCGACATCCTCGCGTTTCGCCCGGAACTCGTGCCCGTGGGCGTAGATCAAGTGGCGCACATCGAAATGTGCCGCGAAGCCGCCCGCCGCTTCGATCAGTTTTATTGCAACGTCAATCCAAAGACAGAAGATGATGACTATGCCAGCGCAGGAGGTTTGTTCCCCGTGCCCAAAGCCCTTGTCGGGCGCATCGGCAGACTGGTCGGCACCGATGGCGACAACAAAATGTCAAAAAGCCTCAATAATGCTATCTTTCTCAGTGATACGGCAAAGCAGGTCAAGAAAAAAATCGGTGCCATGTACCCCGGCCAAAGTCGCAACCCGGACGATCCCGGGAACGTCGAAATCAATCCCGTCTTCGGATACGCCGACGCATTCATCAAAGACGCCGCCGCCGTTGATGAACTGAAAGACAGGTATCGACGTGGCGACAACCTCGGTGATGGACACGTCAAGGCCGCCGTCATCGAAGCAGTCAACGAACTCCTCGAGCCCATGCGGCAGCGCCGCGCAGCTCTCGAAGGTAAAGATGGTGATGAGCGCGTCATCGAAGTCATCCGCACCGGCACCGCCAAGGCCAATCTCGTCGCCGAAGAAACGCTTCATCTTGCCAAACAGGCCATGGGGCTCGATTTCGGCGCGCGCAATCTCGCCTGGCGATAAGAGTTTGCTCAGCGCCGCCCACCCGCCATTAAGAGCAATGTCGATGGATGCTCCGCTTCACCAGTGCGCGCACTCAGCACCGCCGCCTCGCACATCGCAAGAATCGCCTTCGCATCCATCGGCGGCAACAGCGGCGCTCGCGGATCAATCGCGCGCCGAAGCTGCGAGGCAATAACGCGCACGCCCGCTTCGCCCGTCGCGCGCAGCGCCGGAATCTCACCCCGGTCTTCAACGTGTCCATCTGCAAATACGAGATCCACTCGATCATCCGTCACCCGCGCACACGCCCGGTCGCCCATCACCGTCACGCCGCGCTGCCATGCGCCCGCCTGATTGGAAAGCGAAATACTCGCCGAACGACCGCTTGAAAACCGCAAATGCGCACTCACATCACCTTGCGCAGCCCGCAACGCGGTAGAGGGCGGGCGATACACGCCCCGTGTTGCGCCAGGCGGCACAATCGAGGCGTCAATCCGGTCCGCCGTCCCAAGCAGCCCATGCACCGTCGCCATCGCATCAAACAATCGCGCCCCAAGTGAGCCGCATTCACTCGCGCTGCGCCCCGTCACCGCCACCGAGCGTATCGCACCAATTTCACCGAGACACTCGCGCAGCTCTGCAAACACGGGCGCCTCAATAAGTGACGGCGTCGTCCGCGCCCACATCACCGGTCGCTGACCTAAATCAACCGCCGACGCCGGCGTGGGTTCAAGCGCACACACCTGCGCACCGCGCTCAACAGCGGTGCGCAACAACGCTTCATCTTCAAGTGGGCTCGCCTCACGCCCATGAAGCCCCGCCGACGTGATCCATATCACCTTCGCCTCTGTTCTTGCAATCGCATGGCGAATATCCGTGATGCGCAGTGCATCTGCGAACAACGCTCCCGGCGTATCACGCTCCTCCTTCGCTTCACCCGCGATGCCAGCTTCGATCGCGCGCAACCCCGCACTCTGTGCCACCGCGCGCACCATCTCACCTTGCCCGGGGTCATACCACACAAGCGCATCAACAAGCGCACGCTTCCGCACCTTCGTCGGCTTGACCTCCGCCTCACAAGCAGCAAGCGGCAACTCCGCCTGCTTCGTTTTGGTCTTTCGTTTTCGGGTTGTCGTTTTCTTCGCCCGTGGCATAGTGCTAAAGAATACCCGCGCCGCCCTAGTATTGGCCCCCGCATTCGCCCCGTTCTCAGATTGTGCATACAGTTGGGGCAGTATCAGCAGGCAATCGCTGGCCGCGTCGCGCAAGCTTCGCGCGTTCAGAGGAAAGTCCGAGCATCAAAGGGCATCAGCAGTGGGTAACACCCACGCCGCTCGTGAATCGGCGAGCGGTGGACAGGCAACAGAAAGGACACCGCCGATGGCTGGCGAAAGTCAGCACAGGTAAGGGTGAAATGGTGCGGTAAGAGCGCACCGCCTGCGTGGTGACACGCAGGGCATTGGCCACCAGGCTGGATGCAAGACCAAGCAGCTTCCGTCATCGGCGCAAGTCGGTGAACGCCTTGCCCGGGCGGCATGGAAGCGGGTGGGTCGCTTGAGCGCGTCGGCAACGGCGCGCCTTAGAGAAATGATTGCCCCGTCGTGGGCACACGCTCGGAAGAGCGCCGGCGCTCGCAAGAGCACCATCGACCGCGACGCGACAAAACTCGGCTTATCGCTGATATCCGGTTCGCACGACCGCGGCCCCTCACGGGGTCGCGGCCTTTTCCTTTGGTGACACGCGCGTCTCGCCCGTCTTTTTTTACCAGCCCCAAGCGCGAGCGCGGGGGTACTTCATCTCCTCCCCCCCTCCCGCTGGGAGCAGGCGGATCGGGAGAGGGGCTTCTTATCTTCTTGGGTGCCGTGGTCTGAGTTCGCCGCGGCGGACGAAGGTCACGTTCAATCTGACTCGATGGCCCGGTTTGCTTGCAAACCGGGAGTGGAGCGATGGGTGCCTCTCAGATCCGGCTTGACAAGCAAGCCGGGGTACGCGGTGTTAGGATGTTGGAAGGAGGTTCCAAATGCGTTCAAGATCCATGGGGATTCTTTGCATGCTGGCGGTGGCTACAGTGTCCCCATCCTGCATTAGTGATGAAGCACACCGTTACTACCTAAACGAGACGCTTCCGGCCAAAGACCCGTCGCAGGTTGAAATCCATTTTGGAAAACCGATTCGCTCATTCACAGTCATTGCTGATCTTCAGGCAAGACGGGCGACACCGGAGTACATGCGGCAAGAAGCAGCCAAGATCGGTGCAGATGCAGTAATCGTAAGCCTGCTTGGGGGCGAGAGGGCCCAATCGGATAAGTGGGCAAGCGAGAATACGAGGCACACATACTCAAGAATAACTGGTACTGCGATTATCTATCGCTAAGCCAGGGAGGCCGAGATGAGAAAGTCAGTCAAAGCGCTAGTTGCTCTCGCCATTCTTGTCGTTGCGGGATGCGCGAGTCCAAAGGTGGATATCACCAAGACCGCCAAAGGATTCTTCGAGCCAACGGATCCGGATAGTGTCGAGATTCTGCAGACATTACCTCGTCGTCAGTTTGTTGAATTAGGAACTGTTGCCACTAGTGGCTGGGATGCTGGCAATACCGCAAAGATGCACAATGCTTTGCGTGAAAAGGCGGCTGGACTCGGTGCGAACGCTGTGGTGATCCAAAACAGTGGCATCAATCAGACCCGATATGACAGCTATCTGTGGTCAACGGGTGTTGCGGTGCGGTTCCAATAGCCTAAGGCACCAGGTCGCAACGATGCCCGGTTCTGTAATCCCGAGTTGCAAGCAACTCGGGCCACCCAATCTCAGAAACCCCGCGTCGGGGACGAGGCGGCTCACATGTCTTTCAACCCAATTCAGATTCTTCTCTGCGCCCTCTGTGTCTCTGTGGTAAAAATTCTTACACCCCGCGCACAACCACCACCGCAGCGATATCCCCAGCTGCCCCCTGCACGCGATGCGCGAGAACCTCTGCATCAAAGTGCGAAGTCGTTTTTGCATCCGCGCCCAGTTCGCCGCTCACCACAAGAAAAAGTGAGCTTCCAGAACCCGACACATGCGGCTTTCCCCCAACCGCCATCTCAACACGCTCGGCAAGCTCGGCAAGTTCGGGCGACACGCGCATCGCCGCCGCCGACAGGTCATTGAAGAGATTTTGAGCGCAAAAGCGCGCACTTTGCGTCATTTTAGTGACATTTTCGCGCGCAAAAGGCCTCGTAAGGGGCACTAACCGACCATGTTCATGCGCATGATCCGCGTCATCGAACTGTTCATCAAAAACGTGATACACCTGCTGCGTCGCGCACGAAAATGTCGGCAGCACCAACACAAAGTGCGCATCGATGCGCGCGCACCGCGTTACTTGTTCACCAAACCCTTCAACAATCGCAGTTTGCGGCCCAAGTGTTCCCTCGCCCTGCAGGAAGAACGGCACATCCGACCCGAGTGTTGCGCCAAGGGTGCGCAGCGCATCGTCAGTGATATCAAGACCATACAGCTCCCGCACTGCGCGCAACATTGCCGCTGCATCTGATGAGCCACCGCCAAGACCGCTGCCCGGCGGGATTTTCTTCTCAAGTTTCATTTGTACCGGCAGTGTGCGCCCAATCGTTGTTTCAAGCAGCATATGTGCGCGCACCGCAAGGTCATCGCGCACCGACCAATCAACCGCCTGCGCGCGCTGCGGCGCTTTGGGATGCCATTGAATCGCGTACCGCGACAACCTATCTTCTTGCAGCCGCGTGACTTCCAGTTCATCTGCCAGATCGATCGGCGTCATCCAGCTCGCGATCGGGTGATAGCCCATGTGCGCACCATTGGTGACTGGCGCATCCACAGCGAGCGCAAGATTCAGTTTCGCGTGCGCGCGCAGCATGATCTCGCGCGGCGCATCTTCTGGATTTATCTGCTCATCTGCGGTCATACTGCAAGCGTAGCATCCGGCGGTGCATATGACAGTTTTATGCGCGGATCCCACGGCATATGTACTATTTTTGTAGTGCCGTTTGTATGTTTGATGTGTTCGAATGCATCGAGAAGCGGCCCCGGTGAAAGCGTGCCGATGACGTGTACATCGGCATCGTGATCAACAATTGCAACACCGAATTCACTCAGTGCCTGGCGAATGGCCCATTCATTTTTGCCGGGATCAACAATGTGCGCGGTTTTGAAAGATGAGTGCGTGTGCGCCGCGTGCAAGTGTGCACGGGCGGCGGCAAGGCCGGTGAAGCGGTCATAGAGGTGTTGCGGTAAAGGTGTGCGGGGTTGATCGGCGAGTGTTTCTTCGAGATCACGGCGACCCGATTCGTAACCGTCCATTGCATTTTCCTTGCGCGCGATATCGTGATAGCGATTGAGTGTGTGATTAAGCGCGGCGTCGAGACAGGCATCGGGTGTGTAGCGCTGAATGGTCCATGCATTGTTGCGCACAAGATTATGCAAGATTGTGTTCATCGATCGATGTGTTCGAGTTTTGTGATGTGTTACGCGAAAGGCAGGTTCATGGGCGATGACGGGGCCGGGGCTTTCTGCGAAGCGGCGGATGAGTTTGGCAGCGAGATCATATTCCTCAGCATAAAAGACATAGCTGGGGTCATAGCCGCCCACGGCGCAGAAGGCATCGCGGCGCACGGCAAAGCCGCACCCGATGGGCACTTCGGGCAAGCCGCCTGATTCGCGGCCACGATGTGGAATGCGAATATCAGCGCATAGTCCGACGATTTCATCAGATACGCGCGGCAGGAGCGTGAGCAGCGCGGCATCAGCAGGTGCAGAATCGTCATCGAGCATGACAAGCCACTCGCCTCGTGCTTCACTGGCGGCTTTGTTGCGTGCAGCAGCGCCGATATTGACGGGTAATCGAAGCACGCGCACGGGCATGCCGTTTTCCAATGTTTTCGGCGTGCTCACAGGCACGACACTGGCATTGTCTGCAATGATCAGTTCACAGTCGCGGATATTGATTGCGCTCTGGCACGGTGTAGATAATGCGCCAAGTGAAGCAAGCGAATGCACCAGTTCATCGTGACGATCGCGCGTGGGAATAATGAATGTGATGAGCGTCATGGCACTACACCACTGCGCGTGGCGCAGCACCGATGGTCTGGATGGTCAGACGGCTGGAGCTCAAACGCTCGATTGTGTGATGTAATTCTGCAGGATTGACTGGTGGATTACCCGGAGTCATGGCATGCACGGCGGCGGCACACGCACCAAGATACGATGCCTGGGCAAATGAGCCTCCGGCTGACAGTGCAAGCGTTGAAGTTGCCAACAGCGCATCTCCGCACCCGAGCGGATCGACAGCGTGTCGCACAAGCGGCGGAATATGTTCACCAGTGACGCGCGAGGCCCATGTGACGTTGCTGCTCGCAGCCGCATCGCGTTCAAAGGCGATCAATCCATCTTCACTCATGGTCACGACGATGCGCGTGGCGTTGGTATCTTGCATGAGCGACCACACAACTGCGTTGAGTGATGCGTCATAATCACCCAAGGCATCGCGTAATTCAGCTTCTGAAGGAAAGAGCACATCAAAGTTGGCCATCGACTTGAGCCCCGCGCGTCGACCTGAGACATCACCAGCGAGCAGATCAACATGCGGGCGCAGGGCGCTGGCCATTTCGCTCAGTGAATGAGCCGTAAAGAGACCGAGACCGAAGTCGACCATAATCGCAGCGTCAGCACTGCGAGCGATGTTGGCGGCTTTCTCACACATGCGCGAACGAGCAGCGGCATCGAGTGTGAGTGGCCTCACCATGTCAAGCTTCATGACCTTGTGCGGGCCGACAAGGAAGCGCTGCTTTTCGAACATGGTGCTGTCAACATCAATCGCACACACATCGATGCCGAGCGCTTCGAGACGTTTGCACATCGCCTGGGCTTCAGGCCTACGCGGAAGAGCGGTGACGAGTGTTGGTTTGGCGCCAAGTGCTGCGAGGTGTGCAGCGATGACTGCGGCCCCGCCATCGAAAGAGACGCGCTCAAGTGGGCGAAGTGACAGGACAGGACTTTCCGCGGCGACATCCGGCGTGTCGCAATGAATATAGGTGTCGACGATGACTTCGCCTGCGACGACAACCCGTTGACCTTGTGCGCGATGCAGGATGCTTGAAAGAGTTGCGGGGGAAAGATCGTGTGCGGCATCGAGGCGGCGCAGTTGGGCGTGCGTTGTGTCTTTCGATTGCTCCATTGCGTGAACAAGGGCCGTTGAGGAAAAAACGACATCACCGGAAGAAAAGACGACGCGCCCTCCATTTCGTTCAACCGTTTTGCGTTCGGCGGCGAAACGCGGGTCTTCATTGAGTTCGTACTCGCGGCCTTTGATATAGATGTCGGGGCAAACCTCTTCAAGCAATGATTCTGCGGTTGGGTCAGCATTGATATAGACCCAGTCGATACAGGCGATGGCGGCGAGATTTTCTGCGCGCAGGTGTGATGCGAAGAGCGGGCGACCATCTCCCTTGTTCATCATGTTGTCAGCGGTGATGGTGACAAGCAGGACATCGCCTTGCGAGGCGGCGTGGTGGAGGTGGCGAATGTGTCCGGGGTGAACGATGTCAAAACAGCCGTGGCACTGCACGACAGTGAGGCCATCTGTGCGTGCCTGAGCGCGGCGTGCGAGGAGTTGATCACGCGTGAGCAGTTTGGATCGATTCAACACTGCTTCGTCCATCCGAGGAGTTTATCGAATGGAGGGGGAGGGCGTGATTGAAGCAGTACGGCGAGGGATTCGTGTTCAAGGCGCTGATTTTGGCGTGTGGGCATCGATGAGCAGGTCTGCAAGTTCCCGAAAGGCACCAAGCCCACCGGGACGCTGAAGCACGAGATCAACTGCAGCGAGGACACCATCATGTGCGTCAACCGGGCAGGCGCTGAGGCCCGCGAGGGTGATGGCGGGCAGATCGTTGAGATCATCACCCATGTAGGCGACGTTTGATTCGGGAACGCCGAGACGAGTGCAGAGTGCGGTGAAGCGGGTGCTTTTCTCACCGGTGCCAACATCAATGAGTTCTGGCGGGATATCGAGCATGAGCGCGCGGGCGATGGTGGATTGGCCGCGCGAGGTGGCGGTGAGCCATGCGACTTTGATGTTGGCACGATGGAGGAGATGCACACCAAGTCCATCGCGCGTGGAGAAGGCGCGCATTGGTTCACCGGATTCGCCCATGAAGATGCGACCATCGGTGATCGTGCCGTCGACATCGCAGATGACTGCGTTGATTGAAGACAGTTTGGCGTGCAGTGCAGGAGTGATGGAGTGTTCGGACATGTGATTATCTTAGCGGGAGAAACAAACACAGCGGAAAAGTATAAAAACAACACGAGCCCGCGTGAAACGGGCCCGCATCTTGAACGTCAGTATGTCAAACGCTTGTGGCGCTTAGACCATTTCCTTGAGGCCCTTGAGGGGGCGCACCTTGACGACCTTGCACGCGGGCTTGGCTTTGAACATCATCTCTTCACCTGTGAAGGGATTGATGCCCTTACGAGCGCGGGTAGCAGGTTTCTTCTTGACGACGATCTTCATGAGGCCTGGGATGCGGAACTCACCCGCGCCATTTTTGAGATCAGAACCGATCATGGTTGACATGGCTTCGAAGACAGTTGCGATATCGCGCTTTGCGATGCCGGTGGCTTCGGCGAGCGTGTTGAAGACGTCAGACTTGGAGCGGATGCCGCGGGATGCGGCGATGCGAATCGTCGGCTTCTTGGCAGCGGTGCGTTTTGTGGTGCGTTTTTTGGTGGTGGTGCGCTTCTTTGTGGTGCGCTTTTTAGTGGTGGTGCGCTTCTTGGCGGCGGGGCGCTTTGTAGTGCGTTTGCGTGTGGTGGTTCTTGCCATCGTGAAACTCCGTTTTTCGAGGCTTTCCTGCGAATCGAATCACTGTGATTGCTGATTCGCGGACATGATTCGTGGCACATTGTGGGCGGGCCGAACGTCGGCCCTCCTGCAATTTCAGTGTTTTCTACGTCCGAGTGTGCTTCTGCACAAGAGGGTTTCGGCGTTCGGGGGTAAAACCGGCCTGTTTTTTCCGGTCCTCCCCGATGTTGGCGGGGGTGATGGGGGGGATTGCTTGGGTGTTATCCACATCGAGGATCGCACTCTCTGAGGTGAGTGTGGGGGTTCTTTGGAGAAACCCTGCAGCACAATCGCCCACGGTTCGATAAGCGCAGGAGCCGACATCTTCTGACTGCAGGAGAATACGCGGAGCCAACTGATGGATCAGCAAAAAACAGCTCAAAACCGTGATACCAGCGCTGAACGCCGCCGGGAAACTCGGCGCGTTACGATTCGGCGATGCCGCATTCGCGGGCGCAGAAGCCTGCTTTTTGCCTCTGGGATCACTCAGAACTGTTCTGAGGGGGGGCTGCTGATTGGCTTGCCTTCGCCGCGACATCTGACCATTGGGGAAGAAATTGAGGTTGTCGTGGCTTGGGATGGCGATGCGTTGGTGCGGGCAAATGCTGCGATTCGGGGGAGGATTGTCCGTATTGAGGATCGCCCGGATGAGCAGCGGATTGCAATCGCGCTGGATATGCCTGCGGTGCAGACCAGGGTGAATCCGGTGCGAATCGCGGCGTGATATTTTTTTCTCCGACAACACACACTATTTTGTGAATTTCTGCCCGAGGCGCGGGGTCGCCTAAACTGTCTCTGCGTGGCGGCCTTGGTTGGACGCTGACAGAAACAGAAAGACCGCTCCCATACGGTCGCAGCTCGTCAAGACAGGGCACTGGTCCAATTCATCTGGATCGCCGCTCGTCAAGACGCAGAGGTCAGGCATTCGTGCAATTGTGGCAACCATCGATCCCGAAGAGCTATCACCAGCGCACGGGGGACGATCTGGCGGAGGCGATCGAGGCGCGTCGGGCGGAACTTGGTTCGAAGGTGATCATTCTGGGGCATCACTACCAGACGGATGAGGTGATTGCGCACACAGATTTCACGGGTGATTCACTGAAGCTCTCACAGCTTGCGGCGAAGGAAGTGGGCGAGTGCGGGGCTGAGTTCATTGTGTTCTGCGGCGTGCATTTCATGGCAGAGTCTGCGGATTTACTCGCACCGAAAGGCACGCGGGTGATTTTGCCCGACTTGTCTGCCGGATGTTCGATGGCAGATATGGCTGCATATGAAGATGCCGAAGATGCGTGGCGGCGCATTCATGAATCACTTGAAGCGCAGGGATGGACCGGGCGGGTGATACCGATCACGTATGTGAATTCGACAGCGGCGGTGAAAGCGTTTGTCGGGCAGCATGGTGGGGCGTGCTGCACGAGTTCGAACGCGGACCATGTGTTCGAGTGGGCGCTCAAGGGCGGCGAGGCTGCTGCGAAGTGCGGCGAAGAAATAAAGTTGCTCTTTCTCCCCGATCAACATCTTGGCAGAAACACGGCGGCGAATGCGGGGATGATCACTGACAGTGATGGCGGGAGTGACACCACCCTGTATGACCCCAAAAAAACACACCAAGGCGCGACATTGGGGGGCATGACTCCCCAACAACTGCTTGTTGCAAGGGTTATTCTCTGGGCGGGGCATTGTTCGGTACACAAGCTCTTTCGCCCGGAGCATTGCGCGCAAGCGCGGGCGGCAGATGCGAATGTACATATTCTTGTGCATCCGGAATGTTGCAAGGAAGTTGTTGATCTTGCGGACCTGTCGGGATCGACGGAGTTCATTGTTCGCACAATTGATTCGGCGCCCTCGGGGACGACTTGGGCAGTGGGCACGGAAGTGCATCTTGTGAATCGCATTGCGAAAGAGGCTGCGGCGCGGGGGGTGCGTGTGCGGATGCTGAGTGATTGTCAGTGTTTGTGCACGACGATGTATCGCATTGATCCACCGCATTTGCTCTGGGTGCTAGATAATCTTGCTGCGGGCACTATTGTGAACGAGGTGAAGGTGCATTCTGAGGCGAAGCGATGGGCGCTTATCGCACTGGATCGCATGTTGAAACTGGTGCGAGAGCCATCGGTTGAATCAGTTCCCGTCCTGATCGATTGAGCTTCTGAAATTTTTCTTTCACACTCCGCACAAGGATTCCAGTTCATGATGCGCAAAGAGAATGGCGTGCTGAGGAAAAAGCGTGGCGTGCTGCGCAAGGTAGTGCTTGGTGCCGCGGTGTTGGTTGTGCTGTTGATCGGTGCGATAGCAGTATTTGGGCCGGGCGTGGCAGCGTCGGTTGGGCGGAGGATGGCAGAAAATGCGATTTCGCAGCGCTTTGCTGGTCGCGCTGAGATTCAGGGACTCACTTTGAGCTGGTCCGGGCCGCAGCAGATTGAACAAGTGACTCTCTATGACCCCAAGGGAAGTGTTGTTGCAACAATGCAAGGTGAAGTGCAAGGCGGATTGTTTGCACTGGCGTTCAATCCGAGTTCGATGAGAAAGATAACATTGAGCGGTTCCGTCGATGTTGTAGAAGATCCGCAAGGGAACACCAATCTTGCGGCTGCGCTGCAGCACACAGACAAAATTGTGCATGTCGATGCCACGAAGAACGCGACAGGCGAGCGCACACCAACACACGCGCCGATTACAGTGCCTCAGGGATTGGATCTTGAACTTGATCTGAGTTCACTTGATGTAACGTATACCGCGGACAATCACACCGTCACTCTTGATGATGTGTCAGCACAAGGAGTCCTGAAAGCGGGCGAACCGATCACGCTTGACGTGTCATGCGTCAATGCGGGCGTGCTTGCAAACGGTAATCCCGGGCACATTACTGGCACGGTGGAGGTCAATGATCTGATTGGCGCTTCGGGGCAATTCACGCCAGTGCAAACACATGGCACAGCATCGATATCTGCGGCGTTGCCGGGTCAATGGGCGGCGCTTGCGATGAGCGCTGCGGGGATTCATTCTGATCTGCCCGCCGGTGATGCGACCTTTGATATTCATATGCTGGTTGCAGATGGGCGCATCACGGTAGTGCCGGATGCGACTACTGCGTTTTCCATTCCAGCGCCAGCAGATGCATTGATCCGCGCAAGTGGTGCTACGCACATTGAATCAATCAACACAGATGGTCCAGTGGTGATGCGTATTCAATTACTTGATGTGCCGCTTGCTGGTGTGCTTGGCGAGCGTGCTGATTGGCAAGGAGCGAAAGTTGAAATAGTGTTTGAGGTACCGACTATTGCTGCTGTTGCAACTGGCGTGCCCGGTGTTGTTGTTGGCGAGACAGCGCGCATTGATATTCCTGCAAGTACATTTTCGATTTCGACGCCTGGTGCGGTGAGCGGGATCACTGCAAACGGTGCGCTTGTTGCATCGGTGAATGGTGAAACCATTGGCAGCATCCGACTTGCCGCAACGATGCGCAACATTATTGATGGCACGGGGGCCCTGGCCAGTGACATGTCACAGGCGAAGATGGAAGGCGGCCTGATTGTGAGCGGTGTGCCTGCGCCTTTCGTGCAGCGCATTGCGGGGGTTGAAGACATTGACATTGCGCGCCTGTTTGGTGGCCCGATTGAACTGACAGTTGATGTGTCTGCGTCGGCGGATCTTGGCGCGAGTGGTACAAATATTGAATTCGCCGTCAAGGGGCCACTGACGACGGCTGAAGGAGCGATGATTTGGCGCGGTGACCGACTTGATGCCACCGGTGATGGCGTGCGCATCGAATCGCATGCGAGTGAATATTTGCGCGAACTGATGCGGTTTGATCGCGAGATTCAAATCACGGGCCCCGAACTGACGCTTGTGACGGTGCCGGCGTTGTCGGTGCCGTGGACAAAGCCGCGCGGGATAGTGTGGAGTGAACTACGCGGCAGTGTTTCAGTGATGATGCAAAGCCTGACGCTGTATTCGGTGGATCAGGGACCGCTTGCGATTGCGCGTGTTAGTGGGCGCATGAAGATTGCAAAGGGTGATCCAATTATCAATATGCGTGCGGAAGGCGCGGATGGAAGTGCTTTCTTCGACGCAGACACTACGTTGACCCTGCTAGGGGGAGTTGATGCACTTCGCGCCCTTGAGCAGGGTCAGGCCGTTGCTTTTGACACATTGGTGGCAAGTGGTGTTGCGGGGTTTGTCCGTGTTCCGATGCGTATCGTGTCGTTTGTTGATCCGGTGCGAAGTCGCGATTTAGTGACCGCGCTTGGGCCAATAGTTGACGGCAACATGACCATCGAACCCGGGCCGAACGATGGTACAGGTGGAGCACGGCAGACGCAGGTATTTTGTCTGTTGAAATCGGCGTATGCGGGGGTGCATGGCACTGCGCTGATTTCCAATGAGACAATTGAATCGCGCGAAGGTCAGCCCGTGTCGATTGTGTTTCACCATCCCTTGCAGGCGGCGAGTGCGTTTGGCATTGATGCGAGCGCGTTGCTTGGGCCGCGGGTGGCACTTGACGATGCACGGGAGATGAATATTGAATTTCATCAGTTTGTGATGCCTGTAGATGAGCCGATGGCAGTGCTGGATAGTGCTATTGATGCGACACTTGTCGTGGGTGGTGCAAAGATCATTGCGCAGGTTGACGAGCAAACTTCGACACCCATCAATTTGCGCAAGGTGACTGCGAAGATGACGAAAGATATTGGTGCAGATTCACCGGCGCATTTTTCTATGCAGACCCAGGGATCGGGATCAGCGGGCGGTGCATTTGATATTACGGGCGAAGTGCGCGGGATTGGTGCGCTGCTTGCAGATGACCATACTGCGGCAGGTGGCAGGACGATAGTTGATGCAACTATGACTGGTGAAACGCCATCGGCGCTGCTTGATGCGATGGCGGGGGCGGATGGGTTATTGGTGCAGATGATTGGTGAGCGTGCGACGGCGGAAGTGCATGCGCAGGATGTGGCGATTGACCGATCCGCTGGCAAGATGACTGTTTCAATGAAAGCGCCGCATGCCGAAGTGCACATATTTGGGCGTTTTGAAGATGGTGCGTTGATGTTGACCAATGAAGAAGATGCTGATACCAGCGCAGCGCTAACGCGCATCGATCCGATGGTATCGCAACGATTGCTTGAAACACTACTTCCACTTTTTACATCATTCGAGAAAGTTGGAGGGCAACGTGCCACGATGATTACAACGCGCCATTTGTCGTTGCCGACTGATGGCGATCTGCGCAAACTCAATGGTGTGATATCAATTGATCTTGGCAGCATGAACTTCAAGGCTGCCCCGCTGCTTGCTTCGGTGCTTGAGGCGACGAGCAACAACACCGAGGGGATGGTTCTTCATAACATCGAACCAGTTGACATTCATATTGATACGGGCGTTGCTCGCTATGACGATTTTACGATTCCATGGGGCACGTTTGAATTGACATCGCGCGGCTCGATTGACCTTGTGAAGAAAACCATGGATGTCGTTGCGTTTGTACCCCTTGCTGGTCTTGGCGGCGATATGCAGCGCGCTGCGCAACGGTTTCCGGGAATCAATGCACTGGCGGTTATTCCACTTCGCGCCAAGGGCGCACTGGGCAGCGCACAATTTCAGATCGATCCAGAATTGGTAGCGAAGAATCTGCCCGATCTGCTTGAGCAAACGATTGGTGATCTACTCAATGATGCCATCAATGGTTCAAAAAATGATGACAAGAAGAAGTCGAACAAAAAGAAGAACAACGGAAAGAAGAAAAAGAAAATCACTCCGCCAAGCGATGAATCACCTGATGAACAACCTTCAAACGAGGAGCCGCCGGAGGATACGAAACCGCCCAGTCGTTGGGGTTCGCCTCGGCCGCGGTGAAGCACGGAGATGAAATTAGGAGCTAAACGGGGAAGTGCAGGTTAGCGTCCGCGTTTGACCCGTCCGCCGAGCCGACGTGGCGGCATTTTTGTCGGCACAATTCCGCCTGGGAACTTTGAGGCATCGACTGCAGCAACCGCAGGCAACTCCGGCGCAGAGGCCCGGGTGGTCTTGCGTTTTTCCTGAATGCGTTTTTCATCGGCCTGACGTTGCCCACGAATATCTTCGGGCACCGGATTGGGCACGAAATCGGGATAGGCTTGTTCGTCGATGTGAATGTTGGCGAGTTTTTCAATTTCGGTGAGCAATGGTCCCTGATCGGGGGTGACGAATGAGAACGCCATGCCGCCACGGCCCGCGCGCGCGGTGCGTCCGATGCGGTGGATATAAATCTCGGGGTCTTCGGGAAGGTCGAAATTCACAACATGAGTGATGCCGTCAACATCAAGTCCGCGTGCTGCGAGGTCTGATGCGATCAAGATGTGGAGTTTGCCCGCACGAAGATCATCGATGATGCGGTTGCGCTTGCTTTGTGGGAGGTCGCCGTGAATGGCCGCGACATTGATGCCGCGATCGAACAATCTGCCAGCCAATTTATCAACAGTCCGTTTCATGCGGCAAAAGATAAGTGCAAGTTCTGGTTTTTCTTCACGAACCCAGTACGCGAGCATTTTGGATTTGTCCCACGGTTGCACAGAGATATAGCGCTGGGTGACGAGTGAGGCCGTGAGTGAGCCTGCGGCGGTTTCGATGCGCTCGGCATCGGAATGCATAAAGGTGCGCGCGAGTTTTTCAATTTCCGGGGAAATGGTTGCCGAGACAAAAATGGTCTGGTGTTCATTGTGAATGCGACTGAGAATCGAACGAATATCATCGCGGAAGCCAATGTCGAGCATGCGGTCGACTTCATCAAGAACGACGAAGCGCATGTTGTGCAGATGCAGGTGCCCGCGATCGAGCATGTCCATGAGCCTGCCGGGCGTGGCGACGATGATCTCGGGTGATTTTTCGAGATGCCGGACTTGTTGTTCGATGCTCTGCCCGCCGTAGACCGTGGCTACCGAGAGGGGCGTAAATTGTGCAAAGATGCGCAGCTCTGCAGAAATCTGAATCGCAAGTTCGCGCGTCGGCGCCAGGATCAGGCATTGATAGGCGACACCACGAACGGCGGCGTTTGCGACCGGCAGGCCAAACGCGGCGGTCTTGCCCGTGCCGGTGCGCGACTGACCTAGAATGTCTGTGCCTTTCAGCGCGAGGGGAATCATCGCGGCCTGCACTTTTGTAGGACTGATAAAGCCCTGTGCAGCGACGGCGCGCTGGATGGTGCTTCGCAACCCAAGATCTGCAAAGGTGGCGCTGCCAAAGATTTCGTCCCAATGTTCTGCGAGGGGATCTGTTGGCTTGGGCGCAGAGGTCTGTTCGGGTGCCAATTCAGATGCAGGTGATGATGAAGGATTCTGCGCCGCATCATCGCGAGGGGCGGACTTGCGCCCTCCGCGACCTCTTCCGCGCCGGGGGCGGGGGGCTGTCTGTGCTTCGGGAGTGTCATCTGGTGCCCTGTCGCGAGCAGGTGCTTCCGCGACGACGGGGGTGTCTTGCTCTTGGGGACGTTCCGACTCACGTTCAGCTTCGCGATCGGCTTCGCGCTGACGAGCACGGGCTTTTAAATCGGGAATGATGCGCCGGCGACGTTTGTTCGTTTTTTGTTCGGTCTTTGGTTTCGGGTTGTCCGAAGCATCTTCGATTGTTGGAGAGTCAACGACCGCGGACTCGGTAGCAATGTCAGTAGCTTTTTTCTTGTTCTTCACCCCGCCGCGCTTGCCACGACGACGTGGCACCTTGGTGGTTTCGGATTCACGTGTAGCCTTGGCGCCGGGCTTGGGCTTGGCAATGACCTTTGTGGGTGCGGGGTTTGGCTCATCCGATTTGGCGGATTTTGCCGGGGCGCGTTTGGCGGGAGCTTTTTTGGTGGTTTTACGCCGTGTAGGCCGTTTTGCGGCGGGCTTGGCGTCAGAAGCATTGTCAGTCATCAGTGGTCGCATGCACTTTCAAATGGGCCGGGATTCAGATGTGTATACCCGGTGAACAAACTGTCAAACCGCGAAATACGCCGAATGTGTTTCGAGCGTGATGAAGAGCGTGGTAGACTACCCGCACAGCGGCGCTCTTCAGCATTGTATGGGGGGCGGTTGATATGACAAGCTCGGCACATGCCGGTCCGAGCTGCCATGGAATGGCACCAGAGGTCAAGGGATGACCGACGCAACACAAACAGAGCTGAGCCGAATCGAAGTTGATCTCGCCGCGATTGACCGCAATGTGGGTCGTATCGGTGAGGTGTTATCGCGAGGTCTTGAAAAGCGTCGCGGCTCGCGTGAAGCCAAGCGCCGGGGCGCTGAGTTGCTGCTTGCGGATCGCCCGAAGATATGTGCGGTGCTCAAGGCTGATGGCTATGGCATGGGTGCGGCGCGGTTGTCACGCCGATTGAGCGCATCTGGCGTGAGCATGATTGGTGTGCATACGCTTTCCGAAGCGCGCGAGCTTGTGTATTCGGCGTTGAACATGCCGATATTGATCATGACGCCGGTGTGGTCGTTTACGCGGCGCGACTGGCTCTACAACACGTTCGCCAAGGGTCAGGTGCATTTGACTGTACATGATGCGCAGCACTTGAACGCAGTGATCCGCATCGCGGGGCAACTGGGTGTGAAGGTGCCGGTGCATATTGATGTTGATACCGGGATGAGCCGTGGAGCAGCTTCGACGCGCATCGTGACGCAGATGATCAAGCGTGCGCTGAGTGACACTCGCGTGCGGCTTGCGGGTTTGTCCACGCACTTTGCATCATCTGACAGCTCTCCAGGAATGACATCGCGCCAGTCGAATGTGTTTCGTGGGCTTGCCGAACGCAATGCTCATTTGCTGCCGAGTGATTGTCTGATTCACGCTGCGAACACATGCGCTACATTTCGTGATGGCTCTCATCATTTCAATATGGTGCGCGTGGGTCTGGGTTTGCTTGGGCACGCCCGGGCAGATTTTGGCAAGGCGGATCAGTTCACGTTCCTGCCCGAAGCGGGAGCGCTTGAACCGGCGGTGCGCTGGGTAAGCCGGATTGTACATGTCAAGCGCATTGGCCCGGGCGTGACGGTGGGGTATGGGGCGACATGGCGTGCCAAGCGTCCGACACGATTGGCGCTTGTTCCTGTGGGGTATTCTGCGGGGTATTGCATGTCACTTTCGAATTGCGGCATGGTCGGGCTGCGCACTGCGCGGGGGAAAATGGCCTATGCCCCGGTGGTTGGGCGCGTGAGCATGGACCAGCTTACTATCGATATAACAGATGTATCCGCACGGTTTGCCCAGATTGGTGCAGAGGTAGAAATCATCGGCACCGAAGTCAGCGCACCCAACAGTTTGCCCGAAGTTGCTGCGCGTGCGGGCAGTATCACACACGAATTCATGTGCGGTTTGTCGCATCGCGTGCCGCGCATCTATACCAAGGACCTCACGGCGGAAGATCAGGTATCGCACCGCATTACTGAACCAAAGCGCGTGAGTACTCCTGTGACTGCGGGACGACTTGCGAGTGCGGTAGCGGCGCTGCGCTGATTTACTATTGAATGACGAGTATTTCAGAAAGCCAACAGCAGTTCGGTGAAGTAATCGATCTCATTGAGGTTGTGTTTGTGCAGAATCGCTGGCTCTGGGGTACCGGGGAGAAGAGGGATCGCACGCATGTGGTTACGTTCGTGTCTACCAGTCGAATGCGATATTCGCAAAGTAGGTGGTATCGAGTTCTTCAACCCCCGGCACCGGCTCTGAGTCATATTCATTGCGCATGCCGAGTCGCAGTTTCCATGCCTTGTCATCACTCAGAGCAATTTCAAGGCCTGTGTCGAGTGTGAGCGTGTAATCACTGAAATCACCAAAGGCCGGTGTGTAGACACCTCCATGCGTGAGTCGCGAGCGATCACTCACACTCCACCATGAGTCGTAGCCGAGAGAAAGAATGGCTTCATTGGTTGTGCCGCCGGCACCAAAATCTTCATGACGATAGCCCGCACCAACGCGCCCTTTCAATTCGCGGCGATCGTCCTGGATGAAGAAATATCCAAGACCCACCTGGGTGGTGGCGCGCAAATCAAGGTCTTCAAATTCGTCGGTTTCAAGATCGAGCTTGCCAAAGACAAAGAGGCGATCGTTCAGGTCGAACTCATGACTTGTGCCGACAAAGAGTTCATTGGCGGATCGTTTGCCGTTCTGTTCTTCAAGACGGCCGCGCACATAAAAATTGGTTCGATTACTCGGCGTTGTGCGCAACAGCGATGCTCCACCCTGCACCGTTGTTCGTTCACTGTTGCCTGTGCGGCCGTCAATACCGAATTCGAACCGCCCGGACCATTTGGGCTTCTTTGCCTCAATGGCGAGGTCTTCCGGGCTTGGGCCTTTGGGATCCCACATGCCCGCGATGTCACGTACGGCGACAGGTGTTGCGCCGGCCGGCGTATTCACTGTGATGCCCTTTTTATCTGCGGCGAGGGATCCGATGAATCGTTCGCCTGAAGGCAGGTCGATTGCCACAGGCGCATCGGTTGAAATACTGGTGACCTGGTCCATCGGGATTGATAGATCTGTTGCGAAGGCAGTATTCATGAGCAGGTGCCCATCAATGATGCGCACATTCGTCCCGACGATGCGCGAGCCATCACGCAGCATAACTTCGTCAGCCAGTGCCATGGGCGCAGCGATCCAGATGAACAGTGCAACTGCTGTGAATACCCACCACCGTATTGTGCATGTGCCGTGTGCTCGCATTGCTGACTCCGGAAACGCATCACCTAATTACGCTGGGGCAACAACTGCGGGCACCCGAACGATGTGCGCACGATACCCCGGCGGACGAGCTGGCGTGGCGAACGGAAAAAATCAGTGAAAAATACGCTATTTCCCGATGGGTGTTGTCTGGAGAGTGTCGGGCGCTGCATCTTGATCATCGCCATCTGGTGACGATTCTGGAGCGACCGGCGCAGGTTCGGCGGGCGCTGGCGAGGCGTGCTTGAGCGCATCGACGCCGCGCCCTGGTCGTTCACCAACGTAGTCATCAGGTCCGCGCGGATCGACTGGAGCCCAACTGACCTTTGAAGCGCCGAGCAGCGTGCCGGTGGCAAAGGCGAGGTCCACTTGTGCATTTTGATACGCGGTGATGGCACTTACTTCACTTGCGCGTGAATCGGCGAGCGTTGTTGCAGCATCAAGGACATCTGTGCTTGTGCGCAAGCCCACGCGGAATTGATTGGTTTCGGCTTCAAGTGTTCTGGCCGAAAGAATGGTCGCCTGGCGCGAGGCAAGAATGAGTTGCCACGCGGCTTCAAGCGTGTCAACTGCGTTGAACACCTCTTCGCGAATTGCTTGCTCCCGCGCAGCTTTTGAACCAAGTCGTTGCAGGCGGCTGAGAATAGCCTGGTGGGTGCGCGATTCCGCAGCTTCGTTGCCAAGCGGTACTTCAAACGTTGCCGAAAGTGTCCAGTCGGCAAAGTTGAAACTGCGCAGGGAGCTTGTCGAACTTTGAAGAGAACCGCCGAGCCCGTTGTAGCGGTAGGTGTAGTCCACAGAGAACAGGGGCAGTTGTTCGTTTTTGCGCAGGTCTATCGTTGTGATATCTTGAGCCAGTTGCAGTTCGAGTTCGAGTAACTCCATGCGTTGCGACATTGCAGCATTAGATAATGCGCGGGCATCGATGTTGTACGGCACCGGGTCGGGCGGTGAATCAATGACCAAGAGTGTTTGTGAGCCAACATCAAGGCCGGGCACATTGACAATTCGCTTAAGGGTTCTCTGGGAGAAACGAACTGTATTTTCGGCGACGATGATGACGCGCAATCGCTCTGCAAGGCCGCTTTGAGCGCGTACGATCTCAACATCCGGTGCATCTCCAGCGGCAACTCGGCGGCGCGCACGATCAAGTTGATCTGAAGCGAGTTGGTATTCCTGGCGGCGCACGTCAAGAATGGTCCACGCGGCGTAGAGGTCCCAATACGCACGTTCTGCGTCGGCCAACGTGCGAATGACTTCAAGTTTGGTGCGGGCTCGCGAAGCTTGCGCATCAAGAGAAGCAATGCGAATGCCAGCAGTTGCGGCGCGACGACCGGCACCACGCAGCAGGGGTTGAGAGATCACAAGTTCGAGATCAGTGGTCCAACTTGGATTGAGAAATGAAAAATTGTTGTCTGTCTCAAAGCGATTGATCGGTATGCTCAATTCGACTTGACCACCCGTGCGCAACGGCACGCGCACACCGGGCCGAAAGAACTGGTTGCTCGTCTGATTACCCGATAGCGTGCTTGCAGTTGGAGAATCGGTGTCACTTCGACTTGCACTTGCAAAGAGGATGGCCTCGAAAGCAGCTTCATCTTCACTCAGTGATTCATCAGCAATCACAGGATCGATCAAAGATACGCGCAGGTCAAGATTGTTTTCAATGGCCCACTGCCGGCATTGTTCGATGGTGATGAGCAAGCGTTCGATAGCTGCAAAAGGATCTGCGGGCACCTCAGAGGTCATGTTCTGCGCAGATTCTGTGCGCTCTGAATCATGCAGTTCACGCTGCATGGGTGATATGTCAAGGGCCTCGACCATGCTCCAGCGCTCGGGATCGACGCGTAAGCCATAATCGGATTCGAGTGTTGCAAAGGGGTTCAGAGCGCAGCCACTGACTGCGAGCCATGATGCAGCGGCACCGATAGCACTTGCGTACGTCCATTGATCAGAAGCGCGTACGGTGTTGATCCGAAACAATTGTTTATTCATGCCGAAGTGCCTCGATGGGGTCCAAGCGTGCTGCTTTGATTGCGGGCCACATGCCAAAGACGACGCCAACACTGGCGCTGAATCCGAAGGACAAGAAGATCGCCCACATGGGGATTTCGGCGGCGCTCAAGTCGACTGGCATTTTATCACCCATCTTGCGAGGTAGTTCCTGCATCGCGATTGTTGTGACTTGTGCGAACACCAACCCGATCGCACCGCCGGACATGCAGAGGATGATCGCCTCGATGAGGAACTGCAACAAGATGACCATCGGATTGGCGCCGACTGCTTTGCGGAGGCCAATTTCGCGGGTGCGCTCGCTGACTGAAACGAGCATGATGTTCATGATGCCGATGCCGCCCACAAGCAGGGCGATGCCGACAAGGACGCCTGCGGCGAGTGTGAGACCCGCGCCAAGGTTTTTGATGACATCGAGAAATTCCTGGACAAACTGTATGCGGAATGTGTTAGGCCACGCTGGTCGCAAGTCGCGTGCGCGCCTCAAGACAGAGGCCACCTCGGCGCGCGTTTCCTCGGAATTGTCTGCACTCTTCATCTCCGCAATGATGTATGGCCACTGCCATCGGCTCATCCGCGAAAACGTGCTGTAGGGGATGTAGCATTTGGATTCAACCCGATCATTGCTGATTTTGATGTCCTTTGACTTGATGACGCCGATGACGAGGAACCGTCTATTTTTGATGTAGACAAACTCGCCCACACCATCATTCGGCAGGCGCAATTCATCAACTGCAAGGTCGTTGATGACGACCACCGGGAGCGCCTCTTCATCGTCTGCATTCAAGATAGGCCGACCAGCGAGGGGAAAGTTTTTCTCTATATCGTGCCAGTCTGGCTGAATGCCAGTGACGGCGACACTCTGCTTCGAGACCTCTGCCGAGCGCACCGGCATACCTCTTTCAGCAACAATAGTTACATGCGTCAGGCTTTTGGCATACTTGCGCAATGCCTCTGTATCTTCAGCGTTCATGCGCACATCACGCCAACTCACCTTGCCGTCAAGTTCATCAGGACGATGTGGCATGATGAAGACCTTCTTGGCTCCGAATGCGTCGACCTCGTTCATCACAAAGCCTTGCAGGCCGCCCATGAATGCGATGACGGCGGCGATGGCCCACACACCGATGATGATGCCAAGACAGGTTAGGACTGAACGAACCTTATTGGTCCATATCTGCAAAATTGCGAAGAGTACCGTTTGAAAAAATAATCGAGGGACGAAGCTCATTGCGCAGCCTCCTGCGATTCATGTGTACGAGTTGGCCCGAGCATGGGCCGGCCTGCGGGTTCGCGTCGGGCACGGGCGGAAGCCATAGACGCGGCCTGTTGCACGAATGCGGTGTGGATCGGGTCTTCGTTCGTTGGAAAGTCACTCATGATGAGCCCGTCACACAGGCGCACGATGCGCTGCGCGTGGCCGGCAACTTCTTCCTCGTGCGTGACGATGATGATGGTCTGACCTTCTTCGTGCAGTTCTGTGAAGAGCGCGATGATTTCGTGAGTCGTGGTTGAATCAAGGTTGCCTGTGGGTTCATCTGCGAGCAGAATCGCGGGGCGGTTGACAAGTGCACGCGCCACAGCGACGCGCTGGCGCTGCCCGCCTGACATTTGACTCGACCGGTGACTCATGCGATCTGCAAGGCCCACTCGCTCAAGGGCGCGTTTTGCCATGCGACGTGAGCCAAAGAAGCGGCGCCTTGAATATTGCAATGGCAACTGCACATTTCGCAGGGCTGTGGCGCGGGGGAGTAATTCGAAGGTCTGGAAGACAAAGCCGATTTGTTCGTTGCGCACGCGCGCGAGCTCGATAGCGCCCATTTTGTGTGTGGGTTTGCCGTTGAGGATGTACTCACCGCTCGTGGGTTTATCGAGACACCCGAGGATATTCATGATGGTGCTTTTGCCCGAGCCGGAAGCGCCCATGATGGCGACGAATTCGCCGCGCTCGATGGACAGGTCGACGCCGTCCAGCGCATGGATGCGCTCGACACCCATACGGTATATCTTGCGCAGATCGCGGACTTCGATGGTCACACGCCGCCTCCATCGGTCTTGCTGCTTGCGAGTGCACTGGGTTCGCCTTCAGCACTCGTGTCTTCATCTTCGTCTTCGTTATCTTCGCGCACGTTTACCTTTGCATCATCCTTAAGCGACAACAGCGCCTTGAAGGGGCCAACAATCACCTGCTGGCCGGTTTCAAGTCCGGCGAGCACCGCGGTGCTCTTCAAATCACTGGCTGACACTTTGACGGGGTACATCCTGGCTTTGCCATCTTCAAGTACGAATACTACACGCGCGTACAATTTGTCTTTGTCGATGTTTTCGTGTTTTTGGATTTTGCGAGGCAGCTCATCAAATTTCTTGTCAACGACAGCCTGTGAAGGCACAACAACGATTTCAGTCATCGTCTCGATTTCGATATCGACACTTGCTGTCAGGCCAGAGAACATCCGTTCGCCGTCGGTATCGAGGATGATCTCGGCATCGAAATATTTCGCACCGTCCTGTTGATTCATGCGGCTTTGTAAACCCACTCGGCGCAGTTCGCCTGTGAATTGTCGATCGCCGTAGGACTGGACGTAGACGCGGACGCGCTGCCCTTCCTTTGCCTTTGGCGCATCAAATTCGCTGAGTTCTGCCTCGACGATCATTTCTGAGAGGTCGGCGATGGTCATGATGACGGTGCCCTGATTCTGAATCGTTCCCAGCACCACTTCGCCGACTTCACTATTCACCTGCGTGACGATGCCATTTATGGGCGAGCGAATGATCGTGTAGTCGAGGTTTTCCTTGGCCTGATTCACATCGGCCTGTGCGACGGCGACGCGCGCCCGCGCGGCCTCAACACTTGCACGCGTGCCTTCAATTGAAGCAAGGCGAGCAGCAAAGGTTGCCCGTTGACGTTCGAGTTCTGCGCTGGTGGCATCGAGATCGGATTGACTGACATCGCCTGTGGAAAAGAGTTCCTGTTGGCGTTCAAAGTCTGCGGTTGCCTTGTCGCGACTTGCTTTGACGCCTTCAATATCGGCGGTGTCTGAAGCGAGTGAGGCCTGCGATGCTTTGAGTGAAGCCTGATCGGCAAGCATGCGTGCCTCTTCGGCGGCAAGACGTGCTTCGAGTTCCTTGCGATCAAGTTCTGCAACAATATCGCCCTCGCGTACCATGTCGCCTTCTTCTACCGGAAGGCGGATGAGTTTGGCCGAGACGCGACTTGTGGTATTGACTTCCGTGCGCGGCTTGACGGTGCCAGGGGCACTGATGGTGCGCGTCAGTTCACCGATGGTGACATCGGCAACTTCGACCATCTGCTGGCGGGAGCGCTCGGCGCCAGCGCGCTGCGCATCCATGATCTTGGGGTAGATGAACGCTGCGGCCCCACCCAGAATCAATGCAAGGACGAGACCCGCACCGGCTACCCAAAGAAAGATTGCAAAAATCTTCTTCAACATCCACACTCCCAACGCCGTTTTGCGGCCAACAGCCGAGTTGCTCCATCGTGGCATAGCCCCACACCTCATTGGGGTTGCACCTTGAGGTCGCATCTGCGAACACCCGGTTCAATTGTTTTGGGCGAGTGATCTTCTGGATTCCGCTGCCCGCTTGTGCGAATGGGACTGTACCCTCGCCAGCTATGGCACGCCGGACTCTTCAAGATGCATATTTCAAAAAGGCCAAGGCCCAGGGCTATCTTGCGCGATCCGCATATAAACTCTTGCAAATACAGGAGTTAAAGAAAGTAATCAAGGGCGGCGATGCCGTACTGGACCTTGGGTGTGCTCCCGGGGCGTGGGTACAGGTGGCAAATGAAATTGTGGGTTCGCGGGGAAGAATTGTGGGAGTCGATCTCAAAGATGTCCGCCATGCATTTGGTGATCGCGTGCAGATGGTGCAGGGCGATGCATTTGAACTTGCCCCGGAGATCCTCCTCGATGCGGTTGGCGGCGGGCCCTATAACGTCGTGCTCTCAGATATGGCGCCCAACACCTCCGGGCATGGGGATTCTGAGCGCTCGGCGCGGCTGTGCTGGCGGGTGCTTGAATTGGTGCCCGACATCCTTGCGCCGCGGGGCAACCTTGTGATGAAGGTGCTCGAAGGGCCGGACTATCCTGCGTTGTTGCGTGACACCAAAGGTATGTTTGCGGAGGTGAAGGGCCACAAGCCGCGCGCTTCGCGTGATGTGTCATGTGAGATGTACATCATCGGGCATGGATACATCGCGGGGCGAGTGCCGCAGTGCGTGCCGTAGGAAGAAAGTTACCGCAGAGACGCAGGGGGCACAGAGAAGGACTTGGATTGGATGAAGAAAAAGAAGCCCCCGCGCTCGCCATGATAAGAAGCCCCTCTCCCCTAACCCCTCTCCCAAAGGGGAGAGGGGGACAAGACGTGGCCTTCAATTCACTCAGGCCATGGCGCTCGGCAGGAACACAAGTCGATTGTGTATTGCTAGGGTTTTCGTTGTGGAAAGAGTAATTTCTGGAAGCGTGTTGTCAGTAACGGAGCACATGAATGTATCAACAGATCATGACATGGTGCGCTGGGTTGAGCAGGCAGCGCATTGTGTTGAGTGGATTGATTTTCGCGATTGCGATTGAAGCGCTCATGAGCTGGGCGCGGTTCGGGCTCGGCCTGCAGTCGACGCGGGATACGAGTGCGATTGGAGAATTTACGTTTGGTGTGCGTATTCACCACGGGTATATCGGGGTGGTGTTGCTTTTGATTGCCTGGCGTGTGATGAAGGGGAGGGCCGGGCTGCGCGCTGTGAGTGGGATTGTTGGCGTTGCGTTTGTTGTGTCCGATCTTCTCCACCACTTTGTTGTTCTGTGGATGATGACCGGTTCACCACAGTTTGATTTTGTGTATCCGCTTACGGGCCGGTGATATCGGGAATTGGTGTTGGGCCGTTGGGGAAGCCGTGGTCGGGCCAAAGGTCTGCGGGGATTTCGTTGCCGGGGTCGAAGTTGACGCCGGGGAACTCGCCCAGTGCGCCTCCGGCGTTTGCGACGTGCGGCGGAATGAAACAATTGCAATCGGCAGCGGCGCGGCGGAGGCCTGCGGAACTATTGGCGCCGAGCAGGGCGTATTGCGCGCTGAACATGCGATCGCGCTGCAGGCATTGAGCTTGTTCGACGGTGAGTGTGAAGGTTGCTTCGAGTCGGGTTTCGACTTGCTCACCGGGGGCGAGCATGGGTTGGAGGTGAAAGCCGGGTTGCATGCGCGTGACGCGGGCGGCGTTGGCGGGATCATCAGGTGGCGAATAATCGGAGCGCATGGCGGCGGAGGTGTATTCGATGCGGCCATCGAGGGTGTCGAATGTGTCGGGGCAGTCGATCTGGAGATACATGTGCCGACCCCAGCCTGCGACGACCCAGGAGCGGAGTTCTGCGGTGCATGTTGTTGGGGAGGGGGGATCAGCGGCAGCGGATTTGGAGCACGCGGGGATGAGGAACAGGAGGGGGGCAGCAGCGAGGGAAAATGCGGCCAGGGGGAGCAGGACGCGGGACTTGAGGGTTGGGAAGTGCATGTTAGTGATTACTTCGGAAAGTGAGCGGGGCAATTTCGGTGTTGTGATTATCGTCAAAGCATAGCCAGGTGAAAGGTGTGTCCTACCAAAAAAAAGAACGTCGCCTTCGCGGACTCAGACCACGGCACCCTGCAGGGAAAAATCTCGGCTGCAGAAGATGTCTACACAGCAGCGGGACGTCTATCCCACCAAGAAGAGGAAACCCCCGCGCTCGCGCTTGGGGCTAGCCAAGAGATGACAGATGAGACGCCCACTCCACCAAAATCATGAACAGCTATATGCGGGCGACGATGTAGAGCACCCAGTGGTCGTCAAGATCGGTTTCGAAATTGGGGGCGTTGCCATCGCGAGAGATGGGTGTGACGTGCAATTGATCAGCATCGTCGATGGCATCACCATAGGTGGCGTAGACCTCGGTGGTGCGAAAGCCCGCATCGTGCATCGCATCGCGAAGTTCCGACGGTGACCAGAGGCGCCAGTCGTAGGTGAAGGCGTTGTCGATACGCGAGCCGCCGGGCAGCACGAAGTGAATGGCGTTGACGACGCGCGATGTTGCGGGGCATGCGGCGCGCTGTTCCCAGATGTAGGTGAGTTTGCCATGCGGGGTTTGGATTGTTTGTTCGGACTCGCCCGGGATGAGTGCGTCGGAGCCGCCGTAGGTATCGAGAACGAGGATGCCATTGGGCTGAAGGCGGTAAAGGGCGCTGCGGAGGTAGGTGAGCAGGTGTTGGCGGGTGAGAAGTTCACAGGCGGCGAAATTGAGGGCAGCGATGATGTCGGTCTGGTCTTTGACTTCAAGGACATCGCGCTGCCGGATGGTGAAATCTGGCAGGCGCACCGGGAGGGCATCGTTGAGGCGGTCGACAGCGTGGTGGAGTGGTTCGTCATCGCGGTCGACGGCGATTGCTTTGTGTGTATGTGAAAGAGCGAGCCAGGCGCGGGCGATAGAGGCGGGGCCGGAGAAGTCTTCGGTGAGGATGCGCGGATTGTTGCCATGGAGGGCGGCAAGGAAGCGCGCTTCGAGGGGCGGATCCTGCACGGCGAATTCGTAGAGGTCATAGCGGTTGACGCGGGTGCGACCAAGTTCGTAAGTGGGTTCGATCATGGGGTGTGATAGCGTAGCGACCGATGGCAAAGATTGAACACATTGCGAATCTGGATGATCCTCGGGTGGCGGGGTATCGCGGGCTGCGCGATGGGGCTCTCAAGGCGCGGGAGGGGCTGTTTGTTGCAGAGGGGCGGTTGGTGGTGCGGTTGCTTATTGAAGGGTCGCGGTTTGAGGCGCGGTCGGTGTTGGTGAGTGAGGTGGCGCTCTCGAGCATTGCGGATGCGCTGGGGGATGGGCCGGGGGAGTTGGCGGTGTATGTCGCGGCGCAGGGTGTGATGGATGACGTGGTGGGGTTTGCGATGCATCGCGGGTGTGTTGCGCTGGGTGAGCGCGGGGAAGTGTGGAACGCGCGCGAAGTGCTCGAAGGTGAAGCGAAAGATGCACGGCTGATCGCAGTCGCCCATGACCTGACGAATCATGACAATGTGGGGGGTGTATTTAGAAATGCGGCGGCGTTTGGCGCGGGGGCGGTTCTTATCACGGAGCGGTGTTGTGATCCCCTGTATCGCAAGGCGATTCGCGTTTCGATGGGTCATGCGCTGCGCGTGCCATTTGGTGTGGTGGAAGAAGGGGTGGCAGGCGTAGAGATGTTGCGCGCGATGGGGTGGCGGACGGTGGCGCTAACGCCCGGTGCAGATGCGCGGGTGATTGGTGATGTTGTATCAATGGTGGTGCAGGATGAGCGCGTGGCGGTGTATGTGGGCACGGAGGGGGAAGGGTTGCCGGGGGATGTACTGAGGGCGTGTGATGAGCGCGTGCGCATTGGGATGGCGGATGGCGTTGATTCATTGAATGCAGCGACGGCGAGCGGGATTGCGCTGCACAGGTTCGCTGAGGCGATGGCGGCGGTGTAAAATCGGTACATGCAGGGGGCGGTGACTATGGACAACGATGCGCTTGCGAATGAAGCGGTGGCGCCGATTATGGACGGCATGGCAGTTGGTCTTGGCACGGGGCGTGCAGCGGCGCGGGGGATACGAGCGCTTGCGGAGCGCGTGAAGAAGGAACACCTTGATGTGCGGTGCGTCGCGACGAGCAGGGCATCACAAGAACTTGCGGCGTCACTTGGGTTGCAGGTGCAGGGGATTGACGAGGCTGGGCAGCTTGATTATTTGTTTGATGGCGCCGATGAATTTGATGACGCACTGCGTATGTTGAAAGGCGGCGGCGGGGCGATGACGCAGGAGCGTATCGCGGCAAAGGCGAGCACAGTGTGCGTGTATATGGCGCAGGCGGAGAAGCGGGTTACGCGGCTTGGCGAGCAGCGCAAGTTGGGCGTGGAGGTGTTGCCGAGGGCGCGGGCGAGTGTGACTGCGCTATTGAATGGGCTTGGTTTGGATGGCCAGGTGCGAGTTGATGCGCAGAAGAATGGGTTTGTGACGGACAACGGGAACAGTATTCTTGATGCAGTGTTGCCAGCGATGGAACTCAAGGAGCTTGCGCAGCATTTGGATGCGACTGAGGGGGTCGTTGGGCATGGGCTGTTTCTTACTGAGGCGGATGTGATGCTGATTGAAGATGCACAAGGGTGTGTTACGCGGATGGATCGCGCGGCATTCAAAGATTAGAGGCCCAGCTCTTGAGCGGTGAGTGCGCCTTTGCGCAGGATATGATCGCCGAGCATTTTATCAATACGCAGAACGGTGGATGGTGCGCCGATGGTGCAGGGGCCAGCATCGAGGATAAAAAGGTTTTCTTCGGGGAAAGCGGCGCGGACGTCATGAGCGGTGGTCGGGGCGGGCATGCCTGCGCGGTTGGCGCTGGGGGCGGCGATGGGGCCAGCAAAGGCATGGATGAGTGCGAGTGCGACGGGATGATCAGGGCAGCGCAGGCCAATGGTAGTGGCGCCAGCGGTAACGAGGTCTGGTACGAGCTCTGATTTGGGAAGCACGATGGTGAGCGGGCCGGGCCAGAAGCGCCGGGCGAGGTCTTGAGCGCGCGCGGGCCAGATGTTTACAAGTGGGCGGGCGGCGCCAGCGTCTGCGATGAGTATGGAAAATGGTTTGCTTTGGGGGCGGCCTTTGAGTGCAGCGAGGGTGCGGATTGCGGCGGGGTTCAGCGCATCGGCGGCAAAGCCATAGACGGTTTCGGTCGGGAAGGCAATGACATCGCCGGCGCGGAGATGCGCTACGGCAGTGTCGAAAATGGCGCGATCGACCGGTTTAGCGCTCATTGGTCTTCAACAGGTTCGGCGGGTTTGATCGGGATACTGCCGGGCAGCAGCGCATCGGCATCGGGGGGTGTGATCGCGATGCCGCGTCGATCGAGCGTGAGGCCCATGGCGGCGTTGAAGTCTGCAAGGGCGATGTTGTAATCGGCAAGTGCGCGAATTTCTTCGAGTTCGGCGTTTGCGAGTGATTCCTGGCGGCGCAGTTCGAGGTCGAGGAAGTCGGGGGTGAGTGACTGGATGGTTTGCTTCTGGACAAGGAGTGTGCGCAGGTTTTCAGCGGCGGCAAGGCGCGCGGTGCGCGTTTGTTCGATGAGGGTGTAGTTGGTTTCGAGATCGCGCAGTGCGCCCTTGAGTTGCAGAAAGACATCCTGCACGACGCGGCGATAGTCGGTGAGGGCCTGCATGCGCGTAAGGCGTGCGCGGGTGAAGGCGGCGTTAGCGGGGCGGTTGCCGATGGGTTGTTCGAATTGGAGGCCGAGAAAGTATGAGACAAAACTGCGGTCGCCGATTTGGCCATAGGCATCACCAACACTTTCATCGAGGCCAGCAAGTGAAGCCTGGGCGGCGAAATCGAGGCGCGGGAGGCGTGCGTTTTCAGCAACTTCAAGGCGAATTTCGCGATCTTCGATGCCGAGGATGGCTTGTTCAATTTCGGGGCGATGTTGAAGCGCCGAGGCGAGGGCGTCGTAGAGTGAGAACGTGACGGGTTGATCGGGGGGTTCACCGATGGGTGTGATAAGCGTTTCGCCGCCAACGGGAAGTTCGGGGGCGTTCATGAGTGCTTTGAGTGAATCGGAAGTTTTGCGATAGTCATTAAGGGCGCGGATGACATCGGCGCGGCGTGATTCGACGCGCGCGACCGCATCGGAATATTCCGCAGGGCGCACATCGAATTGGAGGCGGGCTTTGAGGACATCGCGCACATCGACGCCGCGCTCGATGAGCTTCTGGCGGATTTGTATAGCGCGGCGGGCAGCGATGAGATTCCAGTAGGTGCGTTCGGTTTCTGTGACGCGATCAATGAGCGTGCGGCGAAGTTCCTGGACCTGGGCTTGTTCAGCGTTTTCTGCAAGGCGTACTTCTGCAAGCGTGGTGGTGCGGCCTGCGCCGCGCAGGAGTGGATGATCGATGCGCGCAACGAGGTCGGTGCGGTTGGAGGGATCGGGGGTAGCGGGAAAACCTGCGCGCGTGTCATCGACGTAGGTCAGGCGGTTGGAGATGGAGGCAGTGCCTCCGGTGGTGAGGTCTTTGCGCAGTCCTGCGGCGCCGGTGACGGATTGATCTTTGCGGACGTTTGCGCTAAAGGGTGTGCCGACGAAGGGGGCATCGTTGATATTCCAGCCAGCATCAGCAAAGAGCACCCAATCGAAGACGGCATTGGCGGCATCGACATCGGCGCGGGAGATCGCGGGACCAAAGGAAGCGCCTTCGATGAGCAAGTTGTGGCGCACGGCGGCGGTGATCGCATCTTCGAGTGGCATCGAGACGGTTGAGGTTGGGCGTCCGAGCAGGTCGAGGCCGGGATGGAGCGGGGAGTGTGCATATGCGCCGGGGCCACCCATGGCATTGAGTTCCTCGAGACGACTTGGCTTGAAATCAATGGAGGACGTGCCGCGGGAAAGCGAAGTAGGAGGTGGGGGATCGGCGAAATCAGCACTCAATTCGCGGCGTACGGTCTGCGCAATAGAAGAACGGAGCTCTGAGGCGGGGGAAGCGTCGAGTGGGCTTTTGCATCCTGAGAGGGGGGCGAGCGTGAGAAAGCAGAGGGGGATCGCTTTGAGGGCATTGGCGCGGTAGGATTGTGTGACGTCGGGCATGGCCCGAGCGTAGCCACGGAAGCGCGAGTGAGCAAAACACTTCGCCCGGTGGAGCGCTTGAGGGGGTCAAACTGGATCCCGGCGTATGGCAGGATGCCGACGGGCGAGAGGGGCCCGGCACAGTTCATGGAGGAACGGACAATGACTACTTTTCAATTGACATCAACACACGGATTGCGTGGCAGACTGTGCAAGCTTGGGCGATGCATGGGACGCGGGGCAATGGTGGCAGTTGCATCGATGATCGCGATAGTGAGCGCTGCGGAGGTGAGCGCTCAGGCGACGGACATCGAGGCGGTGTATGTGGTGGTGACGCAGGACACGGAGCTTCGCTGCGATTCGGGTGCGGCGTGGTATGCAATTGCTGAATTGAAAGCGGGGCAGGTGCTGCGCGCTGATGGGGTGTCGTTTGACTGGCTGCGCGTGGAGTATCCAGCGGGCACGGCGGCGGTGATCAAAGTTGGCGAAGCGGACGTGCAGAAAGCCGAGCAGCGCGTCGTGCTGACGCGGCAGACGCGGCTGCGTGCCTTCAATCGTGAAGCTGAGCGCATTGAGAATTGCTACAAGGCGGTGGCCCAGGAATTGCTTGCGCCGGGGTTGTCACTCCGGTATCAGGGCGATGTGATGAATAATCGCAACGAGGTGGCGGGGTATCGCGTGGCAGCGCCAGCAGGGGCGCATGGGTATGTGCTCGAATCGGCGACTCGGCGCGCATCTGATGCAGAAGTGAATGCGGTACTTGGGGCGCTTGGGGGAACGACGTCAACGCCGACGTCTACACAGGTCGCAGCGGCACCGACAACACCATCGGTGGCAGATGGGACAGAGAGCGCTATTCCGACGACCCTGCTTGCGCCTCCGATTATGAATCCGACAGCAGTGAATGATCTAAATACGACCATGCCCAAGAGTGTGCAGCGGTCACTTGACCTGATCGAGGAACTTGAGCGGGCGTATAAGAAAGTGTCGCAAGAACCTCTTGAACGGGCGGAATTGCAACCATTGATTGATGCGTATGCACAGCTTGTCGATCAGGCCCGCAACACGGAAGCGGAAATGCAGGTCACGCGGTTTGCTGAGACGCGAATTGAGCTGCTCAATGTGCGGCGCGAACTTCAGAAGAGTGCTGTGGCGCTGGCAGCACTTGATGAAGAAGCGAAACGCACGACGCAGGAATTCAAAATAATAGATGCGCAGGTGTCAGCATCTGCGGATTATGAAGTGATTGGTCGACTGGTGCCCAGCGCGGTGTATTCTGGCGGGCAGATGCCGCTGTTGTATCGCCTGCAGGCGGTTGATGGTGGTTCGACGCGCACAGTTGCGTATGTCGCACCTGATCCGGCGCTGGGCCTTGAAGGCAAGCTGGGGACGGTTGTTGGTGTTCGCGGTGTGCGGCGTATTGAAGGGCAGAGTGGGCCGGTCGGCGTGCCGGTGATTGAGCCGACGCTTGTGACGGCGTTGAAGGCGGCGAGCACTGCGAGTGAACCGACAGAATCAACGACGTTGGTTGATGACGAAACGCAGTAAGACATAGTCATATTTATGCACGCGACCACGTGAAATTTCTTGCACGTGGTCGTTGTATTTTTCGAGATAGCGATCGAATTCGCTTTGTCGATGTGCCTTGGATGTGGAGCGGGTTTTGAGCAGGAGGTAGGTGCCTACGGGGGGCGCCACTGCATTTTTGAGTTGCACGGGCATCCAGCGCATGCGAACAGCGCGATCATCACGAGCGGCAGTGGTGTGTGCGTACCACAAGAGTTCGGGGCGGCCCTCGATCATGGCGTTGGCCCAGACTTCGGCGCCGTCGGGGAGGTGAGTGGCAAGTGATTCGCCGGGATCGCGGCCACTGTCAGTGCCACGTTTTGGTTCGAAGATGCCAATCCAAAGGGCGGCAATGCTGAGCAGGATGATGGGCCAAGTGAGTGGGTGGCGGAGGGCTAGCCATTGCGCGATGCGCGCGCGGTGGGGGAGGAAATCGGTCGTGATGCCGCGGACTGCGTAGCCGACAAGTGCGGGGAGTGTGACGATGGTGGGGAGTGCGTAGCGCGGGTTGGTGATGAGCAGGGCGAGATAGAAGCCAATGCCGAGCAAGCAGGACAGTGCGAGTGTGCGCGCGATGGTGAGGCGATTGCGGGCGTTGTCACTTGCGGCTGCTTCGGTGCGGGCATCTGGGCCAAAAGGGAGAAGCAGGGCGAGTGAGGCGGGGAGTGCGCCAAGCAAGACTTCGCCCGCAAAGAGCGGCGAGCGCACGATGGCGACCGGGTGACCCATGAAGTTGGTAGCGCTTTGGGTGATGGCATTGACCTCGCGGGCGACCGAGGTGAACCATATTGCGATGGGGATGCCAGCGCCGAGGGTGAGAATAGCTGCGAGTGCGATGGGCCAGCGCAGCGCGATGCGCCATGAGCGAGCGGCGAGCATTGCTGCGGGAAAAACCGCGAGTAGCGCAGGGGCACTTGCGGGGCCTTTGGCGAGGGCGGCGCCGAGGAGCGAGACCGCAAGTGCTATGGCATAGATGATGCGAGTGCGTTTCGATGCCGCGTGTGCGAGCAAGAGATGAATGGCGGTGAGTGCTGCGAGTTGAGTGAAGAGTTGGTTGAGTGGTTCAATTTCGGCGGTGCGGGCGAAGGTGAGCATGCGTGGGAGCATGGCTTGCGTGAGACCTGCGGCGAGCCCGGCAGATGAGCCAAACCACCTGCGCGCGAAATGCCAAGTGATAAGTGCCATCAGGATGGCACTGAGCGCGCCGGGCAGGCGAGCGGCGAATTCGGTTTCACCAAAGAGTGAGGATGATGTTGCGATGGCCCAGGCGATGCCGGGCGGTTTGCGCATGTAGGGGTGTTCGAACATTGTGGTGGGGAGAAGGTTGCCGGTTTCGAGAACGCTCCACCCTGGGATGGCGCGGTGGCCTTCGGTAGAGCGCAGGCCGATGGTGCCGAGGCGCGGCAGGTAGATGAGTGATGCGATGGTGATGACGAGCAGCGCGTGCGCGAGTGGGCGCGTGAACCAGCGGCGTGATGGAGGAGGCGCAGTCATGGGAGTTGATCGATTGGTGTGCGGCCGATTTGGCGTGCGGTGGGGCCGGTGTAGGGGATGGGTTCTTTGGTGTGGTAGGAAAGTGCGATGTCGGTACACCATTGATTGATGTAGGTGAGGAGTTGTGGGTGTTTGCGCGGGTGGTGGCGGAAGCGGAATGATTCTGGATATGCACGACCGATGGGCATGTCTTGAATAACGTGTCGGTAGAAGATGATGCAGGCGCTGGTGCGCTGTGCGCCGGCGCCGCAGTGCACGAGCACGGGGTGATAGCTTGTGTCGGCGAGAATGCGCAGGGCGCGAACATATTCGTTGGGATCACCTTCGCCTGTGCCTTTGAGGCGCAGGGCGAAGCGCTGGACGCCGAGATCGTTGGCCGCTTTGCGAATAGCGGCCTCGGGTTTGGGGGTGAGTGTTGTTGCGCCGAGGTCGATGATGGTGCGAAGGGCATAGCGAGTTGTGATATAGCGCAGCGTGCGCGGCGAGAGTGCGGCGGAGCGATAGATGGCGCCGGGCTCGACGACACCGAAGTTCCGTGGATGTTTGCGCAGTGGTCCGATCATGGTGCGTTGCAAGGTTCCCGCAGGGGTCAGCGCGAGTGTACAGAGATGACGATCAGATGGGTTGTGCGGTCTCACGCATACATGGACGTGCGCGCGAGCATACAGACGTCACAGGCCACCCGAAAAATGGGGTTCAACGTGTGCGGCACTGGCATGTCAATTGAATCGGGGCAGGCTTTGGGTGGCGGGTTCATGTCTGTTTCTCGCCACACACACCCAAAGATTCGGAGCTCTTGCCATGCGATCCAGAATTGCCCAGCTTGCGACACTTGCGATTGTTCCCATTGCGTCGACTGCTCATGCAGCGGTCTGGGAGTTTGACTGGAACGCTCCAGCGCCATTGCCTGGCGGCAGTGTGAGCAATTCGGCGGGCACGATCAAGGCCGTGAACGGTGCGTACGACACGAACAACGAGATATTGACGTGGGATGTGACGGTGGCTGCGAATACCACTGATGCGATTTCGCTGGTTTTGAGCAGCGGTCCCAACCCCAAGAATAATCCCGGACAGTATGCACAATTCTTTTACGACGGTAATGCTTTGACCGTGTATGGCTACAACGGCAAGAACAACTCTTCAAGCTGGGAAGATGGCAATGGAGATGGTTCAGATGGCGACGCGGATCGCATTGCGAGTTCCCTTGTTGATAACTCGTTTGTGATGGAATTGAGTAAGACACAGAGCGGCGCTGATCGTGTATTTCATATGAAACTTGATGTGTCGGACATCAACGCGCACTCACCGGCCTTTCCTGATCCGGATGGTGAGCCGTGGGAGGGCGCTCAGTTTGGTGAAAATCTTGGCATCTGGATGCACACGTTTGACAGGCCGCCCAAGGGTTTTGGGCGCGGCACAAAGTATGACGACGGCTGGCTTGAGAGATGGGATTTTAAGAAAGAGGGTTGGTTGGACACCACCAACTCAATCACAACGCCCACGCCGGGATCAATCGCACTGATGGGGATGGGCGGATTGCTGCTCGTGCGTCGCAAGCGCAATGGTTGAATGACAATGGCGGGCGAGACGCCCGCCCCACTAAAGAAGACAGGCGAGATTCATTTCTCACCAAGAACTTGACAGGCAAGACGCCTGTCGGACCAGACCCGGTTATCGCACCCGCCCGGCGTGAAAGCGCGCGGGCGGTGTGCGTTTTTCGGGCGGGCTGGGTCGAGAAAGCAGTGTGTTTCGGGACGGCGCCGTTTGGCCTTAGCGCGCGAACCGATGATTGAGACATGGTCAAGACTCGAAATGCATCGAAGGTCCGCGTGAGCCCGCGATGGGGTGGTGGGGCGAATCGCCTTTCCTTTCGATACGTCTTGTTCGGTGTGATCCTCGCCGCGGCGATGGCGCCCCAACGAGCCGTCGCTCAGGACGTATTCAACTATCTCGATCCTCCGGTTGAAGTGACGCCGGGTCCGGAGGACACATGGACCAATGTGGATGTGAGCGGCACCGTGCCGGCGGGGGCGACCGGGGTCATCTTGCATATTGTCAGCGAGGCGGGCGACGACAGGAACGTCGGTTTAAGAAAGCCCGGCTCGACGGACAATCGTACTGAGCTGATGTATCCGGAGACGCACATCTGGGCGATGGCGGGGCTTGATGGGTCCGGGGTCTTTCAGGCGTATCTTGAGAACACATCGGACGTGCATCTGCTCCTGGTTGGGTACACGATGGCGGGCGCGACATTCTTCACGAATGCGGTTGACAAGTCACTCTCGTCAACGAACACATGGGTGGATATTGATATCTCGGCGGACACCGGCGCCGACACGGCGATCGGGGTCATCGTCGAGATTGACGGCGCATGGGAGAAGAACTGGGGCCTGCGGATGAACGGGAGCACCGACACTCGCGTGATGCACGGGCGCCACACATGGGCGATCATCGGTGTTGATGGTTCGGAAAAGTTCGAGGGGTATGTCACGAGCACGTCGGCTGATTTCTTTGTGATCGGGTACATCACCGATGGCGCCACGTTTCTCGCGAACGCAGTGGACAAAACTCCCTCAGTCAAGGACTCATGGGAAGACATTGATCTCTCCTCCGACACTGGCGCTGACACAGCGGGGGGTGCCTTTTTTCAGGTCATCGGGAATGACAACGGAGAAGTTGGTCTTCGCAAAAAAGGTGCCGCCGAAGATGAGCAATGGCGGGTCAGAGATTACTGTTGGGGGATCGTCCAAGTTGATGCAGATGAGGTATTGCAGGGCATCATCGATCGTGATGATGGAGACAACGAGTTCTTCCTTGTTGGATACTCGCATCAAACGGCAGCGCCGTCGATAGCAGATCTGTTGCTGGTCGTTGGAGACCCAGCAAATCTGACCACGCAGGAAACGGCGCGCAAGACCCAATTCGAAACGTGGAACTATGCGGTGACGCTCATCGACGAGTCGGACACGCAGGCGAACTATGACACGGCGGTTGCGGCGAATGATGTCGCGTACGTTCCGGAAGAAGTTGCTTCGTCGAATCTCAGTAGCAAGCTCGTGAGTGCATCGATCGGCGTGATTGTCGAGGAGAGTGAGTGTTACGACGAGTTCGGGCTCACCGCGACGAGCGTTACCATGGAGATCGAAACCGACATCACAATTCTCGACTACGACCACTACATCACCAAGCCATTTGTTGCTGGGAATCTTGCGATTTGCAGTTTGCAGGACATGAACAAGGTGACCTCATCGGTAGCGCGCGGTGGGCAGGTGCTCGCGGATTGGCCTTTGGGTGGGCACGCACTGATCGCGATCGATGCGGACGCCAGACTCATCGACGGAACCAAGGCGATCGGGCGTCGGGTCTTTCTGCCAATCGGCGGCGATAGCTTTGATTGGAATGCGCTTACGGCTGATGGACTGACCATCGTGCAGCGCTCGCTTGAATGGGGCTGGGGATTGATGGCGCACTGGAAGTTGGATGAGACTGCCGGCGCCATTGCGGTGGATTCGATCGGCGGCTACGACGCGACGCTGACGAGTATGGATCCAGGAACAGACTGGATGGATGGGCGGATCGACGGCGGCCTCGATTTCGACGGCATCAATGATCGCGCGATCACAGCTGGCGCGTTTACGCCGCCCGCGCAGGGGACTGTTTTATTTTGGATGAAGACGCCCGGTGCGCCCGCGGCCCAAGGTCAGATCTTCGGGCTCGACAATGCATGGGAAGTTCGGCATGTCACGCTTGGAACGCCCGATGGGATTCCGTATGGTCTGGTCTTTGATCTTGGCATTTCGGGTGTGAACACGCAGTTCGTGACGACGACAACTCTTGACGCTGCAAACCTGTGGTATTTCGTGGCCGCGACATATGACACGGCGGACGGGTCGTACGCGGTGTATCTCGATGGCGAGCTGCACAAGAGCGGCACTGCTGCGCTCACGATGCCAACTGGCAATCAGTTCACAATCGGCGCGCGGACGGGTTCGTCGAACTATTTTACTGGCGAGGTCGACGATCTGCGCATTTCGAATCGACCAATGGGGGCCGATGAAATTGCGGCGCTCTACGCCCAATCGGGTGTGCGCGCGGTGCGCTGGCAAGAGACGGCACCATTTTGAGTGCAGACATTGGGAGGGCGGAGATGCCGCGATTGGGAATGGTACGAGTTGCGATCGGGACGTTATTTGCGATGGTGATCGGTGCGCCGGCGCTTGCGTGTACACGACCGATGTCGGTTGCGGAGATGGCGGCGTATTCGGCGCAGGTGCTAACCGTGCGCGTGGAAAGCGTGCGCAGCATGTGGACGGAGAATCCGCGGCGCATTGAAACTGAATACACTTTTATCATCGAAGAGGCTCTGAAGGGGGTGCGCGCAATAGGAGAGCGCACGATCGTCACCGCGCCGGGCGGCACAGTGGGGGCATGGTCGATGCGGTTGTGTTGCGCACCGGAGTTTGTAGCTGGCGAATCGTATGTTGTATTTTTGTTGCCGGAATATCGCACGCATCCGGTTGTGGGCATGTCGCGCGGTGCGTTTCATCTGGTGACTGATGGTGCTGGCGAGCGGCGAGTGATGTCTGTCGATGGAGCTGCATTGGTTGGTCTTGGCGGTGATGGCGTGCCGGAGATGTCGCGTTTGCAGCATCAGGGGCCGAAGCCGACTGCATCGAGCGGTGTGCAGGTTGTTGATGTGCCGCGCGATGCTGTGAATGCGCGAGCCATGACATATGACAGTTTGCGCAGAGAGCTTGCGCCAGTGTTGAAAGCAAGCAGGGTGTTTCCTGCGGGCGGGCCGGTGGGGCAGCGCGTGCAGGCGGATTATTCACCGGTTGCGATGGTCGCAGCACAAGGTGTGCAGGAACGGCACATGCAGGGGCGGCGCGAGCAACAACTGACGCCGGTGGAGACTGCGCCGCCGCGTGATGCAGCGTTGAAACTTCCACTTGACGGAGGCGAGAAGTGAATCGCTTTTGCAGAGTAAAGGCGTTGGCAGGTGCGCTTGCGGTGCTCATGGCGTGCGCATCGGCAAGGGCTTTTTCGCATTATACATTTGGTGCAGCGACGATCATCTGGCCCGGTGCAACATCGACTCGGTATCTTTCGCCCAGCGTTTTTCCGCAAGGGAGCGAGACGGAACAGTTGTATCTCTCGGGCATGGGGCTGTGGGAGATCGTGCCAGGCGCGGTGTTCAACTTTGATGTCTTTCGCAATGACCAGGATTTTCCAATCGACAATTTCGATGGGTTTTCCGACACGACGGCAGTTGATCCATCGCAGCTTGATCCGGGCACACTTGGGATTACGTTTCTTGTGAACAACAATGCCGCGTGGTTTGACACCGACATGGTGTTTTCAGCGAACCCGGACGGCGTGGGGTGGAACTTTGAAACCAATCCCGCGTGTGATGTTGTGGCGTTGCCGACACCGACCAATGGGTATTCATTTTTTCTTGTCGCAACGCACGAACTTGGTCATGCCCTGGGGCTTGGGCACGATCCGGTTGGTGATGAACCCGCAGGATTCTTGTGGAATGTCACCACGATGAACCCGGGGTACCCGGCGGGCGGGACCGTTGGTCAGAACAATATCATCGAAGTGCACGCGGACGATCGCGCGGGCTTGCGTTTTCTGTATCCGGGTTCGGGCATCACGCAGCGCGACTTGGCGGCGTCGATGTTTTCTTCGAGCACGATTTCGGGGTTGTCTATTCCGATTGCCGCGGTGCCGAACACCGCGCTCCCAGGTGATTCGACATTTATTATTTCTGTGATTGAGAACTTTGGAACATCATCGCACTTGCAGGTAACGCAGCGATTTTACATGTCGGATGACCCGGTGATTGAACCGACGGATCAGGACATCGGTTTTCTTGAGTGGGACATGGCGCCGGGTGTCGTGCTGGAGTTTGCAGTAGAGGTTGTGTTGGAGCCGGACTTGGCGGCGGGGCCGCGCTGGTTTGGGTCGATTATTGATGATCGCAATGCGATTGTTGAATTGTTTGAAGACAATAACGCCGCGGTGATCTGTACTCCTTTGACAATTCAACAGCTTTCGCCGGTGATCAATCCGATTCAACAGCAATTCTCTAGTGATACCGGTGTGTGGGTTGGTCCGGTGCCTGTGTTGACGCATCCATTGAATATGGCGTCGATCACATGGAATCTCGATGTTGGACCACCCGGCATGACGATTGATGGATCGACAGGGCAGGTGAGTTGGGTGAATCCGGTAGCGTCAGAATTTTTGTATGCAGTGACTGTGCGCGCGACGAACCCGACGGGGTTCAGCACGCAGCTTTTTTTCCTTGCAATCGATCATTGTAATGATGTAACGGGGGATGGCATCGTTGATCTTTTAGATTTATCGCAGGTGCTATTCAGCTTTGGACAAACTGTACCGGCGGGCACCAGTGGCGACACCGATGGCAACGGAGTCGTTGATTTGACTGATCTGCAGAACATTCTTTTCGATTTCGGGCTGCCTTGTCCTTGAGTGCGATCTAGGCGGCGCGCTTGAATGCGCGCAGCGCTCTCACATCTTCAGGAATGCCCGCGACGACGAGAACATCGCCATCTTCGAGTGGGCGCATTGGATCGGGTCGAACAATGACGAGCTGATCTCTGCCCCGTGCCGCGACGAACACAAGCCTGGGGTTGTCCCCGCCGATTTCCTCAATCGTGCGCCCACAGTGCGGGGATTCTTGCGAGACGAATATCTCCGAAAAATCGATTGCAGCACCCTCGGTTTGAAGCCCCCGCAGCAAGTGGTTGACCTGCGGGTGCAACATGTACTGTGCGACACCATCACCGCCGTAGCTTGCAGGTGCGATTACATTTGTAGCGCCTGCGCGTTGCAGCTTGCGAACAGACGTTTCATCTTCGGCGCGGGCAATGATCGTGGTTTCCGGCGTGAGCGCACGCGCGGTCAGGCAGATGAGGGCGTTGACGGCGTCGGAAGATGTTACCACTGCAATGGCGCAGGCACGATCAACGCCTGCTTTGGCGAGGGTGTCATCCAGAGAGGCATCGCCTTCGATAGCCATCACGCCGCGCGTGCGCATTTTTTCCACAGCCCGGCTATTCGTGTCGATGGCAACGACCTCAACATTCTCTTCACGGAGCCTTTCAATGACGCGCTCGCCGGTGCGCCCAAGGCCACATACGACATGGTGGTCTCTTAGATGTTTGATTCGTTGCATGATTCGTCTTTCAGGATGAGCAGCCCGCGCGACCGCTCGGTTCAGCAGGCTGGTTGCAGTGTAGGACACGGTGCCGATCCCGCCGATCATGAGTACTGCGGTGAAGCGTTCCCCAGCTTCCGACAATCCGTTGTCGCCATACCCAACAGTGCTAAGCGTGATGAGTGTGAAGAAGAGGGACTGCCAAGCCGACCACCCTTCAATCCAAATGTATCCCACGGTCCCAGTGCCGACGACGATGCCGAGGAGCACAACCGATTTGGCAATGATGGGATTGAATCCGAGGAAGGTCGTCTTGGGCCGATGCTTGCACAGAGTGGCGGACATAACGGTGCAATCGGACGTTGGACGCCCGCAGTTGAGCGGATTCGGCATTGGGCTTGGGGAGTCGCAGATCGGCCCGCTGGAAAGCGCTGCTATGGCGGGGAGCCCTCCGGCACGGCAAAAAAATGTGCCAAATCGGGCAAGCGGCGGTTGGAATCGGTGCCGCGTCGGGTACTGTGGCTCTAGGAGCGACCATGAGAATCATTCAGTTGATCCTGGGGTTGGTGCTGTGCGCTGTCGCGCAGGCGAGACCTCCGATCTTTTTTCAAGAAATGGGCACCGTACGCGGTATTGGTACTTACAACCCCGCGCCGGGATTGAGTACGGGCGTCATCGCAGCGGACTTTGATAATGATGGTGATGCGGATATTTTTGTGCCATCAGGTTTTGGCTTCGCTGACCAACTCTATCGCAATCTTGGAAACGGAACATACGAAGAAGTTGCTAATGCACTCGGCGTGGCGTCAATGCGAAATGATCGCGCTGCGCTCTTCTTCGATTACGACTTCGATGATGATCTTGATCTCGTGATTGTTACGGATTCATTTCAAGATGTGGCACTTCCAGCACAGAATGGGATTCGTCTCTATCGCAATGACGGGGCAGTTTTTATAGAGGTTACTGCGGCGGCGGGGTTGGCAGCGCCGTTTGAACCCGGAGACGATTTGCATGCTGGGGGCCTGTCGGCAGGTGATCTTGATGGAGATGGTGATCTTGATCTTGTGGTGATGCTGTGGGAGGCGCGTCCGCGTGTTTTCATGAATGATGGCGCAGGTGCATTTGTTGAAGCAGGTGTGCAGACTGGTATTGGTGCGGGCATCACGACCAACTGGCAGGCCATCATTTTCGATGCAAATGGCGATGGACGGATGGATGTGTTGATGTCCCACGACTTTGTTGCGAACAATCTGTGGCACAATATTGGTGGCCCGGCAGGTGCGCCGCCGCAGTTTGTTGATATCGCGGGGCCTGCAGCGATCGATTCTGCGTTTAACGAGATGGGCATTGCGCCGGGCGATCCTGACAACGACGGCGACATTGATTTCTACATGACGAATATGCACGGGACAGATCCCATCTCCGGCGCCCCGGAATACAACGTGCTGTTCCGCAACGATTCTGCAGGGAATGCGGTTCGGTTTACTGAGATTGCGCAGCAGGCAGGTGTCGAGGCTGGCGGCATCGGTTGGGGCGCGGTGTTTGCGGATTTCGACAACGATGGCTGGCAGGATTTGGCCGAAGCCAATGTGCAAGAGGTAGCACTGGCGGTGCCGACAAAGTTGTGGCGGAACCAAAGCGGTGCAGGGTTCCTAGAGATGGCGGCAGCGGCAGGGTTTGCAACAGTTGAGCCGTGCACGTCGCTTGTGGCCTTTGATTCAGATTTGGATGGTGATCTCGATCTGCTTATGCCGTCACTGGCGGGCACGCTGCACTTACTTGAAAATCAGCTCAATGCACCCGGGCAAGGCTATCTCATCGTGCGCCCACGCATGCCGGGGATGAACCGACGTGCCATTGGTGCGGTGGTGCGAATCAGTTTGGCAGATGGAACAACGATGACGCGTCTCATCACTGCGGGCACGAGCTTTGCCGGACAACAACCGGCAGAGGCATTTTTTGGACTTGGCAATGCTTCTGATGTTGAGACTGTTCGAGTGACATGGCCCGATGGCACAACATCGACAATGCACAATGTCCCGGCGAACCAGATTCTTCCCATAATGAGTCCGTGTCCATGCGGCTTTGCAGCACTTGATGTCGATGGCGATGGTGATGCCGACATCAATGACCTGCATGTCATTTCGCAGACGCCGATGGATGTCAATTCCGATGGCCTTGCCAATGATGCGGACGTGAAATGCGTCGAGCGATATGTGAGAAAGTTCGAGCGCCCGGGGCGAATTGAAACCCGGCAACGCCCGGCGTATCAGCCCAGCGGCCGCCCGTGAGTGCAGGTGGAAGCGTGGGGCAATGAGAATGCAGCGGTGAGCGTACGCCGCGCTTGCCGTTGGTGTCGGGCCCCGAAAAAGGAAAAAAGCGGGTGACCGGAATCGAACCGGCGACATTCAGCTTGGGAAGCACCATCATATCCCACTTAGCGCTACAGGCAAGGCCGATTTTGAGCACCCCCCCAGCACCAGCCCCAGCAGTTGCGCGCACGAGATAGAGGCCGAGATCGCCTTTGTGACTGCCAATTGGGGTCGGCTGCCGCAGTCGATGCGTACCGCGATCGTCGCGATGGTGCAGGCAATTCTGTGAGATTGAAGCGGTAGAAGCTAATCGCTGTCCGAAGGTGTGGCCTCAGGCTTCCGTCGCCTTGTGAGTACGACGTAGACGATCGCTACCCCAACAGGAACGACACCCCAGAAAACCATGTTCACCCAGTACCGGCTCCGCTCCCGTTGCATTCCTTCATCGAGTTCGCGTTTGGCATCTGCGATCTCTGCGCGGGTTTTCGCTGACTGCCCGCTGGACGACATCGGCCATAACGCTAAGAGCACACTTGCTAGGTCCTGTTTGACGGCTCATTTGTTCGGCGCTTGTTTGGTTGCGCATTGGGTCTGAACCATCGATGCTGTTCTCCGGCAAGGAGGCCAGTGATGACCAGAAAGAACTCTGCGCAATCAACTCGCACCGGTCGCGGC
>JAJDDF010000005.1 GCA_029260455.1 Phycisphaerales bacterium | reverse complement strand
GAGCGCTGCATCGGATGGTTGAAGTGGTGCCGGCGTGTTGCGACGCGCTATGAGAAACTCGCCGAGAGCTATCTGGCGATGGTGACGCTCGCGATGATCCAACGCTGCAACCGACTTTTGGAGCCGTCAAACAGAACCTAGGCGGGTCTGCTCTTTATCCCAGGGCAGGCCCTTTTCATTGCGCCGGGCGCACCGCTACTCGCCGTCATCTGCGGGTGCAGGCTTACTGACGGGCGGCGGGGCGCTCTTCTTCGCTGCCGCCTTGGTGACTGCCTTCGCCGCTGGAATCTTCGGGCGATGCATGATGAGCACGAGAAACGCAAAGCCGCTCATAACCACCATCGAGCCGATGCCGATGGTCTGGTAGGCAGTGTTGTGCCGCTTCTCTTCACCTGAAACAACAAGGGCGATTGAACCCTCCTCATCGAAGAGTGCGTTGAACTCGTGTGTCTTTTTCAAACTGGACTGCCCGCGCATGAATGCGCCCATGCCGAGCACAATCGGGATCGCCATGCCGCCGTAAATTGCAAACAAACCGAGCTTGCGCCGTTCGCGCACAAGTGGAGCACACACCGCGCACAACGTAAGCAGAGCTGCACCAATCGAAGGCACAATCACTGCGGTCGCAGCATTTGCTCCAGGCGGGGCGACATGATTCGTAAGCCAGCCAATAATCAATATTGATGTTGCGTAGACAAGCAATGTGATCGAAAACCGAATCATGAGGCCACGCTCGCTTCACTCAGTGCTTGGCTCACCGCAGCATCGGCGAGCAGTTCCACAGGATCGAAAATCGGCAATGGCATACGCTCATGCCGCAACATCATGCCCGCTTCAGAAGCGCCAAGGATCACCGCTTCGCATCCCTTGCCCGCAAGCCCTTCAATCACACTGGCTACCTCCCCAAGTGATTGATCGCGCACGCGCCCGAAAATCGCTTCTTGAAAAATAATACGGTCAATCGTTTCAGTATCTTCTTCCGGCGGCACATGTAGCTTCACGCCGCGAATCCCGAGCAGCGTCTGATACGTCGACCCGCGCACCACCCAGCGCGTGCCAAGCAACCCCACATGCTGACATCCATTGGCAACGATCGCATCGGCCGCGATTTCGATCATATTCAGAAATGGAATCGGTGATGCCGCGCTCGCCATGGGCAGGGCATGGTGCGTCACGTTGTCAGGCAAAATGCAAAAATCGGCGCCCGCCTCAGCGAGGGTTGTCGCAGAACGCCGAAGCATGTTCGCAACGCGCCCCCAGTCATCAGCCCGCAGGGCATCGACATAGGTCGAAAAGGGCAGGTTGTGCAGGCTGATGGTGGGGCGGAGTTCGGGATTCAAGACCTCCGAGGCTCGCTTGCCGACCATGCGGTAGCAAATGCTCGACCCTTCCGGACTGACCCCAATTATGCCAATGTGCCTGGGCATGCATTCGCCACCTTCCTTGAACGCAATCCCGCCTCAGCTTCAGGGCCAGTTGGGACAGCGTTGGCGCTCACTCATGCTATGCGATGGCACCTCGGCGGGCCTTTTTCTGCCCAATGAGCACACAGTTGGTACAGATAGACCCATGCCGCCTCCCGCAGACACCCCATTTTCACGCCTTGGCGTTCACGCAGCCTTCCCACCCGATACCGCTGCCATCGAGCGCGCCTGGCTCACTGCCTCCGCCCGGCTGCACCCGGACCGCGCCGCTGACCCTGCTCAGGCTGCCCGTGAGCTTTCAAGAATCAATGAAGCCCGAGAAATCCTCGTCGACCCAGAACGATGTGCAAACGCCTTGCTTCAGCATATGGGGGGGCCTGCTGCCGAAGAGGACAAGGCCCTGCCCGATGGCCTGCTCATGGACATGCTCGAGGCCCGCGACCGTCTCGAAGAATCGCGAGGGAATGCCGATGCCCTCGCAAAGATCGATACATGGGCCCGCACCCGCCGCGATGAGCACATCGCCCGCATCACCGAACTCTTTGCAACGGCCACTGGCCCCGAACGCCTCCACGACATCCGCGTCGAACTCAACGCTTGGCGGTATGTCGAGCGCTTCATCGAGCAACTCGCCGAGTAGCACCCTCGATCCCGCCAAGGTCCGCAGGGTATGAGTCGCGTTGGGCATTCACCTACATCAACCACAACATATTGTGCCCGCCTCACCGTGCGAAAAACACATCCCGTCCAATGTGGTTATTGCCTCAGCACCAACCGGGCGTGCATCCGAAGTGTTTCCTGACACAACACCAGGGAGGGTGATTCATATGGTCGCGGACGGATATAACGGCAATCTTTTCTCAGGCGTCGATCCCAACAAGAACGCCATCAACAAGCGGGGCACAGAGCACGTTGGCGAAACGTCCGACGGTACGCTCACCCGCCTCACGCGCGATCAGATCATCGAAAAGATTCTGCTCGCAAACCCCACCGCCACCGCCGACTACCTCGAACAATTCGAGAATTACTCGTTGCAGCTCTACCTCGAGCGCCTCACCAAACTCGCAGAGCCCCGAAGCGGGCACACCTTCTGGGTGCGCCAGGACGAAACCCCCGCGATCACCTGCGCCATTGCTGCGTGACTACGAATATCCGCCGTCTGATGAGGTAAAGCTCGGGATGTCCTGTGGTGGGGCCCGACTAGAGCAGCCAGTCCAAATTACGCCCGATCAGGAGTTCGGTCATCTTCGCGTGATGAGTGTTCTTCATGGCAACGGCTCTGGTTTCGAATTCGTGCTCATCTGCCAACAACTGGACCTCGTCCGCATCGTCATAGGTCAACAGAACATCCCCAGCAACTCGGCTTGCAAGCCGGAATAGGTGTTCGTGATCAACCTCATGGTGGGCATACAATCTCTTCCCTGCTCGTTTGCCGTTGGCTCCTGCAGTGTACGGCGGGTCTACGAAGAAGACGGCTCGTTTACGTCGCGAATGTTCTTGCATCACAATGACGCCATCACCACAAATGAAAGTGAATCGATCGCGAATTTGTCCGATCGCGAGTATCCGTTTCGCAAGGGTTTCTGCATACCAGCGCGAGCGCAGACCCTTGCCATTCTCGCCATGCTTGATGAGACTAGCACCCGGTGCCATGATCCCGCCGTGGTAGGTCCGGTTTTTGAGAATGGTTCTGAACGCTCGCCCGCGCACGCCACCAGTTTGTTTCGTAAGCGTGGCAAGAACGTTCTCGCGAGTCAAGTCAAAAGTCAAAATCCGATCTGCCAGCCACTCGGCGTTCCCGCCGAGGATTGTTTCCCACACGGCCCCGACTTCTCGATCCAGCTCTACAAGAACAACATGCTCTGCCAGATTCTCGAAAGCGACTGTTAGGCCAACGATTGCGCCCCCCGCAAATGGCTCAACGAACGTCGTCGGCTTGCGGTCGAGACTTGTAAGCCATTGGCGTATTCGAGGAACGAGCCAAGTCTTGCCACCCGGATATCGAAATGGGCTGCGCTGCGGAACCGAGGCGACATTGACGACATGATCTTCCGGTGCGCTCGGAAAGATGGTCATTTGATACCCAGCATCAGAATGGCGCATCAATGACCTCCGTATCCGGCGGATTGTCGAGTTTTGCCGCAACCTTGTCCTGTAGTACGGTTAGAAAGTCTCCGATCTCCCCAGGCTCGGAGCGAGTGATCTTTCTCAAGCTCTCATCGAAGGCTGTGTACACGGTCTTGTATCTTGTGAGTGCGTATGCACGTCGCTTCTGGTCTCGCATTAGGTCATAGACAAACCATGCCATGTCCGCTTCTTGTGGTGATACTTCCCGCAGCGTGGGTAGTGTCTCGTAGAAGCCGCGATTGAGCGCAACTGCCGTCTTCTTGTTCCACGCCTTGAAAATGCCGCCCTTGAAGATCAATTGCGGGGCCAGTCGCTTTCGCGAAGATGAGAGGTAGTCGGGTTTCGGATAGTTCGGACGGTCGCTCCAATCCATCTCCGACCGCTTCGCCGGTGATTCCATGTAATGTTCGAATGGATTGCGGACGTTGCCCGTGATGTAGACTGCCTGGACTTCGAGGGCTCCGAAATCGGTTACTCGCCCGACTTCGTCATACGCACAAAGCACGGCATCAATATTGCCTGCCGATCCACCGTTTTTGTCTTTGAGCTTCACCTCGGTGAGGGTGGTCCACTTTGTGCCTTTGGGAAAGAAGAATGATGCGGCATCTTCAGCGATGATCCATCGCTCACGGAAGCGAACCGGGCAAGTAATGACAACTTCGCCGCGGTTTTGGATGCTACAGACGCCAAGGGGGTTGCTGGCTTTGTCCTTCGTGCAGTTAGGAACCTTGTTGTTGAAGGGGCAAAGTGCGTTTGTGCGGCAGCGCTCCGCCTCCGGACCTTGATTGTCAACCGGATACCCAAAGACTTCTGCTAGCGGTTGTTTGGCCATCGTGGCTCCATCGTACAGAGTTAGCGCCTTCCGCTCACTGAGGTATCCTTCCCCACATGCGCGTCCTGCTCATCGCTGATGCTGACTTTGCCTTTCGCGAACACGGCATGTTGCGCCGCATACAAGTCGGCTTACTTGATGAAGGCATCGTTGCACAGCAGGCGCATTCCGTGGCGACACCAGCAATTAATGCTGCGCTCACAGGCCCCGATGTGCTGCGTTTTCAAGATGCAGGGCCAAGCGTGACGCTTGCCATTCGTGCGCGCCGTTTGATTCGCACCATCGAGGAGCGGGCCGATGCGCCGGGCAGTGATGAGCGACTTGTTGATGTCGTGCATGGATTCGGGCATCGCGCCTGGCCCATGGCGCGGGCGGTGGCGCAACTGACGCATGCGGCGCTCTGCTGCGAAGTTCATGCGGCAACACTTTTGCCTCGAATCGCACGCACAGAACGCGCAGCAACCCGCGCACTTGGCACTGAAAATCAGATGACTTGGTCGTGCCCTGATCCCATGCTGGTTGAAGAGATCGAAGATGTCAGCAATCGCGCAAAGGTGCGGTGTGTGCCCTGGGGTGTGCATGTGCCGAGTGAGCCGCCAATTGTGCGGCAACCTGATTGTGCGATAGCGATTGCGGTGCTTGCAGATGCTGATTCGAAAGATCATCCCAATGCGCTGCTTGAGGCGCTCGCGGGGTTTGATCCAGATGCACATGGCGCGCCCGCAGACGTGCGGGAACGCGCAGAAGCGATGACCGATGATTCCGGAGATGACTCCCCCGGTGAGACTGAGCCATGGATGCAGTTGCCAGATCGCCCGATTATTTTTGTTGATGAAAATGCCCGGTTGTGGTTGCATCGTGCGGGCAAACTCGATGAAGTTCACTTGCGAAAGCGGTTGACGTTGTCGCCCAGTCTTGAAGCCAACCGATTGTTGACGTTGCGCTGCGATGCGCTGGTCCTGCCCACGCCAACCGGTGCACACTCTTCGCTGACTCTTGATGCCATGGCTGCGGGTGTGCGCGTGATCGCAGCGAATGATCCGGGCGTTGCGATGCTGCGCGAGAACCAGACCGCGTTTCTCACAGATACCCAGACGCCCGACACCGATGCCTGGGCTGAGGTGCTCGATCGTGCATTTGCAGATCCCGGCGGGCCCAATCCATTGGCGGAATCTGCCCGAGAGGTGCTTCGGGCAGAGCGCCTAGCTTCACATCAGATTGCCGAACTTATCAATTTGTATACGGAACTGGCCGGTCCTCCCCCTGCGATCGCATTCAAAACAGTGGCCAAAGCAAAAGTGGATGTAAATACTTGATTTTGCAAGGTTTATGTTTCTCCTCCCCGACTCATTTGCCTACGATTTAGCTCGCAGGAGGAAATATCATGAATTGCAAAAGTGCGCGCTCGGCATTGATCGGCGCGACCGCCCTTCCATTGATACTTGCCAACTTCGCAATCGCGGGCGGAACTTCAACCATCTCAGCACCAATTGTTGTCTCAGAGAGGCCGTCCGACCAACCAATTGTGCTCATGCTGCCGCGCGATCATGGACGTTCGGTGCTGCTCAATGCTGATCCACATCCGGGACGTGTTGGGCAGATTGTGGGCGGCGATGACTCGATTGATTGGATTCCTGGTTCTCCGTTGCCATATGGCGCTCATCCTTCGCAAGCGAACGTACTCATCTTTGTGCGCACACATGAGCACGTGCCACCGATCGCCATCAGTCCGTGGGAAACGCTTACCGAAGAGCACATCGATGAACTTCTCCGGATGCGGCCCTGGATTCGCCGGGGTGAATCAATTCTTCGGGACATGAAGCAAGCCCAATCGCAGTGGCTGCGCGAGCACGGATATACCGGCCGCCCGCGGACGATTGTTGGCGAAGGCGAGCTAGATGTGGATGTTGCATCTGTCCCGGTGCAGGTCGGCTCGGGCGTAACAATTTTGAGTCCGGATGGACCCGGTGCATCAGCAGCAATGGATCGGGCAGCGCAGCGCCCGACACCTCAGACGTTGGGTATGAACCCGGGGTCGGTGATACGAGTGCGCGGAAACTAAGTGAGCATGAGGAGTGATTTTTCATGTAAAGCTGGGTAATCTATGCCCCAGCATGGCTAATAAGGGGAAGTCCCTATGCCAAAATCGGCATGACGGGGTTGAATATATGACTAGGACAGTCAATAATCTGTGTCGACCTTGGTTCGGGATATCCGCATGGCTGCGGGAGCCGAGGCTGTCAAGGCCGCGTATATTGTTGCGCGAGCAGGAGGTGACACAACATGGTCGAGGCTGATGTTCGCCGGAGGCGACTGCATAACCTCGTCGATCTGGCGCGTACCACGCGGAAGTGGACGCGGGCGCAACTTGCGCAAGCACTGGGTCGCGATCCAACAAAGGTGTATCCGGAATCGGCCAATCCGAAGGCTGATTATTTGATCTCTCTGGCCAAAGCACTGGAATGGCCGGTGGGTGATGTCATCGAGGCGGTCTGGAGTGAGGATGATCCTCGGACTCAGTTGATGGCTCCGAATGAAACAATTTCCCCTGAAGACTTACTCGCGCAAGACCGTGGCGCTGCTGCGACGCACTGGCCGCAATGGAACCGGCATCACATCGCTGGTGAACACCGCGACGCGTTGGAATCCGCGCGGTCGCTCTTCAAAGCGGCCCAGTCTGATGAGTACCTTGCTTATGCATCGCACCTTGAGGCGGCGGCACTTGAAGGCATGGGGCAATATGCGAAATCTGCGAAGGTTGCGCAGCGGGGGCTGGATCACACGAGTGTTTCGCCACGCACCCGCAACGCACTGCGCGCGGGGCTTGCCAATGCGTGGTATTCGATGTGGGAATTGGCCCCGGCACTCGGTGAATGTGAAGTGGTCATTGCCTACTACGACAAGAATCCGCCAGAGAAAAGTGTCGACTGGAAACGTCGAGCATTTGTCCGCTATGTCCGTGGCAATGTGCGGCGCCGGCTTGCCGTCGTTGAGCCCGACATGGCTCAAGAGCACTACACCCGCGCCATTGAAGATTTGAACTTTGCGTCAAATGTGTATCAGAACATGGCAAACGAGCTTGAGGATGGCTCTTTGCTCGGCATCGTCAATACGTGCCTGGGCGGCGTTCTGGAAGCGCAAGTCGAACTTGGGCAACGGGATGCGTCGACGACGATTCATGAAATGCTCGAATCGACTGTCGCTGCACTTTCCGCAGACGAGGCCCCCCAAGGCGACTGGCTTGAGAGTTGGGGCTGGTGGTGCATCTTTGGCAGCAATATGGCGCTGCGAAGACTTGAGGGCGTCGAAGCTCAGCAGATTGTCAAGCGCTATCTGGATCTCGGCCTTGAGATCGCAGAACGACTAGACCACTGGGCGATGCGCGAGCGCATCTTTACCTTGCAGTTGGCCCTTCATCGCACGCTGGTGGGGACGACGGGACTTGAGATTCCCTTCGTCCTGCCGGGATCGCAGCGGCGAAGCGTTTTTGGGGCGATCGGTAGAATTCCTCGCTTCCGTGATAAAGGTTGGCAGATCCTTGGGACCGCGCAGTTCGTAGAGACTGCTGAGGAGGTGGCTCGATGAACAAGTCCACACCACGATTTTGCGTTGTGATGTGTTCGTTGGCGACATGCGTACTCACTGCACCTGCTCTGGGTGAGCCGCGTTCGACGCCACATACACCAGAGCCGCCACCGCAAGCCTTTATTGACTTGAAGGGCATCCCCGGTTGGAACATGTTTGAACTTACTCCGGTGAGCGGCCTCGGCAGTAGTATCGTGCCGCACAGTGACGGTCTCGAGCCGCCTCTGGTGATGATCATGTCGCCTCTTATCAATCCCATCGATTCGCTTCTGGATGATCCTGCCTTGACGGGACAGTGGTTCAACGAAGATCCGTTCGACACGGGCGCGATCTTCGATGGCACACCAGGTGTATCGACTACAGTGTCAGCAGTCCCCGCGCCGGGTTCCGTGGCATTGCTTCTGGGAGCGGCAGGCGCTGCGACGATCCGCCGTCGACGTCGCTGAAGCGAACGGAAAAACAAACTCTCCACCAATGCCCTCGGGTCGACCCCGGGGGCTTTTTTTGCAGTCATTCGAGTACTACTGCAGTGCTGCTGCCAACGCGCCTGCAAGGCGGGCGTTGTTTTCGATGAGCGCGATGTTGGCGCGGAGTGTGGTGCCCTCGGAAAGTTCGTGGAGCCTGCCGAGTACGAAAGGCGTGACGCCTCGTCCACTGATGCCTGCTTTTTGAGCCTCGGCAAACGCCTTTGTTGTCCACTTATTGAGCGCCCTGGCGTCGAGTTCATCATCGGCGGGGATGGGGTTGGCAATCATGATGCCCCGGCCCGTGCGCGCCAGTTCGTGCGAGATAAAACGTGTGATATCTTCAGGATCGTCGAAGCGGACATCGACGGGTTCACTGGATTCCCGGCAGTAAAACATCGGGAAGCAATCAGTTTGGTACCCGATGACCGTCACGCCAAGTGTTTCAAGGGCTTCCCGGGTTGCGGAAATGTCGAGGATGGACTTTGCCCCCGAGCACACGACGGCAACCGGGAAGCGGGCCAGGGCAGTAAGGTCGGCGCTGACATCGAAGTGTGTGTCATAGCCTTTGTGGACGCCGCCAATGCCGCCCGTGGCAAAGACGCGTATGCCTGCAAGGGCGGCAAGTTCCATGGTAGTGCTGACCGTCGTGGCCGCGTGCGACTTGCGATGGGCGAGGACGCCGAGGTTTGCGGTGTTGGCTTTGGGAACATCGGGCGCGTCAAGAAGCAGGTCGAGTTCTTGTGAGGTCATGCCGATGGTTGCAACGCCGTCGACAAGACCAATGAGCGCCGGGTTCGCGCCACCATCGCGCACTGCCTTTTCGAGGCGCTGCGAGAGCGCCCGGGCTTCTGACCGGGGCACACCATGCACGAGGAGTGTTGTTTCCAGCGCGACGGCTGGGGCGACAGATCGTCGGACTATTTGCATGTCGGGCAGTGTAAGTCAGTCGTCCTTGAGGAGTGTTTACACGACCCCCTGGGCAATCATGGAGTCAGCGATCTTCTTGAAGCCAGCGATGTTGGCACCGTCGACATAGTTGCCTTCCCATGAATAGACCTTCGATGCTTCGAACGCCGCGGTGTGGATATTTTTCATGATGGTCTTGAGGCGGTTTTCCACCTCATCGAACGACCACGCGAGGCGCGCCGAGTTCTGGGCCATCTCAAGAGCGCTGGTCGCGACACCTCCCGCGTTGGCTGCTTTGCCGGGGCCAAACATGATTTTGGCATCGAGAAAGGTGTTGATGGCTTCAGGGCTTGAAGGCATGTTCGCGCCCTCGGAGATTACCTTCACGCCGCCCGCGATCAAATTCTTTGCATCTTTGGCATTGATCTCGTTCTGGGTGGCACTTGGGAAGGCGCAATCGGCGGTTTGCGCCCAGAGCGGATTGTGATCTGCATCGCGAACCGTGTCGTGATAGTCAACGCCCTTGAATTTCTCGGCGAGTTCATGGATGCGGCCGCGACGGACATTTTTGAGCTGCTTCAGTTCTTCGAGGATGTCAGCGGTCATGCCGTCTTTGATATGCACCCAGCCGGATGAATCGGAAACGGAGATCGGCGCCGCCCCGAGTTGCATGAGTTTTTCACAGGTGTACTGCGACACATTGCCCGAACCCGAAACGAGGCAGCGTTTGCCGGAGATATTCTGACTTTTGGCATTGAGCATTTCGCAGGCGAAGAAGACTGAGCCGTAGCCCGTGGCTTCTGTGCGCACAAGCGAGCCCCCAAAATCGAGAGGTTTTCCGGTAAGGATGCCGACGAATTCGTTGCGCAGGCGTTTGTACTGACCGAATAGGAAGCCAATTTCGCGGCCACCAACACCAATATCGCCTGCGGGCACATCGGTATCGGCGCCGATGTGCTTGGAGAGTTCGGTCATGAAGCTCTGGCAGAAGCGCATCACTTCGTGGTCGGACTTGCCCTTGGGGTCGAAATCGCAGCCGCCCTTGCCGCCGCCGATGGGCTGACCGGTGAGCGAGTTCTTGAAGACTTGCTCGAAGGCGAGGAATTTCAGGATCGAGAGATTTACCGAGGGATGAAAGCGCAGCCCGCCCTTGTAGGGGCCGATCGCGGAGTTGAATTGGATGCGGAAACCGCGATTGACCTGCACCGTGTTGGTGTCATCAAGCCAGGGCACGCGGAACTGGACGAGGCGTTCGGGTTCTACGACCCGATCGAGGATCTGGTGCTGCTGATATTCGGGATGTTTTTCGAGCAGGCCGCCCAGCGAATCGAGGACTTCCTCGACAGCCTGCAGAAATTCGGGTTGGTTCGGGTCACGCTCGCGGACTTTTGCGAGGACGTCAGATACATAGCTATTGCGCATCACCGTGTGTGCCTCCATTGGGTAAGGCCGCGTATGCTAGCGAAGGGCGGCGATTGCTTCAGGGCGGTAGGTTGCCACCTGGGAAAAGCTTTTTTTTTGGGCGCGTAGCTCAGTTGGCTAGAGCATTCGGTTTACATCCGAAAGGTCCTCGGTTCGAGCCCGAGCGTGCCCACTTTTTTTGACTAGGCCCCGCACTTGCATCTGGCAGGTGGGGGAGGGAGGCTTGACGGGCGATGGGCCTCCTTCTTGGCATCTTGACGAACCTTATCTACTTGGTGCTTGCGGTGGTGACCGCGCCGTGGTGGATGGGCAAGAAGCGCAGCGGATGGGCGGAGCGCATGGGCAAGGGCCCGGAGCTACCACCACCACCGGCGGGCACGAAGCGGCTTTTCATTCATGCAGTGTCAGTGGGGGAGGTCAACGTGGCCGCGCCGCTCATCGCGCGACTTCGGGAGCATGTGGACATCGTGCTTGGCGTGACCACGGACACGGGGATTGCGCGGGCGCGGGCGATGTATGGTGACACGGTGCATGTGGTGCGCACGCCGATGGATGCGAGCTGGATGGTCGGGCGATTTTTCAAGCGCGTGAAGCCGGATGCAGTAGCGCTTGTGGAACTTGAACTTTGGCCCAATTTCATCAGGGCGTGCGGGGCGCGAGGTGTGCCAGTGTGTGTTGTCAATGGGCGATTGAGTACGCGGTCATTTGCGAATTACCGGCGCATGCGATGGCTTGTCGGGTGGATGTTTCGCAGGCTTGCGTTTGTTGCGGTGCAGGATGCGACCTATGCCAGACGGTTCCGCGAAATGGGTGTGGAAGATGACAGATGCCATATTGCGGGCACGATGAAGTGGGACAGCGCCTTCGATGCGCCGCCTCCGGGTGAGGCGGTGGATGAGCTTGCAAAGAATTTTGGGATTGACTGGAAAAAACCATTAATTGTTGCGGGGAGCACGGGGCCGGGCGAGGCGGAGTTGGTCGTTGAAGCTGCGAAACAAGCTGGATATGAAGGGCAACTCTTGATTGCGCCGCGCAAACCGGAGCACTTCGATGCTGCCGCGGAAGCTATGCCGGGGTGCTTTCGGCGTTCAGCAAAGACTACTGCCCCCGCAGGCACGAAGTATTTCCTACTCGACACGATTGGTGAATTGCGCACTGCCTATGCGCTCGCGGATGTGGTGATTGTGGGGCGATCATTTGTTGATTTGTATGGGTCTGATCCGATGGAACCGGCGGCACTTGGCAAGGCGATCATTATTGGGCCGCGTGTTGACGATTTTGCATCGGCGGTCAAGGCGCTGGACTGCGATGATGCGATCGTGCAAGTAACAGCGGATCAGCTTGCAGAAACGATTCGCCAATTGATGCGGGATGACGCATGGCGGGCGCAGCTTGGCGAACGAGCGCGGGTGTGTGTTGAGAATCATCGCGGGTCAGCGGAGCGGCATGCAGCGCTGATTCTTAATGTGCTTGGAGCAGGCGATGGATGAAACGGAACTGCTTAAGCACATTTATGCGCGATCGGAGGGATCGATAGGCGGGCATGTGCTCATCGGGCCGGGCGATGATTGCGCACTGGTGCGCGCTGGCGCAATGGATGTATTGCTCACAACAGATCAGCTTGTTGAAGGGCGGCACTTTGCGAGTGAGACGCCAATTGAAATGATCGCCCACAAAGCGATAGCGCGGAGCATCAGTGACATCGCAGCGATGGGGGGGATGCCAAGTTTCGCGCTGGTGGCAGCGTGTTTGCCGGAGAACTATGCACATGCGAATGCGTTATTTGATGCGATGCACCTGTCAGTACAAGGGTTTGGATGCCCGCTCGTGGGCGGTGATATTGCGAGTCATGCGGGGCCATTGGTGTTGACGGTGACTGTGATGGGCGCAGCCCATGAGCAGCGCGGGCCGGTGCTTCGTTCTGGGGCGGAGGTTGGTGATGATGTGTGGGTGACGGGGAAGCTCGGCGGGTCATATGCGAGCGGTCGGCATTTGACGTTTACGCCATGTCTTATCGAAGCGCGGGCACTGTGTGATGAGCTTGGTGAATATGTACACGCGATGATTGATCTCTCGGATGGGGCCGGGCGCGATGGTGGGCGCGTGGCGATGGCGTCCGGGTGTGCGATTGAGCTTGATGAGGCGGCGCTGCCTATGCATCAAGATGTTGCGGATTGGCAGCACGCACTGGGCGATGGCGAAGATTATGAGCTGTTCTTTACGACAGCGCCCGGCGTACAGATCAACACCTTAGAGGCGACACGCATCGGGCGGTGTGTCGAAGGTGAAGGCTGTTGGCTGATCGATCGCGCGGGCACTCGCCATGATGTGAGCACTCTGGGTTGGGATCACTCAGGATGACAGCGCACCCGGCATATACCGTGGAAACGGAATCTGAGCAAGTGACCGTTGCGCTTGCAGAAGCGATGGCGCGTGAACTTTGCGCAGGTGATGTGGTTGCGATTGCGGGTGAACTTGGCGCTGGCAAAACGCGGTTCGTGCGCGGGCTTGCCATTGGGCTTGGACATGACCCGGCGCAGGTGAGCAGCCCGACCTTTGTCGTGATGCAGGAATATGATTCACCTGGTGCACGCCTGCTGCTTGTGCATGTTGATGCCTATCGCCTTGATGGTGATGATGATGCAGCGCTTGGGATCGGGTGGGATGAGGCGATGACCGGTGATGCAGTGGTTGCCATCGAGTGGCCGCAGCGTATTGAAGCGATGTTGCCCAAGGATTGTTTTCGTGTGTTGATCGAACATATAGGAGCAACGGCCCGGCGGCTTACGATCACGTGTCCGACTCGGCGCTCTCTTGCGGCGCTTTCGGACAAGTTGCATAGACCATAAAGCGATGGCCTTGTGGAGAGAGACCGCGCTCGGCGCAGATGCGATCGCGAATCGCTGCGAGTTCGGGCACATCGATGACAGTGATCTCTCCGGAATCGACATGAATGAGGAGGTCTTGTGGGCGCTTGCCGTAGGCGAGTTGGTAGTGACGTTGGTCGGCATCATCGATGAGGACCTGGGAGATGATGCCTGCGTCTTGGAGCAGGTGAATCGTGCGGTAGACCGTGGCTTTGGAGACGCGGTTGCCCTTGCTCCTCATCTGGGCGAGCAGGTCATCGGCTTCGAAAAGTCCATCCATGCCGAGGAGGATGTCAAGGACTCTGGCGCGCTCGGGGGTGTACTTCTGGCCAAGTGATTTGAGATGTCGGCGGAAGACGGCGCACAAGGGCTGATGGATCTGAATGTCAGTGAGATCGGAGTTGGGCGAGGGGTCCGGGGATGGCATATCGGAAGTGTACGTCAGCCGCGGCCTTGCGATTTGGAGCAGATGTACATGTTTTTCTGGAATCTGCACCATTCCGGAGTACGTTGAAGTGTGATTTCGCTGCACAGGCGAATGGAGAAGGGTGTTTATATGCGACTATTTTTGATATGCGTGGGTGTATTGGCGCTTGCAGTCAATGCGAATGCTTCGACAGTATTTTCTGGCTATGACGTTGCGTTCTCGAAGGCACCGTTTGCGAACCCATCACTCCCGGCGAATCAGGACCAGATGACTGCGAACGTCGCGATCACACGTGGGAATGTGCAGGGCATCTACAACGCGCTCATCCAGAGCACGTTTTCGGGTAGTGGTCCATTAGATACGGAGTGGGCGTTTGGGACCACGGCCATTTTCAGCACGTTGACATATCAGACATGGCAGACTGCGGTGGGCAGTAACCCGCCCGGATCCTTGGGCCGGAACATGGTGGTGCATCTTATTACCGATGATATCTACATTGACCTTCGGTTCACCGCGTGGGGACAAGGTGGTTCGGGCGGCTCGTTTTCATACGTTCGCAGTACGATTCCCGGCCCTGCGACGATGGCGATTCTGCCAATCGGCGCAACGGTCGTGACACGTCGGCGGCGCTGAGTACCACATCATTGCGTGTCAAAGTGCTTTGGCGGGGCGATCGTCGTCGTCGGAGTCGCCGTGATATTCCGTCAGCATGCGCTGCTCGATGGCTTCGACAATGGCTTCACGTTCATCGCGCGGTGCCATGAGGAGGGCGGCCATCCATCGGCGTGCGAGTTCTGCGCCGGCAGGACGAAGCAGTTCAAGCAGAAGTTTCAGGTGGTCGTTTGGGCAGAGCGTCGGCGATGCGCCGGGCTCGCTTGTGGGCTGAAGAAGCGGTGGGCGCCGAGGCGGCGTTTGGGCTTCCGCCTTCGGGGAGGATGCCGCTTCCATTTCGGTTGGGTCCGGCGGATTGTCGTTGTTGGCCTTGGCCACCCGAGGGCGTCCCCGTCGATGATGCAGCGATCGCGCTTGCTTGCCGGCTTGCCATGCCCACGCTCCGCACGCGGACATCCAGCGTCTGGACGAATACTTCTAACCGATCCATGCGGTCGGTGAGGCGCTCGAGGGCATCTGCGACCGCTGAGAGCAGTTCTGCAGGATTGGCAGAGCGCAGGGCCTCGGTCATGGTTTCGGAATATTTCATCGCCCCCTGACCCGTGATCAGCCAGTGGGCATTGACATCAAAGCGATTGCAGAGGGCGACAAGGAAATCGACACTCGGGGCCTGACCCAGCAGGTAGCGGCGGACGGTCTCGGAGTTCTGGTCCGTGATCTGGCTGATCGATCGGTAGGTGCGATCGCCGATGATCGCCAGGATTCGTTCATGGAGTGCGGAGAGTTCCATCATTGCAAGCTAGGGGAATGTTCGGTTGCGAACAAGCCCCGACCATCAACTTTGTGTGAGATGACCTTTCTTGGCACAAAGGTGTGTCATGCTACGTCAACAAGACCCAAAGTCGAGCCATATCTCTTCATCAATCGGGTGCGGAGGAGCGCTTCCTGTGGACCATTCAGGGTGGGTGAGTGCTCGATCCAGTGGGCAGCATCGCGCCGGGCCATCATGAGGAGGTCGATATCGCGGGGCAGGCAAGTGAGGCGGAGGGGGAGTTGCCCGGATTGTTTTGAGCCGATGAGTTCGCCGGGGCCACGGAGTTTGAGGTCTTCTTCAGCGAGGGCAAAGCCATCCGTGGTTTTCACGATGGCGTTGAGGCGGGTGGCAGCATCATCGGTGGTGGGTTCGGAGATGAGGATGCAGAGGCCCTTGTGGTCGCCGCGCCCGATGCGTCCGCGGAGCTGGTGAAGCTGGGCAAGGCCAAAGCGGTCGGCGTGGTCGATGACCATGACCGAGGCATTTGGAATATCAACACCAACTTCGATGACTGTGGTGGCAACAAGGACATCAATTTTTCCCGCGCGGAAACGCTGCATGGTGGCTTCACGTTCATCGCGTGAGAGGCGGCCGTGCATTGCGGCGATACGCTTGTCAGCAAGCGGGCCAGTGGCAAGTGCTTTCAATGTTGAATGCACGGAGCGCAGGCCTGATGCAGGTTGTGTTGTGGTGTCAGTTTCATCAAAGATCGCGCCGTTTGTGTTGCTGCCGATGGTTGGCAGGACCACAAAAGCCTGTTCGCCCTGATCGATGCGCTGGGCAACAAATGTCCAGACTTCATCGATCTGCGGCGGGCGCACCCAGCGCGTCGCGACGGGTTGACGGCCTGGGGGCAGGTGATCGATGGTCGAGACATCAAGATCGCCAAAGACAGTGAGTGCAAGGGTGCGCGGGATGGGCGTTGCAGTCATGACAAGGGTATGCGGCATGGTTGTTGGATCATCACTTTTGGCGCGCAGTGCAGCGCGCTGATGCACCCCAAAGCGGTGCTGTTCATCAATGACCGCGACCGCGAGTTCCTTGAAGCGAACATTTTCGGTGAGCAGGGCGTGGGTGCCGATCGCGATATCAATTTCACCCGCGGCGATGCGCTTGGCGTCGTCGGCACGGACGGCGGCATCGCGCGAGCCGGTGAGCAGCGCAAGGCGCACGCGGGACTCTTTCAACATGGCGCTGATGGTTTGGAAATGTTGTTCTGCGAGCAGTTCCGTTGGTGCGAGCAGGACGCCCTGCGCGCCGTGGGCGACGGCAAGAAGCAGGGCATAGAGCGCGACAACTGTTTTGCCAGAGCCGACATCGCCTTGAATAAGACGATTGGCAGGGGCGGCCAAAGCGAGGTCGCCGGCGATCTGTTTGACGACATGGTTTTGCGCATCGGTGAGGGTGAAGGGCAGGCGCTTACGGATGTGGGAATCGATGGTGTCATTGACTTCGAGTGCGGGCGCTTTCATGGTGGCCCGCAGGTGCGCCCGGCGCATATGCACGCCCAGTTGCAACATAAAGAGTTCATCAAAGACCAGGCGACGGCGGGCCTCTGCGACTTCGCCTTCGTGCTGCGGCGCGTGCATCATGCGATACGCCTCGGCAAGTGCGGGCAACTCGCGTTCTTTGCGAAAGGCCTCGGGCAGATGATCGGTGAGCTGCGGCAGCACTGCGGGCAGGATGGCCTGAATCGCTTTATCTATGACATATGCGGGCAGGTCATCGGTCGCGGGATAGACCGGGCGGAGGCGCTCGGCGCGGGCCTCGGGTTCAGCGCCGGTCTCGGGCAATTCTTCCCATAGCGGGTTGGCCATTTGCAGCATTGGGCCGCGGCGTTCGACTTTGCCCTGCACGCGCACGCGCATGCCCGGGCGCAGGCGATTGACAAGGAAGGGCTGATTGAACCAGACGACATCGAGTCGCCCGGTGGGATCGATGATGACAGCTTCAAAGCGGCTTCGTTTTTTGCGGATGATGCGGCACGCAGTGATTTCGCCGCGCGCTGCGCCGACATGCCCGGGCGTGAGATTGGCGATGCCGCCCTCGGCGTGTTCGAATTCGTGACGGTGCGGCAGGTGATCGATGAGGTGCGCGATGCAGCGAATGCCGAGGCTATGAAATGCTTCGGCGCGGTGCGGACCAACCCCCGGCACCGATGTGAGCGGCGCGGTCAGGGGATATTGGCGTGTGATCGGCGCGGTGGTCACGAAGATAGCCTACGCCGACGGTATGGCGGGCGGCATTCAGGAATTGCCGGAAGCGAGAATGACGATCTCGACTCGGCGTGAATCCTTCTTGGTACCCCTTGGCTTTGCGGCCCCAAACGCGGCGGAATACATGCGATCATTCGGCACGCCGCGCGATTCGAGGTATGCCTCGACCGCGAGGGCGCGTTCTGATGACAGACGCTCGTTGGTCTTCCATCCCGATTTTTTGATGGGATCGGAATCGGTGTGACCAGCGATGCGGATCGTGTTGCCGGAATAGCGGCCCTGAATCACGCTTGCAATGCGGTCGAGTGTCTGCTTGGCATTGTTTCGCAGAGACACCTTGCCTGACTGGAAGAGCACATCGCCTGCGACTTCTACGACGATTTCGCCGTTGCGCTGCGTGACGGTGACGCCGCTGCCCGGCGTGAAGCCGAAGTCATCGGCGCTGCCTGTGAGCGCGGGTGCGGCACCGAGCTGGGCGCGCAGATCATCGCGTTCCTGCACGAGTGAGTCGTAGCGCAGGTCGCATTCATTGAGGGCGGAATCGAGCTGTGATTGCGATTCACGCAGTTCAGCGTTTTCAGCGCGAAGGGCAGCAAGTGTTGTTGCTTTGCCGGTGGCGCATCCACCCAGTGAACCAACAATAACGAGGGCGCCGAGGACTACGCTTGTGCGGATCGCGGCGCGTGAGACGAAAAGCTTCGTCATGATTCATGTCTCCATACATGAGCTAAGGGCATCCTACCGGTGGTAAGGCTACCACAGATTGTGGGTGTGCGGGGGGGGGCATCACCTGCGGTGGGGGCTCACGGCAGAGGGATGGGCTTCTGGATGAGCTGGGTGAGGGCCATTTCAAAGATCGGCTTTGCGAGCAGGGCAAGCGCCGATGCGAGGGCGAGGTGAGGGCCGAAGGGGAGTGCGGTGCCCTCACGTTTGAAGACTGGGGCAAGAAAGAGGCTTGCAATGACCCACGCGAGGCCCATGAAGGGGGCGATGAAGAAGGCGAGCACGGGATCGATCCACCCGATGCAGGCCCCGATTGCGGCCATGAGATGGACATCGCCGAGGCCCATGGCTTCTTTGCCAAAGGCATAGGTGCCGAGGATGCGAATGGCCCAGACGAGACCGCCGCCTACGAGAAGCCCGAGCAGTGAACCACCGAGGGCTTCGAGCCAGAGTGGGGGGGCTGTCAGGAGGAAAGGCATGGTGTTGGTGGTGATCAACCAGCCCAGCGCGCCGAGGAGTGCGATGGGTGCAAGGAAGAGAACTTCTTTTGCCATCTCGCGGCGGGCGTGTGGGTATTGCACCCAGATGGGGTCGGCGCTGTCGCCGGTGTGTGAGCGCATGACGAGATTGCGTAGAAGAAAGCCAATGACGAGACCGATGCCCATGCCGAGAGCTGCGCCGAGTCCAGCGCTGCCGCGCGAACCTCCGATGGTCATGCCGATTGCAAGGCCAGTGATCGCGGGACCGGTGAGTGCGATGGTGCGGGCGAGCATTTCGCCGAGTGACATGGTGTCAGCTTGGGCGTCAAGCGCAGCGACAGCTTGCGGGTCACGGGCTTCAGCGATGGAGCGTTCCTTGGTGGCGCTGGCTTCCCATTGCATGTAGTCAGCGAAACTTTGCGGGATGATCTTGAAATGCAGAAGGATCATCGAGAGCACGAGGCCGAGCGTGCCGCCAAGGGTTGCACCGAGTGCGGGGCCGGTGACTGTGGGAATGGTCCAGCGCCAGATCCAAAGCTGTGAAGAGTTTGGATACAGGGTTGGCAAGCGCGAGTGCGAAACCCAGAGCGCAAAAAGTGGATGGATGATGAGCGCGACACCTGCTGCGAACCAAGGCAGAGCGAGGGGAATGGTGAATGTTTTGGCATCTATCAAGGTGATTGCAACGAGTGAGCCAAGCAAGACGATGACAATGGTCATCATGGGCCATGTGATGCGCAGGCCGCGCGCAGCCCATTCGGGGGTCCAGTAGTTCGTGTCAACACCAAGGAGTGTCCACACCGAGGGGTCCATGAACCACATCGCGAAGACGCCGCCAAAGAGCAGGGCGACGAAGGTTTCGACGATGAAGTATTCGCAGGAAATCTTAGCCTTGCAGGTGCGGCAGCGTCCACGCAGGAGCAGCCAACCGAAGATTGGGAAGTTTTCACGCCAGCCGAGCTTGGTATTGCAGTTGGGGCAGGCGGAGGGGGGCGTGACGATATTCAGTCCGCGCGGCAGGCGATACACGAGCACATTGATAAATGAGCCAACGATTGCGCCGAAAGCGACGAAGAAGAAAAGGCCCACGGAGGCCGCCATCCATTGCAGTGTGTGAATCTGGTTCATCAGGAAGCGCCCGAACCGCGGGCGCCGTTGTCATCATCGGCAGACTCGGTGTCGGGCGTGAGTTCTGAGACTTTTCGCTCGGCGCGTTCGAGGATGCGTCGGCATTGTTCGCGGAGGGCGACGCCGCGCTCGTAGGCTTTGACGGAATCTTCGAGGCCGATTTCGCCGGATTCGATTTTGTCGATGATTGCTTCGAGTTGGGCGATGGCTTGCTCATAGGTGAGGGCGGCGATGTCTTGCGGGACATCGGGGGCATCGGGAGCAGTTGGTTTGGGCTTTGGCACGCGCGCACAGTACACGGGTGCTCAGAAGAGGTCCATCTGCGATGGATCTGCACCCTTGCGTCGGCGGAGTGGGCCACGCCGAGCGGATTTCAAGGGGGCGCGCTCCGGGAGTTTTGGGACGGCGGTGGGCGTCGTCGCGGGATCGAGCTTTCCGGCGGATTCGACGCGGGATGTGATTGAGCCCTCAGCGAGGCGCGTGGTGAGCAGATCGCCCGAAGTGGCATCACCGGCGCGGCGCAGGATGGCACCGGCGGGGGTGAGGGTCATGGAATAGCCGCGCGCGAGGACTGCGATGGGCGAGACGACGGCGAGTTCGCGGTCGAGGGCACCAATGCGGGCCTCAGCGCGTTCGAGGGAACGAGCCAGACCATCGGCGAGACTGTCAAAGAGGTGGCGGTGTGGGGCAGCGGCGATGCGCATGCCGATGGCACCAGCAAGGCGGTCGGAAGCGCGGTCGAGGCGCGTGCGGCGGCGTGCATAGAGCGCATCGGGGCGATGGCGCGCCAGGCGCGCGGTGAGGCGCTCGATGCGCAGGGACTGGCGCGAGAGGGAATGTGCGCTGGCATGGGTGAGGCGCGTGCGGATGGTGGTGATGTGGCGGCGTTCGGAGGTAAGCGTGCGATCGACTCGGCCGTGCAGGCGCGCACCGAGATGGTCGAGTTGTTCGAGCAATGCCATGCGATCGGGGATGAGGCGCATTGCAGCCTGCGTGGGTGTGGCGCAACGTTCATCGGCGACGAGTTCGGCGATGGTGGTATCGGTTTCGTGGCCGATTGCCGCGACGACGGGAACTGTGCAGCGGAAGAGGGCGTCAGCAACGGCGCGTTCATTGAAGGCCCAAAGGTCTTCGATGGAGCCGCCGCCGCGGGTGACGAGGATGGCGTCGATACCGAGTTTGGCTGCGTTTTTCGAGAGCCAGTCGATGGCGCGGGTGATCTGGGGGGCTGCATTGTCACCCTGCACGCGGACATCGATGAGTGAAAGTTCGACCGATGGGCAGCGCTTGCGGGCGGTGTCGATGACATCCTGCAAGGCGGCGGCGTTGCGCGAGGTGACGATTGCGATGCGCTGCGGGAAGAGGGGGAGTGGTTTTTTGCGTGCAGGGTCGAAGTAGTCAAGCGTGCGCAGTTCATCGCACAGCGCGCGAAAGCGGGCTTCGAGTGCGCCGGCGCCGATGGGTTCGAGTTTGTCGATATAGAGCTGGGTGCGGCCGCCGCGTTTCCAGAACTCGATGCGGCCGGTGGCGAGCACTTCGTTGCCATCGGCGGGTGAGAAGGTTTGCTTGCGGGCAGATGACGCGAACATGACGCAGGAAATGACGGCGTGTTCATCTTTGAGTGAGAAATACCAGTGGTTTTGTTTTTTGAAGCCGGAGATTTCGCCGCGGACGGGGACCTTTGCGGGGAGTTTGTCTTTGAGGGCGAGGTCGATATTTGCGGCGAGTTGTGAGACGGAGATGGGGCGAATGGCGGGCGAGACGCCCGCCCCACCTGAAGAGACCCCCTCGCTTGCGCTTGGGGCTGGCGCGGGACTGGTGCGCTTCGCCTTATCAGCGGCTTTCATCTTCTCGGGATCAAATGGGAGGCGGGACAAAACAACAAGAATGCTACACGGATGTGCGCATCAGGGCATTTCGCCACTATTTAGTTATGGATCAGGCGTATCTGAGCCTGCGTGCGAAAGACATATCAATGGGTTATGGACGGTGTATTGCGCTTGCGGTTTCGTGAGGAGGGGCATTTTCAATGGTACAGAGTCGATGCGCTCGATCGTTTTCGGTGGTTGTTGTTGCGGCTGGTGTGTTGAGCGCGGAGGCGCGCGCGGTCGAAATCTATACGAGCGGCATTCCTGATCCCGCATCGAATGCGTCGATTTCCGACGCTGCCATCACCCAGCGGATGGGGTCGATCTTTGTGCCGACGATCAGTGGCGATGTCGATCACATGCGTTTCTGGGGTGTGTACACATTGCCGGCGGTGCCGCCGACGGATGATTTTGTGATTACCTTCTATGTGAGGGGGCCGGGGACGGGCGCGATCGACCCGAGCGACATCATTGTGAGCTACAACGTCGGCAACATTGGTCGCACGAGCACGGGTACGTTCATTCAGGGCAACGGGCTTGAGATATTCCAATACGACGCGACCTTTGCGCCGGTGGCGGTGCAAGCCGGCAACGCCTACGCAGTGTCGGTCTTTGACAACGAGACGACTGTGCTGGGGCACTTCGCGTGGAAGCACTTGCCGCCTTTTCAGGGGCAGAATGTGTTTTCCTCTGACGGCGGCCTGACGTGGAATACGAGCCAGGCCGGCTTGGCGTACGCGCTTTTTCAGGATGGCGTCCCGGTGCCGATCAGCGGGCCGACAACGATGGCCATCCTTGCGTGTTCACTGATCGGCGGATCGTGGTGGATTTTGCGCCGGGCATAGGCTGTTTCCCCCTACGGCTTGTACACCACGAAGTCGAAGGGTACAGCTGAAGGTGACCAGAAGCCGCCGCTTGTGATCCCAATGATCATGACGGAGAGGTCGTTGGTGTAGACGCGGAGCAGGTTGCCGTTGTTGCTCACGGTGCAGACGTCGTCGCTGCCGCGGGCGGTTGCGGTGACGACGTCGGTGCTCGGATTGAAGCCGGTGATGGCGATATCGAAGACATTGCCGTTTCTGGCGACGCTCGTGACGTTGGAGGTTGCCGAGAGGATGGTGCCACCGGACGAGATGCGCCCGAAGGCGTAGGCAGTCGACACATTGTTCGGTCCGGTGAGGACGCGGCCAGTGACATCCAAGTCACCATTGGTTTTGGCGATGAGCATTGTGGTGTTGAGGTTGTGGTTGGAGTTGGGGCCGTACTTCATGTAGAGCGCGCTATCGGAGTTGGTGGTATTGCGCCCGATGAACCACTTGTCGGCGAGCACGCCGCTATTGACTTGACCAAGCGCGATGCCGGAGCCGCGCGTGCCGCCACCGCTGCTATAGATGCCAAGGATCGAATCGGCGGACTCGATGACAATGTCATCATTTTCGAGGTTGGCAGCGGTCATCCCGATGCTGCCATCGTTGACATGCAGGCGCGCGATTGGCTGGGTGTCGCCCACGCCGACATCGCCAGCAGGCGTCACGGTGACTTGCGGCGTGAGTGAGCCAGAGCCGAGCGCCGGTTCAGTCGAGATGTGCAGTTTGGAGTTGTCGTCGCGGATGATGTGCGAGCCATCTTGGCCCAGGGGCGTGAGCAGGCCACCCCCTACGCGCATGGTGAGCCAGTCGCGCGGCGGCGTGCCGATGCCGGCGACCTGATATTCGAGGCCAAACGTCGCGGGTGGATCACCGATCGCAAACGTGCCGAGTTCTTTGACATGAAGGTCGAACAGGGGCGAGTTGGTGCCCATGCCGACATCGCCATCGTCTTGGACCATGATGCCGCGCGTTTGGAGTGAGTAGGGCGACGCGGTGAGGCGCTGGCGGGGCGAGAGGACGTTGCCTTCGACAGTGACTTGCAGCCAGCGGTTGGTGGTGGTGGGGCCGACTTCTTGGCCAGTGAAGTCGAGTTCGACCTGGAAGAGGCCGCTGTCGACGGGCACGTTGTTGATGATGATGTTGGGACTGATCTGCGCGCCGCCGGCGGAGCTGTTCCAAAGTGAGAAGACCATGTTGCGCGTGCCGGTGACATCGAGGCCATTCTGGGCGAGCTGGCCTTGGTAGGTGATGGTGTTGGCGGCGCGCGCGGGCGATGTCGCAAGTGCGCCGAGGGCAACAGCGGCGGACAGGGCGAGTGCGGTGCGTGAGCGAATGAGGGTCATGGTTGTCTCCAATCGGGGGTACGAATTGCCAGGTCGGCCGTGGTGCCCCCGCCGGCCCATGAGTTATGGGGTCGGCGGAATCTCCGGGGCCAGGGCGACCCGACTGGCCGGGGTAGTGCCATAGTAGAGACACGCAAGGGGGACCGGTAAGGCGCAAGAAAACATTTCTGGGGTCTTTTTTGCGGTATTTGGGGCTGATTTGCGTTCAAATGGCAGGATCAGGCTCTTGAAAGGGATCACCATGAAGAATTCTTCCACCATGCTTGCCGCGCTGCTGCTGTGCGCTTCATCATTGGCCGCGGGCACGAGTGACACCGCGTTTACCTATCAGGGGCGGCTGCGCGACGGCGGCTTGCCTGCGAACGGCGCGCACACGATGAGCTTTGCGCTGTGGGACGCCGCCACACTTGGTGCGCAGGTGGGGGCGACTGTTTCGGTTGTGGGGCAATCTGTGACTAACGGCCTTTTTGCCGCCGAGCTCGATTTCGGTGCCGATGTGTATGACGGCACGCCGCGCTGGCTTGAGATTTCTGTTGACAGCAACACGCTTGCGCCGCGGCAGGCGATCACCAGCGCGCCGTTTTCGGTGCAGACGCGCGGGCTTGTTGTGGATGCATTCAAGAACGTGGGCATTGGGACGACGCAGCCGGATGAGCCGTTGCACGTTGCGGCGAGCTTCGGTGTCGCGATCAAAGGAGAGGCGACGAATGTGGCTGGCTTTAGCAGAGGTGTGTACGGCATCAGCAACAGCCCGATCGGCAGCGGTGTGTTTGGGGAGGCCGCAATGGCGAGCGCCGACTCAAATGGCGTAGAAGGCGTTGCCTCACTTGGTTCGGGTGTGCGTGGCACCGGGAGCGCGAACGGCGGCTGTGGCGTCCGCGGAGTGGCGTTGGGCACTCCGGGGCGCGGCGTGTTTGGCGAGGCGCTGGCATCGAGCGGCGTGAACTACGGCGTGCGCGGCGAAAGCGCCAGTACGACGGGGCGGGGCGTCTTTGGTCAAGCGAGTGCGTCGAGCGGTTCAACGGTAGGTGTGTTCGGGCGAAGTGATAGCGCGACCGGCCATGACTTCTTTGCGGGCGGCATCGGCATCGACTTCGGGTCGAATTCCTCGCGCCGCTGGAAGGGCAATGTGCGCAACATCGATGCACCGCTTGACAAGCTCGCGCAGCTTCGCGGGGTGTATTACGACTGGGACGAAGAGCACGGCGGGCATCACGATGTTGGCATGATCGCGGAGGAAGTCGGCGCCGTGCTGCCCGAGATCGTGAGTTACGAAGAGAATGGTGTTGATGCGATTGGCATGGATTATTCCAAGCTGACGCCGCTGCTGGTGGAAGCTGTCAATGCGCTGCGGGCGGAAAACGAAGCGCTGCGTGCGCGGCTTGAGGCGCTGGAGGAAGAGCGCAGGACAGATGGTGGGCAGGCTGCGGGCATGTGAGCGCACACTGTGCCGCATTCGGGGCAGGTATCTGAGTCGAGGCCGGTGAGGTCATAGCGGCAGCGCTGGCATTGGTGCGGTGCGAGGGCGCGCATCTTTTGCCAAGCTCGCACGGCGCAGGGAAAAGCTGTAAGCGAAAAGAGTACGACGCCGAGGGGCCAGAGGGGAAGGATTTTCCAATAGCCTTGGAGCAATCGCGGTCGCCAGACGATCGGAATCCAGCGATCGGAGTTCAATTGCCAGAACGACTCGAAGGCAAGTTGCGGACTTGTGGGAAGTGGTGACGGCGGGCGAACGAGAGCTGATGGGCTGGGGCCGCAATAGGTCCATAAGGTTCTGGATTTGTCACCCATATAGTGCCAACGCAGAGCGCCTCCACTTACGGTGACGCCCCAGGCCACGCCACGGGTGGCACTGTGCTGTGCATAGCGAGGTCAAGGCGCAGCGAGAGCGTGAACAGTGTGATGAACACCACGCTCGCCGCGAGGGATGCGCGGAAGATTCGCCGCCAACGCCGCCGAGGGTCATGCGCGGACATGCTTGGAGTGTATGCACAGGGACAGGGGCGGGTGAACCTGCGATCTTCCGATGGAAACGATCCATTGATGGCCCTCGGTTGCATACCCTCAGGCAAGACCTGACAATCACCGGGCGTGGCGTCGTCACGCTCAACGATCGCTCAAAGGCTCACAGCAAGGGGATGCATATGAAAAAGGCAATGTTGACGGCGTGTGTTGCGGGGTTTCTGATGCTAACCGCATGTTCGACAGCGCCGCGCACGGCGGCGGGCAAAACGAACATTCGCGCAGAAGCCGAGGCGGCGCTGGCGAGTGCGAAGAACAATAATCCGACGCTCACGCCGATCATTGATGATGCTGCGGGGTATGCGGTGTTTCCGAGTGTGGGCAAGGGTGCGGTTGGCATCGGGGGCGCGTATGGCAAGGGCGTGCTGTATGAGGGCGGCGAATTTGCGGGCTATTGCGATTTGACGCAAGCTTCGATCGGTTTTCAATTTGGCGGGCAGGCGTATACGGAGCTGATTACGTTTGCAACTGATATTGCGGTAGCGCGATTCAAGACCGGCAGCCTGACCTTTGATGCACAGGCAACAGCGGTGGCGCTGAAGGCGGGGGCGGGGGCGAACGCTGCGTATTCCAATGATGTTGCGGTTTTTACGATGGGTGAAGCAGGGTTGATGTATGAAGCATCGATTGGCGGCCAGAAGTTCAGCTATCAGCCGAAGTGAAACACGTCACAGGCGATATGTAAGGTGCAGTCCATGCGTCGACTGGAGGGAATCTCCAAGCTCACCGGGCAGATGCAGTATGTCGACGACATTCATGTCGAAGGCTGTCTGTGGGGGATGACGGTGCGCAGTCCGTCGCCGCGCGGGCGGATTCGAGAGATCCGGTTTGGGAATGCCGTTGATTGGTCACAGTGTGTGGTGGTTGATCATCGCGATATTCCCGGACCCAATGAAGTGTTTCTCATTGAGCGGGATCAGCCGGTGCTTGCGAGTGATTACACGCGGCATATCCATGAGCCGGTGGTGTTGATTGCACACGAATCGCGCGAAGTGTGCAGGGCGGCGGTTGCGGATGTGCAGGTGATTGTTGATGAAGAACCTGCGGCGCTGGAGTATCGCGTGCTGCCAAAACCAGAAGAGGTACAGCGCGGCAATGACAATGTGCTCAAGACATTGAAGATAGAGAAGGGTGATGTTGAGGGGGCTCTTGCGAATGCTGCGCATGTTGTTGAGGGTGTCTATGAGACCGGGGCGCAGGAGCATGTGTACATTGAAACGCAGGGGATGATTGCATGGGTTGAAGATGGTGTGGTCATCACCAAAGGATCGATGCAGTGTCCCTATTACGTTGTCAATGCGCTGAAGCATGCACTTGCGCGGGAGGAATCGGGCGTGCGCGTTATTCAGGCGCCGACGGGTGGCGGGTTCGGCGGCAAAGAGGATTATCCCTCGCATTTGGCGCTGCACGCAGCGCTGCTTGCACTCAAGGCGAATCGTCCGGTGAAGATGATTTATGAACGTTCGGAAGATATGGCAGCGACGACGAAACGTCATCCCTCGCGCGTGCGGCACCGCTCAGGCTTTGATGCGCAGGGGAAGCTGGTCGCGCAGGATATTGATGTCGCCATTGATGGCGGGGCGTATGTCACGTTGTCGCCGGTGGTCTTGAGTCGCGGGATTATTCATGCAGGCGGGCCATATGCGTGCGAGCACGTACGGATCAACGGGCGCACGGTGTTGACGAACTCGGTGCCGTATGGTGCGTTTCGCGGGTTTGGCGCACCGCAAACACTGTTTGCACTCGAACGGCATATGGATGTGTGCGCGCTGGCGATGGACATGGATCCGGTCGAACTGCGTCGGATTAATCTCATTCGCGATGGTCAGACAACGGCGACCGGGCAGGTCATCAATGATGGCACGGACCGGGCGGCGATCTTGGACAAGGCTGCGAGTTTGATCGGTTTGAAGAGCAAGTGCGATGAGCACGCATCGTTCAATGCGACGCATCCGTATTTGCGACGGGGGACTGGTATTGCAGTGTTTTTTCATGGCGCGGGCTTTACGGGGAGTGGCGAAGTTGCGCTGAAATCACGTGTTCGCATTGCGGGGCTGCCTGATGGGCGTGTTGAAGTATTGACAAGCAGCACCGAGATGGGGCAGGGCGCGCTGACGGTCTTTACAACGCTCGCCGCGGATCGACTGGGGCTTGAACCGAAAGACATCATTGTTGCAGAGCCTGATACGGCGCGCGTGCCCAACAGCGGGCCCACGGTCGCCTCGCGCACTGCGATGGTGGTGGGGCGGCTTGTTGAGCGCGCGTGCGATGACCTGCAGCAGCGCGTTGGTCTTGACGATGGAGCGCGAGGTGATGTTGTTCGCGATGCGATTGCGATGTGGCACCGGAACAATGAGGGCAAAGCGTTATACGGCGAGGCGATATACGAAAAACCGCCGGGTATCAATTGGGATGACACAAACTACACCGGCGACGCTTATGGCACTTTTGCGTGGGCGGCTTATGCTGCGGAAGTCGAGATTGATTTGCGCACGTTCTCTGCGCGCGTGACTGATTTTGTCGCAGTGCAGGAAATTGGCAGCGTGATCAATGAAACATTAGCGCGCGGCCAGATTCAGGGAGGTGTCGTGCAGGGGATTGGGTGGGCATTGCTTGAAGAATGTGTGCAAGAGCGCGGCGCGATGAAGAATTGCCAGTTGACGAATTACATTATTCCAACGAGTGATGATGTGCCGCCGATTCGCGTTGTTTTCCTTGAAAACCCGTATGAATATGGCGCGCAGGGGGCGAAGGGGATTGGAGAATTGCCTATGGATGGCCCCGGGCCAGCGATAGCAAATGCGATTGCGCAGGCGATTGGCGTGAGCGCAGATGTGCTGCCTCTCACGCCGGAGCGATTGATGACCATGATGGACAGTGCCCATGTCTGATGTGAACACAATGCAAATTGAATTCACGTTGAACGGTACGCCGACGAAGGTTGATGTTGCGCCAATGGATCGATTGCTTGACACATTGCGGTATGCGCTCGGCTTGACCGGTTCCAAGGAAGGTTGCGGCGAAGGCGAGTGCGGTGCATGCACAGTGTATCTGGATGGTGTGCCAGTCAATGCATGTCTTGTGCCGACGTTTCAGGTGCGCGGTTGCCATGTTGAAACGATTGAATCAATACCGCACGAATCACTTGATGCAATGCTAACAAGCGGGGCAACACAGTGCGGTGCGTGTACGCCCGGTGTCGTGATGACAGCATGTTGGCTGAACCGGCATCCGGAACTTTCCAAGACGCACAGCGTGCGCGAGCTGATGGCAGGCAATTTGTGTCGGTGCACGGGATACGATGGCATCATTGATGGCATCGAGTGTGAGCAACGTACGAAGAGCAGCACACTGTGAAGGTTTTGTGTCCGAGTACGGCGCAAGAAGCGTGCGACATGCTCGCAGGCGATTCGTCGTTGATACCGATCGCTGGCGCGACCGATGTCCTCGTGCATTGGCCGGGCAATCTGGAGGCAAAAACACGGTCATATCTTGATTTGTCCGGTCTTGGCGAGTTGCGCTCGATGCAGTGGGCGGATGACACGTTCACAATCGGTGCGCTGACGACCTATTGGGATGTAATTTGCAATGAACAATGTGCACAAGCGTTTCCGTTGCTGATCAATGCGGCGCGGCAGGTTGGATCGGTGCAGATTCAATCGCGCGGCACATGGGCTGGAAATATTATCAATGCATCGCCAGCTGCTGATGGTGTGCCAGTGCTCATGGCGTATGACGCCACTGTAGTGATGCAATCGTGCGAAGGAATTGAAGAAATTCCGCTCGATGAATTCTATTTCGGGTACAAGCAGATGCGCAGGCGCACCGATCAATTGGTAGTGGCGATTCGCATGCCGCGCCGCGCACATGATGTTGAGATATTTGAAAAGGTCGGGGCTCGACGCGCGCAGGCAATTTCAAAAATTGGTCTCGCCATCACGCATTCGCAAGATGGTTGGCGCATCGTGGCGAGTGCAGTTGCGCCAACGATTCTGCGGTGCAAGGCGATTGAGACGCTCCTTGAAGAGGGCTCGCCCGTGCGATCGCCAGATGATCTTATGGCTGCCATCGCCAAAGATGTATCACCTATTGATGACATTCGGTCATCGCGATTGTATCGTGAGCGAGTTCTTGCAAGGATTTTGTACCATGATTTGAAGGGTATTGTGCCCTCGTTTGTCTGATAGGCCCGGAGCGCACCATGTCTGTTGATGCCGATATCTTGCGAGCCGCAGCGGACCTTGCATCGCGCGGGCTTCCATTTGTGATGCTGACGGTGACCGCAACGCGCGGCAGCACTCCACGGAACGCTGGGGCGCGCATGATCTGGCAACCCGGTGATGGATTCACTGGCACTGTTGGCGGCGGACAGTTTGAGCACCTGGCACTTGCTTCTGCAGAGCGCGTGTTTCGTGATCGACAACGCATCACGGAACACTATGTCCTCGGCGCAGAAGCTGAGCAATGTTGCGGCGGGACCATGGATATGTTTCTTGAATTCATCGGACCGACGCAACGTCTTATCGTATTTGGTGCGGGGCATGTCACGCACGCGCTTGTCGAGTCGCTGCGAGCTGCGCCACTTGAGATCGTTGTTGCAGACGACCGACCGGACTGGAATACGGAAGCGCGGTTTCCGATGTGCCGGAGGATCACGGAGTATCCCGCAGCAGTTGCTTTGGCTGACGCTGTGCGTGAATCGACACTTGTGTGCGTCATGACCTGCTCGCATGACACGGATTTTACACTGTTGCGTGAGCTGCTCTTAGCGAATGAATTGCCTGCGTTTGTAGGGCTTATCGGCAGTCGCAGCAAGCGTGCAAGTTTGTTCTCTCGTCTTGTTGCATCGGGTGTTGATCGGGAATGTGTCGAGAAAGTGCATTGCCCGGTCGGGCTTGGTGACATGGGCAAGGAGCCACAACTGGTTGCGGTGTCAATTGCCGGGCAGGTATTGCTGGAGGCAAAGAAGCTTGCCGCACTGTGATGCATGCGAAGTAGTGCTTGTCCTTGCTGCAGGGCGCGGCAAGCGAATGGGCGGCCCAAAGGCACTCATGACCGTTCACGGCAGAGCATGGTGGTTGACACAGCGAGAGCGAATTGCACGAACGGGCCTGCGCGATTTATGGGTTGTGTCAGATGAAGTGCATAATGTCATTCACAACGATGGGCATGCACCAGAAATGATCATTACCGATGCCACTGCGCCTATGTTTGCAAGCATCATTGTGGGTCTACGCGCTCTCGCGGATGATCCGCCGAGCGCTGTGTATGTTTTGCCTGTTGATGTGCCGATGTGTTCTGTGATGACAAGCAATGCACTCCGGCAACGTAGCGATTGCCCGAGTGCGCCGGTGTATGATGGGCATGCGGGACATCCGGTGCGATTGCCGTGGGCGTTTATAGAAACTGATATTCTGGAACAGGCACACGATGAGCAATGGGTGACATCCGCACGACTTGATCATCTTCTTGAGGGGAGGTGTGTCCATGTGCCGGTCGATGACCCTGCGGTGTTGGTTAACTTGAATACGCCGGAAGTACTTGAAAAATGGGAAGCGATGAATGATTCATGCGACTGACTTTCACAGATAACACATCTCTACGCTACGATTGAATTGTAATGACGGCACTTGCTTTGCCCATTTTGACTGAGCCATCTGAATCACTTTCGGACTTGATACCGTCGCGCCGACCGGATCGCACTCAACGACAGCTTTTCGATTCGCACGGGAGAACCATTCGCGACCTGCGCATCAGTCTGACTGATCGGTGTAATTTTCGGTGCGTCTACTGCATGGATCCTGATGTTCGATTCGCGCCGAATGAGCATTTGCTATCACAACAGGAAATCATTCGAATCGCGCGCATTGTGACATCTCTTGGTGTCACCAAGATTCGTTTGACTGGCGGCGAGCCCACGCTTCGGCCGGACCTTTGTGAAATTATTACGGGCATTCGCACGTGGAGTAATGTTGAACTTGCCATGATTACCAATGGTTCGACTTTGACCCCAGCATCATGCCAGCACTGGAAGGCAGCGGGCCTGAATCGCATCACGATGAGTATTGATACGTTGCGCCAGGATCGTTTTGCCCGTCTCACGCGATCGACAACAACTCCTCAGCAGGTGCTTGCGGGTGTGCACATGTGCATCGATGCAGGGCTGACACCTGTGAAGCTTAATGCAGTATTGATTCGTGGATTCAATGACGATGAGGCGGTTGATCTCGCAGAAATAGCGCGCACATTTGAAATCGAAGTACGCTTCATTGAGTACATGCCGCTTGATTCCGGTCATCGCTGGGATACATCGAAGTGGGTGAGTGCTGCTGAGACGCGTGCTGCCATTGAGCTGCAATTCCCGCTTATTTCTTGTGATATTGATGATGAAAGCACTACGGCCCGAACCTACCGTTTTGCTGATGGTGCGCCGGGGCGGATCGGCTTTGTTGCGCCGGTGAGCACACCATTTTGCGGCGCGTGCAGCAGGTTGCGCCTGACCGCTGACGGCAAAGTACGGCCGTGCCTTTTTAGCACGCGCGAATGGGACATTCGTTCGCTGCTTCGTGATGATCGCGCGACCGATGATGATCTCGCACACTTCCTGATGGATGTCACGTGGTCCAAACAAGCCGGACACGGCATTGCCACACCGGAGTTCGAGCAACCGGCGCGCCCGATGTCTGCCATCGGCGGGTAAGGACACACGAATTACATGCTGACTTCGACAGCAGTCATCCTCGTGCTTCTTCTTATCATCATTGCACTTTTGTATTCAAGTGTCGGGCATGGGGGCGCATCGGGATATCTCGCTGCAATGGCACTACTCGGTCTTGCACCCGAGGTCATGCGCCCGACAGCACTCGCGCTCAATGTGCTCGTGGCGAGTATTGGCACGGTGCAGTTTGCACGAGCGGGGCATTTTCACTGGCCGTTGTTCTGGCCATTTGCGGTGATGTCGATCCCCGCAGCGGCAATTGGCGGGAAAATCCAACTGCCGCCATCTCTGTATGAACCATTGCTCGGCGCAGTGCTGTTGTTCTCGGCGTGGCGGCTTGCAAAGATAAGGAAACCGCCCACGGGATGTGATGAAAAGGAACTTCACCCGCCCAAGATTCCACTTGCTCTTCTCGTCGGCGCTGCGCTTGGCATGTTGTCCGGGCTCACAGGCACCGGCGGCGGCATCTTTCTCAGCCCGCTCATCTTGTTGTGCGGGTGGGCAACACCAAAGCAAACCAGTGCGGTCAGCGCTGCGTTTATTTTGTTCAATTCGATTGCGGGGTTGTTTGGTTTTTTCACTTCCGGCGCAACTATCCCTGATATCTGGCCCGCTTGGATCGGTCCCTTTGGCGCGGCGGTGATGGTTGGCGGTTTTGCCGGTTCATACTTTGGCGCAAGGCGACTGCCATCATTGACCATCAGGCGATTGCTTGCGTTCGTGCTTCTCATTGCGGGCACGAAACTCATCGCAGTGTGGTAATGGTTTTGTCGCAAACACCGCATGCTTCCAGATCGGAACGTCCTTTTTCAGCAGGTCGATGAATTCGCCCATCGCAGTGAGCGCCTCGCGCCGATGCGCTGATGCAATGACAAGACGAAAGGATGTCTCGCCGACTGCAATGCGGCCGCGACTGTGCCAGACATCTATTGCGAGCAAGCCGTGCGTCGTTGCGATGTCCTGAGCAAGCCGAGTCAGCTCTTGTTCTGCCATCGGTTCATAGGCTTCATATTCAAGTGCAACAAGATCGTGCCCATCTTCCACACGGCGAACGACACCATCGAAGCATACGACTGCACCAGCGTTCCCTGCGCAAGATTCGTTCTCGCACGTGTGCGCTGGAAGGGGACCATCGACGATGACTACTTGAATCGCGCCCGGTTCACTCATCCGCCGGACACCAGAGCAACAAGGGCCACTTCATCGTCTGCTTTGATAACCGTGATCGACGGTGCATACTTCTGATTCACCGCGATCCGCCCCCATGTCAGCACGACCTCGAGAGCCGGATACTGTGCCGCGAGCGCATCCCGCAAGGAACCAACAGTGTGGTCGCTTTCGAGGCACACCGTGACCCGGTCGGTGCCCGCCGCAGTGGAAGCGGGGCCAAAAAGAAGAACCGTGACGTCCATGTATTCCAGTGTACATTGTGCCCAGCAATTCCACACCCAAAACATCATGCCACGTCCGTGAAACACATGAAATCATCGCCCAAACCGAATCTTTCGCATGTTGATGCCGCTGGCAGCGCACGCATGGTCGATGTCGGTGACAAACTGATCACGGAACGTCGTGCGATCGCTGAGGCTTTCGTGCGCATCAATAGTCAGCTTGAACAGGCGATTTGTGAGAACACGCTTGCCAAGGGCGATCTGCTCGGCGTGTGCAAACTCGCGGGCATCCTTGCCGCAAAGCGCACCGACGAACTGATTCCGTTGTGTCATTCACTGCCACTCGATGCGGTGCATGTTGATGCTGCGCTCGAACCCGGGCGCATTCGCCTCACAGCCACCGTTACAACGCAGGCCCGCACCGGCGTCGAGATGGAAGCACTCACTGCGGTTTCCATCGCCGCCCTCACAGTCATCGACATGGGCAAGGCGCTCGATAAGGCAATGGTCATCGAGGGTATTCGCGTGCTCGAAAAGCACGGCGGGCGATCGGGATCGTATGTCGCGCCGCCCGCAGAGCCCAAGTCATGAGTGGCCCCGTCCGCGCCGCGGTGCTCACCGTGTCCGACCGCTGCTCGCGCGGCGAGGCCACTGACACCTCTGGCCCCGCGCTGTGCGAGATATTGCGCGCCAAGCTCGGCGCGGAGATCATCGCCACGCGCTGCCTGCCTGATGAACAGGATCAGATCGCAGCGTGTTTCCTTGAATGGTCGCGCATCGCGCCAGCCATCGATGTCATTCTCTCAACCGGCGGCACGGGTCTTGCGCCGCGCGATGTCACGCCCGAAGCTGCAAGCAGTGTCATCGAACGCCCCCACGCCGGGCTCATGGAACTCGTGCGACTCCGCTGCTATGAGAAAACGCCGCGTACCTTCCTCTCGCGGGGTGTTGCCGGCACGATTGCCCGCTCGCTCATCATCACCCTGCCCGGCTCACCCCGCGGCGCGACCGAAAGCCTCGAAGCGCTGCTCGACATCCTGGCCCATGCCATCGAAACCCTGCGCGGTGATGTGCTTGATGGATGATGGGTGAGTTGACCGCGCGCAAAGGCTTCGGGTGGAATATACTGGCGAGGCTGCGTCCTGCCTGTTCGGGCAGGGCTGTCGTAAGGAGTTCTATCGTGTCCCAACCCGTCAGTCATTTCATCGCTGGTGCATCGGTTCAAGACGCCGCTGGCAGCAAATCCTTCGAAGTCTCCAACCCCGCGACCGGCGCACCGCTTGGCCTCGTGCCGATGAGTTCGACCGAGATAGCTGACCAAGCCGTCGCTGCTGCTGCCAAAGCCTTCGAGACTTGGTCCGAAGTGCCCGTGGGCGATCGCGTCCAGTGCCTCTTCCGGTACAAACAGATCCTCGAAGACAACATCAACGACATCGCGGACATCGTCGTCGACGAGCACGGCAAGACCAAAGCCGAGGCCATCGGCTCGCTCCGTCGCGGCATCGACTGCATCGAGTTCGCGACCGCGGCCCCCGCGCTGATCATGGGGCGCACCTTGCCGCAGATCGCAGTGTCAACGTCCTTCTGCCGCACCGAAGACCAGGGCGGCGTCGGCATCGATTCGCAAGTCGATCGCGTGCCCATCGGCGTGTGCGTGGGGATCACCCCCTTCAATTTCCCGGTGATGGTGCCGATGTGGATGTGGCCCATGGCGATCGCGTGCGGCAACACGTTTGTCCTCAAACCTTCCGAGCGCGACCCCTTCTCGACGATGCGCGAAGTTGAACTGACGCGCGATGCCGGCTTCCCGCCCGGCGTATTGAACCTTGTCCATGGCGGCCCCGATGTTGCCAACCGATTGATCACACATCCCGATGTCGCCGCCGTTTCTTTTGTCGGTTCGACCGGCGCGGGCGAACACATCTATAAGACCGGCTGCGCCCACGGCAAGCGCGTGCAGTGCATGTGCGGTGCCAAGAATCACTCGATCATCATGCCCGATGCGAATCAGGGCGCCGCGGTCGATGGCATCGTCGGCTCGGCTTTTGGCAATACTGGCCAGCGCTGCCTTGCGGGTTCGGTCGTCGTGTGCGTGGGTGATTCGGGCGACTGGCTCGTCAAAGGTGTGACCGAGAAGGCCAAGGCCATCAAGATCGGTCCCGGCAACCAAGAAGGCGTCGGCATGGGTCCGCTCGTCTCAAAGGACGCCCAGGACCGCGTGCTGAAGTACATCGATGCAGGCGCGAAGGAGGGCGCAAAGCTCGTGCTCGATGGTCGCGCTGCAGACATGCCAGCCAAGGGTTGCTTCGTCGGCCCGACTATCTTCGACAACTGCACAAGCGACATGTCCATCGTGCGCGAAGAAATCTTCGGCCCCGTGCTTTCGATCATGCGCGTCAAGACGCTCGAAGATGCCGTCGACGCCGTCAACAAATCTGAATACGGCAACATGTCGGTGATCTTTACGGATTCTGGTCACGCTGCCCGCCGCTTCCAGCGCACTGCGCAGGCTGGCATGTTGGGGGTCAACGTTGGCGTGCCCGCACCGATGGCCGCCTTCCCCTTCGCTGGTTGGGGGCGTTCCTTCTTTGGCGATCTGCACGCGAACGGTGAAGACGGCATGCGCTTCTTCACGAAGTCCCGCGTCATGGTGACACGGTGGCTGTAGGGATGTAACGATGAGCAAGAAGCCGAACAGTCTCGTATTTTTTCCCGCCGCCATGGGCACTGGCGCTGTAGTGGGTGCCGTAGTAGGTGCGATCTTCATGAAGGATGTTGCCGTTGGCCTTGGGATGGGCGTGATCATTGGTGTCTTGAATGGCCTGACAATGTTCGTCATGTCCCAACATCCTAAGCAAGCAAACAGGTCGATCTGATCGATAGGAGTACGAACGTATGCCCCGAGTCACGCGCACCGCACTCATACAATGCGCCAATCCCCTCGCCGATCATTCCGACCTGAAGAAGGTCAAACAAGCGATGATCGACAAGCACCTCCCCCTGATCAAACAGGCCGCCGAGGATGGCGCGCAAGTGCTGTGCTTGCAGGAAATGTTCAACGGCCCGTACTTCTGCGCCGAGCAGGACACGCGCTGGTATGGCACCGCGGAGTCCATCCCCGATGGTCCAACCATCACGCTCATGCGTGAACAGGCGAAGAAGCACGGCATGGTCATGGTTGTGCCCATCTACGAGAAGGCGATGACGGGCGTTTATTTCAACAGCGCCGCAGTCATTGATGAGACCGGCGAATACCTCGGCACCTACCGCAAACACCACATCCCGCATTGCCATCCCGGCTTCTGGGAGAAGTTCTACTTCACGCCCGGCAACATGGGCTATCCAGTATTCAACACGCGCTTCGGCAAGATCGGTGTCTACATCTGTTACGACCGCCACTTCCCCGAAGGCGCGCGCGAGCTTGGCCTGAACGGCGCCGAGATCGTCTTCAACCCGTCCGCGACCGTTGCGGGCCTGAGCGAATACCTCTGGAAGATCGAACAGCCTGCACACGCCTGCGCCAATCAATACTTCGTCGGCGCCATCAACCGCGTGGGCCACGAGCAGCCCTGGGACATCGGCGAGTTCTATGGCCAGTCCTACTTCTGCGACCCGCGCGGCCAGATGATCACGCAAGCCTCGCGCGACAAAGACGAAATCATCATCGCCGACCTTGATCTCGATCTGATCCAGGATGTGCGCAATACATGGCAGTTCTTCCGCGACCGCCGGCCTGAGAGCTATACGCAGATCGCGAAGACGTGAAGAATCACCACAGAGACACAGAGGGCACAGAGTTGGATCAAATAATGGAGAAGAAGAATCAGACTCAAGATGCCCTGTCATCGTCTGTGATCGGTGCCGCGATTGAAGTCCACAAGGTGCTTGGCCCGGGATTGCTCGAATCCGCCTACCAAAGTGCGCTCGAAGCCGAGTTCGAACACCAGCAAATCAGCTTTGAGAGCCAAGTTCCAGTGCCAGTGACATATCGCGATCGCCGACTCGATTGCGGCTATCGACTCGATCTCATCATTGACAACCAACTCATCGTCGAAATCAAAGCGGTAGAAGCGTTTCTGCCTGTACATCAGGCTCAGTTGTTGACCTATCTCAAGCTGACCGGAATCCGCACCGGGCTTTTGCTGAACTTCAACTCCGTACTGTTGCGCGACGGCATCAAACGTCTTCGTCTCTAACCCAAGTGATTTCTTAGTCTTTTCTCAGTGTCCTCTGTGTCTCTGTGGTGAATCCCATGTCTTTATCCAACGCCGATCTCGCCCCGACGCCCCCTGACAAACGCACATGGTCCATGTGGAATATCGCCGCCCTCTGGGTGGGCATGGCGGTCTGTATTCCCACCTACATGCTCGCCGCGGGCATGATCGAAGCCGGCATGAACTGGTGGCAAGCCGTCCTCACCGTCATGCTTGGCAATCTGATTGTCCTGGTGCCGATGGTGCTTGTGGGCCACGCTGGTACAAAGTTCGGCATCCCGTTCCCCGTGCTCGCCCGCGCCAGCTTTGGCACGAAAGGCGCCAATGTGCCCGCCGTCGCGCGCTCACTCGTCGCCTGCGGCTGGTTCGGCATCCAATGCTGGATTGGGGGCTCGGCGCTCTATTCAATCATCGTCGCGCTGGGTTGGGTGACTGAAAATACGACCACCGATGCAATCGCCATGCTCGGCATCACGCCCTGGCAGTTCGCCTGCTTCCTTGCCTTTTGGGCCCTGCATGTCTTCATCGTGCTGCGCGGCATCGAAACCATCAAATTCTTTGAAACCTGGGCCGCGCCGTTCTTGATCGCCTCGGGCATTGCACTGCTCATCTGGGCACTGACGAATGACAAGATCGATCGCATAAGCCAACTTTTTGAAAGCAAGTCGAAGTTTCCAACCACTGGTGATTTCTGGAAAGCCTTCTTCCCGCAACTCACCGCCATGGTCGGCTTCTGGGCAACACTTTCACTCAACATTCCGGACTTTACGCGCTACTGTAAATCGCAGCGCGCCCAAGCATCGGGCCAACTCATTGGCCTGCCACCCACCATGACCCTCTTCTGTTTTATCAGCGTCATCGTGACTTCTGCAACGGTGCTCATTTTTGGCGATGCAATCTGGAATCCGGTTGATCTTGTCGAAAAACTCGGCTCAACTCCCGTCATCATCGTCTCGATGATCGCACTGCTCATCGCGACGCTTTCGACCAACATCGCGGCCAATGTCGTTTCGCCCGCCAACGGGTTTTCCAACATCGCGCCGAACAAGATCAGCTATCGCACGGGCGGCCTCATCACCTGCACGATTGGTGTGCTCATGATGCCGTGGAAGCTGCTTGCATCTCTGGGCGACTACATCTTCATCTGGCTCATCGGCTACAGCGCTTTGCTTGGCCCCATCGCGGGCATCATGCTCTGCGACTATTTCATCATGCGCCGCACGCGTCTCGACCTGAAGGGCCTGTACGACCCGAAGGGCCCCTACGCCGGCGTCAACTGGCGCGCCATCATCGCACTCATCTTCGCCGTTTTGCCCAACCTGCCGGGCTTCATCAACGCCGCGAGCGGTGAAAAGCATTTCGCGCCGATCTTCGACACGCTCTACGGCTACGCGTGGTTCATTGGCCTGCCCCTCGGGGCGATTCTCTATGCCCTCCTCATGCTCGGCCGAGCCACCCCCGCCGACGAAGCCGCCGGCGTTTTCGACGAATCGCTCGCAGTCAAAGACGTCTAACCACAGAGCACACAGAGATCACAGAGCATTCAATGATGTGGAAGAAGAAGGCTGTCTTGAACCCAAAGCTCCTCTCTGCGTCCTCTGCGTCTCTGCGGTAAAATCTTCTGATCCCATTCCCGGAGGTTTCTATGACACCCGCAACGCAAACCATGCCCAAGCTCCCGCCCTGTGCGCACACGCCGCAGCCCTACACCGGCCCATCGCGCACCGAGGTCCTCGACATGCGCCGCGAGTTCCTCACGCCCGCGCTGCTCACTTATTACAAAGACCCCATCATGATCGTCGAAGGGCACATGCAATACCTCTTCGACGAAACCGGCCGGCGCTACCTCGATGGTTTCGCCGGCATCGTCACCGTGTCAGTCGGGCATTGCCATCCCAAAGTGCTCGACGCCGTCCGCGAGCAGAACGAGCGCTTGCAGCACGCCACGACGATCTACCTGCATCCCAACATCGCCAAGTTTGGCAAGCTGCTCGCCTCGACATTCCCCAAGCACAGCAACCTTGGCGTCACCTATTTTGTCAGCGCCGGCTCCGAAGCCAATGACCTCGCCATCACCATGGCGCGCATGAAGACCGGCAACTTCGATGTCATCGCGCTGCGCAATGCCTATCACGGCACAAGTCCATCTGCCATTGGCCTCACCGCGCTGCATACATGGAAGCAGCCCATGCCGCAGGGCTTTGGCATGCATCACGCGCAAATGCCAGATCGTTTGCGCGGGCCCTGGAAATACGATGACCCAGACGCCGGCGAGAAATACGCTGAGGATGTGCTCGACCTCATTCGCGCGAGTACCTCCGGCAACATTGCGGCCTTCATCGCCGAGCCCATCCAAGGCGTGGGCGGCACCGTCGAACTGCCGCCCGGCTACCTCAAGCGCGTCTACGAAACCGTGCGCGCGCATGGAGGCCTGTGCATCTCTGACGAAGTGCAGACCGGCTTCGGGCGTTTGGGCACGCATTTCTGGGGGTTTGAATCGCACGGCGTGACGCCCGACATCGTCACCATGGCCAAGGGCATGGGCAACGGCGCGCCGCTCGCCGCGGTGACCACGACCGCCGAGATCGCTAAGCCGCTGGCGTCGCGCCTGCACTTCAATACCTATGGCGGCAATCCCGTGTCGTGCGCACAAGGACTGGCGACGCTCGAGGTCATCCTTGAAGAAAAGATTCAACAGCGCGCGTTGGAGATTGGTGGATATCTCAAAGAAGGTCTCCAAGATTTGCAGAAGCGGCACAAGTCCATCGCCGACGTGCGGGGACAGGGCCTGATGCTTGGGGTTGAGATTGTCGAAGACTTGAAGACGCTCGCGCCGTCACCAGCAAAGTGCGCGATCGTGCACGAGAAGTCCAAGGAACTCGGCTTGCTCATCGGCAAGGGCGGGCTGTTTGGCAACGTGCTGCGGATCAAACCACCCATGTGCCTGACGCGCGAGGATGTGGATTTCATGGTGGCGGTGCTTGACGAGGCGTTCAACGAAGCCGAGCGGGCGTAAGGAGGCGACGGCATGGGACTCCTGATCACAGGTGGACGGATCATTACGGCGACCGATGATGAACGCGCGGACATTTATTGCCAGGGCGAGGCCATCACGCGCATTGAGGCGGGGATTGATTCTTCGACCTTGCCGCCCGGTACCGAAGTCATCGATGCGACCGACAAGTATGTCTTTCCCGGCTTTATTGATCCGCATGTCCACGTCCACCTGCCCTTCATGGGCACGAACGCCAAGGATGATTGGACAACTGCAAGCCAGGCGGCGCTCGCGGGCGGCACGACCACACTTATCGAGATGATCTGCCCGGGGCCAACCGACGAACCCCGCGCCGCGTTTGAAGAGTGGTATGCGCAGGCGCAAGACAAGGCGGCATGCGACTTCACCTTTCACATGTCTGCGGTGCGCTTCGATGAGCTTGCGCAATCGCAACTGCGCGACATCGCTATTGACTGCGGCGTCCCGTCCTTCAAGGTTTTCCTTGCCTACAAAGGCGCACTCGACCTGCCCGATGAGCATTTGTTTGGTTTGCTGACGATGGCCAAGAAGCTGGGCGTGATCGTGACGGCCCACTGCGAAAACGCAGAACTCATCGACGCGATGCAAAAACGCCTGCTTTCAGAGGGCAAGACCGGCCCGGAGTGGCACGAGCCCTCGCGCCCGCCCGCCGTCGAAGCCGAGGGGGTGCATCACCTTGCGACTTTTGCTGAGCTGACGGGTGCGCATATTTACACTGTGCATACGTCTTGCATGGATGCTGTTGATGCAGCCCTCGCCGCGCGTGCACGGGGCGTGAATGTGTGGATCGAAGCTGTCGCGCCGCATCTTGTGCTTGATAAATCGTACGCTGAGCAACCTGATTTCGAGGGCGCAAAGTATGTGATGTCGCCGCCTTTGCGCAAGAAATGGCACCAAAGATACCTGTGGAATCACATCCGCTCGCGTGCAATTTCCACGATCGGGACAGACCATGCGCCCTTTGATTTTGCAGCACAGAAAACCATGGGCCGCGATGCCTTCACGAAGATTCCAAATGGTATTCCATCGGTGAGTGAGCGCATCGATCTGCTGCACACTTTTGGCGTGCTCACTGGCAAGATCGATCTGCACACGCTGGTCGATGCGTGCTCGACGCAGGCTGCGCGCATCTTTGGGCTCTACCCGCGCAAGGGGACAATCCGGGTCGGCGCTGATGCGGATCTCGTGATCTATGACCCCAACCACACGCGCAAACTCTCTGTGAAAGACAGCCTCTCCGCGGTCGATTACAACGCCTACGAAGGCTGGGAAGTGACGGGGCGAAGTGAAGTGGTCACAGTTCGCGGCGTAATACAAGCCCGCGAAGGCGCGTTCGTCGGCGAACAGTCACGCGGCCAATTGCTCAAACGCGAACCGACACACTTCTGATTGACGCGGGCGATGAGTGCCGCCGAATCGCGCGGTCTGGACAAACCCGGCTTGACAAGCAAGCCGGGCCACCCGGAGGAAGTACCTAGCAAACCCGGCTTGACAAGCAAGCCGGGCCACCCGGAGGAAGTACCTGGCAAACCCGGCTTGACAAGCAAGTCGGGCCACCCATCACTGGTTCGACACAAGCTTGTCGGACTGCTCGACGAACTTATCACCTTCCCACGCAGTGTCTTTGGTCACCATGCCCGCTTTGGCGGCCTTTTCCGCAGCTTTCACAGCACGTTGTCGCTCGACAAGCCCCGCGTGCGTTGCAAAATACTGCAGCGAATGCCCGCGAAACTCCTCGATTGTTGCAAAGCCCTTCTTGTCCATAAACGCATTGAGCTGTTCGCACAGGGTGCCCGCGAGTTTGTACCCATGCACCATCACGCCCGTGCACACCTGCACCGTGTGCGCGCCAAGCAGAATGAACTGGGCTGCGTCTTCGCCCGTTTCTACACCGCCGATTGCTGACAAGGTGCGATCGAGGTATTCACCTTTGATGGGCAGCGAGCCATTTTCAGAAATTGGTGCGCCACTTCCGCCGCCAAACATCATGGTCGCTAGTTCCATCACCATGCGCAGCGCAATCGGACGCACCGCTTTGCAGGAATAGCCGCCCGGCACCGAGTAGCCTTCAACCGTCGGCTCCGGGCGTAAGGTGTCAAGATTCACGCCCATAACACTCAAAATCGTATTGATCGCGGCAATGCCTTCGCACCCGGCCTCGAGCGCCGCGCGCGCGGGATCAACAATGTGCGTGATGTTGGGCGTCATCTTTGCCCAGACCGGCGTGGTTGCAACTGCATTCACCCAGCCGCACACCTCGCGCAAAATGTCAGGATCCTGCCCCATCGCGGCACCCATCTTGCGTTCGGGCAAGCCATGCGGGCAGGAGAAATTGAGTTCGAATGCATCGACGCCGCACGCTTCACTGCGCTCAACAAGCTCGGTCCACGCATCCTTATTGAACTCCTCCATGATCGAGGCGATGAGAATGCGGTCGGGATATTTGTCCTTGATCTTCTTGAACTCATCTTCCCAGACCTCAAAGGGGCGATCGGAGATGAGCTCGATATTCTGCCAGCCAATAACCTCGCGTCCCTCGAGTGCGCGCATGCGGGCATACCGGGGGGCGACGTTGGTAACCTTCGAGGCATCAAGGGAAACGGTCTTGGCGATCACCGCGCCCCAGTTTTCGTCAAAGGCCTTGCCGATGACATTGGCATTGGTGCCGGGGGGCCCCGAGCCGATCACGAAGGGGTTTGGCATTTTGAGGCCGTTGACGGTGACGCTGAGATCTGCCATAGGAAGCCCTTTCCGCGGAAGTGGACGTGATACTGTAGAGGAAGCGGGGGACCAATGACACATCTACCTGATATTGACCGGCAGTTACTCGACGCAGCGATCGCCCAGGCCGAGAAATCGCGCTCCGAGGGCGGCATTCCCATTGGGGCCGCCTTGGCAACGCCTGATGGCACCATCGTCGCGCAAGGCCACAATCTCCGCGTGCAGTCGGGTGATACCACCGCCCACGCTGAGACCGCCTGCATGCGAAATGCGGGTCGCCGGCGCGACTGGCACACCCTGACCATGGCGACCACCCTGAGCCCCTGTGCGATGTGTTCCGGGGCTGCGGTGTTGCACCGCATTCGGCGTGTGATCATCGGCGAGCGGGAGACTTTTCAGGGCCGCGAGGACTGGCTCGCCGAGGCGGGCATTGAGGTGGTGCTGGCAGATGACCCAAAGTGCCGGGCAATGATGGAAGCGTTCATCAAGGAGTCCCCGGACCTGTGGAACGAGGACATCGGCGTGCCTCAACAGTCTTAGCCTGTTCCCATAGGTCGAATCGAGCGACCTGCTTCTGGCGGGGCACCTTTCGGTGTTTCACAATCTAGGAAATCGCTGTCAGAATATAGGGCTTCGCATGCCCGGTTGTTGACTCGCGCAATTTTCTACCACAATTGACTCGCCCAAGGCAACCATTTTCTTATTCGTGGGATTGGGCCTCACCTGCGCACGCTTGTGGCACGTATATCTCATGTATAATGGCACATGAATTGCATTATAAAAAGTAGGAATTGACAGGACAAGAATGGCCCGGTTCGCAAGGAGGTAGGAAACATGATTCGCATCGGAACTGTCGGAACTGTCGGAACTGTCGGAACTGTTGCTGCATCGCTCGTCGCGGCACTGTTTGCACATGCACAATCAACGCTTGTTCAGGAAGACACCTCACCACGGCTTGTTGAACCACATTCCGTCGAGCGCGGCTTGACTTTTGTCGCACCGGATGGTGTCACCTTCCCATGGACACGTGGCGTTACCACGAATACGACGTACGCCGAGTGGGACCTCTTCACCGCCGCGGCCGGGCCCAACGCGCCTGACGTTGGCTCATTTATCGGTGGTGTGATTCCCGGCCCCGCGCCCAATGTCTTCGACGCCAATCCGGCCAGCGGATCGTTCATCTCCGGTTTCGGCAACATCTTCTCGTTTACGGGCATCGTCATGCCGCAGGTCGACTTTGACGGGTTCGATATGGGACCGGCCTTTCACACGACCGTCCTGCTCCAGCTTCGCACGGCGGGCAACGAAGTCCTGCCCGCGACCATGCTGCTCGATGGCGCGATCGCCCCAGCGGAGACCATGGAATTGGACCGGGTTGACCTCGGGGGCAATGGCTTCCAGGTGGACACGCTGTATCGGTTCGAGGTCGCCGGCAACGCAGCCGCCTATTCGATTGCCTTCTCGGCCAATGACATTGCCTTGAGCCTCGACCGCGTGATTGTCGATACATTCACCGCGCTGAACTGCCCGGGCGATGGGGATGGATCGGGTGCAGTTGATCTGGACGACCTTCAACTCCTGCTGTTCCAGTTTGGCACAACTGTCCCAGCCTTCACCGATAGTGATTTCAACGGTGATGGCGCAGTGAATCTCGATGATCTGCAGATTCTCCTCTTCAACTTTGGCACTCTCTGCTGAGAGGAAGCACGCAATGCACAAAGCGACACACATAGCAAAGGCGTTCACAATCGTTGAACTCATGGTTGTGGTCGCGGTCCTCTCGCTGTTGATCGCATTACTTCTTCCCGCACTGAGTTTGGCAAAAGGTGCCGCCGAGTCCACCAAGGCGATGGTCGCCTCGCGCACGCTCGGGCAGGCGTACCTGCACTATGCCGCGGAGCACAATGATCAACTGATGCCGGCGTATTTGGCGGATCCGGAGCCGGGGCAACCGGATCCCGTAAAGGGAGTCCTAGATGAGTTCGGCAATGAGCTTGCCCACCCTGTGAGTCATCGCTGGGTGTATCGCCTAGCGCCCTACTTCAACTTCGGCTGGGAGGGGGCGACAAACGTCGGTGAGCGGGCAGAGTTGCTCGATCGATATCACGAGATCGTGACAGAAGAAGGGCTGGAGCGGTGGCCGTACTACGTCAGTATCTTCCCGTCGTTTGGCATCAACTGGCGCTATATGGGCGGGAACCTGAATAACCCAGCTTGGACGGCGCAGCGCTATCATGTGCGCCGATTGGGTGATGCTTCGCAATCGTCGAATCTCATCGTGTTTGCATCGTCGCGTTTTGTTGCTGGGCCCACGCGCGCCGACGGCTACATGTACGTTGATCCGCCCCCGCTTGATGGTGTGTTCGAAGAATCGCTGCCGACGACGACCGAGCTTGGAAAGTTCGGGTATGTGCACCCGCGCTACCAAGGGCGCGCCATGGTGAGCTTTCTCGACGGTCACGCTGGTCCGCTGAGCGAGAAGGAACTCCTCGATCGTCGGCACTGGGCAAACCCCGCGGCAAAGCGCAGTGAGCCCGACTGGGAACCCTGATTGAGCCGGATCCCTTGCCGCTTGAAGAGCGCTCTATCTGGTGCGTGTGTGCCGTATGGGGACTCCATAGGGGCGTTTTCTGCGCCAGGAATCGCATGATCAGATCAGGCTGCATGATGCGCACTGCCGCGCCAGAGCATCGGCGCTGGTTGCTAGCCAGAAATTGGGCTTGAGTGTTTCCCTGTTGGTGGTATGCTTTACTTGTTAGACACAGGGAAGCTGCAATCATTGAGGCTCATTTGCCCCTTCAGGCGTGAGTCATGTATTGGTTGCCAGCCAACATTTAAGCACAGGTAGATACGGAGTCTGCCACCATTCGCGCATCGGTCTGTGACGCCATTGTTTTGGCGCAGGCATTTTAGTGTGAGTGGTCACAGGGATTGAAGCACGTCAGGGAGTCAGCCGACTCGAGTGGTGAATGTCTGCACCCATGGTGATAGGTGAGGTTGCGCGCTCTGGTCGGCACAGGTTGAAGAAAAGGAATACTTGATCATGGCACATTGCTACGCATTTATCATTGGTACCGCAGCACTTCTTACCGCTTCTGGAGCCGCCTCTGCTGGCATTTCCTTCGATGAAAACCTTGGCAACTTTCCGGATGCCATCCAGATCAGCGCTGATTTCGGAACCTTTTCCGGGCTCTCGATGAACGGCACCTCGATCACAGGGACAGGGTTCCATTTCCGTCTATCGAATACATCATTCACGGACTCGTCAGACCCCGCAGCTGCATTTCGAAATGATCCTGATGGCCATTTCGCCGATGATGATGTGCTGACCAGTCAGGCAGCAACCATGATTGGTAACGCGCAGTCATTTGGTCTCTATTCGTTCGGTGCGCATCTTCCTGCAGGATCGGGATTGGTGACATCGGCCCCCGACGGATTCGTGGTTCATCCGCATAGCGGGGAGATCAACTTCAAAGTCGACCTCAACAACCCCAATGGATTGATCTTCGATTCTGATGTTTCGAACATCTCGGGGTTGTTTACCAATCCGCGCGTCGGCGGGGTCTGGGAGTTCTTCATCTCAACACCCGCGGGCTTTGCACCATCTGAACTGGATATCTCTACAGAGTTTGCATGGGCAGAGAACGGGCAGGTCCAGACGGAGTTCTTCGGGCTCGATGATCGCGATGAAGAGGAATTGCGCCCCAGAGGTCAGCTTACGGGCCAGATTCCTTCCCCAAGTGTCGCAGCACTGTTTGGCATGTTCGGCGTCTTCGGTGCGAACCGTCGTCGCCGCACGCTCTGAGACAACTGCGCATCTCACACTGCTCTCTCTGGAAATGAGAAACAGAAATCATCCCCGGGTCAATTGCCCGGGGGTTTTCATGCGCTGGCGTTGAAGACCATGCAGGCACGGGCGTGCAACCAACTCGCTCACCATGTATAGAATGAGTTGTATGGAACTCGCGATTCAGAGAATGCTCATTGTCTCGCTATTCGTCGTCGGTGTATCGCACATCATCGCGCCGCGCGCGTGGGCGAAGTTCTTTATTGAGCTGCGCGAGAAGGGCGAATCGGGCAGCATCATCAACGCCTTTATCCATTTCCCGGTTGGTGCGCTGATCATCGGCTTTCACAACGTATGGCATGGCGTGCCGATCATCATCACCCTGCTCGGCTGGGGATGGGCCATCAAGGGATTTATCTATTTCACATTTCCAAAGGTTGGGTTGCGCTCAATGTCGCGTGTGTCGATGGAGCGCGCAAGCCAGTTTGCCATTGCGGGTGTGATCATTGTCATTGTCGCGAGCGTGCTGCTTGTCGATCTGCTCTGGTGGTCTGCGGGTTAATTTTCGGAGATGAACCAGCCCGGGTATCCTTCTCCTCGTGGAACCCCGACCCAACAGTGATTCACTGGCATCAGGTATCGATCACTATGTCGAGCCCATGCAGTTGCACCCGATTGCCGGGCCGCCAACTCGTGAGATTGAAGTTCGCGCAGGCGAACCCGTGACGGTCGGGCGCTCGACAGCGTGCACGGTCGAACTCGCCGATGCCGCCGTTTCGCGCCGCCATCTCACGATCGAATCCTCGCGCGGGCGGTGGGTGATCACCGATGAAGGCTCGCGCCACGGCACGCTGATCAACGGCATCGCGATCGAGAAGGCGTCTCCCACACCGATCGAGCATGGCGACACTATTGCGATTGGTCCATGGATTTTTCGCGTCTTCACAAGTGGGAACCATGATTCCACGCTGGCAACGATGGATGATCGTGCGCAGCGGCAGCGCTCGGTGCATGTCGTCGCACCGACACGGCTTGGTTCACTCGCACAGCGCCGACTCATGCTGCTCATGGAGACCGCGGCGGCAATTCAAGACGTTGATGATGAGAATGAACTTGCCAAGACGGCACTTCCGATGCTGCGGGAGGGCACCGGTTTCGGACGCGCAGCGCTTGTGCGCACCGTTGATACTAGTGGGCAGATCGAAATCATTGGCACGGATCAGGATGAAGGCAGTTCAGAACTTCTTGTGAGCCGATCGCTCATTGATGCAGCGTGCCACGGGGAACTCGTCGAACTGGAAAGTGAATCCGATCTTGCACAGGCGGTCAGCATCGTCGGGCAGGGAGTCAGCAGCGCCATGTGCGCACCGGTGCAGGTTGGCGCGACAATTGTTGCCTTTCTCTATCTCGATGTCACGAACACTGCTCAGCCTGTCGAACCCGACGCCGCTGCGTATGTGGCTGCGGTTGCCAAGTTGTGCGGCCTTGCGATGGCCAACCTATCGCGCCGTTCACTGGAGCGTCGCCAGGCGGAAATGATGCGCGAATTGCACGCCGCCCAGCAGGTGCAGCGCCGCATGATGCCCGATGAGCATGGCACGTTCGGGGCATATCAATTTGCCATGAACGCCCAGCCGGGCCGAATTGTTGCAGGCGATGTGTTTGGCATTACGCCCATGGCTGGCGGTGCCACTGCGGTCTTTATTGGTGATGTCACCTCGAAGGGCCTTGGCCCCGCGATGATCATGGCAGCGATTCAGTCGTATGTCGCTGCTGCGTTGTCGCGGAGTTCCGCCCCGGACCCGACGCAGGTGGTTGCGGAATTGAACACCCATATTTGTGCGCACACCTCTGATCTCGAGTTCTCATCGTTGTGGTTTGCCCTTTTTGATGCTGACGGGCAGTTGAGTGTGGTGGATGCGGGGCATGGCTATGCCCTGGTCGTTCGTGCGGCAACCGGTCCAGAGACTCGCAAGTGGCAGGGGGGGCTGCTCGTGGGCGTGGACCCGGGTGCGACCTATCAGGCCGAGACGATCACTCTTGCGCCCGGCGACAGGGTAGTGCTGGTCTCTGACGGCATCGTGGAACAGCGTGATGGCGGTGGTGAGGAGTTTGGCGTAGATCGCACCATTGCGGTCCTGCGCGACACAAAGACCCCCAGTGAGGACACAACGGCCCTCTTTGATGCCCTGCGCACCTTCGCGGGGGGCGATGTATTCGATGACGATGTGACGGTTGCCTCAATCGAACGGGTGAGCTGACCCATTGGGCAATTCGGAATCGCCTCAAGGTTGTTGGCAAAAATCTGCAAGCACATGAAACCTCACCCCCTCTTTTTCCATAGAAGAGGTTGACGGACTACGACGGGTGTAGTAGACTACTACGCTTGTAGTAGGATACCCGACTCTCCGGAGGTCGTTTCGACTTGGCCAAACGTAGCGCACAACCAGGTGGAGCAGAGCTTGAAGTGCTTCATGCTCTCTGGGAGCTCGGCCCAACAACAGTTCGGGGGGTGCTTGAGCACCTTCAGCAGCGCGGCAGAAATATTGCCTACACCACGGTGCTCACGTTTCTCACGCGTCTTGAGCAAAAAGGCAAAGTCGTCGCCGACAAACGCGGGCAGGCCTATATCTACAAGGCCAAAGTGTCTCGGAAGCGCGTGGCCAAAGAGCGCATCAACTCCATCGTCGATCAACTCTTCGATGGCGCTCCCGGGCCGCTCGTGTTGCAATTGATGGAATCACAACAGTTCACGCCCGAAGATATAGAACAGTTCCGTGCCATCATTGATCGCCTTGCAGAGCAAGATGACGTGCGAGGAGACGCGCCATGATTCTTGCCTCATCGTATGGCGCGCTGTGGGTTGCTTCACTGGCACTTGCGCCTGTGGCGATCCTCGCTGCGGCGCTGTGTTGCATGGGTGTTCGCCGCCCCGCCACACGCCATGCGTTATATGTTGCTGTGCTTGTGTGTTTCACGGCCCCGTTGCTTGCATCAGTTGGCATTCGCGCCACATTGCCCGATGCAAACGTGTTGACACGTATCGCACCGGTGAGTGAACCCGTGCCCGCGGCTCCGGAGGTTCTTCAAAGTGATGTCCCCATTGCGCCGGTTGCAAAGCCAATGCCTCGATCGAGGCCGCAGCGCGAACAGGTAGACACAGGGGGATGGGCAAGCAGGCGTTCAATGCCTTCATCACGTCGCGCACACAGCGATCCTGTGGAACCGGGAAAATACCGCACTTTAGAACGGTTCACGAGAAATACTCCGAAACGCAGTGAGCAGCCCGCACCGATCATTGCGCCCACACCACAAACCACCATAGAATCAACAAGCCCATCAACTGGTGCGCTGCTGATGAGTTCGCTGCGAGACAGCGCATCGGCGTGGCGTGCTGGCTTTTTCGATGTACGAAATGCAATCATTGCATTGCCCCCCATGCCGCCCTTCATCTGGTTGGGTGGCATCGGGGTGTTTGGGCTTGCGATCATCTTTCGCATGATGCGCCAAGCATGGTTCATTCGTTCTGCAACACCTGCGCCTGCAGAGGTGCGCGCAATGGCGCGACAGGCAGCGGCGCTTGTTGGCCTGCCAAAGGCTCCGCCCGTACGTTTTACGACCCGCCGCAGCTCGCCTTTGGTCACGTGCGGGGCCCGAGTGTGCGTCGTGCTGCCAGCGGCGCTCTGGGAAGAACTTGACGATGCGTCCCGCCGCGCGGTGCTCGTGCATGAACTTGCACATTTGCGCCGCCGGGATCACTGGGTGCGCCGCTTGGAATTGCTCATCGGAACTGCGTACTGGTGGCATCCGGTGATGTGGTGGGTGCGCAAGCGATTGAATGAAGAAGCAGATCTTGCGTGCGATGTATGGGTGACAACGCTGCTGCCGCATTGCCGGCGTGCATACGCCGAGGCATTGGTGCGCACAACAACTTACGTCGGCGGGAACACCCGTCGAGGGGGGCGAGTGCCGGTGGCGGCGCTCGGGATGGCAACTGGTCCTGCCAGACGATTCGGAAGGAGAATCACAATGGTTATGACGGAACGTTCACGACGCAGACCCTCGATCCTTGGTGGTGCAATGTGCGCTGCAATTGCTGCAATTGGCATGGTGGTCATGCCCGCACTGGCGTGTCCTGATGCGGATGAACCCGCAGAGCCCACCAAGTATCGCGTTCAAGAAGCGCCGGAGACACCAGAATACTCAACGACGTTTGATCGTTTCATGGGTGAAGGTGATCGCACGGACGCCGCAGAAGCCAGGGGTGCTTTCGAGCACCGCATGAAACAACTGGAGCGCGAGTTGGTTGAAGCGGGGCGACTCATGGGGCTCAAGGCTCGCGAAATGAAATTTCAGGGCCGCGAGTTTCAAGCTGCACCGGAGCCTCCGAAAGCGCCCCGCGCCGAAGCCCCGTCGGCAGAGCAGATCACGCTGCACTATCACCTGCCCAAGGGCAAACTCGGGCCGATGACCGGGCTCATGAGCCGAAGTGATGTTCCGATTCTGATCACGCCCGGCGATGACAAAATCACAGTTCATGCCACAATCCCGCAGCATCGCGTCTTCTATTCATTCTGCGTGTTGATTAATCCTGATGGCATCGAAGTGACTAATGAAGAGGGCAATTCCGTTCGCTTCAAGCATCACACATCAGAGCACGACGCCGCCTTGAAGGGCAAAGTGGCCAAGGCGCCCAAAGCGCCCAAGGCCAGAGGCAGGGGCATTGCACGCGATCCAGCACCCCGCGCAGTGCGCATCGCACCGCAAGCGAGGCAGGGCCTGCACCGTGATATGCAGCGCAAAGTGCACGAGGAACTTTCCAGACACAGGGCACAGGCGTCGCGTCAAATCGAATCACATCGCAGGGCGTTGCACGAGCATCAACGTGCCGCCGAGCAGCTCTATCGTCGCGCCGAGCGGGCCCACCGCCGGAGTGATCAGGACGAGAGTGCTGCCGATGCTGCGGAAGACCGAATCGAGAGTCTCCACGAGGAAATCGAGCGGCTTCATGAAATGCTCGAAGGTCTACACGAGCGCCATCATGATGATGGGGCAGATGATCGGACCCTGAAGGCAACAAAGGCGAAATCCATTGCAACAAAATCGAAGATTGAACGTATGCAAAGGGAAGCAATGACTCTGGAGCATCGGGCCGCTGAAACGCTTGCAGATGCAGAACTGGCAATGGCCGAAGCTGACAAACTGGAGATGGAGGCGGAATCTGCAGAGGAGCTTGCCGAACAAATCGAAGAAGCCATCGAAGAGGCAATGGAAAGCTGGGAAGAGGCGATGGAGTCCTTTGAAGAGGAGATGGCCGATTTTCAGATAGAAATGCAGGAAATGGACGACCACGACGAGGAAGTCGAGCCCGTCGTGACAGGTGCCGCCGCCTGATGCGTCCCTAGCTCTAGGGTGCAAACCCTCCCGCGCGGCGGCGGGTACGGTGGTCGTACTCGCCGTCGCGCGCCCCAATAAATTATCATGGTGGTCTCCGTTCCCAGTGGCTGGTGGGTTTACCGGGATGCGGACAATCAAACGGACGCTGTTGATGTGCAGCGCTTCAACACGGAGGTGGACCCATGGTAGATATGGGCCGATGGATGCGCCGCGCTTCTGCGCAGCGGATGATGAATGGTGTGCTGATGGCTTCGGTGCTTTGCACTACGCCTATGGTCGCCTTCGCCACCGATGATGAGGCGCAGCGCGCGCTCATCACGGGACATGGCTTGCTCGATCGCGGCTTGCACGAACTTGCGGCCGCCGAATACGAATCCTACCTCGAACATGCCCCGAACGGCCCCGATGTCGCTACGGCGCGCTATGGCCTTGCCGTGTGCCGATTCCGGATGGAACAGTGGCAGGCATCAATTGATGCGCTCAATAGTGTCCCGCGTGATGCATCTTTTGCCTTTGCAGGCGATGCGCTGCTCATAGGCGGACACGCGCTGTTGCGCGTGGGTGATGCTGCGGGTGCTGCTGAGCGTTTCGGGGCACTGGTCAAGGATTTTCCATATCATACAAGCGCCGGAGAAGCCGCTGCGGTGCTCGTCGAGGCGCTGCAGCGCGCAGGCAAAAACGAATCTGCATCACGCGCTTTCGAGGAACTCACGAATACATGGCCAAATGAAGCGCTCACGGCTCGCGCAGCATTTTTCGCCGGGCAGGCCGATCTTGCGCGCGATGATGCTGCGCAGGCTGCTGATCGTTTCGGCTTGTGTGCAAAGAGCGCCGATGAGCACCTTGCTGCCCGCGCCACACTGATGCAGGGGCGATGTCTTGAGCGCACGGGCGATGCTGCGGGCGCACAACGTGCCTTCTCTGAAGCTCGCGCGGCTCTTGCGAATGAACCTGCGCTGCGACGCGAGGCGACCCTTGGTGAAGCACGGCTTCTGTATGCCGATGGTGAACTCGATCTCGCTGCTCGCGCACTTGATGCAGCGCTTGAGGGCGGAGCCGATGATGAACTTGGTGCTCATACAGCGCTCTTGCGCGCGCGCGTGCATCTTGATCAAGATGAGCCTGTCCAGGCAGCCGAATTGCTGGCACCATTGGCGCGTTCGGGTCCGCGGGCACTTCGCGATGACGCAGCATATTGGGCGGCCAAGTGTGCGCTGCGCGCAGATAAACCCGAGTCCGCCGCTACATTACTTGCACATGCAAGCCAAACGTATCCCGCCTCCGAACTCATCGCCGAGATGCGCTATGACCTTGGCATTGCCTACACGCGAGCCAGTCAAGCCGAACAAGCTGAAGCTGCGTTTGGAGCATTTGTTGAGGCGCACCCGAAGCACGCACTTGCCGGTGAAGCCCTGACAACGATTGCTTCGCTTCAACACAATCGCGCTGCGTATGATGAAAGTCTTGCGACGTGTCAGCAAGCACTTGCGGTAAAGCAACGCAGTGCCAGCCGCACCCAGGAGCTTCAATCTCTTCGCGCAGAAAATCTGCTCATGCTTGGCCGCCACGATGATGCAGCCAAAGCATTTGCCCTTGTGGAAAACAACACCTCGGATACAATCACTTCGCAACGCGCAGCATTTCGCGGTGCACAGGCACTCACCCGTGCAGGGCGTTTTGGTGAAGCGCGCCCACTCTTTGAACGTGTGATCGATGGCACGCAAACACCGAAAGAGTTTGTCCCCGCAGCCCTTGAACTGGGCGGAGGACTCTTTGAAGCGGAGGACTACGCTGGCGCTGCGCAGGCACTGGAACTGTTTGTCACTCTTGCGCCAGACGATCCGGCTGTTGATGATGCGCTGATCAAACTCGGTCTTGCACAATCCCGCCAGGAACACTTGCAAGACGCACTTGCAACGTTCAAGCGTGTAGTCAACGATCACCCGGACAGCCGTCACGCTTCGCATGCGCGCTTTGAAATGGCTCAGGCACTGGCCGCACTGGATCGTATGGAAGATGCCACGGCTGCATTTGAAGCAGTTGTCAAGACAGATGAAAACAGCCGCTTTGCCCCCTATGCGATGCGCGATCTCGGAGCACTTGCACAACAGCGCGGCGATTACGAAGCTGCACGTCGGTGGTTTGAGCGCGCCGCTGCCACCGGGGTCGAAGCCGTCGCAGGTGAATCGCGTTTTGAATATGCACGGTCCATGCTCGCTGCGGGTCGGTATGACGAAGCAGCGCCCGCCTTCGAGGAATTGCTCAATGAGGGCGATGATGCCCAGCGCGCAGAATCTCATGCCCAACTTGGGCTTGCTCTTTCCCGCCTTGGGCGATGTGATGAAGCCGTACCGCATCTTCAGAAGGTACTGTCGAAGGAAAATTCACTTTCACCTTCGATGCACGAATCAACCATGTATGAATACGCGTGGTGTTTGCGCGAGTTGAAACGCCCCGAAGCTGTCGCGGCATATCGTGAACTGCTTGATATGAATCCCGCTGCGAACATTCGTGGGCATGCACTGCTGGATTGCGCTGCGCTCCTCATGGATACGGATGAACTTGTAGAAGCCAATACCATGTTGGAGGCGGCGATCTCTGTGAGCAAATCGTCGGAGGGAACATTGCCGCAAAGCGTTACTGAGCAAATCGTCTATCGGCACGGCGTGTGCTGCTACAAGCTTGGCCAGCACGAGCAAGCCGCTGCAACACTTGATGGGTTCAATACGCGCTTCCCGGATTCAACTGTTCGCGCTTCTGCAACTCTTGTTCGCGGTGAATCTCTACTCAAACTCAATCAACACGCTGGCGCTGCTGACATGTTCGCACAGGCATCGCGCGATGACACCTGCCGCCCGCAAGACATGCAGGCCGCACTTCTTCGACTCGGTGAAACGTCTGCCACGCTGCAACGTTGGGATGACAGTCGTGATGCCTTTGGACGCTACCTCGCGCAGTTCGGCGATGAATCCCTCTGGTTTCAAGCGGCATTTGGTGTCGCATGGGCGCATGAGCAGAATGGCACATTTGATGATGCCATCGCAGGCTATCGAACAGTGGTGACAAAGCACGAAGGCGACACCGCTGCACGAGCACAGTTTCAGATCGGACAATGCCTTTTTGCTCAGGGCGAATTGCGGCAGGCAGTGCGGGAATTGCTGCGCGTTGACATTCTCTATGCCTACCCGCAGTGGAGTGCAGCGGCATTGCACGAAGCGGGCAAGTGCTTTGAACAGCTGAATCAGGTGGCCGATGCTCGGGCTCAATACGAAGCTGTTGTCGAACGATTTGGCGATTCATCGTGGGCGGAGTTGTCACGCGATCGTCTTGCGAATCTGGAGCAGCTCACTCCGCCGGGTCGGCCTGTGCGGGCGGGTGGAGAGTAAATAATGGTCAATTGTATGATGCCATTGTCAATTCTTGCCGCTTCACCTGCTAGTGATGGCGGCGCAATCGCCGCGCAAGGCTCTAGTGTGTGGGAGTTTGTTGTCAAAGGCGGCGTGATGATGATCCCAATCGGTGCCTGCTCGCTGGTTATGATCGCCGTCCTTGCAGAGCGCTTCATGGTGCTCCGCAAAGGCAACATCATCCCATCGAATTTTATGAAGGGCCTCGACCGCACGTTGCGAGCGCCTGTTGCAACTGAGGAGCGTCGTCGCGATGCGCTGCACTATTGTAAATCTAATGCGAGCCCGATCGCGAGTATCTGTGCCGCTGGGATTCGCCGACTGAGTGCGCCAATTGAAGTGATAGAGAAACATTTGTCTGCTGAGGGTGAACATCAGGTCTTTCACATGCGCAAGCACATGCGGGCATTGGCTGTTGTTGCTTCGATTGCACCTTTGCTTGGCCTGCTTGGCACTATTCTTGGCATGATTCGTGCATTCCAAACCGTTGCGATCTCCGGTGAAGCGCTTGGCAAAACAGAAATGCTTGCTGGCGGCATCTACGAAGCCATGATCACCACCGCCGCAGGACTCTTTGTTGCGCTGCCTGCAATCATCGGGCATCACTGGGTCAGCGCCAAAGTTGAACATCTTGCAGCAGACATGGATCGCATCGCATTCGATCTTGTGGAGCTGGCTGGCGATACTACGCAATCACTCAAGATCAGTGCGCCATCAGACAATGGACATGCAGGTGAAGCGATGAGCACCGATGCACCGATCTCACGTGCACCTGATGTCGCGGTGAGCACAGAGGCCTAGCCAATGCTCATCAAACCGCACACAAACAAGACCGTTGTGGGTGTTGATCTCACGCCCATTATTGATATTGTCTTTCTGCTGCTCATCTTTTTCCTGGTCGCAACAACATTTCAGCAAACAGAGCGTGAAATTGATATTGCCTTGCCTGATGCTGAATCAGGTGCACCGATTTCTGTTGCGCTGCGTGAATTGGTGATCAATGTCGATCGCAATGGGGCGCTCATTCTCAGTGGAAGAACCGTCGCCCCGGATGATTTGCGTGACATTCTCACGCAAGCCGTCGCACAGAACACCGAACAGAAAGTCACTTTGCGCGCCGATCGCGATGCTGCATGGGGGTCGGTTGCTCAGGCGCTCGACATCTGCGAAGGCGCTGGCGTTGAACAACCATTCGTAGACTTTGTGCCATTGCAGTAAGGAATAATGCAGAACAATGCGGCGGATGTTGCTCGCCATCACGAGTGTTCTCATCATCGGCGGCGCTCTCATCGCCGTCGGGGCAGTGCTGTATTCACAGCGCATCTCAAATGGTCAGATCTATACCGATGGGCAATCCATCCGCAAGGAAGCCGATTCTGCGCCCATCCGCCAAATGCTCTGGCGCGATCCCATTGCGTTCGAGTTGCCGATAGACCTGCGCGGAGCGAGTGAGCTGCAACTCTCGGCTTCAGGCGATGTCATCATCTACGTGCGCGCCACACAAGGTGAACGCCTCAACCTTTACGAATCTCACAAGACCCCGACCGGCTGGACTGATGCAACTCCCATAGCAGCGCTCAACACACGCGACAATGAATTGAGCCCTGCATTATCACCTGATGGGCAGCGTCTGGTTTTTGCCTCCGATCGAACCGGTGGCCTCGGCGGCTATGACCTCTGGTGGTCACAGCGGTCCAATGATGGACGCTGGGAAACGCCTGTCAATGCGGGCGCAATCAATTCCACTGCCAATGACTACGCCGCGTCATTCATGCAAAGTGGAACCGAACTCTATCTGACCAGTGATCGGCTCAGCGCACCCCTGGATAATGAACACACTAACATCACACCTGATGATGCCCAATGGGCTGAGCGATTGCGCAGTTCGCAAGCACAGCGCGTTGCCAATATTTTTACTGCACCAGTTGGGCAAACAGGTTTTGGCACTGCTCGTGCAGTCGATGCACTGTGTTCAGAAGCCGACGATACCGCTCCGGCATTTTCACCCGCGGGCGACTTTGTGTATTTCGCCTCGAATCGCATCGGCGGCGTCGGTGGATTCGATATCTACCGCTCGCGCATCGTTGACAACACGGTCCTTCCGCCCGAGCCACTTGGTACGCCCGTCAACACGCCAGCTGACGAGCTCGATCCCATGCCATGGATGGATGGCTTTGCGATTGTGTACACCATCGCGCTGCAAAATTCTCCTGTTGCATCACTTCTCGAAGCGCGTTCGCGCGAAGTGTATCTCGATCGCGATGCGGTCCTTGCTCATCAGCGCAGTGCGGCGATGTGGGAAATGTTATGGCCTTGGATACTGGGCATACTACTGCTGGTGCTGTTGCTTGTATTCCTCGCAAGCCTCATCAATGCCTCGCGCAGTGAACGCCTGGCACGAGGCTGGCGCAGACTCTCACTGCTTGCCAAATGCATCCTTGCTTCAGTTGCGATGCATATGCTGCTCATGCTTCTCTTTGCAGCGTGGACCGTTGGCTCGGCGCTCGGCGAATATCTGCAGCGCCCTCAGGGCACGCGCGTTGCGCTCATTGACCGTGGTGCGGCAGGGGGCGCAGGCGATATTGCACAGCAAATTCACGCCGCGATGACGCAGGCAACAACTGACCCTGCGGAACTTGCTCAACGTGAACGTGCACAAATGATGCTGCACCCATCCACTGATGTCTCAATGCAGCGCATGAACGCAGAAGCCTCCGAAATGCAACTCACGCCGCAAGACCAGTCCACTCAAGCCGCTGATGCACGTCCACCGCGCGAGTCTCCTGTGCTCGAAGCACACCCCATGGAGGTTACACAAGTAACGGTAACTGATTCCTCTCTCGATACGCCGGATGCGCCCGCAGCACATGCTCGCGCGGAAGCGAATCAGAAATCGACCGCACCACTCGAAACCGAGCCGACGAACCGCGCTGCAATGCAAACCGCTTCTGCAGCGCAAGTTACCTCTGCCGCAATGATGCCCTCATCGACTGACATCCCCGTTGATGCATCACGCGTTCAAACGCAGGCGCACAGCGCACCGGCCTCAACTGCAGTTGAAATTCCAACGCAAACATTTATTCCGTCTGTACAGCACCGCACGCTCGCCCAGGGTTCCGTCAATACGCCACAGTCTTCGCGTTCCGAGCGCATCGTCGAATCGTCACATCAGGACGTTGCATCAGCAGCAGTATCACCGGTCGCTCGCCCGACCCCGCCCGCACTCACGATCACCAAAAATACTGCACATCAGCACACACTTGATCCGGATTCGAGCACTTCCCCTGCGCTCTCATCACGCACATCGCGCATTTCGACAAGTAGCGTAGAACCTCAGCCGCGTACAAACACCGCTCTTCCCGGGCGTGCTGTTTCTACCACGACCGCTGCGCCGCTCACGGCCGCATTCCCAACACCAAGCGCTTCACATGCGCAGCCCGATGAAGTTGTCACTGAATCAATACTGACTATGCCCGCAATCCAAACTGCACATGACACATCACGAGCACCCATTGGTGCAACTGATGCACCCGCTGCTTCGCAATTTTCGATAGCGAGCCTTGCGCCCACAGCGTCGTCGCAGCACATTGAGAGTACCAACAATCTTGTCATCAGTACCGGTGAATCCATGCTTGCTGATATCGCTACACCATCCGAACCATCGCACACAATCCAAATCGATGCTCCGCAATCGAGCATGGCTTCTGCATTGCATCTTCCAGATGCTGTGCCGCAAGATGCGCAAACTGGTAAGCAACCAACTCAATCAATTGCAAATGATTACGCACCCCTTGAACAACTTCGTCCCATGCTTGTGATTGCTGGTCAGGGTCAAGGTGCAGCGCCACTCAAAGCTCCTGATATTGGCCTTGAGCCTGATGAAATTGCCCCCGCTCTGCAACATGTGCCATCACGAATGCATGCTGACGAGTCGAAGCCTCGTCAGGTTAGTTCCGGCTTGCCTGCACAAACTATTGCAATTCATGCGCCCGTCATGCCCGGTCATCTCGCGTCAACGTTGACCATGCCAGGTCGTTCGCAGCGCGGCACAGACAAGATCGCACCAGAACGTACCGTTGCTGGCCTGACTGATATTGACATGCCATCGCTCGCTCGTCGCGTAGAGGCATCAACGAACAACGCACCACTCAATGCACTGCAAATCGCGCCGCGCGACCTTGCTCTTGTGCACACCGCTTCACAACAACTCGGCGCATTACAACTGCACATTTCTACGGAACCCCAGTCCGTATCACCATCTATTCCAGCAGATTTTGCATCTTCCACATTCGCTATGACTGATCTTGCCCCGCTTGCGTTTGCAATTCCGGAAGTGCCCAACACGCCGCAGATGTACCCGCAGCGCGAAGAACAAACGCGACAGGCACTGGTCGAACAAGGCGGGGGAACCAAAGAAACCGAAGCCGCCGTCGCTGATGCATTGCAATGGCTTGCCACGCATCAGCAGGGTGATGGTCGGTGGTCAGGCAGGGAGTTTGATGATCTCTGTCAGTGCGGCGGGCGTTCTGCGTATGACTTTGACAAAGCGCTTACGGGCCTTTCCCTGCTCTGCTTTCTTGCAACCAACAACACGCACACTGATGACGGGCCCTATCGCGATACCGTCGCCCGCGCGGTGCAATGGCTTGTCAATGAACAACGCGACGACGGTTCACTGTTGCATGATGAATCCATGTATTCCCACGGCATTGCAACCATAGCGCTGTGTGAAGCCTATGGCATGTCGGGCGACCCAGCATTGCGCGAGCCTGCAAAGAACGCAGTTGATTTCATCGTCCGTGCCCGCAACGATATTCAGGGCGGTTGGCGCTATGAACCGGGTCAGCCAGGCGACACTTCCGTGCTTGGCTGGCAGGTCATGGCCATGGAAAGTGCGCGAAAATGCGGCATCGATGTGCCTGCTGCTGCACTCGACAATGCACGCGCATGGCTTGACAAAGTAAGTCTCACCGGGCGCCCCGGACTCTATACGTATCAAGTCGGTGCGCCCGTATCCATGTCCATGACTGCAGAGGCCATGTTCGTGCAACAGTTACTTGGCACGCAGCGCGATGAACCGCGCATGGCGCAGTCGGCGCAATATATTCTGCGTGAACTGCCGAACTGGGATCGCAATGCAAACACCTACGGATGGTACTACGCCACTCTCGCGCTGTTTCAGCATCGTGGTGATGCATGGGACCAATGGAACGCAAACCTTGTGGCGCAATTACTCGCGGCTCAGCGCGCCGACGGCAATGCACAGGGCTCTTGGGATCCCTCAGACCGATGGTCAACCATCGGCGGGCGGGTCTACCAGACCGCCATCTGCTGCCTTACCCTAGAGGTCTATTACCGCTATTTACCCAGGTTTGTCGATGATCCCTAAGTTTGTGTCCACAAAGTGTTTCGGTTTTCGACTTTATTCTGGTATACTGTTGCTGATAGCAAACAACGCGCCGGCAGCGCCGGTCACGAGATGTTCGACGACGTAATGCTGACGCAGGACGCTTACATGAAAGTGAGGCGATCATGCCCACCGTCGAACGCTTACTCAGAGACAATCCCCGAGATGTTATCACTATCACGTCAGATGCCACTGTGCTCAATGCTGCCAAACTCATGAATGAGCATCGCATCGGTGCGCTGGTGGTCACTGATGAGCCCACAATTGAAGTTGCCAGCGGCGCAAAAGGGTTCAAACGCAACTCCCCAGTTGTCATCGGCATCTTTACAGAGCGCGATGTCATGACGCGCGTCGTAGCGAAAAAGAAAGATGCCTCCAAGGTATGCGTCGCCGATGTCATGACCTCTCCGGTGATGACGTGTTCTTCGCACACTACTCTTGAAGAACTGCGCCGGGTCATGCGCGAGAAACATGTGCGCCATATGCCAGTGCTTGATGATGAAAATGCGTTGTGCGGGATCGTCTCAATTGGTGATCTTAATACCGCTCAGGAGGCCGTCATGGAAGAGACGATTCGAATGCTTGAGATTTACACTTACCGCCCCTGAGACCTTGTACTCCGTACAGACCGTACGACCGGTACACTCCAACACTGTGATGGCGTGTGAGTCTGCGTGCCGCATCATCCAATACTTCCATCGCCGATTATCCACGTGGGGGAGTACTTTCACATGCAGATTACAATTGATCAGATCATGAGCACCGATGTGGTGACTGTCTCGATGGACGCGACGATGCAGCAAGCCCAGGAGGTCTTCGAGCAGTTCCGGTTTCATCATGTTGTTGTCGTAGAAAATCACAAAGCTGTCGGCGTCCTTTCCGACCGCGATATGCTCAAAACGATCAGCCCCTTTATTGGCAAGCTTTCTGAACAACGCCGTGACACCAACAGCCTCAAGAAAAAGGTTCATCAGGTGATGACGCGCAAACTTGTCTCCGCAAAGCCCGACCTGTTGGCTGCCGAGGCCGCCCTCATGCTGTTGGAAAACAACATCTCCTGCCTGCCCGTGCTTGATGATGCTGGCATCTGCAATGGCATCGTGACATGGCGCGATCTCTTGCGCTGTGCAGTTGATAATTCGCAAACGGATTCTACCGACAATCGTGAATCCTTCGCGGCATGATCAACACTCGCTTCTGTGTCACTGCGCAATGGGCACGCCGCACACGCCGCCAAAGTTGAACAGCAGAATCTGTAAGTCTGCGAGGTTGACGATCCCATCCATCCCAGCAAGATCCGGGCCAAATCCTGGCGGCACTGTCGTGCCAAATGCAAACAAGAGCAATTGCAGATCATCAAGGTTCACCATGCCGCTTCCATCGACATCGCCCGCGCACGGCGTGCCGCACGATGCGATGTCAAGATGCACTGCATCGATACCGCCTTCGAGTGCTGTGAGAATGTCAGAGTTATTCACAGAAAAACGAACACGAAAGTTCGCAAACGAATCTACGATCCCTGATAATTCGAATTCACGCACAGTCCATCCGGGCGCACCCGCGGGCACCGTTTCAAGGGGTGCCCATGTTGAACCGCCGTTGCTGGAAATATCAACCTGCATCACGCCTGTCGTTGCCTCACCAGACGATTCTGTGAGCCACCGCGCATAACTCAGGCGAATTCCATCTGTAAAGCCCAGATTGAACGTTGGCGAAGTAAGAATAGTCTGCCCACCGGAAACCGCTGCAAGCAGGCTGTTGCCTGTAATAAAGCAACTGTTCGTACCGTCAAAATCACTCGGAGGAGTGTTGAACAACGTACCGACGTCAGCCGGATTACCACGCTCCCAGGGACCAGGTCCAGCAGCGCCGCCGCCGACAATGCCCGAGACAGTCCACCCCGTATCAGTCGAAAAATCTTCGGTCATAATGCTTGCTGTGGTACCCACCAGCGCAATGAACGGTGTCGCCGCGCCGCCGGGAGGATCAGTCAGTGTGCCTGTGAAATCACCTACCGCACCAACATAGAATTCGACGCGATCTTCGCATGACGGTGGCGGTAATGTCGCACGAAATCTCGTTGTCGCAACTGCCAACATCGTTTGCGAAAGGAACGGACCATTGTCATATCGCCAGAATAAACGCTGAGAACCGGGAGTAACAATGTTTGTACCCGGATTGATTGTGACAAAGAAATCGTGTGCTTGGTCTGCCGTAAGGTCGTGCGGTGGAGACTCCGCAAACAGGGTCATGTCTTCATCATCATCCACTTCAGATGCACTGACAGAATGATTCGTAAATCCCGCTGTCTCCGCACGGATTCTAAAAATGGCCACTGTGCTGATGGTATCGGCGTCCTGATCCGCACGAAGCAGGAGTGTCTGCGGGATGAAAAAGTTGTTCGGGCTGAATGCTACATTGGTGCCTCCGATCAGTCGCAAATCAGGATCGTTGGTCACGAACTCTGCCACAGCGAATGTTCCACTCGATGGATTCCCCGACATCGTCACCTCAACGACCATCGTCGTGCCTTCAGGAATGAAATACGGTCCGGGTGGGTTCAGCACATACACGGGCGCATCATTGACATCAAATTCTGTCGCTACAAAGGTCGTTGGCCCCGCATTGGCCGCCGTAACACTGAAAGATGCAGTTCCATTCAGGAAATCTGCATCACTGTTCGCCTGAATAGACACACGTTGTGGAAACGCCCAGTTGAATTGATCGAATATAAGAGTCTCGCCCGCAGCGACAACCAAATCTGTATCACCTGACGTTCGCTGTGTGAGCGCCAGAACAGCCTCCCCAGGATTCTGCGTCATCCGAATCTCAACATCGCGCTGGCTTCCTTCCGTCACCACCATCGGATTTTGACTCAGCACCACGAATCTCAGTGTGGCATCACCATCGGATTCCGTGACCGTAAAAAACCGCTCTGGAATACCTGGTGCACTGATTTTCCACAACGCAGAACCATTATCATTGTCAGGATCAGACTGCGCGAAGAACCGAATCGTCCGGGGCACAAACCAATCTGATGCACTGAAAACAACCGGATTTGCAGATACCAGTTGTAAATCCGTGTCACCGGATACATATTCCAGTGTGGCATCTACATCACCAAGCGATCCATTGGTTAGCGCAACATCAAGCTCACCGGTGTTCCCCTCAGCTACACCCAACGGATCCCCTGTGACCACGAACTGCGTGACCAGTCCCGCGGCAGTACCGTGAAACCGCAATCGAAACGAACTCCAGAAAGTTGGATCAAGTTGAACATTATTTGCAGGACCGCTCGGCAATGTCGGGTCAATAACGCGCACTTTCCAAATGCCATTCACCGGCTCACCCCAGGATTTCATTGACGTAAAAATGTGGTTGAGATTCATACTGGGATCGGTATTGGGTGTTGTCAAAATAGACTTTGTCCCTGCTGGTGAAGTCAATTCAATGTGCGTATCACCGCGCCGAATTGCTGTGAGGTTTATCTCAACTTCCACCCACTCCAGCGCATTGATGCCAGTTCCGGTTACATTCACAGTGTGTTCGACGCCCACTACGTCCCCATCAGGAATGCCTTGTTGCACAAGCTGCGACGCAGTTGAAACAGTAAACGATGCGTCAAGACCAACCCAACTCGTTGCAGCAGTCACCGCCGCGTCTGCATTGACTCGTCCAAAACCATATTTCTCGCTGTACCAGTTGCCCACAGAGTTCTGGAACCATGATGGGTCAGTCGGATCATTGCGATCCGCCGTCAGTGCGAGAATATGCTGCACATCGCGCCAGTTCAGATTGGGATTGGCTTCAAGCATCAGCGCCACAACGCCCGCAACGATTGGTGCCGCCGCAGATGTTTCCGTGAAGTTCGAGGTATAATCACCAATGTCATACCCATCAACGCCCGTGCGGTCCGTCGTCGTAATTCCCGCCGCGACACCGCCCGATGGCGCATTCACTACAATACACGCGCCTTGCGAGCTTCTCGGTTCAGCCTTTCCTTCATCATCCGTCGCGCTCACGCAAATCGTCTCACGCAAGTTCACCCAGCGCACCTGATTCGCATTCCCGCCAAAGTTCGCTGCATTGCCCGCAGAGAAAACGTAAATCGTCCCGAGCCCGCCGCGGCCATTGTCAATACCGTCCTGAATCGTCGCCGCAACAATCGGGGGCATGTCACGATACCACCCCGGCGTAAATCCCCAACTGTTCGTCACGATGTCAAACACACCCTGATGATCCAGCGCGCTCGCAATCTGAAGATCAGTCACTGGACCGCCGATGAGCCGTTGCACCGCAAACTGTGCGTTGTACGCCGCGCCAACAACACCCACACCATTCAATCGCGCACCAACAACACCCGCCACTGCGGTCCCATGATTGTCACCAAGCCCGACCGGCGACGGATCCGCATCTCCATCAACATGATCAAATGACTGCGCGGCAACATATCCCGCCGCCAAATCAGGGTGCGTCACTTCAACACCGCCATCGACAATGTTGATCAGAGTGCCAAGGCCCGTAAACCCCTGCCCCCACGCGCCGGTCAGATTGGCATCCTCACCCACCGTACCGCCACTTTGCCCCGTATTGTTCAGATGCCACTGATCACCCTGCAAAGGTTCCGCATGCGGCGTCAACCATCGCGCTACCACAGGTGATGCACTGTGGACATGCCTCTGCCCCTGCGCCACCTCAACAACATGCTGCGCATGATCAATATCCCGCGCACGAAGAGCCACAAACCGACGGCCCGATATCAGCCGTTCTTCAACAACTGAAACACCAAATGCCTCTGCAAGCCGCACAACGTCTTCCGTTACATCTACTTCAAACAGCACCATGTCGGTCAGCAAAAATAACTGCTGCTCGCGCGGCACTCGCGGATCAGGTGCGATCGGCCCATACACCGCTCGACCAATCGCATCTACACCCGCCGGAGTAAGTACCAAAGGCGTACCTCCATCGGCAATGATGCGCCCGGTATCCGTGGCCTCCACCTGCCCGTGTGCCGAAGCACCAAAAATGCTCACAAGAACCGCCGACGCCAGATTCTGTAGTGGGCTTCGCCACCGTGGGACATTGCTCATGGGGTGTCTCTTTCAATCGAATAATCAAGGGGCACAATAATCTGCAAATGAATCGCTCAAGTGAGGGGCTGATTCAGCGCGCAACCCCACCCTACCTATGTATGTATATAGAGCGCCAAACCCCCTTGCGGTTTCCAATAAATATGCGAACAAAGCCCACACAGGTTTCTGACCAGCCCTGCTCGCCAGCAAAGGTGGTTTTGTGGCTTGAGTGGAGTGGGCATCCCGCCCTCCATCTAACCACATGCTCCTCGCCCCGCCTTCCCCCCTAAACTACCCTGACCCGTATCCGAACAAATGTTTGGACTTCCCCCGTCAGAAGGAGACATTCATGGGCCCAATGCTCATCACCGGCCTCGTCATTCTTGTTGTCATCATTGCGGTCATCATGCTCATGGTCGCGATCTACAACACCCTTGTCCGCCTCAGAAACCGCTTCCAGAACGCCTTCTCTCAAATAGAGGTCCAGCTCAAACGCCGACACGACCTCATCCCCAACCTCGTCGAAACCGTCAAGGGCTATATGGCCCATGAGAAGGGCACCCTCGAAGCCGTCATCCAGGCACGCAATATGGCGGTCACCGGCCTTCAGAAAGCTGCCGCAAACCCCGGCGACCCCGCAGCGATGAGCGAACTCAACAATTCCGAAGGTGCGCTCATGGGCGCGGTGGGGCGGCTGTTTGCCCTCGCCGAGGCCTATCCCGATCTGAAAGCCAACCAGAACATGGCCCAGCTCACCGAAGAACTCACGTCCACCGAAAACCGCGTGTCCTTCGCGCGTCAGGCGTACAACGATTCGGTCACCGCGTTCAATACCTACCGCCAAACGTTCCCGCCAGTCATCTTCGCGGGCATGTTCGGGCACGGCAAAGACGCGGCACTCCTCGAATATGAAGACGCCGAGCAGATCAAGGAAGCCCCCAAGGTTTCGTTTTCCTGATGCGCCGCAGTAACAGAGGCGCACGATGAACTTCTTTGAACATCAAGATGTCGCCCGGCGCAAGACCGGACGGCTGGTTGTCATGTTCTCCCTTGCCGTGGCCGGTGTGGTTGGGCTTGCATATGTCGGCGCGATCTTCGCCGTTGGCGCAGGCCGCGCGAAGATGGCAAACGAAATGGATGGTGCAACGGTGCCCACATGGGCGTGGTGGCAAGCGGATGTCTTCTTCGTCACCGCACTCGCCGTCATCGCGATTGTCTCAATGGGCACGCTCTACAAGATGGCCCAACTCCGTGGTGGCGGGCGCGTGATTGCCGAACAACTCGGCGGCAAGCTCCTGCATCGCGAGGCCACACAGACATCCGATGAGCGCAAGCTCCTCAACATTGTCGAAGAGATGGCAATTGCATCCGGCATCCCGGCGCCGCCGGTGTACCTGATGGAAAACGAGACGGGGATCAATGCCTTTGCCGCCGGGTATGCGCCGGGCAGCGCGGTGATTGGCGTCACACGCGGCTGCATGGAACGACTCAACCGCGATCAATTGCAAGGCGTCATTGCCCACGAGTTCTCACACATCCTGAACGGCGACATGCGCCTCAACATTCGCCTCATGGGCCTTGTGCACGGCATTCTTGTCATCGCACTGCTTGGGTACACAATCTTCCGTGTTGCGCTATACACCCCGCGCGTCGGGCGATCACGCAACAACAACCCACTTCCTCTGCTTGGCATTGGTCTTGGCCTCATGATCATCGGCGGTATTGGCTCCTTTTTCGGCAGCTTGATCAAAGCCTCTGTCTCGCGCCAGCGTGAGTTTCTCGCTGACGCTTCCGCCGTGCAGTTCACGCGCAATCCGGAGAGCATTGGGGGGGCGCTCAAAGTGATCGGTGGTTCGCAATATCGCTCGCGTCTGAAACACCCCAACGCCGCAGAAGCTGCGCACATGTATTTTGCGCAAGGTGTGTCGATCAGCCTCGCGCAGCTCTTCGCGACGCACCCACCATTGCCGAACCGCATCAAGCGCATCGAACCGCGCTGGGATGGAAAGTTCATAACCCCCGAGCCGGCAACCGAATTTGCCGCCAAGGCCATCGAGGAAAAACGCACCGGTCAACCGCTCCAAGACTTCCGCAAGGTCATGATTCCCGGCGCGCTCGGCATGGTCGAAGCAGGCACCGCAGTAGGAGCAGCGGTCGCAGCCGCGCCCGTGCTTGCTGCCATCGACTTGATCGGCGCGCCCACCGAAGCCCACCATCAATACGCCGCCGAGCTTTGCGCTGCAATACCAGAAGAACTCGCTGAGTCTGCCCGCGAAGCCTATGGCGCTCGGGCCGTCGTCTACGCGCTGCTTCTTGCAAGTGCCCCCGCAGCACGCAAAGTTCAACTCGAAAGCCTCAAGCAAACCGCCGATGCGGCCGTCTTTGCGCTCACCCTCAAGCTTCTCCCAACAATCGACGCCCTCGATCAACGCCTGCGATTGCCCGTCATCGATATCGCGATCGGCACACTCACCGAACTCTCGCCCACGCAGTTCCGCGCCTTCATCAACAACATCACTGCCCTCATGCGTGCAGATAAGCGCATCGACCTCTTCGAATGGTGCCTGTGGCGCATCATGCGCCGGCACCTGCGCGAACACTTCGGCAAATCTCGTCCGCGCATCGTTCAGTATTACGCCCTCCAACGACTCCAAGTTGAATGCACAACGTTGCTCTCCGCAGTCGCCCTCGCTGGCCACAAGGATCGCGCTGAAGCCCAACGCGCCTTCACCCTCGGCGCCTCGGTGTTGCCCAAAGTCGATCTCACCTGGCCGACCGAGCAAGTCTCACTCGATGAACTCGGCAAAGCCCTCGATAAACTCGTGCAGGTCAATCATAAACTCAAGCAACACATCATCCGCGCCTGCGGCATCACCATCGCCGCCGACCACGAAGTGACCATCGCCGAAGCCGAGATCATGCGCGCCATCGCCGACACACTCGAATGCCCAATGCCACCGGTCTTGCCCGGGCAACCACTGGTAGCGCAATAGCAATCCCAGCTTGACAAGCAAGCCGGGCCACCCGACGTGGCTCGTCAAGACATTACCAGTTCAAGATGTACGCAAACACCAACGGTGCCACGATCGTCGCATCACTTTCGATCACGAACATCGGCGTATCAACGCCCAACTTGCCCCAAGTGATCTTCTCGCTCGGAATCGCGCCGGAATAGCTGCCATAGCTCGTCGTCGAATCCGAGATCTGGCAGAAGTACGCCCAGAGCGGCGCTGCCTTGCCAAGGTCTTGGTGAATCATCGGCACCACGCAGATCGGAAAATCGCCCGCAATGCCGCCGCCGATCTGAAAGAAACCAATGCCTGGTCCATGCACGCTCGCCTCTCGATACCATCCGACAAGTTCGATCATGTATTCAATCCCACCCTTGACGAGCGTCGGGCTCTTGATGTCACCTTGAATGCAGTGCGCAGCAAAGATGTTCGCGCTCGTCGAATCTTCCCAGCCGGGCACGAAGATGGGCAGGTTCTTCTCCGCCGCCGCGAGCAACCATGAGTGCTTCGGATCGCCTTCGTATCCATCCTTGAGCGTGCCCGAAAGCAGCAACTCATAGAGAAATTCGTGGGGAAACTTGCGCACACCCTCGCGTTCCGCTTTCTTCCACAGTTCGACAAGTACGCCCTCGAGTTTGCGAAATGCTTCCTCTTCGGGAATGCATGTATCTGTGACGCGGTTCATCCCGGCGTCGCACAAATCCTGCTCCTGCTGCAAAGTCAAATTTCGCCAATCGGCAATGCGTATATAGTGACTGGCCGCCATCAGAAAAAACACATCCTCTTCGAGGTTCGCACCCGTGCAGGTGATCGCGTGCACCTTGTCCTGGCGGATCATCTCCGCGAGCGACCGTCCAAGCTCCGCCGTGCTCATCGCGCCGGCCAGCGTGACCATCATCTTGCCATCCTTGGCGAGCACATCCTCATAGCCTTGGGCCGCTTCGACCACCGTCGCCGCATTGAAGTGGCGATAATGCCCGGTCATAAACTCGCGAACGCTCATAGCATATCTCCTATTCGCCCCGGCAGCAGGGGCACAAGCCTACCGCGTGGGCCAGCTTGTGTGCCACTTTGCCTGCTCGCACGACTGCGCTCCACCTGGCCCGGCGTTCTACAATCTCCGCCATGACTCAGGCCACCCGCCCACCAATCTCGACTGTCCCTGCCAAGCCCGCCCTCGGTGGAGCGGTGCCGACTCGCACAGCCCAATGGTCACCCAAAGACAGTGAAGCGCTCTATCGCACCGACGCATGGAGCGCCGGCTATTTCGCAGTCAATGATGCAGGCCATGTCGTCGCAACCCCATATGGCAACGACGGGCCCGCACTAGACCTGCGAGAAGTTATCGATGGTTTGCGCGAACGCAATATCACTACGCCAATTCTCTTGCGCTTCACCGACATCCTCTCCGACCGACTGTGCAAACTGCGCGATGCCTTTGCACACGCGATGACAGAGAACAATTATTCAGGAAAATATCTTGCCGCCTATCCAATCAAGGTCAACCAGCAACATCAGGTCGTCGCCGAGCTCAGTACGTTTGGGCATTCCCTTGGCTTCGGTCTTGAAGTCGGCTCAAAACCCGAGTTGCTCGCCGTCATGGCGCTCACGACAGACACGCCAGACCAACTCATCATCTGCAACGGCTTCAAGGATTCTCGCTACATCGAAGCAGTGACGCTCTCTGCAAAGCTTGGCCGCAACATCGTCCCTGTTGTCGAGAACATGGACGAACTGCAGTTGATCATTGATTATGCACAACGCTACAACGTGCGCCCGCGCATCGGCGTGCGCGTCAAGCTCGCAACATCCGGTGCAGGGCGCTGGCATGATTCATCAGGCACGCGTTCCAAGTTTGGGCTCACCGTCACGGAACTGCTCATGATGATTTCGCTACTGCGTAAGCACGATATGCTCGATTGCCTCAAGCTCCTGCATTGTCATTCAGGCAGCCAAATTCAAGATATCCGCCAAGTGAAGGATGTCATCACCGAGTTTGCACATGTCTATGTCGAACTGGCCAAACAGGGCGCCAATCTCGAAATGCTCGATATCGGTGGGGGGCTCGGCGTCGACTATCGCGGCGATCAATCAAACTCCTTCTCTTCAATGAACTATTCACTCGAAGAATTCGCTGCAGATGTTGTTTATCGCGTCGCGCAGGTCTGCGATGCCGCTGATCTTGCGCACCCAACGCTCATCACCGAATGCGGCCGCGCCATGGTCGCCTACAGCTCGGTGCTTGTCTTCAATGTCCTTGGGTCAACCGGCCCGCGCAAGTTCGGAAGCGCCCCAACCGAAGCCGAAGCTGCAGCACTGCCAAATGACGGCACCGACACACCCCAACCGATTCTCGACTTACAAGATGCACTCGAATCAATCAAACCAGACCGCCTCACCGAGTGCTATCACGATGCACAAAAGGCGCGCGATGAAGCCATGTCACTCTTTTCTCTTGGCTACCTCTCGCTCCCGCAGCGTGCGCTTGCTGAACGCCTCTTCTGGTCAACCTGTCTGCGCATTTGTGATATGCGCGACGCTCACCATGTCGATCTTGAAGAACTCGCGGAACTCGATGTCATTCTCAGTGATGTCTATTTCTGTAATTTCTCGCTCTTCCAATCCCTGCCCGATCATTGGGCAATCAATCAACTCTTTCCCATCATGCCGATCCATCGCCTGAATGAAGAACCGACGCGCCGTGCTGTGCTCGCCGACATCACCTGCGATTCTGATGGCAAGATTGATCAATTCATCGGCGATGGTGAAACGCGCCGCACACTTGAAGTCCATCCGCTCAACGGACAGGATTATTATCTCGGCGTTTTTCTCGTCGGGGCCTATCAGGAAACGCTTGGCGATCTGCATAATCTCTTTGGTGATGCCCACGCCGTACATATCCGCCTTGAAGATGACACCGTTGCCATCGAAGAGATCGTCAAGGGCGACACCATCGGCGAAGTGCTCACCTACGTTCAATACGACCCGCCGCGCTTTACGACACAGCTCGCGCGCGACTGTGAACGTGCGGTGCGCGCTAAGAAACTCACCGTTCAGGAGCGTCAGGTGCTGATCGATTTCTACGAATCGGGCCTCGCAAGCTACACCTACCTCGAACCATCTTCACGCTGCCGCGCCCCGGAGAATGATCTCCAATGACCACACCGCACGGCTTCCTCGATCTCCCCCCCGAATATCGCGATCCTGCTACCGCGCGCTTTGCGATCATTCCCGTGCCCTACGACGCCACAAGCAGTTGGCACAAAGGCGCAGACGCTGGGCCCAATGCGCTCATCCGTGCTTCTGCTGCCCTTGAGTGGTACGACATCGAAACCGATGCTTCTCCATGCGAAGAAGGCATTATCACCACCAAGCCGATTGCGCATGAAGGCTCACCTGATGCGCTTGCTGGAAAGGTTCGCACCGCAGTCATTGAGCAGTGGGGGGCCAATCGTCTGCCCATCGTACTGGGCGGCGAACATTCCGTATCCATCGGGGCCATTCAAGCTGCCGCCGATCGTTTCGACGACATCACCATTCTGCAAATCGATGCCCACGCTGACACCCGCGAGTCCTACGAAGGCTCACCGTGCAATCACGCCTGCGTTATGGCCCGCGCCCGTGAAGTCGCCCCCATCATCCAGGTCGGCATTCGAAGCATGGAAGCCGATGAACGCACCGCCCTTGATGACACTCGCGTCATCTATGCCCATGATATTCACGCCGACACGACGGGCACGCACTGGATCGATCGCGTCGTCAGTCTGCTCACTGACCGCGTGTATATCACTATTGACCTCGACGCGCTCGACCCCGCAGCCCTCCCCGCCACCGGAACTCCAGAACCAGGCGGCCTGTCATGGACACAAATAAACAAGCTCCTCGAAGCCGTCGTGAAGCACACCGAAGCGGTCGGCTTCGATGTCGTTGAACTCTGCCCGCGCGAAGGCATGCATGCTTCAGACTTCACTGCTGCCAAACTTCTCTACCGCGTGCTGAGTTTGATAGTGCATTATCGCTCTTATGCGCAGGCTGCTCCGCGCACACAAAATCTGCCATAGGTGCTACGCTGCGCGTGCAACTCCGCATACGCTTATTGACCCATGACATTCATGCAAGACATCCTGCACGCCTTCTGGTCGTATCTGCTTGAAGCATCACCGTGGCTACTCATTGGCCTCGCGGTCGCCGGCACCATGCACGCGTTCGTCCCGCAACACATCATGCAGCGCTGGCTTGGCGAAGGGCGAAAGTGGGCCGTCGTGCGCGCTGCTGCCATCGGCATCCCCTTGCCCCTTTGTTCCTGTTCTGTCATCCCGACCGCCTCAGCATTGCGCGCAGGCGGCGCATCGCGTGGCAGTAGCGCTGCCTTTGCCATCTCTACACCCGAAGTCGATGCCCCAAGCATCGCACTCACCTGGGGCTTGATCGGCCCCTGGGTCGCCATCGCGCGCCCAATCGCGGCCCTTGCGACAGCGCTTGGCGTTGGCTGGCTCATCGATCGTTTTGTATCCGATCGCACACGTCCTGCAGAGCTGACCGAGTCATCGTGTGCACCCGCCGAAACGTCATGCTGCGCCTCATCTGCGCCCTCGTGTTGTTGTGACGATGATGTTGCCAAAGAATACACTCCAGAAGCACATCCACTAGCGCGCGCAGCACAGTTTGCACTCATTACACTGCCACGCAATCTTGCCATGTGGATATTGATTGGACTTGCCCTGTCCGCAGTGGTTGCGGCAATCGTCCCGCCCGACTGGTTCTCGCAGATTGCTTCGGTCGACCAAACCGGGTTGCTCACTAAGTTCGCCGCCCTCGTCATCGGCATACCCTGGTATGTCTGCGCCACTGCATCAACGCCGCTTGCCGCAGCGCTCATCGCCGCCGGCCTGTCTCCCGGCGCGGGCCTCGTCTTTCTGCTCGCTGGTCCCGCAACCAATCCCGCCACCATGGGATGGGTCTTCAAAGACCTCGGTGCTCGTGCCCTTGCGATCTATCTTGCAGGTATCGCGATCGGTGCCTTACTCGCCGGGGTTGTCCTTGACCTACTCCCCGCGGGCGCAGTGAACATGGTTGACGACGCAGTACAGCACGCTCACGACACGCCCCTGCGCATAGCCATGGCAATCGCACTGCTCGTGATTCTTTTGCCCGGAGCTTTCGGCGCACTCGTTGCGCACCTTAAGCGCATGTCGCCAAAACGCGATACACCCGCACAATCCTGTTGTCACTGAGCCATTGAGGGAAACAGCTTTAGCAGCCCACGTTCGCTCCGAAGTTGAATAGCACACTGTTCAAGTCTGTGAGATCCGTGTCGCCGTCGCAATCTGCATCACCCAACGTGCCGGGAGAATTCCCCGTGGCACCAAAGTTGAACAACACGAGATTCAGGTCTGACAGATCAGCCACCTGATCAGCACTGCCATCAACATTTGAGCATGGCGCACACACCGGTGCGAGCGGAACAATCAGATCGACAAACACCAGTAGGTGGTCCGAGGCATCTCCAGAGAGGTCGCGAAACCGTGAGATGCCAACAAACTCCGGCGGCTGCGACAAACTGTTCAGTGCCAGCGAATCGAATACCACTTGATGCCGTGGCGTTGCCTTGCTGTCCTGCCATGCAATGTAATCGAGTTTGGAAGTGCTGCCGATTGTGTGCGTGCTGCCGTCAATTGCATCTGTCGCCGAATCGAAAATGCTGTCAGTTCGGTCGAAGTCGGTGCCGTCGGTGCCTCCCGCGAATTCCGCCTGAATGAGCCAATCCGCGGGCCCCTTGCGTCCGTTGGTCGCTTCGTCCTCATTCCAATCGCCGCCCAGAACCACTACCGTGTCGGCATCAAGAATGTTCGTTGCCGCCGGGAAGTCACTGATCTTGTTGAAAGGATCAACTACCCCCGCGCCACCACCGTTATAGAAATGATCAACGTAATACGCGACGTTCGACGCGGCGTTCGACCGTTGCGCTTCGTTCGCTGCACCAAAGCCTGCCTTGAGATGCGCAAAACCCTGCACAAGATCACCAGCGTAAATGGCATCCGGCAAATCAATCTCCGCAAACCCGAACCCGCGGATGCCGCCAGTGCCGCCCACGGCATATGTCCCCGCCGATGTCGTGAACGCGATATCCGGATATGTCGCCTTCGTATCCCCATTCAGATCAACAAAGGGATACCGGCTCATAATCACATTGCGATTGAATCCGTCAAAAGCTGAACTCACATACACAAATGGCAGGTCATACCCCGGCGCATGCAACTGTACATATCCCGACACTGTGCCTCCAAGAAACGGATCCGTCCCACCATGCATAAGCAGGTCACACACAGTGAGAAGCGTTGGCACGCCATCGCCATCCCCGCACTCTTGCATCACGATAATGTCCGGCTTGAGCGCCGCGATGATGCGCGTCACGCCGCCCCATTGATTGTTGCCATCAAATTTTGGAATGTCAGAGCGTACAGCGTTGAAAACGTTCCACGTCATCACGCGAACATCATTGGCATCATCCTTGCCCCATTGGCCTTGCGATGGGTTGAACTGCCCAAGGCACGTCCCCGCACTCATCGTCAAACCCGCCAGTGCCGCCAATGCCGCCAGTGCCATTGCATCACATCGCATGCTGAATCAGCCCCTTCCTGAACCTTCTTCGCTCAACTTCCCAACAGTACCCTCACACAGACGGAAACTCACGTCCTATCGGAGCCCAGTTTCGGGAAATGCATCGCGGGGGGCTCTCACCCCCCGCGCGCGTGTCTCAATACATGTCAACACTCAGGATCAGCAGCCCACGTTTGCCCCGAAGTTGAACAACACGTTGTTCAAGTCCGCGAGGTCGGTATCGCCGTCACAGTCTGTGTCACCATTCGTGCCAGGCGTATTGCCGGAAGCACCAAAGTTGAACAGCACAACGTTCAGATCAGCAAGATTCGTGATCAGATCAAGACTGCCATCAACATTAGAGCATGGCGTGCACGTCGGCGGTGCCACAAACGCCTCATTACCAATGAACAGCAGCGACTGATACGACTGATCCGTGCTGGCTACATACAGCGGTACAAGAGGAGCGCTTGCAACGCTCAGATCTTCATACGCACCTGTACCACCAACAGCTTCCGGGAAGTCCTTGAGACCGAGCGCATCAAAGGCAAGTGATGTCATTGGAAGGCTCGCAACCACAACCGGCGGGAAGCTGAGCTCGTTTAGACCATCTACGTCATAGATAATGTCTGCCATCACGACTAGGCCGCCGAGATGACGCGGGTCCTCTGCCGGAGTGCCAACAGCAGGTGCCACGCCGTGCATTGGCTGCTCATTAACGTTGCCCGAGCCGAAGATCCCCGCTGCAGCGCTAAATCCACCAGAAATCTGGATGTTGTCAATCATGTAGTTCGTGCCCGAGTTCTGGCCTGGAAAGACCTGACCCGTACGCATCACGAGCTCAAGGCGATAGCAGAAGTTTGCCTGGTCATACACCGCACGCACCAGACCGATCTCCCACAGGTCGCGCTCCGGATTCGGCGAATCCGTAAGGCCGTCTGCGGTCGTATCGACGAATGGGAACAGTGCCGGCATACCACCGATCAGTGGTGCATCGAGGTCGTTGTCCTGATTCGCACCGCGAAAGATCTGAATCGCCGATGTGAAGTACAGGTTGCCGTACGAGTCAAAACCAGCTGGTGAAAGTGACGGGCCAATGGCATTGCCCGCGCGCGGCCCAAGCGCCCGCAGGTTATTGTTGCCCATGTCTTCAAACGAGCACAACTCGCCAATAACAACGCCGCCCGGGGCGGGGCCGTCATAAATCGGCTTGCCCTGCGTCCCCGGATAGTTGTTCCACGCAGCCAGCACGCTCATCGGCATTACACCATCCTCGCCAAACTTCGTCACCACAATCGCGTTCCCCGGCTCATCGTCATCGCGGATGGCGCTGTATGAGATCTGCGCCGCGACCAGATTATTCCCCGCAGAATCACGACCGAGCGCGACCTGACTGTTCACACCACGAAACGCTGCTGCACCGTGATAGCTGTCATAGAAATACGCAGGGAAAAGGATACCGTTAACCGTACCGTCGTAATCGTTAATAATATTAGCAGGCACCACACGATTCAACTGGAAGGGACCGCCGTTCACCGGATCGTTATCACACGGATCAGATATGGTCGTCGGAAGATCAAGGAACGCGAAGTCCGCACCAGGGCCACTCGGGGCGCCAGCGCCATCGATGCCCCAGATCGTGATGCGCGTCGTGCTCGCATCATTCGCATTGACCTTAGTCAACATGCCCGCCGTATGCACTGATGCCGCCGAAGTGAACATGTCGTTGCTTGTGAATTCAACTGATCCACGGATATCAAAAAGTCCCGTTGCAACAGTAGCCATCAGTGTCGCACCAGCCGTACCCGGCCCCGCAGAACCGCCGAACACCGTCTCTGTATTGAACGTGCTCGTCAAAACTGATGGTACGCCGCCAACAAGACTCTCAGGCACACAGTTCGGCACCACATGCGTCGCATTCCCCGTTGGCGTCGCGGGGGGGAGGCTTGTCGGCGGGAACACCGGCGCATGGGTCACCGCTTCATCATGAATGCCCGCGACATCGCCATCGCCTAGAAACCAACTCGTGATCGCATTCGTGTTATCGATCACATTCATCGTGTTGCAGTCACGCAACGCGGCATCAATGCGATAGATCCACTGAGCACCGATTCGACGGGAAAGCAGCCCCGTCCGGCCAAAGTCATCCGCACGGAAATAGAGGTTGCCATTGGCGTCAATGGAACCCACGCCAAACGTCGAGAAGGTCGCACTCGCAGGCACTTCACCAGAGATTGCCGCATTTGTCCGCGACAAGTACAAACGTCCCGGATTATCTGCCGGATCCCAGTTGATCAGCCCGCCGACAATCGTGTCATCTTCCGTATTCCCAAACTCTGAGAACATATACCCAAGCTGATTCGCATTCACTGGCCCATTCACCGTGCCTGGCACGCTGTTCCACGCAATGGCGCCCTCATGGTTCACACCGGCGCCCGGCGTCGACCACACCTCAAAGGTGCCGCCCGCAGCCTGACCCGTCAACATGTCAGAACTTAGGAACTGCGAACTGGTCAGCCCGTTGAAGAACGCGCTGTTGTCGCCAGCATCAACAAACTGGCTGCTCTTGGCGATCGGTGCAATACCCCACGCCGTGCCCCACGAACCCGTCAGAGCCGCAAGGTCAACCACATAGTTGTTGCATTGATCAGCAATCGAATGCGGCCGAACAGCATCACCACGTGCAACCCCGAAGTTACCACTTGCCAAACCCACTGAATCCTGTGCCAATGCTGCGGTAGAACCGCAGATCATCGTCAGCGTAATCGCCGACATTTGTATCACTTGCTTTCGCATCGTGTTCTTCTCCTGCGTGTGATCCCGCGCACCGGGGACTTCCCCGCCGCGCTTCTCTCTCATGTGAACTCGTACACCCACAAGACTGCCCCCCAAGGGCACCCTCGACTCATCTGTTTCATTGTGTGCCACCAAGACATGCGTGCCAGTTGCTCTGTCTCAAACGCATCGATTTTTTCAATCAATACACAACAGATCGGCATGCCACCGCACGCCGTCACACATGGCAACGACATCGCGCACTACACGCCTCGACTGAACTTCGACATTCGTCAGGTGACGCTACTTCTCTCGCACTCACTTCCCCGGTTCGCCCTGCCCCAGCGCAAAACGATCCGAATCATCTCCCGCTCATCCAAAACTCAAAAACATCTATTCATCCGTTTCTCTATGCCTCAGGGCAATATCTCATCACTTTCATACACGGAGTCAACTTCTGGAGTCGCATTCGACGCAGTGCCCGTATACACGCTGCCGCGCGGGTACCACGGCACAGGATCAGTCCAAGCCTCTTTGTGCGATATCCGCGTGGCGTGACCATCCCAGAAGGAAATGTGCATTTCGTTGTCAAAATACCGCATGGACAAATCAATATGGTGCGTATTTCCACCCGCGCGAGGATGGGATCTGCCATATTCTACCGACTGATGGAAGATTGGTCCGGATGCCAGGAACGAGCCATACACACCCGGAATCGGGTCGACATCAAAATCAAAAATCACTTTGGGAGTGCGCCCCCCCTGATAGTCGACGTAGCGGGTGCCATCTGCAACTGCGACCTTGCCAGACGGATTCTTGAGCAAATCAAGGCGCGGCCGATAGTTTTTGGGAGGTGCAAAGGGTCCACCGAATCCTTTATGAATCGTTTCCAATCGGCTGTTGTGGTCGCTTGTACTGCCAGACCCAACTCGAAATGTCTTCCCGTTGATCGTCTTTGACCACTTCGAATTGGGACTCACATAGTGAAAAGATCCTGGACTCAGGTAGCTCAATTGCAAATACGGACTTGTTTCTGATTGCTTCTTGAAGTCAGTTGAATCGGCGAATCCACCTCCGCCGGGAGGGAAAAGTGTCGTGTACGGGAAAATGGCTTTGGGATCAGCAAACCGCTCGAAGATGTCTCTTGTGCGCTCGGCGCGGTTCGCAGAGAAACTCAGTGAGGACCCAACAGTCGGACTGATCCAGTCATGGGTTGATGTGGGGGTATCACCTGTTGTTCCACCAGTTATGCCGTCAGTACCCTTTGCCTTGACCTCAAGACCGGTCGTATTTGGTCCCGCAAGCCAACCCTCATGATCCGCAGCGTAAGAAAGTTGCCCAATCACCAGTTGCCGGGTGTTCGAAGACCCGACCATGGATTGCGCCACCTCACGGCTCCAACGCACACTGGGCAGCAACATCCCAAGCAAAAGTGAAATCACAGCCACAACAACAAGCAATTCAATCAGTGTGAATCCTCGAATCTGACGTTTACTTTGCACGGCGGATTTCCTTTCCGTTGGTCTCCACTCGACCGGTGTCCCATTCAATTTCAATCTCGATTCCGTCTCGAAACTCCGAATCTGTTGGCACATGCCGCATCTGCAAATACCAAGTGCCATCCATGTCTTCCCATACGGGCACCAATGTTTCACGCCCAGTGTCCGGGTTGGCCACCGGGAACAATCGCTGAGGAGGGATGGGCAGAAAAAATACTTGTCCCGTTTCGATGTCAACCGCTTCCGAACCATCAGCAAGCTTTATCTTGTCTCCTCCACTCAACACCACAAACCACACCACAACGGACAGCAAACCTGCCCCAATTATTACGCCCCATTTCCATGGCGCCACGTTGCGAGTATCCACACACGTCTCCTCATGCCCTCACAACCGCCGGCAATCCGTACCGACTTCCTTTGGCGCACCAACAGCGCCGTACAACGCAACGCCGATCACCCAACACCTGTGATCACCCGCTGCACCCAATAGGCTACCCGACCTGTCCCCACAGTCAACTCTAAACAGGTCACTGGGTCCGTTGTTTCGCGGCTATTTTGCACCCCTCGCGTGCTCGATCAGCCCCCGCAACGGGCCATCCGTCCATATCAGACGTGGGTCCATTGCCTTTGTTCCAATGGCTACATGCTTTGCCCCGGCCTGCATATACCGGTCGATGTCCTCAGAAGTGGTGATTCCACCGCCCCCGATCAGCACAAGCTCAGCGCCACACCCCGTTGCCTCAGCGAACTTCCGAACCTTTGATATACACGCTAAAGACAGTGGTATCAATGGCTTACCGCTCATTCCCCCCGCAGGAACAGGAACCGTATTGCAACAGTGAAAGCTGTGCACTCCAGCCGCAAGTGCCGCCTTCGCCATGCCCTCGAACCGCACCGGCGGCAGCTTCGCAATGACCCCAACTTCACTGACCCCCCCAGCTTCAAGGGCCAGCTGAAACACATTGTCGGGCCAGCTCACCTCCCCCACATTGGGGCAGCTCAAATTGAGCTCGATCGCCATCGGTTTGAGTTGGCACCCCCGGTCGAGAAGCTCGGCCCACTCACCGCCGGTGAATCCATGAAGACTGATGATGGCCTTCTTGACATCGATTTTGCCGCGCTTCACCTGCGCTTCCAGCCACCCAAGGCCTGGATTGCGGAGGCCGAGGCGATTCGTCCACGCGTGCAGCTTCCTGTGATAGCGCACCGTTTTGATGATCTGAATCAGCCGCCCGGGGCGCTTGTCGACAGTGAATGTGCCAAGGGTTGGTGTCGCGCCGCGCGGCTTGATGTAGTTGCCAAAAGGTGCGGAAATGACAAGCGGCATGAGTCGGTCAAGCGACGAAGTAGGGGGGGGGGCATGGGGCACAGCAATAGTGATTCTCACAGATGGCTCGCCCTGAATGCAAATGGGAGGCTCGCTCTTTTAGTGGCACGCCCGCCGCGGCGGGTGACCTGTGTGTCTTGGTGGGGTGGGCGTCTCGCCCGCCTTCTTTTCTCTTGTGGGATGGGCGTCCCGCCTGTCTCCTTATTCTTTTTCTCACTCTGGGAGAAGAGGAAGAATGAGTGACAGGCGATACGCTTGTCCTACAAGAAAGTTGAGACAAGATATACAAGGCCGGGTGCCGTGGTCTGAGTCCTCGAAGGCCACGTTCTTGCGAGCGATAAAGAAACCGTGCGATTCGCTCGCAGACTCACTCATCACCGGCGTCTGGGTTTTGATGAATTACCAGTCACCAGCGGGCAATGTAGGAAGGTGGGTGGCCTGGGTTGCTTGCAACCCAGGTGTATCAAATCGAACTACTCACATCCCGGCTTGGCAAGCAAGCCGGGCCACCCGCCGCTGAGGTCGTATGCTATTGGCCATGCCAGAGGCAGCGTTTGTTCCAGACTCGTTGCTCCACGAGTTTCCACCTCGCGCTGATTTGCTCTTGCAAGAATGCAGCCGTCTGGTGGATGATAAAATGCTGCGTGAAATTGCGAGCGCCGACTACGACTATGACCTCGATAATCACCTTCGTGCCCTGCGTCGAATTCGAGATGATCAACACATCGATGTTCCGATGGATTGGGAACCCAAAGAAGTGCTGGAACTCACACGTTGGTTGATTCCGGAGAATGCGGAAGAGGACGTCCAACGTGCTTTTTCCTGTGCAGCATTACTTGTATTTGCGGCCGCGCCTGACGCTCAGGAATACGAACACTCCGAGTTCAACACGCTCATCTCGCTCGTGCATTCAGCATTAGCACTTGGGCAGTGCCTGCCGCAAGCATCCGCACAATTCTTCACATGGCGTCTCACAAATATTTCACGCCGTTCCTATCACATCGTGACTCGAGGCTTCTATTCCTTCGCGCTCGCCTGCCTTGCATGTCTCACAAAAGTAGATCGATTCACAAGCGATCAATGGAGTGAGATCGCCTCATGGGTCGAACGCGAGGTCGCTGCGGATGTCGAAGCGTTAGAAGGCTCATTTATGACAGATACTGGTTGGCTGCTCAGCAACGACAATATGATGCAACAGCAATGCATCGATCTCTGGCGTGAGATCGCCGAGGATGCACGCGAGAACGCAGCTCACGTCGTTCCACCGCCTGCCCGGGCGATGATGATCGAGTTGTTCCGGCGGGTAGCGACGCACCCCAAGTAACCCCTCCCCAAACCGCCGATAAGATCGATTATGTAAAGCTGGGGCAATTCCTGCGCCCTCCTTCACAATAGCGCCAGGACGGTTTGTGGGGTCATGAGCCAAACCCAGAATCGAGGGATTGCGATCCCTCGGCGTTGGGCGACTATCCTTCCAGTTCGCACAACTTCCCCGGAGCCATGCCCCCATGTTCGACCGTCTCTTCGCATCCTTGAGTAGTTGGAAATCGAAGCGAACGAATCCCTCAGACAGGGATAAGGATCTGGTCGCACGGGCCCAACGGTTGGTGGCCATGAACCAAGGGAAGCGCCGGGTTTGCCTTCCAGATGGGCGATGTATTGATTTGGCAGGACCGGGTCACTGGGATGGCGAGCGGTATATCGACACGCCCCATGTTCATGACCACGATAGCGTGAGCGTCGCGTGAATCCGTTACCTTGGACCAAACTCTCCCGCTGGTACGAGTCACAATGTAACGGCGAGTGGGAGCATAGCTGGGGGGTGTGCATCGACACACTCGACAACCCAGGCTGGCGACTGAGGATCGACCTCGACGAGACGCCGCTCTTCGATGTTGCTTTCCATCGCGAGAGTGTTGAGGGTGGCGATGACGAACCTTGGTACACATGCTGGCGAACAGCATCAACTTGGGAGGCTGCTTGCAGCCCAGATATGCTTGAGGGCGTAGTCGATATTTTTTTAGAGTGGGTTAATCAGCACTGAGGTGTTCACATGTTCGACCGTCTCTCAGAAGGTTTCTCATCCGCATTCCGTCGCGTCTCCGGCAAGGGCTCGATCACCGAAGCCAATGTCCGCGAGGCGCTCGCCGATGTGCGCACGGCGCTGCTCGATGCGGATGTGCATCAGGATGTCGTCGAAATCTTCTGCGAGGAAGTGCTCGCCGACGCGACGGGCGAGAAAGTGCTCAACGCGCTCAATCCCGGCGAACAGATGATCGGCATCATTCATAAAGCCCTTGTCGAACTTATCGGGGGTCAACCCGAAGAGGTTCCAGCGCCGGGCGTACCGAAAGTTACGCCGGGCCCGACGGTCATCATGATGAGCGGCCTGCAGGGCTCAGGCAAAACCACAACCTGCGGCAAACTCGCGGCATACCTCACCAAGCGCGGACGTTCGGTCATGCTTGTGGCTGCCGATTTGCAGCGCCCCGCTGCTGTTGAACAGTTGCAAACGGTTGCTGAGCAGGTCAAGACCATGCCCGGCGCCAGCGCATCGGTTTCGTTTTATTCCGAACCTGACAAAGTTGCAGCGTATGGCAAGGCCGTCGGCGTCGCGGTCGATGTCGCGCTGCGCGCGCTGAAGGAAGCGCGCAAGCAAGGTGTTGACACATTGATCGTTGATACCGCCGGTCGCTTGCATATCAATGATGATCTGATGGGCGAATTGAAAGCGGTGCATCGTGCTATTTCGCCACATCAGACGCTGCTTGTTGTTGATGCCATGACCGGGCAGGACGCGGTCAACTCGGCGCAACAGTTTCATGCGCAGCTGCATGTCGATGGTGTGATCCTCACCAAATTCGATTCTGACACGCGCGGCGGTGCGGCCCTTACTGTGCGCTCCATCACCGGCGCACCGATCAAGTTCATCGGTGTTGGCGAACATCTTGATCAACTCGAAGAGTTTCACGCTGAGCGAATCGCCGGGCGCATCCTTGGCATGGGTGATGTTGTTTCACTAGTCGAAAAGGCGCAGGATGAGGTTTCCGAAGAAGAAGCTGAGCGCATGGCAGAAAAGATGGCCAAGGGCGAAATGTCCATGGATGATTTCCTCGGTCAGCTGAAAACGCTACGCCGCATGGGTTCGATGAAACAACTGCTTGGCATGTTGCCTGGCGTGGGCAGCATGATGAAGGATGTGGACGTCGACGAAAAGCAACTCGACCGCGTTGAAGGCATGGTCAGATCAATGACCGCTGAAGAGCGCACCAATGTCAAGTTGCTCAACATGTCGCGGCGTCGGCGCATCGCAAAAGGGTCCGGCTCCAAACCCGACGACGTCGGCAAACTCATCAAGCAGTTCGATGTCATCTCAAAGATGGGCAAGCAGATGTCATCGATGGGCATGGGCGGCAAGATGAAGGCGATGAAGGAATTGCAAGCTGCGGGCGGCGGCGGGTTGCCCGGTCTTGGTGCACTGCCCGGGCTCGGTTCCGGCAAACGCTCCACTGCTTCGCGCAGCCCGAAGAGCGGCTTCAAGAGCAAGAAGCGCAAACGGCGCTAATCATCACTCCCGATCGGCAGGAAATCTTTCTCGCGCCCTTCAGTCCACGCCTTGAAGCGCGGCCAGAGCACATCGCGCACAATGATTTTGATCGACGCTGCAAGCGGGATTGCAATCAACAACCCATACACGCCCGCGAGAATGCCGCCCGCGATGGATGCGAAGAGCACCGTGGGTGTATCAAGGTCCGTGCTTTTGCCCTGAATCTTCGGCGTCAGCACATAGTCATCGAACATCTGCCCAAGCACATACACCACCATCGGCGCACCGACCATCCACCACCACGCGCCGCGAAAACCGTTTGGCGGGTCGAGAAACATCAAGGCGATCGAAACGGGAATACTGATCAGCGCAAGGTAGGGCACAAGTGAGATCACACCCACGCCAATGCCGAGCATGAGCGCTGCGGGCGCGCCGATCAGGAAATACGCGATCGTGAAATAGATCATCAAAATGCCAAGAATAGTGATGCGCCCGCGAATGAAGCCCGCGATGACGCGATCAACCTTGCCTGCAATATCGAAGATCGCGTCCTTGTGTTTGTCGGGGATCAGGCTGCGCACAAAGGCAGCGAATTTTGCGTAGCCCGAGCTAATGAAGAAGAAAAAAAACGCGGTCAGGAAGGCCATGAAGGCAATGGCACCCGTTGATTGCGCGAATGCAAGTGCTCGTTTCAGAATATTCGCGCTTGTGTCCGCGACCTGGCGCCCGACATCACCCGGTTTTTCCTTTGCTTTGGCAAGCCACCCGCCGGAATTCTCCTGTGCCCATGCGATGACAGTGCCCACGACCCGCCGCGCTGGCGGTTCATTTTCGTGTGCCAGTTCGCCTGCTTCATCTCGGGGGGCCCGTGCATAGATCGCCGCCCGCTTCCACGTTGGCGGCAATTGGTTCAGCGCACCATCGTCATACGTTTTGGAAGTGTCATCCCAAGTAATCGCATCATTCACCAGCTGCGCATGCGTTGCCACCGACACCCCTGCGCGAATGCCCTGATCAATTGCAAAGACTGATGCAATGGTCAACGGCGCTACGACAACAATCGCCACCGCTGCGATGATTCCAACTGCTGCGCCGGGCCTGCTGATCCAACTCACCCGCGTCACACGATGCACGATCGGTTCAAACAAATACGCAAGGGCAATCGCAAGCAATAGCGGCACCGTCACCAGACTCAGCTTCGCCCCGAGCACGAGCAACCCAAACACAGCGAGCAGCACGAGCACATCGCGCACGGGCTGAATCTGCCATAGATGCTTCGACCACCACTCGGGTCGATTCGCACGCGCCCCCCCTGCTGTTGACTTCTCACCCAATGCCGATGGTGTGTGCTTGGCCATATGCCAGCAATCTAACGGATTGCAAGCTCACGGGATCGCCGAGCCACTTTCGTCACGACCGCCTACGCCGGGCAACTCGTACCAAAGGTGAAGAGAAGCAATTGCAGATCATCCAGATTCACGATGCCATCACCGGTAAAATCTCCACCCGTAAATGGCGGCACGCTGCTCCCGAATTGAAACAGCAAAATCTGTAAATCATCGAGGTTTGCAAACCCGTCGCCGGTTGCATCGCCCGGGCACGGCACACCCTCGTGCGCGCCCATGTCGACGACTTGCGTGAAGCCATTGCCGGGTATGCCCGTGTCGATGGTGTCGGCGTCATCTTTGAAGCGCAGCCCGCCGGCGATATCAAAGGGCACCGGCTCGGTGATGTCCAAGTCGCCATCGAGATCAACCGCGTCCGCGTTGACGAGCAGATTGCTGCCTGCATCGAGACAGGGTGAACCGGGGCGCAGGCGAAAGTCTTCATCACCGGTGCCGGGCAAACCGTCCGCGCCAAGCGCATCGACGAACATCGGGTCGGCATCAATATTGCCGGTGCCTGCGAAACCGCCCTGGAAGAGTGTGTGTTCGACAGTGTTGGCAGCGCCAGTCAGATTCAGCGAAGGCGTGCCGCCCCAGAAGATGCTGTTGGCAATGTTGGCATCGCCTTGCACTGTGAAGTTGAAGCCCGTGCCCGCAAAGTCAGCAAAGGTGCAGTTGCTGATCGACACCGACGAGGGCGGGGACGAAATCCCAATCCCCCCTGTTCCTGCAAAGACGCTGTTTGTAATGGTCACCGGGACGAATAGGGTGTTCAGATGCTGAACGTTGTCGCTCATCGTGCAGTCGGTGATGTCAAAGATACTGGTCTGGTCTCCCGCGAAGAAATTGACTGCCACGTCCAACTGGGTGAACGTACAGCCGACAACATGGGCCTCCATGTGCTGGGGGCCGCTCGTCGATGTCCTGATGCCACCGCCCTCGCCCTGGTTATCCGTCGTCTCAAAGACGGAGTCACGGACATTGAGCACGCTGACATCACTCGCACGGATTGCCGTGTAAATGAGAGGGCGTATGAACAGGTCGAACGTGCAGCGGGTGACAGTGACCTCGGGCGTGTTTGTAGCCATGACACTGACGATCAAACCTGTATCACCGGTCCCGAGGAGGAATGTGCAGTCCTCAACGACAAGTGAACTCGCGCCATCGGCCTGCACACTGGGGCTGGACGACTCGATGAACTGAATGGTTCTGACAGTGAGATTGGCGCCGTTGATCGCGAGGATCCCCGAGCCGGTCCCGGTCACAAACCATACCGACGCATCGGGCGTGTTCGGATCGGCGCCACGGATAGTCAGGTCTTTGCCATCGACAATGCCCGCAAAGCCAACATTGCCAATGACACCTGCGGGGAATGCGATCACATCGCCATTGTTGGCGGCGTCGATCGCGCCTTGCAGAGTGGGCACGACGGTTCCCTGGGTGACATTGGTGAAGGGGCCGCTGCCGCGCGCCTCTTGAGCGTGCGCGGGGGCTGAGGCGAAGGTGATCGCGATCGCGACGATAGCGAATGGAACAATCTGACGAATCGTGCGCATACCATCTCCTTGGGCGGGATATCAAAACATACCGCAGTTCCGATCATGAGCGACGAGAAATCCAGAGAAGAATGGCGAAACGGCCGTCCGATCATGCTGATGCTTACCTAAGCTGGTGGGCGGGCGGCAATAATGAACCGCGCGCGCGGCCGGCGAAACTTGAGGCGATGGTGATGTAGAACGCCACGTCGGTAGTGAACCGGAAGGACTAGGGTTTGCCAATCGCGGGGCTTCCTCCCCTCGCCCCGCCCAGCTCTTGGAGTAAGGGGAAGGGAAGAACACCGCCTTCAACCTGTGATCACGGCACCAAACTCCCTCACCTAGGGGGCGGCATGTGTCAAAAACTTCAACTTCAAAGCTCGGCGGGGGGTGGAGCCGATAAGTCCATCTGAGATCGGCGCGGGGCCATGGATCGGCCCGCGGGGGGACGGTGATGGACTCGCCCGGTGTTCAATGGGCCGTTGGTGTGCCGTGAGAACCCCCTTTGAGAACGATCGCAATTGTCAATCAGAAGGGCGGGAGTGGAAAGACCACGACCGCGATCAATCTATCGGCGGCGCTTGCGGCCCTCGGGCATTCGACCTTGCTTATCGATCTTGACCCGCAGTCGCACTGCGCATTGGGCCTTGCAATTCCAGATGATCGCATTGATCAACAGGTTGGTGATGCACTTCTCACCCCAGATGATCGCCAGCTTGATGTCTCGCGATTGCTGTGGTCGGTGCGCACCGGGCTTCACCTCATGCCCTCGACGACAAAACTGGCGGGGCTTGAAGCGCCGCGCGGCGGCCTTGCAGATCGCGCAGATCGCGATGGGCGCGTGCGGTCGGTGCTGCGGCGACTTGAAGACCGGTATGACTGGGCGATTCTCGATTGCGCCCCATCGATTGGCCTGCTGACATTCAATGCGCTGCGGGCTGCAGATGTTGTCTTGATTCCAGTTGAGACAGGCTATTTTGCATTGCGCGGCGCAGAGAAACAAGTGGCAGCTCTTGAAGCACTTTCGCGGCGCATCGGCGAAGCCCCCCACTACCGCGTACTCGCGACGATGCATGATCCAACTTCGGCGTTGAGCCGGGATGTCGTGACAGAATTGCATCGCCGATTTGGGAATGCGGTCGTGCCGACAGTCGTGCGCCTTGATGGCAAGCTCAAGGAATCTGCATCACTTGGTGTGCCGATCGTCGATTATGCCCCGCGCTCACGCGGCGCAGAAGATCATCTTGAACTTGCACGCTGGGTCGAGCGCCGGCTTGGTGATGGCAGCGCGCCCGCAGTACCTGAACGTACCGCTGCAACTTTATTTACTCGGACAAATGAAGCGCAACACTGTGGTGCAACAACTTATCCCGCCCCCGCCGACGATGCTACAGGTGAGATGGAAGATGCTTCGATATTGCAAGGCCTTGAAATTGCCCCGACAATGAGCAGGGCTGCGGAACTTGCAGTCCGTGCCAATCGTCTTGTCGCTGCCAGTGATGAAGCCAACCAAAAGCGATCGAAAGATGAGCGCGTTGTGCGCGCTATGACCGAAGTGACGGCGCCAATGCATGGCACTTTTGCATCGCAACCATCGAGCCGCACATCACCATCGGCAATTGAAAAATTCTTCGGTGCCCATTCGACCAGACGCGGCGTGTTGTTCGTGCAACCCGGTGAACCGGGCCAGGAACTCGCCATTGCAGGCGATCACAACGGCTGGTCAACAACAGCTTCACCCATGCGCTTTAATGGCTCACTTGGCGTGTATGAAGTTGTGATCGAAGCCAAACCAGGCTCCTTGCGCTATCGACTTGTAATCAATGGCAGTTGGATGACTGATCCATATAACCCGGACTCGGTGACAAACGCATTTGGTGAGCAGGACTCTGTGGTGCTCGTGCCAACTTCACGCGCACCAGTTACCACTGACGCTCAGGGAGGCGTGCAATGACACACCCAAGTGGAACACCTGACGACCGTGATCATGTTCATCCTGCATCGCCATCGCGCGATTTTGATGCACTCGCAGAACTGTTTCTTGGTGAGCATGAAACTGGGTCACATGACGCGGGGCCAATCGCCATCCCCTTCCCGCGTGAACAAGCGCCGACACCGCTGCGTGACACCTCGGCATCATCGCAGAATCCCATGCACGAGCACGCGCCACACCCACCGACTGTTGAAGCGCTCCTGATGGGACATTTACCGGTGCGCTCCGGGCCATGGGCCTTGCAATATGCAGCATCAGTGGCGCGCCACGAGCACACCGGCGTCACACTTGTGCGTCTTTCACCCTGCGACGACACTGGAAATTCACGGATTTCAATCGATCTGCTTGGCCCCCAGCCAGCATGGACCAGTGATGTAAATCCGAATTTCCGCGAGGCGATGGCGCACGCCCAGCGCAGTTCACAGCGGTGGATCGTGCTTGTCAGCGAACTTGACGAAGCAACAGTGACGAGCGTTACTGGTATTGACCGCGTCACAGTCTTGAGTGGCGCCAATGAAGCTGCCGTCGTGGATGCATATCGCATGTTCAAATCAATGGCCAGTGAAGATGTCCTGGACGCGATGCCTTCGGTGTGTGTTGCCATCATGGGTGCAGATGCGGAACGCTCGGAAGCCGCGGGGCGAAAGTTGCAACATGGCGCCCGCACATTCTTGAATATGGATATCGAACTCGCAAAGCCTTTGGGCAAGATGGGACCGACGGGTTCGATCTCATTGTTCCGTGGGGCTGTTGAAGTGAACGCCGAACGGTTGGTGACACTCATTCAGTCAACGCGCCCGCAAGTTGACCCGGTGCCAGCACAATCAACTTTGGAAGAGAATCTCACACCGACCAAACCCCGTCCTTCAACGATCGCGGAACCCAAGACCCCCGCGCTATCTCATCTGTCACCCCTGGTTGCGCTCATTGATGGGCTGACGGCGCTGGACCTTGAATGCCCCGCATCACAAGAAGTGCAGTTCGCAGCAGATGCGCACGGGCAACTGCATGTGCTCGCAGATGGTGAGCGCGCGGTGCAGGCACTCTCGCAGGCGTCGGCGTGGGCAACGATGCATCACGCGCTCATCGCGAGAGCCACCGGCATCGCACTTCGAGAAGCCGATGCGGTGCAACATTTGTTTGCAACACAAGCCGCGAGCGTACGATGGCTACTTGATTCGCCGGTGCGTGTGCATCTGTTGACGCAAGTGAACGTGCGCGGCGAAGTGGTGCCTGTTGCATGCGCGTTGAACTGACCGGGCTGTTCACTTAGACATCAACCGTATCCGGGACAGGTAAAGTCATCGCTGGAAGCGCACCGTCGTGGTATGGCGTTGATGCGCTAGGACGTGTTGCGCTGTGCGGCTCCTCGATAGATTCTTTGGCAGCATGTCCTGACACGATCGCCATGAGGCCGGCTTTCATATCGAAGGTCAAACTCAGGGCGAGTGGTGCAAGGATGAGCGTGAAAACAGTTGATGCGAGTAACCCGCCGACAACAACTGATCCAAGGCCGCGATAGAGTTCCGAGCCGGCGCCGGGAATAAGCACAAGTGGCATCATGCCTCCAACACTGGTCAAAGTGCTCATGAAAATCGGACGCACGCGAGTTGACACTGCCAGGGCAATCGCACGCGGCGCGGGCAACGGCCCGTCGGACCCATTCGGGCCTGCATCCGCGGTGCCAGCCATAAAGTGCAGCGCCTGATGCACAATAAGAATGGCATTATTCACGACCACGCCAACAAGAATGACAAACCCGAGGATGGTGAGTACATCGAGATTCTGGGTGGCGATCAACGGATTGGCCGCAGTCCATTCATGAACGATGCGCAGCCCGGCAAATCCGCCCACGAGCGCGAGAGGCACCGTGAACATGATGACGAAGGGGTAAATGAAACTCTCAAACAGCGCGCACATCAAGAGATAGACCACAAGCATCGCCCATACAAATCGGGCCGTGGCCAGTTGGGGTTGATCAGCAAGGAGTAAGACAAGCCCCCCGAGCAGTGCACCAAGCACGAGCGCACCGGATGCGCCGTACAAATAGTGTCCGCCCCCGCGCTGCAGCAGAAGAACAAGACCGCGCAGTGCAAAAGTCGCCCCACCACCGAGCATGGCAATACCTATCCACCAGAGCACGGTTTGCCACGGCGCGCGGGGCACTGCTGCCAGGTCAGAATCTCCCAGCAACGCGCCTTTTACTTCGTCGAGTTTGGCCGCGGTGCCTTTGAGACGAATGCGCATGGTTCGATCTATCAATCCGGCGTTATATGTTTCGACAAGGTAATTCTCCTGAATATCGCGCATGATTGCTTCAAGTGGTTGACCTTCAGGAGGGGTTACGCGCAACGTAATCGCTGAGAGTTCTTCAACGCGCCGAATCGCTTGCGGCGCAAGGCCCGGCACAAGATCAACAACAGATGCGATGGGCACGATCGGACCTGCAGGTGTTGCGATCGGAATGTCTGCAATATCTTCCTTGGAAGCAAGACGTTCGCCCGGCGGAAGCAAACGAATATCAATAATCTCGCCACTCCCGTAATAGTCACCAGCAAACGCACCATCAAAGAGTGCGCGCACCGACGCACCAACCGCCTCGGTTGTCAGACCAAGTTCACGGCCGCGCGGCGTCAACATCGCGCGATATTCCTGCTGAGGAAGATTAAAATTCCCAGGGTCGGGTTGCACCTTGGCATGTCCGTAGTCCGGCGAGCGTGTCATAATGGTGTACAGGTGATTCGCGGCGGCCTTAACAAGTTCAAGACTTGGGCCCGCAATTTCGATATCAATAGAGTTGCCACCGCCCACACCGCGCCCAAACAAACTGCTCTGCGATGCAAAGCCAAAGACATCAGGCGACGTGGCCATCGCATTCGTCAGCAAACTTTCAAGCGGTTTGACAATGTTCTCATCGGTGGATGTCACACCTCCGAACATGGTGCCACCGAACGCACCGACGAAGAAATTCTCCACGCCAACCGGCTTGTAAGGATCAAGAACCTCACTACCAAAGCTTTGGCGTTGTATGAGTGGAAGTGATGCCAGTTTGTCACCGTCATCAGGTTGCGCGCCAAGATAAGGGCCCACAACATCCTGGATGCGGTCGGCAATAGTGCCCATCTGCTCAACGGAATAGCCGGGCGGAATCGCCATTCCACCAAAAACAAGGTTGCGATTGCCCGCCGGAAGATAATCAAGTGGCGGCATAAGCAATTTCGCACCAAATAGCGATGCGCCGGTGAGCACAAGCAACAGCACCGGGCGCACAGTCCACCCGCGCCATCCTGTGATGAGCCAGTGGATGAGATTGCCAAGGGCGATATTGAGTCGTTTGAAAATCGGCGCAACACCAAAGAGATTGTCAATCGCGCCGCGCAGCCCGCCGTGCTTCCGCCCCGCAGTGCCAAGCAAGCGCGCACAGGCCGCTGGAATCACAGTGATCGAAACGATCAGGCTGAGGGAAACCGACGCAGCGATAGCGAGGGAAATATCAAAGAAAAGCTGCCCGGCTTCTTCTTGAATAGTGAGAATGGGGATGAATACTGCAACCGTGGTCAGTGATGCCGCGATGATGGCACCGATGACTTCACGCCCGCCGTCGTACGCAGCGCGCAGCGCGGGCTTGCCCAACTGACGATGTCGGTAAATATTTTCAAGCACGACAATTGCGTTGTCCACCACCATACCTGTCGCAAACGCAAGACCCGCAAGAGAGATCACATTGAGTGATCGCCCGAGCAAAAGAAGCACAAGAAATGTGCCAATGACAGAAATGGGAATCGCAATTGCAACCACTGCTGTCGCCACGAAAGAACGCAGGAACAAAAGCAGCACGAGCGCCGCGATCGTTCCCCCCACCCAGAGGTTTTGTGTGACAAGTCCAATAGATGAATCGATATACACCGTTTCGTCATAGACCTTGGTCAACCGCAAATTGACGCCAACGGTTGAATCAAGGCGCGGCAGGATTTCCGCACGAATTTCATCCAGCCTCTGATCAACATCCTCCATGATGGACATGACATTGGCACCGCTCTGACGAATAACATTCATCGCGATGCAGGGATGCCCGAGCGACCGAACAAACCCGCGGCGCTTTTGAAGCCCGAGTCGAACCTCAGCAACATCGCGCACATAGACAGGCCCGCCCTCGTGATAGGCAATAATCGTGTCAGCGATGTCATCAGTGGCCTCAAACTGTCCCAACACGCGCACGCGATAGTTGCGCTTGCCTTCGGAAATCGACCCGGCACTGACATTTCTATTTTCACTGGCCAGCGCATTGAGAACGTCGAGATAGGTCAGCCCACGCTGCGCCAGGCGGACAGGATCGATAAGAATCTGCACTTCCTGTTCGCGCCCGCCGTAGATATTGACTTCTGCTACACCATCGATGCGCTCAAGATAGGGCTTCACCTCACTGTCAAGCGCGTCAAAAAGCGTCTGCACATCCCAGCTCGGATGCTCCGCGTAGAGTTCATCAGGAAGATCAACAATGATCCACGATGTGGCATTCGCGGAAGCGCCATCGGCCGCCTTGATTGTCGGCTCATCAACATCATTAGGATAATCCGGCACCTGGCGGAGCGCATCAGAAACTTCCTGCAGCGCCCGCGCAATGTTGGTGCCGAGATAAAATTCGAGTGTGATATTGGCGCTGCCCTCAGAGCTGACGGAGGTCATGTTGCGCAGGCCGCTTACATTTTTGAGTTCTTCTTCCTGATTCTTGACGATCTGATCGACGATCTCTTCGGGCCCGCGTCCGGGCCACACGGTCGAGACTGTGATTTCCGGTCGATCAACATTGGGTGCAAGCTGCACCGGCACTGCGCCAAACCCAACGATCCCCGCGAGCACAACAATCACCACCCCGACGATCACCGTGACGGGACGGGCAATGGCAAGGCGCACGATGTCCATGGGTCAGCCTGCTTTCTGCGCGCTTGATGGTGCGTCGTCAGCATCGGCTTCGGCGCCGGTTGTGCCGGGAAGCTCCTGCAATGGTTGCCCGGGGTAGATGCGCTCATTGCCTTCAATAACAGTGCGCATGCCCGGACGCAACATGCCTTCGCGAATTGCAACTCTTTCGCCTGCGGCAAATTCGACCTGCACCGGCGCCACCGCCGCGACGCCTCCCGAATCGAAATACACGAACCAACCAGCATCGTTGCGCATCACCGCATCCTTGGATACCGTCAGCGCTTCGCCCCGGGAGCCCGTGGGCACCGCAGCAACTGCTGCCATCCCCGGTTTGACATCGCCATCGACATTATCAAGACGAATGCGAACCGGAAACGTGCGCGCCAAGCGATCACCGCGCGGGACGATGACAATATCGCGCGTTTCCAGGCTCACGCCCGCGGCATCGATGCGCACGGAAACAGCTGGCGCCTCGGCGGATTGCCTTGCCGCCTGCAGCGCGAGTAGATACCCCTCGGGCACATCAAGAATGACATCCACCTGACTCGCATCGATGAGTTCGATGATGGTGTCGCCCGGTGAAACCCATTCCCCGATTTCAGTATTTACGGTCACAACCTGCCCGGAGAAGGGCGCACGAATTATAAAATCATCAATACGAGCTTCGGTGCGGCGAATCGTCACACGGTCGCGCGCCACATCGACCCGCGCTTTTTCAAGGCGGGCGCGATTCGCAATCACATCTGTGCGCGCATCTTCGGTTTCACGGCGTGCGGCACCTTCAGATTTTGCAAGTGCGCTCAACCGCTCGAAATCACGTTCTGCCCGTTCAAGTTCTGCTTCGCGTTCGGTGACCACAGATTGATCTGCAAGGAGGTCGCTGTGTGCAAGTTCGAGATCAAGTTGCACAAGGGTGTCATCAAGGCGCACAATCACCTGCCCCATTTCTACATCATCACCCGGGTCAAGATCGAAGATCGTGACAAGCCCTGATTCTTTTGCAGCAACGCGAGAAAATGCTGCGGCCCGCACCTCTCCTGTGACAAACCGGCGCAATGACACCTGCTGCATTCGCGCAGCATCGAGGCGCACCATTGCCGGCGGGGGCCCGCCTTGTGCGCACACTACTGGTCCATGCGCGCATGACACAGCCAATGCGATGATCACAGCGCAGGGTCTGATAATGATGCTGGGACGAAATGAAAGATTGAAGCGCGACACCATGTCCCCCACGCTAGGTCGCGGGGCGCTAGCGCGTCAATCGACACGTAAAGATTGTCAGCATTTACAGTGCGCCAGGCGACTGCCCAAGCCCTTGCAGGGTCAGGCCGATTCCTTCTTCTTGACGCGAATATCTTGCAGCGACTTCGGATTCATGACGGCATCTCGATCAATGACAAACTCCCCGCCCTTGGCGATCTCGGGCAGCTCATACATCAGTTCGAGCATCATCTCTTCCATCACGCCGCGCAGGGCTCTTGCACCGGTTTTGCGCTCCTTGGCCTTCTCGGCGATGGCTTGAAGGGCAGCATCGGTAAATTCAAGTTGCGCCCCTTCAAGGTGGAAGAGGTATTGATATTGCTTGACCAGCGCATTCTTGGGCTCTGTGAGCACCTGGATCATTGCTTCACTTGTCAATGGAAGCAGTGGCGCTGCAACGGGAAGTCGCCCGACAAGCTCCGGGATCATGCCATATTCCGTGATGTCTTCGGGCACAACCTGAAGCAGCACATCATCGATGGCTTGCGATTCGGCGGAATCAATATCTGCAGAAAACCCGATGCGCTTCTTGCCGATGCGCCGGCGGATGATGTCTTCAAGGCCAACAAACGACCCGCCGCAGATGAACAGGATGTGCGTGGTATCAATCTGAATGTACTGCTGCTCGGGATGCTTGCGGCCACCTTGCGGAGGCACGTTGGCAACGGTGCCCTCAAGCATCTTGAGCAGGGCCTGCTGAACACCCTCACCCGACACATCGCGCGTGATTGAGACATTGCTTGACGTCTTGCCGATTTTGTCGATTTCATCGATATAAATGATGCCGCGTTGCGCCGTTTCAAGGTCGTAGTCAGCGCTTTGCAGCAGGCGCAGCAAGAGATTCTCAACATCCTCGCCCACGTATCCTGCTTCGGTCAACGTCGTGGCGTCTGCGATCGCAAAGGGCACATTCAGAATGCGTGCCAGCGTGCGCGCAAGCAAAGTCTTGCCACACCCGGTCGGGCCCAGCAGAAGAATGTTGCTCTTTTCGAGTTCGACGGGTGCCTCTTCGTTATCGATCTGCTGAAGGCGCTTGTAGTGATTCTGCACCGCAACCGCGAGCGACTTCTTGGCGGCGTCCTGACCGATGATGTACTGATCAAGAAACTCCTTGATCTGGCGCGGCGTGGGGATTTCGCCATAACTGTGCTTGGTGGAAGCAACGCGCCGGCGTTCCTGCTTGAAAATATTCTGGCACAAGTCAACGCAATTGCAGCAGATGTACACATCGCTCGGGCCTTCGACCATCGCCCCGACATCGCGCGAGGTTTTGCCACAAAATGAGCACGTGGTGACTTTGCGTCCGCGGAAGCCGGAGTCATTCCCGCCGCCGCCGTTGCCATTGCCGCCATCGCCTCCGGTTGGTCCACTGGGCCCACTCGGGCCACCGGGTCCACCGCCTTGCGATCCACCACCGTCATTGCGCGTCTTTGCCATATCTACCCCTCGTCCACAGACGATCAATTGAGCCCGTCGCACCTCAAAACCAACACGAGACCACCACCGTGTCAGCAGCCGGGTTGCTTCGAACCCGCCAATTGTATCGGCATGGGCAGCGTGCGACTCGATGCCCACCTGCTCGGGAAGAGCCTTCTCGGGGCCCTACCCACCACACTATCGATCCAACCTTCCATACATCCTGCCACCATCTGCCCGCAGGGCAACTGTGCATCTCAATGAACACACACGATCAACACTTCACCCACGTCCAGAGGCCCTTATCGCGATGCCCCCGCATGACAATTATCTGCCCCCTATTCGTTTGCGGACGATTCACTGCTCTCAGGTGGGGATTCCCGATCCTGGGGGGGACCGGGAAGGGGATCACCTGTCAGGTCAAAACCGGGTGGTGCCACGATGGTTGCAGGGGGCGTTTTTTGCGATTGACCATGGGCTGTACCGAGAATCACTTCGCGCAGACGTTCATATTCCTCATCGGAAATTGTGCCTTTGTTGCGCAGAGTGCGAATGTCATCAAGGATGAGGTCTGTGGGCTGCTCATCATCAATAAAGAGCTTGCGAATTCTCAGTCTGAAGACATTGCCGGCGATAACGAGAACGAGAAGCACACCAATCCATGTGAAAAAGGCACTTGTCGTATTTGATTGGGCGAGTGAATAAACGAACACGTCACTTCTTGTCAGCGCGAGACTCCATCGCAGCCTTGAATTCGTCCGTCGTCACTTCCTTCATCAACGCCTTGGCAACGATGGAATCAAGTGTCTTGTGTTCACGAATCTGCTGCAGGAGTGTCTGGATGCGCCCGGTGCGGATCAGTTCTGCGCGGAGGCGCTCGGGACGCTCGTTGCGATCCTGCGCGAGCTGCGTGATACGGCCGCCAACCTCTTCTTCTGTTACTTCCACCTTCATGTCTTCAGCGGCCTTGGCAAGCATGAAGAATAATTTGAGTTCCCGCTGAGCACCCTCGTGTGAAGTTGACCGGGCGTCAGCGACGGCATCTTCAATCGTCTGAGCATCTTCGCCGCGATATTCCATCTCCATGCGCTGACGTTCGAGACGACGCTCAGCCTGATTTTCAGTCAAACGCTCGGGGATGTCGAAATCGATCTGGTCGAGCAGCGCCTCGGCAGCCTGTGAACGCATGGCAGAGGCCTGTTCGATCTGGATGCGGCGCTCAAGCTGTTCCTGAACCGATTGACGCAACTGCTCGACATCTGCAAAGCCGTACTTCTCGACCAGCGCATCCACAGTCGCGGGTAGAATCCGCTGAACCTGCTCAACTTCGAAGGTAATTGTGAGATCCGCGCCGCGAATCTTCTCGCGTTCGTGGTGTTCCGGGCCCTTGGCCTTGACGGTGATGGTGTCGCCTGCTGTGGGTGTGCCAACTTGTTTCTCAAAGTCATCAATGACAACACCAAGAATGCGGCCCTTGCCATCATCAGCTTTATCTGGAATCTGAATCACCGCGCCCTTTAGATCGTACACGGGCTCATCTTCACCTTTGACCATCAGCTTGCCATCACCAATGCAATAGTCACCGGCCTCAGCCTTGTCATGCGGCTCGAGTTCGCCTTCGTTGCGGCAGGCACGCTCCAATTGTTCATCAACCTGTTCTGTTGTGACTTCGTAGGTCGGCTTGAGGACTTCGATTTCAGAAAATGCGGGTAATTCGAAATCGGGCGCGACATCAATTTCAACTGTGAACGTGATTGCCTGGCCCGCCTCGATATCCGTTTCGTTGTCATCATCGATGCGTTCTGGTTCGCCAATGACTCTGAGTTTGTTCTCTTCGACAGCGCGGGAGTAGGCAGAAGAGAGGAGCTGACTTTTCGCTTCGTTACGAACAGCAGCACCAAATTTTTTCTCGACAAGTTTGCGCGGGACGCGGCCGGCGCGGAACCCGGGCAGGGTGGCCTCTGCAGCGACAAGGTCAAGAGATTGGCCGATCTGCTCGGTGACGGCTTCTGCGGGGAGCGCAATGGTGATGCGCTTGCGGCAGGGGCCGATGTCTTCGATATTGATGTGCTCTTCGGTGGTCGCTGTCGCTGCTGCCATCGCGCTTACTCTCAAATGATCAGGTGAAATGAATGTCAAACCGCTGGCCGAGGTGTGGGCCGACGGTCGCCGATGCTATCGAGCGCGGCGAGCCGGGTGAGGATACCCCGCATCGACGCTCAGAGCATACCGGGGGCGGCGCATGGATTTCCATCTGCCAACGGGGGCGATTTGGCTACACTGCGTTGCTCGCGGGCGATGTCCCTTCACGCCCATTGGCCGAAGTGGCGGAATTGGCAGACGCGGCGGACTCAAAATCCGCTGTCCGAAAGGATTTGAGGGTTCGAGTCCCTCCTTCGGTACTCAAAAACAGTGCCAGAACAGGCGCGCACAAGGAGAGAACGCACATGGATGGTAATCAGAACCCCAACCAGAACCAACAGGTCCAAATCCGCATTGACGAAAGCAAGATGAGTTCGTCGTATGCCAATACGATTCGTTCGGCGACCACGCCCGATGAGATTGTTCTGGATTTCGGGCTCAATATGCCCGGGCAGGGCCAGAACCAGCAGCCGGTGATGAACTTCATCATCGGGCACCGCGTGGTGATGAACTGGTCGACGGCCAAACGCTTGTATGCGTCATTGCAGCAGGCCCTTGCAGCCTACGAGCAGGCCTATGGCACCATCGAGCTCGGCGCCAAGCAGCCCAACAAGGGCGGCGATGACGCAACGGGCGGGCGACTCGGGCAGGATTGAGCCCCCCAACACAACGCTGCGGCTACAGCACCCGCCGGGCACGCGGATAGCTGCCAAGCACATGCAGTTCGGCGCAGAGGGTGCGCGCGTTTTCGATGGCCTTCGCCACAGGCCGATCTTCACGATGCCCCACCGCATCAATGAAGAAGGTGTATGACCAGTTGGTGCGGCCGCTCGGACGCTTGTCGATGTGCGTCAAGTTGATGTTGGCTTCCTTGAAAATCTGCAACACGTCAACCAGCGCGCCTGGATGGTCCGGGGTGGTGAGCATGATGCTTGTTTTATCATCGCCGGAGCGCTGGGCGGGCGTTTTAGCGATCACAAAAAATCGCGTCACGTTGTGCGGATCGTCTTCGATGCGCGGAAACAGCACCCCTAGTTCATACAACTCTCCGGCGAGATCAGAACCGATAGCAGCAGCGCCGGACGCTGGTTCGAGGAGATTTTCAGCGCGGGCAATCTGCACGGCGCGGCTGGTGCTCGGGGCGGGGACAAGCTCGGCCTTTGGATATTGCAGTGCGAGCCACTTGCGACACTGCGAGAAGGCCTCGGGCTTGGAGTGAATGCGCTTGACTTTGTTCGGTTCACAATTGGCGAGCAGCGCCTGATGCACTTCGAGTTGGACTTCGGCATAAATGTGTACTACTCCCGCTCGTTCACGGAAGGCATCCATCGTGTCGCGCACGCCGCCGTGCAGTGAATTTTCGATGGGCACGAGGCCGTAGTCAACGTGGCCGCGCTGCACTTCGGTAAATACACCATCAATTTCGTGGAGGTCTTCGAAACTGACAGAGCGCCCAAACTGTTTGCGTGATGCGACGTGTGAAAATGTTCCCTGCGGACCGAGAAAGCCGATGCGCAGCGGGCGCTCAAGGGCGAAGCTGCCCGACATGATTTCGCGATAGATGGCTTCGACAGTGCGATCCAGCAACGGACCATCAGCGTTGTGTGACCGTGCGCGCTGGAGCACCGCCTGTTCACGATGCGGCGCGTAGATGGGCGTGCCATCAGAACGCTTGACGCGACCAACATCAACGACAAGACGGGCGCGTTCATTGAGCACCGAGATCAATCGTTGATCGAGTTCGTCGATGCGCTCGCGCAGTTCGTCTAACGGGCGATCGGGCAGGGCATCGCCTGCGGCCCCAAGGCGATGATCGAAGATTTGCTCAGAACCTTCGGGCGGCTCAGTGCCTTCCGGCAGTTCAGGTTGTTGCGGCCCAGAATCCATGTCATCCTCCCCACCTTGACTGACACTATCGCCTCTTGGCGGCACACCCCGCACCGCGATCACCGCTGAGAACCCCATATCCACTGTGAAATTGGGACCAGATGGCGCAATAACTCCCGATTGACGTAACCCGGGGCGTCAACTTCCGAATAGGCTAATGCACGCACCTCCTTCTGCACAGAATCACCATGACATCAGATTTGCCCAACTTGGCGACTCCCCTCAATGCTGGCGAGATTCTCGGCACCGTGAATGATGCCAGTGCATCGGTGACGCAGGTGATTCGTGATATCCCCTGGTCGACTCACTCGATTGTGGTGGGCTGCCTGATCGGGGGCGTGGTGCTGGCCCTGTTTGGGCGGGCGTCACTGCGTCTGGCACTTGCACTGCTCGGCCTTCTGCTTGGGGTCCAGGCAGGCCTTGTCCTGCCCGCAGCGGTGGGCGCGGGCGTATCAAGTGCGACCACAGCGGGCGTGGGCGGATTCATCGGGCTCATGATGGGGCTTATTACCTATCGGTTCACTATCGCGATTGCATCGTCGGTATTGGCAGCGGCGGTGGCAACAACGATCGCTGCAACATTTGTGCAATATGCACCTGAAGAATTGCCTGCCAGTGTCGCCCCGCAGGTTGTACCGGGTGAGGCATTTGTGGAATCGCTTGACGCATTGAATGACGCGGCCAGCGATGGTCCATTGAGAGATATCGCAGAAGCGGCACTGCCAAACATGAACGAAGAGGTTGAAAAGGCCGGACTTGGCGAAGAAGCGCAGCATGTGCGTGACTTTTTCTCCCGGGTGAAAGCTGTGCTCGGTCCGCGATGGAGCGCGCTTGATGTGCGTGAAAAACTCATCGTGACCATGGCAACTCTGATTGGGCTTGTTGGCGGTTTCGCAGGAGGCTTACTTCTGCACAAGAGTGTGGGCTCGCTTGTTACTGCGATGTCTGGGGCTGCGATGGCGCTGCCATCCGGGGCATGGCTTGCAACAGCCAGTGGTGCAGTGGGCGAAGGGATGCTGCCCAGTGAACCATTGGTGTGGGCGGGGCTGTGGCTTGTGTTATCGGCCGTTGCAGTTGCGATCCAGTGGCGTTCGAAGAAGCCGGAAGCCGATAGCGAATAAGCGCGCGTTCTCGCCGGTGGGGTGCGAAGCGCCCGCATCGACAGGATACGCCATGATGCACAGCACATATCAGCTTCTCGTTTCGACATTTCTTGCGCAATCGGAGGGTGGTTGGTCGTCTGGTGAATCTGCGACGACATCGACCACGCACACCGTTGATTCGAGCTTGCCGCCCTCGGACATGTTGTTTACGGCGCTACGAGATCGGCTTGATTTTTTGTGTCATCCGGACATGCTCAAGGGCTTGCTGCTTGAAGTGAGCGCGGTCTGGGCGGCGATCTTTATTGTCCTTGGTGCGATGTGCGTGACGAATGGATTTCGATGGCGCAAGTGGATTGTCGTTGCGCTTGCGGCACTCGCAGGAATGTGGATCGCTTCGCAGGTTGCCACCAATGTGCAGGGTGCACCGGCGATGGCCGCGAGCATTGCCATTATCACGGGTGTTGTTGCGTGGCCATTCATGCGCTACGCCGCGGCGCTGTTCGGCGGGCTTGCGGGCGCGTTTGCAGGTGCGAACATCTGGACCGCGATCGGACAAGCACCCGAACAGTATTACGTTGGTGCACTGCTGGGCTTGATTATTGTGAGCATGGCGGCGCTGACCGCGTTCCGTTCGGTGATCATTGCACTGACCACGATCGTTGGCTCGACCATGCTTGTGCTGGGTGGGCTTGCGGGCCTGCTTCAAGTTGGCCAATGGCAGAGCGGCGTCATCAGTTCCATGGAAAGTACACCGCAGCTTGTGCCGATTCTTGTCGGTTCGGTGCTTGTCATCGGTGCGGTGCTGCAATTTGGTGGCGGACTGAAGGGGCTCAACACAATGTCAGATCGCGCCCATGCACCGATCGGCAAAAAGCCTGTCGAAGCGAAGACGACTTAGTGTTCTTCAACTGATGCGTGCTCTGGTAGTGCGGTCGTCACCGATGAAACACCTGTGTCAGTGCGCGTGTAGGTCGCAGCATGATCACTCATGGTTGCCAGGCGCCCGGCAAAGGGAAGCAGTACCACCACGCCGAGCGCACTGACTGCGCCCGCGAGCTTGCGCATGGTGAACTGCGTGACGACAAGCGGTGCATCGCGATCATTTGGGATTTCGAGCATGGGTGTGAACGCGAGGCGCAGGTAATAAAACGCTGCGATTGCAGAGTTCAGGCCCATGACGACAATGAGTGCGATCTCACCGGCGCGCAGTCCTGCGGTGAAGAGATACAACTTGCCGAGGAAGCCGATGGCGATGGGCAGGCCGAGCATGCTGATCGCAGAAGCGACCATCGTCCAGCCGAGCATGGGGTGACTCTTGCACAAGCCGCGAAGATCATCAACATCTTCTGCTTCATCGTCTGATTGACGTTTGAGTGAAGCAACAACTGCGAACGCGCCAACATTCATCACGCCGTAGCACAATAGATAAAACAGCACGGCACCAAGGCCATTCGATGGTGCACCATCACCTGCAAGTCCGGGACCCGCAAGGATGCCAACAAGCATGTACCCGGAATGTGCGATAGATGAATACGCAAGGATGCGCTTGACGGAGCGCTGCATGAGGGCAAGCACATTGCCATAAGTCATCGTCAGCGCGGCGAGCACCCAGAGCATGAGTCGAATGGTGGGCGGCAGGCCGTAGGCACCATCAACACCCCACCCGATCGCTGACACGAGCAGCATCAAGGCAAGAAAACCAGCAGTTTTTGGGACAAACGCAAGCATCGCGCTCACCCCTGCTGCTGCGCCCTGATAGACATCTGGCGTGTAGAAATGCATGGGCACGGCGGCGATTTTGAAACACAAACCGATGATCGCAAGGACGAATCCGAGCAATGCTATTGGGCCAAGTTCACCTTGTGCGGCAAGTGCCGTTGCGATTGAGGTTTCGCCAAAGAGTTGCGTGGTGCCCGTCGCACCATAGATAAAGGTGAAGCCCATCAAAAGCATCGCAGCGGAGAAGGCCCCGAGGAAGAAATATTTCACGCCCGCTTCCTGCGTGCGCGTCTTTGATGTCGAGATGCTCACCATGACATACGTCGGCAAGCTCGTGAGTTCGAGGGCAAGGAAGAGCCAGATCAGATCATCGGCAGATGCGCAGAGCATGAGCCCGGTCAAACTGAAAAGGAAGAAGGCGTAGAACTCGGCGCGGTTGGAATGAAGCACGTCGAAAGGACGCCCGACAGCTGCGGCGGCTTCGATATCACGATCAACCGTGCCGCTCAAGAGCAACAGCAACACAAGTCCGACGACAGCGATCAAGACCTTGGCGAATGGCATGAGGTTGGGCAAGAGACTTTCAGCAACTAACGACGGTCCTGTCGCTGCGGCAATGCCCGCGATAATCAGTGTGAGTTCCGCAACGCCGACACAGCTGCGCCGGATCGACGCGGTCTTACTGAGGCCAAGCATCAGGACAAGACAGGTGCCGACGAACATGACAATCTCGGGCACGATGACCGAGAGTTTGCTGATCATGGGCGGGACTTGTGCGCCAGAGAGAGGCGGTGCCGATGCGAGGAGCGTGGGAAGGTACGAAATCATGGTGTCGCGCCTTCCTTACCCGAAACACGTGCAATATGGCCATTGTTGTGAGCGTTCGAATGCTCAAAGTCAACGGATTGATACGCAGAAAGCGTATTACGAATCGGCGCTTCAAAAGCTCGCAGCGCAGGAGTTGGATACACACCAAGGACAATGCATGCGATTGCAAGCGGCACCAACAGACCAATTTCTCGACGGGTGAGATCTGTCGGCAATGGTGCGTGCACATCATCATGGTGATCGTGGCCGGATGGTTCTTTGAGCGGGCCAAAGACGATTTTGCCAACCATATACAGGAGGTAAATTGCGGCAACAATCATGCCCGTGCCTGCAACAGCGGCGAACCAGAACCCAAGTGGGCCGCGCACGCCGCCGACACCCGCTGCACCACTTTGGAATGTGCCAAGCAGGCACATGAACTCACTGACAAAACCATTGAGACCAGGCAAACCAACACTTGCCATCGTAAAGAAGCCCATGAAGAAGGCCCAGATTGGCATGCGTCTGGCGAGACCGCCCAGTTCATCCATCGATCGCGTGTGGTAGCGCTCGTAGATCATGCCGATGCAGAAGAAAAGCGCGCCGGTCGAGAGGCCGTGATTGATCATGTACATGATCGAACCACCGAGGCCGATGGTGTTGAGTGCAACCATGCCGAGCACGCAAAATCCAAGGTGGCTCACACTTGAATAGGCGACAAGTTTTTTGACATCGCGCTGCACCCAGCAGATGAGCCCGGCATAAATGATGCCGACGATACTGAGCATCGCAATCGCAACCGCATATTCTGCGACAGCATCGGGCACGAAGGGCAATACAAAGCGAAATACTGCGTAGGTGCCGAGTTTGAGCAAAACTCCTGCAAGCACAACCGAGCCAGCCGTCGGCGCTTCGGTGTGCGCAAGTGGCAACCATGTGTGCACCGGAAAGAGTGGGATTTTTACTGCAAAACCGGCGAGCATCGCAAGCATCACCCAAGTTTGTTCGCGCAAGGTCATGGATTGCGCAACCGTTTGGAGTGTTGCGATATCAAAGGTCCACACATCTGCTTCCGCTGCAGCGCGCCACGCGACATAGACAAAGCCTGCCAGTGCAAGGATGGAGCCGGTGAAGGTGAAGAGGAAAAACTTGATGGCTGCTTTTTTGCGGTTGGTTGAGCCAAACAGTGATATGAGGACGAACATCGGCACGAGCGTGAGTTCGAAGCATGTATAGAAAAAGATGAGGTCGCGCGCCGCAAAGACGCCGATCATCGGTGCCAATAGCACACTCAGCCATGCGTAATAGGTTTTTTCATTGTCACGAATTGCACTGAAGCTGCCCATCACCATGAGCGGTTGAAGCAGCGCTGCAAGAAGTATGAGCGCCAGTGCAACTGCATCAACGCCAACAGAGAGTTCGATGCCAAATGATGGCATGAAGGGGATGATGCTTTCCAGTTGCATCGCACCTGAGTTGGCCCAGTCAAATTGAAACGCAGCGATGCCCGCAGCGATCAAGGAGATGATGCTGCCAAACATCGCAGTGCCGCGCGCGGCGCCGCGTGAACCCGTGGCGATCAGCGCCGCGGTTGCGATCGGAAGCAAAATGAGCAGCCAGAGTGTCACAGCGTCATCACCAGAACGATAAGAACAATTACACCTATGCCCGCGGCCATGCCCGTTGCATAGCCCTGCAGCACACCGGATTGCATCGGACGCAGTGTCCGGCCAACCAGACGCGGAAGCAGACCAGTGCCATCAACAAGGGCACCATCAATAATGAGCTTGTCAAAAGCATGGAAAATGTGCGCCATCACCCGAAGCGGCGCATGCAACACCAATGCATAAAACTCATCGACATACCACTTGTGTTCCGCCCAGCGTCCGATGGGACCAAGCGCACGCTTCCATGCATCGGCGCGACTCACCGCAGCGCTCGTGCGCTTGCCAAGGCCGAGGCCCCACATGCCAACCGGGCCGTGCAGAAAGGCAGCGAAGAGAATGCCGACGGTCGCGAAAAACGCCGAGGCGTAATACATCGCTTTGTGCGGATCCATGCCAAGGAAACTGCCCGCATGTACCGCTTCCTCCGCGTGCGGGGTGTCAGCACCATGCGAAGTAGCGGGCGGATGTATGGGCGCACTGTGCGCAACGGGCACAAGCGCTGCGCCCGTCGACGCATCGATCAGCGCGTGTTCATTGTCTGGCTCATGATGCGTGAATCCGGATTGATAGTGCGCAGTTGATTCGTGCAGCAAGCCGCCCACCCAGCCGTGATGATCCTTGTCAATGAAGTTTGGGATGATCGCCAGAGTCGCACCAATGGCAAGCCCCGCGAGCACAAGATTGATCGCAAGCCCCGGCGCATGCGGATGAAAGTGTTCATCACTGTGTCCCGAATTACCGTGCGCGTGGTCGTCATCATCAGCGTGCGCTTCATCGCCCGGTACATATTCAACTGGCCCGACGAACACACGGAAGAAGACGCGGAAGGTGTAATAGGCCGTCAAGCCCGCGGTGAACAAAAGCACCCACCCGATGACACTCGAACCCGCGATGACACCGTTGGGCGTGGTAAATGCCTCGGCAATGATCATGTCTTTCGACCAAAAACCGGAAGTGATCAGCGGAATGCCCGCAAGATTCAGACACCCGATGAGCATCGCGATCGAAACAATGCGCCATCCCTTGATGTGCCACAGACCCGAGAGTTTGCGCAGGTCAAGTTGGCCGGCAAAGCCGTGCATGACCGCACCGCACGCAAGGAAAAGTGTTGCCTTGAAGAATGCGTGCGTGAATACGTGGTACGCAGCGCCGTTGGTTGCCATCACGCCGAGCCCAGCGAACATGTAGCCGAGCTGGCTGAGTGTTGAATAGGCCATGATGCGCTTGATATCGAACTGCGCCATACCGATGGTTGCAGCAAGAAATGCGGTGAATGTGCCGACATACGCAACGATGTGCAGCGCTGTCAGGCTTGGATCAAGCAGAAACAGTGGATACATGCGCGCGATGAGATAGACGCCTGCGGTGACCATGGTTGCAGCGTGAATGAGTGCGCTGACCGGTGTGGGGCCTTCCATCGCATCGGGCAGCCACACATACAAGGGGAACTGCGCACTCTTGCCGAAGGCACCGATCATGAGCAGCAGCGGAATCCATGTCGCCTGCCATGTGTCTGCAAGTGCGTGCCCGCTGCCATCAACACCCTGCGACACCATCGCAAAAAGTTCTTCATAGCGCACTGTGCCAAAGGTAGTGAAGATGAGATAGATCGCAAGTGCGAGACCGAGGTCGCCAATGCGATTGACAATGAATGCTTTTTTCGCTGCCGCCACGGCGCTTGGCTTCTCGTAGAAATAGCCGATGAGCAGGTACGAGCACAGCCCCACGCCTTCCCATCCGAGATAGAGCAGCACGAGGTTGTCGCCCATCACAAGACACGACATGGACACAACGAAGAGCGCAAAGGCGGCAAAGAATCGTGCATAGCCTTTGTCATTGGCCATGTATTCACTTGCATAAAGACAAATCGCGGTGGCGAGGCCGGTGACAAAGAGCATCCAGAGCCAACTGAGGCCGTCCATATAGAACGAAACGTTCGCGGCAAGGCTTTCACCCGCCCCCGGGCCCCAGGCGATATTGATCCATTCAAAGACATGCGTCACCCAGGGCGCACCTTTGTCCCATCCGAAGAACCCCAGCAACGTGATGAGAAAGCTGCCCGCGAGCAGCGCGGTGACCAGATGCGCAGGCAGGCGCGATCGCCCCCCACTGTCTCGCTTGAAGAGAAGCATCGCAAGGCAGATCATCGCACCGAGAAGCGGCAACCCCGGCACCAACGCCATCCACCACGGGCCCGCGTCTGCGGCGTGGAATGTGAAGCCTGACGCAGTGGCACTTGCAAGCGTTGACAGGACTCCCGGGCTATTCGCAATGACACTCACTTGTCTTGTTTCCTAGCCTTCCAACGCGGACCATTGCTCCGCATCAAGTGTTTCACGCTGACGGAACAACAACACAACCAGCGCCAGCGCGAGGGCAGCTTCAGCAGCGGCAACGGTTAACACAAAGATGACAAACACTTCGCCCGTGTGATTGAGATGAAACTTGCTGAACGCGATAAGCGCCAAGCCTGCGCCTTGAAACATGAGTTCCGTTGAGAGGAACATGATGATCAGGTTGCGGCGTGCCAAAAAGCCAATCACGCCGAGTGCAAATAACACCATCGCCACAAACAAATAGTGGTACAGCGTGATCGCACCAAACCCGCCCGCAGCAGACAGGTCAGCTGGCACTGCACCGTGGATCGCAGTTGCAAGAAGGACAGTCATCACGATTCATGACCCTCCACATGCAGGAACTTCGAGGCGGCGGCTGCTTTTTCAGTTTCGCCAATCTGTGACTGTTTGCGCGCAAGCACCACCGCGCCAAGCATCGCCATGAGCAATATCACACCTGCCACTTCGAGTGACATCGGGTGCTCTGCGATGAGCGCCCACCCGACGCCGTCAATGTTCGATGCCTGAACCGATTCCGGTAGATGCACAAAAACTGGATCACCAACATCGAGCGTGGCCATATTGAACTGTGCGAAAGGCATCAACTCGGCGATTCGTTCATTTTTGAGAGATATTCGCAGCGCATCGGTATCGGTGACGTCAAGCGTCAACAGCCCGGCGTGAACATCCCAGTGTTCGTGGAGCGTTTCTTCTGCCGGACGTTCGAGACCATCGAAGACGCCGCGCGCCGAGAGGTCGCGAATCACCTTGCCGGGCAGGTTTGCTGCGACTTCCTGTTGCGCTGCGATTGAGGCCGCAGGTTGAATCGAATCAACACCTTTTGCAAGCATGCCGGTCAATCCTGCCAGCAACAAAAATCCAAGCATCGTCGCAAGAAGCGGATCCCGCGCTTCTGCGTCATATGGATTCAGCGCTTCGACTGCATCTTCGGTTGGGGCTTGCGTTGCGAGCATGATGACGAACAGATAGGTAATCAGAATCGCCCCGGCGTAAATGATGATCAGCGCAAATGCCATGAACTCCGCCCCGAGCATGACATACATCGCCGCACTGCTGAGGACGGTCAGGATGAAAAACATCGCTGAATACACGGGGCGCTGGTGCGTCACCACGCGCAGACCCGCGAGCACCGCGATGCCCGCGAAAAGGTAGAAATTGATATTGGGCATCTGCCCCGCTTCTGCACCCCGAAGCGCCAAGTGAAGCAGAACCCCACCGAGGGACGCCGCTGCGATAAGCGTGCCAATGATCTGAGGATTGATGCGTCGGCGCGGGAGCGCCATAAGCACGCCGACAGCCCCGGCCGCGAGGCCAACATAGAGCATGAGAGGGTTCAGAATCGCGTTCAATCGACGCTCCGCGCTCTGGCGCGACGCCGCACGCCGCACGCCGCATTCCACTCAGGACTTCCTTATCCGGTGAACGTGAGAGAATACGTCCCGCGTGTGGACCGGGCAACCGGGGAAGCTCTGCACCCGGCCCGTCAAGTGGGGGCGTGAAGCGGATCACCCACAGCATCTATGTCCATCGGGAGTATCCTCGCAGAGTTGTGATCGCCTCATCACCACCGCCGCCCCCCCTGTTTGGCCCGCCCTCGATGCGCGGCCAGTTGCCCAACGCACTCAGCGGGGGGCGGCTCGTACTCGCATTACTCTTTTTCATCATCCTTTCAGCGCCCGATGCCGCACTGAATCGTGATGCCATGATCATCGCAACATGTGTGTTCGTGCTCGCCGCTGCCACCGATGCTGTTGATGGTTACCTCGCGCGGCGATGGAACGTCATTTCAATTTTTGGCCGCGTGATGGACCCCCTCGCGGACAAAGTGCTTGTGCTTGGTGCATTCATCATGCTCGCGGGGCCCGGCTTTGAAATTGCGGGTCGGCAGATGTCTGGAGTTGCGCCATGGATGGTGATTGTGATGCTGGCGCGCGAACTGCTTGTCACATCCATTCGCGGCGTGTGCGAAGCGCGCGGCATTGATTTTTCGGCAACCTTGCCAGGCAAACTCAAAATGATACTACAAAGCATCGCCGTGCCCACGATCCTCATTGTGCTTATTGTTGGCCTCAATGTGCGCGGGCTGCACATTGATGGAATAATAGGTGCACAGATCAATCATGTCATCGCTTGGGTGGTCACGGTTGTCACTGCATGGTCGGCGCTGCCGTACATCATGCGCGCGTGGCATGGCCTATCGAATGCAGAGATGCACCCATGACACAAACCCACAAAAAACCACACAAGAACAAGAACCGTGCGCTGATCAAACCACTTGATGCACCAACACTCGCGCTGACTGTCTTTGGTCTTGGATTCCTGCGCCCAGCGCCTGGTTCATGGGGAAGTTTGCCGCCGGTCGTGCTTATGCTCGCGATCTCCCTGTTGGGTGGATCAATGACTGCTACCGCTGGAGTGATCGTTTTCATGCTGCTGACCCATAGCGTTGCATGCGTGGTCTTCGGGCGCTATGCAGAGACGCGCTTTGCCTTACCCGATGGCACGCCGCAAAAAGATGCGCCCGAGGTGGTGGCGGATGAAACCGCGGGCATGTCGGTGGCCCTGCTTGCGATTCCCATCGAACTGGCATTGCTGAGTAGCACGGATAATGGGTCGTCATGGGTGCCGAGCTTCTTTCTTGAACCGCCCGCGCTGCTTGCAATGGCCTTTGTGTTCTTTCGTGCTGCCGATACCCTCAAGCCCTGGCCCGCGCGCGCCCTCGAGAAACTGCCCCACGGCTGGGGCGTGCTGCTCGATGATCTTGCCGCGGGGATATATGCCGGGCTCGCGCATGGCGTCGTGTACTACATCGCGACGCTGTAGGAAAGGAACTTCACCACAGAGATCACAGAGGACACAGAGTTCTTTACGTGCGAGCAAGGGGGTGCCCCATCCGCTGGGCTGCGGTCAGCGAAGATGGTTCAACAGGTGGTGCAGGCTCGTTGCCCGCTTCCCCGTCGGTCTGATTATTCCCATTGTCGGGCAAAGCGTGCGTTTCTTCTGGCGACACGACACTCGGGCGCGCCTCGCGAAAACGATCCCGGCGCGCCTCAAACTCTGCACGATCTTCCGGGGGCAACAAATCAACAAGATCGAGTTTGATGATGCGCGATCTGATGCCCTCGCGCCCGCGCTCGAGCGCCTTGGCAATTCGAGACACAAACTCGCCTTGGCGCAAAATCTCTTCAAGACGAGCGTCCTCCTCGGGCGTCCACTTCATATAGGCGCGGGGGTACTGTTCCCGAATCTCATCGAGCCGTGATTTCGCCTCGACAACGCGCGTGATGACTTCCTGCGCGGCGTCGGAGATATCGCGATAGGTGATGGCGGGATCGGTACGCAGAATCTGCTCGTAGGAATTGCCTCCCGCGATCAGTTCCATCACCGCGATGGTCTTTACCGAAAGCTGGGTCTGCTTTGCCACCGGATTTTCCTCCTTTGAATGGCGGCCGTCCATGACCCTTGGTTCTTTCTTCAATGCACTTGTTCTACACACCCCGATCAAGTAATCGATACTGCACAGCTTCAGCAATGTGGGCCGCTGAAACAGATTCATCACCAGCGAGGTCGGCAATGGTGCGCGCCACGCGGCGAATCTTGTCATACGCCCGGGCACTGAGCTTGAGTTCGGTCATCGCCTGACCAAGCAGCAGGAGCGCATCTGGTGAGATCGGCGCGAGCGCATCGAGTTGACGCCCGGACAAATCGCAATTCAATGATGCCCCTTGCCGATCCCGTTGACGGGCGCGCGCTTCGGCAACCGCGTCGCGCATCTGCTGCGTCGATGTACCCCGTGTTGGTGGCCCCGAAAGTTGCGTCCACGGCACCGCGGGCGCTTCAACATGAATATCCACACGATCAATCAGCGGCCTGCTCAGGCGTCCAAGATAGCGCTCCATTTCTTTGCGGCCAAAACCATCAGTGGGCATATCGCCCCGTGCCGTGGGATTCATCGCAGCAACAAGCATGAACCGCGCCGGGAAGGTGACCGCAGAATGCGCCCGGGCGATCGTGACCGATCCTTCTTCGAGGGGCTGGCGAAGGGTATCCAGCACATACCTCGGGAATTCGGGCAATTCATCAAGAAACAGCACGCCCCGATGGGCCAGTGATATTTCCCCTGGCTTTGGAATCGCCCCGCCGCCGATGACCGCGCTGGAACTTGCGGTGTGATGCGGAGCGCGCACAGGGCGGCGGGTGACAAGCCCCATCTCGCGGAACTCGTATTCACTTGCCCCGCCATGCGCCTCGGACTGCGCCCGATCAGGCGGCCCACCAAGACGCCCCACTGCTGAATAGATGCGCGTCACTTCCAGTGCCTCATCGCGCGTCAGGGGTGGCAATATGCCGGGCAGCGCACGAGCCATCATGGTTTTGCCTGTGCCCGCAGGACCAAGCATCAGAATATTGTGTCCGCCCGCAGCAGCCACTGTGATCGCGCGCTTCACCGTTTCCTGGCCGCGCACATCAGCAAAATCAACCGGTGGGAGGGTATTTTCAATCAGCGATTCAACATCCACCGCGGGCTCAGGGTCGATATCCAACATGCCCGTGACCAGCCCCGCAACTTCTGCAAGCGTTGACACGCCATAGACCTCTAGGCCATTGACCACAGCGGCCTCGCGCGCGTTGGCCTTGGGCACAATAACCCCCTGCATGCCGAGCGCCTTGGCAAGCGCCGACATCGCGATCACGCCGCGCACCGGGCGCACGCGCCCATCAAGAGCCAGTTCGCCCGCGACTAAAAACTTGCGCAGATCGAAGCCAGCAGGCTTGGCCTCGGCTTCCAGAACAGCAACCGCAGATGTGCCATTGCCCGAGTGTGTCCCATTGTGAGCATGGGCCTGCGCCGTGCGCGCATAGGCATGCCCACGCGTCTGCCCGCGAGCCGCATCAATCACACCCCCTGCAATGAGCAAACCGAGCGCGATGGCAAGGTCGTACACCGGGCCTTCCTTGCGCGTGTCCGCGGGAGCAAGATTGATGAGCAATCGCCCGACCGGGCATCGGTAGCCGGTGTTGGTCAGGGCGGCCCGGACGCGCTCGATGGATTCGCGAACCGCAGCATCGGGCAAGCCGACTATGGTCTGTCTTTCGAGGCCGGTGTCGTCGAAATCGACTTCAATTTCGCAGGGTACGGCTGATATGCCTTCGAGAATGAACGATGAGACGCGAGAGATCATGCCCAAACGATACCCGAACATCCCTACCCGTACAAGACCCTATCGAAATATTTTTGAAAAATCTCTCAGCTACGCTTGCGCCGCATCATCAGGGCCAGCCCGGGAGCAAAAACTGCGATCCCGCCGGGTGATGGCGTCTGGATAGAGGGGAGATCGGCAGTCAGACGCTGCCGCTCACCAAACGATGTGTCCAAGTCTGCGGCGTCGAAATCGTTGATAAAGCGATTGTGTAGGCCTCTGGTACTGAGTCTCACCAGTCCTGAGGTTTCGCCAATGGCCCAGTGGGCCCCGCCGAGGTCGGATACATAGTCGACCAACACGCGAACGCCGCTGGGCAGCACAAGGTCAATTTTGACGTTGTGCGCTCCAACGGCGCCCGCGGGGGCGATTCCTTCCTCCAGGGTCGCCCGAATGGTCGAGCCTGCGCCGTCGGTCGACTCGAGTCGACCGCCGATCACAAGGCTCACACTGACAAGACGGGCAACGTCGAGCCTATTGAGCACGAATACCTCGTCAGGGGTATCCAGCACAAAGCTGATGAGCATGGGGTCGCCGCGAGAGATGCCCGTCCAGACAGGCGAACTCACAAGGGGTGTTGGAATATCACCAACAGTCCCTCGAAAGGCGAAACGGTGCAGCTCGGCCCTGGCTTCTGCGCTCCATGCGCCCAAGACCAAACACGCACCCGCAATCATGGCGGTGCGCCGCGAACCCATGCAAAATTCCTTCTGGAACCCGACTCCTCGGATCCCCAACTCTGTGCATGGGGAATATAACCCGAGAATGGACAGTTCCAAATAAACTGGGCAAAATAGGGCTTCTTTGGGGTATTTCCCCGTCCGAGAATCTGAAAGAACGTGGCAATCAGACTCAGATCACATAGATGGCTATGGTGAAGGCATGACGATTCAACCCACGATCGAAACGCCCTTTGGTACTGACAACCTGCCCTATGAGGCAATCGGCGGTGAAGCTGGCGTGCGGAATCTGGTCGAGTCGTTTTACGATCTTCTCAGTGCGGACCCGCTCCTCAGCGCGATGCACCAAAAGGACCTGACCGAGATGCGCCAGAAGCTCTTTGAGTTTCTCACTGGGTGGCTCGGGGGGCCGCAGCTGTACATCGAGAAGCACGGGCACCCGCGCCTGCGGATTCGCCACAATCCATTTCCAATCGATCAGGACGCGGTTGAGGCCTGGCTTTCCTGCATGGATTCCGCAATGAGGGAACAGAAGATCGATGAGCCCCTCTATAGTTTTCTGACGAGGCAATTTTCGCATACCGCGAATTTTATGCGGAACATGTGAGGCATTGCGACGTCTGACCCCTTCGTAACGAAAGGCGGGCCCCAATGAAACGACACACGAAACGACACGCACTTCCGGCCCTGACCATGGTAGCCCTTGCAGCGGGGTTCTTCGCCCTTGCTGCGCCGGCGCAGCAGACGCGGGATGTGCCGCCGATATTGACGCGGCTGCACAATGAATACCGAGACTGGCGCATCACGATGGAGCTGGTGCTCGAAAGCGAATATCTGCAGAACCGAAACATGGGCACTCGAACCGCATCAAGTATTGACCTTGAGCGAGCGGTGGTTGTGATGCCCGTGGCACCGGTGACCGCGAACGCTGCGCCGCGAACAAGTGCGATTACGGGCACATTGAAAGGCGACCGGGATGTGATTGATGACACGCCAAGATTACTTGATGGCTATCAGGCGGGGGGCCGACTGATCGCGCTGGATATCAAAGAGCTGCAGACCAACTCGCTGCGCATGCAGACGCAGTGGTCGATGCGCTGCTGGGAGACACGCATTGATGAGCAGCGGGCGTTTGATCTCATGTGGCCACCAGCGCCAGTTGAAGAGCTGTATCCGGAAGAGGCGCTGACGGCGCTTCTCCCGCAGCGCTATATCGAAAGCGATGCCCCGGAGATTCAAGAACTCATTTTCAACTGGACCGGTGGTGATCCGCACATTTTGCGGCCCTATGCACTTGCGAAGACTCTCGCAGCCAAGGTGATTGATCAGTACATGCCAGTCGATGATCGGTACACGACGATGCGTACTGATAGTTATGGTCATCGGTACCGCGTTGTGTTGCCGGTCGCGGGGACGTATTTCGGGTTTCGCGTTGAAGGTGCAGTTGCGGCGGCAACAGCGCAAAACCATCGCGGGCCCGTCTTTGACCTACCGAATTTGCTGTGCGCGGTGTACCGGGCGGCGGGCATTCCGGCGCGGGTGGTGATTGGCTTTGACACGCGCTCGGAGACTGCGCCTATAGAGTTTCCTGCGATTACAGCGTGGGTAGAATTTTATCTCTGGGACACGCCCAACGAGCGCGGCGAGTGGGTGCCTGTGGACATCATTCGCCAGCGTGCCTTCGCGAGCAAAGCACCGCCAATTGCACAGAAGTGGATGTTCTTTGGTCGCCATGAACAAAGCCAATGGATGTGCCCGTTGAGTGTGCACTGGCATCCGCCGACGTTTGTGATGTCAGAGGGGCCAGCATTGCTCTGGGGGTGGTTACCAACGCCGAGTGACCAGCGCGTTGTGCAGCGAATTCGATTTCATGCAACGAGTGCGGGCACACGCCCCGATGATGAGCCATTTGATGGGTTGGAGTGAAGAGTTACGATTCGATTGCTTTTTTCTTCAAGTTCGGCATGGCTGTGATGATGAAGCTCAGGAATATCATTGCAAGTAATGTATTGATTGGCCAAACTGCAAAGATTGTCCGTCCTACTACGGCGTCCATGAGCACAAACCGCACATCAATTTCTTCAACACCCGATGGCAGTACAACCTTTCCTTCTCGAATGAGTACTTCGAGAGCAGTTCCAATTCCCGTATCCATATGGTACACCGCGCCCTTCCAGTTCCACGCCATTTGGTTTGCCCAGAGCACGAATGCAATCGCAAACGTTGCAACATGGAACAAAGCAAGCGTTCCTCGTCGCGACCACTTCATTGCCATTTCCAAACTTTGTTGCCTTCAAAAACGCGGATTTTTGCCTTGGCCGGTGAATTTCCGTGCTCGTCGAAGATAAGTAGTTCGTTGCGTTCGTCGGCAAGAAGCCACGGCGCTGGCAACCAGTAGCGGTCTTGTCCGGGGACGGATTTGCCTGCTGCGGTTGCCACGAAATAGCGACACAGATTGCGACCATTCAAGAAGAGTTGTCCTTTGGAGAGACCGATCGGCTCGAAGAAGAGGGGCGCATCGCCTGTGGGTGTATCGAATGTCATACGCCACCATGTCGGGATGCCGGTGCTCGCAGATGCTGCGGCAGCCTTGGTGAGCTCGGCGAAATCGCGATCATTGGGCGCTGCCCATGCAGCGTTGGCCCAGGCGACCGATGCCGTGAGATTGTCGACAACTTCGTAGAGCGCCGCTTGGGCGCGCACCGCAGCGAGTGCATCATCAATGGCATCAGGCGGCGCAAGCAGAGCGACCTCGACCGTGTTGTTGCCTTGCTTGAGAATGTCACTGGTCAGGCGAATGCGCGCAGGCAGGGCGGGTTCGATGAGTGCGACGAATGCATCATTGACAAGCACCGCACCAAGCGCGGGGGGTTGATCAATCATCAGGACAAGCGGCGATTTGCGCCGATGCGAAAACGCCCACACAAGGCGGTGCGGATCGGTGACATCTCCTGTGTGAACATTCATGAGTGGGCGACTGCGCTTGAGCAAGTCCACCGGCGTGCGCAGTTCAACTTTGGGCGCACTTGCCTTGAGTGGTTTCACTTCTTCGATGTGGCCAAGGCCCTTGCCACTACGGGCAAAGCCTTCGGTTGTGGAGCGTCCGAGATTGTCAACGAGCGCCACGATGTGCTGTTTGCCTTTGCGCAATGAAAGTGTGGCAAGGCATCCAGTCGCGCCGGGGGCAACGCCGAGTACTGCTGCGGGTGCACCATCGACGAAAAGGTGCGCCCGATCAGCGGCATCAAAGAGTGCCACTTTTGCCTTGTGGGCGGTTTTTGAAGTGACTTCTGCGCGAAGCCACGCGTAGCCCGAGGGTACGCCGAGTTTTGCGAGTGGTGTGGGCCCATCGATGCGGACGAAACGGTCGGAGGCGCCTTCGGCGTAGGTGGAAGCGGCAGCTCGCTCGATGGTGCGAATGGTCGGTGCGCGAGATGCAGGAGATGTGACAACAGCGGCCTTGGAACTGTCAACTGTGCCATCTTGGTGAACAGTCGTACACGCAAGGGCCTTGGGCGCGACAGGTTGATCGCCAGCATCAACATCGCGCGTGCCAACAATGAAACGATCGGCGAGTAGGACCGAATCGTCGATCTGATCTTCATTGCAGACGACGATTGTGACGCCTTCAAGCGTTTCGATGTGCGGCGTGCGACCAGTCGGCGCAGTGATTGAAATGACAGCGCCATTGATGATTATTTCGCCTTGGGTTTTTTGTGGTGCAAAGCACACGAGGACAGTGCCGAAGTAGGCAAATACGGGGAGTGTGCACAGGTCAAGGGTTGTGCGCGCAAAGAGGTGGGCATCTTGCAGGAGCCACGTGACGCCGGAGGGCATCATGGGCACGATTGTTTGTGAACCATCGGCGAGCGTCAAAGTGATCGCGGAACTGCGCTCACCAAAGAGAAAGACAACCGAGCCTTGCGCCCCGCGACGGTGAATAATTGATGGCGGTGCACCGGTACGTTTGCTTTTGGGTTGTGATGCGCTGGCATGAAGTGCAGGCGTGACAACGACCGGCTCGAAATCGGCCTCGAGTGAGGCAAAAAGACGTGCAAAGCTTGAAGCAAAGGTACAGATGCGGCGCACGGCGTGAAGTGAATCACCCGAGGCACCGGATTCGTCGAGAATATCCGCTGCATTGCCCGGTGCGATGAACCGGTCGATGGCGGTATCGGCGCGACCGCCTGAGAAACCGAAGCGCATGCCGCGCGAGAAGGAACTGAGATTAAACTGTCCGCCGCCTGCAAGAACGGATGCGATTGCATGCAGGCGGGTGTGTGGTGAAGCTGGTGCGATGGAATCCTCTTCGCCCCAGATTGGTGCGTGATTGCCACCAAGATCGGCAACAATGCGCGGCTGTTTTTCGAGCACTTCGCCGAGCTGGCGCGTGATGGCATGCAGGTCTTCATCACCACTCCAACATTCGATCTGACCTTCAGCAGTTGCAAACAAATTGTTCGTGTTGATCACCGGCACATCGATGCCGCGTTCGCGCAAGAAGCGCGACAGTCCGTTGAGATAGGGCGCTGCGAGTTCGGGGTCGCCGCACAACCACCGATGTTCAAGTTGAACGGCGATGATCGGTCCTGCCGAAGCACTGCGCGTGCGCGTGGCCTGCAAGGGTGCGATCTGCTTTGCAAGGGCGGTGATCCACGCAGAACACCGGGCCATGAATTCCGGCCCCGGGGCGCGCAATGGCTCTGCGGGATCAAGTGTTGCAAAGAGTGACGGGGGCAGGCCGCCAAGATCAAGGGCATCATCGACGTGCGGCCCAACGCGCACAATGACATGGAGCCCAATATCACCAGCAAGGCGGATGAACGTCGCGATAGACCGTTCGCCCTTGAAATCAAACTTGCCTGAAATGTGCTCGTAGTCTGCCCAGGCCGCGGGCACGACGATCGTATTCAGCCCGGCGCGGCGGGCGGCAACAAGGCGATCGTGCCAGAGTTCACTTGGTGTGCCTGCGCACGACACCGTGCCTGCAACGATCCAGAGTCGTTGTCCGTCAAGTTGCAGACAATGTTGATCGACGGTCACCGTGGCCATGGTTCATCCGTGGTCGGCGATTGCAATGCGCGACTGCCTTGTGCGCACGCCATGGCCGGGAGGGCACATCATGATATGGCGAGTCGATGTATGTAGCAAAGGCTGATGATCGTGGTCTTACCGAGCGCTGGCGAGCAGGTCATCTGATATCCCGGCAATCGCCTCGAACATCGAGCAAGACGACGCGATGATGTCTGTCCGATCATCGGGAGCAAAAAATTGTGCCTCCATGTCATCTTTGAAGGATTGCCAGCGGGCCCGCTGCTCATCGTTGTAGGGGTCAAGGTAGCGCGTGCCGTTGTTGTCCTGCAGGTTGTATGCACGGCGAAGATTCATGGCGATGAAACGCCCGCCATTTTTCGCACCCTCAAGCACATAGTGATGCCCGAGCAGCACGATCGGATTGGTGCGCCCAAACTCGTTGATCTGCGCCACAAGGGTGCTCGTGGAAGTGAAAGGCGAAAGTGCATCCGCATCCACGCCAAAATGTGCTAGGTCTTCGAGAATGCGCGGCTCATCATCCTGCCACGGCTCTAATACGCCTGCGATCTGCGGACAGTCTGTCGCGGCGTGTGTCAATGCAGTCCACAGGGCGCGATGCACAAAGAGCAACTGCCCAAGAAACGCTGCGTATTGCTTGATCGGCGCCTGCCCCTTGGCAAGCTCGCGCTGAAACGCATGATGCTCGGCGGCGGCGTGATGAGTCATTGTGGCCTTGCGAAGCGCCTCCATGATCGAAGTTGATCCAGAAATTGCAGCTTGTTCGAGGACTGTCATGTCAAACTCCTGTCATTTGGAAGGCGGTCGTGGCATTCAGCGCGTCGCGGCGTATGTGAGAAGCGCCGGAACCACAAGCCAGGCCAACCCCTTGATCAAAAAGAAAAGAAATGCACACGCGCCAAGTCTGCGTACCCATCGATTGCGCACAGGGCAGGTCGAGGATTTCTCAGTTGCTGCGGGGTGATGCGACCGGGTGGTGATTGAGGCCATAGACCTATTATTGAGACTCCGTCTCAATTGTCAAGTGGGTCTGAAAACCGGTCAGACCGCCCCACCAATGATTGAAACGCCGCAATCGACGTAGAGATTCTGCCCCGTGATGCCCGCAGCAGCATCAGAAAGCAGAAAGGCGGCGGCGTTGCCGACATCAGCACCCTCTACATTGCGGCGGAGGGGGGCATATTTGGCGGCGACATCCAGCATGGTGTCGATGCCACCGACGGCGCTCGAGGCGAGGGTCTTCAGGGCACCACCTGAAACCGTATTGACGCGGATATTGGAGGTGCCGAGTTCAGCGGCGAGATAGCGCGAGGTGCATTCGAGAGCAGCTTTGGCGACACCCATGACGTTGTAGCCGGGGATGACTTTCTCAGCGCCGTAATAGCTCATGGCAACGATTGAACCACCCGGCGACGTTTTCTCTGCCGTGGTGCGCTCCATGAGAGGCTTAGCGCGTTGCGCCATTGCAGCGAGGGTATACGCCGAGATATCAATCGCAGAAAGATATGCTTTTCGTGGCGTGAGATGAAAGGTGCCGGGCCGCAACCACTCGCGATCGGCAAAGGCAATCGAATGCACAATGAAATCCAGTTGCTCAAAATCGTTGCCAAAACGTTCGAAAACGGCATCAAGGTCGGCATCGGTGTAGGCATCGCAGGGGGCAAACCAGAGATCATCGGCAGATTGTTCGAATGAACCCGCGACTGCTTCGATGGCTTTGCGTGTGCGGCGTTCATTCTTGGGGCCAGGGAGATGAGAGAAAGCGCAGCGAGCGCCGCCCGCCATAAGGGCCTGTGCAATGTATGTGGCATAGGAACGATCGTTGGCAACGCCAAAGATGAGACCCGTTTTGCCGGAGAGATTCATGGGGCTGGAGTCTGCTTTCCTGAGTTCCATCAATTGCGATGCTTGAGTCATGGTCTTCTCCATCTAGCACCATTGTAGAACAATTTTGCCAAACTGGCCCTGATCTTCCAATCGTGCCCATGCCTTGGGGGCATCGGGCCATGAAAAGACGTTGTCGATGACGGGTTTGACGAGCCCCGCGCGAAAGAGGGCCGTCACTTCAGCGAGTTCATTGGTCGTGCCCATGGTCGAGCCAAGCAGGCGAAGCTGGTTCCAGAATATGCGGGCCTGATCGCTTTGAACCTTGGGCCCGCCGGTGTTGCCGGGGGTGACGAACGCGCCGCCCCGCGCGAGGCTTTTGATGCAGTTGAGGTGTGTTGGTGCGCCGATGGAATCGACGGCCATGTCGACGCCGCGCTTGCTTGTCCATGTGCGCAGGTCTCTGGACCAGTCTTGGCCTTCATCGAGGATTGCGAAATCCGCACCGAGTTCTGTGGCGCGATCGAGTTTCCATTGATGGCGTGATGTCACGGCGACCGGGCAGCCCATCCATTTTGCGATTGCGAGTGATGCCGTTGCCACGCCCCCGCCGATGCCCGTGATGAGCACACTTTGCCCCGGGCGCAGGTGGCCTTTAGTAAAGATCATCGACCATGCCGTGAGAAAAGTGAGCCCGAACGCCGCAGCTTGCACGGCATTCGCATCGCCAATCGCAACAACATTGTTCACTGGCACAACGAAGTGCTCGCAGTGCATGCCGTGGTGGTGTTCACCGATGAGTTGATATTCGGGGGCAAGTGTTGACCCGGGGGGATCACTCGGTCGCGTTTGCTCAAGTTGGGCAATCGCGGCATTGACGATGACGCGCTGCCCCTGCCAAGTCTTGTCAACGCCATCGCCGACTGCTTCGATGGTGCCGCAGGCATCACACCCGGAGATGCGCGGGTAGGTGAGATCGAGACCCGGCACACCTTTGCCGACCCAGAGGTCCATCTGATTCAGCGCCGATGCTTCGGTGCGAATGAGCACGGTGCCGGGGGCGGGGGCATCGGGCTCGGGCCAATCGGTGACGGCGCGAATGTTGGGTGCGACGGGAGAACCCTGCGAATTGATGATGGCTGCACGCATAGGCGAGTCAGTGTAACGGGAGGAATATCCGAAGAACCCCTCACCCGACTCGCCTGGGGCGAGCCACCCTCTCCCGGCTGGAGAGGGAGCAAGAAACGCTCACGTACGGTCGCGGCCGTTACGAATGGGCGAGATCTGCATCGAGAGCAAAATCGACCGATGTGGCTTGATGGGTCAGTGCGCCGACGGCAATGCGATCGACACCAGTTGAGGCGATCGCGCCGATGCTGGAGAGATTGACGCCGCCCGACGCTTCGAGAGTGAGGGTCGGCGCGGTGGTATTGCGCAAAGTGACCGCCTCACGAAGCAACCCGGGCGTCATGTTGTCAAGCAGGACCATATCGATGATGCCGGATTCGAGGGTGAACAATTCGCGGAATTGATCGAGGGTATCGACTTCGACCATGACGAAGCGCAGGGGAGTTGCATGGCGCGCTTTGGTGGCAGCATCACGCACGAAGGAAGCGAAATCATCAAGTGCGACATTGGCAAGATGATTGTCTTTGATGAGCATGGCATCGTGAAGACCAAGACGGTGTGCCGCGCCGCCGCCACAGCGCACAGCGTACTTCTCAAGCACGCGCCAGCCCGGCGTGGTCTTGCGCGTATCGACAAGCACCGGCGCGGGTGCACCATCTGGAAGGGCGCTGAGCATGGTGCGCTTGTACAGGGCGGTGAGCATGGCAATGCCGGAAAGTCGCCCGATGGTGTTGAGCAACGTGCGCTCGAGTGCGAGCAGACCGCGGGCGTTGCCGTGCAGGCCAAGAATGACATCACCTTTCGTTACGCGATCGCCATCGACGAAGGGGGATGGATTGGCGGTGATTTCGGCGGCAAAGGCATCGATGAGTTCGTCAATGCACGCAAGGCCCGCAAGTGTTGCGTCTTCGCGCGCGACAAGATTGACAGCAAGTGTTGCATCTTCAGAGATGCAGGCACGTGTGGTGACATCACCTGCGACGGCGAGGTCTTCATCGCGTGCGAGTTCGAAGAGGCGGCGCGGGAGACCTGTGGCCGACAGCTCGGGGTAGAGATCGGCGATCGCAAGTGTTGCCAGATCGGGCAGTGACTGTGGCATCAGGCGGCGGCTCTGGATGTGTGCATCGCGCCAGCATCATCAGGCATACAGACCCATGCCCGCCCGGCAAGGACTGGCAGGGCGGGGCCAGTGTCACAGGGCATGATTTCTCGAAAGGTGAGCAAGGTGGCATATTTTGCAGTGCGTTTTGAGCGCCAGTAGGCAGATTCGCCAAGCACCTGCCCATTGACTCGCGTGCGCAGGGCGCGCACGGCGCGGGGGGTGAGGCCGTCGATGAATTCGACTTGATTGATGATGGCATGAGCGCGATAAGGACCACCGGATTGCTTGAAGAAGATGGATTCGCCCGACATCACAGCGCGAAATGGCGCACGGCGGGTGATACTCAGGCGCGACTCCATGGTTTTGCGCCCGTCAAGGAGCATGTCAAGATAGTTGCGTTTCAGGAGCGCGATGTGGATCATCGGGAGCGCACCTTTTCGATGGCGCCGGTGGTACTTCTGCCTTCGAGGACGGGCACGAGTTCGACGCGGCCGCCCCACTGCTTGATGAGATCGGCGCCGACAACCTTGTCCTTGGTGTAGTCGCCGCCCTTGACGAGCACATCCGGGCGCAAGGCATTGATGAGGTTGATGGGCGTGTCTTCATCGAAGATGACGACAAGTGCGACGGCTTCGAGTTCCGAGAGAATCGCAGCGCGATCATCTTCATTGTGCACCGGGCGATCATCGCCTTTGAGTGTGCGCACGGATGCGTCACTGTTGAGGCCCACGATGAGCAGATCGCCACATTCGCGGGCAGCGCGTAACAGGCGAATGTGCCCCGCGTGCAAAATGTCAAAACAGCCGTTCGTAAAGACGACTGTGTGCCCCTCGCGGCGGGCGGCGTTGACTTCGATCAGCGCCTGATCAAGTGTGCGGCGTTTGCCGATGACCGAGCCGCTCTGGCGCAAAATAGATTGGTAAATGCGCTCGAAGGGCATGGGTTTGACGCCAAAAACTTCGACTTCAAGACCCGCAGCGGCATTGGCGAAGCGCACGGCATCGGGCCAGGGCATCTCATGAGCGCGCGCAGCGCACAGGGCCGCGAGGATCATGTCGCCCGCCCCGGTGACGTCATACACCTGACGCGCCACAGTCGGCACAACAAGCGGCGGGGAATCACGTTGCAACAGGAGCGCACCGTGTTTGTCGAGGGTGAGCACCACAGATTCGCATTCCAGTTCCGCCATGAGCGCGGTAGCAAGTTCTGCGTTGTGATCGGCGTTGGCATCAGCGTGGGTGTCAAGGCCTGTGGCGCGCTCGGCTTCCGTACGGTTGGGCGTGATTGCGGTGCATCCGCGATAGCGCGCAAAGCTGTCAAGTGTTGCAGGATCGACAAGCACAGGCACACCCACATCTTTGCAGCGCGCGATGATCGCCTGACAAATCGCCTCGGTGCACACACCCTTGGCATAGTCTTCGATCGCGACGACATCAACGCCTTTGGCAAGCGCAACATCAAGCCGCGTGAGAAGCTGCTCAACAATCAAGGGCGGCAGCGGCTCGCGCGATTCAAAATCAACACGAAACATTTTCTGGGGGTGGCGATGCTGGGCAAGGCCGATGAGCGATCGTTTGACGGTGGTGGGACGAGCCGAATCTGTCACCAGACCTGCGGTATCGATCCCGCCATCTTCAAGGGCAGCACGCAGGAGTGCGCCATCCGGGTCATCACCAAGCACACCGAAGGCGGTGACTGTTGCGTGCATCGCGATGAGGTCGGCGCAGACATTGGCCGCCCCGCCGGGAAGCTGCTCAGTGCGGCGGGCGGCGAGAATGGGCACGGGGGCATCGCCCGTGAGGCGTTCGGCATCTCCGTAGACAAGTTGGTCGAGCATGAAATCGCCCACGACGAGGGCGCGGATGGGCCGCCAGATGGCAAGTTTGTCAAGAAGGGTATTCATCTCTGGGAGAAGGGTATCGGGCAAGATCGCCTCGGGCGTGGATGGGCAAAGTGCGAGACGCAGAAATCTCACCTGAACAGGGTTTGAAGGTGCCACAGGATTGTGGCAAATCGCCTATCGCTTTGCGACCTGTGAGTTCAGGAATTTCTCGCAGGCGGCAAACTCACTCGGATTGTGCATCTCGTAGACCACCTCCTGAGTGGCGAGATCAATCACCCAGACCATGCCGGTCTTTGGGTAGTCCCCGTTCCTGAACTTTTCAAGGTCGATGCCCAATCGCTGGGCGGCGTCTTGTGCGCGCGATGCGCAGGTTGGCGACAAATCCAACACAGCAAACACCGCTGGCGCTTCTTTGAATTCGTCCGGCAGGTGCTCAAACCAGGGCGTGACCTCTTGGGCCCGCGAGCACATGTCGTAGTGTTGGGTCAGGATCAGATATTCCGCAGGCGCTCCCGACTGCACCGGCACGACATGCGTCTTGCCGATTTGTTGCCCCTCTGCGGCCTGTTCCAACTGCTTCACGTGCACGAAAAGCATCGTGCTGGCCAGTGCAAGCGCCGCGGCCACCGTCGTCAATCCTGTCACTGTCCAACGCAGGCGCGCAACGCGGCGGTGCATTGCCTTTACCGGAATATCGTGAGTTGATGATCGTCCATCGAGTACATCGCGGACATGGGCACGGAGTGATTCCGGTGCCAATGTGTCGCTCATGCGTGTGCCCAATGATCGCAGTGAATCATCGATGCGCTGATCAGTTTCATCGCGTTCGGTGGTCATGATTCATCCTCAGAAGAAAGCAGTGCCTCACGGAGTCTTTTGCGCGCCCGATACAACGCACTTTCAATGGCCTTGGCGCTTCCGCCACGTTCGCACGCCATGTTTTCATGGCTCAAACCGGCCTTGTAAAACCGAAGGATCAACTCCTGCTCATCATGGGTCAGGCTTGTAAGGGCGAGCATCAATCGATCCATTTCCTCATCGCGCACTTGAGATGCGCCTTGCGAACCATCCGTCAATCGGTGGGCCATTTCGCGCCCGACTCGTTCCATCTTTGCGATGCGCTGCGCCATCGCGGGGTGCAATCGCCAATGCCGCTTGACAAGGTTGCGGGCGATCCCGCGCATCCATCGTTCCTGGTCGTCCGGCTCTGCGGGGGACGAGTCTTTGGCCCACGCGATGCACACCGCTTCCTGTGTGATGTCTTCGGCGGCCTTGGAATCGCACCCAACTCGATGAAAGACGAACCGATACAACCCATCCAACCGCTCGGTGATCGTTGCGGCGAGGCGTTCGCGTGCCGCTGCAGGATGCATGAGCATCGCATCACTGCCTTCATCAGCATTATTCGACGCGCACACCGACGGCTCATGCGACGCGGGACAGGGGTGCTGTTCCCGCGCCGCACGATGCTCTGTCGCGCTTGGGGCGCGGCTGTCCATCGGCGAACCCAAATCACTCACGCATCAGGTTCCGCATCCGTCTTGACCTCAAGTGCATCCGCGGTCGCCATGATGCGACTTGCAAGGAGGATGCACTGTGCCGTCTTCTGGCACTGTGTTTCAGCACCATTGACGGTGTAGATCACCGGCTCGCCCGAAAGGCGAGAGGCGTCTGCAGCCGTCTGCGTGCAGTGATACTCCGTGCCAGCAACGGTCATGACGAAGGGCACCGCATCCGCAGCTTGCACAGCCTTGAGGGCCGTCTTGTGCGCCGTCTTGTTGCAGGCGAATTCCTTGTTCGCAACGCGCGTGATCATGCCCTTGCCACACTCGGCGGCCATCTTGCCAGCGGTCTTCGAGCACTGCGTCTCGGTGCCGTTGACCACATAGCTGACGCGCGTCATCGACGCGAGCTTGTCAGACAGCGCGCTCTCCCACGCGTCCAACCCTGCCATAGGATTGTCATAGGTCTTGCCATTGAGTGTCGCGACCGGCATCGTGCCAGCTTCCATCGCCATTGCATGTGCTTCAAGCGGGCAGCACGTGGATTGATCACCAACCGCGAAGGTCATGACGGGCATGCCGAGCGCTTTGGCCTTGGCAACCATCGCGGCCTTCTGGGCCTTGCACGCAGAAGCGCAATCGGCGCTGTCGGCAGCATTCACAACCTGTGCGCCCTTGGCAGACTTGCACGCTGAGGCACAATCGGCCTTGGCAGCAGCATTCACAACCTGTGCGCCCTTGGCAGACTTGCACGCAGAAGCGCAATCGGCCTTGGCAGCAGCATTCACAACCTGTGCACCCTTGGCAGTCTTGCATGCTGAGGCGCAATCGGCCTTGGCAGCAGCGTTCACAACCTGTGCACCCTTGGCGGACTTGCACGCAGAAGCGCAATCGGCCTTAGCAGCAGCGTTCACAACCTGTGCACCCTTGGCAGACTTGCATGCGGAGGCGCAATCGGCCTTGGCCTGCGCGCTAACCTTCGTGGTCTTGGCTTGGTCACCCGTACAGTCGCCGCCGGGGCAAGCGAGGGTGCCAACGGCCATTACGCCGACGGCAGCCATAGTCATCAATACTTTCATTCTCAACCGCTCCTTTCGAGCATTCTTGTCTCAGGTCCCCCGCCAATGCGTGGGCATCTGCAACAGTATGCGCGAAAAGGGGCTCACCCCTTGCTGGCAGGTGAGCAAATCCAGCTTCAGGCCCTCTTTGGGGGCGATAACCGCCGCAAGCCGCACAGACTGCCCATCCCCTAGGCCTTGTCGGCGATCTTCCATCCCCTGATTGCGGGCCCGCCGATACTCGATTTCAGAGATCTCGGAGACCCTCAATGCCCATGAGACATCGGCAAATCGATCGCATTACACGTGCCTTCACTCTCATTGAGCTGATCGTGGTGCTCGTGGTGCTGGCAATTCTCTCGGCAATCGCGCTGCCAAAGTATCTTGACATTTCCAAAGAGGCCCACCGGTCCGCGACCGCGGGTGTCGCTGGCGGGGTCAGCGAAGGTGTATCGCAGGCGATACTGCGCTACTCGATAGACGAAACTGCGGGGCTGCCTCCTGATGCCGACAGCAACGGATTTCCCGATCATCTGGGCGACACCGCCGTCAACGAGCAGACCATCTTTGACGGCATCCTCGACCCGCCGCTCACTGTGAAGAAGGTCGGGTGGAAGCCCTATCCACTCGGCTTTCCAATCGGAACGTTTTTTATCTACGTTTACGATGCCGATGGCGACAACATCTACGACTGGCCCGACGAGGGATACATCATCTACAACTCGGCAAACGGCCAAGTGTTCACGTTCGTGCCAACGAACTGACCGCGGCCGCGCCGCACTCCGGGCACACGGCGTTCTTCGCAAGTCCATGCAGGTCATAGCCGCAGTGGGTGCAGAGGCCTTGAGAGAGGCGGGCGTTCGTGCGTCCGGCTTTGGCCGCGCGGATGGGCCACGCAACAAGTTGGAACCCCACAAACCCGAAACACATCAGAAGGATGCTATTCCAGAGGTAACCCGAATAGATCGGACTCATCTGGCTCGTTCTAGCGCTTATTTGAAGGCGCGGCGTGGGGATTCTGTCGGTGCCCCAACCCTCCGACAACAGGTGCTCGCTCCACATCTCGACGGCCCGCTGCCAGGTCTCCGTTTGGACATCAGGGGCGCCGTTCGCTGGAACCACCTCGCTCTTGCAAACGCGATACCGATACGTGGCCGCGAGCCGACCGTTGGTCCCAACTGAGCAATACCAGTGGCAACGATAGCTTGGCCCTGCTTGCGGAGCCCAGTCCGCAACCAGCCGGAGCGAACCGTCAGGCTCAACAAAAACGATCCCATAGCTGCGTGATCCCCCTCGCATCTGGTTGAGCTGCGGTAACGTGAACACGATGATGACCATCGCAACTGTCAGCAACACAACTCGCGTCGAGCGATCCATGCCGATCCATACGGACAGCGACCGCTTCTGGCTCCCCCTCGCATCGCTTGCGATGCTAAATCACGCCATCGTCATCCCGCCATCAACACAAATCACCTGTCCCGTCAGAAAGCCGGCATCGTCGGAACTGACATAAGAGACTGCGGCGGCGATGTCTTCGGGCGTGCCGAAGCGGCGGAGGCTCATCATTCCCATCACGCCCTTGCGCACTTCTTCGGGCAGGTTCGCGGTCATGTCGGTTTCGATAAAGCCCGGGGCGATGACATTCGCCGTCACGCCCTTGCCGCCCAGTTCCCGCGCGAGCGAGCGCGTCAGGCCGATGAGCCCGGCCTTGGCAGCGGCGTAGTTCGCCTGCCCCGCGTTACCTACGACGCCTGAGGTCGAGCCGATATTCACAATCCGCCCAAACTTATTTTTCATCATGGCGCGACAGGCGGTGCGGGCCGTAACAAAGGCGGATGTCAAGTTGATGCGCAATACATCTTCGAAGTCTTCATCGGTCATGCGCATGGTGAGGTTGTCTTTGGTGACACCCGCGTTGTTGACGATGATGTCGAGCCTGCCGCGATCCTTGATCATCTGTTCGACATCGGCGGCGAGTTTCTTTGGGTCGCCCACATCTGAGGCAACGTGCGAAGCGGCAAGGCCCTGAGCCTTCAACTCATCCTCCAGCGCCGCCAGCGCATCCGCCGATCGCGCCATGAGCACGACATGCCGACCATCGCGCGCGAGTCGTAGTGCAATCGCTTTGCCAATACCGCGACTTGCGCCGGTGACGAGTGCGACGCGCTGTTCACTTGAATGATCTGTCATGAACCCCCCTGTGTGAATGCAGAGAGGCAGTGTACGAAGATCACTTACCGGGGCGCTTCGGGCGTGGGGCCGGAAGGCGCGGGGCTTGAGGGAGCACGTCCACGGCGGGGTCGGTTTTGGCGCCGGCCCGGTTTTTTCTTGTCGTCATCTTCTTCGGGGGGGCGATTGACGACGACGGGTGCTTCGATGGCCCCGCCGCTACTGAATGAGGGCGGATCAAGAGGCGCATCATCGAGCATTGCAATGCGGTCTGCGGTCGGGGCGGCAATGGGCATGGGGGAAAACATATACGCCTCGCCAGCGTTCTCGATATTCCAAGCGAGCAACGTGGCGTTGGTGTTGTCCTCGATGCCAAGGGCGAGAACTGGTGCGCCGCCGGGCTCATCGATGCGGCAGATGCGCACGGCACGCAGTCCGGCAGTGGAGGTCTCCCACGCGCCGGATTCTCGCAGCGCGTCTAGGACCACCTGACCATCGGGGGAGAGTAACTCTTCAAAGGCATCGTCATCGCCTTGCACGAGCGCGCTTGCAAAATCTGCAACGGCTTGGGCAAGGTCTTGTGATGTGGGCTTGGAACGATCCGGGAACTGGACGCGCGCATCCATATCGATATCTGAAAGTGACCAGCGCGGTGCGGCAGGGGCCGAGGGCCGCGGCGCGGTAATTGTGACTTCGGGCTCTTTCTTCTTGCACCCACTTGCCAGCGTTGCGGACACTGTGAGGGCGGCAATCAGCGCAATGTGCAAGGCATTACGATTCATCATGTCAGTTCTCCGGTGCGTCATGACTGGTCACCTTGGTATCTCGATTGATGCGTCTCATGAGCCCCGAAAGCACTTTGCCGGGGGCGAGTTCGTGCCACTGTCCAACGACGTGTGATGCAAGCCAAAGGCAGTCGTCACACCATCGTACGGGGCTTGTCAACTGTTCGACGAGCCTCTGGCGAATCATATCCGCCACTTCTTCGCCATCTGATACGTGTGGCAGGCCGGTGACGTTGCTCATGACCTGACATTGGGGGGTGGCAATTGCGGTTTTGGCGAGCGCTTCACCAAGACGTTCAGCGGCGGGGGCCATAAGGGGCGAATGAAATGCACCGGCGACTTCGAGGGCCGCAGCCCGGAGATTCATCTCGCCTGCGATGGTCATCGCGCGGGCGCAGGCCTCACTCGAACCCGACACTACGACCTGCCCGGTTGCATTCAAGTTGGCTGGCACAAGGACACCATCTTCGCGTGCGCGATCGCAGAGTTCGATGGCCTGCGCCTCATCGGCGCCGACGAGGGCCACCATGCTCCCACTTGAAGCATCGGCAGCATCCTGCATGGCGCGACCGCGCAGGGCGACAAGCTCAAGTGCGTCATGAAAGGAAATCGCACCCGCAAGATGCAGTGCGGTGTATTCGCCGAGTGACAAGCCCGCAGTCGCAGCAAGATCCCCCGGATCAGAGGCATTGAAGAGTGCCTGGAAACTTGCGACGGCAGCGACAAAGAGTGCGGGCTGTGCGATCTCGGTGCGATTCAACTGCTCGGGCGGGCCATCGAAACAAATGGACGACAACGGCGCACCGAAGCGATCACCAAGCTGCTCGTCCGCGGCCCCGAAGGTGCGCGCGGCATCGGGCGAAGCATCGAACCATGCGCGGCCCATGCCGAGTGCCTGCGCGCCTTGTCCCGGGCACAAAATGACAGGTGCATCACTCATACGCAGATCGTTCTCCAAAGAACAGTTGTGCAGCAGGGAAGACTTAGACGCGCCACAGTGCGCTGGACCATGTCAGGCCGCCTCCAAATGCCACGAACATGACAAGATCGCCCGGTTTGCACTTGCCCATGCCGCGCAATTCGTTCAGCAGGACCGGCACTGACCCGCCTGAACAATTGCCATACCGATCGATATTCACATACATCTTGTCGGTGGGAATGCCGAATCGCTCGCGTGCGGCTTCGAGCATGCGTGCGTTTGATTGATGGCAAATGTAGTGATCAATTTCGTGCGCCTTGACGCCCGCACGATCAAGAGTCTGCTGAATGATCTCGGGAAAACGTTTGACGGCAAACTTGTAGACCTCGCGCCCGTTCATCTGGATCGTGCCAAGCTTGAATGCTGAACCATCAACACCCTCCGGGATGTCATATTTCTGTTGCGGGATGTAGAGATCTTTCCAGCCTGAACCGTCGGCGTGCATGCGCCCGCACACCATGCCGCGCGTCGTGTCTTCCGTGGCGCGGAGGATGGCGGCACCGGCGGCATCACCAAAGAGCACGGAAACCGATCGGTTTGAGTAATCAAGAACGCGGGACATAACATCGCACCCGATGACCGCAACGGTTTTGTATGACCCGATGCGGATGAGATCGTGGGCGATATTCAGGCCGTACAGAAAGCCGCAACAGGCGGCGATCAGATCAAATGCACCCGCGCCGACAGCGCCAACATTTGCAGCAACTCGGCACGCGGTGGCGGGACATGTCATCTCGCCGGTAACAGAGCCAAGAATGACGAGATCAATTTCATTGGCCTTGACGCCCGCATCTTCGATGGCTTTGTGAAGTGCCTCCGTGCAGAGGGAAACCACACTCTCGCCTTTTTCGGGGTCACATTTGCGGCGCTGACGGATCCCGGTCCGTTGTGCGATCCACTCATCTGACGTATCCATGATTTTCGACAAATCGTCGTTGGTCACGATCGTCGGCGGGACAGCCTGCGAAGTGCCCAACAACTCCACCCCCATCACTTTGACAGGCGGCGGGACGACAGGCGACGACGGGGCGCGTTGCAATGAAGGGGTGGGCACAGTCTGGGTCATAAAGAAACTCAGGAAAGCGGTCTTCATGGTGCACCCGCCATCCTGACGGGCCCATGCCTCAATAGTACGCTGCAAGGCCAAGGTGTGGGGCCACGCACCTAAGGCGACTCTCACCAGCCTCTATTCAAGGGCTCTAGGAAAGTGATCCCCGCAAATCAGGGCATGACGCCGTTGTCCTTGGCACGGGCGGCTCGTTCGTCGATTTCTGCGACGCGGTGTACGATGGCATCATTGACGCCAGCCTTGACATATTCACGTGCCATGTGAATCGCCGCCTTGATAGTGCGGGCTTCTGATGAGCCGTGGCTGATCATGCACGCGCCGTTGACGCCGAGGAGGGGCGCACCGCCATATTCGTGGTAGTCGTTCTTTTTCATGAGCGATTCCACGACCGGCTGAAGGCGCATGGCAAGGTCCGGATCTGCTTCAAAGACTTCAAGGGCGATCGCCTTAAAAAGTGATTTTGCAAGTCCTTCAGCGAGCTTCAACATGGTGTTGCCGACGAATCCATCAGTCACGACAACATCGACTGTGCCGTCAAAAAGCTCACGCCCTTCGACGTAACCAACGTAGTTAATTTCATCAATCGAGTGCAGCATGGCGCGCACGGCCTTGACCATGCCCGTGCCCTTGGCTTCTTCGGCGCCGATATTCAGTTGCGCCACGCGGGGATGTTTAATCCCGACCACATTCCGTGCGTAGGCCTCTGCCATGACGGCGTATTGCGCAAGATGCGTATCGCGCGGCTCAGGATTGGCCCCGACATCACACACCACAACAGGTCCATTTGGAGTAGGAATTGCGCACGCAATGCCGGGGCGATGGACACCCGGCAGGCGGCGCATGTGCATGGTCGCAGCGGAAACGCAGGCCCCGGTGTTGCCCGCAGAGATCACAACATCGCACGGGTCTGCAACGCGATGGGCAGAACTGATGATCACGGCTTGCACGAGTGATGATTTGGTTTTGGTGCGCACCGCGACCACGGGCGACTCGTCCATCTCGATTTTGTCCGGAGCGTGGTGGAGAACGATGCGGGGATCATCACAATCATGAGCACGTAAAATAGTGCGCGTAACATCATCATCACCGACCAGTACGAGTGAATCACTCGCGCTGAGACATTCGAGACCCTCGATACATCCTTTGACGATGGCGTCCGGGGCATTGTCCCCGCCCAACGTGTCTATAGCGATCCGCATGGGCCGACCGCCCCCAATCAGCCTGTTTCAGTGCCGATTTTCAGTTTCGGCACTCGAATCGTCAGCCCCGGGCGCACATATCCCGACGGCGAAGCACGATGATGCTGCTTGGGTTCACCCGTGATCGGGCACGTTGTGGGCACCTGAACCTTGATCGCGAGATGGTTACGGCCTCGGCGTGTTCGGCCATGGCTTATGCGATGAGTTGGTAACATCAAAAGTGCTCCGGCGAGGCCATATCCAAGCGGCATTCCAAAGGCCACTTGAGGGCGGGAAGCCTATCACCGACCCGCCTCGCGGTCAATGGACGCCTCATGTTGATCCCCCGAATTGCCGCCGCCTTTCATTGCCAAACGCCTGCGCAGTGCCCAATCCCCTGCGCCCGGGCACAATGTGATGCCCGCAGCCAAGGCGCGGATGGTCAAACTTGTCCATATCTCACCTTTGGGGCGGTGCAAGCAGCGCACCACAGCCATTGCCACCCGCTCCGGCGGCTGCATAAATAGTGATGGTACTTTCTTGACCACAGGGTCCTCACGTCCCCCAATCGACTCTGAAACCTCGAAGAATTCGGTTTTCGTGCCGATGGGGTGGACCGTCGAGACATGGATCCCAAGCGGGTGAAGCTCGTGGCGCATCGCGGTGCCCATGTGCAACTGGGCCGCTTTCGTGGCGCAGTAATGCCCGGAGAAGGGCACAGAAAAACGTCCCAGACAACTCGAGCAGATCAGGATGTGCCCCCGTTTGGCGGGCAGCATGTGGTCAAGGGCCGGGCGGATGATATTGGTCGTGCCCCAGAAATTTGTCTCGAAAATCGCTCGCAGTTCTTCGTCAGTTGTTTCATGAAAGGGCTTGACAAAGCCGTACCCTGCGTTTGCAAAGACCGCATAGATCGAGCCGAATGCGCGGTCACATTCTTCGACAAGCTCGAGGCAGGAGTGCGGATCGGTGACATCACAGGCACGGAACTCTGCCCTGCCGCCTGCGCTGCGAATTTCATTAGCAAGTTTTTCCAAGCGATCAACACGGCGCGCGCCGAGCATGACGGGCATGCCCGCGCGAGCGCATGCGCGCGCAGTGGCGGCGCCGATGCCACTTGATGCGCCAGTGATGCAGATGGGTTGTTCTTTGAGGTCGATTCGAGGCATCTGGAGGGCCAATCAAGGAGTACTTTGGTCATGAGCCTTCAGTGTAACCCGAGCAGGGCATAGCTCTTGTTTCCGCTTGACGCCGAACACACAAAACATCTACTTTTCCATAGATATATGGGGATTGCGTGTTATTTACGCGCAAATAGGGTTTGCCTATCAACTGCTATGAAGTAGGCTTATTTTGCACAGAGAAAATGCCAACCTCCGGGAACCTTTACCCGGAAATGGCAGCATAGTGGAGTTAGATGATGCGCAGATCACGAATCAATAGCGTTGTGGGAATTGGCGTGCTCGTCCTGGGTGGCCCGGGGTTCTTGGGTGGCCCAGGATTGCCGGGTGGCCCGACTTGCTTGTCAAGTCGGGTTTGCAACGCCGGCACAGTCCCGCCCCTCGATTTCGTCCACATCGGCGACGCCGGCAACCGCGACACGATTCCTTCAGAGATGGGCTTTCGGCCCGATCTGTCGTTCGGCGCAGTTGATTACGAGTTTCAGATCACGAAGTCGCCGGTGACCGTTGAACAGTGGTTTGAGTTCGTGGATGTCTACAAGGACTTCACCGAGAGCCGCAGTCAGGATTTCATTGGGTCGGGTTCGTTCTTTACGCCGGAGGATGTGATCTTTTCGATCCGCCCGCCGCAGAGCCCGATCGAAGTGTCGTGGCGATTCGCAGCGCGCTACATGAACTGGCTGCACAATGGCAAAGCCATCGAAGCATCGGCCTTCGAGAGCGGCGTGTACGACACATCAACGTTCGGCCAAACCGCACCGGGTGTCTTCACCGACCAGCGTGAGCCATCGGCGGGTTCGAAGTTCTGGATTCCCCGCAATGATGAGTGGGTCAAGGCGGTGTACTACGACCCCAACCGCTATGGCGAAGGGTTCGAAGGGTATTGGGAATACCCCGATGGCGGCGCCGAACCGCTCATCGGCGGGCTGCCCGAAGATGGCGGTGAGACGGATGCATCGGGTGTCCCGATCCTTGGTCCTCCGCTTGATGTGGGTTCGTACCCGCATGTGCAGTCTCCCTACGGGTTGCTGGATGTTGCCGGCGCTGTCCGCGAGTTTCTGACCGATGACTCGTTCAATGGATGGGTGCTGAACATTAGCAGTTCTCGCAAGGCCCCCCCCCCCCCCCCAACATCGATCAAGTGTATGACGTGGCCATCCGCACCTTCCCACATACTGCCCTGCGTGGCTTTCGCGTGACGACGGTGATCCCGTCGCCAGGCGCTTTACCGCTCTTCGTTGGAGCGGCTGTCTTCTGTATGCTCAGACGACGAGGCTAGTCGCTGAGTAAACACAATAGGAGTATGTGATGAGACACTTGAACAAAGTGTGCGCGATCGGTCTGGGTTTGCTCGCCAGTCAAGCTCTCTCTGCGCCGTGTGATGACATCTCGATCGTTGTCGATACGGGTACATTCACGTTCGATTGTACAAACAACGGTACTGAGGCAGATGTCGCGGTCTTCTTCAGTGATGTGAATGTTGCTCAGGTCATCGTGGCCAATGGCACCCCGATCAGTTTGCTCAATGTGCGGAGTGCGGGCACGCCTGTGACCGTCATCGTGCGCGGTGCAACACCAGCGGAGGATCCAACGCGACTCGGCGGCATCCAAGTGCCGAACGTGATCAATGCACCACCTGTATTCTTCGAACTCAACATCAATGGCAATTTCGATGCCGGCATGGTGGGTGCTACGAGATTGGTCAACTCTACTATCACGGGCAATGTAAATGCTCCGGTTTCCCTCATCAAGAAGGGGGCCGTCCCCGGGCGACTCGACAATGTATTCGTCGGGGGCGATTTCAATGGCCCCATATTCATTGAAGAATCGGGCTTGCCGAGCGCAGGGGTCGGCGACGCAGTACTCCAGAACCTTGAAGTCATTGGCAAACTCGGCACAGCCACAAGCGTCATCAAAGTCGACGGCACGATCGACGGCGTCGAAGCGGGCGAACTCAACGCGCCGATCACCGACATGGCCGGCGGCATGGACAAGGTGTCGATCGGGTCACTCCGCATCGTCACCACCAGTGGCGGCGCGGGCGATGTGAACGCCGCGATCACCTGCGCCTCGGGCCCGACGGAGTTCATCGTCGAGGGCGCGCTGAAGGCGCCGGTCACGACGGGCAGCGGCTTGGGCGACACACTGCCCAGCGTGGAGTATCAGTTTGGTCTTGGCGGTCTGCAGGATCAGATCATCTTTGGCGCAGTTGCGCCTTTCACCAAGACATGGCTTGGCGAAGCTTCCGTCGGCGGCGCGAATCTGACCAACACGCCGTCGTATGCTGAAGTTTCCGCAGCGCTTGGTCACGGCGCCATCGGTCTGGTGCCGTTTGATTTGCATGATGAAGATTCTGCACCGGTTGGTGGAACCAACCCGCAGACCCTTGGGAATGTTGTCCATGTGTGCCATTACGGGCCGGTGAGCTTCGACGCCAGCACTGGCGAACAGCCGATTGTTTTTGAGCGCCGGCTCAAGGCCGGTGGCGTTTGGGAAACCGTTTCTGCGGGGTGCCACGGCACGACGATTGGTGACACCAATCGTGATCTGCGCATCGGCTTCGGTCACAATCTCCCGGGCGGATTCGAGTACCGCATCACACCGGTGATGAGAGGAATAGCTCAACTGAAGAGCGAACTCGGCGCCAACGATGCGCCGGTCACAAACTACACTTACATGTTCGACATCGGGTCCGACTGCATCGAAGACATCAATGGTGATAACTTGATAGACCTCGCCGACTTCAACATTCTGCTGTTCAACTTCGGACTGTCGCCCGGGTGTCCCATCCAGGGCGACCTCAACGTTGATGGTGCTGTGGACTTGAACGACTTGCAACTGTTTCTCTTCAAGTTTGGCACGACATGTGGGGCGGCATCCGCAACAGGAGGTGGTGGTGGTGCGACGGCAACCATCGCAGAAGCCTGCGGCTTCAATCACAGCGAAGCTTATCTCGCGTGGCGGGCATCACTTTCGCCTGCGGAACTCGGCGACCACCTCAAAGATATTCCTGCGATTCTTGCTGGGCGATAGGAACAATCGTTGCAAACCCGGTTTGACAAGCACACCGGGGCACCCGAACAGAGATTTGCAATAGGCCCTCACCTCGCAAGTCCGGGGTGAGGGGGCATTGGCACATCCATAAGAAGAAAGAGTAGCGAAGGAGGGAATCGCGCGATGACGTGGATGTCACAATAGAGTCTCGGCGGCGTGGGGTATCGCGTCGTGCTGCGATGCCGCTATTCTACCGGGAGCGCGAACTCTGTTGTGCGACGCTGGACGGACCCGGTGCTTGGGGAGAAGAGAACGTGACCATGACAACTGCACTTTCACTTGAAGCTCGATACAAGGCCGTGATGGAACGCGTGGCGGCGGCGGCCAAGCGATCTGGACGGGCGCCGCGCGACATTCTCGTCGTTGCAGTCAGCAAGTACGCAGAGTTTGAACAGATTCGCGAGCTGATCGAACTCGGGCATCGCGACTTTGGTGAAAGCCGGGTGCAGCAGATGGAACAGCGGGCGGCGATCATCGAAGAGATGATGGGGCGCAAGCGCGAACTGCCAAGTGTGGGCCTTGATGATGTGTCGCCACTTTTTCCCAATGACGAACCAGTTTCGCCGGGCACACTGCCATCGGTGCGCTGGCACATGATCGGCACATTGCAGCGCAACAAGACCCGCAAGTGCATCGAGACAGCGCGCATTATTCACTCGATCGATTCGCTTCGTTCGATCGAAGAAGTGCAAAGCGTTGCGTACAAACTTGATCGCGTAGTCGAACTGCTTGTGCAAGTCAACTGCACCGGTGAACCACAGAAGGGTGGGTGCGCTGTGCCTGCGGCATTGCACATGTGTGAGCAGATTGATTCGCTTGTGCATTTGCGCGTACGGGGCTTGATGACCATGGGCCCGACCAGTCAGGATCCTGATGAAACCCGCGAGGCGTTTACACGCTGCGCCGAAGTATTTAGTGATATCCGGCCCTTCAACCTTGCAGATGGCAGGTTCAATATTTTGTCGATGGGCATGAGCAATGATTATGAAACCGCAATTGAATGCGGCGCCAACATGGTGCGCATCGGCTCTGACATCTTCGGTGAGCCTGCATCAACTGATGAAGAAACTGAAACAGACTAAACGCTGCACCTGACGCACCCTTATGGACCCTGCCCTTTTCACTCCCGCCGCGTTTGTCGCACTGTTCACCTTAACCGTGCTTGAGATCGTTCTGGGCATTGACAATGTGATTTTTATTGCCATTCTTGCAGGCAAACTGCCGCCCGAGCAACAAAAACGAGCCCGCACGATCGGCTTGCTGCTTGCCATGGCGCAACGGATTGTTTTCCTGTTTGCAATCACCTGGCTTATGCGGCTCGAGCAAATCGTATTGTTTCATGTGCCGTGGGGCGAACCGCACACAGAGCCAGCGCTTGAACAAGTGGGCACCGGCACGCCCGTGTCGATCAAAGATGTAATCATCGCGCTGGGCGGCATGTTCCTGATCTTCAAAGCAACGCACGAGATTCATGACAAACTGGAAGAACCGCCCAAGGCGGAGCGCACCGAGAATCGCGCCAAGGCAACGTTCGGTGCGGTGCTGATGCAGATCATCTTGCTCGATGCTGTGTTTTCGATTGATTCGGTGTTGACCGCCGTCGGCCTGACGGAGCACATCGAAATCATGATTACGGCGGTGGTGATTTCGGTGATCATCATGATCGCCTTCTCGGGTGGCATCGCAAAGTTTGTCGAGAAGCACCCGACGATGAAAATGCTTGCACTGGCGATCCTCGTGACAATCGGCGTGCTGTTGATCGGCGATGCTTTTGGCGCCGAGATACCGCGCGGATATCTGTACTTCGCAATGGCGTTCGCGTTCGGCGTCGAGATGCTCAATATCAAGGTGCGTGGCAAGAGAAAGAAGAATCACCGCAGAGCCCCAGAGGGCGCAGAGATATGAAGTCCCGGAGCCATTTTTCCCAGAGCAGCGGACAGGGACAGCAAAGCACCCGGTAGGATGTCTGTGTGAGCCCCTTGAGAACCACCCCGCCGCGGTCTACTTCCGCCCTGCCCATCACCGGGGCGGCACTGTCGGCGTGGGAAGTCGAAGATGTCGCTCGGCGCGATCGCCCCGTCGAATTGACGCAGGAGGCACTGGCGCGCATCACCGCATCGCGAAGTGCACTCGGCAAAGCAATCGCGGGCGACACCGCGATCTATGGCGTGAACACCGGCTTCGGGTCCTACGCTGACACCGTCATTGCGCCGGACAAACTCGGCGAATTGCAACACAATCTGTTGCGTTCGCATGCTGCGGGCGTGGGTGAACCGCTTCCCGAACCCATTGTGCGGGGTATGATGTTGTTGCAGGTGGCGAGTCTTGCGCGCGGGCATTCCGGGGTCGCTCCCGCACTGCCCGTTGCGATAGCTGCGCTTCTCAATGCGAACGTAACGCCCATTGTTCCTGAAACGGGATCAGTCGGGGCCTCGGGCGATCTTGCGCCACTTGCGCACGCCGCGCTGGTGCTCATCGGTGAAGGCGAAGCAACGCACAAAGGCAAGCGCATTTCCGGCGAGAAGGCCCTGAAAGTCGCGGGCCTCAAGCCATGTGAACTTGGCCCCAAGGAAGCGCTGGCCCTGATCAACGGTACACACCTGATGGCCGCCCAGGCGGCGCTCGCCACGCCACGCGTGCGCAGGCTCTTCGATGCCGCTATCTGCGCCTGTGCGATGTCAATGGAAGCGATTCGTTCAACAGACCGTTTTCTTGATGCGCGCGTGCATGACCTGCGTGCGCAGCGCGGGCAACAGCGCGTCGCAGCCCGTTTACGCACATTGCTAGATGGCTCAGCGATCCGGACCTCGCACGAACACGATGACCCGCGCGTGCAGGACCCGTATTCATTTCGGTGTGCGCCGCAGGTGCTGGGCGGAGCGCTGGATCTGATCGAACAGTGTTTCATTGTCTTTGAGCGCGAACTTGGCGCGGTGACAGACAATCCGCTCGTTTTTGACGATGCGCCGCACACGGTGTCGGCGGGCAACTTCCATGGGGCGCCACTGGCGATGCACCTTGATGCACTCGCGATTGCGCTCTCGCACATCGCAACAATCGCGGAACGCCGCATGTACATCATGCTCGAAGCACGCGACAAGTTTGTCCGCCCCTCAGCCTCAGGCGATGCGCCGTACGAGCCGCACATGACGCGCACGCCCGGCTTGCAATCGGGCTTCATGATCGTGCAGTACACCGCGGCGGCGTGTTGCAATGAGATCGCGACCCTCGCCGCGCCCGCATCGGTCATCAACATCCCGACCTCTGCGGGCATGGAAGACATCAACAGTTTTGGGCCGAGGTCTGCGGCAAAGGCAGCGCGTGCTATTGAACTCTGCGAGCGTGTTATCGCGATGGAATTGTTGTGCGCCGCTGAGGGCCTCGAATATGCCCACGATGGGGGCTTGCACTCGGGGCCGGGCGTAGAGCGTACGCACGACATTGTCCGGTCTGTGGCATCTCGACTCGAGGCTGATCGCCCGCCAAGCCCCGATATTGAAGCTCTGGCGGCTTTGATCCGCGTGGGGCGGTTCGGGTAGAGCCCAGTCACTGCTGGGAATCAAGGTGAAAAAATTGGGAATAACCCGGCATGACCGTTGCTTGATGTCGTGGGGAGACGCTGCGCCGCACACCACTTGGGGGTGGACCCCAACTGCGCCGTGCGAGCACCACAGGAGTAATGGCAATGGATTCGATGATGATGTTCGCTTCAATGGCAGTGGCAATGAGCATGGCAGGCGGCGAACCCTGCTGCCAAAATGGCATCTCAGGTGCCACGAATGAGTACCAACGAGTCGCAATGGAGGATGAGCCGGTGTTTGGACTTCAAAGAGGCGAAATTGTACCCGAAGGGATGACACTCACCGCTCGCGATGGGTCATCGGTTGACTTTGACGCTCTGCATGCAGATCGCCCGATTGTGGTGACCTTTTACCGTGGCGGGTGGTGCCCGTATTGCAACGTGTCGCTCAAGAACTGGAACACGTTCGTGCCGAAGTTTGAAGAAGCTGGCTATGACGTCGTGTTCATCACGATGGAAAAACCGGACCTTGCGATCAAAACTGCGAAGAAAAACGAGATCGAAGCAGCGGTCTATTGCGACACCACAGGTGAATTTGCAAAAGCATTCAATGTGCTCTTCGATGTCGATGCCAAAACAAAAGAGAAGTATGGGCAGTACGGCATCGATGTCGCTGCGAGCAACACGAACGGCAAGTGGCAGTTGCCACACCCCGGCACGTTTGTCATCGCAACCGATGGCACGGTGACGTGGGCGCACTGCGAAGCTGATTACGCCAAGGGACGCGCAGAACCAGCAGAAGTGCTTGAGGCGATCAAGGCGACATACTGATCTGAATGATCCCTGGCTGAAAAACCGAGTCGGGAAACCGCTTTTCCAAACTCCTCCCGATTGCGCTGCCGGTAGCGTGGACCAACAGCTCCTCCTGCCGGCAGCGCTTCATTTTTATTTAGAACTCAGAGCGCAAGACTTATCGCTCCACTGCTGCCGCAGCTTGTTCCCATGCGTGGATGCCGCCCTTGAGATTGACAACCTGATAGCCCTGTCGCTGCAGGTAGGACGCTGAACACGCCGACCGCACACCTGTTCTGCAATAGATGAGCCACTGAGCGTCTTTCGGTACTTCTTCGAGACGTGAAGCAAGGCGGGTGTGTGAGATATTCATCGCATCGGCCAGATGCCCCTCTGCATATTCAGTTGCCCGGCGTACGTCCAGTATCTTTACGCCTGCATCAAGAACGTGTACTGCCTCGTCTACCGTAACTTCTGGAAGTTCAACCTGACTGTGCGCACCATCTTCATACTGCGCCATCGCCGAAGCTTCGAACCACCCCTCGATGCGATCCAGCCCGATGCGAATCAGATCGCGCACCGCTTCTTCCACATGCGCCGGATCGATGATCAGGTAGATATCGTCCGTGTCGCACACCAACGAGCCCGCATCTGTATTAAATGAGTTGCTCAACGGAAATGAAAGTGACCCGGGCACATGCCCTGCGCGAAACGCATCCCACGGGCGTGCATCGATGATCGCACATTTTTTCGCATCCAGCGCACGCAATTCTGCGGGGGTCATCTTGGGGGGAATGGGAAGCTCACCCAACACACGCGGACCGACCTTGTTGTCGCGTTTCATATTCGCGAAATACAACGGCGGTTCCGGCTGGCCTGTCAAAATGAAATCGATAAATCCCTGCTCACTTGATGCTGCAACGATCGAAGGATTGAAGCGGCGTTCATATCCAATCGTGCTCATCGGCACCGCACCGAGTGCCTTGCCGCACGCACTGCCTGCGCCGTGCGCGGGCCATACCTGCACAAAATCCGGCACGGCGCTGAGTTTCTGCACTGTGTGATACAGACGCCGCGCCGATGGTTCCATCGCGCCCACCTGCCCCGCTGCGGTCTCAAGCAAATCCGGCCTGCCCAGATCACCAACGAATACGAAATCACCCGATGCCATGCCCATGGTTTCGGTTGCGCCGCTGCCCAGGTCTGTCACCAGAAACACGATGTGTTCCGGCGTGTGTCCGGGGGTGTGCATGACAGTGAATTGAATTTTGCCGATCTGAAATGTGTCGCCATCATGGAGCAACTGATGATCGTATGTTCCGCCGCCAAGCTTCTTATCAAGCCATTGGTATTTCCAGTCGGCATCACCTTCATCTGAGACGTACACCTTTGCACCGATGCGTTCCGCCAGTTCGCGCGACCCCGAAAGAAAGTCAGCGTGAATGTGCGTTTCGGTCGTGGCTACGATGCGCAGGTCATTGGCTTCAGCGAGTTCGATATACCGGTCAACATCGCGCTCGGGGTCAATCACAATCGCCTCGCCCGTTTGCTGGCATCCGAACACATATGCTGCCTGTGCAAGTTTTTCGTCATAGATCATTCGCATGAACATGGCATGGCCTCCTGTGGGAAGTGTATGGCATGTTCGCGGCGCTGTGCAGTTATTCCAGGCGAGCCCCCACGCTGACCGGACTGCTCCAGATGGCAAGCCCAAGCTCAGGTGCATACCCGCACACAAGCGACGATGCCCCCTGTCCAAGCACTGGAACCTTCCAGATCGGCAGTTCCAACTCAATGGCATACCCAGCACCAAGTGCGTCAACGACACGATCGTGAATCAACATCTGCTCTGGAATACGCCAACGAGCAACCGCTCTGTTGTGTTCATCGCGCATCACGAACATGAGTTCACCATGACACACATGAATCGGGCGACGCGACTGTCGCGACAAAATGTGGACCGATGTGCGCAGCACGTGAGCACCGGTATCAGTGATGCCTGTTTCTGGAAGTGGATCAACAAGCAGGGTCACCGCATCGATTTTTTGAGCTCTCGAAAAAAGCGCAGGACCACACACGCACCCTGACAATGCAAATTGCACACACACCAACACCATTGCAGATGCCCACCGCATCACGATAACGATACCTATACTTCACGGTGCTGCCACAGTTCGCCCAGCTTCACAGGCACCCTGGGTCAGCTATCTCCATCGCGCCCGTACGACGACCAACCCAAGCCTTTTTCCCATTGGTGCAAGCGCGAGATCAACAAATTCCCCGCGGTCGGTAGTGCGCACCGCCCCTGTAAGGATGACAAGTTCGCCGTTGGAGACATCAAGCGTGTGACGATCACCATCGCGCAACTGCCCGGTCATCGTGAGGCGCACGCGTTGATTGTCCCGCGCTTCACCGACAAGCGACACACCGTATGTGTGAGCACTCAACGCATCGACTACGCGTCCATCGCTGCTGCGCGAAAGCACATGCTCGTCTATTTCCCATGCGCATCCTCGCGCTATAAGCCCATCGATAAGCATCTCAAATTCGCGGCTGGCCACTGCAACCGGTGCATGATGGGTCCATGGCATCGCCTGCGCAGTGTCGACAGCAAAAACCCGCGCCGTGATATCAAGCTGGCGCACGGGAGTTGAATGTGTTGGATTCGATACGGCGGGTGCTGCCTCACGCACAACCGGAGCCATTTCTTCGGGTGTAACGAGTGGTTGTGACGGGTAAGTCCGCGTTTGCGTACGCCCGGTCTGCATTGACATGCTGCGCCATGGATGTTCACTGTCCATTGATCGCGCAAGTGCCGCTGCCCGTTGCGCTGCACCCTGCGGCCCGGTGATCACCACCATGTTGAGCCGCGGCTCATGGCTCACACGGAGTTGCCCCCCTGCACCCTTATCCGTTGCCAGTACTTTTTCGAGCATGTTTGCGACCAGGCCTGCATCTGCAAACTGCATCGGCGCCACTTCTATGCGGTCAAGGCCGGTTGCTTCACCCAGCGCCGTAGCCAGTTCAGCTCCTTTTGCAACTGCGTCGGTGTCACCCACCAGCGCAAGTGCCTGCCGATCGGGCAACACGACCACTTCCAAACGCGGGTCATCGCCCCCCACAGTGCGCTCCATTGTTGCAAACACCTGATCGAGCGCGGTTGGTTTCGCAGATGCATCACGATCAAAAAAGCGTGCGAGTGTCGTCTGTGAATATTTGATAATCATGCGAATTCGCTTGGGAACAAGCAATTTCCTGCGCGCAATTGGCTGCTTCGGTGCATCAATTATGGTCTGCCCGGGCGAGAGCTCTGTCACGCGCACCGGCGACACCCCCGCACGTTCAAGCAGCAGGCGAACAAACTCTGCAGTCTGCCGCAGGTCACCTTCCGGGCGAATGGCACGAACAACAACATCCCGACCCGTGCGCGTTGGTGTTGGCCGCGGCGCAACTTGCATCTCTGTTTCATTCGTCACGTGTGGCGATCCAACATCATCGGCAGGTGGTGTGTGCGCGGTAGCCGCTTCGGGCACCAACTCAATATGGCCAAGGGCCTCGGCGAGTCCGCCCACAAGTGTTGCAGCATCGCGCGGCCCGGTCAGTGCTATGGCGCCGCGCGCTTCATCACTGGCGATGCGCACACCAAGCTCCCCGCCCGGACGCCGCACTAGGCGTTGCACCTGACGCGCAATATCAAGCGCGCCGTTGCCATCAAGCATCACGAGCATGGCATCTTCGGTGAGGCGCGCCGCTGCGGCATCAACATCGCGGGCGATCGCAACACAGGCATCCGCTTCGGGCGCTGCGCCGACGACAAGCAATGCGTTGCCCGCACCCGCACTGATGATCTGCACATCGTCAAAGGCGGCGCGTGCGACCTGCTGCATGCGCGGCCCGATCACATTCGCATCCGCCGCTTCAAGCACAACGACCCGTACAACGCGGTCCGGCACAACAACAGGTGCAGCTCCGAAAGGCACGGGCAGCACAGGTACAGATTTTTCGATCTCTTGCGATGAAACGAGAACTTCCGACTCTGGCACAGGCGCATCTGGCAGAGCAATGACTGGTTGGGCAAGCGGAGCGGGATCAGCAAGGGCGATCAAATCCATTGCTCCTAGCGCTTCGACATCCTCAACCTGCGCTTCTGGAGCGGATGCGCTGCTCGGCGCGTCGATGGCAACCACCCCAGCGGGTTCACTGACCACCGGTGCAAGCTCAATAGCAACGATGTCGTCTGGATTTGGTTCGCTCGCGTGTGCAATCGGTGCGCGCTCGATCGGCGTGACCGCTTGCGCAACTTCAACTGCCGGTGCTGCTTTCGGCGCAGGCTTTGCAGCCTCAGGCGTTTTCGCAACCCGATCGGCAAGTTGTTGAACTTTGGTGCTGCGCGCAGCGAGGTCGATCAGCGCCCCGCCGTAGTCCTGCGCCACGCGCTCGACCATTGGATGCGCAACCGCTGGAGCAAGCGCCACGAGAAACGTGCCCGACCGCGGCGCATCGAAACGCTCATGCCCCTCGCCAGGCATGAGATCGAACGCAGCCAGTCGTTGCATCGCATCCGAAGCACCCTCAGCTTGCGTCGGCGTGCGAAACGCAAAAATGCGCACCAGGCTGCCATCCGCCCGCGCGATATCGAATGCGCGCGCTACTGCTGTGACCAGCGCCAGTTCACTCTTGGGGGCGCGCACGCGCAGTATCGTGTCACTGACCGCATCGAAAGAGAACGCGGGCAGATCGCCCATCGTGCGCAGCCCATCGCGCCATAGTGCCGTTGACGCCCCGACGCCGAAGACCCTTTCGAGTCGCGCCGCAAGCGCTGCCGCTTCACCATGAGTGAGTGTGATCTCCTCAGCATCAATCGGATCAGGCGCTCCCGCATTCGAACCCGCCGAACGACTGGGTTGATCAGGATCGCCCGCCCATGCTGACGCCGCGCCAAGGGATACCCCTGCCCCCATCGCTGCTATACATATCCAGCGTCCGGCCTGCCTCATCATTGCCCTCACTTATCCCACCATCGCGAACCCAAACTTCGGCTCGCCCACCGGCCTCAGGTTACACGGACCTCCCCCACCGGGTGTGACCCACCCCAGCATCGGCGCACAAAGACCACCCAAAGTGCCGGAATCAGGCAATGGAAGGGTTGATCGGCCTCAACTGCGCCACTTGGGGCGCTGGGCCGGTCCATGCCTGCATTTTTCAGAATCTGAGAATGACCGAACGCGGCGCTGGAGGCTCAGTTCGTCTCGAGCAGCAATTCGATCTTCGCGCCAAGTGAAACATCATCGGGCGTCGTCTGGGGTTCAAACCGTGCGACAAAATGCCCTTCACGGTCCACGAGATACTTCGTGAAGTTCCAGTTGGGTGCTTCACTCAATGATGTCAACTGCTGATACAGCGGGTGGGCATCATCGCCCGTTACAGATATCTTCGAGAACATTGGGAATGTGACGTCATAGGTCTCCGTGCAGAACGCGTGGATGTCTTTGTCGCTGCCCGGTTCCTGGGCACCAAAGTTGTTGGCCGGGAAACCTAGAATGACAAACCCTGCATCTTTGTGCGCGCGGTAGAGCTTCTCAAGGCCAGCGTATTGCGGCGTCAACCCACACTCACTGGCAGTATTCACCATCAGCACAACCTTGCCCGTGTACGTCCCAAGATCAACCGACTCACCATCAATGTCGCTCATCGTGTAGCCAAGCACCAACCGCTTATCCATTGCGCGTTCCTCCGCAGGCTGACCATCGTCAGAAACCATCGACGCAACCTGCTCAAGCACTGGTGCCTGCACCGCAGCATCATCAACTGGCTTTTTCTCATCATCCCGGCTTACCATGTATGACGAACTTATCGCCACGGTGACGCCCACAATAATGGCGATCATCCCGCCCCTGCTCCCACATGTTCCGCATCCGCATCCCATTGTCATGCTCCTTACTTGAAGTGAGCCATCCTAGCGCATTCAGCAGAAATCTTCCATACGCCAGCAAGAGCGCCTACCCTTGGTGTCCATGATCCGGTTGAGCCGCACAGTTCGTTTTTGTATCAACCCCGGCGCGCACGCTGAAAATCCGGAAATCGGTGTCAACGGATACGCCGGTCGCCCGCCCATGCAGGGACTTGGCCGGTATTACGAGCTGCACGTCTCGGTCGTGGGCACCGTGCACCCAACGACTGGCTACATGGTCAGCATTCAAACCATTGATCAGGCCGCCCGCGTTGCAGCGGTGCCAGTCATTGTCCGCGCCTGCGTCGAGAAACCCGAAATTGATCCGACCGCACTCCTGCCTGAAATGTTTCGTGCACTCGAAGCCGCCCTGCCCGATGTGGCAAGGCTTGCTGAGCTGCGCTTTGCCCTCACCCCAACCTACAGTGTGTCAATGGAGATGTCCGACATGACCAAGGCCCTCTTGCGGCAACAATTCGATTTCGCGGCCTCGCATCGCCTGAACGCACCGGAACTCTCAGAAGAAGAAAATCGGCGTCTCTTTGGACGCTGCAACAACCGCAACGGTCACGGACACAACTATCGCGTTGAGCCCGCGATCGAAGTCGAAGTGCCCGCACCGGGCGAATGCGCAGCCCTGACCCTTAAGCAAGTCGAACAGATCACACTTGAAACAGTGATCAATCGGTATGACCACACGCATCTCAATTCCGACACGCCCGAGTTTGGTGAAGGCGCACTCAATCCGTCAGTCGAGAATATGGCCAAGGTATTCTTCGAGGCCCTCGCGCCCAAGATCAAAGAAACTTCACAAGGTGGCGCACGCCTACGCGCGATCACGGTCTGGGAAACAGATCGCACCAGCTCCACCTACCCGGCTGATGCGATCTTCAGCACACCGCAGCCCGCCCCCGTGTAGCCACGGGAACGCACTCATTTACTCGTGCTCGTCGGTGTCGTGCCACTCATCTTCGTTTTCGTCATCCCAGTCGAAATCGCCGCCGCCATGCTCGTTCTGGGCCGCAAGCCCACCCGCAACACCCACGCCGAGAGCTGCGCCAAGAAGCACTTCGCCAACATCACCCACGCCAAGAATTGCTGCGGCATTCACAAGCGCCGATCGATCGGCAACAGTATTGACAACATAGTCATCGCCATCCCATTTCCCGGTCATCATGATTGGATGTGCATCTGCGGCCAGTTCGCTGTACATCGGCAGCACCATGCCCGGATCGCGCTCACCACTGGGCGAACGCACCGCGTTCTCGAGCATGCCGCTGAGCAACGCCAACACGGAATACCCGTCACGAATGGTCCGCCTGGGATTAATGACTGTCATTTGTGACACTGCATCGGCCCTGATACCTATCGTGTTCAACATGCGATTGCGCAAGGCGCTTGTGCCTTCGTTTCCCTGCGCCTGCGATGCTGCAGCAAGACACCCCTGCGGCGTTGGCGACACAACAAGCCAGTTGCCTGCGACTGCCATCGTTGGCATTGATGGGATCGGTGCACCGCGAACGCGCATTTCCATGAACGCAATCCCGTTGCGCACATAGGTATCGGCTTTGACGCTGACAATCTCTGTATCAATTTGCTCCGCAACCATATAGTTCAACCGGGCTGCAAGTGTGTTGATGGTTTCGATCATCGTGCGCGGGTTGCTCAGTTCAACAAGCATGACACCACTGAGCAACGACCCACCGCCCGTTGAATCTGCAAAGTACATCGCACCGGTATGCCCGAGTGCGTTGACAAGGTCTTTTTCAAGATCAATGCCGATCGCTTCGTGAATCTGTGCTGCGACCTCATCCCAGCTTCCTGCGCCGCCCATGCTCTGCATCATCTCTTTGGCTTTGGCGAACTCGCGCTGCGGATCCATCTTCTTGATGCTCATAAATGAGGCATCAACCGGCAATGCTGCCAGTACATCGCGCCCAATCAATTCGCGTGAAAGCCCGAGGCCCTCTGCATACTGGCCTGCGCGCCGAATGCGCCATGTCTCCTGAGCGTAATCGCCCGGGTAGCCCGCTTCCCACTCCGCTGCAATGGCATCAGGGCCAAGCAACCCCATGCCCTTGAAGTAATCAACAAGCACGCCTGCTTGCTCGCCAGCCATATTCGCCATACCTGCGAGCATTGCCGTAAATGGTGATGCCGCGGCAAAGTCGATCACGCCGCGCCCAACGCTGCCCTTCATTGCCGCATCCGGCAACAGATCAAAAACCGCATCCGGATCGGGAATGTCTCCATAGATGACTTCGTAGCGCCATCCGTCATTCGCCTCGCGCGGGCCGTAGCTCACAATGCCAAATGGCACCTGCACATCAATCATGCCCGGAAAGCGCGTGCTGGGTGAAACTGGCGGGCCTTCTTCGCCCGCCATCGCGCGCAATTTTTCAATTTCTGAGTGAATGCTCTTCGCACTCCCCGCATCATCAAAGTGCATGCTCAAGACTGCGCCCAGGCGAGGTTGGCCGGTTTCAGCATCAAAACCGCGCTGCGTCGCAATCATGCGCATCGGGCCGCCGATATTGTCAAGCAGTGAATACACAAGCGCTCGCGGGAACTGATCACCAATCTCGCCTGCAACTTCTTTCGATTCCAATATCTCTTTCACCCTTGACGGAATCATCTGCAATGCGCGCTTGAGCGCCGCATCGTTTTCATCCGGGAACAATTGGCTGTAGCCGCTGAACTCAAACCCAACTATCGCGCGGCGCACCGGCTCAGCACCGTCGTCCTGCGCAAGCGCCGGCCCCGCGAGCCCAACAACGATGGTGAGCGCCGCAACCGCTCGCCCGCAAATCCTGCCTGATCCCATAAATGCACTCGTGATGAGCTTTTGCATGAATCGCCTCCCCTGAAGAATGGTGTTCTTTTTGTGATTCTGACCTAGTGTAGGGCACACGGTGCCAGCAATGACCGTCCGCGTCTCCTACATCTTGTTGGGATAAGTGCCCATTTGGTTGCCCTGATTGCCATTTTGACCCCAATCTCGACGTGACCTTCGGCGTCGGTACAGTGGAGATGTGCCCGCCCCTGCCCGCATTCTGCTTATTCGCCCCAGCGCGCTTGGGGATGTGTGTCGAACCGTGCCATTGGTTGCGAGTCTTCGCAAAGCCTATCCGGATGCGGCCATCGACTGGCTTGTACAATCGGGCTTTGAGCAGGCAGTACTGCATCACCCTGCGGTGTCACGGGTTATATCATTTCCTAGGCGCGATATTGCCCTCACCCGCCTATGGAGACCAAGCGCCGCACGAACCCTTTTGCGCCTGCTCAAAGACCTCCGCCGGGGGGGGTATGACCTTGTCATCGATGCTCAGGGCTTGGCACGGTCCGGATTCTTCGCCTGGTGCACGAGGGCTCCGGAGCGGGTCGGCTATGCCAATGCAAGGGAGCTTGGGTGGCTTGGACTTACCCGGCGCGTCGACGCCCCCACCACCACGCACGCAGTCGACCGCATGATGTCGCTCATACGTGCTCTGGGAATAGAAAACTCCCCGGATATGCGCCTCTATACGAGCGAAACTGATCGAAATGCACTGTCCGAAACGCTTCAGGGTGCGCGGTATGCCGTGGTCGCCCCGACAAGCCGATGGGCAGGCAAGCGCTGGCCTGCGGATCGCTTTGCAACACTTATGGGCTCGCTTTTGGGTGATGGCAAACTTGACGCCATCGCCCTCGTTGGTGCGCACACAGAGCGCAATCAATGCGCACCAATCACGCAGCAGTTTTCCAATGATTCCCGCGTTGTCGATCTCATTGGGCGCACAGATGTGGGCGGTCTGATGGTGACTGTCCAAGCGAGCAGCATCGTGATTGCCAACGATTCTGCAGCGCTGCACATGGCCGTCGGATTCGATCGGCCCATGGTTGGCCTCTTTGGCCCGACGCGCATCGATCGTGTGGGCCCCTATTTGCGCGCTCAGGATGTGATTCAACCCGAACAGCCTCCCGCTGGCATCTCACACAAACACGCGGTTCGTGGCGTCGAAGCCATGCGCCGCATCGCGGTGACTCCAGTGATCGATGCCGCGCTGCAGCGTCTGAATGCCGGGCCGGTACAATCATCGCTTGAACGCCCGGGGACGGTCACATCAGGGTCCGCTTCAGGCACAGACGGAGTAACAGATGTTGGTTCAAGGCGATGAATGCGCCAGACTTGTGCTTGCGAGCTCTTCGCCGCGCCGTCGGTTATTGCTTGCCCAGCATCAGCTTCGGCATCAGGTGATCGACCCGGGTGTTGATGATGGCACGCTATCTCCCGGACGAGTGACTCCTCGTGACTGGGCGGCGGCCCTTGCGCACCTCAAAGCACAAGCCGGTGCAACAGCCGCTCTTGCGCGCGGCCTGACGGGGCCAGCGAGCCTGCTTCTCTCTGCGGACACCGTGGTCGACAAGGATGGCACAATCATCGGACAACCCGATGACATCGACGATGCCCGGGCGATTCTGCGACTGCTCCGGGGGGGGACTCATCGGGTGATCACCGCGGCGGTACTCGTTCACGCGATGGGCGAGGACTGGGTGGTCGATGAAACCGAGGTCGAAGTAGGCTGGATCGAAGACGAAGACATTGAGGCCTATCTTGAAACTGGGATGTGGCGCGGGAAAGCTGGGGCCTACAACCTGATTGAGCGCATTGAGGCCGGTTGGCCAATTCGCCATTCTGGGGATCCCACGACGGTGATGGGGCTGCCCATGGAAAGACTTGCGCCTTTGATTCATCGGCGTCTGGCCCGGGTGCCGTGGTCGAGGTAAGCCTTGCAATTGTTTTTGACGATAGATCAGAATATCAATGTTTGACTCAGGCCCAGTGATTCCGACGATCGTGTGTGTGCCGCTTGGCATTATCGCGATGTTGACGTGCGCAGCGCATCTGCTTGGACCGGCACGACGGGCGGTGCCCGCGAGTCGGCGGCGCATTCGTCAGGCCAATGGGTTCATCATGCTGGTTGTGATCCCGCTGCTCACGATTGGCTTTGGGATTATTGATCCGCATCGGCATCCGAATCAATGGCTGTTCACCTGGGTCGCCGCGATCTCATTGCTCACGATGGCGATCGGGCTTGCGCTTCTCGATGTTGTCAATACCATGCGACTTCACCGCGTTGCGCGGCAGCACCTGCACAAGACATTATCCAAAGCACGCACGCAGTTGCACGAGCATACGCAATCAGCGCACACAACCTCCCCACTTGCACAAGAACAATCGCATGACCGATGATGACCGGCGTAGTAAGCCCCCCATGCGCTTTGGCATTGGACGTGCACTCGAACTGATCTACCGCGCTGTTGTTGCACGGCGGAATCGAAGATTTGATGCGCTACGCGGTGTGCAGCGCGCACCGGTGCCTGTCATTTGCATCGGCAACCTCAGTGTGGGAGGCACGGGCAAAACACCTTTCGTGATGTGGCTTATCGGATACTTGCAAACAAAAGGGCTCACGCCCGGCATTGCGATGCGCGGCTATAAGGCAGCCCCCGGTGCGATGAGCGATGAACAGGCGGAATATGCAGCGCGATTGCCCGGCGTAGCGGTCGCAGCAGATGCGAATCGGTACAACGCCGTGTGCGCTCTTGCTGCGCACAACGATATCGATATTGCGGTGCTTGATGATGGCTTTCAACATCGACAGCTTTATCGCGATCTTGACATTGTGCTGCTTGATGCCACGCGGTCAGTATTTACCGATCGGTGTCTGCCTGCGGGCTGGCTTCGCGAACCTGTTAAGTCACTTTCCCGCGCGGGCCTGATCGTCTGGACGCACAGTGAAGCAGTTACGACCGAGACGCTTGAGCAATTGCATGCGCACGCGAAACAGTTCGCTCCAAACGTTCCTATAGTGAACGCTGCGCACACATGGAGCGCGCTTGAGACTGCTGAAGGTGACTCACAACCGATCGACATATTGCGGAGCGCAACGGTTGCCATCGCGTGCGGCATCGGCAACCCAACTGCGTTTCGTTCTTCAATCGAGGCGGCGGGGGCCCGCGTCATTGAAACAATCATTCGGCCGGATCATTATGCTTGGAGCACCTCGGATCTTGCCGAATTGAAACATGCCGCGACAAGCGCAGGCATGCTTGTGACGACCGACAAGGACTGGGTGAAGCTGCGCCGATTCGCGGTGCAAGAGCACATTGCCTGCCCGATCGTGCGGCCGCGCATCGTAATGACGCTCACACAAGGGCACACCGAACTGGAAGCCGCAATCGATCACATCATCGATCAATGTAGCGCAGCATCGTCACCTTGATGGTGTTAGTCATCCTCGCAGCCGTCGATGGCAGCTTGGGCCTTGGACTCTGCCTCGACATCACCAAGCCGATGGTAGACCTTGATCAGATCGCGCATGAACTTGATGCAGTCCGGATGACAGGGATCGTTGTGCACGCGCTGCAGATTCTTGCATGCAAACACCAGATTGGCACGGGCCGCAATGTCATCGCCAAGTTTCGCCTGACAAGCGCCGAGCATGCCGACATACAGCGCTGTGCCTGCATGTGCCTCGCCCAGTGTTGTGCGCGCATTATCAACAATTTTTTCAATGATTGAAAGAGCTGTTACATAGTCTTTGCGATCAAAAGTGAGTTTGTAAAGGTGACTGCCTGTGGCAAGTGTCGCGGGATGGCCGGGTCCCATTTTGTCAGATAAAACCTCGATCGCATCGCGATACATCTGTTCGGCTTCTTCGATGTTTTTCTGTTTGCGCAAAAGGTGACCGAGTTTGACTTTGGCGATGGCGGTCTCAGGATGACCCTCACCACGACTTGGCATGGCGCTGAATAAGTCAACGCACTCACGCAGACGTTGTTCAGCTTCCTCCCACTGTTCCATCTGCCGAAGCAGGTTGCCAAGATGCCCCGCAGTTGCCGCTCGCGCACGATCAAGACTGGCCTGCTCCACCGCGTCGGTGACACCTTTGAGGTCTGCAAGTGCAGCGCGATAGCTCGTTGCAGCAATCTCTTGATCACCGTTTGATTCATACCAGCGTGCCAGATTGATGTGAATGGCGGCGATATCGCGCTGATCGCGTGGTACGCCGCGCGGCAGATTCGGCAATGCAGCGGCAATGCGATCAAACAACGGGGCGGCTTCATCATTGCGATTGTTCTTTTTGTAGAACAATCCAAGGGCATTCATCGACTTGATGGTTTCGCGGTTGTTTTCACCAAGGGCCAGCACTCGCAGGTCGAGTGCACGGATCAAACTTGGTTCTGCTTTTTCAATTTCAGCAAGGCTCAGAAAGCATTCGCCAAGCATGTCGTGGACGCGCGCAAGGGGTAGCGGATAGTCGGTGAGGTCTTCTTCGGCACGCTCGGACATGCTGTCGAGCGCATCGCGGAGCAATACATTCCGATCACCATCATTGTCGGGGCGAACTGCGGAAATTGCATTGATAATGGTGTCCGCGGTGGCCTCTGCTTCTGCTGTTTTATTCACCGCAATTTCGCGTTGGCGCTCTGCGACGCCGTAGAGGACTGTCATCGTAATGCCAAATCCGACAACCAGAGCAACAAAAACGCCGCCGGTTGCAACAACGGGCCAGTGCTTGTGCAACATCTTGCGCATGACGTAGCTCGTGCTGTCACGGCGGGCTTCGATGGGTTCACTTGCAAGAAATCGGCGGGCATCGCGGGCCAGTTCGCCGGCGGTCTGATAGCGGCGTTCGGGTTCTTTTGCGAGCGCCTTGTGAATAATCGCCTCGACATCAGCGCTGGTGGTGCTGCTCACCGTGCGCAGCTTTGCCGGTTCGACTTCAAGAATGTTATCAAGCGTCTGCTTCATCGATCCTTGCACGTCGTATGGAAATCGCCCGGTGATCATCTGATACGCGATCACACCAAGTGAATACACATCGGTGCGCGTGTCGATGCGACTCGGTCCACCATCGGCCTGCTCAGGCGCTGCCCAAGGGAGAGAACCGACAAACTGCCCGGTCATCGTCATCACTTCTGCGCGCTCATTGGCACCGGTTGCAATCTTGGCAAGGCCAAAGTCAAGAATGTGCGGGTGTCCATCATCATCAACACGAATATTCGAAGGCTTCAAATCGCGGTGAATAACACCGAGCAAATGCGCTGCATTGACTGCTTCACAAATTTCCGCGAAGAGCACCAGACGGTCGCGCTCAGACAGGTTACGATTTTCAATGAAGTCATCAAGCGATTCACCTGTGACGAAATCCATGACACAGTAAAAATGGCCGTCGGACTGCCCTGAATCATGCACTGCGACAATGTGCGGATGACTCAGTTGGGCAAGAATGTGCACCTCGCGCTCAAAACGCACACCCTCGGCGGTGCCATCGACGGCGCTATCAATAAGCACCTTGATCGCAACATTGCGCTTCGTCGACAACTGAATCGCCTTGTAGACCACACCCTGCCCGCCGCGATTGGCTTCACCAAGCATGCGGTAGCCGGGGATGGACGCAGCGACTTGTGCAAGCGTGCCAATGAGACCTTGTTTCCGCATTTTTGCAGCAGAATTGACCTGGCGCTGGGCACGGTTGATCAGATCGCGATCGCTAGTGCTACCTTGTGATTTGTGTTCATCGGGCATCACTTAACCACCCAAACTGAAGTAGCGCGTTTCGCTACCCATTGCATCGCGCAGTGATTCATGTGCGCGGGCGCGCAGCATGTACACCGCACCAACCGACCGACCCAATTCTGTTGCGATATCCGAGGCCGAGGCACCATCGAGATCAAAGGCGCGGATGACGACGGCATAATCTTCTGGCAATGCTTCAATGGCTTCATCAAGAAAACGGTGCGCTTCATGACGCGCCGCTTTGACACTTGGTGTACTGAATGTTGCACCCAGGGCCATCACGAGCCCATCGTAGGATTCATCATTCGAGCGCGCACTCTGTACGCGCTTGCCGGGGCTTGGACGTTTTGCAGCTTCGAGACCGCGGATCGCATCACGGAGGTTGTTTTGTGCGATACGCGTCAGCCAGGCAAGGACCGCACCTGCACCACGCTGTTCGAAGCGATCGAAGCGCAGGAAAGCTTCCAGGAAGGTGACTTGTAGAATGTCATCGGCGTTGATCATGGACGTGTATTGCTGTCCGATCTCGGGCTCCAGGCGGGCGCGAAGTTGCGGCGCAAGATGCATGAGCAGATCGCCCAGAGCATCACTGTCACCCTGCGATGCGAGCGCTACGAGTTGGTCTTCGCGTTGCTGATCCACTATTGAGCCCCTGCCGAAAGGATCCAGATCAGGGGGAAGTGTAGCGAGCGGAACAAGTTCGCCCATTCAGGGGGGACAGATGGAGCCGAAGTTGAACAAGATTGCAGAAAGGTCAACCAAGTCGACATTTCCATCACCGGTCACATCTCCAAACGAATTGCGCGAGTTGCCCGTGGCACCAAAGTTGAACAACACCGCTGACAGATCATTCAGGTCAACAATGCCGTCGTTGTTCACGTCCGCTGGGCAGAAATCGGTGTAGATGCGATCGAAAGTGTCGGTCACATTCATGTTGACGAGTGCAACAGTGTCAAGTGAATCAATATTGTCAATAGCGCGCAAGCCGAGTTGCGCATGATCGACAAGCATGCGCAGCCCCGTGCCATCGGCAATGAACACATCGGCAGGACTTGCTCCAAGGGCGAGCAGTGTGGGTGATCCCCGCGCCAGACTCAACAGCACAAAATCGTTCAGCGGGTCGAAGAGACTCCCGGGCGGGTTGAGGGTGTGTACAGAGAGTGCATCAATGTCATCGGCAAATTGAAGGCCGAGAGCGCCGGGACTCGCATAGAGAAACTCGTTGCCGGGAATGTTGACATCGAGATCGACGTAGATCGTTGCGGGGCTTGCTGGCGCCGGGAGCGTGAGCAATGACGGACTGTTGCTTGCCACCGAAAAGAAGAGTGGCGGCAATGCACAGGGATCAGGCACCGCGGTCTCGCCGTCGACATCGTCAAGGGGTGTCCCCGGAGGCACGAACACATTCGGGCCGACATCGGGCAACAAGCCAAAGTCGTGAATGAACAGCCCACCTTGATTGCGGGCGAGACGGTTGGAGTTCAGCCCGAGACTTACTGGAACAGGCAGGATGCCGATAGAGTCGAAGGCTTCCGTTGAGACGAATGTATCGCCAGCCGCCTGATTGTTCGCGGCCTGATCATTGACGCGAAACAGTGGCAGACCCGGGCCCAAAAGGAACTTGCCTGCAAGCAGAGAACTCGACCCTGACGAAGCGGGATCGACTGACCAGCAGATGACGAATTCGTCATCATCGGCGGCCTTGGACATGCCATTGATTTTGTCGCCGGGCAAGCCAAGCCCGGAGCCCGTGCCGCCGCCTGCGCTACTGGCAAGGATGGGGAAACAGGTCGTGATATTGGTGTAAAAAATATCAGCCTGAAGACCCGAGGGGCCGCCTTCATCGACGGTGAAGATCACGCCGGCGTGAGCTTGGGTTGCAATGGCTGCAAGAAGTAGTGGCACGGCACGACATGAGTGCCTTGGCTTTTCCATGATTCTCCTCCGAGTGTCAATCATACATCTCCAACTTCAATTGCCAAAGCACTCTTTGGAGTATCTGTCCCCGGTCCGAAAAAAGGGCTGACGCCCGCGAGAGCGCCAGCCCCTTCGAGTGAAGGGATGAATTAAGTAAGACCGTGGAATTATGGACAGATCAATCCAAAGTTGAAGAGCACCAAATTGAGATCTTGAAGGTCTACATCACCATCGCCGTCGACATCACCGGCGCACGCCGGCCCGCTCGGGCAGGGGCAGGGACCGGGCACGATGACGGGGTACCAGCGGAACTTGTAGATCGCGCTGTTGCCTGGATTACCACCAAAGGCAGTCAACGGGATCGGTGCTGCACCCGCGGTGCCCGGCTCGACAAAGACCTGGCCGTTGTCGACAAAGAAGAGGCCCAAGACCCAGTCCTGCCCGGGGATGCAGAGCAGATTGGGATCGAAGCCTGCTGGGATTCGAATCTTCTGGTAGATATCGAAGACTTGGTTCGCAGGGATTTGCCCGGGGCCCCTGAATGTCCAGGGCGTGGAGAATCCGCTATCGGGCGGAATCACGTTGGGGTCGGCAGCAGCCTGCACATAGACGTCAAAGAACTGGTCGACCTGGAACTGCAGGTTCGGATCGGGATCGGGTTCAAAAGGCCCAAAACCCGGGACATTGGGAGGCAAGAGGCGGCAGGTCGGCCCCGCGCCAAAGGTCAGCCCCTCGATCACGACGCCTGCGGCCTGCGCAAACGTCGGCAGAGGCGGCACGGCGCAGAGGCACTGCTGACCAAGCCCCAGCGGCATCGGATTGCTCTGGAAGAGCGGCAAGCCATCCTTGCGGAAATACCGAACCGTCAAGCATTCGGTGGGCGTGCCGTCCGGGGCGGGAATCCACTCGATCACCTGGCAACACACGATGGGCGGGGCGGGCGGGGGCGGTGGAGGCGTGGGCGGTGAGCCGCAAGCCATGACGGTGGCAGCGGCAGTCCCGAGCAGTGTCACACCCATACCCAGCATCTGACATACGCGATTCATCGAATTTCTCCTTTCAAAGAGGACACCGAGAACGAGCGGGGCAACGGCAAGGTTGCGTCAGGATTGTGAAATGCTTCACCCGTTCTCGGTGCTTACTGGAGAAGCGAGAGGCATTGCCAGCATTCACGCGGGAAGTCCGAAAAATGTGGATAATATTTTCAAATGGGAGACAGGCGGGGCACATTGCCAGATTCTTGGCCGGGTATTGTTCGGGTATATTTGACCTAGCAGAAACAACACGCGACGATCACCTCATGATGGGATGTGCATGAAGTCGCGGAGCGCCACTCTGGCCGCGTCTTGGAAACGGACCGAAGAGCATCTCAGACCTCCGAACTTCCCTGAAATCATCAAAAAGTAAATCAAGGATCTGCCTGCTATGAAGGATTCTCAATATGTCCAGTACGGTTGCGGCTTCTGCGCACCGTCGAATTGGCGAAACTTCGATGCATCGTTGACATTGAAGTATGAGAAATTGCCAGTCCTTGGAAAGCTGTACAAGAAAAATGTGCAACGGTTCCCGGCCAATGTCGAGGTTGGCAACATCGTCAAAGGATTACCGGTTCCCGAGAACTCCTGCCGACTGGCGTACTGCTCTCATGTGCTGGAACATCTCTCATTGCACGACTGCCAAAAGGCGATCAGGAACACCTATCGAATCCTTGAAAGTGGTGGCCTGTTTCGATTTGTGCTTCCGGACCTGGAGTACTACATCAAGCAATACACTGAGGATTCAACCCCAGGGGCAGCACAGAATTTCATGCAGGGCACGATTTTGGGCCGGAAAGAGAAGCCGCGCTCGATCAACACAGTGTTGTTTGAATGGCTCAGAACGAGCGCTCACCTTTGGATGTGGGATTACAAAGCCCTGAAACAGGAATTGGAGAGCGCTGGCTTTACTGATGTTCGGCGCGCAGCATTTGGAGATTCATCGGAAAGTGAGTTCGGCGCTGTTGAAGCAGAAAACCGGTGGGAAAACTGCTTGGGCATTGAATGCAGGAAACCGTAGTACACGCCCGCCACGTTGATCGGGTATTGTTCGGGTATGGCTGGCCCCCCGGACTCCACCTATGACGACCACCTCACATCGGGCTATGCACGGGGGCGCGGGGCGCAGCTGAACCCGCCCAACCGGTTCGAGCCCGTGCGTTTGTCAGTTCTTGGTGATTACCTCGATGAGCTGCAGCGCGAACACCCGAAGGGTCAGCAGGTGCGCACGCAAGTGTTTCGCGATGAAGCGCGCACCATCATTAACCGCGTGGACAGCCCGGATATCCCTTTCCAGTGGACGATCAATCCCTATCGCGGGTGCGAACATGGGTGCATTTATTGCTATGCGCGTCCAACGCATGAGAACTTTGGCTTGTCGTGTGGCCTTGATTTTGAAACGAAAATATTTGCAAAGATGGATGCGCCAAAACTTCTGCGGCGTGAACTTGCGCATCCAAAATGGAGCGGTGGTCGGATTGTCATGTCGGGTGTGACTGATCCATATCAGCCGATTGAGCGTACGTTGAAAATCACGCGAGGGTGTCTGGAAGTCATGGCAGCGGCGCGCCAGCCGATGTCAATCATCACGAAGAACCATCTTGTGACGCGCGATATTGATTATCTGCAAAGGCTCGCATCACATCGCGCAGGACACGTTGTGATCAGTCTGACGACACTTGATGCTTCACTTGCCCGGCGGATGGAGCCGCGGACATCGTCCCCCACGTCGCGCCTTGATGCCATTCGTGAGTTGAGCGCTGCGGGCGTGCCGGTGATGGTGATGACCGCTCCGATTATTCCGGGGCTGAATGACACTGAGATTCCTGCACTTTTGAGCGCGGCCCGGCAAGCGGGTGCGATCAGTGCGGGGTACACGCTCTTGCACATGCCGCATCAGGTGAAAGACGTATTTATGGAATGGATCGGGCGGGAGTTTCCAGACCGGGCAGCAAAGATTGAGAGCCTGATCCGCGCAACACGAAATGGCGCATTGAGTGATGAAGCGCCAGGCGTGCGCATGCGCGGAACTGGAGCACATGCAAAGCAGATTCGGGATCTGTTCCGTGTACATGCGCGCAAGGAAGGGTTGAACAAACCAATGCCAACATCATCGAGCACGGCATTTCGAAGGCCAACTGTTTTTGATGATGAACTGCAGATGGGGCTTTTTCGAGATTCGGGTGAACGCCCAATCAGGGCACATCCGTCACCGGCGTCATCCACACAAGCTGCAACTCTTTGGAACTCTTGCCCGGACCGATGAGGACATAGGGGTGCTCGGGGTCGGATGTCGAGCGCGGGACATAGGCTTCGTCGAGTACGCGGGCAGCATTGCCGACTGTGATGACGCCGCGCTTGTCAACGCCAATGGCCTGAAATTGCAGGCCATCGGGCGTGGTGAGAAACATCCCCCACCGATCTCCATTCACATGCCAAGCGCCCGCGATGGAATGCGGCGCAAGCAACACAATATCCTGCGTTGCAAAAACATAGATGGCCATGCGTTCAGCGCCGGGGTGAAAGAAGAGGAAGCCGGGCGGTTCTTGTGCGCGCCCATCCTCGCTGCGCGGCAGCGCAGGAGGATCCTGTAACGAGGAGAAGGCCTGATACCGAGTGAAGGCAGTTGCGTCGTGCGCCAGTTGCCGTGACGCACCCTCCATGCGCAGGAAAAGAGCGCCGTCCGGCCCGAGCGTGAATCTCGCAATGTTTCCAACTGTTGCGAGGAGCATCGGGTCAATCGCATTGCCTAACCAATTGAGATGCGCCTCGCGCCGATTCGGCTCGTCCGGCACCCATACTGCAATCCCACTCGCTGAGACGCGCTGCCCGAGCAACGTGCCAAGCGGAGCATCAAGTTCACCGAGTTCATGTGGACCATTGTCTGTCAATTCGTAGCGCTCGATGTGCGTTGTTGCAAGCGGTGCGCCTGGTTCACCGAGAATCATGGGCCATGTTGGCGTGCGCCCAACTTGTGTTGCAAGGAAACGTCCGTCGGGCGAGATGATGGGAAGTGTCTGGCCATCGAATGGAATGTTGCCGATGGGTTGTAGCGCAACGCGGACATGTGAACTCAGTGTTGTTGCGGTGTCTGCGGGGCTTGCGATGGGTGCCTGAGGAAGATCGGGGGACACCGCACTGCGCGCACCGACATCAGGTGGTGCAGCACTCGGTCGCGATGGCGTGCGCACCTCTGTCACACACGCCGGGAGCACGCACACGCATGCAAGACACAACAAACGAACTGCAGGACGCGGCGGCATCACTGGTCAACAGTATCAGAACCCGAGTCATCGTCATCGAGTTGACGTTCGATATCAGCGCCCAGTTCCTCACGCAGTTGATCGAGACGATCACGATAGGGTCTATTGAGATCGTCAAGATCTTCAGAGCCGCCAATAACATGCGGCGTGATGAAGGCCACGAGTTCGGTGTTCGTCTTCGATTTCTCCGTTGATCGGAAAAGCATTCCAAGAAGCGGGATATCGCCAAGCAGCGGGACTTTGCGCACGACATCGAACTCTTCGGAGCGCAGGATTCCCGAGATCACGATCGTCTGGCCATCACGCACGATAAGTTGCGTGGTTGTTTCGCGGCGATCGACAATAAACTGACCGTTCACACCAAGCGTCGGGGCGATTGAAGAAAGCTCGAGATTGACGCGCAGGTCGACATCGCGGTTCACGGTGATTCGCGGGCGCACGCGAAGCTGAATGCCAACGGCTCGGTAATCAGTCGAAACAGTCAATGAGCCATCGGTTGCACGCTGCGAATCAGTGATGAAGGGAATGTCTTGCCCATCGAAAAACTCAGCTTCCTGATTGTCTGCCGTGAACACCTTGGGCTCTGAGAGAATGTTGACGGCGGAATCCTGGGCAAGGGCTTGCAAGACAAGATTTAGATTCGCATTGAGATCCAAGACCGATGTATCAAACATTTGTCCGAGAAAATCATTTTCCTGACCCGTTGTTGTTGAACCGATGGAAATTGAGTTGTCATTGTTGGTGAGCGGCAGATCACCACTCGACCAGCGCAGCCCAAGCGACAAGGCGTTTTCAAGTGAAACCTCAGCAACAACCGCGGAAATGAGCACTTGCCTGCCGGGGCGATCAAGTGATTGGATCAGGCGAATGACCGATTCTTCATACTCGGGTGGCGCGAGCACCATGATCGCGTTTTGCCGCCACACAGGGACAATGCGCAAACGCCCGACCAGATTTGATGAACCGCGCGTGTCTTCGGGGGGACGTGCGCGCTGCCACCAGAAGGTGATGACATCGGCATTGTTGTCCGCTGCGCCATCCGCGCCATCCTGACCATCTGTGGCAAATGGGCTTGCATTTGCAGCGCTGTCACTGAGGCCAGTTTCCTGACGGGGAATTTGTGCAATTGTATTTTCAGTAGCAAGTAATGCATTGAGTTGTTCAGCAAGCTCTTCTGCATTTGCATGTTTCAATTCGATGATCTCGGGCAAGCCTGCTTCGACGGGTTGATCAATGCCTGCGATAATCTGATCGATGACGAAGATATTGTCCGGGCTTTTTGCGACAACGACGAGCCGCCCGGCATCTGGAATCGCCTGAAATGTGAACTGCCCTGCGAGGCGGCCCGCACCTTGTCCAGATGACGGCGCACTTGTTGTGCCGCCGCCCTGGCCGCCCGGTCCACCGCCGCTGCCGCCGCCTGTGGTTTGCCCGCCGGTGGGGTTGCCAAAGAGTCCTTCAAGCAGTTGTTGCACGCGGACAGGATCAGAATGCTTGAGATCATAAATCTTTGGAATCACCGATTCTTCAGACAACGGTTGGTCCCACACTGTTTCGATTTGCACACGAATTTGATCTATCACACTTGGCTCAGCGAGCACGGTGATTGCATTTTGCTGCGTGTTCGCGGTGACGCGAAGATTTTTACTCGTTGAACTTGTGCGCGAATCCTGCTGTTGATCTCCGCCGCCGCGCCCAAAGAACCGTCCAAAGCGCGGGCTGTTGTTGTTCGCAGCATTGCGTGAATCTTCGTCCTCATACAGTTCCATGATATTCTCGGCGATTTGCTCCGCATCGGCATATCGCAGACGAAAAGTTTCCGTCACCAGGGCCGCGGCGCTCTCTCGATCGATCGCATTGACCAATCCTTCGATGCGTTGCAGGAGCGCGATATTGCCGCGCACGACAACCTGGTTGGAATCTTCATCAAAGGCAAGCGTCGCGTAGTCGGGAACAGAATCTTCGAGGATATCGAACAAACCTTCTGCGGTGGTGAAGCGTAGTGCGTATACCTTTTCAGCAATGGTGCCGAAATCAGTGCGTTGCATGACCGATTGCTGCGAACCAATCACGGGCACATCCTGGCGGCTTACTTCTGCAATATCACGTAACGTGATGCGGTCCGCAGTTTCGACAACTGATACACCGGCCTGCTGAAGTGCAAGAAAAACATAGTCCACCGCAAGGCGCTGCGGAATGGGTTCATCATTGACAATTGTGATGCGTCGATTCATGACCAGTTCATTGGGAATAACGACTTTGCCGGTTGATTCAACGATGAACGGGATCAGCTTTGCTACCGTGACATCTTTAAAGGCGAGCGTGGTGGTTTCGCCATTCGTTTGGCGCCGATTCAATGCATCGCGCTCGCCGTTACCAATTTGTGCAGAAGTTGGCGCAGTGCACGCGCATCCAACAATCAGGGCAGCAACTAACGCGCGCAAGTGCATTCTGTTGCATGAGGCCGGGTGCAGTCCTTTACGCATCGTCTTCATCCTCCGGCTCATCTGATTCATCCTCATCTTGTTCCTCATCGAGTTGATCTGTTGTGTCATTGTCGGGTTCACTCTCTGTGAGGAACTGGTCGGTGGTGCGCTCAAAGAGCGAGACATCAAACTCGCCCCCGCGCCACGCGACACGAGCCCCCCAGGGCGGCTGTGTTGAAATGATGCGCACACCATCAGCCTCTTCACCTACAGGGACGCGCGAACCGGTGTCAAGCCACACTGATTCGCCCATCATCGCGATGATATCTGGCCCGGCGTAGACCTTTGGCGCGCCCGGTTTCACAGGCTTGGGACGATTGACCGGTTTCGTTGCCATCGGCTTTGCAACAGGTTTTGGCGCGGGGCGTGGCGGGACAAAAAATGGCGAACGGTTGTTCACACGCTGCGCATCGCGCTTGAGTGAAGCGTTGAATGTCACTACGCCATTGTTGGCCTGGCCTTCCAGAAGAGGAAGCGAACCGTGCAATGCAAGCTGTCCGAGTGAGCCAATCTGAACAACAAGGATCAGACTCACAAGAATGATCAATGCAAGCGCTGCCCAACCGAGCATCGGAAGATGAGGCACACGAATCGGCGGTGCATCACGACTCATGACTGGCCTCCGCGGACCCGCACCGCCCAAGTTTCGGGTTCAAATCGCGCTGCGAGTGTTCGATCTTCACCGCGCCCGGTGCGCGTGATCCGAACACCACCGATGCGCTGAATCTCAGGAGCGGCTTCCAGATCACGCAAAACTGCGGTGATGGTCTGCGGGTCCGCTTGAAAGCTCATGACATATACAAGCCGCACAAGTTCTTCATCACCACCAAGACTGTCTTGTAGCGCACTGTCCCGGGCATAGATGGTGCGCGGTTCAAGTGAGGTAATGACGATGCCGTGCGCACGTTCAACGCGCCCAATGGCGCTGATAATAGCTGCTCGTTCTGTTTCCACTTCGCCGGGTTTATGCGGGGTGCCATGAGCACGCGACGCCAACGCTAGGCGCTGATCGCTGCCTTCACGCTGGCGCACGAGTTGTTCAAGGTCATTGACCTGCGCCTGTGCGATTTCGGCGCGCCCGACAAGCGATGATCGCCAGGCGAGCAGTGGGTCGATGGCGCCAAAGAAAATGCCAAGAAACACAACTGCAGATATACACCATTGCAGTGCGCGAGGTAGCGCAATGAATATCTTGAAGAGGTTTGTCAATTGCTCACCTCCGCCTTGGCTTCCTTCTTAGCTTCTTCCGCGCGATCACGGCATTTTTGCGCCTCATCGAGCAAGCGCTGAGTTACCTCAGGTGTCAGATCGGTGCGCGATCGAGCCAAATTTTTGCGTTTGCCATACGCTGCCATAGCTTCCAGTTGGTTCATTGCAGTGATTTCATCATCGGTCAGCGGCGGCGGGATATCTTCTGCGCTACGCCCGGCACCGCGCTTGGCCCCACCTTCAAAGGTTGGGGCGCTCTGTCGCGTGCCATTGGAACTGGCATTGCCCTTCGACGCTTCATCAGCAGAATCAGTTGATTGTTGTGCGAGTTGTGCTGCGGATTCCGATGCTTGTGCATCATCGGATATGCCATAGATGTGATTGGCCACGGTGTTCGCGCCGCTGTAGTCATGCAAGCCGCGCGCGATTCCAAAGGGGCGCACGACCAATCCTTCAATTTCGAACTCAATGCGCACGCCAGCGCTCACGGCCTCATACCGACGAATATCAGCGTTCTCAAAAACACCTGAGCCATTGAGCGCTGCAACAAACCTGTTCACGAGTTCGAGTGAATCGGCGGTGCCACGCACGGTGAACGAGTCGCCTGCATCGAGTTCGATGGAATCGGCGAGCACAAGATTGTCGGGTCCATCAGCGGGCATCGCGGCCACAAGATCACCAAGCAATTTCGTCATGGGCCAACGCGAGCGATCAAGTTCACCAAAGATCGCGACCTGATCTTCAATAGAAAGATCGGCCTCGGCATTCTGCGCGAGCGCACCTTGCAAACGATCTGCGCGCGACTCAAGCAACACCGCCTGTGCCCAGGATGATCCCACACTACCAACTAGAAGCACGAGCACGGCAAGCATAATTGCAATGACCGCACCGCGTGTTGTAGAAAGTGCAGCCAGTGTGCGTTCGACGCGCCCGCCCTTGACGTGCAGGTCTGTTGCTCGCAACGTAAAGAGTTGCTGCGTGGAAGGCTCTCCAGACACTGCGGCAAGTGCGGTTGCCGCCGCCATGCCATACCGATCGCACCAATCTGTCGAATCTTCTGCGCCCGCAAGTCGCTGCGCTAAAGCTGCGCACGAATCCTTTTCGAGTACGAGCCGATGTGAACCTGCTGGCCATGTTGAATGCGTTTCATCAGCGCCCATATGTGAGCACAATTCAGTGAGCGCACTGCGAGCTCGACTGGTAAAGACTGATTCGTCGTCACCCGGCTCAGGAATACCACGCATTGCAGTGCGAGAACCATTCACACCCACAATGCCAATCGAATCGGCTTGTGCGCAGGCATAGGCAGCAACACTCGTGCCGGTTGCATTGTGTTTGCCAAGCGCGGCGAGCACCAGAAGCGGCACGAGTTCACTTGTCCATCGTTCGCGCTCAAGATCGATTGGCGCAGGGTCATCGCCTGTGCGCGAAGGCCACCCGACAATAAGCGGCGTCTCTAACAAAGCGCCAGGTGCACGGATTACTCCAGCAGCTCGTCGGTGGGCAGGCACATTCACTGGCAATTCAGATTCAGCAAGCAGCCCCAAGACATCCTTCAACGAATCTTCATCATGCATCGCCTCATCGGGCAGGTCAGGCACGCGTACGATCGCATGACCCGCGGGGATCAACCGGATGAGCATGGTGACATCATGGCGATCAAGCAGCTCGCGTACTGAATGTGTATCACCAATGCGCAAAGATTCTGCTGTGAGAATTCGCGTTGCACTACTTGATTCAACGACAACAATACGCCATGCATCGCCCTGCGCATGTAGCGCTGCCGCGCGGCACGGTGAGCGTGTGCGCCGCGATGCGCGTTTGGAAAGTCGTGCTGGAACTTGCGTTGTTGTCACCGAACTGTGATCTCCGTAATGACGACCGGAAGCGCCGTCTGCTCAATGGTTGCGCTGATTTCAACTTCGAGACCACTCCCCAGATCACGCCCACGCGAAACAACTCTATATGAATTGCTTTGCACGTCGATATATGGCGCCAACTGTCCGAGCTGCGCCGGGCTCATATATTCCTGCAAGTCCATGAATGTGACAAACCCCTGCGCCCGTGCGTTGCGGGCAGCCATGAGACGATCGATCAGTGATGGATTCTGGCGAAATGGTTCAACATAATCAAGAATTTCTTCGCGCACACTGTTGATATTAATTCGCCCGGGAATCGGGCCATCTTCAGAATCGTACACCGTCGCACCCTCGAGCAACTGTTGTATCTGATCGCGCGTCAGGGCCGCCATCGCGGCTACTTCCGATTGATTGAATTGCCCCGAGCCAAGCGCTAGGTTTGGCAATGGAGTGCCGATGAAATCGGTCAGTGCAATACCCGCCTGCGCGCCGTATGACAAAATGGCATCAATTTGTAATGGTGACAAGTCCTCAACAATCCCGGCCAGTTCCTGTTTGCTTGCCTCAGCCAGAAACAATCGCGGTTCACCTGACAACGCCAGGCCTTCATCGACGGATTCTGTCGTGATAATCGCAGACCACCCTGCATCGAGGTCATCGTCGGCATTGTCTGATGGCCAACTCTTGTCACCATCATTTTCATTCGGATCAAGTCGACCGTTAAGATTCCAGTCTTCGCCGCGAACATATTCCGGTTCAATACCGAGCACGAGTTCGAGTTCACCGAGTGATTTGATGAACCCGTTGCGCGGCACGCGCACAGAATCCTGCTGGGCGTAACTCCCGCTTTCAGCGCCGAGTTCCGTGACTGTTTCATCGAAATCACGCCAATCCACGATCGCCGCTGCAACATCTTCGGTCATGCCTTCCAGTTGAAGCATGTCATCGACCGTCATGCGGTTGATATTGACTTTCGCGTGCGGATCTTCCGGTGCTTCGAGTGAGCGTCCGCCATCACTTGATTCGATCGACCATCGCGCAGCCTCAAGTGAGCCCGCAGCCACTTCGGCAAGTGCATCAATTGTGTCAAATGCTGTTACGGGTTCAGTTGCTTGAATTTCGTGTTCTAATCGGGCAATGGTCGCTTCGAGGCCCGCTCGCGCCGCCCATTTGGCACGAACACGCGCCGCAGCTTCACGTCCTGCCGCTGCCTGACGGAAAGCACTCGATTGCAACGCCATCAGGACCGCAGCAGCAATCGATACCGCAAGCAGCACAACAACAATGGCAAAGCCGCGGCGATGTATTGCCTGAGCAGTCATGCGAGTTGGAATTACACAATTGTTCATCGGCCCTGACTTGCCTCTTCTTCTTCGCGCGCAGCGCGCCGCTCAGCTGGTGACAAAAATACATACGGTACCGGAATGCGGTCCATCGCAATCGTACGCCGCGCAATGGCTCGTCGAGTCTGATCGCGTGGGTCACGCGCCGCAATCTCCGCCTCAACAATCAGGCGCACCGCGTGGGGCATGCCGTCACTGTCTGAATCCCAGGTGTCAAACCATCGCTGTCCGTCAAAGGCTTCGAAACTCAACGAACGCAATCGCTGCCCGATCGGAAACGCAATTCCCCCTGCGTCTCCATAGTCATCAAATGCCGGGTCAAGCCTGCGCCACAGTGTGAATGCAGTCAGTTGATCGGGAAGCACCCGCCGCGCACTCAAGCCGCCGCGCCCCTGCGCCCCGCCTGCAAGCCGATATTGCACTTCATAAATATCGCTTTCTGGTTCGCCTCCGATGCCGCCCGGACCATAGGCCCGCGCCGGCGATGCACTGCGAGACAGAAGCAACAGTTCATCGGTCGCTGTGCCTTGCGTCAGTCCATCATGAATGCGAACGCGCACATCGTATAAATCGCCATCGCGCGTCACCGATGCCAGGTCCTGAGCAATTCGAGATGCAGCGGTTTCAGCAAGACTTCGCGCCGCTTCGCGCGCAGCCGATGCCCGGGCAGTGCGCAATGTTTGTGATACCGCCATGCTTGTGGCTGCGGTCATGGCCGCTACAACAAGCGATGCGACAATCAGCTCAATGAGTGTCATGCCGCGACGTGATGGATATGGTATCGCGTGCATCATGCATCGCGTCCCATGGGTTCTTCGGGTCGCCGATCGGGATCGGGTTCCGCGCCAAGTCGCGGTGCGACAAGTGTCTGAATCGAAAGTGATCTCGCACGTCCAGCATGCGGCCAACGAATCGTCACGCGCACCGCGAATGGATCACCCGGAGAGCCCGCATCTATTTCTATTTCGTATCGGTAGCCTTCATGTGGCACCGGTGATGCGCCGCGCAGATCGAACGTTCGGCCATAGCTTTCGCACCCGATGGCAAGCACCTGTTCGAGCTGCTCATCGGCAAGCATCGCAGCAATCTGCAATTGCTCGCCTCGCGTTTGTGCTGACACCGCCGAGGCGCTCATGCCGAGAATCGCAGCGAGTGCTACGCCAAGAATAACCGCTGCGATAATTGCATCTATTAATGCAAAGCCGCGTCTCGTCACGAAATAGTTCGTGCATGAATGTGATCTCAATGCGCTCACCATGACGATTCCTCTTCGCCTGCTTCGTCTAAATCAACTGGTTGCGGCGTTGGCAGCGGGGATTCGGATCGCAGCCCCATGACGCGCGCGGTCGCAGCATGTGATGGAAGCTCAATCATCCATGCACGCCCAGACTGATCAAAGCGCTCTGCGCTCGTGTTGTAGCGCTGCATGACAATGGCAAGCGCTGGGCGAAGTGTGCCGGGCGTGATTTCAATGCGAAAATGTCCATCCGGTTGTTCGCGCCCGTCAAGACTCATGCGCGCCACACGCAGGTTTTCCAGGCGAATAGCAGGTAGAAATGGATCGTGCCCCCACTGCGGCACTGCATCAAGCTCTGTAGTTGTGCGCGGCGGGCGCAATACTTCAAGGCGAAATTCACCCGTATCATGCGTATATTCAAGGGCAATGGGTTCGCGCCCGACAACGCTGCGCTGCGCTGCAGACGTCATCAATGCAGCAGCGGCGCGAATAGTCGTCTCGGCGCGGCGTTCTTCAGAAGTAAGCAATCGCGGTGCGGCCAAACCCGCAAGAATGCCAATGATGATGAGCGTCACCATCAGCTCGATGAGCGTAAAACCACGTTGGCGCGCAAAGCTGTGCATTACGGTTTGATTACATCCTCATTCTCGCCTTCGCCGCCAGGTTTGCCATCGGCGCCATAGCTCACGATGTCGAAATCGTGTTTGTTTTTGTTCCCGGGATAGATAAGTCCAAACTTGTTTCCCCAGGGATCAAGAAGATCGCCTTCGTTGCGAACATAGGGTTCATACTCGCCAGAAGAAACATAACTTGGGCGCTCATAGAGCACATCAATCGAAATGCTTTCCCCCAGCATCTTTGCGCCGTGGTCTGCGAGGAAGAGTTCAACTTGCGTGACAAGAGCCGCAGCCTTGCTCTTTGCAACTGCGTGCCGACTGTCACCAATGCGACTGATCAATCGCGGTGCAATCATTGTCGCAAGCACGCCCAGAATCACAATCACGACGATCGCTTCGATGAGCGTAAAGCCGCGCCGATGTCTATTTTGATTCCTGACCGTCAACACTATTCTCCTTTACATTCCAAGGCTTTGCTGCATTTCTATGAGCGGCAGAATCACTGCTGCGATAATCAACACAACGATTGGCGCCATCGTCATGATGAGCAGTGGCGGCAGAACCTGCGTAAACATTTTGATTGTTTGTTCGGTCTTGTCTTCAAACGCGACCGCTGCGCCCATCAACATCTCGTCCAGCTTGCCCGATCGTTCACCCATTGCAACGATCTGCACGAACAACGGCGGGAACATGTCGGATTCTTCAAGCGGGTCCGCAAGCGTCTTGCCATGCGATACCGCATTGCACGTGTCATCAATGACGGATTCGAGCGCTGCATTGCCAAGCGTACCGCGAGTAATGCGCAATGCCGTAAGGATTGGCAGACCTGCACCGGCAAGTGTGCCGAATGTGCGCGTGAATCGTGCAACTGCAACATCGCGCAGGAGCGGCCCTAGAATGGGCGTTCGAATGAGCACGCGGTCAATGGCAAGTCTTGGCCCCGGCGCGCGACGCAATCGTGACCATGCAAACATGCTCCCCGCGATGATCAACAGCATTAGCCACCACCACGACGATGTGACATTTGCAATTCCCATGACAATGCGCGTCGGCAGTGGCAATGTCGCTGCCGACACGACACCGGCGACCGCACTCAAGACTTGTGGCACGATCACCGTGACCACAATGACCACCGCGATCACGACCACCGTTGCCAGCATTGCAGGATAAATCAGCGCACTTGCCAATGAGCGACGGAGTTTCATATCGCGCTCGAGCAAGACCGCTGCCTGTGAAAGTACATCGCCGAGCCGCCCGGCAACTTCACCCGCATTCACAAGACTGACAAGCATTTCCGTGAACGGCTTGCCAATGCCGCGCATGGCTTCTGCCATGGATTTGCCGCGCTCAACATCGGCAATGATGCGCCCGAGCATCGCACGTTGCGCAGGTTTGCGTCCCTGCCGTGCGATCGTGCGCAACGCCGCAACGATCGGAAGCCCCGCGTTCACGCCGGTTGCGAGTTCGCGAATGAGCGATGCAAGCTCGGTCTTTGACATGCTTGCACGCTTGAATGAAAGTGTCCCAGATGTCGCTGATTTTCGAGCACCGCGCAGTGGTTCCACACGACGTGGCGTCACGCCCTTTGCAATCAGTTGGCGCACAGCGCTCGCACGGTCAGCCGCATCGATCACGCCCGTGCTGCCATCGGCTCCACCGGACACTGCTTCATACTTAAATGTGGGCATGCGGCAGTTCCTTATTCACCCACACGTTCAGAATCCTGCGTTGCGCGCAAAACCTGCTCAATTGTTGTCGATCCCTGCGATGCTTTGAGTAGCCCATCGCCGCGCATTGTCACATGCCCGGGCGATGCAAGTGATGCAAGCTCCCGAGCATTCACGCGCTGACCGATCGCACCGCGCATATCGGTATTGATTTCAAGTAACTCGAAAAAGCCCAGGCGGCCTTCAAAACCGGTATCACCGGGTTTGTCTGATGGCGCTGCATCAAAGCATCGATGCCCGCCTGTGCCATCTGCAAAGAGTTTCAATTCCTCTGGTTGCAATCGCAGACGAATCGCATCATCAATTGGTTTTTCAATGCGCGCATCCGGGCGAATTCGCCGTCCAAGACGTTGTGCGATCACGCCTTCAAGCACACTCGCAAGCAGGAAGGGCTCGACGCCCATGTCCATCAAGCGCCCGATCGCACTCACTGCATCATTTGTGTGCAGCGTTGAAAACAACAGATGACCCGTGAGCGCGGAGCGCACCGCAATGTCCGCGGTTTCGGCATCACGAATCTCACCGACCATGATGATGTCGGGGTCCTGGCGCAAAATAGATCGCAAGCCGGAGGCGAAGCTCAGGCCGCGCTTTGGGTTCACTGGAATCTGATTCACGCCATCAAGTTCATATTCAACTGGGTCTTCAATGGTGATGATCTTCTTGGTTGGATCAAAAACTTTGGTCAACGCCGCGTACAACGTCGTGGTCTTGCCGCTGCCTGTCGGACCGGTCACAAGCACCATGCCGTGCGGCAGGCGAATCAGCCGCTCAACTGTGCTGCGATCTGCTTCGCGCATGCCGAGCGTTTCAAGATCAAGATTGACCGTTTCCTTGTCAAGGATGCGCATCACTACCGATTCACCATAGATTGTCGGCACGGTCGAAACGCGAATATCAACTTTGCGTCCCTCAAAGCGCAACGTGATGTGCCCATCCTGCGGCACATAGCGCTCAGCGATATTCATCCCCGCCATGATCTTCACGCGGCTTGTAATCGCTGGCTGCAAGTGTTTCGGTGGCGACTGCTGCCGCTCAAGTTCACCATCGATTCGATACTTGACCGCGAGGTCACGATCGAAGGGCTCGATGTGAATGTCACTCGTGCGCCGACGAATCGCCTCAACGATGAGCAGGTTGACAAGATTGATAAGCGTCGGCTGCTCTGCCATCCGGTGCAGGGCTTCGGCATCAATGGCTTCCAGATTGGCAAGCGACTCTTCATCGCCATCATCACCTGCCAGTCGCGCCGCCATCGCCGCTGCGGTGGTGCCGTACGACCCATCAAGCAGATCCCGCATCACGGCCTCAGTCACTGCGATGCGCGTCACCGGCATGCCCGCCGTTACTGACACTTCATCAGCTGCGGCAAAATCGGCGAGGTCGACCATCGCCACTTCAAGTCGTCCACGTTCCGTTCGGATCGGCACGCAGCGCAGCCGCGTCGCCTGCTCGCCAGTGATAAGCGCAATTACAGCGGGGTCGCAGGGCGGAACCTCTTCGAGTGCCCCCCGCTGCCCATTGTCCGATTGCCGATCTGACCCCGCACCCTGTCCATTCATCTGAGCATTATGGGCAGCCCGATCAGTTCTGGCTTGGATTGTCACATCTCGCGCCACGCGCGCACCCTCCACGCAACCACTACCCCCCGTGTCGGCTCAACGCCTCTCTGAGGGACAGATTGCCCCGGCACAGCTAAATTGCTCGCTGCACCACCCTCTGATACCCGCTGCTACGCATTTACGTGGCACTTATGACGATAATTGGCAGGATTGTCTTATAGCCCGTCGCCATCATCACCATCTGACGCGCCATCTTCAACTTCTTCCTCGATGATTATCATGCCTTCGCCGCCATCTTCGACCTCGAGTTCGAGGTGGATATCAACATCCTCGCCGGTGCCCTCACCATCCTCCTCATTGAGTTCGAGGACCATCACCTGCACGCCAGTTTCGCCACCCTCACCATGCACCATGTCTTCGCTCATGAAGACCACATTGCCGCCGGCATTCCACTCACCAGACCCCCCTTCGCCGCGCTCCGGCAGACGTTCCTGTTGATCTTCGCGGAGAATGTCGCGCAGGGCGCTGTACATATCGTTGTCGAGATCACGCCGGGCCTGACGCGCCGCGACTGACTCCGGCACCTCATCGCCAGACCCGCCGATTGAAATCTCCGCTTGCCTGCCCCCCGAGCCAAAAGTAAATGTCGACCCACCGCCAGACTCCGCTTCTTTGGCAAGTGCATCTGACCAGTCCTTGTTCAAGGCCGCGGCATTCTTGTTGAATCGATCGAATAACACATCGATCCTTGCCCGCTGATCGTCATCCAGATCCTCCATGCCAAGAACCATGTCAAAGGCGCGCCGTGTGCGCCCCTCGCGATACACGCGCGGGAACGATGCCTCATGCACGATCGACGCCAGCGCCTCGCGCTCTTCAGTGGAAATATTTTCACTGATCAAACGCACATACTTCTGATTCAGATCGCGCAACGCGAAGGCCGCATCACGCCTCTTTTCCATCTGCTCTGCCATCTCTTCGGGGTCGATCTCCATGCGCATCATGCCCCGAAAGCCACCCTCAGACGGATTCGCTGCATTTCGAGCCTGCAGCTTGCTGTCAAGCTCAAAGGCATAGGTCTCAAGCAAAGGCGGCACACCGTCGCGGTCCGCAATCTCCATGTCTTTCGCGACAGCGATCAGATCAACAGCATCACCTGGGATCATCCCCGGCGCAAGAGTGCGCTCACGCCGACGTGTGCGTTGCATAGTGTCCCAATTGCCTTCCTGCTCGGCGCTGAGCAGGAGTTGAAGATCGTCAAAGAATGTTACCTCCGCCGCATCTCGACGCTCGCGGAGTGATTCCATGATCTTGGGAAGCTCTTCCATGAAGACCGCTGGGTCTTTCTTTTCTTCAAAGGTCTTGCGAATCTCATCCATCTTCGTCTCGCGCTCGCCCGCGAGCTTGGCAACGCTGTCCAGCAGTTCCACATGCAACTGTGCAAGCACATCGCGCTGCGCCGCATCGAGATTCAGAATCTCTGCATAGTTCGTCAGTTCGTCAGCGGTCACGGGCGGCTTTTCGCTGCGCTGACGGAACCCGCCGCCACCCATGCGCATGCCGCCGCCCGGCCCGCCGCGCCGCATGATCCGCTGCTGGGCATCTGCCTCAGGCGTTACCAGCCCAATCACCCCCAGAAAGCTCAGACTCGAAAGCCCGACCGCCAAACCCGCTGCCATCCGAATGCATGCATTTCCCACAAGTCACCTCCAAGGGTTGATTCTTTTTCCCCTCCGCCTGATCACCAGACCGAGGCCCCGGCACCCGGTGCCCATCTATTGTCTCAATAGTCCCAAAGACGCACGACATGGGCGAGCCTGTCACCGAGGCTTCGGATGGGCTCCTCCAACGCCCCGCAATTGCAATCGTTGGCTTGAACACGGGCGAACACCTCTGCGACTCTACTCCCGGTTTGACAAGCAAACCGGGCCCCCCAGAAAGTACCCTGCTTGCCGGGTGCCGTGGTCTAAGTTCGCCTTGGCGGACGCAGGCCACGTTCTTCGTTTCCAAAACACATGGCCATCGTTCCACTCAGACCATGGCACCCGGAAAAGAAACCCTCTCGCTCGCGCTTGTGGTTAGCTACCCAGTGCCTAATCCCCAGTGCCCAGTGCCTCTTCCCCCCCAATCACGACCCGCAACACGGTCGTCTCCCGAATCTCACCCGCATCACACGTCATGATGTCCCGGTCTATCACGATGAAATCCGCAAGTTTGCCGGGCGTGAGTGAGCCCTTGAAGGTGTTTTCAAAACCTGCATAGGCTGCATCGAGTGTGAATGCCCGCAGCGCCTGCTCGCGCGTCAAACGCTGCTCGGGATGCCAGCCATCTGGAATCGGCTCGTTGTGAGAATCCTGTCGCGTCACGGCAGCGTGAATGCCATAAAAAGGATTCGCTGATTCAACTGGAAAATCACTGCCCGCAGCCAGACGTGCCCCGCTTTCGATCAGACTCTGCCAGACATATGCCCCCCGCGCCCGTTCCGCCCCCACGCGCGCCTCAACCCAGCGCATGTCAGTTGTACAGTGGGTGGGCTGCATCGAGGGAATCACGCCGAGTGAGACAAAACGCGGCACATCGCTGAGTGACAACAACTGGACATGTTCAACACGAAACCGTAGGTCTTGCTCGCCAAATTTCACGCCCGCATCGCGCATGGCTGCTTCGTATGCATCAAGTGTTTCGCGGTTTGCACGATCGCCAATTGCGTGCGTACAAAGTTGATAGCCATGCTCAAGGGCATGCGCGGCTGCGTTGCGCAAATCATCCGGGGCCATCAGACCAAGCCCCGCCCACGGCTTGCCCGCTGCATCGGTAGGCCGATCTGCATAGGGCTCAAGTAACCACGCCCCGCGCGATCCCATTGCACCATCCATATAAAATTTCGCCGCCCGCACCGTGATGCGCTCGCCGCTGCTTGGCGGGTGCGTTTCGAAATACTCAGCTGCTTCTGCGCCGTGAATCATCACATACACGCGCAGGTCAAGTTCGCCCCGCGCATCCATGCCGCGCAGCACCTCAACATCCTCCCCGCTCATCCCCGCATCATGCACACCCGTCAGCCCGACGCGAATGCACGCCCGTTGGGCAGCTCTCAAACGTTCCAGCATTGACATGCCGTCACCAACGATGTGATCTGCAAAGAGATCCATCGCATTATCAAGAAAGATGCCCGTAGGATTGCCGTGTTTGTCGCGCAGAATCGCCCCGCCATCTGGTGCTTGTGTGTCGCGCGTGATGCCCGCCAGCCGCATCGCCTCTGCATTGGCGAGCGCCGCGTGACCATCGACCCGGCGCATCCACACCGGGCGATTCGGCACCGCCTCACTCAACAAACTGTGCGATGGCATTGCCTTACTTGCCCACGATTCGTGATCCCAGCGTCCACCAAGCACCCAGCTGCCGGGCTTGGTCTTCACCGCCTGTACCGCAATCTGATTCACCATCTCGCGGTATGACGAGGCGTACGTGAGATCAAGCAGTCCTAGTTCAAACCCGCCAAGCCCCGGCAAATGCCCGTGCGCATCGATCAGCCCCGGCAAAACCGTTTTTCCTCCAAGATCAACAAACTCAGCATCCGCGCCCGCTGCGGCGCGCACCTCTGCTTCTGTCCCCACTGCAACAATGCGCTGACCATCAACAGCAATCGCCTGCGCCACAGGCACAGTGTCGTCAACCGTATAGATGGTCGCGTTGTGATAGATGGTCGGCGCTGCGAGCGCCGAAGTGCCTGCGACAAGACCCACGATCACCCCCAATATCCAATAGCTATTGCTCATTGCTGACCTTTTTCCAAAACGACCGCCAATTGCCCGCTGCAAATCCCTGCACATCCTCTACACTCCACCCGCGCTGCGCAAGTTCATCGCACAGTTTCACGAGGTCACTCGGACACTCAATGCCCTCCGGCATATCCAGCGCACTGAAGCCGCCATCCATATCCGAGCCAAGCCCCACATGTTTTCGTGAGCCGGTGAGTTCACAGATGCGCTCGACATGGTCAATCGCCTCACGCACACTCGGACGCTCGGCACCCTGCAACCCAGCGCGAATAAAATTTCGTGCGAGGTTGAGCCCGATCACGCCGCCACGATGTGCAATTTCTTTGATTGTTTCATCCCGTAGGTGCCGCGGCGCGCCCTCGCCATCCTCACCGCCAACCAACGCCCGGCAATTCGAGTGCGATGCCATCACATATCCCTGCGCGCGCTCAAGAACATCATCCACTGCGCGGAGTGACAGGTGCGACAGGTCATGGACCACCTTAAGTGAATCAATCGCATCGACCATCTCGCAGCCAATGGGTGTCAGGCCAACATCATCTTCAGCAGATGTCGCATTCCCAGAGGCATAGCGCGTACCCACCGCCCACGTCAACCCAACGGCCACCACGCCCTGCTCGCACCACCACGCAAGATCATTGGGCGTTGTGATCGGATCAGCGCCCTCTATAAGGATGCCGATGCTCAGGCCTTCATCATCTGCAAGCAATGCATCATCAAAATCAGAATGTTGGGCAATGCCGATCAGACCCTGCTGCGCCCAATGCTTGTAAGTTTCAAGCTGCGCCTCGCCCGCATTGCGCGCTGCGACCACATCATCGCGGCCGTACCCCTCAGGCCCATCACCGTTTGCCTCTGTAAAAATCGTCGCAAGCGCCCAGCGCACGCCGCCATCGCGCAATGAAGGCAATGTCACCCCCGCGGGAGGCCACGGCCCAGCAAGCAACGAATCCTGATGAATCCGCCCTAGCGGCGCAGTCATCTCGCGCTTGTTCAGCGCAAGACACGCCAAATCAAGATGCGCATCAAAGAACTGCACCGACTTCACCTTCAATAACAATCTCTGCCTCAGTTTTGGCGGCCACTTCTTCTGCTGTCACGCCCGGCGCAAGCTCTTTGAGCACAAATAATCCTTTGCCCCCCGCGCGGGTTCGGTCCATCTCCATCACACACAGATCGGTAATGAGCAGGTCCACACACGCGAGCCCGGTCAGTGGCAAGGTGCACTCACTTTTTACTTTGCTCACACCCTTCCTATTGCAGTGATCCATTACGACCACCACGCGCTGCACACCCGCGACGAGGTCCATCGCGCCGCCCATGCCCTTGACCATCTTGCCGGGGATCATCCAGTTCGCAATGTCACCGTGCTGCGACACTTCCATCGACCCAAGAATCGCAAGATCAATGTGCCCGCCGCGAATCATCGCAAAGGAATCTGCAGAACTAAAGTATGCGGCGCCCTTCCGTGCGGTCACGGTCTGCTTGCCCGCGTTGATTAAGTCTGCATCAACTTTGTCATCTGTCGGGAATGGGCCAATGCCAAGCAATCCATTTTCTGATTGCAGCCATACATCGATCCCCGCAGGAATATGATTCGCCACAAGTGTGGGTATCCCGATGCCAAGATTCACGATGTACCCATCGCGCAGCTCTTTGGCAGCACGCATCGCCAGTTCATCACGCGATAATGGCATCTATTTCACCTCCCAAGAGCACAGCCAACATTCCCTATCTCACATGCTACCAGTGTCGCAGCGCTCCTGGATAATCGAATACATTGCTTGTACTGCCTGTTCTCGATTCCACATTTACCTCTGCACCGCTGCGGTGAACTTCTTCTCCCGCTCGATCACCCGGACCAACTCCCGCAAACTCTCGACCGTGATGTCCGCTTCAACTGTCGCATTGCCACTTGCTGCAGGAGTGCCTTGCGTGCGATTGATCCACGCCGTTGCAAAACCTATCGCCTTTGCGGGCGCAACATCATGCCAACGGCTCTCGGCAACATGCAGCACGCGCTCGGCAGGCAGACCCAGTCGCTTGAGCGCCTCTTCAAAGTGCGCCCTCTTCGGTTTATAGCTTCGCACCTGCTCCGCAGTCACCACATGATCAAAACGAACATTGAGTGCGCTGGCAGTGCCCCGAAACAAGTCATCATCAATATTCGACACAATCACCAGCCGCCCGCGACGCTGCAGCGCGCGCAACGCCTCAACCGTGTCAGGCCACACCGGCCAGTTGCATATCGATTCACCAAGCACCGTCCACAATTCTGATGGACTGTCATGTCCAAGCAAGCTCCGCATCACCTCGCGGCACACATCTCGATACGCCCGCCACGGCCCGCACTGCGCTTGGCGCTCCGCCTCAGAGTATCTGCGGAAGAGTTCCGCATCATCCATCGGTGCGCGCCCAATCTGCACCAGCGCACCATTGATCGCACTGCGAATGCCTGATTGCCAGTCGATCAACGTGCCATAGCAATCAAATGTGAACGCATCAATCTGGTTCCATTCAATCATGGCGGTGTGCTCTTGGCATGGCCTTTAGCAGGTTCACCCTCAATCGTCAGCGCAGCTGTGATGCCTCGTGCGCCCTTGCGCTTGCGCACATTCACCCAGATGGCGCGCACAATCACAAGAACAATGATCGCACTCGCCGCCCAGAATTGCCAATCTCCAACAGGAAATCGCACTGTTCATGCTCCTATTGCGCGCGCGATTGCATACACCGCCGCCGCCATAACATACGCAAGTGCGCTCATCCAGCCAAATTGCAAAAAGGCCCACTTCCACCCGCCCGCCTCTCGCGCCGTCACCGCGAGAGTCGGCAAACACTGCATCGCAAGCACATAGAACACAAGCATCGCCCACGCCGTGGCGAGATCAAAAAGTGGCGACCCATCATCGCGCTGCGCGTGCGCAAGCCCATCCATCACACCATCATCAACATCTTCCACACCCAGCACCTGCACCGCCATGGTCGAAACGAATACTTCGCGCGCTGCAAAGCTTGCAAGCACGCCAATCGCAAGTTGACGATCGCACCCGATCGGGGCCAGGACTGGTTCAACGGCGCTCCCAATGCGACCCAGAAAGCTGTTCTTTGCCGCGTGAATCGTTTCCAGGCGATCCGCTTCCGCCTGTAGATCGGGCGCATTCATCGGCATCACCTCGGCCTGTGCGCGCAAATCTTGTGCTTCCTTCGGTGGGTCAACCATCGGGTACGCCCCAAGCCACCAGAGCACAATCGAGATGCCAAGAATCACAACACCTGCCTTGCGCAGAAACACACTGCCGCGATCCCATGTCGTGAGTAGCGCCGCCCGTATCGAAGGTCTGCGGTAGGGAGGAAGTTCCATCACCATCGCCCGCGCAGTTCCGCGAAGCAATGAACGCCTGGCCAGCAACACACTGAATAAGCCCGCAAGGATGCCGAGCACATAGGCACCGGTGAATGCAATCGCCTGTTTTTCCGGTGAACCGGGGAAGAGAATTGCTGTAAGTAACACATACACAGGAATGCGCGCCGTGCAGCTCATAAATGGCGCTGCGAGGATTGTCGCAAGTCGCTCGCGCCGGTCGGGAATCGCGCGGGCCGCCATGATCGCAGGCAACGCGCACGCATGTGCAGAAAGAAAGGGCACAAATGAATGACCCGACAAACCAAATGGGCGCATCACCCGGTCGATCACCAGCGCCCCGCGCGCCAAGTATCCCGTGTCTTCAAGCAAACTGACAAGAAAGAACAGCAAACATATCTGCGGCAGGAAAATCACCGTCGCCCCAACACCCGCGACCGCACCATTGGCAAGCATGTCTTCAAGAATCCCCGCGGGCATAATCCACTGCACCGCTGTACCCAGATTGGCAAAGATAAGGTCGATCCAGTCCATCGGATACGCCGCAAGTCGAAAAACGACCCAGAATAAGCCGGTCATCACCGCCCCAAAGACAAGCAAGCCAAGTACCGGATGCGTGAAAACCTGATCAAGACGATCGGTGAGCCGATCGGGTTTTGCGTGCCCCGCCTGCGGGCGCATGGCTGCAAGAAATGCCTCATCACACCACCGATCCAGTTCAACATCATCAGCGGGTGGTGTCACAACACTCACATCTGAAAGTGAGGCAGTCAGCGCATCAAGGCCCATCCCTGTGCGCGCACTGACAAGTGTGACTGGACACCCAAGCAATCCCGCAAGCCCTTCAACATCAATACGCAGCTCGCGCTTTGCCGCGAGGTCTGCCATGTTGATCGCAATCGCAAGTGGAATCTCGCGCCGTGCAGCTTCACCAACAAGCCGCAACCCGCGCGCCAGATTTGTCGCATCAACAACCACGAGCACTGCGTCCGGCTTTACCGCATGTTCACCCGCAGGCGCGATCGCACCATCAAGCACAGCCCGACAGACATGCGCTTCACTCTGTGACAATTCAAGAGAATAGGTGCCAGGCAAGTCGATGATGCGCTCATGCGCCGCCTCTGCACGTAAGCCGATGTGCCCTTCCTGTGTTGTGCCGGGAAAGTTGCTTGTTTTGTGGCGCACACCAACCAGCCTGTTGAACAGTGTCGTCTTGCCAGTATTGGGGTTGCCAAGCAGCGCGATGGTGCGCATCGCAGATGGCGCAGTGGGCCCGGAGCTGACACCATCTTCTGTCACTGTCAGCCCTCGCGGCACACCATGACGCGAGCCGCCAGGTCTTGTGCAATGCCAATCCGACACCCCGTGCCGCAACGCTCATCACACAACTCGACAATGCACGGATGCCCCATTCGGCACACGCGAATCTGTGCGCCCTCGCGCAACCCCATCGCCCGCAACAACTCAGCATCTGCAGCGGGCATCTCTGTCGATTGCACCTGTGCCCGCTCGCCCCGGCGCAATTCGATCACCGGCAATTTGATGCGTTCGGGTCGCGAGGTGTCTGGCGCAGCCGTGGTCAAGGCAAGCATCTCCTGCACCCGGGCGGGCATCATGCCCACCTGTGGTGCGAGATACTATAGCGGAATTGAGACTGGGTCTCAAGAGGACCGGTTTACGCCGCGTCCCGGCGCTCTGACGCCGTTTCGGGTGAAGGCAGGCTCCGATTGGCATCAATTGAGTTGCGCCGGGGCAGACTCATGGTGTCCGTCCCCTCTTTGGCGAAGCGGGCAAAGCCGATGCCCCCCACCACCACCGCACCAACCATCAGCGTGCGCACGAATATCATGCCAAGACCTGTGATCAAGGCTGGTGGCTCACTTTCCATCGCAAATGAATCAACGATCAGCGAAGCGAACAGCACCACAAAATCAAGCACGATCGCGCCGAGCGCGAGGATCGTTGCATCGCAAATGAGTTGCGTGCCGGTGCGCCGATGCGTCCACCCGTGAATGAGCGCACGGATGGGGTTGGTTTCGCCCTTATTGAATCGTGATGGATATCTGGGTGACATCGGCGCGCACTCCCTTGAATAGACCCGTGTGTCATCGGCCATGGTGCGCATATGGAGGAGCAAGAGTGCGCAGCCGCGACGCGACCGCGCGAGTGATGAAGGTCGGTGAAGATGTGCGGGTTGGGGGAGGGGGAGTTATGGGAAGGCGGAAGAGACTCAGACAAGGTCCATCGTGGTCCGTGCGTGCTTCAAGTTCCCCTCGCTGGTATACCGTTGCCCCTGCGTATAGGCGCTTATCCGGCCAGATGCAGATTGAATGTCGTTGCGAATCGAATCTGGAAGCACAAGCGTCTCCGAATCGTCGGGCGGTGAGAGAAGAAAAACCTTGTAGTCCATGCTGACTTGCTTGTTCGATGCGCGATCGTCGATCATGGCCCTGACCAAAGCCGCGAGCTTCGGTTCGGCAATATGGTCTCCGAACGTGATGTGATCAAAGACATTGAGAACCTTCGGAATGATTGGCTTGATTTCTCCGTCACAATAGAACGCGATCCGTTGTACACGCTGGAATGTGCGCCCAGGCTGGCAGACATACGCCGAGTGTCGCTGGTATTCAGGCCACGCGGTGCGCGCTGCGACTACAACGACATCCTGTTCCGGTGTCACGAGTTCTTCTCTTCGCATAAGACCCTGTAATTCGCGCAATAGGAACGCTTCACGCTCGGAAACGACCTCTGAGATATCAGCAAGCAACTCGTCGATGGCCTGGTCCAGCCCCGCAAAACTCGACCACGCGATGAAGTCGCTGCTCATTTCATCGATCAACGTCGGACGTTCATCATCGGGGGTCAGGACGAGCAATGTTCTCGATCGCTCGGTCTCGTTGTCCAACCGTGCTAGGTGGCGTTCAAGCTGATCCCGCGCGACCGTGCCTCTTTTGATCTTCGTCTCGATGAGAATCCGGCAGCTCGTCAAAATGAGGCCGTCGGGCACACCTTTGCCACCTTTGGATATCTGGTTCTGAAACGTCGCCAAGGTAAACTCGGAGTCGCCAAGCAACGCACCCAGGAGTCGTTCGATCCGTGAAAGAGAAAGTGATTGGAGTACCGCAAGAACTGCCGCGGTGACGCGGTTCTCCGCAGTGGAATAGGTTGAGAACAGTTCGAGTCCCATGTATTCTCCGAAAACATCGTGGCCATCGCTTCCCTCAGACCACGTCACCCAAGACAGACAGGCGAGACGCCTGTCCCACTAGGAAAAAACTCTGCGTCCTCTGTGCCTCAGTGGTGAATCTTCTTCTTATTCCCGCACCGTCCGCTGCTCGATCCGTTTCTCGCTCTTGGTCACCACGATCGCATCAACATAGTTGCCCGGCGTGTGGATGCCGTCAGGCTCAAGTTCACCCACCTCGACAATCTCTTCGACCTCGGCGATCGTGAACTGCGCTGCAGTTGCCATCATGGGATTGAAGTTGCGCGCGGTCATGCGGTAGATCAAATTGCCAGCAGTGTCCGCCTTCCATGCCTTGATGAGCGCAAGTTCTGCCCAGATGCCGGTCTCTGCAACATACTCGCGCTCGGTCCCCTTGAATGGAATCGTGCGCGTCTCTTTGCCTTCTGCGACCTGCGTGCCGACGCCGGTGGCGGTGTAAAAAACTGGAATGCCCGCGCCGCCCGCGCGGATTCTTTCAGCAAGAGTCCCCTGCGGATTGAATTCAACTTCAAGTTCACCCGCGAGGAATTGGCGCTCAAACTCCGCGTTCTCGCCGACGTAACTCGACACCATCTTTTTGATCTGCTTCGTCTGCAACAGCAGGCCAAGCCCCCAGTCATCAACACCCGCGTTGTTGGAAATGCAGGTGAGCCCGGTGACGCCCGTGTCGCGCAGCGCGATGATGAGCTGTTCGGGAATGCCGCAGAGCCCGAACCCGCCGACGTGCACGGTTATGTCGTTGTTGACGCAGCCCGCGGCTTTGGCAGCAGCAATGGCATCGACAGCAGTTGTGTGAAGTTTTGTTCGCATGGGGAGATGGTACTCGGGGAAAAGACTTGACCCGGGCATGTCGATAGCTATAATAGACTGGTTGAAAACTGGTTGATTCAGTAATAGGAGCACTCAATCGTGGAATCCATTGGAGCATTCGACGCAAAAACGCGGTTATCGGAACTACTCGAGCGAGCAGGCCACGGCGAATCCTTTCTCATCACCAGACATGGACACCCCATTGCACGACTGATCCCCAGCAACGGGCACAGTGCCGAACGCACTGCTTCCGCGATTTCACGCATCAAATCAATGCGCGGCATCCTTAAGGACATGACTGTCGATGACGTGATGAGCGCGCGCGATGAAGGTCGGCGGTTCTGATGCCGATCGTGGTCGATCCTTCTGCGATCATTGCAATCGCATTGACAGATGAAGCATCGGGATATGCCGAGCGCGTGCTCGATGCCATTGACAGCGACGGCGGGCAGGCACCGTCGATCTTCTGGTACGAGCTGCGCAACGTGCTGATTGTCAGCGAGCGCCGCGGGCGCATCACGCCAGAGGCATCCGGGGCGTTCCTTGCAACGCTTGCAGAGTTGCCGATAGAGATACTACCGCTTCCGCATGAATCGAACGTACTCGATATTGCACGGCGCTGGAACCTGAGTGTTTACGATGCGGCGTGTGTCGAACTCGCGGTGCGCAGCGGCGCACGACTGGCGACACTGGACAAAAGACTGGGCAAAGCCGCACGAAATGCAGGCGCGGAAGTGCTTGTGTAGCAGATGAACGAACTGCGATGGGGGGAACGAACCAGAATCACTCCCACTCAATCGTGCTCGGCGGTTTAGACGAAATGTCATACACCACGCGGTTGATGCCCGGTACATCGTTGATGATGCGCGAGCTGATGCGCGCCAGAAGATCATGCGGTAATCTGGCCCAGTCAGCGGTCATAAAATCTTCCGTCGTCACTGCGCGGATCGCGATCACGCGGTCATAGGTGCGCCCGTCGCCCATCACGCCAACGGAACGAATCGGCAGCAACACCGCAAAGACCTGCGAGGTTGACCGGTACAGATTCGCTGCGGCGATTTCTTCGAGCAGAATCTCATCGCAATCGCGGAGGATGTCGAGCGCTTCAACGTTCACATCGCCGAGAATGCGCACGGCAAGGCCAGGGCCGGGGAAGGGGTGGCGCCAGACGATTTGCTCGGGCAAACCAAGCACTTCACCGAGCTTGCGGGCTTCATCTTTGAAGAGATCGCGCAGTGGTTCAAGAAGTGTAAAGCCAAGTTCTTCGGGCAGGCCGCCCACGTTGTGGTGCAACTTGATGCCTGCGCTGAGGCCCGCGTGCCCGTGGCCCGATTCGATGACATCGGGATACAACGTGCCCTGGGCGAGAAAGGTGAACTCGCCGTGGGTTTTTTCAAGCGACTTTGCTTCGCCCTTGAAGACTTCGATGAAGCGATGGCCGATCTTGCGGCGTTTCTCCTGCGGATCGGTGATGCCTTCCAGATCAGCGAGGAATTGATCGCCAGTACACGCGGTGCGCAGATCGATATCAAAATGATCGCGAAACGTATTTTCAACGAGCCGGCGTTCATTCTTGCGCAAGAGGCCATTGTCGACAAACACACAGGTGAGCTGATCGCCGATCGCTTTGTGAATGAGCGCCGCCGCGACGGAGGAATCGACGCCGCCCGAGAGGCCGCAGAGGACGCGCTTGTCGCCAACAGTGTCGCGAATGCGTTCTATTGAGCGTTCGAGAAAGTCCGCCATTGACCATGTGCCCTTGCACCCGGCGATCGAGAAGAGGAAGTTGCGGAAAATGTCCACACCATGCGGCGTGTGCGTCACCTCGGGATGAAACTGCACGGCATAAAACGGCAGCTTCTTGTGTTTCACTACCGCGTGCGGGCAGGTGGGTGTCGATGCAAGGGTGTCGAAATCAACATCAAGATTGGCCACCTGATCGCCATGACTCATCCACACGATTGCATGTTCGGGAATGCCATCAAGCAAACGACCGGCATCACTCATCGCGGGCACGCGGTGCAGGGGGGCTGCACCGAATTCTCGCTTCTCGGCGCGCTCAACATGTTCACCAAGCGCTGCGCACGCTGCCTGCATGCCATAGCAGATGCCAAGGATGGGAATGCCAAGAGCGAAGATGTCCGGCTCGCACGCGGGCGCACCCTCGTCATAGACAGACGATGGCCCGCCGGAGAGCACAATAGCACTGGGATTGCGCGCGCGGATCGAGTCGATGGATTCATTGGGTGAGATGAGGTAGGCAAGGACGCGGGCATCACGGATGCGCCGGGCGATGAGCTGTGCGGTCTGGCCACCAAAGTCGACAATAAGGACGACCTCATCACTTGCGGCGCGGGACGAGGCCGGTCGATTTTCGGCAGTTGCTGCGGGCATCGGCGTATTGCGTCCTTTTTTCTGTTGGTGCGAATGGCTACGGTAGCGAGCGGGAGCGCCGTAGGTCAATGGCATCGCGGTGTGCGTATGATGTTTGCGTGACGACGTACTGGCGATTGACGATTGTGTTGGCAGGTCTTGCGCTAGGGGGGTGCAGTTCGCCCGCGCCACAGGCCAGCTTCCGGTCTGCGGACCCCGTCGAGCGAACCATGGCCGCGGCCCAGACGATTCGAGATGGCGATCAATCTCACGTGCGCGATCTGATCATCATGCTGGACAGCAGTGACCCCGCGGTGCGAATGATCGCAATTGGCGGACTCGAACGTCTGACCGGCGAAACCTTCGGGTATGACTACGCTGCGACGGCACCAAAGCGACTGATCGCAATTGACCGATGGGTGCATTGGGAGAAAGGCGATACTGTCGAAGACGCGAAGCAGGCAAACGGATCATGACACAAGGGCAGGGCCAATCTGATTCCCACGCTGAAACATGCGACCATGTCATGCCCGATGTGCGCATCGAAGTGGTGAGTCAGCCGCGATATCTGGCAGGCGTGCGCGATCTGGTGAGAGCGGTGGCTGGGCGCCTTGGTTTCAACCCGGCGATCTGCGGCAGAATTGCACTCGCAGTTGACGAAGCGCTTTGCAATATCATCAACCACGGCTATGACAAACGCCCCGATGGACGGATCTGGATCAGCATCTGGCCCACATGCGAGCCTAAGCCCGAACATCAGGTCGGCATCCGCATCATCATCGAGGACAGCGCAAAACAAGTTGAGCCGGAGACCATCAAGTCGCGCGATCTGGGCGACATTCGTCCGGGCGGGCTTGGTGTCCACATCATTCGTGAAGTGATGGATGTTGCCATCTATCAGAAGCGAACAGGCGGCGGCATGCGGCTCGTCATGGAAAAACGCCTGGACAATGAATCGGAGAATCACGCCAGCTGAGGGGGTAGACGGATGGAAGTGACAGAAGAACAATTCAATGGCCATCCGGTGGTCGTGCCTGTTGGTGATGTTGACCTTGGCAACTCGCGTGACCTTCAGATGCACTTGCGCCAGACATTAGGCAAGAAGCCGAAGCGACTGCTTGTTGATCTGGCGGGCGTGCCGCACATGGATTCATCCGGTGTTGCAACACTGGTCGAAGCGATGCAGGTGTCACGCCGTAACGGCACATCCCTTGTGCTGTGCGCGATGACCGATCGTGTGAGATCGATTTTTGAAATTGCACGGCTTGACAAGGTGTTTCGGATTGTCGACAAGCGCGAAGAAGCGGAAGAAAACGCATAGCCTATGAGCACCCCTGTCCAACGCGATTCACTCTGGAGCGCGCCTGTGCGCGTCGTCGAATTGCTTGGTGCGCGCATCTTCTCCACGGTTCGCCATGTTGGTTCCCTGAGCTATCTGCTCTTTGATGCAACACGATGGCTTGTGCGCGGCATGTGTCAGAGACGTGTGCGACTCGGCGGGGGTGCAATGATCGCACAGATGGTGCGCGTAGGCGTTGCTTCGATGTTCATCGTGTCGTTGGTATCATCGGCAATCGGGTTCATTCTTGCCCTCCAGATGGCGCCGCCTCTCGATGAACTCGGGCAGGTCACACTCGTTCCCAATATCATCGCAGTAGCAACTTTGCGCGAGCTTGGACCACTTGTCGCGGCGCTTGTGATGACAGGGTTTGCTGGTGCCGCGATCGCCGCAGAACTTGGCACCATGGTGGTCAACGAAGAAATCGAAGCACTGGAAGCAATCGCGCTGAATCCGGTGCGGTTTCTGGTCGTCCCCCGACTCATCGCAAGCATGGCAAGCCTGATCTGCCTTGCGGTATTATCGAATGCGGTTGCGATTCTGGCATCGGCGGTTGCGAGCCGATTGGTCTTAGGCATCCCCTGGCGCACTTATTACGACAACACAGTGTTGCAGGTCGAGCCGATTGATTTCGGGACTGGCCTTGTCAAGGCTTGCGTATTCGGACTGCTTATTGGTCTGATCGCCTGCGGTAACGGCCTCAAGGTCACAGGCGGCGCCGAGGGCGTGGGCAACGCCACAACGCGCACTGTGGTGCAATCAATCATGGCGATCGTGCTCGCTGACCTGATTTTCACAATCGTGTTCTACGCGCTCGGGTGGTTTTGACTTTCACCTTCGCCACCCGGGCGGTGATTCTGCAAGTGCAACAACCTCGCGCAACACGGTCATCGTGACCAGCGCAACAACAGCAAGACCGCCAAGGATGATCGCGCCAGTCCAGAGGTGTTGTCCTGCGCACCACGCGCCCGCGTAGATCGGTGCCCAAAGCGCCGCCGCACGTTCGATGCGCTCGCCGCGACGCGCTGCTCTTCGCACCGGTTGGGATGCCAGGCGCCAGGCAAAGATTGTGAAGAGAATCGCAGCCCCTCCCCCTGCTGCTGCTGCTTCCCATCGCACCCACGCAGGCCAGAATTCACCCGTCCGGTCGTAAACGATCCACGCACACACACCCGCGGCGAGCGCCGCGAATCCGCAGGTCGTGAGCAATCCGCGCCGCGAGAGACGTGGTCGCCTGCGGGCCAATCGATGGGCAATCGCGGAGGTGATGCCGATGTGTACCGTGGCAAGCCAGATGGGCCAAGCCATAAGTACCCCCGGGGCGGGGATGAGCATGTTCGCGCCATGGGCAGCGCCGAGCATGATGAATCCGATCGCAGGCACATGCTTGCCCGCTGAATGAAAGAGGAGGGTGAGTCCCGCTGCAACGCTTGCCGCCGCCACCGAGGCCCGCCCGAGCGCCGCAGAAGCTAATAAAGCGACGAGCAGCAGAATTACGATCAGGATCACCGCGTCATCCCGCCGAACCCGCCCGGAGGGGAGTGGCCGCCCCGGATGCAGGGCGCGGTCGCGGCGCAGGTCGAGGGTGTCATTGATCGCACCGGCAAACCCGTGCAGGGCAAGCGCCACGATGGTGACGATCGCGAGCACAAGCCAGAGGGGCCAATCGACGACCGGGAAGGGTAAGCCACCGCCCCGGGCAAGGAGTGCCTCGCGCTCCTGCGGCACCCCCCGCACCCAGAGGGTGAGGAACCATGTATTGGCAACCGCACAAAACGCAGTCGAAAGCCGCGTCAAGTGCAGGTATGGCGCGATGATTTGGAGGAGGTTGGGCGGCACAGATGCGATAGTACGTTGCCCGCGGGCAGGCCGATGCGGTGCCGAGGGGCTACGATCCGCCCCCATGACCTCACGAAAGCAAAAACTTGATCCATTGACCCTTGCCGAGATCGCCGAGCAGGAACCGATTCGGGTCGCGGTGGTCGTCGCGCGCTACAACGAATGGATCACCCGCCCCATGCAGGAAGGCGCGGTTGCGACCTTTGAAAAGAGACTGGGCGATGCTGAGGGTGAGGTAACCATCATCGAAGCGGCGGGTGCCTTTGAATTGCCCGCGCTGGTAGGGGAAGCGGCGGGATCGGATGTGTTTCACGCGGTCGTCGCGCTCGGGTGCGTCATCAAAGGTGAGACATCGCACGATCAGGTGATTAATCAGGCGGTGTCAAATGAACTGGCGCGCATCGCGGTGGATGCTGGTGTGCCGGTTGGCTTTGGATTGCTCACAGTTGACAATGCTGAGCAAGCTGAGGCTCGTGCGGGCGGGGCGATGGGCAACAAGGGCGCAGAAGCAATGGATGCTGCCCTTGATACATTGATGACACTTGAAGCAATGCGCGCCGAAACCGACTGCGAAGACACCGAGGATGACGAGTCATGAGGAGTTCAGATGGCACGACCGCGTGATATTCGTCGACTGGCTTTTGCTGCGCTCTTTCAGATCGATGCGGGCGAAGGTGACAGCATCGAAACTGTGCGAGCGTGGATCAGTGAACCTGACCAAGACGATTCGGGCGTGAAGTATGATGCGCGCGATCGGCGTAAAGCGCTGGCGACTGCGGAGGGTGCCTGGCGGGGGCGCCGTGATGCCGATGCAGCCTTTCGCGAACTTGCCCCGGATTGGCCGACGCATCGCATGCCGGCTGCGGATCGCGCCATTTTGCGCCTTGCGCACTATGAGATGACGCAAACGAGCACCGAACCCAAGGCCATCGTCAATGAAGCGATCGAACTCGCCAAATCCTTTGGCACCGAGCGCAGCCCGGGGTTTGTCAATGCACTGCTCGATTCGATCTTGAAAGACGTGCTTTCCAAACGCGCTGCGAGACCCGCAGCACACGCTCCCGATGCCCCTGTCGAAGAGGGAACCGCCTGATGGCAATGCTCCGCGGCATCTTCGGCGGCCTAAAGAAGGGACTCACGCGCACGCGCGAAACCTTTACGAGCGGCCTGCGCTCACTCTTGCATGGGCGAGCTGTTGATGAAACGCTCATCAAAGAACTTGAAGCGAAACTCATTCAAGCTGATCTTGGCCTGACTGCGGTCAATGCACTGATCGAAGGCGTGCGCGCTGAATCACGCGCGGGCACACTCACGCGCGGCGAAGAAGTGATTGATTATCTCAAGACGCAACTTACAGCCCTCTGGCCTCCAGAAGATCGTGCGCTGCATGAAGCCCCAGCGGGCACAACGACTGTCATTCTTGTTACAGGCGTCAATGGTGCTGGCAAGACCACGAGTATCGCGAAGCTCGCAAACGCGATGGTGCAACAAGGCAAGAGTGTCATGCTTGGTGCGTGCGACACCTATCGCGCGGGCGCGGTACGTCAGCTTGAAATCTGGGCAGAGCGCCTAGATATTCACATCGTCAAAGGACAACAAGGTGGTGATCCCGCTGCGGTTGCTTTTGATGCCTGTGAATCGGCGCTGTCGCGGAATGTTGATGTGCTGATTCTCGATACTGCTGGTCGGTTGCAGACGCAGGACCCATTGATGCGCCAGCTTGCGAAGATTCGCAATGTCATCGGCAAAAAAATCGAAGGTGCACCCCACGAAGTGCTGCTTGTTCTTGATGCCACGACTGGGCAAAACGCGCTTTCTCAAGCCTCGAACTTTCAAGACGCTGCGGGTGTGACCGGCATTTTTCTTGCAAAACTCGACGGCACCGCCAAGGGGGGCATCGCAGTTGCGATCCGCCAGACCACGGGCATTCCGGTCAAATTTGTGGGCACGGGCGAGACGCCTGATGATGTCGAGCCTTTTGAGCCGGTGCGTTATCTTGATGCGCTCTTCGCTGATGAGGCATCGGGGTAAACTCCACGCGTGGAATCGCAAGCCTATGAACGAGTGCTCGCAGCGGCGAGGCGGATGGCAGGGTCCGCTGACCTGCAAGATGTGCTTACGGTCATTATTGATGCGCTGCGTGATGTATTGAATGCGGAGCGCGCCTCGGTGTTTCAATATGATGCAGATGCGCATGAGTTTTATGCAACGCGCGCGCACGGCTTGCCGGGCGATATGCGATTGTCCGCAAATCGCGGGCTGATCGGTGAAGCCAAGCGCACACTCAAACTGATCAATGTAGCCGATGTCTCAACTGATCAGCGCTTTGATCCGACCATCAGCAAAGCGACTGGGTTTGCTGCGGGGGCGCTATTGACGCTGCCATTGATTGATGAAGCGGGCACACTGGTGGGCGTGGCGCAAGTGCTTCATCGGGCAGAAAATGGGAGTGCATTTTCTGAGACAGATGAAGAGCTCGCCCAGCATCTCGCTGCTCAGGCGGCCATGGCACTCCGACGCGCGACCTTGTTCGAAGCAGAACGCAGGCGTGATGAACTGGAAGCGGAGATGCGCATCGCGCGGCTTATCCAAGTCGCGTCGTTGCCCAAGACATTGCCCGATGTTGCTGGGTGGAGCCTGGCGGCCCACAGTGCGCCCGCGACTGAAGCGGCGGGCGATGCCTATGACGCAGCGTTTGTCGATGGCACACTGTGGATTTTCATGGCAGATGCGACTGGGCACGGCGTGGGGCCGGCGCTTTCGGTGAGTCAAACTCTTGCGATGATGCGTATGGGTATTCGCATCGGTGCATCACTTGAAGAAATTGCTCAACAGATCAACCGTCAGTGCGCCATTGATTTGCCGCACGGGCGATTCGTCACTGCGTTCATGGGTGTTGTTGATCCAGAGGTAGGCATCTTGCACTTTGTCTCTGCGGGCCAAGCACCGATATTGATTATGCGCCATGCGCGCGGCGAATGTGAAACACTCGGTGCCAATGCGCCGCCACTGGGCGTGGACAAAGAACTTACTCTTGATCCAGCGCCACCAGTGCATCTTGCACCGGGGGATGCGCTGGTGCTCATCTCTGATGGTATCTTTGAAGCGCGGGCCAATGGTGGGCATCCACTTGGTGCGCTAGGCGTGATGCAAGCCGTGCAGGAAGGACACCCATATGCAAATGCTGAGTCAATGCTTGATGTGATTGTCCGCGCCACGGCAACCCATTGCGCCGGTGCATCTGCGGAAGATGATCAAACAGCGCTCATCGTGCAGCACACTGCAAAGAGCAGGTCTTGAAAGCCAAGCGTGGATGGGTGGACTCGAACCACCAACCTCTGGCTTCGGAGGCCAGCGCTCTATCCAATTGAGCTACACCCACAAATGATCCATACCAACTGATCCCAAGGGCGAATCAGATTCGCGATGATAGGGTTGGTTCGGGCGGCTCGCAAAACTGCCCATGAAAGTCTCCCGCCTGAAAGATATTCGTGCCCAAGATGCAACAATCCCGGCTGTCTTCTGACGCTGCCCCTGATGGCATTGCGCCGCTCTGGGCGGTGTTATCACTCACCTGGTGTGCGAGTTTCGGCACTGGTGTCGGGTGGTCGGGTGTGTTTTTTGTCACAGAAAAGGCGCTTGGCTTCTCAGAACGATCAAACCTGCTTTTGGCAATGGCGCAGGGCATTGCCTACACCGCGAGCGCTCTGGCGGCCGCGCGGCTGTCCAGACATCTTACTCGCCCTCGCGCCAATGGCACGCAGCGATCATTGCGCACAATTCTTGCGATCATTCTTGCACTGGGTGGCGCAGTCGGTCTGCTGCCGATGTTCTCGCACAGCGCTTGGGCGATATGGGTCTTTGGGATTATTTATGTCGGGCTTGCGGGTTTTCTGTGGCCGACGATCGAAGCGTATCTGTCTGGAGGGCGACGCGGTGCAGTATTGCGACGTGCAACTGGAAAGTTCAACCTTGCATGGGCATCATCGCTTGTGGTTGGCATGTGGCTCATCGCGCCGCTTCTTGAAGCGCATGCATTTCTTGTGCTCGGGGGATTGATCCTGCCGCACTTGCTGTGCGTGATACTTCTCGTGTGGTTGCCGTCATCGCCTGCGCCCGCCGGGCATGTTGATGCGACGGCGATGCTTGAAAGCGAAAGCTATGGCATCGAGCGTGCCCGCACATTGTTGCGCAGCTTTCGCATATTGCTCATGGCAAGTTACACCCTGCATGCAGCGCTCATGCCGATGCTCCCTCACTTGCTTGCAAGGCTTGATGTGAGTGTTGATTGGCGCACACCGATCGCGGCGACATGGATGTTGAGCAGATTTTTGCTGTTCCTTCTCTTTGAACGCTGGCACGGATGGCATGGGCGATGGCGCACCGCTATCTGGTCGGGGTTGTTCATGCTCGCAGGAGTTGCGATGTGCTTTACAGCGCCCAGCTTACCGATGATGTTCATCGGGCTCACGGCACTCGGCGCGGGCGTGGGCGCGGTGTACGCCGCGGCGCTGTATTACGCGATGGAAACTGGTTCAGCAGATGTTGATGCGGGCGGGCGCCACGAAGCGATGATCGGCATTGGCTACACCATTGGTCCGATTGCGGCGCTTGGGATCGGCGCTGTAATTGGCATGCACTGATCGTTCCTTCTAACAGTAGTATCAGCGCTGAATAGGCACTGGAAAACCTACTGGCAATTCGATGCGGTTTTCTGTTTCACCAGTGAGGACATTCACGCGACCGTAGGTGCGCCCGCCTTCTCTGTACGCGGCGTAATACACCCACCCGTCTTGTTCCTTGACCATCATTGCAGTATTCACCGGCCCCTTGAAACGTCCTTCGGCAACGGGCACTTCACGCCACGGGGCCTGCGGGGCACGATCCGCAACATACGCACGCGCCCCGGGCGAGACACGAATCTCGATCGTTGAATAAATCCGTCCTTCAGCGGCCAGTGATCCAAAGCGAAGTGTTGCGATTTCAAGTGGAGAAGATTCACCGATCGCTTTCAGAGACTCTTCGATATCGCGCAGCACATCAGCCAGTTCGCGCGTGCCTTCGATGCCGCGTACGCGAAAGGTTGTCATGGTTGAATTCTCGACAATCTCAGAGACAATCCCGTGTTCAATAAAGACGCGCTGCACGACCGACGCGCGCGAGCGCGGCAATTCGGAAAATTCAAAGTTCGTCTGGCGCGCCCAATCCGCCTGACCCAAGATGCGATTGCATCCGCCCAGAAAACTGCATACGCATAACGCTGCTATGAGAACTCGCCTCACGATTTTCAACTCACCTTTCACTGCCGCCCACGCCACCATCTGCAGCCCTATCTGCGGCCCCACCCGCCGGGCGATTGACCACCATAATCTCTTCGAGCGGCTTGCGGTGAAGTTCGGGCACGGTGCAGGTCTCAGCGGGGTATCCCACCGGAAGCACCAGAAAAGCTCGCTCATGGTCGGGACGGTGCAGCACCCGCTGGAGAAATTTCATCGGACTCGGCGTATGGGTGAGGGTGACAAGCCCGGCGCAGTGAATCGCGCTGATCAACATGCCGCAGGCGATGCCCACCGATTCTTCGCGGTAATACACCTGCCCGCCATCGTCGGTGCGCGCAAGCGCAAAGACCACGATGATCCACGGCGCTATTTCGATGAAGGGCTTGTTCGAATCGGTGCCAAGCGGGGAAAGGTCTTCAAGCCAGCGCCGCGACGCCCGGCGACCATAAAACTCGCGCTCTTCATCCTCTGCTGCTGTGCGAATTTCGCACTTGAGCGCGGGGTCACTGACGCACACGAACCGCCACGGCTGCTTGTGTGCCCCAGATGGGGCCGTCCCTGCGGTGCGCACGATCCATTCGATTGTCTCTTGAGGGACAGGCGTATCTGCAAAAAACCGCACGGATCGGCGCTGCGCCATGATGTCGTAGTACTGCTGAGCTGCTTGCGTTGGCGAAACATCCGGCGAATAGGGCGCATGCGAAACCTGCGGCAGGAGTTTGGGCAAACCGGCAAAGCGGTCAGGTTCTGGCGCAGGTGACGAATCGGTCATCGCCTAAGAGTGACAATATTCCCGCACACATGCAATGGCACATGCCCGATGGTGGCACGCGGAGCGAGATTACTCGTAGCGCGTGCCCTTGTGCTCGATCCACCCGCCCTCGCGGTCGCCGTTGGGATCATGGTGAGTCCAGTGAATCACACCGCCCTTGGCAGACCATTCATATTCACCCTTGAAATGAATGATGTCACCGTCGCGCACGGGGACGCGCGGTGCGAGGTCGATGTTGTGTGCGATGAGAACGGTTTGTCCCGATGGTGTCTTCACGATAAGTCTCTGATGCTGATCACCTTCGCGATCATCACGCAGAATCTTGGTGATGTGCCCGGTAGCTTCAACGATCAGGTCTGACAGCCCATTATCGAATGCGTTTTGCATGGCGCGTGCGAAATCTGCTGAAACTGCGGACCTTAGATGCACCCAACGCCAAAGTTGAACAGCACCAAGTTCAGATCCGCCAAGTCCACTGCGCCATTGCCATCGGCATCGCCAGAACTGGTCACAGCGCCAAAGTTGAAGAGCACCAGATTGAGGTCCGCCAGATTGACGCATCCATCGCCTGTGACATCGCCCGGCTGACCAAGAACGGGGCACTGCAGGAAGTCGATGCGCACATCATCAACACCAGCTTCAACGATCGAGCCCGCGCCCAGATCACTTGCGATGAAGCGCAGGCGCATCTGGTTGGTTGGCGTGAGGAATTGATCGAGACGGAAGGACATGGGCACCCACGCGCCTGCATTATCGAGTACCAGTTCAAGGAGCGCCCATGTTGCGCCATCGTCATTGGAAATCTGAATGGTCATCGAGTCATTGTTCGGGTCAGCGCCTGCGTTGTTCGAATACCACCGCGCATACCCAATGAACGGAATGCCCGTCAGGCTTGTTGCATCCATCGAAGGCGAAGTGAGGGTCGTTGCCCCGCCATCGATATCAAAAGTACCCACTGATGCGCCCGCGGTCGCGCCGGTAATCCAGCACAACACCCCGGGAGCAGGCGTGGCATCATTTTCGGGCTGAGCAGCGGTGGCTTGCGGATCCGCACGCTCCCAGATGCCGGTCGTTGCAGTATCTGTAGCAGCACCAATGGTCCAACCGAGGTCAACCTCTACTTCATCAAGAACACCGTTGTTTGAGCCAAGCCCCGAAATTGCGGAATAAAAGATGATCGGTGCACCGTTGGGCAAAACGACAGTCGCACCGCCCACGGCGGTCGCTTCGACGTAATAGTTCACCGTTGCACCGCACGTGCTTGTTCCAAACGAACCTTCAAACGCCCCGGCACCGAGCGAAGTTAATGGCGAAGCAACGAAGCCTGCGCCTGAGTCAACAAACAACTGCGCCGAGGAAAACACACCGCCATTGACTTCATTAATCTGAACACTCAGCGTATCGCCCAGAGGACTGACAACACTACTCGGACCGATTGGCAGCGAGACGTCCAGCGAGGGCAGTGCGTGACGAAGCAGGAACAAGCCGCTCTCGATATCACTCACAATGATTGTGCCGCTGGGCAGGAAGGGATAGTTGCTCCATGCGCCGTTGAATGCTGCACCATCAGCGGACGGGAAAGTATCAAAAAAAGCGATTTCTGTCGGCAGGAGCGGATTCGAGATGTCATGAATGCGCAACCCGGTGCGATAGTTGGCTGAGTATGCCAACGTACCTACGGTGTACAGGTTGTGGTCAATCGAATTTGTGCCGTTTGTATATGAAGGCATCTCGACTGGTGCAGAAAGATCGGAAACATCCATGATGCGGGTCGTGGTTGTCGATCCGAAAGTTTGCTCATCAAGTTCATCATCGAGGAAGAAAAACTGACGATCCTCACTCAGCCACCCCTGATGACAATAGGCTCGCGATGAATAGGGCGTGATGGACAACACAATCGGTGCAGCCATGTTCGTGACATCAACAATGGCAAGGGCCGTGTCTGTGCCGCCGTTACCAAAACCTGAGCAGCAGAAGGCGATCTGTTTGCCCGCATTGGGACCGGTTGTATAGGTCACTATTTGTGCATCATGGACATAGCGATCTGTCCATTGCCCAATAAACGCGGGCGCAGAGGGTACTGAGAGGTCATAGGCACGAATGCCAAGTCCCGATGCCCCGCCGCACCGATAGAGGATTCCACTTTGGATATCGATAGCAACATTGTGCGAAGACGTAACGCCGCCTGTTGTGACATCTGCCTGACGACTGACAACACCGGTGTCGATATTCGAAAGATCATATACGCGAATACCCTGTCCACCTTCTGATACTGCGTATGCAAAAGAGCCAAAAGTCTTGATGTCATGCCAAATGTTGTTGGGCACAGCAGTGTCTGTGTGAATGACAACCGGGTTCGCCGGGTCAGTCACCTCGACGAACACCGTGGCGCTCGTCAATGTGATCAGTGCATACTCGCGGCCGCTGCCTGAGACATACCCCCAACAATCTGCGCCCTCACCCGTGGGTGCGCCCAGATCAGTCGGCGTCAACCATGCAAGTAAATCAACATTGAGTGATGTGAATCCGGGGCCAAGAAGCGGCTCACCAATCCAACCCCCACCTTTGGTCCATCCGTTACCCGGATAGTTGCCATTGCGGTCCAGCACCTTGGGGTCATCGGTGTGGGCCATCGCCACAGCACCAAGTCCGAGAACCAAAGCAGCCCCGAACAGCGAGGCGCGATGAATAGCAGTACGACCGAGGGCAGTGCGAGTCATAAGGGACTTCCTCCAAAGGGTTCGCAAGAGCATACCCCACTGTGTACCCCGAACCCAACCCCAACATTGCTTCTGCCCGCATTTGGGCAGGTTCCCAGCACAAAAATCAGACTGCCACGATCCCCAGATTCACACTTCCAGCGGTGCGTCCGCATACTCTCGCCAGCTTTTGATGGCCAATTGGCTCTCGCCGCTTCGCACTGCCGTCATCGCCTCTGCCAATCGTTCTGCGATCTGGCGGTTGGTCACAAGAGGCACATTGAAATCAACGGCGGCCCGGCGGATGATGTAGCCATTGGTCAGTTCTTCTTCCCGGTCATGGCTGGGAATATTGATCACCAGGTCAACCCCGTGCGTGCGAATGAGCGCCGCGGCCCCACCCTGGCGACCATCGTCAGAGGTTTCTTCGAGTGGCCAGCCAGCTCGCGAGACAGGCACATTGTGCTCTTCAAGAAATGTGGCAGTGCCTTTGGTGGCGTGGAGTTGGATACCAAGCGCGGCAAGCTGACGCATGGGCTCGAGCAGTGCGCCTTTGTTTTGCGTCGAACCGATAGAGAGCAGAATCGATTCGACCGGCCTGCGATACCCCACAGAAAGCAAGGCCTTGATGAACGCTTCATTGAAGTCATCACCAAGACACCCAACTTCCCCGGTCGATGCCATCTCAACACCAAGGGTCGGGTCCGCGCCATCAAGGCGAGTGAATGAAAATTGCGGTGCCTTGACGCCCACATGATTCAGTTCAAACGCACGCTTGTCCGGTCGTTCATACGGCTGGCCCATGATGATGCGCGTTGCCAGAGCGATGAAGTTTTCGTTGATCACCTTCGATACGAATGGGAACGACCGCGAAGCGCGCAGATTGCATTCAATGACGCGCACGCGATTATCCTTGGCGATGAATTGAATGTTAAATGGACCAGAGATATCGAGCTTGGCTGCGATTTTGAGTGCGATGCGCCGAATTCGTCGGATGGTTTCGAGGTACATCCGCTGGGCCGGGAAGACAAGTGTTGCATCGCCTGAGTGAACGCCCGCGTTTTCGACATGCTCAGAAATGGCATATGCCACGATCTCGCCATGATCCGCAACCGCGTCGAATTCTATCTCCTTGGCATTGTCGAGAAACTTGGTCATCACAAGCGGATATTCAGGTGAGACGAGCGCTGCCTCTTCCAGATAACGAAGCAATTCCTTATCCGTTGAAGCAACCGCCATCGCAGCACCCGAGAGCACATAGCTCGGTCGCACCAACACCGGAAACGCGACTTCCTTGGAAAAATCAAGCGCATCATCCATGGTGGTCACTTCGCGCCATTCCGGCTGATCAACATGAAGTTCATCAAGCAGCGCACTGAAGCGATGACGATTCTCCGCGCTATCGATCGAATCCGCTGGCGTGCCGAGAACGTTGATGCCTTCCCGCTCTAATCGCACTGCAAGGTTGTTGGAAATCTGCCCACCCATGGCAAGCACAACGCCGATCGGGGTCACGATGTCGCAAATATCCTGCACACTCTCAAAGCTGATCTCTTCAAAGAACAACTGATGAAATTCGTCATAGTCTGTGCTCACTGTTTCGGGGTTGTAATTGAGCATCACTGTGCGATAACCCATCTCGCGCAACGTGAGCCCCGCGGTCACGCAGCACCAGTCAAATTCCACCGAACACCCGATGCGATACGCCCCCGAACCAAGCAGAAGTACCGCATTTTCGACAGGAAACTGCCCATCCGAGGCGTCGGCGTTGTAGGTCAGGTAGAGATAGTTTGTTTGCGCCGGGTATTCCGCAGCGAGCGTATCGATCTGTCTGACATGCGGCGTAATACCAAGCTCTTTCCGGCGCGCCCGCACATCTTGATCTGCCGCACCAATCAATCGCGCAATAGCCTTGTCAGAAAATCCCTGGCGTTTTGCGATGCGCATTGCTGTCTCGTCAATGCGATCCACCGCGTTCTCGCCGCGACATTCTTCAAGCAATACTGAAGTGCGAACAACATTCGCCACTTTATCGAGAAACCAGTGATCGACATAACTCAGTGTATGAATCTGCTCGATCGAATAGCCTCGGCGCAGCGCTTCAACAATCGCAAAGATGCGATCGTCGGTCGGCTCACGCAGGTCTCGGTCAAGATCGTCACTCTCAAATGGATCATTGGCCACGAGCCCGTGCTTGCCCAGATCGAGCATGCGCAGGGCCTTTTGAATCGCCTCTTCAAACGTACGCCCGATCGACATCACTTCACCGACCGATTTCATGCCGCTGCCAAGTTTGCGCGACACATTGCGGAACTTCTTCAGATCCCAGCGCGGTATCTTGACCACGCAGTAATCCAGCGCTGGCTCAAAGAATGCGCTCGTCACGCCAGTAATCGAGTTCTTCAATTCAAACAAACCATGCCCGATTGAAAGTTTCGCTGCGACAAACGCAAGTGGATAGCCCGTCGCTTTGCTCGCAAGCGCAGAACTGCGGCTCAACCGCGCATTGACTTCAATAATGCGGTAATCCTCACTTTTTGGATCAAGGCCGAACTGGATATTGCACTCACCAACAATGCCGAGATGACGAATCACACGAATGGAAATTTCGCGCAATGTGTGATATTCACGGTTGGACAGTGTCTGCGATGGCGCAACAACGATCGACTCGCCCGTATGAATACCGAGCGGATCGAAATTTTCCATGTTGCAGACAGTGATGCAGTTGTCGTGCCGATCGCGCACGACTTCGTATTCAATTTCCTTCCAGCCTTCGAGATATTCTTCAATAAGCACCTGCGGCGTATGCGCAAAACCGCGCGATGCAAGGTCAAGTACCTCGCGCTCTGTCCGGCACACACCGCTGCCAAGCCCGCCCAGTGCATACGCAACGCGCAGCATCACGGGAAATCCAATTTGTGTCGCAACTTCGACTGCTTCATCTGGTGATGTCGCCACTGCACTGCGCGCAGTCTTTGCATCAATTTCTGCAAGTCGCTTGACGAACAAATCGCGATCTTCAGTATCACGAATTGTTGCGATCGGTGTGCCAAGCACACGCACGCTGTACTTTTCGAACGTTCCCGCATCATGCAACTGCAAACCGCAGTTCAGCGCCGTCTGTCCACCAAAGGAAAGCAGCACACCCTCTGGTTTTTCCTTCTCGATGACCTGTTCGACGAACTCGGGCGTAATTGGCAGGAAGTACACTTCATCTGCGAGATAGTCACTGGTTTGAATGGTCGCAATGTTCGGATTGATCAATACAGTGCGGATGCCCTCTTCCTTGAGCGCCTTGATCGCCTGCGAGCCTGAGTAATCAAACTCGCCCGCCTCGCCGATTTTGAGCGCCGAGGACCCGAGGATCAGCACACACTTTGGCAATACATTGGTCATGCTTCCTCCGTGCGCGCATCAGCGCCGCAACATGCCTGCAAATTCATCAAACAAAAACGCTGTGTCAACCGGTCCGGGGCACGCCTCGGGATGAAACTGCACACTGCGAAACGGCGCATACGCATGACGAATGCCCTCGTTGGTGTGGTCATTCAGATTCTCAAACCATGGCCGCCAATCGCGGGGCAGTGATGCAGTATCCACGGCATACCCATGGTTCTGGCTTGTGATGAAACAGCGTGTCGTGCCGCACTCGATCACCGGCTGGTTCTGCCCACGGTGGCCGTACTTGAGTTTGTAGGTCTTGGCCCCAATGGCGAGGGCAAGCAGTTGATTGCCAAGGCAAATACCAAAGGTTGGTACATTTTTTGCGAGCGCGCCGCGCACACTTGCCACCGCCTTGCCCGCCATTGTCGGATCTCCCGGGCCATTGGAAAGCATCAACCCCGCAACAGAATTATCCATGATTTCGCCTGCGATATCATGATCCCACGGCACGCGCAGCACCTCAACACCCCGCCCGAGCAAGCTGTGGATGATGTTGAACTTCGCTCCTGTATCAATCAACACCACACGCGGCTTGCCCGCGCCCTCTCCATAAAGCACAGGTGCTAGCGCTGAAACCTTTGCGACCAGATTGTCAACATTCGGATCGCGCCATTCCGGCGCTGTGTGACCATCAATGACAATGCGACCGCGCATCGATCCCTGTTCGCGAAGGCGCTGAGTCAGTGCGCGTGTGTCGACTCCCGTGATGCCCGGAATGCCCTGATCTTCCATCCACTTGGAAAGCGATTGTCCACTCGCCCAGTGGCTGTGCGTTTCAGAATAATCACTAACCACCAGCGCCGAACAATGAATCTGATCACTCTCAAAGACAATCGATAGATCATCTTGTTTTTGCTGCGCTGGCACGCCGTAGTTGCCAACAAGCGGATAGGTACACACGACCAACTGCCCGCGATAGGAAGGATCGGTCATCGATTCGACATAACCGACCATGCCTGTATTGAAGACGGTTTCACCTGCAACTGAGATTTCTGCACCGAACGCCCGACCTGCAAATGTCGTTCCATCTTCGAGTTCTAATGTCGCAACACGGCGCGCACTGCTGCGAGGCAATTCGATGTGCACAGGTTTATCAATGAGATCAGTCAATACTTCCCCCGGCGTTGCGCCAACACAATGCGGCGTATTCGTCATCTTGCGACCTCCATTGCACACTCACTTCACAACCGCCCCGGGACGCGAGCCCGGCTTGATCGCAGGGATTGCTGCAATGTCGGCAGGCACAGCGTCGTGTTGCCACGTTCGAAACTGCATTGCACACATTCCCCACACCGGAATGCCCTCCGGTGAAAACGCACCCTGACTTCGATCAACAACTGTTGCAATGCCAACTGCCTGTGCACCGGCATCTTCAACAAGGGGCACAAGCTCCATCACACTCTTGCCGGTCGTGATGACATCTTCTGCAAGCAACACGCGCTCGCCGCGCTCAAGGGTAAACCCGCGCCGCAGCGCAAACGCACCATCGATGCGCTCTGCAAAGACAGAGCGCACACCGAGCGCACGAGTCAGCTCATACCCCCACAATATTCCTCCAAGTGCCGGCGCAAGCACAGTTTGCACGCCAATGCCTGAAAGATTCTGTGCCATCAGTCCTGCAACCCGCCCGGCGCTCGCAGGGTCTTCAAACAACCGTGCGCACTGACAATATCGATCCGAATGCAAACCGGAACTCAGCTCGAAATGCCCGCGCAGCAGCGCCCCCGTCGATTCGAGCAAGCGCACGACTTCAACCGCCGATCGTTCATCAATGCGCACAGTGCTCATCGTGTGCCTCCTTCGGCGGACACAGATGCAGTCGGCATCGCATCGATGACTGCACTTCGCAACGCCATTGCGTTCTTGCGCACGACCTCGACAAACTGCATTTCAGAGTAAATCGGCTCTTCCCGAGCAGGCAAAATGCCTCTCGACACATGCATCAACATGCCGCACTCGCCAAGCCCCTGACCTGCGCGTGCTGCGCTCCACGCTGATGACATCGAACCGCCCTGTGCACCAAGCCCGGGAACCAACATGGGCAGATCAGGTGCAATCGCACGAAGCTGCTGAACACGATCCTCCCCCTTCGTTGCACCAACCACCAAAGCCGTGCGCCCGCGCCCGTTGTCCCACTGCACCGCGCGCTCCGCAATGCGCAGCGCAAGATCATTGCGCTCGAGAAAATCTCCAGCACCGGGATTCGATGTCAGGCACAACAGATACGTCAGCCGATCGCCCCATGCAAGGAAAGGTTCGACGCTGTCTGCGCCCAGAAGCGGATTCACAGTCACAGCATCCGCACCCAGATTGCCAAAGAGCGCTTTGGCATAGTGCTCTGCGGTCGTACCGATGTCACTCCGCTTGGCATCCATGATCATAAACATGTCGTTCGGTGCCGCTGCACGCACGCGTTCCAGCATCGCCAAGCCCTGTGAGCCAAAACTCTCAAAGAACGCAATATTGGGTTTCAGCGCCGCAGCGATGTCATGCGTCGCTTCAATGATGCACAGCAAAAATTGTTCACGCCCCTTCATATCATCGCCAAACACCGGATGCACATACGCAGGGGATGGTTCGAGCCCCACCGACAATGGTGCCCCCGCCCGCGTAATCGATGCACAAAGTTTGGCACTGCTCCCGCTCACCGTGTCACCCCCGCACAGATGTTGCGCCAACATGGGGCAAACAAAAAGGCCCGCAAAACGGGCCTTGTCCAACTCGATGTATTGTTTGTTACGACCGAATCACTTTTTGGCAACCGGAACAGGGCTCGACCGGAGGCCGATGCCAACGCACACCCTACCGAAGCAAGTCGCGCCATCAAAGGCATATTGTAACACGATCACACGTTCGCTGCACGCACCTGCACACATACCCACATCAACACGTTAGCGCCGTATCTGTATGCCGAAAGATGCATCGCCCGCCGACAAACGTCGCCGCCACCCGGCCTGAGAACGCATCACCAAGCCATGGACAATTTCGCGAAATCGACCCGAGGTGACGCTCCTCAAAGCGCCATTCGATGCCAGTCTCGATGATCACAAAGTCCGCTGCATCTCCGACTCCAAGTGCCCCCTTGCCCTCGCCCGCTGCACCAGTCATCACCCGCGCTGGCGCTGCTGACATCTTTTCGATCAGGAGCGCAAGCGTCCATGGCCCCTGTGCAACAAAGCCTGTGTACAAACTCGCAAAGGCAGACTCCATTCCGATGATCCCGAACGGCGCTGTAGTAAACAAACCAGCTTTGGCAGATGCCGTGTGCGGAGCGTGATCCGTTGCGATGCAATCAATGGTGCCATCTTCAATCGCCGCGATGAGCGCCAACCGATCTTCCTCCTCGCACAATGGCGGCTTCATCTTCGCGTGTGTATCACCCTCACCAACGCGCTGATCTGTCAGCAATACATGATGCGGGCTTGCTTCAGCTGTAACCGGAGCGCCACGCGATTTCAGCCACCGAATCGCCTCCACTGATTCACGGTTCGACACATGCTGCACATGAAATCGACATCCAGTCTCCAGCGCCAACAAGCCATCACGCATCACGATCAGCGTTTCACTCATGCGCGGAATACCGGGAATGCCCTGCCGCAGACTCGTCGGTCCCTCGTGCATTGCACCTGCGCCAGTAATCGACAGTTCTTCACAGTGATCGAATATCACCGCGCCAAGATCGCGTGCATGCATCATCGCGGTGCGCATAACGTTCGCATTCTCAACGGGCCTGCCATCATCAGTAAACCCAACCGCCCCCGCGTCGATCATCGCAGAAAAATCAACCAGGTCACGCCCGCAAAGCCCTTTGGTGATCGCAGAAATCGGATGGACATGCACGCCAACATCGGCCTCGGCCGCTCGATCAAGCATGAACCGCGTCACCATCGGCGAATCATTTGTCGGTGTCGTATTGGGCATGCACCAGACACTCGTAAAACCACCCGCTGCTGCGGCATTACACCCTGTCTGAATCGTTTCCTGTGCCTCACCGCCCGGCTCGCGCAAATGCACATGAATATCAAGCAGTCCCGGCGCCACCGTGAACCCCTTGGCATCGATCGTCTTGGCAGCACGCTCACTTGGAATCTGTCCCGGCTTTTCAATTGCTGCGATGCGCCCGGCTTCAATGAGAATATCGCGCGCGGCGTCAACACCGTTCTCCGGGTCGATGACATGCCCACCACGAATCAGAATACTTGCGTTCATGCGTTGCATCCATTGACAAGCATATCCAGCGCTGCCATGCGGATGAATATGCCGTTTTCAACCTGCTGTTGAATCAGACACCGTGGATCGTTCATCACATCATTCGCAAGTTCTACGCCGCGATTGACCGGCCCCGGATGCATTACAAATGCCTTCGGTGCCCATGCATCCAGCCTGCGGAGATTCATGCCAAACCGACTGTGATATTCATTTTCTGAACCAAATCGCACGCCGCTGTGCCGCTCAAGTTGCATGCGCAGCATTATTACAATATCTACGCCGCGTACACCCGCTTCAAGATCATGCACAACCTCAACACCGGGGGCAGCGAACGGCTCGGGCACGAAACATCTTGGCCCAACCAATCTGACAGTCGCACCGAGCCTTGCGAGCACCGCCATAGTCGATCGCGCCACGCGTGAATGCACAACATCGCCCACAATCGCCACCGTTACACCATCAAGACGATCGTGTTTGAGCGCCGCCTGCATGGTCAGCACATCAAGGAACCCCTGCGTTGGGTGCCCGCGCGCGCCATCACCCGCGTTGAGTACAGCCGCCTGCGTATGAGGTGCTATCAACTCCGGTGCGCCCGCATTACCATGGCGAAGCACGATCACATCCGGCCGCATCGCCTCGATCGTGCGCACCGTGTCAATCAGCGATTCACCCTTGGCGACACTCGTGCCCGCGGCCGAGATATTCACAACATCTGCGCCGAGGCGCTTTGCTGCAACCTCAAAAGAGACACGCGTGCGCGTCGAATTTTCATAGAAAAGATTGACGATAAGCCGCCCCGCAAGGCGCTCGCGCCATTCCCTCGGCCCGCCACCATCGCCCGCAAACTCATCGCGATACCGGCGCGCGCGAATGAACAGGTCCGCCAATGCAGCATCCGAGAGATCGCGCACCCGAATCAGCCGCTGACGATTCGCTTCGCCCATGCTGGTGTACCACCTGTCGAAAAGCCCCCAGAGGTAAGAATCACGGGCACCGTAGGCGAGGGGCGATCAATCAGCAACCAGTGCCCAGAGAATAGTCCCGACGACACCAAACATTCACCACACATGCACCTGAGTAGAGAAACAATCCCATTCCCCGCCAACACCGGATGCAAAAAAAACGTCGCCTCATGCATTTTCAAGCATGAAGCGACGGTGCATGTGCATTCCTCACACACAAGATCAACACTCGGCGAGCAAATTCACGCTGGGAACTGAATACTCAGATACACAGTGCCATCTCGCACAATTTCGAATAATGCACCCGCGGGATCAAATTCGAGCGGCAGCTTGTCTGCTTCGGTGAGGTCAGTAGAGAACTCCACTTCACCTTGCGTGCCACTATTTTGCGACGACACACCAATCATTGCCACGACAACACCGTCAGCGAGCAGGTCGTAGGTGCCAATGGCGAGATCTTCGATTTCGACCTGAAAATCAGTGCGCCCGGGACGATTGCGAATTTCCGCATCACCGTGTGCATTGCTGTCGGGCCCGACATTGTTCAGTTCGACCTTGAGGCGGTTGGGCGAGGCCATGCCACCCCCGATGTGAGACCCGCCTGAGTTCCCTGAGAGGACAAGCGTGTCGCCGTCGAGTAACTCAAAATCGGCATCCCCAGGATCAAAATCAAGTGGAAGCTTATTGCGGCCAGATCTGGTCGAGAACCGAAGCTTCGCCTTGCCTTTTCTATTCGTCACAACAGTGGCGACCGGCACACCCTCGACGGTCAGGGTGTAGGTCTTGCCGCCATCAAGGCCGGTGAATCTGATGCGCAGTTCGGCTTTGCTCTTCTTCGAGGTCAGTTGCATCGAGCCGCGTGCCCGCGAAGAAGCATCTGTGCGAACGAAGTTTGTTTTGACCTTTTGATTCACGAAAGCAGAATCGTCAGCACTGGAACTGCTTGAGCTTGAATCATTCGAGTTGGAATCGTCAGAGCCCGAGTCATTCGGAGATCCGGGAGCCCCTGTCGTGCCAGCCGGGAACTGACTTGAAAGTATGACTGTCCCGTTGAATTTCCACTCGATCAGTTCGCCGCGCGGGTCAAAGTCCAGATGTATCTTGCCGGGTTCTACAGGGTTACGGAACTGCACTTTACCCTCGGTGCCTCTTGCCGTATTTACAACAGCTGCGCTGGCTCGAAGGACGCCGCCCACGAAGAAATCGTAATTGCCAAGTGGAACCTGTTCAATCTCAGCGCGTGCGTCTTGTCTCGAACCGCGATCGCGAAAGCGCAGCTTGCCTCTTGCTGCGGGCGGTGCGCCGGTTGCGCGGATCAGTGATATTTCAATTTCAACTCCGTCACCACCGCCGTCGCCGCCACCGTTGTCATCACCGTTGTCATCACCCGGATCGTCGTCACCGGGCACATCGTCACCGGGATCACCGGGGAACTGACTTGTCAGTACAACATCCCCATTGAATTTCCATTCGACCAACTCGCCGCGAGGATCGAAGTCAAGCAGCACCTTGCCGGGTTCAACCGGGTTACGGAACTGCACTTCACCTTCGGTGCCTCTCGCAGTGTTTACGACTTCTGCGGTGGCACGCAGTACACCGCCCACGAAGAATTCGTAATTGCCAAGTGGAACCTGTTCAATCTCAGCGCGTGCGTCTTGTCTCGAACCGCGATCCCGAAAGCGCAGCTTGCCCTTGGCCGCGGGCGGGGCGCCGGTTGCGCGGTGCAGCGCTATTTCAATTTCGATTCGATCGTCAGCTGCGGAAGCCTGCGTGGCAGCACCCAGCAGAAGACTTCCCGAAAGCCCCACAATTGCTGTCCATTTATCCCACATATCACATTCCTTCCTTTACAAGGGTGCAAAAAAGACACCTGCACCGTGGAATCAGGAGGCGCGCGGCGCACTCCAAGATTCAGAACTGTGTGTTGGATTCGCAAAGAATGCCTTATTTACCCATACTTTGGATAGATAATCACCACCCATTGTAGCTGCTACTACGCCAACCATTCCCGTTTCGTTCGAAGAAGCATCAGCCTCGCAAGGTCCAATGCTTGTGTCTGGTGGTGAGGAAGGCTTTATTGCGTAGGTAACCGTAGCTCTAGCTTCAAGTGAATCCCCTTGTGTAATCAACTGTGGGCGCCCTGTCAGCACACAGTCCCAAACGCAAAGAGCACCATTGACAGATCGGCAAGGTCGACGAAACCTGATCCATCGACATCACCATTCGAACCCGGTGGCACAGTGGAGCCAAAATTGAAGAGCACAATCGAAAGATCGGTCAGGTTGACGGCGCAATCGCCGTTGGCATCTGCATCCAGCCCCGGTCCCATCACCTGATCAACTACAATGCCGGGCAGGGTGATTGGTGAAGCGCCAAGTTGCGTGTTGCTCTGCGTATCAACAATTGAGAGAAGCCCATCGGTCGCACCAAACCCGACAGTGCCCGGCATGAAGAGCAATTGCGTCGCAGGGTCATACAAAAGTGCATCAAGATACAGGCCTGCGTCGAAGACGATCTCCGGTCCAAACACGGCTCCACCAGGAAGCGTGAACGGGACGAGATGGTTGGAGGCGATGATGTCGGTGTGAAAGAGCATGTACCCATCGTCGATATTGGTGACGACAAAGCCTCCCAACGCTGCAACATCGATCTCTGCGACAGTAAAGCCTTGTGATGCAAGCGTCTGAAGATTGATTCGTTCGATCCCGCCGTTGAGGCTCAATTGATTGCCATCAGTTGCACTGACAAGCAAGGTCTGCCCTTGCGCATCAATATGCATGCGCAAGCGTGGCGCAGGGCCAAGCAGCTCAATGGCATCGATCTCTGGTGTCGCAGGCACTGCATCGATGAGCGTTTCGGTGGCAAGGTCGATGACCGCAAGGGCGCCATTCGCACCCTGTCCATTGATATCTACGCGCCGAAGCTGCACGAATAAACGATCACCATGAATGATCATGCGCTCCATGTCCGGGATGCCGTCGGCATCTGCGAACATGCTCAAATCGATGAGGTCTGCGCCCACGCCGGTCAGTGGATTTACGCGGTAGAGAAATGTCGAATTCGCGCGCGTGACATAGGCCCGATCGGCAAAGGCGATGATGTCGCGCGGCGACGTGCCCACGCCCACAGAGAAGGAACGTACCTCCGCGCCCGACGCCGAGAAGACGCGCACAAGATCGGTCTGCGGTTCGATGACATAGATCTCCGTGCCTATGACCTGCACGCGGGAATCTGATGAGCCGAGTGTTGCAACTGTGGTGACCCCGAAAGGCGCAGTGCGATCCATACTGAGCAAGAGCCCGGTCGAGCCGAAAAGACCTGTGGTGATGTAGATTTGACCGCTTGCACTTGCACCCGCATATGCATTCGCCCCCGGGAATAGCAAAGCAACGGCAAGCACAATGCGAAACGCACAGTTCATAACGACATCATTGTAGCGTGCAGGGGCGCAAAAAGCTGCCCCCTCTTCTACAGAAACCCCGGTTCACGCTGGCACAAGCGCCACAAGCTTCTGTGAAGGCAGATCAATATCCGCAAGACGCTCGTTACAAAACGCGAGCACCGCGCGATCAACATTCGCCCGCAACTCCGTCAGAAACGCAAGACTCTGCGCATCGGTCAGGCTCGCCTCGATCGTGCTGAATTGCTGACGCACAGTATTGAATAGAAGGCGGGCCCCATCATCAGGACCATCAATGCCCATCGGGTCATTGTTGAAAATCGTAAAAGCGCGAATGGCAGCAATGCGGAACCCGGCCTGCGTGATGAGCTTCTCAAATGTGTACCGGCTTCGCACCAGCATCCAGGGCGTGCGCATTTCCGTGCGCGGCAGATATTCCGTCGTCATGACACACCCCGATGGTGCGATGTGCCTGCGAAGATTCGTCAGTGCCTGCACGAACAGATCATGCTCTGGAATATGAAAGAGCACGTTTGCGATATTGATCAAATCGAATTGCGTGCCGCCAAGCTCGAGCCCCGGATCCGTGATATCCGCAGCACGAAAATCAATGGCTGTCGTTTCAGTTGATGCGTGACGCGAACGCAGCAGATCAGCAGATTGCTCGGTGATATCGATGCCAACAATCGTGCGCGGCTTCACCTGCTCCTGCAGGAACCGCACCCACCGCCCTGCCCCGCACCCGACATCCAGCGTATCGCCTACGCCTTCACCAACCGGGATGCGCAGGTCGCGCAGAAGCTGAAGATAGATCGGCTGAACAACACGGTCTTCTGCGCCAGAACCATGCACCGAAGGGGCCCCCGCGTCAGACCGAGTGCGCTCTTCGGCCCATGCTTTTGCGTAGTGCTCGCGAATGTCCGGTTGCGTCATCAGGGCCATGACATCGATATCGGCCCAATCCACCGGGTTGGTTGAAGATGCTTAGGGGACACCGATTCAGGTGCCGAAGTTGGCCAGCAATTGCTGCAAGTCTTCGATGCCCACAATGGCGTTGGCATTGAAATCTCCCGCGGCTATCTCTACTTTGCGATGGCGTTCGCGTTTGGGGTGGAGATGTTGAATATCAAGGTGCGGGGGCGGGGGAAGAAGAATCACCGCAGAGGCGCAGAGAAAACATGATGGTTGATCTCATCACGGCTGCGGGAGATTGTCGAGAACATTCACGGGCTTGCTCAAGCGTTCGACACCCTCGGAAAGGCTGGAGCCCCCGAACAAACGCTCCGAACACGATAACCAAGAAAAGCACCGCTATAAACGTTCTGTGAAACGTCTTTGTAGACAACCATCCTTTGCGATGTGACCAAAAAACCAAAGCCATTGTCAACGCATAGATCCCCCCTCCAATCAACGCGACATACGAGCTTGGACTCATCGAGCGGCCTTTCTTAGAACCACAGCATTGAACGCTCGCCCTTCGCGGGCGTATTTGCGCTCGAAGTTCGTGCCGACGACTTCGCCTTCCTTGGCCGAATCGGGTGAGGTGAAAGGCAGACGCTCGAAACGGGGGCCGCCTTCGCCTGGGGCCCCCACTGTCCACTTCTCGAAGTGTTCTTCCATCCACTCCCAATAGTCCGGGTGATCGGTCACGATGCGCAGCTCGCCGGGAGGAACACCCCCACTGCCATTAATCAGCATGCGATGCGCTTCGCGCAGAAAAGCATCGTTGAGCGAGCGGCGTTTGTGGTGCCGAGCCTTGGGCCAGGGATCGGGGAAATAGAGATGCAGCACCGTCACAATGCCATCCGGCACGCGGCGGATGAACTCCGTTGCATCGTGGTACAGCAACTTGACATTGGCAATCTGGTTGCGGCGGATGCGATCGGCGGCGTACCGGAAAAACTCGCCGGCGTATTCGATGCCGAGGAAGTTGGTTTGCGGCTGAATCACTGATTGCTGAATGAGAAAGGTGCCCTTGCCCGAACCGACTTCGAGTTCGAAGGGGCGCGAAGGATCATCAAACCACGCGCGCGGGTCGATCCACTGGGCGTGATTGGGCGCGCCGGGGCCGGGCAATGGCGGCAAGTCTTCGCGCGTCCTGCCGATGCCCGACACATCCATCTCCCGACCTTTTGCCAAACCGAAGCTCATTCAATCCTCCGCGACCCCGTCGCCTGTAATCAGTCGAGCTACTCTACGGCGTATGGCGACGACGCGCACACAATCTGATGGTGACCCGGCGGTGGTCCTGCTCTCGGGCGGGCTTGATAGCGCGACCGTGCTTGCGATCGCACGGGCTGCGGGGCACACCTGCCATTGCCTGACCTTTGATTATGGCCAGCGGCATCGCTTTGAGCTTGCTGCTGCGGAGCGCGTCGCGGCGCAGCTTGGAGCAGCGAGCCAGCGCGTGTTGACGATCGATCTGCGGGCCCAGGGGGGCAGTGCGCTGACGAGTGATATCGCGGTGCCCAAGGGGCGCGATGCGGACGCGATGGAGCACGGCATCCCCATCACCTATGTCCCCGCACGAAACCTGATCTTCCTGTCGATGGCAATGGCGTGGTGCGAAGTGTTGAGCGCGCAGCATCTTTATATCGGGGTGAACGCCGTGGATTTTTCGGGCTACCCGGATTGCCGGCCTGACTTCATCGAAGCGTTTGAGACCGCTGCTAATCTTGCAACGCGCGCGGGTGTCGAGGACATCGCGCCGGTGCACATCGAAACGCCGATCATGGAGCTGAGCAAGGGCGACATCATCCGGCGCGGCGTCGAGCTCGGCGTGGACTATGCGCTCACACATTCGTGCTATGACCCGAATGCGCACGGGCGCGCATGCGGCGGGTGCGATTCCTGCATCCTGCGCAAGCGCGGCTTCGAAGACGCGGGCGTTGCAGACCCGACGGTGTACGCATGAGCGATGCTTCGCTCAAGATCGCCGAGACCTTCATCAGCATCCAGGGTGAGGGCAAGCTCACTGGCACGCGCAGCTGGTTCTGCCGGGTGAGCGGGTGCAACTTGCGGTGCACATGGTGTGATACGCCCTATGCGAGTTGGTCGCCCGAGGGAGAGCAGCGGACGGTCGGGGCGTTGTTGGAGGAGGCGGAGAAGTCGGGCGTGACGCATGCGGTCCTCACCGGCGGCGAACCCATGCTGTTCGACGCGACCGAGCCGCTGTCGCGCGGCTTGCGCGAGCTGGGCATGCACATCACAGTTGAAACCGCCGGGACCATCTATCGTTCGCCGAGCGCGCTCGCGTGTGACCTGATGAGCATCTCGCCCAAGTTGAGCAACTCAACGCCGGCGCAGGATGACCCGCGCGATCCCGACGGTGCCTGGCGCGAGCGCCACGAAGCGCGGCGGCTCAACATTGACGCGCTGCAACGGTTGATTGACGACTACCCCGAGCGGCAACTGAAGTTCGTCGTCGCCCACGAACACGACATCGCCGAGATCGACACCCTGCTCGCCCAGTTGAACGGCTGGGCGCCGGCGGACGTATTGCTCATGCCGGAGGGCGTGACCGTGCCCGAGCCGAAGGATGTGCAATGGATCACTGACCTGTGCGAAGCCCGCGGGTGGCGGTATTGCCCACGGCTTCATATTCAGCTTTTTGGGAATGTGCGGGGGACGTGAGTGCCAAGGGAGAAATAATGGCTGATCAACAACTTGAAGAAACACCCAAAGTCACAATTATCTTCGACACTTCTATTCTGCACAAGCTTCGGTTGGCTAATCTGTCGCCAGAATTTCGCCTTATTCAACGCCTCGCCGAGTCAAAGAAGCTTGTGGCAATGGTTCCCGAAATGGCTGCACGAGAATGGCTGAGTCAATTGACCCAAGATGCATCAGATGCGATTGAAGGACTGTCTTCCTCGCTTCACCATTTTCACCGCCATCTTCGCAGGCTAGAAGACCCGGATGTGAAGCGGCTAGCAGAAAGTAGCTTGCACACCGAGGAGACTCTATCTGCGATCAAGTCTCGTACGGAGCAATGGTATAAGCGTCGTCTGAGTTCGCTGGGTCTGCGCTCAATAGCGATGGACCCTGCCGATCTACCTTCAATTGTCGATGACTATTTCAGCGGAGCGCCACCATTTGCCAACAAGAAAAAGCGCGAAGACATTCCCGATGCATTGATACTTGCGGGCGTCCGCAGAATGTGTGGCCCAAGTAATAGCGTAGTCTTCGTTTGCCATGACAATAATCTTGCCAAGGCAGGCGAGAAGGTTGGCGCTCATGTCGTTCGATCGTTACCCGATCTATTGAAGCTACAGATTGTAGCCTCACTTCATAGCAACGCCGCTTTTGCGATCTGGTGGGAAAGAAACTTGAAAGATGTCGTCGCCAAGATACAAGGAACCCAGCCCCAGCTGGAGGAATTGCTTGAGCGCGATTTGGAATCATCTGTAACCGACATGATGATTCATCATTATGCTCTCCCCGAAGACAATAGCGAGGCACGCGTTGCTTGCGCAAGCGACATTGGTGATGTACAGTTCAATTGGTCAATGAGCGAGTCGCTTGGTGAGGGTTTGTTGTCGGTACCAATTCATTTTCAGGCGGATACTGAGCTTGATTTCTATGTCTATCGCGGTGACATCATGGACGTGCCTGACTGGGTGGCTGTCTCATACGGGGACTTTGAGAACGATCACTACTTCGAGGCTCACGGGTACATCCGATCCATTTTTGAAGGTCGCCTTGTGATCGGGCTTGACGCCTCGGTAATGGACGGTGACCTTGAGATCTTGGATGCAGACACCTCGGTTGAGGACGTTCAATTCCGAGACTTTGCCGACAAAGGCACGCTCTGACCCGAACCCAACCGCCAACCGGGTAAAGTCTTGGGTTCAACCCAGACCCCGGAGCCGCAATGTCCAGCCCATCTTCAACCAAGCACGACACAAGCACAGCAGCGGTGCGCCAGCAGTTCATCGACTATTTCTGCCAGCGCGCGGGGCATACGTTTGTGCCAAGTTCGCCGGTGGTGCCGCACGATGATCCGACGTTGCTGTTTACGAACGCGGGGATGAATCAGTACAAGCCGCTGTTTCTCGGGCAGGTCGATCCCAACAGCCCACTCGCGGGTTTGAAGCGCGCGACGAACAGCCAGAAGTGCATCCGCGCGGGCGGCAAGCACAACGATCTTGATGATGTCGGCAAGGATCTTTATCACCACACCTTCTTTGAGATGCTCGGCAACTGGAGCTTTGGTGATTACTTCAAGGCCGAGGCGATCGCGTGGGCGTGGGAATTGCTGACGGATATCTGGGGGCTTGACAAAGATCGGTTGTACGCGACGTATTTCGAAGGCGATGATGCGCTTGGTCTTGCGCCGGATGATGAAGCGCGCAAGTTGTGGTTGAAGTACTTGCCCGAAGAGCGCGTGCTGCCGGGCGATACCACCGACAATTTCTGGGAGATGGGCGACACCGGCCCCTGCGGCCCGTGCTCGGAGATTCACTTTGATGATCGCCCCGCCGATGAGCGCACTAACTCACCCGGGCGCGACCATGTCAACAAACATCCGGCGGTGATCGAGATTTGGAACCTCGTGTTCATTCAGTTTGACGCTGCGTGGAACACTGGCGGCGAGGAAAGAATGAGGGAGTTCTCGAAGATTCCCGTGCCGAAGGACTATGCCGACCCTGATGAGTTCAAGAGGCGCGAACGGCTCCAACGATACGGAACGGCATCCCGGGATGAATTCTTGGGAAAGTGCCGTTCACTCAAGCCTTTGCCGCAGAAGCATGTTGATACGGGCATGGGGCTTGAGCGCATCGTGCGCGTGCTGCAGGGCGTGCAGAGCAATTACGACACCGATGCGTTTACGCCTTTGTTTTCTGCGATTCAGTCCGCCACCGGCGCGCCGGCGTATGGCGGCACGCTCGAAGACCAGAAAGACATCGCCTATCGCGTGATCGCGGATCACCTGCGCACGTTGAGCTTTGCGATTGCTGATGGTGCTGTGCCGAGCAATGAGGGGCGGGGCTATGTGCTGCGCTCGATCCTTCGGCGGGCGGTCCGATTCGGACGCCAGGCCCTCAAGACGGAGCAGCCCTTCATGGGCGCGCTTGTGCCGGCACTGGTCGAGCAGATGGGCGATGCGTATCCGGAGTTGAAGAAGCACCAACAGAAGATTGTGGATGTGTTGACGGATGAGGAGGAGAGTTTTGGGCGTACCTGGGCGCAGGGCAGCGAGACTTGCTCTAGGTGGATTCGCGGTGCGGGCAAGAAGCTAATGGAGACGGACCAATCCGCTCGCGACTGGGTGCAAGCTCAGGTCGATTGCGGCAAGCTCATTGCTGGGCGCGATGTTGAGACGCAGAAGATCAGCTCCCTTCCAACTCCGGCGGACTGGAGTGAGTATCCCGGGCCTGTTTGGCCAGCCCTAACGGATCAGCAAGCCTTCGTGTTACACGATCGCTTTGGCTTCCCGATCGGCCTTACGGTGCTTATGGCCGCGGAGCTCGGGGTTGACGTTGATGTCGAAGGTTTTCATCGGTTGATGGAAGAGGCGCGGGAGCTCAGCCGCGCGGGTGGGAGTGGGAAAGATGCCACGGCATCGGTCGCACTCACGACGGAAGCGGTTGCGAAGCTGCCCAAGGTTGGCGCGAAGCCGACAAAGGATGGTGCGAAGTTCGCAGGCAAACCGATCAGCGCGACGGTGAAAGCGATCTGGAACGGTAACGATTTTGACGAGAACGTGACGGCGAGCGGCTCCAACATTGATCAGCGTTTTGCAGTGATTCTTGACAAAACCTGCTTCTACGCCGAGATGGGCGGGCAGGTCGCGGATGTGGGCCGACTCGCGGTCACGCGCGATGCGGGCACGGGCGCGCGGGGCGGCGGCGAGTTTACGGTGGAGTCGGTCAAAGCTGCGGGCGGTTATGTCGCGCACATCGGGCGCGTGCGCAAGGGTGAGATTCGCGTCGGCGATCAGGTTGAAGCAAAGGTCGATGCGCACCTGCGCACACGCACGGCATCGAACCATACCTCGACGCACCTGCTCAACTGGGCGCTGCGCGAAGTGCTGGGCGATGGCATCGAGCAGAAGGGCTCGCTTGTTGATGCAGATCGGCTGCGCTTTGACTTCTCGCACAACAAGGGGTTGAGTGATGATGAGGCCGCGCGCGTAGAAGCGCTCGTCAGTAAGCGCATTACAAAGGACTTGCAAGTCGATGCTGTCGAAACACCGCTCGCGGAGGCGAAGAAGATCGCCGGCGTGCGGGCGGTGTTTGGCGAGGTGTATCCCGATCCAGTGCGCGTGGTCGCCATTGGTGCGACGGTGAGCGACATCATGAGCGCGCCCGAAGATGCCAAGTGGCGCGAACTATCTATAGAGTTCTGCGGCGGCACGCACCTCGAGCGCACGGGCTCGGCGACATCGTTCGTCATCACGTCCGAAGGCGGCATCGCCAAGGGCATTCGGCGCATCGAGGCTCTCACGGGCGACGCCGCGGCGAAGGCGATTGAGGCTGGAAAACACTTGCTCTCGCGTGCGAAGGGCGCAGCGCCCAGCGAAATCGGCGCAATTGAAGCTGAACTAGACTCGCACGAGCTTGCCCTGCGCGACAAGGTCGCGATTCGCACAGCGCTCGACGCGTTGCGCGACAAGGCCAAGGCGGCGCAGAAGGCGGCGGCGGCGGAATCGCGCGGCGGCGCGGTCGATGCAGCCCGCACCATTGCTGATGAACATGATGGCGAGATCATCGTCGCGGAAGTTCCCGGCGTGGGCGCGGAGCGCGATGCATTGCTCGCGGCGATGGATGTACTCAAGAGCAAACGTCCCGACAGCGCGGTCATGTTGTTCGGCGCCGATGCTGGCGCCGGCAAGGTGACCATCGTCGCGCGCGTGCCCGAGGTGCTCATCAAGCGCGGCCTCAAAGCGGGCGATTGGGTGCGCACTGCATCACAAGCCTGCGGCGGCAAGGGCGGCGGTCGACCCGATGCTGCGCAAGGCGGCGGGACAGAGCCGGAGAAGATCGGAGAAGCGATGGAGGCAGCAAGGGAGATGGTGGATGGAGCGGTGGGGAGTTAGCCGTTATTCCACCAAGCACCGATGCGCCCAACGATATACATGATTACACCGACGAAGATAAGGCCGATTGACAAGAGCCCAAGGCCGCCGACCCAAGCGGAATCAGGTGATGCCTGCCCTGCGCTTGAAAAAACTATGACGAGTAGTGTGAACCCGATGACGAGCCCAAGCCCACCGAAGAATTGCAGAACTTTCCACTCTTTGCTTGTTTGCTCAATCGTTTGCACTCGAGGTTGAGTCGTCATGCGCGGGGCGGATCGACTCTGCACGACCTTCAGCAGTCGCACTGACTCAACGTGGCCAAGCTCCCCGATCGCCGCACGCGCTTCTTCCGGGCTTGATGCTTCAATCTCAACTGTTGATTGTGTGCCGGTTCCGGGATCAACAACAATGACCTCGTAAATGCCAAGAGCCATGATGCACCTCCGCAACGATGGTAGCAAGGAATAACAATCAGTTCCAAGCCTAAGCAATCCGCATGCACACATCGCTCCACTCCCGGCTTGGCAAGCAAGCCCGGCCACCCCGAAGAACGTGGCCTGCACTTCGTTTAGACCACGGCACCCGAAACAAGACGGCGGGCGAGACGCCCACCCCACCAAGAAAACAAGCCCCCACGCTGGCGCTTGGGCTAGTACGAATCGTCATGCACATCCTTCACCGCACGGCCGGAAGGATCGATCTTGTTCTTGAGTGAGGCATCCCATTCGAGGGCCGTGGGTGTGGAGCAGGCGACCGATGGCCCACCCGGGACGCACCGCGCAGCGAAATCCTGCGGGAAGTGGCGATGGAAGATATCGCGGTAAAAATAGGCCTCTTTGGTCATGGGCGTGTTGTAGGGGAAGCGGTACTGTGCGCTTTGCATTTGTGCATCAGAGACAGCGGTTTCGGCCTTGGCCTTGAGCGAATCGATCCACGAATAGCCGACGCCATCTGAGAACTGTTCCTTCTGCCGCCAGAGGATGTTGTCGGGCAAGTACCCAGCACACGCTTCGCGCAGAAACTGTTTCTCGATGCGCCCCCGCTCTTTGCCCGAGAGCTTCACCTCGGGGTTGAGACTCATGGCGACATCGATGAACTCACGATCCAAGAAAGGCACGCGGGCTTCGACGCCCCACGCTGCCATTGATTTGTTGGCGCGCAGGCAGTCAAACAGGTGCAACCCATCCAGCTTGCGCACCGTTTCTTCATGCAGTGCTTCCGCGTTCGGCGCTTTGTGAAAGTACAGATAGCCGCCAAAGAGCTCGTCGGCGCCTTCACCAGAGAGCACCATCTTGATGCCCATGGCGCGAATCCGTCGCGCCATGAGATACATGGGCGTGGACGCGCGAATAGTCGTTACATCATACGTCTCGATGTGGTAAATCACATCCGAAAGCGCATCGAGGCCTTCCTGCACAGTAAAGACAAGCTCGTGATGCACGCAGCCGATGTGGTCGGCGACTTTCTTTGCGGCCGCGAGATCGGGCGAGCCTTCAAGGCCAATCGAAAACGAATGCAACTGGGGCCACCACGCTTCGGTTTGCTCATCCTCTTCGACGCGCCGGGCGGCGTGCTGCTTTGCCATCGCAGCGATGACCGAAGAGTCAAGCCCGCCTGAGATGAGCACGCCATAGGGAACGTCACTCATCAGATGCTGCGTGACCGAGGCTTCGAGTGCGCTGCGCAAGGGCGCGTGATCGGTCGGGCCGTCCTTGACGGCATCAAACGTGCGCCACGGGCGCTTGTAGAACTGGACTGGCTCGGCACCTTCGGCACTATCCACATAATGCCCGGGCGGGAACTCTTCCGCCTCCTTGCAGACACTCGCGAGCGCCTTGAGCTCCGAAGCAACGAGCAGATTGCCGTGCTCATCGCGGCCCCAATAGAGCGGAATGATGCCGATGGGATCGCGTGCGATGAGATAGCGCTTCGCCTCCGCATCCCAGAGAATGAACGCGAACATGCCGTTGAGCATGTTGCAGAGTTTTGCGCCGTGCTTCTGATAGAGCGGCAGGATCACTTCGCAATCCGAATGCGTTTGGAATTGGTAGCCCGCCTGCTCAGCCTTCAGCTCGCGGTGGTTGTAGATCTCGCCATTCACCGCCAGGGCCAGCGCGCCATCATTGGACCGCAACGGCTGGGCACCGGTATCGACTCCCACGATCGACAGCCGCTCGTGGGCCAGAATCGCCCCATCATCGGCGTAGATGCCCGACCAGTCGGGACCGCGATGCCGCTGACGCCGCGACAATTCAAGGGCAATCGGACGGATGGTTGCGGGGTCGCTCTTCAGTTCAAGGACGCCAAGAATGGAGCACATGGGCAAAATCCTGAGATGGTTCAACGATTCAAGATGCGGATAGTACCGACAGGACCGCGAAGGGCGATATGATCCCCGACCCGGCGGACATTCCGCTCACCCGATGAGAGACACATGACCACGCTTGCAGCATCAACTCAGGTCGATCCCTCGGCGCCGCTCGGCTCAGAGCGCAACCCCATCATGCGCAACTTCTCGATCATCGCGCACATCGATCACGGCAAGAGCACACTCGCCGACCGGCTGCTGCAATCAACGCACGCCGTCTCTGATCGCGAGGCCAAGCAGCAGTTGCTCGACAGCATGGACCTGGAGCGTGAGCGCGGCATCACGATCAAGGCCTCTGCGGTCACTGTTCGGCATATTCATAACGGCAAGCACTACATGCTCAACTTCATCGACACGCCGGGCCATGTCGATTTCTCTTATGAAGTCTCGCGGGCACTCACGGCGTGTGAGGGCGCGGTACTCGTTGTCGATTCAACCCAAGGCGTCGAAGCGCAAACCCTCGCAAATGCCTACCTCGCGGTGAACAACGATCTTGAGATGATCACGGTCGTCAACAAAATCGATCTTCCCTCCGCCATGCCGGACGACGTTGCGATGGAAGTCGAACAGATTCTCGGTTTCGCCGCCGAGGACGCCATCTATTGCAGCGCGAAAACCGGGCAGGGCATTCTGGAATTGCTTGGCACCATCTGCGACAAACTCCCCCCGCCGCACGAAGCAAAGCTAAACCACTGCCGCAGCCTTATCTTCGACAGTCACTACGACGACTATCGCGGCGTCATCATCTATATTCGCCAGTTCGACGGGCGCGTCGCGATGGGCGATCGCATTCGCATGATGGGCACCGGGCGCACATGGCAAGTCACCGAGCTTGGCAAGTACACACCCAAACCCGTCAAGGTTGATTCGATCGGCCCCGGTGAAACCGGCTATCTCATCGCATCTATCAAAACGCTCGCCGATGTGCGCGTGGGCGACACGATCACGCTCGATGGCGACCCCGCGCCGCAAGCGCTGCCCGGCTATGAAGAGCCGCGCCAGATGGTCTTCTGCGACTTCTATCCCGCAACCACCACCGACACAGGCAAGGGCACCGACTTCGAAGAGTTGCGCGAAGCGATGACCAAACTCTCGCTCAATGACGCAAGCTTCACATTCGCCCCCGTGCATTCCGAAGCGCTCGGGTTCGGCTTCCGCTGCGGCTTCCTGGGCCTCCTGCACATGGACATCATCCAGGAACGCCTCGAACGCGAGGGCGGCGTCGAAGTCATCCAAACCGCGCCGAACGTCAGCTACATGCTCAACACGCGCGGCGGCGAAGAAATCGAAGTCCACAATCCCGCCGACCTGCCTGACCCATCACTCTGGCTTGAACTCCGCGAACCCATTGTGCGCATCGAAATCATTGTGCCGTCAGAATTCGTAGGTGATGTCATGAGCCTGTGCCTGACGCGGCGCGGCAGCTTCAAGACTCAACAGGCCCTCTCGGAAACGCGGCAAATGCTCACATGGGAAATCCCGCTCGCCGAGATCATTTACGATTTCTTCGACAAGCTCAAAGGCATGACGCGCGGCTACGCGACGATGGATTACGAAATCATCGGCTTCCACCGCGAAGACCTCGTCAAGGTCGACATCCTGATCAACGCTGATCCCGTCGAAGCGCTCAGCTTCATCTCGCATCGTGAAACCGCCGACAAGCGCGGCCGTGCGCTGCTTATTCGACTGCGCAAGGAAATCGCGCGCCACCAGTTTGAGATTCCCCTGCAAGCAGTCATCGGCGGCAAAGTTATCGCGCGCGAAACCATCAAGGGCGTGCGCAAGAACGTGACCGCCAAGTGCTACGGCGGCGACGTCTCGCGCAAACGCAAACTGCTCGAGAAGCAAAAACGCGGTAAGAAGCGGATGAAATCCGTCGGCAGCGTCGACATCCCGCAGGAAGCGTTCATGGCTGTGCTTGACGCGGGGGAGTAAAGCAGGGGGTAAATGAGACTGATCGCTCCGACTGCGGTACCCTATATCTATGTCGCAAGGTAGCGAGCCAAAGTACCGGGTCGTGTCTCTCTTTTCCGGGGGCATGGGTCTCGACCTGGGCTTGGAGCGGACGGGCAGATTCGAGATAGTTGCATGTGTTGAAAAGGAACCCGCTTTCTGCGCAACAGTTCGGAAAAATCAGGCTGCCGGGCGCTTGAACTCATCGCTAGAAATATTCGAAGGGGATATCTCCGATATCGACCCGGCCGACGTACTTGCTGCGATCGGACTGAAACGAGGCGAGGTCGATGTTGTGGTGGGCGGCCCTCCGTGTCAGTCGTATAGCACTGCTGGCAAGCGACGAACTACCCAAGACCCTCGTGGGACTCTCCTCTGGCAATTTCTCCGCTTCGTGGAGCATATCCAACCACGGTTTTTCCTGATGGAGAATGTTCGCGGGCTGGTCTCTGCCGCGCTTCGGCACCGACCAATCGCCGAGCGCCCGGAGAAGGGCGGCCCTCCGCTCGACATTGATGAACAGCCCGGGTCGGTCGTGCGGCTGTTTGCCTCTGATCTTCAACGATCACCAGAGGCGAGTTACCACATGGATTGCTTCGAGGTGAACTCCGTAAACTACGGAGCTCCCCAGATTCGAGAGCGCGCCATATTCATCGGCAATCGCTACAACGCAGTTGTTGATTTCCCAGATCCGACGCACGGCGCGCCTTGGAGTGAGGATGAGCCTGACAAAGCGGGGAGTTTGTTCGAAGGTCCGAAGGCCGCGCGAGAGCCTTGGGTAACGCTTCGCGACGCAATTGGCGATTTACAAGAGCCCGATCCAATTGTTCTCGACTTCAGTCCGCGCAAGAAGAGCTTCCTCGCATTGATCCCCCAGGGCTCGAACTGGCGGAGCCTCCCGGAAGAAATCCAGCGCGAGTCGATGGGGCGAGCTTGGTTTGCCAAGGGTGGCCGCTCGGGTTGGTGGCGGAGGCTCACGTTTGACCTACCGTGTCCCACACTTGTAACCATGCCCAACCATGCAAGCACCTCACTTTGCCATCCAGTCGAGACGCGAGCACTCTCAATCCGAGAGTACGCACGAATACAAGAGTTCCCTGACGAGTGGGTGTTCGAAGGCCGCGTTGGCGAGCAATACGCTCAAGTTGGTAACGCCGTGCCTGTTCGACTTGGCGCGGTGGCCGGAACCGTCGTTGCGGACGCGCTTGATGCGCTAGCCGCTCGGCAGTGGTCTCCATGCAAGAAGGTGCCGACAGACTATCGCATTGTCTACGTCCAATCGCATGTCCGAACCCGACAGTGGTTCAAGGGTGGAGAGACATTCGTTTGGGAAGACGGTGCGGCCAATGAAGACGCAACGTATTCGGCCCCGAAGACCCTTCGCAAAGTAAACGCGATTCGCTAGAAATGGAATTCACATGGCGCGATGGAATCCGGGTCTACCACGACCGCCCAAACAGGCATTCAATAAATCGAAACTGTTAGAGGCGCTGGTCGCAGTAGATGCCGACGCTTCATCCAACGCGCGGGTACTCTCGCTTGAAAACAAATTTCTGCAGCGCATCCAAACGCACGTCGAATCTCTACCCGCAAGGGATGCCAAGTTCAAGAAATTCACTACAAACCCATTCGTGCTGATGATCCATTGCATGAACAAAGGATTCAGCCGTGTTAGCCAACTCGAGATTGACATCCTCCCTGGGAAACAGTTCTCTTCAATCGAAACGTCGGCAGGGCGGATGGTCGAAGAGGTAACTCTTTCCGCTTACGGGTGGGAGGCGGTCCCGAGCGAGATGCACTCGGCAAACTCCACGTTGGATGGAAAGAGGCTCGACGGGGACACGCTCCGCGTGGTAACGCTCAAAAGCGGGCCGCGTTGTCTGAACGATACAATGACCGAGAACTTCGCCAAATCCATAATCGACCACCACGGTGCTTGGGCAGAGGAGGCCCATGTTCGCAAGATTGACTTCACATACGGAGTGCTCTACGGAACTCCATGTCTCTCGAACAAGAAGGACTGGCATATCCTTCGCAAAATCTCTGAGAAGATGCCAAGCGGAACAATGACAGTCGCCCCTGACGGGCGATGGGATTGTGCCTTTTCGCAGAATGGCATCGATGTCAAAGTGACCGTGCGAATCGGTTCTGACTGGTGGACCTACCTTGGCGGCGAGCGATGCCTAACTGAGCTATGCGCTGCGATGATTCGCGCATGTGTGAGACCGGGCGAAGCCGATCCCGCGAACCAGATGTACGCGATCTCTGATCTCGCGCAGATCGTCTCTACTGCTATGGTCCCCGCAAACTTCAACGTTGCCATTCTCCAACGCACCCAGATACCTTGGCTGTTCTTCCTCGCGCGCCACTTCTGCGACGTGTTGGAAGAAGAATAGGTTCCCCACTACCATCTCCCCATGCCCACGCAGAACTCGCAGCACCCAAGCCTCGTCGTCTTTGATCACCCGCTCATTCGCGCCAAGGTCACCGCGCTCCGCGATCGCGAGACCGGGCATCGCGCGTTTCGGGCGCTCATGTCCCAGATCGCGGGGCTCATGGTCTATGAAGTCACGCGGTCATTCACGACTGATTCAATCACAGTCCAGACGCCGCTCGAACCCTTCGACGGCGATCATCTGTCGCAGCGCATCACAGTTGTGCCGATCCTGCGCGCGGGGATTGGCATGACCGAAGGCGTGCTCGAACTCATGCCCGAGGCCCGCGTCGGCCACCTCGGGATGGCGCGCGATGAGGCCACGCTTGAGCCGCGCGCCTATCTCAACAAGCTGCCGCCCGATCTCGGCGCCGGGCCCGTCATTCTGATTGATCCGATGCTCGCCACGGGCGGCTCTGCTGTTGCCGCGGCGACTATGTTGCGCGATGCCGGCGCGAAAGACCTGCGCATGATCTGTCTGGTTGCTTCGCCCGAAGGCGTGCAGCGCATGGCCAAAGCGCACCCGACCATGCCTGTCTACACCGCGGCACTCGATCGCGAACTCGACGAACGCGGCTACATCCTGCCGGGCCTTGGCGATGCGGGCGATCGCCTCTTCGGCACGCACTGAGAAGTCAGCGCCGCAACACCGCAATTGATTGCACTACGCGTTCAATTGTCCATTCGTCGCGGCTGACCGCCTCATCGACTGCCTGTGTGACGCCATCCCAACTCTTGTAATCGTGCATGAAAATGCGCCCCTTTGGGTGCAGGTGTTTCCCGAATGCGGCAAGGTCACCTGATGCAGATTTATAACTGTGATCACCATCAATGAAGATGAGGCCGCAGGGTTGGTCGATTCGCTTTGCCGCATCAACAGAATATGCTTGCATGATTTCAACACGGTGTTGAAGTTCAGCTCGAACAAGGTTCGCTTCAAAGACGCCGCGCGGGTTCGCAGCGTCTGCCTCAGTGGTTCGTCCCTGAATCGGTTCATACTGTGGATGCACCGTCGGCGGATGAACATGTGGATCAATCGCGAGTACGGTTTCGCGTGCCGGGCGTGAAGCCTTTTCAAGGCCGCACGCAAGACACACGGTCGAGCGTCCAAGAAATGAACCGATCTCTACGATGCGCCCATGATCGCTCAGCGCTTGCGCCGATTCGTACAGCAGCGCCGCTTCTTCATCCTTCAGCCACCCGGGGATGTCGGCAATGCACGAACGCCAATCAGAGATCACACACGCACTGTTTGCAGCGTCATTTTCAGCGATGATGCCGTGTTGCAATTCCATAGACAAAACCTCAACGACCTGAGTCGTGTCCCCTTCGCATGTCTGGGTCAAGCGATCAACCAGCATCTTCTACCTCTATCGGCCATCGGCGTCGATCCGAATGAACGCAGTGCAGGAATGAACCTATCATTAGTCTTGTGCGTGTAGGTGTGATCATTCCGAGCCGTCATGGCGATTCGCCTGTGCTGCGCGATGCAATCTCGGCGCTCGCGAAACAGACCATCACACCGGCCCAGGTCATCATTTCCATTGATGATGAGCAGGCACCAGCCCCGGATTGCACTGCACTCGACGCATCGGGTGTGGAACCTATCATCGTCCGAGGTCCAAACGCCGGGCCCGCAGCCACTCGAAATCGCGCTCTGCCGCATGTTGAGAGCGACTTCATTCTTTTCCTGAATGACGATGTTGTACCTGATCCCGAGTGCATCGCCCAGCATGTTTCAGCACATGTCCGCACAGATCAGCCGTGCATGATCCTCGGCGCAGCGTCATGGGTTTTTGAAAATCAACTGCGGCAAATTATCGATCGCCTTGTCTCAGAGACATCGCTTGTCTTTTTTTACGATCAAATGGGTGGTGCAGAACCTGAGCGCGACTGGAGGTTTCGACACGCGTGGACACTCAACGTGTCTCTGCCAACGAATCTCGTTACGCCCTTTGATGAACGCCTTTGCTATCCGATGTTTGATGATCTTGAATGGGCGTTTCGAGTGACATCTGAAAACGACGTGCCCGTGCGATATCTCCCGGGCGCTCTGGTACACCATCACCATCGCCCTGCGTACACCGCACTGTCTCTGCTGCGCCGCGAAGTGCTATTGGGCCATCAGGCGCACGCGCTGCGAGCCATCGCACCCGCGTGTTACACGGCAACATTTGGAGCCGCCAACTGCCCCGGTTTTGCAAGGCTTGATGAACAGGCCCTTGCCGATGCCGTGTCATCGTTCGCAGCATTCGCTAGCTTTGCGGATCAACCGGGCAATGATATGGAAATCAATGAGATATATGAACAATGCCGTCTGTGGCGCGATGCGGCACGCTCTCTTGGGTGGCACGCAGCGGAAAACAATCAATCCTTCGAACAGGCCGTTGATGCTGCGCTCGATCTGTTTGCGTCTGTCGGCATGCGCTGATTGAGCCCCGCCTGCTCCATCCACCACATGGCGTGCTTTGGGGTGATGCCATCATCCAGTGGAACAGCACTCAACATAGATTCGATTCGTTGGGGTGTCAGCCCTTCATCGGGAACGCGAACGATGCCGATGTTGACATAGTCGCCCGGCGCAGGCTTTGCTTTCTCCCAGGACCATGCTTCGAAAAGTTTCTCCGCACCCGTGTGCAGATAGCGCACTGGCTCACCACCATCAGGGTGCGGAAATTCAAATTGAGACAAGCAAATATCGTGCAAGACGACCCATGCTCCAGGTGCGAGCACGCAACTCAACAAAGCCATATCGATCATAGGCATGGGGTGGCGGTGGTCACCATCAATGATCGCCATACCAACCGTTCCCGGTGCATGTTGACGCGACGCATCCATCGTGGATTCGCTGCGATGCACAGTGACCCGATGCGCAAGATCGGGCAGCATCTCAGCGGCTGCACTCCCCACGGCCCGGCGTTCATCGAAGTAACACTGCTCACTGCAATCGTATGTATGAATTGCACGCTCATGAAGCACACCGACTGCATCAAGACCCAAAACGGCAGCACAGACCGAAACGCCCGAGGCGGTACCAATCTCGATCACGGTCTTCGTCTGTGTCGCGCGGGCGACCTCATGCACGACAATCGCATCGAGCACAGGCATATACCCCTCTGTCACCCACTCTGGCTTGCGATCCCACACGCCGATGAGCCGGACAATGCTCGCTTCATCGGGGTCAAGCCCGAGTGCACTGTGGATGGGCACAAGGTGTTCCAGACAACGTTGCACCATCGCATCAATCAATAGTTTGCACTCCGCTTGTGGACCTGCCCGATGACAGGGATAATTGTGTACCAGCGAAAATTGATCGGGAGGTCGCGATACGACACGTGACGGCACCCCAAGGAACATCTTATATGAGTAGCCCCACATTCGCCTGCGCCCCTGCTATGTTGTCGATGCCCGAGCGTGCGCACATTCGTGAATGTGCCTCTACTGCCGCCAAAGCATTCCCAAATGGGCGCATCATCGAACTTGGAACTTTTCTCGGCGCTTCTTCGCAATGCCTGTGCGCAGGTGCAGATGACCATATCTCTGCTGATCGCCCTCTGCTTGTCTATGACGCATTCCTCACTACGCCAGACATGTTCTATCTCTACCCCATGCCTGTCCGCGAGGGTGAATCTTTTCGTGCGCTTTACGATTTGTTTCAGCACAACCTGCTTTCCCGCATGATCATTCGCGAAGGATACATGCCCGAAGATGCACCGCTATCTGAAGCATCGAAAATCTATCCAGAACAGGAGCCAATTTCTCTCCTGTTTGTAGACCTTGCCAAGTCCGAGGGTGTGCATCGCAGCATTGCAGACATCTTCTTTCCCCATGTTGCAATCGGCGGACAAGTCATTCAACAGGATTTCAAGCATCCATTTTCCACATGGCTTCCCCTCCACATGCATGCCCTGCGAAACCACTTTGTGCCCACGCATGATATCCCCGGCTGGACCGTCACCTTTCGTTGCACCAGGCCGCTCACACTCGATGCCGTGCGTTCCAAAGCGCTGCACACCGAATCGCTCGACCCTGCTGCAATTGAATCCGCGTGGGATGCCACGATTCAATGGCTGAATGATGAGGGTTTTTCATCACTCGAAGCGCACATGGAATTGCACCGTGCAATGCACCTGCTTCGCGCGAAGCAATGGCAGGCGGTCACCCGTGCCTGTCAGCGCGCAATAGATTTTGCGTGCACATCTGAAATAGACTCTTTCTCATTCCTGCCCAATGCGCAATACCTGGCGCAGGTCTTGGACAGCTACGCCGCCCTGTCGCCGCTGCCCGAAGCTGAGCACGCCTCAGCACTGCTTCGCAAGTGGTCTGAATCGCAAACGACAACGACTGAAGATCAGATTCGCGCTGCGCTCTGGCATCAACTTGCGCTGCGCTGTAAGGCAGATGGCTACCATCGCGTTGCGCTCATGGGCGGTGGCAAGCACGCAAGGTGGCTGCTAGATACTGGTTGGCCCGGGAAATGTCTTGAACTTGTCGCTGTGCTCGATGATGTTCCAGCTGAATTGCCCGGCATACAAGTGTGCCATACCGAGGATTTCCATGAGCAGGTAGATGCAATCATCATCTGTTCAACGCAGGTCGAAGAAACACTCTTCAATCGAGCACGCGCTGTTTTTGAAAGTCGCAATATACCTGTTCTTCCAGTCTATTCACCCTCACTAACGAGCAATGGCCTGCTCATACAATCCGCATCAGCCCCTGCATATAGCCGGTGCACGCGCAGCCCCTGCTGCTCATAGATCACCCGACGGTCCCAGATTGCCTGTTCGTGTAAATCACTTGAAATCAAGACATCCGTTGCGCCAAGTGATGCGGCGCTCTGCGGCTCGATGATACGCCAACCCAACAATGTCTCACCCCACCGCGAACGGTCATCATCTGAAAGTGCCAGGATGTTTGCCGCGTGCTCGGACAAGATGTTGGAATATCGACATGTGTGCGCGCCAGCGCCGTGAATAACGAACCGGTGTGACGGGTTACGGGAAAGAATGTGTGCTATGTGCTGAGCCATTGCGCTTTCGCCGGGATGGCCCGCTCTGGCAAGTAGCGGTCGATCGATGGGCCAAATGCGCTCTGGTGTTGCAGCAAGTCGCTTGCACAACGATGTGATCGCTTCGATATGCACAGCAAGTGAAAATATTTCACGCACGCGTGCATGCGCTGCGATGCCAAGCTGACCCATCCCGTGCGCAAGTGCGGCTTCGACGCCCTGCGCCATTGCCTCCCCCACTTCGGTTTCATCGTCCGGCGCATCGACAATCCATCCGCTCACTGCATGTCCAATTGCTTCATCACTACCCGAATTGGTGCGCGTTAGCACCACTGCGCACCCGTGCGCCATGGCCTCAAGCACTGAAAAACTCAGCCCTTCGGCGCGCGAAGGTAAGACCAACGCATCGGCGCAATTCAATTCATCACCAACCGCACTCGCATTCAACGCACCGAGCAACTGGATCGAACCTCGCTTCTCACTTGCATCTCGCAGTTCCGCAAGTGCCGGTCCATCGCCTGCAATTCGCAGTTCGTGCTCGATCTTGCGCTTCGTCAGTACATCCGACATCGCAATCAATGCACCAATGCGCTTCTGTTCATGTTCAAGTCGCCCGGCATACAGCAACCGCACAGCGCGCCCCGTGGTCGACATGCGATGCGGCGCCTCTTTCAATACGCTCACCGCGTTCACAATAGTCTGTACATCATCCTTGCGATGTGGGAACCTGCCTTCAAGTCTGCGTCCAAGAAAGGCACTCGCACCCACAAGCGCCGCAGCCATCGGTTCGAAATGAACCGCGAGTGCGTCTTCATAGCGCGAATCAACTTGCTGCCAGAGAATGGGACGCACCAACGCTGGTGATTCGCGCACGATTGCCGCCACTGCTGCAAAGCACGCATCATGCCGTGTCGGAATCACAGCAACCGGTTCCCCTGCCTGTGCAGAAATTGATTCGAATAGCTCACGATATGCCGCGGCCCAGTTGCCCACTGCATGCTCATCAGTAATTGTTTCTGCACGCGGCAGATCAAGATGAATGATGCCCGGCTCATCAATTGCAAGCTCGGCGTGGCCGCGCACCCCCCCATGCACCACCGCCGTGGCATTCAAACCGCACTCGCGCATCGCGCGCACGACTGACACCGCCCACGTAATAATACCGGTCACCGTCAGACCCTGCGGCAGCAAAAACACCAACGGACATGACTTGCGCCCACTCATCGATGCACCTCATGCGCCATCATGCCATAGATTGACTTCCCACTTCCTGGGAGAACGATCAGGAAAAGCCCCCTGCTTCTCCAGATACATGCACAGAAAACCTGAAAAGTGAAGCAGACCCTTACTTTTTCGGGCCCATATTGAGTTATCCGTGTCAAGATAGAGTGAAAGTCGCAGTGGCTTTCCCGTGTTGTGGGACCGATAGTATGGGTGCAATTGGACAGGTGTGGCCCAGATGAGCGAATCATCGCCCTTGGAGAGCCGGAGATGAACAGCAGAATCATGCTATATGGGCGCGCAATGGCCTGTGTGCTTTGGTGTTCGTTCGCGGCACCTGTACATGCAGGGGCGGTGAGCTTCACCAAGAGCGCACTTGCAAATACGGGTGAGGTGATGTCTCCCACTTCGTTGCAGTTTGGGCCTGACGACAGGTTGTATGTGTCGCAACAGGATGGGAAGATCCATGTCTTTACGATTGCACAGATATCATCCGGGCAGTACACGGTTGTTGCATCAGAGACGATTGATCTTGTTCATTCAATTGCGAATCACAATGATGATGGCACACTCAACGCGACGGTGAAACGCCAGTGTACGGGTCTGCTTGTCACGGGAACAGCGCAGAATCCGGTGATATACGTCACGAGTTCTGACTGGCGGATAGCAGTTGGTACGGATTCGGGGCTTGATACGAATTCGGGTGTGATTTCGCGGTTGACATGGGATGGCACACAGTGGGTGAAACTTGACCTTGTGCGGGGCTTGCCGCGAAGTGAAGAGAATCATGCCGCGAACGGGATGGCGTTGGATGGCTCGACGTTGTATGTGGCGCAAGGTGGGAATACAAACATGGGAGCGCCATCAAATAATTTTGGCGGCCTGCCTGAGTATGCCTTGTCCGCAGCGATATTGAGTGTCGACCTGGCCGCGATAGGTGAGACAACACATGACCTTGCGACACTTGATGATCCGACGCGGACGGATGTGGAAGCGGGCATTGATGAGAACGATCCCTTTGGCGGGAATGACGGCGCGAATCAGGCGAAGATTGTGCCGGGCGGCCCCGTGCAGGTGTATGCGCCTGGATTTCGCAATCCGTATGACGTTGTGCTGACCACGAATGGCCGGATGTACACGATTGACAATGGTCCAAATGCGAGCTGGGGCGGGCCTCCGACGGACTGCACGAATGCGATGCGGGAGGAAAATAGCGCGACCAATCCGGATGGTCTTCATTTTGTGACCGGTGCGGGCTATTACGGCGGGCATCCGAACCCATTTCGTGCAAACGTGAACAACAAGACGAATGATCAGTCGCCGGTGACAACAAGCAATGCTGTTGAGTGCGGGTATTTGCAACCGGGCGTAACGGATGGGGCATTGACGACATGGCCGGTGAGCGTGAACGGGTTGACCGAATACACTGCGTCGAATTTTGGCGGCGCGATGCAGGGTGATTTGCTTGCAGCAGGCTACAACGGCAATGCCATTTATCGCATCGAATTGAATGCAGCGGGTGATGGCGTTGTCGCGTCAACGACACTTTTTCCGACCGTTGGCACAAACACGCTTGATGTAACAACGCTTGGCGATGGTGACATCTTTCCGGGGACAGTGTGGGTGACGGATCATGCGCAGGGTGTGATTTATGCCTTTGAGCCCGCGGATGCGATCTTTTGCACGGGCGCAGATTTGCCGGGGATCGATGAGGATAATGATGGGTATATGAACGATGATGAGATCGCATCAGGGACTGACCCGTGTTCACAGGCGAGTGTGCCGGCGGATAACGATGGTGATTTCATATCAAATTTGTTTGACGATGATGATGACAACGATGGGATGTTGGATTTTGTAGATGCATTTGCCATTGATGCGGTGAACGGTTTGTCGACGACACTCCCGGTTGATTTTGGGTGGGGCGTGGGTGATCCGGGATTTGGAATTGCGGGGCTCGGTTTTACGGGGATGATGAGTGATGGTGTGACGGATTGGGCGTTGTTGTTTGATCCGGCGCGTCTGACGCCGGGCGGGGCAGCAGGCAAATTCACAATTGACAATGTGACCGCGGGCGATGCAATTGGGCCCGCAAACACACAAGACAGTGCATTTCAGCTTGGCGTTGCGGTGACTGCAAGCACAGGACTGTTTGTTGTCTCAACGCGCGTGGATGTGCCAAACTTTGGCGCCGAGCAGGTGGATGACGGACGTGCGGTGGGGCTGTTTTTTGGTGATGGATCGCAGCATAACTTTGTGCGTCTTGCGATCGAGCCTGAGGGCAATGGGTATAAGGTGTCACTTGTGCATGAGGACAGTGATGTGCCAAGCCAATTAGCGGAGGTGATGGTGCCCGGTCTTTCGAGTGCGCTCACTGCGGACCTGTCGATGTTGATCGACCCGGAGGCTGGAACGGTGCAGGCCTTTATGACTCTTGATGGCGGCGTGCAAGAGGCAATCGGCTCCGTGCAGGCCTTGAGCGGCACCGTGCTTGCGCAGCTTCAGGGGCCGAATGCGATTGCGGTCGGTGTGATTGCGAGCTCGCGTGGTGGGGCGATATTTCATGGAACATGGGATTACTTGCGCGTGATGCCAATGGCCTCCACGGCGCATGCCCTTGTGCGCATTGATCCACCGGGAGCAGGTATTCACAACAGTACGTTTGTCGGCGGGAGTTTTGGCATCAACAACCTCTCGACAGGAGGACAGCGGATCAGTCGTGTGACCGTTGATTTACGGACATCGATTTTTGAAGACATGAACTTTGACATTGATGGCACCGGCGGCGACTCTGTCTTCAAGGTGTTTACGCCCACGAGCGATTCGGGTGTGGGGTTGACGGGCAATACATATCTTGCACCTCATGCGGGTGGCGGTTTTGATGCACTTGAAGTGAACTTTGGTAGCTTTGACCGCAACGATTTTTTCAGCTTTGCCATTGATGTTGATCCTCACCACATTGTGGGCGCCCCATCGCCTGGCCCCGGCGGCGCGGGTCATATTGCGGGAATCGAACTTGCTGGAGCCACATGGACGATCGATTTTGATGACGGCACAACGCTTGTAACGCGGGTCTTCCCAAAGCCTGGCAGTGATGATGGCTCAGCCAATACAGCATCTGCTCCGGCGCCGAGCGCTCCTGCATTGACTTTGCTTGGCGCGGGCGCAGGTCCGGTGACCGTATTGGTACCTCAACAGAGTGTGCATGTGACAGGTCCGACGGGCGCGGAGGTGCGCATTGTACGAATTGAGGGCGGGCGTTTTGTTGATGGACTTGTTGCGCCGGAGACGGTTGGTGCCTATCAAGCGAATGTGGCCCTTGCGATACAGGAATTGAGCGCGACGATTGGTGTTGGCGGCTTTGTTGATGTTCCATTGACATTGACGCGCAGTGCCCCCGAGGGTGGGCTCAACCTTTTTGTGTCTGCGATTGTTGATGGAGCTGGGCCAGATGTTGGTGCGATGTCGAACCTGATGATTGTGCAACTTGGATGCACGGCAGATGTAAATGGCGATAACATGGTGAATCTTGATGATTTACAATTGTTGCTGTTTGGTTTTGGGAGCACAGGGCCGGGCGATGTAAATGGGGATGGGTTTGTTGATCTGGCCGATTTGCAGTTGATGCTTTCAAACTTTGGGATGGCTTGCACGTAGATGGGCACGATCGAGTTCGTGCAGCAGGTGCTTCGCGTATCCTTTGGGATGGAGGTAACGCGATGTCAACAATTCACACAAATGGACCCGCAGGTGAAACGCCTAGTGCAGACGCGCGAGTGATACGTGCGCCTCGAGGCCCGGAGCGTGTGTGCAAGACGTGGCAGGCGGAAGCGGCGATGCGCATGTTGATGAATAACCTTGACCCCGAGGTTGCTGAGCATCCCGAGACACTTGTGGTGTATGGCGGGCGCGGGCAGGCGGCACGAAGCTGGGCGGCCTTTGATGCGATTGTAGGTGCGCTCAAAAATCTTGCACCGGATGAAACACTGCTTGTGCAATCGGGCAAGCCGGTGGGCATTGTTCGCACGACGACGGACTCCCCTCGGGTGATGATTGCGAATTCCAATCTGGTGCCGCACTGGGCAACGCAGGAACACTTTGATGATCTGTGCAGCCGTGGATTAATGATGTTCGGGCAGATGACAGCAGGAAGCTGGATTTATATTGGCACGCAGGGCATTTTACAGGGCACCTATGAGACATTTGCGCAAGCAGGGCTTGACCACTGGCCAGCACTGCAGAATGATCCGCGCGGAGCGCTGACGGGGACGTTGACCGTGACGGCAGGGTGCGGCGGGATGGGTGGCGCGCAGCCGCTTGCCGTGACCATGAATGGCGGCGCCTGTTTGATTGCGGATGTGGATCACACGCGATTGGAACGGCGGCGTCATGACAACTATCTGACAGAGTATGAACAGACATGGACGATTGATGATGCGATTGATCGGGCGATTGCGCACAAAAAGGCAAAGCACGCAGTGAGCGTGGGTGTGTGTTGCAACGCAGTCGAGTTGCTCGAGCGGTTGCTTGAACGCGATGTTGTGCCAGAACTCTTGACAGATCAGACGTCGGCGCATGATGTCCTTGTGGGGTATGTGCCGAGCGGATTGAACCTTGAAGAAGCCAACGCACTGCGCGAGCGCGATCCGAAGGGATACACAAAACGTTCGCTTGCAACGATTGAAGCACATGTGCGTGCGATGGTGAAGTTGCAGGATCGTGGCGCGATTACTTTTGACTATGGCAACAATATTCGTCAGCGGGCGCTGGACCACGGGTATAAAAATGCGTTCGCATTCCCCGGGTTTGTTCCCGCGTATATCAGGCCGCAGTTTTGCGAGGGGCGCGGGCCATTCCGATGGGTGGCGCTGTCGGGTGATCCCATTGATATTTACAAGACAGACTATGAACTGCTGAAACTATTTCCCAAAGAAGAGGGGGGATATAACGTGCGGCTGCATCGGTGGGTGCTTGGGTGTTACAAACATCCTGAGGCGCTGCTTGCCGGTGAATTTGAAAAGTGCGCACCGAGCTTTGCGTTTCAGGGCTTGCCCGCGCGAATCTGTTGGTTCGGCCTTGGCGAGCGCGACAAAGCGGGCGTGCTCTTCAATGAGATGGTCGCCGACGGTCGCGTCAGCGCCCCGCTTGTGATTGGGCGCGATCACCTTGATTGCGGCTCGGTTGCATCACCGAATCGCGAAACCGAAGCGATGAAGGATGGCACTGACGCGGTGTCGGACTGGCCATTGTTGAATGCAATGGTGAATGTGGCAAGTGGTGCGAGTTGGGTGAGCTTTCATCACGGCGGCGGCGTGGGGATCGGATTTTCGCAACATGCGGGACAGGTGATTGTTGCTGACGGGACGCAAGAGGCGGAGGCGCGGTTGCGGCGCGTGCTGACCAATGACCCGATGATGGGCATCTTTCGACATGTTGATGCGGGGTATGACGAGGCGAAGGCGTGTGCGAAGACGCAGGGTGTGAAGGTGCCATAACTGATGTCGAATCGAATCATGATCGCCATTTTGACCGGGGCGCTGATCGCAGGCGTGGGAGCCTACTTCCTGGCGTCTGGTGTTGCAATCCCCAACAACGTACCCGTGCGCCTTGTGATTCCCGCGGCAATCATCCTCCTGCTCATTGTGTTTGTTGTGCGCACGGTCCAGCGTTCAGGAAGTGGCTCGCAGGGCGGCCCCAAGACTGCAAAGGCGCTCGCAGAGCAGCTTGGGTATGACTATGTCCGCAAACCCGACAAGCGCTTTCGCACACGCTTTGCGCACATCCCGGAGATCAAACATGGCGAAAATAAGCATGCGATCTCGGGTGATTTAGATGGCAGGCACATCACCTTCTTCAACAATTCCTACATCATCCCAGCCGGGCAGGTGATGATTCCGGTGATGCACTGCGTGTTCACATGTGTTGCACCGAACTGGCCATCACTGAGTATTGTGCCGCGAACCTTCTGGAGCAAACTTTTTGCGTGGATGAGTTCCAGGCGAGGAATTGTCCTTGAAAATCAGGCATTCAATGATGCCTTCACGGTGACGTGCAAGGACGAATCCTTTGCGATCACACTGCTTTCTCCTGAAATGCAAGAGTTCATGCTTGAAAAGAATGCCGGGCTCAAATGGCGCATCGGTTCCGAGATGCTCTGCATGGTCTACTCCGGCACACTCAAACTGCAGCGCGTCCCCGCATCACTCGATCGCATGCGCCGATTTTGGGCGCTCGTGCCGCTGGAGCTTGAAAACTGGTAAAGGCGCAGCGAATCAGTACCACGCCTCGGTCAATGTGTCAGATGCCGCAACCTTGTCCAAAGCGGAAGAGAACCTCCGCGAGATCATCGAGCCCGACATTGCCATCGCCTAGGACATCACCGCCGGTGAAGGGCGGCACGCCTGTATTGCCAAAGCCAAAGAGGACCGCAGCGATATCGTTGAGATCAACAGCTTGATTGTTGTCGGCGTCTCCCGGCACAAAGATTGCGTTGGTGCACACCTGCATGTGTACGGAATACCCCGTGCAATTGGCAAGCAGGATGTCGGCGAGACCGTCGTTGTCGATATCGAGAAACGCAGCGTCATACGAACGTTTGTGCCAATTGAGTGTTGTGCCGTTGTAAGGATCTGAAAGTTGACCCGAGGCAAAGCCATCATTGCGTATGAGGGTGAACTCTGTGGCCTGACCCCCGCCGCAATTGGCGATGTCGGTGTCTACGGCGCTGACGCCTATGTCAAGATCACCATCATTATCGATGTCAACGGAGCGAACATTGCCGCCAAAGCCGCTGGTGCGCGCCGAAGCAGTCAGCTGTTGCTGGGCGATCGTGATGGGGCCGTCAGGGGTAACTGCTGAGGTGAGGGACCAAGTGTCCTGTGAATCGCGTTGGCCAAAGGCATCAAGCATTCCATCATTGGTCAAATCACAGAGCGTGAACATGTACATATCGCCCAGGAAGAGTTCCTGGAAAGGTCTGGTATTAAAGAATCCGGTGCCGTCGTTGTAGAGAATAAAGACGCCACGATTGTTCCATGGAGCAACACTGAACAGAGTTGAAATTTTTACGATGTCGTTGTCGCCGTCGTTATCGATATCAACTATCTCGGCGGAAGTACCGAAGCCTACGTTGGCGTAATCGCCGAAGGTTGCGCTGTTGAGTCGTGCTGCGGTGTCGTCTGTAAAAAAACCAGTGCCATCATTGATGAGTAGGACATCGGTGGTGCCCGCATAATTTGAGAAATAGACATCGGGAACCGTGTCACCCGTGACATCGCCCGACCAGACTGCGCAGAACTGCAGCGGTCCTCCGGGTGTAATTGCGGCGGGCAGGCGTGTGGCGGATTCATCGGCAAAGCCTTGCCAGTTCCCGCCGACATCTTCGCCGAGGTTCATATAGATGCGGGGTTGTTGTCCGAAGGTGTTCGCGATGATGAAGTCGGGCCAAGTGTCACCATCGAAATCATCAATGATGATGTCGCGTGCATCGGTGAGTGTGACCGCGAAATCCGGCGCAAAAGTGGCGGTGCGATTGATGAGCACGCCATTCTCATTCATAAGCAACATGTCAATGCGCGGCCCTGCATTGGAGAAGGGCACTTTGCGAACAACGATGGCATCGGTCCAGCCATCCTTGTTGAAATCTCCAACTGCGACGTCCTTTTCCTCACCATCGTTGGCTGGCACTGTGCCCGTATTCAGTCGAGTCACCGTCTCATCTACAAAGTCAACCCACTGCGCATTGGCAGCAGCGGCGGTCACGAGAAAAGCAATCATACCACAGGACATCGAACGGCGCACGATCATCATTACAGACTCCTTCGTGAAAAAGTAGACGTAACTACCATAATTGGTTGAAAGTGTATCCCACTGTGAAAACCGGGCACCGCCCAATTTTTGGAGTGCCAAACAAGCCCCTTTGTCGTTACTCAGACGTTGGACCGAGCTCTTCGCCCTTCCGCGCCAAGGCAACCCACAGGCTTCCCGATGCTGCAAATATGGCAACGGTGACGACCCTTTGGATCCAGATTGAGATGTCCATTGTGGATGTGCCGCCTTGTGAAAAGAGGGGAGTCGATGAGACCCGTGGGGCAGAATGCAAACCGTGCCAAACGCACCTTGACAAAGAAGATGGTGCCCTTCAGGCGGCGTGGGCTTGGCTCGTCGGTAAAAAATGTCGGACTGACCATTGACAGCGGCGTCCGTACGTGATAAATGTATCACATATTGAACAATGACCCATTCGAACCCGTCTTCCGAGCCCTAGCGAATCCGTATCGCAGGAAGGTGCTGGATTTGTTGCGCGATGGCCCATTGACGGTGGGCGATCTGTCGGTGGCGCTGCCCGAGCTATCACGATTTGCAGTGATGCAGCATCTCAAGAAGCTGGAGGCGGCATCGCTTGTGGTTTCGCGGAAGAAGGGTCGTCAGCGGTTCAACTTCCTGAACCCGGTCCCCATCCAGCAGGTGTATGAGCGTTGGGTGAGTCAGTACACAGCGCCGTTCGCGGCAGAGATGGTCGCAATCAAGAATGATCTGGAGGCTGGGAATCGCCCGGGGGATGACAGCCCGGCGTCGAGCAGGAAACGTCGGGCGAAGCAAGTAACCCGCGCTGGAGTACGCAAGAAGGAACGCACACCATGATGATGATGACCGCGGAGTTGAAGCATGTATTGAGCATTGAGATCAACGCACCCATCGAGAAGGTGTGGCACGAAATATCGAAGCGCAAGGAGCGCAACGACATCCTGTTTCGCACGGTGATGCACAGCGCCTTTGAGCCGGGTAGTCCGTATCGCAACTCAACGGAGAATGATAAGTACTCATTTGTGGTGGGCGAGATTGTGGAAATCGTCGAGCCGACGAAGCTAGTCTATACATTTGCCTTTACACAACTTGATGACGCGCCAGCGCTGGTGACATGGGAGCTTGAAGACCTGGGCGGCGAACGCACACGGGTCAACGTCACGCATACTGGTTTCGAAGGCGAGACCAAGACCTACAAGATGACGAGCAAGGGCTGGAAGACGATCATGCAGAACCTGAAGGACGTGTGCGAGAAGGGCCGCGTTTCGTTCGGGCAGCGCATGCAGTTCGCAATGATGGGCGCCTTCATGTTCATGGTGCCTAAGCGGTGCTTGACGACCAACGTGGAAGCGCGGCGGGCGAAAACGAATGGCTCGGCGTGAAGAAGGCGGGAATCATGTTGAAATCAATGGCAATCACTATCCTAGGCGTAATGGCGTTGTCGAGCGCACATGCAGAGCCGGTCACGGAACATCTGGTCGTCGATGGCCAGCGGGTGTTGCAGGTGACTGCGGAGATCGCGGCTTCGCCCGAAGAGGTCTGGCGCATCTGGACAACGCCCGAGGGATTCAAAGATGTTTTCGACAAGACGCTCACGATCGAGCTGAAACCGGGCGGGCGATATGAAATTGAATGGGCCCCCGAGGCACCCGCGGGTGAGCGTGGCAGCGAAACATGCAAAGTGCTCACGGTTGATCCGCATCGGGTGTTGAGCTTCGAGTGGAACGCACCGCCAGAATTTGCTGAGGTGCGCAACGGCCCCAAACACTGGGTGGTGCTGACATTTGTGGAGCACGACGGCGGGACGACATTGACGCTTCGCACGCTTGGTTTTGGTGACAGTGAGCAATGGAACAAGACGTATGATTATCTTGCGATAGCGTGGCCTTGGGTGGTCGGGGAGATAGAGAAACACTTTGCGTCAGACGTACATGGTGCAACGGGTGAGAAAAACTGACTTCATCTTTATAAGGGAGACACATGATGACAGTGAAAGCAATTCCGGATGGATGTGACAAGATCATTCCACACATCGTCGTTGATGGTGCATCGGACGCCATCGAGTTCTACAAGAAAGCATTTGGCGCACAAGAGTTGTCGCGCATGCCAAGTCAAGATGGCGCGAAGCTCATGCACGCCTCGATCATGGTCAATGGATCGTTGATCTTTCTGTGCGATGACTTTCCTGAGTTCTGTGGCGGCAAATCGCGGACTCCAAAGGCCCTCACTGGTTCGCCCGTGACGTTGTCGTTCTACGTTGATAATACCGATGAGTGGATTGACCGCGCCGCCAAGGCGGGAGCAGAGGTCACCATGCCCCCCGCCGACATGTTCTGGGGCGATCGGTATGGCACGCTGCGCGATCCCTTCGGGCATGAATGGGCCTTTTGCACGCACCTGAAAGACTTGACGCCTGAGGAAATCGGCAAGGCAGCGGCCACAGCCTTCTGCTAAATCAGTGTGAGATAATAAATAGGAACAGTGACCAAGGATGCTTTTTTGCATCCTTTTTCATGCGCTTATTTCATACAGATGCTTGCACATGACACATGCATCATGTCGCGGGTAGATTGCACGAGTCATGACCTGCATTGCGCCACACACGTTGCCCCCCCACTGGCCCGAGATTGGGGCAGGACGGTTTGCTGCGTCGATTGAGCATGACAATCCGGCGGGGTGCCGAGTCGCATTGCTCGGCGTGCCTGATGACACGGGGGTGGCGCTGAATCGGGGGCGAGTTGGAGCAGCAGATGGGCCGACAGCGCTGCGCCGGGCACTCGCAAAATATGGCACGAGCTATGATGCGGGGCGCGAGCGCGATCTTGCTGTGCGCGTCTTTGATGCCGGTGATGTTGAGCCCCGCGTGGACAACGATGCGACGATTGCCCTGCAAGAAACACATCACCGGGTAACAAAAGCCGCTGCGGCCCTGCATGAGCGCGGGCTGATCGTCCTTGGCATTGGCGGCGGGCACGACCTGACCTTCCCAATGGTGCGCGCACTCTCGCAACACGAGGGCAAAGCGGTGGGCGGGATGAATCTTGATCCGCATCTTGACGTGCGCGATGCACTGGGTTCGGGCATGCCGTTTCGATCACTGATTGAGAGCGGGTTCGTGGATGCGCATCGTTTTACAGAACTTGGCACCGGGCGGTTTTGCAATACGCAGTCGCATGTGGAATATCTCCTTGAAGCGGGCGGGCAGATCGTGATCGACAAAGAGCTTCTTCAAAACGAAACAGAATGTGTTGACGCAGCCTTCGCGCGGGCGAAGGGGCACGATGGTACAGGGAGCATGTTTGTCTCGATTGATCTTGATTGCCTGCGCGCAGGCAATGCACCTGGCGTGAGTGCGTTGAATCCCAATGGGCTTGATGTTGGTGTCGCACAGCGGTTGGCTGAGCGCGCGGGACGAGAAAGTGCTGTGAAACACTTCGACATTATGGAATTGAGCCCGCCAAACGATATTGAAGGGCGCACGGCGCGAATTGCAGCACTACTCATGATGCACTTTCTTACTGGTGTGGAGGCGCGACCATGACTGCGCTATTCATCCATGGCGCGCGCGTGCTGACGTTGGGCGGCGCGACCGGCGCGCGGCGCGGCAATGCCATGAGCGATCTTGGCATCATCGACCCGTGCGATGTGCTGATCGAGGGCGGCATCGTCCATGCACTGGGTGATGCCCTCGAAGCGCCGAGGGGCGCGCGGATCATCGAAGCGAATGGGCGCGTGCTGATGCCTGCGTTTGTCGATGCACACACGCATCTGTGCTTCGCAGGTGAAAGGCTCGATGAATGGAGCCGCAAGCTCGCAGGAGCAACGTATCTGGAGATTTTGCACGCTGGCGGCGGCATCATGAGCACAGTGCGCGCTGTGCGCAATGCCACGCAGGCGCAGCTCGCAGCGGGAATTGGTGCACGGCTTGACATCATGTTGTGCGAGGGCACCGCCGCGTGTGAAATCAAGAGCGGGTATGGGCTGGACATCGAAACCGAACTCAAGATGCTGCGCGCGATCGTGGACGCCGGCGCAGCAACGAAAGTGCGCGTTGTACCGACGGCGTGCATTGGGCATGCCATTGACCCTGATTTTCCGGGTGGACCCAGTGCATTCGTCGATCACACGATCACAGCTACATTGCCTGCAGTTCACGCAGAGTTTCCAGATATTGCAATCGATGCGTATATCGAAGAAGGCGCGTGGTCACTCGAAGACGGCATACGTCTTTTTGAAGCTGCACTCGAGCTTGGTCATCAGGTGCGCGTGCATACCGATCAATTCAATGCGTTGGGCATGACCGAGTGGGCGCTCGGGCATGGGGCGCTGAGTGTCGATCATCTTGAGGCAACAGACGATGCTGGCGTTGGCACAGTTGGTGGCAGTGAAACATTTGCAGTAGCGCTTCCGATCAGCGGCTTCCACACCGACGGGCGCTATGCCAATGGTCGGGGACTGATCAAAGCTGGCGCGAAGCTCGTCATCGCGACTAATTGCAATCCGGGTTCGGCCCCGAGTTCATCGATGCCGCTTGCGATTGCCCTCGCGGTGCGCGGGTGCGGTCTGACCCCCGCCGAGGCGATCACAGCCTGCACCGCCAACGCCGCCGCACTGCTCCGTGCTCAGGATCCGACCTTCGATATCGCGGGCGTGATCGCTCCGAAGGCCCGGGCTGATCTGATCCTGCTTCGCCACACCGATGAGCGCGAATTGGCCCATTCACTGGGCGGGAATCCGGTGGATATGGTCATCGCAAATGGAAAAATCGTCAGCGGCGGGTGTTGACAGCCTGTCGGAGGGTGTCGGGAAAATCGGCACATGATCCCGCGTGGGTACCGTAAAGGCAGAAATAAACCATACGTGAAGCGCCGGGGCAGTCCCCGTGCAGCTGGAGAATCTCGCGGATGACGTCGCCGCAACGTAAGGACACATCTCGACATCATGACCAACCGGGGTACGGCGCGTCGGAAGTTGCAGCACTCCTTGACGTTGACCGGGCGGTGATTGATCGGTGGCGCAAGCAGGGGCTCGCCAAACCTGCGGGTGGGCGGTATGACTTTCGCGACATCGTGTCGTTGCGCGAAGTTGCCGATCTTGTCAAAGCGGGCGTGAAGCCAACAGTGATTCGCAAGACGCTTGACCGCATCGCCCAACAGCGGACGAGCGCGGCCCCGCCGATGGGCAAAATGACACTCGCAGTCGTGAGCGCTGATGAACTGGTGGCGCGCATCGATGGCGAACTGGTCAGTGCAGAGGGGCAGCGCTTCTTTGATTTCCAAGATACGCCTGCAAAAGTGAATGAAGCAGCGGTGCTTGGTGCGGTGGTGCCCACAACCAGCTTGCCCGCGATCATGATCGAAAGCAAGACTCCAGCGCCAGAACTTCTTTTTGAACGCGCCCTGCGTTTGGAAGGCGAGGGTGAACTGCCCGAAGCGGCGCAGATGTATCGGCGTGTGATTGCCCTTGCCCCCGAGTGGGCCGAGGCGCATTACAACCTTGGCAACGCGCTGCGCGCGATGGGTCGCGTCGAGGCTGCCGAGGAGATGTACCGCCTGACGGTCGCCCTTGATGAAGACTATGCCGCGGCCCATTACAACCTTGGTGATGTACTTGATGAGCGCGGTGCGCTTGCCGAGGCAGCGGAAGTGTTGCAATCAGCGCTTGACGCCGAGCCTGAGTTTACGGATGCGCATTACAACCTCGCATCGTGTCTGGCCCGGCTTGGCAAACATGATGAGGCCGACCCGCACTGGCGGGCCTATCTGGAACGCGACCCAAATAGTATCTGGGCGGATGCGGCGCGGCAGGCGCTGCGGGGGAAGAAGTAGCTGCCTGTGTCCCGTGGTCGCCTCGGGCACTCATGCACTTCTATTTCCCCCACCCCGACTTCACCCATTGAATGTCGGTCTGGTCATTCAGTCGCAGGCGCAGGCTGAGTTGGGCGACGTGGTGCTGAATATGGCGGATGTTGTAAACGTGCAGTTCTGCGCGAGAGAAGGTGTGCCAATCAAAACAAGGCGCTTTGGCGAGTGACGCTTCTGTTTCTGCGCCGACGACCTGTTCGGCTTTTTGCCGACAGTGCTCGAGGTAACGCATGATTGATGGCTTGTCGTACAGATGTTCCGGCTTCTTGTCTATCAGCTCTTCGTAGTCGCGGAAGAAGTCAGGATTCTCTTTGTGGAACTGTTGCTCGCCCATCGCCGCCACACTCGGCCCTAGGTACGCATCGGTAAAGAAAAGCGTGTGAAAGACGGACTGGCAAAAGGCGTGGTTGCACACCGGCGCATCCCAAGCTGAGTCGGGGCACTTCTCGATGCAGTGCTGAAGCATCCGAAGCGATGCTTCGTATTGCGCACGAATCATTGACTTGAAGAGATCGACCATGGTCCCTCTCAGGTCGAAGGAAAAAAGCGGGTGATCGGATTTGAACCGACGACATTCACGTTGGCAACGTGACGCTCTACCACTGAGCTACACCCGCACACCTCGGCGATTACGCCCGCCGGGTCAGTCAACGTAGGCACACTCCGCGGCGCTGTCAATCCCCCCGAGCGCGAGCTATCGCCTCCATCACCTGGGAGGGCGTGTAGGCGTTGGCTTGCCATGGTTCTTTGAGGCCGGGGCCGTAGATGACCAGGAGCGGAATCCCGGTCTGGCCGAGGTCGCGGAGTTTGGTCCAGCCGGGCGCCTTGGTGGAGGTCAGGTCCGCGACGAGGGCGGTGACATCCCCTTTGCGCAGCTCGGTCTTGACGAGGTCGCGGTTGAGGACGGTGGCCTTCAGTGCCTTGCAGTTGAGGCACCACTCGGCGGTGAAGTCGAGAATGACAACATCGCCCATGTCGCGTGCGAGTTCGAGATCGTCTTCGGTGTAGGCGACCCAGACAGAGTTCTTGGCGGTGATGGTGGTGTCGGCAGCCCAGGCGACGGCGACGCCACCAAAGACGAGGCCTGTTACACCGAAGACAAGACGGCGCATCGGCTTCTTCGTGATCGCGAAAGTCTTGATGATCAGCCAGAGACCGGCGGCGGCCGCGATTAGCGCGACGAACCACCAATGCACAACCTTGCCCCACCACGGCAACGTCTTGGCAAGCTCCGGGCGCTCAGAGACAATCGCAAGCACAGAAGCGCCAAGGAAATATGCACCCGCAGCGAGCATCAGCAAACCCATCACCTGCTTGACCAGTTCACTCGCCGGGCCGGTGCGCGGAATCTTGCTCACCCACGATGGCTTGACCGCGAGCACGAGATAAGGCGATGCCATGCCGATACCAATGAAAGCGAATATGGTGAGAATCGTTGCAGTGGGCAGTGTCGCAGCGCCCGCAAGCAGCGCACCCGCGACGAAGCCAAAGCAGGGCAAGCCGAGCACGCCGGTCATCACACCAAACATGAATGAGCCAAAGGCGCTGTCAGCCTTGGGATTGATCGCGTAGACCTGCTTGGGCAGGTTGATCTGAAAGAGGCCCATGATGCCGACGCCCATCGCACCGATCAGCAGGCCAATGGCAAGCGTCACCCACCAGATGCCGAAGATGCGCGAGGGGTCAGCGAATTCGACAAAGAACGCTGCGGGCAAGCCAATGCCAAGCCAGAATGCAATGACCCCGGCCGCCATCCAGAGGCCAAGATAGAGGCTCTTGCCGGGGGAACCTGCGTGGTGCGAGATGGTCATGACCTTGATCGGAATGACGGGCAACACGCACGGCGTGAGGTTCAGAATCAACCCGCCCAGCGCGGCGAGCAGCGCGAGGGCGACGATGCCGCCGGTGATGGGAATGCCGAAGAAGGTGCGGCCTTTCGTTTCGCCTTGCTCATTCTCGGTAGACGGGGGTGTGGGTTCTACCGGGCGCGTGCCGAGAGTGGCGTCTTCGCGCATGCGATCGAAGATGGAGGAATCAAAGCCAACGAATTCCTCAGGATTCACAACCGGCCCATCGGTGACGCCAATCTTTGCGCTCACCGTTACATCCTCCGGCGGCAGGCACATGGAAATATCGCATGCCTGATAGGTGACGGTGATATTGAGTGTGTGGTCGCCAAGCGCTGCGTCTTTCTTGAGGATGAGCGGGACGAATGCGACGGCGTTGCCGGAATAGGTCTTGGCAAGGACAGGTTCAGTGCCGCCTGAAATGTCTTGGACAAGTTCGTCGTGCAACTTCGGCCATTGAATAGGAGCGATGCGAGCGATGATGCCGCCGGGGTCTTCAATTGCTATCGCGGTCCGGATGGCGAAATCCCAGTCTGCGGGTAGCACATCCTGGTCAGCGCTGGGCCAGGCGTGCCAACCCTCCTTGAAGTCCATGTTGACGCCAATCACCAGACGGTGGCTCCGCGGAGCAGCCGTTGCGTTCACGTTTGCCGAGATCGTCACCTTACCCCCCGCGTCATCCGGATTCGCCACGGCGGGCGCAGCAGGCGGCAAAAACTGATCCAGCCCCCCGCCCTTGCCCTTGTCGAGTTGGGCCCCTGCAGGGGTCGCAAAAAGCGTGAGTAGGGTGAGCAGGGCAATCGTGATTGGGGCCAGTCGTCGCATGATGGGTTGAACTCTCCAATGGGGGCGTAGGTGATCGTGGCAGCAGGTCAAGCGTCTCGCAGGGTCAGATTGTTCCATCGGCTGATCTTTGGCATCAACCTCCAAGAGGACTGCTTCAAGGGGACATACCGGCTGCGCCGATAAAGGAGTGCATAACCGACGAGGGACTTTCTGAGGATGTTCTGCACTCATGGCTGACCTGCTTGACCAATCTGATATCGATGCCCTGCTTTCTGCCGTAGACGACACCGAAGTGACGGAAGAAGCCAGTGGATCGCAGATTTTTAGTCGCAACGGTCAGGTTTTTGATGAGAATATTGAGATCCGGGAGTACGACTTCAAGCGGCCCGAGCGGGTCAGCAAAGACCAGATGCTTGCCTTGCAGACCTTGCAAGAGGGCTTTGCGCGAAACTTTGGAGCATCCTTGTCGGGGTTCTTGCGCACGATCGTGGAGGTGAAGGTCGCCACCTGTGACCAGATGACCTATTCAGAATTCATCACAGGCCTGCCCAACCCGACAAGCTTCAACTTGTTGGAAGCGGCTCCGCTTGAAGGTCAGATGTGTCTGGAATTGAGTCCCCTGATTATTTACCCCGTGATCGACCGGTTGCTAGGCGGGACAAATCAGGAACTCTTTATTCCTCAGCGCCCCCTGACCATGATCGAAGGCCGGCTCATTCACAAGATTCTCGACCGTGCCGTCGATGCACTCGACGAAGCCTGGAGCGGCGTCAAGCCACTGAAACACACCGTGATCGGCAATGAATCAAATCCCCAGCTTGTGCAGATCGTCCCGCCCAATGAAGTCGTCGTTGTGATTGGTTTTGAGATTCGGATGTCGAATCGCGCCGGGACGATGAACCTGTGCATTCCATACGCCGTCATCGAGCCCATCATGGAAGACCTTGCTGCACAAAGCTGGTTCAGTACGGCCCGTGTGAAGGGCTCATCTGATTTTGCGCGACGCATCGGCACGGAAATTTCACGGGCAGCGTTGCGCGTTTCGGGCACACTTGCGCGCACCACCATCACCCTGCGCGATGTGCGACAGCTTGCAGTGGGCGACCTCATCACCACAGAACACCGGGCCGCCGCACCGATCATTGTTGAAGTCGAAGGTGAAGCAAAGCTGATGGGCAATGTCGGTCAGGTTCGCGGCCATCGGGCGATCAAGGTGTTGCGCGCCATTGATCGCAGCGACCGGGTGTAAAAAACGGCCAGTCATTCAAGGGCTCGAAGCGTGTACCGTTAGAATAAAAATTGAATCTGGCTTCTGATGACGATCTGTCCATCAGCACCCTTCGGATCTGTGAGCCAGCCGGTTCCGCTCGAGGAAAACCCACCGCGGACGCGATCGAAGGCGTAGCCAATGTCTGTCGTCCACTTCAAGGCATGCTTGTGGTAATAGCGATTGACGCCGACGGTCACAATGCTGAGGTCTTCGAAGCCAGCCTTGTCAATATCCCCCCATTCGTAGCGGGCAAAAGCTTCCCAGTCATCATTCAGGAATGCGCCGCCCTGAAAGATGAACCCGTATTGATCGCTGCCCTTCATATCCATATGACGACCGACGATCGCGGCAAACAAATTTGCGCCGCCAAATTCGATTGACCCATCGACAGTCCACGTGAATGTTTCTTCATCGCCCCCGCCATCCTCTTCTTCGTAATGGACCGCGCCACCGACCATTGCAGCGAACTTATCCTTCTCCCACGAAGTGAAATCCTTGAATTGTTTCCACTTGCCATCGATAAGGAACTCCACCCGGGCTGTGATGCCGAACTCAACATCCTCTTCAAGTGCAGCGACGTTGGCTGAATCAAAGCCATCGCTGAACATCGCACTCGCGTGGATGTGGTCATTCTTGTAGACCAATTCAATACCCTGGGATCGCCCTTGATTGAATGTTTCATTGACCAGTGACCGGGCAACAGCCAACTGCCGCTTGCTTGAGATAAGTTCCTCGCGCATGAATGGGGCTTTGAATTGTCCGAATTTAAGGCTCCAGCCTTTCCCCAAGTCGCGCTCGACGTAGGCATCCTGAAGCCCGAAGCCCCCGTCCTTGCGAGAAAATCCACCAGTGATGTGATACTCCCACGCAGGGTCGACGGCGTAGCCATCGAAAGAAAGTTTCGTTCTGCGGTTTACGAATCCTGTCTCGGTGGAATCTTCTCCCGGCGTGTCGTCCTGAAAGGTGCCGATCCATCGAAACTGCATTTGCCCGGAGAGTTCGAGTTTGAACCTTCCGGAATCGTCGGAGAGATAGAATCCGTCGTCCCATCCGCCTTGTTTGTCCTTGTCAAGCAAACTCGACCGCATGTCCGCATCTGCGAGCACGCTGTAGACCAATGCCCGGACCTCATCGGCGCCGAGAGGCTTGATTGTTGCAGTTTCATTTTCAGTTGCGCCGAGCGCTGATGAAAAAGGTACTGCACAGAGAACCAACCACATGATGCCTCGTTTCATCAGTACATTCCTTTGATTCATTGGGCGTCAATCTCAAGACGGGAATAATCCACAAGGAGATGACCGGCTCGCCTTCCTTTGGATCGGTCTCCATCATCACTCAACAGCAGAATCTGGTCTTTGCCATCGAAGGTCACCGGTGCGATGGCTTCGACGCGCGCAAGGTCATCAACGCCCTCGATGCGCACGCGGTGCGGCGAGTCGGCGGGAGCACCACTCCAGAACCACAACTTGAACCGCTTTTCCTTTTTCGTGCCTTCTTGCTGACTGACAACCAAATAGCCGTGAAGATGCGGTACGTAAACAATGTCTCTGATGCCGCCCCCACCGAGATCAAGCAGCTGCGGCGATTGTGTGAAACGAAATGTCTCGCCAGACTCGAAAACGCCGCGCGGATTCAGAATCGCAATCAAAATCGCCTTGTCATCGATGAGCGGGCCACGGAAACCAAGCCACAATTGCTTACCGTCCGGGTCGAAGGCAAGCCCTTCGATATTCAGTCCTTCGTTGCCTTTGGTCTTGGATTTTTTTGTCGCCGCCTCAATTGAAGGAAACGCGTGCTTCAAGCTCTTGCGCAAATCGTTGCGGATGGCCGACTTGTATAACGTATTGCCTTCTATCTTAAATCGGATCAACTTTTCACGCTTGAGATTGCGCTGGCCATTGTTCTTTCGCGAGTGAGATGTGATCGCATAGACAAAACCGTCGGGTGCAAGTGCCACCCCTTCAAGATCACTAATTTCGGCAAGTGCTGGCTCGAACAGTGATCGCGCTCGAATTGCTTTCACGTGAAAACCGTTTGCGTCATTCTTTTTGGTCAACAGCGTGAACGGTCGTGTTGGCTCATCCTCGACCACAAGCAGGCGTCCGTCATTAAGCTGCGCAACGCCGGAGGGCTCGTACAGCCCATCGACTTTATGAAACACTGTCGGGCCCGAGTCTGCATGATTGCCTTCTTTTGTGAAGCCAAATAGCACAGGAAGCAGAATGCTGATCGCGATGAGTCCGGACACGATGAGAAGCAAAGTATCTGAGTCAATGCGCTTTCTGCAAACAGCGGATTCAACTGTGACTGAATGTTCGGACTCTTCGGGCATTCGGTGTTCTCGTCAGGTCAACTCATGATGAATTGCCAGCAATCAAAAAGCGATCGCCGCCACGGCAAATGCGATGAAGCTTGCGATGAGTCCGACGATAAAGGCAGTGTAGGACACGCGAAGCAACATGAAGCTCCGATCGGCCGATCTTCCAAGGAAATACAGGTGCGCTACCATTGCGGTGTACACGCGATCCTTGTCCTGCATGAGCTCCGTCATCATGGTCATGTAGTCCTCTTTGGTGAGTTTGGCAAAATATTCAAAGACGAGTAGGTCTGCGTGTCCCTCACGAAAATCTTCCAACTCCATCTTGACTTTCGCTGCTCTCTGCGGGCGAGCTGCGAGCACCGCAAAGAAAACAGACACGATGCAGGTCAGCAGGAAGATTGCCATGGGTATCAACAGTTGCGGCTGGCTGTTCAACATGTATGCACTGGTCAGCGTGAGCAACGCAAACAGAGAACTGTTCACCGAGATCATGATGTTGGACTTTGTGGCAGCCAGCGCGATCATGTCCAGCTGCGCCCGATAGCCGTTACGGAACATGGATTCAATTCCGCGTGCGGTGCCAAATCCCGGGTTGCTCTCCGGCTTGGATGATCCCTTGTCTTTTTTTTTCTTCCCGTCACCGCTGGGGGTTGCGTTTCGTTTCTCAGCTTTAGCCATTGATGGTGCTCCGCGTTCGTTCATTACGGTATCGGCGATTCGATGCGGGTCCGTCCATTGCCGGTACTGCGGTGCCCCGATGTGATGCTAGCAAGTGGCGCATCCCCCCTCCATGCGGTTATTCACTGGCAGCTTGGAACGGGGATGCTGCGTTGCCGTTACTGGTGGCTGCCGCGTATACCTGCCGTCCGAATGCAAATGCCATGAATGTTGCCGGTCACGGCGCTGCTTATCCAGGTAGTTCGAGAGTGTCTCACGCAATGCCGCACCCTCAACCGGCACCAGAAGTTCGATCCGGTGCTCGAGATTGCGCTGCATGAGGTCCGCCGAACCGATGTAATATTCCTCGTTGCCGCCGTTGCGAAAGTAGTACACGCGTGCGTGCTCGAGGAACCGACTGATGGTGGCAATCACGGTGATGTTCTCTGAGAGGCCCGTAAGTCCCGGGCGAAGTCGACAGGTATCGCGCACAAAGAGTTCAATGCGCACCCCGGCCCGTCCTGCCCGGTACAGCGCTTCGACAATGTCCGAGTCTTCAAGTGCGTTCGTCTTGAGACGAATGTGCCCCGGTGAGTCTTCGGAGTGATGTTCAATTTCACGTAAAATTTTGGCGATGAGAGATTTCTTCATAATATCGGGCGCGGTCAGCGCCTTGCGATATGTTCTTGAGATATTGCGGCCGCTGGTCAGGACATTGAAAAGATCCGCGATATCCTCGCATAGTTCCTCATCACAACTCAGTAAACCAAAGTCCGCGTAAACGCGAGCTGTTCCGGCGTGGTAGTTGCCAGTACTCACATGGACATACCGATTGAGTTCATTGTTCTCTCGGCGTACGACGAAAAGTGCCTTGCAGTGGGTTTTGAGGTTCTCGATGCCGTAGCTGACATGGACTCCGGCTTCTTCGAGTCGCCGCGCCCAGACAACGTTGGCTGCTTCATCAAAACGTGCTTTGAGTTCCACCATCACCACAACGTGTTTGCCGTCGTGCGCCGCTTTTACAAGGCTGTCGACAATCCCCGTGCTTGCAGATGTGCGGTAAAGCGTCGCCTTGATTGCAAGAACATCCGGGTCTTCACTTGCCTCAGTAACGAAACGTTCGACTGACGTAGCAAACGATTCCCTGGGGAATTGCAACAAGATCGAGCCGTGAAGGCGAATCGACTCAAATACACCTCTATCAGGCGGGAGAAGAGGGTTGGTCACCGGTTCATGGGGAATATCATGAAGTGCTGGGATATCAAGGCCCGCGAGTTGCATGAGATCGGCCATCCCGAGGAGCGCATGGTCTGTGTATATGTCTGCTGCAGGATCAATTTGCAGGTTTTTTGCAAGCATGTTTCGCTGAGCGGGTGCCATTTCAGGTCCCATTTCAAGGCGAACGCAGGGCAGGAATTCGCGATTGCGCAGCTCTGCTTCAATCATGGCAAGCAGATCCTCGGTCCCCTCTTCATCATGTTCAGGTGAAGCGTGTCGCGTGATACGAAAGGGTTGACAACTTTTTACTTCGCAGTCGGGAAGAAGGAGATCCAGATTGTGCGCAACAATTTCTTCAAGCGCAACGTAGCGGTGGTCTTTTCCGATGCGCACAAATCGTGGTGAACACGGTCCCGCAGGAACCCTGACAAGAATCAGTGATTCATCCTGCCCCGGTTCAATGAATGTCACCAACAGGTTCACGCTGAGGTTAGAAAAATGCGGAAATGGATGCGATGAATCCAGACCAAGCGGTGTTACCAATGGGAGTACATCTCGTTCATAGTTCTCTCGCAATACCTTCCGTTCAGCATCACTCAGTTCTTCGTAGCAGTGCAGATGCACATTGTGATTGCGGAGCTCTGCAAGCACGGCTTTTGCAATCTCGGCCTTTTCTGCAATGAGCTCGCGCACTTGAACTGCGCACTCGGTGATCTGCTGTTGCGGCGTGCGACCATCTACGGTCGTTTTTGTGTACCCTGCGCTCACCTGATGCTTCAAGCCGCCAATTCTTTTCATGAAAAATTCATCGAGGTTTGAGCTCACAATGGCAAGAAACTTGAGCCGTTCCAGCAGTGGTGTTTGTAGGTTCTTTGCTTCATCAAGCACTCTGCGGTTGTAGGCCAGCCAAGTCAGCTCTCGATTGAGATACAGTGATGGCTCACGAAGGTCGTCCCAGACCGGCGTTTTCGCACACATCGCCTCCGGTTTGTTGGACCGTGGTGAAACAGAATGACGATCGAAGCTAGCGGTGCTCAAAAATGTGCTCCAGTTGTGATCTGCTTCGTGCTCGCTGCCCCGCCGGGGTTCTCGCAGAAATCGCTCGTTACACCGTGAATGAAACATCATTGATCTGCCTTGTTTGTAATGCTCGAAGCAATCTTGTCCTGCTATGTTGCACGCGCTCATGATGCGCCTTTCGTCTCTTGCCCGGTTCGACAGTCATTTGATTCTTCTTGTTCATCCAAGTTCCACAGCAGGCACAACAATGTTGCGCCCCGCAAGTTCGATTACTGCGTCATATGTTCCAAGAGGCAATGAGACGGACGCGTATCCTCCGTCATCGATAGCGGCACTCGTGGCCTCGCCTGCATCCAACACTTTTTGAAAGTGCACTGTGCCCATGGTGTCATCCCCACCGGTGTCGATGTGCGCCTGAATCTCGGCGGCACCGCCATCAACTGGGACGGGTGTGACTTCGAGATGAATCTCGACGCCGTCTGCTTCAAAGGTGAGTGCATAGGTTGACGCAGCGCCGCGGTACCCCGCGAGCACTACGCCACGCGTATCACTGACCAGGTGTGCCAGGCCGGCGCCGAGCTTGTCCACTCCCAGACGCGATGCAAACGCGCCGGGAAATGAGGTTGCTTGCTGAATGGCTGATTCGCCAGCAGGCCCCGCGACCCGAAGCGAGTCCATGACGCACCGGAGCGCGCCGACGACCTTCGCAACAGCACCTGACTGCCCCGCGCTCGCCGTGGCTTCGGATGCCTGCGGCTTGTTCGCGATGTCTACCAGATGCTCAAAGTTCGGGGTATTACTGTTTGATTCTCGATTCGTCATGGCACGCTTTCCTTGTTTCTGCTGTTCATCAGGAGTGCCCCAGTGCGGTTCCAGATTCACATGAAGTGAAGATTCTTGAGAGCCCATAACAACAGGCTTTTTATGATGCAATTCCAGTAGATAACGACCTCCGGGTGAGGATCCAATGTGTACTGGTAGCCGTGCATCGTGAGCCCGCCCTCGGGGGATCGAGTCAGCAAAAAATGCACGATTTGTGTCCTCTCGTGAAGCCCGGCAGGGGTGAGGAGCGATGCTGAGCTTTGCCAGCTGAGTCCACCGGGGAGAAGAATTTGACATTTCGTGGATCAGCGGAGTCCCCCAGAATATCCTGAGGATGTGCGCGCAAAGGGGACCCATGAGGGCCATTCCACTACAATATGTCCTGTGCACATCCACGAGCCGTCGCATCAAGAATCAGATCAACACAATCCGATGATTGAAAACTGCCTGACGTGAAACCACAGTTTGAAAACGTTGGCTCATCGAGCGTCTTTCCAAGAGCATTGAGACGCCTGCGAAACTATGGGCGCGAGGGTGCCGAAACGATTGCGCTCAACCCGCACCAGAAGCTGTGTTTATCGTCGAAAATTATACGAATATCATTGCAGAACTCAGCGTTTGCCATCGAAATTGGCGAGCACCGTCTGCATCTCTATCCCGAGATGACCGTCAACGACTCGAGTGATCAGTCGCCTTCCGATCTCATCGTGATTGACCCTGATTCCTATTTTTCAGGGATGGGCCACTTCAAACGTATCCGCCCAAGTGACGAAATTGTGGTGCGCTATTGCGATGACGATCGAGGGGGCCGTTTCCACTCAGGAGGGCACTTCATTGAGATTGAACACGAGGGAAATGCACTCGTCTTGCGCATTTCTACCTCCGCTCCTCAAGCAAACATTTCTATTGTTTCTGATGAGAGCGCTGCCCGACGTCTGGTCACGCGCCGCACGCGGGCTCTGGAGCGGGTGATTGATATCTTCGGCGGCCCCATTGAGGCGCTCACGCCGGAAGATGGACTAACGCTCTTGAGAACAGTCAATGATTGCCTGACGAGATCGCCGTACCGACCGCTCGCGGCTGACGGTCACCCGGGCGCTCTGGTGGAACTGCCCGAACGTCTCACTCCTGTTCTCATTGGAGACCTGCATGCCCGGGTGGATAATTTGCTGAAGATTCTCAGCGAGAATGCCATTATGGAAGAACTGGATCGCGGGAACGCAGCGCTGGTTTTCCTTGGCGACGCCGTACACGCGGAGGACCCGGATGCGAGTGCATCCATGGACACGTCGGTGCTCATGATGGACCTCATCTTCAAGCTCAAGACAGCGTTTCCCGATCAGGTTTTTTTCCTGCTCGGCAATCACGACAGTTTCTCGGAGGAAATCACAAAGGGCGGCGTACCTCAGGGGCGATTGTGGGAGAAACATATCCGACGTGTTCGTGGTGAGGCGTACTATGCGGAACTCCAAAAGTTTTACCGCTTGTCTCCGCTGGTCGCGTTGTCGAATGATTTCGTGGCCTGTCATGCCGGTCCGCCACGGACTCGAATCTCGCGTGAGCTATTGATCAACGCCAGACAATCACCGCGGATCGCAGAGGAACTTTTCTGGAATCGACCCAAGACGCCAGCGTTCCCATCAGGGTACACGCGCGGGGATGTGCAGCGCTTCCGCAAGTCTCTCGGCTTGCGTGATGACATGCCCTTTATTGTTGCCCACTCCCCATTTTCTACGGTCGAAACGGTGTGGCAGGACATTTGCCGCATCCCCCAACATCACATGGTGTCGAGCGCCCTTGCAGATCAGGTTGGCGTATTCACGCGAATCGACAACAACATTGTGCCGCAGGTCTATTCCGCAGAGATCCTGTTGCCGTGGGTGAACCAACGGGCGAGCGTGCACTGCTAATATAGTTTGTGATGAAATGAATCTATCCGTATTGTCTTGCATCGGTTTCATGCGCGCGACCATTGGCGAACGTGTTTCAGGGAATATCAGTTGCCGCCGGATCGATAATGCGTCTCGGATTGCCCTGAAACTGATCCCGGATATAGACCTTCATGCCGTTGCGATGGAAGTGTGAGGCCAGCGCCTTGTAAGCAGCAACTTCTGACTGCACCTTTTCCAGAGTCACATCAGCATCGCCGGGATGACTTCCCAGCTTGGCGCGCGTCTTGCGGCTTTCAAAAATGGATTCCGTCGGCGGAAGCAGGAAATCAAAGACGAATTTCGCTCGCCAGTCGATATTGAAGAATCTTGTTTTCCTTGGTGGCAGATAAAGCCGTTTCGTATCAATGGGTGACGAGGGCCATCGACCATGAATGACGGTGTCGTGCCCGACAAACGGAATGCCAAAATGAACCTCGCGTGGCCTGAATGTCAGGAGCCGACTGCGCCACCAGTTGTTCATCGTCAGGTCGATGTAGCCTTCTTCGGGCCAGGCGTGGAGCGTTTCCACCATCGTGGTCTTGCCACTTCCAACGGGGCCGCTGATGAGGATCTGGCGGAACCGAACTCCTTGAGGAAACGCGATTCCCCTGATGTCATCCAGGGCCTCAATTTCAACGGTTTTCAGATGCACATCTGCCCGGATCAACCAAACATACCCTTCAAGGTAAAGAAGATAAGTGCTGCCAGCACGCCGCCCACCGGCAGGGTGACGAGCCATGATACGACGATTCCGCCAATGACTCGAAGGTCAATAGCGCCAACGCCGCGAGCAAGGCCCACGCCGATGACCGCCCCTACGAGAATATGTGTTGTTGAAACGGGCATTCCGGTGCGGGATGCCAGGACAACTGTCCCCGCGGCTGCCAACTCGGCACAAAATGCACGGCTGGGTGTCAGTGCGGTGATTTGGGTACCGATGGTCTTCATCACCCTGTAGCCCATGGTCGAAAGACCGATGACAATTCCGCCCCCACCGAGGACCAATATCCAAAGCGGCAGTTCGGCCTTCTGTGCGACCTCGCCGCCTGAGTTCACAATACTTACCACCGCTGCAAGTGGTCCGATGCCGTTGGCCACGTCATTGGACCCATGCGCGAATGCCATCGCCGCAGCCGTGAACAACATCATGGGTGCGAATACTTTTTCAACACTTGCATACTGAAAATCTCGGTCGGCGGTGGGATCGACCTGCACTCGATTAATAAGGGCCCATCCAATACCAGTAATGAGCGCACCAAAAAGTATTGCCGTCAGGAAACTCATCGGAATCGAAAGGTCAATGTCGAGATGTTTCAGTCCTTTGAATAGGGTGATAAGTGAGATGACGAAACCGAACAGAAAGACATAGATCGGCGACCAACGTTTTGCATTGAGAAATGGCGTTTTCGTGTTGAGGATCAAACGCCGAATACTCATCATCAATAGGAAGGCGATCAGGCCGCCTAGCACCGGCGAGACGAGCCAGCTCGCGACGATTTGGCCAATTTTCCCCCAGTTGACAGCATCCACGCCGATGCCTGCGACCGCGAAGCCCACAATCGCCCCGACGATTGAATGGGTCGTTGAAACCGGCCATCCCCGAGAGCTAGCGATCATCAGCCAGATCGCAGCAGCGAGCAGTGCTGCAAGCATCCCAAGAACAAGTGTTCCAGGATCATCGGCAACCACCGTTGGATCAATGATGCCCTTGCGGATGGTGGATGTCACATGTCCGCCCGCTAGGAATGCGCCGAAGAACTCGAAGACCGCAGCGATAAGGATCGCATGCTTCACCTTGATGGCACCGGACCCGACGGATGTGCCCATGGCATTGGCCACATCGTTGGCGCCGATGCCCCACGTCATGTAGAGGCCGAACAGGATCGCCAATGTCAGCAGCAGTGTTTCATGTTGTGTAATCAGTTCCACGGTTGATACTCTCGATTTTGGTGTGAGTGATCACAGACTGGCGAGGCATTGCGAAATTTCGATTCCGCTCAAAAACATGACGCTCACTGCCTAGCGAGCGATCAACAAACGTATGCGGTCGCCGACATTCTCAGCGTAATCCCCAATGTCTCCCAGCCACTTGATCAACTGATACCAGAGCATCACCGACACCGGATTCATGCTGTCTTCGTGTTCGAATAAGGTGCGGACAAGGTGCTGACCAAGCTCGTCAGTTTCTGATTCGACCATGCTGAGCGTCTTGACCATGTCCTCGACGCGGCTTGCCTCCTGCCCTTGAAAACCCACGGCAAGGAGTTCGTCCAGTTCCTCGATGATTTTTGCAGACTGGTCACAGGCATCGACAGATCGATGGGCAAGAGCCAACAGCGGTTCGCGCAGGACCTCAGGCACATCCATTGTGCGTGAGGCCATCAGCCCCGAAATATCCTCGGCGGTATCAGCAATAGCATCCTGCGTATGCAGGAGTTGCAACAGATCGGTGCGGTTGACCGGAAGAAAAAGTGTGTTGGGCAGATGATCGCGCAGCTTGTTCTTGATCGCGTCCGCTGCCGATTCGTACTCACTGATCGTGTTGTTCAGAGCCACAACTTTTTGCTGATCTTCGGCGATCGAGGCTTCAAACAGGGCAGGAACTTCATGCACGCATTGGCAGACAACGCGCATGTGATCCTGAAGCGGTTGAAGCGGTGATGTGCGAAGCAGTCGTCGAAAAACGTTACTCTTGGCCATGTTGCACCATCTTTCTCACTGAAACTCCCGAGACTGAGATCGCTCAATTCGGGTTGCTAAGATCGTCACGAAACGTGAACCAGTGCCATCGCGCTGGGCACAGGTCCGCCTTGAAAGAAGGTACACAAACCGCCCATGTCGACGATGAGGAGACACCCTAGCTCACTCCTGATTCATGAAGTATTGAATGTACACCGAATGGGCAAATCTTGCGATGCTCCTGATGACGCCCCCCGTCCAGATAACACCGAGATGGGGCGTGGTTCACAAAACAGAAAAAGACTCATCATGGCACGCCCGCACTGTCAAGAGCGCACAGACCGAACCATATGAACCCATTCGGGATCAAGAGGTTGGCGAGCGCAGCGGATCGGCAAGGCCGGGGCGTTCAGTCTCATCATAAATACGAATGAGGAGGGTGCGAGCCCGTCTGGTGTAGCGGTGGTCTTCGCCAAGGGTACGCGTGAGGAGTTGAGTGGCGCTGAGGGCGAGGGGCTCAGCTTCGGCATGACGGTCAAGATCGACATAGAGACGTGCAAGGTGCAGATGCGACACCCCGATGTCTGAATGATCGGGGGGAAGCGTGCGCTCGCGGATGGCAAAAATGTCGAGCATTTCGCGTTCGGCTTCATCAGTACGATTGAGGCGCGAAAGGGCGAGGGCCCGGTTGGAGCGCGCGGTGAGTGTGAAGGGATGCTCGAAGCCATACATTTCCACATGGTGCTTCATGGACCGTTCATGAAGTGCAGCGGCCTCTTCGAGGCGGTCCAGGATACCATACACAAAGGCGAGACTCGCGAAGATTGCTCCTCGGGTGTCATCGGGGTCGGCAACGCCCTGCTCGTACGCTGCCAGCACGCGCTCGTAAGTTTCGGCAGCGGTCTGGTGTTCACCAATACGAAATTGTGAACTGGCGAGATAAAACATGCGCTTGAGAGTAGACGGATGAAGCGGCCCTAATACGCGCTCGGATGTTGAAGAGAGTGACAAGAACATTTCGTGGCCGCGTTCATACTCACCGAGATCGAGTGTGACGGATGCAAGATCGCTCATCGCTTCGAGGGTGTCCGGGTGTTCGCCACCAAGGGCTTCGGTGCGCGCAGCGACAGCTTTCTCGAGTTGTTCCTTGCCTTCTGAATAGCGGGCGAGACTGACAAACACATCGCCCAGAATCATGCGCAGGTTGGCGCGAGTGCTTGGCATGAGGGCATCATTGGTGTCGATGGAGGTTGCGATGTCATCAAGGAGTTCGGATACGGAGTAGTTGGCGTTGCCTTCCTGATTGATATTTACGTTGTAGAGCGCATCGGTGAGGAGGCTGAGGGCAGCTTCGGTTTGCAGTTGCTCCGCCTCGGCGAGCTTTCGGGCATCGACCGCCTGGCGCAGGCCGATTGAAGTGGCAATTAGGCCAAGCAGTAATGCGACGAAGACCATGGCGGCAGCGGTGGCGATTGCGCGGTGGCGTTTGAAAAACTTCCTCAGTTGATACAGGGCGCTGGGCGGACGTGCAGCGATAGGTTTGTCATCGAGAAAACGCCCGATGTCGTTTGCAAGATCGCGTGCGGTCTGATAGCGCCGGTCTTTTCCCTTGGCAAGCGCCTTGCGCACGATGGTGTCGAGATCAGTCGAGAGGCCCCGGCTGATCGTGGAGAGTGATGGCGCTTCGGCCTCTTGAATGGCCTTGACCGCTTCATGGAGCATTTTATTTTTGAGATCGAAGGGCAGTTGTCCGGTGAGTAATTCGTAAGCGATGACACCCAGCGAATACACATCGGCGCGGTGATCGATTTCATCACGCCCCGAGGCTTGTTCAGGGCTCATGTACGCGACCGTGCCCACGAGTTGCCCGGTGCGCGTGTGAACCGTGATGTCTGTCGCATGCGGTTCGGCAGGGCGCGCGATGCCGAAATCAAGAATCTTGGGCTTGCCACCGTCGGTGACGAGGATGTTCGAAGGCTTCAAGTCACGATGAATCACGTTGTGATCATGGGCGTGCTGCACAGCATCACATATCTTTTGCAGCAGCGCAAGGCGATTGCGCGTCGAGAGCGCATTGCGATCTGCGTAGGCTGTGACGGTCACACCGCGCACAAGTTCCATCGCGAAGTATGGGCGCGGGCCCGCATCAGTCTCAAAATGCCCCGCATCGTACACCTGCGCGATGCCTTCGTGCTGCAGGCGACCAAGCAGGTCTGCCTCACGTTGAAAGCGTTTCATGATTGCTTGCGCATCGAGGCCTGGTGTGACGACCTTGAGTGCAACAGTGCGGCGTGGATGCTGTTGCTCGGCTTCATAGACCGTACCCATGCCGCCGATACCGAGCTGCGAGATGATCTGATACGGGCCGATTGATTCCGGGAGTCGCACTGGAGAGGGCTCGCGTGTGGCTTCAGGCACAGGTGTGCGCAAGAGAGTGCTGTCAGCGGCATCGGCGCGCAGCAGGCGCTCGATGTGTTCGCGCACGTCTGGGTCATCCATCAGATGGTGAGCCATAAACTCATCACGCTGATCGAGGGGCAGATCGCAGACTTGCTCGAAGATGACCTTGGCGCGCTGGTATTGCTCGGGGGTCACGCGAGGGAGTCCTCCTCGAGGCGCGTGCGCAGCCAAGCGCGGGCCATGCGCCAGTCGAGTTCGACAGTGCGCTTGGAGATGCTGAGCGCGGTGGCGGTTTCTTCGATTGTCATGCCCGCCAGGAAGCGGCACTCAACGACGCGGCACTGGCGCTCATCGAGGCGTTCAAGCTCTGCGAGGGCATCTGCAAGATCGATGGCATCGACATCGCCAACGGCTGGGGCGCCATCGAGCCCCGCCAGGGAAACGCGCTGCCAATGCCCCCCCCGCTTTTGAGTGTGACGTGCCTCGGCGTGATTGATGAGCACCTGACGCATCGCCTTGGCAGCAACAGCAAGGAAATGCTCGCGCGATTCCCACGCACGCGAGGCATCACCGGTCCGGGCAAGCTTCATGTACGCCTCATGGACCATGGCGGTGGGCTGGAGTGTGGAATCGCTTCGGCCAGCAAAAATGCCCGCAGCGATCGCGCGAAGCTCTTCATAGACCGCAGGCAACAGGGTCTTTGAGCCGGGTCGGTCGGGATCGGGTGTCACGGGGGTAGCGGCCATTCTCGACTCCATCGTAGCGAAGAACCAGACCATCCCCAACAATGGATTCACAAATCATTGCGCGGTTTGGGCGTATTTCCGGTGAGTGTAGATGAGCGGTGGGTTTGGTCCGGGGCGAGGCCGGGCGGCAGCCGTGATGACACACTTTGGAGATCGGTGATGAAACGGGCATATCAAATCATGATGACTGGATTGGCACTTGTCATGGCAAGTGCGACGGCACAGGCGGCGGACATCAATGTCTCACCGATCGACAACTTGCAGGCGAAGGTAAACGCTGCGAACGACGGCGATCGGCTTCTCCTAGCACCTGGCACATACAACCAAACATTCTTCATCAATGGCAAGTCGATAACGATCGAAGGTACGGGCGGCGCAGGATCGACGACGCTCACCGCTCAATTACTGAATGACACGGTGATCCGTGTGCTCGATGCACCCTCGCCAGGCGTGACGTTGCGCGGGCTGACAATCATGGATGGTGTGGCAACCGGGGGGGCTGGCAATGCATACCCCTTCGATGGTGGAGGCGTCTCTTCCTTTGGCGGCGACCTGACCGTTGAGGATTGTTTCTTCACGGGGAATCACTCCAATGATGACGGCGGAGCGCTGTATTGCACAGGCACGCTTGTTGTAGAACGCACGACCTTCGAGATGAATACAGCCAGTGATGTCGGCGCTGCGGTGCTGGTGATTGGCACTATGACTTCGACAGATTGTGATTACCTGACCAATGCCTCGGGCGGGCGCGGTGCTGCAGTGTATCTGGTCAGTGGTGCAACATATGACTTCACGCGGAGCACATTCACTGGCAACGAATCAATTACACAAGGCGGGGGTGTTGCGCTGATCAATGGCAGTGCATCGTTTGATCAGTGTTCGTTTACAAGTAATTATGCCGTCATCCAGGGTGGGGCGATTTTTTCGTTGACGACTGGCGGGTTGACCTGCTTGAATACGACGTTCACAGGCAACTTCGTCGATCGGGATGATTCGGACGGCGGGGCGCTCATGTGCAGTGCAACGACGACATCCCTCTTCGACTGCACGTTTACACGGAACAGCTCACTTGATGATGGCGGAGCGATTTTGCAGTTCAATGGTGGGCGACTAGACATGGATCGCTGCAGGTTCTATGGCAATACGGGTGAACGGGGCGGGGCAGCAAAGTTCATCGCGGGCTCGTCGCGCAGTGCAGGATCGGCGGACAACTGCCTGTTCGTGGGGAATACTGCGCTGCCGTCGGGCTTTGGGGGCGCGCTGTATGCGGCGCCGAATTCATCGGCGGTGAATACGACATTCCGCAACTGCACCTTCTTTGGCAATCAGGGCGCTGAGTCGATCATGGCGTCGAGCCCGTCCGGCACCGGGTCTTCCAAATTCTTCAACTGTGTGGCATGGGGCAATTCGAACGTGGATACAGCGATTAACCCGGGTCATCAGGTGACATATTGCGATGTCGAGCGTACGAGCGGTACACATGCCGGCACGGGCAACATCAATACCCTGCCGAGCTTTGTGGAGCTGCCCAATCCAGGTGTCGATCTGATCTGGGGGACGGCGGATGATTTTTATGGTGACTTGCACCTCCTCGATGGTTCAGCGGGCATTGATGCCGGCGATTCACCCGTGGCACTTGACCTCACCGGTGATTTCGACGGCGCCAATCGCAACGTTGATGACCCGGCGACTGCAAATACGGGCGTCTCCGCGTGGGCGCTGAACATCGACATGGGCGCATTTGAGTTCCAGCCCAAGGGCGCCGTGAGCACCTGCCAAAGCGATGCCAATGGTGACAACCAGGTGGATTTGGATGACTTGCAGTTGCTGCTGTTCAACTTCGGCACAAGCTGTCCATAAGACGCCGCGGCAAGTCGGCCTGACACACACGGTCTGGAGGGTCCAAAGTCAGAGGATCAACGCTCTGTGGCCACTGGTTTTGAGAAACTCCGCCACATGCGAATGGGCAGTGCGCCGAGGGCCATGAGTGCAAGTTGGCTTATGATGAAAATAGTGATCCAGAACGCGGCGGAGTCGATAAAGCCGTAGGAATGCAAGCCGCGCCCGAGCATATTGACACCAAACCATGACCAGCTTGTGACGATGTTGCCCGCAATGGCGAGCACGGCAAGACCGCGGCCTTTGATCAAGCCGCCCCATCGTGCATGAAGAATGAGCGCATTCCACAAAACGATGATGAGTGCGCCGTTTTCCTTGGGATCCCACCCCCAGAAGCGTCCCCAGCTTTGATCCGCCCAGATGCCGCCGAGGATGGTGCCAACAAAGCTGAAGAGTGTGGCAAAGCACACGATGCCGTAGATCATTTGCCCAAGGCGCTTCGCCTCTTTTTTCGAGAGCGAGCGCGTGAGCGTGCCGCGCAACACATAGGTTGCGCCAAGCAGGCCGGCGAGGTAAGTCGATGCATATCCGAAGGTGATGATGATGACATGTGTTGCAAGCCAGAAATTGGTATCGAGTACCGCCTGGAGTACGGCCATGGAGTCGCCTGAGCTGGAGACAGAGAGGCCTCGCGCGACCATAAGGGTAAGGAATCCTGAGACAGCAGCGGTGAGTATGCCTGTGCCTGAACGGAAGAAGTGTTCGAGGATGATGCCGAGGAGGACCATGCCCCATCCGATGAACAGCGCCGACGAATAGAGATTGGTGACGGGGGGTCTGCCCGAGAGATAGACGCGCACGATGATGCCAATCGTATGCACGAGTAATGTGACGAGGAGGAGCAAGGTGGCGGCGCGCGTGAGAGGCGTTCGCCAGCGAAGCCATGAAACTATCAGTGCAATTGCAGCGAAGAGATACAGTACGATTGCGCGCTGGAATACCTCCGTGCGGTTGAAAAGGGCTTCATGCTCAGCACGCCGATGGATGGTAGAGGATGCGGCGTTGACCGCAGTGTGCAGGTCTGCAACGACACGATTGAATCCTCGCGCATCGTGATTGCGAAAGGCATCAAAGGCAGCGTGATACCCCGAAACGATGTTGCGTTGCAATTCAGTGTCCGGTGGGCGCCCAAATGTACCAAGGGGGAGCCAGTCTGCGGTGGGCTCGGATGAGGGGATGGGGTTGACGCTGAACAAGCCGCCAAGCATCTGGTAGAGATTGACCTGGTTGGATAGCTGAATCGTTTTGCGATGGAACAGACTCTGCTGGTCGCTGGGAACCATGCGCGCGAGTTGTGTCTGACGTTGCAGTTCATCGCGCATTTCGGTCACTTGACGGAATGAGTATCTGCGCGATTCGGGGAGGTGCAGTGTCGCTCGCAGGTCGGGATGGTCGACGCGGAAAATGACGCGATCCGCAGCCTGCTCTGGTTGTGCGATGAGTTCAAGGAGCCACGTTGTAGCGTCAATTTTTCTTTCCTCAGTGCGGACAGATTGACGCCCGCTGATGGTCATCAATGAAGTGCGGGCGACTGTGTCAAGTGGCTTGAAGCGGCCAGCATAGGACGCGGGCAATGAGCCGAATGCTGCGACATCAAGGTCACCTTGCGGCTTGCTTGTGAAAGGCATGGTGAGATAGATCATCGCCAGAACGGCGATAAGCGCAGGGACTGCGTATGAGTGCCATCGCAGTTTCATACTGCCCCCTTGCGCAAGAACCGGAGCAACGTTGCACCGAACTGGTAGACAAGACCAATCAGGCCCGCGGCGCAGGCAATATATGGAATAGTCCAGCCTGGATTGCGCACGACCATGAGGATGGTGCCTCGATCAGGATCACCAGGACGATTGCCTGGGATCCAGCTTGACTGGAAGAAGGTATCGCCCTCAAAACGCAATGGGTTGTTCATATGTATCACGACATCGTGGTCAATACTGCGCTCTGGGTCCGATATGTGTATATCACTTGAAAAGTTGCGGGGAATGGAAGTGCCAGGATAGAGATCGTGGTGGAAGGCATCGAGTCGCATGGAATAGAGTTTGTAGTAACGCCGAAAACGCAGGGCGATACGGTAAGAATGATCTTCGATGCGCACCTGTTGCTCAGCAATTACAAAGCTTGCAATTTGCAGATGTGGCGAGACAAGGTAGGTCCCAATTGAGAGACCATCACGGAACAGTGTGATAATTGCAGATGGCACATTGATGGCGTTCGATGTATCAACACCGGAAACTTTCGGAATCCGTACTGCCGCCATGGAAGTACCGAATCCTTGTGTGGCTGAAGCTATTTCATCGGGTTGAAGTTGGTGAAGGTCCGCATTTTCGTAATAGTGGTTCACCATGATGGTGACGGGCATCGCCGGATGGGTGATGAGTTCGCCGGTGCGCGCAGCTTCTTGAAGTCGGTGCTCGGAGATTGCAATCGTAAAATTATCATCGGGCGATGATGGGTCGATCAAGACAAGTTCAACCTCGCGGATGTCTTGCGCCCAGTTTGAGGATGATCCAACATAAATGGGCATCTGTGTCTCAACAGCACTTGCAGCGGTGACACCTTCGCCGATGAGCAGAAGCGCAAGAGAGGCATGGATGAGGACAATCCCCCCGCGCCTGCCAAAGACGACTGCACATCCGGCGACCAATGGTGCATAGAAGAGAGCGCCGACAAGCATCAGTGGGAGCACGCCAGCATACCCACCCGAGTTCGAGAGAATAGTCGCAGGCAGCGGCCCTTGGTGAAACCAGAAGATTGATGAACATCCTATCGCGATGAGGCCAAGGCCAATCAGCAAGCGATTGCCATGTGCTTTGAGTCGGAAGCGCACCGAATGTGCGGCGAGCAAGTTGACAAGCATGAGCAGACCGATGGTGTACCCACCGGGAAAGGGAATATCGAGATCAACGCCATAGTCTCGCGGAAAGAAAATGCTGACAGGAATAAAAACATAGAGGCTGCGGAAGTAATCGTGCATTACATCCCAGATGCCGCGATCGACCTGGGCGAGTGTGCCTGTAAAGACAAGGATGATCGAGAGTGCAATGAGCAGAACAGTGAGCTTGAGTGATGCAAACGGAGCAATCACTCGTCGAAATGAGAATGACGACGGCGTGTGCGCTGGATTGGTCATCGTGTGAAACTCACCGAGTTGATGAAAGCCTCGAAACGTGTGCGTTGGGCATCAACTGAGCTAACCGGACCGGTAAGCTTGAAGAACCATGTTTCGTCATGCATTGGCAGGAGCGCAACGAACATGGCAGATGCATTTTCGTTGCCAGTTAGTGCGGCAAAGCGATAGACCCGCGCGGGGTGGTTGCCGATCGTAACCGTAGTGGCTTCTTGTGCACCCAGGGTGGCGATGGGCGGCAAGCCAAGTTGGTTGCGCCAGCGGTTGACATTTGCCAGCTCGCCACCGACATCACCGGGAAATCGGGAGATAGCAAGTTCGGTACTGGGAGCGTCATCGATCAACAGCGTTGCAATGCGCGCCATGCGCGGCGAGGGATCCTGCTTCCATCCTTCTGGGACAACAAAGGTAAGCGGGCCTGCATTTTGCGGTTGCGTGAGTTCAGGCGGACCGTCGCCCATGCCTGGCATCATGTTGGGAATGGCGCTCGATGGGCTCGAAGGCGGCGCTGATGCGGCAGGCTCGAGATGGATCGATCGGCAGAGTGCAAGAAAGTCTGGTTCGGCGGCCTCAACAATTGCCGAAGTGTTTGAGAGTTTGAAGAACCAGGTCGCATCTGGCTGCGCGAATACTGCCGCGAGCATGCGCTGTGGCGAATCGGTATCGCTTGCAGGCGCCGCAATGTTCACAATAGTTGCGGGCATGGCGCTGCGCTCAAGGCTGTGCGTCATGTGGGCGAGACCCGTTTCGTCGGTCGGTGGCAATCCAAGTTGACCGCGCCACCGATTGACATTTGCAAGCAGTGATCCGGATTTTGTACCCAGTCTGGTAACTGTGATTTCGGTAGGTGGCGTTGTGCGCTGGTCGGTCAAGGTGGCGTAGCGCATGGGGCTGTCACCCGGCTGTTCGGTCCAACCAGTTGGCACCGCCCACTGTAGCTTTCCCGGTTGTTCGTTCGAGCGCGTTGTCGATGTCATGGTTGTGTGCGGTGAAGATGGCGTGTCGCTGACACTTGTCATCTGATCTTTGGGTGATCGATAGACGCGAATGCCGTCATCACGATCGCATGCCCCAAAGCACATCACAAAACCGAAAACAACACACAGACGATGGAGTTGATGAGTTGTGCGCACAAGTATTCCTTTGGTGTCCGGTTCAGCAAAATGCCATCGGGCGAAGAGTAGCGTCTTCAATATAAGGATGAAAGGCGCAGTCCACACGGCGTATCGGCGTCGAAACTCCGGGATTGAGTAGGAGATAGCAAAATATGCGCGTTGGGGAGGTCCGGTGTGAATTTCTGGGGTTTGGGGGGGCGGAAATTTTTTGATCGGAAGTATCCCACCCGCTGCCCGCATCACATCCTTGGTGTTGGAGATCATTCTCGGGGGAGAAAGAGGACCCACACGGATGCATTGGTCCCTTGGTATACCACCAGCACTGCTGGTGCTTCTGGTTGTTTTGGCTATTGTGCGTCGACGCGCAGAAATGCGATCGTATGCGCACCTTTCAGCCGAACGGGCGGATGCCAAGTCGCGTGGCAGCGATAAAGCCCGGTTGCAGCATCCTGAGGTTGATTTGTCTCAGTGCATCGGATGCGGAGCATGCATTCGGGCATGCCCCGAAGAGGGCGTGCTCGAACTGATTCATGGGCAGGCCGTGATCGTCCATGGAGCCCGATGCGTGGGGCATGGCTTGTGTGCAGAAGCATGTCCAACAGCGGCGATTGCATTGACGCTTGGGGATCTGAGTGATCGGCGCGACCTCCCGGCAATGGATGAGGAACTGGAAGCCGTCAATGTGCCAGGACTTTTCTTGGCCGGTGAACTGAGCGGCTTTGCCCTTGTGCGCACCGCAGTGACGCATGGGGCCATGGTCGCCAAGATCGTTTCACAGCGGTCTCGTGATGGAGCAGCAGCTCGCAGCGGAACCGGAGATGGCGCAATCGACCTGTTGGTCGTTGGGGCAGGGCCAGCTGGCATTTCGTGCTCGCTTCAAGCAAAGTCACTCGGGCTGAAGTATCTGACGATTGAACAGACTGATGAAATCGGCGGGACAGTTGCGTCATATCCGCGCCGCAAACTCGTGATGACCCAGCCCGTTGAACTGCCATTGCATGGTCGACTCAAGAAGCTGAGCTATCAAAAAGAAGAGCTTATTGAACTGTGGGAATCGCTTGCGAAAAAGCATGAACTGAATGTACGCACAGGTGTACAGATGCTGGGCTTCTCGCGTGGAGAAGATGGAACGTTTCTCGTCAAGACATCCGATGGTGACCTTGCTGCGAAGCATGTGTGCCTGGCGCTTGGACGGCGCGGTACGCCGCGCAAGCTCAACGTCCCCGGGGAAGATCTTCCAAAAGTTGCATACAGCCTGATCGATGCGGAGTCGTATCAGGATCGTCATATTCTTGTTGTGGGCGGGGGCGACAGCGCGATTGAGGCCGCGGTCGGCCTGTCCGAGCAGTCTGGCAATGTGGTCACGTTGTCATATCGCAAAGAGGCCTTTTTTCGTTTGAAGGCACGGAATGAACGTCGGTTGCAGCAGGCGATTGCGGACAAGAAGCTGAAAGCCGTTTTTAGCAGCGATGTTATCTCAATTGAAGCAGGCAAAGTGCAGCTTCGGTTGAAAGAAAATGGAAATACTCGTGAGCACACACTCGCAAATGATGAGGTGTTTGTGTTTGCCGGTGGTGTGCCACCGTTTAAGCTGCTTGAAGGCGGCGGTGTTTCATTTGATCCTGCGGATCGTCCTGATGCGCCTGCAACAGCTGACTCCGGGCTTGGTTTTTTCTATGCGCGGATGGGTTTGCTTCTCAGTATTGCCCTCATGCTCATGTGGGTGTTGTTGCAGCGCGACTACTACAGTGTTCCAGCGATCTCGCGCGGCGTGCACGACAAGCATGATTTCTTGCGGCCAACAGGGACTGTGGGATTGACATTTGGTGTGCTTGCGTGCGCCATGTTTGCATTCAATCTCTCGTATCTCATCCGTCGTTCGCCCAAGTTTGGCACATGGATGCCGGGCTCACTTCGTGGGTGGATGAATGCGCATGTGTTTACGGGTGTTGGGTCTCTGTTGTGCGTGCTCATGCACTGCGGGTTCACGTTGCGCAATATCGTGGGTGGACATGCGCTTATTGCCTTGATGGTTGTTGTCGCGACCGGAGTGGTCGGAAGGTATTTCTACGCGTTTATTCCGCGCGCAGCCAACGGACGTGAAATTGATCTTGATGAAGCCCATACACGGCTCGTGTCGATGTCGTCGGCATGGGATGAAGCTGGGCGCGGCTTTGGAGAAGAGGTTCGGCGGGAAATCGAGGGGTTGATTCACTCGGGACGTTGGCGTCCCGGGCTTTGGGCGCGTATTTGTGCGCTGGTTGCAGGACAGTATCGGCTGTCGGGAACACTTCGTCGGCTTCGCGCTCAAGGGCGCAGCGGTGACATACCGGTCAACGAAGTGCGAGATGTTATTGTCCTTGCGCGCCGAGCATATCGCACGAGTCTGGTCGTGACGCATTACGAAGAATTGCGAGCGCTCCTCTCATCGTGGCGCTATTTTCACCGTTGGTTGGCGTTGCTCATGGTGTTGCTTGCGGGCATTCATGTTGCAACGGCGGTGCGCTATGCAGACTTGCGGTTTGGCATTGCTGGTGTGGGCAAGGTGGTGGCGCCATGAATCGCACAAATATCACCATCGGTGTGGTCTCGATTGTGTTCGTTGCTGGTATCGCGTACTGGGAAATGGGCGGGCTCACATCGCCTGGCGATTTACATCCATCGCATGCGCGCGTGGCATCACTGCGCGGCAGCGCCGGGTGTACTGCATGTCACGGCGATGAATCGCGTTCGATGGATGAAGCGTGCATTGATTGCCACGAAATCATCGGGACGCACATAGAAACTGCCAGCGGCCTGCACGGGACGATGGATGCATCAGTACCGGCTTCGGCGTGTCAGCAGTGTCATGCGGAGCACACGAAGGGGACGATCGCACTTGTTTCATCGAAAAGTTTCGAGACTGCGGGCATTCCGGAACGCAATACATATCACCATGAGCACATCGAAAACTTCCCGCTCACTGGCATTCATCGCGACTTGGCGTGCAGTATGTGTCACGTGGCCGCAGATGAATACGAATTGAGGGAAGGTCAGACACGTTTTCTCGGTCTTGTGTCGTCGTGTACCGCGTGCCATGAAGATTCGCACAACGGCGAATACGGCGCTGATTGTGCTTCGTGCCATGGCCAGGAGTATCCGTTCAATGTCGCGGCAGCGTTTGAACACACACCAGATTTTCCATTGGTCGATTCGCATGCTGGTGTGTCATGCAAAGCATGCCATGAAGAGGGCACAGCATATGCGATTGTCTCACCTCAGAACGTTGTGCAAACGACTATTCGGGCGTGTGCAGCGTGCCATGAATCGCCGCACTCAAAGACGTTTATTGACGACATCACCATGGTCGAGCGCAGCGCGGGTGATGTATGCATGACCTGTCATGCAGTTGAACATGAAGACTTTCTTTACCCAGAAGCAACACTGACTTTGGCTCAACATGCGGCAAGCGGTTTTGTGCTTGACCCGCCGCATGCCACTCAAGACTGTTCCCAATGCCATGCCTTCCTAGGGGAACGTGATTCGATTGATGCAAGTAGCAATACACAAGCAGAATACGGAGTGCTGTTCCCCGGAAGAAGCAATGAAAATTGCCGAGCCTGTCATGAAGATCCGCATCAGGGCCAGTTTGATTCTGCGGAGCAATTGGCGGATTGTCTTTCGTGCCACGATGGGCAACAGTTTGTGCCGGGACTATTCGATGTGACCATGCATGCGCGCACAGATTTCGCCTTGACAGGCAAACATCTTAATGCCACTTGTGCGGATTGCCACACCGAAATGGACGGCCACGTTCAATACGCACAAACACCAATGTCATGTGCAGCGTGTCATGACGATCCGCATGATGGCCAGTTCCAGTTCGCGGCATCTGGCGATGATTGCAGCACATGCCATGATGACAACCGGTTTGAAGCAACTCGGTTTGTGATTGAAGATCACCAAAAAACAATGTTCCCGCTGACCGGTGCGCACCAGGCGGTTGCATGTCGAAGCTGCCACACCGACGACAATGGAATTCGCCAATTTGTTGGCACGGCGAAGGACTGCGCCGCGTGTCACGAGGATGTGCATAACGGCGTATTTGATGGGCCCGGTCTCCCGGTGATGGTGAATGGGGAAACGGGGTGCGCGCGGTGTCACAGCACGGATTCATTCGATGCTATTGATTGGACTGGTGACATGCACGAGCAATGGACAGGCACTGCGCTTGTTGGAGCACATGCACGTGCTGCGTGCGCAGATTGCCATGGCACTGGGCGAGGCGGCCCGGGGCGAAGCTTCAAAATCACATCGACCGAGTGTGTTGCATGTCATACCGATGAGCACGTGGGGCAGTTCGTGGTGATGGGTGTGAACGATTGCGCACGGTGTCATTCCGAACGAAATGCATTTAGTACTGTCACATTCGATCATCAGCGTGATTCACGTTTCCCGCTTGATGAACAACATACCGATGTCATGTGTGCCCAGTGTCATCAACCATCGAAACTTGCAAATGGTGCATTCGTCACGAGGTATCGGCCATTGGGGCATGAATGCCAGGACTGTCACGGCTTCCGATCCCTGGACGACAGGAATGTGCAATGAGTAGACTTTTTCGGATTATCGCTGTGTGTGCGCTGGGCATATTGCTTGCCGTTTCTGTTGCGTCTGCAGATGCCGCGGAACCGCAACCAATGCACGTGATCGTGACGTCAACATCAGGACAAAGTGTCTTCATCAACAAGGGGCGACTTGATGGCGTCACTGCAGGCATGGATGTGTGGTTCTTCCCAGAAGGCGGTGCACCAATTGTTGGTGTGATCAATATCATCTCGGCGGGGAGCGCGCGTGCAGAGCTGCCAACCGGAGTTGAAGTGCCGTCTGTTGGCACGCTTGGAGAGATTCGTTCGCCACTGAATCCGCCCGAAGAAGCTGTTGAAGAGCCAGCGCGTCAAGAGAAACCAAAGCCAGATGTGCCAGAGCATCCGCCATGGCAAACGGATTTGTCAGGCGTTTCGCCAGATGATCCGCTCCTGGCTCCAGTGCATCGCCAGGTCCCAAGTGAGCGTCCAGTGAAGGTTGCAGGTCGCATCTATTTCAATTCGAATTACACGCACGATGCGGGTTCGGGGCGAGACAGCACTTTTGTCTCATCACGGTTGGGCACATCTTTCACAGTGCGCAATCTGTTTCATGATGGTGGGCAATTGCGCTTTGACGGCGAAGCGGCATTGCGTCAGAACGAGTTCTCCAATGGCCGAACTGACTCAGAGCAGGACTGGCGACTTGAACGGTTTTCATATGCGTGGGGCGGTGAAGATTTTTCTCCCTATCGCGTCGAAGTTGGGCGGTTCTATTCGATTTATCTCCCAGAGCTTGGTTTGATCGATGGTGTTGAAGGAACACTGCAACTCGACGATGGGTGGAGTCTTGGTGCAGGTGCGGGAATGATTCCGCGCAACAATCGTGATCGCGATTGGGATGGAGATGTCGGGGCGCACATATTTGTGAACTACGAATCTGAAAAACCCGGCCTTGGATCAGCAGTACTGGGCTATCAGAAGACATGGCATCAAGGCGAAGCAGATCGCGATCAGGTGTTGGGACGGGTGAACTGGCGTCCGAATGACAAGTGGTGGGTGTTCAGTTCGTTTCGCGTGGATCTGTATGGCAGCGGCGATGAGATCAAAAGCGATGGTGCCGAGTTGACGGAGTTCTGGGCGCAGGTACGCTTCACGCCGACGAAAATGATTGGCGGCTCAGCAGGGTATTCTCGATTCCGCTGGCCTGAAGTGGAGCGCGATGAATATCGCTTGTTGCCGGTTGACGTCATTGAGAATGGCCAGGTGGATCGTGCAAGTCTCTCGGCGTGGGTGAAGCCTGTGAAAGACCTGCGCATCACCGCGAGTCTTGATTTATGGCAGGACGATACGAACGAAGGCTCGCGCGGCGATCTGACTGCGAACTGGTCTGGGTTTGGAAATGATTGGCCTTCCTTGCGAGCAACCGTATTTTATGTCGATGGCAATTTCAATTCCGGTGATGGATTTCGACTGGAAGCGCGTCAGCAGATTGGTGGGCTGAATGCCAATCTTGGCTATGAGTTGTTCAGATTTGACGGGGCATCGGCGGTCGGCGGCCAAAGCTCGCATGTCCGCAATCTCGTCCGCGGCGGCGCGGGGTGGTACATCGGAAAGTGGTATGCCAACGTGACCGGCGATTACTACTTCGGTGAGGAAGATGACGTATACACGCTTGGCATGTATCTCTCGTATCGGTTCTGATGTCATGAAGCAACACCAATCAACATCTCGATGGTCAACTCGCACGCGCACGATCGCTCTGATTGCGATTTTTTCCTGTTGGATGTCGTGCAGCAGATTCCAACTTCGCCAGGGATGGGACGACCAACTTGGACCTGTCGTGCCTCACGATACATTTCCCGCGGACTGCACGATGTGCCACACCGGCACGGATTGGAATACGTTGCGCGAGGACTTTGTATTTGATCATGAACGCGAGACGGGTGTGCCGCTGGTTGGTGCGCACCAAGGTGCGCAGTGCCTGTTATGCCATAACGATCGTGGCCCGGTTACTCAGTTTGCTGGAAAGGGATGCGCGGGGTGTCATGTTGATGTTCATTTGGGGCATCTCGGGCCATCGTGCGACCGGTGCCACACCGAAGATACATGGAAGCCCACCGACGTCATTGCAAAGCACAATCGAACACGCTTCCCATTGATCGGTGCGCACGTTGCACTTGAGTGCTACATGTGCCATGAAGGAGCAGAATCAGGTGTGTTCCTTCCACTGGATACGAATTGCGTCTCCTGTCATGCTGACGACTTCAACAGAACACAGGATCCGGATCATCAATCCGTTGGGTTTGGCACAAATTGCCAAGATTGCCACTCACCTATCGCATGGGAGGGCGCTCTTTCATTCTCGCATCCGGCCTCATTCCCCTTGAGCGCCTCGCATGGCGGCTTGCGGTGTAACGATTGCCACTCAGGCAACGGCTTTGGTGGGTTGTCGACCGATTGCGCATCATGTCACATGAGTGAGTTTCAAAGCACGACGAGTCCGAACCACATGTCCGCCGGTTTCCCAACCAATTGTGAGCAATGTCACAATACTGGCGGATGGGTGGGGGCAGACTTTATCCATACCTCTTCTTTCCCATTGTCCCAGGGGCACGGCGGACTTGATTGTTTCGATTGCCACATCGGTAATGTATTCACCGGTCTTTCTGCGGATTGCGTGTCGTGTCACCTCGCAGATTTCCAAGGCACAAGCGATCCGAATCATGTGACCACCGGCTTCAGCATGGATTGTGAACTCTGTCACACCACGCAAAAATGGCAGGGCGCTCAGTTCGATCACCCGTCAACTTTCCAACTGACGGCGGGGCATAGCGGACTTGATTGTGGCGAGTGCCATATCGGCGGCACCAACCTCGGGTTGTCGACCGAGTGTTCATCGTGCCATATGGACGATTTCAATGCAACGATGAATCCGAGTCACGGTCCCGCTGGGTTCAGTATGAATTGCGAAGAGTGCCATACGACAAGCGGATGGACAGGCGTGAACTTCAATCACACACCAGCGTTCCCGTTGACTGCAGGACATGGTGGGCTTGATTGTTCAGACTGTCATCTGGGTGACGTGTTCAACGGGCTGTCGAGTGATTGTGTGACATGTCACCTGAGTGACTTTACCGGTACGACAAATCCCAATCATGCGACCAGCGGCTTCAGCATGGATTGTGAACTCTGTCACACCACACAAAAATGGCAGGGTGCTCAGTTCGATCACCCGGCAAACTTCCCGCTCACGGCTGGGCATGGCGGGCTCAATTGTATGGACTGTCATGTGGGCGAGGTGTTCTCGGGTCTGTCCACGGCGTGCGTGTCGTGTCACACCTCTGACTTCAACGGCACGAGTGATCCGAAGCACTCTTCGGCAGGGTTCTCTTCAACATGCCAAAACTGTCACAACACCAGCACGTGGGATATGGCGAACTTCACGCATACCAATGCCTTCCCATTGGCGGGCGGTCATGCGGGTCACAACTGCAATGAATGTCACAGCAGCAATGTGTACACCGGACTGCCAAGCGATTGCGTATCGTGCCACATGTCTGATTTTACGGGCACAACGAATCCCGATCACCAGGCGAATGGTTTCACCACGGATTGCAAGCAGTGTCACTTCTCGACATCAACATGGCAGGGCGCAGTATTCAATCACCCGGCAAACTTCCCACTCACGGCTGGGCACGGCGGGCTCAATTGCACAGATTGCCATCTGGGCGGTGTGTTCACGGGGCTTTCGACGGCGTGCGCGTCGTGTCACGCCTCTGACTTCAACGGCACGAGTGATCCGAAGCATTCTTCAGCAGGGTTCTCTTCAACATGCCAAAACTGTCACAACACCAGCACGTGGGATATGGCGACATTCACGCATACCAATGCCTTCCCATTGTCAGGTGGTCATGCGGGTCACAACTGCAATGAATGTCACAGCAGCAATGTGTACATCGGGCTGCCAAGCGATTGCGTGTCGTGCCACCTGTCTGATTTCCAGGGCACAACAAATCCCGATCACGAGGTCAATGGCTTTAGTACAGATTGCAAGCAGTGTCACTTCTCGACATCAACATGGCAGGGGGCAGTATTTAATCATTCATTCCCGATTACCAACGGGAAGCACAGCAACCTGAACTGTTCGGACTGTCATATCGTTCCCGGCAATTCAATGATATTCAGTTGTATTGATTGCCACGAGCACAGGAAGACTAAAATGGATGACAAACACAGCGATGTCGGCGGGTATGTATGGGCAAGCCCCGCGTGCCTCAACTGCCACCCGGACGGGCGAGATTAGTCAGTTCATGTGCATGAGCAACAAATTGAGATCACTCAAACCAACTATTCCGTCAGCGTCAACGTCTGCGGCGTGATCACTTGAGCCCCAGGCGAAGAGAAGCAGGCTGAGATCTGTAAGATTGGTGAAATCGTCATGATTGATATCACCATTTCCCATTGCGGTGTCGATCGCGGAAGTAATGTTCACCCGGCCCGCACCAATCTTGCCCTCTTTTCCAAGGTTCACCGATGCGATATCGTCACATGCATCAAGCAGGCGAGTGCGAAGTTCAGTCTTGCCAAGGTTTGGGTTCGCGCTCTTCATGGCAGCGAGCACTGCTGTCACCAGCGCTGTTGAGGCGCTGGTGCCGTTGGACTCACCAAATTGTTCGTTGATCACAGCACTGATGACTTGATTGCCAGGTGCGCACAGATCGATGTGCCCGCCATAATTGCTAAATGTGCTCAGTGTGTCATCAATATCAGTTGATGCAACGGCGATCACCGGCGAAAAACCAGCGGGGTACATTTTTATGGGGCTTCCGCCGTTTCCTGCCGCTGCGACAACCTGAATACTATTCTCCGCCGCCAGTTCGATGGCGTATCCCACAATTTGATTTTCGTTGGGCATTGCCAGGCTCATGTTGATGATGTCTGCCCCCGCATCTATAGCGGCGTAAATGGCTTTGGCGATTGTGAAGGCCTTGCCCCGGCCATCGCCATCGAGGACGCGAAATGGCAGCAAAGCTGCACCAGGTGCCAGCTGCGCGATGAGTCCCGACTGAAACGTACCGTGTCCTACAAGTTCATCAATAAACGTATCACCATCAGTGTCAAGCCCATCGCCAATGTCGGTCGGCGTAGCATCGCCATCTACAAAATCAAACCCCGGCAAGATGGTCGAGTTGGTAAACATAGCATGCGTTGCATCAAGGCCGGTATCGATCACGGCTACGATGATGCCAGCGCCAACATTGGGGGGTGGTGTGCCGCCAAACGCGATGGCGTTCCATGCCCATTGGTCATTGAATTGTGTGTGGAGCGCGGTGAGGTAAAAACTCTGGGTCTGCCCACCGGGTGCATCAGCATATTCATTCAATTCTGCATCCACGATACGCGCATCACTTCTCAGCAAGTTTTCGAAAGCTTCCTCAGGCGTGCCGGCTGGAACCCGAAGCAGGTAGGTTTGTCTTGCGGGAATCGAATCAAGAGTGATTGTGCCATAGTCAACGTTGATATCGTCGATTGACACACCAACTGCGAGTCTTACGACCGCCTCTTCCGGTGCAAAGCCATCTGCAAATGCTGACGCACTCAGCATCGTGATACAAAGTCCAGAACACATCATTGAATTACGCATCATCATCCCTTTCCTGACACACAGAACATACTACCGGTCAGGAGCACTCTCTTGAAGGGGCAGCCAAAAGAATAAAAGGTGCCCATCTTGCCGGGTGCGCGCATGTCGCCTTGGCTACCAATAGTGCCGCTCGCCAAGAAGCCGCAGCATCGGTGTTCCGTGGAGATACGTAGAAGCTTTGCATGAAGTTGCGGGCACTTTCGTCATGCACAGGCCACAGCGTCGTGAGCAAGGCATCCGCCCCTGCAGCGAATACACCTCGAACAAGACCCTGCAGTTCATCGCCTGCATCCACAGCGGCACGGCCGGTCTCACAGCCACTCAGCACCACCAAAGCATGATCAAGGCGCAGTCCAAGGAAGTCGCGCACGGTCAGCCAACGATCGGCGAGACGAATACCGGACCCAAGGGGGGAACCGGGGAGGAATCGTCCATGTGACGCGATATGCAGGAGTTGCGCGCCGTGTGATTCTTCCAAAATACGCGCGGAGGTGGCGTCGGCACCGCGTCGAATGAGACATCCGGGAAACTGAGCAGAAAAATTATCAAGCTCTTGATCGATCGCCGGTGCCGCCTGATCCGCAAAGCCAATAACCACAACATTGTGAGCCTCACGGTTCGGTATGTGAGCAACGTCGATGTGGCGGAGCAGCGTGGCGCAAGGGGTTTGTGAGAGACAGAATCGATCCAGCAAGTACGATTCGCCATCATGGAGTGCATGAAAAGGAATGCCATGCAGCACGCCATGCGGCACAAGATGAATGTGAGATGCTTCTCCGATGATGTCAACAATCGGGCGGAAGAGTAGGTCATAGAGGTGTTGCAGGATGTGAATTGAATCAGGGGCGATGTCATCGAGATCATCGATTTCGTATGTCATCGAACGTGTGATTTGAAAGTGCCACTCTCCGATCAGGCCCGTGAGACACGCTTCGTCTGTAAGTGAAGTGCGAACATGAATGTGCCCGGTTGCATCAATGACTATTGCATGGAGCGTGCCATGCACAAAAGCGTATTGAACAAGCGTACACCCTTTAGGCAGCAAATTTTTCACTTCGTCGAATGACGCTTCAGGCGCCAGGATTGTCGCAAGGCCCCTGCTCACACTGAGTCGACGCTCAGTGTCATTTAACGATCGTTCGGCTTGATCGATTTGCTGTGCCAGCGAATCAGGTACCGATGCATAATCCGGCACCCGGCTATACAGCACATTGAGGTTTGACCGCAGTTGCAAGGCGTGTTCAAGGTCAGCATCTTGATCTGAAGTGGCGGCGGGCGCAGGCAGTGCGCCAGAAACCGAATCAACAAGCGAGCGCGAACGTGCTTGCTCGGAGACGATGAGCGCTTGTGCAAGTGAGTCCTGAGTCCCGCGTTGAATCAAAACATCCAGAAGATCATCAAAGAGTGTCAATCGATTGCCAAGAAAAGCGGATCGCAAGCCGTCAGCTTGCAACGAGCCGCGAATGCGTTCAAGGTCTCTCACTGCGTGCACGAAGTGATGGCTTGCCTGTTCCAGATTACCTTGTGCAAGGGCAAGTCGCCCCTGAAGGTGGGCCATATCAATGCGCAGTGGTGTCAGGTCTGTCGATTCGGTAGACCCTGTTTCTAGGATCCATTGTTCGGTGCGCACAAAATCACCACGTTGCATGGCAAGCCAGGCCAGAGACATCTGTACACGGCGGCGCTCGAAGGGTGCCTCACCCAATGCAAGCAGTGCCCGTTCGAGTGCGGCCTCTGCCTGCTGCGTATCGCCATCAACCATGGCAAGCGCCGCACGAACCTGTTCGAGACGCGCGACCAAGCGCTGATCATCCAAGAGTGCAATGCGCTGCCCTGCGTCTTCAAGGGCTTTGCCCGATTGTTCACGCCGCCCACACCGATGCAGCGATTGCGCAAGGCTCAACTGCGAGCGGGCCGCTTCGTGTAACAGACCACATTCATCGAGCAAGTGCAGTGATTCAGCGAGCATTGGAGCAGCATCAGACCACAGCCCCGCTTGGCATAAGGCTTCCGCCTCTTCAGCCGTCAGTCGCGCAAGATCGCCGGGTGCTTCTGATGCCGGCATGTTGCAACGAGCCGCTTCAAAGTGTTTCATTGCCTCGGCAAGACGCCCCTGGCGCCCCATCAGGTCTGCAAGATTGCCTTCAACGATTGCCACAGCGCGTGACATTTCGAGAACCGAAAAATGATCGCGCGCTTCACAAAACGTGCGCTCCGCATCTGCAAAACGATTGGTCTCAAGATACGCTTCTGCAAGATTGCTCAATATCTGAGCATCAATCCGAGTGTCCGCACTCAAAACAGCACGTGCGCGTTCGAAGAGACGAATCGCGGAATTGGAATCCCCGAGAGTGCGATGCACAACGCCAAGATTCACCGCGGCTCGGGCAGCATGCACCTTCTCGCCTGCGGCTTCATACCGTGACATCGCGTCTCTGCCCGCGTCGGCGGCGAACTGAGAATGCCCCTGCCGATTCAACACGTGTACTCGTGTCATCTGGACGTGTGCAATGACACTGTCGCGGGCTGTTTCGCGTGCAAGATGGAGCGCCTCTTCGAGCAGCGCGGCTGCCTCATCCAGACGATTTGCATAGGCCAGGGTGTGAGCTCTCGCACGCAGCGCCAAGGCGCGCACATGTGGGCAACAATGAGCCCCACTTGCCTGCACGATGACATCAGTCAGCTTCAAGGCGCTGCCGAGATCGTCAATAGAAACTTGCGAGGCGCGCTCGATGACATCGAACCACGTGTTCTCGTCAGCGACCTGCAGTGACGCTGCAAGTTCATCCGATGGCAACTTGAGCAACATGTCTGCAGTTGAGTCCAACGGCGTCATGGCTGTGGCACAATAATGGCGCAGTCCAGTGCCGCTCCGGCAACATCAAGAACCAGCGCATACCGCCCCGGGTCAGCGGGCATGCTGAAATTGCCGCGCCCATCGATGGGCGTGGTTGCAAGATGGCAATGGTCAGGCGTCATCAGGTGCACCTGCTCTGCGGGAATATCGTGGGAACTGAATTGCCCTTTGATTATCGCCTGATCTGAGAGCGTCGCGCCGAGCGTGATCACAACATCGACGCGCCCCAGTTCTGATGCGAAGCAATACTGTGTCGCAGTGGTCGCAGCGCGGTAGCCTGCCAGTGCTCCCTGAGGGCGATGCACGAGGGTGGCAACAATTCGGGTCGAGGACTCAAGCCATGCTGCGGCCCAGTTTTGTGCTGCCGAGGGCTCTGTTGTGAAGAGATTTGCGAGGCGATCAGCAAGCCCCGGGCGAGGCAATTCATGGGCTTGCATGGCCTCGACAAGTTCGACCAGTTGGTCTGCGATCTTGCGCAAGGACGAATCTTCGCGCAATGCACGCTCCATCTCCCGGTGCTGCTCCGGAGAGCACTCCCCGGACGCCCATGCCACCAAAGCCTCAAGTTGATCTTGGCTATACCCCATCAATACCTCTGGAATGATGTGTCACAGAATCCGATTTGGATAGCGCTGATTGCTGATTTTCTATTACATTATGGTTATTACTGTCATCCATCGCTTGAAGCAGTTTCTTGAGGCACCTCGCTCTGGTGGGCCCGATACTCCCTCGAGGCATGTCCAGTTGCTGGGCGATCAGGTCATAATTTGGGCGATCGCTATTGGCATAGAGCGCAAGTAACAGCTCCTCACACCGTCCGCCCATGTGGCGCAACGCCTCATTGATGCAATGCCGTTGCTCCCAGCGCGAGACATCTTCGGGCTCCACACATGCCAGATGCTGCCGCTCAGGAGTCAGTGAGAGTGATCGCTTTCGTTTTGCTCGCAGCGTGTACCGAAAAGACGTCGTGATAAGCCATTTCGGCAGACCATCCAGATTCCGAAGTGCGGGGAGACTGCGAACCAGTTGCGTGAAGGTCTCTTGGGCAACTTCCTCAGCGGCCTCAAGATCGAGACCATTCCGCCGTGCGATAGACAGTGTGAGCGGGGTATATCGTGCGATGAGTTCACGCCACGCCGATTCATCCTGTGCCAGACACGCCGCAATGAGTTGCGGGTCGGTTCGTGGTTCTGAGCGTGGCGAAGAATCGGGCATGGGTTGGCCTATGCAGGGTTTCGAGGGCTGATATTCCATGATACGGGAGTCTTCTCAAATGCTGGATGTATCCATAGCCTGCTCAGCGCCACATTTCTGAGGGACTGTGGTTTTTTGCGTGGGTCGTCTCCTCGGTCCCGCGCGTGGTTGTGTCGTCCGCAGGGTGCTGCATCGAAGGAGAGGCTCGGTGTTACGAAGTGATCTTGTGCGGGCGATCATCGCCCCGCCACCGCTGCCCAATGGGCGGTGCTGCCACAACAGGTCTGGCATGTTGATGTTGGGGCACACATCAGCATCGATCTCCTGACGTGGGAACTACCGCGTGATCGCCTGGAAAAAGTACTCGCGGCGGCGCAACCCAGTGAAGACATTTAGGACAGCATTGCTGTTTCATTTCAATATTGACACGCAGTAAAGTCAAAAACTCACCCAATGAGTGATCCTCCAACTTTGAGCCAGTACGCATCGATCACGCCGCAGGGCTTGGTGGAAGTGGCGGCTCAAGCTACATTGATGATGTGATTCTGCGCGATAAAGATGCCAATACGAGCTGGGCCAGCGCTGCTGACACTGCGCGTGAAGAGCGGCTCTATTACTGCCAGAACTTCCGCCACGATGTGGTGCAGACCCTGACCAGTGCCGGCAAGCGCGCTGAGAAGATTCGCTACACCACCTATGGCATCCCCCTCGGATCACCAGTTGGTGATGTTGATTTCAATGGCCAGGTGGATGTGGCTAAGCCCGCCAAATCGTATCGGCAGCGTCGACAGATGGGATGATCATTGACGCGCCGACCGCGAATGCCGACCACAAACAACATCCCCCCAACGATCATGACCACAAGCAGCAACGACACCATTGTCATCGAACGGCCTCCTGCCAGCCCGTTCGGCCCGACTTGAAATTGAACCCCCTCTTATAAGGATAGGTAATAACCTCGGTACCACGGCGTACACCCCAGAAGGAGGCGTTGGCGACCCCACTACTACTGCTCGATCAGTTGCAAAGGCAGAATCGAGCAATTTGAGCGTCAGGAATTTCCACTCTTTGATCTTTATTTGCATGTGGCGACCTGCGGAACTGGTCGATGGCAAACCAAAGTATCTCAGAAAGGACATTCAAATGAACCACCGAATGACTTTGGCATGCTCACTGATCACACTTCCGCTGCTCTCTGCCCCGGCCTTTGGTCAGGACGAGGTGCCCGAACCGAATTCGGGGCGGATCAGCCTTGATCTGGGCGTCGATTGGACCAGCGAGTACTTCTTCCGCGGCTACCTCCAAGAAGACGACGGCCTCATCATTCAGCCGTGGATAGAGGTCGGGTTCTCGCTGAAAGAGGCGGAGAATGAAGACGATTTCAGTCTCTCGGCATCGCTTGGGATTTGGAACTCTTTCCATTCCGAAAAGACCGGGGCCAATGGCACCGCGAACGACAGTTGGTACGAAGCCGACCTCTACGGGGGGCTGGCACTTGGATGGAAGTTCCTGGAGTTCGGCGTCGGCTACACGTTCTATACATACCCCAACAACACCGCATTCGACACGGTGCAGGAGTTGGGGCTGACCCTGGGCATCGATCTGCCAGAGGATGACTGGACCCGATGGATCGGCGATCTGTCATTGGGAATCTTTATTGAGACTGATAACTCGAATGTCGGACCTGATGAAGCGGTCTATTTCGAATTCGGCTTCGGCCCGAGCTTCGAGCTGATGGGGGGAGACGCGACGTTGTCGATTCCGGTCACTTTGGGCTTCAGCCTCGATGATTACTACGTCGGCGCCGACGACGACGACACGCTTGGCTGGGCCTCCGTCGGTGCCATGATCGAATACCCACTGGGTTCGGGCGACTTTGGCGACTGGACGCTCACCGGTGGTGTGAACGTTCTCTTCCTAGGTGACACTGCCGAAGCGGTCAACAACGACGACGACACGGCTATTGTCGGTTTCGTAGGGATCTCGATGAGCTACTGATGCTTGGTCGCCCCCAGTTCCTGTGATACTCATCGGCCGCCAACCTCAGATTGTGCGGCCATTTTTTCACTGTCCCCGGAAGCACACCCTGCTCACGCGACATTCTTCAAGACCGCCTTGCTCCCTTCCAAGAGTGATGGCCGAGTGTCGGTGATCAATTGCGCAATGTCCAGCAGGTGATACACCCGCGAATCCGATCGTGCGAGGGCGTGGACGAGGTCCGCATGAACCTCGATGGACAACTCGTCGACTTCCTCAAGGTGCATCGCGGCGAGTCGTTCCATGCCGACGACCTCGTCAACGAGCAGACCAGTCTGCCCCTCACGATCGTGAACGAACACGATGGCCGCATTCACAGCACTCTTGCCACCAAACTCTGGCAATCCGAGACGCTCGCGTAGCGAGATCACCGGGTACGTGCCATCTCGAACGCGGAGAATCCCGAATGTCCCCGGGTCGGCAAGAGGGAGGGGCTGAGTATCGCTGCACGGGAGAATCTCCGTGATCTCCGTTGTTCGGATGCCCCACATCTCCGCGCTGCTTCGCACAATGAGATAGAGACCGCCGTATTTCTTGAGTGGTCCATCATTGCGCCGAGCCTCTTCGAGTTCACGCTCAGTTTCTTTGCAACGCGACTGTCGGAGCAGGCCTTCCTCTGCCCGGCGCCAGTTCTCGATTGTTGCAACCTCACCCTCGGACAAAGAACTGCAGAGCGAGAGCACCTCGATACCCGGCTCCGCGCCGCGATCAACGAAGCCCAGCGAGTGCTTGCCAGCATTGGCCGCATCCTCGATCAATTCACAAGGCTGGATTTCCCTGGTCTTGACTGTCATCGTGGTCTGAACCGAATCGACACGGAAACCGATAGGCACGCCGTTGCAGCGAACAATGATGACGCAGCCAGCAGCGTCGGTCGAACTGCTTATACCCATCCGCGCAGCCAAGTCCACGATGCCAACGCGCTCGTGACCCACGGTCAGCATGCCATCCAATATGCCCCCGGCGCTCCCCACTTCATCGATTTCATCAGGCTGGAGGAGACGTTCAAGCTCCGTTGTTGGCACGGCGTACTCGATCTCTCCGATGCGAATGGTCAGGAGACGGGTCGCTTCGACTTCCGCGATCGCAGTCGATTCACCAGCCCCGTATTCTCGACCGTTGGCCCCAGCTTCGAGTGCCGCTTCAGTGAAGCATTCGTCAGATTCCGAGAATAAGCGGTTCGGATCGATGATCGTGCACGTCGCATCTGCGCGGCGCGCAAACCCGGAAAAGTGAGGGGCAATTGAGCGCACCCCTGTCACGGGTGTCCCATCCATCGCCTCTTCCTCGACGGCCCACATATCAAGAACCTGATGGACAAGCAGTGCCACGAGGGTCGTTCCCGATGCCCTGCGCACGTCCACGAGGATCGAACATGATCTTGTCGCAATTTCAGTCCGCTCACCGCCGAACAAAATCTGCAAATCGACGGCGGGTACGACCTGCTCACGGTACGAACACGTCCCGATGATGTGGGGCGGCATATCCGGAAGCGGGTCGGCCTGCAGGTGCGGTACCACCGCATGCACAGCATGAGTCGGAATACCGTACAGCGTCCCATTCAACTCAAATGTTACAAACTTGCGAATCATCAGAATCCCATGTCATCGTCATCCACTGGCAGAAACTCGTCCTCCGCACTGGGAGTGCAGACTGGAATTGCAGAAGCGGCCTTGGTGTTGGCCTGAGAGTTCACATAACTTTGCGCGGCAGGTGCAGTCGATGCCGCCCTGACCGACGATGTGCTCGCACCGGCATCGATCGGTACCACCTCGACGTCCTGATGCCCAGTCTTGAATTGGGTCATCAAAGTGCGCAGGTCACTGACCTGGCTTGCGGTGCGCTCGGCGGCAACGGCGAGCCCGTCGGAACTTGCAGCGTTTTCCTGGGTGACGGTATCAAGCTGGGTGACGCCAAGATTGATCTGGCCGATTCCATCAGCCTGTTCCTGTGATGCCGACGCGATGCTTGATACGAGCTCATTGACCTGCCGTGTACCCGAGACGATTTCATCGAGGGCCCCACCCACCTGCTCGGAAATCTCCGCGGCGCGGGTGGCCCGTTGGATTGATTTTTCGATCATCCGCGAGGTTTCCTGAGACGCATCAGCGCTACGCTGAGCAAGGGCGCGCACCTCCTCTGCTACGATGGCGAAACGCTTGCCGAATTCACCGGCCCCCTCTGATTCGATCGCCGCGTTGAGTGCAAGCAGGTTGGTCTGGAATGAGATGCTGTCAATGACCTTGATGACTTTGGATATCTCGTCACTTGCCGCCTTGGTTTCGACAACTGCCTCGAGCATCTGAACCATCTGTGCTTGGCCTTTGTCCGCGGTGCTCTGGGCAGTCTCTGAGAGACTCGCTGCCGTGGAAGCATTGTCTGCATTCATCCGCGTCATGCTCGAGATCTCTTCAAGAGAACTGGATATCTCCTCAAGACTCGCAGCCTGAGAGCACGCGCCTTCAGCCATCGTCTGGCTCGATGAAGCCACCTGAGTCGATCCAGCGGTGATTTCAACAGTGCCGACATTGATATTCTGAAGCATCGTCGACAACTTGTCCCGAAACGAATTGAACGACTCGCTGAGGCGTCCAATTTCATCTTGGCTGGTCACTTCAAGTCGTTGCGTCAAATCACCCTCTGCCATTGAAAGGAAGACTGCAACGAGGCGGTGCACCGGTCCCACGATCGTCCGTGAGAAGAAGAACGCAACACAGGCGATCACCGCGCTCACGATCAGGCCGACGATCGCGATCTGATTCCGTAGCGAGACGGCGGGTGCCGTAACCTCCTTCATGGATATCTCCGCGACCATACCCCAATCCAGGCCATCGATCTCAACCGGGGAATATGCAGCCAGCGTCTCGGTCCCGCTGTAGGTGCTCTGAATCACTGTGCCGGAGTTGTGAGTCTCGAATGCTGTCTTGACCGCGTCCGTTCTGACTTCTCGACTCAGAATCGTAGAGTCCTCGGAATGCCGGCTGTTGCAGCGCATCAGAAAGTCGGACCCAACGAGATACGTCTCACCGGTCTCACCGAGTCCTGCCGTCTCGCCCATAATCTCGTTGATATTGTCGACAGGCATCTGGAAGACTACGACGCCGACCTTTGTCCCATCTCGGAACACTGGTGACCCGATGAAGCTGGCGGGCGCGCCGTAACTCGGTTCGTAGTGCTTGAAGTCCTCGATGAACACTTCGCCCGCTGACAAGGCGTCACGCGCAGCGCGATACACATCGCTGAAATTGGTGGTCCGGTAGGGACCGGTCAGGAAGTTTGTGGCATAGTCCGTCTCCTTAAAGACGGAGTACGTGAGGTTTCCTTCGAGATCGAACAGGAAGATGTCGTAGTACCCGAACGACTCCAAGAAATCGCGAATACGTGGATGGTAGACGCTGTGCAAATCGTTGTATGAACACGCTGTTTCCGCTCTGTCAAGACGCAGCTTCTCGCCTACAGGATTCGGGTTGTTCGCAATGTACATCGACTGCAGAATGCGGCCTGGTGTTGACTCGGGAACGTATTTTGCTGTTCCGCGCCAAGGCTGTTCAGCCTCCTCCAGACGTGGCTTGAACTCATTGTCGTAATAGCCTGCCACTGCGCGATGAATATCGCTCCCCGAGTCGGTGTCCCATTGCACCTCGTTGGGAATCTTGGCGAAGGCCGTGGCAAATTCATCAGTGGCCTGCGTTACCATCCTGTTCTGAGCGAAGTTGTAGATCTGCTCGCGGATGATCTCGAAGTACTGCTCAATGTGTTTCTGACGCGATGTCCGAAGCGCATCGAGTGAGCGGGATTGCTGACTTAGTAGCGCCGAACTGCTTCGATTCAGACTGAGCGATCCGATAATCGCTAGCGTGCCCAGCCCGATGAACAGTGACAGGGCAATCAGCTTCGTGGCCATTGTCCAATGACGCGGTCGTACTTTAAGCATTCTAAGTCTCCCCCTCGAAATCGTCAGTTCATCTGCCGAATGCTCAGGTGTGTGGCAACACCACCTGTTATCGCGCAGATCATGAAATGCTTCGGCTTCGTAAGCATGAGAATGCACGGCTTCGCTCAGTTGCAAGAATCAACGACGGCGACCCGGCGATCTGTCGTGTCTGCGCAACAATTGGACGTACCGGTAATCGGTTGCGGCTCCACCCGGAATCGAACCGGCGACATTCATCCTGGGAAACTGCAAGCCATCCCCGAAACGCCGCATTCTGAGCGCTTCGGGCGTGGTTGCGCAGACGACAGCAACACAGGGGAACAATGCGATACAGACGGATACAGAAGCACTGCGCGTTGTCGTTAATCATTGGCATGAGTTGTCGGAACACGTCCAGCGTGTGATTATCGGCTTGTCGAAGGGCATACAGGGATGTCACGTCCTTGACAGTTGCTGTCGCCTGTAGCCAGGGAGTGCTGTCGTAGCTGTTTTCGAGCTCATGGAGCGCCGCTTCACCTCTGAGGTTGATGGTGGATTTGCACTTCATGCCCTGGCGTTCACCTGCGGCGCACGAATCGCGCTGTCAGGTGCAACGCCCTGTAAGCCGCTGCACCTTCTTCATCCCGGCGCCAGCGCCAGCCATGCCCCAACCGGATCCTGAACCACTGCACATTCGTATTTCCCATCGGTCCCCCGTGTCTCCTTGATGACTTTGCCCCCTCCCTCTCGTACGCGACGGAGACTTTCGGCAAGGTCGCCAACGGGGAGGTAGATCAACCAGACAGGTGGCAGACCCAGGTTGACGCCGCGCGCATGGCAGACGCCCGCCGCCGGGCTTCCATCTGCGCCGAGCATGTTGTAGTCGGCGTAGCGCTCGCCCGCGTTCTCCATCTCGACATCCTGCACCGACCAGCCAACGACCTGTTGATAGAAGTCCCGGGTTGCCGAGGCGTCGGCGACCGTCAGATCGAGCCAAGAGATGCATCCCACACGCGCTGCAGCGTCGCGCGATGCGGCGCTGTCAGGTGGGGTGACGTCCTCCACAGAAACGACTGGCATGATCCCGAACGCCGCCCCATTCGGATCGAGCAGCACCGCCCATTGATTCTTCTCATCAAGCATGAGCTCTTTCCCGCCCACATCCAGCGCATGCTCCACACTGGCTGCGACATCAGCAACCTGAATGTGCGGCATCCATTGGAGCGGAAGGTGAGCATACTCCGCACTGCGTGCGCCCAAGCCGATGACCGGCATGCCCAGATTGTTCATCAAATCCTCGCGCCAAAGCGGATTCTCTCCCGTGCTGAGTACGTGTGAGTAGAAGCGCATTTCACGCTCGTGTTCGGGAACGGCGATGTCGGCGCTGAGGATTCCGCCGACGCGTGGGACAAAGGCGTTACTCATGGTTCGCGTCCTGGATGAGAACTCTTTTCACTATGCGCGTTGCTCAGCAACACTTAGCAACACATTGACACATGGAGAATCAAGAGCGGGCGATCGGACTCGAACCGACAACATTCAGCTTGGAAGGCTGACGCTCTACCATTGAGCTACGCCCGCATGTGTCATTCAACCTATTCATCGCAAGTGCATCTGGATTCACTCGTCTGAATCATCATTCATACACAACATACCCTTTGCATGCCATTAATTCTTGCCAGGCTGATCCCGATACAGGTCAAGATAAAAATCCAATCTCGCGTGCAGGCCGTTCTCGCTTGGCTTCGTTCGTGCAAGAACAAACCCCGCACGCTCGAACAAGCGAATCGCAGATGCCCGCTCAATATATGTATCAAGCTGCACTTTCAGATAGGACCGCTCTGCGCACACTTTCGTCGCGTGCCGCACAAGCGCACTCCCGATGCCCTGCCCACGGAATGCACTCTCAACGCGCAGCCTGCGCATCTCTACAACATCATCACTCATGTGCCGCAACCCGACCATACCTACCACGCCAGCCACAGGATGCTCCGCAACCCACAACACCGCAGGGTGCTCTTCACTTGGCAACCCCGTTGCCAATGCCGCATCACTGCCTTCACCAGCCCCATCCGTCGGCGCATCTGATGCCCCAACGTCGTAATGCTTTCGCAGATCGAAAATATCGTCACCCGGATCATCAGGCGTCTCTTGAGAACCCACAAACAACTCACTCGCCTGAAAAATCCGCGTCACCGCGTCCTGATCGCCCGGCTGGGCGAGGCGAATCTGCACCACAGGCTCGGCGCGCTGCATCCCCGGGCCAGTACTCACGCCTGACGCGCCCATCGATCCATCCTGGGAACCTGCTGTGTCCATATCACAATGATACTTCAACCCGCCTCGAAGTTGAAGGTTTACCTGCTCACCCCTTGTGGAGCCGCGATTATCGGGCTTATCTCAGCTCCCATCGCCCTCCGCAATGGGCGACCGCCCGCCGCTCACTTTTTCCCGCCCCCCCGGCGCGACAAGCTGGTCCACAAACCGCTGATACCCGCTGTCCAGCTGGGTCAGGTCGCCGAAATACGTCTGCAACACTGGCTTCGCATCACGCCGAGCCAGTGCCGCCGCCCCCGACCGGCCAAGAACACTTCGAACCCGCCGAGGCAATTCTCCAGACGCCGCATCTTTGAGCATCAATCGCATCGATGCTGCATAGCGCCCGTCGTCACCTTCGTGCAAAAAATGAATCAGCCCCCACGCCTGAGCGTAATAATCAAGCAGCGCATCCTGCCCGCCAGACACGCCTGGTGATGACGAACGCACCAGTGCCCCCGGTTCCGATTGCGCAAGCTGACCAAGTGAACGCAATCGATTCCCCCTCGCTGCCCGCTCCAACTGCTCAAAGCGCTCCAGATTCGCCCAAGGCTTGAAGCTCGGCGATGGGCCTTCCCACCCATGGCCTTCCATGTACGTCGCAAGTCCTTCTTCAAGTAACGGCGGAAGCGCACTCCGAAAAGTCCGCTGCGTGTATTGATGCCACCCCTCATGGCTCGCAATCGCAAGCGTGTCATAGAGACCGAGGTCGTAATAGAGTCCGATCCCGCGCGTCGCAAAACCGCCCCGCTGCAATCGCGTAAACGTCTCCGCGGCCCCACCCGCAATGCGCACCGCAAGCGCCGTCCACTGCCCACGATTGTCCATCAAATACGTATCAAGCCGTTGCGGCGGCTCCGGTAATGGCACCAGCGCTGTGCGGTAATGCACAAGCGCATGCTCAAGAAACACAACGATCCGGCGCACAATCACCGTGTCCTTCTCCGTCGTATACAACCGGTAGTGCGGCGTGCGAATGATCTCGCCCTTGGCACCATCAAATGACCACGGCTCGCGCGACACCGGCACTTCGATCGGCACGCTCATCGCAGACGGTGCCACCGCATCACCAGCGCGCGTCGATGTCGATGCACACCCGCCAAACCCCAGCGCAATACACACAACACTCACGCAACCCAATGCCAATGCGATCAATCGATTCACTCAAGTTCTCCAAGGCGTTTCTTCGCCGCATCACATTCATTTTGCTTTTGCACAAGTTGATCCCGCGTCTGCTGCACCAGATGCGCCGGTGCCTTGTCCGTATACCCTGTGTTCTTCAAGCGACCCTCCAATGCATTCACATCCTTCTCCAGCTTCGCGATCGTCTCGGCCACCTGCGCCTTCAGCGCCGCCGTGTCCGTTTGTTGCCCTTCCGCAAAGATCGCGTGCTCGGTTCCATCATGCGTAAATGGCAACGCACTGCTCACCCGCGCCTCCGTCGCCACCCTCTCAATATTCGCAAGCGTTTCCACCACGCCGCCGCCGCGCTCAATCAACGCCTTGGTCGCCTCATCAGTAAACAACACGATCGGCGTCTTGAACCCGATGCCATGCTGCGCCCGCAGTTGCCGCATCGCCTCCGTCAACCCGCGCAGCGACTCAAACGTCGCCTCCGCCTCTTCATCAACCAGCGCCGTATCAACCTTGGGCCACGGTGCGATGCAGCACAACTCCGCATCCCCAAGCGTGATCCCTTCGACATCCCCCGCGCGCACGCCCTTGAGTTGTTCATACAACAACTCCGTCACAAACGGGCACACCGGATGGAGAATCCGCACGATCACATCCAAGCCCTGCCGCAACACCGCCTGCTGCCTCGGACAAGTGCTCACCGTCGGCTTCACCGATTCCAGATACCAGTCGCAATAATCCCGCCACAACACGTCATACAACTGCGTCGCAATGTCATTGAACGCGTAGCTCTTCAGCGATTCTTCAATGCCCTGCACCGTCCGCGCCAGGCGGCTCAACATCCACCGATCAACCAATGACAACTCGCCGCGCATCACCGTCTCTGTGCCGCGCGTTTCCGCCTCATCCAATTTCGAAATCGCAAACCGCGCCGCGTTGAACAGCTTGGTCACAAAGTTTCGACCCAGATCAAACTTCGCGCTCGAGCCCTTGCCGGTCTTCTCATTGCGCTCCACCGGCATGCGCACATCCTGCGTATTCGTCGTCATGTGGCACAGCGTAAACCGCATGCCGTCGGCCCCGTGCGTCTCGATGATGTCGAGCGGATCGACACCATTGCCGAGGGACTTGCTCATCTTGCGCCCCTCGCCATCCTGAATCATCGCGTGGATGAACACATCCCGATACGGAACACGGCCCGGCACACGCCCCGGCTTGCCTTGTTCATCTCCTTCTCCAGTGGGGCGGGCGTCTCGCCCGCCTACCTGCAAGAAGTACCTATTGAACATCACCATCCGGCTCACCCAAAGAGTGATGATCTCCCGCGCAGTACTCAACACATCCGTCGGATTGAACGCTTCCAGCAACTGCGACATGTCGCCAATGCCCGTGTCCTTCGCCGCCTGTGCCGCATCAGGCCACCCCATCGTCGACATCGGCCACAACCCCGAAGAGAACCATGTGTCGAGAACATCGGGGTCTTGACGAAAACCGTATTCTTCCAGTTCACGGATTACCGAGGCTTCCTCTTCCTCAGCCGAGACCCAATCTCCAGTGCAGTCAAAGCCTGAGATCGGCGGCAAGCAAATCATGATCTCCGTGTCCGTCATAAGACAGGCATAGCCACGCTTCTCCCACCGATCCGTATCAGATCGATCGATGTCCGCAGATTTCACTTCTTTCCGCCACACCGGAATCCGATGCCCCCACCACAACTGCCGCGAAATGCACCAATCGCGCAGGTTCTCGTGCCAGTTGGTGTATGTCTTCTCGTAGCGCTCGGGGTGGAAGTGGATGAGCTTCTTGCTCTCAGGCTCTCCCTCGGTGGGGCGGGCGTCCCGCCCGCCTTTCTTCCACTCTCCTCTTCTTGTAAATGCATACTCCCCAGGCCCGCTGCACATCCTCGCCTTCACAGGATTCATCAACATGTAGTTCCATTTCTCTCGGAACTCATCCTCATCGCGTACAAGCCGATCGAAATACTCCTCTTGCCACACCGCGCCCCCACCACGACCCTTGCCGATCTCGTGTGACGTGTAGCTCTTCACACTGTGCATCAAGTCTTGCAATGACCACCACTCACCGGCCGATCGTTCGCGCGGCGAGATCAATACATGCACATGGTCAGGCATCACTACAACCAAATGTACATCAGCTCGATCACCATCAAAGTGGAAGCATGCATCAACAACCAACTGTCTCTCAGAGTCGGTAAGCGCCCCTGAGGCAACCCGGAACGTCACAAAGTATGTGCTTCCACCAAGTTGCCAATGCGGCAGGCGTCGCTGATGGATGGACAGCCGTTCTGGAATGCCAAAGGCGGGCGAGACGCCCGCCCCACTGGAGGAAGAAGAAGAAGAAGAAGAATCATCTCCCCCCACCGCCTCCTGCGCCCAACCAACCAGCTTCTCATCCGTCACCTTGCAATACCACTGATCACTCAACCACGGCTCAATCGGCACATGACTGCGATAGCTGTGCCCCACCGAATGCCGATAGTCGCGCTGCTTCTCCAGCAACCCCGAATCCTTGAACGCGCGCACTATTCGCCTCCGCGCGTCCTCCCTACTCAACCCCACCCACTGCTTCGCATCGCCTGTATCCGTCCACCCATGCTGATCAGAAATCGCAGCATCAGGTCCCATCACGTTGATCACTTCAAGGTTGTGCCGAAGGCCAATGTCCCAGTCATTGGGATCATGCGCGGGCGTCACCTTCAAAAACCCACTCGCATACTGCGCCTTCGCATCCGTGCTCTTGGGATCAGGCTTCACCACATAATCATCGCCAATCACCGGAATCACGCGACCAACGAACGGCAGCAACACCTTCTTCCCAATAAACTTCGCCCGCTCGGGATCACCCGGATTCACCGCCACCGCCGTGTCGCCCAAGTACGTCTCGGGCCGCGTCGTCGCCACCGTCACAAATTCGCCGGTCTCTTTCCCCGCATCATCAATCACCGGATACTTCATGTAATAGAAGTGTCCATCAATCTCCTGCATCTCAACTTCATCATCCGCGAGTGCCGTCTGCGTGGCCGGATCCCAGTTGACTAGGCGCTTGCCGCGATAGATCAGCCCATCTTTGAACAGCCGAAAGAACGCCTCGCGCACCGCCCGCGCGCACACCTCATCCATCGTGAAGCGCTGCCGCGCCCAGTCACACGAACACCCCATCAGCTTCAACTGCTCAGTGATCGCGCCCTCATACTCCTTGGACCAATCCATCACGAGCTTCAGGAACTGCTCGCGCCCCTTCTTCCCCTCCGCCTCCAGCCGCTTGTAATCCTTCAGCGCCGGTTCGCCCGCTTCAATCAGCCGCTTGTCCACCACCGCTTGCGTAGAAATCGCCGCGTGATCCGTGCCCGGCATCCACAGCGTCTCAAACCCCATCATCCGATGTGCACGCACCAGAATGTCCTGCAAGCTGTTGTTCAGCGCATGCCCAAGGTGCAACCGCCCCGTCACATTCGGCGGCGGGATCAAAATGCAATAAGGCTTCTTCTCGCCCGACAACACCTTGCCGGGGTCGGCATGAAACGCCCCCGACGCATCCCAGCGCGCACGAATCCCATCCTCGTGCTCGCTCGGAACATATTTGGCAGGCAGCCTGGGCTCAACAGATGACTCAGCAATAGACCTGGGCACGCTCAACTCCCCACAAACCAGTAGACGTCCGCAGACGTATATATGCAGGAAGGGGCAACCATGCCCCAACCCCAGCAAGTCCAGGTCATTTGAACCCCAGACACAAGACCCCAGTCTACCCGTGCCGATACTCTCCGCATGATGATGTCCCCCCCCCCTGTCAGTTCGACCCGCCGATGGCTTGCCGTGATTCCCGCCTTGCTGCTTGCGGGGGGTCTGGTCGCCGCCGCCCTCTGGGCCACGCGATCTTCGCCAACCGGCACCAGCGCCTCACCAACGCAAGGCCAGAGTGCCGCAGCGTCAGGCGATTCCGCCATTCGCGCCGCCGCCGCCACCAAAGCCATGGACGCCGCCTCCCAGTATCTCAGACAAGGTGATATTGATACCGCGATCGTCATTCTCGAAGGTGCGCTCCTTGAACTGCCCCGCGATCAGCAGCTTCGCCTGCTCTACGCCGAGGCGCTTGCATTGCAGGGCGACTTCGCAAGCGCCTATGAACAAGCCGACCGCGCGATCCCCCTCGGCCCGGACCACCCCGAATATCGCCACGCCGCCGCCATGTACGCCAACAAGGCGGGCATGCCCGAACACGCCGAGACCCAGTGGCTCATGGCCCAGAAACTTGATGCCAGTAACCCACGTTTCCCACTCAGCCTCGGCCTTGTGCAATACAAACTTGGCAATCTAATTGCTGCCAAGAAAAACCTCCTTGTCGCATCGCGCCTTGCTCCCGAATCACCCGAGGCCTGGGCAGTCCTTGCGCAAATCTCACTCGACGATGGCCATCCCTCAGTCGGCCTTCAGCACATCGCTCGCGCCCGTTCGCTTGCTCCTGAAATGTGGCAGTTGCGCCTCACCGAAGCGCGCCTCCTTCGCCGCGAAGGGAGGCCCCACGATGGCGCGCAAACAATGCTTGAAATTGATGACTCCATTTTGCTTGCCAATGATGTCGCCCTTGAAGAAGCCGCCGCGTGTCTGGGAATGATTGACGAATTCAATCGCGCCGCATCTCTCTACACCAATGCTGCAATGCAACGCCCATCTGATCGCGAAGTTGCATACTGGGCCGCCTATTGGCTTGACCGTGCGGGAGATTCCAAACTCGCTCTCGATTTTGCAACTCGCGCCGAACGCAACGGCCATCCGCTCGCCGCATCACTGCGCCAGCGCCTTGCAGAAGCGGTGCCCGAGTGACAGCGCCGGAATCACGTGATCACAATGTTGTCACCGTCGCGCCGCAGAACCCGAGCGCCTCGGCGTATGACGTGCGCATCGGCACGGGCATCCTCGCCAACCTCGGCCCGGATGTCTGCGCTGTGGTGAAACGCTGCCGACGTAACCAACCCGCATTTCTGATCGTCGATGACACACTCCCCGATGAAATCATCTCGACAGCGACATTGTCTCTGGAAGCTGCCGGCTTTGCTGTCACCTCTGCCGACATTACCGCTTCTGAAAAAAATAAAACACTCGAATCCGCGACGCGCCTCTTGCAACAACTCGCGAGCACGCGCGCTGAGCGCACCGACCCGGTCATCGCACTCGGCGGCGGCATGGTGGGCGATCTGGGCGGGTTTGTCGCAGCAACCTACAAACGCGGCGTCCCGATCATCCAATGCCCGACAACCTTGCTTGCCATGGTCGATGCATCGGTTGGGGGCAAGACTGCGGTGAATCTCAAGACTGAAACTGGATTGAAGAAAAATATCGTTGGTTCATTTTGGCAGCCAGCGCTCGTGCTTGCCGACATTGCCGCACTATCGTCACTGCCTGTGCGCACATTGCGATCGGGGCTTGCCGAATGTCTCAAACATGGACTGCTTTGCGCGACATTTGACATCGAAAATGACCTTTTTGGTTGGCTTTGCGCACAGCTGCGCGCTGTTTTTGATCAAAATCGCACTGCCATGCAAGAGCTTGTGACTCGGAATGTGCGCGTCAAAGCAACCGTGGTGCGCACCGATCCGCATGAGCTTGATCCCGCGGGCGGACGAGCGCTACTCAATTTGGGGCACACTTTTGGACACGCGATCGAGCCATTGGTCGATATTTCTCCCACGGTGAATCCTGATGACGCACCAGTACAGCATGGTGAAGCGGTAGCGCTGGGCGTGGTGGCGGCGGCGTACACCAGTGTTGCGCTGGGCACGATGCACGCTGATCATGCAGAAGCAATACGCGTTGCTTTTGCCAAAGCGAAATTGCCGACGCGCGTGAATGGCTTGCCGAGTGATGATGCGCTGCTTGAAACGATGGCGCATGACAAGAAAATGTCTGGTGGCACGCTTCGCCTGATCGTACTTGATGCACCGAATGCCACTGATGAACTTGGGCGGTGTTGCGTGGTGAATGATCCCCCGCGCGAGGCGGTGGTGGCGGGATTTGATGCAATTCGCGGGGCGTGAGAAAGAAAAATATTCACTCACTCGCCGCAGCGAATCCGCTTGCGGGCGCTCTGCCCGTACCAACAGCTATAGGTGTTTCTTCGGCCACCTCATCCACAGCGCGCTCCGGTTGGCGCGGCTTGGGTTCCGTTTGTGCAGCTGGCCTCTTCAAAGCGCTGTCATCGTTCACACCCGCTTTGATTGAACCGTCAGCATTGACTTGCTCAAAGGTCACGCCCACACGTTTCGAGACGCCGCGCTCCTGCATGGTGACGCCATAGATGCGATTGGCCGTTTGCATGGTGCGTTTGTTGTGCGTGACCACAATGAAATGGCATTCATCGAGGAACTGCCGCAAGATCGTACAGAAGCGTTCGACATTGGCATCATCAAGTGCAGCATCCACTTCATCGAGAATGCAGAAGGGGCTTGGCTTACTCTGGAAGATTGAAAGCAGTAACGCGACTGCGGTCATCGTCTTTTCACCGCCGGACAGTTGGGCGATCGAGCGCGGCTCTTTGCCGGGCGGTTTTGCGGTCACTTCGATGCCGGATTCAAGCCAGTCGATCTCGCCGGTTTCGGGGTGCGGGATAAGTTTGACATGCGCCTGCCCGCCACCAAAGAGACGACGGAACAAGCCATTTTTGCCTGAGAAATGCTGCTCGATGCGCTCGAATGCTTCCTTGAAACGATCGCGAGATACATCATTCAATCGCGTGATGAGTTCTTCAAGCATGGCGCGGGCGTTGTCGATATCCGCAACCTGCTGACTCAAATCTTCATTGCGTCCTTCGAGATTGGTTTCTTCATCCATCGCATCGAGGTTAACGTTGCCAAGACGCTTGATGCCCTTGCGCAATTCAGCAATCGTTTGCTGGGTTTCATCTGCATCGATGCGCTCGACATCGCCATCGGCCATCATCGCGCGGTAATCCTCAAACTCCCATGCCAAACCGATGCGCAATTCCTCGTCGGTACGATCTTCAAGCGATTCCCGGCGCACTTCAAGCTCGCGCTTGGACAATTCCACACTCGAACAATCGCGATTGACAATATCTGCGGCTTCGCGGGCATGCACAAGTCGCTCACCAAGCTGCGAGACGCGCATTATAGCTTCCTGTAGTGCATCGGCGTGCGTTGCAAGCTGCTGGTGCAATCCTTCGCCTCGCGCAATGGCGTCGCGTTCTTCGGTTGCTGCATGATCGGAGGCCGCCTGTTCATCGCGCACCTTACCCTCACCAAGCGAAACGGAAACACGAATCTGTTCGATCTGCCGTTCGGATTCTGCATGTTCAGAGCGCATTCGGCGTTGCTCTCGCTCGGCGGCGGATCGCTTCTCGCCGGTCGCGCTGAGTTCTACCCGGGCCGCGGTCACTTGTTCGCCCAGAGCATCGACGCGCATCTGAAATCCATCAACCTGGCGCTCAATCTGACTTGCCTCATCCGCGCATGACTCGTGATCTCGCGAAAGCTCTGCCCGACGTGCTTCTTGTGATGCAATCGCCTCGCGCAGTTTCGCCGCCTGCGCCCCCATCTGATCGCGCTGGGCCGCCATATCGGGCAGCTCGCGCGCCAATCGCGTCGCCTCGGAGCGAAGTTGATCGCGCAGCGCATCCTGTTTTACCGCAGCGTGCTGGGCTAGGCTCAACGCCTCTCGCTGCGAAGCAAGTCGCCCTTCGAGTGCTTCACATTCTGCATCAATAGTGCGCAGTGCTTCTCGCTCGCGAGCAAGTTTGTTTGCCACACCCTCAAGCTCATGCGTGAGTGAGCTGAGTTCCGTAGCTCGCTCAAGCAAGCCCTCGCCCTGCTCTTCGCCACCCATGGGGCCGACAACCACGCGACCATCTGTTTCGATGAGTTCACCCGTGCGCGTGACAAACCGCGAGCCCGAGAGTGCCCCCGAAGAAAGCTGCACCGCTTGCTCAAGCGTTTCAACAACAAGTGTTCGCGCAAGCAACCGACGAATCGCTTTGAGATACGGCGTTTTACTACGCACGCAATGCGCCAAAAGCGCCACACTCTGGTCATCAGGCAGTTCTACAGCAAGCACTTCATCCGGACATACTTCTTGCTGCATATCAACTGGGAGGAAGGTCACACGCCCGGGCAGGTTTGCAAGTTCTGGTGCATCATCAAGGGCATATTTCGCATCAATAACTAGCGCGCGCAGGTCCGCACCGAGTGCTGCTTCAACAGCGCGCACGTTGCCGGGCGCAACATCAATCAATTCCGCCACCGGCCCCGCAACATGAGCTCCAAGCCCTTGCGCCACTTCACCCCGCGCCGATGTTTCGCGGGCATGATCGCGCAGTTCAAGGACGTGCCGAACCGCATCACCCAGACCAACCCGGCGTTCTGCCATTTCTGACAATGTCGCGGCCCGGCTATCGAGACGTGCATGCTCGCGCGTGAGCACGGCCACAGCTTCGGCGCGCGTGCGCTGATCTGCAGACAACGAACTCGCAGAAGTGACGGTGGCATCAAGGGCACTGGCAACATCATCTGCACAGGTGCGCAACTGCATGGTTTCTGCTTCAGCGCGCCCGAGCAGTTCATCAACGCGCCGATATTCATCATCAAGTGATGCGCACTGAGCCGAAAGCTTTTCGCCTTGTTCACCAAGCTGCACCAACTGCGAACGATCCGCCTCTACCGCTGCCCCAAGTGCGGAATGCTCCCGGTCAAGCCCGGCGAGTTTCGTGCGGCGCTCCGCAAGGGTTCGGCGAGCTTCACCGGCATCATGGTGCGCTTCTTCGCGTTCGATGATCAGTGCATCGACGCGCTGTTGAAGCGCATCACCCGCGGCGGTTAACTGTAAAACTTCTGTCTCAATGGCATTCGATTGTTCGCACAGTGCTTCAACACGTTGCGCCAGCACCTGCTCACGCTCTGCATCCATCGTAAGCTGGACGCACACCTGATCCGCGGCGCGACGATGACTTGCCGATGCTTGTGCAGCGCGTTCGCGCTCATGATCCGCAGAGGCATGCTCGCGCTCCAGTCGTTCGCGTTCGCGGTCGAACTCATGGCGTTGAAGTTCGGCATCCTGCTTTTCGTTTTCACAGGCTTCGACCGCTTCAATTGCAGCGTCGCGTTCGGTTTCAAGTTTGACCAGACGAGATGTCAATCCATCAAGGCGTTCGCGCAATTCATGATATTGATCAAAGGCCAGTGCCAGACGATGAGCCTTCAATTCGCCATCAAGTTCGATAAACGTCCGCGCCTTGGCGGCCTGCCCGCGCACGATGCGCAACCGGCGCTCGGTTGATTCAAGCTGCTCGCGCGTGCGCACAAGGTTGTTCTCGGTGCGCTCAAGCTTGCGCTGGGCCTCGGTGCGCCGCACCTTGAAGCGTGCGATGCCCGCCGCCTCTTCGAAGAAAGTTCGCCGTTCAACCGGATTGGCAAGCAGCATCGCATCGACCTTGCCCTGCTCGATAATCGAGTAGGCATCTGCGCCCACGCCGGTATCAAGAAACAGTTCGCGTATGTCGCGCAGGCGGGCCAGCTTGCCGTTGATCACATATTGCGATTTGCCGTCACGAAACAGCCGGCGCTCAACTTCGACAGTCTCGGTATCTATCGGCAATGAACGTCTGCGATGACGCCGATCAATGACCGCCCGCGCATCATCGGTAGCATCAGCGGGCTCACCGATGTCTTCTTCATGCGCCAGGTCGCCGCCCGAACGCTCTTTGATTGTTTCGAGTTCTTCGGCGCTGAGCACCGGGTTGTCAAAAACGAGCGACACACTCGCAAGCCCCGCAGGCGATCGCCCCGCAGAACCGGCGAAGATGACATCTGACATCTCCTTGCCGCGCAGCGTCTTTGCAGAGCGCTCGCCGAGCACCCATTTGATCGCATCGACAACATTCGACTTGCCACACCCATTTGGTCCGACCACGCCTGTGATGGGCGCATCGAAATCAAACTCCGTGCGATCTGCGAAAGACTTGAAACCGTGCAAAATGATGCGGGCAAGTCGCATCGTATGACCTCCGTGTCAGCCGATCCGCGCCGAAATTGCGCGAATTCTCTGCGGCGCATCCTGCGCCGTCCGATGTCGGCAAATCGTCATCGGAAGTCTGGTGATCGGTCCGAACCCGCCCATCACTGCAAGATAGCGCGCATGATCTGCGCTGCGCCATATTCGGTGTGAAATCTGCTCCTTGGAAATAGTCATGGTTTGTCTGATTTCAGGGTGGGCGTCGGTGTCGAACGCAAGGGCACCACGAAGGTGGATTCCGCTTGTTCGTCCTGCTCGGATTCAACACCCTCTAGCGCCACCGGGGTATCCAGTGCATCAATCGCACCCGCATCAGACAATTCCGGACGAGCGTCGGTCACAGTTTCTGTCATGCCCCGTACAAGTGCAAGACTTAGAAGATCGGACTCCGGCAGGAATTGCGCATCAATCCCACCCGCATCAATAATCGTAAACAGCGCCCCCACCACCTGTGAATAGGTCATGTCATACCCGGGCGCTGGTTGTTCGGGTGTTGATTTGTGCGCAAAAAGTTCGATCATGCGATCAACGCCCGGGGGGGTATCGGCGCTCTGCGCTTGCCCGGACATGGGGTCGCGATACATCGTGCTCACAAGTCCAGAATCAGATTCCGCATTGAGCAGCAGCCGACCATCCCATCCACTGACGAACAACGGGCGACGCAGTTCAACATGATCGCCCAACACGACGATGCGCGGCGTGTGCTGCAGTGTCACATAAATCATCGGATGCGACGACGGCGCTTCGTGCAGTTCAAATTTGCTCCCGATCTTTTGGCGCCGAACAATCGGATCGTTCATCTTTTCGAGCGCTTCATAGGCTGCGATGCGCAACTCCCGGTCTTCATTGTTGAGCGTTTCGCGCAGGAACCGATTCACGCGCCCATCCACCGGCAGCCTCGCCATGAGACGCACCGCGTTTGCCATGGCGGCAGGCGAACCTGTCCTCACCACCTTCTCAAGAGGATCGCGCACCATCGGGTCGCCCAGATAGCCCCCCACTTCGATGCCCGCCATGCGCGGGCGCAGTTCCGGGTGGTCATACAAAGGACGGACGAACGGAATGGCCACAGGCCCCAGTGCGCGCAAACACCAACTGAGGTCTTCACTCAGTTCCGGACGCTGAATCATCGATTCGGTGTACCTTTGCGCCCAGTCTTCCTTGAAGGCATGGTCAATGCGTGTGAAGCGCAGCAATTTCAGGAACTCTTCGGGGCGATCCCGCCAGGTGCGCGGGATCGTAAGTTCAATTGCTTCGTCGTTCACGCCGCGCGCAACACTTTCCCTCCCCGCGCGCGGGAAGGCAGTATTGATCGCACGCACAATCTCGCGCGTTCGTGAGTGTGATGGATTGTCCATCTGCACGGTGATCGTCTGCGGATTGGTCATCTCGCCGCCATCAAGCACGCGCCCGATTGATTCGTTGCGGGTGACATCGGTGGAGTCGGCTTCTGCGAACGGATTCAGGAAAATCGCACCGCGTGCCCGGGCGATTGCGGGAATATCAGGCCCACTCGGATTCGCAACCCCAGCCCGCAGATCAGTGGTCCAGAGCATCCCGCCATTGAGGCTCGATGTCGCACTTCCGGGGAGCGCCGAGACGCGAATATCAAATTTCGTACCTACAGGAGCCCCGGGCGGCGCAAGGGCCTGCACCAATACCACCGCAGTGTTCGGGTCGTCGATCAACTCGCCCGGCGTGACATCTTTCAATCGTCCGGCAAGTTCACTGCCCACGCCCATGCGCCGCATATCTGTTTCAAGGACAGCCCGGATTGATTGCGGCACATCGCCCGATCCCGTGCCATCAAGGCCCACCACAAGGCCGTACCCAGACAGAACCGTCGGCTCAAGGCCGCGAATGGTGACCTCCGCCCCCACGGTGCCCATGAGCACAGCAGGCAGATCGCGGACGATCGGCACTCGTTTTACGCGATTTGGACGCTTGGGAGCGCTTGAGCACCCAGACCCTGCACTCAGGCTGAGAGCCAAAGCCACCGCGACCGCCCCGAGGACGAGGCCGCCCCCCCATTTACAACTGCAAGGTGTACGCATAGGTCAAGACTCTAGCACCGCTGCCCCAGTGAGATGCCCGGCCAACGTTGGCAAAGCTCCGCACGTGGCGATACGCCCCACCGGGGACCTGGATCCCATTGTCAACTCACCCAGACTCCGAAATCAGCCCGCGGCGACGGCCTGAGAAGCCAGAGCAAGCGTCTGGGCCACCATTTCCCCGATGCCCTGATCAACTTCATGAATCGCCGCTTCGCCATACATATAGGCCGGTGCGGTCACGATACGTGCCGTGCGATCAGCATGGGCCTCGGTCACCGGCTTCTCGATGTGCGTTGCCCCCATCGCATTGATCGCCTTGGCGGTGCCCGCATCGTTGCCAATCGTGAGTTCACACCCCGTCCCGCCCGAAGAAGTCCCAAGCACCTTCGCGAGTATCACCGGCGCAATGCAGCATGCCCCAATCGGCTTGCCCGCCTCCTTGAATGCCTTGATCGTGCGCTCGACTTCGGGCTCGACTGTGCAGTCAGTGCCATCGGTCGCAAAAGTGCACAGGTTCTTGGCTGCCCCGAACCCGCCGGGGAAAAATACTGCATCAAACTCGGCGACCTCAAGCTGGGCAAGCGGGCGAATCTCCCCTCGCGCGATGCGCGCCGCCTCTGCGAGCACTTTGCGTTTCTCTGCCGGCTCGCCCGTGGCATGATTGATTGTGGGCACTTCTATATCCGGTGCGAAACACGCATAGGCTGCCCCCGAGGCCGAGATGTGCCGGAGCACGCTCACTGCTTCGTGAATCTCTGAGCCGTCATACACCCCGCACCCTGACAGCACCACTGCAACTCTGGTCACGATCCACCTCCTGCTTTGGTTGGCAAGACAATCAGCTCGCTCATCCAAATGTATGCTCGACAGTTCATCTTTGGCCATCCTATCGCACATGCCCGCGAGCGCAGACTACAATCGAAACATGTTCGTCGATCATGCTGTCATTCGGGTCAAAGCAGGCAAGGGGGGCGATGGGTGCCTCAGCTTCCGGCGCGAAAAATATGTCCCAAAAGGTGGCCCCGATGGCGGCAACGCCGGCGACGGTGGCGATGTGATTGCCTATGGCGATGACTCCCGGCACACCCTGCTCGACTTCCAATACACCAAGAAATGGGAAGCCCCCAAAGGCATGCCCGGGCGCGGCGCCGATTGCACCGGAGCGGGCGGCGATGACATTGTCCTCAAGCTTCCCCCCGGCACACTGATCTATTCCGAGCCCCTGCCAGATGCACATGGTGCCCCTGTTGGTACTGAGGCTGATCGAGAACTGATTTGCGACCTCGCCGCTGGGCAGCGCATCGTCATCGCACGCGGCGGGCGCGGCGGACGCGGCAACGCTGCCTTCAAAAGCCCAACCAACCAGACCCCCCGCGAATGGGAACCGGGCGAAGTCGGCGAAGAAAAACGCATTCGCCTTGAACTCAAGCTCATCGCAGATGTCGGCTTCATTGGTTTGCCCAACGCGGGCAAAAGCACACTGCTTCGCGCTGCGACGCGCGCCCGACCCAAGGTTGCCGATTATCCCTTTACTACCCTTACGCCGCAGCTAGGCATTACTGAAATTGATCTTGAGCGCCGCATGGTGCTTGCAGATATTCCGGGCCTCATCGAAGGTGCTTCAGATGGCGCAGGCCTTGGGCATCGATTCCTGCGGCATGTCGAGCGCACGCGCGTGCTTGTGCATGTCCTTGATATCGAACCCATCGACGGCTCTGATCCGATGCAGAACTACGAAACCATACGCAAGGAACTGCACGCCTACACAGCGATTCTTGCGGAAAAACCGGAGATCATCGCGGTCAACAAGATCGACTTGCTTGGCGATGGCGACGCCGAGGGCGATGATGCGCAGACGGCTATTGCCATGGTGCGCAGCGCGCTGAAACTCGGTGTGAAGGATCAGGTGTTCCCAATTTCTGCTGCCACCGGCGCAGGCGTGCCTGCGCTCATGGAAGCGTGTTATGAATTAGTGCAGCAGACGATGCAAACTGCGAGTGAACCCGGCTTTACTGTGTGAACTTCTCCGAGTGCCTTGGTCTGCGTGAATTGAAGGCCACGTGCTTATCCCCGTCGCATCTCACTGCGCTTGTCAAGAAACGCGCGCTCATCCTCGGTCAAGCTCGGCAAACCCTCCATCGCGACCTTGGACAGCAGCGCATCCTCGCGCTCCTGCCCCGCCTGTGATGGCCCGCGCGGCGAGCCGCGCTGTCTCTTCGCCTTGCGCACACCCACCTTCTTCTGCCTTGGTGGGCCAAAGATGTCAAAGAAATCTTCGAGCCAGTGAATGTTGCGGATAAAGATAAACCCTGCAATCGCACCGCCAATGTGCGCGGCATCACCCCCTGCGTTTGAGCCGCGCACAACGAGGTTGTATGCCGCGAGCCCCGCCATGAGGTAGGCACCATGTGAAATCTTCATCGGAATGATGCCCATGACATACATCATGGCATTGCCCGCAACCTTGGCTGAGGCGATCAGGACACCGAACACGCCCGCCGACGCACCGATGAGCGATGTGTAAGGACCGGCATTGAGAAAACCAACCAGATTCAACAGCAGATACGCAAAGGCACCGAAAATGCCACACGTCAGATAGAACGCGAGGAACCTTCGGCGCGAGCCCAGCGATCGCTCGACGATCGGGCCAAAGAAATACAACCCGATCATGTTGAACAGCAAGTGACCGATCCGACCGTGTTCGTGCAAAAATTGAAAAGTAATAAAGCGCCACACCTCAAGTCGTGCAAATGCGGTTGCCTGGGAAAACAACCCCACTGACTCGATCGGGTCGTAATAGTGATACGTCTGCTTCCCAACCGGCTGATTCGTGCCCCTGATCACGACTGGTGCATCAACGACGGCACCGCGCGGCATCACCTGCCCCTGCGGCAGCGCGGGCATGCGTACCTCAAACTGCTGATTGGCTGCATCCTGCAAGATTTTCATCGGCCCCGCCTTCACCGGCACCGTCTGAAAACTCCCAAGCATCCCGTCAATGGCAAAAATCGCAACATTGATGATGATCAGCATCGTCACGCACGACATTTTTCGCACACCGGGGTGCCCGAACATCGAAGATGCGCCACTCCGTTGTGACCCGGCGCGAGCGTAATCACGGTCATAGATGCCCATAGCTTGCGTGGATTCCCTTCCGGTTCTTGAGCGCCAATTCGCTTACGCCTAGCGATGATCTTTCGACATGCGATCAAGCAGCTTGCGTTCAGTGCGCGAGATGCTGCCCATGCCGTCCTTCGAAATCTTATCGAGAATGCGGTCCATCTCCGCCTGTTCCTTCGCTTTGCGCTCGGTGCGTTTTCGCGCAGCCCGCGATTCACCGCCGGGTTCGCCATCACCATACCCGGCGCGTCCAGTGGCAAGGCCCGCCATGCCGTCTGTCGGGATATACCCGGTCAGGTCATCGATCGCCCGCACGCGTGAACGCTCCGCCCAGCATGTGAGCCCGGCGAGGAGCGCGATCGCCATCAACATCGACTCTTCCCACACCACCGCAAAGATGCACAGCGCCACCGCGCCGACCAACCCCACAGTGACCGCAATCTCCATCGACTTCTTGTAGCCAACGTTGCGCCATAAAATCGCCTGCACAATGCGCCCGCCATCGAGCGGGAACATGGGCAACAGTACATTGAAGGCCAGCAGCACAAGGTTGATATAGTGCGTCCACCAAACTACTTCAAGACCAACCCACGCGGCGCCACTCTGCGCCTGAATGGAGTTCGCCACGACGCCCGGGCTAAACGGATTGAACACGACCTTGTCACCCATTCCAAATGCGATCAAGGCCATGATCGTCATTGGTGCAATCAGCACATTCACTGCCGGCCCGCCGATGGTCGTGATGAGGTTGGCCCGCCATGTATCGGGCGGCTGGACTAGCGCAAGCCCGCCGAAGGGCAACATCACAATGCGGTCTGCCGACCCGCCGGTCCATCGCGCCGCAAAGCAATGCCCAAACTCATGCAGAAGCACGATGGTGAACAGCACGGCCATCGTGAGCGACATCACCCAGAACTCGAGCCACCCGCGCGGTGAGAAGCTCGGAATTGAAGAGAGGATCATCACCGCCATGTACACAATCGTGACAAGGTGAATTCGCACATCAATTCCAAATGCCCGGAACACCTTGACGGACCACCCAAGCGGATTGTCAGGATTCTCAAGCAGTCGCCCCGGCCAGCGCGTGCGCCAGTTCCCACCCCCGCCGGACCGATCGCGCCGCTTTGGGCGCTTTCCGTCATCATCATCAAAGGTGTGGAGCTTGAACGTCATGGAATCTCATCTCACCTGTACCGTTGGGGAGCTGGAAATATGGCACGCCCCCCCCCTGCATCGACCAGTTCGCCGGGGATTGGTCAAATGAGAGCCATTTCCTTCCACTCCCTCCAACGCTGTCATCGTGGACATCATAGGGTGTGCCTGTCATGCCCCCACACGCTGAACCACCGCGCACCTCGCCGCCTGAGAAGCAAGCCACTGCCTCCAGCGCCATTGTCGAACTCCGGGATGTTCACAAACGCTTTGGGCAACAGGTCGTCCTCGATGGCGTCAATGTCGCGATCGAGCGCGGCAAGACCACCGTGATCCTCGGTCCATCAGGGTGCGGCAAAAGCGTTCTTCTCAAATGCATCGTCGGGCTCCTTCGCCCGGATCGCGGACAGGTCTTCTTCAATACCCAGCGCGTCGATACGTTGAGTGAGTCGAAATATGCAACAGTCCGCAGGCACATCGGGTTTGTCTTTCAACTCTCAGCGCTCTTCGATTCGATGGACATTTTCGAAAACCTCGCATTCCCATTTCGTGAACACACCCGCCTCAAGGAACCGGAGATCCGACGGCGCGTTGTTCGTGCGCTGCGCCTCGTTGATCTGCGCGGCATTGAACAAAAGCTCCCATCGCAACTCTCTGGCGGCCAACAGAAGCGCGTCGCCGTCGCCCGCGCTGTGATTCAGAAACCTGAACTTGTCCTCTATGACGAACCCACCACCGGGCTTGATCCGGTGCGCGCTGCGGGCATCAACTCGCTGATAAAAAAACTCAAACAGGAACTGGGTGTGACAAGCATCGTGGTGACACACGATCTGGAAAGCGCTCGCGCCATTGGCGATCGTGTGCTGCTCCTCATTGGCGGGCGATTCATCGCAGACGGCACCTTCGCCGAAGTTGCAGATTCTGATGATCCAAAGGTGCGGTCTTTTTTCTCTACTACCGCTGAACAGATCGACGAAATTGAAGCCGCTCAACGCGATCCGGCAACGCAACCCCATGAGCCAATTGCCGAATCAGTGTCTGTGACCGATGATGCTGAAACACCGCCCCCGCCTCTATCGAGCACGGATGCCTGAATGTCACGCACACGCAACATCATCGTGGGTCTCACCGCAATCCTCGGCCTCATTGGCCTGAGCGTGATGCTGACGGTCTTTGGCGAGTTGCAGTTCGCGCAGCCCGACCGCTATTCCATCACACTCATCTTGAATAATGCCGCGGGTGTGCACCCGCGCTCTCCCGTGACACTCAACGGCATCGAAGTTGGCGAAGTCACACACACATCGACAAGCCCCGATCCGCGCACTGGTGTTGAATTGAAACTTGCGATCAACAAAACGGTGCGTGTGCCGCGCGATGTGCAGGTGTCAGTCGTGCGCGATCTCATCGGTGACACCAAGCTCTCACTTGAAACACACCCACTTGCAGCGGGCGCAACCGACCCCGGCATGCTTGATCCGGGCGAGATTCTCACGAGCACCGCAGGCGGACTTGTCGATCAGATCGCAGAACTGCTTGATGCGCGCCTTGCAGGGCTTGGTGAAACAGCGCAATCAATCGACGAACTCGCACAGACGTATACGCGAGTGGGCGAGCGCGTCGAGGCCATCCTGTCTCCGCCTACAGCGGGAGCAGCAGACGGCGCAGAGTCCAACATTTTCACCACGCTTGCCAATCTTGATGCTGCGATCACCGAGGCCCGCACCTGGCTTGGTGATGAACAACTTGCAACGAACGTCCGCGACAGCGCCGAGCGCGCCTCAGCAACGTTTAACCGCCTTGACAAGGCCATCACCGCATGGGAACAAACCGCGCGAGACGTCTCGGTGCGCACTGCGCAAGCCTCAGAACGCATCGATCAGGGTGCTGAAGCATTCATTTCATCCGCCCAGCAACTCAGCGCCACCCTCGCGGAATCGCAGCTTCTCATCGAACAGGTCCATCGCGGCAATGGCAGCCTCTCCCTGCTGATCAACAACCCTGACCTCTATCGATCACTCAATGATGCTGCGGTTCGCCTTGAGCGCGCGCTCGCTGAAGCGCAACGGCTCATGGAAAAATACCGCACCGAAGGTATCCCCATAGATTTCTAAAATGCAATCATGGTCATCATGTCGCGACCAACACGGCTGGCATTATTCGTCCCAGTCAGTGTCATCAACAATGCCAATTTCGCCGTCGGCGCGCATCGTCATCGGGTCATACCCCTCGATGAAACTTGCAATCTCATCGGCGCTGATGTGGCTCACGATTTCATTGCCGTCCGGATCCAAAAGCGTATACGTCGGTCCATCAACACCGGCAAAGGTCTGAATCGTGAAATCGCGCCCCTCGAAGACTCCAAGTGAACGCTCTATTGATGCTGGTGTCGTGTGCGCATTCTCGCGCCCAAGATTCGACACCGCCTGACTCGAACTGGGATCAATCACCGAAGCGATGGTGAGAAAACCAATCGAAAAGGCGGCCACCGCAAGCCAGCGAAAGGCGGCTCGGGGAAAGCTGAACTCGTTGGATTCCTGAGTCTCCATATCTATCATCATCGGATACTGAGGCCCCGGAGGCCAATCCCTCCTGCCAACACTCGCTTGGGCCTTGCAACACCACCCGCCCAAGCCGCTACAATCCGCCCCGACACCCCCGAAAGGCCTCCACAGGCTCTTCTGGGGCAGGCTGGCCCCATCGTCTAGCCAGGTCAGGACGCCAGGTTTTCATCCTGGAAACCGGGGTTCGAATCCCCGTGGGGTCACTTTTTCTATGCCATCCGTCCATCATGCCCTAAGGGCGAAATGCACCTCGGCGCGACCCGGAACAAGGGTCTCGCCTATTCCTCCCCGAATTTGCTTTCGACAAGCTCGGTGAGTGCATCGCACGCCTTCTTGGCATCTTTTCCATCGCAGGTGATTTCAAGTTCGGTGCCCTCTGTGGCCGCGAGCATCATCATCTGCATGATTGATTTGCCATCCATGATCTCATCGGTCTCGCCGTCAATGCGGCGGACGCGCACAGTACAGTCGTGCGCAGCAGCCGCGTCGACAAACTCCATCGCTGGTCGAGCGTGCAGCCCAAGCCGGTTCTGGATTTTCACGATGGCTCGGGCTTTGTTCGCCACGGCCGATCCCTTCGTCAAAGTCGAGTGAGAATCACCGCGACCGCATTGGATTTTTGCCGCGAGCCCGAGAGCCCGAAGCCATGATCCATCAATTCAGTGTCAAGCCGTCAACTGCTGATTGTCTGCATCGGCGAGCAACGTCATCACATCCTCAACGGAGGATGACTGGCGAAGAAAGCGCCGGAATGTGTCCTGGCTCAGATTCTTGAAGATGATTTCCATCGCCTGCAAATGTTCATCAGGCCGAGCCGCCGGGCTGAGCAGAAGGATGAACGAATACACAGGTTGTTTATCAAGCGCGTTGAAATCAACACCTGCCTCAGAGACACCGATCGCAGCGCTCATCTTCGACACTTTGTCATGCTTGATGTGCGGTACGGCTACGCCCTTGCCAAAACCCGTGGAGCCGCGGCGTTCGCGCTCAAGGGCTTTCGTGATCAGATCATCACGCAATTTTTTGTCCACCGCCCCCGCTGAGATAAGCGCGTCGACCAACTCGCCAACCACGCTATCACGGTCGGCAGAATCAAGCCGTGCGACTACGGCTTCCTTGGGAACGATGTCCATCATCTTCATCTGAAGCATGCTCCTTAGCTGACCAGCGCAAAGGCGGGCAACATCATCGCTTGTTGTTCTTGAGCTTTTCCTTGAAGTCCGTCAACTGCCGGGCCATTTTGTCAATCGAATGGTCCACGCACTCATACACATCCTGTCCCGTCTGTGATGCCACGAAGGTCGAGTGCTTCTCTGAGTCTACACGCAATTCCACAATAAATTCACCATGACGCTGTTGCTCGAAGACCACCTCGATCTCCTGCACACCGTCATAAAACCGTGTCAGCTTGGCGACTTTCTGATCTGCATACTCCCGGATAGCGTCTGTCAATTCCATGTGTTTGGCACTGACTTCGATGCGCATATATACCCCTCCATGTCCCCGAATGCCCCTCGTGACGATCACTTCAGGGCCAACAACGACAGCCACCTCTGACCACCGCACCCGCATAGTAGCTAGTTCCTCAGTTTCGACCAGACGCACACTGTATGGGGCGCTACGCCGAGGTGTGATCGCCTTTTTCTTCGCCCGGGCCCGTCGCACCAGCAGACAACGCGCGCCGCACCATCCCCACGGCACCGGAGGTCGATTCGTCGGTCTTGGGCACAAGCACGCCGCCTGACACCACAAAGCGCACCGCCTCATCAAAGGTCAAGCCAAGCTCATACACCTCTTCTGCGGGCACCGTGATCGTGTACCCCGTGAAGGGTGTCGGGCTCGACGGGATGAATACCGTCACACACGGCGTACCCGCCCAGTGCTCAACTGAATCCAGCGTCCCGCCCGTAAGAAGCCCGACGGTCCAGATGCCCTTGCGCGGATATTCCACCGCGATCACCTTGCTCGAGTTGCTTGCGATTTCCGATTTCGAATCGCCGATCATGAACTCGACGATCTGCTTCACATTCGGATAGACCTGCTTGATGATCGGTACGCGCACCAGTGCCGATTCCAACCTCCCGTAGATTCGTTTGCCAAGGAAATTGCCGACAAACACGCCTGCCAGATACACCGCAATAATCGCGATCACAAACCCGATGCCCTGCAAATACCAATGGTCGCGCCAGAATTGTTCAAACGATTCGCTGCGAATGCGCGCGAGCAGCACCGACTTCTCCTTCTCGGTCAGTTCTGCATAACGCTGCTGCGTTCCGACCAGCGCCAAGTCGCGCTCTTCATCCGTGACTACCCACCAGTTGGGGAGATTCTCCTCGGGGACGCCATCGGCAATAAATGTTCGCGGCCCCACCCACAGCACCGCGTGCCGCACACTCCAGTTGATGGGCTCAGCAATGTTCGTTTGTAAAAATCGATAGGCCCAGAGCAATATCGCAAGCGTGAGCAGCGATGGCAGCATGATGGTCAACCCCCGGATGAAGAACTTCCGGAAATCGCCCATGAATGTATGCCGCGTCTCGGCCATCGTTCCCCCGCTTCACTGGATCAAGCACATCGCCCCGTGTGGACCCGGGGCAAGTCTATCGGTCTGTTGGGATGCCATGCTAGCGCGTTTCACCGGGCACCCTTACGGGCCGACAAGCACCGCCCTGACCGTCAACTCCCGTCGACCCCGGCGAACACGCACTTCGACCTCGGTCCCAGCCTCTTTTTCACCCAAAACCCGAAACAAATCATCGAGTGTTGGCGTCGGTTCGCCTTCGACGGCGAGAACGATATCCCGGTGACGCAATCGCAATGTGCCGCGCCCCCCTGCGGGCGCCGGGGCCTTACCCGCGACGATCTCCCCGACGACAGGCCCATCGCCAGCCCCCGCATTCATCACCACGCCAAAGGTCGCGCCGCGCGGATCACCAACTTCCGAGACCTCAGGCAGGTCATCAAGCCACGTAACAAAGCCGCGCTGTGCCTCTTTCACATCCGCGACACCAAGCGCTGCTGTGAGCGCCTTCGCACCCGTCGGGTCTTCATCAAAGAGCGCGACATAGTTCACATACCACTCGCCAATCACACCCCGCTGCGCAAGATACATCATCAGCGCCCGCGCTTGTGCGTAGTGCGCCTGCCTGCGCGGCCCCATAAACCGTTTGGGCGGCATGGCAATCAATTGATCAACTTTCACAATGCCGCCTCGTCGCGCCATGCGCTTGACCATATTCGTGCGCCACGATGGCAGAAAAGCGATGTCATCCTCTGCGCTGGCAATGTCTTCAAAAAGAGATGCAAACCCCTCCTGCACCCAGATCGGATGCACCTGCCCAAGGCGCGCCATGTGCCGCCAGTGCAACACATGGAAGAATTCATGCCGCAGTGATGGCCCGACATCGCGCGAAACAAGCCGCTTGTTGTCCTTGTCGTAATACCCGCCCACGTTCGGCGCACCGATCAAACGCACAAAATCTCGCGTTGTGGGCAATATCACCGTCACCCATGCCGGCGGTTGCTCTTCAGGAAACTCCAGCATCGTCGGAAAATGTTGCTGCGTCCACAACTCTACGCGCTTCATTTCGCGCTGTGCTGCCGCCAGCCCGCGCGGATCAAATGCAGAAGCAATATTCAATCTCGCCTGATTATCGCGTACAAATGAATACCGCTTCGCATCGAGCGCCCGTTTGAGTGATTCGAGGTCTGCTTCGCCGCGCTGATCAAGCAGTTCTGCCCACCCGATGACGATCGCTTTGTACACAGGATTTTCGTGGAGTGTTTGCAGATGCGCATCGCGTTCCATGTGATCGAAATCCACAAACCCAAGGCCGATCGCTTTGATGAGTGTGTTCACCGCATCGTCGGTGCGCCCGCTCACCGCCTGTGCGCAAGCGAGGTTGTAGTGCGCCATGTGATCCCGGGGTGCATCCTTGGCCATCTGCTGCGCAAGCGCCAGCGCTGACTTGGCATCATGCGCATCAAGCAGTGCTCCGAGACGTTCAAGCTGGGCATCGGTTGCCGACTGTGCAAAAACGCACAACGGCAATGCCATCAGGACAAGCACAACAATTGCGCGCCTCATTGCGCTGTCGCCTGTAAAAATAGTTCTGCCAACACGCGCGGGTACAGTTCACACTCAAGTGCAAAGACTCGCGCCGCCAATGCTTCAGTCGTGTCATCTGCCATCACTTCACAGCGCGCCTGTTCAATGATCTCGCCATGGTCGTACACATCATCCACCAGATGCACTGTGCATCCGCTCTCTGTTTCACCTGCTTCAATCACCGCCTGATGCACGCGATCACCATACATCCCGCGTCCACCAAACTTTGGCAACAGCCCCGGGTGAATATTCACAACCCGCCCGTGCATCGAAACCGGAATCGCAAGCCGTTTGAGATACCCTGCAAGGACAATCCATGCGACACCATGCGCTTGGATCAATTGCTCAACTTCCGCCCCGCTCATTCTCGGTGCAATTTCTGTCGCAATGCCATGCTCAACTGCCCATGATGTCGCGGGGCACGCCCGCGACCCAACCACCAGCACAATCTTTGCAGGCAGCGCCCCCGCATCAATAGATGTCTGCAGATTGCGCAGTGTCCGCCCGCGCCCCGAGACAAACACCGCAATAGGAACTTTCTCCTGCGTCATCACACCCACAGGGTAGGACACACGCGACTTCAGCACCTACCCTGTCTGCATGACCAACGACACCATCTTGTGCGAGGCCCATCCCGCAGCCCCACTGCCGATGTCTTTTTTTCAGGCCTTGCCCCTGCCAGAGTTGATTGAGCGCTTCCGCACAGGTTCGCATCGCCTCGACCCGCGCCTGCTGCACCTGACCGATGAGCAGTTGGATCGCACCTTCGACCGTGCCGCTGGCGCCGGTGCATGGAGTTGCCGCGTGTTGATTGGCCACCTTGCCGATGCAGACCTTGTCTATGCCCATCGCATGCGCCGGACCATCGGCGAAGACCGCCCGATGCTTGCGCTCTTTGACGAACACGCCTTCATCGACGCTGGCCTCTACGCACCTGCGCTCGCGGGCAGCCCGCCGCCGGTCGCAAGCGCCGAAGCTGGCATCGCACCCGCAGGTTTTGTTGCGGTCATTCACACGCTGCGCCTCTGGGGCGGGCAGTGGCTTGCATCGCTTACCGAGGCCCAATTTGAGCGCATCGCGTTGCATCCCGAACAAGGCGAGTTCCCGATCCGCCGCCAGCTCGAATATGTCACCTACCACCTCGAACACCACGGGTGGTTCCTCACGGCAAAGCTCAATGACATCCTTGGCCCCGCCAAACGCGACACGATTCCCCCAAGCGGGTGTGGCACCGGGTGTAAGTGCGTGACCGAGGGCTCCGAGGAGTAGGTGCCCTACAATCCCCGTACTCATGCACCGCAGCTTCGACCAACGCCGCTATCTCATTCCCTTTCGGTCAACGCTGTTGCCGCAGATTTTTACCGACACACTTGTGATCGGCTCGGGCGCTGCCGGCCTCGCTGCCGCACATGCAGCCGCTGAACATGGCGATGTCATCGTCCTTGCCAAGGGCAGCCGCACGCGCTCAAACACCGGCTGGGCGCAGGGTGGAATCGCGGCGGTGCTCGATTCATCTGATTCCATCGCATCGCATGTCAAAGACACACTCGCTGCGGGCGGCGGGCTGTGTGATGAACCGATTGTCGAACTGGTGTGCCAGCGCAGCGCCGATGCCGTGTCACGCCTCCTTGATGCTGGCTTTGCCGCTGACCGAGATGAACACGAGCAACTCGCACTGGCGCGCGAAGGTGGCCACTCTGCGCGTCGCATCGTCCATGCCCAAGGCGATGCCACCGGCACCGAACTTGTGCGTTGCCTGCTGCGCATCACTGATGGTTCACCAGCGATTCGAATCTTTGAGCAGTGTTTCGCGCTCGATTTGCTGACCCCCTCTGAAGAACCTGGCACGCCCTGTCTTGGCGCGATCACGCATCACCCGCGCCATGGCTTGCAGATGATCTGGGCGCGATCGACGATTCTTGCTTCAGGCGGCGCGGGTGCGGTGTGGCGAGAAACCTCAAACCCCTCACTCGCCACCGGTGATGGCCTTGCCATGGCTTACCGCGCAGGTGCCACGCTTGCAGACCTTGCCTTCATGCAGTTTCACCCGACAACGCTCTATGTCGCGGGCGCAGAACGCCTGCTCATCTCTGAAGCCGTGCGCGGCGAGGGCGCCACGCTGCTCGATGCCACCCTCGAACGCTTCATGCCCGCCTTTCATGATCGCGCCGAACTCGCGCCGCGTGATGTCGTCGCCAGCGCGATCCATCGCACACTTGCGCGCACCGGTGCAGCGCATGTCTGGCTTGATGCGCGCCAGGTGACACACTTCGCAGATCGATTTCCCGGTATCGCCCATCGTTTGCAACAATTCGGACTTGATCCACAGACCGATCTGATCCCAGTCAACCCGGCGGCGCACTACATGGTGGGCGGGGTGCGCACCGATGCGGATGGACACACCGATGTGCCGGGGCTGTATGCCGTCGGTGAAGCATCATGCTCGGGCCTGCACGGTGCGAATCGCTTGGCGAGCAACAGTTTGCTTGAAGCGCTGGTGCTTGGTGAAGCTGCCGGCCGCGCGTGTGTCGAGATGCACGCCGAGGGCAATGGCAATGCTTTGCGCACACGCGCGACGCCTGTGCGCCTCGTGTCTGACATCCCACCCACCGAGCGAGGCGAACTTGACCTTACCGATGTGCGTTCAAGTCTGCGCGCCGGTATGTGGCGCAACGTTGGCATCCAGCGCTCCGAAACGCATCTCGCAGATATGATGGAAATGTGCACGTTTTGGGCACGCTACACACTCGACAAGGTCTTCGAGCATCCCGCGGGCTGGGAGACGCAAAATATGCTCTTTCTTGCAGAACTCACGGCTCGCTCGGCGCTGTGGCGCGAAGAATCACGTGGGTGTCACCAGCGCGAAGATGCGCGTGAGCCCGCAGCGCAATTCCAAGTGCATGACCTCTGGCAGCGTGGCAGTGAAACTTGCACCACAATACCTGTCGGCGCTGTTGTCATCAATTCATGATCACCAAACGTCAACATATTTTTTTTATACTCCTGCTCACGGTGTACACGCTATGCGCCGCCTGTGTCGAAGAGCGCATCATCGCGGTGCACGGCCCCGCCAATTTGCCCGGCGCACAGGGTGGGCTTCAAGCCTCCGGTGCACGTACACAGCAAAACGCTCGCACATGGGAAAGTGTGCTCGGAGAATCATTGCCCGCAATCGAAGGCACGCCCGTCGATGGAAAACCCTTTCGCTTTCTGACCAGTGATCGGCGCATCATCCTGCAATCGCACTCACCGCGCCAGATGATGATTCATCTCGCTGAGACCTTGCGCGCTGGCGAAGATGACCTGCTCTACGAACAGGTGCTGAGTTCGAAAATCAAAGACGCCTACCGCAACCGCGGCATGGACCCGCGCGAAAGCGTGACTTTCCTCAAAGAACATGTCGAAGGCGTCATGCGTTTTCTCTCGCTGCTCCCACTTGGCGAACAGACGCCCGGCGTTGCGCTACAAAACCTCGGACGCGGCGCCTATCGCCTTGCATCGCCCGGCGGCGGAGATGAAGGCCAATCCTTCCGTTTCATGGATGTTGTCTTTGAGCGCGGCGGGTTTCGACTGCTCCTGTTGAACTGACCGATTCAACAAACGCTACGCGTAACTGTGCAATCCTGCGATAACAAAGTTGATCACGATCCAGTTGAAGAGCATCACGCCGCACCCCGCAAGTGCAAGCACCGCGGTCCACAATCCCTTGTCGCGCACCTTGAGGCGGACATGGAGCAGCACAAGAAACACAAGAAACGTATTGAGCGCAAAGACTTCCTTGGGGTCCCATCCCCAGGGGCGGCCCCAGGAATGATCTGCCCAGATCGCGCCCATCACAATGCCTGCCCACAACATGACAAACGCAAGTTCAATGAGCACCAACGTCGCACCATCAAGTACTTCACCCATCGAAGTCGCTTTGGCATTTCTGGTGCGCCCATCAATGAGCATCGAAGCGCCGCCCGCGCGGGCATAGTCTGCTTTCCCACCAGAGATGCGCCGAATGAGATACATCAACGCGGTCACACTGGCCATGAATATCAGTGCATAACTGGCAATGATCACATTCGTGTGAATGTACAGCCACAAATCGTGCAACACGGGCATGATGTTGCGAATGCTGCCATCAAGTTCAGGAAGAAAGTGTGCGCTCATCATCGCCACCATGCCCGCAGATGCCCCGCCAAGTGCAAAAAGTCCGCGCAAGGCCGACTTTCGCGCTGCTATTTCAAGAACAATGCCAACAAGTGCGCCCATCCACACTGCGGTAGTAACTGCCTCAAACATATTCGTATTGGGCCAGCGCCCGCTCACCCACCAGCGCAGCCCAACCGCACAAGTGTGCAAGGTGAACGATGTCGAAAACGCACCAAGCCCGATCGCCCGCGCTGTATCCCACCGATAAACAGTGCTCATCAACAGAAAAATCACCGCCAGCAGATAACACAGCCACACCCATGTGAGATGCTTGAGCGTGAAATACGCACTCTCCCAGGCAAGTTTCGCCTTTGATGGATACAGCGCCGGCGACATGCCCGCAAGCGGGTTCGTCATCGCGCGCAGCGCTTCATTCACCTGCGCTGCATCTTGCGAACGCCATGCATGAAAAAATGACCCCCACGATGAACGCAACAGCGCCACTGTCGCCGGGTCAAGTGCCGCAACCGCATCCGCATTGGCCGTTGCCTCCGGAGATCCCGGGGGAGCACTGAATAAATCCGCAGCATTCAACCACGGCTTCCCCAAATCGCTTCCCGCAGGTGGAATAAATCGCAGCGCATCTGCGATCACCTCCGGCTGCATCAACTGCCGCGCCACATTGATCTGATCAACTGCCTTGGTGGTGCGGATCATGTCGCGCGACCAGCGCTCGAGCACCTCTCGTGCCCGGCTATCAGCCAATAACGTCAGAGAAACGAGGCCCGAATCGATTATTGTCTTCCGCCGCGCTTCGTCAATCGCGGGCAGGTCAAGTGGATCACTGGTGCGCGCAAGCGCTGCCGCAAGTTCGGCGCGCATTGGCTTTTTCTTAATGTATATGACATCGACTTGAACATACACCTCCGGGCGAATCATCAGGTCCATGAGCATCGCGCCCGGCGGGAGTCCATTGGGGCGCTTCCCCCCCGAGATCATGCTGACATATTCCGTGGCAAATGATTCGTAACTCTTGAGCCGCCCCTGATAGCTCACCGCCATCTGGTTGAGTGGGCGCACATCAACTGTTGCAAAGAACGCGTCATCAGCGCCGCGCGATGAGCGCAATAACATCATCACCACAAGCGCTGCAAGCCCAAGTGCAAGTGAACACCCAACACCAAACCACGTCACGCGTTTCATCATGCCTGCACGCTCCCTCGCGCCATCGTGCGCTCAATTGCGACGCGCCGGCGGCGACGAATGATCGGCTTGACATAAAACGTATACACCATGCCCATACAAGAGAGGATCGCGCCAAGGAGCGCCGTCACCACGCCATGCCGCGTGCCAACGCCAAGACCGGTAAACCCAAAGCCGGGCGATCCCGGATCACCCGCACTACGCCCGCCGCGCGGGGCATCCCAGAAGGATTGAAAAAGCCACACGCCGCCAACATTGTGCGGTGCATTGACGCTCACCTTCACGAGCGCATCATCGCCCGCACCCGCCGGTCGCAGCACGCTCATCCAGTCGCGCACGCTCGCAGTAGAGCCGGTGAATCCGCCAATGTGCGAAGTCAAGACGAAATTTTCAAGTGCCACTGGCGTCGGTAGTGTTCGCCGCTCGCGTCCCAAGGCCAGTTCAACAGTGCGACCATCGGGCAATGCAATCGTCGTCGGCTCTATGCGCGACAGCCCCGCACCCGCATACACGCCGTCATCAAAGACATACCTGTGAAATGGCAACCAACGCTCGATGCGATCACCATTCTTCGGCGTCAACTGAATGCGAATCATCGAAAATGAATTCGAATCCTGCGCCTGTTTGTCGCGCTGTTCAGGGGCGATCACAAGCGGGCGCATCTCTGGTGACGAATGCGGCACATACCGCGCTAGGCGCAGCGTCACACCGCCTTGAATCGTCACACCATCACCCACGCGCAGCGGGTGCTCAAGCACCGCACCACCCGGCGTCCGGCGAATCAGTTTCACCGGCGTATCATCGGTCGCGCCAGCCCTGGGTCCGCCCACCAGCAACAGTTGCTCGTGCGCTCCGGGGCGATACAACGTGACGATGCGCGGATCGGGCTTCGTCATGCCGGTGCCCGCATCATGCGCAGATGCATCAATGTCTGCTGTCTGCTGCGGGTCCGCCGCCGCCGCACGCATCGTTATCGTGCCCTCGGGTGTGCGAATATCAAAAATTGCAAATGACGCCGACTCTCCGGGACGAATCTCAAGTGCATCAACAACTTGCCGCAATCGATAGGCAAAACCCGTGTCACCCAGCTCCGCAAATGGCGCACTGCCATCCACCGCCGCCTCGACCGAGACCGGTACGCTCACCTGATATGGCGCTGCGCCATCCTTATCCAAGACGAGAAATGTCACCTCCCCCGGTGCAAGTCGAGCTCGCCACAATTCCAGATCGCCGGGCGTGTCAAGCCATTCAAAGCCAAGCCGCCCGTCAAGTTCGCGATTTTCGCCCTCCAGCGCAGCAAGCTGGTACCGAAACTGCTGACCATCCGTAAGCGTTAGCACCATGTCGACCATCGGCACTGATGCACGATCAGCTTTCGTTGTCGGCACGCGCCGCGATTGCATCACCGCATAGCGCAGGAACCCGGTCACGCGAACATCAATATCACCCAGTGCATCACCACCGCCAGGCACGTTCACATTCAGCGGATCAACGGCAACGCGCTGCGCACCCGCAGGCGGCCAGATATCTACTGTCGATGCAAAATAATCGTTGTATCTGGGCAACCCCCGCCCCGGTGCAAACCTGCCACCGCCGCCGGGAATCACGCGCTGCGTCCACGCGTTTTCACCCGCCTCGCGCATGTGCAGCGCCCAACTATCCATGATCCAGAATGTGTCCTGCGGTGCCAATTCAAGTGAAAGCTCGATCGGATCACCAAGCATGACCGCGCCCTTGAAGCGTGCGATTTTCTTCACGCGCCCTTCGCCGGGAATCACATCTTCTGTGAACTGTGGATGCTGCGCCAGCAACTGCCGAATGAATGTCGCCGATGCATCAGAGTCCCCCCCCGTGCGCTGCACCATCACCTGCACCGCATAATCATGTGCATCAGTAAAGCCCTCGGTGCGCAGCTCATACCCCGGCAGCACCGACACCACCCGCAACTGATATGTCCCTGCATCGCCGCTCAGTGTCGCGTGCGCGCCCACCACCGCAGGCAGTGCCACTGATGCACCGTCTGGCAGTGTCGCCACCACCTGCCTGCGCAACACCGGCGTATCACCTTCCACCTTGGTTGCGAAATAGACGGCGCTGCCAATGGCAAGCAGGATCACGCCCGCGTGAATCATCCACACGCCTGCTTTGAGCGCGTTGAATGGAATTCGCCGGATTGTTGTCACCGCCATGGTAAGGCAGATCGTTGCGCACAATCCAAAGAAGAACCATGTATGAAACCATTCGAATTCGGTCAGTTCAAAGGCCCGCCACTGGCGAATCATCTGGTGTCGCCATTCGATCCCGCCGTCGGCGATCACCGGGTAAAACAGCCCCGCCGATCCAAGCCAGCAATAGACAAACAGCGTCACAAGCTGCGCGATACCAAACCGCACACTCGAAAGAAGTTCGAGCACCGTCCAGTGGGGCGCTACAGCACGTGCAAACATGCTCTGGGCATCAGCAGAATCGGCCATGAACGTCCGATCATACGCGCTGACCTCGCCCCGCCCCGCACTGGGCTACACTGTGTGTCGTGAAGCCCGATTCTCCAGCTGATCCGCCCCGCCCGCCTGTCACCCTGCGCACCCTTCGACGCATGGCCTCGGCGGCAGAACCCTTCGCCTGCCTCACCTGCTACGACGCCACAACTGCTCGCTGGCTCGAACGCGGCGGCGTCCATGTGCTGCTCGTCGGCGATACCGCTGCTGAGATCGTCCTCGGGCATGACAGCACGATTCACATGCCCTTGGATTTCGCGATTCAACTCACCGCGGGCGTCAAACGCGGTGCTCCAAACACCCTTGTCATGGGCGATATGCCCTTCATGAGCTATCAGGCGGGTGCTGATAATGCACTGCAAAACGCGGGACGTTTTCTCACTGATGGCCTTGCCGACATCGTCAAGCTCGAAGCTGACTCCAGTTTCGCCCCCTTGGTCGACCGCATGACCCACGCAGGCATTCCCGTCTGCGGGCATGTCGGCGCCAAACCTCAGCACGTCCGTGCCACCAGCGGCTACGCCTCAGCGGGGCGCACGCCGGAGAGTGCCCGCAGGGTTATCGATGATGCCGTCTCTCTGGAGCAGGCTGGAGCAGTCATGCTCCTCGTCGAGGCCGTGCCCCCGGAGGTCGCTGAGGAGATTATCAAGCGAACCACCGTGCCACTGATCGGTATCGGAGCAGGGCCGGCGTGCCACGGGCAGATTCTGGTCCTCCAGGATTTGCTAGGCATGACCCACTGGCAACCGGGCTTTGCATCCCCTCTGGCCCATCTGGGCAACGATATTGAGGCGACGACACGCAAATGGGTCCAACGGGTGGCTGGTCGGAAGGCCAGTGATCACCGATTTGAGATGAAGGCGACCGTTTCTGACGCTGCCCGCACCTGAATGCCAGCCGCTGAGTGAGACCGCTTTTTTCGAGATGGGGCGAGGGAATACAGGCCTGCATTTGAACGCTTGGTACAGGTCCGTTCGTAGAGGAAAAAATCAATGAGACGATTCGTATCCATCGGCCCGGCACTGCTCGTGCTGCTCACCGCAGTCCTCATGCTCGCTTTGGCCCCACGAACCATCCGAGGTGTGCAACTTGCCCTCGTCGCCGCAGATGTCGCCCGGGCGCAAGCGGTCCTCGAGCGTGGCACCCTCCTGGAACAACTCAACGCAGAGGTCAACGCGATCGAACAATCCGTCATGCCCTCGGTCGTCCACATCTCTGCGATCTTTGCCAATGACCGGCGCTCCCGCACCCGTGCAACCGGGGCCGGGTGGATCTTCGACAACAGTGGACACATCATCACCAATCATCACGTCATCAAAGGCGCTGACCGCATCCGCGTCGAATTTCATGATGGCCGCGTGCGCAATGCAGAAGTGATCGGCAGTGACGAACGCACCGATATCGCGGTGCTCATCACCGATGCATTGCCGGTCATCGCGGTCCACCGCGCCGAAGAAGCAACACTCCGCACAGGCGATCGCGTCTTTGCGTTCGGCTCACCATTTGGAATCAAGTTCTCCATGTCGGGCGGCATTGTTTCAGGCCTTGGACGCTCAGAAGGCGCGGGCTTTGGTGTGGGCTACACCAATTTCATCCAAACCGACGCGGCGATTAATCCTGGCAATTCGGGCGGGCCGCTCGTCGATATCAATGGCCGCGTTGTCGGCATGAACACCGCGATCGCAAACAACCGCGCTCAAGAACGCCGCGATCAAGATGGCAATGCACCACCACATGAATCGGTGCAGGGACAAAACGCGGGCATCGGTTTCGCGGTCCCCATTGAGACCATCAAAGCCATCGCCGGCCAGCTCATTACCTATGAAACCGTGCTGCGCGGCTATCTGGGCATCAGTCTTGGCTTTATCAATTCCGAGGTCAGTCGCCTGCTCGAACGACAGGGCTTCACAGGGTCTGGCGCCATTGTGAGCGCTGTGCCGGATGATCAACCAGCAGCCCGCGCAGGGCTCAGGCCGGGGGACATCATCGTTTCAATTGATGGGCGCGACACGACAAGTTCTGAGGTGCTGCGCGCCGTTGTCAGCGTGCGAGACCCCGGTTCACTCGTGAATATTCGCATCTGGCGCGAAGGCGAGATTCTCGATATTCCCGTGCGCCTTGGTGGCGCACGCGATGTCCCCGATCGTGGCGGCCTGCAATATATCCCGGGCAGCGAATCGCGCTCACTCGAACAGTTGCACGAAATCATTCGCTGACTGCGAACGCAATCACTCGCCAGAATCGGGTTCGTGCTGCACGGTCAACCGCACCGTGACGTGCGTCCCCCGCGCTGGTACCGCATCGTTATTGGCGATCCATTCGGGCTCTTCAAAGCCCGCTTGATTGTGCATCACGGTGGGCCACGCAAGCACTTCGGTGCCGAAGGTGACAAGCCCGACAATCGTGCCGCTGAAATCTGCGTCATATCTCTCCTGGCCCTGACGCTGCACAAATCGCGACCCCGCAAACACCCACGGGCCGCGCTCGAAGGGTTCACCATTGAGTCCCCGGATCCACTGCGATGGATGTGCGGTGCGTTCGGTGCCCTCGGCATCCAACCATTGAAATTCAATATCAACGCTCGGCCCCGCAGGCGGATTGCTCTTCCAGCCCGCCTCGGAATCGTCGGCCTCAAAAGTCGCGGGCGACCCGGGCTCAAGGCCCATCGCAAGCAGCGCCGCATGAATCTCCGATGCCTTGGCATCTGACACGACAAGCGATTCATGCTCTTTGCTGTCACGCCCGCACACGACAAGTTCGAGATACACCCGCGGCGCATCAGGATCATTCACATCGATGGGCACGATGCCATCAAATTCGATAGTGCCAAGCGCAACATCAATTCTGACTGGCGGCGCAACAGGTGCTTGGGCTTGTTCATCTTGCGGTGCAGATTCAGACTCCTGCGCTGCAACGGTGTGTGCGCTCCACGGCATCAGCGCGCAACATCCCGCGACCATCATGCGTTTTTTCATCATGCTGGTTCGAATAGTCATGCCGGAAAGTGTATGCCAATACTGGCGTCAGGCTTTGCCAAGCCCTGCGACATGCTTCAGGCCACGTCGGCGATCGCGCAGGCGACGCTTGCGACCCTGGCGATCACGCAGGAAGTACAGCTTCGCACGACGTGCATCGGCGCGACGCACAACTTCAATTTTTGCAATCCGTGGTGAATTCAATGGGAAGGTGCGCTCCACGCCTGAATCCGCAACGATGCGCCGCACCATGATCATCTCATTCATGTCGCGACCACGACGTGAAATCAGCACACCCTGAAACACCTGAATGCGCTCTTTTTCACCTTCGATGATCCGGTAGTGCACATCGATCGTGTCGCCGACGTCAAAACGCGGCAGATCGCTTTTCAGTTGATCCTTGTTGATGCTTTCGATCACCGCTTGCGTGTCCATCACTCGAGCTCCTGCACGCCTATTGGCTCCCGGCCAATCGCGAGCCGCAGAATATACCACACACTGGGGTTCGCGACCAATCCGCCTCCTCCCCCCAGACCGATGCCCGGTCGAGAGAGGTCACTCACCCATTATTCGCCGAGCAAATCTGGCCTTCTTTCCTGCGTTCGCGTCATCATCTGCCCCGCCCGCCACTTTTCTACTTCGCCATGGTCGCCGCTCAGGAGAACCTCCGGCACGCCCCGCCCCTGCCATTCGCGAGGGCGGGTGTAATGCGGGCAATCAAGCAGCCTCACTCCATCCGGGCCGCGCGGCATGAAGCTGTCTTCGGCGGCACTGTCCGCATGCCCGAGTACGCCCGGAAGCAACCTCGCGACCGCATCGATCACCATCATCGCAGGCAGTTCGCCGCCCGAAAGCACGACATCACCCACACTCAGTTCCATAGGCTCAAGTGCATCAATGACGCGCTCATCGATGCCTTCGTAGTGCCCGGCGATCAGAAGCAATCGCGGTTTTGTCGCAAGGTCTTCGGCGATTGACTGCGTAAAGGGTGTGCCTTGGGGCGTCAACAGCACGCGCTGCGCAACGCGCGGGTCGCGCACTTCCACGGCCTGCACCGCATCCCAGACAGGCTTGCACATCATCACCATGCCCGGGCCACCACCAAAAGGGCGGTCATCAACTTTGGCGTGCTTGTTGTCGGCAAAGTCGCGAATGTTCGTCGCGTGCCACTCGAGAAGCCCCGCAGTGCGCGCACGACCGGTGATACTCGCACTGAGCACCGGGTCAAAAACCTCTGGAAACAATGTCAGAATATCGATGCGCATGGGGCGCACCTTCCTCAGCACCCGGCGATGAACAAGGCCTGACACACCGGACTTGTTTCAGCCTTCGCTTTCGCCTTCAGCTTTGACTTCCTCGGCAGGTGCTTCTGCGGCTGCTTTGGCTTCAGCTTCAGCCTTTGCCTTGGCTTCTGCTTCTGCCTTCTTGGCTGCTGCAGCATCTGCTTCTGCCTTGGCGGCGGCCTCGGCCTTTGCAGCAACATCGGCCTGCTGCTTGGCTTCAATGATGGACTTCATCTTGCGCACATTGCGCCGTTCGCGGACAGCCTTCCAAGCCTCGGCATCGATCAGGCCATGCTTTGCGAGCAGGTCATTGACCGTATCGCTGGGCTGGGCACCCTTGGAAATCCAGTGCTTGATGCGCTCTTCCTTGAGAAGCACCTGCTTGGATGGATCCTTGGCCACAGGGTCATACCACCCCAGATTTTCAAGCACCGCGCCATCGCGCTGCGTGGTTTTTTCTACGGCGTTCAGGCGGTAAAACGGTCTCTTGTGACGACCCATCCGCTTCAGTCGAATACGCACCATGGCGTGTTGCCTCTCAGTTTTTCGCGCGATCCTGATTGCCGCACGTTGTTCAGTTTGAAGTCCACCTCGGCCCAGTTCACTCATCGTGAAATCGGGCCACTGCACGCCGACTGTGCCAAGGTGGCCAGTCGGGCCATCACCCCCCTCAGGAGTGGGGCGAGCCGAGAAGGATATCGAGATTGGGCGCAAAAAGAAAGGCGGGGAGCCGAAGCCCCCCGCCGTTGGAATCAAACTGTTTCGGTCAACTGTTCAGCTGGGTTTAGCAGCCGACGACGTTGCCGAAGTCGAACAGCACCTGGTTGAGGTCGTTCAGGTCTGTATCGCCATCGCAGTCTGTGTCACCCAAGGTACCTGGGGCATTGCCCGAGGAACCGAAGTTGAACAGCACGAGGTTCAGGTCAGCCAGATTCGTGACCAGATCAACACTACCATCGACGTTCGAGCACGGCGCGCACGATGTGTCGCCGTAGGAGAACGTGTAGGTCTTGCCCTGAGCACAATCGAAGTTGCCACCGAACACTGTGTTGACCGCAGCGACGATGAGATAGTACTGACCAGCCACCTGGATACCAAAGTCCAGCGCGTCGGTCGAGCACGGAAGAACCGTCTGTGAAGCAAGGTTCTGGGTCTGACGGGCAGCCGCATCAATCGGCGTGTCCGCAAACTTCACCGTGTCACAAATGACCGCAGTCGGACCACCCGGTGTCTTCTCTTCGAAGAGGAACACCTGACCAGTAAACTGATCCGGGGTCAAGGTGGCGAACAGATTGCCACCACTGTGCTGGACACGGAAGTAATCCGTGTCGCGTACATCCTCATTCGCCTGCACCGTCAGGTCGTCCAGACGGAGGTTGGTGAAGAACTCACCAACGCGACCACACCACACCTGATTAAGCAAGGTGTCAAGGAACGGGTCAACCAACACTGCACCGACCGGCGGATTCGCCGCACCGGTGTAGAAGAAGTTGCCGAGTGTCCACTGCTCGTGATTATCAGCACCACAGCCACCATTGAAGAGGTCGTGATAGCCATCAAGGCAGTTGGGCGTACCAGCGACGGCGCCGTTGGCATCCTCGTTCTCCAGCGTCTCTGTACCATCACACGTGGTGAGGCAGCAGAGCACATTGACATCTGTACAAAGCGAGAACTCGCCGTAGTACAGACCATTCAAATTCCCGCACGTGCAGGGATCGGTCTCGAAGCAGGTCGCATCCTTCAGGCAGCATGCACCAACTTCAGAGAAGCCGCCGACCGGAGCTGTATCACATGTGATTGACATCACATAATCCCAACCGGTGTCGGTCGGCACGTTCGGCTTGATCTGGAAATCAGTAAAGCCATTCGTCGCCGGGATAACATAGTAGTTGCCTGCGCACAGGGTTTCGGTGAGCACGATCTGGCCATCCTTGACAGTCGACTGCTCGAAGCCAACGGTTGTTTCGCCGTCGCACTCGATGAAGTTGCCATCAAAGGTTTCAACCATGAACATCTGCATCGGCACCTGAGCATCCAGCGTGATCGTCACCTGGGCGTCCGTCGCAAGAATGAAACGGAACCAGTCAAGGTCACGCGTGTTGCCCTGGAAGTTGCCCGTCGTGCCGCACCATGTGGCGTTCGCAGCACAGTCAGCGGTGTCAGGTGCAATCGGGATGACCTGACCCGTGACCGGGTTCGGATCCGCATTGCAACCGACGTTGATGGTGTCATTTCCACCGATCACTTCGCCAGCACCGACGTTCTCAACCAACGCGCCGACGGGGCAAGGCAGTGCAACCGGGCACTCAGAGCCCAAGGGCAGCGCGTTGCACAGTGTGCCATTGCCACGGTAGATACCGAAGCAATCAAACTGGAACGTGTTGTCAGAGCAGGTGTCATCAGTCTCGCAGCATGCACCCGAGGGGGGATTGCTGAATGACATTGTGAACTCATACTCACGCCCGACAGGGTTTATACACAGTGCGGGTGCACTCGTGAAGCGCGTCTTGCGAATGATGATGTTGTAGCCTTCACCATCTTCGAGCAGCACACTGTTGGTCCAGTGCGCATTGCCATCAAGGATCGCACCTGTACCAGGTGAGATGGGATAATACGCAGATGCAGCGAAGGAGATGTCGGGATCGCCGACGGTGTCGCCATCGCAGCCACGCAGGTTGTCCACACCATTCTGGATCACGAAGAACGCATGTGATCCATTCGAGAAGTAATCATAATTGAGAAATTCTCGAGTCACGATGGGGGGGCCAGCAAGGTCGTTGGCAGGATCGACCGGTGACGTAAACGTATACCAGTCGAAGTCAACGAACAACGCGGTCGGCGCTGAGTCAGAACGGAAGCTGACGCTTCCCTGACCGCAGACAGACACGGTCGTATTTGATGCGATCGCGCCCAAGGCCTGGAAGCGAATCGGATCATTCTCCGTGCCGCCGATGCCTGCACCAAGGTCAGGCTCGACACAACCATAGTTGTTGTTCTGGCCTGCGGGCACTGAAGGTGTATCAACAGCATTGCCGTTCTGAACCCAGTCCAGATCCGCGCACGGGCCGTCGTTATCCAAAACATTCACGGCCGCAAGACCACAGACGGTGACGTCTGGGGCCGGGGAGATCACATCCAGCGTATACGGACCTGCAGCAGTACCGGTCCATGCACCCACCTGAACATAGTAGGTTTGGCCAACGATCAGACCCTCACCGTACAGATAGCTGTTGAACGTCGTCGGGCCACATACATCTTCGGAACACGCGATCTCGGTGAGACCGGCGCAAGTACCCGAATACATCTGTGCTGACGAGTCCGTGCTGACTGAGTTGCACGTGTGCGCCAAAGCGCTTGTGGAATTTGCAACGAACTGGAACCAATACGTCTGACGGGTCAAATCACCCGTGTTACCGATGCAGAAGTTCTGGTTCGGGTCTGTCAAGACAATGGTGTCCCAGCCACCTGTTGTCTTGGAGTTGTCGTAATCCGTAGAACTGTTGTCAAGAATCAGATGTGCATTGGTGCACACTTGTCCATCAGCGAACGGCGTACCAACGCGTGAAGAAATAACTGCTTCACCCGAGCCGGATGGCTTCACCAAGTCGGCGCGATCAATTTGATCGCTATTACCAACTGTATTTGACGTTTCGAGGCCTGTGCCCTCGCCAGTTGCAGACGCGGCAATCATCGCCACACTACCTGCTACCAACGCGAGGGTCTTACAAGTACACATTTTTGTCACTGCTCTCACTCCTTTCAACTCCGAAAGAGCACTATCACCGATCAATCCGGGCAAGCTCACCACGACCCACTAAAGGCAAATCATGACTGCGAGTATTGTGTTCAAAGTATTGAACCTCACGCTTGCTCACCGTGTGATGCCGTGGTTCTCACTCCCACGCAACGGCTTACCAAACCGATCAATCGGCTAACTGCACGGACGACCACCGCCCACGCTCGCAGACCGACATCTCCGATTATCCGCGACCGTCCCGCCTTTGCAAGGGGAAAAATTCACCTTTGCGCATTCGACCGTAATTGGTCACAAACGCCTTGCTCAGGGAAGGGAACAATCATGCCTCATTTCATCGCCATCCTTACCTACCTACTCCAGAGTGCCCCGCACATTCAACTCCAACACACCTCTTTCACCTCCGATAAGCTCACTTCACCAAGCACACCCCGAACAAACTATCCAATTCATCCGCAGTTGACCATATTTGGGAATAGCCTTTTTTCTGGGGACTATGCTTTCCAAACTGCAGACTGACCCCCCGACTGTTTTCAGGCGTACTACCTCATAGAGAAGGAGTCACTGCGCGTGAACGATGAACCACTGGCCCGCACTGATGAGGAGCTTGTCGAGGATTACCTCGATGGTGAAGCGGGTGCGTTCCGTGTGCTTGTGGATCGGTATTACGAGGAGTTGATCCGGTTCCTCACGCGAATGATGGGCAATCAGGCCGCTGCTGAAGATGTCTTTCAGGATGCCTTTCTCCAGACGCATCAATCTCTTGACAGCTTTGATCTCTCGCGCCGATTCCGCCCGTGGCTTTTCACAATCGCTGCCAACAAGGCCCGTGATGCACTGCGAAAAGCAGGACGACGGCGCACTGTGTCTCTCTCGGCGGCAGTCAGTGACCGCAGCGGCACCTCTTTTGTCGACCTGATGGCGATCGATCTGCCTGGGCCCGATTTTCCCCTGGATCAGGAAGAACAAAGCGTGCTGGTGCAGCGCGCCATTGATGCCATGACACCCCGACTTCGCGAGATTCTCTTGCTTGCCTATTTCCAAAAGCTCAGCTACGCCGAGATCGCTGAGTTCTTTGATGTCCCGATTGGGACTGTAAAAAGCCGCCTTCACGCCGCCGTCGCCTCTTTTGCCAAACGCTGGCAGGAGCAGGTTGATGACCGAAAAAACCGCGAGGTCCGATCACGTGGCCGCCATGAATGATCCCTCTCCAAAGAAGATCACCACCAACCGAACCTGCCCCCCAGCATTGGCGTACGACACGCACATGACCTCTCCACTTGATACACCCTCTCGTTTCCTCGATCCGGCCTCCGCCGAGGCAGTTGATGCGCGCTTTGCGTCCGGCACCACCCACTCTCTGGGCCACTCGCCACGCAAGACTCTGGCATCTACCCACACTCGCCTCGATGCGTTGCTCGGCCTGCTTGATCCTTCTATGGGCGAGCAGGCTGCATCGACAACCCGCAAGAATGCGCTCATCGCAACTCTCTGTGCCCGGGCCTCCGCTCAGCGCCGCGATGACCTTGCCGGTGCCATCATCCCAGCATCAGAATGCACGACGCTCTCCCATGATTCCGCTGTCATGACAGACGCCTTCGTGGCTGGCGACGTGCGCCCAGGGCCCGTCGCCTCTTTGCTTGGCCTGCTTGATGCTCGCGCCGCTGATCATGATGGTCGTCGCCAACATGTCATCGATCGCACATTGAATTCGGTGCAACATGACATCGAGCGCCAGGGCAAGCGGTTGCGCATGAACGCCGCGACAGAACTGCACGGTGCGCGCTCGCGGTTCAATCTGCGCGATCTTGTCGCGAGCGCCGCAGCCATTTTGCTCGGGGCCGCTGTGCTCTGGCCCTCTGCGACGGCACTGCGCGCCAGTGAACGTCAGCAGGCCTGCACTGCCAACCTGCAACAGGCGGGGGTGGGCATGGGCCTCTTTACAACCGCCGAAGATCAACGCCTGCCATCTATTAATGATCGCGCCGATCAGCCAGTCTGGTGGAACGTGGGCACGCCCAAGCATTCACACTCAGCAAATGTGTTCCGTCTCATCGCAGGTGGCTATACGACCATGCATTCGCTGGCCTGCCCGTGCAATGGGTGCGCACCGCAAAACCTGACGATGACTAATGAAAAAGATTGGCGCGCCCCGGAGGAAGTCTCGTACAGCTATCTGCTGTTCGCCCGGGATATCCCTCGCATCAGTTCGCCCGGCATCAAGTTACTCCTCGTCGACAAATCCCCGGTCGTCGATCGGGCTCGCCTTGGTGAAACCTTTCACACGGACATCAACAGCCGCAATCACGGCGGCCGCGGGCAAAACGCCCTGATGGCAGACCTCTCCGTGAACTTCCTCACTCACCCGGTGCTTGAGGGCGACAACATCTGGGTGCCGCGGCATCTCGAAAACCGCCCTGCCCCGATGCAGGGCTTCACTCTCCGGGGCACGGAACAGCCCGCCGACCTCGCAGATATCTTCGTCGGGCCGTGAGCTGGGAGCGAGCAAAGGCTAGTACCCGTGGTGTTTTGAATATTTGACTGACCCACATGGCGTGGGTAGCGTGTTGACTCAATGTCGTCGAATAGTGAACAACCCGACGATCGCGGGTTATTTGGACCCTCTGCTTTAGCTCCAAAGTTGCGACAGGTAATGCCTGGGGCACGAAAACACGAGTTGCCACTCCATTTTGAATCACATGCTCGTAGTAGGATGAAGCTGCGAGGAGTGCTAGAATCAGAAGTGATGAAAGTAATTGAGCGTCCAGATTCCAAAAGGGATGCCAAGAGAGATGGTGCCGAAAGATTTGAACGAAGACTGGAAAACAACCGGCGAATTGTGGTTATCGCCGAAGTCAGAGAACGATTCATCAGAATTGTATCGACATGGATAATGAGATGACAAATAGAATGCCCAAGCAGGAGGACATTCAGGGTTTCGAGTTGTCACTGAGTTCCCGCGAGGATGGAACGCTGGAGGCGATCTACATCCGCGTCAGTGACGGTGAGGTGGCTGAGTCAAAGGAAATCGAGCAGGATGTTGTAATTGCTGATTACGACAAAGACGGGAATTTGGTGGGAGTTGAAATCCTGTCCCCCGTCAGAATTGCAAGCCTAAATATGCTTGTCAAAAATCAGAGGCGAACAGCCTTCCAGCGGTTTGTCGAGGAATCATTCCCTCGGTCATTTGTTGCCCACTGCAGCTGATTCTGCCTCACACCCCACTATACCTGTCGCAGCCTCTAATCCCGATCTCCTGATGCTGCTCAAACGTGAGCTTCTCGGTACTCGCCATTCCTACCTACTTTGCCAAGGGCTGGTTGTTTCTTCGGACAACGGACCACACCCCGCGTTCCCGAAGATTCAAACTGACCCACTACCCTCCGCCCCCCCCCAGTTTGTCGGCGGCGGCAGGGTCGTGTACAGTGGTCGGCTCGCCCCCGTCGGGGGGATATTCAGACGCAGAAGGTATAGATTCATGCCCAAGATGAAGCCACACAAGGGTCTGCTCAAGCGGATCCGATTTTCAAAGACTGGTTTGGCCAAGCACCGCCGCGCTGGCTTCAAGCATTTGCGGTCTGCAAAGTCGCCCAAGCGCCTGCGCCGATTGCGCAAGGTGACGTATATGTCGACCGCGGATGCGAAACGTCTGTCGCGATTGCTTGGATTCCGCATTCGCGGACGTGAGCAACCTCGCACTGCGATGCGTCGCAGCCCATCGCCTGCCAAACGTCGCGAAATGCGTGAAGCCGCCCGCGCTGCGGTGGCTTCCAAGGCCTAGAGTTTCCCGAACTATTCTCGCCCCCCTGCCTCACTCTGGAAGAGAGCGCAGGCACACAGGGAGGCGAGACGAATCGCCCGCGACCGATCGCTGCGGGCGGTTCTTTTGAGATTGATGCACACCCCCCGGCCCGTCACGCTGATACAGGGCGAGCCACTGACTTCTTTTCGAGGGTTCTCGTTATGACACGTGTACGCCTTGGCTCAGCTCGTAAACGCAAGCACAAGCGCGTTCTCCGCGAAGCGCGTGGGTATTACGGCTCCCGGAGCAAGCTGTATCCGCAAGCAAAGCAGGCGATCACCCGCGCCGGTATGTACGCATGGCGTGACCGCCGGGCCCGCAAGCGCGATTTTCGTCGCCTGTGGATCACGCGCATCACTGCGGCGTGTCGAATGCGTGGCACGCGCTATTCGCTCGTAATGAATGGTTTGCGGCACACGGGCATCCTGCTCAACCGCAAGATGCTTTCAGAAATGGCGATCAGTGACCCCAAAGCCTTCGACCAGGTGGTCGAGATGGCGATCAAGGCATCCAAGGCCACTCCTGCCAACGTCTGAGATGGCCAACGTCTGAAGAACGCAACTGGAATCTGATATGCGCATTGTGCTTGTCAACCCGCGCGGGTTTTGTGCGGGCGTGCATATGGCGATCCAGGTGGTCGAGCAACTGCTCGAACTTGTTGATGATGAACCGGTGTACGTCTATCACGACATCGTACACAACACACATGTGGTGCAGCGTTTCCGCGAGCGCGGCGTGACGTTCGTTGAATATGTCAATGATATCCCCGCTGGCGCGTTTGTCGTCTTTAGTGCGCATGGTGTGTCACCTGCGGTGCGCGAGGCCGCCAAAGCCAAACACCTGCGCGCTATTGATGCAACATGTCCACTGGTCACCAAGGTGCATATGGAAGCGATCCGCTATGCACGGCAGGGCTATCAAATTCTGCTTATTGGGCACAATGCTCACCAGGAAATCATCGGCACGCGCGGCGAAGCGCCGGAGGCGACGCAAGTGGTCGAATCACCTGCGTGCATTGCATCGCTGACCATTCATGATCCCAAGAAGCTGGTGTACCTCACGCAGACGACACTCAGTACGGATGATGCGCAGGTGATTATTGATGCGCTGAAACAAGCTTTTCCGGCAATCAAAGCGCCGCCGACAGAAGATATCTGTTATGCAACGACCAATCGTCAGCACGCGGTGCGCGAGCTTGCGCCAGGGTGTGACATGACCATTGTGGTGGGCTCGACGACCAGTTCCAATTCGAAACGGTTGACCGAAATTTCCATGAATGTCGGCACAAATGCGAAGCTGATCGATGATGCCGATTCGTTGCAGGCTGATTGGTTGGGCGATGTCGATCGCGTGCTGGTGACGAGTGGTGCGAGCGCGCCCGAAGACTTGGTGCAGGCGGTATGCAGGCGTCTTGTCAACGATTTTGGCGCTGATCTTGAAGTGGCATCACTGGCTGATGAATCAATCGAATTCGCACTGCCCAAGAGCTTGCAGGATGAGATGCGCACGCGCGGCATCGACACCGCCAACCGGCGCATTCCATTTGGCAGCTTCACCATTACGCGCGAGGCGTACGGCACGGTGCCGATTACGGTGAGTGCGGGGCGATGAACGAACGCCGCCACATCTTTCACGAAACACCCGAAACGCTTGGCGCATGGTGTGTCGAGCGCCACTGGCCTGCATTTAAGGCGAAACAGATTCTCGAATGGGTCTATCGCAAGAACTACGTTGATCCTGAAGCGATGACGAATCTGTCGAAAGTTGAGCGCACAACACTTGCGAAGTGTTTCACGTTCTTGTCAGGCGATACGCGGGCGCATCAGGTGGCGACGGATGGCACGCAGAAGCTGCTTCTCCAGTGGGCAGAAGAAGGCATTGGGGATCAGGCACTGGGCACTGGGCCGGATAGCACATCGCTGCCAATTCTCAATGATGAAGGCGCGCAAGGCGATGACGCTGACGATCCCAAGCGCCAGACCGAATGTGTGATGATTCCAACTGAAACGCGGCGCACTGCGTGCATTTCGTCACAAATCGGATGCCCGGTGGGATGCAGGTTCTGTGCATCTGGGCTGGGGGGGCTTGATGGCAACCTGAGCGCGGGGCGCATCGTCGAACAGGTGTGGCGCTTGAACCAGCTTGATGATGTCGAGCGCATCACAAATATCGTCTTTATGGGCATGGGCGAACCGCTTGCAAATTTTCGTAATGTCGTTCATGCGGTGCGCACAATTGCAGCGCCATGGGGGCTTGGCATTGGTGCGAGGAAGATCACGATTTCTACTGTCGGCCTGCCACACGCAATTGAGCGCCTGACGCGCGAACTCGAACTGCCGGTCACGCTTGCACTGTCATTGCATGCACCGAATGATGATCTGCGCCGGGAGCTTATTCCCTGGGCGGAGCATTCGACCATCGACGAGCTTATCGATGCGTGCAACGGCTACTTCCAAACCACAGGGCGCGAGATTACTTTGGAATACATTCTGCTTGGCGGTGTGAACGATCGCCCCGAACACGCAAACGAACTGGCAACACTTGCACGTCGCCTGCGCGCCAATGTCAATCTCATCCGCTACAACGAAGTCGCGGACCTCCCCTTCGCCCGTCCTACAAGCGATGATGTCCATGCTTTTCAGGCTATTTTGCGAGCGAGAGGTATCAATGCCCACATCCGTGCAAGCCGGGGGCGCGATATCGCTGCTGCCTGCGGACAGTTACGCCATGACAAGGCACACGCATGATGGCTACTGCACCAGCGCCGTTGACATACATGCTTCCGCCGCACGGGGCAGCCCTTGTTGTGTGGGCGGTGTTGACTACTGTCATCTGTTTCATCGGCATCAAGGTGCGCGATACGCCGCGCGGCACGCGCTTTGACAATCATATTGGGATACTGCTCGCACTTGGATTCATCACGGTCAATGCATGGTGGCTTTCGCCTGGCAATTTGCAATGGGGAAAATCACTCCCCCTTCATCTCTGCGATCTTGCTGCGCTGTGCGCTCCACTGGCGCTCATGACGCAATGGCGGTTGCCGCGCACGCTGCTCTACTTCTGGGGGCTGGGGCTATCGACGCAAGGGTTTGTCACGCCAGCCACCGTGCACGGCCCTGAACACGGCGAGTTCTGGATGCACTGGGTCAATCACGGCGCGGTTGTTGGTGGGGCGATGTATGACCTTTTCGTGCGCCGCTTTCGCCCGACGTGGCGCGATCTGCGCATCACGATCTACGTGAGTATTGCGTACTTGGTGGTTATCTTTTCACTCGATCTCATCACAGGATGGAACTACGCCTTTGTAGGCAATACGACACCGGAAAACGAAACTATTGTCGATTTTCTGGGCCCCTGGCCTTTGCGCGTCGTGTGGATTTCATTTATCGCCACGAGTGCGATGGTTGCGCTCATGTTGCCGTGGGTCATTGCGCGGCGGATGATGATTCGCAAGACACAAAAGTAAGTGTGTCATTCGCGCCGTACAGCCCAGATAAATTCTGCGCGCTGGTAATCCGGCGTATCACGAAACATATGGTCGCCGCACTTCCACGCAAAACCCGCCTCGGTCAGCCGATCGAGAACATCCTGCACACGGCCGTGCTCGGGGTGCACCTCCATGCAGATTGCATCAACACGCTCAAGCCACCCGAGCTCTTCGAACAGCCCAAACTCGCTGCCTTCGATATCCATCTTGAGTACATCCACACGGTCGATGCCGTGCCTGTCAAGCACTTCGAGAAGCCCGACGGCCGGGCCCGGAGGAGGCTCGCCATCCAATCTGCGTCCAACAAAAGTGGACTCAATCGTGCAGTGCTCATAGCCAATTGCTGACATGCACGCGCGCACCGCCTCTGCAAGTTCTGGTATTCCCTCCACCGCTACTATTCGGCGCGCACCGCACGCAGCAGCCAATGCAGAAAACACACCACGATTGGCACCAAGATCGACAACAGTCTCTGCGTTTTCGAGCGCACATTCAATACCGTGCCGCACATAGCAGTTGCGGATTCCAAGTTCACGGATGATGCCGAAGGTGTACGTTCCTTCCGAAACAATCGCATCAATGCGTGGGCAATCAAAATCCACCATATGCCCATGAAAACGGAGTCGAATACGTCGGCTGCCCATACGACGATCCACACTGAGCAGGTTGTGATCGCGTAGTAACGCAGGCAACGACACAATGAACAGTGCAACGTATCGACAATACTGGATCGGCCCCAGCGCGCGCATGGCTTCGGGGCCGAGATTGAGCAAGAGCTTTCGGATCACCGCCATCAATCGCTCCGTCTGTCGCGCGTGCCCATGTCTAACACTTCGCCGCCATTGCGTTCTTGCGCAGTTCCGGATCGACCGGAATACGATACTCACCCGAATAGCACGCTGTGCAGAAATGCTCGCCCGTTACTTCATCGCACGCCGCCACCGCGAGCAGGCCATCAATGCTCAGAAAGTGCAGACTATCGACGCCAAGCTGCGCGCGGATATGTTCGACGCCGCGCCCGGTCGCGATGAGTTCCTTGGGATCAGCAAAGTCCACGCCGAAGTAGCAGGGATAGCGAATCGGCGGGCAACTGATGCGCAGGTGCACCTCCTTCGCGCCGGCGGCCCGTACCTGGTCCATCTTGATCTTCGTCGTCGTGCCGCGCACGATCGAATCATCGACGATGACCACACGCTTGCCGCGCACGACATCGCCCACGATATTGAGCTTCACGCGCACGGCAGCCGCGCGCTCTTCATCCGTCGGCTTGATGAATGTCCGCCCGACATAGCGATTTGGAATAATGCCTTCGCGATAGGGCAAGCCTGACTGGCGTGCGTAACCGGTCGCGGCACTGCGCCCGGAATCGGGCATGGGCATCACCAGATCCGCCTCGACCGGCGCTTCCTCGGCCATCTTTGCGCCGAGTTGCTCGCGCACCGTTTGCACAGTTTGCCCGAAGATTTTGCTCGCTGGGCTTGCGAAATAGACATGCTCGAAGACGCAGTGCGCCCGGCGCGGAGCGACATCGGCAAAGCGGCGCGAGGCAATGCCATCATCGGAAATAGTCACGATCTCACCCGGCTCCACTTCACGCACAAACTCAGCGCCCAGCACATCGAGCGCAACGGTTTCACTCGCCACGACATAGTTGCCGCTTGGCATTTTGCCGATCGCAAGCGGTCGCCAGCCGTGCGGATCACGGGCCGCCTCTACGCGATCCTGATGCAACAGCACCACGCAGAACGCGCCGGTCACCTGCTGCAACGCCTCGGCCAGCGCATCGGTTTCGCGTTCTTGGGATGCTGCCGCCATGAGCGCGAGCATCACTTCGGTATCGCTTGTCGTTGCAAAGGCATGCCCGCGCGCTTCGAGCGACTTGCGCAGTTGCACCGCGTTGACGAGATTGCCATTGTGCGCGAGCGCAACCGGCCCGCCGCGATAGTGCCCGACGAGCGGCTGCGCGTTGGCCGCTGCGGAAGGCCCGGTGGTGGAATAACGGTTGTGCCCGATGGCGCCGCCGGGCTTGCGAATGCTGTTGGTTTGCGCGCGCTGCGTTGCGTGCGCATCAAGGCGTTCAATATCACTCGGCGTGATCGCCTGCGACACTAACCCCATGCCGACGGCCCGTTCAATAGTCCGCCCATCGGTGGTGCAGAGGCCGGCCGACTCTTGCCCGCGATGTTGCAGAGCGAAGTGGGCGAGAAAGGCGTGCCGGGCTGGGGATTGCTCGCCCCAGATTGCTACGACGCCGCATTTTTCGTTTGCTTGGCGGGGCAAATCAAACTGGGGAAGGGGATGGGGCATTGGAGGAAGGAATGGTAGCGTGGGGGGATATGACTGACCTCCCCAACATCCCGTGCATTCGGCGGAAGCTGACTGAGCAAGAACGCCAGGAATGGGATGCGCGCGAGCAGGCGCGGTTTGCGCGGGAGAAGGAAGCAAGCACTATCCTCCGACGGATTAGCACCTTCTTGATGGTGCTCCTGGTTGGCCTGTTCATTACGACCTTTGGCATCGGCGTGATTGTGCTTGCCGCAAGCGGCACCGTCGCTGCCTGGCTGTCGCATGTGGTGATCATCCTAGCCTGCGTCTTTGTGGCAATCGGGCTGGTCACCAGTGTGCTCTCGTTTCCGATCTTGGCCTTTGCTGGGTTGACTCGCCCGGACGAAGCACCCGACGAAGTGATCGAGTGTTTCTTTGGTGCATGCGACTTCTTGATCTGTACCCCAGAGCGGGCAGGCAAAGTGCATGAGGGCTTCATCGCAGCAAAGCTGAATGAGGACTGGATACTCGCGATTGCACCAAATTTGGCTGACGCCCTGGTCCCGAACGCGGAGTTCACCATTCTCCTTGACGCCGAGACTCGCTCAGAGATGATGGCACGCGGCAAGGGCGAACAATTGAAGCCACGCACCATTACTTACGACCCGCTTTCAGATGAGATGATGGGGGCTGACCTCGAGATTGGCTGGGGACTTGGTGTCTGGCTCATCCGCGGCAGCCTCGACGACATACCGGAGCGCATGCATGCTTGGCGTCCCGTGCCGATCGAGGATGTTGTCGCGCTCATGGATGTGCCGGAGGCGACGGCATAACCTCCCCTTGACACCCCCCGGCCCAGCCCCGACAATCCCCCCTCACAATTCATTTGCCCGGATCCCCCGCTGTTGTTGGCGGGCCGGACCGCAGTCGCGGCCACCCGGTTTCAGGATCGCTTTCTTTGAAGCACCCCCGGCAGTTTTCCGCCCCGTGGCCAACGCCACGGCGTTGAGAAAATGAGCTGGGCGAGACGGAGGTATGGCCCATGGCCCGGTACACCGGTCCCAAGGTTCGTTTGTCGCGGCGCGTCGGCGCCCCGATCGCAGATATTCCCAAGCACACGACCAAGCGCGAGCTCACGCCCGCGGGCATTCATGGCTATCGAGGCCGTCGCCTGCGCGACTATGGCCTGCGCCTCAATGAAAAACAAAAGCTTCGCTATCACTATTCAGTGCTTGAGAAGCAATTCCGCCGCTACATGGCCGCGGCGCAGCGCGGCAAGGGCAACACGGGCGAAGTGCTTGTGTCGTTGCTTGAGCGCCGGCTTGACAATGTCGTCCGCCGCGCGGGCGCTGGGCGCACCATCTGGGCGACGCGTCAGTTGGTGGTCCATGGGCATGTGCTGCTCAATGGGCACAAGACTGATCGGCCGAGTTGTCAGGTGAAGGTTGGCGATGTGATTACGTTTAAGCCCAAGATTCACCCGGTGTTGCGCGACAACATGGAATCAATCGTTGGACACATTGTTCCGGAGTGGCTTGATTTCACCCCTGCGGAATTGACGATCCGCATCGTGTCGTTGCCCACGCCGGACCAGGTGCCGTTCGATGTTAATACCAACCTGATCGTCGAGTTCTATCGCTAATTATCAGCGCGTTAGTCCGTTACGGCGGATTGCGCTTTGTACTTTGCTGATCCAATACAAGGCACCGGCATGTTCAAATTTCTGCGCAAATACCAAGCGGTGATTCTGGTCTTCGGTGGCGCTTTGCTGATGGTTGCGTTCCTTGTCCCCCAGGCCCTGCAACAACTTGGCAAGGGTGCGGGGGCGCAGGTGCTTGGCACGATTGATGGCAAAACCCTCACAGGCAAGAGCTACAACACCGCAAGGCAAGAACTCGAAATCATCAATTCGGTGATGCCCGAGTTTGTCAGTACATGGGATGTCGGCGTTGAGCACTGGCTGCTGCTTAGTATCGAAGCTGATCGGCATGGCGTCTCCGGCGGACAACTCGACGGGCGCAATCTGCTGCCCCAACTTGCTGATGATTACGTCCGCACACTCTCGCGCTTTCAGAACCCACCTCTGGATCAGGTGCAGACCGATGCCCTGCGCCAAGGACGCTTGGATTTTCTGAATACAACCCTTGATGCGATGCGGCTGCGCGGCTATTCCGAAGCTGACACCTTTGGTGCCCTTGGGAAGCTGTCGGGTGTGCTGCGTCTGATCCAGTTGCATCAGGTTTCGTTGCCATTATCAACACCCGAAGCGTGGGCGCTTGGCATGGAACTCTTTGATACCGCAACGGTCGACATCGTGGCGCTTTTCGGGGATGACCTTGCACCTGATCCTGCAACTCTTTCACGGGGGCAGCTTGATTCCCACTTTGAGCAGTTCCGCGCTCAACGACCGGAAGACAATGACTTTGGCATTGGCTATCGACTGTCCGATGCGGTGCGTCTTGAGATGCTGATCATCGATCGGTCTGCACTGAATGATGCTGTTGATGTTGACCCCATCGAATTGCGTCTTCACTTTGATGAGCTGCAGAAACAGAACATTCTCGTCGGGCAGACATTCGAAGCCAGTCGCGACCAGGTGCGCGGTTCTTACGTCACCGAGCAATCGGCGGAGCTGCTTGACGAACTGACTCTTGAGGTCCGCCGCAAGCTCCTGATGAGTCGTGTTGGAATCCATCCCATTGATGGCTTTTTCCGGTTACCTAAAGAGTGGCCCCAACAGCGTCCCACGTTGGAAGTGCTCGCCGAGGCAGTGCGCCAGAAAGTGCCCAAAGCTGACCTGGCGAGCGCGGTGGTGCGCCTCCGCACTGATGACACGGTCATGCTTGATGCCGATGCACTTGCTGCACTTGATGGTGTTGCGGGCGCAACATTCCGCGTGAATGAACGCCTTTCTATCCCGTTCGTTGAATACATTCTGGGCGTGCGCGAGCTTGGGCGGGGTGAAGACCGCTTCGCGTTGCAGCAGGATTTCCTGCCCGCCCAGCCCATGCGCATCACAGGTGGTGCCAATGAAGGTGATGTCATCTGGGTGCGCGTGACCGGCGCGCGCCCAGAAAGCCCCGCGACGGAGTGGCAATCAATTGAAGCGCAGATGCGCACCGATCTTGCCTCTCTTGAAGGCTATCGGGCATTGCTCGGACAACGAGATGACATCGTGTCGCAGGTCGGGGGTACAGGCCCAGACGCAGGCGTTGCCGTGATTCTCGATCTCGACATGCCGAGCGCCACTTACAATATTGAAGGCATCATCACGCGACAGGCCATACGCCTCGCAGACGGCACTACCACTTTCCCGGAAGCTGACTCACAGGACTTTCGTGATGCTGTCATGGACCTCGTCAAACCTTGGGATCCGGCGCTTGATGTCGCGACACTGCCTCTTGAACAGCGCACCACATCTGCCGTTGATCCTACCGAGCGTCGCCTCATCATCGGGCAGGTCACCGACCGCACGCCCATGACCATGGAGCAATTCTCACGCAACGCCGCGTCGATCGTGTCGCGCGCCCGCGCCCAGATCGGCCAACCCGAGATTGATCCCTTCTCATTCGAGGCTGTGTCAAAGCGTCTGGGGTACAAGTCCGCAGATCGATCGCAATCTGATGATGAAGATGACGTTGAAGAAATGCAACCGGAGAATGACACCGAGTGACTCACCCCGCACTTCGCGTACGCCGCTCGTTATCATCCGCCCATTCATCAGTATTCGCAGTCGCTGGGCGTCCCAGTCGCGCTCGCACGATGTCGTCGAACTCGATGCAGCGCCGCCTCAGGGTCGAAAGATCAAAAACTGAGGGCAGAGCATCGGCATTGATTGACCGCAAGCCCGCTTCGATTGCGATGCGCACGACCTCGGCGGGGGCAACACTCCCGCCGCACCAGTAGTCGTAATCCACCCAGCTCATCAGGGCGCGATGGTCGCGCTCCTCAGAATCTGAGCACACCATGACCTCAAACGCCCAGCCAGCGCCGGTATCCTCTTCTCGACCTATGACAACTGCACAATTCATACCGACCTCGTTCAATCTGTCGCGCACCCGTCACACGGTGCTCGGAACGCTATCGACCAGAATCAATTCGCAAATCACCCTTCTTTTTCCTTCAGTGAGAGCATGTGACCATGCGTGAACCTCGAAAACCATTCAATCGCACAGGCGGTCGCCCCGGACGCCCAGGTCGATCAACCCCCGGATTTCGCAATGACGATCGACGGCCTCGCCGCGATGCCCGCTATGACCGTCATCGCCCGGCAACTGACCCAGCGCGCGATGCCGTGATGCACGCAATCTCGCAGCAGATCCCCCGCTATCCTGATCTGCAGCTTGATTCACTTGATACAAATGGACTGGGCGATCGCGATGCGGCCTTTGCTCATGCGCTGTATGACGTCGTGATTCGTCGGTGGATCACGCTGCGCCAACTCGTGCGCTCTCAACTGAAGCCCGAGTGGAATGATATTCATCCTGATGCGCGCTCGGCGCTGCTGTGCGGCACGGCCCAACTCCTTTTTATGCATTCTGTCCCTGCTCACGCGGCGGTCAATGAATCGGTGAACTGGGCCGATGCAGCAGTTGGCGGGCGCACCGGCGCGCTGGTCAACGCGATTTTGCGGTCTATCACGCGCCTCTTTGTTGAACCCGAACGCGAGCCTGTGTCAGTGGAAACCGATGGTGATGAACCCTCGCCGGGTGCTGATGACAAAGCCTTCCCAACCGGGCCGACGCGCGTGCTTTTGCCCGCCTGGGAAGATCGAAGAGATGCGATCCCCTTTGAAGATGGCGTAGCTCTCCTGCTCAAAGAGCCCATCTGGCCTGAAGATCCCATGGAGCGCCTTGCGATTGCAGTGAGTTTGCCCTTGCCCCTGCTGCACACATGGGCAAAGCACATGCCGATGCGCGAGGTGCGCCGCATCGCGATGCATTGCCTTGTTGAACCGCCGGTGATTATCAATACCACCCACGCGCAGTCAGAACTCCCCGATGGACTTACGCCCCACGATGCGCCGGGGCATCATGTGATGACCAATCCCTCGGGTGGTGCGCTAAGCGCACTCCTGCGCGAGCGCCGGGATATCTGGGTGCAGGACCCCGCCTCGTCACTTGCAGTTGAATCGGTTGTCGACTTGAAGCCGAAGATGGTTATTGATGCCTGCGCCGGGCTTGGCACCAAGACGCGACAACTGGCCGCGACATTTCCCGATGCCACAATCATCGCAACTGACATCGACCGGGTGCGCCATCGCGGGTTATCTGAAACCTTTGCCAACCACGAGCGCGTCACCGTGGTGCCCTATGACACCCTCACCGATTTCGCTTCTCAGGGTGATCTGATTTTGCTCGATGCCCCCTGCTCGAATACGGGTGTGCTGGCCCGCAGGCTTGAAGCACGCTATCGCGGCTCTGCCCAGCGCACTGACGAACTTGTCTCGTTGCAACGTCAGATCATCGCCGACGCAGTACGCCTTGTGCGGCGCGGCTCCGGGGGCCTCTTGTATTCAACGTGCAGCCTCGATCCGACAGAAAATGAAGATGTTTCCGCCTGGGCCCGAAAGTGGCACGGCTTTGATACCGACCGCGAACACCGTCGATCACCCGCGGGTTTGCCCGGCGATCCGCCCACACGCTACACCGATGGTTCCTTTGCGGTCCTACTCACCTGACAAGCCCGCTGCTCGGGGCAGTCCGGGTTCGGCTATGATCCTTGATTATCGTTTTGAGTAATCCGTCGCAATCACGTGTATCAGGATGATCAGCGACCATGAATTTGATGGACATTCTGACTCCGACCTGCGTGCGCGTCCCGCTAGAAGCCACCTCAAGGCAAGGCGCGATCGATGAACTTGTCGATCTTGTTGCAGACGCTGGCCGAGTCTCCAAAGCCTCAGAACTCAAGGAAGCGGTCTGGTTGCGCGAAACGACGCGCACTACCGGCATCGGACACGGTCTTGCAATTCCGCACGGCAAATGCGAATCGGTCAATGATCTTGCGATGGCGATGGGTATCCCATCGGAACCAATCGATTTCGCCTCAATTGATGGCAAGCCGGTGCGCCTGATCGTGTTGCTTGCAAGCCCGATCGATCGCACAAGCGATCACATCCAGGCGCTTGCGCGCATCAGCCGCATCATGGCCGCCGAATCATTCCGCGAGAAAGCCTTTGCTGCAACGAATGATCAGGAACTCTTTGATCTCATTGCTGCTGAAGAAGCTGCCCGCACGCAGGCGTAGACAAATAGAAGACGGGTGAGGGGCTTTTCTTTTCTCTTTCTCTTGTGGGACAAGACAAAGAAGAAGAAAAACCGCGCGCCCTTCCCGCTACTTCTTCGACAACGCCGCTGCCGTAAGGCGTTCGATCATTGCAAGGCAGCGCTCTGCACGGGCGCGAAACATCATGTGCGGGAACAGGCTCACCAGCGCCACAGTCAGGCCGAACGCGGTGGTAATCAGCGCCTGTGCAATCCCCGCCGCAACGCCGGCGATATCCCCTGACCCCTGTGATTGACCGAGCAGATCAAATGAATTGATGATGCCGAGCACCGTGCCCAGAATCCCAAGCAAGGGCGCTGCGGTGATGATCGTCGCCATTGATGCAGAAAACCGCTCAATGGCTGGGCGAAAACGCTCGACAAGTTCGATCGCGGTGGCATCATTGGCCCCGTGCTTTGCGAGGCGACGCGCGACACGGTCAGCGATCACACCATCCTGTGCCAATTTCTCCACACCATCAGTGTTGTCAGCGGCCAGCACCGACGCCAGCTTTGACACATGACCGTGTGCATTGCCCCGCCCCTGACGCATCCAGAACGCAGCCCGCTCGATCGTCATCGACACTGACACCAGACTCAAGACAAGCAAAGGCCACATCACCGGCCCGCCCGCATTGAAGGTCTCGATGATCCACGTGCTGCCTGACGGGGGTTGCATATCAGACATCATAGAAGCTCTACACTGATGGACCTATGCAGACCGATGCCCCACCATCCAAGCACATCGCCGCGATCGACGCATGGATTGTGAAATTTCTTGATCAGCAGTTTCTGCCGGGCGTTCTGGGTGAAGCGATGCACTACGCTGTCCTGGGGCCGGGCAAGCGCATCCGCCCGCAACTGGTCATTGAAAGTTGCCTCGCCTGCGGGGGCGCTGTGAATGTTGCCCTGCCTGCTGCGGGTGCCGTCGAGATGATCCATGCGTTTTCACTTGTGCATGACGATCTGCCCGCACTTGATAATGACGATCTCCGGCGAGGCCTGCCCACCACCCATGCCAAATTTGGCGAGGCGACTGGCATTCTTGTCGGTGATGCGCTGATGAACCTCGCGTACCACGCCCTTGCCCAAGTCCTGCCCACCGATCGCTCTGCGGCGCTGTCGGGTGTGCTTTCGCACGCTACGTCAGAGATGATCGCAGGGCAGGTGCTCGACACCATTGGCGGCGATGATGACTGGCATTCCCTTCCACCACTCGAGCGCGTCCGTGATATCCACGCCAAGAAAACCGGAGCCCTCCTCCGTGCAAGCTGCCTGCTGGGCGGCATCTGCGCTGGCCTCACCGACCCACACCCGCAGCTCAACGCGCTCGCCACCTTTGCCGACGCCATCGGCCTGATGTTCCAGATCGTCGATGATTTGCTTGATGTCGAACAATCCGGTGAACAGGTCGGCAAGCGCACGGGCAAAGATGCAGAGGCTGGCAAACTCACCTACCCCGCGATTCTGGGCGTAGAGGCCACCCGCGCCGAGATCGCGCGGCTGGAACGCAAGGCGCTGGATGCGCTGGGGCCATTCGGGACATCGGGCGAGAAGCTGGGTGACATGGCGCGATCGCTGGCCCGGAGAACACATTAGGGATGCAATAACACACCGCACTTCCCGACGCGCCAGACGTACAACTTTCAGCTACGATTGAAAGTCCAAGGAGTCGCCCGTGGCCATTCTCGAACGCATCACATCTCCTGCGGACCTGCGAAGCCTGTCCATGGACGATCTGATCGCACTCACCAGCGAAATCCGCGCGGCAATCGTCGGGCAAGTCTCACAATCAGGCGGCCACCTCGCGCCGAACCTGGGCGTGGTCGAACTGACCATCGCGCTGCACTATGTCTTCGATTTCGCGCATGATCGCCTGCTCTTTGATGTCGGGCATCAGTGCTACCCGCACAAATTGCTCACCGGGCGGCTCAACATGCTCTCGGGCTTGCGCACGCGCTCTGGCATGGCCGGTTTTCCCGAGCCGCGCGAGAGTGCCTACGACCTGTTCGCGGTCGGGCATGCGGGCACCGCGATTTCGACCGCCGTCGGCATGGCGCGGGGCGATGCGCTGAACAATGAAGCGTTTGATCCCAAGACGAACGCCGAGGGTCGCCGCGTTGTGTCGCTCGTGGGCGATGCCTCGATCGTCAATGGCGTTGCGATGGAAGGACTGAACAACGCGGGCACATTGAAACGCCAATTTCTTGTCGTGCTCAATGACAACGGCATGTCGATCGGCAAGCCGCAGGGCGCGGTGGCGCAATACTTCGATCGCGTGCGCGTGAACCCGATGTATTCGAGTGCCAAGAACCGTGCCAAAATAGCACTTGCATCAGTACCCGGAGGCGGCGTGGTGCGCGGTGCGTATCACCGCATGACCGAAGCGCTCAAGGGCGGTAACACCTGGTTCGAACACTTTGGGCTTGTCACGATTGGCCCGATCGATGGGCACGATCTGCCTGAACTGATCGAAGTGCTCACGCAGGTGAAAGATGTTGATCATCCGTTGCTCTTGCACGTCAAGACCACCAAGGGCAAGGGCCTCGAATACGCCGAGAAAGATGCGACGACGTTTCATTCGCCCGCGGCGCACACCTATGACCCCGATTCCTGCCGCGTCGAAATCCGCAATGGTGGGCGGTCATTCACGAGCGCCTTTGGCGATGCGATGTGCGACCTGATGGAACGCGATGAGCGCATTGTCGCCTGCACCGCAGCCATGGCGGGCGGCACGGGCATCGACAAGGTGATCGAAGACTTCCCGCAGCGCGCATTCGATACAGGCATTTGCGAATCGCACGCCATGGACATGATGGCGGGACTCGCCAAGACCGGGTTCAAGCCCTTTTTTGCAGTCTATTCAACGTTCCTGCAGCGGGCCTTCGACCAGGCCTTCCAAGAGATTGCGCTGCAAGGCTTGCCCGTGCGGCTGTGCCTTGATCGCGCCGGGCTCGTCGGCGGGGATGGCGCAGTGCATCATGGTTTTTGCGATGTTGCACTGTTGCGCACCTTGCCGGGTGCCGTGATTACGGCGGCGATTGATGAACTGTCGTTGCGCGCAGCGCTCGATTTCATGTGCGCGTATGACGCAGGGCTGTCAGCGGTGCGCTATCCGCGCGATGCCGTCTCTGATGCACTTGCGGGCAAGACGTGCCCTGCCTTTGAGCTTGGACGCGCCCGCCCGTTACTCGAACACGATGCGCCCGATGTCATCGTCCTCGGCTTCGGGACGCCAACCCTCAGCGCACTCGAAGCTGCCATTCAGGTGGACCCGGAAGTGCGCACGAGTGTGTATGACGCGCGCTTCGCAAAGCCCATTGACACCGCCCTGTTGCGCACTATTGCGGCGCTGGATGTGCCGGTCATCACGATCGAAGATCACGGCATTCAGGGCGGGTTCGGTTCTGCGGTTCTCGAAGCCGCCGCCGACCTTGGCGTGGCGCTCACGGTTACGCGGCTGGGTCTGCCCGATTCGTGGATTGCCCAGGACAGCCGCAGCGCGCAGCTCAAGGAAGTCGGCATCGACACCGCAAGCATCGCCCGGATGCTGATCCGCGTGGCCTCGGGGCAGCAGCCAGAAACGCCCGCAGTGACCACGGTTGTGCGCGCCAGAGAGCCCCAAGCCTGAAGGCGTACACTTCCCCCATGCCCCGCCGCGTCCTGCTTTTGGTGAATCGTGACAAGCCCCGCGTCCATGCGGCGCTGGATGAAATTCGCGCGATCATCAATGAGCATGGCACCCTCGCAGCAGAACTTGATACCAACGATGGACCGCTCACTGATGCGCACAGTGCTGATTTGATCATCGTGCTCGGGGGTGACGGCACGTTTCTTGCACAGGTGCGCAGATGCGCCGCGCTTGGCCTGCCCATGATGGGCGTCAATTTCGGCAATCTCGGCTTCCTTGCAGAGTTCGACCTTGCGTCATTTCGTGCGCAGGCGGCGCACCTGTTTGGTAGCGCACCACTTCTCACTTCCGATCGGCTGCTCATCGCGTGCGAAGTGTTTCGCGGCAGGAACAAAGCCCCTGTGTTCAAAGGGCATGCGCTCAACGACTGGGTCGTCACTGCAGGTGCGCCCTTCCGGCTGATCGAGATTCGGATGTTCTTTGATGGCACCGAGGGACCATTGCTTCGCGGTGACGGGTTGATCGTCTCTACACCAACCGGGTCAACAGGCTATTCGGTCTCGGCGGGTGGACCAATCATTGCGCCCGGCGTTGAAGCTATTGCGGTGACACCCATCGCAGCCCACTCCCTCGGGTTCCGCCCACTTGTTGTGCCAACCTCGACGACTCTGGAATTGGTCCTCGACCGGGCGAATGCGGGCGCATCAAGTGGTGCTGTCTCTGGGCATGGGACGACCCTCGTGCAAGATGGGCAGGTGCTTGTGCCACTTCATGATGGTGATCGCCTGCGGTTTTCCCGGCACACGCAATCAGTCAAACTGGTGCGCAATCCCGAGGGGTCGTATTGGCGCACACTCATGCGGAAGATGCACTGGGCCACCCCGCCGGGCGAGTGAACAAGAAAGCAGCAGAAGAAGAAGGCATTCACCGCAGCGGCGCAGAGTGCGCAGAGAAGAAAAATAGATTGGGTGAAAAGAGAAGACGCCGGTGAAGAGTAAGTCCGCGAATGAATCGCGCGGTCTTTTTCGTGGCACCCAAGACACACAGGTTGGAGACCTGTGCCAGCAAGAACCAAGAACGTGGCCTTCGCGGACTCAGACCACGGCCCCCGAGCCAGACCACGTCACTTGGAGAAGAAACAGCTCCTTCACGATCGCGTTCATTGGGCCATCAAAGAAGAACCCATAGTCGGGGTGATAGGACGGCAGTTGAACTTTTCGCTGCCTTGATCGGTCATTGGAACTTGGAAACACGGTTTCTGCTTTCGCGGTAAAACAACAGCCACTGCACGATCTCGATGAAATTCCTAGTTGGATCACGGAACATGACGTGCCGGGAGCTAGGAGTTGGACTACCGAACTCCATCTGTTCCCCAGGGAAGCTCAAGATGTCCATTCGTAACCACGACGAACCTTCCGTCGGTATCAACATTTGCAGACGTACCGCACGCGAGACTCAGCACGTGTAAACTTCGTGGGTATCAGAGTTGCGCGGGGTCGTAGTAGAACCGGACGTGCGTCGCGAGCCCGTCCTCCCAATCCATGACCTGCACCTGTGTAGGGTTGAAAGTGGACCCGTCCTTCATGTCCACTCTGATCGCGTACTCGGCAAATGTGGTGCCGTTTCCAGGCGAACTCTCGTGCCCACCCACGGATCTGACCGTGGTGCTGTGGAACGCCGCCACGCCCGTGAGGATGTTTTTCTCCTTCTCGATGACAGCTGCCTTGCCGGTGGTTTTGGTGCCTGTGACCTCTTCGATCAGGACACCTTCGGCGTAGTAGTCCTCCATGCCCTTGACAAACTCGCCGGCCTGGAGTTGCTCCATGATGGCCTGGGTCTTCTCGATGATCGTTGCCATAACAAGTTCTCCGTTTCCTACTTGGGTTCGATTTAGGACGCCCCCGCGTAGCGCACGCCAGCGAGGCCTGAGAGCTCTCGCTTCTACGCGACAAGGTCACGCGGGACGAATTTAGAAAGCGAATCGTGCCCGCACACGCGGGCCACTGGATGGGAGTTGACGAACCAACCGCCCCTCTGTGAGGGCCAGCTGATCCGACGCCCAAGCATGGCCTCGGCTGTGGCCTCAGGCCTGGTAGAAACGCTCGCGAACTACTTTGCCTCCGTTCCAGTGCCGAACCAGTACCTCGTTCCAGATGATGGCTTCGTTCTCCGGACCCGTCATGTCGAAGGTCCACTCGGATACGCTCACGCCGTCGCCAACAGCCTGGCTGTGAAGTGTCGCACCATTGAAGCTCTTGAGCGTGGAGAACATTGACGCGAGGCGATCATGCTGCGTAGCCCGCCCGACGATCGGCTCCTCATTCCCTTCCTGGAATGTGCAGTCGTCAGCGTAGAACTTGTCCAAGCCGTCCAGGATCTTGCCTTCGCGGTTCAGTGTGTTCAGGGCGCTGTCGTTTTCTTGGATGCTATCGCGTGTCATTCCAATGTCCTTTCGATAGGGTGTGTCTCTGCCAGCCGACGCCGGCTTGCGAAAACATCAATTGCAAAGCCCGTGCCAAAGCTGCAAAAGGCACAACAACGCGATTCCACGGCCCTCACGCCTGATTTGTGTGCACGGAGTTCGTAATCCGGCGTAACATGTTGCGACTCGCCGCAACATGCTGCGACCCAACAGCGAAAGGCACCCATGCTTCATCGCTTGTCCGACAATCGACGCGATTTGGAGGATCAACCGGAGAACCCGGGGCAGGAGGTGTGGCCCCATGTGAACGCCGTCCTGCGTGCAATCCTCGATATCGCGGCCGACGCGAATGACGCCGAGTTCCATCTTTGCTTGGCGCGCGGACTCGCCGACGCCCTGGGGTGTCAAACAGCGTTTGTGGGCGAGTTGGTCGAGGGTGAGCAAGGTGCCAATGTCCAAACTCTCTCGGTGTGGTCAGATGGCAAGCCAATCGGAAATCTCCTGTATGCGCTCAGTGGCACGCCCTGCGAAGAAGTGCTGCGTTCAGGGTTTCTGAAAATTGATCGCGACGTGGCAATCCGCTTCCCGGAGGATGAGCTTCTCGCCCAGATCAATGCGCAGAGCTACATCGGGGCGGCGCTGGTTGCGTCCGACGGCACGTTACTCGGACACTTGGCCGCGCTCGACGACCGACCGATCCTCGACGACGAGAGCAGCGAGATCATTCTGCGGATCTTTGCCGCTCGTGCGACGGCAGCCCTCGATCTCCGCAGAGTCGCAAAGCAGCTCCAGCATGTTGAGGGCAACTTTCAGCTTCTCTTCGACCAATCTCCAAACGCCGTCGTGCTCTTTGATCCTGAAACATGGAGACCAATCAATTTCAACGACCTCGCGGCCGACTTCATGGGATATACGCGAGCCGAATTCAGTGAGTTGGTTATCACAGACCTCGAGCTCTCCCCTGATCCGAAGGGCACGGAAGAACGAATCGCAAGTATCCTCCAATCTGGCGGAGCTGTCTTTGAGGCCCTCCACAGGGCGAAGGATGGCAGCCCGAGACATGTGATTGTGAGCCTCCGCACGATCATGTGGAATGGCCGGCAGGTCATGCTCACTCTCTGGCACGACATCACTGCTCGCAAGTTCGCCGAGCAGGCGCTTGAGACAAGCGAGCGCAGGCTTCAGAGCATTTTCGACAGCGCGATGGATGCGGTCATCATCGTCGACTCGAAGCTCCATATCACGCAGCTCAACGCAGCTGCCGAGCAGACGTTTTCCTGCGATCCCCAAGCCGTTGTCGGCCAAACGATCGAACAGTTCTTCCCGGGACCAGTCTTTTCTCGCCTCATCGCCCAGGTCCAAACACATGGGGGCTCCGGCACCATCTGGGCTCCGGGGGGCCTTCGAGCCCTGCGGCCCGACGGAAGCTCCTTCCCCGCTGAGTTGACACTATCACAGTTCCAAGTCGACGGCGATGCGTTCTTCACGCTCATTTTGCGCGATGTAAATGATCGCAAGCAGGCTGAGAGTGAACTTCAAAGACTCCAAGACGAGAAGCAATTGCTCAAAGAGCAGCTCTCCGAGAACTTCACAATCGTGGGGACGTCCGAAGCGCTGGCGAACGCATTCGCGCACGTAGAGAAGGTGGCAGTGACGGATTCGACGGTGCTGATCCTCGGCGAAACGGGCACCGGCAAGGAATTGATTGCCCGGGCCATCCACGAGAAGAGTGTCCGCCGGGACCGAGTGCTGGTGACTGTGAACTGTGCCGCGCTTCCCAAAGAACTTTTGGAGAGCGAGCTCTTCGGGCACGAGAAGGGCGCATTTACAGGGGCCACACAACAACGTCGCGGGCGCTTCGAGTTAGCCAACGGCGGCACGCTCTTCCTTGACGAAGTCGGTGAGCTGTCCGCCGAAGCACAAGCAAAGCTGCTCCGAGTGTTGCAGGAAGGCGAAATCCAACGAGTCGGCGGCGAAGAGACCGTACGGGTCAACGTGCGCGTTATCGCTGCTACCCACCAAGACCTGGCCAGCAATGCCAAGACCAACCAATTCCGCAGAGACCTCTACTATCGGCTCAGTGTCTTCCCGCTGAAGCTGCCGCCATTGCGCAAACGCCCAACCGATATCCCGCTTCTGGTCGACCACTTCGTCTCGCTCTGTTCCAAGCGCTTCGGTAAACCACTTGGTGGATTCGATGACGCAAGCATGCAGCGATTGCTTGCCTATGAATGGCCCGGCAATGTGCGCGAGCTCCAGAACGTGATTGAACGCGCCGCGATTCTTGCAAACGGTGAGAAACTCTCACTCGATGGAAGCCTGCTCCAGAACTCATCCGAAAGCCAAGACAGCCAGAGTGACGATCTCGAAGAAGTGACACGATCGCATCTGCGCCGCGTCCTGACGGAGTGCTCCTGGGTGATCGCAGGCCCCGACGGCGCCGCGGCCAGACTTGGGCTCAATCCGAGCACGCTTCGTTTTCGAATGCAGAAGCTGGGCCTAACCAAGCCTTGATGTTTGTTCTTCAATCCACTAGTGACCTGCCCGTCCGTGCTGCAAATGACCGAGCGAGCATCTGTTCGAAAGGGATCGCCGAAGTGCAAGAGTTCGACTCGTGGTTTTCAGTCATGGACCTAACAGGATGTGTGCAAAGAACTCTCAGAGGGTGACGAGCGATGTTGTACGCCTGCGCTGAGGAAAAACTAGAGGGGTGGCAGGATGGTTTGAACTGGCGCAGCTTGCTAGCAAAGCCAGGGTTGCGTCCCGCGACGCGGTCTGACTCAGCGGGACTCGGCACCAGATTGAACTAAACTCAACTGCTCACAACCAACGCTCAGCATGCAAGAACACCACTTTGGGCGCTGGCATGCGTCGTCCACCAAAACAAGTCGGGGCGACAGGACGGCAGTTGAACTTTTTGCCGCCGGTATCGGCCGCTGGAGCCTTGTAACGCGAACTATGCTATTCATACGCGAGATCATTAGTCGGGACCGAGTGTGAGGATTCAATGGGGATCGATCGATGGGACGTGACGAGTCTGCGGACCAAAAGCAAGAGAACAGCGACAAGGGTCCTTGTAGAAACGACAGGATCAAGGCAGACCTCTACGGCGTTCGAGTCTCCCAGAAGTCGGCGTCCGCAATCCTCACCTGGGCCAAGCGGATTCAGAACCACTTGAAAACGATACGCGATTGGTTGCGTAGATCGCTCTTGGTTTGGGTAGTTGCTAGTCTCATCGCCGTCCTAGCGGGCGTTGCAACTATCCGCAGCTATGCACCGTCGGCGAAAAAGCAACACATGGATCAAGTAGATAAAGTAATCCTTGGCCTGAAAGAGATACGAGAAGAACAAGTCCGGCGCGCTGAACAGGTCGCAATTGAAGATCCGCAGCTACAGGAACTGGTCAAGAAATTCCTCGAGGCCGTCTCGTTGGCTGCTAAGAACGCCGCAATCAAAGACATGGAAGCGGGCGATAGGGTCGAGCCGGGGATTCGAGCACTGCGCAACGCATTCGAGCGAGAGGAGAGTTTGCTGATCTACCTACCGAAGGATGTCAGCACCAAGTCCTCAGCTGCGGTGCGACAGAGACTCTCGGAAGAGTTGACAACAGCGGGCCTGCCCCACGCTCAGTTTGGTCACAGCCGTGCCGAAGCACACCTGTCGAATCCATACATCGTCTACTCCTGTGGTTGGCGCGCGGACTCACGGCTTGAAGACATGACAAGCACAGAGAGGATCGCCTTAGATGTTCTCACCTATGCTATCCTCGAGTCGTATGCAGCAAGCGTTGGGGAGGTTGTTGAGGTCAAGGTTCGCTCGGCTACGAGTACGGAGTGCGACAATGTGGAATTTCCACAAGGCCTTATAGTGTTTCTCGACTAGGGTAGGGCATCCAGTCAATTGCTCGGCCAAGCGATAACAGCCACTCCGTCTTCGGAGAGCACCGGCTTTCGACTGTAATAGAGCCGGTGGCAGTTGGTGCATACTGCGTGTACGCGGTCAAGTAGTGTCTCACCTTTGCCGTCTCGTTCGCCCAAGAGATCCAGATGGTGACATTTAAGTACGGCGGAGCCCCACCCCGCACCTGATCCAGCAGGCGGCTGACATCGGTCTCCGGTTGCGGGTCGGAACATTCGTCCATGTGGCGAATGCTACAGGACGCGTTTCGTTCGAGTGCCCAAGATGGCGGCGGACGCGGTCGATCGAGCGCGCGATCACCTCACGGCACCTCGCCCGGCATCGGCGATGAACCGAAGGTGGCGGGACCGATTGAACTTCCACAACTCCTTGCTGTTGCTCAGCTTGCTGCAATCAACCTCGTCCGATCGCGGTGACTTGCGGTAATGTTTGAACCGGAACTCGTTCGCTCAAAAACTGCCCTCAGAGTGTCCCAACCCTGATTTAGCCCGTTCCGGGACGGCATCCTTTTCTAACAAGTCGGGGTGACAGGACGGCAATAGAACTTTTCGCTGCTCAGTGCGTTGGAATGAGGGTTTCACCGTGAAACCTGCCCCCTTGACGCCTAGGCACTGGGGTCATGCTCCACACCCTCGGCGGCGGCAACGCCGGCCCGAGATGGTGTCTCGGGAGGACAAGCGAAGCGGCCTGACCTAACATGTACCGACCCAATGAGTCGGAACTCACTGATTCTACGACGGTGGCGCGACATCCTTGTCTACGGTGTAGTTGCCGGTTTTGTCTGGACATTGGTGGCCCCCTGGACCGGCGCCACGGTTGCTCCCCTGATCGTCCGGATCATGGCGCTGGGCGAGTGGCAGACCTACGCGCTATGGGCAGTGTCTGTGGCGATTGTCCTGTGGCGGCTGGGCCGCGGACGCTGGCGGTCGTTTCTCAACCTTCGGCACCCACTGGCGTATCCCAACCTTGGCGTTGCACTTGGTGTCGCGTTCATCACACAACTAGCGCTCGCTGGCGAAGGGTGGGTATTGCCTTCCTTCTTGCTGCTGATCGCGATCATTGTATGCGCAATGGTCTCGCTAGTCCTGGATGCGGTTCTGACACCGAAGCCGGCGCAGAAGGTCACCAAGAAACCGCTCTCAACCTATCAAGATATTGATGATTGGGTTCACGATGACGATATTGCAGATAGCGAGGAGATCTTGTTTGGGCACGATCAAGTCGCTGTTCGAATCGCAAGACGACTTCGTCAGGATGATGCGCCGACAATAGCTGTTGTCGGTGAGCCGGGATCGGGTAAGTCGACTATCAAGGAATGCACAGAGCACTTCCTCCGGGATGCTTCAAACATCGAATTGGTCGACATCTCGATGTGGCCCTTCGGCTCTTCGGAGGCGGCCGTCGCAGGAATCCTGGATGCGACCGTAGCTGCCCTGCGGCGTCATGTGGGAACACTCGCGCTCACTGGTGCTTCAAAGGAATACGTCGAAGCTATTGAGCGATCGTCAAGAAGTGTCGGTGCGTGGATTCGCGCGATCAATGCCAATGCGGCACCGAAGGACATCCTCAAGGAAATCGCTCACGTTGCGGAGGCGATTGATCTCAGGCTCATACTTTGGATCGAAGATCTGGAGCGCTTCGCGAGTGCGGGCAAGGAGGAACGGCTTGGTCCGATCAGGGCACTTCTCTACCTGCTAGACCAGTGTGCTTGCATCTCTGTCGTTGTGGCAGACACTTCCCTGCAATCGAGTTTCGATCTCGAGAAGATCGCAAGGTTTGTCGAGCGACCGCCCACTCCATCAGAGCATGAAGTTGCCCGCTTGCTGGATGTTGTGCGGAGCCATTGGCGCGGGTCAGGGATAGTCGATCCCGTGACGAAGCGCGAGCCGTTAGAGCCCCACGAATACACAATCGAACTCCTTGGCTTGACTGATGAAGTGAGAACCGTGCAGAGAGCGATTGTATTGCTGGCGCAAACGCCAAGGGCGATCAAGCAGGGCTTGCGGCTGGCGATTGACACTTGGAGTGATCTTCCGGGCGAGATCGACATGGATGATGTGTTGGTCGCTTCAGTCCTTAGAGTCTCGCGACCCGAAGTCTTTGCATTTCTCGAAGAAAACACAGAGCCTTGCCGGAATGGGTTTAAGAAGATCAGTGACAGAGTGCATTCGGCAAAGGCTGAATATGAAACCTTGTTGGATTCCGAGCCAACGAAGCTAAAACGCGAGGCGGTTGACGTAATGGTTCGTGCCCTCTTTCCAACGATTGCCAGCAAGTACAGCGGCCACGACCGAACCTACATCCAGAAGCCGCAAGGGGTCGTTGTCTCCCGTCACGTCGACTACTTCCGCCGCTACTTGGCAGGCGCAGTTGATCCAGAGGTGACCGACCAAGTCGTCCTCGAAGAGATTGAGCGGTGGAAGACAGATCGGGATCCAGCTTTGATTGGAAGATTTGCTGACGATTCCGCTGCGGAGCAGGTAAGTACATTCGTAGGCCGGTTCACTCGTTCCGAACTTGTCGATCTTGTCGAGGACGTCACGATCGCCCGCTTGGAGGTGACTTTGCGGGCGGCAAACGACATACACGACGACGGCGTAGTCGCTGTTTGGCAGATGTGTTGCGAGCTACACCCGGAGCCGAAGAGGCTAACGAGTCAAGTTGAAGAACTTCTACGGCGAACGATTGCTTCGGACCTGGTCGTTGCGCACTCGTTGGACTACTTCTTCCGCAGTAATCAGGGGCCCGGGATCGCAGAAGACGGTGCGGATCGTTTTGACGTGGTCATTCGTGAGGCCTTCACTGAGGCATTTCTCCCCTCCAACACGGATGCCGCTAGTCGATCCCTCAAGGGTGCGTCTCCACGGGCGCTGCGTTACGTTGTCAATCGCTTAGAAGGCTCAACGGCGTGGCCCGAGTTCGCCGCATTTCTACTTCAACTTGCTCAGCACCAGCCTGAGGTAGGATTGGTTTCAGTTTGCGCATTGATTACTGAGACAAACCGCGGGGAGGACCACGGAGTCGATGAGAGCGGAGATTTCGTGAGTCGAACGGTGCATAGCTCGACGTTTCTCGAAGATAGAGCACGCGAGCTCTTTGAGTTCGATCGATTGGTTGGTGTACTTGCAGTGCAAGAACTTCCGGACAGAGTGACTGATCATGAATCTGCAATGATCACAGCTGCGATTGAATTTGCACAGAAGCAATCCTGAACGATTCCTGTGACTCCGTAGCTCTTTTCGCTCGCTTCTTCGGGACGGCTCAGGCTTAGCCCTTCGCGCCCTCAGAACACATATTTGTGCTTTTGCTATGCTCGACGCACAGATTTGTGGATTCAGGAGCGACTTCGAATGGCAAAGCGACAATCGGCGTGGGCGAAGTATGAAAGCAAGTTGGCTGAGGCGGACCGATTGGCAAAGCAAGCGGCTCGAGAGCTGCGAGACGAAGCCAAGGCGCTCGTTGGTGAGCTTGAAGAGGTCGCAGCTGCCTATGAAGAACTCACGGAGCAGAAGCTGCCTGAGCTCGCCAGACTCGCTGGCGGTAGCAGAGGCTCGAAGACATCGAGGCCAGCTCCATCAAGTGGTCGCAAGCCTGGAGGCAGCGCTCCACGGGGACGCCGCACAAAGCTCAGCGGCGCTTACGCAGGTCTGACCATCCCCGATGCAATTCACAAGGCCATCGGCAAGTCGAAGAAGGGGATCGGTCCCTCTGAGATTGCCAAGAAGATCGGCGGCAACCCCAACTCCGTTGCAGTAGCACTCTCCGCCATGGTCAAGGACCGAGAGATCAAGAAGGCTGGAAGAGCACGGTACGTCCAGGCGTAGTTGAGAATGAGAATGAGGAAGAGAAAGCAGAGGCGGGCTGCTTCTTCGGTCTCGGTGATCGGGTGCTCTTCTAAAGAGCGGCAAGACGCGATTGAACCAGACGTAAGCACAGAAGGCTACGACCTTTGCCCTGAGCCTTCGACTGGAACTGCGGATACGGGAACATTCAGTCTCCCCGTCGCTGCAGGAGCCGGCACGCCAATTCTCTCGCACCCCACCGTGTCGCGAAGACCTCGGTCACCTCAAACCAACTCCCGTCGTTACCAACGCCGTGGTGCTGCCCCATGCACGAGCACTGGCACTCGTGACCCGTCGCATTCTGACACGCCGGAGCACATTTCTCTTGCTCTCGATACGGCTGGATGATGTAGACGCTCCCGAACCGCTCAAGTGATCGGTCAACAAGGTCATTGAACCACGCTTTCGGCAGCTGCCAGAACTTCCTCTTGTTGTTCCATTCTGGCCTCAGGCGCCGCCCGTTGCGAAGCCAGACGGAATTCGTCTTGTCGAATGGGAGGCGAACACGCAGGCGCTCACCCTTGCCGGTCCGTCTCAGAACAACGGGAATGTCTTCCTGATTCCAGATTTGTCTGCAACGTGCAATGTTTTCTTGATTCATCGAGATTGCTCGCGACCTACGTCCGTAACATCAGTCTACAGCGTCCATTCGTAGAACCGGCGACCTCACGGCGGCACAAAAAGCTCCACTGAGCCCCCTGGATCCCGTGAATGACGCCGAGACGGCAAGCCGAATCGCCACCTGAGAGATGCCGTGACCTGCACGTCCGGCGCAAACCGGTGTTCCTGCTTAGCAACGACGATGAGAACGTGGCGAGGTATGCCGTGAAGGAGGTGCTAGTCCGATGAGACATCGGATCAAAAACGCAGCACAAAGTAAACTAAAAACCGGGATGGCCAAGGGCCAGAACCATCTGGCCACGTCAATAATCTGTGGGTCATTCATGTGTAATCCTCTTTTGCTTGGACACCGTCATGCCAGGCGGCTGTAATTCATCTCTAGGCAAAAAACGCTCAACCTCAACCCCCTCAGCCGAGCCGCCGAGCCCTTTGCAGTAATAGCAGTCCGCAACCGGAACGTCCCTACTCGGCGATACGCGAGACATGCCGCCGTCGTACCGCAACAATCGAGTTGGTTTCGCCAACCCGGTACAGAGCTTCAGGAATTCGGTAGCTGCAAGGGAGGCTGTAACGCCATTGATCGACACAACCGAGGGACCGTGCGCGCCAAGGGTTGCCTTGTCAATCCCGTAGATAGCCTCCCGGTCGCGACGCTGGCTTGCAGACTCTAGGTCACGCGCCGTCTCCGCCGCGTCGAGTTCGCCCAAACACGCCAGGCAACCACCGCCCGGCAGTGAACAGCAGACCCGGCCTCCGTAGATTGGCGGCGGCCCGGCTTCCACGCCCGTTGCGATGTCGATGTATGGTTTGTTGTGTGCCATGCACAACTCAAGCAGGACCAACCGTACACCTTCGAGGTCCACGCAGCCGAACACGAAGTCAGCGGATTTCACCGCTTCAAAGCCCGCTCGACTGAGCAAGCTACTGGATACGACATCTACTCTAATTGTTCGGTCGTAATTGAGTACCATCCTCTGTGCGATGTCCACCTTTCGTGTGCCGGGAATTGGGTCGTTGTACCTCGCACAGAAGTGCCGATTGCGGTTGCTCTCGTCCAATTCATCGTGGTCGATGATGGCAATACGCCCGACTCCAAGAAGTGCCAGTTGCGGCACAACTACACTGCCCGTGCCACCCGCGCCCACGACCGCGACGTTGGCGGCCCGAAGCCGCCGTTGCCCCTCGGCTCCGAGAAGCGGAAGTTGACGATCAAATCGAGCATCGTTCATAAATCTTGCTCCAGTTTGCAAGGGTCTGGCGGGTCGGATTGATCAAACGACCATTCGCCTGAATTGCATCAATGGCAACGGGCCCCTCGGCTTTGCGCGTCCATAAGAGTGCATCTACGGAGTCAGTTGCGAATACGATCGCGGCATACGGCCGCCCGCCCAGTCGCCAAGTGACGTGCGGGACGAATTCATCGAAGCCGTGAAAGTCGCTCCATGAGAAGCAAGCCCCGCGCTGCGTCGGGTGGGAATGGCACTCGATCAATCCCGCATGGAGATCATGGGCGTGCTTGATGACCGTTGCTCGGGTTTCATCAGTGAGCTCAAGAAAAAACTGCGACCGGCTGACAAATCCGCTTGGCGGGATCAGCATTTCGTCGATCACGTTAAGCGATAACTCATCTGGATTTTCGTCGATGTGCGCAAAAAGAAACGCGGCCTCTTCGCACATTCCGTTCTCCGGGAGTAGGTGCGACCGCACACGATCAAAGCCGCTCGCAGCGAATGTGATGGTAGCGTTCTGCATTCACAACCCCTCCTTGAACCGTTGCTCGAAGCCACGTACCCATTGAAGGAGATTGACGCCGTGCTCGACGTTGGTGCTAGGACGCCAGTCCGCCGCGTCGGCGACCGACCACGAGAAGACTCCCCAAGTCCCGCCAAAGGGCGGTTGGCTGCCAGCAGGTTCGGCATAATTCTGCGGCACAGCACCATTGAACCGAACACCTGCCGGAACAAAAATGCCGTAAGGCGGCGCACCGGGGAATGCATCAGCGATCTGAAAAGCGACATCGACCTGATTGGGTGACCAACCGGGCGGGAGCCGGAGGCCAGGCAGGCGAATCCAGTTTTCGCGTTGATCAAGGCCCGGGAATGCACGGCGAAGCAGCGCGATCTCCTCCTCAATGCGGTCGGCCCGAACAAGACCGCGCTTCCACCGGACGCGACGGCAGAAGGCACGGCCCGGCTCAAGATGAACAACTTCACCTGGCGCCAGGGTGCGCTCGGTATTGTCCTCGTGAACCTCAATGACGCCCTGGCTGGGATCCCATCCGCCCAACTTGGCAATCTCCTCGGAGGCAATGTGGGGACGATCCCACGGATGTTGAGTGCCCTCTGTATTGACACAAAAATGTGTGTTGTCGCACGAATTCGTGGACAAATGCTCATCTTGGCAGCCGTGTTCGGTTTGTTCTTTCATAATTAGTACTCACCAGCTTGAACAGTTGGGCCGCGGCGCGGCAGCGCACTTTGCACTGCTCCACACCCGCCCTCCATACAGTGATGCGAGGTCGCGTTACAGTGCGCAGGCCGAGGTGATCGAGAGGCCGTCGCTCAGGCGCATGGCCAGGGTGTAACGGCTCTTCGCATAACCCAAAGACGAGATTAGCTGGCCGTTGAGGGACAATCGGAAATGGCGATCAACAAAGGAACGCTAGCGGACCTTCAGGACGATCTCACGCTCAGGTTGTGGGAGGGCGATGAATCCGCGAAGGGAGCAATACTCAATGCGTGGGGTGGCCGGGTGCTATTCGCCATCAGAAAGCGCTATTCAGTGAGCGTGGACGACGCCGAAGACATCGTTTGCGAGGCGATGATGAGGTTTTGGGAATGGCGCGAAGAGTATGATCCCAACAAGGCGAAGGTCGGAACTGTGCTCTACAAGATCGCAACAAACGTTGCTGCGGAGCGTATTTCAGGGCGGCTCGCGTGGCAGAAGGCGAAACTCAAAGAAGAAAAGTGGGATGCGAAATATTTTGAAAAGGTTCAGGCTGACGAACAGGACGCGGATGCTCCTGATGACGTTGGTCCCAATCCATCGCCTTTACAAGAGGCGCTGAGAAAGTGCTGGGAATCCCTGCCAGCGCTTCAGCAGGACATCTTGCGAGCATTCAGTGACGCAGGGGCATATGTGCTCGAAGCAGCAACGCTCGGAAGAGAGCTAGGAGCAAAGCATAGAGGCGGTACACCTATCCCCGGTGGCGACATCCGTGTGTACAAGAAGCGTGGGTGGGATAGCCTAGAACGCTGTATGAAGAAGAAGAACCATGACATTTCAGACTTGAGGTCACCCAGTGAGTAATTCGCACCGTAGTGATGAACGTGATGCACTGCTCAACCGCGCGTTGGTTCCGAAGGGCTATCGACCGGCGAGGAGCGTGGATATAGAGAGAATGCTTGATGCAATCGGCGACCAGCCGATCAGCGATGAAAAGCTTCAGCGAATGCTTCGCAAGATCAACGGGCAGGAACCAGTATTTCCAGATCGCTCTACGCCTCCGTCGATCTTGGATTCCTCGCTGAGTCCAAAAGAACAAGAAGAATTCGCTCTTTGCCGAAGCAAGAACAAACCACTTCCGCCCGATCTTGCTGCGAAGGTCAAGGCGCTGGAGGAGCGTGCTGCTAGCAGGGACCGCAAGACGGATGGAGAGAAATTAGGTGGCTGATCCATCATGGAAACTGGATCAGGCTGCACGTGATTTCGCGATGAGTAAGGGCGAAGAGATTGCCAAGCTCAACTGCTTTCACACCGCTCCCGTTGACCCCTTCAAAGTGATTGCATCCGAGAGCAATCAGATTCTTGCCGAGGGCGACGATTTTCGTGATAGCTTCGACGGACGACTGAGTTACCATGACGGACGATTCCTGCTGCTCTACAACACCAAGTACAACCAATGGCCTCACAATGGATCGGAACACTCCAAAGTACGATTCACCGTCGCTCACGAGCTCGGCCATTATTATCTAGACAGACACCGTGAATTCCTCGTGCAACGGCGTCAAGCGATCGAGTCCTTTACCGAATTTGAATCCGACAAGGAAGTCGAACGCCAGGCCGATGCATTTGCCGCGGGCTTATTGATGCCGAAGTATCTCGTCGGGCCTCAGGTGAACTGCGAACTTGATTCAACTATGGAAAGCATCAAGCAGGCGGCAAACCGGTTTGATGTAAGCCTCACGAGCATGATGGTCCGGTGGACGCAATTGTCAGACTTTCCCTGCGCCACTCTCTGTGTACGCGATAGTGTCATCCAATGGGGATTCGCATCTGAAGCATTCAAACGGATTGGGCTGTGGCGGACGAGGCGCAATGTGGCCCCTTCAAGCGGCGATGCTAAGTGCTTTGTTGGGGCTGATTCGTCTTGCAGCATCTTTCGAGAAGGCGACGGCGTTGGACGTGCGCATCAATGGCTTGAGGGTAACTGCGACGTAATTGACGTCCAGGAATTTTATCTAGTCATTCCGTATAGCAGGTGTGTAATGGTGTTCTTGGCCGCTGATGAAGACGAGCTTCCTTCTCAGTGGGATGATCGCGATTAGGGCATGGAGCGTACATGAGCGATGGACTGACTGAGCGCTACAAGGCCAGACTCGCTGAGTGGCCGACACCGATCGATGAGCTGATCACTGATGCTCTCATAGCCAACCGGGCTAGCTTGGCGATACCTATGCTCGGTCGCGTGCTGGGGAGCTTGAGCGCGACCGAAGGAATTGACGAGACAACGCGACTCCAATTGCTGTCCGACGCCATTGCATTTCAACTCATGGCTACGTTCAAGCAACCTCACTGTTGGGGCAACACGTACTTTGGGCCATGGGCGGAATTGCAGGACAATGATGGGAAGGTGATCACGAATCCTCCGCGCGAGTGCCTCACTGCGGAGGTGGTTGAGACTTGGCGGGCTCGCGTGGGCGTTGTGACTCACCCGGTGGGTGTAGCACGGTATGCGGACGGTGCGTGGGATATCGCTCCGCTTGCGGGCACTAGGCGTCTCGTTGGCGATGCCCGAGCCGCCATCGACGCTTATCTGACGGAGGGTGACTGGAACAGGGACTCGTTCGATTGGGGACGGCGATTGGATCGTGCGTTCCGCCTTGCGAAAAGCATCAAGGACGAATCCCGAACCGCTCAGGCACGCGCAAAATACATTCAAGCGGCTTGCTACTCGCCGGTTGGGGCGGAAGAAAACCGAGTGCTGCTGAGCGCGGTTGATACGCTTTTGGAGGAGAACACGCTCCCTGACAGTGAGGTCATTTCTCTCGCAGAAGCGTTACAGAAAGCGTACAACCGAGTGGCCTCAACGAGGGATGCGTATCGGGCACGTGATTACGCTGAGAGGTTGATCCGCCTCCATCGAATGTCAAACGATAGGGATGCAGAACTAGCTATTGTCCGGCAGACGGGTAGCTTGTATGAGCAAGTTGCGTCGAGGGCGTCTGGGATGCAACAAGCGTCGCTGATGCGCAACGCCCATGGGCTCTACGCAGCTGCAGGCCTGCGAGAAGATGCGCAGCGTGCAAAGCGAGGGCTTGAAGAAGGTAATCGTCGGTCGCGGGCGGAAATGGGCGTGATATCGCAGGAATACAAGATATCTGTGGCTGATCTGGAAGCGCATGCGAACGAGACTACAGCTGGAGGGGTCGAAGTAGCAAGGCGCAGACTCGCGGTCGCGTTTCTCCCGGCATTGACGGAATTACAGGACGCACTAAAGCAAATAGCAAATAATGCCCCAATCCAGAGCATGATGCCAATGGAGATCATTGACTCGGATACGGGGAATGTGCACCACGTCCCTGCTGCGCAAGAGGATCCTGATCGTCGAATGGCTCACGTCTACCGCATGTATTTTGCGCACCACGATGGGCACTACATGCGATCTGCGATTGACCGCTTTGTTATCCGTTATGAATTGAGGCCAGAACAACTGGCATCGTTCGGCGAAGCGTGTGGACTATTCCCACTGGCGCGACGAGGTCTTCGGGCTCGGGCCTTCGCAGCGTACCTAGTAGGTGACGCGGCGACGTTCGTGCACTTGATTGTTCCGCAATTTGAGCATGCTCTGCGACTTTTGGTTGACGCGCTGGGTACTTCCACGAGCACTTCCAGAGACAATGCCAATTGGCGCCAGCTGACGCTGAGCACGATATTGAACAAACAGTCTGACTCTTACAAAGTACTGTTGAAGAGCGCTGGAGAGGATATGTGCTTCTACCTTCGGCTTGTGCTGACGGAGGACGTTGGTTGGAATGCACGCGACCGAACCTGCCACGGGCTGATTGATGATGCTGGCTTCGGCACTGTGTTGGCCGACCGTCTCTTTCATGTCTTCCTCCTCCTGACGCTGTACGACTTGCGTGTCGGCAAAGTGCAGAAGGCACGATCCCCAGAACGATGATGAGTTGGATGGCGAAGATGCCTAAACAACGGCGTCACCGTTTGCGCACTCACGGGCCGGATCAACAGCTGCGATGATCTCTGCCGCCGCCTTCTGTACCCGATCCAGCGATTGCGACAGCGTCTCGGTATCGCCGCGATAGAGCTGGATGTAGTCGCTCGATGCGGTGCTGACTTCCAGCCCGATAGACTGGCAGACGACGAAGGCCACGGCCTCGGCTTCGGTCTCGCGGACGGTCTTGCTCTCGGGACGGTCTTCGCCGCGGTGGAGCAGCTCGTGGGCGAACTCATGCACGGTCACTGAGAACTCATGGGCAGGCGCAAGACCTGCGCGGATGCTGATGCACCCGCCGCGCGAGACGCCCTCGGCGCCGGGAGGCAGGTCTTCGTTGTCGATCGTGATGCCGCGCTCGGCGATGGCGGTGCGGAGACGATCAAGATGAACGCTCGGGTCACCGGAGACTTGTGCAGGCTCGGGCAGCGGTTCGCCATCGGTCTGCGAGATGTCGAAGACATGGACGCCTCGGAAGCGCAGCATGGTCTCGGCTTCGCTGTCCTGCGTCTGCTCTTCACGCTTGCGGATGCGCATCGGGGCGATGATGAGGATGCCCTTCTCGCCCTTCTTGACGAAGCGGCCCATCTGCTTCCAGGTGGTGAAGCCTGCGACGTGGGTGGCATCAGGCTTCTGGCAGCAGATCAGCATCACGTTCCCGAAGCTGTACTTGTGGAACTTCGCCAGCATGGCGAGGTAGCGGGTGATGGCTTCACTCTTGCCCTGCTTGAGCGCTTCGGCGAGTTGTGCAAGGGCCTGGTCGGCGATCTTCTTGGCTTGTTCGGCTTTCATGTCTTTGCTCCTGGTCGGGCCCCGCGACGTGCGGTCCCTTTGCCAGAGCCAGAGGGACCACGTCGGGGGTGACCAAGGAGCGCGCGCAGCGCAAGCCGTCAGCATGTCGTCGAGCCCCGCGCAGCGGAGCACAGGCGAGTGACAGGCAGTCCCGCAGGGCCACTGGCGCGAGACGTGCTCAGGCTCAGAGACAGGCAGTGTTCAGCGGTGACGGCTGGAGCGGAGCGGAAAGGCGGAACGAGCTTAGAATCTTGAGAGTGGAAAAAGATGCGAAGGATGAAAGCAAAGCTTACTAATTCGACGGCGGCTACTCTCGTTGCGAAAGCTGCGCAAGGGGGCTTTGCTTCAGCATTTGTTGGTGCGGGAATCTCAAGAGCTGCGCCATCCTTGCTGCCGAGCTGGGCTCAGTTTAGAGACGCAGTGCTCGAAGCAATGGTCTCCCGGCTTGTCATAAGTGGATTATGTGATGCCAAAGATGCGCCGCAAGTACTTCGAGACTTAAAACAGGAGAGCGTTGCACAGCGTGCATGGCTCAAGCCGGAAGTGGTACTACAGTGGTTGCATCCCCACGTTCGCACAACACTGGCACATTGTATGAGTGTCTTTGCGGATGCTGAGCCAAATGGCAACCACTACACCCTGGCAGATCTCGCTCTGCAGCACAACCTGCGCGTTGGGACCTGCAACTTTGATACAACGATTGAGCAAGCTCTGATGGCTCGAGGTGCTGGACTCAAGGCCTTCGCTGGTACACGGTCGAGTGGAGCGTGTGGGTCCTTTCGTGAGTATTTGGATTTGGACTGGGGGGCGCCGCATGTTGTTCCTGTTCTCAAGGTTCATGGATGTGTCAGTGCATTCTCTACGGTTCAGGCCACCCTTGAACAAGTCTCACGGCCAAAGTCCCCAAGTGCCAAAGGCGCAATGTCGAGTTTGTTCGCGGGTCGGTTCGTACTGGTGGCGGGCTACAGCGGTCGTGACGACTTGTTTCCACTAATAGAGTCAGCTTCACAGTCATCTCGGGGAGTGCTGTGGGTCAATCTGGATAAAGAGTCACTGAACCCGAGAGTGCTACGACACCGGGCGATTCAAGTCCTAATCGGAGATGCAGACCAGCTGTTTTCCTCAATTGGCCAGCGGATCGGGAGCCCAAGGTTTAGGAAGCCTGAACTCGTAAGATGTTTGGCGCTTGGGGAATCCCTGCAAGACTCGGTCAAAGGTGCGCGCCCTCTTCCAACAGCCCTGGGCCTCGCCTCACTTGCCATGCATCTCGGTGCAACGCGTGCTGTTGATTATCTTTGCGAAGACATCCTGGCATGGCCTGCTGCGAAGCCGGAGCACCGTGTGCAGGCCCTGCTTGCGAGAGGCGACACCTATCGTCGCAGTGATCCCAAGAGATCGATGAGATCTTTCGTGGATGCTGAAAGGGCAGCGTCCCCGATACGCTCCAAGCACCCCCTGCTATATGCCAGAGTGCTCGCATACTTGGCAGACCAACACTTCTTGCGTGGAAGCAAGCGAGCCCTCCAGCAAGCGTTGCAGCTAAACGCGCGAAGTTCGAGGTGGGCGAGGAAAGGCAAGGGTAACCACCTGATTCTGCTCAATATGGAGACGCGAGCATCGGTGCTAGCACATCTCGGTCAAGTTGAACAGGCGCGGCGGGTCCGAATGGATTGTGTACGGAGGCTAAAGCAAGAGGGTGATCTGATAAGTCTCGCACACGCCTACAACAATTTGGGAAATGATTGCCAAGATTTGGGTCTTCTTCGCGAAGCAGTTGCTTGGTGGCGTCAAAGTCTAGCACTCAAGGAGGAACATACGAGCGACTACCCCTCCATAGGGCGGACCAGATTCAATATCGGAAACGTACTTCGAGAAACTGGCGAGTACAAGGCTGCTATTCGTGAATTGCGACGATCATTGCAGGAGGCGCAAGTTGTTCATGATGATGTCACCGCTGTTCGTTGTAGATATGCGCTGGCGGCGGCTGCAGGTGCCACTGGAAAAAAGAGACAGGCCCTTCAGTTGTTACAGCGCGCAGAAAAAGAGGTAGCCGAAATGCCTGGGGGGCTTCGAGATTCAAGTAAGGCACGGTGGGCCGCACGACTGGCAGCTGGTGTTCGAGCAGCGCCCATCTCATAGCTGTCCGATCGCCTCACCGGGATCCACCTCACACGCCCGACACCAACTGGCGAACTCCACTGGATCGATTCGGCGGTCACCGATTTCCGACCGGTGCACCATCGTGTTGTGCATCCTGAGCTTGCGACCGAGGTCGCGCTGGGTGAGGCCAGCTTCCTCGCGCATGGCCCGGAGCATGGCACACATTCTTCGGTACGCGGGTTTGTGCTGCGGCCTTGCTGCCATGTCAGCAGCAGGCTAGAGTGACCCAGCCCTGCTGCTATATCAGCAGCAGGCCATCGGGAACCTCCCAAGCGTGATCAGAAGCGACGGTCAATCCGAAGAAGTGCAGGCATCGGTGGTACCCCCGCTGCCGCTCGATGATGCCACCTAGAGCGAAGTGGTCCGCGTGCTTGAACTTTCCCCGCAGCAGGTGCGGCTGGTCGAGTCATTGCTTCGCAGTATGCGCGACAAGCAGATTGCCACCGAGCTTGGTGTCACCGTGCCGACGGTGCGGACCTACATGACACGGCTGTTTCACAAGCTCGATGTAGAAGATCGTGTGGAGCTTGTCGTGCGCATTTTCGTTGTTGCGCGCGAGATTGAAAGCCGCACGCGCTGTCGTTGATTTTGATGTCATCACGATTGATGCCATTGACAATGACAGTGGACGAGACCGAAAGCCGTCGTAGGTTATGGGTGTTCGCGGTCTCGGGCGTGTCTGATTGTTTCGTCTCGTCCGGTGCTGCCAAGCACAGAGGAATCCACCATCATGCGTCACACCGCTCATTCAACGTGCGCGATCGTTGCCTTCGCCGCTGGCTCTGCGTTGCTCACCCCTTCCTTGGCCCGGGCCGACATCGTTGGCTTCGACGGCCTCACGGGCTGGACGCCGAAGGTCGGGCCAGCGGACACGGCGCCGCCGATCAATACGCCCCATGCCGACACGGTGGTCCTGACGACTGGCGGCGGAAATCTGCGGGCCATTTGGTCGCAGACACCGCAGTCGATCACGGGATTCGCAGCACGCTTTACCTACCATGCCAGCAACTCAACGGGCTCTTCGGGCCTGACATTCATCCTGCACAACGACCCGCGGGGGCAGGATGCCCTTGGGAGTTTCAACAACTCGAACGGGTTTGCGGGCATCACGAACAGCGTCGGAGTCGGCTTCAACTTCAGCTTCTCCGATACCGAGACCCGCGTCGGTGTGGGCCGGAATGGGAGCATTTCCGCGTCGGAACCCATGACGCCCGTGACGGCAGTGACCCGCGAGATCGATGTCGAACTGATTTACGACGGCAGCAGCCTCCTCAAGCTAACCGCCGTCGATGTAATCGATCCGTCGCTGATCTTCACGCGCAACTACATCCTGCCTGAGTCGATCATGACTACGATTGGCGGCTCGACTGCAATCGTCGGGTTTGGTGCGGGGACGAACAATGGCCCTCCCGGCATCGCGCAGACGATCTCGGACTTCTCGTTCGTTGTGCCGACTCCCGCCACATTGCCAGCACTCGGCATGCTCGGCTTCGCAGCCATGCGCCGCCGGCGGTGATCGTTGGTGCGGGCGGCCGGGATCGAACCGGCACTCCGAGGGAACGGGTTTTTGAGACCCGCGCGTCTACCAGTTCCGCCACGCCCGCATGGCGAATAGCTATAGCGCCGCCCTACCGTTTGTCCAAGGGTTTTCGAGCGGCAGGGCGATGCTTTTCATCGGTCTTACGACCAGGACGCTCTGGGCGCTGCCGCCGCACGTTAATGGCGGCAGCATCCAGCGTTGTTTTGATGTGGGTAGCGTAGTACTTCTCGATCATCTCAACGCTGGTCCGGCAGTTCTTGGCGATCTGATAGATGTCTGCGCCTTCCATGAGGCGCAAGCAGATGTATGTGTGTCTGAGGCTGTAGGCGGTGCGGCGATTGCCGTCCCGGTCGAACTTGAGCCCTTCTTCCTCGAGAACAGCGTTGAGTAGTTCGCGTTGATTGTGCGGGAAGAGTCGATCCGTAAGTTGCGGCTTGTTCCTCGCTCGAAGGCGACGGAAAGGCACGACGGCGCCACTCGTACTCTTGCAGAACCCGACTCCGCGCTTGCCCCGGACCTCGATCTCAAGGATGACCTGGCCAGTCGCCTCATCCTTGACAATGGTCACGTCTCGGTATTCCAGCCGAGCTGCTTCATCTGGGCGAAGGCCGGTGTTCGCCATGAAGAGCACATAGTCGTGGAACTGCTCGCTCTCCCATCGCCACCGTTCGTTAAGTGGTTCCTTCGCCCGGCGACGGGTTGCCTGATACAGCTGTCGATATTCTTTGGGCGAGAACCAAGCACGATGGCCGACCTTGCCGGACGATCGATACGGCGCTGACATGTCGGGGAGGTGGTCGATCCAGCCGTGTCTGAGCGCCGTCTTGAGCACCTGCCGCAGGGCCACAATCTCCTGGTGCAATGTGCTCCATGCCAGAGGTTTGCCGGTCTTTGGATCAATGGCACGGTGGACGCGGTAGTCCTGCACCTTGCTGGCGGTGATCTCACCGACCGTCAGTGACTCAAAGAAGGGGATCAAGTGAACGCGAACGCGGAGGGCCTGGTTCTCGACATACTTCGGGCTGCGCTGACCAGCGGTGATAGCTTTGAACTCGCGAATGAAGAGCTCTGCCGCAGCGGTGAACGTCTTGCCGGACTTCAGCTCACCGACGCGACTCTTGCCGCGGAGTTCGAAGTACCAATCCTCTGCGAAGTCCTTGGCGCGGGAGAGGCTATCCTCCTTCGTGCTGACGCGCCAGTTCTTGCCATCGAGATAGGTTGAACATTGCCAATGACGGCTATTGGGGCGCTTGTAGATGTGAACTTTGCCTCCGATGAGGCTGTGCTTCTCCATGGGCGATCAGCAGAGCTTGTTGATGTGTCAAAGTGTGTAAGTCATGTGCAAGAGTAGCGCAGACGGGAAATCGTGTCAACTTATTTGATAAGCGATTGACTTTGCTGTATTCATGGCGATGCGATGTATCGTAGCGATGCGATTTTGAGTCCAATTGATGCTGCTTGAAGCTACTGATTCACTTGATGAATCCAGCACACATACTGCGTATGTGTATAATTCTGTGTAAGTAAACTGCTGTGTGAGCGCGGATTTTTCGTGGCGTCAATGCGGTGAATGGCCCCTCTATTCACCGCATAACATGCGGCGATTATGTGCAGGCTACCATCATGATTTGTCATCGAGATATTCATACTCCGCAGGAACGCGGGCTTGTGCTAATGCCGACAATTCATCATCACTAAGTTCGGATGCCAGAAGCACTACGCGATCAAGGTGAGCAAGGCGGCGGTACTCTTGAACCGAGAGTAGAACCAGTCGCTCCTGCCCGTTGTGCGTTACCATCACCGGCTCACTTTCTGCCAAAGTCTGGTAGCGACTCATGTTGCGCTGTAGTGCAGTAGATGAAATGATTTGCATGCGTGTGCATGAACAACATGGTTGTCCGTTGTTGTCAAGATTTGCACTATAAGACTGACTGCAATTCAGCGAAACGCGTCTGCACTTTGTCCCAGGATGGGAAGGGGCCGTAGCAAAGCGTTCGACACTGCGCTTCGTATTGCGGTGCGAGCATAACGGACAGACTTTTACCGGGGAAGATCGCTTCGCTGTACGCGAATCGCATGCCGTCCGGACAGAAATAGTGATCGGGGAAATACTGACGACTGATGCGGTCATAATCGGCTTTGATGCGGTCGTACTCATCCGAGTTCAACATCTTCCGTACTTCGTCCCTGCCTGCTAGGTTCTGTTTGACGGCTCCAAAAGTCGGTTGCAGCGTTGGATCATCGCGAGCGTCACCATCGCCAGATAGCTCTCGGCGAGTTTCTCATAGCGCGTCGCAACACGCCGGCACCACTTCAACCATCCGATGCAGCG
>JAJDDF010000004.1 GCA_029260455.1 Phycisphaerales bacterium | reverse complement strand
AGGTGGAGCGGTGAAATGCGTTGATATCTAACGGAACACCAAAGGGGTAGCCAGGTGACTGGGCCTGTCCTGACACTGAGGCACGAAAGCGTGGGGATCAAACAGGATTAGATACCCTGGTAGTCCACGCCGTAAACGATGCGCACTAGATCGCTGACGGTCTGACCCGTTGGCGATCGTAGAGAAATCATTAAGTGCGCCGCCTGGGGAGTACGGTCGCAAGGCTAAAACTCAAAGGAATTGACGGGGGCTCACACAAGCGGTGGAGCATGTTGCTTAATTCGAAGCAACGCGAAGAACCTTACCAGGGTTTGACATGCACGGATTAGCTTTTGGAAACAAGAGTAACGCCCTCGGGTGGAACGTGCACAGGTGCTGCATGGCTGTCGTCAGCTCGTGCTGTGAAGTGTCGGGTTAAGTCCCTTAACGAGCGCAACCCTTATCGCTAGTTGCCAGCGCGTCATGGCGGGGACTCTAGCGAGACTGCCGGTGTCAAACCGGAGGAAGGTGGGGATGACGTCAAGTCCTCATGGCCCTTATATCCTGGGTGGCAAACGTGCTACAATGGCGTGTACAAAGCGACGCAATACCGCGAGGTGGAGCAAATCGCAAAAAGCACGCCCCAGTTCGGATTGCAGGCTGAAACTCGCCTGCATGAAGCCGGAATCGCTAGTAATCGTGGATCAGCCATGCCACGGTGAATACGTTCCTGAGCCTTGTACACACCGCCCGTCAAGTCATGGAAGCCGGGAGTGCCCGAAGTCGCCACATTTCAGTGGTGCCCACGGCAAGTTCGGTGACTGGGACTAAGTCGTAACAAGGTAGCCGTAGGAGAACCTGCGGCTGGATCACCTCCTTTCTAAGGGATACCTTAGACCGGCCAGTACGACACCTTCGGGTGTCGTCGAAGAGCGATCTTCAGCCGGAAAGTCAGCACATCCTTGCCCCATGCATTTGCGTCAAAGGCCTTGGTCCTTGGAACAGATGCATGAGATAGCCGGTCGGTAACGACCGGTCAAGAAACCCCAACTGTTTGCATTTCACGCTGCCCCGGTCAGGTTCTGGCCGGGGCAGTTGTGTTTTTGGGCTGCGTCATATGATTTTGCGCCGCAAAGGGGAGCATCTCTAGGTACGCTTGCAATCTGGTAGCTGAGAGTCCTACGGTGCGAGGTTGTAAGGCTGGCGTTTAGGTGTCCAGATGAAGAGCAATCGAATCATCAATACTCTCATTTGCGCTCTGCGGTCTACGGTCTCGATGTTGCCAATCTTTCTCATTGCAGGATGGGCGTCGGCTGTTGGACCTGAGCCCGCACGATTCGGTGTCGGGTCAGCACTCTCTCATAATCTTGCGACAGCGTTCGCTGACACGAAAGCCAAACTTGCAGCGGGCAATGAAGCCGTCGACATCATGATCATTGGCGATAGCCTAAGTGTGCGCACAGGCACCTACACGCCTTTCTTTCGATCGAAGTTGCAACAATTGTACGGCGATGCGGGATATGGCTATCAGGGGTTTTCGGTGTGGACAGGGGCGCGGTTTAACACCGGGTGGACCAATGGCATCATCAATGGGGACACGCCGCCGCATCACAGCCTGGATGGGTTGTGGTCAGAGTCGACAGGGCAGGGGGCGTTGGGGGGATCGGCGCGGTTTACTGCGCACGATGATCGGGTGCTGCTTCATTATGTCGCGGAGCCCAATGGGCGTGTGATGCAAATTGAGCAACCTGGGGGGACGGTAATCGACACGATTGATTTTGCATCACCGACGCCCGTGCTTCGTACATGGTCTTGGACATTCGCAGGGGGAAGCCGCGAGATGTGGTTTCGGCCAGTGACGAGTGGCACCGCGTTGATTCTCGGGCAGGACAACTCGACCGGCGCGACGTCTGGGGTGCGCGTCCATCGCGCAGCCAATGGTGGATGGGGTGTCGAGCAGTTCTTGCAACGCAATTGGACGTTTGATGCGCAAATGACGCAGATCGATCCGGACCTCGTGTACATTTGGCTTGGACAGAATGACCAGGCGTACACCTTGGCGGGGTACAAGATTGACATGGGCTTGCTTGTTGATCGTGTGCAAGCGGATGTGCCCGATGCAGAGATTGTGCTCATTGGTACGTATGACTCAGATTCGCCCAATCTTATTCAGTTGATTGCGGCGATGGAGCAGTTGGCGCTGACGCGCGGCCTTGGGTTCATCAACATGTTTGCCGCGGCGGGGAGCTACCAGTTCTTTGTTGACAATGGGTATCTCGATGACGGGCTGCATTTTTCGCTGGCGGGTGGGCAATACATCGCGGGTGTGCTGTTCGATGCGTTTGAATCTGATGGGTGGAGCTTGCATGTGCCGTGTCCGGGGGATGCGGATGGTGATGGGGTTCTGGGGATTGGCGACTTGCAGATTCTGCTCAAACAGTTTGGCGGGCAGAGTTCATTCTCAACGGTGGACATGGATCGAGATCAGGATGTTGATTTGCAGGACCTAGTGCTGTTTCTCCATGTTTTTGGCACGTCATGTGTTTCAGCGTCTCCGCCGATTGTGGGGCTGAATATTGGTGGCACTGGTGGTCCTGTGTCGTCATTGGGTCCGAGCAGCAGTGATGCGCCCCGACCAGCGAATGATTGAAAAAAGAAAACGCCCCTGAAACGAGCTGTCTTCAGGGGCGGTGCATGTGTTACAGGCGCGGAGTGAGTCTCGTCATGGACGGGCGCAGTTGGTGCCAAAGTTGAAGAGCAGGAATTGCAGGTCGCCCAGCCCAACCCCACCGCTTTGATCAAAGTCGCCGTCGCGCCAATAGCCGAGCTGGCCAAACTCGAAGAGTAACTCTTGCAGGTCATCGAGGTCGACATCGTCATCCTGATCCATATCGCCTATACAATCCGGTATTTCGGCAGGGTGGACGAGCAACGCCGGATCTGTGTCCCTGTCCCAATCGGGTTCATGAATGGCGGGGTCGTGGTTGGTGTTGGATCGTGAGACATCGAAGCAGTTGCCGGGGACGGTATCTCTGAACGCGCCATCGAGCGCTTCTGTCCAACCGACCCGAACCGGATCATTGCGGAACTCTTTGACCGCGCCGTCGACAGCAAAGATGAGTTGATCGCACCGGCGAAGCTGGATGCAGCGCGGATTGACAATGGAGGGATCAGCGATGGTTGTGCCCGGGATATAGCGTCCCGAGGTCGGATCAATGACCGCCTGATAGACCGTATTGTCACCCTCAGAGCATATCCAGAGAGAGTTGTCATCGGGGCAGCAATCGAACCAGCTTTTGCCTGAGAGCGGGATCGTTGCGGGCAATGGCATCGAAACGGGTGTGCCAGTGAGGGAGCGCGGGAAGACGAGAACTTCGGCGCCGGGGCCGGGCTTCATGACGAGCACTTCATCAGTATTGGGATCGCACGCGACAGCGTTGTATTGATCACCTGGGAGGATGGCGGTGGTCATTGTCGGGGTTTCGGATTTGACATCGACGCAGATGATGCTGCGGCCGTCGATGATGTAGAGCTCTTGGTGGCGGTTGAAGCGCATCGCCTTTGGATCAGGGAAATCGAAACTCATGATGGTGTCACGGCCACTGAGTTGATCGATCTTGTGGAGCTTGCCCGGGCCGCCGCCGACTGCAGCCTTGGTGAGGATGTAGGCCTCGGCGTTGTCCGGGGACTGGGCGAGGTCTTGGATGGTGGTGGGGTCGAAGCTGAAGGGGTCAGGTGGCGGGTTGTAGGAATTGAGTGGGAAGGGCTTGTGGAAGGTGAATCCGGGGGGCGAATCGGTGAGACCGGCAATCGGAAAGACGGCGTAAACAGAATCGATGATGCGCAGGATGTCGTCGTCGGCGCTGACCTGCATCTCGCTCATGACGCGGATGTTGCCGTTGCGGATGAAGAACTTGTCGACGACATCGAAACTGGTGTGGTTCCACTGGGACTGATCGAACGTGGATGATCCGCCTGAGCTCGGGTTGCGATAGCGGATGGTGGAGTTGTCGCCCGAGCGCGAACATTTTGAGACGGTGACGCAGTGGCCGCTGTTGCGTGCGGTGAGTACCTGGCCCGTATGGTCATACCGTCCATAGCAAAATGTGGCGACGCCGCCATTTAAGAGCACTTGACCGATGGTTGATGTTGTGGGGGAATAGTTTCCAGAGGCGTAGTAGCGATCAACATCGAAGATGAATGGATTGCCAAGAAAGGCTTGGAAGCCTGCCCATCCGGAAGTGCCGCCGGTGCCACCGGTTGGGCTAGTGTTCATGAGCGCACCCATGAGTGCGAGGTGTTGTGTGTTGAGGTTGTAGAGGGCAAGGGGTGGGGATTGCCAGTTCGCGATGCCGGGGGGAATGAGGAAGGGGTAGCCGTGCTTTGCGATGTAGGCTGCGAGATTCAATGCACTTGTCGGGACGCAGTACATCTTGCCGTCGTTTGGAAGCCCGAGCGCGCCAATGCCAGCCTCACGGACCTGATCGAAGTCGGGCATATGGGTGACGGTGAACGAGAACTGCGTGGGGCTTGAATAGCTACCGTTGACCGTGGCGTGCGCAGCTGGTGTTGCGAGCGCCACGAGCATGGCAGCGGTCAGGGTTGCGGCGGATATTGAGCGAACGTTTTTCATGGCAACTCTCCAAGAGCAAGTAGTGCAGGAGACAACCCTCATTATGAGGGACGCGGGAAGGGAGGCCTAGACAATTCTTGTCAAGTGGCCTCCCCTATGCACTAAGCGTCATCGGCGAGTTTTTGTCACGCGAGGCGAGTCAGGGTGTCTAGGGGCAGGTGGAGCCGAAGCTGAGTAGCAGGAACTGCATGTCGTTCAGATCAACGATGCCGTTCTGATCGATATCTCCGCTGCGCCAGAAGCCGGTTTCGCCGAATTCTAAGAGTAACTCATCGAGGTCATCGAGATCGACATCGCCATCGTGATCCAAGTCGCATGTGCAATCCGGGGATTCTGTGCGCTGGAAGAGCAATGAGGGATCGGTGTCATTGTCCCAGTCCGGTTCATGGATGGCGGGGTCGTGGTTGGTGTTGGAGCGCGAGACAGCAAAGCAGTTGCCGGGGATGGTTCCGATGAAAGCGCCATCGAGTGCTTCCTGCCAACCGGCGGCGGGGTCGTTGCGATATTCCTTGACGGCGCCATCGCAAGCAAAGAAAAGTTGATCGGACCTGCGAAGATGGATGCAGCGCGGGTTGACTATGGAAGGATCGGCAATGGTTGTTCCTTGGATATAGCTTCCCGACACGGGATCGATGACAGCCTGGTAGACCGTGTTGTCACCTTCAGCGCATATCCAAAGTGAATTGTCAGCCTGAGAGCAGTCGAACCAGGCCTTGCCTGACAATGGGATCGTGGCGGGTAAGGGTCGGGAAACGGGAGTGCCAGTCAGGGAGGGCGGGAAGACAAGTATTTCGGCGCCGGGACCAGACTTGAGGAGGAGCACCTCATCCGTATTCGGATCGCACGCGATGGCGCTGTATTGATTGCTTGGGAGGGGCGCGGTGGTGACAGTTGGTGATACAGATTTAACATCGACGCAAATAATCGAGTCACCGTCGACAATATAGAGTTCCTGACGGCGGTTGAAAAGAATGGCTTTGGGATCGTTGAAGGTGAAGCCCATGATGGTGTCCGTGCGACTGATTTGATCGATCTTGTGGAGCTTGCCACCTAGACCACCGGGGAGTGCCTTGGTGAGGACATAGGCCTCGGCGTTATCTGGAGACTGTGCAAGATCCTGAATGGTGTTGGTGTCGAAACTCAGAGGACCCGCAGGCACGTTGTAGGACTTGAGCGGGGAGGGCTTGAAGAAAGATATCCCTGCAGGAGAATCAGTGAGACTGGAAATGGGAAAAATGGCGTAGACGGAGTCGATGATGCGCAGGATGTTGTCGTTGGCTGAGGTCTGCATCTCACTCATGACGTGGCTCTTGCCGTTGCGCAGGAAGGTTTTGTCAATGGTGTCAAGAGTTGTGTTCATGAAGGGGGATTGGTTGACGAGAGACAATCCTCCCGAGGCGGGGTCCCGGTAGCTCAATTGAGAACTGATGCCAATTTTGGCAACTTTCGTGGGAGTGACACAATGACCTCCTGTACGGTTGGTAAGGACAGAACCGGCGTGTTCATAGCGCCCGTAGCAGAAGCTGGCGACGCCGCCATTCAACCAGATTTGTCCGATAGTTGAAGTTGTGGGGGAGTAGGAGCCGGAGGGGTAATAGCGGTCAACATCGAAGAGATAGGGGTTGGCGATGAACTCACCGAGGCCGTTGTAACCGTTGGTGCCTGTGGTGCCAGTGGCGGGGCTGGTGTTCATTTTTTCACCCAGGAGGGCAAGGTTTTGAGTGACAAGGTTGTAGGTTGAGTTGTTTTGCCAGTTGGTGACACCGGGGCTGAGGGAGGAGTAGCCGTGTTTCGCAATGTACGCAGTGAGATTAAGGTTGCTTGCGGGAACGCTATACATTTTGCCATCGGTGACGAGGCCGAGGATTGGGCTGACGTCTTTTCGAACCTGATCAAAGTCGGGGATATTGGTGACAGTGAATGAAAACTTTGAGGTGCTGACATAGTTGCCACTGACAGTGGCGTGTGAAGGTGGGGAAGCGAGTGCGACAAGTATCGCGGCGGTGAGTATTGTGGTGGCAGTTGAGCGAGCAAATGGCATGGTACGTCTCCAAAAAAAGGGAGCGCAAGAGTGAATTGCCTTCCCTTATGAGGGGTGTGGATTTGAAGGAGGGCAAGGCATTTCGGTCTGTCTGGCCTCCTGATCGGGATGCAGGCACTCGTTTCACAGTGCGAGGGCAGGTCACTGGGAGGCTGGCGGTGGTGCCCGGTCTCTCCATAAGAAACACGCAAAACGAGGCTATCGGGCGCAAAATGCAGGTAAAATGGCGTTCCTGGCGCAAAGAGAGAGGTTGTGTATGGACATTCTGTGGCTTTGGGTACACTGAACCAAGGCTTTGGTGGGGTAAAAGGGTCCTGCGTGGCGGTAAAAGAACAGACAACACGAATGGTGGTGGCGCTTACGAGCGGGGTGCCCTCGGCGGCGGCAGAATTGTTGCCGGTGTTGTATGAGGAGCTGCGCGGCCTAGCGGAGGGGTACATGCGGCGCGGGGGTGAGGGGCAAACACTTCAGGCGACCGCGCTGGTGCATGAGGCGTACCTGAAGTTGGTGTATGACACAGCACTGACCTGGAATGACAGAACACATTTTCGAGCGATCGCAGCCAAGGCGATGCGTCAGGTGCTTGTGGACTGCGCGCGTCGGCGGATGTCGCAGAAGCGGGGCGGGGACTGGCACCGGGTGACACTCGGTGAAGCGGTGGTGAAGACGGCGATGGGGCCGGCGGACTTGCTTGCGATGGATGAAGCGCTCACGCGGCTTGAAGCACTTGATGAGCGTCAGGCGCGGGTTGTTGAGAAACGGTTTTTTGGTGGACTGACTGTTGAAGAGACGGCGGAAGCGCTGAGCGTGTCGCCTCGGACGGTTGAGATGGAATGGCGAATGGCCAAGGCATGGTTGAGCAGATCGTTGAGCGAGGGTAGTCAGTGATGGACCCGGCGCGGTACGAGAAGGTCAAAGAAGTATTCAACGAGGCGTGCGATTGCGCACCGGGGCATCGGGCTATGGTCGTTGATTCCCTGTGCGCGGGCGACGTGGAGTTGAAACGTGAAGTTGAGTCGATGTTGGCGCAGGCGGATGCACCAGCGGTTGATATCGATTCGGCGGCGCTGGATATGGTGATGGAATGGGGCGAAGCACTGCGTGAAGAACAGGCGCAGGGTGTGCCGCGTGGCATGCCGGAGCGCATCGGACCGTTTCGGTTGTTGAGAGTGCTCGGGCAGGGGGGGATGGGGGTGGTGTATTTGGCGCAACAGGACAAGCCTGCGCGTCAGGTGGCACTGAAGTTGATTCGCCCGGATTTGACATCGAATGATGTGATGCGCCGATTTGATCGGGAAACACAGGCCCTTGGTCGATTGCAGCATCCGGGGATTGCGCAGATTTTTGAAGCAGGTGTTGCGATTGTGGGCGGTACAGCGCAGCCATACATCGCAATGGAATATGTGGACGGTCGAACACTTCTGAAGTTTGCTACTGAAGAACAGCTTGGGACGCGGGCGCGGTTGGAGATTTTAGAACGGATTGCACGTGCGGTGGATTATGCGCATCAGCAGGGCGTCATTCACAGAGACCTGAAGCCGGTGAATGTGCTTGTCGATGAGCGTGGCGAGCCGCGTGTGCTTGATTTTGGCATTGCGCGCACGACGGATGACGATGTGTACACACAGACTTTGCGCACGGGTGTCGGGCAGTTGATTGGGACCTTGTCGTATATGAGCCCGGAGCAGGTGAGCGGCGACCCGGGCGGGGTCGATGCGCGGAGTGATGTGTATGGGCTGGGTGTGATTTTCTTTGAATTGCTAACCGGGCAATTGCCAGTTGATGTGAGTGATCGTTCGATTCCGGAAGCGGTGCGCGTGATCACGCAGAGTGAGCCGACACGACTTGGTTCGGTGAACCGGACCTTGCGTGGCGATCTTGACACGATTGTGGCCAAGGCGCTGGAGCATGAGAAGGACAAGCGATATGCCTCAGCGGGTGCGATGGCGGATGACATTCGCAGGTTTCTGGATGATCAGCCGATTTTGGCGAGGCCAGCGAGCACGATGTACCAGATGCACAAGATGGCGCGGCGGAACAAGGCGCTGGTGGTTGGGTCGGCGGCGGTGTTGTTTGTTTTGATTGCAGGTCTGATGGCATCGACATTGGGGTGGATGAGCGCACTTGAACATCAGCGCATCGCAGAACGCGAGGCGGAGCGGGCGATGCAGGTGAGCCATTTTGTCCAGGGCATTTTGTCAGGTGTTGATCCGGCGGTGGCGAAGACGATGGATACGCAATTGCTTGAACGATTACTTGATGAAGCGTCGGCGAACATTGAGCAGGGTTTGTCGGGTCAGCCGGAAGTTGAAGCCGAGGTGCGTCAGACCATTGGGCGCACGTATCACAACGCGGGACTCGATGCGCGGGCTGAGCCTCATCTGCGCCGCGCGGTTGCATTGTATGAACGGACAGAAGGCGCGAGAGCGTTTTCGACGGCTGTTGCGAAGTGCACACTTGCAAGCGTGTTGATGGATATGGGGCGAGAGAACGAGGCGGAGTCCTTTTTGCTTTCAGCGCTGGAGGTGGAGCGAGAGGTATTGGGCGCGGAAGATGAGCAGACGTTTATGGCGATGAATAATCTGGGCGAACTGTACTTGGCGATGCGCCGCTTTGATGAGGCGGATGAGGTATTGTCGGGTGTGTTAGCAATTGCGCGTCAGAACGAAGCGATCTCTGTGAATGCAGAGCTTGTGGTGATGAATAATCTGGCAGCGGTGTGGACAGATCAGCGGCGCTTTGATGAGGCACGAGCGCTGCGTGAAGAAGTGTATGCGCGACGCATTGAGAATGATGGGGTAGATCATCACAGCACGGTGCTTGCGCTGAACAATCTCGCCATCTTCTACGACCACCATGGGCCGAAAGAGAAGGTGCTTCCGATGTATCAGGAGGCGTATGAAAAGAACAAGGCGTATTACGGTGTGCGTCACCCGCGCACGATGATGCCAATGAACAATCTGGCGAAGGTGTTGATTCGTGAGGGCCAGCATGATGAGGCGGCGTCGATCTTTGATGAACTTGTTGAGGAGGTTGAAGCATCGCAAGGGAGCCCGTTGTTTGCAGCGGCGATCTACAAGAACGCGGCGATGGTCAATCTGAAGCTCGAGAGGCCAGAGAAGGCTGAGCGTTTGGCTTTGCGTGCGGTCGAACTGGCCGCCGGGTTTGATGAAGGACATCCGATCGTGCGGATTGCAGGGATCGCGCACGGGCGAGCGCTGACGGCGGCGGGTCAGTATGCAGAGGCGGAGAGGTGCCTGCTTGGTGTTGCAGCATTGGTGGCGAAATGTGTGCCAGCGGATTCGCCTGAGCAAACGTCTGTGATGCCAGTGTTGATTGACTTGTATGAGGTGTGGGGGCGCGGCGATGAAGCGGCGACGTGGCAGAGCACAATGGCGAGGGCTCAGCGCGGACCAGATGGGGTCGAGAAGTTCCCATAAGAGGCACACCAGTGGCGAGAGAATGATGTGGGGCTTGAAGGAGTCCGCTGCAATGCGTACGATGCCGCCCCGATTGACATGACAGGGGCGGGCATTTTGTGTAAGTCCTTGATGGTCAATAGTTTGGGCGTGTACCGCAGTGGACAACCGGGGCAGACTGTAAATCTGCTGGCTTTTGCCTACGCTGGTTCGAATCCAGCCGCGCCCACTACCTTCTCTTTTTCGCATTGATTGCGGGGCGATTGCGCAGTGAATCGTGCGGGATTATTGCGCGCTTTCCAGGTGGTGAGATGGAAGTGAGCGGGAAGGTGGGATTGATCGAAAGCCGGGGGGGCGGCGCGTCGATGCACTTGGTGAGTCGGTGGGTGATGACCCCGAGAGGGTAGGTGTCGCGCCGATTCCGGGGGCTTGGGCCAAGTTGGTCCCGGCATACGAATCACAGAGTGCATCAGTAGGCGAAGGAGCACACATGTTTACATACCCGAATCCTAACTCGTTCGGTTTCAACACGCCCACGAACTTTGGTTTCAACGGCGGGTTCAATGGCGGGTTCAATGGCAGTTTCAACGGCGGTTTCAACACGCCGACGAACTTTGGTTTCAATAGTTGCTTCAATGGTACGCCGTGGTGGACTGGCAGCCAGCAGAACGGTTGGAATACTTCGCAGTTCCCGGGTTTCCAAGGCTTCCAGAATTTCAACAACTGGAATCAGAACGGCTTCAATCAGTCGGGTTGGAATACGCCCAGCAACTGGAACACGCAGTCACCGGTGAATGGTTTTGAGAATAGCTTTGGCATGCCGAGCAATTTCAACACGCCGTGGACGAATTCAAACACTACGCCGTGGAATTTCAACGGGATCTTTGCGAATCAGTTCCAGAATGTTCCGGCGTTCCCGGGTCTGTACGATTTCTCGAACAGCTTCGGCAACAGCTTCCCATTCAACAACGTGCCTCACACTGTTCCGACGCAGTTCAACGGTTGGTCGACTCCGAATGCGTTCGGTCCGACGCCGTTTTCGAATACTTTCCCCGGGACGCCTTTCGGTCAGTTTCCGGGCAGCTTTGGCAACTCGCCATTCGCCGGTTCTGGTTGGAACACGCCGGTCTTCTGGGGCCAGCCGATGAAGTCTGATGTTGACCAGTCTGGCAAGAAGGGTGATGTGAATGTGGCGCAGAGCCGCGTGATGTACCCGATGGGGTTCGGCCCCTTCGGCCCCTTTGCCTATGCCAATGGTGAGTTCTCGAAGAACTGCTCACCGGCGTGTGCAGCCTGATCCACAGGTAAAGAACAGAGAAGAGAGATTGATGCAGGGCGTCCACATTGGGCGCCCTGTTGCATTTTTCCACTCTCTTTTGCAGACTCCGGGGCGATCCTGCCGTAAGCAAAGCGGTAGAGTTGTCACAGAAGGGGAGCAATATGCGACAGCGAGCGTTTACGTTGATTGAACTGTTGGTGGTGGTGGCGGTGATCGCGCTGCTGATTGGGATTCTGGTGCCGGCCCTCGGGCGAGCCAGGGCGATTGCGACGGCGACGGGGTGCTCTTCGAACATCAAGCAGCTTGGCCTTGGGGTGCAGATGTTCATCAGCGATCACAAGGAGTCACTGCCGCAGGTGCGCGTTGAGGGATTTGGCGGGACAGAGCCGGTGGAAGCACCATTGGGATCGAATATTGGCTCGCTGTTTGGGGGTGTCAAGGGCACGCTTCCGTTTTTCGGGATTAATGCGATCGGGGCGGAGCGCCGGCCATTGAATCCATATGTCCATGATGGCTTGCTGCCCCCAGATGAAACGACAGAGGCGGGTGAATTTGACATTGAACTTTTTCGATCACCTGCAGATGCGGGGACGAATGATCCGTTCGTGGTGCAACTTGGGTTATCTACGACAAGCATGTATGAGCTGACGGGATCGAGTTATACGCTCAACGATCATGCGCTTGACAATGCGCCTGGCGTGGAGGCGTATCCAACATTGATTCCGCAAGAGGGTGGCAGGATGCCGCGGGTGAAGGACACGACGAAGACGTGGCTGTGCGCATCGCATCCGATTTACAACTATGAGGATGATCAGGACCGTGGGCAGAAGTGGTACACAGGTAGCGTCGATGCGACGGTGCTGTTTGTTGATGGGCATGCGAGGATGATGGTGGATGTGCCTGACACGCGCGAGATCGAAGATGTCGAGCAGAAGAACATCAATACGAACTTCACCTACCTGCCGAGGCCGCACTGGCTTGATCAATTCGGCGTCGATCATGACTAAGCACCTCAGCTCGAGCACCATTGCAAAGGCGCTCGACTCGATTGCAGCGCGGACGCCGGCGCCGGGCGGTGGGGCTGCGGTGGCGTTGAGCGGTGCAGTGGCAGCGGCGCTCGGAGAAATGGTGGCGGCGTATGCAGGAGGGCGGAAAGCGAATGCGGATTGCCGTGCAGAGATAGATGCGCACGGGCGGATACTGCATGAGGCGCGCAATGAACTTTTGAAACTGGCAGATGACGATGCACGCGCGTATGGTGCGCTGAGTGATGTGATGGCGCAACAGAAGTGCGGTGAAGCGAGTGAGGAGGCGGTGGGGATGGCTGCCAAAGCGGCGGCGCACCCGCCGATGGCGATGATCAAGGCGTGTGAGCGCATCATCGCCGCGCTCGAGGGGCTTTGTCCCTTTGCAGGCCAACTGATGAGCGATCTGGTTGCGTCTGCGGCGATGGCTTCAGCGGCGGCCCGGGGGGCGGCCCAACATGTGCGGGCGAATGCGCCATTGATGGATGAGGCAGGGCTGGGGGGCACTGAGTTGGTTGCACGGGCCTCGGCGCTGGCGGATGAGGTTGCATCGCGGGCGAAAGAGCTTGATTGAGGACGTGGGAGTCAAGCGGGAGTGTGTGGGTTGCCGATGCGATTGCTTGATGACTGCGGACCGCGCAAATACGGATACCGATGAACCCGCTGGGCCCCAGGGGCGGAAATGGCTTGGCATTTTTTTTCGATGCTGCCATGTCTATGGTCGGTTGTATCGCGATGAGGCGCGCGGGTGCTATGCGGGGCATTGCCCGAGGTGTGCGGCGGCGGTGAATGTCCCGATCGGCGAGGGCGGGACGAATCGGCGGTTTTTTGAAGCTGAATAGCGAGCCTGCGCTGCGCATGGTGGCGGGGCCGGTAGACTTGACCGCATGAGTTCACCTTTGAACACGTCGTATTCGATTGGTCGTCACGGGGAGCGGTGCGCCGCGACTGGGCATGTTTTTGCACCCGGTGAAAAGTATGTGGCGTGTCTTGTTGATCAAGTCGAGCAGGAAGGGCTTGAGCGCCTGGACTATGCCCTTGAGGCGTGGGAGACAACTCGGCCGAGCGGGGTGTTTGCGTTTTGGCGCGGGACGATTCCTGAGGCGGGTGCGCCGCGCGACACGATCGCAGGTGATGATGAACTTTTTGATTTGTTTGAATCAATGGCGGATGCGGAGGAGCCCCGGCGGATCGCGTTTCGTTATGCACTTGCGCTCTTGATGGTGCGCAAGCGATTGCTTAAGCAGGTGGGGATGCGCGAGGCCTCCGGTGATGCGGGGGGTGATACGCCGGGGGCGATGTTGGTGCGGGTGAAGGGGACTGATCCGGAGCTTGCGCCGATTGAGGTGGTGAACCCAACACTGGATGTTGCGATTTTGACAGAGGTTGCGACGCAGCTCGAAGCGGTGGTGCGGAGGGGCACATGAGCAGGCGCGGGTTGCTTGTCGCGTCGTTGTGTGTGAGCGCGGCTGCGCTGTCAGGGTGCGCGAGTGCGAAGAAGGCGGCACCGGTTGAAGCGATTGAATATGGCGAATTAGCAGAGCGATACAACGAGCGCACGCAGCTGCTTGGTGTTCTTCGCGGTCGCGGCGTGGTGAACTTTCGGTGGCACGATGCGAAGGGAATTGAGCACTGGGAGCAGGGGAATCTTGATATTCAGATTGCTCAGCCGAGCCGAGTTGTGTTTCGGGTCCACAAACTTGGCGAGACGTATTTGTGGGTGGGCTGTGATGAAGAGCGGTATTGGATGATCGATCTGTTGCGCGATGAGGAAACGGTTGCGTATGTGGGGCGACATGATGCACTGACAGATGAAAAGGCGAGGCAAATTGGATTGCTTGTGCCGCCGCGCGAGTTGATTACGTTGATGGGTGTGCGGTCGCTACCGATGGCAGGCGAGGCACATGAAGAAGCGCCGGAGGTGATGACAACGGAAGAAGGGTGGCGGGTTGTGTTGCCGGCGCTGCATGGGGCGCAGTGGGTGTATGAGATTGATGCGATAGATGCCCGGCCTACTGCGATTGAGCTTGTTGGCGCTGATGAAGAGACAGCGGTGAAGGCGACATTGAGTGATTATCTTGCGATTCACCTGACGGGGAATGCTGCGCTGACGCACCTTGCGATGCAGGTTGATATTGCCTATCCGGCAGCGGGGGCGACGATGCGGATAGATATGGACAGTGTGAATGATCGCGCGCCCAAGGATTCAGCGTTTGATTTTGAGCGTCTTATCGAGATATTGCGGCCGAAGCAGGTCATTGATCTTGATGCGGTTGAAGTGGGTGTGCAGGAATGAAATTGTGGCTGGTAATTGTTGCGTGTGTGCTGTTGATTGGGCAAGTGGCGCAGGGTGAAGCGGATGATGCTTCGGTGCTTGCGGTGGTGGAGCGTGATGGGGGCGGGGCAACGGTTGTGTTTATCGAGGGCGGGCAGCCTCCAGTGATGTACCGATTGCATGAGCTCGGGGAACGCCCGATGGCGTGGGCGGGCACGAGTGATGAACTTGTGATGGTGTTCGGTGCGACAGATGGCGGCGGCGATGGCGAGCGTGATGCGGCGGTGCATCCGGTGCGGCGGGTCTCGATGGTGCGTGATGCGTGGGGTGTGATTTCGCCGGGAGCACTTGATCCGGTGACACCCTTGCCCGGCTTTGATGGGCGCGTGGCGCTGGCGATCGCAGGTGACGACATCTTTGCGCTTCTTGGGATCGGAACTGCGGGCAAGACATTGGTGCGCCTTGAGGCAGGTGGATGGGAGCGGGTGCAAGGCGAATCCGAGGCGGGCATGGTCACAGAGCGTCCGTGGGACGGCGTGATTGGTTTGGGCGATGATGCGGCGCTGACGTGGTCGAATGGCAGTGAAGTGATTGTGCAGCCGATTGGCGAGACTGGTGAAATGTTGCGGGCGCGCACGCAAACGCCGGTGGGCGTCATGAGCGTGGGGCGGCAAGTGATTGCGACGGCGCTGCCGCCCAAGTTGACAGGCGCTGCGTATCTGGGCGAGGCGAAGTTGTGGCTTGTGCGTCCCGGGCAGCTTATGGAATTGCCGACCATCAAGGATGTGAGCGCGGGCATGAAGGCACTGCCTTTTGGTGATGAGGCGCTGATTTTGATGGCCGTGAGTGAAAGCGGGCAGGCGCTTGATGGCATCGTGGTGGGTGTTGATGGCGGGGTGCAGTATCGCGGTGCGGTGAAGATGGCGACCTTGTTTGCGTCGGCGGAATTGCAGTTGCTCTTTCTGTTGTTGGGGTCAATTGGATTGATGGTGCTGATGTATGTGCTTCGGCCTGAGCGGGTGGTGAGTGCGCCGGTGTCATTTCCGACAGGGATGGCGCTTGCGGATCCATTGCGGCGAATCATGGCGGCGACGATGGATGGTTCACTTGCGATCCTGGTTATTGCGATGGTGTGGTCAACGGGCGATATGAATCTGATGACAGCCCCACTTGAAGCCGTGGTGACGAAGCTGGGCATCTGGCCTTTGGTCGCAGCGATGGGATTCTCAGCGCTACACATGGGTATCGCGGAGGCGATTTTCGGCACGACGATTGGCAAGGCGATGGTGGGATGCCGAACTGTGGATCGCAAGGGTGAGCGTCTTGGCGTCGGGTGGGCGTTTGCACGATCTGCTGCGAAAGCGGTGTGCCCGGCGCTGGCCCTCTTCGTGATCGCGAATCCGAGCATCCCGCATCCGGGTGCGTTTGGGTCATACACGGTGTTGCGCGAAATCGAGCGGAAAGACGAAAGCAACGCGTCAAAGTAGCGCACAAAGTGCGCCGGCAATCTTCTGCGAGAGTTCGAGGCGGGTATTGAGCCGATAGAAGGGAGGTGAGGGTGTCGAATCGTCGATGCCGGTTGTGATTGTGCGCGCAGGAGCAGCGTCTACGTGGCCAAGGATGACACAAAAAAGAAGGACGATGACGCCGAAACCAAAGATGGGGAATCGACGACTGAGGAGCAGGCGGGCGAGGCGAAGGAATCGTTGATCGCAAAGTTGAAGGCGAAGGTCTCTGGGGTCAAGGTGCCCTCGCCTGAGCCGTTGCGCGGGCCGCGTGATTTGTGGCAGGTGCCGGTGCTGGTGCTTGGTGTGTTGATGCTTTTCGTTGGTGCGCGCATGTGGGTGGTTGAGGCGCCGGGGCCCGATTTTGCGGGGGCGCTGGATTCAGTTGCCGAGGCGATTACATCGCAGGAGTATGAGCGGGCGATTGAGATTCTCAACGATCCGCTTGCGGAATACATTTTGTCTGAGGATGCGACGACAAGCGAGCGCGGTCGATATGACCTGTTGTCAGCGGATGCGCTGTATTACGCGCAGAAGTCTCGTGATATTTCGTTGACTGACAATCATGAGCGGATCGTGGAGTATTATCGGGAAGCGCGCGAGCGGTATCTCACAGACTTGACGGCTCGGCAATCGGTGAATCTTGCCCATACGCTGCTGGCATTGAAGCGGGCGGATGAGGCACTGGGGGAGATTCGAACACTCGGGGGCGAATACTCTCAACTGCGCTTTGAGGTGTATCAGGAGGTGGTGAATCAATCTCTTGAGGCTGACGAACCACTTGTTGATGAAAAGCGATTGACACAGATTCTGAATGAAATGCGTGATGAATCAGTGGCCACACCTGAAGATCGGGTGTGGGTGGTCATTCAGCAGACGCGGATGCGGTTGCGCGGCGGATATGTTGAGCAGGCAATCGAGCGATTGCTCCCGGAAATACAGGCATTACCTTCGCGGCAGAGCGAGGCGGCGGGGCGATTATTCGTGCTGCTCGCGAGCGCTTACTTTGAATTGGGATTGACCGAAGCGGCGAAAGATCATGTGGCGCGATCGTCTGGGTTGCTCCCAACATCTGATCCATCATTTGCACAGGGGGAGGTGTTACAGGCGCGAATTTTGCAAGTTGAAGGGCAGGCTGAAGAGGCGCGCGATCGGTTTGCGGGCGTTGCAACGCGTTTTCCCCAAAGCGGGGCGGGCGCAGCGGCGTGGCTTGGTCTCGGTGAGATTGAGGCGGAACTGGCGCATTACCGCGATTCACTTGATGCGTATTTGCAAGTGATTTCTTCTGTTGAACGTGGCGATCAGATGGGCGATCTGGGGCGTGAGGGCATTGAAGGATCGATGCTCAAGCAGTACACGCGGCTGTCACTTGAGGGGGATCATGAGAATGCACTGCGGTATGCCGAGTTGATTCTGCGATTGCATGGCACGGATCCCTCGGCGACATCGGTGTTGCGCATGGCAGAGGCACATCGTGCGCTGGCGGAGCAGTTACTCAAGGATGTGCCCAAGACCGCGGACGGTTTGCCTGATTTTTCGGGTGTTGATCCCGTAACGATGGAAGAGGCGCGATCGCACTCATACAAGTCTGCGCAGGCGTATCGGCAGCATGCACGGATGGTGGCGCTTGCCGATGCTGAGGCATCTGGAACATCGCTGTGGTTTTCTGCAGACGGGTATGACCGCGCGGGCGAAGACATCGAGGCACGCAAAGGTTTTGCAGAATATGTGCAGACTCGACCCGATGATCCGCGGGCGATTCAGGCGCGATACCGCCTAGCGCGGGTGAATCAGTCACGGGGTGAATATCCAGCGGCGGTTGAGCTGTTCGAGGAGATTCTTTCACTCGAGCCGACGAGTGTGTGGGCGTATCGCAGTTATGTGCCTCTCTCACAGTGCATGATGTTGTCGGGGGCAGACAATGCGGTCGACAGCGCCGAAACAAAGCTGCTTGAAGTTCTTGAAGGTGGGCTTTTTGAACCAGATGCGGTCGAATTCAAGGCGGCGCTGATTGAACTTGGGCTTTTATACCGGCGGGTGGAGCGGTATCCGGAAGCGATCGAGCACTTGTCGTCGGCGTTGACGCGGTTCCCAGAACTTGAAGATGATCCGCAACTGTTGTTTGCATTGTCGGATGCGAATCGTGGTTCTGCGACGCAGATTGCAGAAACATTGCGCGCGACACTTCCTCGCTCGGAGAAGTTGCGGCTTGCGAAGCTGCGCAAAGAGCGTCTTATTGAGGCGCTTGGGATGTACGATCGCGTGGCGCAGGCGCTTGAAGAGGGAGGCCGCAGGCGCACGGACCTTGAGAAACTCATTCAGCGTAACGCGATGTTCTATCGCGGAGACTGCGCGTATGACCTTGGGCGTTCACTGCAAGGTCAGGAATCAGAAACTGCAGTGGCATATTTCAACGATGCTATTCGCTATTACGACGCTGCGGCGCAACGGTTTTCGGATGATGCGTCGTCTCTGGTTGCGATGGTGCAGATTGTGAATTGTCATGCGGCGCTTGAGAACTGGCGTGAGGCGAAGACGGCGCAGGTGCGGGCGAGATCGCGGCTCAAGGAGTTGCCGCGCGAAGCTTTTGAGACCGCCGAATTGCCGATGTCGCGGGCACATTGGGAAGAGTGGCTTGAGTCGACGATCGCACTTGAGAAGAGGGCGTCGGTGCAGGTGCCCTGAAAGCGACGTGATCGGCGAATTTTGCGCTATTGGTAAATATGCACGTCTGTTGCATGATGGGCCGAAAAGGCAAGCGGTGACGGAGTCGCCGAAGGATCGCTAGCGCATGGATTGCGCGGCGCAATCGCCGGAGGTCAGGATGGCCGATCGCAAGACAAGAACGGGTACGCCCGCGATAGAGGTAGTGGTGCCGGTTTCGCCTGCCCATGAAGACCCTGCCCTGTGGGGACCTCGTCTTGTCCGCATCCTCAAGAAGCAGCTTGAATTCTATCGGCAACTGGCGGCGCTGTCGGTGCGCCAGCATGAACTCATTGAGGGCGAAAAGACCGATGCGCTGATGGCCTTGTTGACAGACCGACAACGCGTGATCGAGCAAATTTCTGATGTGAACAGCGAAGTCGAGCCTTTTGCAGCGCACTGGGCAGCGCTCATGCCGCGTCTTGATGCGGCGCAGCGCACTGCGGTCGGGGGGCTCTTGGAAGAACTTGACGGGCTCGTCGAAACGATTACGGACCGTGATGAAAAGGATCGGCATGTGCTTGAATCGCGTCGGGCATCAGCTTCTGAGGCACTGGATGATGTTTCACGGCGCCGGGCAGCGGTGGGGGCGTATGGCGGGCAAAGCAGCAATGGTGCAGCAGGGCGCCCAACGCCGCGATATCAGGATCGGAAGGGCTAAGGCGTATGACCGTTGGGGTTGAAGAGATCGGAGCAGCTTCGATGCCTGTTGAAATGCGCGAGGCAGAACTTGCGACGCTTATTGAGTCTTTCAATGGCGCGGTTGCGCATCTGACGGCGACGCACGACCAACTGCAGGGAGAAGTGACCCGGCTGCAGGGCGAGCTTGCGGGTGCACAATCGCAACTGCATAGGGCGCAGGAACTTGCGGCCTTGGGGGAAATGGCAGCAGGGATTGCCCATGAAGTGCGAAATCCATTGGGGTCGATTCGGTTGTATGCAGAAGCACTGGCGCAAGATTTGCGCGATCGGCCATCAGAGTGCAGTGTGGCTGAGCGGATCGTTCGGTGTGTGACGCATCTGAATGCAGTGGTTGGCGATGTGTTGGCCTTTGCGCGCGAACTGACGCTTGAGCTTGAAACGTGTGAGGCTAAGTCATTGTGTGACGAGGCGGCAGAGTTGTGCGCTGCATCAGTGGAAACCGCAGGTGTGACACTGCGCGTTGATGCGGCGGGCTCACTTGCAGAGGTGAAGTGTGATCGTGGATTTCTCTTGCAGGCACTTGCCAATGTGATTCGCAACGGGTGTGAGGCAGCGGGTGAATCAGATGGCGAGCGTGTGGTCGAGGTGAAGGCGTGCGCTCGGCTTCTTCGGCAGGCGGATGGAACGCGGCGGGAAGCGATTGCCTTCGTCGTGCGCGATACGGGTGCGGGCATCTCGGATGAGGTGCGTGGGCGGATATTCAACCCATTTTTCACGACACGAAAAACGGGCACCGGGCTGGGGCTCTCGATTGTCCACAGGATTGTTGATGCCCATGGCGGTGCGGTGACTATTGGAAACGGGACTGAGACGGGCGGCGGGGCGGTTGTTGAACTTCTTTTGCCCACTGCTGGCCCGGTCGCCCACACGGACGTTGAAGGATTGGGTACAGTCGAGGCTCGCCTGGCGCAGGATGCGCGGGCTCAAAGCGTAGGAGGCGCAGCGGCATGACCACAGTGCTGGTCGTTGACGACAAAGAATCATTGCGGGACAGTGTTGGTTTCACACTTCAGCGTGCGGGCTTTGTGGTGCTTTCTGCGCCAGATGGCAACGCAGCGGTGGAGATTGCAGCCAAACGCCGACCTGATGCTGTCGTTACGGATTTGAAAATGCCCGGGATGACCGGCGTGGAACTCATCGGCGCGCTGCGCGAGCTTGATGAAGACCTGCCGATCGTGTTGATGACGGCGTACGGGACGGTTGAGACCGCAGTGCAAGCCATCAAGACCGGCGCGTTTGATTACATCACAAAACCATTTGAGGGGGATGAGCTCGTGATCGCGGTGAAGCGTGCGATCGAGCATCATGGCCTGAAAAAAGAGAATGCCATTCTGCGCGCAGAGCGCACGCCGGTATGTGCGGGCGGGCCAACTGGTGCATCACCCGGCGAGGTGAAATGCACAGGTCTGGATCGTTTGCTTGGTGAGTCGGCAGCGATGCGCGAGTTGAAGGCGCGGTTGCGCGCTGTGGCAGCTTCGCAAGGGACCGTGTTGATCTCAGGCGAATCGGGCACTGGCAAGGAAATTGTTGCACGGGCCTTGCATGAACTGTCGGCGCGGCAGACTTCGCCATTTCTTGCGGTGAATTGCGCTGCGATGAGTGAATCGCTGCTTGAAAGTGAACTCTTCGGGCATGAACGCGGGGCGTTCACGGGCGCAGAGCAGCTTCGCAAGGGGCGGTTTGAGCTTGCAGATAATGGCACGCTGCTCTTGGATGAAATATCAGAGGTTCGCCCGCAGATTCAGGCGAAACTGTTGCGCGTGTTGCAGGAGCGGTCATTTGAGCGCGTGGGTTCGAGTCGAACCATGGGCATCGATGTGCGCGTGATTGCAACAACGAATCGCGACCTTGCACACGAGGTTGCGGTGGGCGGCTTCCGTCAGGATTTGTTTTATCGATTGAATGTTCTCCCGCTGCGCTTGCCGCCGTTGCGAGATCGCATTGAAGATGTTGCGCAACTTGCGCCGCATTTCGTGCGCGAGATTGCCAGCCGTGAGGGGCGTTCGATTCGGCGGGTTTCTGCGGGTGCGGTGGAATTGATGATGGGTTATTCGTGGCCCGGCAATGTGCGGGAGCTTCAGAACCTGTGCGAGCGCGCTGTGGTGTTGTGTCAGGGCGATGAGATCGATGCGGATCTGATCCGCACCTGGCTCACGGGGCCGGGCACACCTGCGCGAGCGATGCGGGCGCGATCCAAGTTTGCGACTGAAAATGGTCAAACGCATGGGCCCTCGCCGGTGGTTGCGGAGGCGCCCATTGAGCTGTCGGGCATGATCGAAGCCAAGCCGATGGTGTCACCTGCGAGAGTGCTTGCGGCTTCGATGGTGTCGCCCACGCCGCTCGAAGAAATCGAACGCGAGGTCATCGTCGAGACCTTGCTTCGGTTCAATGGGCACCGGGTGAAGACGGCGAAGGCGCTTGGCATCGGCGTGCGGACCCTCGGGCTCAAGCTCAAGAAGTGGAAAGAGCTGGAGCTTGTTGAGGCAAATCTGTAAGGCGCAGAACCGGCGGGCGCTCAACTGGCCCAGCGGTTGCGAAAGGCCTTGGCATGTTCATTGATGGGCTGACAAGTGCGGGATCGATGCCGGTGATTGAAGCGGCGGCGAAGTTTGCTGCGCGTCGGCAGGAGCTGCTGGCATTTAATATCGCCAATATTTCGACCCCGGATTTTCAGCCGCGAACGGTGTCTGCCGAGGGATTCAATCGGCAGCTTGGGGCGGCGATTGATAAGCGCCGTGGGGCCAGCGGCGGTGCAGCGCAGGATTTGCAGATGCGCTCGACTGGTGAAGTGAAGGTGACGCATGGCCCCGGCGGCAGTGTGGATTTGCAACTGAAGCCATCGACAGCGAGCGGCAACATTTTGTTTCATGATCGCAATGACCGTGATCTGGAACGCATGATGGCGGAGCTTTCAGAGAACACGGCGAAGTTTCGTATTGCCACAGAGCTCTTCAAGAGCAGGATCGATCTGCTGCGTTCGGTGATCGCGGAACGGGTGTAAGGCAAGGAAGGCAAGTGAATGGGAAGCCTTGATGTTTCAGTAAGCGGCATGATTGCCCAGCGCACGCGCATGGAAGTCGCGATTGCAAATCTTGCCAATCAGGGCACGATCCAGGACGCTCGGGGCAACAATGTGCCGTATCAAAGGCGGTTTGCGGTGCTTGCAGCGGGTGATCCAAGTGCAACGGGCAGCGCTCGGTCACAGGGCGTGCATGTTTCGTCGATTGAGCTTGACGATGCCGCGCCGATCATGCGGTATGAGCCCGGCTCGCCATTTGCGGATAGTGATGGGTATGTTGCATATCCGAATATTGATCCGATGACTGAGACGATTAACGCGATGGACGCGCAGCGTGCGTATGAGGCAAACTTGGCAGCAGCCGAGGCGACCAAGGCTATGGTCGCGCAAGCACTGCGCATCTTGGCTTAAGTTAGGAAGGAGGCGACATCATGACAGATCCTGTTGGCCTGATCGGCGCTTCCAACATGAGGCCTCCTGTGTCTGGCGCATCGCAGGCCAAGGGTGCTGATGATGGTGCATTCAAAGACATGCTGATGGAAAATCTTGCGAAGGTGAATGAACTTCAGCAGGATGCGAGCCGCGCGACGGAAGACCTGATGAGCGGTCGTCGCGATGATCTTGAGAGTGTGTTGATGGCGACGCAAAAGGCTGACACGGCTTTTCGCATGTTGCTCCAGGTGCGCAACAAGGTGCTTGATGTCTATCAGGAATTGAAGCAACTTCGCGTGTAGCACTACCGCGCATTGCGTGCGCGAGTAGTGCGTGAACCGGCGGAAGCTGCGCGAGCGTACATCAACACCACCTGAGTCCGGTCAGGCATTCAAGCTCACGGGCAGTCCCCACCGAAAGTTGATGATCGGGACGGCGCGATCGGCGTCTCGAAGCGTCGCCAGGAGGGCAGCGCTAAGGTTCGGGGCACGGAGGCCACTTGATGGGGCAGTTGCGCAAAGCGCTTGAGACTATCAGTGCCGCGATGGTGAAGCTCAACACCAGTCAGCGGATGCTGATCGGTTCACTTGCCGTCGTCATGGCGATGACATTGTTTGTCGTGGCTCAATACACATCAAAGCCCAATATGGTGCCGCTTGTGCCGGGACTTGCCGGGGAAGAACGCACCCGCATCGAGCAATACCTGCGCGTGAATTATGGCGAAGGTGGGTACAGCGTGCGCGATGGTGAGCTGGTCGTGCCTGCGGGTTCGCAACGGTCGATCATCGCGGCGCTTGCCTCTGAGGGCAAGGCCCCGGGTGATATGCGATTGCTGTTCGACACGCTTGTTGACAAGCAGTCGTGGACGCGCAACAGCCAGCAAAATAGTCAGCTTGAACTCATAGCGCGCCAGAACGAACTGGCACGGGTGATTGCCATGATGAATGGCATTACCAAGGCGACGGTCATCATGGATGTACCGCAGAAGCGCGGGCTTGGGGCTGCAGATCGCGCTCCGACAGCGTCGGTCATTGTTTTTGCACCGGGCGGGCTTTCATCTGAAGCGATTGATGCGGTGGCGCATCTGGTGTCATCTTCAACGGCAGGGCTCACGATAGGCAATGTGCGGGTGATTGATGGCGTGACCAATCGTCAGCACAGAGCGCAGAATAATGGGGCACTTGCGACGAGCCAGCATGAGCAGAACCGTCTTGAACTCGAGAACAACAAGCAGGTGCAACTTCTTGACATGTTGCGCTATATCCCCGGCGTGATTGTAACCGTGCATACGCAGGCTGATACGCGGCGTGAAGTGTCGACCACGCGGGAGATTCTGCCGGAGGATCAGGGCTCGGTGAGAGTGCAGACGAGCCAGACGGGCACGAGTTCGTCTTCGGAAAATGTGCAGGGCGGTGGTGAAGCTGGAGCAAGATCGAACAACGGGATGGATATTGCAAGCGGGGGGCAGACAGGCAATTCGACATCAGAATCCAATGATGCTGCGAGTTTCGATGCGAAGTTTGGTGATAAGACGAGCACGATTGAGGATGGGAAGGGCTACGCAACGCGCATCAGCGCAGTGATCAATATTCCTCGGCCATATTTTGTAGCGATCTGGAAGCAACAGCAGGCGGGCGCACCAACCGAGGGCGATGGTGGGGGCGCTGAAGATGAGCAGGCCGGGCCATCGAATACTGACCTAGAACCAATGATTGATAGTGAGACACAGCGCATTCAAGAGGAAATTCTGGAGTTGATCGATACCTCGGTGCGTGAGGGTGGTTCGCCGGGTGTGGTGCGCGTGTCGATGATTCCGGTGATGCCGGAGTCGATGTTCGGTGGGGGCGGGGCGTCATCTGCGGGGATGCTTGGGTTGCCTGCGAGTGGTCCTCTTGCAGTTGAGCAGTTGGTGAAGACGGTCGGGCTCGGCGGGCTTGCGGTTGTGGCGCTTGCGCTGATGGTGGTGACGGCGATGAAGGGCAACAAGCGCGAGGTGCTTCCGTCGGCGGCGGAACTGGTCGGCCTTCCACCTGCGCTTGACGATGTTTCTGATCTCATTGGTGAGGCAGCGGAGGCGGATTCGGTGCTTGCGGGTGTCGAACTGACCGATGAAGAGATCAAGAGCCGCAAGATCATGGAACAGATTGATGACATGGTCGGGGAAGACTCACAGCAAGTGGCAACGGTGCTGTCGCAATGGATCTCAGGCAGCGATTGATAAAGGAGCATGAATGGCGCGGAAGCCAGGAGAGAAACTGCCAGGGAGTGTTGACGCGTTGGACGGCGTCACAAAGGCGGCGATCCTTTTGCTTTCACTTGAGCCTGCGATCGCTTCCAAAGTCTTGAAGGATATGGAAGGCGGCACGGTAGAGGAAGTGACGCGCGAGCTGGCGTCGATCGGCCGGGTGCCCGATGATCTGACGAAACAGGTGCTCGACGAATTTTACAACCTGTCATTGGCGCAATCATATACGACAGAGGGCGGGCTTGATTATGCACGGGGATTGTTGAAGGAGGCGCTTGATCCCAAACAGGCGGAGCGCATCATTGGGCAGATTCAGACGCAGGTGACTCGCGCGCCATTTTCATTTTTGCAGAAAGCGGAGAGCGAAAATCTTCTGACATTCATTCAAGATGAACATCCGCAGACGATTGCGCTGATCATTTCTCATCTGCCGCATCACAAGGCGGCGGAAATTCTTGTCGGTTTGCCCATGCAGAAACAAGTTGAAGTGATCAAGCGCATCGCAAACATGGAGCAGACCAATCCAGAAGTGATTCGCGAAGTTGAACGCGGTCTGGAAAGCCGATTGTCAGCGATGCTTACGCAGTCAATGGAAAAAGCGGGCGGCGTGCCGACGGTCGCCGAAATCCTCAACCTCGCAGATCGTGCGACCGAGAAATCGATCATGGAAGGCCTTGAAGCAGAGGATCCCGATCTTGTTGAAGAGATTCGCAGGCTTATGTTTGTCTTCGAGGATGTGATGCTTGTCGATGACAAGGGTATTCAGGCGGTGCTGCGAGAAGTGGATAACGACGAGCTGGCACTTGCGTTGAAGACGGCATCTGAAGATCTCAAGGAGAAGATATTCAGAAATATGAGCGAGCGCGCCTCAACGTTGATCAACGAAGACATGGAATACATGGGACCGGTGCGCGTGGCGGACGTCGAGCAGGCGCAGCAGCGAATTGTTGACATTGTGCGTCGCCTTGAAGAATCCGGTGATATTGTCATCGCAGGCCGGGGCGGTCAGGAAGAGTTGATCGTCTGATGTTTGCAAGAATCGCAACACAAGAAGGTTCGCCATGGCGCTCGTAAGAAATGCACAGGCGACATCGCTTGTGCGCGATGCCATTGTGCTCGACTTGGGCGATCTTGCGCGACAGGGTGATGCGTTGCGTGCCAAAGCGCAAGCGGAAGCTGATCAACTTATCGCTGACGGGAAGGCAGAACGGGCGCGCCTGATTGCAGAGGCAGATGCAAAGGGTCATGCAGAAGGTCTTGCGCGCGGGCTTGAAGAAGGGCGCATCACCGGAAGTGAAGAGGGGCGTGCCCAAGCGTATGAAGAGACGCGCAACGCGATGGGATCACTTTCGGAGTCGTGGGCGCAAGCTTTTGATATGTTTGAAAAAGAGCGCAAGGAGTCAAGAAAAAATGCAGAGCATGAACTTCTAACGCTTGCAGCAAATATTATTCGGCGCATTATTCATCGCGTTGTAGAGATGGACGAATCAATCGTACAGGATCAGCTTTCGAAGGTGCTCCTGCTTGTGCTCGAACCGACTGGCATTGTCATTGAAGTTCATCCTGAAGATATTGAAGCGTGCAACAAGGTGCTGCCCGGGTTGATTGACGGCCAAGCAGAGTCAACAGAATTGCAGGTGCGCGGGCGGAGCGATCTCGTCCGAGGTTCTGTCGTTGTGCGCACGCGAGGGGGTGAAATTGATGCTTCAGTTGATGGGCAGATTGATCGTGTGATTGAAACCATGGCATTGTCACCATTGTCACCGGCGCAACCGGAGAGAGAATAATGTTATTGCGTCAGGCTTGTGCGCGCATCGATGTTGCAGAGCTTGTGCGCGTGCGCGGGCGCATTCGAGCACTGCGCGGCCTTACGCTTCTTGCAGAAGAGATGCCGGTGGTTGTTGGCAGTCTCGTGAAAGTGAAATGCAGGAGTGGCGACAAATTGGCCGAGGTTGTGGGTTTCGATTCGGGCAATGCCATGTTGATGTTGCTTGATGGCAGTAGTGGTGTTTGTGCGGGCGACATAGTGGAGAGCGTTCAGAGTCAGCCAACGATTGATGTGGGGGAAGAACTGCTTGGACGTGTGGTGAATGGTCTTGGCGAGCCGATTGATGGTGGTTCACCAATTGACGGGGCCGAGCCGCGTGCGTTGCATGGTGTTCCGATCAGTGCGATGCGTCGTCCGCCGATACATGAACCGATTGCGACCGGTGTTTCAGGTATTGATTTGCTCGCGCCGGTTGGATGTGGGCAGCGCGTGGGTATTTTTGCAGGTCCCGGTGTGGGCAAGAGCACGTTGCTGGGCATGATTGCTCGGGGCGCAGGTGCAGGAAATACCGGTGCGGGTGAGAGCGCAACTCAAGATGTTCGCAGGGCCGATATCAATGTCATTGCGTTGATCGGCGAGCGAGGTCGTGAGGTTCGAGAATTTGTCGAAGGCGCATTGGGCAAAGATGGGATGGCACGATCTGTCGTTGTGGTGGCGACAAGTGATGAATCGCCGGTCATGCGCGTGCGCGCTGCGCATGCGGCCTGCGCGATTGCAGAAGGATTTCGTGAAGAAGGCAAACGCGTTGTTCTGATGATTGATTCTGTCACGCGGTTCGCACATGCGCAGCGGCAAATCGGCCTTGCTGTTGGCGAACCACCTGCGACACGAGGCTATACACCAAGTGTTTTTGCTGCACTGCCTCAGTTGCTCGAGCGCGCGGGTGTGGTTGATCAGACAGATGGTGCTGCGGGAGGATCGATTACGGGTTTTTATGCGGTGCTTGTCGATGGTGATGATTTGACAGAGCCAGTGTCCGATGCGGTGCGAGGTATTCTGGATGGGCATCTGATCCTCTCGCGCAGCCTTGCGCAACAAGGGCATTTTCCGGCAATAGATCCATTGGACTCGGTGTCGCGTGTTGGTGCCGCGGTGAGTACCGAAGCTCATGAGCGCGCGCGCCGGATGATTGTGCGCTTGCTCTCTGCGTACCGTTCGGTTGAAGAATTGATTCAGATTGGGGCATACACCGCAGGGGCGGACCCGGTAACAGATATTGCGGTTGCGCTCAAGCCGCGCATCGATGCGTTGTTGCAGCAGGATACGGAAACGTGCACTGTGCATGGCGATAGTGTTGCTTCGATGATCGAGATTGCACGCGAAGCTGAAACCAAACTGGCCGCGCGAATCGAACGATTACAAAACGCAGCTTCTATAGGCTCATCTCAACAACAAACCCGCGGAGGCAGCCCACGGGCCGCATAGTGAGTAGGAAATGATGGCGCGATTTCGTTTTCCACTCCAGGCCTTGTTGCATCTGCGTGAACGCGCAGAGCGCGATGAACAGGTTGCATTTGGAGAGTTGGAAAATGAGCGAGTTGCAATTGGTCAATCACTTGAGCGTATGAATCTGAATATCGAGCGTGCTCAACAGGATGCGCGTGTGTTACTTGAAGCCGGTTCTGAACCGCTTGATTTGAATGCTGCACGTTGGCAGGCGAACGCTGCGATGCACATGCAAGGTGTTGCAGGTCAGCTTGCTGTTTCACTCGAGGGCGCTGAGGCGCGTTCGAAAGAACAGCGGGAGCGTTTGCTTCGTGCAAGTGTGGCGCGCCGGGCGCTTGAGCGTCTTCGTGAACGTCGACTTGATGAGTGGATGATAGATCAGCGTCGCAAGGAACAGTTGGAGATGGACGATCTGGGGACGTCGCGGGCAGCGCGTCGTGTGAAAGGATTTTGAATCATGGTGCGCACCCTGTGGAATATCATTGCAGCGCTTGCGATTGCAAATCTTATTGGCATCGCCGCATTTGCCGGTTGGCTTAAGATGAGTGATCGCATTTCCAATGAACGCGTTCAGTCGGTTCGCATGATGTTCGGAAAAACGGTCGCTGAGGAAATGCACGCCATGGCTGCTCAAGAAGCAGCGAAACTCGCTGAAGAGCGACTGATGGCAGAGACAGGTCGCGTTGGTCGCATTCCACTCTCCGCCGAAGATCGAGTAGCGATTATTCGTGAGTATGAAGAGCTTACACGCGAGCATCATCAGCGCTTGCAGCGTGAAACGCAGGATTTGCGCGACACGTTGGCGCAAGAACGAGCGACGTTAGCGCAAGAGCGCACAGATTTCATCATCATGAAGGATGCTTTTGAGAAAAATAGAACGGAGCTTGAAGAGCTCGAAGGAGCGGCTCAATTCGCCCGTACGGTCAAGTTGTATGAATCGATGAAATCTGATGCAGTGCGTTCAATGCTGCAATCGTTGCTTGATCAAGGTGAACGTCGTCAGGTCATTTCCTATCTCAATGCAATGAAACCGGCTACTGCAACAAAGATCCTTTCAGCATTTCAGAGCAAGGACTCTGCACTGGCAGCGGATTTGCTTGAAGGCATCCGAACGCATGGACTCTCGGTGGTCGATGGGTCTGCGTCGGAGTAGCTGCGCATGGTTCATTTCGCTGCACTAACGACTGTGCCCGCATCGGATGCGCTCTCAGCTGTTGTGCAATCTCAGCAGGGTGCGCCGGCTGGTGCGCATGAGGGTGCCGTTTTTGCGCAGCATTTACGTGAACAACAGGCAGAACCTGCGCATGAACAACACGAAGATGCTGCGCGAGCACTTTCAAAGAGTTTGCAGGATCGATCGCCCGTACAAGTAGAAAATGAATCTTCTCCAGACCCTGTCAGCGGCACATCGGAAGCGGCGAGCAATTCATCGCACGATGACGGTCGGATCGATTCTGGTTCTGCGAATCAATCCAATGAATCGAGGAATGATTACGCCGAAGGTCAATCGGAAAGCAGTCAGGAACAAGCAACTGCGGTTGATGAAGGACAGACGAGAGAATCGAAAACGCCAAGTGTTGTGCAAACAGATGAGTCGATTCCTGTAGGGGGTACCGCCGATTCTGTTGAACAGCCAGTGGGACTCTTGGTTGACAACACGGCTGCCGATCAAGCACATATTGCAAGCGGGAAACCCGTTGGTGTTGCGACTGAACAGCGTATTGCGCTCATTCAAAAATCAGTAACTCATGATCAGAACACTGAAAAAACTACATCAGCTCCTACGCAAGTGACACATGAGCCAACTGCACCTGTGCGCACAGGTCAGTCGATTGCGACGCAAAACATTCCAGGCCAATCTGAGCAAGGTGAGTCGACAACACACGAACAAGCAAGTCAAGATCATCAACGGCAGTCGCGGCCTGAACAAAACCAAAAACGTGAATCACCTCTCACGCAGAGTGTGCTCAACGATGGGCGCGCATCGGAGAGCGCCCAACAAAGCGTACTGACGGTCGAGTCGCGCAACGGCGAATCAGATGAACGTCCAGCCACACCGGTACATCAGCGAACAGAGCACGCAGATGCCAGTGTCAAGACATCGCATGAGGTTGTTCCTGTTGCGTCAACATCAAGTCGCGTGTCGCAGGTTCCACTTGCAGAGACACTGACGGGGCCAATGCCTCAGCCGACGGAAATGTCACAGGAAGCAGCCGATGCAAAGGCGTTTCAGGCTGCAGCATCGCGTGGCCTCACTGCTGCGCTTCGTCAATCGGGTGGCATGGTAACGATTCGTCTTGTGCCTGAAACACTTGGTGCGATGCGCATCCATATGAATGTTGATGGCAATCGTGTTGCGTTGCAGCTGGAAACAGGTGGCGGGCGTGCGCATGAATTACTTTCGATGCACATGGCAACACTTCGGGCTGGCCTTGAACAGCGAGGCCTGAAAGTCGACGAAATGTCCACACGTATCGTTCCAGAGCTTGCGCGGGTCACGAGCGAACCGGCACCGCCCAGTCAGCAGACAGCACATGAGTCACGCGAACGAACACACGAAGAAGAGCATGCTCAGGGCAATGGGCATGAGACATATGACGATCGCAATGAACGTGATCATTCAGGTTCGGCGCGCGATGACGAGACACAGACGCAGTGGGATGAAGAATTCCAGCATAAAGATGATGATGAAGCGTTTGCACCGGTGGAACAGTTGATGCTTCGATTGAATGCGGTTGCCTAAAAAAGCACTCAAGGAGAAATAACAATGTCAGCAATTTCTACAAATGTTTCTGCGGCTTCGAGCGCTGTATCTCGCGACATACCGGACCCATTTGCATCACTTGATTCAGATCAATTCATGCAGATCATCTTTGCCGAGCTGCAATCACAGGATCCCTTGTCACCCAACGACACCAAGGCGATGCTCGAGCAAATATCACTCATCCGGTCAATTCAAAGTGATCTCGGCTTGGCAGACCGACTTGAATCTGTTGTGAAGCGCAACGAGTTGACAGCATCTGCAACGATGGTCGGGCAATTTATTACCGGGCTCGATGAATCTTTCAATGATTCAGCGGGCTTCGTTGATTCAGTACTGATTACCGATGACAAGGTGTTACTCAATCTCAGTTCGGGTGCACGTGTGCCATTGGATCAAGTTGAAGAGATCATCGACCCGGATATTGTTCGCATCAACAATCCGGATACTGTCAGAAGTAGCACGGAGAATGCAGGAAATACAGAACCAACGAGTGCGTGAGCCATGCCCATTGGTCCCGTCGATATGTTGCGGCGTCTTGGATCGGGCATCCATCCCGGCGCGGGGCGTTCGCAGGCCGGCGTATTCGCTGGCATGGCGTTGAATGCGCGCAAGCAAGCAACACGCGGGCGTACGGTCCGTCTTGAGCCGAATCTTGCAGTAGACATTGAGCTTTCTGATGAACGCCTTGAGCAAATCTCTCGTGCAGCGGATGCCGCCGAAGCGTCTGGTGCTCGCACGCTTGTGACGATTGATGATCGAGGTGCGTATCTCATCAATCTTGCAACGCGCACCATTGAGCGTGGGCGTCAGTCAAGTCGCGCCGTTGATGCGCCAAGTGAGTCAGGTGATACGGACGAAGCGGTTGAACAGGATGCAGGGTTCGATATCGCGGGTGTCATGGTTGGTGTCGATGCTGTTGCAGTGCTCCCCCTTGATGCTGAAGCGCCGGTTGAGAAAATATTTGCATCTCCAAATGGGCTGATCGATTCATCTGGCACGGAGAATGCGAATCATTTCTTGTCTACAGGTGTGCACAATGCTTCACTTGCACATTTGTTAGCGGCCCACGTGAGCGGTTCGGTGGGCGAATAGAGTTCTCCATGATCGGCGGAGCCGATTTCACAAACGTGCGAATACCGGCGCGCTCGCGAGGATCGCCTGCCGCCGGGGAGCGCCCATCATGGCTTCTACTACTGCGCTGTTTTCAGGCCTTGCAGGTCTCAATGTCAATGCCCGTCGCCTTGAGGTGATCGGCAACAACATCTCGAACATCAACACTACGGCGTTCAAACGCAACCGCATTCTTTTCACATCTGCGTTCAATCGCACGTTTTCGCTTGGCTCTGAGCCGTCGGCGTTGTCAGGCGGTACGAATCCCGGTCAGGTCGGCTTGGGCGTGGGTATTGCAGGGACGCAGCGCAGTTTTGCAAATGGTGCAATCAATGCGACTGGCATTGATACAGACCTTGCGATTGAAGGAGACGGATTCTTCATTCTTGATCGCGGCGGTGAACAGCTCTATACACGTGCGGGTGCATTTCAATTCAACAGTGATAATGATCTTGTCACGCTGTCCGGCGAGCGTGTGCAGGGGTATTCCGTAGACGATCAATTCAATCTTCTCACCGGTACAGTTGATTCAGTGAATATTCCATCAGGTACGCTTACTGTTGCCGAAGAGACACGCGTTGTAACACTCTCTGGTAACTTGAATGCGGATGGCGACCTCGCAACTACAGGTAGTTTGATCACACTTGGGACGTTCCTTGTCTCAGCGGCTCCCGCTACCGGAACGACGTTGCTTACGGCGCTTGATCCACCGCTTGCTTTTGCCGATGGCGACACCCTTACCATTTCCGGCGCCGAGCGTGGTGGCAAGACTGTTCCCGATGCAACACTCAACGTGACAACAACGACTGATGTTGATGAGTTGATGGAATTCTTCAGACGTGCGCTTGGCATCTATGACCAGGGCGGTTTCAATGCCACGGATGACCCATATGTTGCTGATGATGGCTCGGTCACGATCGACGCATCGGGGAATGTCATCATCGAAGGCAACCGCGGCACACTCAACGACCTTGCCATTGATACAACGCAACTCATCGTTGACAGTGGCGGCACAATTACCAATCCATTCGTGCCTGTCAAGAACGCAACTGCCAATGGCGAAAGCATTCGTACAAGCTTTGTGGTCTACGATTCATTGGGCACAGAGCTTCAGATTGATCTGACAATGGTACTTGTTCACAAGGATAATAATGGCACTTTCTGGCGCCCCATGTCACATTCAAGCGATGACACTGACCTTCAAAACCATCTTGAAAATGGAACGCTACCGGTTGCTGCACCTTGGCTGCCCACCGGCGCTGAAGAAGACTTGCCGCTCTTGCGGTTTGATAATTTCGGTGTGCTCGCCGACGAAACACCTCTTGCGTTATCAGTTGACCGAGCCAACACCGGCGCAAAGAATCCGATGGGCTTCGATATTCGCTTTACTTCACCGGGTGATTCCGTTTCCGCATTTTCAAATACGGGCGAATCCTCAACTCTCGCAGCAGTTCAACAGGATGGTTCACCGATCGGCACGCTCAATTCCTTCTCTGTTGGCGTGGATGGCATCATCACCGGTGGGTTTACCAATGGGCTCACGCGAACCATCGGGCAAGTCGCACTTGCCAAGTTCCGTAATGCTGAGGGGTTGGTCGATGTTGGCAACAACCTCTTTGGTGTAGGACCAAACTCCGGGACGGCGCTGATCACGACCCCACTTGAATTTGGCACTGGCCGCATCGTTGGTGGTGCTCTGGAAGTGTCGAATGTTGATTTGTCTGCTGAGTTTATCAACATGATTCAGGCGCAGACAGGGTATTCGGCTGCGGCGCGCGTGATTTCAACGACAGACGAACTCTTGCAGCAGTTGCTGCTCATTGGGCGATAACCGCAGGAGTTGACTGAAGCGCGCATACCACTTGGCCGATAAGCCCATTTGGAGGCGCTGCGCCATGATCATGCTCACACGTCTGAATGGCTCTCAATTCGTACTGAATGCCGAGCTTATACGGACGATAGAAACGACGCCCGATACAACCGTGCGCCTCACCTCGGGCGAAGCCTATATCGTGCTCGAATCGATGGATGAAGTCGTGCGCCGTACAGTGGAGTATGGACAACTTCTGCGCGGGTTGTTGCGTCTGACCTGACACTCGACACGCCGGGAGCGATCAAGCCTTATTCACCTCCGTTCGATATTCACTTGGGTATCGGTGTGCTCAAAGGCGAGCGCACATATGTTATGGAGGGAGCGCGATGGACCTGGCCACCATAGTCGGTCTGATCTTGAGCGTAGTGCTCATTGTTGTCGCGATCCTCCTGGGTGGTTCGCCCGGGGCCTATATCGATATCCCCTCGCTGATGATTGTTGTTGGTGGCGGGTGCGCGGCGGTGATGACTTCGTTCTCACTTGCAAGCGTGCTGAAAATGCCAACCGTTACGATGATCGCGGTCAAAAATCCGGCTGGTGATCCATCGGGTTTGATCACGCAAATGGTGAGCTTTGCAGAGGTCGCTCGTCGTGACGGCATTCTCGCTCTCGAAGGCATGACCGACGAGATGAAAGACCCATTGCTTATTGTTGGCATCAAGATGGCCGTTGACGGTACTGACCCCGAACTCATCGAACAAATCCTTGAAGCCGACGTCGAAAATATGCTTACCCGCCACACTAATGGCAAAGGGATGTTCGATGCATTCGGCAGGTTTGCGCCCGCGTTTGGCATGATCGGCACGCTCGTCGGGCTTGTTGCGATGCTTGCCAACATGAGCGATCCGTCTGCGATTGGCGCTGGTATGGCGGCGGCGCTGCTGACCACGCTCTATGGGGCGATCATTGCGAACTGTATTTTTCTTCCACTTGCTGACAAACTGGCGCTGCGTTCCGATGCGGAGTATCTGATCAAGAGCATCATCATCAAGGGCGTGATGTCGATTCAATCCGGCGACAACCCGCGCGTCGTTGAGCAAAAACTCAAAACTTTCCTTCCACCTTCTGTGCGAGATTCTGTTTCTGCAGAAGCTGCCTGATTCTGTAGGTGTGTGCGTATGGCTATCAAGAAGGAAAAATCATCGGGCGGCGGCGATATCCCGGAATGGATTGTCACCTTTGGTGACATGATGTCGTTGCTGTTGTGCTTCTTCATCCTGCTTGCTGCGTTTTCAGAGTTGAAGAAGGAAGAGGAATATCAACGTGTTGTCTCAGGCGTGAAAGAAGCGTTTGGCTATTCGGGCGGCGTGGGTGTGTTGCCATCAGATGATCTGCCTTTGCGCTCCATGCTCCAACTCATGGAAGCCATGTCCGCACGACAAGCCAAAGAGACACGCCAAAGTCAGTCGCCTGAGGAGGGCATTAAGGGCAAGGACAGCAAAGTAACCAAGGTGCAGGAAGGGCTGATGTTTACGATTGGCGGCCAACTGACCTTTTCGCCTGGCATGGCGGACCTGAAACCTGGTGCGCATTCCGAGCTTTTGCGTGTTGCGAATCTCATCAAAGGGCGTCGCAACAAGGTGTCCATTCGCGGACATGCTGCAAAGAAGCAGTTGCCCGAGGCTTCTCCATTCGACGATCTGCTCGACTTGTCGTATTACCGGGCCAAGGCGGTTGCGGACTTTCTGGTCCGGGAAGGTGGACTTGATCCTGAGGTGGTGGTCATCGAAGCGCTGGGCGATAGTGAACCTGTGCGGCAACGCGCGTATAGCGAGGCCGCACAAGCCGCGAACCGTCGAGTTGAAGTCATTATGACCGAGGTGATGATCGATGATTTCCAGACGGGTGGCGGTCTGACCAATGAAAACGCAGCCCGTGGGGAAACGGCTGACCAGTAAGTGATTGACACGGAGGAACGCACCATGCCTGACGACACCAAGGATGTGCAACAGGAAGAATCCACGAGCGAGAAGCCCGAGAAGAAGAAGGGGCTCCCCATCAAAACAATAGTGCTTGTGATGGTGATGCTCATTGCTGAGGGCGGCGGCATCGTTGTCTTCATGACGATGTTTGGCAAGCCTTCGCCTGTGCGTGCACAGATGGTCGAACTCACCGATGATGATGTGGAAGCGGGAGATGAGCTCCATGAAATCCAATTGTTGCACGAGAAGTTCACGAACTCAGCTTCTGGCCGCGTATTTATCTATGACACCGAGATACTGGTCGTGGTCAAGGAAAAATATCGCGAGAAAGTCGAACAGCTCATGGAGCAGCGCCTCGGCGCGATCCGCACGGGCACGAGTTCAATCTGGGCCAAGGCCGAGCACGCCTATTTCTCAGAGCCTGGACGCGAGACGCTCACTCGCCAGACGCTTGATTATCTGCGCATCACCTTCGGCAAGGACGCTTCAGGTGATGAGCGGATCGAGAACGCCCTGATCCCGAAGTGTCTTGGCATGTCCGCCGACTTCTAAGCGCGGACGCACGCACACATCGCGACGCGCAAGGCTTGCTCGGGTGATGGGTCGATGTTGCCGGTCATGCCTCGAAAGCTATCGGACGATGCGCGATCAAGCCGATCCACGGCCGAGCGCGATGGTGCGCTGACCAGAGGATTGCTCTCGACATGAGCGACGACGCTGCCAACCCGCATGCCGATGACACCCCCGATACTGAGAGCGCAGAATCTGCGCCCGTTGGTGATGATGAAGCTGTCAAGGATGAGAGTGAAGCTGCTTCAGGTGATGGTGAGGATGCGATGGCTGCTGCGGCGCTCGCCGCCGCCGCTGCTGCAGTAGAGCAGTTGTCAACCGAAGCCACCGAAGCCGCAGATGCGTCTGACGCTGAGTCTGGTGATGAGTCCGCTTCTGACGCTTCACCGTTGCCATTGCCAAGCTTTGCACCAGAAGAAGTTGCTGAGGGTGCAGATGGCCTCGACTTGCTCGACGATGTGAATCTTGACATCCGCGTCGAACTGGGGCGCACTGTCATGCTTGTCGAAGATGTGCTCAAACTGGGCGATGGGGCAGTCGTAGAGCTCGATAAACTCGCGGGCGACCCAGTTGACATCTACGCCAATGGTCGTCACATCGCACGCGGAGAAGTGCTGGTGCTCAACGACAATTTCTGTATTCGTGTGAATGAAATTGTTGCCACGCCTGTCGAAGAAGAAAACGAGGATGATGCAGACGCCGCTTGATGGAACACATGATGCACCCGTGATGCAGTGAGAGTGCAGTTTTTTCGTGACGGCGGAGTCCGTCTTCGTAAGGGCTAGGAGGGCCGATGCCAGCGCGTGCCAAGACAACCCGCTTGATATCTCTCTGCAGCGCCCTGTGCCTTGCAGTATGCGGTGCATCACCGCACGCATCCGCTCAACATGATGTTGACGAATTGCCAAACACACCGCGCGCACTTGCCAATGGCCCAAGTGCTGTTCCAGTTGAATCCGAGCCTGATCAAGGTGACGCCCTGCTGGACAACTCGTCTGTGGATGATGAAGGTGCCGCTGCAAATGCTCCCAGCGAATCGGACACGCCGCTCATTTCGGCCAGTCAGTCTGGAGCTCACTCGTCTACATTTGATTCTTCGAGACCAGCAGAGAAATCGGCAAAGCCAACAAATACATGGGGCCTCGTGCGCACCTTCGGTGCCCTCGCAGTGGTCCTCGGCATTGTGTTTATCCTGCGCAGCGCAACCAAATGGCTTGCAGCGCGGGCGCCATCACTTGGCTCACAATTGACGGCAGGCGGCCGTGCACCGTCAGGTGTGCTTGAAGTGCTTGGGCGCTATCCGGTGGCGCGCGGCCAGAAGCTTGTGCTCTTGCGATTGGATCGGCGAGTGCTCCTGCTCAACCAGACAAGCACAGGATTCACAACACTCACAGAACTCACCGATCCTGAAGAAGTTGCTTCGTTATTGACGAAAGCGCGCACTGATGAAGGCGAATCGATTGCTTCGCGTTTCACATCTGTATTGCGTTCACTAGAGCGCGATCCTGCCACCGTCCCGGACAGCGAAGTGGTCAACGTAGGAGATGTGCCGACTGATCAATCCCATCTGCGCACGCCGCGCCTTGCAATGCACGATGAACACGCAGATCAATTGATTGAACCGAAGATCGCTTCACCAACAGGTGCAGATGCACTCGTCGAGCGTCTGCGTTCCATTCGGGAGCGCTGGGCGTGATCGCACTCCTGCCCGCCATCTCGACACTTGCAACCGCAGTGCCAACCGGACCCAACCCGATTGGCATGCTCGAATCGGCAGCCGACGCCTTGCCCGGCTTCGAAGGCGGCCTGAGTGGCGCGCTCAACATTCTCATTTTGCTCACGGTGCTCACACTCGTCCCCGCGATCATGTTGATGACTACCTGTTTCGTGCGTTTCGTGATTGTCCTCGGACTGCTCAAGCAGGCCATGGGCACCCAAACATTGCCCCCGCCGCAGATCATCACAGGCCTTGCTTTTTTTATGACCATCATTGTCATGGCGCCGACCATGGATCGCATTCATGCAGAAGCGCTGGCACCCTACCAGCGCGGCGAGATATCCAACCAGATGGAAATGTGGCAGCGCGCCAAACAACCTTTGCGCGATTTTATGTTTGCGCAGATCGATGCCGCCGAGAATCACTCATCGATCTTCATGATGCTCAATTATCGTGGTGTCGACACTTCGGAACCGCAAAACCTGACTCGCGCCGATGTCGACATGCTCGCGCTCGTCCCCGCGTACATGTTGAGTGAACTCAAGATCGCGTTCCTCATGGGGTTTCGTGTCTACCTGCCGTTTCTTGTCATTGACATGGTCATCGCGTCCGTACTCATTTCCATGTCCATGATGATGTTGCCACCGGTGCTGATCAGTTTGCCGTTCAAGGTGCTGCTGTTCGTGCTCGTTGATGGGTGGACGCTTGTGGTTGGGTCGCTTATGGAATCAGTTGCCGTACATGCGCCCGCGGTGGCAAGCGCCGCCGCTGCAGGTGCAGGACCATGATTGACGATGCAACACTCGAACTTGTGCGCAATGCCCTGCTCATGGCCATCATCATTTCCGCGCCCGTGTTGATCTCGGGTGTTGCGATCGGTCTTGTGATTTCCATTCTCCAGTCCGTCACACAGATTCAAGAACAAACCCTCACGATGGTGCCCAAAATCATCGTCATGACGCTCGTGGCCATTATCCTCCTGCCCTGGATCGTGATGCAGTTGATCGATTTTTCCAGAGAGATGTTTTTTCTTTTCTAATGTGCAGGAGCACGCATGCCCGGCCTTGCCGACATTCTTCAATATCTTCCCCCCTTTGTCGCAGTACTTGCGCGCGTTGGGGGCCTCTTCCTCTTTACGCCGCTCATTTCTTCTTCGTTGTTACCGGCGCAGCTGCGTGCCATGCTTGTCGTGATGCTCGCTGTCGCAGTGTATCCCGTAGCTGATGTGTCTCATCTGGTGGGTGCACGTCTTGATCTTCTCGAAATAGCACCATTGATGGCAACCGAAACACTCATCGGCATGTCCATCGGGCTTCTCGCAAGCATGCCGCTCATGCTCGTGCAAGTTGCGGGCGTCATCATGGGTCAACAGATGGGGTTATCACTTGGGCAGACCTTCAACCCCGCACTTGATATTGAATCAGAAAGCATCGGCCAACTTCTCTTCTTCATGGCCATCGGTACTTTTATCATGCTCGGCGGGGTGGAAATCGTTTTCTCCTCACTCATGATTTCCTTCACACTTGTCCCCGCGGGCGGCTTCACCATGGCAGAAGCGCCGCTTGACATGCTCACCGGCTTGCTCGGATCGGGGCTCGATCTTGCACTGCGCGTGTCGATGCCCGTCCTTGCAATCATTTTTGTTGAAACACTCGCCATGGGTGTGCTTATGAAAACGGTGCCCGGACTGAACATCATGGCGTTTGGCTTTCCGATTCGCATTCTTGTTGGATTCGTCGGGCTCATCGCATCGATCGGCGTCATCGGTGTCGCTCTCGAAAATGAAATTGTGTTCGCACTTGATCAAACGCAGCAATGGGTGTGGTCGCTTGCGCGATAGCGCTGTTGTACACAGGAGCTTGAACGAGGCATGGCAGAAGACATGGGCGAAAAGACCGAAGACCCAACCGCAAAGCGGCGCTACGACTCGCGCCAACGTGGGCAGGTTGCAAAGAGCAATGACCTCTCCGGTGCGATCATCATGATCGGCGCCGCGGGTATCCTTGCATTCTTCGGTCGTGAGATGCTCGCGGGCCTTGCGCGCCTCACGCAGTTCAGTCTTGGCACGGGCGTCCTCGATGCGGACCTCACCATCGGTTCGCTGCCCCGCGATCTGCAAATCACCGTTGGTGAGATGGCGCGCCTCGTCCTACCAGTCATGCTCATCATGTTCTTTGTTGCAGCTGTTGCCCAGATCCTGCAAGTGGGGGCGCTGTTCACGCTCCAGCCCCTCAAACCAAACTGGAAAAAATTCAACATCATCGCCGGGTTCGGCAAATTCTTTTCACGCAAGAACTTTGTCAAAGGTGCCATCGATGTTATGAAGCTAACGCTCATTGCAAGCGTGACCGCAGCCGTTGTGCGATCTGAAATGGCCAACATCGCCCACCTCGCCATGCTGCCCATCACCGAAGCACTTGTCATTGCCGCTTGGATTATGTTGCACGTTGCGGCGTGGGTGCTACTGATATTGTTCGTCCTTGGCATCCTCGATTTTCTCTTTCAAAGATGGCAAACAACGCATGACATGCGCATGACACGCCAGGAAGTGCGCGACGAACGCAAGGCGAGTGACGGCGATCCCGAAACAAAATCAAGGCGGATGCGCATGGCGCGCCAGATCGCACTACAGCGCATTGGTGCAGATGTTCCAAAGGCCGATGTCATTGTCACCAACCCGACGCACTATTCCGTGGCACTGCAATATGAAGTCGGCACGATGAGTGCGCCGCGTGTCATCGCCAAGGGCGCAGACTTCCTGGCACTGCGCATTCGCCAGATAGCTGCCTTGAATGGTGTACCGATCATTGAACGCCCGCCGCTCGCCCGCGCCCTGTATCACCAGGTTGATGTGGGCCGCGAGGTCAGTCTTGAACATTACGAAGCAGTAGCCGAAGTGCTTGCCTATGTGTATCGACTCGAAGGCAAGATGGCGTCCTGAGTCTGGAGAACGTGAAGGTTGGCGAAAGCGATATCAAAATCTGTAATGCCTTCTTGGGCGCTTTTGCTCCACAAGCATCGTGCGCTCCTTGTCCCCCTCGCATTCATTTCCCTGCTCATTGTCGTCATCGTGCCGCTGCCGCCGGTCTTGATGGATGTGCTCATCGCCGTCAATATCGCCGTCGCCGTCATCATGTTGATGACCACGATGTACACCGAAGCGCCCCTTGATTTCTCGGTCTTTCCCTCGCTTCTGCTTGGCACCACTTTGCTGCGCCTTGTCCTGAATATCGCATCGACGCGCCTGATTCTCACCGCCGATGCTCTCAATCCTGATGATGCAATAGGCGTTGCGGGCAAGGTGATCTCTGCGTTCGGTTCATTTGTTGCAGGCGGTTCGCTTTTCGTGGGCATCGTCATCTTCGTCATTCTGATCGTCGTACAGTTTGTTGTCATCACCAAGGGCGCCACGCGCATCAGTGAAGTCGCCGCACGCTTCACCCTTGATGCCATGCCCGGCAAACAAATGGCCATCGATGCCGATCTCAACGCAGGCTTGCTCTCAGAAGATCAGGCCCGCCTGCGCCGCGAGACCATTGCACGCGAAGCCGATTTCTTTGGTGCCATGGATGGTGCGTCAAAGTTCGTGCGCGGCGACGCCATCGCGGGCATCATCATTACGATTGTCAATATCGTGGGCGGCTTCGCAGTCGGTGCCATCGAAAAAGACTGGGGCATCGGCCAGACCGCCGAGGTGTTCACGATCCTGACCATCGGCGATGGCATCGCATCGCAGGTGCCGTCGTTCATCATCGCGATTGCCTCGGCGCTCATCGTGACGCGCTCTGGCGCCAAACAAAATCTTGGCCTTGAAGTCACGGGCCAGCTCACTGCACGCCCAGCGGCCCTTTTTATCACCGCAGGTTTTCTTGTCATGCTGGGCCTGACGCCATTGCCGGCAATTCCCATGTTCATGCTGGCTGCGGCGCTTGGTATGTCGGGCTGGTTCATTATTAAAGATGGACAGGCGCGCGTCCAGGCCACGCGCGAGGCTGCGGAAGTCGAAGCCGCCGCTGTCCCCCAGGCCGAACCAGTTGAAGAACTGCTCAAAGTCGATGCACTCGAACTCGAAGTCGGCTTTGGTCTTGTCGCGCTTGTTGATACTGCCCAGGGCGGCGATTTACTCGAACGCATTTCTGCAACGCGCCGTCAGCTTGCCGCTGATACCGGCTTCGTCATGCCGCCGGTGCGCATTCGTGACAACATGACCCTTGCGCCCAATGCCTACCGCTTCCGCATTCGTGGCAACACTGTTGCCCAAGGCGACATTGCCCCGGGCATGTTGCTCGCGATGGATTCGGGCATCACCACGGGCCCGATCACCGGCACCCAGACCACCGAACCTGCCTTTGGCCTTGATGCCTGGTGGATCGAGAAATCGCTCAAAGACCGCGCCGAAACTCTCAACTACACCGTCGTCGAGCCGACGGTCGTTCTCACCACCCACCTCGCCGAGACCGTGCGCATCTACGCCGATGAGTTGCTCTCGCGCGAGGAAGTCAACAATCTTGTCGCGCAGCTCAAAGAGCAGGCCCCCAAACTGGTCGAAGAGATTTTCCCCGCTGTTGTCACGCCCGGCGAACTCCAGAAAGTATTGCAATCGCTCCTCCGCGAGCGTGTGCCCATTCGCGATCTTGAAGCTGTCGTCGAGACCCTCGCCGAATGGGGCAAAAAGACCAAGGACACCGATGTACTTGTTGAATACGCCCGCCATGCCCTGCGGCGGACCATCTCTCAGCAGCACGCCGTCTCCATCCAACAGTCACCCTCAAGATCCCCAAATGCTAGCCCAGGCACCACCATGCGCATAATTTGCGTCACTCTCGATCCTGCCTTCGAAGACATCATCAACGGCTATGTCGATCGCGGGCAGGCGGGCACGGTGCTCAATATGCCCGCAGCGATCGCCTCCATGGTGGCAACGCGCGTGCGCGAAGCGCTCCGCCCTGTCGTCGATACGGGTCAGCCACCCATCATCATTGCTTCTCCACAGGTCCGGTCGCCGGTGCGCCAGATTCTGGAACCATTCATTCCCGGGATCATCGTGCTCGGTTACAACGAAATCGTCGCTGGGATTGAAGTCGAATCAATGGGGCTTGTGACCATGCCCGAGGCCCAGACAGTGGGTGCTGCATGACCCAGTGAAGCGTTCGAGAGGGTTGTCCACACAGGCGGGTTGACCCCGTCCGGTTGAATAAAGTCAGAGAATCGCGTATTTCTATGAGCACCGGTTTTCCGGGGCGGTGCAGGATGCACTGCACGCCACGCAGGAGGCGACATGGCGATCAAGACATACAGGGCGCGCTCCGTCAGTGCAGCCCTTGCACAAATCAAGACCGACCTCGGCCCCGAAGCCGTCATCCTCCACACGCGCACGCAACGCGTGGGTGGTGTATTTGGTCTTGGCGCACAGACCATTACCGAAATCACCGCGACCGCCGACATGCGCATCGCGCGCTCGGTTGCGCCGCCGCGCCCTCGTCCTGCCATCGCCTCGCGCCCCGCCTCCGCAGCCGCGGTGCGCATTCTCGCCCAGAAGCACGCCGCCCTGCGCACACCCGATCTTCCACCGCGCGTCGCGCAGGATGTTGCACGTCTTGTTGTGCCGAAGGCACCAAAACCGTCCGCCAGCAGTGGGGGAGTGTTTCCGTCGAGACAAGCCCCTACCCCTGAAAAATTCCAGTCACCCCCGCAAGCACCTGCGCCACAGGCCGATCAGTTCACCACCGAGATCGCCTCACTCAAGAAGATGGTTGCCCAGGTGTTACACGCGCAGCGCGGCGCACCCGGCACCGCAGGCCCCGAAGCCATCGAACGCATGTACCTTGATTTGATAGAGCGTGATGTTGCTGCCGAACTGGCCGATCAGGTTGTGGGTCGCCTCAAAACAGAGCTATCACACGAACAGCAGAACAATCCAGATGCTGTGCAACACGCCGCTCTGAAACACCTTGCTTCGTTCATTCCAATGGGCGATGCTGTCCCCCCGCCTTGGAAGCAAAGCGGTGCTGACAAGCCCTTTATCGTCGCACTTGTCGGCCCCACGGGCGTTGGCAAAACCACAACCGTCGCCAAGCTCGCTGCGAATTACAAACTCAAGCACAACCTGCGTGTTGCGCTCGTCACTTGCGACACCTATCGCATCGCGGCAGTCGATCAACTCAAATCCTACGCGAGCATCATCGAGGTCCCCCTCGAAGTGGCAACGACACCCGACGATGTGCGCGCCGCCTGCAATAAACTGAAAGACATGGATGTCATCCTGATCGATACCGCCGGTCGTTCGCAGCGCGCTACAGAACGCATCATCGAACTGCGCGCACTGCTTGATGCCGCTTCACCGGATCAAACCCATCTCGTCCTCGCATCTTCTGCTCAGAAGAGCGTGCTCATGCAGGCCGCAGATCGCTTCAAGGTCCTCTCGCCCACTCATGTCATTCTCACAAAGCTTGACGAAGCCGTATCCCTTGGTGTGCTCTTCAGCGTTGCCCAGCGCATCGATGCCAAGCTCAGCTTTGTCACCATGGGTCAGGAAGTGCCCGATCACATCGAAGCCGGTGATGCGCTTCGTCTCGCCGCACGCGTCCTTGAAGGAGAGCTGGTCGCATGACCACAATGACTACTCCACCAGCTCAGGATCAGGCGGCGCAACTTCGAAAGATGGTCGCTTCGACTTCCATCGAAGCAAAGCCCGCCGCTCGAGCAGAACTCAAGCCCGCACCATTGCCCACAGCAGACACAGCGCGTCCAACGGCACCAGTGATTGCCATCGCCTCCGGCAAAGGAGGCGTCGGCAAGACTAACATCGCTGTCGCGCTCTCATCAGGACTCGTCCGCCGCGGGCGCAAAGTCGCACTCATCGATGCAGACCTTGGCGTCGCCAACGCAGATGTCCTGTGCGGCCTACGCACCACCGCACATCTTGGCGAAGTTATCGCAGGCGAACGCACCATCATGGATATCGCCGAGGCCACGAATGGTGGTTTCCTGCTCATCCCCGGCGGCTCAGGCATCGCAAGCCTTGCCGATCTCAATGAAACCCAGCGCGAAACACTCTTTGCACAACTCTCACATCTTGATTCCAAGTGCAATGCCATGCTCATTGATTGTGGCGCAGGCATTGGGCGCTCTGTCCGCAGGCTTGTGCAGGCTGCCGATCTTTCCATCATTGTCACCACGCCCGAGCCCACCGCGATCGCCGATGCATATTCCCTTATCAAGTGCGTGGTTACTGAAGCGCGCGAGACGGGTCAATCGCACCACGCCCGCATCGCAATTGCGGTCAATCAGGTCAATGACATCGCAGAGGCTCACCGCGTGCATACCCGTATCGCAGGTGTGTGCAAGAAATTTCTTGGCTTTGAACCCGGACTCGCAGGTGCGATTCGGTATGACCGCGTAGTGCTTCAGGCCGTCCGTGCCCGCAAGCCATTCATGCAGGTCGGCCCCAAGTCGAATGCCGCTCGTGATGTTCATGCCCTTGCCACATTCATTGATGGCGCGCTCCCCAGAGCAACTACCGGGCGTTTTGGCTTTGTCCGCCGCCTCGCCGGGCGCATCGTAAAGCTAGGTCAAAAGTCAAAATAACCATTCCTCTGTCATGTGGCGCAGGTTCTGCGCAAAGAAACACAGGGTCCGATCATCTTTCGTCCAGTTTGACCAAAGATGGAGAACAGTTCGACCGATAGTCCGAGGTGCGTTGTATTTCTTCAGCGCACAAACATCGCGGGAGATGTGGTGCAACGCGAGATACCTGCCAATGTCATCGGTGCCTGCTTTGGCCTCTCAGCCTTTGCCATCGCACTCCTTGGCGGCTTGGCTGCAGGGCAACCTGCCGCGAGCATCCTTTCCGCTGCAACTGTTTCAATGCTTGTGTGTTACGTTCTCGGTCTCATCATTGCCAGAGTTGCTGATGTTGCCGTTCGTGAAGTCGCCGCGCCTGACTCGCGCACATCCGGCGCGTCAGCAACAACTTCTGCCCCGCATGACCACGCCGTGCAGGAGGCCGCATGAGCAAGGTGACACTCCACAACGTCCACCATTTGTGCACGCGCTGCGCTGCGCTTGAACATGTCCCCCAGTCCGTGGTACCATTTTGTGATGTATCGGGTGCGCCACGGATCGGCGACCCCGAACCGCAAGGTTCCTAGGCGAGGTCAAGGAGAGACCATGCCAACAACGACGACGACGAAATCGAAGAAGAAGAAGAGACGCTGGGAGAACAGTGCGCCTTCAACATTGACTGCTGAAGAAGCACGTGCTCACGGGTACAAAGTCAAAGAACATTACGACGCGATAGAGATCAAGGAGGTGTGGCGCGAATATGCAACCACACCCACCGAAGATCTACGCAATTACTTCATTCAGAAGTACATGCCGATTGTGCGCTACAACGCCGATCGCATTTATGCGCGTCTGCCCGATGAAGTTGACATTGATGATCTCATGCAGGCGGGACTCTTCGGTCTCATGGACGCCACCGATGCATTCGACCTCGAGCGCGGCGTCAAGTTCGAAACCTATTGCGCCCCGCGCATCCGCGGTGCCATCCTCGATGAGCTGCGCCTCATGGACTGGGTGCCGCGCCTCGTCCGCCATCGATCGACGCGCATGGAACAAGCTCGCAATTCTCTTGAGATGCAGCTTGGTCGCACGCCCACCGAAGCGGAAATTTCTACGCGCCTTGGCGTCGAGAAGGATGAAGTCACCAAAATCATCAAAGATGGCAAGGCCGTCAGCATCACATCCCTTTCGCGCCAGCGCTTCCAATCCGATGGCTCGCGCGAAGTTCGTGAAATCGATGTGCTGCAGGATGAGTCGCAATCTGACCCCCTGCTCGAAATTCAGCGTCGTGACCTGAAAGGCCTGCTCACCAAGGGCCTCTCGCGCGCCGAGCGCCTCATCGTCATCCTCTATTACTACGAAGAGATGACCATGAAGGAAATCGGTTCCACACTCGACCTCTCAGAATCGCGCGTCTCGCAGATGCATTCGTCAATCCTCCAGCGCCTCAAGGCGCAGATGCAACACCGCGAACGCGAATTCGAACCCGAGGAATAAGATTCACCACAGAGCCCACAGAGTTTTTTCTTCTTGATGAAATCGGAACCGAGCGTTGGGCCGGGTGTTTGCCGATGCGTTTTGCCCTCTTTGTCTTGAACCCAAGATTTTCTCCGTATCCTCTGTGCTCTCTGTGGTTAGATTCCCTCCGTGCCTTCCACCGCCGCCATCGCGCTCGGCTCCAACCAAGGCGAACGCCACGCCTATATCAACGCTGCCCTGCGCGCACTCGAAAACGCCGAGGGCATCATCATCGGCGTGGCCTCCGAGATGATCGAAACCGACGCGGTCGTGGCACCGGGCGCATCATCGGCCAAGGTAGATCCATACCTAAACGCTGCCGCCGTCATCGAAACCACGCGCAGCCCACGCGAACTGCTCAAGCTGCTCCTTGCCATCGAACAGGCCCTTGGGCGCGTGCGCACGCCGAGTGAGCAGTGGGGGCCGCGCACGATCGACCTCGACCTCTTGCTCTTTGACGATCAGGTCATCTCAGAGCCCGGCCTCACCGTCCCGCACCCGCGCATGCATGAGCGCCGGTTCGTCCTTGAGCCCTTGGCGCAGATCACGCCCGACCTGCGCCACCCCGTGCTTGGCAAAACCATCGCGCAACTGCTCGCAGGACTCTAGTTGGCAGGGTGATTGCTTGGGGTTGTTGCCGAGTGCCCTTCCTCTATTTGACCATCCGTATCGACGTGAACGATCTCGATGCGTATTGGTTCCAGATGGAAACGATGCCCAGTAGATTTCATTTGATAGAACTCGACATCTTGCTGGGCAGCGAGAGTCCTGGCAATGGTTGAGATCGTGGCATCGGAGGCTCGAAGTCCAAAGATAATCGACCTAATTCGAGCAGGGATTGTGCGTTCACGTTGTAATGGTTCGAGTTCGCGAGAGAAAAAGGCCAGGCGCCATTCAGATTCATATGCCCAACACGACGCCTTCGTGTAGATGACATCGTGAAGAACAGATTCTGGTCTTTTGAAGAACTCTAGTCCGCCAATGATTGCCGAGTAGTCGTCGCAGTACTTAACGGGGTGACAATTGTCACTTCCAAGTTCGTTGTCCGGAGTACGTTCGTATTCGATACAAAAGCCCCGATGCTGGTCTGCGTAATGAGACCACATTAGAGGCTATCCCAAAACCGTTCTCGATGCCGATAGATGTGCATGCTGACACTTACACATGAACAACTGGACTGGCTCTGCGAGCGCATTCCTGACGCTGAGCGAAGCCCGAAAGGCGGTCGCCCCTCCGCCAACAAACGCGATGTCATCAGCGGCATCTTCTGGATCCTTGACAATGGCGCCAAGTGGAAA
>JAJDDF010000003.1 GCA_029260455.1 Phycisphaerales bacterium | reverse complement strand
TTGTTGGCGGAGGGGCGACCGCCTTTCGGGCTTCGCTCAGCGTCAGGAATGCGCTCGCAGAGCCAGTCCAGTTGTTCATGTGTAAGTGTCAGCATGCACATCTATCGGCATCGAGAACGGTTTTGGGATAGCCTCTAGTATCGGCGCGAATGCGTTATAGGTAAAGGCCTTGTTTTATCAGGTGTTCCATAAATATTGGTTATGATTTAGCCTTCCGCCTGTCAGCTTGAGGCGTCCCCCTGCTACGCTGTCCCCGATGGCACATGACACTTCCATGATTGATCTGCGCTCTGATACTGTCACCAAGCCGACACCTGCGATGCTTGACGCAATGGCCCATGCCGAAGTAGGCGATGATGTTCTGGGTGATGACCCGACCATCAATGCCTTGCAGGAGCGTTGTGCCGCGATGTTTTGCAAACAAGCGGCGTGTTTTGTGCCCTCGGGGACCATGGCCAATCTGCTTGCGATCCGGGCCCAGACCGAGCCGGGCGATGAGATTATCTGCCATCCTGAAAGCCATATCTATCACTATGAGACCGGCGGATTCGCGGCAATCGCAGGGTGTTCGATTCGCTTTGCACAAGGCGAGCGCGGCATATTTGATGCGGACACCATGGCATCGTTGGTGCGATGGGATGATGACCATTGCCCGCGCACGAGACTTGTCTCAATGGAAAATACGCACAACCGCGGACGAGGGAGCGTGTGGCCCATCACAACATTGCATGATGTGTGCGAGCGGGCCGCATCACTTGGGTTGAAGCGCCATCTGGATGGTGCGCGCATCTGGAATGCTTCAATCGCATCCGGCGAGAGTCTGTGCGATATCGCCCAGCATGTTGATACCGTCTCCGCATGTTTTTCCAAAGGCCTCGGCGCACCTGTGGGATCAATTGTTGCAGGCGATACCAAAACAATTGCGCGCATTCGTCACTTGCGGAAAATGTTGGGCGGTGCGATGCGCCAGAGCGGCATTCTCGCTGCCGCTGCCATGTATGCACTCGATCATCATGTTGATCGCCTTGCGGATGACCATGCCAATGCTCGGCACTTTGCAGATGGCATCAATGCAATTGAAGGCCTGACCGTTGATCTGCGCGCCGTTGAGACAAATCTTGTGTATTTCGATGTTGAATCGCATCTGGGGAGTGCAGAGGAGTTGGTTCAATGCTTCAATGACGTTGGTGTGAAGACTCTTGACGAGGGGCCGCACACATTGCGCGCGGTGATGCACTTGCATATCACGCGCACGATAGTTGACGAGGCAGTGGTGAGGATAGCACGGCGTCTCACTTCGCTGCGTGATCACGGCGCGGGGCAATAATCGCTTCAAGCAAGTTCGGCTCACCTTCCGCCTGCACAAGATGCGGGTAGGTCATACCGTCAGCGTAGTGGATCGTGATCTCTCGAACCTGTTCACCTTCTGCAATAAGTAACACAACTTTTCCGGTCGCCGGCGTTGCTGCAATGCGATCGCGCAGCACGCGCGGCGCAAAGACGGCGCCATCAACTGCCATGATGCGCATGTCATGAGCAAACCCAGCATCATCTGCGGGCGACCCGCGACGAATGGAACCTATTGCTCCCTCACGGTTGACTGAAAAACCTATTCCAGTACTCAAGTTGATTCCGGTATTGCGCTTCTCGGCCTTACGCTGCAGTGCCGACTTGTCTTGTGTATGCACGAGCGCTCGGCCAAGTTCTTTGAGCATGCGATCGTAGGCGAGCGTTTTCACCGGTGTTTCAATGCGTTTTTGAATCAGGGCATCCCAATCTTCGGTGGGTAAGACTTCGCCAAGTGTGCGCACGATGTCATCGCGCGTGTACCCGTGATGTCCGCCGACCGGCAGCACTGGCACATCATAAAAACGCCTGCAAAAATCATCGAGTGACTTGGCACCCTGTGTGCTGCGCCGGATGATGGCATCTGCTTCAAGCCAGAAGAGTGCACCATCACCATAATAATCTGCGCGTCTGCGAAGGTCGCCCCAGTTGGGGCTTGGCACGCGCACATGCACAACATCGCGCGCCGTATCTTCAATGCTGCGCCACAGACGGCCCTCCTGGTGCGCATAGCGTTCGATGCTGGTGGTCAACTGCGATTCGTATTCCTCGGGTGAAATCATTCCCGCGCGAACCGCGAGCACATGAGTGTAATACGTCGTCAATCCTTCATAGACCCAGAGCAGAGTGCCATCGATGGGGTCGTGATAGTCCGGGCGAACAATATCCAATGGTGATGCGAGTTTGCCATTCCACGCGTGAATGTATTCGTGAGGTAGGACCGTCAACCCAGACATGCCCGCTTCGAGGGCATCATCATCTGGTTCATCTGCTGCATCGAGCAATTCATCAGTACCCGCGCTGACAAAGGTGCTCCTGCCATGTTCAAGGCCAAAACGCAATGAATCATCACAAAGAATCAGAAAATGATAATTTTCACGCCGAAACGGGCCAAAAATCATCTCCGCCTCGGCGAGCATTGCGTTCATGCGCGGCAGCATCCATTGCGGCAGCGCACCGCGCATAGCATCATGACCCACCGAATGAACAAAGTGGCGGCGTCCATGCGGCGCATCGAGTGCGTGCGTTTCCATGTACAAACCGAATACAACCGGCGTATCGATGAGTTCCATGAGCTGCACATCCTGGCGCTCTAGTGTTGCACCCTCTTGAGTAAAGCCGGCGCCAACGCCCTGCCACCCATCGGGCATGGTCACGCGAGCATTTGCACGCACGGTTTTGAGATCAACCCCTTCCGGGTACCACACCGCGGTGTTCCAGTTGATCGCACCGAACGCAGGAAAGCCATAGGAATCACTTGACCTACTCACCGATGCGGGCTGATTGGTGATGTAGGTCGTTTCGATCTGCACGGAAGTCGAGCCCTCAGGCACACGCACCATGATGCGACGGGACTCGGCGGGATCACGATCCCACACGAGTTCGTTGCCGTTGCTATCGCGCACATGCAGGCCGCCAACATTCTGAATCGGCCCTGAAGCGCAGTGATTACCCGGTATGTACTTTGGAAACCAAAGATCAAGCGGCCCTGCATCGATCCCCTCGATCGTCACCGTCGATGTCATCAACCTGCGGGCAATATCGCGTGCATCAACATGCACCTGAAGCGTTGGCGCTGCATGTACTTCCTGTCCCATTGCTATTGCTCCTGCACTGATTGCACCTGCGATGATCCACCTCCACATGCCTTGCATCATGACGACCCCTTGAACTGTTTGAACGTTCGCAACATGACACGCTCGAACGCTTCGACCGCCGGGCTCGGCATGCGATCCCGTCTGCGCACCACCGCCAGTTGCCGGGCGATGCGCGCATCCTTGCAGCGTAACGCATGCACCGTGCTTCTGGATTCATCCTCATCTATATCCACGGCGTACCGGCTCACGAAGCCGATCCCGATGCCCTGTGCGACCATGCGGCGAATCCCATCGATTGATCGCAGCTCCATAACCACATTCAGTGCCACGCCATCTTTGAGCGCCGCGTCGTCAACGACCCGCCGAACTGCGCTGCCCGCTTCAAAGCCAATCACAGGCTCATGAGCAATATCAGAAAAACGAAAAGTCTTACGCCCGCGCAGCGCTGCGCCGGGGCCGCCTTGCGGGTCAGTTTGCACAATCAAGACGAGCTCATCAGCAAGCTGCCCAACCGTCATCAAATCGCGCGCCCCGGGTATGGTCACCGGCTCAGTGACAAATCCAAGGTCAAGTGCTCCATTCAGTACGCCCTCGGCGACTGCCGCGCTGCCTGCTTCGCGCAAGTGAACACGAATTGATGGGTGCGCTGTGCGAAACGCGCGCACGACAGGCGGTAGGATACACCCGATCGCAGTTGCACCACCACCGATGGACACAGCGCCATGTTCAAGGCCCATCAGCGCCCGCACTGCGGAGATAGCCCGATCCGCACTTTGCACTGCAGACTCCGCGTGCTCAAGGAACACGCGCCCCGCTTCGGTCAGGCGCACACCGCGACCAGTGCGATCGAGCAGTGCAGTCCCGACTTCTTCTTCAAGTCTGCGCACCGCCGCCGAGAGCGCCGGCTGAGTGACGCCCAGACGTTCAGCGGCACGGGTCATGTGCCCGTCGTCAGCGATGGCTTTGAAATATCTCAGTACGGTCAGTTCCACAGCACAAGGGTACTGCACTGCCGCGCCTGCGCCCCACAATGAAATGAGGACGGTTATGCACCGCCCTCATCACGAAACCAGTACCCCATTGAAGACTGACTTCAGCGGTTATTGAGCTTGTCCAGCAGTTGGTCAAGGCGATTTTCCAGGCGCTCAAGGCGATCATTGAGTTCCTTCGAGCGCGCCTCGGCGTTGCGGCGAGCCTCACGCTCATTTTCAAACCGCTTCAACAATGCCTCATATCGCTCATCGCCACCACCACCAACCCGAGGCGGCACGGGCGGCTCTGCAAGCAATCGGTTGCCATCAGGCATCAGAAGCTCAATGATTTTCCGACCCTCGCCATCCCCGCCGAAGAAACCATCCTCATCCTCCCCGAAGAAGCGCAGCTCGCGCATCGCGCCCTTCGCACTCAGACGCGCGATTTCCAAGCTGCGCTCCGAGAGTTCTTTGCTAAGTTCGACCATTCGCTGTTCGATTTTGGCCTTGGCATCACCGGTCTCAAGTTCCATGCGCTGCGCCTCGTGTTCGAGGTCCTGCGCCAGCTTTGCAATCAAATCTCTTGCTTCGCGCATCTCATCATTTTGCAGCATGTGCATGATGCCGCGAGCACCGCGCACGTCGCCTGATTGGCCGAGCTTGGCAAGGCGCTCTCTTATATCTTTCAGTTCTCCGATCTGGATCGGTCCGGTGCCAATCCGAGAAGCGCCTTCGCCAAGGGCCTCAAACCAGTTTGGATCGAAGTCAAATTCCATGACATTGCCATCAAAGGGGCTGAGCTCAACGGGCACGACAACATTGTGACCATCACGGCGCACCATGACCCGGATCGTGTCGCCGGGCTCGGCGCCGCCCACGATAGTGCGAATGCCATCGGAATTCACACCGATGCCATCGATCTGCACAATGACATCACCATCATGCAGTCCCGCGATCGCGGCTGGCGAGCCATCAAACACACTGATTTGCGTACCGCCGTCGATACCAAAGACCTGCGCCTCTTCGCCAGAAAGGTCATCCATCGTGACACCAAGCATCACCTTGGGGGCATGACCAGACCCGCCGCTGGTCACGAAACCGAAGCGCTCGGACAAGCCAAGGTCTTTCAATGCATCAAGATCAAGCTTTTCAAGATCAATATTGAGGCCGCCGATCGCGTTCCACGCGGACATCGCATCACCCGGCTGCATGATGACGGACCCGCCCGGCACCTGAATCACATGCGCAATGACATCGCCATTCGAAGACTTGACCTCGAACTTGCCCCATGAATCATTATCAAACTCAGAAATCAGGTCACCATTGAGCTTGATCACGGTGTGTCCATTTTCAGATGTCACTTCAATATTGGTCTGTTCGTCATCGGTGTCGATCCGATACACCGTACGGCTGTTGTGCTGAGATGCATCGTCCGTATCGGCTACGACGCGCACCACAACTCGCTCACCATCCGCCTGCCCGCTCCCCACCTGTACATGTCCGCTTGACCCATGCCCTGAGTGCGGGGCCGCGATCGTTGAACCCGCGAGCACTGCAAGCACTGCGCCGCATCCCACTGCCATTCGTTTCATCTGTGTGTTCGTTGTCATGCGTACCAGCTCCCCGGGCACATCGGCCCGAATGAAAGTGTTGTGTTGTTTATGCTCACGTGCGTTGAATTTTTCCAGTTCCTTCAGATCGCCCCACCACGAGGTCGCATCGCCGGTGCTGATTTCTGGCCTGTTGCCCGCGCCGTATCGGGCACCCACGTCTCAAGCGCCGCCGGGCGGCGAAGAATTTCCCGCCGGCCCAGTTCATCCACTGTGACGCGCAACTCCACCGCACCTGTCACTTCCGAGCGTTCGACAATTCGGCGGATGATGACCGTTTCGTATCGATCAGTCCCTTCAATGGGATGAGATTCGATGACCTGAGGTGTCAATTCGCCCCAAACCCGCCCCTCGTCCATCCCGGCCTGTAAATAATCGGCATAAGCCTGATCTGCCGTGGGCCTAGCGGGCACAAACGAAGGGCCAATTCCAGCAATTTCACCCGGTCCCGCTGGTGCATTGATGCCCCAGGCAATCGCGAGCGCTGCAGCAGCGGCCCATCCGCCGAACCGCGCGGTGCGCTGCCAGATCGAAAGCTGATAGATGGGCGCTTCGGGCAATTCGACCAACTCCGCGATCGACACCTGCTCATCAACAACGCGCGCAAACCGGGCGTGGGCGCGCTGGGCCTGCGCGAGACGCGCCCAGAGCTGCGGGTCGGTGCCCGCCAGCTGTTCAAGCTCGCCCCAGTCCATGGGAGATGCCTCACCATCGGTCACGCGACCGATCAGGATGTCTTCGCGCGTCGGATCCCACCGTTCTTCTGTCGCCTGCGTATGCTCAGTCATGACGCCACCTCCGGCGCAGCTTTCGCGCCGTTTCCTTCGCTGTTGAGTGCTTCCCGGAGCATGCGCCGCGCGCGTGCCAACCGAGTCTCCACTGTCGTGACCGGTAAGCCAAGCGCATCACCGATCTGTCTGTAGTTCAAGCCGCGAACCGCTCGCAAAAGCAATGGTTCGCGATAGGCCTCGGGCAAGGCAAACGCTGCACGCATCGCGCGGGCCGCTTCTTCCTGACGAGCACTCTTGACGCCCGCCGGTTCATTCGGTGCTTCACGCGGTGCACGATACTGCAATTCGCCCATCGCGCGCTTGCGCACGGTCTGCCGTCGCCCTGCTGTGCGCGCCACATTGATCGCCACTGTGCGCAGCCATGCACGAATGGCGCGCACATCCTGCTCATTGGGTGGACTCGCCACGAGTCGCATCGCCACTTCCTGCAGCAAGTCTTCAAGGTCCGCCTCGCGCGGCTTGTGCGCGAGAATCACCGCAGCCACCCACCGCCGATGCGAATGCCAGACCTCGCGGAGAGGTTCACTCAGCCCGCTCCCATCGCCCGCCAGCCCGCGATGGGTACGCGAAAACCGCAGCAGTCCCCCGCCCTTGGGTTCATCCCGAGCTGTCGTGTCCTTTGCCATGAGTTCTCATCCTTTCTAGACGCGCAACCCCGCCCCTGCCGGGCGGCAATTGTGCCTTCTGGGGCAAAATCTCCCCGATCCTGCGCCAATGGCCCTCCCGCCCGTATTCTTCTCGGCCCCGGGCACCTGCTTTCTTGTGATTGTCTATGCCCGTCACGCCACGACCACTGCTGGAACCCATTCCCATGATCCCCAAACCCGCCAAGAAAGACCGCGCGATCATGGGCCTCGGGGACCATCTTGAGGAACTTCGCCTGCGCGTCATCTGGGGGGTGCTCGGTCTGATCCCGCTTCTCATCTTCGCAATGATGGTCGCAGACCCGGCGCTGAAGCTCGTCACGATTCCCGTGCAGCACGCACTTCTTGCAGCAGGCGAACCGAGCGGCCTGATCGCGACCAGTCCCATCGAAACCTTTATCGCGTGGCTCAAGATTGGCCTGATCATCACGATCGCCGTTGGCTTCCCGTGGATCCTGCTGCAACTTTGGCTGTTCATTGCACCTGGGCTGTATCAGGCGGAGCGCCGTTTTGCATACATTCTGATTCCGGGCTCTGCGGTGTTGTCATCACTTGCACTTGTCTTTCTCTACAAGGCGATGCTGCCGTTATCACTCTACTTTCTCATCAGCTTTGGTTCGCATCTGGCAACCTCTCCACCGCCGACCGCGCCACTCCCCGAAGGTATCACAGCGCAACAACTTCAAAGCGATCTTGTCGTCCTTGCCGCAGACCCACCCGAATCGGTTCGCACGCCCGGCATGATGTGGTTCAATGAATCGCGGCGCCAACTTCGCTACACGGTTTCCGATGGCACAATCATGAATCTCCCGTTTCAATCTGATGCCCTTGTCTCGCAACAATATCGCATTGAATCCTATGTCGACCTTGTGTTCTGGCTTGGCCTTGCATTTATCATTGCCTTCCAACTGCCACTGGTTATGCTGCTCGGAGCGTGGACCGGCATCGTGCGCCCGGAAGACCTTGCCAAACGTCGGCGGATTATTTACTTCGCCCTGATGCTTGCAGGTGCAGTTTTTACGCCACAAGACCCGTGGTCGATGCTGATGCTTGGCGGTGCGATGGTCATTCTCTTTGAATTTGGCCTGTTCCTTATGCGCATCCCGCCCAGCGTGATCGCGGGCAATGGCATGACTACCGATGCCGATGAAGAGGCCTGACGTGATTGGCAGCTTCACACGTTCAGCACGAAGTGGCGGGCCGACACCGATGCGCCGGTATCTGCGGCATCGGGTCTTGTCAGAAGCGCCGACGCCCACCGATCATTCGATGATGCAGCGCGCCCTCGAACTCGCCCGTGATGCTGCGGCCAAAGGCGAAGTGCCTGTTGGTGCTGTGGTCTATGAAACACATTCCGGCTCGATTCTTGCAGAGGCGGCCAACGCGCGCGAGTGCGAATCGGACCCCGCGGCCCATGCAGAACTGATCGCTATTCGCAGTGCATGTGCAGCGCGTAACGACTGGCGGCTCAATGATTGCACGCTTGTGGTCACACTTGAGCCCTGCGCCATGTGCGCCGGGCTGATCGTGGGCGCGCGTGTCGGGCGCGTGGTCTATGGCGCTGATGATCCCAAAGCAGGTGCGGTGCGTTCTCTGTACCAACTGCTTGAAGACCCACGGTTCAATCATCGGGTGTCGCCGATCCGAGGCGTGATGGCACAAGAATCAGCCCAGCTGCTCCACGATTTTTTCCGCGCGCGCCGGTGAGTGATATTCACGCCAGACGGCTTCGTGTTCCTGCCAGTAATGCTCGAAACTGTCACGAATATCGCGCCCGCGCATCGCATCGATAGCACCATTCGACATTGCCCTGCGCTGCGCTTCATCGGTAAGTAGCACCATCGCGGCCCTCACCCACGCATCAATATCACTGCCCGCAAGCACATATCCAGATGTCCCCTCACGCACGATGCTTTTGGGCCCGCCCTGATCGGATACCAATGCAGGAAGGCTGGAAACCTGCGCCTCCATCACCGATTGCCCGAGTGTGTCAGTCGTACTTGGAAAAAAGAACATATCTGACGATGCGTAGATGGTTGCCAGTTCTTCGCCATGTTTGAAGCCAAGCATGTGCACACCATCATCTTGCAGCGCTGTTTCCATGGTCTTGCGATACGGCCCGTCGCCTACGATGACTAATTCTGCCGTGATCCCGCGCGAGGCGCACTCCTGACGAATCCGTTTCCACACGTGCACAAGCAGCGGCAGGTTTTTTTCTTCGCTGACCCGCCCGACATACAACGCTTTCAATCGTTTGCCTTGAAGATCAGCTTCGGTGTCGATTCCCAGTCGCTGCCAGATGCTTCGATCACGGAATCGCTCGCCAAAATCTCGCATTTCGATGCCGCTGCGCAGCGTCACCATTTTGTTTTCACTGATGCCAACGCGCTTCATCTCATTCAAAAATTGATCCGACCGCGAGAACACGCGCGAGAAACCATGATAGAACCACCGCATGCAAAGTTCGCACATCTTCGTGTATCCGTCGTCCTCGAAGAGCGTATCGACATAACTTGGAAAATCCGTGTGATACGTCCCCACGATCGGCACGCGGAGCATCCGAGCAGCAAGCACGCCAATCACGCCAACAGGACCGGGCGTTGACACATGCACAACATCCGGCCTTTTCTGACGTGTAAATTGCACCATCGAGAGCACCGGCGGCACAACGACATCAAGCTGGGCGTACTTCGGCATGGGCATGGACAGCAACGGTTTGAAGTTCCGAATCGTTGGCATATCAGGACAAGCGAATCGCGTTGATGTCACGACCGTCAGATCGCGCCCCTCTTCATGTGCCAATCGCGCCAGGTTTTGAATGAACCGCGACACACCATTGATGTCACCGAGCGTGTCGGTGAACTGCAGCACGCGCATGGGCCGGTCTGTCAAGATTGGTTTTCGACGTTTGAACAACGCACTTCCCTCGTCTGGCCCATTCGCTGGGCCACCCCCATGCTAGAGCTTTGGGATTCTTTGTCCTCATGTGCCGCCTACCCGCACTGGCGTTACCCTAGTCATCCCTATGCCCAACCGCACGCACGCCAACACCTCCACCGCCCACACCGAACACATCGCAATGTATCCGGGCAGCTTCGACCCGCCGACGTTCGGGCACCTCGATGTCATCCGTCGCGGCAGGCGATTGTTCGACCGCATTATCGTCGGCGTCGGCTGTAATCCAGACAAGCAAACGCTTTTCAGCGCCGATGAACGCCTCGCGCTCTCGCGTACGCTCATCGAAGAGCTCCTTGCCAATGAAATTGATGGCGGCGCACCAGTCGAGGTTCGCGATTACGACGGCCTGACTGTCGATGCTGGGCGGCGCTTCGGCGCAACCGTCCTCCTTCGCGGCGTGCGCAACATTTCCGATATGCAAAATGAAATGCAGCAGGCCGTGACCAACCGCGAAGTTTCGGGCATTGAAACCGCGTTTGTTGTCGCCGGGCAAAGCCTTGCTTATATCTCTTCGACACTCATCCGCCAGATCACCGCGATGGGTGAAGACACATCAGCGCTCAACGCACTGTGCCCTCCGATCGTGGTCGAGGCCCTGCAAAGAAAAAAGAAAGAAAACCCTGCGATTTTGCGTAGTATCGCTGACCGCCCATAGCTACTTCGTAAGTATCTTCATCCCATGATTCACCGCATCATCAGCATCGGCGCCCTTGACGCACACCCCTTGCGCAACGAGCGCTCGCCCGTGCGCACAGGGCACAGCACCACAACCCTCCTTCGCACTGATGATGGTGCACTCATTCTTGTTGACCCGGGTCTGCCCGCAGTCGCACTCACGGCGCGCCTTGATGAACGCGCCGGTGTCGCGCCTTCAGACATCACCCATGTCTTTCTGACCAGCTTTCACCCTGACAATCGACGCAGTCTGGAAGCGTTCGACGGCGCAACGTGGCTCATACACGAACAGGAACGCGAACAGGTTGGTGTGCCAATGGTGGCAACCGCTCAGCGCGCCCGCGAACATGGAGATGCTGCGCTCGCAGATGAAATCGAGCGTGAAATTTCGCTGCTCCAGCGCTGCACCGCTGCGCCCGACAAAATTGCAAATCGCGTTGATCTGTTTCCCTTGCCGGGCGTTTCACCGGGCACCTGCGGCCTGCTCATCGCAGAAGCACGCTACACCCTGATGATTTGCGGCGATGCCATTCCCACCATCGAACATATCGAGCGCGCTCAGGTGCTCAAGCGCGCCCATGACGGCGCACGTGCCAAGGAATCATTGCAAGAAGCACTGGAAATCGCAGACCTGCTCATCCTGGGCCGCGATGAAATGGTGATGAACCCGGTGCGCGGACCGTTCTGATTCTTGGTGGGGTGGGCGTCTCGCCCGCCTCATTCTTCCCTAGTGGGACAGGCGTCTCGCCTGTCATCTCTTTTTCTTCTTCCTCGTCTTCTTCTTCGTGGCCGTCAGCGGCGTCGTCAACCGCTCCCACATCGCAAAGAGATATTCAACCCGAAGGCGATCATTGGCGAAAGGTTGAGCGCGGTAGCACTTGTCAACCGCGCGATCGAGGGCGCGATGTGCATCGCGCAAGTCCTTGGGCATCGCCAGCGGGTCATATAAATCTGCCAACGTCGCGTTGGGATGCGCAGTCCTCGCATCGAGCACGGCTTGTGCCGCAGTCTCGACCGCCGCCCGCTGCGCATCACTGGGCGATTCCGGCCAGGGGAAGTTGTTGTAGACAATGTCCTTGGAGTAGCGATAGTCCGACTTGAGTCGCCCGCAGAACTGGCGCACCCACGCCATGTGCATGGAGCTGCTGATCACGGCGAAATGGTAGGGCTCAGCGTCTGGAATGAAGAAGCAGGCGTCGCTTGCTACAACGTCGGATTCAAAGTAAGCAAACGGAATGTACTGTCGCGCCTCCGAAGTGTGCCGTGGAATCAGAATGAAGCGCCCATCGGTTTGCGCTACCTGTCTGAACCGGGTCGGATAGTTGGCATATTCGCGCGTTGTCGCCGCCTTGCTCTTCAGCCGAAAGTCGCGCACCGCCTGAACTCGGGCTGCGACGAGCGGCATCGAGCGTAACTTGTCGGGTTCGATGTCGGGCAGCCACAGGCAATACCGGAAACTCCCGTCAAGGAAATCGGCAGCGCCAACGTATCGACGAATATATGGTGCCGCGCCCGGCTCTTGGGTAAGCAGTTCGTCACGTTCTTCGGGCGTCAGTATGAAATGGCCGCCGTCTGTCGGTTTGTTGCCGTACCGCATTTGGGGAACATCGCAAAGCGCTTTCCGTCGGTTCGTCAAGACTGTGGGCGTGCCATCAAAGAGATAGGGGTTGATTTGTTTGGCTGCAACGATCGAGCCCTCATCTCCGTCAGCATTGTCGTATTCCCAGATCGCCTTCTGTGATACGTCGGCAAGACCAAAACCAATGATCACAACATGCACATGGGCTCTCCCCCGTGCTTCACTGACCCACTTGAATGTGCGATGGGCACACTGAATGCGCACACCCAGCGCAAGGAGAGCAGGCCAGAAAATGCCCGGTTGCTCACCTTGGTTGATAGAGTTGGTAGACACAAATGCGCAGCGTATGGACGTGCCTTGGATGTAGTCACCGGCGACGCGATACCAGCATGTCACATAGTCAAGCACGCCCGACGCGCTGAGTTCAGACCAGATGCGATTCTGATCTTCCTTTTGCTCTCGTGTCTGAAGATGATGCCCCACAAACGGCGGATTTCCCAGCACGAACGAGCATTCTTCGGCGGGCAGGACATCGTTCCAATCAAGCCGCAGGGCGTTAGCGCAGCGGATGGTGGCGCTGCGCTCGAGCGGCAGGCGGATGATGTTCTGGCCAAAGGTGGTCGAGACCACGAGGTTCATCTGGTGGTCCATGAGCCACATGGCAACCTCGGCGATGCGCGCGGGCCACTCTTCGATCTCGATCCCGAAGAACTGATCGACATCGATGTGCAGTTCCTGACGGACGTTGAAGATTCGCTGGCGGTGGCCCGGTGGATGGAGCGCAAGCAAGATGTCGATTTCGAGCTTGCGGAGTTCGCGATAGGCGATGACGAGGAAGTTGCCGCACCCGCAGGCGGGGTCGAGGAAGGTGAGCGTGCCCAGGCGCTCATGAAACTTGCGGAGCTGGGTTTTGTTTTGCTTGACGCGCTCGAACTCTTTGCGGAGGTCGTCTAAGAAGAGTGAGCGGATGAGCTTCATGATGTCGCGCTCGGAGGTGTAGTGGGCGCCGATCTGGCGGCGCTCGGGCGCCTCCATGATGGATTGAAAGAGCGAGCCGAAGACGGCGGGGGATATTTTCTTCCACGAAAACGTGCAGCAACTGAGCAGGCGGGCGCGCATGTCGCTGTTGAACGCCGCGGCGGGCAGGCGCTCGGCAAAGAGATCGCCATTGACATAGGGCAAATCGGCGAGTTGTTCATCGAGATTGGCCTGGCGCTGGTCGGTGGGCGTGTTGAGGACTTCGAAGAACTGGCGCAGGTGCAGGCCCAGGTCGGAGCCGTCGTCGCGCGTGGTGTTGCGGATGTAAAGCTCGAAGGTGTCGGGCTGGCCAAACAGGCCCGTGTCTTCCGCGAAGAGACAGAAGAGCACGCGCACCATGAAGCGCTCGAGATCGTGCTCGGGGTAGTTGCCCGCTTCCAAGGCATCGTGCAGCTTGGCGAGAATTTCGGCGGCTTCGACGTTTGCCGGGTCTTCGGGGTCGAGCGTGCGGGTTTCATAGCCGGCGATGAAGGCGAAGCGCTGGACATGCTCGTGGAGCTGTTCGACGCGGCACTGGAATGCGGGCTCATCCGATTCGAGATCGTGGAGGGCGATGGTGGCAAAGTCGCTGACGATGATGTAGCGGGGGACTTCGGAGTCTCGCTTGGCATCAATCAGATTGCGGACATACTCCAGCGCCTGAGCCGTCGCTTTGTCGAGCGATTCACCGGCGGACTTGTGCTCGGCGATCAGCGTTCCGGGCCAGAACAAATCGATGCGCCCGACGCCCCCCGTGAGGTTTCGCACGCGCTCTTCGAAGGCTGCGACTTGCCTGCGGGATCGCCCAAAGACGTTGAGGAACTCGTTCCAGAAGGTCTGGGCCTCGGCGTTTTCGCGCGTTTCGTCTTTCCAATCGCGTCCAAAGGCGATGGCACGCTGGCGGATCTCGTTCCAGGAGAGGGTGGGCATGGGCCGCCAGCTTACCTAACCCGCGATGCGCTCGATCTCTTCAAGTGATGTCTGGCCATTGGCGGCCATCGTCCATCCGGATTCCTGCAGCGTATGGAAAACGCCGCGGTCGATAATCGCCTTCATCGATTGAATCGATGGCGTTGTCAGCACGCAATCGCGCAGTTCGTCGTTGAACTCGACCATCTCAAAGACGGCACGTCGGCCTGCAAAGCCTGTGCGCAGGCATCGCGTGCACCCGACGGGCACCTGCAATTCGTCACGCCCTTCAAGGAAACGCCCCATGCGCGTTGCCTGCCCCGGCGCTACGCGCACCGAGCGTTTGCACGCATCGCACAAGAGACGAATTAACCTCTGGGCGAGAATCACTTCAATGGAATTCGCAACAAGGTAGGGCTCGACACCAAGATCAAGCAGGCGAAACACCGCTCCAATCGCATCTTTGGCGTGAATGGTCGAGAAGACAAGGTGCCCCGTCATCGCGGCCCGCATTGCGGTGCGCGCCGTTTCGTCATCGCGAATTTCACCCACCAAAATCACATCAGGATCCTGGCGGAGCACCGACCGCAAGATATCTCCGAAGTTCTGACTTTCACTTACCGGAATCTGCGTTGTTCCATCGAGATGATATTCAACTGGGTCTTCAATCGTGATAACGTTGCGTGCATCACGATCGATGCCGCGAATGCAATTGTGAAGCGTTGTGGTCTTGCCCGAACCCGTGGGCCCTGCGACCATTAACATGCCCGCTTCCTGCTCGCACGTTTTGTCGATGCGCATGCGAATCCAGTCCGGCATGCGAAGTTCGGCAATCGACCGCGGCGCATAGCGCGAATCAAGCACGCGGAGCACCAATTTTGTGCCGTGCACCGTGGGCGTCAGACTTGCCCGAAAATCAACGCGCCGATCAGCATGCTGCACGCCAAAGTGACCATCTTGTACCGCGTTGCGCGCCGCCTGACGGAACTGACACGCGGTCTTCACCATCGCTTGCATGCGCTCGCCAAGATCCGAAGGCATATTCAGAATATGCACCATCGTGCCATCGATGCGCATGCGCAATGTTGCATGATCTCTGCGCGGCTCGAAATGAATGTCCGTCGCATGCGCCGCCCCTGAAGTGAGCAGCACAAGCCGCAGCGCAAGCGCCGGACCTGCGCCGGTATCAAGCACACTCGTGGGTGTGCCGTCTGCATCAATGAGCGTCGGCGCTGGGGCGCGGGACCAACCGGGCGCAAGTGTGTCAAGGGTCGCGCGAAGCTGCGCTTCCCACGCACCGCCATCACTCGAATCCGGCTCTGCAGCAATCGCACCAATCTTTGGCGCTACACGCGCCTGTTTCTTTTCGCCGCTTCCACTGCTCGAAACGCCCGCAGTCTCTGGTCGCTGTGAGGATTGCTTGATTTTCCTGGCGCGCACTTCAAAATCGTGCTTACCGATCTGCAGCGCATCGCCCGCGACCAGCTTAGCGCTCACCACCTGTTCACCATTGATGTGCGTGCCGTTGCGAGACCCCAAGTCTTTAATGAGCCATCCGCCGTCCTCGGGCTCGACCACACAGTGAAAACGCGACGCAACATCGTCCTCCTTGAGCCAGATGTCATTGTCCGGATGCCGACCGATCGATAACGTCCGCACATCAAGCGGCACCAAACCAATTTCCTGATTGCTACACATCAGTTCAAGTGACATCACACCCTCCCGACGATCTGCCGCCAACGGGCAAATGTTAGGGTACCTTTGCCCAGCCCTCAGCATAGAGCTTCGTCTCACATGCCAGGTATCCCGGATAGTTCGTCCGGGCCCTGTCCACCGCTGATCGCTCCAGTGTTACCACCGCCACCGGCTCCATCGTTTCAAGCATAACCGTGCCATCCGGGTCAATTGCAATCGTGGGCTGGCCCATCAACACCCCATGTTCCGGCCCCGGACGATCTACGGACAACACATACACCGCGTTCGTCCTTGCGGTCGCGATCCACACCGGCTTCCATCGCTCAAAAGTCTTCGATTCCGTCGCACGCGGCCCGATGATCGCCATCGCCCCATTCGCCGCTGCAATCTGCGCCGCCTGCGGCCGATTCATATCCGAACAAATCTGCACAGCACACGGCAACCCGAAATCCTCCACAACCTCAGCAAGCCGCGCCCCCGGTAGATAGTGACTCGTTTCCCAGAACCCGGGTTCCTCCGGCAGATGAATTTTTGCATAGGTCGAAACCAATTGCCCGTGAGCATCAAAAATCAGGGCCGTGTTTTCTCGCCGCCCAGTTGCGGTATCGCGCACAATCGCCGCCCCGATGAGCCCGATGCCCACCTCGCGCGCCGCTTGCGACTGCATCATGTGCCGAGGTCCGCCCGGCGGCTCTGCATCGTCGTCAACCATCTCCTTTGTCCAAGGCCGCCATTCGTTGATACCAAGCTCCGGGATCACCACAAGTTCCGCGCCTTTGTCCTTTGCCTCCCGCAGTCGCGCCGTAAGACGCACTGCACCATCAGCGTCAAAGAACACATCACGAATCAGCGCAACGTTGAGCACATCCTTTGCCATGCCGAATTAGTTCGATCCCTCACTGACAACAACACCATCGATCACAACACCGATGCAATGTGAGGCATATTCGAATGGGTCGCCGTCATACAGCGCGATATCGCCATCCTTGCCCGCTTCAAGAGAACCAACCTGCTCATCAATACCAAGCAAGCGCGCTGCATCAATCGTGATGGCGCGCAGCGCCCGGTCAAAGCCAAGCCCGTTCGCCGCCGCAACGCCTGCTTCGAAAAGCACAACCCGGACCTTGGGCACATACCCTTCGTACCCGCTTTGCAGCGCAATAAAAATACCTACATCAGCAAGCTTGCCTGCGGTCTCCATGCTCAGATTCTCGCGATCACCAAACGCCCGCGCCATCGCGGGATGCACGATCACGGGAACATCCGCAGCCTTGATCTTGTCAATCATCACATGCGCTTCCGCAGCACCATCAAGCCACACCGTGATCTCAAACTCATCTTTCAAGCGCAGCACACTTGCAATATCCTGCGCCTTATCCGCTGTCACCATCAGCGCAACGGAGCCATTGAGCACATCAACAAGTGTTTCCATCCGCAGGTCGCGCTTGGGCGGCACGGGCGGCTCGCCCTCATCGTCACCTGCTTCATCACCATCGCCACCATTGTCAATCTTGTCCTGATAGCGCGCCAGTTTCGCCTTGTATTCCTGGGCCTTGATGAGTTCGGCGCGCAGCATTGAGATCATTTTGCCGCGCGTGCCCGGACTTTTGCCACCGCTTTTGCGCGCAGCCCCTGTCAGGGTTGCCGCCACAGCCACGTTGTCTTTCACAAGTGCATCCGTCACCGTGTTGCCTCGCGTCTTGACGATGATCGTCTGCCCCGAAATCAATTCACCCGGCGCATGCCCAGTGTGTACCGTCGTAATGCCAAAGGACTGCAACCACCCGACCAGTTCATCTTGCGCGTTGTATGCATCAATGGCGCGCAGCTCCGGCTGCATCGGACTTGAATGATCGAATTGATCCTGATCCTGCTTCTGATTCAGAATCCCTGTTAATCCAACAGTCGAATGCGCATCGATCAAGCCGGGCGTGACGACCACAGCTTCGAGCATGCGCATGCCTGGGGGCACCGCTGTTGTTGCCGCGGGTCCCACTGAAACAATCTTCCCATCGCGCACGATCACGATGCCATCACGGATCACTTCGCCCGCCATGGTGTGTACGGTCTCGCCGCGCACCGCGATATTCTGCGCACTCGCTGTAAGCGCGATGCCTAGCACGCACAGCGCGCCAAAAACAACATGTCTTGCAATGTGTATGTGCCTCTTCATCAGTTCGCTCCCCCTTGCAGAATCTGCATGCCCTGCTCATGGTCATAACAACAGAGGTAGGGGTCCTGGTCATGCCCGGCGCCGTACCCACCGACGGCATATAGATAGTCTGTCGGATCGCTGCGATCAAAGACCTGCACACCCTCAACCCATGTCTCAATAACTTTTGAATACACACTCAAGGGATCACCATCGAGAATGGCAAGATCTGCATCCTTGCCAACAGTGAGCGACCCCACCCGGTCGCCCATATCCAGAATCTCCGCACCCGTGAGCGTCACGGATCGCAGTGCCCCCGCGCGGGACATCCCTGCACGATGGGCAATCGCTGCCATACGCAAAAACAACCGGCAATCTGTGATCCAGTCGTCAGAGTGCAGGGCAACCCGCACACCCGCCTTCTCCATAATGCCCGGCGTTGCCAGAAGCAAATACCGCGCCTCGAGCTTGCCACCCGGCGAATCAACAATAATCGCGCTCACCGGCACATCGGCCTCTGCGATCTCATTGGCCACACGATTGCCTTCACTCACATGATGCAACACCACGCGAAACCCAAACTCTTGTGACAGCCGAATCACCGTCATAATGTCATCATGCCTATGCGTGTGATGATGCACCACGCGCTTGCCTTCGAGCACTTCGACCAATGCTTCCATATTCAAATCCCGCGCTGGCATTTTGGATTCATCAACCGAACCATCTTCATTCACCGCCCGCGCCTTGGACGCTGCATATTCCTGCGCTTTGATGTATTGCTCGCGCACCAGAAATGCTGACTTGCCGCGTGTTTCTGGAAAGGGTGGCTTGCCTTGTGAATTGGTGCCATTGGCCATTTTCAGGCCGCCCATTGCATGGCCATCTTTATCGCGCACAAGAATGTCATCAATCGTGCCGGGCGTATTCGCAAAACGCATCTTTAGATACGCCGTCTGCCCGGAACACAAGTGCCCCGAGCCCGGCATCACATTCAATGTCGTAAGCCCGCCCGCCACCGCGCGCTTGAACCCGGAATTGCGCACGTTGATCGAATCATAAATGCGCACGCCTGGCTGAATTGGACCCGATCCATCGGCTGCCCCAACACCGCCAACATGACTGTGCGTATCGACAAGCCCCGGCATGATGACTTTGCCGCGCATGTCGATGCGCGCTGCATCCCCTGGAATCGCGACCTGTCCCTCTGCGCCAACTGCGGTAATCCTGCCATCTTCTATGACCAGCACGCCGCGTTCGATTTCAGGTCCATCGATAGGCAGAAGCTTCGCACCGACAAACGCCGTAGCGTTTGCACCAAGTGCGCCCCCCGTCATCATCACTGCACTCGCCGCCACCAGGGCCCATCGCACGCTGCGCCGCATAGTCACCTCACATTCTCTTGTTGGGTCACGAGACACCAGTATCCACAAACCATGCTACCCGGAGTAGCACGCGGCCATCTCTGAGCGCCTTACACTCACCGGTAATGCCTGATTCCGCCATCAATTCATCCCCTTCACCTCTGGCATTCACTCACGATGCCTATATCACCGCTTGCGCGAGCATCGAGCCCGCGCCCACCGCTTTGAACCGCTACACATCCTTCTATAGGCAGGGCATCGACTCCGATGGTCTCGTGCCAGTACCCTCGCGCACTGACACTGCGCAAAGCAATGAAGGCCCGGTACACAAACTCCTGCTGCCTGTTGCACTTGCCAATGGCACACGCCGCGATGATCGAAACCTTGAAATCGAATCGGTCATTATTCCTATGCGCGGCCGCCACAGCACAACACACACATTGTGCATGTCATCGCAGGTTGGGTGCGCCATGGGGTGTACATTTTGTGAAACGGCACAAATGGGGCTCGTTCGTCCGCTCGCGCCCGCAGAAATTGTTGCGCAGTGGTGGGCTGCAACGCATCACCTGAAACATACCATCCGCAATGTTGTGTTCATGGGCATGGGGGAGCCACTTGATCAGTCCGCGACCACGATCGAAGCCATCCGTATTCTCACCGATCACCATGGCCCGTCGATCCCCATGCGGCGCATCACCGTGTCAACCGTGGGCCGACTTGATGGCCTCGCCACGTTGCGCGATCAGGTCACACAATGCGGTTGGCGTCAGCTCAATCTCGCGGTGTCTGTCAATGCGCCCAATGACGAGATTCGCTCAGCGATCATGCCCGTGAATCGCGCCATGCCGATGGACGACCTCATCGACATGCTTGAATCATGGCCGATGCGAAAGAACGGCAAGATCTGCTGCGAATATGTTCTCATTCCGGGCGTCAACGATGCCTGCGAACATGCCAAAGAGTTGGCGCATCGGCTTCGCCGTGTCCCGTGCTGTGTCAATGTCATCGCCTACAACCCGCGTCGTGATTCGCCATGGCCCGCGCCAACTGAAGAGAACGTGTGGCGTTTTTTGCACGCTCTTGAAGCTGAGGGCCAGTTCTGCAAGCGCCGACGCACCAAGGGGCGCGACACGATGGCAGCGTGCGGCCAACTCGGTGCAGCCCACATCCGCAAGCGCCGTTTTGTACAGATTCAAAGTGACTTGGCCGCCAGCGCGTCTACATTGCGCACAGTGAACCAAAGTTGAACAGCAATATCTGCAGATCGGCAAGATCAACATCACCGTCATTGTTGAGATCACCCGGCGGGTTCCCTCCCTGGGAAAAGTTGAACAGCAATATCTGCAAATCCGCGAGACCAACAACTTCGTCGCCGTTCACATCACCCGGACACATCGAAAACTGAAGCAGTTCCGGACGCTGATTCACAAGCGTCGCATGCATCCGTTCACCCTGCCCCACCGTAAATGATGTTCGGCAGCTTTCCGGCGCAAAGCTCATCAGGTTCGATGGGTCCGGCGCATAGAACCGAAAGCAGATTCGCAAAATTTCGTTATATGCACAATCCGTCACGTTCTCTTCGTTCAATCCGGGGTCCGCGGGTGTATCACACACCAGGTCGCCGTGCGTTGTGCAATTTGATCCGTCCGGACATTCAGTGCCCAACGCCGTTTCGTGTGTGTGAAACAGATCGAAATAGTGACCAACTTCATGTGCAAATGTACTCGTATTCGTCGGTAAACCAGCACACGGGTTTGCCATGATGATGCCCTGTGCAGAATCAAAAGAAAACGATGACAGCCCGCACAACGATTGGCCGACAAAAAGTGACGGCACAAAATACACATTGATCGTCCCGGGCGCAGGATTCACCTGGCGCAGCGCATCCGCTTTCGACTGTGTATCGAGGTTGAAGAAGAACTCTGAATCATGCACCTCGAGGATCGGACCGGGCTGGAAGAATTGCATACCCACCGACACAAACGCAGCATTGAGATCAACAAGGGCCTGATCCATTTGAGCCGGTGTGATCCCGCCGGCGCCATTGTCCATTCGCACCGCGTGGAAGGTCATCGGGATCATCTCAACCACCCGCGGCATCACCACCGGGTCATATGCCCCAAGTGCCTCAAGCTCGAAGACCTTCTGCACCTGCGCTGCTGTGAGGTCAAGGGCACACCCCGCAGCGGAGGCATCTTGCACCGAAGAAATGCCAACACCCGTCACAAGGCACAATGATCCCATCACTTTCTGAATCAACTTCACAATAATCTCCCCGTGCGGGCATTCGCCCCGCCCCTACACACTACCCCCGACCAGAGCAGAGACAAGTAAAATCATCACAAGCTTCGGTCCGAGAATGGTTTACATCAAAAAGTCATGCCTCCCAGCCCCCTAAACCATAGGACCGGCCATCTTTCCACAACCCACCCTGCCACGCAGGTCGCCAGCAATAATTCACACAATCTCCACCACACGCTGCCCCAAATTGCACAGTGAATGGTGAGGCACATCGAAAGCGTGACAATGGGTCATGCTTCGTTTGTGCTGGCCTGTCGTTCGGAGGTTTTTCCTATGTCCAGCACGACCCGCCAAACCATTCGACACGCTTCCCTCGGCGCAACGGCGCTCGGCCTGTGTCTCCTGGCCGTGCCTTCGTTCGCCCAGAGAAGCTCACCAGATGCAAGCCTGAACGTAACCAACGAAGCACCCCGAGGCTCACTCGGCCCTGAAACCATTGTTCTCTCTGGCATTGTTCGTGACTTCAACGAGCTCTCGGTCGAGGGCGGTCATCCCGACTTTGAGCGTCGTCCCAGCGCCGGGTTCGGCCATTACATGGGCAATGTCGCCACCACGCTCGACGCCGACGGCAAACCTTCGTTTACCGGCGAAGGCCACAAAGTGATTTCTTCGTGGCGCGACAGCGCCGGACGTAACATTCACCCTTCACTCTATGACTCAAGTCTGGGTGATCAGGCAGGCTCTTTGGGGACCCATGATCCTGGTGGCATCGCTTCGGCGGAAAGTTTCCGCCAGTGGTTCCGCAATGTACCCGGTATGAATGTTTCAAGTTCTTTGGATATCACCCTCGTGCGTGATAATGCCACCGGTACATACGTCTTCGATGATCGGAATGATTCTGCATTCCAAAACCTTGGTGGTTTCTTCCCGATCAATGGTGAGATGTATGGCAACTCTTCTGGCGAGACCAAGAATTTCCACTTCACATATGAACTCGTAACCGAGTTTGTGTATGACGCGGGCGCAGGCCAGTCCTTTACATTCAGTGGTGATGACGATGTCTGGGTGTTTATCGGTGGGCAACTTGTCATCGATATCGGCGGCGTCCACGGTGCCACCAAGCAGACTGTCCACCTCGACCGTCTGGAATTGAATGATGCCCAGGTGTATGACCTTCGCTTCTTCTTCGCTGAACGTCATCGCACCCAGTCAAACTTCCGGATTGAAACCACACTGCAACTGCGTACCGCAGAGTTGCCCAACACCATGGCACTCTACGACTGATCCAACTCCACTCCCGGGATCTTGGGCATAGCCGCCTCAGGTCCACTCTCTCTCTGATTCGTACTTCTGACAAGGCCGACCCCTTTCCGGGGTCGGCCTTGTTTTTGTGCGCAGACACCTCGCCCATGCAACCCGAACAGATGGCACGACCCTGCTATGCAGCGCAAAGCAAACACTATCGCGCATTGGTATCCCCCAATTGCCTTGCCCTCTCGGCAATTGAATTAGAAAGTGAAATCAACTTGGTGAGCGTTCAGGTACACCGCTCAAGATTGATTGAAAGGACATTCCGAAATGAAACGAATGAACAACAACACACGCACACTATGTCTGATCGCCGCCACGGGTGGCGCTTTGGTCTTCTCGCCCGCCGCGCTGGCAGCTCCCCCCGAAACCATGAATCTGATGGGCGTCGTCCGCGACTTCCGCGCTTCACACAGCGACTTCGGAAGTGTTGCCTCTGCTGGACATGTTGCAGGATTAGTCGACTACAACCTGAACGCCCGGGGCAATCCCTCCTTCTCCGGCGCTGGCCAGGAAGTTATCGCACAGTGGTCAGATGCGGACGGTCGCATGGTCATGCCAAGCATAGAGGCCGCCCCACAAGGCGGCACCGTCACCGACTTTGAAGTCGCGGGCGGCACGATCGTCCCCGGCGAACGGTTCGCCGCTCAGGTTCAGGTCATCGGTGCTGCCATTCAAACCGGCTCGTACCACATGCCCGTCACCGTACGCTTTCATATCGGTGATGCAACTTTCAATCCCTTTGGCAATGCCCTCTCACCCGTTGATGGCAACGTCAACGACAATCAACATGTGACAGGATGGGCCAACCCCGGTGGCAATCCCCGCACATTTACTTTTCCCAACACCTTTGACGCTGGCACATCAATTTCTGTCACCGGCACGAGTTGGAAAAAGAAGAGCCGCTATTACACCGGTTCGTCCAATAGTCACTGGTCTGCATTTGAAAACATCGCTTCTTCAGCGAGCACCTCGGATATGTTCGCCCTTCGCAATGGCGATGCCGTCCCCAACATGGCCGGGGCGTACAGCCAGTCTTCTGTAGAAGTCTATTTGAGCGAGTACATCACCGATGGCCATGTCGTCCTCGATGCCAATCAGACCATCTACCTCTTCGAACTGGGCAGAGGCGGCGACTTCCAAGACCTCGTCGTGCTGGTTTCTTTGGCCACCGAAACGTCGTTCTTTGAAGCACCCGCTCCCGATCCTGTCCCCGTGCCAGAGCCCATGTGCGTCAGCACAATTGCAAGCGCTGGAGAACTGGGCGCCACCAGTGACGGCGGCATCGCCTCCAGCGGATCCTTCTCGCAGTGGTTCGCGGATAACCCCGGCCACAACTTCTCCATTCGACATGCCGTCAGCATGACTCGCGATGCCCAGGGGTTCTATGAGTACAACACCGCCGACTTTACCCCCGTCGATAACGAAGGCTTCCGAAATCAAGGCGATGCACACAACCGCATGTTCACGTACGAAATCGATGCGCAGTTCACATACCAAGAGTGTGGCGGCCAGACAATCGAATTCGAAGGATCCGATGACTTCTGGATCTTTATCAACGGCCAACTCGCACTCGACCTGGGTGGTGTTGAAGCTGGTGCATCACAATTCCTCGAAATTGACCGCCTGGGCCTGACCGATGGAGAGACCTACCCGCTGAAAATCTTCTACGCCCATCGCGCCGCCGCATCCGCTCCATTCCGCCTCCGTACCAATGTCATGATGAGTACAAAGGCAAACATCATCACGACTGCAGGCTCGATGTACGACTAACCCTCTCTTCAATCAATCCACCAAGTGTCCCGGCCGGGCGACTTCACCGTCGCCCGGTCTTTTTTTTGCACTTTCGGAGCGACACACAACAAAGCAACCATGCTTCTGCTCGACCTACGGCCTCGACGCCGCCACACGCACCGCACTTGAAAAAGCATGGGAAAACGTGGTGCAACAGGCCGTTGGCGCAGAAAGTGTTGAGTCTGTGATGACGTGAGACTTACGCCCCCGCCATCTCCGGCACCGCAATCTTCATCGCCCGCGCCATCGCGCTGCCCATATCCGCTGGCGTTTCTGCGATCTCAAAGCCCGCCGCCCGCAGCGCCTTGATCTTGGATTCCGCATCGCCCTGCCCGCCGGAAATAATCGCACCCGCGTGCCCCATGCGCCGCCCGGGAGGCGCAGTGCGCCCAGCGATGAAGCCCGCGATCGGCTTCGTGCCATTTTCCTTGTACCACTGGGCGGCTTCTTCTTCGTCGGTGCCGCCAATCTCACCGATCATCAAAATCGCATCGGTATCCGGATCGCGCTCAAAGCGATCGAGACAATCGACAAAACCAAAGCCGCGCACCGGATCGCCGCCAATGCCAACGCACGTCGATTGCGCAAGGCCAAGCTGCGAAGTCTGCCACACCGCTTCATAGGTAAGTGTGCCCGAGCGCGACACAATGCCCACCGCTTTGCCAACAGGCGACTCCGTGATGTGCATATTGATATAGCCCGGCATGATCCCAATCTTGCAACCGCTCGCGGTGTACGGCACCTGCGCACTCTCGCCCGCGTTGGCTGCATCACTCTTGGGCCCCGGCGTAATCACACCCGGACAGTTCGGCCCGACAAGCGTAATTCGCTCGGCACGCTTTTTCGTCGCGTTCACGCGATCAAGTTCCGCCCGCACGCGCACCATGTCCTGCACAGGCACACCCTCAGTAATCGCAATGATCACACGAATGCGCGCATCAATGGCCTCAAGAATCGCATCGCCACAAAACGCCGGCGGCACAAAAATCATCGTTGCATCCGCATGCGTCGCGGCCACCGCATCGCGCACCGTATTGAAAATCGGAAGGCCATTGGCATCGCGCGTCCCGCCCCGCCCCGGCGTGACACCCCCGACGACCGCGGTGCCGTAATCGAGACACCCCTTGGTGTGCAGCGCCCCAAACGAGCCGGTGATGCCCTGACAAATGACCCGCGTTTTCGCATCGATGAGAATGGACATGGTGTCTCCAAATGTGCCCGCACCCCGCGGGGAACCGGAGGATAACACCTTGAGATGCATGCAGCGATAACGCGTTACTTGACGGGCCCAGCAGGCAACCGACGGCGAAAGTGACGTTTGTCTTCGTATGTCCAGCGAAGCCAGAGGTCCGCCTTGGTGATGGCAACGACTGATTGTTCGTCCAGCCAGACAACAAGGGCTTCAACGGTGCGGTAGCGCTGGTATGGCGAAATTGCAACGCGCGAGCCCGGCGTGCCCACAAAATTACCGTGGGCATCGATGCCTTCATTCAGCTTCACATACGGATAAGCTTGTTCGAGCATCTCCTTGATGGGCAAACGCGGCGGCACTTGATCAAACGGACCGTCGAACATGGTGTTGCGGGCGACATCGTGCTCTCGCACACCGACTAATATTTTTCGATTTGACTCCACATCATCGGCGAATACGAATCCGGATCGTTGACCCACAAGCACACGCACTTTTTCACCCTCGACTACGTCGTACTTTTCAACCTGTGGCACATCTTCATTGAGAACAAAATAAAACGCCTCGGTAATACGATGAAAAAGCAACGTAAGTGAGACACCAGATTCATCTAGGATCCCCGAGACAACCTCTTCGCCAGGCAATAGTTCGAGCACAGAAGACGAGCGCAATGCCCGGCGAGACAGCACAAATAAGCGCCCGATTCCATCAACACCGATGTAAACCAAATCTGGAGTGATCTGACGCACCACTACACCGTCAGCTTCACCAAGCGTTGCTGAGCGCATTATTGCAGGGTTCTCCGCATCAAAATAGCCGACGGAGATTTCACCCTCGTTTGCGTGGACCAATCGAATGTTACCGCTCACTTTCGCTCGTCCAACACGAAAGCGAAAGTAGTAGTATTCCTCGGTTGGATACACAATCGCGAGAGGAGGCGTGTGCGCAAGCACATGACGGAACACAAGCTCGGGACGATCAAGCCACGCCGTGGGGATCGATTGATCGCCGCCAGCAGACAATCGGTGCGTCGCGGCTGACGCAAGCAGGACACATTGCTGCCCATCCGTGAATGCACCTGCCGCGCACCAAGACCGCTCGATATCGTGCTGATTGAACCGAACCGGCGGTACCGCCGGTTCGAGTACAAAAGCGAGTATGAAGCAGACGAACTGGAGCATATGCGCTAGGGTCGGGGCGGCAACGAACCGTCTTCACTGTCTTCAACTTCGAATTCAGCGGTCCAAGGGATAATCTTTGGGATGAGTGGCGCTAAATCGCGTATGGAGATGCTCGTGCTGTGCGAAGGCGGAGGGGTGCCCCAATCCCGCGATTGCAGTTCGAAATGGTTCGTGGGCCAAGGAGTCCCTGGGCTTGGCCACGAAGCCGATGGCCCCAGAAAGTGATTGGGAGGCCAAGCGCTCGAGTCCGCGTGTGCATGTGACGGCGGCCAACTCAAACTCACAGCCTCGATGTGGTTAGCCGGCTGGCGCTGCAAGGTGATCGTTGTGTCGTGTCCAGCATTTTCCCATGTGAAGGAGAACTCTTCACGGTGGACAGAAGGAGACTGGAATCGGCTTTGCGCCCATGCATGCGTCGGAGGCCACCACCTACTGTTGTCAATCGAATGGAAGCTAGGCCAAGTTGCGCTCGCAGTACCAAAATGATTTGACGGCCAGTGCTCTTGTGCACTTGTGGCAAACGAATGACCCGGCACTTCATCCCATCCAATAGATAATCCCTCTTCATGATTCGCTGGCCATCCCTGACTTGTCGCCACGGTGTGGCCTGGGGAAGGCATCCAAATGGAGGTCAACGGCAAATGGTCACCGCTGTGTGGAGACGATCCCGGAATCCATTGTGACATCATAAAACCATGATTCGGTGGCCAGAAGTTTGAGCTCGCGAGTTGGTCGTGCCCACCAGGCTCCCAAGTGCTGCTGAAGTATGGATTGTGTGCCACAGCATCTCGTGCAACTGGCGCATCCTCACCGACACCTTCATGAAACGCACGCATGCCATGCGTATCGACAGCGCCACACTCAATGAGCGCTGCGACAATTGCATCTTCATCCATATCAATACGTTGACCGAAAATGCTCAGTTGATGAACCATGTCGGTGAGATCAACTACACCATCGAGATTCAGATCACCTATCAATCCGCCATCGGGCGGAGGTGAAGATCCAAATCGATCAATCAATTGAGCGAGGTCATCTGCATCGATGACACCATTGTTGTTGAGGTCACCAAATGCAGCCCGGATAACCCGGATGTATTGGCCCGCGAGTTCCCGCCCGAGACCCGGCGTCTGTGTTTCAACCTCGACCCGTCCTTGGCCGATGGCAGACCCGGCAACAAGGGCCACCGCCCCGACAATAACTGCGCCTTTGAGCGTTCTCATGTCAACTCCAAAGTCGGTAAGGTCGCAACCTGAACTATACCATATTCGTCTCGCTCGGTCAAGAAATTTCACAAACCTCACTCGATATTGTGTCTTACCCCTTCCTCCGATACTCCATCTCAAACACCTTGAAGGGTTCGCCATACAAAATCTCAATGGCCGTAAAGGTAAACGTGTCGTCATCAACCCACGTCGTCACCCACTGCACCGCCTTGTCCCATTCGCCGGTCATCGGCTCATCCATCATGCCAATCTGCGTCATCACGCGGCCGGTCGGATCAAGGTTGCCCTTCATCGACATGATCGCGGTGCCCATGTTGCTGATCCATGTGCTCGTGAACTGCTTGCGCAAGTTGTCATAGCCCGTGTAGCCGATGCCTTCATAGGGCTGGCCCATGAAACTGCTGGTGTAGGTTTGCCGGGCAAAACGCCCGCCGAGCACCAGCTTGAACTCCGCAGTGCCCGCAGTCTCCATCGCCGGGCCGTCGGGCCCCTCCATCCAGATGCTCATCGTCGTGTCCCACTGGCCAACGAACGGCTTGAGATAACCGTGCGGCTTGGTGAGCTTCATCGATTCCTGCCAGGCCTGCATTGCCTCTTGCATATTCATCTGCGGCATGTCACGCTCCGGCGCAAACCGCTTTGCGCCTTCGGAATCCGCCTGCATCGCAAACGTAACTGCGCCGATTGTTCCCGCCGCGACGATTGCATGCGCCAATACTGATTTTCTGAGTGTCATGATGTTCTATCCTTTCCTAAGCGTGAAATGGTTCCAGATGATTATCGCACAAACTCTGCGGGCACCGTTTTTACCTTGTAACACCGCTTGGCGAGCGGAATCGCTCCGGGCGTGAATGACCCATCTGCGCCACAGTTGGGCAAGAGCCTTGGGATGAGTTTCTTGACCATGTACCCCCAGCCCATGTTCATCATGAACATCTGGCTGCGCTTGTGGCCTTCCATGCCTGTCTGCGTGAAGCGCAGGCGCGTGCCGGAGCCCTCGGGCGATAGCTCCCACGTGATGTGCAAAGGCGGATAGGTCTTGCCCTTCTTCTTATCCGTCATGGTCCAGGACCACACCATGCGCCGATTCGGTTCGAGCTCCAACACTTCGCATTCCGTGCGATGGGCGCCGCACGCCCAATGCGGATCGGTCATGAACTCAAACTTGCACCCAACCTCCGCCTTGAAAGTATTAGGCATCAACCACTCCGCAAGCGCCCGCGGATCAGTCAGCGCCACCCATACTGCCTCGGGTGGATGGTCATACACGCGCTCTTTGCGAAGTTCCTTGGCCATCAGTTCGTTTCCTTCCCATGCTCACGATCCAGATAGTGTCCCAGATTGTCAAGCTTTTCTTCCCAGAACTTGTCGAAGTAGTGAATCCACATAGAAACTTCTTCAAGTGGTGCTGGCTCGACGCGGTAATAACGCTTGCGCCCCTCTTTCCGATGCCGCACCAACCCCGCGCCGCGCAACACGGCTAAATGTTGACTAAACGCGCTCTGCGTCGCGTTGATCGCGCGCTTGTGTACACCTTCGAGCAACGCCGAAACCGTCTGCTCGCCATCGCGCAGCAATTCCAGAATCGCCCGCCGGGTGGGATCAGCAACCGCTGCAAAGACATTCGATTGTGCCTGAACACGTGACATCATCAATCAATATATCAGCATTCGCTAAAGCATCAACAGATTTTCCGCTCCAATGCCGAAAAAATCACACCATCCTCTATACTCACCTCTGTAGATTCCTTGACGGCGTCTGGTGGACCCGCCGGAATCAGCACAGGACCACAAAGGAGCCCGGGCAACCCCCGGGACATTCACATGCGCGCAATCGTCACCGGCCAGGTCGGCATGAATAAGAAGTCCTACCTGCAAGACACCGTCGGCCTCGCCCAAGAACAGGGCGACATGCTGCAACTGTTCAATATTGGCGACATGATGTATTCAGAAGGTCGCGACATTCACGCCGGTCGCATTCTTGATTTGCCGTGGTCGAGGTTGAATTCACTCCGCCGCGCCGCATTCAAAGATGTCATCGCAGATTCCAAAGGCATCGACAATGTCATGGTCAATACGCACGCCACCTTTCGCTGGCGTCATGGCCTCTTCCCCGCCTTCGACCTCGATCAGATCACCGCATTCAAACCCGATCTGCTTGCGTGCCTTGTTGACAACATCGAAGTGGTCCACCAGCGCTTGCACGCAGAGCACGACATCGACGCGACACTCAAAGACTGCATGGTCTGGCGCGAAGAGGAAATCCTTGCCACCGAAATCATCGCAACCGCACTTGGTGTCCCCTTCTACATCGTCTCGCGCGGCCGCCACAACCTCACCATGCGCACCATGCACCGCCTCACATGCAAGCCCGAGATGCGCAAGGTCTATCCAAGTTTCCCCATGAGCCACGTTGTTGATATGCCCGATGTGCTCGCAGAGATCGAAGGCTTCCGCGCAGAAATCGCCAAACACTTCATCACCTTCGACCCTGCGGATGTCGATGAAAAATTGCTGCTCGATCAGGCGATCGCGGCAGCCAAGGAAGGCCGAGATTTCTTGATGGTTGAGCCGCATGCCTATGGCGGCTCGCGCAACGCACCCATTCTCAAGGTCAAAGTGCGCGAAGTGCTTGATATCGCCGGCGATATTGACGGCCAGATTTACATGCGCGATTTCAAATTGATCGACCAATCCGACATGATCGTCAGCTACGTCCCCGAGCTTGGGCGCGATGGCAAATCCATGCCGGGCCTGAGTTCGGGCGTTGAGCGCGAGCTGCACCATGCCTTTGAACACACCAAGGAGGTGTATGTGGTGTGGAAGCCGCGCAAGGCGCCTTCGCCCTTCATCACTGAAACCGCGACGAAAATTTTCAGCTCAACGCAGGAAGCACTCGACCACTTCGAGAAACAGGGCATGTTCGTGCAGACGAATCTGTTCGGGGGGCATTGAGGAATAAACCCGATTTGGGTTTATTCCTAATCGGGTTTCTACTATGTCTTGGTAAGCGAGAAAGGCTGCTTGGCTGGTAAATCAGTTTTCAAACCGAGATATGATCGTCTTCGACTGTTGCTAATCGAGGCTCGGCATTCGGCTGGAATGACTCAAGTCGACTTGGCAGACCAACTCGGGCGCCCGCAGTCGTTCGTATCGAAATATGAGCGAGGTGAGAGGCGGCTGGACGTCGTCGAGTTTCTTGAGATAACCGATGCCCTCGGAATCAAAGCAACCAAACTCATCGAAGCAGTCGAAGCATAACAACCCTGACTCACCACCAGAGGCACCGCCGAAGGCAACAGGAAGTGAGCCGGATTCGATTCTTCAACGATGGGACATCACGGAATCAGAATTAACCGATCTGGTCGATGAAAATCCGAGTCTGCGTGGAATGCTCTTGGGGTATGTGGCAGAACACAAGTTCCGTGAAATGGTTGAAGTGCACCCGGAGATTTCAAGTTCTAGAAAGTATGACGATCATGATCGAAGCCGAAAGAGTGATCGCATCATCGTTTACAAGGGTGAAGAGTTCAGCGTTGAAGTCAAATCACTCCAAACAAAGATGGTAAAAAAAGACGGTGCTGTTTGGCGCGCCAGCGCCCAAGTCGATGCAAGTGATCGACGCATTATCAAATTTCCTGACAACTCCGAATTGAACACGACGCTGCTGCTCCGGGGTCAATTCGACATCTTGGCGGTCAACTGCTTCGCATTTCGCAACAAGTGGGACTTCGTCTTCGCCCTAAATCGAGATCTTCCCAAATCGACATACAGAAAGTACACGCCCGAACAACAAGCACAACTCATCGCTTCGTTGGTTCGCGTTTCTTGGCCAACGGGACCTCCGTTTGTGGCGGATCCATTTTCCCTTTTGGAACAACTCTTCCAAGAGCGGGTGAAGAAGAAGCGACACCTGTGAGCAGGCGTTTCTTCGAAGTCTTGATAAAAACAAGGAAGTATGAATGGTTTTTACGCCCATGCACCTGCTTCTTTAGCCTTGCAATGACCGGCCGATTTGTTCTGACAACCACGAACAGGTCTTTGCAGTAGAACCCATACGATGCATATTTATTGATTATTTCGACATGCGTTAGCCACTGTCGATTCGCGCTAACTTCGTCTTGGCACTTGACGATGAGAACCCCTTCACCGCGCAATACCCTATGTGCCTCCTGACCAGCATTGAAGTACAGATCGGTAACGGCCGCATGCCACTTCGGGCCTCCTGACCTCGCCTTCCCGTCACTGTAGTTCTCTCGAAATGCCGCATGGCTGCCCCCCCCCGCCATGTGATGTGTAGATTTTCGAAATAGGCCTTCCATATAGGGTGGATCAAGCACCACGCAATCAACCGAACCATCACCGTACGGAAGGTTCCGACAATCTATTCCCGTCTTGAGATCGGTCGCCAAGACGTTGTAGCGCCCAGCAGGAATCTTCTGCCAAAACACACCCTTCCCCCATGTCACATCAGCTACAGTCGCGCCCTTTGGAACGTGTAGGTTTAAGAGTTCTGGAAATACTTCCGCATTTCCACCCACATGTGCGGTAAGAACGACGTCCGAGGTGGCAATGCCGCCAGCAACACGTCGATTTCGTCCATTTACTGGCTCTTCGAATAGGAGAGGGCTCTGATGCATGGAACCATATTATCCTGTTATGGGATATTTTTCAAGCACACCCACGACACGATAGATGGTTAGCCTCGCGCCTGCACTTCGCCCAAAAAATAACTGGCGACGGCCCTCACTGAACCGCCGCCAGTCTTACTGACGCCAAGCGGTTGCCCGCGCCTGGCGCCTTTGCAAAGGGAAGAAATCAGAACCATCACATGAGAAAAACATCCGTCCTTTCAGCAGAGAATCGGTCCGCGGCACCATTCAGCACCGCGGACCATCGGTCTGCGCCACCGCCAAATGAAACGCCCAGGGCAGCGGCACTCTCTTCTCAGAGGTCTGTGGCCACCAATTATGAGCCGCTGCATCGCCCCAATGATTCACCTTCGACCCCATAATTCTCGATTTGCTCAGACATTCGATGACAACCTGTTACAGGTTCAAGACTTGCATCTTTCACTATTATGACTTCACAGAAAATCTTGCCCACCCATCAACGAAGTAGCTCTGGCTCCCAGTTCTACAGAAATGCACCAAACGTGCCGCTGCGCCCACTGCCCCCTACCCTCCGTGCCCCATGCGCTACCGCCTCACCATCGCGTACGACGGCACCGCCTTCCACGGCTGGCAAACGCAATACGTCAATCCCCCGGTTGACCCTGCCGCTCCCGATGATGCGCCAGCAGAGCGCACCGAACTGCGGACCGTGCAATCCATCGTGGCCCACGCGGTGCGGCGGGTCGTGCGCGAACCAATTGATCTCCTGGGTGCCTCGCGCACAGATGCGGGCGTTCATGCCCGCGCCCAAAGCGCTGCCTTCACTACTACCGAAGACCGCATCGGTCCGCCCGATGAGCGCCTTGCGCTCGCGCTCAATTCAATCCTGCCCAGTGATGTCATCGTCACCAACTGTGCGCGCACGCGCGATGACTTCATGCCCATTTGGGATTGTCTGCGCAAGGGGTATCGCTACATCATCTGGGCGGGGCGCGATCGCCCACTGTGGGATCGGCGCTATGCGCATCACATCTGGGTGCCGTTGGATCATGTCGCCATGCGGGCCGCGGCGTCGCACTTCATTGGCGAACATGACTTTGCCGGATTCTGTGCTGCCAACCACGGGCGCGAATCAACGGTGCGCACCGTTGAGGCCTGCTCCGTCACGCGGCTGGACGACCATCGCATCGCGATCGATGTTTCAGGACACGGCTTCCTCTACAACATGGTGCGCATCATCGCGGGCACACTTGTGCAGGTCGGCAAGGGCAAAATGAGCTGCGATGATGTCGCGGCAGCGATCGCCTCACTTGATCGCAAAAAAGCGGGGCCAACCCTGCCCGCCAAGGGCCTGTGCCTCATGTGGATGGAGTACCCTGAGCCCGATGGACTTGTTGGTGAGAGGCCCGAAGGAACGCCCGCATGACACAGCCGCTCAATATTCTCGTCGTTGGCCCGCACCCGGATGATCAGGAGGCCGGCATGGGCGCGACGATCGCGCGCCTCGCTGCTGACGGCCACAACATATTGCTGCTCGACATGACCAATGGCGAGCCCACGCCGCTTGGTGATATCGCAACGCGCGCCGCAGAAGCGCAAACGGCGCTGCAAGTGCTCGATCATGGCACAGACAATGTGCGCAGGCAGATGTTGCACATACCAGGCGAACCCCGCGGCCATACCGACACCACCTCCGCAAGCGCCAACAACTGGGGCGCAAGCGCGTTACCCAACCGGTGGATCGAACATACGATCGAAGCGCGGCGGGCCGTCGCGGGTGTCATTCGCGAACATCAGGCGAATGTCATCTTCACGCCATTCTTCGAAGATGCGCACCCGGATCACAAGGCGACGACGCGCATCGTTGAAGATGCACGCTTTGATGCGAAACTCACCAAGGCGAACCTGCCGGGCGAGCGGATCTATCCCAAGTGGCTGTTCTATTACTACGCGACGCACCTGCGCTGGGTGGCGAACCCGCAATTCTGCATGGATGTCACCGGCTTTGAAGATCACAAAGTCCGCGCCATCGAGGCGTACCACACACAGTTTGTCTTGCCGGCGCAGCAATCGAATCCCGATGACAAGACGCCCGGCGCATCGGGTGCCACGCGCCGGCCTGTGAAAGACTGGGTGCATGCGGGATTGACTTACTTCGGCAGCCGAATTGGTACGCGCGCCGCTGAGCCGTTCTATACGAAGGAACCGATCGGGCTTGACGGCTTGGGCGACTTGATGCGGTAAGAAGAAGAAGATTCACCACAGAGGCGCAGAGATCGCAGAGAAAAATCAGATTGGGTTCAAAAATAACCACCAGGAGCACAGCACATGCCTTCATTTCCAAGAAGCCCGGAAGACCTGCTCGATCACGTCAACGCGGCACTGCCGATTGATGACATCGTTGGCTGGTTGACCGATGCCTATCCGAACGCCTCCGAACAAGAGGTCATGGCGATGCTGCAGAAGGTCTACCAAAGCGACTATGACATCAACCCCTCCGGCCCTTCTCGGCGCTACGACATCGAAGACAAGACATGGGACGCGTTTCCGCAGCGCGTGGCGAAGAAGAGCTAACCGCAGAGAGCACAGGGTTTTTCTTGGTGGGGTGGGCGTCTCGCCCGCCTATGAATGGGTGCCGTGGTCTGAGTGAATCGAAGGCCACGCTCTTGCTTCCTCTCCCGTGGGGAGAGGGTGGTCCGCCAAAGGCGGATCGGGTGAGGGGCTTCCTGCGCACCGCGCACAAAGAAAATCGCATTGCGCGCTACTATTGTAATGCAAGAAATCCATCCTTAGGAGCATTCGAGACATGATCCCAATTCCAGTTGAACCACCAATTCAACGAATCGCGATTGACTCGCTTCCGTTGATTGAGAGTTCGTCGTCTTTGGTGGATCTTTTGTCGGCGTTGCTGACCCCAGCCATTGCAATCGTTGTCGCATTGATCCTGTATCAGCAACTCCGGCTGGAGAAACGGCGGCATAAGTTGGAAGCGTATAATAGACGCCTAGATATCTACAAAGCCGTGATCCGCTTCGTATCTGTGGCAACTGCCCATGCCCGAGTTGATGAGCAGCATCTTGCGGAACTCAGCCGCGGCACATTTGTAGCCCCTATGTTGTTTGATGACGAAGTGGTCGGGTACGTTCAAGAGATTCGGAAAAATGGAATCAGCCTGATGACCAGCGGCCAACAAATGGAGAGCTTGCAGCAGAACGATGACCGGCGTAGCCAAGCGGTTGAACAAAACCACGAAGCCTTGACTTGGCTCGGCGAACAATACGAAGCTGCCGAGAGCTTGTTCCGCAAGAAGATGGGCATCAAGTAATCGTGACCTGTGGCCTTCACTTCGCTCAGACCACGGCACCCGATCCAAATGCACATCCCATTCATTCCCGGCTTGGCAAGCAAGCCGGGCCACCCATCCATAAGGCGGGCGAGACGCCCGCCCCACCAAGAAAAGAACCCCCGCGCTCGCGCTTGGGGCTAGCCAGTCCCACTTCATCTCTCAGTCTCTTGTCTTTCCCCCACACAAAGGTTCTTCTCTGCGCCCTCTGCGCCTCTGCGGTGAATCTTCTTCTTCCTGACTCCGTGCCCTCTGTGCCTCTGTGGTGAACTTTCTCCCCCCCGATACAATCCCAATCCATATTTCTGCACCACGCTCAAGGAGGACGCACCGTGGCAGATCGGCATTTCGATTTGGTAGTCATTGGCGGCGGCCCCGCAGGCTATGTCGGCGCGATCCGCGCTGCACAACTCGGCATGAAAGTCGCCTGCGTCGAACGCGACAAACTCGGCGGCGTGTGCCTCAACTGGGGCTGCATCCCATCCAAGAGCCTGCTCGCAAACGCTGAGCTCTATGAGAAAGTCTCGCGCGAAGCCAAAGACTGGGGGCTGATCTTCGAGAAGCTGGATGTTGATTGGCCGCAGATCATCGCGCGCTCGCGCGGTGTCGCCTCCAAACTCAACAAGGGCATCGAGTTCCTCTTCAAGAAGAACAAGATCGAACACATTCATGCGAACGCGAAGATCATCGCAGGCCGAAAGGGCAACAGTCCCTGCAAGATCGAAATCGCAGATGCAAAGGTGCAGGACACTCTCACCCACGCACCAACAACCGTCGGCAAGAAGCGCGAGACGATCACCGCGACCAATGTGCTTGTGGCGACAGGTTCGGTCGCGCGCGATCTGCCATTCGCGCGCTTTGATGGCGAAAAAATCATCGGCGCGCGCGAAGCGATGACCCTGCCAGCGCAGCCCAAAAAGCTCATCGTCGTGGGCGCGGGCGCCATCGGCATGGAGTTCGCCTACTTCTACGCGACCTACGGTACAGAGGTCACGGTCGTTGAGATGCTGCCGCGCATCCTGCCCGTCGAAGATGAAGAGGTCTCGAAGGAGCTTGAGAAGCTCTACAAAAAATTCAGCATGACGCTCATGACGAACACCACCACCACGAAAGTCGAAAAGACGAAGGCCGGCGTGAAGGTCACAGTCGCGCCATTCAAAGATGGCAAGGCCGATGCGAAGAAGGCGCAGGTGCTTGAAGCCGACAAGGTGCTGCTGGCCATTGGCGTGAAGGGGCGCTATGACGGCCTCTTTGATGATTCGCTTGGCTTGCAGACTGTGAAAGACCACATCAAGACCGATTATGTGCCCGGCGAGATTGGCGATCCCAAGCCATATACATACGCGACGAGTTTGCCCGGTATTTATGCGGTGGGTGATGTGATCGGCCCGCCGTGGTTGGCGCACGTTGCATCAGAAGAAGCAGTCGTGTGTGTCGAGCGCATCGCGGGGCATGACCCGATCGCAATTGATTACACCGTTGTGCCCGGATGCACCTATTGCCATCCGCAGGTGGCCTCGGTCGGCTTCACCGAGCGCGCCCTCAAGGAGCGCGGCATGAAGGCCGGCAAGGACTATCAAGTCGGCAAGTATTCACTCATGGCGCATGGCAAGGCGATCGCCGCCGGTCAGAACAAGGGATTTGTAAAAATCATTCGCGGATTGCCACGTGGCGAGATTCTCGGGGCCCACATCATTGGCGATCAGGCGACGGAATTGATCGGAGAGCTCACTCTTGCGAGGCGCCTGGAAGCGACCTCCGAAGAGATCAACGTGACCATCCACGCTCACCCGACCATGTACGAAGCGGTCCACGAGGCGTCCTTGGCCAGTGAAGGCAAGCTGATTCACGGGTGATAGGGTCCCCTATGCGGCCCCAAAGAGGGGGGCAGGCGAATTTCTTTGGTAATTGTGTGCATTTGCGGTACCATGCGCGGGTAATTTTCGCGGGCCGAGGGCGCAAAGGTGTTCGCCCCGGCGTCCCGACCCGCAATGTGCTTCGTCTCGATGCTGTCCAGCCCGGATGCTGGGTAGGCATTGGGATGCTGAGGTCGGCGCCATGGCGGGTGTGACCGGACAATCCGAAGGTGTTTCGACCACCAACACCAACGAGGTGTCGGTGCCGGTGCCCGCTGTGGCCGTCCGACCTTCAATCCGCCCGCGAACACTAGCGAATGTTCATGATGCGCTCTACATCAACGCAATAGGCGATCCTGCTCGAGCGCCGGGATGGGAAGGCGGCGCATGCCCGGCCCTGGTGACATGGCTCAACGCGATCGCGCCGCAAGCGCTGCGCCCGGGTGCACGGGCCGCGGTGACCTGTTGCGGGCTTGGAGATGATGCTGCGCTGCTTGTCGATCGAGGCTATGACGTCACCGCTTTTGATATCGCCCCGACCGCCATCGATTGGGCCCGGGCCCGTCATCCGCGCGCTGCCCAATGCTTTCATACAGGCGATCTTCTCGACCCGCCGTCGAAGTGGCGTGGGCACTTTGATTTCGTCGTCGATGTCAATACGTTGTGCTCTGCCCCGAACCGTGTTGCGCACCTGAAAGGTGTCCGGTCCCTCATGACCTCCCGCGCCATCCTGCTTGTGATCTGCCACGGTATTGACGAGGCCAGCACCGCCCCGGGACCTCTCTCTGCATCAACACTCGCCCAGGCAGCCTCGGAAGCTGGGCTGACTGGCGTCGGAGACATCAGCGATTTTGAAGACGCCACAGGCCCCGCCGAGCCTCCTCGGCGCCTGCGGGGCATGTTCCGCCGGGCAAGCAGCGCCTGACCGGGGCGAATAGACTCCCCTTTCGAGGCCCATTTGCATGCCTTGGAGTGGCTTTGACCCCTGTTGGGGGAACCGCGCAAGTCGTGGCCGCGAACACTCTTGCGCCGCCCGTGCTGCGTTGTTGCTCATTTCCTTTTCTTGGGCTGGAGGACACACTTGTGCATCACTTGACTTTGAGAGCCAAACCAAATCGCTGTTCATCTCCCACGCGCGGGTTCACATTGGTCGAACTGCTCGTCGTGATCGCGATCATCGCCATCCTGCTCGGCCTCCTTCTTCCCGCACTCTCCGGCACGCGCAACTCGGCGCGCGTAGCTTCGACCCGCGCACTCATGACCTCGATCGACACGGGCATCAAAAGCTTCCGCTCAGAAAAAGGCCGACTGCCCGGTGCCTTCAGCGCTGATGAGCTAGGCGATCCACGCAACGGCACATCCTCCAGAAACAACCCCAGCATCACGCCGATGGAAAATGCCCTCCTCGAACTTGCGGGAGGAGTCATCGACGATGCCGCCTTCGGCTCATTCAGCATCACGCTGGGTGAGGGCACCGGCCATGTCGTGTGGATTCAGCCCGGGCTCGTCGGCGCAAAAGGCGGCCCCGAATACTTGAGCATTGGGAAGTCGCTCCGCGCTGCTGCCAACCAGTTCGGTCAGAACTTTGGCTCTGTAGACCATGCTATCCCGGATGTTATGGATCCCTTTGGGCAACCCATCGCAATGTGGGCGCGCAATGAGTACGCAGGGCGCGATGCGGACTTCGCTGGCAGATTCCACCTCCCACCCCCGGCCAAAGCGGCGCAGTTCTATTGGGGGTCCAACGCCAGCTACATGAAGTCTCAAGCACTCGGCGTAGGTGAGGTCAATCAACTGGGGCGAAGCCTGCTCTCAGACGGACTCCCCGTTGACGATCTGATTCGTTCCGTCACCGCAGTCTGCGGCAACCCGGCCTTCCCGAACCAGTCCGGTGCAACGATCGACACAGACACATTCGCCCCCGCGGCGGCGCGCGGCGATGTTGTACTTCATTCTGCAGGAATTGATCAATACTTCCTCGATCGCGGGCTCGGCAAGAGTGGCGGCGTGAGTGAACTGCAAGCCGTGTGGTATCTGGGCGGGCGCATCCCCAGTGAACTTGACCTGACAGATGCAGACAACTCATGGACCACCATCGACAGCTTCGATGACATTATTGTTGGTGGGGGCTAATCAATACTAACGAGTCGGTAAATTCACCGATGAGACATCATCTCAACTTCTCGCCTCTGGTGCGGTACGATTCGCATCATGCATTCAACACATCGAACCGTTATCGACTCTGGGGCGGGAACTCCTCGCCGATTCATGCGCGCCCTGACAGCAACTGCTGCCGCCGCACTCGCCTTTACTACCGCGGCCCTCGCACAACCCGTTCAGCCTTTTAATGGCCCGCGACCGGTCGAGCCCGGCTGGCACGCGATAACGGGCGTCACGGCGCACACCGCCCCCGGCCAAAGCGTCGACAATGCAACAGTCGTTTTTCGCAACGGCCTGATCATCTCCGTACAAAGCGAAGGCAAGGCACCGCGCGGCGCACGTGTGTGGGATGCCAGCGGTATGCATCTGTACGCGGGACTTATCGATCCCTGGATCACTGTCGATGCGGGCAAGTTGGCCTCTGATGCGCCGGGTCGACACTGGAACCCGCAAGTGCTCGGCGAGCGCTCAGCGCTGAATGATGGCGGGCTCGATGACGATGCCAAGGAAAAACTGCGCAAGATGGGGTTCGTACTCGCACAGGTCGTGCCGAGTGATGGCCTGCTGCGCGGCACTTCTGCTGTCATCACACTTGCACAAGACAACATCAAATCGCGTCCCACCCCTGCAATCGTGCGCGAGCGCGCCATGCATGTTGCTTCTTTTGCGCGCGGGCCGCGCGGGCGCACTCGTGGCGGCGGCGATGATGAATCACTGGGCTATCCGGGTTCGCGCATGGGGCAGATTGCCCTTGTGCGCCAGACCCTTGCCGATGAACAGTGGTACGACGCCGCAACTGATGCACATGCACAACACCCAGACAAACACCCGCGCCCAGACCCGAACGCAACACTCTCGACTCTTCACGAATCACTCCCGCTGCTCTGGGATGTCACCGATGAACTGGATACGATTCGGGCTGCCAAAGTTGCTCGCGAATTCGATCGCGAAATCGTGATCACCGGCTCAGGCACAGAGTTCCGCCGCCTTGACGCACTCGCGGCACTGGATGTGCCCTTCATCGTGCCCGTGACGCGCCCCGAAACGCCGCGCGTTGAAATGATTGCCGATCGCGATTCCGTCTCGCTGCGCGCCCTGATGACATGGGAGCAGGCACCGACCAATCTTCGCCGAATGATTGACGCGGGCATCAACGTGTCATTGACCACGAGCAAACTTCGCAAGGGCGAGAAATTCATGCCCGGGCTACGCCGTGCCATCGAAGATGGCGGACTCACCGAAGATGCAGCCCTCGCGGCGCTCACCACTGCCCCGGCCGCATTGCTTGACGTGAGTAATCAATTCGGCACCATCGAACCGGGCAAGTCCGCAAGCTTTGTGCTTGTCGATGAAGCTTCACTCTTTGATGAAGATGCGGTTCTTCGTGAAGTCTGGATCGACGGTCAGCGCCATGTGATTGATGAAAAACAAGCCTTTGATCTGGCCGGTGAATATGACACCGCATTCAGCATGGGCGGCGTGACCGGCGTACTCAAAATCGACAAGGGCCCGAAGATCACTCTTGAACTGCCGCCACTCGAAGGCGCCGATGATGATGCCGACGATGTGAACGATGCCAAAGACACTGAACCCAAGCCGCAAAAGTTCAAGGCCCGCAAGCCCTCGCAAAACAAAAACCGTTTGAACTTCATGCTCGATGGCAAACCCTTCGGTGCTGAGGGCACGCTGAGTTTCTCCGCCGCTCGCGAGGGCGATGCTCTGATCGGTACGGCCATGAATACTGATGGCGAGCGCTTCACATGGAACGCCACGCGCACAGGCGATCTCACCAAAGATGATGACGACGCTGAAGATGACGATAACGAAAGCTCTGATATTCCAGAGGCAATCGCCTATCCCCTTGGCGCATTTGGGCTCACAGATGTGCCTGCTCAGGGCACGGTTGTCATCACCAATGCAACGATCTGGACTTGCGATGCGCAAGGCATCATTGAAAACGGCTGGCTTATCACTTCGGGCGGCACCGTGCAGGCCATTGGCAGTGGCGCCGTGCCACGTGTGCCCGCGGGCGCACGCATCATCGATGCGACGGGTAAGCATGTCACACCCGGTCTGATCGATTGCCATAGTCACACGGGCATTTCCTCCGGCGTGAATGAGGGCACGCAATCCGTCACCGCAGAAGTCCGCATCTTCGATGTCATCACCCCGGACGACATCGACTGGTATCGCGAACTTGCGGGCGGGCTGACCACGGTGAATCAGTTACATGGCTCAGCGAACCCGATCGGCGGGCAGAACTCTGTCGTCAAGATTCGCTGGGGATGCGAAGCACCAGATGACATGCGCTTCGATGGTGCTATCGGCGGCATCAAGTTTGCGCTGGGCGAAAATGTCAAGCAGTCCAACTGGAATTCGCCGCGCACGCGCTATCCGCAAACGCGCATGGGTGTTGAAACGCTCATGCTCGATCGATTCGAAGCCGCACAGTCATACGCCGCTGAGCAAAAGGATGCACATGGCCCGGTGCCAGTGCGCCGCGATCTTGAACTCGAAGCCATCGCGGAGATTCTCGCCGGGCAGCGCCTGATTCATTGCCACAGCTATCGTCAGGATGAAATCCTCGCGTTGTGCAGGCTTGCCGAGAAATTCAACTTCAAAATCGGCACCTTTCAGCATGTTCTTGAAGGCTACAAAATCGCCGAAGCCATTCGCGACAATGCGATCGGCGCATCGTCGTTCTCCGACTGGTGGGCCTACAAGTTCGAAGTTATCGATGCCATTCCCTACAACGGTGCAATCATGCACGATGTGGGCGTGGTTGTGTCATTCAACAGCGATTCCGATGAACTCGCACGGCGCATGAATACCGAAGCCGCCAAGGCTGTGAAGTATGGCGGCGTATCACCAGAAGAAGCGCTCAAATTCGTCACGCTTAACCCGGCAAAGCAATTGAAAATTGACCAATGGGTTGGCTCGCTTGCGAGTGGCAAGCACGCCGACTTTGTCATCTGGTCGGGCTCACCCCTGAGCACCTTCTCCCGGTGTGAAAACACCTTCATTGATGGGCGCGAATATTTTTCGCTCGTTCGTGATGCCGAGTTGCGCTCAACTGCACAAACTGAACGGAGTCGCATCGTTCAGAAAATCCTTGCAGATAAGAACAACAAGAAGAAACCGGGCAAAGGTGATGGGCCGAAGCGCGACATACCTCACCCGGTCGAAGCTATGAGCCTCACACACGGCGGGCATATACACACCATGACCGAACTTGAAACCCAATACCTCTGGATGATTGAAAACGGAATCGACCCTGCGGACGTGCAGTGCGGCGACTGCGGGTGCGGCTTATCCAGCTTCTTCTCCGGCAGTAACTAATCATCTTCATAAAGGCCATCTCCACAAGGAAAACACCATGAAAAATATCGCAACAACGCTTCTCGCAACGATTGTTACAACCGCATGCCTGCTCGCCACCGCCGCACATGCTCAAGATCTTGGCATTTCTGCGCCCCCGCAGCGAGCGCCAATCGTGATCACCGGGGCAACAGTACACACCGTCGCCGGGCCCATCATTCGCAATGGATATGTCGTCTTTGAGAACGGCGTGATCCGCGAAGTGGGCGCGGGTCGCGCCCCGAGAACACGCGGTGCTCGCGTGATTAACGCGACGGGCAAGCACGTGTATCCCGGTCTGATTGGTGCCGACACCATCATGGGCCTCACCGAAATTGGCGCGGTGCGCGCAACGCATGATTCTTCTGAAGCCGGCGACATCACGCCTGAAGTTCGTGCAGCGGTTGCGGTCAATCCGGACTCAACAATTATTCCCGTCACACGAGCAAACGGAATCCTGACCTGCGGCGTGCTCCCACAAGGCGGTGCCATACCCGGGCGCGCAGCTGTCATTCGCATGGACGGGTGGACCTGGGAAGATCTTGCGATCAGCGCCGATGCTGGCCTTGTCGTCAACTGGCCCAACATGCGCCCGATCACAGCATGGTGGATGCAGCAAACTCCAGAAGAACAACTCAAACGCGCTAAGGAACGCCTTGCAAAAATTGATGAGATGTTTGATGCCGCTGAAGCCTATGCCGACGCGCGAAGCGCTGACAGTTCATTGCCAACAGATGTGCGCTTTGACGCCATGCTTCCTGCAATGCATGGCGACACGCCCGTGTTCATCCGCGCCAATGAACTGGAACAGATGCAAAGCGCCGTGTCATGGGCAGCGCATCACAACCTGAAAGCCGTCATCGTTGGCGGTCGTGATGCAGACAAATGCACTCATTTGCTTCTTCGTCACAAGATCGGCGTCATCATCACCGGCACGCACCGCCTGCCGGGCCGTCGCGACAAGGCGTATGACGCACCGTTCACATTGCCGCTTCGTCTGGAAACTGCTGGTGTCATGTGGTGTCTCGCATCTGGTGATGAGACCGCACACGAACGCAGCTTGCCGTATCAGGCAGGTCTCGCGGTGGCGTATGGCTTGCCTGAAGACGCTGCAATTCGCGCGGTGACGTTGTCCGCCGCCGAACTGCTTGGCGTGGGCGATCGCATCGGTTCACTTGAAAATGGCAAAGCCGCGACACTGATCATCACCGATGGCAATCCACTGGACATCATTTCACAGATTGAAATGGCCTTCATCGATGGGCGCGAAATTGATCTCAACAGCAAGCAAACGGCGCTCGACAAGAAATATCGCGAGAAGTACCGCCAGCTGGGGATTCTGCCTTCGCAACAATCTTCCGGGTCGCGATAAACCTGCCAGAGTTCATCAATCACTCGCGCGAGTTGTACCCGCGCACGCAGCATCTGAAAAAGGCTCTTCCCATTCAAGTGGGAAGACCTTCATAATTTCGCGCATCACCATCGTTGCGTAGGCCCCAGGCGGCAATTCAAAGGCGCACCGGATGAATGAGCCGTGCTCATCCACCCCCGCCTCCAGATGCGGCTCGCTCACCGGCACGCGCAACGGACGGCGCGACCCCGCAAGTTGACTTCCAAACGCCTTCGCGGCCCACGCCAAAGGCTCCATCGGCACACCCTCACGCGCCAACTCTTCCTGCTCCATCGCGCCAATCTCACCCTGCGCTTCCATCATTGAAATGCCCCAAAGTGGCCCGGTCGGACTGATTTCCTGTCGGGTCCTGCGCTCTTCAGTTACAGCGTCTTGAAGCGTTGCCTCATCAATACAAAACAATCCACTCGCCGCATGGCGCGCTGCAACATCACCAACAACAAACGAATCGAAGATGCCCTGTTCAATCCGCCGAGCGCACACACGATTGAAGATGACACTTTGAAACGCTGTGATCCAGAACGCACGCTGCATTTCATTGACTGAGTTCACCGCCTCCGCCGGGCGTCGCCCGCGTGCGAGCGCTCGCAGCGCCTCGCGCTCAGCGCGTTGCCCATGGGGCGTGAGCGCAAGTGCCTCTGCATATTTCCCATCAGCATACGCCTGTCGCGCTTCGATATTCCGATCCGCAACCGATGCATCAGGACCAAGCAGCGTATCCAATACATCACGGTGGCACCGCATAAGATACATTCGCCCGAGGGTATGGTTGTTGTATCGCGCACCAAAGCGTTGCGGCCCAAAGAAGTTCGGCATCCCGCGCTCGCAAAGCACACGCATCACACGCTCTGCATCAAGCACGCGCGTTGGCTCAACGCCGCGAATATACACCGCAAACCGATTGCCTTTGAGATGCCCGCGCCGCAATTTGTTGACGTGCAGCTCCGCACTCAAGACCTGCACACCATCGTGTTGCAGCATCGGAAAATCATCCGGTGAACGCCCCGGCACATGCACAGAAATCACCTGCCGTGTGATCGCACGCTTGTCTTTCATGCCCGCATACCCGATGTGCTTTGGACGCACGCCAAAGTGGCGCGCGACAATGTCAAGCAGTTCATTGGTCGCAAGACCTGTCTTCTCGATCATCAAATAAATGTGTTCGCCCGCACCCTCGGGTTCATAGAGCGGAATCTCTTCAACAAGAAAATCGGATTCTCTCGCTTTGATATGCCCGCCCGTACCCGGAATATCACCCGTGAGATAGCCACCGCCAACAAGAGAAACTGAAGCAACACCACTCAATTCGGCATGATCCGGCGCAGGCTCTTGATGTGCCTTCATAGCTCGGCTTGCGCCTCATCAAGCACATGGTCTTCAACATAGATAGGGACATTGGTCGCCGCACCAAGGGCGATGGCATCACTCGGGCGCGAATCGACGTCCAGCACATCGCCATTCGGACGATGGATCGTCAGCTTCGCATAAAAAGTGTGTTCTGCAAGATCATGAATCGTGACCGACTCCAGCTTTCCTCCAAGCGAATCAATCACTGACGCCAGCAGTTCATGCGTCAATGGGCGCTTCAATATGTCTCCCTGAAAGCGCCTGCGAATCGCCTCTGCCTCTGCAAGTCCGATCAATATGGGAAAGCGCCGATCGCCCCCCACTTCCTGCAGTTCAATGACCTGCAAGTCGCGCAGCTCACAGATCAGGATTCGCGCTAACTCCATGCGGACCGCCATCTCATGCCACTCCTACCCAACACTCTTGAATTCGTGCAGACTGCAACATCATTGCCCGCTCGCGCCCGCGCCGCTACCTCAAAATCGCAAACAACGTACTAATCTGCAACTCGCGGGCCATGGCGCTCCTTACGGTGCCTTCGAATAACCCGAAGAAGCTCACGAAAGCCCATCGGCCTGACTCCCTCACCGCGCCGGCGCACCCCAATGGCAAAGAGCACCCACCATTGGCGGATGAGCACGCCATACATCCAGAAAAAATTCTTGTTCGGGTCATACAGATTCGTTGATTCACTCGATGTGCCGTTGATCTCCACCACGCCGAGCCCCTCGGCCCGTCGGAATGCTTCCTCACTTGCGCAGCGCACATCAATGCGCCCATAATCAAACCGGCGTCCCGTGCCCGGCTCACGATACGACGTCGCAAGCTGCTCCATCCAGGCAGACAACTCAGGCGTGATCAGATCCGCACCATCGGTAAACATTGTCCCCTGAGAGTGATTGCCCGCGAGAGCAATCTGCAACGTGCGCCCTTCATCAAGCACCTCATCGCGCTGTGCACCAACTCGTTTCAAGAAAAGCTTGGCTTGCATCCGATACCGCGGATGATGCCAGATCAATTCTTCAATCGTACGCTTGCCATCACCAGTGATAACAGGAAAAGTCTTGCGGGTAATCGAAAAAATATACCCCGGCTGGTCATCCATCGGCCCTGTATTTTTCGTTGATCGCACCCACATAACACCAAACTCCGCCGGCCCCGGGTGATACACCTGCGCCAACACCGGCGCATGAGCATGCTCAAAATACTCAAGTGCGCCTGCGCGATCTTCGATCACGCGCACCGCGAAACCGCGCTGACCTTCTTCTGGTTTGAGGACCACCGGATACCCATCAACGCCGCACGTTGGGTCTGCCATCGCCTTCTCAAGCACCGCGGCACGCGCCGCAGGATCGTCTTGATCAATGCGCACAGATGGCAACACATCGCGCTGGTGTGGCCCAAAACCTGCGAGAATACGTGATTTTTCCTCGCCAATCACGCCGCCACCCTCAGGAAATCCCGGATTGGCACATGTGAACACCAACGGCCCACCGCGCCGACCATATCGCACACCGAGCCATGCAATCCAAGGCAGCACCGGGATATAAAACAACCACATGGGCCAAAACTCCGGACTGATCAGGAGCTTCGCTTCCGCCTTCAATCGCTGCCGCCCAAGCTTCGTCGCTTCAAGACTCGCTATGCGAAGCAGCAGGAACAACACCGCAAACGCCGCGATGTATGCCCATGGACCGTGAAAGACTTCACTGAAAAAACCGAGAACCTGTTGACCCGCCGTCATCGTGATCACAAGCAAGATGGGTGTCCAGATCACCACCGCAATCGTCACCCATATCAAAAACGGGCGCGACCGATTGGCAAGCATCCCCGCCGCGATATACATCGGTACGCGCGTGCCCGGCAAACAACGCGACAAAATCACCGCTTTGGCAGTATGCAATTCAAGCACATGTGACCAATGTTCAAGCGCCGCTTCGCCAACGAAACGCCGCACGCCCGGAATCCGTAGAAGTCTGCGCCCACCAAATCGGCCAATCGCCCACAGCCCGTAATCGCCAAGTGCAATGCCCGCAGCACACCCAAGCAGCGCCACACCCCAGTCCATGCGCCCCGCAACCACCATCAACCCCACTGCAATCACAGTCAGGTCTTCACTCACAAACGTACCGATGACAATCACCAGAACAATCAGAAACCAGGGCGTTGTCTGATCAATTCGATACCCGCCGATCGTCGCAGGCCCCTCATGGGATGGCGCGTAATCCGAGACTCCGCGCCGGATCGGCACCCCCTGCGTGTCATGGCGCGCGGTAAATGCACTGAGCGCACGCGCTGCAAGCAACGTATTGATCGCTTTGTCCGCCGGTGGGCCAAAAGGAAAGAAATGCGAGGCATCGAGCATCACAAGACGACTTGGCCCGATAATGCGATGATGCTCCTCGGCCGCCCACGCGGGCACAAGTGGATCATGCCGACCATGAAGAATAAGCGTCGGCACCTCAAGACGTTCCATGATGCCGCGCAACGGACGCTGATCCGAATCCCAAAAATCGCGAATAAATGCGTGCCGAACCGCGCGATCACCAATCACATTGAAGTGCGGCACAAGCTCCGGCAACACCACAACAAGCGCATACCCAATGCCATATTTCACATGCTCAAAGCGGTAACTGCCCGATCCCTCACCCTCTTGAATGCCAATCGCACCAATCATCGTGACCGACGCCACGCGCTGCGGCGCGATGTCCGCCATATGCAACACCACGCCGCCCGATTGTGACCACCCAACAATGTGCGCACGATCAAGACCCAGTTCATCCATCGCCGCAAGCGCATAGCGCGCGTTGGCAACAATCGAATAGCTCGGTACCCACTTACTCGAATGGCCAAACCCCGGGCGATCAATTGCATACACATCGCGACCAAGCGCCGCGAGCTTCGGTCCAAACTTGCGATAGTCGCGCGCCCCCTGCGATGGGCTGCCATGCAACATCAACAGGGGCGGCGCATCGGCGCGATACATTTCACCTAAACTATTGGGCGGCCAGTGCCAGAGCGTCAGCGCAGCTTCACCTGTGGGGGCAGGCCCATCATCAAGCATCTTCGGCGTATGCACCGCAACCAGATCTGTCTCTGGAGGCAGCACATACCCAACCCAAAAATCCGGGTTCCACACTGCAATCACAATATGCGACAACAAAAGTAGCGAAAAATAGATGAGGAAGATATGACCGCGCGCTGCGCGCAACGCGCGCCTCCATGAGCGTCCTGCTCCTGGAACCTCCGTCGTCACACGGTGACCTCTGACATCGGCGCACTCACCGACGAGGTCGCTCGCAACGACATTCGTGACGCCGTGGATTGATCATCGGTGTAGTACCGCATCTCGATGGCATCATCTGGACGCACCTCGACCGTCGTGATCGACACTGTCTCCGCTTCGGCGCGTTTCATCTTCACACTGATCTCTGGTCGATCCGGCCACTGGTGCCGATGATATTCATCCTGCAACGCACTGGTGACTTCACGCGCGATGCTCCACTTTTTCCAAAGTTCCAGTCGCGGCGCGACCAGCACATCACCAAGCCCGGAACTTGCAAAGCACGCCGTACCTGGTGCTCCATCCACTCCTCGCGTCAATGTGTGCTGGCGGATTTCAAAATCGCGCCCATCCCAACGCCCTTCAAGAATCGTTTCACCCTGCGCAGCAACCAGGCGAAACGGCGACATCCCCCCAAGATCAAGCCCCGATGTATTCGCCATCACACCATCAATATCATCCGAACTCGCAGCGCCGAGAATCACCTGCCCGCGCGACGTTCGTCCTGGAAGCGTTTCATTCGCCGGCCGCTGATTGAAATTGAGCAATGTCATCACAACGCCGCGATCGTTGGCCGCGATCCATGTTCCGCCCGCTTTGGCATCAAGAGGCAGAAGCACACGAACACCATCAATCACACGCAACTCCGGTGGAATCGCCGGAGCGCGCAGCGGCGATTCATCGCGGCTCTCAACTATGCGAAGACCATCGCCCTGCATCTTGATAATCGTAACGGTGCACATTGCGAATCAGCATCCTGCCTCAATATGGTGTTCATAATTGATCGTCGACGGCGCCTTGCCGAAATCCGACGAAACGTCCACGCCATGCTCGCGGGCGATCACACCAATCATCGCATGATGATGAATCGCATGATGTGAGGCAAAGGCAAGCTCGCGCCCGAGCGTTGAACCAAGTGTTGCGCCTGTGCCATCACCAGACACCATCACTCGAATAGTCACTGGCGCACACAACTCTTCCGGCGTAAGATTTTCAAGCTTTCCGATGAATCGATCAATCAATTCGAGCGCCGTGTTCGGCTCGTTTTCGATAGCTGTTCCTCGCTCGCGCGAATCATAATCTATCTCGCCTGTCGTCCCACAGTCACTGTGTATGCCAGAAAGCGCCGCTGCAAAGTGATCCAGACTGTGACGCACGTGCTGACCAATTGTCGCACTACTCATGATCTGCGATGGTGCGCAATACACCGTTGCCTCTGCTACGCGCAATAGCGATGCGCATTGTTCAAGTGTCGCCGTAGCCGCATATGCGACGGCTCGCCCATCTTCCAAAGGAAGCTCACCCTGATTGCCGCTCATCGTTCATCCCCTTTACAGTTCATGCCAGCTCCGCCCGCACGAACCCATTCATCATACGGCTTCAGGCCCGCCGCGCTTCACGCCCCTTGCAGATTTTCTCATCACGGCCCCTGCACAACGCCTCTCGCACCAGCATGTGCAAGTGCATCAACATATTCTCGATGATTCGCACATCGCGGCACCTTGTGCTGTCCGCCAAGCTTCCCGCGAGACGCCATCCACGCATCAAAACGCCCCATCGGCACACGCGTCACGCGGGGTGGACCCATCCCCAATGACGCCGTCCGCTTTGTTGTGTAATCCACATTACGCCGCTTCAATTCCGCGTCAAAAATAGCAACAAACCGTGACACCTGCGCTTCATCGTCGGCCCACTCAAGAACAAGTTCCACCGCACCGCGCTGCCCGTCACCCGGATACACCGGCCCCGCTGTAAATTCGCCAATGATGGCACTCGCCGCCTCACTCGCTGCCACCACCGCACTCTCAATTTCTTCGACGATCAGATTTTCACCAAACGCGTTAATGAAATGACGATGCCGACCCACAATGCGCATCCGTGGCGGCCCATCAGGAGGCACACAATCAAATTCAACAACATCGCCAATCACATACCGCCACAGCCCCGCGCACGTCGTCATCACAACCACATACCGTTGCCCGGGCTCGACTTCATCGCACATATACGCCCGCGGCGCATCGTCATTGATCGTCTCCACCGGAACAAACTCAAAGAAAATGCCATTGTCAACATGCATGCGCAACGACGGTTCACCCCTGCGATCCTGCAGCGCAATAAAACCCTCACTCGCAGGGTATACCTCAAGGCGATATGGAATGTCCGCCGCCGAATCCTTCACATCACCCGATCCCGACCACACGCGCCGCACGCGCGAATCAAACGGCGCATAGCGCACGCCGCCATGCACAAAAAGCTGCATCTTTGGCCAGATATCGCGCAATGTGCTGACATCCCGCCCTTGCGTTCGTGCGATTTCTACAATGCGCTCAAAGAGCACAAGGCTCCATGATGCCATGCCGGAAACAAAACGCACATCCTGATCCACTGTCAATGTTGCGATGCGCTCAATCTTGGTCGGCCAATGATCCAGCAGCGCCACATCCGCACCGGGCGTATACACCTTGGATAAAGGCCAGCCAATGAGAGGCGTTACAAGCCCGGACAAATCGCCCGTACGAATGCCATGCTCATTGACCGTCACATCTGTCGAACCGCCCAGAAAAAGAAGCCGCCCCGCAAAGATGTCTTCAAGACGCATCCCAAAACGCATCGCGTGCGCAAAGATATCCATCGCCGATTTGCGATTCGAAGCCATCATCTCCCGCGTTACCGGAATATATTTTTCGCCCCCCGTGGTGCCTGAGGTTTGCGCCCAGTCCTGCACGATGCCAGGCCAGCAGATATTCGCCTCACCCTGCTCGCGCATGCGCACCATCTGTGCCCGATGACGTTCATAATCCGCCACGGGCATCGCCTCTCGATACGCCGGCACCATCTCAGCATCCGGCAAATCCGCAAGGCGCGCAAAACCAAACTCGCGACCAACTTCCGTTGTCGCCGCGTGTCCAAGTAACGTACGTAACTGTCGACGCTGAATCGCCCCCGCGTCCTGCCCCCGCGCACGTTCATCGCCAAGCCACCGCACGCGACGACGCAGCGCCATTCGCAGCCCTGTACCAATCCATTGTGTCCGCATAGATTCAATGTCCCGCGGTGCGCCGCATCATGAATCGCCTCAGGCGACGCCTGCCTGACCATCTGCACCACTTGCGATATGTGACAGCTCAAAGCAAAACTCGCGCACATACCTGCACAATATCTCCGGACATTCAATCTGCGGTGCATGCCCGCATTGATCAATCCATCGCAATTGCGCATTGGGCAGTTGCGCCGCAAACTGCTCTGCCACATCGGGCGGCGTCACCGCATCCTCTTTGCCCCAGGCAAGCAACACCGGCGCATTCACCTTGTGCAGTTGCTCACCAAGATGATCGCGCTTCGCACTCTTACCCAGCCGCACGAGTGATCGCACCGCAGTGCGCCGTGACAACGCCTCGTGCGCCATATCGACCATGCCCGGGAACATGCGCTCCGGATTGTGGAACAACCCCTCGATCTTGCGTTCCATCCATTCGCGCGATGGATTGCGCTCTACATCTTTATCGAAGGTGCGCTCATAGAGCCCGCTTGATCCCATGAGCACCAATCCCCGCACAAGTTCTGGACGCTCGATGGCAATCTTCAACGCAACATGCCCGCCAAGTGAATTACCAATAAGTACCGCAGGCCCATCCACCAGTGTTTCGAGCAAACTCGTCGTCAAGTTGGTCACGCCCTCGACAGAACACCCCGGGCCGCGCATCTGAAGCAATGGCGCTTCGAAGAACAGGCATTCGTTGCCGCACCGCACCTCCGGCCCGACCAGATACCGCAAACACCCAAACCAGTGCTCATTGAGCCCCAGAAGTCCATTGAGAAAAACCAGAGGCTGACCTTCACCCACACGATCTACCCGCACATCAAGACCCGTCACCCGGTGGTGATGAGCCAGTGCTTTGGGGACGCGTTGTGTCGCTTCGGTCTCAGGCTGCTGCACAGCCGCACCTTCCCTGGTTCTTTGTGCTGCCACCACCGCCCTCCCTCGAACACCGATGGAGAACTTCAAGCAGCCCCTACGGTACCGCACTCGCCCCGGTACCGCGACTTGACCCATGACTTTGAAACAATCCCTCACCCAGTGCAAAATCTTGCCCGCGCACACTGCTCAGGTAATGCCCAAGCAATCGGGCCGCCCGCATCACCTGATCGGCGCTCTGTGACCCCACGTCGCCATGCTCACGGACCGTTCGCAACACCTCGACAGTCCCCCGCCGCACCCGCCACGTGTGTCCGGACCCATTAGACCCCGGATCAGCTACAAGCCCGCCCTCCTGAGGATTGAACCCATACAGCGCCGCTTGCAATGGCCCAGTCTCACCCTCAAGCTCCAGACGCGGGTCATACCCGGTCTCGAGCAGCACCGACCACTGAAACGCCACCACCGGCGCAAACCCCTCGCCATCTAGGTGCCGCAAGATCTCAATGGCCTTGTCAAAAAGCGCCGGATGCGGATCGGCATCGATCAACATATGCCGGAGCACATCCACCACATACAGCCCGCTCTGGTGTGCCCGCCAGTTCGATCTCGGACCCCAGAATACCTCCTGCAAATCCCACTCAATCAGCGTCGCAAGCTCAGAGCTGCCTTTGGTCATCGCAACCACTTCGCCCCGCGTCATCACCTCAAACCCGCCCGAGAATGGAGCGCGATCCCGATGAGCACCCTTGGCAAGCCCGCGCAACACCCCATGCGCTCTGCACAACAGCAACACCGTCTGGGAAGTCTCTGAAAACTCCCACTGCCGCAACACCAGCGCCTGATCCTTCAAAGTCGTCACGCCCGCACAATAGATCAGTTTGGATCACTGAGTTGATCCAGTGGGCCGAATCGCCCCATGCGCGCTCACCTGCTCACGCCGCCAAAGCGCTCAGACTCGCCATCAACTCCTCAACCTCAGTTTCTGATGCCTCATCGAGCATGAGTGTCTTCCGCAGCCCTGCTGCTTCAACATGCCGCACGTCGACATCCTCTGAGAGCATCCGCTCCCCATCCGCATTGTGGAGATAGATACGAACTGTTCCGCCCCCGCGTGATTCGAGTTCAAGGCGGCAATCTCCGGTCCGCAACACAAGACACCGCGAACCCTGCTCTGAGGCAATCGAATCTTCAACCATGTCTTCAACAGCATCAGACAACAATCCATTCGCCTGCCCGAGAATATGCTCAACCGAAAGTTCGCTTGACAACAGATGGCTGAAGACATCACTCGAGCCCTCAACATCCCGTGCAGCTTCCGCCGCCGCATCGAGAAGTGCTGTTTCATCAAGCCCAAGCAGCCGCTCCCCGACGCGCGAAAACTTCGCTTCGAGCTTGGCCCCGTGATCCGGATCAAGCGGCAACGAACCTATAAAATAGGCCACTGCATGTAAGATGCTTATGGGGTGCTTCGCCGATGCCGGCGGCGCCGGATTGTGATGCAGACAAATCGGGTGCGAAATCGCCTTGGGCAACTTCCACACTTTGCACAGCGCCGCCGCAACGTCCACATGCGTGAACGGAAGCTCATCCATTTCCAGCAAATACTTCTTGGCCGGCGGATCAGGTGACTGATGAATCGCATCAAAGGCGGCGCCCTCAAGCTCACTCATCAATGGCACACCCACGTCCATCATCAACCCCACCACAAACGCTTCGCCCGAAACCGACTTGCTCAACTTCTCTGCAAGCCGCAATGCATACCACCCCCGAAATAACGCCAGGGTCCAGTGCCGACGTGTATTCGCATCCTCACCAGCCGAGGCTTTGGACAAATGAAACCCAAGCGCCATCGCCTTCACCCGGTCAAGCCCGATCAATACGGTCGCCCGCTGTAATGTCGTCACCGGCTTGGTCTGGGCAAAATAGGCTGAATTGGTCAATCGCAAGAGCCGACCAGTCAGTGCCTGATCGGTTTCGATCACCTCTGCAAAATCCTTCATTGCAGAATGCGGATCGCCGACGAGTTCGATGATCTTCATCGCGACATGGGGCAACGTCGGCACCGACGAATCGCCCAGACGCCGAGCCAGACGCTCGTGCAGCGCTTCCACTTCCCGAGCTTCAAGTTCCCGACGACGCTTCATCACCCCTCCAAAACCACCCCCCTCTTTCATCGACGTGATCGATCGAACCCTTGCCGCCGAACGCACCCGCAGAGTGCTTTCTACCCCGCTGGAGTCCGATACCCAGAGCCCTCCCCTGCAAACACTGCTACCATCACGCCATGCAGGAACCACGCGACCCGGTCATGGAGGGCCAGGCGCCGGTCTCGCCGCGCATCATCGCCTTCATGAATCAAAAAGGCGGCGTCGGCAAGACCACGACGGTTGTCAGTCTCGGGGCCGCTCTGGCCCGGGCCGGTCAACGCACCCTCCTGATAGACCTCGACCCTCAGGCCCATGTCACACTCCACCTCGGCGTCGAGCCATCCATCGCTGATGATGGTGAACCCCGCGCCACCTATCACCTGCTCCTCCATCCCCCGGGGAGTGACGATTCACCCTTAGACCCGCGCACCGCAATTGTTCATGCGCGAAAAAACCTTGCGCTCATCCCGGCAATCACCGATCAGGCGGCTATCGAAACTGAACTCGCAGATGCCCCAAACCGTCACCAGCGACTCAAAGCTGCGATCACACCCCTCTTGCAGGACTTCGACTTCATCCTCATCGATTGCCCACCATCATTGGGCCTGCTCACCCTCAACGGCCTCGTCGCAGCACGCGAAGTCATCGTCCCCATGCAAAGCCACTTCCTCGCGCTGCAAGGCGTTGGCAAACTTCTCGAAACCGTGCAGCTCATTTCGCAACAACTCAACCCACAACTTCAGGTGCGCGGCGTCGTCCTGTCCATGCATGATGAACACACCAACCACGCACGCGAAGTGGTCGCTGACCTCCGAGGATTCTTCGAGGCTTCTCGCGAACTCAACTCGCCCTGGGCCAACGCACAGGTGCTCAATCCGCCCATTCGACGGAATATCAAACTCGCCGAATGCCCAAGCTTTGGTCAAACCGTCTTCGAATATGATGCCGCCTGCGCCGGTGCAAAGGACTATGCAGAACTTGCACTGGAACTCATCACCCAGCCTCCAATCGTGCCCGCCGTAACCCCCGCGCCCACCCATACTCCTGCGCCAATCTCAGAAGAACACCCGCTCCCCGCATCAACAATCGAACCACACCCCTTGCCCGCGAGTACGGTTGAGCATGAGCCGGTCGCGTCAACACCAATCGTCGAAACGCCCGCGCCAAACGCTGCAAACGCGCCGACGCCTTGAATGCCCCTATGCCTGATGCCTCGACACCAGCGCGCCTCTGGACACTTCTGCGCGCATTGATCAGCGCGCGCCTTCTGTGGCGCATTGCCTTCATCATCTATGCTTTCGTTCTCCTTGGCCTCACGCTCTGGCCCAATCTGAATGTGCCGGGGCCGGTCCCGCGCACCGATTTGTACGCACACTTCGCGGCCTTTGGTCTCTTCACCGTCTTGCTTACGCTCACGCGCTGGCTCGGGCCGATCGGTTCTCTCGAAGCGCTGCTGCTCACGTTCATCTTCGCAAGCGGTTTCGCAGTCATTGATGAAGCGGCCCAATCACACCCATACTTCCGCCGCCAAAGTGTCCCCGATGATCTCGCTGCCAATATGGGCGGCATTGCACTTGGCCTCATCGCCACTGTTGCCCTTCGGTTTCTTGCCCCCCTTCATGCTCGCAAGCGCCACATCACTGATGAAAACAACCGCACCGACTTCATCACCCACGCCCGCACCTTCCTGCTGCTCACGCTCACCAGCCGCGTCTTTGGCCTAGCACGCGATGCTGTCTTCGCCGCGGTCTTTGGCGCCAGCGCCATCGCCTCCGCTTTCTTCACCGCGTTCCTGATTCCAAATATCTTCCGCAGACTCTTTGGTGAAGGGGCCCTTACCGCGGCGTTTCTCCCGCGCTACACACAACTGCGCGAAGATGACCCTGTCGCGGCGGATCGATTCGCATCACTCACGGTCATCGTCGCGCTCTGTGCGCTCTGCGCTCTCGCCGCACTTGGCGAACTCGGCTTGTTCCTCGCACTGCGCACCATCGACACCCCGGGCCCCATCGGCGGCACAGGCAACGCAGCGGGCGTCGTCACTATGACCATGATCATGTTGCCATTCATGCCCCTCGTCTGCGGCACCGCAGTCCTCGGCGCGATGCTGCAAACCCAGGGCCGCTTCGCCCCCACCGCCGCTGCCCCCATCATTCTCAATATCTGCATGATCTCCGCCCTCGCAGCATCCGCGTGGATCTTCGGCCTTGGTCACCCGCGCAACCTCCCCCGCGTCGCCGCGTGGCTCGCGGTGGGCGTCACCGGCGCAGGCGCGCTGCAACTGCTCTGGTGCTTTCTCGAACTGCGCGGCCGCGTGCGCTGGACAACCGACCTTCGCCCCGCAATCAGCGAACTCACAGGCCTTGGCAAACGCATGTTGCCCGTCATCCTTGGTCTTGGCGCTGCGCAACTTGGCCTGCTCATCGATGCCGTCATCGCCGGGTGGCCCGTCCTCATCGGGCCAACTATCGCAGGGCATCCCTACCCACTCGATACTGGTTCAGCATCGATTTTGTATTACGCCCAGCGCCTGTATCAACTCCCCCTTGGCGTCTTTGCAATCGCCATCGCTACCGCCGTCTTTCCGGAATTGAGCAGACATACCAAAGACCCGCTTCGCTTTGGTGACACTCTCCGCCGAAGCTTGCGCACCACACTCTTCATCGGCATCCCCGCTGCGATCGGCCTCATCCTCGTGCGCTACGAACTTGTCCGCACGATCTACGGCGGCGCGCCCGGACGCTATGTCACCACCGGCAAAGCATTCATGGAAGCTGACGCCCAGCGCGTCGCGCGCACCCTCTTTGCCTACGCGCCTGCAGTTGTCGCAATCGGCGCAACACATGTCTTCACGCGCGCCTTTTATGCCCAGGGTTACATGCGCACACCCATGTTCGTCGGCATCGCCACCATCACGGGCAATATCGTGCTGAGTCTCATCCTTATGTGGCCCCTGCGCGAACAAGGCGTCGCACTTGCATCAGCTATCTTCGCACTGCTGCAGGTTGTCGCGCTCGCGATCCTGCTGCGCAAACATGCCGCCGCCCAGGGCTGGCACCTCACCGATGCCGGGCTCCTCCGCTCACTTGGCCTTTCAGTTGGCCTCGCCCTGCTCATGGCCCCCGCCGCGATCGGTGCAATGGTCCTCATCCGTCCCCATGTCTCAGATACCCGTCCGGGGCACGCCCTGATCCTCGCGGGCGGCGTCATCGCCGGGGGCACCCTCTACGCTGCCCTCTCCCGATTGCTCCGTCGCCCCGAACTCGGATGGCTTCTCGCCCGCAAAACTGCTCCCTGACCCGCACTGAGGCCGCTATCCTCAAGATGCAATAGCCAACACCCCTCAATCAGGGTTCAATGTTCTTCACGGATTATCACGACTCGCTTGCCCAACCCCCATGACCGCACCGATAAGGAATCTTCGCGATGGTTCGCTTTTTGACACACTCGATGCTTCTCAAGGAGGACATCTGACATGCTTCCCGCAGGCCAGGCCAACGTTCGCAGTTTCCGTGTCGTGCCCTCCGTGCCCGAGCCCCTCAAGCCGCTGCTCGAAATCGCACACAACCTCTGGTGGACCTGGCACCCTGAAGCCGTCGACCTCTTTCTCCGCCTCGATCGCGACCTTTGGGAATCAACTGCCCACAACCCCGTCAAAATGCTCGGCCAAGTTGATCAGTCATTGCTCGAACGTGTCGCACGCGATCAGTCCTATCTCCACGCCCTTGCGATTGTCTATGCACGCTTCACCGAACACGCCCAGCGCGCCAGTTGGTTCGAGCGCCAATACCCCGCCGTGTGCGAAGGCAATGACGGCCCACCCCTCCGCGTTGCCTACTTCAGCGCCGAATTCGGTCTCACCGAATGTTTCCAGATTTATTCCGGAGGTCTCGGCGGCCTTGCTGGCGATCACCTGAAATCCGCATCTGAACTTGGCATCCCCCTCTGCGCCGTAGGTCTGCTCTATCGCAACGGTTACTTTCACCAATACCTCAATGCCGACGGCTATCAGCAGGAAACCTACCCCGACCTTGATTTCCCCAACCAACCCGTCAAACGCCTGATCGATCCAGACACCGGCGAGCAATACCGCGTCCATGTCGAACTCCCCGACCGTGATGTCACCATCGGCATCTGGAAAACGCAGGTCGGCCGCGTCCCCCTGTATCTCCTCGACACCAACTTTCCCGAAAATTCGCGCGCCGATCGCGACATCACCCGCACCCTCTACGGCGGCGACATCGAAACACGCATCCAACAGGAAATCGTCCTCGGGGTCGGCGGCATCCGCGCACTCGACAAAATCGGTGAACACCCCACTGTCTTTCACATCAATGAAGGCCACGCTGCCTTCCTCGGCCTCGAACGCATTGCACGCTTGCGCGAAGCGCACGGCGTAGGCTTTGAAGAAGCACGCGAAGCCGCCGCCGCAGGCAACCTCTTCACCACGCACACACCCGTTCCCGCTGGTATTGATCGTTTTTCACCTGACATGGTCGATCGCTATCTGGGCAGGTTCATGGGGCGCCTCGGCATTGACCGCGATGGCATGCTCGCACTCGGACGCGCCAACCCCTTCGACAGCGGCGAGTTCTTCTCGATGGCCGTCCTCGCCCTGCGCTGCGCACAATTCACCAATGGCGTCTCGAAACTGCACGGTGCAGTGTCACGCAACATGTGGCAACACATCTGGCCCGGTTTGCCCGAAGGCGAAGTCCCGATCGGGCACGTCACGAACGGCGTCCACCCGCGAAGCTGGATCAGCAAAGGCCTCGTCGAACTCTACGACCGCTATATCGACCCTGACTGGCAGCTTGACCCGACAGATCATCACACCTGGCTTGCAGTCTATGACATCCCCGATGAAGAACTCTGGAGCTTTCGCAACGACCGCCGTAGATCACTCGTCACATGGTGCCGGGCGCGATTGCGCAAACAGCTTATTGCGCGTGGCGCACCCGCCGGACAAATTGATCGCGCTTCCGGTGCACTCGATCCCAATACGTTCACCATCGGCTTCGCACGCCGCTTCGCCACCTACAAGCGCGGCACGCTGCTCATGCGCGATCTCGAACGCTTAAGTGCATTGCTCAACGACACCGATCGCCCAGTACAAGTCATCGTTGCAGGCAAGGCCCACCCCGCCGATGGGCCCGGCAAGGGACTCATCAGAGACATCGTAAAGCTCAGCGAAACATCCGAGTTCCGGCGCATTGTCTTCCTCGAAGATTACGACATCGAAGTCGCACGCCGCATGACGCAAGGTTGCGATATCTGGCTCAATACGCCAAAGCGTGGCATGGAAGCCTCCGGCACAAGCGGCATGAAAGCTGCGATGAACGGCGTACTCAACTGCTCCATCCTCGATGGCTGGTGGGATGAAGCCCACGAGCCGGGACGCGGCTTCTCGATCGGACGCGGCGAAAGCTACGACGATCAGAATCTCGCAGACGATGTCGAATCCAAGGCGCTCTATGACCTCCTCGAGCGCCAGATCGTTCCCGAGTTCTATGACCGCACCGAAGACAATCTGCCCAAGGCATGGCTCACACGCATCAAACACAACCTGCGCCACTTCACGCCGCAGTATTCAACAAACCGCATGGTCGCCGAATACGCCGAGCATTATTACCTTCTTGCACACGGATTGTCGGGCTCATTGCAAGCAGATGGCCTCGCGGAAGCACGCGGATTGGCAGAGCAACTTCGGCGCTTCAAACGCCACTGGCCGGGCATCAAAGTGCGCAATGTCACCACTGATGTGCGCGCAAGTGTCCCAGTGCGCACGCCTGTGCATATGCAGGCAGAAGTTGATCTGGGCGGACTTGCACCCAACGAAGTGCGCGTGCAGATGTACGCCGGCGAAGTGACCGCACTGGGCGATCTTGTCGAAGGCACACCGATTGACATGACACACATCGAAGCGCTTCCCGCAGGCACACACCTCTTCCGCGCCGAATACGTGCCCGGCGGTTCCGGCAGGCGAGGCTACGCCGTGCGCGTCATGCCGCGCGATGATCGACTCATCGGCACATTGTCCCCGGGGTTGATCGCCTGGGATCAAGATGCACCCACGCACATCTCTGCAAGTGTGTCAGAATCTGGTGCTACACGAACGACGCCGTCGCAAGCAGGATCGCAAGCACCAGCGCAAACCCGCCCTTGATCACAACTGCAACCAGTCGTCCCGCTGCAGCCCCCGCGCCCACCTTGACGGCGCGCTTGCGCAGCGCTGCGCCTTCAATATCCTGAGCACGCAGTTCAATACTTGACGCCGCAAGTCCAGCGCCGATCGCTGAACCAAGAAGCGTGCCGACAATCGGAATGGGAATGGCAAACGTGCCCACGATCGCGCCGACAATGCCGCCAATCACCGCTGCACCCATCGCCTTGCGCGATGCGCCCCCCGCCTTCGCGCCCGCGGCCCCAGAAACAAACTCTGCAATCTCCGCTGCAATCGTCAGCGCCGCAGCAACACCAAGGGTCCACCACGAAAACGTTCCCGCGTCATAGAACTGCACACCAAGCGCCGCGACCAACATCAGCCACATGCCGGGCAAACCGATGATCGTCGCGCCCACCATCACAAGGCAGTACACCGTAAGCCCAATACCAAGCACTATGCCCATGCGTCTTCTCTGGGATTCTGCCCGACAGCATTGCAGCGGAACTTATGCAGGGGATTCCGCAGTCTCTGAGGCATTCTCTGAATCATCCTCAGTTGGCGCCTCATCATCGCCCTCATACCCCTCGACATGCTTTGCCATCTCAAGCACCCACTCTTCGAGCGGCACAAAACGCAGCACATCGAGCTTCACCTCTTTGCCCGAGTCCTTGAGCTTCAAATACACATAAAATTTGTGCCAGTCGCGCTTGTCGACAAGTTCAATGTCACTCGGCGTAATCTCGCGACCATCCGGCAGAATCAACCGCCTATCCTCGGACACATAGCGATACTTGATCGTTCCACTGCGCATGATGCGCCACAGCACAAGTACGCACACGCCCCACCCGACTGCGGCAATACCGTACTGAAAAACAATGTCTAAATCCGACAATGGCGGCGGTGCCTTCTTCCCCGCCAGTGTCTTGCCAAGATCATCCCGTGACGTCGCCGGCACAACAAACCATGTCTGCGTGTCTTCCTGCTCCGCTGGTGGTCGAGATACCATGTCGGTGTTCTCTTGCGCCAACACCGTCAGATTCGCAACCTTCGCCAGTTCATTGAGCCAGCTCAGCCGCGCAAGTTCAATATCTGTCAACTGCGCCTTGCGCTCATACTCCTCCGTCAAGCGCACCTGCTCGGCCGCCGGATCATCTACCGAGGCGCGATACAGCATTCCCTTCGCATCAGATTTATCAAAGTATTCAAGCAACTCAAACTGCGCCACGCGTTGCCCGCGCTTTGGATACGCAATGAATGCGTCGTACATGCCCCACGCGCCAAACCCCGCCGACACAACCGCAAAAATGACAAGCTTCAAGAGCCACCGCGAGTTCAAGCGGGTCGAACGTGTTTCGCCTTCTGTCATGATCTCCCCATCAGTGCAATACTCCAAGTGCATCGGCGCGCGATCTTAGCTGGAGTAGCTCTACGGGTCGAAAGCCTCGCAAGAGTGGGTCCGATAATCCCTTCTCATCCCCTCCCAACCCCGGATCCGACCACCAGAACCGCAAAAATCGTCCTCAATGAACCCCCAGAACGATTTTCTACGCACCTGAAACACGATGGAATCAATCCTGCCGAGTAGACGCTCATGAATAATAGAGCATCTCGTACCGCCCCGGTGAGGCAACCTCGGGCCCCGCCGCGCGGTACCAGACAGTGGTCAAATGCCCGAAATCAACAGCACCCCAGATTGAGAAAAGGCAGGTTCATAATCATGACAAAAATAACATCAACCCGTATTCGCCGTCCTCGTCTCGCATTCAAAGGCGCAGCGCTCTCACTCCTCCTTGCCGCCAGCTTCACTGCCTCCGGCTGCAACAACGCCGGCGAAGGCGCTGTCTCAGGCGCAACCCTCGGCGCGCTCGCGGGCTTGGGGCTTGGCTCGTTGACTGGTGACGCGGGCAAAGGTGCGGCCGCGGGCGCGATCATTGGTGGCGTCGGTGGGGCTGTCATCGGCGACCAAAATCGTCGCAATGACCGCTACGACGATCGCTACGACAACGACTGGTAATCATTTCACAGCACAGATTGCGCAGCGCCTTCAATACGCGCTGCGTTTTTCTTTTTTCACTTTGATGTGTGAACGCAGTGCGTCAGCGTGAGCTATTGGAATTTGCAGGTACAAGCTGCGCCGCCTCGCGGCATGCTTCTGCAAGCCATTGATGCAGTTTCTCATGCTCATTGCATGTCGACAACACTTCGCTTATTTGCTTGACGCGCGTCGCTGCCTCACCATCCGGGTCGACCATGGCAAATGCTTCATTGCCAAGGGCTTCAGAGGCAGACACCATCCACTCAATCGTCGGCTCCGGTTCGTCATCTGCACCCTTGGCAGGCGGGGCAACCCGCGCACGCACCGTCTTCGGCCCAATCATGCAAATTGGCCACAACCCCATCTGAGTCTTCGGCTCGCGCACCACAACCAACACCGGCACCTTCTCTTCATTGGCACGCAAACGCAGGTCGCGCCCGTGCGCTGCGACCATCATTGGCTCTAACAAATAGCACCCGGCTTCGAGCACCACTTCATCGTGTTGCACATCTGACAAACAAGTAAGACGCCCGGTGTCGATCGCTGCCAGTCGTTTCTGCCGACGCGCTTCCTGCAAAGGCAACAGAATTCGCGCCATACGCTCGTAGTCACTGACCTGCTCCGCTCCACCCAAGGCTACATTCGCAACGCGCTCCGCGTCGAAATAACGACCCTCAGCAAGCGCGACACTTGCCTCATCCATCAGGACATCGATCCTGTTTTTTTGACCCGACTTCGCTGCCATCAAACCCTCACCCTGCCTGCGTGGTGCACAACATGCCGATCTGCTCGGCAACCTCACGCAACAGGATAGACCAACGGTCCGGCAAGCCATCCATGTCATACGCGAGAAGGTCCGCCACCGTCGTCAGATCGCCCGCTTCAAGGGCATCCCGCATAGCGCCCAACTGCGATGTTAATTCGCCCGCCTCGGTCGAGAAGGCGTCGATGGGCAATCGATCCCCCATCGCCTGCTGGGCAAGCAGCATCGTCTGATCAACCTGCTGCCACACCCCGACAAGGCCGCCGAGACGACTCATCGCCTCCTGTGTCTCACCAACCTGCAAGAGTTCTGCTACCGCAGATTGCTCCGCCCCCAGATCCGTCAGTGCCTCTGCTGCATCAGTCAGGGCCGAAGCCACCAACTGGGAGGACTCGACCGAAGTCACCGCCAATTCCGAGGCATAGGACGCCTGTTCCGGGGGGTGTTCCAGGTCTGCCGCGGGCACTTGCTGACCATCTGCCTTGGCTTCAACGACCAGCCGATCCCCCGCAGAACGTGCTGCTAGAGCAAGTGCTTCGCTGAGGGTGTCGCCAGTCCCGATCATTTTGCCGTCGAGAAATACACGCATAGTCTCCTCACCGTCGGCTCCACAAGGGGGTCTGCGTGAGTGAGGTCCTCTAATTCTCGTGCGATGTTGCCGCCCCAGGCTCAACTCGGCGTGCCTTGGCCTTTTCCCGCAGGGCTTGTTTTCGCCGTTTATGAATAAGCCTCAGATTTCGCGCATAAATCACCACGCCCGAGGTCTGCCCCAAAACGCCCACGATGTCCTGCCGCCACGCGAAATACGCAAACAAGCACACGCCCCCGCCCAGACTCAACCACCAGAACGATTCCGGCACCACACTCGTGCGCTTGCGCTCACTAACAATCCACTGGATAAACATGCGCCCAAAGAACGCGGCCTGTCCGCCAAGCCCGACGGCGATCCACGCGACACTCCACCAACTGGAAATATCAAAGAGCCGAAAAACAACTTCCTTGATGCGCCCGCCGGTGCCTTGCGTGCTCATTCGTTCGCGCACGCGCTGCAGCTGCGACTCCGGCACCACCGCACGCAGCGCCGTTTCATCCAGCACGTCAGATGCAGCGCCATCACGAAAGAGCAAACGATAGGTCGTCCCTTCATCTGCCGTTTCTACAACTTCCAGATAGCCCTTGGCTGGTCCAATGCGCATCGGCACAACACGGGCCCCATCGCGCAGCACCGCCATATCCTGATACTTATCCGGCCCCACAACAAGCCACATGCCAAGTAAAAGGAGCACCAGCATCGCCACAGGCGGCTCCCACTTGATGCGCCTGCGCTGCCGCTTGGGTTTCGGCTCGGGCTTTGCCGATTCGCTCATCGGCCTGCGCCCGCACTGCCATGGGCCTCTTCGCGTGCCCCTTCGCGCGCGCCATCACAGACTGTCGCATGCGGGTTTGCACCAGCTTCTGATGCACTTCTTTCAAGTTCAACGCTCATCACCGGCCGCCGACGGTTGCGCATCCAGCGCACCGCAAAACAATCGATCAACCCCGGCAATGCACGCTGCGTGATGCCAAGACCATACTTCGTTTCACCCGCATGGCGCTGGCGATGGCCGACCTGCATCTCAAGAACCGTGTACCCCATGTGCCGCGCCGATGCTGGGATAAACCGATGCACACCCCGGAATTCAAGCGGCAGGCGCAGTGCAATCTCGCGCTTCATCAATCGCAGTGAACATCCCGTATCACGAATGGTGTCCTTGAGAATAAGCCTGCGAAAAAGCCGCCCCACGCGCGACCCCATCCGCCTGATCCAGACATCCTGGCGCGCATGCGAGCGGTCCCCTTGCACCATATCCACTTTGTGCTCATGCAACAGCTTCATCATGGGCACAATATCCCGTGGATCATTTTGCAAGTCGGCATCAAGCACCGCGATCAATTCGCCGCGCGTCGCGCGGAAGCCTGCATGAAACGCCGCCGACTGTCCATTGCCTTTGCCGGGCGGGGTGTCTGTCATGGCAACAAGACGGACCCATGGATGATCAACTTGAATGGACTGCACCAACGCGCGCGTGCCGTCGGTCGAACCGTCATCGACGATCACAAACTCGACGCCGAACAGAGTTGCCGGTTCACCGTCTGCAAAGCGATCAGGCATCGCCTCGTGCAGCGCCTGCGACATCGATTCGACCTCACGAACCAGGCCTTCGATATTTTCCTCCTCATTGTGCGCAGGAGCAACCACACTCAAGGGAATCTTTGTCATATCCGAAAGCCTACCACCCTCAGTGCCCCAAGCCCCAAGTCGGGCTAGCATGGACGCTGACACCATTCACCCGCCCAGAGCACACAGCTATGCATTTGCGCCATTCTGATCACAACCACGGCCCCCGCGAGGTCAAGGTGCGCTTCATCCTTGAAGACCCCCACGCCCTCACGGGCACCGATCAGGCTGAGTGGGAGGTCATGGCCGCCAAAGGCGAACACCTGCTCGAAGTCGCAGCAGACAACGGCATCAATATCGAACACGCCTGCGGCGGGGTCTGTGCCTGCTCCACATGCCACATCTATGTCGAAACCGGCATCGACGATGTCGAAGAAGCCACAGAGGCAGAAGAAGACCGCGTCGAAGAGGCCCCAGGATTGCAGCGCAACAGCCGACTCGCCTGCCAGTGCGAAATAGAAGGCTCAGGGCCGATTCAGGTCCGCGTGCCCGCGTGGAATCGCAACGCTGTCAAAGAAGTGCCCCACTAGATACCCTCAAAATTGAGGCGTAAAGGCTGTTTGGACAATGAGTTGTGCAGCAATTGGCGTGCGCCGATCTTCAAATGCGGCGAAAATGCCCGAGTAAAGATGCACTATTTTTGGGTATCTTACTTGCGAAGCTGGGTAAGCTTGTCATGATGGAGGGGAGTGAGGAGCGTGTGACTTGTTGCACGTTCTTCACGCACTCTCTTCTCTCTGGTTCCCGTGTGATGCGTCGTCGGTCGTGGAAAGAACACCACGGCCGACGTCGTTTTCATTCCGGCAGGTCTAGCATTCGATATCCGAGATGACCTCCACCATCTGCAACAGGGTGCCACATCATGGGCGAAACCTTTCACTGGCTTGATGTGGAATTGGTCGCTGAAGAACTGGCAGAATTTCACCCCGATGCCGATCCTATCGCCATCAGCTTCCCCGACCTGAAACAACTCGTCGAAGAACTCGATGGCTTTGTGCCGCAGAAAGACCATCCCTGTAACGAGCGCATTCTCGAAGCGATCCAGGCCAACTGGATTCGTGAGCAGGCCGATGCCTCAGATGATTTTGACGATGACTGACTTGCTCACTGCGGGATAGCTGGCCGCTCACACGCAATATCCCGTACCCGGTGCGTTGCAATCCATCCGTACATCCACGCGCCAACATGTGAAACGCCCGGCACATAGGCGAAGAGCGCCGGCACCGCGCCAAGTGGCGTTTGCACCATCGCGCGGCGCACTGCTGCGAAGCCAACAAGCACTCGCCCGTTGCGGGTGCGCATCGGGATGCCCTGCATGGCGCGCTCCAGAGACACTGGCAATTCATTTTCTTCCAATTGGGTCATGTCCTGAAATGCAAGCCGTTTGCACCAATCTAGGCGGCGCAAGGTCCGAGTCGTGCGCTGGCACATGCCACACGCACCATCAAAATACAACACATCCTTTGCATGGCTTGCGTGCGAAGCAGTCATCACGCTTCCCCTTTGACATCTCGGCACAACGAAACAAACGTACCCAATGCCTCGCTCGAATTGGGAGCCGCACCTGGTGGCACGGTCAACCTTTCGTATGTGCCATCACGACCAAGCGTCCACGCGCGATACTGATCATGCATGGACACTTCCAAGATGTGATGCAGCCGAGCGCGAGCCGCACGGTCATGCACCGGAGCCGCCGATTCCACGCGCAAGCTCAGGTTTCGGCTCATCCAGTCGCCCGACCCGACGTACCAGAGGCCATCCACCGGATCGTCCTGGCCATTGCCAAAGAAAAAGATTCGAGAGTGTTCCAGAAAACGTCCCACAATCGAGCGCACACGGATATTTTCACTCACTCCCGGCACGCCCGGGCGCAGCGTGCAAAAACCGCGCACCATGAGATCAATCTCAACACCAGCGCACGACGCCTCATACAGTTTCTTGATGATTTTTTCATCTTCCAGTGCATTCATCTTCGCGATCATCTGCCCCGCGCCGCCCGAACGAGCGATCTGTATTTCCTGATCGATCAATGCAAGGAAGCGCGTGCGCATAGTGTTCGGTGCAATAAGCAGCTGCTGATATTCATACGTGCGCGATCGACCTGTCAATTGATTGAATAAGTTGACAACATCTTTGGTGATTGCATCATCACACGTCAGCAATCCACAGTCGGTATAGAGCTGCGCCGTCCCGGGGTGATAGTTTCCCGTGCCCAAGTGCGCATAACACCGCAAACCGCTGCCTTCGCGGCGCACCACAAGCGACGCTTTGCAATGTGTTTTCAGACCAACAAGACCATAGGCAACATGGACGCCATGTTTTTCAAGCTGTCGCGCAAACCGTACGTTCTTGTCTTCATCAAAGCGTGCTCGCAGTTCAACAAGACACGCCACCTGCTTGCCTTCCTGCGCTGCGTGAATCAGATGTTCAATAAATGGGGACTCACGGCTTGTGCGATACAGCGTCAGCTTGATCGCAAGCACATTCGGGTCATACGCCGCCGCCGCGATGAATCGCTCGACACTTGCGCTAAATGATTCATAGGGGTGATGGACCAAAATATCGCGTTCGCGCAGCACCGCAAAAATATCTTTCTCATCATCACGCAAACGCTCAGGCACAACAGGACGCCAAAGTGAATACTTCAATTCCGGGCGATCCAACTCTACGACTGCCTTCAAATCGTCATATTCGAGCATTCCCGCGTGTGAAAACATCGCATCTGGTGTGAGTTCAAGCTCTTCCATCAACAAGTCAAGAATTGGTGCACTCGGGCACGTACCGATTTCAAGCCGCACAGGTTCAGCAAACCGCCGAAGCTGCAATTCTGCTTGCACATGTTCGAGCAAATCTTCAATGTCATCTTCATCCTGCTCGACCACAACACTGCGCGTCACACGAAATGGCAACACCGCAATGATCTCCATGCCCCGAAAAACATCGTGTAAATTCGCTTCAATAATCTGATCAAGCGGCACAATTCGCACGCCACGCGGATGCGTACCACCATCCTGCAATTGCACCATTCTTGGCAGGACATCTGGAATTTTGAGCCGTGCAAATGACTGTTCTTGTGTTGCAGGATCACGCAGCAAAACGCCTAAGTTTTCCGACAAATTACTGATAAATGGAAACCGATGCCCCGGGTCTACTGCAAGGGGTGTCATGATCGGAAAGACATTGCTGGCATACCACGCATCGAGTGCCACACGTTCATGATCTTGCAAAGATGAATAGCGCTCGATGCAAATACCTTCAGTGGCAAGTGCGGGTAGAAGATCCTTATCCCAGCACGCGGCCTGCACTTGGAACATGGCATCAACCGCATCGCGGGTGTGCTCAAGGCATTCGCGTACCGTCATGCCATCGCTTGACCGCAAATCAAAATTAGAGGCGAGACGGCGTCGCAACAGCGCCATCCGCTTCATAAAAAATTCATCAAGATTGCTCGCGGAGATCATCAAAAACCGAACGCGCTCAAGCAATGGTGTGCTCGGGTCCGACGCCAGTTCAAGCACTCGACTATTGAATGCTAACCATGACATGTCGCGATTGATAAAATTCGACGAATCTGAAAACGTAACCGATCCCTGATCAGGCGCACCGGTTCGCGGCGACATGGGCGATCTCCCGCCACCATCTCCTGATTGTCCCTGCGTATTCATCTCACAACGGTCCTCAAGAGCATCACCACAAAGATCATCATATGCATGTATCGGCGCTACCCTGCAGATGTTGAATACACATTCTCCAGTGCCTCACACAAAAGGTCCCACGCCTTTGCAATATGAAATTGGCGTGTTGATGGGGTGCCGATGGCAACGCGCAGTGTATACCGCCCCTCCGGCGTTCCATCTGGCACAACCGTATGCGTCAGGAACAGCCGACCATCTTCACGCAGCCAGTCATGCATAGCGCGCGTCAGTTCATTCGCTGAATTCCCCCGGTGCGCCCGCGCTGCAATACACACAAGTGCAAGTGATCGCGGCATCACAAGTTCCATGCGCTCATCTGCATTCACCTGTGCCTCAAGCCACTGCGCCATCTCCACATGACTGCGAATATGTGCGCGCAGCCCCGCCGCACCAAACATCCGAAGCACAAACCAGAGCTTCAGAGCCCGAAACCGCCGACCAAGCGGCGCATGCCAGTCGCGATAATCCACCACCTCCCCGCTCTCGGTTGCAGCATTTCGCAGATATTCAGGTGCAATTGACATTGCATCAATCAACGCTTTGCGGCGCGCTGCGCCATTCACCCAGAATGTCGAGCAATCAAAATTGGTGAGGAGCCACTTGTGCGGATTGAAATTGAACGATGCCGCGTGCTCAATGCCGCGCATCGACCCGCGAAACTCTTCGCAGACAAATGCACTGCCAGCCCACGCAGCATCAATATGAAGCCACGCATTGCTCGCTGTGACGATCGGACCGATTGTACCGATCGGATCAAAAGCCCCTGTGCTTGTTGTGCCGAGTGTGGCGCACACAAAAATCGGCACGCGCCCCGCGCTTTGATCATGAGCAATCATCTCTTGAAGAGCGGCAGGATTCATTGCGAGATTCTCTGTCGTTGGCACATGGCGCACATTGTCTTGTGCAATCCCACATAACTTGGCAGATTTTTCAATTGATGAGTGCGCTTGTGTTGATCCATAGACAACACAGTGTGAATGGTCCGTGCCGCCGTGCGCGTACCGTGCTGCGACCATTGCAGCCAACGTCGTTTCTGATGCTGTGCCTTGAATCACGCCGCCACCGCCGGTACTGGATGCGCCTGCCGCTCCAAAGCGAAATGATTCCGGCAATCCAATCAATTTTGCAAGCCAGTCAAGCACGCGCATTTCAAGTTCAGTACATGCAGGCGATGTTTGCCACAACATGCCCTGCACGCCAAACCCGGCGCACAGCAGATCTGCAAGCATCGCGGGCGTCGATGCATTGGCCGGAAAGTAGCCGAGAAACATCGGATGCTGCCAGTGCGTGAGCGCCGGAATGATGATGCACTCAACATCGCGAAGAACATTTTCAAATGGCTCTGCTGTTTCCGGCGCATGCTGCGGAAGAGCGCCAAAGACATCACCCGGCGCAGCGCTCGACATCACCGGGCGCTGCTCGATGGAGGCGTGATACTTCATGATCAATGCTGCAACCTGCCCCGCCTGCGCTTCAAAGCACTCGGAGATCGCATTCGCTGCCGGAAAACTTTCGGTAGACATGCGGGTACCATATGCCGAAGGCGACAGTCGTCGTTGCCGGACACTTCACCGCACGGCGGAAGATTGACGCCGTCACGATATTGGGGGACTCATCATGCATCGTCGTCTGCTGACCGGCCTTATCCTCATGACCACGTGTGCATTGACTGCCTCAGGCGTGCTCTACGCCCAGGATGGACAAGAGGCGGGCGCTGTCGCACAAGCAGCAACCCCGGAAATCACACTCATTGATGCGGGCAACGGCCCGAAACAAGAGCTGCGCTTTACCTTCAAAGTGGGCGACGAGCAGAAAATCTCCATGGCCATGAAAATGAACATGTCGCAAACAATGAACGGCAGCCCCGCTGGCCCTCCTATGGATATGCCCGTCATTACATTCCCTGTCACGTCCAGAATCCTGAGTATCAACGATGACGGTGCGGCCTATGAAATGATCATCGGGGCTCCCGAGATTGCAGACGACAGCACCCCGATGGCCTCCATGATGTTCGATTCCATGAAAAAACTTGAAGGTATGAAGATCACGGGCGTGATAGACGATCGCGGCCATCAAAGTGATGTTGAAGTCGATGCTGGCGACAACACAGATCCCGGCGTCTCAGGACAACTCGAAAGCATTCGCAATTCACTGACGCAAATGACACCGCCCTTACCCGAACAAGCGATTGGCGCTGGTGCCAAGTGGTCGTACAAAGTCGAGGCAGAAGCAAGTAGCGTCACTGCAACCAACACAACCACCGTTACCCTTCAGCACAGAGATGGCAACGCATTGGCCCTCGAAATGATCATCGACGTGAGTGCCGACCCGCAGGCCATCAACTCGCCGGATATGCCGCCTGCGGCCAAGGCCGAGTTGCTCAGTATGGCTGGCACGGGCACGGGGCATTCCACAGTGTTACTCACCCGCCTCTTCCCAATCTCGATGGAAGGCAATACAAAAATTGATATTGAAATGTCAGTCGATATGGGCGCCGGCCCAATGAAGATGGGCCAGAACGTTGAAATGAAGCTCAATATCGAAGACGTCACCGACAACGAATAACAGGTTGCCACCGTGTGACACGGCAACACAAGAGTCGTGGGTCGCGCGAGCTATTCCGGCAAACGTGCCAGTTCCGTTTCAACCGCCTGCACAATGCGCCCGATGGTCTCCGCACCGAAGTCAAATGGCAAATCTGCTGCTGCGAATAATCCGGGTAATGACATGCTGCCGCCCAGTGAAAGTGCGCGCTTGTAGAGCGCAATTGCTTCGGGCACGCCGCGTTCGAGAGAGATAAGCCACAGTCCGAGCGCACCAAGCTGGGCAATTCCATATTCGATGTAATAGAACGGATTGCCAAAGAGGTGACCCTGACGCTGCCATTGCCACCCTTCTTCATCATCAAGCGTTTCCCAAGACACATCATGTCCAAATCGGCGCGATATCTCAAGCCACATCGCCTGGCGTTGCGCCTGCGTGTGCCCCTCATTCGTATACACCCAATGTTGAAAGCAATCGATCGTCGCAATCCACCCGAGCATCGACACGCTGCCCTCAAGCTGTGCGCGCCGGGCGCGGTTTGCATGTTCTTCACTCGGATAATACTCATTCCAATGCGGCATAGACAGCAATTCCATGCTCATTGATGCCACTTCGGCAAACTCAATGGGATAATCTCGGTACGGCCGCAATGGCTCATGCTCGCACAGCAAACTGTGGAAGGCGTGCCCGGCTTCATGCACCATGGTCTCAACATCGCGATGAAGACCTGCCGCATTCATAAAGATAAAGGGTTGGCCGGAACGCTCTCGCATGTATTGATACCCACCCGCGGCCTTGCCTTTGCGAGAATCGAGATCAAAGTTCGCACCGCCACCCGGCACGACAACATCATCACCCAGCCCGCGATACATCTCCGCAAGTTCATCATCAAGAGCACTAAAAACACGCCGCGATTTTCCGATCAGGTCCTGCCCGCCAGTAAACGGATGCAACGGAGTGCGCCCAAGTTCATCAACACCCGAGTCCCATGGCCGCAACGGCGAAAGCCCCAATTGCCTGCCTCTGCGCGCGTCACGGTTGCGCATAAACGGCACAACATGCGCCGCAACCCCCTCATGGAATGCAAAACAATCTTCACTGCAATAGTCAAAGCGCAGGTACACCTCGTGCTGATAATCGCGGTAGTTCTCGAAGCCTGCGTTCCCCGCCGCCTGCTGGCGCAGCCCGATCATGCGCTCGAAAATATCGTCAATCGCTGCCTTATCCTGCAGTCTGCGTTCTGCCGTTGCACGCCAGGCCCGCTCGCGCACATTGCGATCCGTTTCCTGTAAATACTTTGCAAGCTGCGGCAGCGTGCGCTCGGCACCATCGAAGTCCACCATCATTGCGCCAATGATTGAGTCGTACTTCTGATCAAGCTTTGCAATCTCCGTCTCAATCGGCACATTCTCATCTCGAAACAGGTCCACCTCGCGGCGTGTTCGCTTTTCAAGCAGTGCATAGCGTTCGCCGGGCATCTGCTCTGGCGCTGTGCCGAGACCAACCTGATCAAAGAGCGCACACTGTCGTTTGTCGAGTTCAAAGCTCATGGGCTTCAACTTCGGTGCGACCTCATCGAGATACCGCGTCCATGCGCCCACCGCCGACTCATCATCCGTGTGACATGACATACGAATGTAGATATTCGCACGCCCTTCGCTTGCTGAGGCATCCAGTTCGCCGCGATCATGCAACCACTGCTCAAGGTCGCTTCGATTCGCTACCGATCGTTGCAGCAGTTCCATATACAAGGGCTCGAGCGCTGCCCACGATGTGCCATCTACATCCTTCGGGATGACGCTCACAGCGCCGCCCCCCATCACCGCACCCTCCGGAGCCCGTCGCTTCTGATCGCCCATACTCTTCTCCACACAGATCAACCGCCTCGAAAGAAAGACGCCGCCTCGCATGATACGAAGACGGCGTCAAATGTCATACCGAAATTTTCGATGATTCGGATTTCAGGACTTGGCAATGTCGTCGAGGAGGCGTTCCTGCTCCCGGAACCAGTCGTCGTCGTACCCTCTCTGGGTCTCAAACCACCAGGGCACCTTCTTGACCAGTCGCTTGGCAGTCCGCAGGTGGCGTCGAGCCTGACCAACCTTGGCGCCGCGCTCCTGCACATCGCGCGACTTCTTGGCGTACTCCATCGCAATCCCAAACTTGTTGAGCTCAATGTTGATGCGCTCTTCGGCCCGGGCCGTCGCAGCACGGTGCTCGAGTTGATGCTCGTCTCCGACCGCGCCAACCTCAACCCACTCATCGGCACCCAACAGGCGGGCAAGTTCGTCCTTCGTGTCCGCCGTGCCCTGAGATACCTTGTAGCGCAGGGAATCAACAGAATTAAAGGTCAGGATGTTGTCCCTGCGAGAAACCATGTTTTTTCCGCGCGGCAAGTCGTCAAAGTTCTTGTCTTCATCGCCGCGCCAGTACCAGGTGACGTTGCCCACTTCATCGATGTCCGCCGTCAATTCGCCCAATATCTGCATCGATCGCATGATCGCCGGATCAAGTCTGCCATGGCGCGATACCTTTTCACCAACATCCAAAATCCAGTTGAGGCCGCGTCCCTTCATTGCGGTCGCCTTGCCGCTCGAATTCGTGCTGTAGGCGACGTTGCCACCCAGGTGGCCTGCAGTCATGAAATACATCTCTTCAAAGTTCATCGCCGTGAATGCGGCGCCGGAGATTGCGCTCTTGATCCATCCGACGACCCGAAAGTCTTCTTTCATCTCATCGATGGATTCCATAATGCCCTCGATCGCAGACACCGCACCGCCGCCCGAATCAACAATCAACACGACAACCTCAGGTCGCTGCGCTTCGGGCAACTTGAGCAAGAGTTCGGTTGACTGCTTGATCGCGTCGCCATTGATATATGAGCCCACCATGTCTTGGTTAGCTTTCTGATCACCAAGGGTGACAAACGCAACCTTGACGGCACCATCTGGAATGACTGCTGGCTGCAGAGTCCCAGGAAGCTTCGCCGCTGGAATGTGAGCAGCATCTACGACGGTCTCGGCGGTCGTAACCCGCATCAACTCTTTGATATCTATCTTGGAGAACATCTTGGGCGGCGCCGAATAGTCGCCAATCTGAATAACAAAAAAGATGTAGTCGTCGCTTTCGACCTTCACATAGCCTTCGTGACGATCGCCATTCTTCAAGATCAGTGTGTCACCAAGCGATGTCACCGGTGTGAGCAACGCAAGCAGCGTCCCCACCATGAGTGCAATTTTGCCAGAGTTCTTCATCGTGCGCTCCTTGTCAATGTCCATCCGAATTTCGTTATGTATTTGCTCATGATCATGATTGAATTACTCAATATTTACCGAGGCGACGGGCCACCCCGACCGCCCCTGCGGCCTCGGGTCGCATTCTTGCGGCGTTCGCGCTCCGCTTCTTGTTTCAGTTGTTCGATCTGCAACTCGATGTTGCCACGCTGCCCAGCACCCGGATCAAGGACCTCTGCATAGCGACCAAGCAAAGAATGAATTCGCTTGAGAATGCGAATGCGTTGCCCGAAAATCTGCCCGGTGCTGGTCGCAAACTTCGGCACTTCGTCAAACTTGATCCAGAGATCCCCGCGCGGCGGCCCGCCCTTGCTGCCCGGGGCGATCTGGTCGATCACATTCTCAATTTCCTCGGTCCATCCCTCGAGAATTTTTTCTGATCTCGTCTCGGGTAGTTCAAAGAAATTGCGATCAATGCGCAGCGCAAAGGCAAGCTCATCAACATCATCTGCCACACCCTGCGTCATCCCCAGCTTCTGCGCCCAGTCTGCCTCAAGCACCAGCACATCGTTGCCCTTCAGTTCGTCTTCATCATCCGCGTTGCTGCCCTTTCCGTCATCGGACAAAATAGTCCAGCCAGCACCATGAAGTTCACTGTCCTCGCGCGGGTCTTCCAGAATCACCTCGGGCTTGCCGCCCACCAGTCGAGCTGCAAACCAGAACTGCTTGCGCGTCATGGCGCGCACAATCTGCACGCCGACCTCGCCATACCCGCCGTACAACGCGAGACCCTCTGCATGACCAAGCCGCAGTGAAATTTGCTTTTCATTTACGAGGTGATCACCCATGTCAAAATCATCAAGCGTGCCAACACCCCCCATCCAACCTTCGCGCATCATATAGATTTCCGGGCCCATGAAGGCCAGAAACGCCGCACCACCGCCTGCATTCTCAACCCAGAACACAATGCGTCGGCCCTTGGCACGCTCGCGTTGAATTGTGGGCGCAAGCTTCTCCGCCGCCCATATCCCATCAAACCCGCGACGCGGATCAGTCCGGCAGTCCATTTTGAGCACCACAATGTTCTTCTCGCGCCGGTCAATGCGAACCTGTTTTTCGTCTGTTGCGCCCGGCACATTGATCAGGTCATCAAACTGTTTGTCTACATCTTCAAAGAGAGCCTCAAAGGGAGTCTCCGAGATGTCCCGCCCTATGAAGCCATCCAGTTCCGCGATATAGAGAAGCGACGTGTCGTCATTCACCCACTCAGGGCGCTCTGTTGTTTTCTTGTTGTTCACGCCGGGGGTCGCTGTGCGATCCACCGTGAGAGTTGATGCACTCGTTCCACTTGCCATTATGGCGATATCACGACGAATCTCAAGAACTTCATTTTTCAGAAATGTCGTGCGCGTCGACATGCCACGAAATGCAACTTCCATCACAATCTCAGTAGCGGTCTCTTCGATGATCTGCCCGCGCACTTCCTTGCCCGAATCAAGCACGACAATATCTTCGGTCGCTCCCCCTTCGGTCACTTCTGCGCCCTGCGCAAAAGCCACCATCGGGCTACTTGCCCACGGCACACAAACGGTTGCCATCGCAACCAAAGCGACCATCCACAGTGCGTGCTTCACCATTCTCATGCTCCTTCTGCGCCACCGACTCAGGGCGCACCGCCCCTCTGTGGGCCATTGCGTCTCATCTGTCCTACCGCCTTATCGGCCAGACGATGCCACAAAGTCATCGACCGCCCGGGCCGGGGGTCCATCCGCGATCCAACCCATTCTAGTTGCAGTATAGACCCTGAACACAACAATTCCGGGGCTCACCGGATCGCCATTGCGATCTTCAGGGCTTCATTCCCAGTAGTTGCCTGCCCCTCCAGCTGGGCGTCATAGGCTGCCCTGAGCCTTGCCTTGAAGGTGGGACCTGGCCGCAAACCCGCCGCGATCAGGTCTTCACCAGTGATAAGGGGCTCTGGGGCGAGCCCGCCCGGTGTTTTTTCGAGTGCCGTAACCATCTGGCACACACCATCTGCAATGCCCTGGTCCACCCCCCGCTGCCCATCACGGGCCCTGACGAGTGCCAAGGCATGAGAAAACCACCCCGAGGACGCTATGCGTTTTTGTCTCGCCATCGAGGCCTCTGCCCAGTCGCGCTCGATCTGGCACGCCCCGACAAGCACCAGATGAAACGCCTCGGTCTCGTCATTGCTGAGTTTGAGGGCCCGCCGCCACTGCCCGGGTACCGTATCAGCAAGAATCGCAATCTCGCCAATCAATGCAAGCTGAGCCGTTGTCCCCCGATCAATTGCCCACGCCCCAAGTGCCACCGCAAAGTCAGCATCATCGCGGACATGCCCAAGCAACACCGCGCCGCGCGCCCCCGTCGCTGGTGCCCCAAGCGCTGCCGAGGCAAGCCCAAATGCTTCAAGCAATTCACCTGCCCGCGTGCGCGAGCTGTGCGTGAACATCCTGCGCACCTCATCACCTATGCGCTCTTCGCTCACACCCTTCAGTTTGCTCGCGTGTGCAGTAATCGCCGCTGCAGTTTTTGTTTCAATTTCAAAGCCGAACCGCGCAGCAAAGCGCACCGCCCGCAAGCCGCGCAGGTGATCTTCTGCCAGACGCGCTTCGGGATCGCCCACGGCGCGCACAATCCCTGACCGCAAATCTTCGACACCATTCACATAATCAATCACTCGCCCGCCACTTGGCACATCATGCGCATCATCCATCGGATCGAGAAACAGTGCATTGATCGTAAAATCACGTCGAAATGCATCTTCTCTGGCATCTGTAAAGGTGACTGAATCCGGGCGACGTCGATCCGTATACACCGCATCTTTTCGAAATGTTGCTACTTCCGTGACAATCGTCTCGCCCTTGCGCACGCGCATGCGCACATGCATCACGCCAAACGCCTTGCCCACCGATTGCGCCCGGGGAAACAGCTCATGCACCCCGTCCGGCGTCGCATCCGTTGCAACGTCATAATCCTCAGGTGCGATCCCCAGCAGTTCGTCGCGCACACACCCGCCCGCAAGATACGCCTCGTGCCCATGATCGCGCAGCACCGTGACGATCCGCACCGCTTCCTGCCGTGCATGCTGTGATTCATTTTCTGCGTTGTGTGCGTGCACCATCACACGTCGAGTGTACGTTCACGCACCCTCGCCTGAGACATCCCCCGCATCCTGCATGTACCAATGCACCGCAGTCGAGCCATACACATGCGTCTCGGGCCCTTTGGCACCGGGAATGTGCAAATCAATCGGTGTTGCTTCCGTCTCATCATCGCCCGCATCAACGAAAGGCCATGGTGATCGAAGCAGGGCATACCCCGTGTCATCCAGCATCGCGACCACATGCGTAAATTGATCAAGAATCCGCCTTCGCTGGGCAGATTCCCGCATCATGGGATACGGCGGGTCAAAAAACGCCACATGCACCGGCATCGGACTCCGCGCCAGCGCCGATTGCCCAAGCGCATCGCCGCACACCACTTCCACCCGGTCCTGCGCCCCAAGGTGTTCGACATTTTCTTCCAGAAGTTTTGCAATCTGCTTATCACGTTCAATCATCAGCACGGGTGCGGCACCGCGCGAGGCCGCCTCAAGGCCAAAGCTGCCAACGCCCGCAAATGCATCGAACACCGCGTGGCCTTCAAGGTGTCCATGAAGCATATTGAACACACTCGTGCGCACGCGATCTGGCAATGGGCGCACAACATCCTCGCTGCGAGGCGTCATCAGCTTTCGTCCTTTGTAATCGCCTGAAATGATTCGGATCACGTGGTGCACTCCGACATCAAAAACGAATCACAATCGAGCCGAACAACCCTGCAAGTGTGATATCCCATTCGAAAGGGTCGCTGCCGCCATCGTCGGTATAGAACACATCGAGGTGCCGAAACCCAATCTCTGCATCAATGTTGTCATTGATCGCATAATGAACACCAACTTCAGCGTTCCACGCAAAATCGCTGCCGAGTGAGCCAATATCCCCCGCGAGATCGAACCCGATGCCATGTGGAAAATCAAGTGAAATGCGAGCGCCAAGAATGACATCCACCCAGGTGTGATCCTCTGCGGCCAGAACGCCACCACCACTCGAAAGCTCGAGATCAAGGTCATACAGGCGCGCCCCGCCAAACACATCGATGAACACCCCAATGCCCTCGGCAGGTGTATCAAATGGACTCGACGGAGCGCCAACGTCCACGCCCGCGATGCGGTTCGTGACGGGCATTTCCCATACGCGATAGCCAAGGGCAAGGGTGAACGCCGCGTAGTTCACGTCGTACGCAACCGTATCACCGGAGACAACTGCTACGCCGCCACCAGCAACAGAATCACTGGCCTTGGCATTGTCTGACGTCTCAAAAACAAAGCCATCGAATGTGAGCGTCCAGCGCTCTTCTCGCAGTGACACCTGCCACGCAGGCGACCACTCCACCTCGCCAAGGCTGATGACATCGATATTAAATGATGACCCCCCCGTGAGATTGAGATTGCCATTCAATGCTGGCACCCATGCCATGGGCTCAAACTGAAGCCGCCACCGCGCCGCACCGTCTATCGCGAACGTCGGTGTTTCTTTCGGTGGTTCTATCGGTGCCTCGCCCTCCTGCTCCGCCTGCGCCATAGCGCATGGGTTGAAGGAAATGAACACCCCGGCCATCATCAATATGAATCTTCTGTGCATCACGGGCGATACTGTACGTCACGGAGTCATTCATGCCCGCCCATCCACAACCTGAACCTGACGATGCGCCACCCATCGAGCAGCCCGCTGGCATTCGCCTCGCGCCCGGGCTCACTCTTCTAGGATCGGCGCTTCGCTTTGCCGCGGCCCGATCTTCAGGTCCCGGCGGACAAAATGTCAACAAGCGTGCCACCAAAGTCGAAATGCGCCTCGATCTCGCTGATCTGTGGCGCGCGGGCATGTCAAAGGCTGCCCTCGGGCGCCTTCGCAAAATTGCCTCCCACCAGATCGTGATGCCCAAGGAGACCCCGCCGCCACTGCCCCGCGATCCTGATGCCCCTCCCAAACCACCACATCCACCTGCGGGAGAACTCGTCATCACCTCACAAGACACCCGATCGCAGGGACAAAACCGCGATGCCTGCATCGAACGCTTGATCGAAATCGTCAAACGGGCACTGGTCACGCCCAAGACCCGCAGGCCAACCAAGCCGGGACGAGGTGCCATTGAACGCCGCCTGAAAGCCAAACGTGAGGCGGGACAAAAAAAAGATCGCCGGCGGTGGCGCGCCGATTGACCGACCCGGTGCAACCGCACACCCATTCAATCGGAACAATATGTTGACCCTTTTCAATTGGGGCCGTCCGCGCGTGAGCCCACGATGCACGTGCCAGGCGTCGCTATGCGACGTTGCGGGCGGTCCCGCGCGCCTGCCCCACCCATCTCTACTTACAGCCCCGCCATGGTCCGGAGCACTGCATCGAGTTTGGTCGGCACCGGCATCGCGCTCAACCGCCCCTGCCGCACAAGGGCAAATGCTGTAAAGCGTGCATCCCCTTTGACCTGCCCAAGAGTCACCGGCGTCTTTGCAACTCGGATCGGTGCAACATCAAAGACCGGGCGCTTGATCTCGCCCGCCGCTGTCAACCCCGGTGCATCCGGATCCTCGTAGGCTTTGCACAGAATCTTTGCGAGCCCGACAATCTGTTTCTCTTTGCCCGTGTGATAGATGAATGCTTCATCACCTTTTCGCACATCTCGCATGTGCTTGCACGCCTGCGGATTGCTTACGCCTGTCCATGCGGTGCGCTTTTCGCGGACAAGGTCGGCGTAGCTGTAATCACTCGGTTCTGTTTTGAGCAGATACGTCGTCATGGCAACAAGTCTACGCGCAACACGCGCAGAGAAAAGGCCCCGTCAAAAACGGAGCCCTTCCCATGAATCACTTGAACGATCATTCGGTTGGGATCACTCAGACGCAGGTGCCTGATTTTTGTTCTTGCAGCATGCATCACCTTTGGAACATGCAGCCTTTTCCACTGCTGCGGCAGGAATGACCGCCACGGTGCCCTTATTCTTGCAGCACGCATCACCCTTGGAACATGCCGCCTTTTCGACTGCTGCGGCAGGAGTCACCGCCACGGCGCCCTTATTCTTGCAGCAGGCATCGCCCTTGGAACATGCGGCCTTTTCCACTGCTGCGGCAGGAATGACCGCTGTCTTGCCCTTGGAGCAGCAGGCAGACGTGTCCGGCTTTGAGCATAACTTGGTCGCAGACACATTCGTCAAACCACTGCGACAGCACCCCGCATCGGTCAGCGTGTCACGATCAATGGACCCCTCGGCCTGATAGAACGCCGCGGGCACAACAATCGGCATGCCCGATGCGACCAGATCGATCGCAACGCGCTCACTCGCAGCCATTGTCTTGGTGCACACTTGTACACCGCTGCATGCAGATGCCGACTTTGAGCACTGCGCCTGTGCAAGCGCTGCAGCATTTACAACATTCGCCTTGCTTGTTTCTTTCACTGGTGCGGGCGCACTCGGTACTGCCTGGCCGTTCGTTGTCTTTGGTGGAGTCATCGACTTACCATCGACCGGCTTGACAAGCACTGGTGACGTCGCGGTGATTCGCTCTTGAAGAGTATTCATGCGCACCTTGGTGTACCGCACGCGCCGCCCGCGACGATCAATATACGATGTGGGCTTGGGCTTACTCGTTGTTGCTGCGACCTGTGCAACTGGTGCCTTGCTGGTCTTGAGTGTCGGAGCAGCTTCTTGTGATTTCGAATCAGTCTCTTTGGCGGCCAAAGCTTTCAATGCGCAACAACTCTTCGTCGTCTCATCCGTTGAAGCAACGGTTTCAACTGAAGCACCATGCGGGCAGGCGGCGGCGGTATTGCACGCAGGCGTCTCACTTGTCGAAGCCGCAACAAGTGTCGTGGTGGACACTTCGCCGGACCCAACTGAGCACGTACCCATCAGACTGCATGGCGTGGTGCCCGTCACGCCCATATAGCCAACGACCCCGGCCAAGCCGATACCTGCGGCCGCAACCACGACTGCTCCAAATGTTGATCCTCTGCGCTGCATATCCATCACTCCTGATTCTCGTTCAAGGTCTCGTCCACAATCGATTCCACGAGGCTCGAGCGCAATCACACCCTCGCCCCTGCCTGTATAAATCGCTCCTCAGTGGCACAGTATTCCCGTGCCCTGAAGGTTCTACAGCCTAGCCGACTCATCGGCCTCAGCGAATCATAAACCGGACCAATTTTCGGGTTATTCGGGGCAAAATCGCTTCCTAAGCCTCCTTCCCAAACAAAAAACAAACTTTTGGGAACTTCCGTATGCCTACCGCCATACAGAGGCGATATAGTGCCATTGGACGTGCCCGACCGCTGAACTGTCACCGTATGGTGTGCGTTCCCCATTGGGGATAGGCGGCGGGCATTGCCGTTTTTACTGCGGCCAACGACGAAAAGTGCCCTGCCGATGTGCTACAATTGGGTAATAACTTCGAGCATCCTGTTTGGGTGATTGCATTCGTGCAGCTGCACCGCAAATCACATCGGCGAGTTGAAGGCACGGCTCGTCATGAGATTCACGCTGAATGACTTTAGATATCGCCTTTGGCCGCTCGGCGCTGGCGAGGATGATCTCGCGCCGAAGCAGCGTGTAGAACTCGCGCTCGCCACACTTGTCGAAAACGACCGTTGCTCCACTCAAATCGTTCATCGCATTTTGAATGAGCCACCGAGCGACACGCAGATACATCTGGTCCTTACGCGGCAGGGCACCGGGCCAAAGGGCCTTCTTGTTCAGGACAAATACATGAGTCGTGAATGCCTGTCCCGCAACGCGTTGAAGAAATTCCTCACGTTGCTCTGCGTTCATCTTGTTGAACTTGAACTCTCGATCCTTGCGCCAACCAAGTTTCTTGCGAAACTCTTCTATGGCAGCCTCGCAACGCAGATACTCCACTTCAGTGCGGAACACTACTGCCGCTAGCGTGAAGAACAGGGACGATCCCCTGTCAAATTTCAGCCCCGTATCGCCGGATTCATCTACGAATACTCGCATCAATGCAAAACCTGCTGCAACGCATCAATCAAACCGCACGCCTTGGGCCAGCGGCAGGTCGCTTCCATAGTTCACGGTGCAGGTTTGTCGCCGCATATACGCCTTCCAGGCATCCGAGCCGGATTCCCGTCCGCCGCCCGTCTCTTTTTCGCCGCCGAATGCCCCGCCAATTTCAGCACCCGAAGTACCCAGATTCACATTCGCTATGCCGCAGTCCGATCCCGCAGGCGAAAGGAATCGCTCTGCGGCGCGTACGGAATCTGTGAAGATCGCGCTGCTCAAACCCTGCGCCACCGCATTGTGGGCGGTCATCGCCTCATCAAGTGAATCCATATCGAAGACGTACAATATCGGTGCGAACGTTTCATCCAGCGCCACCTTCGGCGTCGTGCCGCGCGGCACGCGAATGATCGTCGGCTCGACAAAATGCCCGGGCTCGGTCCAACTGCGTTCAATGCCGTCAAGCCCGCCGCACACGACTTCGCATCCTTCATCACACGCGCGATCAATCGCCTGCTTCATCGCGAGCACCGCATCAGAATTGATCAATGGTCCCATGAGCACACCATCGTTCATGGGATTGCCGATTTTGATGGATCGATACGCCTCAATGAGTCTTGGCAGGATGCGATCTGCGGTGCGCCCGCCGTGCCCCATCGAATCGCCACCCACACACAGCAATCGCCGCGTGGATGTGCAGCGCTGCCCGGCCGTGCCCACAGCACCAAAGGCAATCGCGCGCACCGCGAGGTCCATATCCGCATCGGGCATCAGGATCAGCGCATTGTTGCCACCCAACTCAAGCAAGCTGCGCCCGAATCGTCCCGCGACGCGCTGCGCAACATGTTTGCCCATTCGACACGACCCAGTCGCGCTGATCAATGGCAGGTGTTCATCCGCGGTCATCGCTTCACCGATCAGATCATCACGCCCGATGACAAGCCCGAAAATGTCTTCGGCGCGGACATCACCCGTTGGCGTCCAGACATCCTGCTCGCGCATCACCTGATGCACAACATTGCTCATCGCGACAGATGTCAACGGCGCCATGAGCGAGGGTTTCCACACCACCGCATCGCCGCACACCGCTGCTACGAGCGCATTCCATGCCCACACGGCAGCGGGAAAATTGAACGCAGTGATCACACCGATCGTGCCCAGTGGATGCCACTGTTCCATCATGCGATGACTTGCTCGTTCTGAAGCTATCGTCAGGCCGTACAGTTGACGCGAAAGCCCGACGGCAAAGTCTGCAATGTCGATGCATTCCTGCACTTCACCTTCGCCTTCACTGCGAATCTTGCCCACCTCGGTCGTCACGAGCGCGCCAAGTTCTGCCTTGTGCGTGCGCAGCGCCTCACCGATGCGGCGAACAATCTCACCACGCGCAGGCGGCGGCACCGTGCGCCACTGCGCAAACGCCTCTCCCGCGCGCTGCACCGTAGTGTCATATTCACCCCGGTCCATGGGGCGAACACCAGCCAAAGGTTCACCCGTCGCAGGATTGGTGCTCGCCAGGTCATCATCTTCAAGATCGGCTGGCGGGATAACCAAGGGATGCGCAAGCACACCAAGGCGGTCAAGGAGCGCGGTCGTCTGATTGATTGGGTCTGCGGTAGTCATCACGCGCCATCATAAGGCGAGGGCCACCCAATGTTTGCCGCAGATGAATTGACCACTTAGGCTGCCACCGCTGATGCCCTCCCAATGACGCCCCGCACCCTGACCAGCATGGGCCCAAGCACCCGATCATGCCCAACGCCCGCGCACTCTAGATCATCGAGGATCGAAGCCAAATCAACCCCAGCCTGCGCCGCAAGCTTCCCCCGAGACGCAAGCACCCACGCACAAATCGTGCGTTCAACGATATCTGCCTCTTCAAGCAATTCAGCAAGCCGGGCCCCGGCACCTCGTGCAGCTGGCCACGCCGTGGACCATCCCGGCATCGCCCCGAAACCAGCTGCCTCACAGGCACCGAGCAGCCCGGCCAGCGCGCATGCCGTCCCCACTGTCGTCCCGAATGAGCCATCCTCACGCTGCAGGTCAATCAATTGATCTGTCACCTCCGGCACGGCGGGATCACCCGGCCATGCCAACTCCGAAACACGCGCCAATGCCAGTCCGAGCGCCGTGGGCACCTCGGCTCCCTCCTCCGTGAGCCGTAACCGAACACTCACCGGCATCTCCCGCCCGCTGCGCATCACCTCCTCGAGCAATCGCAGCCACAAACCGTGCTGGGCAAGCATTTTCACGCGTTTCGGAGTCATCATGTGTCAGCCCTCCTTGCATGGACAACATCCTGTAAGGCTTTTGTTCGGTTGCATTATGTTCGGGTATTCGCAAGTCGTCAACCCCCTTTCCGAAAAAATATTTGCCCCTGGTTCCGGCCTCCGTTCGAAACCACTTCCAACGCCCGATTCGCCGGACCGCGACAGTTGAGTGTGCCGCAGGTAGGTTGGGTGATTCGCGAACCATGTGCCACGAATTTCGGAGTCCCCATGAGCCAGTTTGACCCTCCCGTGAATGATTTTGAGACCTCCCCCGCTGAGGGCAAGCAGTCCAACCCTGCGGGCATCGTGGGGTTTATTCTTTCACTGTTGTGCCTCACCGCGCCGATCGGCTTGCTGGTGAGTCTGTTCGCGCTCACAAAGCGCCCGAAAGGATTCGCCATTGCGGGCGTGATCATTGGGTTGATCTTCAGTGCGTTGATCGCGGTGGCAGTAATCCTCGGCATCCGAATGGGGCCGGAATTCAAACGTGTTATGGAAGGTCAGCGGGACTATGTCCAGATCAAGAGCTCAGTTGCGATCTACCAGCAAACCAACAGCGGCCAGACCCCGCCCGATCTCACTGCCTTATCTTTGCCTGCTGACACACTGACCGATCCCTGGGGCACACCTTGGGTCTATGAACGCGCTACTGATGGAACCAGCTATGCACTTCTTACCGCAGGCCCGGATGGACTCATGGACACCGCCGATGACGCTCGCCTCGAACAAAGTATGCAAGACGAGGAGGTCTATTCTGTACTAGGCGAAGCGATTGGTGAGTACTATAAAAACAAGAAAAAAATGACACCCTGAACACACCCAGAATACATTGAGAACCAAGACGATATGACCCACTTTGATCCACAACGCGGCGCCGGATTCGACGATTTTTCTGATGAGCGCAAAGGCAGCAATGTCCTCGGCATCGTCGGATTCATTTTGTCATTGCTGTGCGTGACCGCGCCGCTTGGGCTGTTGATCAGCCTCATTGCACTGTTCAAGCAGCCGCGCGGCTTTGCTATTGCGGGCGCGATCATTGGGATTCTGTTCTCAGCAGTGATGGGTGTTGCGGCGTGGAGCGTTGTCAAGATAGTGCCATTCGCAACCGGCATGTCATACCTAGCTCGCATTTCAGTTGACCATGAGATCATCAAGCGACAAGCTGAGCAATTCAACGCCGAGTCCGGCGCCTGGCCTGCTGCATTAACTGCGATGAACCTGCCTCCAAATACATCTGTCGATCCTTGGGGCAAGCCGTACCAGTATGTACTCAAAGATGAGCTCTGGACGATCACCACTGCGGGTCCGGATGGCGAGTTCGGCAATGAAGATGATTTCACAATTGGCCGCGGCGAAGACATGAACAACAACAACGACGCGAACAAGCTGCTCATCGAGCACTGGAGCACAGAGCGCAGCATCCGGGCTGGCATTGATGCCTGGAAACAGTTCTTCAATGATGTCAAGAGCATCGATCAATGGCAGAACACCAACTCGGGCATGTCCGCCGTCGCAGGTGGGGGCCCCCTTGATAGTGATGCGGACGCTCCTGCCGACGATGACACGGACGAGCCTGAAGACGACGAGTCGTGACCCCTGCCGAATCGGCAGGAGATATCCCACAGAAACGCCAAAAAGCCGCCTTCATCTGCTGGAAACGCTGTTCGGTGCCATTCCGTCTGGCATCGGGCTTGCAATCACAATAGTCCAGCGAGCGCACGAGGATGCACTTGCCGATAGATGGGGATACCGACCGCGAAGGGAACAGCTATGTCAAAGATCATCGGAATCGACCTCGGCACGACCAACTCAGTGGTTGCAGTGATGGAGGGGGGCCAGGCCAAGGTCCTCATCAATGCGCAGGGCAACCGCACCACGCCGTCTGTCGTCGGCTTCACCGACAAGGATGAGCGCCTCGTCGGTCAGCCCGCCAAGCACCAGCAGGTGACCAATCCCCAAAACACGGTCTATTCGATCAAGCGCTTCATGGGCCGGCGTCACAGTGAAGTTGACTCTGAAGAAAAGCTGGTGCCCTATGAAATCATGGGCGGCGCTGACGAACTGGTGAAGGTGAAGGTACGCGGCAAGGAATACACCCCGCCGCAGATCAGTGCGATGATCCTGCAGGAGCTCAAGAAGGTCGCCGAGGATTACCTGGGCGAACCTGTCGAGCGCGCGGTGATCACCGTGCCAGCGTATTTCAATGACGCTCAGCGTCAGGCGACCAAGGACGCCGGGGAAATTGCAGGCCTGAAAGTCGAGCGCATCATTAATGAGCCGACCGCTGCGGCACTCGCCTATGGCGAAGACAAGAAAACCAACCAGAAGATCGCGGTTTTCGACCTCGGTGGCGGCACGTTTGACGTCTCGATTCTCGATGTCGGAGATGGCGTTTTTGAAGTGCTCTCGACCAATGGTGATACCCATCTCGGCGGTGATGACTGGGATCAGCGCCTCATTGATTACATCGCAGAAGAGTTCCGCAAGCAGGAGGGTATTGACATCCGCAAGGATGCCATGGCGCTCCAGCGCCTCAAGGAAGCTGCAGAAAAATCCAAGATCGAACTCTCAAAGATGCAGGAAACCTCGGTAAATCTGCCCTTTGTTACTGCAGATGCCTCCGGGCCCAAGCATCTGCAGGTGACCATCACGCGCAGCAAGTTTGAGACTATTTGTGCCGATCTCTTCGATCGCCTGCGCAATCCCTGCGAACAGGCACTGAGTGATGCCAAACTCACTGCAGACAAGGTTGATGAAGTCATCCTCGTCGGTGGTTCGACGCGCATGCCAAAGGCGGCGGAAATTGCAGAGAGCATCTTCGGCAAGGAACCCAACAAGAGTGTCAATCCCGACGAAGTGGTCGCGGTCGGCGCTGCGATTCAGGGCGGCGTATTGCGCGGCGATGTCAAAGACATTCTGCTGCTCGATGTCACCCCCCTGTCACTGGGCGTTGAGACGCTTGGCGGCGTGATGACCGCGCTCATCCAGCGCAATACGACGATCCCCACAAGCAAGAAGGAAGTGTTCTCAACGGCGCAGGACAACCAGCCTTCTGTGGAGATCCATGTGCTGCAGGGCGAGCGCGAATTTGCGCGCGACAATCGCACGCTTGGGCGCTTTACCCTTGAGGGCATTCCGACCGCACCGCGCGGCGTGCCGCAGATCGAAGTGGAGTTTGCAATCGATGCGAACGGCATTTTGAATGTCGGCGCGACGGATAAGGCTAGTGGCAAGAGCCATCACATCACGATCAAGGATTCGTCCGGTCTTGATGACGCCGAGATTGATCGGATGAAGAAGGAAGCCGAATCGCACGCGGATGAGGACCGGGCGAAGCGTGAGCTTGTCGATCTGAAAAATAAGGCTGACGGCGCTGTGTATCAGACCCGCAAGTCCCTTGAAGAACATGGCGAAAAAGTAGACGCCTCCGTGCGGAGTCAGATCGAATCGGCCCTGTCCAGTGTGGAAGACAAGTTGAAAGCTGACGACAAGGACGCATTAGAGGCTGCGATGCAAGAACTTGATCGCACTTCGATGGAGCTTGGCAAGCATGTGTATGAGGCTGCCAAGGGGCAAAACGATGCGTCAGCAGGCGATGGATCACAAGATGGGGAATCTGGGTCGGGTGCGGAAAGCGATTCCGATGATGATGTGGTCGATGCCGAGTTTAAAGTCAAAGAAGACTAAGCACAGAACGCAAAGTTCGTGTTGAGTTTGGCGAACCTGTCGATATACTCGGTACGTACGGTTTGCTGAGCGCAACACTTGCGCGCACGATCATCCCGCGCCGAGTTTGGCCACTTTGGCGCGGTACAGGCCAGTCTCTCTTCCTCCAGGCGCCCCGCGGCTTTACAGCTGCGGGGTGTCTTTTTTTTGCACCTGACGCGAACTCCAGCCTTCACTCTGTATTATCGGTCGTACCCCGCTCACATCAATTATTTTTTCTCTTCTTTGTCTCTGGTCCTTATAACTTTCATATGACACGACAACGAATGCCGTAGACTGTGCATGGGTCCATAACCTGCTTGCGGTCCAAAAGTGTAAGGGCATTGGTGCCTGATCGAACTGGTGCGATCGGGGCTCATGCCCGTGGGTGAAGCCGGGGTGCCCGACCGGGGAAACCATTGCGTTTTCGTTGCCTCATAGTGGTCTTCTTGTGTGCTGCAATTGCGCCTCTGGCGTGCGCGGGGCGCGTGCTATTTGTCGCCGGTGATGCGGGCAACTCGGGTGACGGGCTCACATGGGATGCGCCATTCGAGCGTTTGCAGGATGCGATCACGGTCGCCCGCGAAGGTGATGAAATCTGGGTCAAGGCGGGGACGTATTTTCCATCACCAACCGATGCAACGATGAGTTTCGCGCTCAAAAGTGATGTTGCAATTTTTGGTGGATTTGCAGGCGATGAAAATGCGCGCGATCAGCGCGACTGGCGCGTACATATCACAATCCTCTCGGGCGACATTGGCCATGATGATCAGATCAATCCACATGTCCTTCGCGGGTCAAATAGTGGGCATATCGTGGCGTGCGGCGCAGTGACCCCAACTGCGGTGCTTGATGGATTGACGATTGCCTATGGCGGCACCGGGCCCATTGGCACCCCTGCAACGAGTGAACTGATGCGCGGCAGTGGGCTGTACTGCCTTGATGGTGCCCCCACCATTCGCAATTGCACGTTCTTGGGCAATACCGCACAAGACAAGTCGGGTGGGGGCGCATTCATTTTCGAAGGGCATCCGACCTTTCTGAATTGTCGATTTGATGCAAACAAGGCGCAGCGCGCACGCGGTGGTGCGATTGCAACCACAGGCACGGCGAGTATGGAGCTTGTTGATTGCGTTTTTTTCAATAACCACTCTACATCGGGAAATTTGGGCGCCTCTGGTGGAGCGGTCTTCCATGATGGGGCTGGCACGTTGACCGTGTTGCAATGCCAGTTCGAAGCCAACAGCGCCCTGCCTTCGCACACCGACCCATTCCTGCTTGGCACCGGCGGCGGGCTTGCCGTGACAGACGGCCTGGTCCTTCTTCAAGATTGCATTTTCAAAGCCAATCAGGCCAACGCGGGGGGGGGGGTTGCTACAGACGTTTTTAGTGTGCTATTGAACAGTCTGATCATCGACAACACTGCGATTGATCTGCTTACTCTGCCGGAAGGTATTGCTTCAACCGGGGGCGGCGTTGTATCGACATCACCATCAATATTCATCGTGAACTGCACGATCACCGGCAATCATTCATTTCACACTGCAGGGGTTCATGCGACTGGCGGCTCATGCGATCTGCGAAACAGTGTGATATGGGGCAATGCCTCTCGAGATGCGCGCCTGAGCGGTTCATGGCAGGAACAGATCAATGGTTCCTTCACGCTCTCGCATAACTGTATTGAGGCGCTCTTTGAACCGGGGGGCGTCGATGGGGTAACACTCGAAGCATCTCAGACGCCGGGGTGCATCGCGCTCGATCCACTTTTTCGAAATGTGGCGATGGGTGATCTGCGCCTCTCACGCCGGTCGCCATGCATCGACGCTGGCGATAAGACACTGACGCCAGGCTTTGTTGATCAAGACCTCGATGGTGAACCCCGTCTGATTGCAGCAGGCAATCGCACCGCACAGATCGACATGGGGTGTTACGAGCGTGTACCTGTGATGGGATGTTTCGAGATTGGCGATGCGAACGGCAGCGGGCATGTGGGCCTTGGAGATTTGAACTTTATTCTTGCCCAGTTTGGCATGCAGGGGCTTGATTTGGAAGCTGATGCGAATGACGATCATGCTGTGAATCTCGATGATCTGAATATCATGATGGCAAACTGGGGCTCGCCGTGTGCATCGCCTTCAGGTGACCACCGAACGTATGAAACCCGCGAACGCGCTGACGGGCAGAGAGCTGGAACAGCCGATCGCCTGCTGCCGTAAGCGATGCATGGTCACTACGAGGGAATAATGCTGCGCTTCCAATCGTTGACCCACACAATGAGGCCACTGCACACCATCACGATATTGACTGCGAGCATCGTGTCGGCGAGCCTACTTGGTGCGTGTGATACTGGTGCGCCATCGCAGGGCACCCCCGGGGACACCGCTGCCCAACCTGCGCCCGGATCCGGCGCAATAAGTAATGATGTCGAAGCATCAAGGAGCACATCGACTGTGGCGAATAATGCTGAACCAACTAAACCGCGCGACGTGCGCGATCTTGCGTCAAAGACCGATGCGGAGTGGCGCGCTGAGCTCACTGATGAGGAGTATCGCATTCTGCGCCAGAAGGGCACGGAGCGCGCCTTTACGGGTGAATACTGGGACGCCAAGACCAAGGGCGTGTATCACTGCCGCGCATGCGGGCTTGCGCTTTTTGAAAGTGATACGAAATTTGAATCGGGTTGCGGCTGGCCAAGTTTTTTCGAACCGCTCGAAGGCGCCCATCTCACGGAGACGCGCGACACGTCAGCGGGCATGATCCGTACGGAGATCACCTGCTCGCGGTGTAAGAGTCACATGGGGCATGTCTTCAATGATGGCCCCCCGCCCACGGGGTTGCGCTATTGCATCAACTCGGCGTCGGTGAAGCTGAAACTGGCGGAATGAGAAAAGGCCCCGGCGGGAAGGAGCTCCCACCGAGGCCGTACTGGCTACCCATTGTGCGTCAAAACGACGCTATTCAGATGATCGATCGGCGCAGGATGAACCCGCCACCGAGCAGGAATGCAACTGCCATGATGATGAGTCCCCACTCCGATGTTGTGGGCACGATGACCGGTCCCTGGCATCCCGGAGGGCCACAGGGCTGGATCACAACAATCGGGTCCTCTGGTATGACACCAATGCCGTTGGGCAAGATGACTTCGACACCTTCATACGCTGTGTAGCGCGGTGCAAACCCGCCGGGTGCTTGTGGCTGAGTGTACTCATACGTCTGGTCGGGCAGGTCGATCCCTGCGGTGCGGCACGCAGTGATGGCCGCGCTCACAGCAGCCTGTTTGGCAGCACCACCGAACGAGTTCACCCAATCATTAATGCGACTGGGACCGGCGAAACCTGCTGCGGCGGCAGCATCGGCTTTGCACTGGCTCAGGTTAGCGAGTTGCGCAGGTGTCGGGGCAGCAGGATTGCTAAACGAGAAGCTGCATGTGAATGACACCGTGCCCGCCTTGCCGGTGACCGTCGAACCCGCACCTGTGACGATAGCAGTCAGAGATTCGGTCACGGATTTCTGTGGTCCTGCACCATCGGGATCATCATCAGAATGGCACACATGCAAGATGACGGTGACATTTGTTTCTGTGATTGGCGGGAAGTTTATCCCCGCGCCGCACCCAGCACCGGTGCCTGTACCAAAACCATCCACCGATGAGCCACCGACCACAAGACTTCCAGGTGAGCCGTGGGTGATGATGATGAAGGTGTCCCCATTGGCAATTTTGCCTCGGGCCTGAGCGAGCGTCGTGCCGGCAGCCTCGCGCTGGATAACGTCTCCCGGCTGCGGATTCAGAGCATAGAACTGCCCAGCATCCTCCGATTCTTTGTTGTTGCCCACCCAGATGACGCGCTTGGCAAAGGCATCTGCAGTGAACAGCGCAAGTGCCACACACGCGGCGGCAACAATTCTCGTGTAACGCATGAAAAAGCTCCTTCCGAATTGAAGCTCATGCTACCGCGCCTCCCCCATAGCCCCAACACAATTTTGAGGGCTTGCTGGACAATCTGGAGGGGGGGTGTCATAAGTACTGCGGTGACAAAAGACTCCTATCACGCCCGGGACATGCTGCGGCTCCGCCTCACCGATGGTGTCGGGCCAGTCATTGCCCGGCGGATGATTGACCGGTTCGGCTCGATGGACCACATGCTCGGTGCCTCGCAGCATGATCTGGCAACCATCGAGCGCGTGGGTACGACCACCGCGCGACGCATCTTCAAAGGCCTTCGAGAATCAGAACGCGATGCAGATGCTGCGATTGAGCGCGCTGAATCACTTGGCGTGCGCATCGTTGCGTGGGGCGATGATGACTACCCGGTGCTGCTGACCGCACTGCCAGATGCGCCGCTTGTGTTGTTTGTGCATGGCGAATTACCGCAGCGCGAGGCGGGCGGCGATGCCTATGCCGTTGCCATTGTTGGCAGTCGCAAAGCCACGGCGTATGGCATTGAACAAGCGGAACGGTTCAGCGCAGCACTGGCGCAATCAGGGCTGGTTATCGTCTCGGGCGGTGCGCGCGGCATTGATACCGCTGCACACCGAGCAGCACTCCGCGCCACGGGGCGCACTGTCGTTGTGCTTGGGGCCGGGCATGCGCAGTTGTATCCGCCTGAAAATAAAGAGTTATTTGAACAGATTGTGTCGGCGGACTCATGTGTTGTCTCTGAACATGCTCCGGATGTCGTGCCTGCGCCTGAAAATTTCCCAGCACGCAATCGCATCATCTCCGGGTTGTCACTTGGTGTGATGATCATCGAGGCGCCGCGTGAATCCGGTGCGCTGATCACGGCGCGCCTTGCTGTCGAAGAACACGGGCGTGAGGCAATGGCGTTGCCCGGGCGCGTAGATTCCCCATCAAGTGAGGGATGCCTGCAACTCATTCGCAAGGGCGAGGCGGCGCTTGTGACTTCGCCTGCAGAGGTGATTGAAGAACTGGAATCCTCGGCGCGGCATCTGCATCAGGGCACACTTGTCGGGCGCGCAGGGTTGTCTGGGATGCCCAGTTCTGCCCCGGTCGATGACGAACAGGATTCACTTGCAACCTCGGCCTTGTCGGTGAATCAGCGTCTGGTTTTTGAGGCGCTGGACACGCCGCGGTCGGTGGATGAACTTGTGCAGCACACCGGCCTTGACGCGGGAGTCATTCAGGCTGAGGCAACGGTGCTGGAACTTCGCCGGCTGATCCGCCGAACTGGGCCGCGGCTGGAACAGACCTGATTTCCTGCACAAATACTCCCCATATCAGGGTGTTGTTGCCCGAATATTTACCGAATATGCACTTGCCAACCCGAATATGATAGGGTAATATTCGGGTGCGGTCGGGACATGTTGGGGCTCGACACGCGAGGATAGGGTTTTGAGAACAGGTCGCTGCGGAGCAACGGCCAGAAGAAGCGCGCCGGTCGGACGAGAGGATCCCGCCACCGGCTCAACATCGTCCGCAAGCTCTTTGGAAGGGGCCATGCAACGGTGAGGGCGGATCCATGGATGTATCTGGAAGCGCAGTTGTGCGTCTTGGACCTGGGGGTTCATTTGATCGAGGGTATGTGCCCTTGGCGGGGAAGCCGGGACAGTTGACTCTGGAATCCGGTGGGCGAAGTGATGCTGAAGGTGGCAACGCTGGGTCGCCCTGGAGCTGGGTATGGGGCCGCAAACGTACACGCCAAACGGCTGGGGACGAATCAGGCGGGGCTCGCCGGGCACCTGTGCAAATGGCAGCTCAGCAGGATCAGGCAGATTTTTCGCCATTGAGTCTTCAACTGGGAAGGCTTCTTGCTTGTGCGGGGGTCATCGAAAAACACCTCGGCACAGTGGGAACGACAAGGCAGGTCATTGGGTGCATGTTGAAGTGGATGAATGTGTCTCGCCCAGCGCGGGTCATGGAAAACGATCAACTGGGGGCGACCGGTGCCCGCGACCGGAACAGCAGCCTGACGGCACACATGGTGCCCGCGGGCGTGATGGAGGAATCGAGCGATGAATCTGACACCAAGACAATTGCGAATCGTGCAGCTCATTCGAGAGAGCCGGGTAGCCCGGGGTTATTCCCCGACGATGCAGGAGCTCGCAGCAGAACTGAACGTCAGCAAGGTCACCGTCTTCGAACACGTCGAGGCGCTCATTCGCAAGGGCGCGCTCCAGCGCGAAGCCAACAAGGCGCGCTCTTTGTCCATCGCTGAGGGTGTGAGCCTGCCCGATGAAGATCAGCCCCTGCGGTTCCCACTGGTGGGCAAGATCGCGGCGGGCTATCCGATTGAGAAATACGAGAACGATGACTCACTTGATCTTGCAGACCTGTTCGGGCCGCGGGTCGGGCAATCAGGATCGACCTTCGCGCTGCGTGTGGACGGCGAATCGATGAAGGACGAGGGCATTCTTGATGGTGATTACATCATCATCGAACGCCGGGATACGGCCCGAAACGGCGAGCGCGTCGTGGCGCTTCTCCCCAACGGCGAAACCACCCTGAAAAGCTATTTCCGTGAGAGCGACCATATCCGCCTGCAACCGGCGAACCCCGATTTTGAGGCGATCCGCGTCAAAGAGTGCACGATTCAGGGCATTGTGATCGGGGTACTCCGCCGGTACTGATCGGTCGTGGGGCCATTGTGAGGGTCGTCCATTGGGGGGATACGCTCAACAACATCAGGGTGGCGGTGCGCGGTGTTACACTGACGGTCCGACTGGATGACAAAGGCGAACAGGCCTGCAGGCAGTTTCGCCAGCGGCGCGGAGTCGCCAAAGGAGCACCGATGATGAACCAAGCGCACGCTGAACATAACGTGCATCTCTATGACGCGGGCGGCGGCGACCTGCTTCCATCGGCATCGTTTCCAGACAAAGTTTCATTGCTGCCCGGTGCGACTGCGCCGCTTGAGCCTCGCTCGCGTCTGCGCATTCTCTGGGGGCAGGACATGCTGCGCGATGTGCTTGATGGGCGCTATCGCTCTGTGATCTGCGGCGTCAATGACACCGACAATCTGCACGGCATTATTGCCCAATTGGTCGGTCTGGTACCGACCAGTCAGTGGCGCGAGGAATCTGTGACTTCATATGCGCGCATGTTTCATGAGTCGGTCTCCGTGCATGCTGCAGAAGATCATGAGCCATACATTTTAAAATATGACCTTGACAGCGTGCTGATTCTTGCGCTCCTTCGCCCGAAGGGTCGTGATCATTTCACGCTCAAGGATTTGTCGCGCGGTTTTTCTACCGCGTGCAAAATGATTCAGGGCCGGCGTGAGCGCATTCCCGTTGCAACTGTATCGTTCCTCGGCGCACGATCAAACCGCTTGCTTGATGCCGATGGGCACGAACCATCGTTTGAGACGACATTGCGCACGATGTTTGAGTCGGGGTATCGCGGTGATGTGTACCCGGCACCGCAGATGTGGTCCATGGGACAGGTGGGTGTGTTTGCGACCTACCCTTTCCCGCAAAGCTTTGACACGATGCGACAGGGTGGGCATTAGGGACAGAATGCTGGCGCCACAGCCCGTGATCCACTAGGGCGTTTTCGCCCGATTGGATATGTTTCCAAATGGTGTGAAAACCGTGAGCCATGCAATCCGTATGAGTACATAGTGTGGTACACCGGATGTCCGGGCGCGTGTCATTGCGCTACGGGGTCCGAAGTGACCTGTAAGGGTGGAGCGGGGTCGCAACGCGACGGCAATTCAATGTGGATTCTGCCGAGATGTCATGCACGCAAGTCTGCGTCCCCAGGAATACAACGGTGAAAGGAACAACACATGTCTTGTAAAGGTATGAGTTTGATTGCGGGCGCCGCGCTGGTGGCCGCTGGTTTCGTTGGTGGTTCGATTGTGTCTTCAACACTTGCGCAGCAATATGGCGACAAGGACAAGGAAACTGCGAGCCACGGCGACATGGATCAGCAGGCGATGATGGAAGCCTGGATGAAAACAATCCAGCCGGGCAAGCAACACGCCAAGCTGGCAAAGGGCGTTGGCAACTGGACCGTCTCGATGAAGCACTGGATGGACCCGACGGCGCCGCCCGAGGAATCGACCGGCACCACGAGCTTCAAGATGGTTCTGGATGGGCGTTATCTTGTCGAGGATTTCCATGTCACCAGCATGGGCATGCCGTTCCATGGCATGGGCGTCACGGGCTATGACAATATCGACAAGAAGTTCAAGGCTGTCTGGTTCGACAACTTTGGCACCGGCATCATGATGATGGAAGGTGATGCGAATGACCAAGGCGGCACCACGATGTATGGCTCGACGAAGAACCCCATGACGGGACAGCTGGAGCACGTCAAGGGTGTCTCAGCGCAGCCGGATGACAACACAGTTCACTTTGAGATGTTCAAGAAGACGCCCGAGGGCGGGTGGATGAAGGAAATGGAGATCCACTACACGCGGGCTGAATGATTGATCTGTTTCGATTCGATTGAAAATGGCAACGCCCGGGTACCGCGCTCGGGCGTTGTTTGTTTTTAGCTGGGCGAATTGTGCATGAGCCCGGTACACTTTGCAGATGAAACCGCGCGCGGCGCGACACACGGGTCTTGAGTTGCAGGGAGAGCAAGCATCCAATGGGACAGAGCGAAACAAAATCGAGCCGGAAGGGTGCCAAGAAACGTTCGGGCAATCGCCCTTCGCGTGGCAGCGCATCGAAAAAGAAGGGCAATCGCCTTGCGGACACGCTCGATCGGCATGTGCTGTATCAATTTGCGGTGCAGGGCGTCGAAGCTGAAATTGATTTCATCGATGAGACGTATCACACGTTGCGCGGTACATTCCCAAAGCTTCTGCGTGAAGATTTCTGCGGCACAGCGCACACCGCATGTGAGTTCGTAAACCGTCGACCGGACAACCGCGCTATCGGCGTTGATATTGATGGCCCCACACTTGACTGGGGGCGCGAGAATAACGTCTCGCAGCTTACGAGTGATGGCGTCAAGCGGATAGAACTACTGCAACACGATGTCATGACGGTCAAGACAGAACCGGCAGATGTCATCATGGCGATGAACTTCAGCTATTTCCTCTGGCGCACACGCGATGAACTTCGCAACTATTTCAAGCAGGTGCGCAGTGCGCTGAAAGATGATGGCATTGTAGTGCTCGATTGTTACGGCGGGTCGGAGTCGTATCAGGAAATCACAGATACCAAAGAAGTTGAGCCCGATGATGGCATCACGCCCGACTTTGATTACATCTGGGAGCAGGAAAAGTACAACCCCATCACGGGTGAGATGCGCTGCCGAATCCATTTCAAGTTTGCAGACAAGTCGAAGATGAAAGATGCGTTCATTTACGAGTGGCGCATGTGGACGTTGCCCGAGCTGCGCGAAGTGTTGATTGAAGCCGGCTTCAAGAGTGCGACGGTCTACTGGGAAGGCACCGACGAAGACGATCCAGAAGAGGGCAACGGCGAATTTACGCCCACACTGGAAGGCGATGCAGACCCGGCATGGGTATGTTATCTCGTCGCCGAGAAGTGAGCCGCGCAGCAATGCGACCCTATACTGGCGAGCAATGACTGCACTTGATCAATCTGCCATGACTCACGCTGAGCAACAGCACCGCGATCTGCTCTCTGTTGTTGCGCCCGCAGTTGAGCGCGTAGCGCAGCGCAGCGCGGAACACATCAGCAGCACCGAGCCCGCGGTTGCAACACTTGTGGGAGAAGTCGAGCACCTGCGGGGCAAAATGCTGCGCCCGACACTCGCAATCGTGAGCGCCCTGGCAGCGAATCCTGCGATGCAATCTGATTCACGGCTGATGGACAATGTCATCACCGTCGGTGCGGTCATCGAACTGATTCATCTGGCAACGCTTGTGCATGATGATGTGCTTGATGAATCAGATGAACGCCGGGGCAAACCGTCGGTGCATGCGACGCACGGGCAACATGCGGCGATCATTCTGGGTGATTATCTCTTTGCGCGATCGTTTCATCTCTGTTCGACGCTCGATACGCAGGCAACGGCCCTACGCGTTGGTGAAATCACGGCACTTGTGTGCGCGGGCGAAATGGAACAGATGGGCCGGCGCGATGACTGGGCCATGACCACCGATGATTACTTCCGAATCGTCGAGCGCAAGACGGCGCTGCTCATTGGCGCAGCGTGTGAACTGGGCGCACGACATGCTGTCGCAACACCATCAAAGGAAGCCGAACAAACGTTCCTGCAATTTGGCTTACTCCTCGGCAGCGCCTTTCAGATTCAGGATGACCTGCTCGATCTCGCGGGCGATCCGGATGCACTTGGCAAACCGTCGGGGCGCGATATCGCGATGGGCAAGCCGACGCTGCCGATCATTTTGCATATGGACACCGCCGCGTGTCGCAGTTGCGCCCGGCCCTTCCATGCCCTGCTTGCGCGCGTGGCAAGCGGCGATGAAGATGCCCATGATGATTTGATCGATGCCCTTGATTCGACCAGCTCGATCACCGGCGCCCGGGATGAGGCCCAACGCCGGATTGCCAAGGCCCAAACCATCCTCGCGGCCCTGCCCGAGTCGCCTGCTCGGCATTATCTCGCCCATCTCGCGGAAACTGCGCTTGATCGGCAGGCATAGAAGAAGCCCCTCACCCGATCCGCCTACGGCGGACCACCCTCTCCCCGCAAGCGGGGCGAGGAAGCTATACTTGCCCTTCGCAATTCATCCGTCGTCCGGCACCTGTGCGACCTGGTGGGCGCCAAGGCCGGACTTCACATCCAAGGCGGAACACACCGATGAGCCAATTTTCCCCGTTCGGCGGCACCAAGCCGCGCTTCGTCAAGATGTCCGGCAAGGGCACGCCCTACGTCGACTACAAGGATCACGAAATCCTGCGCCGCATGTTGAGCCCCAACGGCAAGATCTACGGCCGCAAACGCCTGAGCACCTCCGCCCGCGAACAACGCATGATCGCACAGGCCATCAAGCGCGCCCGGCACATGGGTTTGGTGCCGTACACGAACGCGACGCTGTAAGCGCCACGCACACTTGAATCACGATATTGATGGCCCGGGTTGCTTGCAAGCCGGATGTTTTGTGCGCATGATTATGATCGCCACACACTTGCACCATGCTTCGCATGTGCCATGATATATCTCGCGCAGTTGACCTGATGCCCACGATCGCGGATGGGCAGAGAGCGGAATCGCACCGCCCATACACCACCTTTTGCAACCATCTTCTCATCGGACAGCACTCGGGCGCTGCGCTTCTTGGCAAGTCCAATCCATTTGCGCGGGTTATGGTCAGGAAATCGCGCAAGGATATGGAAGTGGTGCGAATCAACACACAGGGCGATCACTTCTATGTCATGCCTGAGTAGGTTTTCAACCATGACATCGCATGCGCATCGCGCTGCCTCCTTTGAAAGCTTCACGGGCGCGCGTTTCATCAGACGCTTTGATTGGGCGTACAGTTTGTCATATGCACCCGGCGCAGGCGGATTTTTGTAATCACCTTCGACATGTTCACGATGATGCCTTGCGCGCCACCCACGCGGGTCACCCCGGAGCCAAGTTCCATAGGTATTCCCATTGCAGTGGTACCAATTATTCCATGGTGCATGCATCACAACAGAATAGTTGAGATCGTTCACAAACAAAAAGCCCAGGGATTGCAATCCCTGGGCTTACACAATCTTGAGTTGATGCCCCGAAGGGCGTTCCCTCAATAATCCATGTCATCCATCCCCGCGCCGGCGCCGACGGGTGACTTCTTCTCTTTCAATTCGACGATCGCAGCATCGGTGGTGAGCAACAACCCCGCGATGGACGCAGCGTTTTGCAGCGCGACGCGCTCGACCTTGGTCGGCACGATCACACCCTGCTTCATCAGATCGCCAAACTCGTGCGTGAGCGCGTTGTAGCCAAAGGCCACATCATCCTTCTCAAGCACCTTGTGCGCGATGACCGAACCATCGAGGCCGCAGTTGGCCGCGATCTGCTTGATCGGTGCGACGACAGCGCGGTCGACGATATCGATGCCGAGGCGCTCATCACCGGTGGCCTTCTTGCGAAGGGTGTCGAGTGCGGTGCGGGCGCGAAGCACGGCAATGCCGCCACCGGGCAGGATGCCTTCTTCAACAGCAGCGCGGCAGGCGTGGAGCGCATCTTCAACGCGCGCTTTCTTCTCTTTCATCTCGACTTCGGTGGCAGCGCCAACATTCACCTGCGCCACGCCGCCCGAAAGCTTGGCAAGGCGTTCTTGCAGCTTTTCGCGGTCGTAATCGGAAGAGGTGTTATCGATCTGACTCTTAAGCTGCTCGATGCGGCCTTTGATATCAGATGTTTTGCCAGCACCTTCGACGATGGTCGTGTCGTCCTTGGTGATCGTCACTTTCTTGGCGCGACCAAGTTCCTTGAGTTCCATCTTCTCGATGTCGATGCCGAGCTCTTCCATGACAGCGGTGCCGCCGGTGAGGATGGCGATGTCTTCGAGCTGCGCCTTGCGCTTGTCGCCAAAGCCGGGGGCCTTGACGGCGCAGACTTTGAGGACGCCGCGCAAACGGTTGACGACGAGCGTCGCAAGCGCTTCGGCTTCGATATCTTCAGCGATGATGAGCAATGACTTGCCGGTCTCGGCGACCTTGGTCAGGACAGGCAGCATGTCTTTGGCACTTGAGATTTTTTTCTCGTGCGTGAGGACGTAGCAATCTTCGAGCACGCATTCCATGTCGCCGGGGTTAGTGACGAAGTGCGGCGAAAGATAGCCCTTGTCAAACTGCATGCCTTCGAGCAATTCGACTTCGGTTTCGAGGCTCTTGCCTTCTTCGACGGTGATGACGCCGTCTTTGCCGACTTTTTCCATTGCTTCTGCGATGATCTGGCCAATTTGCACGTCCTGATTGGCGCTGCATGTGCCGACCTGTGCGATTTCCTTTGACCCTTTGACCGGGCGGGAAAGGTTGTCGAGTTCGGCGACGATGGACGTGATTGCTTTGTCGATGCCGACGCGCACCTGGTTGGCATTTGCGCCTGCGGTGATGTTCTTCAGTCCTTCGGTGAAGATGGATTCTGCGTAGATGGTGGCGGTGGTGGTGCCGTCGCCCGCATCCTTCGATGCTTTGGAAGCAACTTCCTTGACCATCTGTGCGCCCATGTTTTCGTAGGCGTCGTCGAGTTCGATTTCCTTGGCGACGGTGACGCCGTCTTTGGTGACGGTTGGTGCGCCGAATGATTTTTCAAGCACGACCACGCGGCCGGAGGGGCCAAGCGTGACCTTGACGGCTTGTGCGAGTTTCTGCACACCCTTGAGCATTTTCTCACGGGCGTCGACATCAAATGCGATTTGCTTTGCAGCCATTGTATTTTCTCCGATTGATCGATTCAGTGTTAGTTGTGTGGATCAGCCAATGCGGACCCAATCGACGCGCTCGGCGTCGAGAATAAAAACGTGTTTGCCATCTGTGAGCTTGATGAGATGATCCGCCTCATCGGGCACAAGCATGGCGTTGGCGACGGTGCATGCACCTGATGCGCCGAAGGAAAACGCGGCGTCGCGCTTGCCATCGAGTTCTGTCAGCGCCTGGCGAAGTTGGTCGGTGGTCATCCGTCACTCACTCAACAACCGCGAGGATGTCGCTTTCGCTCATGATGAGCAACTCATCGCCATCGAGTTTGACCTCGGTGCCGGCGTAGCTCGAGAAGATCACGCAGTCGCCCTTCTTGACGGTCAATGCGATGCGCTCGCCCGTGTCGGTGTTGATTGCGCCATCGCCCACCGCGATGATGGTGCCAGATTTTGGCGTGTCTTTCGCGGATTCGGGCAAGTAAATGCCTGCATCGGTGATGCTTTCAGCTTCATCGCGCTGCACGATGACTTTGTCGTGGAGCGGGCGAATTGATGTGGTGAGCTTGGATGTCTTCTTGCGCGGCGCCGTTGCGGTTGCCATGAGTGTCTTTCCTTTTCCTTGTCTTTCAAAAACCTCAAACGTGAATCAAAAACGAACGTGAATTGTGTTAGCTGTTTCCTCGTGTGCTGGGCCAGCGGTCGCGGTAATGCCTTGCGAGCACGCGCTGCATGGTTTGCAGAAGCAGTTCCATGCGCACGGGGCGTTCGATGACAGCGAATGCACCTGCGCGCAAGGCGTGGGCAATTTCGCGGGCATCATCGCGCTCTGCGCGGCGGCGCTTGACGACCAATGTCGGCGGGGGCGCGGTGCTGCGAAAAAGCAATTCGAGCAAACGCATGCCGCCTTCGGGGTTTGGTGCGGGCTCATCGTTGGCGACCTGTTCATCGAGCGGCAAACTGAGATCAACGACGGCGATATCGATGCGCGTGGTGCGAAGGGTCTCGCCTGCTTCGCGCCCGGAGCGCACGCGGACGGCGTGCACGCCCATGGGCTCCAGCAGGCGGGGGAGATGATCTGCCCAGGATTCCTGTCGCCAGTCGGTGGAGGAGAGGAGCAAATTGAGCCGACCGCCGGGGGGAGTGCTCGACATGTCCTGCTTTGGCCCTGGCGCACCGGAACCACCCCCGCACGCGGGGTCATAGGCAAATCGACCTGGGTGGCGCACCATGACCATGTCGGATTACCTATGGCAAAGGGCGGGCCAGCGGCAAAACAACATAACATGTGTGTTTTCAATGATTTATGTCGATCAAAGTGGCTGCCAGCATGCCCGGTCCGGCTGCCGAGGCGGGGCTGGGGTGTCAGAGTGGCAGGAGTCAGGAGGCTTTCGCCCCATCAACCAGCTCCCGGAATCGGCGGGCGCTGTCGGCCCGTTCGCCAACAAGGGCGTCGACCTGCGTGTCGGCGTGGTAGCTCGAACGCACCATCGGCCCTGACTCAACGACTTTCCAGCCCAAAGAAAGGCCGGAGGTGCGGTAGGCGTCGAACTGATCGGGGTGCACCCACCGGTCGATGGGCAGGTGGTTTCGCGTGGGCTGGAGGTACTGGCCAATGGTCAGGATGTCGGTTGTTGCGCGGGCGTGGACGTCGGCCATGAGCGCATCGACTTCTTCATCTCTCTCGCCAATACCGACCATGATGCCGGTCTTGGTGACCATGCCCGCATCTTTGCAGCGGCGCAGAAGCTCGATCGATTGATCGAACTTCGCCTGCGGGCGCACCGCGGGATACATGCGCGGCACGGTCTCAAGATTGTGATTCAGTATTTCGGGCTTGGCATCGATCACCAATTGCAAGGCGCGCGAATCACCCTTGAAATCAGGGATTAAAACCTCGATTGACATCTCCGGGCAGGCATCGCGCGTGCGCAGGATGGTCTCGGCCCAGATGCGCGCCCCCCCATCGGGTTGGTCATCACGATCGACAGAAGTGATCACCACATGGCGCAGGCCCATGAGCTTGAGTGATTCTGCGACGCGGCGCGGCTCGTCATTGTCGATGGCATTTGGTTTGCCGGTTTTGATATTGCAGAAGCCGCAGGCTCGGGTGCAGGTGTCGCCCAGGATCATGATGGTGGCGACGCCTCGGGCCCAGCATTCGCCCATGTTGGGACACGATGCTTCCTCGCAGACGGTGTTGAGGTTGTGCTTTTTGAGTTGATCGCGGAGGGCGATGAATTCGGAGCCGCCGGGCACCTTGGCGCGGAGCCACGCGGGCTTGCGTTTGAGCGAGAGTTGCTGGCGTGTGCCTTGGCCGGCGTCATCGCGGTTATTGAGAATCTGATCGGACAGCGAAACCAGCGGTTTGTCGCCAGCGCGCATGGGATCCCCACCCAGGGGGCGGGGATGACGGGCGAGGGTGCGCTCGAGGGCATCGTCAGGGGTCGGGTTTGGACGAATGGTGGTCATGGGAGAAACAACTATAGATGGTTGGCGGGGAGAATCGAACGGGGGAGGTGGGATTGCGTAGGGTCCAATACCATGAGAGATTCATCGACTCATCAGGGCTTGGTAAACAGGGAGCGGTCTGTCGGTCGATAACTCAAGTCTGTACCGCGGCGGGTAGCATCCGCCGATTCTGATGATTTGGCCAATCGCAAGAGACTCGGCCAGGTGAGGAGCACGCCCGTGCGGGGAGCGGCATCAATGACGGCAAAGGCAATCCAACCCAAGTGGCTTGCAGGCGCACTGATCGTGTTGACTGTGGGCGCGATCGGCGGGTGCACAGAAGTTGATTCATTCCTTGGCGCTCAGGATGTCATCGGACGCTGGGAGCACACGCCGACGATTGTTCCAGTGCTTGAGCGCATCGACATCATCGAGAGTGATCAGGGTGAGTTTTTCAATGTGACACAGGTGCGTCCGGAAGATCTTGTCCCGGAACCAATCGATTACCGAATGGACTCGGGTGATGTTCTGGAGATCGAGATTCTCGATTACATCCAGAGTGGCTCACCGTGGCAATATCAGGTGCAGATCGATTCGCGCGGGTTCATCATCGTGCCGCTTATTGATCCGGTGTATGTGCAAGACCTCACCGCTGGGCAGGCGCAGACTGCAATCGCTGAAGCCATCCGCGCCAAGGGCATACTTGATAATCCTGCGATCACATTGCGATTGCCTCAACGTGGACAGTCAACGTACGGCGTATTTGGACTGATCAAAAACGTTGGCCGGTATGCGATTCCGTACCCGGACTTTCGGATGCTGGATGCGCTGATTACAGCCGGTGGTGTGCAGGCAACGATTCCAAAGGCCTATCTGATTCGCCAGGTGTCCTTGATGGATAGAACTCCGCGCACACCAGTGCCACCAAGCAATGTGCTGCCGGATCAACTGCCACCTGATGAACCCAAGCCATCAGGTGAAGAACTGCGCGATCTGATTGATACTTTGCTGGATGATGAACCTGGCGGCGGGGCATTGCGCAGCAGCAGTACGAATAATCGTCGAGATTCGGCGCTTTCTATTAGTCCCTCGGCGCTGTCGCGATTGCAGGATGGTGATGAGCCATTGATTGATCTTGATTCAGATTTCACGCCCAGCACGGATCAAGCACCCGCACCAAATGGTGAGGCGCCGGGACGATGGATTTTTATTGATGGGCGCTGGCAACGTGTGACTACACCAACAAGTGCAGGGCTTGGCGAAGGCGCCGATCCATTGTCCGGGCGCAAAACGCTGGCACCAATGATGACGCAGCGCGTTATTGAAATACCAATTCCCGAACTGTTGCGCGGTGATGCCAACGTGAATGTCGTGGTGCGTCCGGGCGATGTGATTAATATCCCATCGCCAGATTTTGGTGTGGTGTATGTCGGCGGCGCGGGGATTGCCCGCCCTGGCACATACAACCTGAGCGGCAACACCAAGCTCACAGTGCAACGCGCTGTTGTTGCTGCGGGTGGGCTGTCGGCCATTGGCATCCCGGAACGGGTGGACCTGACCCGGATGATCGGGCCGGATCGTCAGGCGACTCTTCGCCTCAATGTTCGGGCGATTTTTGAGGGGACCGCTCCGGATATCATCTTGAAGCCGGACGACATGCTGAATTTCGGCACCAATTTCTGGGCGACACCCCTCGCGGTCATGCGCGGCGGGTTACGGGCCTCATATGGGTTCGGGTTCTTGCTGGATCGCAACTTTGGCAACGATGTGTTTGGTGCCCCGCCGTCGAACAACCAGTTCAACTAGGTCGGTCACCGGCGACGAAAATGGAGCCATGGTGGGCCTGTGCGGTCTCAGCGGGTACTGACGAGGGTCGGTGTGGTATGGTTCCACCTATTGGCACGGGACGCCGAACTTGACAGACCTGCGGTCGTAAGCGGAGAGGAAGCCGCCCTGGTGGGGGTGGTGTACTTTTTGACTGTTGGTAGATGGCAGATTCCCTATGGGGGAAGTGTGGCAGCGTTGCCACTCGGTCGATGGAGTTTGATAGAGCCCTGATGACAACACTTTCGCAAGAACCCGGGCTGATGATTGGTGCGGATCGGTCAGGGCCGACCCCGGCGCTCGTCTCCCGGTTGCGCTCGGGTGATCGCGGCGGGCTGGTGATGCTGGCGTTGTTGTCAATCGCATTCGCCGCGTTGTTCTATAGATGGTTCGACAAACAACAGTTATTCAGCAGAGACAGTTTTGAAGATTGGGGGCACGCCTTTGTTGTGCCGATCATTAGCGGGTTCTACTTGTGGAAGCATCGAGCCCGAATGACCACAACACCGGCGTGCGTGTACTGGCCGGGGCTTGCGGTATTGATGCTTGGTGCGGTGAGTTATGTGTATTTTGTATCTGGCTTTCCCAACCACATGTTTCAGGGGTTGTCGATTATCCTGGCACTGTCGGGGCTTGTGCTGTTGCTTGCTGGCCCACACATGCTTCGGGTGACAGCGTTCCCGATTGGCTTTCTTGCTTTTGCCATTACGATTTCCGAACAGGTGATGACAAAGTTGACGTGGCCGCTCAAGTTGCTTGCTTCGCAAGGCGCAGAATTAATGCTCACGGTGCTCGGTTTTGACGTCACTCGCATCGGAAACAGGCTCGACATTTTCGCAAAAGGCAAGATGATTCCTCTCGATGTCGCAGAGGCCTGCAGCGGCATGCGCATGGTGGTGGCGTTCGCCGCCCTTTCCGTTGTTGTTGCGTTCTTTGCAGGGCGCACATGGTGGCAACGTTTTGCGATCATATTAATGGCGACGCCGGTGGCGCTGTTCATGAATGTTGTGCGCGTCGCGGTACTGGGCGGATTGTCGATCTACAAACCCGGTCTTGCTGCTGGTGATGCGCACATGGTGATCGGGATGATTTTATTAATTCCGGCTTTCATGGTGTTCATGGGTGGCGCGTGGGTGCTTGGCAAGATTGAGCCAGAGGTCTCGCCATGAATCAATCGCCACGCATTGATCTGGCATTCATTGTGGCTGCGGGTCTGCTCATCGGTGCAGCGGCAGCATTGCCCGCCTATTTGACACACGCAAAGATTCGGTTGCAGAAGCGTCCGATTCAGCCGCCGAACAATCTTCAGTTGCGGTCTCTTCCGCGCACGGTTCCGGGATGGACGCAAGTGGGTGAAGATCAAGTTTTGACGAAGGAAGCCGCCCAAGAACTGGGCACTTCGAACTATCTGACGCGCGTGTATAGACAGAGTGATGTTGAAGCGCCGAACAAGACTCATCACATCGAAGTGCATATGGCGTATTACACTGGCATGATCAATACGGTACCGCACGTGCCCGAGCGATGTTTTGTGGCCGCCGGCATCAATTTGCTTGGTAAGAGTCACACGATTCCGGTGGAGTTGGATTTTTCTCGTCTGATTCTGGATTTCGATTCTGACAAGGATCCGCCGATTTGGCGTGGACGTGGTTCAGAAATCCCAAACCGTTACCGTTTGCCGCACCGGATTGAAAATCTTGCGCTGCGTGTCTCGGAATACAAAGCTCCCAATGGCGACACACTGCTGGCGGGATATTTCTTTATTGCAAATGGCACGGTGGTGTCGTCCGCTGATGAGGTGCGCCTACAAGCATTTCATCTGCAGGCAGATTATGCGTACTACACGAAAGTGCAGTTTATGACGGGGTCGGCGGAAACGCCGGAAGAGCTGGTCGCACTGGTGGCGGACCTGCTGGATGAATTGTTTCCAGAAATCATGCGGCGCATGCCGGATTGGGTTGAAGTGGAGCGTGGCAACGTTCCGAGTGAGCAGCACATTTAACACGCCCAGGTCGGGCAATGGAACGACAGACAATGGCAACGAAAGTCAACAAAAAATTTCTGTTCATCACGATCGCATCTCTGCTTGTTCTGGTGGGAGCGGTCACAGCACTGTCAATCTATTCTTCACTGAAATCGGCAGAGCGCAATATTACTCAAGGCATTGCGTTCGTTGCCGAAGCAGATGCTGCTCATGCCGCAGGGGATCTGGACGCCGAGCATCTAGCCCGGGAGAAGGCTGTGGACCGTTTTGGCCGTGCAGTGGATAAAGATGGATCGCGTCGCGATTATCTTGAGTATCTCCTCGACGCATTGCTGAAGACAACTCCCAAGGATGAGATCAGCTATACCGATCGATACAATGGGACCTATTTTGCCGCGCTGGGAAAACTGGCGAGTCTGGATCTTTCAGATGCAGAATTGTCATTGCGATTTTTAGAAGCTCGCAATGAGTGGGTGACCCGGCAGATGAACTCCGCCGAGGCCTTTGAGAGCATTATTTCCATCGCCGATGAAAAGTTGGAGTATCTGGATCGTCAACTGGATGATCCCCGGGTTACGAAGATCCGGGGGTACCGGGGCATTGCGCAGGTCTCGCGCATGTTTCGCACCGCAGTGCCAACCGGGAAGCGAGAAGACGCGCTTGAAGATCTCAAAGCTGCCTATGCTGCAAATCCTGACTTTCTTGATGCCGGTCTCAACATTTCCAAGTGGCACCTTGCGGAGCGCGAAGTTCATCAGGTGAACGGGCGAGATGACCTTGCTGAGTATGAGTTTGAAGAAGCCCAAAAAGCAATTCTTGCATTTCAGAATGATCATCCGGATCACATCGTTGCAGAACTTCTCCAGCTTGATTTTCCGATGCTCAGTCAAGCTGCACAGTCAGCGCGTCCGGATGTCATTCAATTACTCATGAATCAGCGTGCGAAGGCGGCTGCCGAGACGTTCAAGAAAGTACAGGCAATGCCTGCCGGAGAAATCGAAGCGTATGACATTGAGTTATTGCTTGCCCGCGTGGGTGACGAAGTGGATCAAGCTGATCAGGTGGCACTTGTAACTCGTGAAGTCGCAGCGCACCCATCAGACTCACGCTGGCTTCTTACCTTGGGGCAGGTGTTGCAACGTGCCAATCAACGCGACAAGGCGCTCGAAGTTTTTCAACGCGTTATTGACCTTCCGACGCCGCCGCTGAGTCTGGAAGGTCTTCTCCTTCCGGGGTATCGACGTCAGGCGGCCGCAGCGCAAACGACAACATGGTTGATTGAATATACGCTGGCAACAACCGAGGAGGAGCGCGAGTCTGCGCTTCAAGAAGCCAAGAAATCGCGAGATACGCTTGGACAACGCCTTGGTGTTCGTGGGCAGAGCCAACTCAAACTCATCGATGCGCGGCTTGCGCTCATTGATAGCAACTACGCTGAAGCAACTGTTCTGTTGAGTGAGCTTCAACGTGAAGTGGGTGCCAACGACGAAGTGACATATCTTCTTGCGACCAGCCTGATGGCAGAAAATGCATTGGGTGATGCTCGTCAGCTCTTTGAACAATTGGTCACTTCTGGCTATCGACATGATCTCACGCTGCCGAGGCTGGCAGACGTGTACCTGCGCCTTGGCGATGCGGAACAAGCAGTTACAATGCTCGAACGCGCCGTGGCGGTCGCACCGGACAATGAATCGCTCAGGAAAAAGCTACGTGAAGTAGAAACATTTCTTATCGCCGCCGGCAACACCGACGCGACTATTGATGCTGAAAATCTTGACCCGATCGTTCAGAAACTCATGGCGATTCGCCAGGCTGAAATTGATGACGATCAGGAAGCCGTGGCTCGCTTGTTAAATGAAGCATACGCGGCATTTCCCACGGACAAGCGCATCATTCGACGGATGGTACAACTCAAGATGATCCGGGATGATCGCGAGGGCGCGCTCAGCATCGTTCAGGAAGCGCTGCGTCAACTCCCCGATGATCCTGAGATGATGCGCTATAAAATCAGTCTTGGTTACGATGACCCCATCAAAGCGCAAGAGGCATTGATTGACGTTGCCGACATTTCCGATGTAGAAAAAGCGCTGATGTATTTGTCGCTTTACATCGGCAATCAGATGGATGACAAAGTTGAAGAGTGGCTTGATGCTGCGGAAGAAGCCGATTCGAATCACCCCAGCGTGGTCGAAGCTCGATTTGTCTGGTCCGTGCAAACGGGAGATATGGCAACTGCTCGCAGCACTGTGCAGCGCGCAGTGCAGCTGAACTCTGACCGAGCCGGGGGTGCCACCTTCCAGGGGCGTCTTGAACTAGCGGAAGGGAAAGCAAGCGACGCGGTACGAACGTTCGAGCTTGCTACTGAACGCTTGCCATACAACTCTTCGTTATGGAGATTTCTTGGCCAGGCGCGCCTTGAAGCAGGCCTCGTCAATCAGGCCATTGATGCTCTTGCTAGGGCAATGCAAAGCAAACCAGATGATGTCATGTCTGCAAAATTGTACGCGCGCGCACTCGCCCGTCTTGGGCGCAATAGCGACGCACTGGCGGTGATTGGTCGTGACTCGTCGATTCATCGTTTTATCACACGCGATCCTGAATTACTGGCACTCTGGCTTGATCTCGAAGCCGTGGCTGGTGATCGGCATGAAGCACTAAGCGTTCGACGTGAACTACTGCGTGCAACACCTGACGACAAAAACAACGCAATCAAACTTGCATCTTTGCTCATTGAAGACGAAGAATTTGATGAGGCGGCAATTGTTTTAGACAGCCTGGAGAACAGTGATATTCACGCATTGGTGATGACGCGTCTCCGGGCCCTTGTTGCACTCGGGCGCGGATCCGTAGACGAAGGCAATGCCGTATTTGAATCCTATGCCGCAACACTCACGGAGCACGAACCGCTGGCAGCAGCACGCATGGCGCAAGCTGGTTTCCTTCTGGAATCTGGCGAGGGCGACCGTTCTGTGGCAGTGCTGGAAGAGGCAAGACCGTATCAAGGGGAAAGTCACGATATTGATCGTCAGCTTGGCAACTATTTTTTCAATCAGGGCTCGATCCTGAATAATGAAGCCGCGCAAATTGCCACCCGTGGTACTCCCGAGGATGCCGAGCCAATCAAGGCACAATCGCGCTCGGCCTACGAACGAGCAGCGGCGGCGTATCGATCTGTCATTGACACCGGCGCGGAAGAACCTGGGGAAGACTTTGGCGTAAGCAAGCGCCTTGTTGAAACACTCATCCGCCTTGATGATTTTTCAGGCGCACAAGCTGCCCTTGAATACGCATCAACGTTGAATCCCGACGATCTGGAGATACTCGTCTTGAGCGCCGCACTCGCGGAGCAGCAAGGTGATACTCGCGAAGCGCTGCGCGTTCTGGGACATGCTGTTGAACTCTACCCTGCTTCACATCTGCCGTTCTTTCGCAGGGCAATCTTGAACCGAAGCAATGAAGCAATGTTTCCTGATGTCATTCAAGATCTGAATCGTGTGCTAGAACTTCGCCCTGACATTATGGATGCGTGGGGCATGAAATTTGAGCTGTACAAAAGCCGCGGGAGCATCGACGAGGCATTCGCCGAACTACGCAAAGGTATTGATAGCGCTGGCCCCGCGGGTCAGGACACGCTGCGCCGTGTGCTTGTGAACCAGCTTCTGAGCAATCTCCGCGAGACCGAGGGCGTCAATGCTGCAATTGATGCCTCCGAACGGTACCCGGACAGTGTGTTCTGGCAGGGGTCTACGGGCGATCTGTGCCGGCGACTGAAGCGTTTCAGTGAAGCATCACAATGTTTTCAGCGTCTCTATGAGATGGATGAAACAAAAGCGGACGAAGTTCGGCATCGCCTGGTTGCTGCAAGCCTGCTTGATTGCATGCTGCAACGTGACAAGCCGCCCACGCGAGGTCAGACGTTACGACTGCTCGAAAAGATTCGCCAGACGGATGAGACGGCCCCAACCGTCATGTTGATGGCGCGCGCACAAGCATTTCTGGGTGAACTTGATGAAGCGGACGTTCTCATCGCACAGGCCTTCGAACTTGCCGATGGCGACACCGGCATGCTGGGCTACTGGTACGCGCAAACCCGGCTTACACTCGGCACGGAAGCCGCTGTGCAAAAGCGCCTTGACATCATGGCCAAGCAAGGCCCCTTGCCTGCAACACTAGAGATACGCCGGCTTGGCTATTTACGTCTCAATAAAGGAAGTCGCGAGGAATACGTTTCACAGGCACTTGAACTTGTGGAGATTGCTGACGGCGATGAACTCGCAACACTCGAGGCGTACAAATTGCTGTCGAACATTCAGTACGACATTGCACGCGATATCGAATTATCTGATGCACCCAAGGCCCGCTTGTTATTTGAGGAAGCGATGGACTATGCTCGCAAGGGACTTGCCATCAATGAGTTTGACTTGGAGTTGAATAACAACGCCGGATACATCCTTGCCAAGCATCTTGATCGCGGCACGGACGCAGTACCATTTGCCGTCAAGGCACAGAAACTTGCCCCAACGAATTCGGCCGTGTTGGATACCGTCGGTGTGGTGTTCTATGAGGGTGGCAGGATCGATGACTCGATCCAGACCCTTCAAAACGCTATTCGGACCGCCATGAACCCTGACCACAAAGTGTTATCCAACATCCATCTTGCCCAATCTTTTGTTGCCCTTGAGGACAGCCGGTCAGCCCATCAGGCCTTGGATAGGGCGGCTGAGGCGGTGCCAAATGTAAAGATTAAGGCCATCAGAATGCAGTACGAAAAAGAAATTGACGAGGTGCGGGCAACAATCCAATGACGTTATCGGGCGATGTATGTGTGTGAACGTGCCGACGACGCTGAGGCTTGTCCTCAATGGAACCGATGAACACACAGAGATCTAACGGTTGATAGACAGGGGCTGGGGTTGGGGCGATGCGCCCGGAAGTTGAAGAGGACTATGCAATGAGTACATCCACGATGTCTGCCCCGCCCCCTCCGGGGGCTCAGCGCCAGCCGATTGCAGCGGCGCCTGCCGTAACTGCCGCCGCACTGGACCCGGTGGGTCTGCTTCGCAGTTACTACCCATGGTTGATTGGCTCCGGTATTGCTGGAGGAGTACTGGGGGTGGTTCTGTATCTGGTCTTTGGGATGTTCATGCCTCGGTATGACGGCAAGGTACTTTTCCAGGCACTGCCGTCGTTCAAAGCGAGTGAAATCGCTGACACAGTCGGGCGGACTTCGATTGGCGAAGAAAACGATGTCTTCCTGCAGACGCAGGTGAAACTGATTCAAACGGATCAGATTCTTTTTAGCGCTTTGAACGAACCCGGTGTACGTAAGACGCAGTGGGTGAAAGCGTATATGGGCCGAGATGGGCTGGATCAGGCAGAAGCGCTGTATGATTTGAAAAAAATTGTGAGTGCGCGGATGCTCGGAGGCACAGCCCTCTTCGAAGTGACCGTTCGCACTGCCTCACAAGTTGATGCCCCGTTGATTGCCAATGCCATTTCCAACGTCTATGTGGCTGATCACATCAAGACGCGCGGCACTGATGCCCGTAAAAAGATTGCACAATTCGATCAAAATATCCGTCGATTGCGTACAGAAATCAATTCCATCGAAACAAATAAAGAGCGCCTGATCACGGACAATGAACTCGAAAGTATTCGCCAGAATGAATCGAGTTATTACCAGCAGGTGCAGGAACTGCTTCCCCGCATTGTTGCGTTGCGTGAAGACCGGGCTCGCATGCAGCAATTGAATGATCAATATACTGATCTCACGCGCCAAGATGGACCCCCGGTGTATCCCGAGGTGATCCGTAAAGAGGCTGAAGAAGCGCGGGTTGCCCTGACGATCGAAAGTGAAATCGAATTGCGCGAAGCAACACTGGGATCGACACGCGCCCAGTTCGGTCCCAATCATCGTGATGTAAAGGCCATGGAAGCAGCGATCAGTTCGTTGCACAATCAATACAAAAAAGTTGTCGATAACCAAATGGCAGATGCATTTGCCGCCTTGCTTGAAACCTATCGTTCGACAATCGCCTCGTATGAGCGTGCTGAATCACAACTCATGTCCGATCTCGAAATTGCCCGGGCGAAGCTCACGGAAGTGCAGGGGCTGCTCAAAGAATATGAAGAACTTGAGACAGAGGGTGACGCGAAGCGAAAAGAGATGGACACGGTTTCTGAAGGCAAACGTCTGCTGACAGTTGCCGATGAAGTCGGCGCGCAGGTACGAATTATTGAAAAAGCAAAAAAGCCTGACTTCCGAAGTTTTCCAAAGCCAATTCCAATGCTGGCGCTTTCGATTTTCCTTGTTTGCGGCTCAACCGTGGGCCTCATTGTTCTTCGCGAATTGCGCGAGCAGCGCGTGCGTTCACCACGAGACATCGCACTGATCCCGCGCACACGCGTGCTGGGCATCATGCCGGAACTGTCGATGGACCCGGCCAAACCGGAACGCATTGAACTAGCGGTCCGGGATCGTCCGCTTGGGGCTGTCGCCGAGAGTGCACGCCAAATTCGCACCTCGATTCTCAAGGCGTGCGAGATTCGTGGGCATCAGAGCATTGTGTTCTGCCCCGGCATGCCTGGCTCAGGAAACAGTTCGATTATCACGAACCTTGCCATTTCTGCCGCGCTGGTCGACAAGCGCGTGCTGATCATTGATGCCAATCTCCGCCGTCCATCATTGCACACCATGCTTGATGTTCAGGAAGGTCCGGGGCTTGTAGACATGCTGCGCGACGAAAAATCACTCGCATCCTGTGTACAAGAAATATCTGAAGGTGTATCGCTGCTCACTGCGGGCACTGAACGGGGTCATCAATATGAACGCCTGAACACATCGACGATGAATGACATTCTGGAGCAGGCAAAATCGAACTACGATCTGGTGCTGTTGGATGTTGCACCTGCGGTTGTTGCAGGCGATGCATTTGCCCTCGCAGGCCGGTGCGATGCTTCCGTACTTGTCTGTCGTGCCTATAGCGAGAAGCGTGGGTTGCTTGTGCGACTGCGAACCCAGCTTGGTGACGCACGCGCAGACTTCCTTGGTGTGATCGTCAACGGCGTGCGCGCCTCTGCAGGTGGGTATCTGAAATCGAACTACAAGACCACCATGGATTATCAGGAATATGAAGCACCGACTGCTCAGGAATCAGACGCGGTGTGATCACGAATCAACACTCGGGCAGGGTCTGACCGTTGGGCGTACCATGCCACGCTTGGCCAAATGGAGTTGCCAGATGTGGGTGAAGCGATGCAACTGGTCGATGATCCGACCATGATGTCAACCGGGCAGCCAACGGGTGCCACTTCCACGGTCACTGCCGCTGCCGAAGGTATGGGTGCGCTCGATGTGTTTCATGGGTACATCGGTGTGTTCATCGTGGCCTTTGCGCTCACGGTGTGCATCACGCCTCTGATGCGACGGCTTGCCATTTCTCAGGGCATCGTCGACCACCCAACTGATCCGCGAAAGGCCCATCGCATCCCGGTGGCCTATCTCGGCGGGCTCGCCGTGTTTCTGGGTGTGCTTGGAGCAATTGCCTTTGCCTATATCGGCGAAGGGTTGCCAAAAGCGCTGTATGAACCGAAAGACTCTCGCTTTGAGCAGCGCGGATTCCCGATTTCAATCGTCGTGGGGATGGTCGCAATCACCATCACGGGCTTGCTTGATGATGTGGCGGGGCTGTTCCCGCGTTTGAAGATCGTCGGACAACTTCTTGCGGCGGCGGCGCTCGCGATGGACGACATCGGAGTCAAGGTCGCGGCGGGGTTTATGCAGCCCATCGGAACCTGGCTTGGCAACACGGAGATGATCTGGAGCATCACAACGCCTGCCGCACTCGGTGCGATCTTTGGCCCAGAGATTCAATTTGATGCTGTGTACTGGGCTGGCACGGTCATCATCGCAGTCTTTGTCCTTGGTGGGTGCAACGCATCGAATCTGATTGATGGCCTTGATGGTCTGCTTCCCGGTGTGACCGCAGTTGCAGTGGCGGGATTGTTGATAGTCGCGTTGCATCTCTCGGCGGCGGACGATGGACCGCTGGATTCCACCCGCGTTATCCTGGCGCTTGCGCTGCTTGGCGCGTGCCTTGGGTTCCTGCCGCATAATTTTAATCCTGCGACTATTTTTCTGGGTGACTGCGGCTCGTTGCTCCTAGGCTATCTCTCGATTGTGCTCATTTTGTCATTGGGCGACACCGGCAAGACGCATCTGGTCATCGCGGGGCTCATCATCTATGCGATACCGATCATTGATACTTTCCTGGCGATCGTGCGCCGAAAGCTGGCAGGCAAACCGCTTTCGTCCGGTGATGATCAGCACCTGCATCACATGTTGAAACGTGCGCTTGGTGTCAAGGGTGCGGTGCTCACGCTGTATTTGATCGGCGCTGTGTTTGCAAGTCTTGGTTTGTGGTTAACTGAAGGCCGCGTGCGGGTCGTCCTCGCGGTCGCATTGGTTTTCGGTGCATTCATCACGGTGACCGCGGTCAAAGTGGCACGTCGCCAGGCGATTGAATCGCAGGCCCAACTTTTTACCGTACCACCGACACCCGAAACTCCTCCCACGCCAGATGCGCCGCCCCCCGAGGGGGCCACTCAAGGGCGATCGCCATCACCATCAAGTACATAATGCTGAGGGCAGCGGCCTGAACCGGCGCAATCCTGCGAGCACGCTGCATCCATCACACGCTGGATAATCTGCATCCCTTGCCACGATTCCTGCGCCGTGCGCGTGCAATCGGGCTCACTGTATATCAGACTTCACTATCGAGGGGGTATGAGGTGCGAGGCATGAGTATGCAGCCAATCAGCTCTTCTGGTGCCAACATGAAACTGATCGCAGTCGCAACGCCACACAGTGATGGGATCGAACCACCACGGCTCACCGAAGCAAGTGTCCGGACTCGTCTTCATGTGTTGAGTGCGCAGAGAAACGCCGCGGATGGTGACATGAAAGCCTCCGATCCACGGCGTGATTCACAACGTGAACTGTTGTTGGATGTGTTCGCCTAAGCGATCAGTGGTGTTCGACTCGGCAAGGGTTTACCAAGAGTCATCACGTCGGCCACCGCCACCGCTGTAGCCACCACCACCGCCGCCGCCGCCGCCACCTTTATGCGGAAGTCGAGTACCACTACGCAGCGATACCCTCGATATGGCTGGTACATTAGACCATATGTTGTAAGCGCTGGCCCGCAATCGCGCGGCGGACAGTCCCCTGCCAAACATTGCTGCTTGCCCCTCAAGAAAAAAATGCAAACACAAGCAAAAAAAATGCACACACAAGTAGAAATATCAAAATGTATCAATAATATATATATATAAATCAAGAAAAAGTGTGTATTCCCTGTACGTATATTTGTGTGTTCAAGGTCTGGACGGATACACACACACTACAACAAACGACTCTCATGTATCATCACACATCCCGCCGCCCGCCCTCCGTCTCCGCACAGCTGCTGCTTCCTTGTCCGCTTTGTTGATGCTGCAGCTGCTGTTAACTGTTGCTACCGTCAGCGTCGCCTCGGTACCAGCCAGCAGAACTGGCATTGTTGTTGTTTCTGTTGTTGTTGTTTCTGTTGTTGTTATTATTTCTGTTGTTGTTATTATTTCTGTTGTTGTTATAGTTGTTGTTTCTGTTGT
>JAJDDF010000002.1 GCA_029260455.1 Phycisphaerales bacterium | reverse complement strand
GGGCCTCACTCTCGCCAGCGGAACTTGCGAATCACCTCAAAGACATTCCCGCGATTCTTGCAGGGCGATAGGAACATCGTCGCAAACCCGGCTTGACAAGCAAGCCGGGCCACCCGCCGCCCTCACCTTGCCAGTCCGGGGTGAGGGCATTGCCTCCCCCCAACCATGACGCGCCTCGGGTACGATTTCGCCCATCATGTCAGGTCAGCATCATCAATCCGTGTCCCGCCGCCACTTTCTTGAGCAGTCTGTTGCGTGGGGCGCAGGGCTGACGGGGTTGCAGTTGCTCGTCGCGTCAGGCACATCCTTTGGACAATCTGCAGATGCACTTGGCAAGGCAGCGGGCATGCCAGGCGGCTTTGGCCCACTCATTGCCGATCCCAAGGGGAGAATCGATCTCCCCGAAGGCTTTACGTATCGCGTCGTGTCCAGGATGGGACAGTTGATGGCCGACGGCTTGAGCGTGCCGGGCCGACAAGATGGCATGTGCGCCTTTCCCGGTCCCGATGCGGACACTTGCATTCTCATCTGCAATCACGAAATTGAAAATGAATGGGTTCACTACAGCCCATTTGGAAAACAAGGTCAGCGGCTTCTTCGAATCAACAGGTTTCTTGCATACGACGTGCACGGCGAGCGCCCCGCAATTGGCGGCACCACCACCATGATCTATGACCTGAAAAAACAACGCCTGAAGGGGCAGTTCCAGAGTCTTGTGGGCACGGTGCGCAACTGCGCGGGCGGGCCCACGCCATGGGGCACATGGCTCACCTGCGAAGAAGATGTATCGCGCCCGGGCGACGGCGGATGCGGCGAGTACCACGGGTATGTCTTTGAGGTGCCGCCCTATACGAATGTGCGTTTGACCAAGGCGGTACCGATCAAAGCGATGGGACGTTTCCTGCGTGAAGCGGTGTGTGTCGATCCGCGCACGGGCATTGTCTACCAGACCGAAGATCGGGAAGATGGGCTGATCTACCGGTATGTGCCCAAAGAACCCGGCAATCTGCTCGCGGGGGGGCGCACACAGGCATTGGCATTGCAGGATCGCAAGCAGGCGGATACGCGCAACTGGCCATTCCTTCCAAGCGCAGACCATATTGAAGTGGGGGAAAAGCGCGTGGTGCGCTGGGTCGATCTGGAAGATGTCGACCCCAAGGAAGATGTGTTGCGCGCGCACGGCGTGAGCGCGGGTGCAGCTCGCTTTGCTCGGGGCGAGGGCATGGTCTGGGCCAACGACGCGGGCGGCGGCGCTGCGTATTTCATCTGCACCATGGGCGGCACCATCGGCAAAGGCCAGGTGTGGCGCTATCGCCCAAGTGAACATGAAGGCACGGCGCAAGAAGCAGCATCACCGGGCATATTGGAACTCTTTGCTGAACCCAATGATCTGGATGTGATCAATATGCCCGACAACGTCTGCGCTGCGCCGTGGGGCGATCTCATGGTCTGCACTGACAATGAAGAGGGGCATGATTATCTTGCGGGCATCACACCCAAGGGCGAGTTCTACAAATTCGCATACAACCGGAAGACCGAAAGCGAATTCGCAGGAGTGTGTTTCAGCCCCGATGGGTCAACATTATTTTTCAATTTACAAGATGAGGCGATGACGCTTGCGGTCACTGGGCCGTGGTCGAAGCGCATGTAATCTGCATTGGTCAGGCCGCCTGATTCGCAGGTCCCGCACCACCAAGTCCCGAATCGATCACCTCGATCTCTCCGTCCATATCTGACAGGTCCATCAACTCCCCGGCATTGGCAGCATCACGCCGTTTGGCGTAATTGTCGCGCAAGCGCTGCATCTCTATTTTCAATTCAATGACCTCGGTCTTCGACCTCACCGCGGTTGCGACCGTATAGAGGAATGTGAGCATCGCGACCATCACAATCGCAAGCACAGGCAGCATGGGGGCAGCAGATTCCATCCCTCTGGCTATCGGACAACGGGCGACCCCGCTGAAGCGCTATACTTGCCACCAGATGAACACCCGTCCCACAATGCGCTCATGGACGATCGCGGCACTCTGGGGTGCCCTAGCGATCCTGCTGGGAAGTTCACCCGCGAGCGCTCAGGTCCAGATGTCCGCCTCCCCGGTGACTGTCGAGGTGCGGTTCTTCGGTGTAGGGGGGCATGTGCGGCAGGGCGAATGGGCAGGCATTCAACTGGAACTCACGGATGCGGGTTCGGGCAAGGCGGCCCGGCGCGTCATCGTACAGATTCACGATCGCGATGTTGATGGAGACACCCTGCTCGTGCAGCGCACGACGACACTCACCGTTGGTGTAGCCCGCAAGCTGTGGATTCCCTTGCGCATGCCGTGGTCATTGACGCGCACCAGCGACTTCACATTGTCAGTGCGCGAACTTTCAGAAACCGAAGATGCGGGAGATCCGCATGCCGGACGACAACTCCTTGCCAAGCGCATCCGGCCCAATGGAGTGGCGGGCAAAGACCAGCCCATGATCGGCATTGTTGGTCGCGAAGATGTCGCGCTGAGTCAATACCGCATGGAGGGGCGCTCGGGTGATCCCGTGGCGACATGGCACGAGGTGTATGACATTGTGGGCGGGCTTGAGCCAAACGGATTGCCTGATCAATGGATGGGCCTTGCGCAGTTTGAAGCCATTGCGTGGACCAATGGCGATCCTGATGAACTCACCGAAGGCCGCGATGACGCGATCATCGAATGGGTGCGCCGCGGCGGGCATCTTGTCATCGTGCCCCCCGTCGTGGGCAGCACATGGTTTGCAGGGCGAAATCCCTTGGCATCCATCATGCCGGTCGTCGATGTCACGCGCTTGCAAGGGCGCTCACTCGAGCCCTATCGCAACCTGCTGACCGTGCCCGATGTGGCTTCTGAGCGCTCGCTTCCTAGCAAGACTGTGGTGTACAGCTTCGCGCCCAAAGACAATGCGAAGCTGAATGAGGCGAGTCCACTTTTCACCGGACCCGATGGGTGCATTGTCATTCGGCGCATCGTTGGCACGGGCATGGTCACTGTGATCGGTCTTGATGTGCGCCATCGCGGTTTGACCACGACACGGTTGCTCGCCGCCAAAGCATTGTGGCACCCCATTCTCGGCAACCGTTTTGACATTCTCACGGCTGAGCAGCAGCAAACTCATCAGGCAGGTTTACAGATTGCCAGGGGCAAGCCTTCACTTGATGTTGACGGTTTCATCGGTGAAAGGATCTCAATGGGTGCCGCAGCGGGCGTGGGGGTGCTCCTGGCGCTCGTCGTCTTTGGGGTGTACTGGATCCTCGCAGGCCCGGGCGGATATGGATTGCTCAATGCACGTGGATTGGTGCACCATGCATGGGTCGGATTTGTGATGATCGTCGCCGTCTTTGCCGGTATCGCCTGGACAGGCGCGAAAGCCATCAGCCCCTCGCACTTTGAAGCGGCACACCTCACATTTCTCGATCAGGTGTACGGCGAAGGCGTGCAACACACGCGCACCTATGCCTCCTGTCTGTTGCCGATCTACGGCGAAGGCACGATCACTGTTGGCGAGCCCGGTCTTGATGAAGATTTTTCGCAGAGCATCGCACCGTGGGCCGAGGATGGTTCCGGATCGCTGCTCAGCTTTCCCGATCAGCGCCCATATGCGTGGAATGCGGCAGAGCCATGGCATGTCGCGGTGCCGGCGCGCAGCACGATCAAACAATTTGTCATGGACTGGATGGGCGGGCCGCGCTCCATGGATGGCGCAGGTGGGAGTGCGCGCTGGGGTAACATTCGACCGGTGAATGCTGAAGAAGTGCCGCGCGTTGTGTTGCGTGACCCGGCGACAACCTTCCCCCTCACGGGCCGCATCATGCACGATATGGGTGTGCCGTTGCGCAACGTGCGGGTTGTCTATGTCGCCGGGGTTCGTTCGGAAGAAGAACTCGCAGTTGCACAAGATCAATTGCGCGCTGAGGCATATATCTGGTCGCTACCAGTAACTGAGTGGGCCTCAGGCGAAGCAAACGCGATCGATCTGTCACTCTTGAAAACATCCGGCGCGAGCATGCAGGCATTTTTTCGGAAGCATGCACCAAAATCGATGACCGGCCTTGACACTGGAGTTTCAAACGCTGAGCGCTTTCTCACATGGTTTGGTGCAGTTGAGCCCCTTGAATTTCGATCCACCAGTTCCCGCATCGCGAAACTCAAACGCAACGATGCGCACGGGCTCGATTTGTCGAAATGGCTCACCCAGCCCTGTCTGGTCATCACAGGAGAAGTGAGCACCCCAGAGCCGCGTGCCATGGGCTCGCCAACCCCCATGCAGTATGGTTCAGGTGACAACCCACGTCCCTTGCCCACCTCCGGCGAAACCCTATTGCGATGGGTGTACCCCTTGCCTGCTCGCCCGGTGATATTGCGCGGCGCACAAGTTGAACCGGAAGAACAAGCTCAAACGAGCGAAAAGAAAACCTCACCCGCAATGAGAACTCGATGAGCCCATTCACCTGTAAAAGTATCCCCCCGGAGTGTTCGCCTGATGCCAATGATTGAGACGATCAACTTGTGCAAGGAATATGGACCGCTCGTCGCGCTCGACAATCTCAATGTGTCGATCGAAGAGGGTGACTGTTTCGGGTTCATCGGCCCCAACGGCGCAGGCAAAACCACCACCATCAAGATTCTTGCCACGCTCCTCAAGCCAACCCGCGGGCAGGCGCTCATTGATGGCATGACCATTGGCCACCAGAACCGTTCGATCCGTCCGGTCATCGGGTATGTCCCCGACTTCATGGGCGCCTACGAAGACATGGTGGTCAGTGAATATCTGGAGTTCTTCGCCGCCGCCTACAACATTCACGGCGGGCAGCGCAAGCGCGTCGTTGCGGATGTGCTTGACCTCACCGAGCTGTCCTACAAGGTAAATGCGGAAGTCAATTCATTGTCACGCGGGATGCAGCAGCGCCTGAGCATCGCGCGCGTTCTCCTGCATGATCCCAAGGTGCTGCTCATGGATGAGCCGGCTTCGGGCCTTGATCCGCGCGCCCGCATCGAAATTCGAGAGCTGCTCAAAGAGCTCAAGCGCATGGGCAAGACCATTCTGATTTCGAGTCACATCCTGCATGAACTTGCGGAACTGTGCAATGTCATCGGCATCATCGAGCAGGGGCAGCTTGTGTATTCGGGCACCGTCACCGATGTCATGCGCAAGGCGCGCCTCGGGCATGTGGTGCATATCTCCGTTGCAGAGCGCACGGAGGAAGCGGCCAAACTGCTCCACCAGATGCCGGGCGTCAAAAAAATTGCCATCGAGCACACCGACGGAGAGGCGGCATCCGCAGATGGGCGGCATATTGTGCTCACCCTCGACGAATCCGCGGCGGTCAGCGTGAGTGATATTCCCAATCGCCTCATCAACGCGGGCTTTCGTCTCACGCGCTTCACCGAGGAGGCGGTCAATCTCGAAACCGCATTCATGCGCCTCACCAAGGGGCTTGTGCAGTAGGGCAGGTTATGAAGCCTCGGGCGAAACGAATCTTCACCCGTCGATCTCTGTATCATAATGGTCGGTCCCGTCACGCTGCGGGCTCGTTTGTGGCTTGCTTTTCAGGAGTGATTGATCATGTCGAGGACATCTGCAACTGGTGGAATGGGACGAGGAATTGTGGTGGCAACGGCGCTGCTCGCGCTCGGCGGGACAATGGCGCTCGCAGCGGGGCCGAACTACCCGGATGCACGCAAGGGCGAGGTGCAGGACACCTACCACGGCGTCACCGTCGCTGACCCATTTCGCTGGCTTGAAGGCGATGTGCGCGAGATCGACGAAGTGTCGAACTGGGTGAACGCAGAGAACGAAGTAACCTTCGGCTATCTCGAAACACTCAAGCAGCGCGCACCCATCAAGCGCCGCCTCACAGACATGTTCAACTACGAGCGCTACGGCAGTCCGTTCAAAATCGCGGGCACCTACTACTTCACCAAGAACGACGGCTTACAGAATCAGAGCGTGGTCTATCGCCTGTCATCACTCGATGCAGAACCCGAAGTCTTGATCGACCCCAATACATTCTCTGCCGACGGCACGGTCTCGCTTGCAGGCATGTCCTTTTCTGATGATGGACGCTATCTGGCATACATGATCGCAGATGGCGGTTCAGACTGGCGTACCATCAAAGTTCGCGATCTGCGCACCAATACTGATATGGCTGACGAAATCGAATGGGTCAAGTTCTCCGGGTCATCGTGGAAGCCCGATGGGTCGGGTTTCTTCTACAGCCGGTATGACGCACCCAAAGAGGGTGAAGCATTCACCGCAATGAATGAAAATCAGAAACTTTACTTCCATCGCGTTGGCACCTCGCAGGCTGACGACATGCTCATCTATGCGAATCCGGATAAGCCAGCATGGAGCTTTGGCGGCAGAGTCTCTGAAGACGGGCGCTATCTGATCATCTCGGTGAGCCGTTCCACTCAGGACGAAAATATCGTATTTTTCAAGGACCTTGCGGCCCCATTGGGCATGGCACGCAAGCTGACTCCCGACTTTGAACACGCCTACAACTTCATCGGTAACGATGGCCCGGTGTTCTTTTTCGAGACCAACCGCGATGCGCCGCTCAACCGGGTGGTGTCGATTGATACGCGCGATTTGCCCAATGCCGAGTGGAAGGAAGTGATCCCCGAGGGCGAATTCGTGCTTCAGGGCGTAGGCATCACGGGCAATATGTTCGTGTGCAATTCTCTCGAACATGCTTCGACGCGCGTTCGGATGTACCGCATGGATGGCACGCATGTGCGCGATGTCAAACTGCCGGGCATTGGCTCTGCAAACGGTTTTGGTGGACGCCAGAGTGACACTGAAACCTTTTACAGTTTCACAAGTTTCAATTCCCCGACCACCATTTATCGCTATGACATGATCACCGGCCAAAGCACACTCTTCCGCAGAGCCGGTGTTGATTTCGATGGCAGACAGTATGAAGTCAAGCAGGTGTTTTATTCATCAAAGGACGGCACGCGCGTGCCAATGTTCATCTGCCACAAGAAGGGGATCACCCTCAACGGCAACAACCCGACACTGCTCTATGGCTATGGCGGATTCAATATCTCCCTGACTCCCAGATTCTCAGTCACTCGCGCCGTCTGGATGGACATGGGCGGCATCTTCGCGATGCCCAACTTGCGCGGCGGCGGCGAATATGGCAAAGACTGGCACGATGCCGGCCGCCAGATCAACAAGCAGAATGTCTTTGATGATTTCATCGCCGCAGCCCATTACCTCATCGATCAGGGCTATACCAATTCCGGCAAACTCGCAATTCAGGGCGGCTCCAATGGCGGCCTGCTTGTTGGTGCCTGCATGACCCAGGAACCCGACCTTTTCGGGGCCTGCCTCCCGGCGGTGGGGGTCATGGACATGCTGCGCTATCACAAGTTCACGATCGGAAAGTACTGGGCTGATGACTACGGCCTCTCCGACGACCCCGAGCATCCCGAGCAATTCGAGGCGCTCTACGCCTATTCGCCCTATCACAACATCCGCGATGGCGTGGAATATCCGCCCACGATGGTCACAACCGCCGATTTTGACGACCGCGTCGTGCCGGGGCACAGCTTCAAGTTTGCGGCTCGCCTTCAAGAGGCTCAGGCAGGCGACAATCCGGTGCTGATCCGCATCGAAACGCGGGCGGGCCATGGTGCGGGCACGCCGATCACCAAGACGATCGATCAATACGCCGACCTCTGGGGCTTTCTCGCGGAGTCATTGAATATGGACCTGCCCGAGATGTATCGGGACTGATCTCGACCAGGACTGTGGTGCAGGTATTGATTCAAGAGGATGCTTGAATCCAATGGGCTTGTGCGGTACTATCCGCAGGTGCGGGAACAGCCCGTGGGGGGTGTTTCTGCGCGGGCGTGGTGCCCAAGGTTCATGTGGCATTTGTGCCGATGAAACCCAAGGAAAGTGAGCGGGGAGCAATGAGTAACGAAGACGAGGACGGCTCCGCCCGACCACCCGCCCGACCCGAATAATTCCCGGGGGCTGGCGCCACGGCGGAGCCAAGCCCTGACGAGCGGGAATGGTGCCCAATCGGGTCCAATTTCGACCGCCAATACAGACGATTCAATGATGTGGCTTGGCCCATTGGGGGTCTATTCACATCACGCATGGTTCTCATGCTGAACCGGTCACACAGACCCGGCAATAACTGGGAACAGAAACACGTTTCAGTTCACTTTTCACCCCGCCATGGTGCGGACACACGAAATCGGAAGCTTGACATGGACCTCCCGCAAGACCTTTCTCACACTCGTAACATCGGCATCTGTGCGCACATCGACGCTGGCAAGACCACTGTCACCGAGCGCATCCTGTACTACACAGGCAAGAACTACAAAATGGGTGAGGTGCACGAGGGCACCGCGACCATGGACTTCCTGCAGGAAGAACAAGAGCGCGGCATCACGATCCAGTCCGCTGCCACCACCTGCCCGTGGGAACGCGATGGCATCGATTACCGCATCAACCTGATCGATACGCCGGGCCATGTGGATTTCACGATCGAAGTTGAGCGCTCCATGCGCGTCCTCGATGGTGCGGTCGCGGTTTTTGATGGCAAGGAAGGCGTCGAGGCGCAATCTGAAACGGTGTGGCGTCAGGCCGAGAGGTACAACGTGCCGCGCCTGTGCTTCATCAACAAGATGGACAAAATCGGCGCCGACTGGGAGTTCAGTTTCGCAACCATCAAGGATCGCCTCGGTGCCAACGCGATTGCGATGCAAATCCCCATCGGTTCGGGCCACGAACTTGAGGGCATCGTCGATCTGGTGCTGATGAAGGCGTACTACTTCACGGGAGATTCTGGCGAGATTGTCGAAGAACGCGACATTCCCGATTCACTTGCAGAGCTTTCCGAGCTGCATCGCCACGAGATGGTCGAGCAGGCGTGCAACTTTGATGATGCGCTCATGGAGAAGGTGCTCGATGAACAGGACATCACGCCGCAGGAAATCCGCAGGGCGATTCGCAAGGGATGCATCTCCCGCGAGTGCAATCCGGTCTTCACCGGGGCAGCCTTACGTAATATTGGTGTGCAGCGTCTGATTGATGCCGTGATCGACTTTCTGCCCTCACCCGTCGAAGTTGAAAATGTACAGGGCGTGAATCCGCGCGATCCTGATGAAAAGCTCACACGCGCGCACAATCCAGATGCACCGCTTTCGGCGCTCGTCTTCAAGGTCGTACCCGATCAGCATGGTGATCTGACGTATGTGCGCGTTTATTCGGGAACACTCCGCAAGGGAGCGCGCATCTTGAATCCCGGCAACAACAAGAAGGAAAATTGCTCGCGCATTTACGAGATGCACGCCAATCAGCGTCAGGCGCTCGAAGGCGCTGGCGCAGGTTCGATTGTTGCCGTTGTTGGCCTGAAAGATTCATTCACCGGCGACACGTTATGCGACCTTGACAACCCGATCATTCTCGAGCGCATGACCTTCCCCGATCCGGTCATCTCGATGTCCATCGAACCCGCAAGCGCTGATGACAAACGCAAGCTCGGTGATGCGCTGGGCAAGATCCGCCGCGAAGATCCCTCATTCCGCTCAGAATACAACGATGAAACCGGCCAGACCATCATCTCGGGCATGGGCGAATTGCACCTCGAGATCATCAAGAACAAACTCACGCGCGATGAAAAGGTCAACGTGCATGTGGGCAAGCCGCAGGTGGCCTATCGCGAATCCATCACCGGCAGCGCCATGGAAGTGCGCGGCAAGTTCGTCAAGCAGACCGGCGGTCGCGGGCAGTTTGGTGATGTCACGATCAACCTTGAGCCCTACACCAAGGAGCAGGCTGAGGAAGACGGCTTGAAGTTCAAGGACAACGTCGCCTTCGAGAATAAAGTCGTCGGCGGCTCGATTCCCAAGGAATATATCCCGTCGGTTGAAGCGGGCGTCCGCTCCACGGCGCGCTCGGGCATTCTCATTGGCTTCCCGCTGATCAATATCAAGGTGACGCTCATCGATGGTTCATCGCATGCCGTTGACTCATCGCAGGTCGCCTTCGAGCAGGCCGGACGACTCGCGCTGACCGATGCATGTCACAAGGCGAACATCACACTCCTCGAACCGATCATGAAAGTCGTTGTCACCACACCTGATGAATATTTCGGCAATGTGACGGGCGATCTCTCTTCGCGGCGCGGCCTGATCGCAAACACCGAAGAACGCGGCCCGGTTCGGCTCATCACCGCCGAGGTGCCGCTCTCTGAGATGTTTGGCTACACAACGACACTCCGTTCGGTGACGCAGGGGCGTGCGACGAGCAGTATGGAGCCGCTCGAATACCGCCGAATGCCGCCCAATCTGGTGAAGGAAGTTGTCGAGACGAAGTAAGGGGGCGCTTTAGCGTCCGGCTTCTTCAACAACACGCCGTTCACCGCCAAGCGTCCAGACTTCGATGGGGCCGCGCGAGTGCGCGTCGTATTTCGCGGCTGTTTGTGCTGCGCGGGCTGCGATTGCCGAAGCATTGCCATCGGGTTGGTAGAGGATTTCAAGGGTGCCCAAGGCAAGGTCTTCACCGCTGCCGGTGGTGGCGAACTGGTGAAACCGCGTTACCGAGAAATGCTCGGTTATCTTGAAGAGACCTCCCGGTGCTGCAATAAGAAAGGTAGATTCCAAATTCGCAAATGGATCGCGAGATTCACTGCCTTGTGATTGATCATTGACATAGTGATAACGGTCCTTGAGCTGCTTCCAGAACCACACGAAAAAATCAAATACTGATCGCTCGTCGATCGGGTCTGGACATTCAGGATCTTCGTGTGCGCGGGCCAGCAAGTCGGAATAGATGCCCCAGCCGGCATTACTGATGAGGCTGGATTTCACCTGAATAATGTCATTGCCAAGAACGTTGGGCGGCGCGAATCGAATATCACCAAAACTGGTTTCTCCGTTTGTCGCGATCGCAATCTGCTCACCGCACTTCACACCAACTACCACAGTCATGGCCTTTACCCCCATAAGTTGCCCTATCTCATCGCAGCCCCGAGAATAGCGGCAACCGCTCATGGGAGTATCGATGGTCCGTCTCTCGAAGATTTACACCAAAGTTGGCGACACTGGTCAGACCATGCTCGGTGATGGCACCTTTGTGCCCAAGGCGCACAGGCGCGTCGAAGCCTACGGCACGGTCGATGAAGCCAACGCAGCGCTTGGCGTGGCGATTTGCGCGCTGCCCGACGCTGTTGCAGCGGCGCACCCGATACTCAAGAGTGAACTGGAACTGATTCAACACGATCTCTTTGATTGCGGTGCAGATTTGTGCACACCGATTGTCAAAGATGAAGCGCCGGGTGCGAAATTACGCGTTCAGGCGAATCAGCACAAACGCATCGAAGCACTGATCGATCAGTACAACGAACCATTGCCCGCGCTGGATTCGTTTATCCTGCCGGGGGGGAGTGCGTGGGCAGCGCAGTTGCATGTTGCGCGTACAGCAGTGCGCAGCGCCGAGCGTTGTGTGGCCGCATTACGCACCGTGGAACCGGATGCTACAAATCCCGAATCATTGATATACCTCAATCGTCTGAGCGATCTGCTCTTTGTTCTGGCGCGGGTGGCCAATCTGGCCAGTGGCGCACAAGAGGTGTTATGGCAGCCCGGCGAGGGGCGCTCACAGGGAGATGGGTAAAGCAACGTGTCTGGAACGATGACATCAGAGTTTCGCCATGAATACGAGGCACGCCTCGGCACATGGTTGCTCAAGCGCTTCCTGTGGTGGGCGGGTGTCATCATGGGCGTCAATGTGCTTCTCGTGCTCAGCAAGGGATTTTCGCTCTTCAATAGTGCAGGGCAGGGCAGGGCCGACGAAATCGCAAAGCCAATTGTTGCGATTGTGTTCATCTTGCCCGTGCTGGTGCTTTATGCCGGCGCATTTCTGCGCGTGCGCGTCAAGCGTTATACGCGCGAAGATGTGCTGCGCATCGTCTTTATGCTGATTGTTGTGGGCGGGTTGGTCAGCCTGATATCAAAGGCAATGCAACTTGAAGTTGGCAATGCACTCATCACTGGGGGGGACAGCCAGAACCAGTCATTCGTGGTGCGCGGCGCCTTGATAAGTATTTTCTTCGCTCACTTCTCCGCATGTCTTTTCTTGCCGTGGAAATGGACCGAATCACTGCGCCCGATCCTTCCTTTGATGGTCGCAAGCGCCATACTGACCATTATCTATGGATGGGGCGAGTGGACTTCGGTGATCATGACGATTGTTCTTTCACCGCTCATTGCGGTGCCGGGCGTACTTATCGCTGCGGCGCGCACCGATCGGTTCCGTTCGCGTTTCCGGCTCATGGTGTTACGTCGCCACTATGGTGAAATAAAAGGCGAACTCACCGATGCGCAGCGTATTCACGAGGCGCTCTTGCCCAAGCCCATCGTTGATGGGCCGGTGCGTTTTGAGTATCGCTATCAACCCATGCGCCAAATCGGCGGCGATCACATCTTTGTGCGCCTCAACGGCGCTGGCGACGAACTGGTTATGAATATGGTGCTCATCGATGTCACCGGTCATGGCATCTCGGCAGCGCTGACCGTCAATCGCCTGCATGGTGAACTTGAACGCCAGTTTGGAGAAAAACCAGATGTTGCGCCCGCCGCCGTCATGGTGGGCTTGAATGACTATCTGCATTATTCTCTCGCCCAGCACTCCGTCTACGCGACAGCGATGGCGATGCGCATCGATGTCAAGGCGCGTCGAGTGACATGGTCAAGCGCTGGGCACCCGCCGGCGTTTTTGCGCACCGTCTCTGGACACATCGATCGTCTGGAATCAACGACCATTGTGCTCGGTGCATGTCGCGGCGAAGATTTCAATGCCATCGAAGAATCCATGCCCATGGGTCCGGGTGATGCGCTGATCGCCTACACCGATGGTGCGACTGAAGCGCGCGATATCGAAGGACGCATGCTGCGCGTCGAAGGCATCCAGAGCTTGCTTGCTTCCGGGCACCCGGAAGTCGAGGGCGGGTGGTGTGCAATGATTCTCGAGGCAGTCGATCGTTTTCGCGATGGTCCGCCGCAGGATGACACGCTGGTCGTCGAGGCGCATTGCCCGATGCAGTGATGGTATCCGGGCAACATAAGCGCGCGATCCCTACACTCTTTACCATGGCGGGCATTGCCAATCCTGATGTTCTTGTCATGATGCTGGGCAGTGTTGGCGCTGTGTGCGCAGCGATCATGGCACGGCGCACGCCGATCCCGAGTTCATGGAATGCGATTGGTGTGCCTCTTGTGTGCGCAATACCTGCGGCAAGCGCTCTGGTTGCGTGGCATGTCACATCGCAGTCGACAGGGATCTCACATGCAACGCCTGCAACCATTGCACTCGGTGTGCCTGTGCTTGGGCTCGTGATCGGTCTTGGGATGATTCGCGCACTGGGCATGCCGTTTGTTCAAGCGAGCGCTGGGTTGTCGCGCCGAAGTGTGAGCGTCTTCATCGGGAGCGCGCTCGTGGCGCTGGTGATCAGTGCATCAGGTGAAATCGGAGCGATCGATGCGCAGCTGCTTGTCATCGGCGCACTCGCATGGTTTTGGTTTGTCCAGTCGCCTGGGCTAGGTCGCGACGAAGCGCGTTCTGCGACCCCTGGGTTCCCAATGCTTGCTCTGGTTTTTGCGGGGGCCGTAGTGTGTGCGATCGGTGCAGCGAGGAGTGCAAGTGGGGGCGCCCCGGTGTGGGCCATTGAACTATCACTTCTCATCTGCGGTATCGCATCAGCAATCATTGCCAGTAGCGCCGATCGCGCCGGTGCGTGGCTCAGTGCAACAGCTACTGCGGCACTTGCGATTGCGATTACAGTTGCACTTGCAATTGGCAGCGCAAGTGTTGCGCTGATTGTCTTTACCGCGCGCGCCCAGCCGGAATGGTCGCGTGAGGGCATTCCGACTGCACTTGGTGTTGCCCTCTTTTCAACACCTCGCGTGCGAGGCCTGGCAGGCGCACTCCCCGCATTGGCACTTGCAATCGCCGGTCTTGCGGTGCTCTCGCACACCGGCGATGCAATTCGCGCAAAACCGGCGCGGTCAGCGGGCATGATTGTCGCGCTGAGTGCACTTGGCTTGGCAGCATTCGGACTGAGCAAGCACGTCGGGCTGCAATAAAATAAATGTCGGCATGTGGCTTGCGAAGGGCTATTTCAGTGCGCGCGTGCGCGCCAGAGGAGTATCCTGCGCATGATGCCATCGCCCCCCACAGCAACAGTTGTTCCCATTCGCCACGTCATGCCCGCGACGCGCCGATCACTCACGCACAAGTTTTCAATTGGCAACCACGAAGGTTACCTGACCATCGGTTTGCATGAAGACGGAACGCCTGGCGAAGTTTTTCTCAAAATGTCCAAGGAAGGTTCGACGATCTCGGGCATGTGCCAGGCGTACTGCCGCGCGTTGAGCATCGCGATGCAATATGGCTTGTCACTCGAAGATGCGATCGCCCGTTTCAAGGGCATGCGCTTCGAACCCATGGGCCCAACAAGCAATCCGCGCGTACCAACAGCGCAGAGTTTGGTTGATTACATCGCGCGGTTTCTCGAAGTTGAATTTTTGAATCGCGAGAATTGATTTCTCAGCACGGATTCCCAAAGTTGAAGAGAACAAGCGAGAGATCGTTCAAATCAACAATGCCATCATTGCCTGCAACATCAGATCCCGTCCCCGCAGGCACCGTTGCGCCGAAATTGAACAACACGTTTGACAAGTCTGCGAGATCAACAGCAGCGCTACCATCTGTGTTCCCTGGACATGCGGCGGCACACGCACCAAAGACGACAATTTCGATGTCATCAATCGCCGCTTCAATAATTGAACCTGCGCCCGCATCGTCAGCAATGAAGCGCAGTTGAACAAGTGAAGTTGTTGCAAGAAGTGTGGTTACATCGAAAACATGCTGATTCCACCCGCCGCCCGTGCCAACACCTGCCGGACCAATGGTTTCGACATTCACCCAAGTCGCACCGCCATCATTTGAGATATCGATCTGGAAAATGTCCGCGTTTGGCGCAGACCCGGCGTCGTTGCTGTACCAGCGCCAATAGCTTATTTGAGCTTCAGGCGAAGCGCTCAGGTCGTATATCGGCGACAAGAGTGTGGTCGCACCACCATCAACATCAAAAGAGCCCACACTCGCCCCGGCGTTACCGTCGGTGATCCAGCACATGGTGCCCGCAAGAGTGTGGTCATCTTCGGGCTGGGCAGCATTGCCAAATGGGTCCATTCGGTTCCATATGCCGGTTGCTGCGGTGTCGCCCGGTGCGCCGACCGTCCATCCCGTATTGACTTCCGCCGTGTCATTGGTGGAGAAATTAAATTCAACGACTTGTGCAATCGTTGGCGCCGCTGGGCCATCTGCGGGTTCGAAGATCGTCGCCCCCGCGGTTGTGTTTGCGGAAAGATAGAACTGCAATTCACTGTTGCAGGGTACGGAAGGCAAGGTCGCGGTGAGTGCAAGAGGGTCAGCGCCGACCAATGGTTCGGTTGTGAATGGTCCGGTTGGGCCAACACGCCAATTGAGCATCGCACTGTTCGGTAAATAGCTCGCACCATTGAAGGGTGTGATCGCAACACCGAATGGAAAGGTTGCATCAGAAGGCATGATGCTGGGCTGACCCGTCGGGGCGATATCGAGTTGAAGTTGAATAAATTCCGCGAGCACGCGCACGCCCTGAAACATCTCTTCTGCGTTTGGAATAATCTGACTTGGCGGCAGCTGGAATCCGAATGTGCCCGTGTCGCGCAGCTCATACGTCCACGCAAGTGCATCGAGTACGCCGAACGTCCAGTCCGGCGCAACGCCCGAAGCGATATACAAGAGCGCATCACACCCGAGCCCCGCGGTGTAGTTCACGCCATGCGTGGAATCCATTGCAACCTCCATCGCGTCTTCCACAGCTCGCAACTCAGATTCGCGCGGCGGGCATACTGTGTCCGACCACGCCCACGGCCCAAGAATCAATTGCGAATAACTGTGAATGTCAAGGTGCGCTACGATATTGGGCAGTGTTGACATATAGTTTGACAGCCCAAGTGTTTCAGGCTCACTGAAAGGGGCTGTGCCGTGATATGTTTCGGTAGTGGAAATCGGTGAAGAGCCGAGCGTGTTGCCCCAGTCAACACTCCAGTTGCGGTTGAGATCGACGCCGAAGGAGCTCCCTCCATTAGGGCGACGGTTCTTGCGCCACAGGCGCTGGTTTTGCCCGCCCTGCGCAGCCGGGAAGGTGTACACATAGCCATCTGGATTCACGATGGGCACGATGTAAAAGACAACATTGTCGACAAGATTTGCGACCACCGGATCAGTGCCGTAGTCGCGCACCAACGTGTCTGCGAGATACGTCGTCGATGCCGGGCTCACCCACTCACGTGCGTGTTGACATCCTTGAATCGCAAAGCCGGGTTTACTCGCTTCATCGGCTACAGGGTCAGCGGGGTTCAGATTGGCAATGCGTACGCCGCGAATGGGTCTGCCTTCAAGTGATGTGCCCGCAACGAATCCTGTGCAGATGCTCGGGTTGAGCGCGATCAACTCATCCAGGCGCGCATTGATTTCGGTGTAGGTGCGATAGTCATCAAAGAAGGTGTCAACGCCCGCCCGCGCCTGTACTTCTTCAAGCGTGCGACGGCTCTGCATCGCCTGCGCCTCCGCGTCGATGCGCGTTTGCACATCATTGTCGCGCACCACGAAGTTTGCGCCTGTGTCCTGCAGCGCCTTCATTCTGTCTGGTGCAATGACAAACATCTGTTTGCCGGGACCAACGCGACACGCCATGCACACGCCGATGCCTTCCATTGCGTCAAGCTGGGCTTTGGACTGAATGTCGATCTCGACGAGTTTGTGCCCGCGATAGCCTTCGGGGGCGACGTTGATGTGGTCGGCCGCATCTGCCGCCAAAGCGGAACCTGCCCACGCAAGAGCGGTTACCAACGCCATTCCAATCGACCAATCTGCAGCTCGACGCATATCGCCCTCCAGGCATTTCCGATGCGGATATTTTTCGTCCCTGCTGCACGGGCAGCGAGATGTTCACACCTCATCGTATCCCCAACTCGGGGATGCGCCGACTCCGATGTGCCGTTTCCAAGCCCCACTTTCGGTTTCGGACCTTATCGGGACTCAATTGCCCACGGCAGGGTCCGAACACTCACGATCTGGGTCGGTCGATGGGACAACTCTGTGCCCGATCCCGATGCCCCAGTTGATGCCTGCTCAGCTGATTTTGCACCAAGCGCCGACAGTGCCCCCGCCTGCACCGAACCCGCCTCAGTCGAGCCAAAGGTCAGGCGAATTGCAGCCCCGGAAAGACCATCATCAGCTGATTCCAGAAAGTGTAAAACAGCGTCTGAGAGCGCATCACCAGCCTCAGTGAGCGCATCGCTCGCCTCTGGGCCTGAATGGATAGCCTCGCGAAACGCGGACAATTCTTCATGAGCCGATTCCCGCAGGGCAAGCAGTTCTCCTGCGTCGGCCCCGACCACCATCGTGGTGGTCACCTGAGTAATTCGGCGCGTGGATCGGGCTTCAAATTTCGAGGAAAGAGATCGTCCCGGCCCCCGGATGATCGCAAGGCCATGCCGGGAGGCAAATCGTTCCAAGCCTATCGCCACCGGCACCGCGACCCCCGGATCGCGCCCGCCGCCCATGACATCGTGGCTCATCGCCTGCAGATAGGCGTGCGTATCTTCGAATGGTGAGTCGCCGACCACGCCTGCAAGTGGTCCGCCGCCATCTGCAATTTCGCGGGCAGCGCGCTGAATGTCATCAATCGGGACAGCTGCATCCCACTCGCCGCGAATCACTCCGGCTTGCCACAATGGACCGGACCAACTCCAGGCGCGCACGAGTTCTGCAAATGCGGGCGCATCGGTCGCAGCAATATGCAGTTGTTCATTTGAGATGCCCTCAAGGGGTGCCGGGCGTACAGTCACAACGCACTGTGCGAGCAGCAGGGCAGCACAGGCCGCTTCAGAGCGAGCATGGAAGTCGTACGGGCTTAACACCGCAATGTGCATGGGGGAAGCCTACATGCATTGAGCGCATTGCGCGCAGCAAGGCAGTTTAGCGCACGAGACGCAACGTGCCCGTGATCTGCCGGGTCACGCGACCGGCAGCCAGAGCGTTATAGCGTTTCGCAAGTCGGCGCAGGTCTGCCACTCGGGCGCTACTGGCGTGTGGCAACATGATGCCAAGCCCGGGCTCGATGCGCGCAAGCACATCTGCTTGCAACTGCGGCGTGTCGACAGTTCTCGCGCGCTTGCGGGGTTTCGCTTCAATAAGGCAGTTCGATGCATGCATGAATCCACTCCTTGGATCCGGGCAACTCCCTTGTCAAGACGCCGCGACGCGCAGGCGCCCGTGTGCACTTCCGCAAGGCTCCGCCCGCAGACATGCACAGGGATTCAATGTGAAAGGTACCAATCTTTGTACAGGTGCGCTGCGTATTTTTTGCCGACATATGTTGTAATGTGTTGATCGTGCCGGTGGTATCGGACGTACCGTCACGATCGCTCCCGGTCGTGTATACATGTGCGCTTTGGTCGATCCTGCCGCGATTTTTGCGCTAGGCACCGCACCCTATTCTGATGTGGATACCTATTGAGTATGCGCCGGTCCGCAAGCTGGTTTTTCTCGGCCCTTCTCATTGGGGGGGGTATCATTTTTCCTGGGGCACCCATTCTGGCCCAGGCTGCTCCCCTCGATTCCCCCACACCGATCCTGACCTCTCATCCCCTCTCACAGGCTCGGAGAACCGCAGATTCCATCAATATTGATGGCCACCTCGATGAATCGGCTTGGGGGGATGCGGTCCCAATCGAGGCCTTCACGCAGGTCTCACCCAATGAGGGGGCACCGCCGAGTTTTCGCACCGAGGTGCGCGTGCTTTACAACGATGACATGCTGTATTTCGGCATCCGATGTTTCGATGACGATCCCGATGCGATCATTGCAACGCAGATGCAGCGCGATCGCTCGCTCGGGGCCGACGACCATGTCGTAGTTGTTCTCGACACCTTCCAGAATCAGCGTGATGGTTTTTGGTTTGCCGTGAACCCCAACGGCGTACGACAGGATGCGCTGATCGATCAGGGGAATCGCGCACGTTTTGAGTGGGATGCCATCTGGTATGCCAAGTCGACTATCGATGAACAGGGATGGACCTGTGAGATTTCCATTCCATTTAAGAGTGTGTCATTTCATCCGGACAATGGCGCATGGGGGCTCAATGTGGAGCGCTCTATTCGACGGCTCAATGAGCGCGTGCGCTGGGCGACGCCGGCGCGCAATCGCGGTGTGAGTGCGCTCGCAGGTGCGGGAAAGCTCGAAGGCCTCGAAGGTATGAATCAGGGACTTGGCCTTGATGTCAAGCCATACTTCACATCATTGCTTCGCACCGCTGAAGATACAGAGGATCGTGAGCGCACGCGCGGCGGGCTTGATGTCACCTATCGCATCACGCCCAACCTGACCGCGGCCTTTACTTGGAATACCGACTTTGCATTTACCGAAGTCGATGCGCGCCAGATCAATCTCACCCGCTTTCCACTATTCTTTCCAGAGAAACGCGACTTCTTCCTGCAAGATGCAGGGCTGTTTCGGTTTGGCGGCATCGGTCGTTCACCCCTGCCATTTCATTCACGGCGCATCGGGATCGGCCCGGGCGGGCAGGAAGTTGACCTGATTTATGGCGGCAAACTCACGGGACGCATTGAGGATATGAATGTTGCACTCTTTGCAGTGCAGACTGAGGCGTTTGACGATATCTCAGAAAAAACCCTGACTGTTGGGCGGTTTTCACTCAATGTGCTTGAAGAATCTTCCATAGGCGTCATCTTTACGCACGGCGATCCAACGGCGGACACGAACAATGCACTGGTTGGACTGGATTTCAACTATCGCAACTCGCAGGACTTTGGCGCAGATGTATTGAGCGCTTCGGCCTGGGGACAGCTCACGCAATCATCAGATACTGATGGTGATCAGAGCGCTTTCGGCGGGCGCATCAACTATGACAGTGATGTCTTGGAGTGGAGCGCGTTCTTTGCGCAGGTCGGCAAAGACTACAATCCGGCGCTCGGGTTCATCTCGCGTCCCGGAGAGCGCGAACATTCCGCACGAGTGCGCTATCGTTTCAGACCGACAGGCAAGATTGATCGTATTGACTTGAATGTCAGTGCACGGTGGTTCACTGATTTGTCGGGTCAGCTTGAATCACTTGATATCACCTTGCCCCGATTCAATATCGCCACCGAAGCAGGCGACTTCGCGTCGATCTCGCACACGCTCAGAGAAGAGCAACTCAGTGAAGATTTTGAAATTGCTGATGACGTGATGATCCCCGCTGGCATCTACACTTGGAATCGGTATCAGATGCAGTTGGGCACGGGCGATGGGCGGCCGGTCAGCGTTTCACTCAGTACGGAGGTTGGCGATTTCTACGACGGCGAGCGCTTCGATTGGTCCATCAGCACATCCTGGAGACCCTCAAAATATTTCAACGCTTCTGCAAACTACAGTCAGTCAGAAATTGACCTCCCCGGCGGGTCTTTCCAGACCGAGATCGCAAGTCTGCGCCTCGATGCTGCAGTTACGCCGGACATTTCCTGGAGCAATTTCATCCAGTACGACAATTTTTCGAGCATCGTGGGTCTCAACAGCCGCTTTCGATGGACCATCGACCCGGGGCAGGATGTTTTTGTGGTCTTGAGTCAGAGCTATGAGGCAGAGCGCGGCTCGGTCACACTTGCCGGCACCGATCTCACACTGAAGGTCGTCGTGACGTTCCGGTTCTAGTCGCCCGCTACAGTGACGCATGTGGACAAGCATGCGCGACAATCCAACAGAGCAACGCCGCACAAAAAAGCCTTTGCGCATCTTGATGCGTGCATGCGCGCCGATCGGTTGCGATTGCGCTCGCGGGTGCGTCGCCTGAATGGCGCACCGATGCCGGAAGCGCTGCAACACGCGATTACTGAAGGTGCGGCGCGCCGGGCTCAGCGGGCGGCGCTGGTGCCGAAGATTACATACCCCAATGATTTGCCCGTATCTGGTGCGCGCAAAGAAATTGAAGCTGCAATTCGTGAGCATCAGGTGATCATTGTGTGCGGCGAAACGGGTTCCGGCAAAACGACACAACTGCCAAAGATATGCCTCGAGATGGGCAGGGGCATCGATGGTTCCATTGGACACACGCAGCCGCGCCGGATTGCTGCGCGCGCAGTTTCGGCGCGCATTGCAAAGGAATTGCATACGCCCCTTGGTCAGGCGATTGGCTACAAGGTGCGCTTTGGCGATCGCACCGCGCCGAAAACGCTTGTGAAAGTGATGACCGATGGCATATTACTCGCGGAAACACTTGGTGATCCAAATCTCGATCGGTATGACACGATCATCATTGATGAAGCGCACGAGCGATCATTGAATATTGATTTTCTGCTTGGATACATACACCAATTGCTGCCGCGCCGACCTGATCTCAAGGTCATCATTACCTCTGCAACAATAGACCCGAAGCGTTTTTCTGATCATTTCAGTGGCGCACCCATCATCGAAATTTCAGGGCGCACGTATCCCGTTGAGGTGCGCTATCGCCCGGTCACCAACGCGCAGGGCGGCGCCATTGAGATGGACACCCGGGACATCCCGGATGCAGTCACAGATGCACTTGTTGAACTGTATGAAGAACTCCCGGATGGTGACATTCTTGTGTTTCTCTCTGGCGAGCGCGAGATTCGTGAAACCGCCAAAGCGATTCGTGACCGAAAGCTCAGAGGCCTCGAAGTGTTGCCCTTGTATGCGCGCCTTGCGGGCGCGGATCAGGACAAAGTGTTTCGCCATGATGGGCGTACGCGGCGCGTCATTCTTTCGACAAATATCGCAGAAACTTCGATTACTGTGCCGGGCATTCGCGGGGTGATCGATCCGGGGCTGGCGCGCATTTCGCGCTACAGCGCCCGTTCGCGTTTGCAGAGGTTGCCGATCGAAGCTATTTCACAGGCGTCAGCGAATCAGCGCGCCGGTCGATGTGGACGCATTGCACCGGGCACATGCGTGCGTCTGTATGACGAGGCGGATTACAACGCTCGGCAGGCGTTCACCGACCCGGAGATTCTGCGCACAAACCTGGCAGCGGTCATCTTGCAGATGAAGGCTTTGCGGCTCGGCCCGATTGCATCATTTCCATTTATCGAGCCGCCACGCCATTCGATGATTCGCGAAGGCGAACAAACACTCGTGGAGTTGGGTGCAATCACCGAGGAACACAACGGCGGTGAATTGACATCGATCGGCAAGCGCCTTGTGAGGCTGCCGATTGAGCCGCGCCTGGGTCGGGTGATTCTTGCTGGCGGTGATGGGCAGTGCCTCACAGAGGCGTTGATTATTGCATCGGCGCTTGCGGTGCAGGATCCGCGCGAACGCCCAGCGGAAGCGCGCGATCGCGCTGATGAGGCGCACGAGGTGTTTGTGCATGAGGGATCTGATTTTTTCACTTTTCTCAATATTTGGCGCTGGTTTCATGACCAGCGTGAGAAGCTCGGTTCTTCAAAGCTCAAGCGCGCGTGTGCAGGCAAGTTCATCAACTATGTGCGCATGCGAGAGTGGATCGAAACGCATCGCCAATTGACATCACTTGCGCGCGAAGCAAAGCTTGCATTTTCATCTGAGTGCGATGATCCCGATGCGATTCACAAGGCCATGCTGACGGGATTTCTCAACAATGTTGGGCATCGCACTGAGAAATTTCAGTATCAAGGGCCCGGCAACACAGCGTTCTTCTTGTGGCCAGGCTCTGCGCTCTTTGATGATCGCCCGGCGTGGGTTGTTGCATCAGAAGTTGTGGAAACAGAAAAACGATACGCGCGTTGTGTTGCACCTATTCAACCCAAGTGGATTGAACAGATCGCAGCGCACATTGTCGCACGCACCTACAGCGATCCGAAGTACGACCCGCGCACCGGCCGCGTGATGGCAAAAGAAAAAGTCTCTTTGCATGGTCTTGCGATCATCAATGGTCGCCCCAAGCACTATGGGCCGATTGATCCGTCAACCTGTCGCGAGCTATTCATCTATCACGGGCTTGTGCGCGAAGAATGGCCGACGCGCGGCGGGTTCATGAATCGCAACTGCACGATGCGCGAGCAGGTTGAACAACTTGAAGCCAAGCAGCGCAAGCACGGCCTTGTTGTCGATGCGGTGCACATGTTCGCGTTTTATGACGAGCGCGTGCCGAGGGACGTATTCACAGGTGAAGCCTTTGAATCATGGCGCGAACAGGCAGAACGCCGCACTCCGGATTTGCTGTGGATGAGTGAAACGGATCTGCTGGAGCGCGATCCTGAAGATGTATCAGAGGAGCGTTTTCCTGATGTGATGGAAGTGGCAGCGCGCAAGCAGCCATTGTCATACAAACTTGAACCGGGCGCACAAGACGATGGAGTAACTCTGACCATTCCAGTCGAAGCGCTCGCGTCTTTGCGTGAAGAGCACACCACATGGCTTGTCCCGGGCTTGCTTGAAGAGAAAGTTGCAGCGCTCATACGCAATCTGCCCAAGGCGTATCGGCGTGCGATGGGTCCGGTGCCGCAGCTTGCGCGCGAGACAGCGCGCGCAATCGAAAGTGCGCATGGTCAACAAACCATGCTCGATGCAACCGCCGAACATATTCAGCGTTCAACCGGCCTGACTATTCCGCGCGAACTCTGGCGGCTTGAGGCTCTGCCCGATCATTTGCGCATGAACGTGCGCATTGTTGATGCTGATGGCACTGTGATTGGCGAGGGGCGCGATGTGCCGCATCTGCGCCGTGATCTGTCGCACCTTGCGCGCAAAAGCCTTGGTGCGAAAGATACACGCTGGTCGCGCCCGGGCATGACCGATTGGGATTGTGGTGATATCCCGGAATATGTGGATATCGAGCGTAATACACAACAAGTGCAAGCTTTTCCTGCACTTATTGATGAAGGCGCATCAGTTGCATTGCGGCTCTTTGAATCAAAGGCAACTGCGGCGCGTGCGCACCGATTGGGCTTGCGCAGGCTGTTTGCACTGCGGGCGCGGGAGGAATTGAAGGTACACGGGCAATACCTGCCCGGCTTTGATGAAATGGCACTTCACTATGCACCAATCGGCGATGCGAAAGCGCTGCGGATTGATGTACTCAATCTTCTGACTGATCGATTGTTCGTCGGTGATCACGCAGATGTGCGCACGCAACATGATTTCGATGCACGACTTGATTCAGCCTGGCATCGCATGGGTGAAGTGACGCATGCGGTGTGCGACCATGTGGCGAAAGTTCTTGAGGCTTTTCATCGTGCTTCGATTCGATTGTCCGACCCGCCGCGAGCTTTTTCGGAAGCCGCGCGCTCCGATGCGCACTCACAGATGAATCATCTTGTCTATCCCGGCTTTCTCGGCGCAACGCCGTGGCGTTGGTTATTGCAGTATCAGAGATATTTGCGTGCCCTCGAACTGCGCATCGACCGCGCCCCGCGCGATGGCGGCGTTCGCGACCTCCACCTTATGGAGCGCATCGCCGTGCACTGGGGTCAATTCCTGCAATGGAATGCGTTCCTTGTTGATCGCGGCGGCATGACACCCGAGCTGGAACAAGTGCGATGGATGATTGAGGAATGGCGCATCGCGCACTTTGCCCAAGACCTCGGCACCAGTATCAAGGTGTCCGAAGAACGTCTCGCCAAGGCTTGGGAGTTGGTTCAGCAGGCTAGCCGGTAGCCCGCCGCGATCTTCTCTATCATCCCAAATACAGTCGAGATTGCCCCTTATCGGGGTGATGAAAGAGGCAAATTTTGGGCACTTGGCATGCGGGGGGTTCCATTGGCGGGGCTTTTCGGGTGTAGTAGGGCGGAACCGCCCGGCTTTTGCGTGATTGGTGCGCGCCTCGGGTGGCATGTTGCTTCGGAGGGGGAACCAGAGAATGAATACGCGAAGGATGAGTGGATGTGCAGCGGCCCTGTTGATGGTGCTGTCGGGTGCTGCAATGGGTGCGGGAACTGGCACGGATGACTCCGTGGTGTTGCGCATCGCAAGCAACGAACTTGCGGTCGTGCAACCGTTGGCATCGCCGACTCGGTCGATCAACTATGGCAGCTTTCAGTGGGTCGAGGTCAGTGCCGACGAGGCGCGAGCGCTCGCGGCGGCGGGCGTTGATGCCCAAGTGGTCGCGGATCCATTCACACTCATTCTTGGGCAGTTGCGTTTCGATCCCTTGAAGCATGAGGTGATCTTGCCAGCGGGGCTCGAAGAAGTGCGCGCTCCCGCCGGTGGTAAGGACTTGCAACTCGTCCAGTTCAATGGTCCGGTGAAGCAGGTGTGGCTCGATGAGATGCAAACACTTGGCATGCAGCCGGTGCAATATGTGCATCCGAACACATACATCATGTGGGGCGCGCCTGAAGCTCGCGGCGCGTGCGTCGGTGCAGAGTGTGTGCGCTGGAGCGGTGCATTTGCGCCAGGTTTCCGTCTGTTGCCGCAATCCCGTGTACTGGGCGATGAGCCCATTGCGGTGCATGTGCTTTTCTATGGCGGCGCTGATCTGAAGCGCGCCGCACATGACATCTTGGCGCTGGGCGGCAAAGGCGAAGCGCCCGTAACGATGGACCGCGTGTTGTCGACAGCAACATATACAATCGCAGCATCACAACTCGACAGCATCGCACGAATTCCGGGCGTCTACTCTGTGCAGCCGGTGCCCACCGATGGCGGCCTGCGCGGCGAAATGACCAACCAGATCAATGTCAACAATGTTGATGTATCGAATGCAGCGTTCCCCGGCTATCAGGCCTGGCTCACGACAGTCGGCTTCGATGGCACGGGCGTCATCATGGCAAACGTCGACTCGGGTGTTGCAGAAACAGCGCCTGATCTTGTCAACCGTTTTCTGCCCTGTATCGGTTCAACATGTGGCGGTGCCGCATCTTCGAGCCATGGCTCGCATACCGCGGGCATCATGGGCGCAGATGGTTCATCGGGCGTTACTGCAAATGGCGGCTTCCTGCGCGGCCTTGGCATGGCCCCAGGCGCGATGATGGTCGAGCAGGTGAACTCATCATTTTCCAACCCCGGCGGCATGTTGAACCTCATGAAAGAATCATCGCAGAATGGCGCTGTGACTTCGGGCAACAGTTGGGGGCCCGCCGGCACACCTCAAGGCTATGACGGCGACACGCGCCAGGTTGATGTTGGAGCGCGCGATGCAGATGACACGCTTGCTGGAAATCAACAGTTCCTCTATGTGGTGTCATTTATGAATGGCAATGGCGGTGTCTCTTCTCAAGGTTCGCCCGATGAAGCAAAGAACATCTTCACAATCGGCTCCACCAAGGCGCAGAACTCTGGCACGGGGGCGCAAATCCTTGAAATTGATGACATCTCGGCGAACTCCGCGCACGGGCCAGCACTTGACGGACGTACGATTCCGCAGATGGTGGCACCCGGATGCTCTGTTGATTCAACCACCGGCACCGGGAGCTGGGGTCTTTTGTGCGGCACGTCTATGGCATCACCGCATGTGACGGGTGCCGCCGCACTCTTCTTTCAGTATTTTCGTTCATTGCCCGGCTTCGTTGCCGATCCGAGCCCGGCGATGGTCAAAGCCGCATTCACTGCGGTGTCGAAGAATCTGTCAGGCCATCTTGATGCTGACGGTGGCGTGCTCGGCGTGCCCTTTGATTCAAAGCAGGGGTGGGGGCGCATGGATGTTGAGGCCGTGATTGATTCACCGCCGGATTCCGTGCGCTACTTCGATCAACAAACGATTCTCAACAACACCGGTGAAGAGTGGTCCACGGTGGTATCGCCATTCGATCCCAATCTGCCCATGCGCATCATGCTGGTGTGGACCGATGCGCCGGGACATGGCCTTGGAGGCTCGACTCCCGCGTGGAACAACAACCTTGACTTGATTGTTGATGCTGGAGCAAACTCCTTCCGTGGGAACAATTTCGATGCAGCAGGTTTCTCGGTGACGGGCGGCGTCGCCGATGCGCGCAACAACACCGAGGGTGTGTTTCTGGGGCCATTGCCACCTGGTGCCGCGACCATTCGTGTGGTGGCAACGGATATCAACTCTGATGGCGTCCCCGGCGTTGGTGATGTGACGGATCAGGACTTCGCGCTCGTGTGCTACAACTGTGCGGTCGACCCCGGTTTTGGTGTGAGTGTAAGTCCATCAAGTGACCGCATGTGCGCTGGCTCTGACGCGGTGTTTACTGTGGATGTTGCTTCGATTGCGGGCTTTACCGATCCGGTCACACTTGCGGTGCTTGGTACGCCTGCGGGCTCGAGCACGATCATCGCGCCCAATCCGGTGACGCCGGGCGGCAGCGCGACGGTCACGATCAGCGCCCTCACCGCTGGGGGCACATCGTCGCTCGTCTTTGAGGGCACATCGGGCGCGCTGGTGCGCAACTCGATGGGCACGTTGGTCGTCGATGCGGGTGCACCTGGCGCAGCGGCATTGCTCACACCAGCCGATGCGTCGTCGGGCGTGTTCCTGGCGCCAGTGCTTGACTGGGCCACTCAGGTGGATGCATCGTCGTATGACGTGCAACTGGCAAGCGATGCAGGTTTTACCACCATCGTGGCAAGCGGCAACGTGACTGCATCAGACTTCCCGGTGCCGGTCACGCTTTCCATCAACACAACCTACTTCTGGCGAGTAACAGCGAACAACACATGTGGGGCCGGGAGTGTGTCGAGTGTGTTCAGCTTTACGACGATTGTGGAGCGCCCGATTCTGCTCGTTGATGACGATGACAATGCCCCGGACGTTCGCGGCACCTACACCTCGGCGCTCAACAACCTTGGGCTGGCCTTTGATCTGTGGGATACTGCAAACAGTGATACGGAGCCGGACGCCGCATTCCTCGCCAACTATTCAATGGTGATCTGGTTCACCGGGGATGAGTTCGGTGGGACCGCCGGCCCGGGCCCCGCAGGTGAAGCTGCCTTGTCCGGCTATCTCGATGCCGGTGGATGCTTGTTCATGTCGTCGCAGGATTACCTCTTCGACCGCGGCCTGACGGCATTTGGGACGGGCTATCTGGGCATCGCAAGCTTTACAAGCGATGTCTCACAGACTTCTGTGATGGGGCAGGCACCACTGTTCGCGGGTGTGCCATCGACGTCGCTCGTGTATCCATTCTCCAACTTCTCTGACACTGTGGATCCGGACGCAACGGCAACAATTGCATTCGTGGGCGATGTAGGCAACACGGCTGTTCACAAGCAGGTTGCTGGTTCGGTGCGCGTCTTCCTGGGCTTCCCGCTCGAGGCCATTCCGTCGGCGGCGATACGCGAACAAGTTCTTCAGAGCGCGTTGAGTGCTTGCTCGCAAACGGTGCCGTGCCCATGGGATCTTGACGGCAGCGGCACGGTCGATCTGGGCGACCTCAACGAGGTGCTCTTTAACTTTGGCAATACCGGCGTGCCGGGCATCCCCGGAGACGGCGATCTCGATGGCAATGTGAACCTCAGTGACCTGAATGGCGTGCTGTTCAACTTTGGAATGGTTTGCCCATAGCGTGCCCTGAGGATTGAGTTTGAAAAATGATAAACGCCGCGTCGGGGGCAACTCCGGCGCGGCGTTTTCTCTTTTCGACAGTGTCAGATCGACAATGATTAGTCGTTGGTCACCGGCACATCGGCGAGGCGTACGTTGCCGGTGTTGGGTTGCAGCCCCATAGCGATCACGAAATCGTTCTGGCGCACCTGCCTGCCAAGTCGATCACCCGCGCCCAGCGCGAGGAAGGTGCCGGGCGTGCTGATGGAAGCAGCATCAATCCATCCTGCCCCAAGCGTGCCCGAATCGGCGACGGTCGTCGCAGGCGGGAGTTCGGTCGAGAATGTGATATGGCTGCTTGCGGGCGTGCCAGCACATCCAACGACAGCCAAGGCTGAAGTCACAGCAAGGATGCTTGCAAAAGTGCGGCGGGAATGGCGTGCATTGAGCATGAGAACCTCCTGGAACCGGAATGTGGTCCACCATGCGAGGTATCGGTCTACCGGGGGGGCGGCTGAATCAGCTTTCACTTCTGAATGCTGCTTTACCGGGTCATCCACAAGCACAGACCCCTACTTGACCGAAGAGATACATGGACCATCCCACGCAAGATTGGGGGTGGCGGTAAACTGCCTGTGGATGGGCGGTCGGTTATCGGTCGTCGGGTCTGGCCAAGGAGGGCATGTGGCATGGTGTGGAATCTGAGTGGTTGCAACGGTCGGATCATTCTTCGAGGAAGTGTTGCAGCGCTAATGATGTTTGCGGGCACCGCGCTCGGTCAGGATGACGGCGAATCAGGCGATGCGCAGGTTGCAGTCATCGCTGCGCCAGAGCCTGCAGCCGAAGATGGTCAGCCTCGAAATATCACCTCGATCACGATCCAGTATCAGCGCACAAATCCCGCGCATCCATCAGTCGAAGCTGTCCTTGCAGGGACCGTCCGGCTGACGTTGACTTCGCAGGGATACATCGCCGCTCGTCCCGGCGCACCTGTGGATCTGGTTCGGTTTGACATGCTTGATCAGTTGCCGAATCCAATGTTCTTTGATTCTGCACTGCCAGCTATTTCCGCAGCCATCGTCAGCCGCATGCAAGAGCTCGGTCTCATCGGGGTGTACGCCGAGCCTGATCCAGCGCAGTTCCGCGTTGAAAATGGACATGTCGTTGATGGTCGCGCCCCGGGAGATCTATCGCTTCAGATGCGAATCACGACGGGTCAGGTGACACAGGTGCGCACGATTGGCCTCGGCAATCGCGTGCCGGAAGAAGAGACCGTGAACAATCCGGTGCATGACCGGATTCTCAAGCATTCGCCGGTCGTGGCAGGCGTGGGGATCGAAGGAAGTGATACTGATCTCCTTCGTGGCGATGAGATAGATAACTACGTCTTTCGCCTCAATCGGCACCCTGGTCGGCGCGTCGATGTCGCGGTCGCAGCAAGCGGCACAGAGCCCGGCGCCGTGACCCTTGACTATCTAATCACCGAGAATCGCCCGTGGCTTCTTTTTGCACAGGTCTCAAATACTGGCACAGACACCACCGATGAATGGCGCGAACGCTTCGGGTTCATCCACAACCAACTGACCAATAACGATGACATCTTCAGCCTCGAATATGTCACCGCTAACTTTTCTGAATCCAACGCCATCATCTCCTCCTACCAGTGGCCTTTGCACTGGGACTTCCTCAAGGCCCGCGTGTACGGGTCGTGGTACGAATACAACGCCTCGGAAGTGGGGCAGATAGACGCGAAATTCGAGGGCGAAGGCTGGGGGCTGGGCGGCGAAATGATCTGGACCGTCCAGCAGTGGCGCGAAGCGTTTGTAGACCTGATCGGCGGGGTGCGGCTTGATCGAATCGATGTCGATAATGTCGGGGTCGTTTCGGGCGAAGAAACCGTCATCATTGGCTATGTCGGAGCACGCTTCGAGCGCGATCGCGATGCAACCCGAACCTCTGCGTGGATCAACTTTGAAGGATCGCTCAATGGAGTCAGCGATTCGAGCACCGATGCGCTTGGGCGTCTTGATGCCGACGATAAGTTTTCATTCCTGACCCTCGGCGCGACGCATTCCTTCTATCTGGAAACGTTTATCAGTCCGGAACTGACTGATAACGTGTCGCTCGCTCACGAAATCGCAGTGTCAGCCCGAGGCCAGGTGTCATTCAATGATCGATTGATCCCAAACTATCAGCAGACGGCGGGTGGGCTCTACACAGTCCGCGGATATCCCGAGGCGATCGTCGCCGGGGACTCTGCGTTTATCGGCAGTGTCGAATACCGTTTCCATGTGCCGCGCGCTTTCTCGCCTGAAGAGCAGCCTGGCAAGCTCTTTGGCAAGCCCTTCCGATATGCACCGCAGTATCGTTATGGGCCCGTTGACTGGGACTTTGTATTAAAGGCATTCGCAGATGTAGCGCGCACGGATGTCGTCGATGAGATATCAGCGTTCGAGTCTGATGAGACCTTGGTCGGTGTAGGGATAGGCGCAGAGTTGGCAATCTCGCGAAACCTGAACGTTCGTATCGACTGGGGGTTCGCTTTGGATGAAATCAAAGACGCATCTGGTGATACGGAGGTTGACAAGGGGGACAATGAGGTCCACGTTGTAATCACGTTCGTGTTTTAGGTCAGACTCGGTGGTGAACCCAACGCCTCGTCTGTCGTAAAGCGCGGCAGAACAGTACGTTTGGTCTCATCATCGAAAGAGCTGATCCTATGTCAACGACGACACTGCGCGCGTCAGGCCGGACAACCGTTCCGGCACTTCTTGCTTGCCTCGCCGGTACAGCGCTGAGCACTTCAGTGTTCGCGCCAGAAGCACAGGCAGCGCCTAGGGGAACCCGTGTCACACGGGGATGGGCGAACGTTCACCGCGATGGGAACACAACGGTCATTCGCACAGGCAAGCGAACGATTCTCGATCATGAATCATTTGATATTGCCCGCAACGAAACGGTCCGGTTTATCCAGCCGAACCGCAAGTCGCGCGTGCTGAACCGCATCTCCGGTGCCTCACCAACCAATATTGACGGCACGATTCTCGCCAATGGTCGCGTCTACATCGTGAACCCGGCGGGCGTCTACTTTGGTGATGGGGCCGTATTGAACGCCGCGCAGGTGTACGCCGCCGCTGCGACGATCAGTGATCGCGACTTCATGAAGGGTCGCAATCGATTCACAAACGTCCGCGGGGCGATTGTCAACCAAGGCATGATCACAGCAGATGGTGTGCACTTGATCGGCCAAAATATTGCCAATCATGGCGTAATCGTGACCGACAAGGGCGTCGTCTCCATGCAGGTGGGCGACGAGGTCTACTTGCGCGAGCGCGGCGGAACAGTCTCAGCGCGGGTGGGGTCAACAAACAATATCGGTGGGCTGGGGACGATTGAAAACACGGGAACGATCTCTGCACCGGGCGGTTTTGTCTCACTCGGCGCAGGCGATGCATTGTCTGTTGCGGTACACAACACCGGTCGTATTGATGTGGGTGTCAACCATGGTCGCGCTGGCACCATCGCGATTCAAGGCAGTTCAATAACCAACACCGGCACGATCAGCGCCGATGCCAGCAACGGAAGTGCCGGGCATGTGTCCCTTGGCGCATCGGGCGACATCACACTCGAGGCCGGTCGCGTCAGCGCAGCTGGCGGCTCTGGAAATGCCACAGGCGGCACGGTGCTTGTCCGCGCAGGCAACGACGCAACTCTTGCAGAAGGCGCATCACTTGATGTCTCTGGTGGTGCTTCCGGCGGCGCAGGCGGCTTTCTTGATCTGTCAGCGGTCAAGACTGTCACACCTCTTGGTTCGATGGATGCCGGTGCAGTCTCAGGCGAACGAGTCGGCACGATTCTCCTTGATCCGGATTTCTGGACCATCGGTGATGTTGATGGCCCAAACCTGATTTCGGTGGCGACCATTGAAGGCACGCCGGGCACCGTGGTGCTTGATGCGACCTTTGACATTCGCATTCTCAAAGATATCAACAAGACAAATGGCGGGCTGGACCTGACCGCGGGGCGCGACATCTTCTTCGGTGTGCTCGGGTTGGATTCCCTCTCGATCGTCGCAGATGATCTGATGTTCTCCGCATTCCGAACGGTCTTTGATCGCACCACCAGTGGCACCGCACTCACCTCGACGGTGGCCAATATCTTTCTCCAGGCGACCAACGGCGGCGTGGACTTTGGCACCGCCGATGTGCCCGACCTTGCGACCGTGACCATCTCCCAGCGTGACGGCGTGCGGGTAGGCACGAACTGGTCCATCATTGATTCCGACAAGACGAAGCTCGTGCTCAATGTCACGCAGGGCGGCATCACCTTCGAAGAGAACTTTGGTGTTGATACTGTCAAGCAGTATTACAGCGTTGATGCGACATCTCAGAAAAATCTTGTGATTCGCGATGATCTGGTGCTGGGCGATTTCGGTGACTTCAAGTCATTCGCAAACGTGATGGTCGATGGCAGTGTGTCTGCCCCGGACCACATCTCGATGCACTCCGGCCTTGACGGCACGGGCAATGTGACCTTCGAGAGCTTTGGACTCAAGATCGCGTCACAAAACATCGAACTCATGGCAGGCCTTGAGGGTGTGCAGGGCAATTCATCTCTTGTCAATGCACAGTTGAATGTCCCGATGTTCACTGGGCCGCTTGGCACAGGCAATCCGACATCGTTTGCAATTCGCCACGATGTTGACATTACCAACAGTCTTGCGCCGCTTGCTGGTCAATTTGGCAGTGGCAGCCCCGCCAGCGTTACATATCTTGCAGAGTCTTTCGAAGGCAATGTGCAGATCGCTGATGGCAGTGCCTTTGAGCAGGCGTTGATGACATTCCGCAGTGCGAGTGCGGGCACGCCAGGCCATCCGGCACGCACCTTCGTCAATGACGACCTGAACCTGCGAACCCTCACCGTTGATGGCTTGGGCACACTTGGCGCTAATGTCGTTACGAGCGGATTCCAGCAGTACAACGGGTCGACACTCCTTTCCAGTGATGTCGCGCTCACCGGCACGACGGTGACATTCGCCAATGTGCTCAATGCCACAACGCCCGGCCTGCAGAGTCTCGCAATCAATGCTGACCTTGCGGCCACATTCGAAAACAGCGTTGGTGTGTTTGCTGAACTCGAATCACTTGAGTTCAATTCGGCAAGCGGCGTCATGAACCTCAATGGCGGGGCCGTGAATACGCGGGGCGATCAGCGCTACAATGGCGCAGTGCGGTTGGGGACGAATAGCGCCCTGACCAGTAGCAATGGCGGGGACCTGGACTTTGGTGGGCCGGTGGATGGCACGTTTGATCTGAACCTCCTCACGACAGAGTCAGGTTTGATCGTCTTCTCTGGTCCAGTTGGTGCAACGAATCGTCTGCGCGATCTGACCATGAGCACAGCGGGGCCCGATGGCAATCGTCCGATCCCGGATCGCGCAACGGTTGTTGTGCGGGGTACTGATGGCGAATTCCATGTCCGCGACTTTGGTATGGGCCAACACGAAAAACTGACGGCCGCCGATGGCAGTCTCACAGTCGACGCGACAGGCGAGGCTTTCCTTGGTGATATGTCAAGCCTTGGTGACATGACCGTGTCAGCTTCGACAATCACGCTCCAGCTTCGCGATGCCTTTAATGTTCTGGATGGCACTGGTGTCGCCCAGGCAGATAAGGGTCTGGACTTTGTCTCAGGCGGCGCGATGCATATGGATGGCGCACTCGTGCTCGGCGGAACTACTGGTGCCCCCGCACCGCTGTTCGGCAACCCGAGTGGCACTGGTACAGGCACCGCGCTCACGGGCTTTACGATCACGGAAATGGAAGTTGCCAACGCGACGACGACACTGCTTGCTGGCGTAAGCCCGGATGTCGTGCTTGATATGCGTGTGGTGGCGCTGCCAACCAAGCCGCCGGAGCCGCCGAAGCCGCCCAAGCCCCCGAAGCCGCCAGAGGTCGAGGAGTTGATCGATCCGCTTGCGGTGCCGCCGAAGTTCAAGGACTTCGTCATCCCCGAGGTATACAACATTCAGTTGTTGCGCCAGGTGGCGGTCGCTGCACGCGGCGTCAATGCCAGCGAAATCAGCGGTGGCATCACCGAAGGTCGGTATGTCTATTCCGATCTCCCCGGTGAGCCAACAGAGTTCGGGCGCATCCTGACCTCCGCGGCCTCGCGCTTCGACGTGCATTCGGTAATCGCTCTGGTCGATGAGTACAACGCGGTGTTCGGTACCGCAGAGTTCGACCGCACTGGTGACATTGCGGCACTGATGTCCGCATCTGTGAATCAGTACATGTCGATCAGCGAAGCCCGGACGCTTGATGCCAACGGCTACCGCGATTACCTGTACGAACAGGCACCGGATCCGATGATCACCAACACTGCCTTTGCACTGAATAGTCTGCTCTCGCGGCTGTGCGCCCTGGGCCTGACGCAGCAGGAGTATCTCGCGGCACGCAACACAATGCTCGCGCCACTCGCACCAGAGGACGCGGCATACACAGTTGACGAGCTGGCACTGGCGATCGAAACCCTCGAGCTGGATCACCCGATCTCGTGCAGCACGCGGACATATGAATCAGGGCCGCAGACCTTCCCGCCGAGTACTGGTGGGTAAGTGAAAAGGCACTGACAAGCCGCACTGACAATCCATAATGCAGTGGTTATCCCTTCCGCTGTGAAACACCCGGTCACATGATCGGGTGTTTTTTTGCATGAAGATTGTGCATGCCATGAGATCGAAACAGGCATTTTGTGGCGAAATTGCCTCATGTGCGCTCAATGTTTCAAGAACCAGCGGGGCCAACGAGACGTATGAACTGTTGACTCCTTTCTCTCTCAGCATCCGGTGGTCAATCGCTGCCGGGTGTTGGATTCCTTGAGGGTTTGTGTTGCTATACAGGCACCATCCCCCACGAAACATATTTCAGTTCCGTGTATTCGGCCATGACATACTTTCCCCCCTCGCGCCCAAAGCCCGAGTGTTTCACCCCGCCGAAGGGGGCCTGCGTCGTCGAGGGCACGCCGTCATTGGCACCGATGATGCCGTAGTCAAGCGCCTCTGCAACGCGCATCAGTCGCGAAGCATTCTGCGTGAAAAAATACGCTGCAAGGCCATATTCCGTGTCATTGGCGTGTTCAATGACCTGCGTCTCATCTTTGAAACGGAAGATCGGTGCGACGGGCCCAAAGGTTTCTTCGCGCGCAATCTGCATGTCAGCAGTGCATTTTTCGATGAGCGTTGGTGCATAGAACCGATCAGCAAGTCCCTTGAGCATTGTGCGTTCGCCCCCGAGCCTCACGGTGCCGCCGTGCGAACGGGCGTTGTCGACGTGCGCTTCAACCTTCGCAATGGCATCGTTATTAATCAATGGCCCAACATGCACGCCCTCGGTGCGGCCATCACCAATCTTCAGTTGCTCGATCAGCGTTGTGAACTTAGAGACAAACCGGTCGTAGATTCCATCCTGGATATAGAACCGATTCGCACACACACAGGTTTGTCCGGAATTGCGAAACTTGCACGCCATCGCCGACGCAACCGCATGATCAACATCCGCATCATCGAAGACAATAAATGGCGCATGCCCGCCAAGTTCCATCGATAATCGCAGTAGATTCTTCGAAGCCTTGGCCATCAGCAGCTTGCCGACTTCGGTCGACCCCGTGAACGACAGCTTCCGCACGCGCGAGTCGTTGAGCATCGCTTCGCCAAGCGCATTCGGTTCACCAGTAATGATGTTCACAACACCATGCGGTATGCCCGCTTCCATGCACAGTTCACCGATCGCAAGCGCTGACAAGGGCGTGTCTTCAGCCGGTTTGATGACAACAGTGCACCCCGCTGCAAGCGCGGGCCCCAACTTGCGCGTGATCATCGCAGATGGAAAGTTCCACGGCGTAATAATCGCGCACACACCCACTGATTGACGCAATACAAGCAATCGCTTATTCGTCACCGAGGCGGGGATAATCTCGCCATACAGTCGCTTGCCTTCTTCAGCGGCCCAATCAAGAAACGCGGTGCCATACGCCATTTCCCCGCGCGCCTCAGCAAGCGGCTTGCCCTGCTCAAGTGTCATAAGCTGCGCAAGTTGTTCTGCATCACGGCGCATGAGGTGCGCAAGTTTCGATATCAGCGCCCCGCGGTCAGCAGCGGTGCGCGAACGCCACGCAGGCCAGGCATCGTGCGCCGCCTCCACCGCGATCGTTGCTTCACTTGCACTCAGCGATGGCACCTCTGCGATCACTTCATCTGTCGCCGGATTCGTGACAGCAAACGTCCTTCCATCACTCGCTGCGACCCACTGGCCATCGATAAGACACTGTGATTGCATGAGGGATTGCTCCTGAAAAAATAGTTCATGCGGCGATCAGCAGCCCGGCGATCGATGCCGTCATCCAGGACGCGAAGGCACCGCCAAACATCGCACGCACCGAGAGCGACACAATGTCGCGTCGGCGCTCGGGCGCGAGAACGGTCAGTCCACCGATTTGGATCGCAATCGATGCAAAGTTCGCAAAGCCGCAGAGGGCGTAGGTCGCGATCTTTCCCGACCGCGGCGAAATCGTCGCGCCGTCGCCAGCATCCAACATCTCACTAAGCGAGCTATACGCGATGAACTCCGTCAGCACGAGCTTCTGTCCCATGAGCGAACCGACGGCCCCCGCATCAGCAGCTTCGACGCCCATAAGCCAGGCGAGCGGCATGAAGATCCAACCAAGAATGGGAGTGAGGCCAAGCTTCTCAATGCCGTGCGCATCAAGCCAGCCGCGGACGACGGAAATATCACCCAGCGCCTCAAGTGGCCAGTCGATCAAGTGAAGCAAGGCCACAAAAGCCACCAGCATCGCCGCAACATTGAGCGCCAGTTTCAAACCCTCACTTGCGCCATGAGCGGCAGCATCAAGCGCATTCGATGCCTGATAGCCCATCGGCGCTGAATGCACATGCTCATCGGGCGGCTGTTCCGTCTCCGGCACGATGATGCGCGCCATCACAAACGCCGCCGGCGCGGACAAGATGCTTGCGGTGATCAGGTGCTTGACGAACTCGACCTGTTGCGCTTTCTCGCCGCCGCCCAGAATGCCGACATACGCCGCAAGCACACTTCCTGCGATCGTGGCGAAGCCGCCCACCATGAGCGTCGCGAGTTGCGCCCGCGTGAGCGTCGGCAGGTACGGGCGAATGCAGAGCGGCGCTTCGGTCTGGCCAACGAACACGTTAGACGCCATCGCCAGCGATTCCGCGCCCGTCACGCCCAGCGTGCTGCGCAGGAGCCATGCAAAGCCAGCGACCAGGCGCTGCATGACGCCAATGTGATACAGCACCGCCATAAGCGACGCAAAGAAAACAATCACTGGCAGCACTTTGAATGCAAAGACGAAACCAAACACCTCGGTCGGATCTTTGCCATCGGGTCCAAAGATAAATGTCGAACCCGCATCCGCCCGTTTGATCACGCCGTTGACGAGCTGTGCAAACCAGTTGAACGCGTCGGCCACGCCCGGCGTCTTCAAAAACAGCACCGCCAGCACAAACTGCAGCGCGATCCCGCTGACCACCATCCGCATCGGAAACCGCTTGCGGTTCTCAGAAATCATCCAGCCAAGCGCAATCAGCGCGACGATGCCAAGCAAACCGGTGAGTGGGCCCATGTGCGCAGCGTATCAGGGCTTGGTCGGCGGTGGTTGCGACGGTGCTGATGCCCGGCGCGGGGCGTTCAGGTGCGCCCGGCATCGATTTTCAAACATGCCCTCGCCGCCGATGACGATTGGATCGGTCGAATCGAAGAGCCGAATCGTGTGCACTGCAGGTCTCTTGCAGATCGCACACGGCGCCGTCAACTTGTGGACGATGTCCGCCTCCACCAGCAACAGCCCCATCTCATGAAAAGGCTCGTTCATGCTCGTGCGATCAAGCCCCGCAAGAATGACATGTCTCCCACGTTCAACAAGTGTCAGCACGGCAGCATGCAATCCTGTTGTGAAAAAATGCGCTTCATCGAGACCAATCACCTGTGCGTGCAATGCAGTAAGTTCGTGCGGCTCTTTAATAGTCTGCGATTCCAGTGATGTCCCCGTGTGGGTCGTGATATTGGTGGCGTGATAGCGCGTATCAATCGCGGGCTTGACCGCGCATACATCTTCACCGTGCCCCCGCGCTTCAGTAAGCATCTCGATCAGGCGCGTGGTCTTGCCCGCAAACATTGGGCCGCAAATCACGTCAAGGCGACCTATGGGCAATTGTTCTGGTGTTGCATTCACAGCAGGCACTATAGTGCAGTCGTGCGTACACTACATACCGCAATGAGCAGTGCAACGCTTGCCAAATCGACATCGGATTCCCCGTGGAGTTTCGACCGGGCTGCGATCATCGGCGCGGGCAGCATGGGCACTCTGCTTGCATCGGTTTTGGGCAAGGCGGTGCCCACCATCATGGTCTGCAGAAATGCTGAGCGGGCGGGACAACTTTTCCGTTTCGGCGCCAATTCGCAAGGACCAATCAGCGCCGAATCCCGCCCGATTGTGGTTCGCACGTTCGAAGACATGGTCGATGCGGGTGGGGCGACTGCGATTTTTGTCGCCACCAAAACAACGGCGCTCCCTGCTCTTGCCAAGGAGTTGCGCCCCGTTCTTGCGAAACTCGTCGAACGTCTTGGGCGTGTCTATGTCGTGAGCTTTCAGAACGGCATCGATCCCGGGCGCGAACTGGTGGAACGTCTAGGGCATCCCGATGTCCTTCGCATGGTGTTGACACTGGGCGTCATCCTTGATGAAGATGGCGGGTGCGCCAATGTCACGCTGCACAGCGGCCCACATGCGATCGGGAGCATCGACCCCAAACATCGTGATGTGTGTTGTGTGATTGCCGATGTACTTTCCACAGGAGGCCTTGAGACCAAGTATGTCGAAGATATTGAGTCTGCAGTATGGTGCAAAGGCATTATCAATGCGGCAGTAAATCCTGTAGCAGCGCTCGGAAATTGTTCTGTTGGTGATGTTCTCGATTCACCTGCGCATGTGATCTTCAAGCGTTTGCTTCATGAAGGCATCGCAGTAGCACAGGCAGAGGGCATCACCTTGCCAACTGGGTATCAGCAGAAGGCGGAGGTGCTCGCCGCACTCGCTCACGACCATGTACCCAGCATGGTTGAAGATATTCGGCGCGGGCGCGAATCCGAAGTGGGTCAGCTCAACAACCAGATCATGCAGCACGGTCGCCGCCTTGGCGTGCCAACACCAACACACGAAATCATCGCAGCGCTCATCGAAACCTTCGACTGGAAGGTCTTTCACCACCGAGGTGCCTCAGCGCCCGAACCGGTGGTAGGTTCCGGTGGTGAGTAAGGCGTTGCCAGACAATGCAACCCCTTTCGTTCTGGGTCTTGCCGGCGGCATTGGCGCGGGCAAAAGCCACGTCGCACTCGCGTTCGCCCGATTAGGGTGGCGTGTGTTTGATTTCGATGTCCTCACGCGCGAGGCCCTTGCATCTGAAGAGGTTTGCCGCACAATCGCGCAGTGGTGGGGCCCCGATGTGCTGGACGATGACGGGCATGTCAATCGAATGGCAGTAGGCAAAATTGTCTTTGATGATGAATCGCAACGCCAGCGACTTGAGGCGCTCATACATCCCATGGTGTGGCGCACCCGCGCACAGGCGATTGAAGCAGCAAAGAATGCGGGCGCTCCGGGCGTTATTTTCGATGCACCGCTCCTTTTTGAGGCAGGCCTGGAGGTCCAGTGCGATGCGGTCGTTTTCGTGCATGCCGATGAGGCAACGCGGGAAGCTCGGGTGAAATCGACCCGGGGGTGGAGCCGGGAGGAGCTGCTTCGGCGTGAGACCGCCCAGTCGCCAATCGATGAAAAACGTGGCAAGTGCCGTTTTTTTGTCGATAACTCGCTAGGGGCCAAAGCCCTTGATGAGCAGATCGCCGATGTGATTGCTATAATGATTGCGTCGGGCAGTGGGGGGCACCCCCTCGGCCGCGACACGTAGGCAGGCCGAGGCTTTTATGCATCGGATCGGCCCACCACAGCTAACAAGGTTCCAGATTCGGGATGGAAGGGCGCTTGGTCCATGTGATGGGCCTGTTTGCAGCTTCCACATATACACACTCGAACCAGCGCAACGTTGATGTCTTTGAAGCATTGGCGATACAGGACTTTCACGTTGCGCAACGCAGGATGAACTCTCAGATGCCGACCGATACGCAGACCGGTGATACCGTCAAGAAGGTCCGTCGCGCCCCCGCAAAGAAGGCCCCAGCAAAAACAGCCGCGAAGGCACCTGCCAAGACGGCTTCCGTTGCCAAGCGCGCCCCAGCCAAGCAAGCAAAGCCAGCTTCGGAACCCAAGCCCAAGCCTGCACCCGCAGCTGAGTCGCGCCCCGAGCGCAAGGAATCAACCCCCGCGACTTCTGGTTCATCTGATTCGCATTCTCGCGACCGCAACGCCAAACCTGCCTTCGACTTACGAAATCGTCAACAACACCAACAACAAGGTGGCGGTATGAGACACAGCGATGGCGGCGGCGACATGGCCGGTGGCAGCGGACGTGGCCGGGGTCGCAACAAAAACAAAAACAAAAACAAGAAGCGTCGCCCCAGTGGCGGCGGCATGGGTGGGTATGGCGGCGGCAGTTCCGTGCCGATGCACGCGCTGCCCAACGATGAGGATGTCGCGCGTGAGGCCGCGGAGCTCGAAAAAATGGCCTCGACCGATGCCTACAAGGAAGCTTCAGAAAAAGCCCTGCATGTTTCAGAATTGCAGAAAATGCCCCTCGCAGAACTTCACGAACTCGCTGAGGCTGAGGGCGTTGAAGATGTCGACAAGCTGCCACGCACCGAACTGATCTTTGATTTGCTCCGCGCTCGCGCTGACAAAGACGAACTGATGTTCGGCGAGGGCACGCTTCAGATCATGCCAGAACGCTTCGGTTTTCTGCGTTTACCCGAAGCTTCATATCTCTCGGGTCCGTGCGATGTCTATGTCACACCTTCGCAGATCCGCCGCTATGGCCTCCGCCCGGGTATGGAAATTCAGGGCGCCATCCGCCCGCCACGCGACAACGAACGCTTCTTCGCACTTCTCCGCGTAGACAAAGTCAATGGCAAACCGCTCGACTCTTTGCGCCACCTGCCCATCTTTGAAGACCTCACCCCTCTTCACCCCGAAGAACGCTATGTCCTCGAAACAACGCAGGATGTCATCGAGACGCGCGTCATCGATCTCGTCGCACCCATCGGTCGCGGTCAGCGCGGTCTCATCGTCGCCCCACCTCGCACCGGTAAGACAGTCATTCTCCAGAAGATCACACGCGCAATCTCCCTCAACTATCCCGATGTCAAAATCATTGTGCTGCTCATCGATGAACGCCCCGAGGAAGTCACCGATTTCCGGCGCAACACCACAGAGTTTGTTGAGGTCGTTGCATCAACATTTGATGAAGTCGCATCGCGCCATGTACAGGTCGCCGAAATGGTCATGGAAAAAGCCCGGCGGTATGTCGAGTTTGGTCAGCACTGCGTCATCCTCCTTGATTCGATCACCCGCCTCGCCCGAGCCTACAACGCCGCCCAGCCCAATTCGGGCAAAATCATGTCGGGCGGCATCGATTCCAACGCACTCACGCGCCCCAAGAAGTTCTTCGGGTCCGCCCGCGCCATCGAAGGCGGCGGTTCGCTCACCATCCTCGGTACCGCACTCGTTGACACAGGCTCAAAAGCTGATGAAGTGATCTTCGAAGAGTTCAAGGGCACCGGCAATTCCGAATTGCATCTCGATCGCAAGCTTGTTGAAAAACGCATCTGGCCCGCGATCGATGTCTCGGCCTCCGGCACCCGCCGCGAAGAACTGCTGCTTGATCCCAAGGAACTCGAACTCACCTACCGCCTGCGCAAGGTGCTGAGTGATATGAATGTCGTCGAAGCAATGGAACTGCTCAAGACGCGCCTGACCAAGAGCAAGTCCAACGCCGAGTTCCTGATGACGATGAATCTGAATTAGGCGGTACGACCGTAGTATTACTGCGTAGTCCGACATCGCCAGCATATGCTCAAATGCTGAAAAAATCGGTGATTTTGCGTGTGCGATCAAGTGGCGCGTGAGCCAGATCGTCTGCGTCAATGAATTGCATGTATCTATGTTTCTTGGCTCGATCACAGGGCTTGCTTGATACACCGAATGAGCACGGTACTACAATCGCCTCATGCGCCAGACGTCTCGCTCAAGTCGAGCACGCTTTGATGAATGGAAGACCACGAGCGAAGGTGCGCCTGCGGGCAGTCACGCTAACGCCGGGAAGAAGTCGTCCCGGGCGCGGTCGTTGTCGGCGCTTCTGAAAAAATACTGGTTGTTGCTGCGTGGCAACAGGCGAACACTCGCCGCTTCTCTTGCGACACTCTCGGTCGCGACTGTGCTCGGGCTCCTCCCACCCTATGCGACAAAGCTGGTCTTCGATTATGTGCTCGCCGAGACACCGCCCGAAAAACCTTTGATGTTTCTCCCAAATACCGACCGCGTGACACTCCTGTATGTGATCTGCGGCGTGGTCTTTGCAGTATCACTCGTCGCGGTCGCCCTGAGCATGTGGGGGCGCTGGCAGTGCACGCGCCTCGTCAAGCGCGTACAGGTGCGCATCCGGCGCCACGTCTTCGAACACGCCGCCCACCTGCCGCTGCACAGAATTCAATCCATCAAATCCGGCGGCGCATCAAGCATGCTCCGCGAAGACGCGGGAAGTGTTGGCGATCTGATCTTCAGCCTCATCTACAACCCGTGGCGCGCCGTCACGCAACTCACCGGAACACTCATCATTCTTGCGTTTATTGATTGGCGCATGCTTGTCGGATCACTCGCGATTCTTCCCGTCGTCTGGTACAGCCATCGCACATGGATCGGACGCATCCGACCGATGTACCGCGACATTCGCAGCACCCGGCAAGGCATTGATTCGCAAACCGCCGAGGTCTTCGGAGGCATGCGCGTGGTGCGCGGCTTCAGCAGAGAGTTCGCCGAAAATTTGCGCTTCACTTCGCGCGGCCACCTCATGGCGCGTCAGGAAATTCGTGCGTGGTGGTGGGCACGCGGGCTTGAGATTCTCTGGCAGGTGCTCGTCCCGCTCGCGACGATCCTCGTCCTGCTTGTCTTTGGACGGGGCGTGCTCGATGGGCAGCGCACCACCGGCGACCTCATCGCGTTTTTGCTCTATCTGGGGTGGCTGCTTGGACCACTCGAATCCTTGGTCTCAAGCGCCGCAAATGTTCAGAATCAACTCGCCGGCCTGGACCGCGTGATCGATCTCCTAGATGAACCCCGCGAATTTGAGGGGGACAGCGCCGGTATCCAGGTGGTCGCGAAGAACGTCACCGGGCGTGTGTCACTCCAAGGAATATCCTTTGCGTATCCCGCCCGCCCGCGTGCCACCAAACGAATTGATGATGATGGCTTGCGTCTTGGTGATGCCGCCGGTGATGCCGCAGAAGATGCATCAGTCGATGTACCAGATACCAAAATACCCGAACTCGTACTTCGAGATGTCACATTGGAAATCGAGCCCGGCGAAACGATTGCGCTGGTCGGTCCAAGCGGCTCGGGCAAAACAACACTCTGCAATCTCATCGCGCGCTTCTATGACCCGACCAACGGAACAATCACACTCGACGGTACGGATCTGCGAGATATCAACCCGGCAAGCTATCGCAGACTCCTTGGCATCGTCGAGCAGGATGTATTTCTCTTCGATGGAACGATTGGTGAAAATATTGCCTATGCGCGGCGGCAGGTCTCGCACGAGCAGGTCGTCGATGCGGCAACAGTTGCAAATGCGCACGCATTCATTGGCAATCTCCCTGATGGATACGAAACACTCATTGGTGAGCGCGGCGTGCGGCTTTCCGGCGGCCAGAAACAAAGACTTGCAATCGCACGCGCCGTCCTTGCCGACCCGCGCATCTTGATCCTCGATGAAGCAACAAGCAATCTCGACGCCGAAAGTGAACGGCTCATCCAAGTGAGTCTCACACAGCTCATGCACGGGCGCACATCACTGGTCATCGCACACCGCCTCAGCACAATCCGACACGCCAACCGCATTGTGGTCATCGAGCGCGGCAGGGTGCGCGAGATTGGTGCACATGATGAATTGATGGCCCGCGATGGACGCTATGCAGAATTGGTCCGCTTGCAAACGGAAACGGGTACAAGCGCAAACAGCACTGGACGAACATAGAATCTGCGGCGATGAACGGGCGCCAGCACCGGGAACGATTGGCTTCAGCGACCGATGTATCTGGTATCCTCAACCGAGGAACGTCACGACATGTGGGTTCGATATTTCAGGCGGAGAAGGACAACTGAAAGTGGATTGTGATTCCACTGACACACTATTCAGGAGTGTAAAAATGTTTCGATTGGTTTTTCTTGCGTTGGTGATTCACGGTGTTGCTGGTTGTTCCGCTTCAGTCGATTCAGATGTAGCGGCAAACACACTTGAAAATGTACAGGAATGTAAAGTCTCTGCACACGATCTGCTCCAAGCAGGCAACTCGAAGGAAGCACTCGATGTGCTTGAAGTGGGCCTCGAACAGAATCCGGATTCCGTATTGCTCCTCCGGTATTGTGCGACCGCCAAGAGTGCCATGGGTGATCAAGAAGGGTCAAGGATATATCTTCAGCGGGCCAGTCTGGTGTCAGGCCATGATGAAACACTTATTGCATTTGATAGTCCTGCTGAAAAAAATTCAACACAATCAATGCAGGTGGACCGCACAACAACATCGACTCCTGCCAATCACACCGGGGCAACCAACGTGAACACTGCCCAACAGGCAGATGAATCTTCTCAGTGGCCCGGCGATCCCGTCTCGGGAGACTTTACGCAAACACATTCCGGTCTGAGGTACTACGACATTCGCGCGGGCAATGGGCCAAGCCCCGCAAGTGCAAGTTCCAGAGTCCGTGTTCACTACACCGGATGGCTTACCGACGGCACAAAGTTCGATAGCTCGGTCGATAGTGGCAAGCCGATCGTCTTCGGCCTCAATCAGGTCATCCGTGGCTGGACCGAAGGCGTTGGGAGCATGAAAGTTGGCGGCAAGCGCAAGCTCGTCATTCCCTATCAACTCGCCTATGGCGCCCGCGGGCGCCCGCCATTGATCCCCGCCAAGGCAATGCTGATCTTCGATGTCGAATTAATCGAGATCATGCCCGGCGGTTGACAGGAGCGTTCGGCGCTTGTTTGGTTGCGCATTGTGTCTGAACCATCGATACTGATCTCCGGCAAGGAGGCCAGTGATGGTCCAAAAGAACTTCGCACAATCGAAGCGAAGCGGACGCGGCGCCGATGGAAAGCCAGGTCGCCGCTATGAGTTGACTGGCGTTGCCTACGAACGCATGTAACTGTTGTTGCCGAAACATAAACTAGGTGGCAAGTGTGCCGATCGGTGCGCTCGAATCAGCGGACGTTGAAGCTGAACCGTGCGCTGTATCGACGGCGCGATGTTGTCGAGCGGTGCATCGGGTAGTTGAAGGAATACCGGCGGATCGCAACGCGGTATGAGAAGCTGGCGACGCATTATCTGGCGATGGTCACGCTGGCCATGATCCAGCATGTCTGCGGCTTCTCGATCCGTCAAACAAGGCCTAGTAGCGCAGGCTCTGTGTTTGCCAAGGTTTGCTTGTGTCGGAATTGCGCGTGGGTGACTCATTATTGGGATGCGCTCGCGGGCCTTTTTGCCAACTTTGCGCACTCGGTTTCTGTGACCGCGTGGTACGCTCCCGGTCGGCGGCTGCGGTGCCGTCGTTCCATCAATCGAGAAGCCGACACTACATTGCGACACCGCCAATCCGGTCGCGTGGCCATACTGACCTGCGCTTTCGGTAGACCGCTAGGCATGGCGATCAACAGCAAGGATTGGGGGCCCTTGCATACCTCGCAACAATATGTATAATACCTAGTGTTGCAATGCATCGTCAAGAGGAGTGGTTTATGGTTCGAGAAAAAAACCCTACCAATTTCATGAACGGCGTCCCTGAGTTGCTGCTCTTGGGCATGCTGGCCGATGGCAGCGAGATGTACGGCTACGAACTTGCCCGGGAGGTCCGAGATCGGACGGGCGGAGCGCTCTCGATGAGCGAGGGAGTGATCTATCCCACCCTGCACACCCTAGAGCTCGATCGCTTGGTGGGGACGCGGCGTCGGGAAGTGAACGGGCGGCCGCGCATTTACTACAGGCTCACCGCTCGAGGCAAACGGCGCCTGGCTGCCGCCACGCACGACTGGTCGCGCGTCGCGCGCGCCATCAAGTTGATCCTGGGGGACTCGGCGGATGTCATTAAACCGGTTTGACAGATTGGCCCGCGACCTCGCGGCGGCTGGCGTAGCCCCGCGGCGTGTGCAACGGATCATCGGGGAGCTAGAGGACCATCACCAGTGCCTCACGGATGACCTTGTTGCCGAGGGGGCGATGCAAGAGATCGCAATTTCCCAAGCTCGCGAACGACTCGGCTCCGATGAACAGCTCCTCGGCGGGTTGACGGCGGCACCGGGACTGGTTTCATTCACACGACGATTTCCTGCTGTTGCGCTGGGCGCGGTCCCAACGCTGATCTTCGTCATGATTTCTATCGCGTGGGTCGTGCCATTCGCTCTTGCCCTTGGTGCCGCTCGCGATCGCCTTGGGATGGACCTTGAGCATCCTGTTGCACGCGCGAGCGTTTGGTGGATCGATCGTGTGATCGATCTAATGCTCCCAGCGACGTTGGCATGGTTGTTCTGCGACACCGCCCGACGCCGAGGATGCTCAGTGGTCTGGTCGTTGACTGTTTGCACGCTTGTCGGATTGCTAGCGGCAACAATGTTCACCGAGATTGTGCTGCCGATCAACGGCACGGGAGGGCTACTCCTTGTCGGCTTCGATCCACGCAGCGTGTTTGGTACTCATCAGTGGCTGCCCGCCTTGGCCCCGCTTGGAGTCATGGCTGCAGATTTCATCCTGCGTCAAAGTGACGCCACCACTCCTATGGAGGTTCTGTGATGATTCGTATCGTCTTGCCTTTCATGCTTACTTTGTTCTGTTCCGCTGGGTGCGTCTCAAGCAAGAGTTCACACGAGACAGCGGTTCCGCTTGATGCAGATGTCGTGAATCTCGGGCGTGTTGTTGTGCTGTCCACACTTGAACAGCAGGTGCCTGCGATCACGCAGACCGTAGATGCCACCTCTGTATACGAAACGGCGTGCGAGACCGTGGCTGCGATCCCGGGGACATACGTGGTCTCGCCGGACAGCTTGCTTGGCCAATTGCCGCCAAGAATGGGCTGGCGCGATGTCGAGATGAATGATCTCATGATTGCTGCCCGGTCCTCCGGAGCCGATACGCTGTGCGTGGTCGATGTCAGCAGGATGACCAGAGCGTTGCACGTCGGGTTCTTGCCTCCCGGGTGGCAAGTTAACTCAACCGTCGATTTTGAGTTCGCGCTGCTTGATGTCGAGACGGGCACAACGCTCACCGACACCCACCGAAGGCGCACGACGGAGGGTTACCTGGCGCTCACGTCGCGAGCCGAAGTTCTGGATGGCTTCGCCGCCGAGATTGAACAAGCACTGAGCGCGAGTGAAGATTCGGCTGATGTGGATTCGTTCTGACGCTTGTCATTACCGCACGTCAGGCGTGGCCGCGTACTGTCCAAATAATTAGCCTGCACAGAATCAGTGTGTGTGCAAGGACTAGCCCCAAGCGCGAGCAAGGGCATCTTATCTTGGTGGGGTGGGCGTCTCGCCCGCCTTCTAATTCCGGGTGCCGTGGTTGCCTTGGGCAACTGCGTTCTTGCAATGCCACGAAGAAACCGTGCGATTCGCTCACGCACTCACTCACTCATCACCAGCGTCATGGTTTTCATGCAATACCCAACATCTGCAAGTATGCCAGCGCTTCACATCACACCACTCCCGGTTTGACAAGTAACCCGGGCCACCCGGAGCTTTATTTGGGGCGGTTTGGCTGCATGGCAATTGCTCGAAGAGCAGGATGAATCGGGCAACGCCCTGCGCAGCTACGTCTGCCTGGGCGATTCGGGGTACATTGATCACATGGTCTCGATGCGGCGATATGACGAGCCGAGCGCGGGTCAATACGAAGACCTCTGGTATCACGCCGACGATCTGTTCTCGACGATGGCGGTGAGCAACAGCACCGGTGTTGTGCAGGAGCGCTACGAGTACGACGACTACGGTAGCGTCATGGTGCTTGGCGCAGACAACGACCCGGCGAACTCACCCGGCGAGACGCAGATTGACAACGCGTTCCTTTTCACCGGGCGCTACTTCGATGTCGAAACAGGTCTGTACTACTACCGCACACGCTACCTCGATCCGAAGATGGGGCGGTTTACGACGAGAGACATCATCGGTACTTGGGGGGATGCGGGGTTGGGCAATGGACTTGCCTATGTTGGGTCGAACCCGAGCCGCTTTGTAGATCCCTGGGGGCTTCATAAGGAGGATAACTTCTATGGTCTTCCAAATGATGTCAGGAACATGCCAGGATTTGGAGATCACCTAGAGGACCTGAAGAAGGGCATCGATGGTGGTGGGCTGCCCGGACGACAATTGAGCAAGCCCGAGATGTATGAAGCCGTTCAGGACTTCCTGGAGAAAAACGATCGGAAGTTCAGCGCAGCCCAAAAGAAGCGATTGATGGGGTGGCTGAAGAAAGGAGGCGTGGCGGCAATTGGAATCGGGCTTCTGCTAGTTGCCGACGACGCCTCGGCCGCGATCGAGAAGGGGTCAGCTTGCCGAAAGTTTCTGGACTACATCAATGGAGCGAGGCAAACAGGAATATGTAGCTCTACTACATTGAAGACAAGGGGAGAAGCGTGCAAATGGCAACTGTTTGATATTGGGAATCGTTCGCAGGCGCACAACCTCGGCATCACATTGTACTTCCAACTGGACGATATGATACTGAGGGCCGAACGCGAATGCTCTGCTATGAGGCCGAAGAAGAAGCTACCCCAGCACGAGGGGCCCGGCGGCGGGGCGGAAGGTTCTGATCAGGGGGATGGCGGATGCGGGAGCTAGGCGAAGTCGAAGGTGTTGTCGTTGAGCAGCACTTCCAAGATGACAAGGTCGATGGGCGTGTGTGCTGGAGTAATCATGGAACCTTGGGAAGCCGGACTCTCGAAGTCACGCTGCCTGAGAATGCATCTGGCGCGATCGTAACCCTATCGAGATCGTTCTGGAAATGTATCTCGCAGTCAGTTCGTTCTTTTGACTTGGCAATCAGCGTAACAAACAGCCCCCATCACGGTCGCGGAGCACTTTGGACCCAACATGAAGTTCGGTTGTCACTTTCGGGGGTGCTTTCGACAATATCTCGCTATCAGCACTTGGCTCCGAGTATGCGACATAGGCAGAACATTGGCACACTCTCGTGGGGTGCACGCGAGATTCATGACGAAGAGATACTGCAGTTTGTCTCGTCGATCGCGGAACAAACCTTCCCAAGGGAAAATGGCCTAGCCTTTACAATCAAACATACCATGTACTGGCCCGATGCATGCGAGATCGCGACAGGCGAGATATCCGCGCCGATCGTGAAGACCTGTACACAAGTACCTGCCGACCTGATCATCTCCGTGTGGCCCTGGTCCAGTCCAGAAGATGCACCACCCCTTCCCCCGGAGATTGCCTCCGATCAGGCCTTCCGCGACTTCGCTGTGGAGGAGACTGGGTACGACCCGGTCGAGGAACAATAGATGGATATGACAACGTTCTATGTTCTGTGCTGTATGGTTTCAACAACGCGAACTCTCGGTGTATCAACGACTTGCGATGCAATTCAAGGTGTGTTGATTGGTCGTATTTCGGTGCGCTCAAGTGTATGAAATTCGCACCTTGGAAACTCTTGGCGGTGATCGACCTATAGATCATTGGGGTTCGTCGTCAGGCAATGCGCCCAAGAAGGGGGGCGGTGGCTGTGATTAGAAGCTATCCCAAAACCTCTTTGAGCAGGAGCAGGGAGCACCCGAAGTGCAGGAAGCCCTCGAACATCACCGTTGACTTCTCCCACCGAATGCACAGCCTCCGGTAGTTCTGAAACCACGCGATCGTGCGCTCGACCGT
>JAJDDF010000001.1 GCA_029260455.1 Phycisphaerales bacterium | reverse complement strand
GTTTGTTGGCGGAGGGGCGACCGCCTTTCGGGCTTCGCTCAGCGTCAGGAATGCGCTCGCAGAGCCAGTCCAGTTGTTCATGTGTAAGTGTCAGCATGCACATCTATCGGCATCGAGAACGGTTTTGGGATAGCCTCTAGTGTAATCTTCGTAAAAGCCTGATATCGACCTTGCCGGGTGGCCCGGTTTGCGTGTCAAACCGGGAGTGGAATGATGTGAAGCGCGGGCATACTTGCCAGTGTCGGGCCCGTCTGTCAATTCCAAAGACGCCGGTGATGAGTAAGTCTGCGAGCGAATCGCACGGTTCTGCGCAGCACCCATGACACACAGGTCAGAGACCTGTGCCACCAAGAATCAAGAACGCAGTTGCCCAAGGCAACCAAGGCACCCGGCGTTCATCGTTGAAGAGTACGAGCTCTCTTCCTCGTAAGAGAAGAATCCGTGTTTCAAGACACCAATGGCTGATCTGAGCTGCAAAAAGTTCAACTGCCGTCCTGTCATCCCGATTTCCGCGATTTGATAGTACGGCGGTCGTCATGTTGGCCTACTATGTCCGCGAACACGCCGGTGGCCTCAGTTGCCCGTGCCGACACCTGTCGGACGAGTTGACGAGAATCTGCTGGCAGCGTCCGCCGCGTACTCGGTGGAACGCTCCCCCAGCCGGCCGCTCCTGCACCAACTTCGATTGGTTCCATGCTGCCCTCACATGCACCGGGCGGCCTAGCCGTCGTGGTGTCGGAGATCGCTCTCTTGACAACGTTCGCATCACTCGACCTTTCCGCCCAATTGCTAAAGACTCTCGACTCCCAAGGGTATGAAACGCCAACGCCGATCCAGGCTCAGGCCATCCCGCCCGTGCTTGAGGGGCGTGACTTACTCGGATGCGCCCAGACCGGAACGGGCAAGACCGCTGCGTTTTCGCTCCCACTCATCCAACGACTGATGACGAACGGGCGCACCGGCCGCAAGCACACGCGCCGCCGGACCCGGGCGCTCATCCTTGCGCCGACACGCGAGCTTGCTGCGCAGATTGAAGAGAGTCTTCGGACATACGGGCGCCATACCGGGCTTCGGCAAACAGTCATCTACGGTGGCGTGAAGCAGCACCGCCAGGTCCGCCAACTTCAAGCAGGCGTGGACATCATCGTCGCCACCCCTGGGCGGCTGCTCGACTTGATGGATCAGGGGTATGTTGATTTGAGGGCGATCGAGATGCTCGTTCTCGACGAGGCCGACCGCATGCTCGACATGGGCTTTATTGTGCCCATCCGCCAGATCGCAAGCAAACTGCCGCAGGAGCGTCAGACGTTGCTGTTCAGCGCAACGATGCCCCCAAAGATTCGCCAGCTCGCCGACTCGATGCTGCATAACCCGGTCAGTGTGTCGGTCACACCCACCGCGTCCGCGGCGCCGCTGATTGACCAGGAGCTCTACCACGTGCCCGACGAGCGGAAGTCTGATTTGCTGACGCATCTGCTGCAGGATTCGAAGATCGTCCGGACGGTCGTGTTCACTAAAACCAAGCACGGCGCCGATAGGCTCGCGACCAAGCTCGCCCGTGTGGGTGTGACCACCGCCACCATCCATGGCAACAGGTCCCAAAGCCAGCGCGAGCGAAGCCTTGCAGCATTCCGTTCAGGCCAATCGCGCGTGCTCATTGCAACTGACGTCGCCGCCCGCGGGCTTGACGTCGAAGGCATTAGCCACGTCATCAACTACAACCTCCCCAACGAGCCCGACGCCTACATCCACCGCATCGGCCGAACCGGACGCGCCGGCGCCACGGGACAAGCCATCTCGTTTTGCAGTCGCAGCGAGCGCGGGTACCTCCGCGCGATCGAACGTCTCACCGGTAAGCGGATCGAGACCACGCAGGTGCCCGAGGTTCTTGATGTTCCAAAAGATGAGCCCATAGTGCTCAGTAAGCGTTCGGAGTCTCCCGCCCCGCGCCAAGCCCGCACGCCGCGCCGCAAGACAAACTCGCGCCACGCAAGGCCAAATCAAAGGGCCGAGCCTCGCGCCGGCGGAACACCCACGTCGAAGCGGAAGGCCACGTCGAAGCGGAAGCGCACATCGAAGCGAAAACGCACACAATGTCACACTCAATGATCTCAACAGTATGTTGTTCTATTTCGGTAACCCGGTAACCGCTGACACAAATGGTGATGGTGACAGCGATGGCCCAAATCAGCGCTTGCTCTGAATTGCCTCTAGCTCGGCCCAACGTGCGTACAGCTCCGTCACTCGGGTGTGACCTTCCGAGAGCTTGGAGTAGACCGTTGCAGCGCGTTCGTGGTCGGCGGTGAGCGCCGGGTCCGCGGCCTCCGCCTCGAGCCGCTCAACCTGAGCCTCCGCCTCGAGGATCGCTTCTTCCATGCCGTCGTATTCCAGTTGCAGCTTGAATGTCAGCTTCCCTGGCTTGGGCTGATTGCGCTTCTTCGGTGCCGATGCGCTAGGCTTGGGCTTCTCGCTCGCCTCGGGCTCTGCCTTCTTCCTCGAAGAGTTCCATTGCTCGATCGTGGCAAACCACTTGGCGCCGCCTCGGTCGTCGAGCGCCATGTATTCCGTCGCAATGCGCTCAAGCAGGAAGCGGTCGTGCGTGACCAGCACAATCGCGCCCGGGAATTCGAGCAGCGCCTGCTCGAGAACTTCCAACGACGGAATGTCGAGATCATTCGTTGGCTCATCAAGAAGAAGCACCTCGGCGGGCAAGAGCATCAAGTTGGCGATGAGCACCCGTGCCTGTTCGCCCCCGGAAAGATCACCAACCCGCATCGGCAACTGATCTACATCAAAGAGGAACCGGCCCGCCCAGCCCGTGACATGCACGGACGTTCCGCGATAGTCGACCGTGTCACCGGTCGGGCACAGTGCATCGCGCAACGTCTGACTCTGAACGAGCGACGCTCGGTGCTGGCTAAACGTCACGACCCGCAGGTCGTCGGCCCGCTTGATTGTGCCTGAGTCGGGCAGAAGATCGCCTGACATCAATCGCATAAGCGTCGTCTTGCCCGAGCCGTTCACGCCCAAGAGACCGATCCGCTGGCCCGGCGTCAGTGTGAGGTCCAATGATTCGAAGAGCCGCTTGTCGCCCATCGACTTCGACACGCCGTGAAGGACTAGGAGCTTCTTCGTCTTTCGCTCGGTTGCCTGAAACGCGATCATCGTGGTGCGCGCGGGGGCTTTGTTGCGATCGGTCGTTTCTTTCAGTTCGTCGCGGCGGTTAGCCGCTGCATCGACTTGCGTCTTGTTCCGCGTCTGGCGTCCCTGTATCCCTTGCCGCAGCCAGGCGGTGTCGCGCCGCACTTTGTTGGCGATGCTTGACTGGGCCGCTCGCTGCGCATCGAGGAATGCATCTTTTCGCCTGACGAACTCTGTGTAATTCCCCGCCGCCTCGAAGGCTCCCCCGGGGTAGGCCGCCGAGAGCTCGATGATGCGCGTCGCCGTGTTCTCCAGAAATCGCCGATCGTGTGTCACAAAAATCATTGCCATGGACGCTTGCCGGACGAACCCCTCAAGCCAAAGAACACCCTCAAGGTCGAGATGGTTCGTCGGCTCATCGAGCATCAACACTTCCGGCTCCTGCGCAAGTGCGCACGCAAGCGCGAGCCGCTTGCGCCACCCACCTGAAAGCGTCGTTACCGAGCGCAGAAGGTCAGAAAAACCCAGCTTCGAGAGTGTGATCGTGGCGCGCGTCGTCGCACCCAGGTCGGTCTCACTATCGTCGCCGAGGCCTGCTACGACAACGGACAGCGGCGTAGCGTCATCAGGAAACCGATCGTCTTGCTCGACGTACGCCACGCACAAGCTGCGTTTGCGGATGATCTCTCCCCTGTCTGCTTCGAGATCTCCCGCAAGGATTTTCATCAGCGTCGTCTTGCCACCGCCATTGGGACCGATGAGTCCGATGCGCTCGCCGTCTTCGATATGGATAGACACGCCGTCGAACAGGCTGTTCGAAGGGTAAGACTTTGTCAGGTCGCGAGCGGTAATCAGTGTGGGCATGATGAGTGAACAAGGTTCTGCGGAGAAACATGCCCATGTGCGGCGTCGTCTTGGCCCGACGAGCTCTCGATTTGGGAAGAGACCGCGCCAACGTTGGGCCTCCTTGCCCTGGCGTCCGGGTGGCCCGACTTGCTTGCCAAGTCGGGTTTGTGCGACGCCTCCGCGCCGCGGTGATGACCCCATGATAGCGGCGATCCGATCCCCTCTCGCTGTGGGAGGGGGGCTGGGGGAGGGGGGCTGGGGGACCGATCCGCCGAGGCGGACCGGGTTTGCACCATTCCCCTTCTGGGTGGCCCACCCGAACAACATGGGTGGCCCGACTTGCTTGCCAAGTCGGGTTTGCAGCATTCCCCTTCCGGGTGGCCCGACTTGCTTGTCAAGTCGGGTTTGCCACGATGGGCCCATGCCCCGCCGCTACGACCTCCCCAACCACGCCCATGAACTCACCTTCTCAACCTATCGCAGCGTGCATCTCCTATCTCGCAATGACATCGCACCGATCATGCTTGAGGCAGTTACGCGCGCCTGCGAGCGCTTCGATGTCACCATGCTCGCCTTCGTGATCATGCCGAACCATGTACACCTGCTCGTCCGCCCGATGGGTGATGACCCAGCACCGATGAAGGACTATCTGGCCGCGATCAAACGCCCAGCGTCACATCGGATTCACCGCATTCTGGAAACGACATTGCTCGAGATTGAGGCAAAGCTCAGCAAGTCGCGCACCGGCTTCCGCCTGTGGCAACACGGCGGCGGCTACGACAGAAACCTGACGTCGCCCAAGGCCATCGTTGCGTCAATCGACTACATCCACGACAACCCGGTGCGAAAGAACCTGTGCGCCCACCCGAGCGAGTGGCCATGGTCAAGCTGGAAGCAATGGCATCAGCCTGAGGCCCAGGTCAGAGGATTCATGCCGAAGATCACGCGCGAGGCGGTGCGATGAGACTCGATCAATAAACCCGACTTGGCAAGCAAGTCGGGCCACCCGCCGATGATCACGAGTGGCAAGGGTCCCGCGAATATGCTCGAGCACAAGGCGACGCTGGATCGCGAAGTGCTGACCCTCCTTTCCGAGAACGACTGCGGCGGCGCCACTGTCGCCCGTTTCCAGGAAAACTTGCGGCGCTTCGCCGCTGGCGAGGAGCCGATCGTGCTCCCCGACTCCAACACAGCGCCCGCCCCTGAGGCCGTGCCCGTCCCGCAGCAGGACTTCGCGGCGCTGATGAACGACCTGATTGTCGCCGACGCGCGATCTTGGGGAATCAACCGCTTCGTCCGAAACAGTGTCTCGGAGACCACCGTCTCCGCAACGGACGATTGGGGACGCCCACGGCGCATTGTGGCCGTGTACTCCTTCATAAACGGATGGAACAATCGGGGCACCGAAGGCTCTATGACGCTGGAGTTCGCGAACGGCAGACCTGTTTGCATGATATTTCTTGACCGTCCAGAACAGAATATAGTGCCGAACGAAGACATCGTCGTCGCCTACGAGGGCGGCAAGTACACCGCTGTCGACTAGCACCCCCGCGCTCGCGCTTGGGGCTAGTTCCCCTTCTCCCTTGCAATCTCCGCATACGCATTGTGGTTATGAATCGACTCGTAGTTCTCGCTCGTGATCCGGTATTTGAAAATGCGATCGTCCTTGTCAAGCCGCATTGCAAGGTCGCGCACCGTGTCTTCCACAAACTTCGGATTATCAAAGGCGGCCTCGGTCACAAACTTCTCATCGGCGCGTTTGAGCACCGGATACACCGGGCAACTCGCGACGCTCTCCAGTATCTCGACCAACTCCTCGATCCAGATCGACTCCGTCGTCCACACCTGCGCTTCAATATCGCAGCGTTGATTGTGCGCGCCGCGCGCTGAGATTTCCTTGGAACATGGGCACAAGCTCGTCGCCGGCGCGCGCACCGACATGCTCATCTCAACACCGGTGGGCGTCGCGGTCACTTCGAACCCAGCTTCACAATCAAGCAGGCCAACAGCGCCCGTCACCGGCGCATGCTTCGTGATGAAGTATGGAAAGCGAATCTCCAAGTGCGCCTCGCAGGCGCCGAGCCGCTCGCGAATCTCCTGGGCGATCGCGCCAACTTCATCAGGCCGCAGCGCATCTTTATGTTGCCCGAGCACCTCCATGAAGCGGCTCATGTGCGTGCCCTTCTGGTGGTGCGGCAAACTGACATACATGCTGATCGTCGCGACGGTGGCGATCTCGCCGCCCTCGGGCGTGCGCAGCTTGAATGGATGTTTGACGTCCTTCACGCCGACCTTGTCGATGGCGATGTGCCGATCGTCGGGGGAACCTTGAACGTCAGGAATAGCAGTAGCGGCAGCTTGTGAAGTCATGTCACAACCCTAGGCCCGCGCCTGCGATCCCGCCACATGCGGCTCGTGGCGTTCCACCATGGAATCCGCCCACGCATCGCCCATCGGCACGCCGATCAACAGCCCCGCAGCCCAATCGAATGGCGAAAGATGTGCCAGTGGGAAAAGCTCGCCCACATACAGCGCCTCACGCAGACCCGCGCCCGCAAGTTGATTGGCAATGATCGGGCCAACGCCTGCAAGAATCGCCCCGCCTGCAAAAAATGCCCATGTCGGCGCTACGTGCGAGACTGTTCGGGCAGCTGCGGCCCCAGCAACACCCGCAGCGATCGCCGCTGCCACTGTTTGTCCATATTGTCCGGTGCGCGCAACAATCATCGCGACCAGGCCGCCGACGGCAATCATCACCACTGTGCCGAGCGCGATGGCTTTGATGTCCGGCTTCGTGTGCGACCTCCCCCCGGCTGGGTGGCCCGACTTGCTTGTCAGGTCGGGTTTGCGCGTGATCAACATCGCAATCACAACGACGCCAAGTCCAACCACTGCGCCCTCGAGCGCGAGCTTGAACATCGTGCCGCTCTCAGCGGCCTCGCGGATCATCACATCCGGCCGACCAAACTTTCGCGCCGACCACAGCAGCACCATGCCCGAACACGCGAGCGCCATCCGCGCCCCCGCGAGAGGCTTGACGATCAATCCCCATATCCCGGCAAGTGCTAGACCGATGGCTGCCATGACGATGCCCGTCACCGGGGCGGAACTGAGCAGTGCGGTGGTGTCAGCTGAACCTTCGGGCGAGCGCATCACCGCCGCCGCCGCACCAGCGATCGGGCCGATGCCAAGCAGCGCGATGCCCGCGACGATCCAGTTGACGATCAGGGAACGTGTGGCGTTGTCCATACCGGAGAGTGTAGTGGGTGATGGGATGTGGGGAGTATTTTGATCGCAATGCGAGGCGAGTGAAGGGAATCACCTCCGTCTGCGCTGGTCGCCGCAGAGACGATGGGGCCTACGCAAGCCCTGTCTTTCTGTGTATCGCCTGCATGTTCAATTGTCCCCCCGCCAACTGCGCAAACAATTCCCCGCGCTCTTCATAGTTCGTGAACTGATCCCACGATGCGCAGCCGGGCGACAGCAAGATCACATCGCCCGGTTGTGCATCTTTGGCTGCGCATTCGACGGCAACCTCAAGCGTCTTGCACGATTGCACTGTGCCCCCCGCGGTGCGCACGAGCGCGTCAATCGTCGGCCCAGTTGCGCCAATCGTGTACACAGCCGCGCATGTCGCAGCGGGCGCGATCATGGGGGCGAGGTCGATCTTCTTGTCATATCCGCCGCAGATCAGGCGCACTTTCTCCGCGCCGCACGCGCCGGATTCGTCGAACGCCGCGATTGCAAGGGCCGTCGCTTCGGGCGTGGTGCATTTGGAATCGTTGTAGGCACGAAGGCCATCAATGTCGTGGACGAGTTGCAAGCGGTGCGGCAGGCCGGGGAATGACTCGAGCGACATCGCTGCCGCACTGCGCGCGAAGCCCATTGCCGCGATGGCTTCGATTGCAAACTGAGCATTGATTCGATTGTGTTCACCGGGGACGCGGAGATTCATCGGGTGGCCCGGCTTGCTTGTCAAGCCGGGTTTGCAAGACCGCACATCGATCCCCTCCCGGTTTGCAAGCAAACCGGGCCACCCACTCTCAGATTTGCCCACAATCGCAATGCCAGTGCCGCCGAGTATTGCTCGCTTGCACGCAGCGTAATGCTCGAAGCTTCCGTGCCAGTCAAGATGGTTCGGCGAGATGTTCGTGACCACTGCAACGCCCGGCGACCACGGTGCCACTTCTTGGTGGGGTGGGCGTCCCGCCCGCCTCTCTTGTTCTCCGTGGGATAGGCGTCTCGCCTGTCTCTCTTTTCCTCCCTCTTCTTCGCGCTGCGAAAGCCAATACAACTGCGCACTGCTCAACTCCAGCACCACCAGATCATCCGCGCCGATGGTGCCGACATCATTGAGCAAGCTCCCCCCGATGTTGCCGCCCAGCCACACCTTGCTCTGTTCGCCGGCCTCCGCGATCAGCACGCGCAGCGCATGGGCGATCATCGCGCTTGTTGTGCTCTTGCCCGCAGTGCCCGTCACACCAATCACATGATCCCGCCGCGGCAATCTTTCCACGAGCAGGCGAATTTCGGTGGTGATGGGAATGCCTGCGCGTTCCGCGGCCTGTAGATATGGATTGTCCCACGGCATGGGCACCGCCGGATTCGCGATCACTAAGTCCGTCTCGACAAAGTCGCGCTCGTCGTGGTTGCCCAGCCGCAGCGTGACCTGCCCGGCATCGACCAAGTCCTGAATCTGCGCAAGCGACTCGGCCAAACGCTCGGCGGGTTCAAGGTCGGTCACCACCACCTGCTTGCCCTGTGCGCACAGGTAGCGCACAACGCCCACGCCGCCGCCGAAGCGGCCCAGGCCCATGACGGTGATGCGAGAGTTGGAGAGGGAGGGGGTCATGGGGCGAAGTCTGGCATGTGCAAGAGTTTGCGGAGATTGGCAAGGGAAGCAACAGAGTCGTCTTGAGCTTTGCGGTACCGTCCATATGAAAGAGGAAGTGCTTCCGCGATGCGGCCATATGTTCCGGCAGCCGCGTCATCAAATTGCTTCTCTAAGCGGGACGCCGCGTCATCGCCATCCCATAGGTCAAGCATGGCACCAATGTATTGGGAATACTCATCAAGTGCCTCGTGCATTTCTTCGACCGTAGCGGTTGCAAACCACTCACTCGCTGGCACGGCACCGTCGTCTCGGAAGCCAAACGCAGAAATTTCGTGGATCACCTCAATGTTGCGTTCCTCGACCGGCCGTTCGAGTTGGTTACGCAGCCAACGAACGTTTGCTTGTTCCGTATGCTCGACTGCTCGACTGAACTGCACCGGGTCATCAGCTTCAAACGTATCAAGCTGATCCCGCATGTCTTGAATCACTTGCCCATCTAGTTCGGAATCCTTTATGAGGCGTTCGACAAGGCGCTCTGCCGTTCGCATACACGAGTAGCCCACGAACGATGAGATTGCACTCCGGTTGGACGCAGTGTGGTGCGTTACGCGCAGCAGCCTTTCTACTTGCAAAGCAGCACCTTCGAACTCATCACGCTGCAATAAGTTGTGGGCGCGAATAGCGAGCACTTTCTTTGTCAAATGAAGCATGCCAAGATGCGGTAGGCCAGTCAAGAAGCCATCTTCATAATCAATGCCAAAGTTGCACTGCGCCGTCTCAATAGCTCGGGTGAGTTCGAACCACGCTGATTCATCGCAACCCGGCTCCACAACGCACGGCGGTCCTTGATCTCCCCAATCGGGTTTCCAGCCCACTTCTCCGATGTCTTCGATGTTAATGTCCCTGAACCGCTCCATGTCCTCTTCCCCAATCACCGCCCACGCTCGCCAATAGCGAAGGGCGGCGTTGGGTTCATCAGCATCGTGAGCGACAGCATCGGTTGCCATCAAGGCAAGCACGAGACAGGCAACAAGATTGGTGAGTGTGCGCATGCTGCAATCGTAGCACGCCTGTCTCCCAATACCCCACTGGCGAAGCCCCGAACGTGGCCTTCACTTCACTCAGACTACGGCACCCTGCACTCGGGTAGCAATCAAAGTCCTAATACCCCGCATTCTCCGCATACAACGGCATGATCCAGGTCTGAATCAGCACTAAGAACAAGAGCGCGATGATCAGCATGACTGCGAGGACGCGGAACGAGATCAGCACGCGCCACATTGAAAGTGCGCATGTGCCGCCAAAGATCGCCAACGTCTTGCCCGCAAACCGAAGCGCGTGATGGTCTTGTGCTTCGATGGCGCGGCGCAACTGATCATTGAACGCCGGCTCGAAAATGCGCTCGCGCGTGCGCCGCGGCAGCACGCGCCCGAGCACGATCCAGCGGGCTAGGTGAGACACCCGACTAGGCATGGGCCCCGCCTGCCCGCGCCCCCCACCGATCAATGACCGACAACTGGAAGTCGCGACACGTGTGCCACGCGTGCTCGCCTGTGGAACTGATCTTGTACGCCCGCTCGCGGATGATCTGGCCCTCGACAATCTCCTGGCGGTAGCGCCCTTGCACGAGCTCGGCGTCTTCCAGCCGCGCCATGACCTGGTAGAAGGCCGGCCCGGTCTTCTTCACGCCGAACGCTGCGAGTTCGTTGCGAATCTCTAGGCCGCGCCGTTCCGAGCCCAGCAAGATGCCCAACACAAGGAACTGCAGGTGCGACAATTTCGGCACGGGAGGCGGAGCGCCCGACGAATCGGGCAATGTTTTGGAACCTTTTTGCCGCTTGGCCATATAGATATCCTGACGTTATCTCACTTGCCAATAGGTCACGCCTCGTTTATTGTAGCGTGGATGATCGGGAGGGGCCACAGAAATCGAGCCTGCGGGTTCGGAAAGGAACATTTTTCATGCCAAGATTTACCACCCCCACCGCTGCTGTCTCACTGTGTCTGATGCTGGGTCTCGTCGCGGGTGCCATGTCGCCCGCATTGGCCCAGGATGCGACGGAACCCCCGGCGGCGCAAGAGGAAGCTGCACTGGAAGGACCCCCAATCGCTGGGATTCCACTGCGCCAGCAAATGGTGTTGATTCAGGGAGCGCTCTCGCGCATCGCAACTGATGCGCCATATCGGGAGTACATGTCGGATGCACTTGCTGACATCGAGGAGGTTCAACGGCGCATTATTGAAGCAAAGAATGCCACGCCGCCCGACCTTGGGCATGAATCTGAAGCCGAGCGTGAGCAGCATCGCCTTGCCTATCGGTCGCTGTTTGCAGAGATGCTTCTTGAAGTGACATCACTTGAAACCGCGGTGATCGAACAGTCCAGCAAGAAAATAGAGGCATCATTAGAACGCCTGCTTGATTTTCGAGAGAAGGGGCATGCCGCGTTTCAGGAGCCGCGCCCAGAGCGCGGCGACCGGCCCAAGGTTGAACTGAAAGACCAAGTACAACTGCGACCCGGCGAACGGCGGGTGTACGCCGGCGTCTATGAGATGGTCGGCATGGGGTTCCGGATGGAGATCGTGGAAATTAACGGCGCGCTACATGTGCAATCATTCGGTCAGGAGCCTGAGCGAATGTACGCACAGGGAGAGCATCGGTTCAAGATCGCGGTTGCTCCTAGCGGCAGCTTCCGATTTGAGATAAGCGATGACGGCAACGTCATGGCGATCATGCTTGAGACGGGGGGTGGACGGCCGCCGCAGCGCATTGATCGGATTCGTTAACGAACGAAAGCAAACGACAGCGCTGGCGCACCAACCGGTGCTGCAAATTCTCACTCCGGCTGGCCCGCGCAAACTATGCCACAAATCGGGCCAACCCAATTTTTGCAACTCCAACTTTGGGCTGCGCGCACATGGATCACGGTGCGCGCTGATTGCGCATGTACATTCGCTGAGTAAACAATTTACACGAATATGCATACCCCGAACAAGGAGAAAACCCATGCGCATCACTAGGAAGACCTTAACCACACCGCTCTGCACGTCAGTCCTCGTAATACTGCTCGCCGCCTCGGCAACATCTGCCGTCACCTTCACCTTCACAAATCTCACCGATGCTCCACTTGGCCCCGGCTCCGGCACATCACCGTCAATCAATAATGCAGGTGATGTCGCGTTCACCTCCGGCTCATCATTGTTCTTTTATGACCGCGGCACAGACACATTCCTCGATGTCACCGCCCTCCCCGGCGCGCCCGCAAGCCCGCGCACCCCAAGGCTCAATAGCGCCGGCGACATCCTCTGGATCAACTCTTCAACCCGCGATCTCTGGCTATTCGAAGCTGCCTCGCAAGCCTTCACCAATATCTCGCTGCTCCCCAACTTCCCGGGCAACACGCAAGCCAATGACCTCGGCATCACCCACGATCTCAACGATTTCAATCAGGTGTCGTTCCATTCAGGTGACAACAACTTCGGCGAGATCTACCTCTACGAGCACGCAACCGGCGCCTTTACGAAAGTCACCGATCAGATCGGCGGCCCCTCCTCCGGCAGAGGAAACAAAATCAACGACGTCGGGCAGGTCATCTACGGCGCCGTCGGCCTGGTGACCGCGGACGTCTACGCCTATGACATCGTGGGCGGAACCACGACCAACATCACCGACCTGCCGGGCGGCCCCGGCACCGGACTTGGCTCGATCGCTGCAAGCTCCAATGGGGACATCGCGGTCATGCTCCAAGCCGGCAACGACCCGGTCATCTATACCGCCTCGACAACATCATTCCTTTCGCTCGCCCCCATCCCTAGCTTCCCTATCGGCAACGGCTCGGTCAGCCAGAACAGCCTCTCGTCAACTGGCGACTTCACCTTCTACCGCACAGCAATCCACCACTTCGACGCCGAGACGCAGACCTTTACGCAGCTCACCAATCAGGGGCCCGTGCCCGCGGGCGGACGGATGAGTTCGATCAACGACAATGGCCGAGTCGCCTTCACGGCGGGGCTCGCCAGCATCGAAGACATCTTCATCGCCGCGCCCCCCTGCCCCGGTGATGCCAATGGCGACGGCCTAGTCAATCTCGCCGATCTGCAAGTGCTGCTGTTCAACTTTGGCACTATCGGCCCTGCGGGCGATGTCGATGGCGATGGGGATGTCGACCTAGACGATCTTTCGATCTTGCTGTTCAACTTTGGCCGGGTGTGCTGATCAAGTCAGAGTCGATTGGCCGAGTCTAGTATGTACTCATGGACGCGACGATTCGGTTTATTGCGGCATCATCTCTGGCCTGCATGCTTTGTGCGTGCGACAAAGCCGGGGATGTTGCGCAGCCAGACACAACTGCGACGACCACGCCGGTGGGCATCGCTGAGACGCCTGCGGAACAGTGCGATCCGATAGCGCTTGTGCCAACAGTGATGGACGAGGCGAAGGCGCTTGGCGACATTGAGATCATGTCGATTGATGGGACGTACACGCTGCGCGTTCGGCTCGATCCAGACCCAGTCAAGTTGAACGAGATATTTGGAATGTTGGTAACGGTGCGTAACGCTGACGGTTCACCATTCACACACGACGTCTTGCTCGATGTCGATGCCGCGATGCCACAACACGGCCACGGCATGTCTGTACGGCCGAAAATGACTGACGCAAGTGGGCCAATAAAGACCTCCTCTGAGAATCAGAGGATCCCCGATGAACTGCAAAGACGTTGGGTTGCTCAAGGCATGATGCTGCACATGCCGGGCAAGTGGAAGATTTATATCGACATCACCGAGGGCGCCATCACCGAACGCGCATCCTTCGATCTCGAGGTGCACTAGCTGTGCGCTGCGCGTGGTTGATTGCGCTGTCGTTGCTTGTTCTGAGTAGTTGTGACCGTGCCGAAGAAGCCCCCCCACCTGTGGCGCCTGTCGCAGGTGCACCGCCTGTGGCTGAAGCTGCATCGATCATCACGTTCACCGAAGAAGAACTGATCGCGATTCTGCGTTTGTCGCCCGTGCCACCGGTGCCACCTGATCCGACAAACCAGTACGCCGACGATGAGCGGGCAGCGACCCTTGGGCATCGGCTTTTCTTTGATGCGCGATTGTCCGCTAATGGCCAAGTCAGTTGCGCGACGTGCCATGATCCGAAGCGCAGCTTTTCTGATCCCAAGCCGCTTGCGGTTGGTATTGGTGAGGGATCGCGCCACGCACCCGCCCTTGTAAACCCCGCGCACCAGCCTTGGTTCAACTGGGATGGGCGCGCTGACACGCTCTGGGCACAGGCGATTCGGCCCCTGACCACAGATATTGAGATGGGGGCGACGGCATCACATATCGCGGCGGTGGTTGAGCGAGACCCCGACCTGCGCAATCAATATGAAGCACTCTTCTTCACCTTGATCCGCGACGTGCCAGCCACCATCCACATGGTCAACGTCGCCAAGGCCATCGCTGCCTATGAGCGCAAACTCGTCTTTGCTGATGCGCCCTTTGATGTGTTCGTAGCAGGGCTTCGAAGAGAGCCGGAAGGCGACCTACGAGCCATTTCGCGCGATGCCAAACTGGGCCTCAAGCTCTTCATTGGCCGGGCCAATTGCGTTGCCTGCCACGCCGGGCCGACCTTTTCTGACGGCGCGTTTCACTCAGTGCGCATTGCGCCACTTGTTGGTGAGCCGAAAGATGCCGGGCGCTTCGCGGGCGTTGAACTTGCCAAGGCAGACCCCTTCAATGCCGCCAGCACATACTCCGATGCCCGTGCGAGCCCGCTCGCCCAACGCCTTGAATTTTTGATTCGCACCAGCGCCGACTGGGGGCGCTTCAAGACGCCCACGTTGCGCAATGTTGCGATTACGCCTCCATATATGCATCAGGGACAGAAGGCGACATTGCGTGATGTTCTGGCTCACTATTCCACTTTTGAAGATGCGATCCCGCCAGGTCATGACGCCCTGGACGGTCAGGAGATGTTGCTTCGACCGCTTGCACTGACACCAGATGAGGTGGATCAGTTGCTTGCGTTTCTTGAAAGCCTGACGAGTCCGCCGCGCGATGCGCAGTGGATTCATCCCCCTGAGCACTAGGTCATTGGCTCGTTGATGGGTGCGAGAAACTCTTCTGAGCAATGAATGTTTCCAAACAATTCTTCGCGTACTATCCTTGGATCATCGTTCTGAACACGCAAGGATATCTGCGCATGGCACACCACCATTTTCATCGTCTTCATGGACTCTGCGGATTTCGACATTGGTGGGCCATAGCGCTTGCTGTTGTTGCAGGTGTTTCACTTGCGCCGGTGGCGCGTGCTGCTGAGACAGATTCTGAATTCGTCGTGCAGGGTCTTGATCCGATGGAACACCTGATGCGCCGGTTTCGCGCCGGGCCTGCGGTCGACGCTGCGGCGTGGACAAACGCCCCCACCATCACATGGCCGGGTCTTGCGGTGCTGACCATTGATCCGGCGGAAGTCAAGGACAACTGCATCGGGTTTGTTATTCCTGCGCGCGATGGCGACATCATCGACTTGACTGCCGAAGGTCAGTGGGCGGAGTTGCGTGATGGTTCGCGCGTGTGCCGAGTGAAAATCCATGCGCCAGATGCCAAAGGCACGCGCCTCAAAATGTTTGATCTTGATTTGCCCGAAGGCGCGACGCTGACATTGGGCGATGCGGTCAATGGCGAAGTGTTTGGGCAATATGAAGGCCGGGGGCTGCTGCTTGATGGTGAGTTCTGGACGGCGACAGTGCCCGGTGAGATGGTGCTCGTCGAAATTGCAATCCCTGCTGCGGAAGTGAATGAACCGATTGTTGCAGAGGTGTCAGACCTGCTGCATGATTTCATCGATCTGTTTGCCGCGCAAGCAGATGCCGGGGTTCCACCAGATGGTTCCGAACTGCCATGCCATGAAGATGTGGCGTGTTTCCTTGATGCGGATAATCCGAGGCGCGCCTCAGTTGTGAAGTTGAGCTTTATCGTCGGGAGCAGCGGGTTCACCTGTTCGGGCTCAACACTTGCTGACAGTGATCCGGATACACAGATTCCGTGGCTTTTGACTGCAAATCATTGTCTCAACACGCAGGAATCTGCAGAATCTCTGGAAGCGATCTTCTTCCACGAACTTGAGAGCTGCGATGTGTCTACGCGACGAACACGCGTTGTCACGGAAGGTGCAGGGCTCATCGCGGCAACATCCCAGTCGGACGTGGTCCTGATGCGACTTGTCAAACCCATCCCTGTCGGCGGGGCGCTTGTAGGTTTTAAATCTGATTCGATACAGACTGGCGGCATCACGATTGTTCATCATCCGCGCGGAACGCGCAAGCGCTACGGCGAGGGCAGGGTGGTACAGGACAGTTTTTGCCGATCTGCAACGAATTTCATCAATGTCAATTTGAGCGGCGGCATCGGATTCTCTGAAGGCGGTTCAAGTGGCAGCCCGCTCTTTAATGGCACCGGCAAAGTCATCGGTCAGTTGTTCGGCGTGTGCCTGACTGGGCCGGGTCGTGATTGTGCAGGGTCGTCGCAGTTGCCGCATGTGTACGGCAGGCTTTCATCATCTTTTTCCACGCTCAATCTCGATCCGATTCTTGCGCAACCCGATCCCGACGATACATTCGAGCCCAACAACTCTTTCGGGCAAGCGCGTCTGATCAAAGAGGGCATGTTCAACATGAAGATGCGTGACGCCGACGATTACTACTTCGTCAACCTAGAAATTGAAGGCGACACATCCATCTCTGTCTCCTATGACACGTCGGTGATGAGTCTCGGGCTGTCGATTATGTCTGAGTCCGGTGATCTTCTTGCAACCGCAGCGAACACCGGGAGCCCGCTTGTGCTCCAGCTCGATCTTGAAGCGCAGCGATACTGGATTCGTGTCAGGCGCATCGCCAACGGCGGGGCCTATGACCTTGCTATTGACTTCGACCGCGTTGCTGGTGATGTCACCGGCAACGACACTGTGGATGTTGACGACCTTATTGTTGTATTGCGCACCTTTGGCGATTCATGTACCGCTGGCGTAGCCGGGTGCGGCGATGTGACCGGTGATGGATTTGTAGATTTTTCCGATGTCCGTCTGCTGCTTGAAACGATGGGTTTGCGCCGAGAAGATTTCGATACGAAGACATGGAAAAAACAGGCCAAGACCCTGGCCAAGCAGATGAAGATTCAACTCAAAGCCATCGACAAAAACGACCGCAAGCTGGTAAAAACGCGACTCAAAAGCGTGCCAACGGCGCAAGTTGACCAGGTGCTGCGCATGCTTGCGAACTTTGGTCGGACCTGCCAAAACCCGGACAATTGCGCGGATGTCACAGGCGATAACCGCATCACGGCTGATGATTTGCGCATCGCACTTTCTGAAGCGGGGTTCGACCGTGATGCTTTTGACGATCGACAGTGGACGAAAACAATCTCGAAGTTTTTCAAGAAGGAACTTCGCAAGTCACTGGCGAATTATCCATTCCTGTCTCAAGGCTTTGCATTGCGCATCCTGACCACACTCAGAACTTCGACGCCACCAGCTCAGTAGTCTCTCACCGGTGCGCTCCATGCGCAGTGATGATTACACTTTTACTTTTTGCCACCCGCCGTGCATAAAACGCAGTGCAAATGCTGTGGACCTGCTCAAGTGTTCGGTGCATAATCCAATCCACATGCCTGCGAGCGGGCCGATGTCAAAGAAGTGTTGAAGTGGCGCCGGATTGGGCAGGACGACTCCCGGGCCGCCGCCAAGCCATGTTGGCACCAGGTCCATGGGCACTTCGATGCCCGACCCAAGCCATGCAAGAGGCAGGCGAATCGCGTAGGTACTGACCCATGTCAGCATCATCACCATGCGCGTGTCGCCCGCGCCGCGCAGCGCCCCGCGCAGGCAGATAGAAACTGCGAATGGAATCTGAATAAACGCACAAATGAAAAGCAGTCTTGGCACAACCTGCATGTGAATCGGCTGCTGCGAGAACAGCCCTACGACATAGTGCGGCGCAAGTGCGAAGCCCAAACCAAAGCACATCATGATCGTTGATGCAATCACGGTGCACCGAAAGATTGCTTTGCGCGCCAAGTCCGGGCGCTGCGCCCCGAGGTATTGACCGCCGAGTGTTGCCGCAGCGATTGACATAGCAAAACCGGGCAGGAAACTGAATGCTTCGATACGAATCGCAACAACATGGCTTCCAAACAAGCCCGATTGCCCCATAAAGCCCACGAACACAATCACAAGAAAGTTGCCAAACCACATGCCGGATGTTTCGATCAGGTTGGGCAGACCGACGCGCACAAGGCGTTTTGCGGTGTGCCTGTGCGGCTTGAGTCGGCGGGCGCGCAATTTCAAACCATGCGTTCCGCGCAACGCGAGCAACAGCATCATCGCAATCGCGCCAATACTCCACGCGATCACCGTTCCCCAGGCGATGCCCGCAAGGCCCATGTTCATGCCAAAGGGGTTGGCGATCAGTGTCGATGTTGTAATGATCCCCTCGGCATTGCGAACCGTGTACCCGACACTTGCGCCTGAGAGCACAAAGCTTGCAACGATGTTCACGCCGTTGACGGCGACCATCATCAGGAGCGGGCTGAGCGTGTCGCCCGCGCCGCGCGCCCCCGCAATCCCGCACGCGAGCCACGTTTGCATGGGCACCGCGATCGACAAAATGCGCAGATACTGAATCGCCTGCGATGCCGTTTCCCCCTCAAGATTGAGTACGCGCGCGACAAGCGGTGCGCCGACGAACAGCAACACCCCTACTGCAGCACCACCAAACAATCCAATCAGTGTCGCCTGCCCGAGCGCTGCGTTTGCAATCGCGGTGCGACCGCGTCCCATGGCGCGACTGACCATCGCGGTCACGCCCACACCCAGCGCCATGCCAACCAAACCAATGAGCCAAGCGAAATAACTCGCGGCGCCGACGGCATCGGTGGCTTCAACACTCAAACTCGCAGCGAGCGTGGTGTCGGCAAGGCCAACAAAGGCGTTGAGAAACGATTCGATCAGCACAGGCCACGCGAGCACCCAGATTGCATGGCGCATGCTCAGGCCTTTGAGTTTGCCTGATTTGATGACCCGATCTGTCGATGCCCGTGCAAGTTCACCGGCGACGACCGGCATGGTGTCCGGGGCATCAAGATCACGGTTAGCTCGGGTCAACAGGGCCTCCGGCGATTGGCATCACCAATGCACGCTCCAGCGCGCGGAGGCGATCCTAGCCCTCGCCGGATGCTGGTGCGATGAAAACCGTCCTCGCCACCATCGCATAGGCAACATAGCGAAGTGCACCGCCCGGGTGTGCAAGTGGAGATGCTGAGAGCTCGCGAATCTCAAGTTGACCAGCGCCCGCCCCTGCCTCTGTATCAATCTCAAAGGCCTCACGCGCAGCCATAGTGACCGCGTGGCGCGCCCCTGCCATGTCCTGGGCAAGGGCTTCGACACACAGCACCTGACAATCGGTGTCTGTGCGTTTCCCATCAAACCACCAGACGGGTTTCGCTGCTGATCGCACTTCGATTCTGGCTTCAGGCGAAGCGGCAACGGTCGCAATCGATTCCTCCGGCTGCACGAGAGGCCCAAAGGCATCGGCTTCCGGGGCGATCTCCACCGCCCGATGCGGCGAGGGGGTTGGCAACAGTTCGGAGGGGTAACGCGCGCACCCGCCAGCGTGAGCAACTGCGACACACGTGAGGGCAGTCAGTGCGAATAGCGATCGCTTGCCAAATTGCCTATTTTTCCAACTGATCTTTCTGCCCATGCACACATGTACCGCTGATTCTGTGCAATGGGTCCAGAGGATTTTCATCATTGTGCAGAGTCCCCGCTGCGTGGCGTTTTCGGCATGCCCTCATCGAACATGTGCTGCTGATCGGGCACATCCTTGATGCGTGCGTTGAGCTCTTCAAGCTGCTTCATGATGTCATCAACATTGCGAAAATTGTAGTACTCGCTGGCAAAACGAACATAGGCAATTTCATCGAGTCCCCGCAATCGAACCGCCACCATTTCGCCAATGAGGCGGCTTTCAACTTCCCGGTCAAAAGTGCGGTGTATCTCTTCCTCAACCCCATCGACAATGGCTATTTTGGCATCCTCGGGGATAGGGCGCTTCCCGCAGGCCATCAGGACGCCTTTGAGAACATTTTCTCGCGTGAAAGGCACCCGTGAGCCATCCCTTTTGACGACGACGAGGCGAGCGGTCTCTTCGATGCGCTCATAGGTGGTAAACCGGCGGCTGCAGGCTAGGCATTGGCGACGTCGACGAATCACGCCCCCGCCCTCGGATGAGCGGGAATCGATGACCCTGTCATGATCCTCATTGCAAAATGGGCAATTCACGCGTCGAGACCTCTACAGGCAGGGGGGAGTATTCCACAGACCCAAGATGTTGCACCGGACCCGATTTCACGTCAATTCGGGGAAGACCCGAGCATAGGCTCACTTGCCCATGAATGGGAAACCTGTGGAGCACCATTGCCCGGGGGCCGATGAGTGTGTAACGTGGAATCGGTCCTACGGGGGTGTTCCCTGTGGGCCATCCTCAGCACTGCGGAGGCGAAGGCTTCTTGTTCCGACTGGTCATGAAGACACAAGGGATCATTGGACATCGCCCGGCGTGTGTTTTTGTCACACGCACTTTGCAGTCAATGTGGACCATGCATTTGTGAGCACAGCGCGAGTCATTGCTGCGCACGTGTCACCTCTGGCCTTTGATGGCCGGGCGGTGTGTCGGTGTCGAACCATTCGTTCGCGCACTGGTGAAGAATGAACTTGAGAAGGAGATAGAACCATTAGTCGGATGTTCAGGAGGGCCCCAGGCCCCGCAAACAAGACCCGTGTGAACCATGAGATTCGCCTCAACCCCGTGCGCTTGATCAACGAGCTCAACGAGCAGGTTGGTGTGATTGATACGCGCGATGCGCAGCGTATGGCTGAAGAAGCAGGGCTCGACCTTGTCGAAGTGCAGGCCGATGCGCGCCCGCCCTTGTGCAAGATCATGGACTACGGCAAGTGGAAATACGAGCAATCCAAGAAGAAGAACTCCGGCGCCAAGGCGCAGGAGCTCAAGGAGGTGCGCCTCGGACGCTCTGCGAAGATCGACGATCACGATGTGATGATCCGCGTGACGCAAGCGCGCCGCTTTCTCATGGATGGACACAAGGTGCTCTTCATTCAGCGCTATCGCGGACGTGAAATGGCGCATCTTGAAATTGGCATCGAACGCCTCAATGAGATCGTTACTGATCTGGGCGACATTTCCAAAGTCGAGTCTCCGCCCCGTGTTTCAGGTCGGCAGGCAAATATGGTTCTGGTGCCCGATCGCGCGCGCATCGCATCGGCGAAGGCAAAGATTGCCAAGGACAAGGAGCTTGCTGAGGCGGCGTCCAAGTCACCCAAGAAGACATCGGTGCCCGAACCGCCGCCAGCCCCCAAGGTGCAGGACGCTGAAACTGCTGACACGGCGAATCAGGAAGCGTAAAACCAACTTTCTGCTCGGATCGTGGCATCCAGAGGCCCCGTCCTGACGGATCGTCAGTGACAACGCCACCATTCCCCCCGGGTTCACTGTTGCACCCCCGGCGTGGTGGTCGATACGCCTCCATGCAAGCTCTGCCCTGTCTTGCGAAGAAAGGGAACGATTTCGCAGTAGTGATCGTCTAGGACCACCTTATGGCACGGATCGCACTCATCTCGGATGTCCATGGCAATCTGGAAGCCCTTGATGCTGTCCTGCGCGATATCGCAACCGACCACGTTGACCGCGTGGTGTGTCTCGGCGACATCGTGGGCTATGGCCCGGACCCGGGGCGCTGCGTCGAGGTCATCTTCACCGTGTGCGACAAAATGGTGCTTGGCAATCACGAGGAAGCACTGCTCCGCGTGGGCGTGCTTGATACGTTCAATCCGCGGGCTAGGCAGGCGCTTGACATCACACGGCAGATGCTCACCGATGAACACATGTCGATGCTGGATTCCATGCCGGATGTCGCCAAGATTGACGAACTGACAATCGCCCACGCAAGTTTCGGCCCGGTGCAATATGAATACCTTGCCACCGAAGATGCCGTGAATCGATCCTTCGAGGGCATGCGCACGAAATTCGGCGCGGTCGGGCACACACACATTCCGGGCGTCTTTTCGCGCGAGGTGTCGATTCTTGGTGATGCCTCTGAACCTGTCTTTGAGATTATGCTGGGTTCTACGAATGTGCCCATCCGCGACAACACCCGGGCGATTATGAACCCGGGGTCTGTGGGTCAGCCGCGCGATCGCAACCCGGATGCAAGCTGGGGCATTTTCGATACTGAGGAAATGCGTTTCGAAATCCGCCGCGTTGCTTATGACGTTGATGCGACGCAGGCGAAGATTGTGCGGCTGGGGATGCCGAGTTTTCATGGGGAACGATTGCGGATGGGTGCGTAACACCCAGCGATTGCAATGGCTGGGCTTGATGCCTGCATCGCAACTCCCCTAGCCCCCTGCTACCATCTGTGTTCCTCGGGTGTGTCGCTACATCCGGGTTCACAATCACCATGCGGTACTGCGCACACATCGCGCTGCCGCACCTGCCCGCCGACAGCGTCACGTGAGTCGACGGGGAAAGGATTGGGCCACAATGCCCGTTATTGAAAAAAATCGCGTCGATAAGCAATCTACGATCTACAAATTGCGGCATTCACTTGCGCATGTCATGGCGCAGGCGGTGCAGAATCTGCATCCCGGCGTGAAGCTCGGCTTTGGGCCGCCGATTGCTGATGGGTTTTATTATGACTTTCTTTTTCCTGATGGCATGACCATTACTGATGATGATCTCAAAGCTATTCAGAAAGAGATGCAGAAAATCGTCAAGCAGGATCAGCCCTTCGTTCAGGAAGAGTTGCCCTTCGACGCCGCCATCGCGCGCCTCACCGAGATGGGCGAGCCGCACAAAGTTGAATACTGCAAAGAGCTGCACGAGAAGAAGGGCTTCGACACCATCGGGTTCTACACGAATGGTCCATTCGTTGACATGTGCGAGGGGCCGCACGTCGAGAATGTGCGCAACTTGAAGCCGGATCAGTTCAAATTGCATTCCATTGCGGGGGCGTACTGGCGTGGCGATGAGCGCAATGTGCAACTGACGCGCATCTATGGGTACGCCTTTGAGAGTAAGCCCGAAGTCAAGGCGCATATTCAGGCCGTCGAACAGGCGCGGAAGAATGATCATCGCATCCTTGGCCAAAAGCTTTCCATCTATTCAATTGCCGATGAAGTCGGCAAGGGATTGCCGCTCTGGCTTCCCAATGGCGCTGCGATTCGTCACGAGCTTGAGAAACTGGCCTACGAGATGGAGTTTGCGGCGGGGTATGTGCAGGTTTCGACGCCGCACATCACGCGCGAGAATCTGTATCACACGTCGGGGCATTTGCCGTTGTATGCCAAGAGCATGTATCCGCCGATGGAGTTGCATGAGGAGGCGGAGGGTGATCTTGAGCCGCGCATCGAGCGGTATTACCTGAAGCCCATGAACTGCCCGCACCACCACATGATTTACAAGGCCGAGAAGCGCTCATACCGCGACCTGCCCTTTCGCATCAGCGAGTATGGCCATTGCTATCGCTTCGAACGCGCGGGCACGTTGCAGGGCCTCACGCGCGTGCGCGGCATGTGCATGAATGATGCGCATATCTATGTTACGCCGGAGCAACTCAAGGATGAGTTCAAGGGCGTCATGGATTTGCACAAGAAGTACTACGACATCTTTGACTTCAGCGACTATTACCTGCGCTTGAGCAAGTGGGATCCGGATGATCCGACCAAGGGCGACAAGTATGTTGATGACCCGGCGGGGTGGGATTACACAGAGCGCGTGGTGCAGGAAGCGCTCGAAGAGATGGGCCTTGACTATACGGTTGAGCCGGGCGAGGCTGCGTTTTACGGGCCGAAAGTTGATTATGAATTTCGCACGGTGACGGGGCGCGAGTTTTCCGCAACGACGAATCAGTTGGATTTTTGCGTGCCGGGGCGCTTTGGGTTGACGTATACGGACACCGATGGCGAACAGAAGACGCCGTATTGCATTCATCGTGCGCCGCTCGGCACGCATGAGCGCTTCATCGCGATCCTGATCGAACATTACGGCGGCGCATTCCCCACATGGCTCGCGCCGATTCAAGTGTGCATCGTGCCGGTGTCAGAAAAGCACGTTGCGTATGCGAAGAAGGTTGAGGCGCTGTTGCGAGGCGATCTCGTGCGCACGGAAGTTGATGATTCCAACAACACCATGGGCAAAAAGATCCGCAACGGCACGACCCGCAAGATCCCGATGCTGCTCATCGTGGGCGATCAGGAAGAGGTCGATTCAACGGTCACCGTGCGGCGCTATGGCATTGAGCAACAGGACACGATGTCACTTGACACCTATCACGCGATGCTGCGCGAGGAGATCAGTTTGCGGAAGCATGTGAAGGGGAGTTAGGGTTACCACTCATAGCCCATGTCTTCTGCGAGGCGATGGAGCGCAACAAACATAAATGTGCCCGTTTCAACAATCGTAGCCTGTCGTTCGCAATCTGGGGCAGCTGACTGCAGCACTTCCGCTGCGGTTGCATGCATGAAAGCAGCCGTAGGGTGTTGCCGGAAGACCTCGGCCATGGTCTGCTCACGCTCCACATCATCCGTTGCAGCCATAAATCCGGTCCAATGCTGGTAGAACAATACGGGCGTGATCGCGGCGAAGAAATCCCGCAACTCCATTGATGGACGCTCTCTGCAATGGTCGTCAAGCCACGCCGCAAATTGCTCTCGCGTTTGCTCGTCTTCAACAAGTTTGAGAATTTCATCGGCAGCGGCAATGCCCTCAGACTCAAGATTCCACCCGTTCATGCGCAAGAATGCAGTACAACACACCAGTGCGACTCGCTTGTTGCCATCAACAAACGGATGATTCTTGGCAACGAAAAAGGCATACGCCGCCGCCATACCGAACGGATACTTGTGCGCATGTTCGCCATCGAACTGCTGTTGCGGCTGCGCCAGCGCAGATTCCAACAGACCGCGATCCCTGATGCCGGTATCACCGCCGTACTCTCGGATGGCGAGCTCATGCCATGCGAGTGCTTCATCAACCGTTACGAATCGTGGGCGACCGATGCTAAGGCTCATTCGGCGAGTTTCCGCAACGATTGATCCTGCGTCGAAAAAACAAACCGCGCTGCGTCCCTGGCCTTGGCATCAAGGCGTCCCGACCTACATTGCTCCAGGAACGCGAGGTAGGCGGGCAAGCCGAGGCCCATGGTCTTCGCGTCCGCCTCAAGCCGAGCGACCTGATCGGCTGGCAGCGTAATCGTCTTGGTTTCTGGCATAGTGCTCATAACTACCTCATCGGCCTCTTGGCCAGCTTGCATGAAGTCTAGGCCCCCTACCACTCATAGCCCATATCCTCAGCCAACCGATAGATCGCGATCAACTGTATCGATGCCCCGAGCCAGAGTTTGGCGCGTTCGGCATCGCCATCCGCCTCGGCGGCGCGCTTCTGTTGAAGCACCGCATCAAGTAAGGGAATCGCCTTCACCGCCTCGCGCGTGGTTTGATCAACTTCCGCCTGAGACCCGGAGTTCACCATCGATGCAATCTGCCCAATGAACGCTTCATCATTGAAGCGCGAAAAGAAATCGCGCATGTCTAGCTTTTTGCGCGGCGGCGGAGATGGTTCTGGAAGACCGGGACCATAGATCGGCATGGTTAGTTGCCCTTTCCGGTGAGCGCACTGTGCGATGTTTTCCAGCGCGCGACGAACGCGGCGTATTGCTGAGGTGTGTCGATGCCGCAACTTCTTGAGGGGTGAATCGCGACCATTATTGCGTAGCCATGTTCGAGGATGCGGAGTTGTTCGAGGCGTTCGGATTGTTCGAGGGGCGTGGGCGCGAGCGCTGCATAGGTCTTCAAGAATGCGCGCCGATAGCAATAGATGCCGATGTGCTTGAGCGCCTGCGCGCCTTCGCCAAGCTGTTGCGCCGCATCACCATCGCGATCGGCGGGGATTGGGGCACGGGAAAAATACAGCGCGCGCCCGTCAACGCTGCGCACGACTTTGACGATGTCGGGGCTTGTCACATCGTCATCTGGTGCAAAGGGCGAGGCAACGGTCGACGCGGGGACATTTGCGGGCGCAGTGCGCAGCGCATCGACGGCGGCATCGATGACACTCGGTTCCATCTCGGGCTCATCGCCCTGCGCATTCACCGCAATGGCATCATCGGCAAGCCCGAGCTTGTCCGCAGCTTCAGCGAGTCTGCTCGTGCCATTGGGATGGTCGGATGATGTCATGACGACAGTCGCGCCGAAGCCCTCGCACGCCTTGGCAATTTCTTCGGCATCGGTCGCCACGACGACGCGCGACAAACTCTTTGCCTGCAATGCGCGCTCGACAACATGCTGCACGAGGGGCATGCCGGTGTCACTTGCCAACATCTTTCGCGGGAAACGCACCGAAGCAAGACGCGCGGGAATGATGCCCACCGCGTCACCGGCGCACGTGCCCGTGGGGGACGGCGTCATCTCAGGTCTTTCACCAGCGCTTGCAGCTTTTCGCGCCGCTCGCGAATGTCGCGATAGTTGATCTGCTGAATCGCAATTGATGATGCAAGCTTGAAGGCTTCTTTGGCAGCCTCAAGGCTTTTCTGTTCTCTGGCATTGCGCTCGAGGACATCCATCAAACCATAGCGCAACTCAAGGCCAAGTTCATCACCTTCGGTGGGGTGACTCTCGACCGCTTCGCGATAGGTGTCTTGGGCTTCATCGAGCCAGCCCATGGCTGAGAAACTCCGCGCGAGATAGTTGCGCACGCGATTGGCAATGCCTGATGCGCCTTGTGCGCGCTGAAATTGCCCGATGGCATCTTCATGTCGCCCCGCCTCAAAATAGCGCCGACCAAGTTCATATTTCAAGGTCAGATCAGTTGGATAATTTTCAACACGTTCTTCGAAGACCTCGGTTTCAAGTTCCATCAGCTTGTGTTTGGCAGCCTCATAGGTTGCCTTTGTTTCGGCACTTGCATCCGGCGCTTTGGCGGCATCACGAATCTGGACCGCCTGCTTGCGCGCGCGGCGCAGGCGAATTTCATCCGCCTGGCGCTTGAACTTGTACACATCGTGTTCGGTGTAGCCCTTCATCAGAATGTTGAAAGCCATTTTCTCATCTGCCGCCGTGCCGCGTTCAAGGAGCAAGCGCGCAAGTTTGCCGAGTGCGTTCTGATCATCGGGGCGCTTCTTCAGGTCTGCTGTGGCGCGGTCGATGACGCGCTCCATGGTTTCTTCAGTTTTGATGACGGAGTCGTCATCGATCAGCTCGCGCTGCGCCTGCGCGTCACGAATATTTGATCGGAACCCGCCCGCCTCGGTGTTCTCGTAGCCGCCGCTCGTCATCGTGGCCTGAGCGCTCATGTTTTTCACTTCGTTGGCCAGCTTGCCATCTGATTGGTCAAGTCTGCACGCCGTGTCGCCCGCTTTCACCGCGAGGTCATAGACGCCCGCCGAAGCAAAGATGCGCATCATCTGGACGAATGCATCCTTCTTGCCCTTCTTATCGTTCTGCGCCATGGCGAGCACTTTGATGCCGATCCAGTGTGTCTGTTCTGCGAGTTCAAGTTTTGCCGCCGCCTCCATGGTCTTGAGTCCACGCTGCCAGTCGACCACATCCATTGACCACTGCAAGAGCGCCGAGAGGTATTTCTCAATCGGTGCGCGCCCGCCGAATTCCTTGTTTTGCGTTTTGCTTGGGCCTTTGTGTTTGCCTGATGCCATGAATGACCCGGATGAATCAAAGACCGCCTCAAAGGCATTCATGTCCGCCGGATCGAGCCGCATGCCCTTGAGCCACAAAATGACGGCGTACTCATAGTTGGCGGTGTCATGCATCGCCCTGGCGTGCTCGAAGAACTTGCGGGCCTTGATGGGATCACCAGATTCCTCAGTCTGAACCGGCGTCTCGACCGGCTCGCCGTTGTCTTCGGGTGTCGAATCAGGTTTCTTCTTGAAGATTGCCACTGCGATCTCGGTCTCCGCGATTCACTTCTCGCGCCCAGCATCAGTCCCCCATGAACCGATGGTCGAGGCGATTTCCATACGTCCAAAGCCGCGCAACGGATGATCCTACGGGATGCATTCCTTGCCTGCCATTGCCGGAAATGGCCCCGGGCCTAGATGCACAGTACCGACAGGGCGGCCCAACGTCCTATACTCGCGCGATATGCCTGTCGAACCTGCCAAGCTGTGTATCGTCCGCTACCCGGATCCGGTGCTGCGCCAGCGAGCTGAGCCCATCGAAACTGTCACCGATGAGGTGCGAGCAGTGGCGGCCCGGATGCTGGAACTCATGATCGAAGCCCCCGGCATCGGCCTTGCCGCCCCACAGGTGGGCCTTACCTGGCGCATGTTCGTGGTGCATGTGCCAGAGTCGCACCCGGATGATGACCCCGATGAAGACAACCGCTCGCCGGGAGATGACCCGCCGACCGCGACCGCGACGCCCATGGTCTATATCAATCCAATGCTTTCCGGGTATTCGCGCGATCTGGTCAGCGAGAGTGAGGGGTGTTTGAGTCTGCCTAGGATCACGGGGCAGGTGCGCAGGCCATCCGTGGTGACGATAAATGCGCTGGATGCCTACGGCAAGCCGTTCACCGCGCAGGCGGGGGGACTTCTCGCACGATGCATCCAACACGAATTCGACCATATCGAAGGCGTCTTGTGTATCGATAAGTTCCTGCCGCCCGATCGCAGGCGGGCCGCCAAACAATTGCGGGTGATGGAAAATAATGCGGATGCATTCACACCCGGAGCGACGGCGCGTGGCTGAAGATCGCCTGAACATTGTCTTCTTTGGTTCGGGTGCATTTGGTCTGCCAACACTGCGCGCATTGCATGAACGGCACACTCTTCTTGCCGTGGTATCACAGCCGGATCGCCCTGCAGGGCGAGGCAAAGTGCTCACGCCCACACCCATCAGCGCATGGGCACAGAAACACCTGCACCCCGCGCAGCTCATTCGTCCGGAAAATGTCAACGTGCCTGCGATTGTTGATGAACTGCAGCGGTTGCCAGTCGGGCCACCTGAGATGCGCAAAGGCGCGTTCGTAGTAATTGCGTTTGGTCAAAAGATGGAGCCAGAGCTGCTTGAACACCGCTTTGCGATCAATTTGCATGCATCACTCCTGCCGCGCTGGCGCGGAGCGGCGCCGATTAATCATGCCCTGCTTGCGGGCGATATCGAAACAGGTAATTCGGTGATTACTCTTGCGCAGCGCATGGACGCGGGGCTCATTCTTGGACAGTCTTATCGTACGATCGAGCGCGGCGAGAAGCCCGTGACCGCAAGTGAATTGCATGATCAGCTCTCTGATGATGGCCCGGTGCTTGTCGAACGCGTGCTTGCAGAGTTTGCGGATAGTGTTCTTGAGCCGCACCCGCAGGATGAGGACAGGGTGACGCGCGCGCACAAGCTGACCAAGGGGGATGGAATTCTTGATTTTGTAATGCCCGCGAGCCGTGTTGCGGACACCATCAATGGGCTATCACCTTGGCCCGGGGTCTCGGTGAGACTGGGTCAGCACGCCCTGCGACTCATGCGGGCGGCGGTGCATACTGAAGACGAGGCAGAAGATCGGCCTGAGAATCCGCAGATCGGGGCAATCCTCGATAGCGCTCTCGGAACAATACAGTGCGGTCCGGGGTCGGCGATTCGCCTGCTTGAGGTTCAGCCCGCGGGTCGGCGGGTGCAAAGCTGGCGCGATTTTGCCAATGGGTTCAAGGCCGATGATTCGACAGAAAACAATCGCCTGCTGCCAGTGCAGCCGAAGAGTGCCTAGACGATGCGCATCACGCAGCTCAATTTGTTTGATCTCATTGGTGCCTCGCGCCGGTTGATCATTGCGCGCCCGAAGCCAGCGGCGCCACAAAAGCAGACAACGACGACCTCGCGCCGCGATGGCCCGATGGCGACGCGATATGCGCACATGACGCGCGACTTACTTGAAACCCACAACGTGCGCGTGCGCAAATGGCGTTCATCAATGTCCGGGGTTGCGTGGAGAGTTGAATACCGCGATGGCACGACGTCGCGGCTCATCGAAGCGCCGCGTCCGAGGGGGCCGATGTCTGCGGCGGTGTTCTGTCATGAGATCGGGCATCATGCGATTGGGCTTGGGGCGTATTCGCCGCGCTGTCTTGAGGAATATCACGCGTGGATGTGGTCACTTGACACGATGCGCAAATATGACCTTCACATCACGCAACGTGTGCGCGAGCGCATGCATGATTCGCTGCACTATGCGATTGAGAAAGCACGGCGACGCGGGTTGAAGCGGCTGCCAGAAGAGCTCACGCCCTATGTACGAGCGCGCGAGGTCCAGATAACACGCTCGTATCCACCCTGATTCGGGCAGAAGCAACTGGCGCGCAGCTTGCGAACTGGTAAACACGTCGGATTGTGAGTTCAGTACCTAGGCCAGGAGGGCCGATACAGCGCATACCGGGCTGATCCGGTATTGCAAGGACACGTCATCATGCAGATTGATGCATCTTCAGTTGCTGCGGGAACAACACGCAATGATCTCATTCGTGCGGCTGCTTCGGCGACACGAACACAACGCACATTTGATGTGCAGGTGCTGGGCAAGGATGGCCGCGCACAGGCATTCTCGTTCCGGTCGATCATTGACCGGGTGAGCTTCTCAGCTGAAGCCCTTACCAGTGCGAGCAAGAGTGCGCCGTCGACAACGTCAGGTACAGAGATCGCGGCACCAGTTGAGGCACCAGCAAACATACCTATCGCACCGCCAGGCGCGGCGCGTCACCTGTCGTCGATCGATACCGCGACACTCCTCACCCGCCCCGGGAAGACTCCCGCAGGAGCAACGACGTTGCCGCCGGTGGTGAACGATCACGATCACAGTGACGACGATCATGAGAAGGACCATGATCTCGACAATACCTTCGAGGTAGACGATGACCACGCTGGAGCACCGACACCAGCGCCGGAGACCATGCCTCCAGTGATCGACGATGACGACCACAGCGGTCACGGACGAGGTCATGATCATGATCATGGACGCGGACGCGGACGCGGTCGCCACCATGGGACAGATCGTGAGTTCCGCGTCGAAGATGATCACCGCTCCGGTCCGCCTGCTGGCCCGACGTTACCGCCAGTGACTGGCAATCCGAGCCTGCAGGACGAGATTGAAACCGAATCAAAGGCTGACCCATTCAAAACGCACGAGGTTCTGGGCGGGCCAGTCGTAGGACGTACGCCGGAGCCCGAAATCGCACCCGAGCAGGACCTTCCCTTCTCCGTGGTGCAGGAACAAATGATGTCCGCATTCGGGGCCATTGATGGTGACGACTCATTCCTCTCGGCCCTCGACTTCGATGGAGATGGCGTGATCGGACTCAACGATCTGAACACGTTGTTGTTCCAGCAGGGGTAAATCCTGCACTGACAATCAAGTTGACCGATAACGCCGCTGATTGCGGCGTTTTTCGTTTGGCACACCGCGAAGTCTTACGATCCAAGCGCGCGCCACTGGCATAGGCCGTGTAGCGCAGCACGCTCCCTGATAGCCCCGGAAGCACTCCGGGTTCTATTAGGCAGGGAGCAAAGATGAATCGCAGGACGGTGTGTGTCTTCCACCTTGTGTGCGCGGTGCTTACAACGCTCATTACGCCGGCTACGGTGCGCGCACAAAACGCGACGATTGAGTTCGCCCCGCCACAAGTGGTGCTCGCACACGACATCTGCATGGACCTGCTGCCCAGTGGGCGCGGCGCGGACGTGCTGACTGTGCATCTCGGTGCGAATCGCGTGGCGCTACTTGCCAACGATGGCATCGGCAGGCTAAGTCCCGGGTTCAGTTCCCCGACATCTGCAAGCCCGCGGGCGGGTACGCTTGCCGATGTCGATGGTGATGGCATTGATGACCTGTACCTGATGAGCCCGGCGTTTGACCGCGTGGACCTGCTGCACGGCACAGGGACGGGCTTTGTTCAGATTGGCAGTTTGTCGGCGGGTGACGGCCCTCTGGATGGCATCGCGGGCGATTTCAATGGAAATGGTGTGCCCGATCTGATGTGCGCACTGCACAATGCGAATACGTTTACGGTGATCGAGCAGAACGAAATCGGCCAACTCAAGAATGTGTTTTCGGTCGCTGTGCCCGCCAAGCCCTTTGCGGTTGCGAAAGGTGATTTGAATAGTGATGGCATTGATGATGTCGCATTGGCGTGTTATGGCGCGAGCAAAGTTGCGGTGGTGTTTGGCAGCGCGGGGCCGCTGATCAACACAAACGTTGTCTCAATGCCTGTTGGCACGCGGCCCAAGGCGGTTGCGATTGCAGATTTTGACAATGACGGGCGCAAGGACATTGCAAGTGCGGACTCGGCGACTGCGCGCGTGACGGTGTTGCACAATGTTGACGGCGTGTCGTTCACCGCGATGGCGAGTGTGGGCGTGGGGCTTGACCCGAGCGGACTTGGGGTTGGCGATTTTGATGCTGACGGGGATCCTGATATTGCGGTGGTGTGCGGGCCGAGCTTTGCGGTGTATGTGCTTCAAAATGATGGGACAGGACAATTTACTGCGCAGACTATTGGGTTCAACTTTCGCCCGGGGCGGGTTGCAATTGCAGATCTTGATCAGGATGGCTTGCCCGATCTTGTTGTGTCAGATTCACAGTCGGAACTGGTGCATGTGTATCTCAACGCGACGGCGGTGAGCGCCGCTGCGTGCCCGGGCGACACCAATGATGATCTGCGCGTGCGCCTTGATGATCTACAGTTTGTGCTCTTTGATTTTGGGAAGAGCGCTGCCCAGCGTGCGGGGCGCGGCACTGACTTGAATGGCGATGGGCTTGTGAATATTGCTGATCTAAATGTGCTTCTGTTCAACTTCGGGAACGTGTGCGGGGAAGAATGAGCGGGCGTATTGTGTGGCGATGACCGCAGAACCTGAGCCCAAGCCGAACGTGGTGATCCGTGCAGCACGCGCCGATGATGCACACGCCATTCGACTGGTACTTATTGAGAGTTTTCCGTCGGCTGACGAAGCAGACCTTGTCGAAGAAATTCGGGCTGGCGAAACGGGTCATGTCGAATTCGTGAGTGAAGTCGAAGGCCTGCTCATCAGTACATGTCTGATCAGCGAAGGGCGCATCGATATGCATCCGGTCTGGTGCCTTGGGCCAGTGGCCACTGCGCCAGCTGCGCAGCGGTGCGGGATTGGATCACAGCTCATCGAAGCGACGTGCGAAGCTGCGCTGCGTCGTGGGGTGCGCGCAGTCTTTGTGCTCGGTGATCCGGCCTTCTATCGGCGCTTTGGATTCACACCCGCGGTCCCGCTTGGTTGGTCGACACAATTTTTGACACCAGGTGTGCCTGTAGATGCGTTTCAAGTGAAAGTGTGCGCCGAAGTCGACACACCGACAGGCAATGTTGACTATCACCACGCGTTCGACCGGTTCGTTTGAGCCGATCTGGCGAGGATACAGACGAAGTGGCTGGGGTCGGATTTGAACCGACGACACCTGCATTTTCAGTGCAGTGCTCTACCAACTGAGCTACCCAGCCCTCCCGGTGAGGCCCGGATAAAGGGTCTCAGTGCGGGTGAGAACGAGGACGATAGCGTCGGCACGGCGGGCAGGTCAACGTGAATCGCAAATTCCGAATCATCAGAGGATTCTGAGGCAATCTCCGGGACACGTGCTCGTTGGGCCGATGGATGTCGGCAATGCCTCACACCAAGCCCTCGGTTGCGGCCCATGACGGGGCGGGCGGCGGCCCAGCATCGGCTGATAATTCAGCTGGCGATGTTGCGGCGATCGTTGCGCGGGCGGCGACGGGGGATGAAGCGGCGTGGCGCAAGCTTGCCAGTCGGTATGGCCGGCGGGTGTACGCAATGGCGCGGTCGCGGCTGCGAAATGATGCCCTTGCGGAGGATATTGCACAGGGGGTATTTGTGACGCTTGCAGAGAAGCTGAGCGCGAGCGATGGGGCGTATGAAGAAGCAGGCCGGTTCGAGGCGTATCTCTTTCGCATCACGATGAACCGGGTGCGAGATGAGGTTCGTCGACAGAAGCGCCAGCCAGCGTCGGTGCCATTCATCGATGAGGATGCGGGCAGGGTCTCGGCGGATAGTGGGGTTGATCGTGATGAGATGGAGCAGTTGCAGCAGGCGTTACAGACCCTGCCGGACCCGGATCGGCGGGTAGTGGAATTGCGGCATCTGGCGGGGATGAACTTCAAGGCAATATCGAACCTGCTCAATGAGCCGGTGGGCACGCTTCTTGCCCGGCATCACCGGGCGCTGAAGAAACTTCGTAGTGCGATGGAAGGCAAGAATCGGCCCGGCCGTGCGTTGAGCCCCAAGGAGACACCATGACGCAGTTGCCTGAACAACATGATCCGCAGATGGAACGCATTCTTGATGCGCTGGGTGAGCGCGAGCGCAGCATGCCCGATGCCGGGTTTGAGGCGAGATTGGCAGCAACTGCGGTGGAGGCGGCTCGGCAGGCTCCGGGGCCGAAGCCTCTTGGGGGTGCAGGGTATTTCCAGCAGGGGTGGCTTCGCATCGCAGCGGTGATCGCGGTGATGGGCGGGGTTGGTGTTGGCACCCTGCTGATGCGATCGGGTGGAGCAGGCACAGGTGCGCAGGGGAGTGGTGTGGTGGCGAACGCGGATGAGATTGGCAGCGAACTTGATGCATGGATGGAAGAAGTTGAATCGACAGATGCACTGACGCTTTCGGGGTCTGATGAGGTTGCCCTGCCGGTGGGATGGGGCGAACTGGAGATTGATTTCTGGGGTCAGAATGATCCTCTATTTGGCACGGTGGAGTCGTTCTAGAAAGGCATGATTGTGATGAACAGGGTTTTGATTGGTTTAGCGCTTGGGCTGACCGTGGCAACTTCGGCGGTGGCGCAGCGCGGCGCGCCGGGAGATCGACCTCAGCGCCCCCGGCAGCAGCAGCAACGACAGCAGCGGCAGATGGAGCGAGCACCGGGCCAGCGGGCGGAGCGCCTCAAGGGCATGCTCGAAGCCCGTCTCGAACGGCTGCGCGAGCAGGAGTCCAAGCTGCAGGATGCCCTTTCCAAATTGGAAAGCGGGCATCGGCCAGAGATTGAGCCGTGGATGCTTGAGCCGATGGGGGGGGCAAATGGACAGCAGCAGCGTCCTCAGGCTCGGCAGCGTGGCGAGGATGCTCAGGATGGTCCCCTGGGGGCCTTGGGTGGGCCGCGCGTCGGCGGCGAGCGTGATCGCCTTGGGCAGCAGCGACGGGGTGAGGGTGGTGCCCGCGCTCAGCACGGGGATGGGCACTCTGATCAGCCGTTTGACCGCGAGAAAGCGATGGACTTTCTGCAGGAGAACAATCCGAGGCTTTTCCAACGTCTGCAACGTCTTGCGGAGCGCGACCCGGAGGCGGCGGAGCGGTTGCTCCGTGCTCGATCGGGGCGATTTCGTGAACTGATGCACGAGCGGGAGCAGGATCCAGAGGCATTCACGCTCCGCCAGGAGGCATTTGAGGCGCAGGAGGCAGCCCGCGCTGCGGCAAGAGCGGCGAAAGCCAACCCGGATGATCCTGAGGCCAGAGCGCACCTGCGTGAGGTGCTGGAGCAAGGTTTCGATCTGCGGCACAAGATTCAGCAGGCAGCGCACGATCGCATGACGAAGCAGCTCGCCGAGGCGAAGAAACGGCTTGAAAAGCAAAATCGCGAGCGCGAGGCAATGATCGACAAACATATTGGAGAACTGCTTGAGGGTGCCTCGGGTGCGAGTCAACGGGGCAGCGATTCCCCCCGGCGGTGATGTGGTGGCATCAGCAAGGGCCCTCCCCCACTATGCTCTGCGGCAATGGCGCGACGAAGTGTAAAGCTTGGTGAAGAGACGGTGATGGCGATGGCGGTGCCGCAAGTGGAGCGCCGTCGGGGCTTTACGCAGTCTGTGGCGGGAATGATCGGGCTCGCGGTGTTGAGCGCCTTGGTGCTTGGGACGCTTGGCACATTGCCGTGGACGCTGAACTCGGCGGAACCGGGGGGCTCAGCCCGGTACGAAGATGGGTCACTCTCGGCGATTCTGTTGCCCCCCACATGGACCGGGTGGACGGGGGGCGCAGCGGAACTTGCGCTGTCACTCCAGAAACAGCGCGATGATCCGGCGTGGTCACCGACGGGCGATGAACCCGACCCGGAAACAGCCCCGACAGTACTGGTGCGGTATGCACAGGTGACTCTTGAGCGCGCAGAGCGCGGCCGCGGCGAGGGGGATGCGCCGGTTGATCTGGCCGCGCTGAAACATGCGCAACCCAGCTATCCATTTGGGACTGACAATCTTGGGCGCGATGTGTTTGTGCGGTCGCTGACGGGCGGGGGCGTATCGATTGGGATTGGTCTAGCGGCGGCGACGATTTCTGTGCTGATCGGCACGTTGTACGGGGCTTTTGCAGGGTATGTGGGAGGCCGAGTCGACGGCGTGATGATGCGCATTGTTGATATTTTGTATGGCTTGCCCTATGTGCTGCTCGTGGTGTTGCTTGCGGTGGCGGGTGATGCGGTGGTGGATGAATTTGATACGAAGGCGAGTGCGCGAAGGCACTACATCGAAGCGCAGGCGATGGTAGAAGTCGAGGCGCGCATCGACGCGGGCACCGCACATGGGCAGGTGACAGAGGAAGCAGCGCGGCGACTGATGGAAGCGGAGCCCGAACTGCGCGAAAAGTATCAGGCGCAGGCGGACACGATCAGTCGATTGCAGCCAGAGGACATCAAGCCGTGGGCACGGACACTCTTTGATGTGCTGGTGCTGCTGGTGGCGATTGGCGGGGTGAGCTGGTTGACGATGGCGCGAGTAATTCGCGGGCAGGTGCTGTCATTGAAAGCACAGCCCTTTATGGAGGCGGCGCGGGCGACCGGGGTACCCGTGGTGCGGCAATTCGTGCGGCACTTGCTGCCCAACCTGCTGGGGCCGATCATTGTGTATGCGACATTGACTGTGCCGCAGGCGATATTGCAGGAGAGCTTCCTGAGCTTCCTGGGGATCGGCGTGCAGCCCCCCCTGCCAAGCTGGGGGAACCTGGCGGCGGCGGGGCTTGGAGAATTGAACACCGCGAGCAGCCGGTGGTGGCTTCTCGCTTTTCCATGTGCGCTTTTGGGGCTGACGCTATTGGCATTGAACTTTGTGGGCGAGGGTTTGCGGGAGGCGTTTGATCCCAAGCGCTCCCGGTCGTAGCCTGAGGCAGTTGAAGCGAAGCGCAGGCTGCTGAGATGATCGAAAAAATTGCTGGAGTGGATCGATGCAAAACACATTCGGACTCAAAGATTTCGTGGTGCTCGTTTTGGTGTCGATCGTGGGGGTGATCGGCTTCCTTGGCATGAAGCAGGATGATCGGCGGTGGGAGGAGTTGAGGAGCGCCGAAGAAGACACCAAGCAGCAGTTGACCACACTGATTCAGATTCGCGACGAGATCACCAAGGGCAACACAGCACACAAGGCGGCGCTGCGTGATGTGGTACGGGAAGAGTTGTCTGCCCTCGATTCGCGAATTGAAAAACTTGTGAACTCTGCAGCAGCGGCAGGTTCGGTCGGCACGACCGGCCTCCCCGGATCATCGAATGGTCAGCGTCGTCCCGCATGGGCACGACCCGGGTTTGCAGTGACGTTCCCGGAGCCCCGTCGTTTTGTGAGTGATCCGGAAGCGCAGGATGAATTCCAAGAGGGCGGCGAATTTTTCGAATTGTTCGAAGGCCAACCCCCCAAGATTGTGCCGTTTATGTATGCAGATGTGTACGGTCGGCGCGTGCTTGATGGCACGGTGTGCGAGGCACTTGGAGCCTATGACTCAGAGACATTGACCCTGCGCGGGTTGCTCGGCGAGGCGTGGCAATATGATCCGAACGGGATGTGGCTGCGCGTGAAGATTCAAGATGCAGCTCGGTTTAGTGATGGCCGGTCGGTGACAGCAGAAGATGTGCGGTGGACATTTCATGATTTCGTATTCAACCCGGAATTTGAGACCGAGCGCTTCCGCAGCACATTGAATGTGATCGATCATGTGGAAGTGATCAGCGAGAAGGTTGTCGAATTTCACTTCAAAGAGGCCGTCTTTACGAATCTACGTGAAGCGGTGCTGATGTTTATTTTGCCCAAGCATTTTTATTCGCAGTTCACGCCGACGCAGTTGAATCAGTCTACGGGGCTGCTGATGGGCTCTGGTCCCTACCGACTTGAGGGCCTTGATGTTGACAGCCAGTGGACACCTCCCCGTGATATTGTGCTTGTGCGCAACGAGAACTACTGGGGCGAGAAGCCGCCTCTGGATACATTTCGGTATCGCACGATTGACAACTACGCAGCGCTATTGACATCAATTGAAAATGGCGAAGGGCACATGATGCGCGGCACGCAGGAGCAATTCCGGCTCAAATCGCGCGATGTGGGATTCACTGACAGTTTCTATACGCAGCAATGGGCCAACATGCGCTCGGGATTCAGTTTCCTTGCGTGGAACTGCGCTGAGCGTAATGGCACACCCACACCCTTTGCAGACAAGCGCGTTCGCATTGCGATGACGCATTTGATTGATATGGAGCGCATTCGTCGCGATTATTATTACGGGCTTGGCGAAATCTGTACGGGCCCATTCCCTGTTGGGGGGCCGCAGAACTCGCCAGACATTGTGCCGCTTGAATATTCAATTGAAAAGGCAAAAGCTTTGCTTACCGAGGCGGGGTGGATCAAAAAAGATGGCGTACTGAAAAATGAGCGTGGCGATCGGTTCAGCTTTGAATACACCTATGGCACGGGCAGCACAGTCGGGCCTAAAGTTGGGGCCTACCTGCGCGATCAATGTGCCTTGGTTGGCATCGAGTGCACACCCAAGCCAATTGACTGGGCGATCTATGCAACAACGTTGAACACGCGCGATTTTGATTGCATCACCTTGCAATGGTCACAGAACAATCCTGAATCGGATCCCAACCAACTGTGGCATTCCAGTTCAATTGAGAATCAGGGTGATAACTTCACGCAGTGGGCCAACCCGGAGGCGGATCGGTTGATTGAACTTGGGCGGCGATCGCTTGACTTCAACGAGCGCATGAAGGTGTGGCACCAATTGCAGAAGGTGATCTATGACGATCAGCCCTATACGTTTATGATGAACCCACCGTGGATCCGGTTCATCAGTCATGACCTTGGCAATGTGAATACGTATCCGATTGGGCTTGATAAGCACGAAATATTCATGTTGCCCTGAGTTGGCTGACTGGAGCGAATGAATCTGCGATGGCCGCCTATCTGATACGACGATTGCTTCTGATGATTCCGACTTTGATCGGGATTACCTTTCTTGTGTTCATGTTGATCGCGCTTTCGCCGGGCGGGATTGGCGCGGCGCAGCGTTTTGCTGGCGGAAGTGGTCAGTCCGGCGTCGATGCCCGCGCGCAGCAGGCGTATCTGGAGGATCGGTACGGGCTTGATGATCCGGCGGTGGTGCAATATGTGCGCTGGCTTGGGAGAATCAGTCCGCTCAAGTTCGGGACGCGTGATCAGCGTGATCCTGCGGGCACGATTATTCGCTCGCCCAAACCTCTGAAGCCGATTGCGATGCTTGGCGAGCTGTGGGGTACGGAAGATGACCTGACTGCGCCCGGGGAGGTGGAACCAGAGACTTTGAGCGATGATTCTGCAGTGAATAATGCGACGTATCGCAAGGCGTCGGGGGCGTATCTGCTTGCGCGGCTTGACTACATTGCAGCACAAACAAATCTGCGACTGGCGCTGTCGACATGGGGGACAGCGCAGGGGATTCGCGGGGTATTGAATAATAAAAGCAAGCTCAATGAATCCAAGCTGCGCGGGCTCCATATTGTAGAAGACGGTCCGGTGCCGCAAGCGGTGCAGGACAAGGGCCTTGATGCCGCGTCGACGTATCGCGATGCGCAAGAGGCGGTGATTCAGGCGTATGAGCGTGCGATTACGTCATACAACACGGCGCAGGTGCAGCGTGACCACCTTGCCAATGTGTATGCAGCAAAGCCATATCCGCAAGTTGGGTGGTCGATCATTCCAGGTGTATTGAGTCTTGGCCCGCCAGATTTTGGCACATCATCAAGTCGATCACAACCGGTGCTTGCGTTGATTAAGACGGCCCTGCCAGTAACAGTGCTTTTGAATCTGATTGCGATACCGATTATTTATCTGATCGCGATTCCATCGGGCATTCTCGCGGCGACGCGTGCGGGCACATGGTTTGATGTAGCAAGCGGGGCAATGTACGTGGCGCTGTGGTCTATTCCCGTGGTGTGGGCGGGGACGCTTATGATCGGGTTCGTTGCCAATGAACGCTCGGGGCTTGGGTGGTTTTATGTTGCGGGGTTAAATTCGCCGGAGGCCGATGGTTTTGCATATCTGCCAAGCTGGCCCAATGGGGATTTCCATCGAGGGTTCATGCTCGACACTCTTTTGCATTTGTGCCTGCCCGTGTCGTGTCTTGTGTATGCCGGGTTTGCGGTGCTCTCGAAGCAGACGCGCGCCGCGATGCTTGACAACTTCAGCGCTGACTATGTTCGCACCGCCAAGGCCAAAGGCGTCGCAGACCGAGTTGTGGTGATGCGTCATGTGTTTCGCAATTCGCTGCTACCTGTGATTACAATTTTCGCAGCGGTGTTTCCCGCGATGCTTGCGGGTTCGGTGGTCGTTGAGAAGATTTTCACGATCCCCGGTATGGGCAAACTCGTGCTTGATGCGATTAACCTGAGAGATCGAGAATTGCTGCTTGCCAATACGCTCATGATTGCGGGCGTGAACCTGCTTGCGCTGTTGCTCGCAGACATTCTGTATGCCCTTGCCGATCCGCGGGTGACCTATGACTAAGTCCCAAGGCGGGGAAGCCATCACCGGAATTCAGGCGCTGCAGGGCGAGGGTGTGCACGTTTCGCAGGGGTTCTGGGCCGATGCGTGGGAACGTGTGGTCAAGCGCCCGGGCGCGATCATGGGGATGGCATGGATCGGCATTGTCTCGTTTTTTGCAGTATTTGCCCCCGTGCTTGCGAGTGGGCATCCACTTGTGATGTGGGAATTGAATGCGGCGGGTGAGCGCGGCGCGATGACCAGCCCCTTGCTGCAGCACCTGTCGACGACAGACTGGTTGATTCTGATCTGGTCGGTGGTGTGTACGATCGGCTTAGTGCTCCCACTGGGCATCAAGCGCAGCAGAAAGCTGGCATGGATCATTTTCTTGTCATTGCAGACCGTAGCAACGGTGATCGTGGCAGCGGGGATCAAAGGATTCTTTGGCAAACGTGATGCAGCGGACTGGGCTCGCGAGCTCGAACAGTCTGACTTTTTTATCATGGGCGCAGCGGCACTCAGTGCCTTGGTGTGTGCGCTGTTTTTCCTGCTTGCACCGACCAGCCGCACCATCTGGAAGCGTGCGATCTTTGTAACGATTGTTGGGGCTGTCTCCGGCATCACGATGTTCCAGACGTGGGAAACACCGCCGCCGACTTTTCAATATATGCAACGTGAGCGGGAGAGAAAGATCGAAGCGATCTATACGCTTGTGCCGTGGTCGCCTTCGCAGCGTCTTTCAGATCGCAGCACATTGCGACTTGAGCCTGGAAATAGCGCGGGGTCGGCGCTGGCAGAGACATTGACGATCGATCTGCCACTCATGGGGCCAATTGGTGATGATGGTGTTGCCGATGTGCTGTCTGGTATTGATCGTTTGCCCCTGCAAGCGGCGGAGAAAGCAACTGCGAAGGAAGAGTTTCGCGCCTGGGTTGAAGGTGCGAGAACAATTCAGACTGAGATCACATCAGAAAATGCTGGCGATGCGCTTCGTGACATCATGCGTCCTTTTGGGCGATCCTTCCGTGTCGGCACTGACACACTTGGTCAGGACGTTGCATCGCAAATGATGCACGCCTCGCGGCTGTCGGTGTCGATCGGGCTTGTATCAACGGGCATCGCGGTGGTCATTGGCGTCACACTTGGTGCACTGATGGGCTATTTCGGCGGCAAGGTTGACCTGATTCTGTACCGCGTTGTGGAAATTTTCATGGCGATCCCGGTACTGTTCATGCTCATCGTAGTCGCGGGCGTGCTGCCCAGAAATACGTATGTGATGATGGCGATCATTGGGTGTTTCACATGGCATTTTTCTGCGCGCTATACGCGCGCTGAATTTCTGAAGCTGCGCAACCAAGACTTTGTGCAATCGGCGCGGGCGGCGGGCTTGCCCTTGCGATCGATTCTGTTCAAACACATGTTGCCCAATGGTGTGACGCCGGTGCTTGTTGATTCGTCATTTCGCATCGCCCTTGCGATTCAATTTGAAGCGATTCTTTCATTTCTTGGCCTTGGCCCTGTTGATCAACCATCGTGGGGGCGACTCTTGAGTGATGCCGCCGGTGATGCCGGTGCATTTGCCCCGTGGCTTGCAATTTTCCCGGGACTTGCCATCTTCCTGACGGTGCTGGCGTACAACCTGCTTGGTGAATCATTGCGGGATGCGATTGATCCCAAGCTGAGAAAGGCGCGAGTTTGAGCATGGCAGAAGCTGCAGCAAAGAGTGCAACGAATGGTGAACCTGCGAAGCCGATCATGCGAGTGGATGATCTTGCTGTGTCATTTGACAATGGGCGGGGGCCGCGCATTCAGGCGGTTGATGGCGTGCGCATGAGCGTGTACCCGCGGCAGACACTTGCGGTTGTTGGCGAATCGGGGTGCGGCAAGAGTGTGACGGCGATGAGTTCGATGCAGCTCGTGCCCATGCCACCGGGGCACTTTGACCGTGGGCGCATTTTGTGGCGCGGCAGTGGCACCGAGATTGATCTGTTGTCGCTCAATGACCGGCAGATGCGTGATATTCGCGGCAACGATATTGCCATGATCTTTCAAGAACCAATGACATCACTCAACCCGGTGTACACGATTGGTGATCAGATTCTTGAAGCAATTCTGCTACACCAGAATGTCACGGCAAGTGAAGCTACTGAGATTGCTGTTGAATCGATGAATGATGTTGGTATTCCTGATCCAAAGGCGCGGTTGCGTGCGTATCCGCATCAATTTTCGGGAGGCATGCGTCAGCGCGTGATGATCGCGATGGCGCTTGCGTGTCAGCCGAAATTGCTGCTTGCCGATGAGCCGACGACTGCGCTTGATGTAACGATTCAGGCGCAGATTCTTGAATTGTTGCGGGAATTACAGCAGACGCGCAGCATGGCCGTGATGTTGATTACGCACAATCTCGGCGTTGTTGCAGAAAATGCGGATGTGGTGTGTGTGATGTATGCCGGGCGCGTGGTGGAATATGCAAATGTGTTCGAGCTCTTTTCGAACCCGATGCATCCGTATACGCGCGGATTGTTTGCATCGATTCCGAAAATGCTGACGCGGCGGGACCGTCTTGTGACGATCACTGAAGTGACTGATGATCCGAAGCAGTTTGAGAAGCTTCCCGGGGCGAGTGAGGGTGTGCGGCCGTGGTGGCCCTGGCATACGCCGCCCAAGGATATGGCTGCTGCCGATGGACCAGCGGGCGATTATTACCTGCAGGAAGTGTCACCCGGGCATTGGGTGGGTGTGTGGCGCACCGCGGCGGTGCACGATCATGAATCTCGTGCGCCAGACCTGACGTATCGCATCGCGGATGACCCTGCAAAAGTGTCACTGCGTCCAAAGGCGCAACATGTGGAGACCACGGTCACGGGCGCCTAAGTGCAATCCTCTGCACCCACGCGGTTGCGAAGTACGCCGATCCCACCCAGTTCGACTTCAACGACATCACCTGCAACAAGGTAGCGCGGCGGCGTGCGCGCCATACCGACACCTGAAGGCGTGCCGGTCAAGATGACAGTACCGGGCAGGAGCGTTGCGCCCCGCGAGAGTTCGGCGATGAGCGTTGCAACGGGAAACATCATGCTTGCGGTTGTGTCACGCTGCATGATTTTGCCATTGAGGCGTGTTTCAATTGAGATTGCATCGAGCGGGAATGCCTCAGTCAATGGCACAACATGCGGCCCGAGGGGGCAGAACGTATCGAAACTTTTTCCTCTGACATATTGCCCGTCGCTGCCTTTTTTTTGCCACCAGCGCGCTGAGACATCATTAGCGCAGCACACGCCGAGAACTGGCCCATCGGGGTCAAGCACGGCATGCGGGTCAGCATCACGAATCGGTGCACCGACGATGACCGCGAGTTCACCTTCATAATCAACTTGTGAACCATGTGGAAAATGCTCAGGCGGCAATGGATCTCCGTCAGCATCATTGCACACTGCGGGGATCGTGATGACCTGCTCGTGGAGGATGACGCTCGCGGGGTTCTTTGTGAATACAAGCGGGCGTTCGGGGATTGCCGCGTTTTGCTCACGCGCGTGCTCGGCGTAGTTTCTGCCTATACCGATGATGTGGCGAATGGGCAGGATGTTGTTTTCACTCAACTGCACACCTGCAACAGCACCGGTCTCAGGCGACAACGGCACAAGATCTAACATTTGCATCGATGCATGTCTCCATCGCGCAATCGCGGATGCAGCTTACTGCTCCTGGAAATTCAAATCTTCTTTTTGTCCCGGTGCCTGTTGCTTGCGGATTTCTTCGCGCATCGCGCGATATGCTTCCATGCCGGTCGGTTCTGGGAAGAGCTGGGAAATAATGTCCTGCGGGAAACCGCGCTGTGCGTAATATGCCATAAGCTGGTCATAGGATACCCGGCGCAAATCATTAGAAATGCGCTCACTGTTGTAGATAATCGACGCATCGGTGTAGCCTGTTGAAAGGAGCATCTGCAGGAATACGAATGATGCAGCATCTGCGAAATTGCGCGGCATCTCATCCATGCGACTGGTTTCAACATCAACACTTTGAATGTCTTCATGTCCCTTAAAATAGTGGGCGTGGACCAGTTGGGCGTGTTGCCAAAGCGATGAAAATGCCCGCGAATCGCCCATGAGAATGCCGCGACGGAAGGCTTCGAGAAGTGATGTTTGCACCTCGTTGGCCGCGACGTAGGGAATGGTCATGCGGTCATCTTCGTTGGATTGCTTCCAGACATACTCCGACAATGGCATTTCGCAATCGGTGGTGTAGTCATACCGGTGCATATTGATGTGCCGGCCCTCGCACATTTCGTTGAAATATGTATTGGCCTCGTCAAGACGACCAAGGTTGTACATGAGGCGGATCACTTCGCGCAGGAAGTTGTGATAGCCCTCGCTGTACAAGGTGAAGAGGCGGTTGGATGTGTCCTGCGAATCGCCACCACGGAGCGCGGCTTCCTTCATCATTTTGCCATATTCCTCGGCGAATTGCGTCGAAATCATGGTGAAGTGCGTGTCGGAGAGGACATCGTAAAAGACCGTGCCAGAGCGGAAGAGTTCCTGCAGCGAATGAATGGTGATGCGGTCGGTATTGAGCCATTCAAAGCGCGTAGTGCCCTTGCGGCGCAGGCCATTTTCGACGCCCAAATGCGACCAATAGACAGAGTGCGATGCGGGGTGGCGCCAATCGAGCGGGCCGAATTTTGCGGTATAGCGCTGCATGCGACGCGGGTCCATGTTGTACTGATCGACCAGGACACGTTTTTGCACGTACGGAATCAGGCGGTTCCACGCGTCTTCGTAGCGTGGTTCTTGCACCAACCCATCGAGCACGCGATTGAGCTGACTTTGCTCATCGAGAGTGCGCGTGACCTGTCCTCGGATGCGATCGATCGCCGATCGTTGGGCCTGCGTGAGCGGAGAGTCATCTGCAGCCGCACTGTCACTTTGTCCAAACCAGGAAGCATCAAGCGCACGGCGCAATGTGACAAGGCGCAGCAGGTCGTAATCCAAGTCGATGCCTGCATCATCGCCGATGCGCTGCACGAGTTCATCAACAAGACTTACCGGCGCCAATTCACCTGCGGTGCGGCGATCTGCCAGTTCCTTTGCGATGAGGCCGTCGACGGTATCCGGAGCCGTGGCAACGGGTTCAAGCCACGTGATGAGGGTCTGCTTGGCAGCATCCGGATCATCGGGCAACCGCGGGGGTGCTCCGAGAGCAAAGGTCCATTCGCGAGCAAACTGGCGTTTGTAATAGCGGTTCGCGTCATCCTGGAACATTTGGATTTTGTGTACAAAAATCCATGCGAGCTCTTTGTAGAGAATGGTTTCGTTTGGATTCCAGCGGATGGCTTCGTTACGCAGCAAATTGATTCCGGCAGTGACCCACTGCCAGCGCTCAGGGGCGGTCTGTGTCGCAACAGAAATGTTGTATGACATGTTCCAGGCATGAAACGACCACACGCGCGGGAACCGGGGCTGAAGGCGCGTGATTGCACCGGACAACTCGATGGCTTCGTAATATTTGCCTTCTTCTTTGAGGTGATTAGCGCGCAGCCAGAGATAGTTCACGAAGAGCCCGCGAAACGCACCCATCGCGATGCCGAGTGCAACTTCGGGGGGGTCGGCGGCGCTGACTTCATCTGTGTACACAAGTTGCGATCGGGCAGCTTCGGCGGTCACCGCAGGCGCAACGAAGGCAGAGCCTGCCACGCACGCCGCAAGAATGGCAGCACACACAACCTGCACCCATCGGTCACTCGGATTCATGGTTCGCGTTCTCCTTGAGTAAGATTACTTGCCGGAATACAGTGCCAGTTCGCGATTTCGCAGTGATGCAACGCCTGCGATGAGTACACCAAGCGTCCATCCCCCCACGACCATCACGCCTTTCAATACGCTCATCCAGTTCAGCAGTCGTCCATCGACGAGTTTTTCCGTTGGACGAAGGTCGGCGTAGATTTCAAAGATCGTGGAAATCGGAAGTGCGATGAAGCGAATGATCTTTTTGTTCCATTCAAGGGTTCTGCCATCTGGTGCGGTGTAGAAAACATCGATTGATTCTGCAAGGAAGCTCGCGCTTTCTGCCGCGAAGAGCACAACCAGCGTCAGGAGACACGCAACGGGAAAGCTGAGTGATGTTGCTGCTGCGAGGCCCACCGCTGCGAGGAAGCCGAGTTTGATCCACATGATGACAAAGACGCGCGAAAAATTGAGTTCGAATCCACCTGCGGGGCGAAGAATCTCCAGACCATCGGGGGGAAATGCAAACTCGCGCGGGTTGGAAGGATCGCTCTGCACAACAAGACTGATTTCGCCATCCGCGGTGGCAAGCCCGGCGGGAAACTCCATGAGCTGCGCATCCTTGAGGGCAATTTGCCGGAGGCCATCATTGGCAGGCGGCCATGGCAAACCATTGATTGCAAACCGCACGCGATAGAGCGCGGCGGGATCATTCGAGCCGGAGTTGACCTTAAAGCGCAGGGTAAACATGGAGGCATCTGTGATGGACGATCCAGAAAGACGCTTGAAGATGTATTCACGCGCCTCGCCAGGTGCAATCGAGCGATTCCGCTCCTGCAACAATTTGAGAAACTCCCGGCGCGCAACTGTGTATGTTCGGTCAGTGATGACAAGCGTCGGCTCATTGAGCTTCATCTGATTGACGCGCTGCTCAACTGCTTCAGTGACTGCTTCATCAATAAATACTGGCGGCTCAGGATTTTGCCCGACGCGGGCGACCATGACCTGTTGTTCGAGAATGCGCCGATCGACGGTCATGAGATGGGGCAGGCCGCGTGTGGTCTTGCCGTCCATCGTGATATGAAAAGCAGCTTCGCCCTGAGCCGGTTGAAAGCGGAGATATTGCGTGAAGAAATAAGTGCCGCCCGCGACGACGGTGAGCAACACCGCGTTGAGCATCATGATGCCCAGCCATTTGCCAGCAAGATATTGCACTGCGCTGACAGGCTTGCTCATGGTTTGCCAGATGATGCGATCGCGCTGCTCGAAGGCAACCGTGGCAGCAGAAAAGAACACGGTGAGCATTGCGATGACCATATAGCCAAGACCGGTGCCATATTGAATCCATTGTTGCACGCGGAAGCGCAGGGGCTGATCTTCATTCAGGGCTTCGGGGACCGCCCCAAGCATGAGCAGCAGCACAACAATGAACACCATGCTAATTTTCATGCGCACCGCTTCATTGAGCAGGTTTCGTGCGATCGCCATCACGGGGCCAGGCGCAGAAAACACTACGCGGCTGAGTTGGAGCAAGGTCAGGAAAATAAAAAGTAGAGGCGCAACTGCGAGGCCGAGTTTGCCTAGGCCCGCGGTGGCGGGAAGAAGTGAAAGCGGCACAGCAAACAGGAGCACTGCACCAAACAGGCCAACGTATGTCAGTGCAAGACTCAGCCAGATCGCACCCAGTGAAAGCACTGCAATCGCACCGAAGGCAATGCCAAGAAGCACTTCAACATTGCTGTCTTTGCTCAACTGGCGGTAATAATCGAGCACTGTGGAGCGCAGCGCTTCAGAGCTGGCAGAGTTGCTGATCAATTCACTTGACGTCTCGCTTGCAGCACCGGGCGAATACAGTTTGACGATGATGACGCCGTAGATAATCGCTGCAAGTGCGACGACGACGATGCTTGCGATGATCTTGAACCGCCGAGCATGTTGCGCGCGATCGAGCTTCGCCATCAGCTCAAAGAGCTTCACGTGCCTGACTCCTCATCGGTATCCGCGCTGCGATCGGGTGAGTTGCCAAGTAGCGAAGAGATTACATCGTCATCAACCGGTTTACTCGATGATCGCTGAGGTTCCTGTGCGCTCGCAGTTTTTGCGGGCGCATCTGCGGCATCTGGCACGTTTGTTTCCGCTCCATCGAGCAATGCATCGATGACATTCTCCTGCGCTTCTTTAGCAACGGGGGTCTGTTCAACTGCGATCGGGCGCTCATTGGACTCGGGTTGGGCGGGTTCATTGAGCAGTGAATCAATAAGCTCACGGCCATCGGTGCGCGCTCCACCAGCACCATCGCCAACAAGAAAGGCTGCGGTTTGTCCGCCAAGTTGAGCACCTGAATTCTCGGCGCGTTCAGATCGAGCCCGCGCGACGATGTCGAGAAACAAGTCTTCGAGTTTTTGCCGTCCGTGACTGATCACTGGCGCATTTCCAAGACGCTTCTCGAAGACGGCGCGTAACTCAGCGATCGTCTGCTCATCAAGTGCATCTGTTTCGATGACCGAACGATCGCGCGCTGCAAGCAATTCATCGCATGTACCGGAGGCGCGCACTTTGCCGCCATAGAGAATAACCATGCGATCTACCACATCTTCGACATCTGAAAGCAGGTGCGAAGAAAGCAGTATTGTCTTGCCGCGCTTTCCAAGGTGCGTGATCAGGTCTTTCACCTGGCGGGTGCCGATGGGGTCAAGACCGGAAGTTGGTTCATCGAGAATCAGAAACTCCGGATCATTGATGAGGGCTTGCGCGATACCGATGCGGCGCTGCATGCCTTTGGAATACTCGCGCACCTGTCGATGCTGAACAGCTTCGAGGCCAACCATGTCAAGTAGTTCATCAATGCGTTTGGTGCGCGCCCGGCGATTAAGTTGAAAGAGTTTGGCGTAATACTCAAGTGTCTCGCGCGCATTCAGGAATGGGTACAGATACGACTCTTCGGGGAGATAACCAATGCGTTTTTTTATCGAAACATCGGTCGCGGGTTTGCCGAACACTGCAAGGCGGCCCTTTGATTTCTTGAGCAGGCCCAGGATCATCTTGATGGTTGTGCTTTTTCCAGAACCATTTGGGCCGAGCAATCCGAAAATTTCGCCGCGATTGATATCGAAATCAACATTATCAACCGCATGGGCGCGCGGGCGCATCCAAAAATCGCGAAAGACTTTCGTCAAGCCGCGCGAGACCACCACCGGCGCCGCCGAAGCAGGTGTTGCTGTGCGCAATTTGGTGTCGGAAGAAATGCTCACCTGCGCCCCTTGATCATGTCTTGCCGGGCTTTTTCTGCCATCTTGCGCCGATCCGAACGTTCCTTGGATTCAACATCACGCAAGACTTCGGGGTCATCATTGATTGTGATCTGAAAGCCATCAGTGTTGCCGGGGATCATGAAGACTTTGAGCAACTGCTTGCGTGACATCTCCTGCATGGCACGGGCTCGTTCACTGGCCATAAACAGACGCGGATTGCGCAGATATGTGGGAAGCTTTGCAGAAAACACTTCGGCGCGGCTGCGCGCTTCGTTTGCTACTTTCTGACGGTAGGCCCGCGCAGCAGAGAGTCGAACCGAAACATCGCCTGCAACAGCAGTGCGCCCGACATCTTGGCCATCAATAATCAACCCCCCATCAGCATAGTCACCATCGAGGAGCGCAAATACGGTTGTGAGTATCTGTTCTGCGCCCTCTTCATCGCCATCATCAACCGCTCGCTCGTAAGATTCGATCAACGCAAGCAGCGGGCGGGCGGCAGCACCTGCGGTGGAAATGAGAATGGCATTTGCTTCCGCCTGCGCCTTTTCCTTGCCCGCTTCCGCAACGGAGACGGCGGTGTTGGATTGTGTAAAGGTGCGCAACACGCGCGTGGGAGGGTAAAACCGCTGGGCGGTGACATCGATGAGGGTCAGCCCGCTCGTCACTGCATCAAGCATTGATTGCGCTGCGAGTCGCACCTGATCGAATACGGCCTGCCGCTCGTCGGCGCGTTGCAGATCGTCAAGGGTCACCTCGGCGATCACACGGACAATGGCGCGCTCAACAGCAAAGCGAACAAACTTGTCTTCATCATCTGGATGCAACGTGCGCAGATACTGTTCGGGATTAGAGCGCGTGTACCGGAACGACCACTTGGCATGCGCAAGGCTTCGATCGGCGGTGAGCATCGAGCCATCGCGCTTCGGATCGAGTTCTCGCTTGTTGCTCACGCTTTCAAAGGAGCGAACCTTTTCGGCGTCAGTCAGAAACGGAAAGAACGCGGTATCAAGTTCGATATTCACGGGGCGTGTGTCGACCGTAATTACTTCTCCGAATGGACGCGGCAGCGTAAAATGCGGTCCGGGAGATAGATCAGTTGCAGTAACACGGCCTAACGAAACCTTGACGCCGCGCTGGTTTTCCTGCACCGATTGGTAGCCCGTCGCGATGAACAGCAGCAGAAGCGCCACCATCGTCACCTGCAACATGCGGTACATGACGCGAAGCGCCCCCGCGAGCGCCTGGTTGGCAACCTCCATCGAAGCGGCCCGCGTTTCGCGGGCATCATCTTCGCGCAAAGTGAGTGAGGCGCCGCGCCGTTCCTCGACGAGGATTTCGCCAACATTGCCTGAGTCGTCATTGAGAATGGAATCGTCACTCACTGATCATTCTCCGCAGGAACTGCAGGCGATGCGGCCGGTATTGCATCCACTTGCGGCGTATTCTGCAATGTGCGATTGGTCTGCGATTCGATGTATTGATCGTCAAACAATCGCGCGGGCACTGAATTCGGCGTGAGCAGCAAGGTCATGCGCCGCCCAAAGCCCGAGGTAAGGTGTTCGATGTGCGCCATGAACTCTGCGAGTTCTGGATTGTCTGCGAGCACCGCGATCCAACGCGCTGCTTCTTTTTCACCTTCAGCGCGAATCTGTGAGGCGCGCACCTCAGAGAAGGCCCGGATGCGCTCTGCGGCATTGGCGGCTTCACTTCGGATGCGCTCTGCCTCAGCTTGGCCTTCATTGCGAGCTTCAGCGGCGATACGCCCGCGCACATCATTCATGCGCTCTATGACTTTGCTGGTCACATTGGCAGGCAAACGCACGCGGTGAATGCCGACAACGCCGACTTCGATGCCATTGGAGATCAATGATGCTTCACCAGATGTTGCCTGAAGTTGAGAGGCAATATCGCGTTCGAGTTGCTCGATTTTTGAACCCGCCTCTCCTTGCGAAAACAGATCATCCATCGAATAATTGCTCACTGCAGCGAGCGCAACACGCAACTGATCGGTGAGGGTTTCTTCTGCGCGCTTGTAGTGTTCGCGTGGTTCGCGGCCGCCTGCTCCGCGTGCGAATCGCCTGTAAAATACTTCCGGGTCGCTGATCGACCATGTCATAAAGGGATGCACTATGATCTGACGACCATCGGATGTGGCAAGCTGTTGGCCCGGGGCCTCGAGCACGCGCGCACGCCGATCGTAGATCGTGACATCCTGCAAGGGTGCGGGCAGCTTGAACTTGAGCCCGGGCTCTGTCACCACGCCCGACTCACTAACCCGCCCGAACGTTGTTCGAATTGCAGATTCAGTAAAGCTGACCGTGAAGGTCATGGACTTCAGAATAAAGCCGATCAAAATCAAAATGGCTACGCCAATCAGCAAGCTGCGCACGGATTAATTCTCCGAATCCGAACCCTCATTGGGGTTCTGAAAGCTCAATTCCTGGTAAATCTCTGTCCCGTCATACGCAATAGATACGCCTTCGGGAACGATGAATACGCGCGACTCTTTCGCAGCGGCCCACCACGCATCAAGCTCAGCTTGGATGCGATAAAACGCTGGCGCCGCCGTATATGAGGCAATTTGCCCTTCACTTCGCACTGCCCGCGAGCGCGCCCCCATGTGCCTGCGCCAACGATCAGCACGCGCCTGGGCGATGGTTCTTGCAGCTTCACCCCCGGCGGCAAGGATTCGGTCGATGACTTCGCGCTCCTGCGCTCCAAGAACATCCTCAGTCGCACCGGAATTGCGCAACCGGTCAAGCTCATCGAGTGCGGCAACAATCAATTCTGCCCGGCGCACGTCACCGGCGGCATCAGAAAGAATCTTGATGCGATCTGCAGCTGCGCGCTCTTTCAGCGCTTCACGCTCCTGATCCGCCGCGACAACGGCTTCGAAAGCGCTTGCGGCATCGTGATTGGGGGAAATTTCAGAAATGCCTGCAAAAATCACGTGCACACCTGAAGACATGCCATTGAGGCGCTTCTGCACTTTGTGATGAATGTCATCAGCAATCGCTGCTCGTTCAGGGCCGAAGAGATCATCCACGGAATAGCGTGCGATGACATTGCGCGCCACACCCGAGATCACATATGAAAGAAGATCCGCGCGATTGCGCTCGCGGTTGTCAGCTGGTCCATCCTGAGCGAATCGGTAATAGGCCTGCAGATCGTCAACCACGTAGTGCACGGCAACTGAGCCGGAGAGCAACGCCACATCGCGCGCACCTGTTGAAGCGGCAGCATAAATATCCTTGCGAGCGGGTTGAACGATGAACAATAGTTCAGCTTCGCCCGGATCGTCATCTGCAATCCACAGCAAGGGCCTTGCGGTTTCGATGGTGTCTGGTTGAATACCAATATGCACTTCGTTCACCGCTTCAGCGGTGAATGTCACGACCCTGGCGAATGGCGCCGGCAACTTCCTCACCAAACCCGGGCGCAACGTTTCTCCCTGCAGTCGCCCCCATGTGAGGAGCAGACCCGTTTCATCCGGGCGCACAACGGTAAGCCCTGTCATGAGCCAGATAAGCAAAGCTGCGACAAGCGAAAGCGCTGCAATTGATTTGCTGAGCAAACGGTAGAACCATGTGGATGAAACATTGAACCCGAATTGATAATTGATAGCCCCGGACACCGAGCGCGCCAGTTGATCCGGTGCTGCAATGAAGGCAAGCACACGCGAATCAAATGCAGGGCGAAGCCATTCGCCAGCGCGGCGGGGCTTGTACAAGTTGAGCACAAAGTGCAGGAACATCTCTGCACCAATGAGAATCATGAAGACATCGATCACGCGCGGAAGCGGCCGCAACAACCAGTCAGTGCCGACGGCTGCGGACATGAAATGAGCAAGCGCGATCAGCAAGCCGACGACGGCGGCCCCCACTGACGCTGCAGCACCACCATTGAGCAGCGACCAGATGCGCTGCTTGGCCATGCCCGCAACAAAGCGTGCAAAAACAAAGCCAATGACCGCAACACCCACGCCGATGGCAATCGCCCACCCGGATTCAGTGGGTCTCACGAAGGTTTCAGGATCAACACGGCGTTCGTTGCCCATGTAAAAGAGAATGCCGAGCAGGACGTACACGCCGCCCAGCGCCACACCCAGTGCGGGCAGCACCCATTTGTGCAGCCACCCGAGGCGATTGGCATGGACAAGTTGGTCGGTGGCGCCTTCCTCGAAGACCGATGATTGCGAGGCATCGGAATCGGCGTACGCAGCGGCCTCAGAGGCTTCACGCCGTTCCAAAGTGTGCTGATGGAACACAAGCATCAGGGCGGTCCACACCCCGAGCCCGACCAGCACCAACAGGCCGCCTTCAAAAGCGGCGCGGTCCTCGCCAACCGATCCATAGACCAACAGCACAATGGCCAGAATCGCCTGAATCGTAAAACCGATCGCCGTGATCGACACGGCCCGTTTGTATGAAAGCTGGTCTGCGGTGGTCGACATCGTCTAATTGATGCTCCAGTCAAGATCAGATCGACGCTTCACGCCAACCCCTGTGACACTCCCGCCCCGGCCGTCCCGGTGGGCGGTTTTCATTTCCCGACCTCTCGCCTCGCGTGGCAATGGGCATTCTCGCTGTCTCGAGGCCTCGTGTCTACTTTCGACACTCACACCACGGTCTGCCCACGCAACTTGAAATCCGCCCAACCACGCAGGGGCCATATATCTCTGAACCTGAACTCGCACCTGTACCATCCCAATCCGATCGGCCCAGACGCGCATATCGCCCCCGTGCTGACTGACCCGGCTTAGGGTGGTACGACGTCACCGCTGTATGGTTCGGTGGGACCGGGCACTTCCCATGAGATTCGTGCCGAGGCTATGCTGAACCGCACACGAAACCCTCTGGAGGCGTACGAACACGCATCATGTTTGGTCAGACCATTGCCATCGCGCGAAATACCTTCCTTGAGGCGATCCGTCAGCCCATTTTTTTCGTCCTCATCCTCACTGGCGGGCTTGCGCAGGTTTTCAATGTCCTTCTCTCGGCGTACTCCCTTGGTTTTTCCGATGAGGGTGAGGTCGCTGCCGACAATAAAATGCTGCTCGATATGGGTCTTGCGACCATTCTGATCATCTGCTTGCTGCTGGCAAGCTTCATCGCGACAAGTGTCCTCTCGCGCGAAATCGAGAACAAAACCGCCCTCACGGTCATCGCGAAACCCGTGGGCAGGCCGCTGTTCATCTTTGGCAAATATCTCGGCATCACCGCGGCCATTATGCTCGCGGCCATCACACTTTCCGCCTTCTTCATGCTCGCGATGCGCCATCAGGTGATGTCAACTGCCCGCGATCATGTCAATGGCCCTGTCGTCGTGTTTGGCGGGCTCGCCCTGCTCATCTCTGTAGGGGTGGGCATCTGGGGCAATTTCTTTTATGGCTGGGTGTTTCCATCTACTGCAGCAGGCTTGCTTGCGCCACTGTCCGTCGTCGCCTATGCACTGACATTTTTGATCAGTGAAGACTGGACTGTCACAAATGATTACTCCGACGTCTGGCGCCCCAACGTGCTCATCGCAAACGGGTGCGTCTTGATGTCGATCATGGTCATTACCGGAATTGCGCTCGCAGCGTCAACGCGCCTCGGACAGGTCATGACCATCGTGGTGTGCGCGGGCGTATTCTTTGCGGGCTTGCTTTCGAATCACCTGCTGGGGCGACGTGCGTACGAAAACACGCAGATCGCAACGATCAGCGCTGTCGACCTGCCACTGCAAGAAGAAACCACCATTGATAGCGCTGCTGACGTCCTCACCTTCACACTCTCAAGTGCTGTTGAAATTGCACTCGACCCTGGCGGTTCCATCTACTATGGCCCCACGCCCACGGGCCTGAATATCGCCGTGCCCAAACACAGCGCATGGCGCGGCACCGACCCATCCAACGGCACGCAACTGCGCGACCCCGCCAATGGCAAAGCGCTTGTCATCCGAAGCTATGATTCTGAAACGCGCGAGCTCACCATCGCAAACGCGGGCGGGCTTTCTCTGAATCGCCTGCCTCAGGAAGGCGATTACGTTTTCGTCACACCGACGACATTTCGCCTTGTGCCGTTGACCGCATGGGCACTGATTCCGAATATGCAAAGCTACTGGGTGGTCGATGCGATCACACAAAACAACGACATCCCGATGCGCTATGTTGCGATCATCGGGGTGTACACGTTGTTGCAGGTGGGCGCGTTGTTGTCGCTTTCGGTATTGCTGTTCCAGACGCGCGATGTGGGGTAGGGAAGATCCAACCACAGAGAGGACAGAGGACACAGAGTTTTTCTTTGGTTCAAAAATTGCCAGACGTGGACCGGGTGCCGTGGTCTGGGTGAAGCGAAGGCCACGTCCTCACTTACCGCCTCGCTTTGCGCTCAAGGCTGGTAAGACCGCTCCCTCACAGTCGCGACTCCGTTGGGAATCACTTCCTTCCCAAACGCCATCATGCCGCCGAATACCTGCATCACGCCAACTTGCAACGCCTGCTCGAACTCCTCGGTGCGGGGGCTCAGAGGCATGTCTACAATATGAGTGGAACAGGCGGCCCGGTTGGGCCGAAGGGACTGATATGAAACGACACATACTCATGACAGCGGCGTTGGCAGGCGGCATGGCAGCGGCAATCGCGGGCTCGGCCCTTGCCTACAACCCGACGGTGGATACCGTGGCATCGCAACGGGCAGCGGGTGCGCTGAAAAAACTGCAACGCCCGATGACCGTCACCTTCAAAGACGATCGCCTTGAAGATGTGCTTGCATTTCTCACGCAAACCACCGGCGCAGATTTTGATGTGCGCTATCAGGAGGATGGCACCGCGGCGGGGCTTGATCCAGATGCCAAGGTGTCACTGGAAATCACGACCGAAGCGCCGGCGATCAGCATTCTCGAACGGGTGCTTGAAAAAGTATCCGATGAGTTTGACCCCGCGACATGGCAGGTGTCGAAGTATGGCGACATTGTCATCGCACCGAAATCGCGACTCAATGCGGGCAAACGCATGCGTGTGTATGACATTCAGGATCTTGTGTTTTCGATCCCAAGCTTTACCGAAGTGCCAGAGCTTGACGTGAGCAGTGTGCTCAATCAGAGTTCCGGGCGCGGCGGGGGCGGCGGCGGCAACATCTTCAACACCACCAATACTGCCCCGGGTGAGTCTGTACCACAGAAAGATATGGTGGAGAAGATCGTTGAAATCATCGAGACATCCATCGAAAGCGACCAGTGGCGCGCAAACGGCGGCGATGGCGGCGTGATCACGGTCTATCAGGGCACGACGCTTTTGATTACCGCACCGGATTACATCCACCGGCAACTCGAGTCGTACAGCTTCGGGAAATAAGACGGCACTGGGCAAAAAGAATAAGAAAGCAGCCTCGCGATGAACGGGGCTTTTCTTTGTGCTGTGATCGCGGCGTGTGATTAGTTCTTGGGCGCTTCGAGCAGCAAAAACAGGGCGTTGTCGGCGAAATCGGGCGAAGCAGTGAGCCCCAAATGGTCGGCTGAAATGAATTGGATGCTTGCCCAGGGAATTGGCGATTGGAGGCCAGTTCGCCATTCTCCGCCGATGCGTTCGTCCATCAGAGCGCTATCGCGGGTCACAGTGCCATCACCCGGTCCTGTGGATGTGATTTCGATCTCGCCTGTCTCTGAGACGGTGATGACTTCCGGCGTATCGATTGCATCACCAGCAAAAAGATGCAATGTCAGGCCCGGAGGCACGGGCGCGGCCACATCAAGGGCTTCATGAAGTTGTTTCGCTTTGGCAAGGCACTTCTTCAGATGATCGATGGCAATGGAGTGGCGCTCTTCGCGCGAGGCGGCCTCAGGAAGCAGCCACTTCAATATTCGATCGGTTTTTACGCCCTCGTTCGCGATCCCCCACCTGTAGTGCTGCCACACGGCGGGGTCGTACAAATCAACTGTCGCACCTGATGTATCAACAACGCGAGCATGCCGGGGACGTGTGAGCAAACCATAGAGTGCGGGCATGGTGCCAATGATTGCGGGGCGATAGTTTGGAAAAATCGGATTCAGATCCAACCCATCAACGAGTTGTTCAAGTGCAATAATTGAACCAGCGTGCGGTGTACCGATGACGATAGCGCGCGAAATGTTTTGTGCGCCTTCCCAAGTCACAGGGGGCCGGGAACCATCGGTTGGCAGTGCGTGCGGCCCATACAAGAGGTAATACCGCAAGACCATGCCGCCCATCGAGTGCGCAACAATATCGACTTTGATTGGAGCCCCTTGAGGGAGTTTGCGGACGACGCGCGCCGCTTGTTGGGCTTCAACAATTTTTTCGTGTAGCGCAACCGCTTGTTCGGAAACATCGCGGCGCCAGTCATAGGCACACTGGAAGCACGTGTAATGCAAACCGCCGTAATCGACTGCGCCCGATGAACCCAATGATTGATCGCGATACTGCCCCGCCGCAAGCGTTTTGAGAATGTCAACATACGCACCGAACTCAAGACCACGGAAAATCGCAACATCAGCAACTACTACATCGAGTACTTCGGTCGGAAGAACATCGTCGCGCAGAGACACCAGTGGTGTGCCGTACTCCATCGGGAGTGCAAGCGCCCGGGCACCCTTGGGTGTGTCGGTGTCCGCAGAACCAAACGTGAACGCCCCCCAGACTTTCTGCCCACCTTCACTTTCGAGTTTGGAACCCATGATGCCCGGAATAACGCACACCGGCGTACGCTGATCGCCAATATTCTGCGCCGATGTGTTATAGATCCGACCAAGATCGGGCACGGGCGGTGGTGAAGCACATGATGCAAGAAGTGCACCAGAAGCGCACACGATCAGCGCAAGTTTGTGTGCATGCTTACCATTTTTCATGTGGAATATCCTTCCGGATGGTCGCAATACCAGCGGTACGCTGACGCAACAATAGCATCGAGTGAGGTGTGCTTGGGCATCCACCCAAGTCTTTCGCGCGCAAGAGCAGCCTCGGCATAGACAACCGCAGGATCACCCGGGCGGCGCGAGGCGGTTTGTGATGGCACGGGAGTGCCAACAACCCGCTCTACCGAGGCAAGCGCTTCGCGCACGGAATACGGCTTGCCAATACCGATATTGAATCGCCTGACATGACCGGGTTCCATCGCGTCAAGGGCAAGGAGGTGCGCCTCGACCAGATCTTCAACGTGTATGTAATCGCGCACCGGCGTGCCATCGGGTGTGGGAAAATCTTCGCCGCAGATATCGAGCGCTGGCCCGCGCCCGAGCGCTGCGAATATCGCGCGCGGAATAAGGTGCGTTTCGGGATGATGGTCTTCGCCGAGAATGCCATCGGTATCTGCACCTGCGACATTGAAATAGCGCAACATCGTGCAGGAAAAATCGCGCCCGGCTCGCTGCGCTGCAGTTGCGTGGGCTTCCAGGAGTTGTTCGCCAATGAGCTTGGTCCAGCCATACGGCGAGATAGGGACGGTTGGCGATGATTCGCAGAGTGGCATCGCCTCTGGAGGAAGGTCGCCATAGACGGAGCAGCTTGATGAAAAAACGAATCGAGTAACGCCTGTTGCCGCGCACGCCTGCAGCAGCGCGATCATGCCTGTGACATTGCACTCGAAATAGTCGAGGGGAATATCGATACTCTCGGCGACATAGGCAAGGGCGGCGAAATGCATGACGCTTGTGATCCGTGCATCGCCAAGGGCCGTCGACACGCGCCCGATATCGGCGATTGGGCTGTCGATGACTTCGAGACGCCTTGGATAGCCTGCACTGAGCAATTCAAGGGGCCGGCGGTGGCCACGGCGAAAATCATCGATGACCGTGACATGACGCCCAGAAGCCAACACTGCCTTCACCGCATGCGAGCCGATGTACCCAGCGCCACCTGTTATGAGGATGTGTTCCACAGGGGGTGAAATGTAGCAGGGCAGGGCGTTGTGCGGTCGATAGTGCCGGAAGTGCAGCCAAGATCGCACAAAGGATTACAATCAGTGATTGACCCTGATCGGGCGTCCGCTGCACGGGCGGGCCCGAAAGAACCCCAGACATTGGAATGGTGATGGCGAAGAAGACTACAGGCAAGAATCGGTCGAAGGCTGCGACACCCGGCGCATCTGGCTCAGGGACATCGAAGGCGATCCCGAGTGCGGTTTTTGGCATCGGTGCGCTCCTTCTCGGCGCTACGATTGTGACCACAATTGTTCTGTCGCTGAGCTACATCCCGGGGTTTGTGCCGCCGGGGTGCGGCGAAGGCGGCGGGTGCGACAAGCTCAAGGATCATGTTGCCTCACGGATTCCCTTCATCAACTGGCCCGTGGCGTATGTTGGGCTTGCCTACTTTGCGGCAGCATTGACCACATGGATGCGCAGCAGGAAAATCGGACTTGCGCCCACAGTGGTATGGATCGCGCGCTTGGGCGGGCTGATGAGTGTTGCCTACATCGTCATCATGTTGCAGGAAGGCACTATCTGTACATGGTGCCTTGCGACGCACGTATTCAATTTGCTCTTCGTGGGTGTGGTGGAGTTTGCAACACCTAGAGACCGTGCAACCAAAAGCGCCGCGATGTGGAAAACATCGCTCACGGTCTTTGCAAGTGCAACAGTTCTTGCGGGCGGCGTGCAGCTTGTTGCGGATCAAAAAGAAAGAGCAAAAGATGATGCGGAACAAGAAAGGATCGTTCAAGAGATCACGGGAACATCAACGAGCGTCACCCCTCCGGTGACGCCACCTGCGACGCCACCCGAAGATTCGGGGTCGAATGTCACGATCACGAATCCCAATCCTACGCAGAAGCACAATGATGCGATCGCGCAGCTTGTGGAAGTGCCATTTGATCTTGAAACGCGCGGCCCCGGGCGGGCAGGGTTTACGGGGCGGTATCTCATCGGTCCCGAACATGCGCAAGTGCGCATCGTGGCATTCTCCTGCCTGCAATGCCCTGACTGTCGGCGGGTGAAAGGCGAGATCGAGCGCATCTTGCACGCGAATCCAGAGACAGTGTCATTCTCGCACAAACATTATCCCTTCAACAGCACCTGCAACGAGCATGTGAGCAGGCCCATCCACACCGGATCGTGTCAGGGGTCGAACCTTGTTGAGGCGGCGGGACTTGTGGGCGGGCCGGGCGCGTTCTGGGAAATGAGCGCATGGGCATTTGATCATCTCAGCAGGAATGAATTGGTTAATCAGTCGGAACTTGATGCGAAACTGGGTGAGCTTGGCATCGACCTCGCGGCATTCCGGCACGCGTTGAATGCGGCACAGATTGATGATGTGATTGCGTCAGATTCCGATGAGGGACATCTGCTTGGCCTGAGCACGACGCCGATGGTATTTATCAATGGCAAGGAGTTTCGGCGCTGGGGTCGCGAGGGCAACCTCGAACGCACTGTGAAAGCTGTGCTCGCGCAAAACCCGGCACCGATGGATGCCTCACTGGATCGCCCACTTGATGCCCATGCCAAGCTGCTCAACGATTGGCGCCAGGGGCAGGCGATGCCCGATCTTGAAAGCCCGTGGGGATATTCACTGGGCGCGAAGGACAACCCAAGTGCAACAGTGACGGTGTATGGATGTTATTCATCAGGGCGTACGCGCGAATTGGATCGTTTTATTCGCGAATACGTAAATGACCATCCTGATGTGACCTATCACTTCCGAATATTCCCGATGGCCAAGGCATGCAACGTGGGCTTCAAGGGGATGGTCGGATCCGGCGCGTGCGAGTACGCGCGTGCAGTGCTTGCAGCGGGACAACTTGGCGGTGAGGATGCGTTCTGGAAAATGCACCGATTCATCATGGATCGTGAGCTCATGCAGGGGCCGGGGCCAACCATGCTGCTCGATGAGGTTGCAAAATTTGCAGCAAGTCGTGAAGAGGCCCAGAGCACAATCAATTCCGATGTGGTCGATCAGAACCTGTTGCGCGAGACGCAGTCAGATGCATTTTTAGCACGGCTGCGCATCGAGGGTGTGCCGCGCGTTTTTGTGAATGGCAAATGGGTGATGAACTGGCGGTGGGAAGGCCACCTCATCGTCTACGATGCGCTGGATGCGGCGCGGAACGGTGCGAAGCCCTGATTGATCTCTCTTCAGCCAGAACAGATAGCGTTTTTTACACTGACACCGGCACTGTGACCTCGCGCAGGCGTGCAACAACACGTTCGTGTGTGCGTCGGACCTGCTGATCGGTCAGGTCAAGCACTTCTCCGATCTCGCGGATGCTCATGCGCTCGACATACCAGAGCACAACGAGCAATCGATCGTGTTGAGAAAGTGCATGAAGAATCGTGTCACGAATCGCCTGGAAGAGTGAGGACGAGTCATCCTTTGACTCAGTGCCCGGCCCGGATTGAATTCGGGCAACGGGCGTGTCTTGCCGTGCGAAATCATCGGGCGTTCCCGGTGTGTCCGGTGAACTCGGGCGCGCATCGACCCTTGGGTCACGGTCTGTCTTTTCCCTCATTCGGTCGCTCCTTGACCACGTTGGGGAACTGAAAAATCAAACTGTTCACCGTCGAGTCCGTTCGACGATGTGGAAGATGCTACCGCGTCCTGATAACCTGCACAAGTGTAATCCTTCTTGTGGATCAAACTTCCTTGGCAAGGCGCGCACCTTGTGCGCCTTCTCCCCCCGGCGAAATTGAGGAAACCGGCAAATGGCACAAACACCTTCGATGATGGCGGCAATTGGCATTCCGGCGAACCACTTCAACCTGCCGGACGTTGTGACAGGGCAAATGGTGTCACTTGCATATCTTGCGGGGTCGCCGGGGCTGCTTGTGATGTTCATCTGTGCACACTGCCCATTTGTCAAGTTGATTGATGAACAACTCGCTTCGATCGGCAATGACTATGGACCAAAGGGCTTCAAGATCGTTGCGATCTGTTCGAATGATTCGGAATCGCATCCCGATGATGCGCCGGAGCAATTGAAAGCCCAGGCAGAATCGTTCGGGTTCACGTTTCCCTATCTTCATGATGACACGCAAGAGGTTGCCAAGCTCTATAGCGCCGCGTGTACACCAGATTTCTTCGTGTATGACAGCGACCGGAGGCTTGTGTATCGTGGGCAGCTCGACGATGCTCGGCCTGGCAATGGCAAGGCGGTTACAGGCAAAGACCTGCGATCAGCGCTCGATGCGGTGCTTGCTGGAAAATCGCCTGATGCAGAACAAAAACCGAGCATCGGATGCAACATCAAGTGGAAAATCGGCAACCAGCCGGTGTACGTAAACGCGGGAGTGAAAGCGTGAGTGTGACAACAACCAATGAACCCGTATTGCCCGAAGTGAAGATGCACCTCGTGCGTCCCAAAGAACCTGTCACAGCGGTGATTACGAAAAATGAACCCTGCACCAATGGGCGTAAAACGGCGACGTTTGTGCGGCATATTGAATTCGATGTCTCCGGGACACCCCTAGAAGGGGAATGTCTGGTCGGACAGAGTGTGGGTGTGGTCGCACCGGGCGAAGATGCGCGCGGCAGGCCGCACCAGGTCAGGCTGTATTCGCTTGCGAGTGCGACGGCGGGTGAGGATGGCGCGGGAAAAATTCTGTCGACAACTGTAAAACGCACGATCGACGAACACTGGGAAACAGGTGAATTGTTTTTAGGTGTTGCTTCAAATTACCTGTGCAACTTGAAGCCGGGTGATGAGATGCAGGTGTGCGGCCCGAGCGGGAAGCGGTTCCTGCTTCCGACTGATTCGAATGCACATGATTACCTGTTCTGCGCCACAGGAACAGGCATTGCACCATTTCGCGGCATGGTCAGAGAGTTGCTTGCAGGCGGATGTTCGCGGCGCATCACGCTCGTCATGGGTTCACCTTATGCAACTGACTTGCTGTACCACGATGAGTTCACACAATTCGCTGCGGCGCATGACAATTTCACATACATGACTGCAATCAGCCGCGAAGCCAATACCGGGCCGGACGGTGCAGTGCTTGGGCCGATGTATGTGCAGGACCGGGTGCGGGCGGACTTCGATGCGTTGCAGCCGCAACTGGAGAGTGATGCGAATCTGATCTACATCTGCGGCATCGCGGGTATGGAGCTTGGAATATTTCAGGAAATGGCCAAACGAATGTCTGAGCCCGCGCTCGAAGGCTATCTTGCGATTGATCCTGAGGCGAAAGTGAATATCGACGAATGGACCCGCAAGATGCTCAATCGTCAGGTGAAGCACACGAGACGGGTGATGCTGGAGGTCTACGCCTAAAAGGCTGCCGCCCCGCTTCCCTGAGAGTTCGCGAAGCTCCGAGAATTTTTCAACTCTGTCAAAAGCTGACGGCCTCACAGGTCGAAAGGTGTGGTGAAGGTCCGATCATCCCGAACTGGGGGGAGAGAGGTCGGAGGCAGCACTATGCAATGCGTTCTTGTCATTGATGATTCACAGTCGTGCCGGGCAGCGGTGAGGCTTGCCTTTGAACACGGGGACATGCGAGTTATCGAAGCGGTGGACGGCGAGCAGGGACTTGTCGCTGCGGGCCCGAATGCACCAGAAGTAATCGTGGTCGGCATGAGTCTCGCAGTGATCGGCGGGGTTGACCTTGTGCGCGGGCTGCGCGAAGCCGCACCACAAGCACGATTGATCGTGGTGTCATGTGACGGCGTGTGCGCCGAAGCGATTGAAGCTGGCGCCGACGCCATTGTCACGCGTCCTGTAAATGTGTTTTCGCTGCAACACGCAGCAGCAATGCCTGAGCGTCATGCCGCGTAGCAGTTTTACAGGTGAGCCCGAACGACCTCACCGGACTTGATTCACATCAAGCTCGCCATTTTCAAACTCCAGGTCTTTCTGAAAGCCAACAAGCGTCACTTCCATCACAACGTCGGTGTTGGGCGGGACATCATTCCAGAGCCACCATGATGCATGGTAGCCATCTTCGCCGAAAGCCAGTTCCGCTGGAATGTGCAGCAGACGGGTGCCACCAATATTCATCTCAAGCAGCGATCTCTGCAAGCCTTTGAACCGACTGAGGGCTGCCAGTGGGAAGGACTGCATTTTTCTATCCTCGTCCTCGGTGCGCCACCAGACCTTGCCATCAGGCGTCCATCCTGTTGCTTTGACAATGACAACCTCTGTGCCCTTGGGGCGAACCCCATCACCAATCATCTCATCGACATAGGCAATCCCGTTGTCGTTTTGTTCAGCTTTATCTGACGCAAGCGCCTTGTTGATTTGATCAAAGCGAGCCTCTACGAGACGATTGCGCTCTTCAAGAGCCTTTTTCTCTTCGATCGCTGGAGCATGCCATTTGGTGGCCTTTGTATCCCACTCGGCAACGGCGACCCGGGCGGTATCAGTGAGATCATCCCACGAAATGACGGCGGCCTTGGTTATTGCAGGCATCGGGTCGATGGGAACATTTTGCATGCCGTTACTGCGCGGGCCAACAGGCACATTGCGAATTTTATCGACAACATCGAGGCCTTCAATGATAGAGCCGAAGACGGCATACGCAGCACCATCGCGGGGCTGATCCAGCCCCTCATTATCAACGGTATTGATGAAGAACTGACTCGTTGCAGAGTCATGCACCTGCGTACGGGCCATCGACAGCGCACCGCGAATATTTTTGAGCATGTTGCGCCATTCGTTTTTGATTGGAGCGCGCAGGGGCTTGGGCTTCATATTGGCATCAAAGCCGCCGCCCTGAATGACAAAGTCCTTCATGACGCGATGGAACACTGTGCCGTCGTAGTGGCCATCAGTCACATACTGCTTGAAGTTCTTTGCAGAGATCGGGGCCCGATCCTTGTCGAGGAGCAGCACCATCTCGCCGTGGGTTGTTTGAAAGGATATGAAGTCGTAATGAGCCGCGAGGTCGTCACCCTTATTCGCATCATCTTGAGCGCCCGCGCTCACCGCGAGGGTGAGGGTGGCAGCAAAAACGAGAAGGGCCTGCAACATGCTCTTCATGGGAATCTCCGAAACCGGTGTCTGTTGGGCCGCCCGATGCAGCCATGGCGGCATGTGACCGCACCATTGACAATGGTACCCACGTCCACCGCCCGCGGTTCCGTAGCCCCCTAACTTGGGCTGGAAATACTTTCACACGGCTGAGAGGACGAGATAGCCCGAGGTGACGCCCGGGATGCCCGAGGGATCGCGGGCCAGATTGCTCGGCGAGCGCACGCACAGGCGGCTGCCCAAACAGTGCAACCGCTGGCATGGGTCAATCAATTGACAATCCGGGTTTCAGTGCGCAGCCCAGCCCAGGGCAAATCACTTTGCCGTAGCCATCCGAGACAAGGTCTCTTCGATGCGCTGTTGAAGCAGATCAGGGGTGAAAGGCTTGACAACATAGTTGTTGACGCCCGCCTTGATGGCTTCGATCACGCGCGCCTTTTCGGCCTCTGTAGTGACCATGAGCACGGGCTTCTTATGGCCCTTTGCCCGGTATTCTTTGACGAAGGTGAGCCCATCCATGTTGGGCATGTTCCAGTCGACGAGAAGCAGGTCTGGTTCAAACGAGCCGACTTTGCTGAGCCCGTCTAGGCCATCGCACGCCTCTTCAAGATCGGTGTATCCCATCTTGATGAGGATGCCCTTTTGGATCTTCCGCATTGTTTTCGAATCATCAATAAGCAGAATTTTCATGGTTCTTTCCTCATCCAAGTCAGTGTGAGACAGCGGCAGAAGATGTTGCCGCATCCGCTGTGGCGTTGGTTTCTCCCAACCCCTTCACTGCGAACTCGACGGCAAAATCACCGCAATCGCTTGAGAATGGGATCGAAATGCACACCGTGCCCTTCTTCGAATGGACAACGTGATCGGCGCCAATGATGACCGACGGGCAACTGATCGACACTTCCTTGCCCTCGAACTGCGCCTTGGCACTGCCAGCGATCATGTTGGTGAGTTCGCCGATTGCATCACACAGATCTTCTTCCGATTCTGAGCAATCAGAGCCCGTGAATAAGTCGCACACTCGATATGCCGTCGCCTTGGGAAAGCTCAATACGGCCGTACCTTCAACTTCACCAGCAAAGCCGATGATGCCCGAGATGTCATGCGATGCCTTGTTTGTTGACTTGACGGAGGGTGTGCCGGGGCTCACTTCAAGCTGCAACATCGTATCGAAGATGTCCTTGGTCGAACGAATGAATGAAAGCACAATATTCTGATCCATAGCAACCTCCTTGGTGATCCCTGCGCCCTACACCTTGGTATAGGCGAATGATTGGGGTGTGGCGATTGGTTCGAACATGTCTCGATGCGAGCGCAACGTTTCGTTGTGCCCGACAAACAAAACGCCATCATCGGCTATTTGGTTGTGGAACATTTCTAGAACACACTTGCGCGTATCCTCATCGAAGAATGTCATGGCATTGCGGCAGAAGATGGCATCCCACGTGCCATAACGAGTTGCCGCCAGTGAATCGCACAGATTGTGCTTTTCAAAGGACACCATTTCGTGAATGGTGGGGTCGACCTCAGAAAAGCTGCCTTCTTCCCTGAAGTAGCGCGATACGACAAGCGGGTCGACGGATCGGAGACTGAGTGATGCGTACTTAGCTTCGTGGGCGGTGTTGAGTACGTTGCCCGAAATGTCGGTGCCCAATATCTCAATGTGCCAGTCTGCAAGAGCCACACCAAGTGCACGATGGATTTGCATGGCAAGGGTGTAGGGCTCTTCCCCGGTGGAGCATGCCGCCGACCAGATGCGCAGCCGCTTGGTGCTTGCGCGCGCTTCAAGCAGTTCAGGCAATACTATTTGCTCGAAGGTATCGAGCTGTGGTTCATTGCGAAAAAAGCTTGTCTCATTGATGTTAATGCGATTCAACATCTCCTCAAACTCGCCAGTCTGGTGAGGCCCAATGCTCAGAAACTGCAGGTACTCATGGAACGAATCCATATTGAGTTCCTCAAGGCGATGCGCAAGTCGGCTTTCAAGGACGTAGCGCTTGCTGTCCTGAAAAGCAATGCCACTGCGCTCATAAATGAGTGTGCGGAGTTCAGAAAAATCAAGGTCTGACATCTTGACAACAGTGTGCATAGTTCCTCCGACGTGCAAACCTCCTGATGTACAGATCAGGCCGTTGCGTGCGTTTTCTGTCCGCTGCAAACTCATCGCAACGCACAGTTGCTTCTTTCATCGAGCAATGCCGGGGGTCGCTTGAGGCAGAGCACGCGGGTCTTGCTTCTCAAGAGATGCGGTGAGTGGTGGTTATCGCGTCATGGGTTGGTTATCGCTCGGAAAGTTTGAAGAGTGCTTCATTCACCTGTCGTGAACGTCGAAGTTATGGCCCGCACTGGTTCTCGGGCATGTGCTCGAGGCGTGGCAAGGGCCGAGAAACAATGGCAACACCACGCCGAGAACGAACCACGTGCACTTACCCAACGCGACGCCGGAAAGCGTCGTTGCCGCCCCGGTGCGGCAGGTTCACGGAGGTTCCCGGATGACACGCATCAACACAAATGTGCCCTCGCTGCTTGGTCAGCGGGTGCTGAGTCAGAATAATCAGGGCTTGAGTAAGTCTCTTGAGCGCCTTTCAACGGGTCTGCGCATCAATCGCGGTGCAGATGATCCGGCGGGCCTAATCGCCTCGCAAAACCTGCGGGCGGAGCAGGCGGCCCTTAGCGCGGCGATTGGCAACGCCGAGCGCGCCGATCAGGTTGTGAATATCGCAGAGGGCGGGCTCAATGAAGTATCAGGCCTTCTCACCCAGCTTCAGGGCCTTGTGACAGCAACGGCCAGTGACGCCGGCCTGTCACAAGAAGAAAAAGAAGCCAATCAATTGCAGATTGATTCGATCCTGCAGACCATTGACCGTGTCGCCAGTGCGACCAGCTTCCAGGGCACCAAACTGCTGAATGGCAGCTTTGATTATGACACCAAAGATGTCAGTGCCCAGGTGAACTCCTTCAAAGTGAACGGAGCGAAGTTGGAGTTTGGTGCAACTTTGGATGTTGAAGTTGCGGTCACGGGCTCCGCGCATGTCGGCGGCTTCCTGATGCAGTTTGGTGGTGGGTCGATCGATCTTGGAAGCGCAGGGGAAACCTTTAAGATTGAAGTTGCTGGTGCCCTTGGTTCGCGCGAACTCAGCTTTGCCTCAGGCACGGACGTCACAGCGATCATCAGCACAATCAATAGCCTGAAGGATGTCACCGGCGTTGAAGCCGCTATTTCGGGCGCTGATGATCTTCGCTTGACCTCGATCAATCGTGGCAGCGATGAGTTCGTCTCGCTCAAGGTCATCGATGATGGCAACATCGCTGTGGGTGTTGGCGTAACCGCACTGAGCGCGACCGACGAACTTGCGGTGGCTGCTGGCGGGCCAACCGCCTTCACAGATCCTTCACTTGCTAATGGTTTATCCAATGATGGTCAGGACGTTGATGTATTCATCAATGGCCAGAAGGCCACGACCAAGGGCACGGTTGCTCGTGTCAACACCGATTTCCTCGATGTCGAGATTGATCTGAACTATGACGCGGGTGTGCCTGCTGGTCCGAATGCCGCCAAACTTGGCAACGTCACGGCGTTCACCATCACCGGAGGCGGGGCGAACTTCCAGCTCGGCGGACGTGTCGATATCGCGAACAAGGTGAGTATTGGTGTGCAAAATGTCGCGGTTCGCGAAATTGGCAAAGTGATCGACAATTCAGTCGGGTTCACGCTTGCAGACCTTGCTTCTGGCAAGGGCCTGAACGTCGTCGATGGTGATGATGGAATCGCGCAGCAAGCCGTCGAACGAGCTATTCGTGATGTCAGCGGGATGCGTGGACGCATCGGTGCGTTCCAGCAGAACGTGGTTGGCGCGACGATCAGAAGCCTCGGCGTCTCACTTGAGAATACCGCCGCTGCTGAAAGTGTGATTCGCGATGCCGACTTCGCAGTTGAGACTGCGGGGCTGACGCGGAACCAGATTCTTGCTTCTTCAGCGAGCCAGATTCTCACGATCGCAAACTCCCAGCCGCAAGCTGCTCTGCAGTTACTCGGCTAAGCGGTCAACCAAACGTGACGTCCTCGAAAGGACGTGAACCGGGTGCCGCATCAAGCCTTAGCAGGCTCGGTGCGGCTTTCTCGCGCGCATGACAACTCACACCGGTACCATCGCAGTATGAGTGTGAGCTATTGGGCAGCGCGCGGCGCAACTGGCGACCACACCTGCGACTTTGCGGTCATCGGCGCGGGTGTTGTCGGACTTGGCGCAGCTCTTGCACTGCAAGACGCGGGCGTCGATGCGCTGGTCATCGATAAGGGCATCATCGGCGCAGGCGCAAGCGGGCGCAACGCGGGCTATCTCATGCGCGGGGCGGCAGACAATTACGCCGCTGCGGTCCGCGACTGGGGACGAGAAAAGGCAAAGTTCCTCTGGCAACTCTCAGAAGCAAATCAGACGGCGCTTCTGGGCCTCGGTGCAGATGACCTTCCCGGATGCATACCACGGCCTTCGTGCCTGCTTGCAGCGAGTGATACTGAGGCCGAAGAGCTGCGGCGCAGCGCAAAGCTCATGCTCGATGACGGCTTTGATTGTGAGCTCGTGACACACGGTGATGACATCATCTGGGCGAATGGCAACTGGCCGGTCGCACTGATCAATCCGCGCGACTTCGTGTGCGATTCATTGCAAGTGCTCACACTGCTTGCGGGCAAACTCAAGCGCCCCCCACTGCTCAATGCTGAAGTGCACGCCATTGAGCCCGCACACAAGAACCTGCGCATCCGAACATCACAAGGCACTGTGTGCTGCAATCGAGCGCTCATCTGCACAAATGCCTGGACCGGCCAGCTTCTGCCAAAATTGAATGCGCTCATCACACCACACCGCGCACAGATGCTCGCACTCGATGCTTCTTCTATCAATGCGGCGCACATGCCACAGTGTGGGTATTACGCTGATCACGGATCGGAATACCTGCGTGCATACGACGAACGCACCATTCTGCTCGGCGGCAAACGCAAACTCAATATCAATGCCGAGCAGACCATCGCTGAGCACCCGACCATGCCCATTCAGATGGCCCTTGAGCAGTACGCACAACAAACGCTCGGTCGAACATTGCCCGTGGTGCATCGATGGACAGGCATCATGGCCTTCACACCCGACGGCCTGCCGCTCGTTGGCCCAGTTGATCTGCCATGCGCTCCTGACTTGACTGCTCCTGAAACTCTGCTCAGTGCAGGTGATGATCGCCTTTGGGTGTGCGCAGGTTTCACTGGTCACGGCATGTCTTTGGGCTATGAAACGGCCCGCCGCACCGTGAATGCGATGCTTGGCACGTCAGGTGATGCCGACATCGGGCCGATGAAACTCACACGGTTCAAGTCCATTGACGCGAAGTCGCCCGGGCGGTGAGGAAGCCGCCTTGGAGACGCGGAGAAGGATATTGGGCTGCAATCCGCACCGACTGGTTGCCCAAGGGGGCTCAGGCGGCTAGTTTAGGTGTGGCCTGATGGTCCGCATCGGGCGTTTCGGGGTGTAGCGCAGCTTGGTAGCGCGTCTCGTTCGGGACGAGAAGGTCGTAGGTTCAAATCCTATCACCCCGACTTGCTTGAATCGGTTGCGGCCGCGTGGTGCTCGAAACGGTGTTCTAGTGCGTTGAGCGTAGTTTTCGATCCATTCGCACTGAGTTTAATCGCAATGCAGATCTTGCCTCGCAGAGCGGTGTGCACGAGGTAAGTCTGGATGTTCTAGATGGTTGCGCAGGTTCAAACCGTCCTGTCACCCTGTCGTGACACCACACTGAGCGCCACTGCACTCAGGCATCTCACTGTGCGTGCTAGAAGAGGAAGTCTGCAATGCAGCGCGCCCACACAAATCTGTGGGTGAATGCGACAGATCGTCTTGGAAACGATACCAATGAGTCCCTGCTTGGCGGTGACACCGGTGCTTGTGATCAATGGCCAGGCGCATGGTAAATACCGCGCTCGCACACACGATTGCTTGAACGCTGCCACGGGACGAAACGACCACGGGCGATCCCAAGTCCCAATCGAGTCATTGAGGTAGTACGGTATCCGTTTTGAGGTCCATTCCTACCTCGGAGTTTCATTGTAAGACCCGCATTCCAGTGTAATGAGCTGCGAATTTTTTGCCGTGACTTTAGCGACACACTCAACCGAACGCGTTTACGCGTACCTGCCCGCGGGGGGGGGAGCGGACTTTGCCTGTTGCGTAATCTCTGAGTTTATAGGGATCGCGATCGTATACCGAGCCGTATGTCATTTGTGTTTCGAGTTCGCCACCACAATGGCTAGGAGGCATTCGGATGAGACTTATAGCGTCGCGCTCGATGACCCTGATTGTGATGATTTGTGTCTCGCAGCAAATCTTCGCCCAAGGGGCGATCGGACCCTTCGAGCACACAGAGTCTGTGGATCTGGGCCGCGCAACCGGCGTACCCTCGTATGACTTGCAGCCAACGGTGCTCTACGACCCGGACGATCCAGCACGTTTGTTCAAGATGTGGTGGTTGGGAAGCTGTGAAGTCGAGCCGGGGTGCGGTTGCGTCGGAGGCATTCAAGACATCGAACCTTGCGATCATCTCGCCGGGGATCGAATCTACTTTTCGTCGAGCACAGACGGCGCAGCATGGACGGATCCTGTCATCGTGCTGAAGCCGCAAGGTGGACTGGCCGGGTACGACGCGGCCGATGACCATCTCATCGGCTCACCATCGGTGCTTAAGATCGACGGCATCTACTACATGTTCTATGAGGCGTATGGAACCTGGGTGACCAATGTCGCCAGGCTTTGGAATCCTGATTTGACAGACACTTGGTCCTGGTCGGGGGCACCGCAGTTCGCGTCTGCATGGAAACCCGACGATACCTTCGAGACCACTCTTGGGTTTGCTCCGGCATTCCGGAAGCCCGGCACCCGTCCGATCTACGCGGGCGAGGTCACACACTGGAACGGGTTGACCGATCGCTTCCTCTCGTGCGCGCCGGTCGTGGATTTCAATGACGGGAGGGTGTGGACTCCACTCAACGGCAATCTACCAATCTTCTGGCTGTACGAGGATGACGCGCCGGGTCGGCAACCGCTCTACTCATGCTGGGACGGTGGCTTCTGGAATGTCTTCAACTCCAACGATCCTTGTTGCGAGGGAAGACTTCCCGATGGCTTGCTCGGGTGCGACGGGGGGCCGTTGCTCGGGTATTCGATCGCTTCTACGGCAAGTCCGGATATGGAACACGCCAATCAGAATCGGATCTGCCTCGCTACGTCGTCCGACGGCGTGACATGGCAACGGTTCATCGGTGGGGCGCCCGGCGGTGCGGTGATCGTGCCACAAGAGGCGTTCACGAACATGTGGCCGCATCCGTGCGGGACGGCGATTCCGCTGGAGCAGTTCGATGTGCATAGGGCTTACGGTGCCGGCTTTCCGGTGGCACTCGTTCGCGAGGAGATGCTCGAACTATGGTTCACCGATGACTCGTTGATACCGTTGGTACCGTGCGACGGGCCAAGACCGCCCGTGGCCTGGCGAGTCCGGATTCCCATCGGTTCGATTGGCGATCCGTTTGCATATATCGCTGCTGAGAAGCAGGACATGCAGAGGGAGATCCCCGGTGATCTGGCGTGGAGTCCGATGCATCTGCGGTACTTCTCGGTAGCGCTATGGCATGAAGACTTTCAGGAGTGCATCCAAGCCTCACCACGCCTGATCTGGTCTGGCTTCAATCCCCCGGCGGCTCAGCCCCATCAGATTGTGAACGGGTTTACATCGTTCATTCCAACCGGCAGCGTCGTGGCCTCGCTCGGGGCGCTGGCGCGTGACGGGAACGGACACACGCTCGATTTCCCTGATGCGATGCCCACGCCCTACACTGCGTTCCATATCTACTATCAGGGCAACCCACCGCCGACCGCGTGCGATATTTTTACGCAGGACATATACCACTCTCTGACATTCGGTTATCCGCTGGATGCGGATGATGACCGGGTCCCTGATTGGTTCGATATGTGCGACGGATTCGACGATGCGCAGGATTGCGACAACGACGGGATACCCGATGGCTGTGATTGCTTAGGCGACATTTCGGGCAATGCGTCGGTGGATCTCGAAGATCTCAACATCGTGCTCTCATCCTTTGGTGAATTGGTAACGAGCGGCACCGGCGGTGACGCTGACTGCTCGGGCACGGTCGATATCAACGACCTCAACCACGTCCTAGCCGCTTGGGGAACGACATGCCCGCCCGCTCTTCCGTAGGAACATTATCTGGGCACCCCGAAATCGCCAGGCTGAGGCATGAGAGGCGAGGCGCTCCCACGGGAGCAAACGATGGTGGTAGGCAGCATTCACTTAGCCCACCTTCCGCACCGCACTAGCGATCGTTGCACTAAGTGTTGTTGCGCAACAGCCTATGTAGGCTATGTGGCATTTGCGCTATCCCTCGTGGCTTAGCATGACTACGCGCTAGCTAGAGGTAGTCAAAGGGCTCAACAACAGCATCTACTCGTACAGAAAATCTGCAATCGCGAGACGGCGATTCCAGACATCAATATGCGGAAGCACCATCGAGCGCAAGTCTTCCATCTCGGCTGGCACATCTCCGAAGCCGTGCTGGGAAAGCCAGGCGTGGGCAGCATCAGGGTTTGCGCTCGGGCACGCCAGCCGTTTGGATGCAAACTCAAGAGCTCGCTTAGCGTCCCAGCATGGCAAGAGCATCGAACTCAAAAACTTTTCGCTAATGTCCTGGGCCAAGACTTCAGATGTCGGAAACCTCGCCAGTCGAGAATTGTCGTTCGCGATGCTCTTCATTCGCACCCAGTAGGCAGCAGCTGCGTACGAGATATTGATTTGCTCGAGTACCTTCGCGCTATAATGAGCATCGAGTTCGCGCCGATCGAGACCATGCACCGTGAATTGGCCGCGCTGCGCCTTGTGATATGGGTGAATCCAGGAGATGTGACCTGGAAGTGGCTTGCGAAACGGCCAGATAGGCTCTGGCGTGCGGAGGAAGCAGCTTTCATAATCAAGCCCTTGCAGTCGATCCAGATTTAACACAACTCGCTCTCGCCCAATTGCACGGATTGCTCGAAGCGGCTCTGTGTCAGCAGTAGATTGCAGTGCATCGGAGATCGCCGCATAACTTGCTCGATAAGGATTGAAGACCCATAGTGCCGGTCGTTGGAAAGGCGCCCCCGCGTAGTAAGGAAAATCATGATCGAGCGAAGCCCGCAGCCGCGGACATGGTCCCGCTAGTTCTTGCTTGCGCCGTTGGCGGGTAAGTTGTTGGGCATTCTCAACCTCAGCCCACAATTCGACGTAGTCATCCACGAAGGACTCAAGCGCAAAGCTCAAAGCCACGTCGAGCGATTCCGTCCAGTCGAGTAGTCGAGTGGGAATGGCTAGGTGCCGCATCTCTGCGAGGATTGTCCATGAACACGTGGAAGCATCGCAGCCCGCACGAAACGTAAATTCGCTAAAAGCCTCGCGTTCGCCCACCGGTCGTGGGCTCGCCACACGCATGTCGATAGCCTTGATGTCTTGATCCAGCTTTTCTTTCTGCTTACTCAACTGCCGAATGATCGTTTCGTCATTCTGGTCGCGTGCCAAACGCAACTCTGTAACCACCCGAGCAACCTTCTGCTTGAGCGCTGGTTTTGCTGTCGCCAATTCCAAGCGGTCCGCTGCTCGTGCACCCTGCGTCGTGCGAAGCAATGTGGGCATGGGGTGGTAATCACTACTGACGTGACCGCGATACCATGCGTTCTTGTAGGAACAACCGAGGCGATGTCTACAAGCAAGCAAGTCCCTTAAGAAGGATTCCCATGCGTTTCGGGCTTCATCCCATTCGCGTGACATGAAGTGGGCCAGGAAGGACTTGAACCTACGACCTCTTCCATTTTGTGGTGGAAGCGCTCTAGCCGTACTGAGCTACAGGCCCGATCAAATAGTGTGTCACTATAGCGGGCTGACGTTGAGCTCGTCTGTATCGGGACCGTACACACAACGCCACAAACAATGGTGATGTGGGATTAGAATCACACATATTTGTGTTTGTGCGGCCCAGGTCAACGCGTCGTCTCGGTTGGTGTCCAATGATGACTGTGCCTAGGTTATTTTTCGGCGCGTGTGCTCGGTCCGGAGATTTCACGGTGAAATCATCATTCCCGCGCAATGAGCCACGAAAAGTTCTATTGGTGTCCTGTCACCCCGACTTGCTGTAACCGCGCAGGGCCGCGTTGGGGCCCGAAGTGGAGTTCTGGTGCTCTGAGCGTTGCTTTGACGCATTCGCATTGAGTTCAATCACACGACGTATTTCGCCGAATCAAACGGCGCTGCACGAGGTAAGCCTTCATCTCCTAGGGAGTTGCGCTGGTTCAAACCGTCCTGTCACCTTACCGTGCTTTGGCCGCTGGTCCCCATGAGTCCCGCCAAAAGCAGCCTCAGGTCGCCAAGCTGACACATGTTGGGAGGCTTGAGGATGAACTCTTGCAAACTGTGAGAAGCCCCTCAGCACCTTCCTTAATCCCGGGCTCGGCCAGCAGGCGCCGCCGCTCACCGGTTTCGATCAGGAAAGGGAGTGCTCTCACTCTCGATCAAGCGATGCTCCGGGAGGTCGCCTCGGCAAATTTCTGAGTCCGCATAGGGAAACCATCCGACGACGCGCCCCGCGCGGAGTGAAAGACTTTGCATTCACATCCCAACTAGGGATCGTGTGAAAGCCAGGAAGCTTCAAAGAGGGACGTACTTCGGAACCGTGCTTGGGCGCGATCGTGTCGGGCCATTCGAGTTCACCGAAACGGTCTATAGAAATGATGAGCAGCTGGACAACCACCAGCATGAAGATTCAACGGTCTTCATCGTCTTGAGTGGGATGGTGCGTGAAAACATCTCGGGGGGAGAGATTGATCACCCGCCATTCACGGTGATCCTCAACCCCGCAGGCTTTGAACATCGCACATGTTTCTTGGGTACTTCGCCGAGAGTGCTGAACATCCAGTTCGAACCAGGGTGGCTCGGATCACTTCACCGCTCACTGGCGGAGTCCAGGACCGTTGTGACTAGGCCATTTGCCGCCCCCGCGATCGCGACTCTACACGCTTCGCTTGCGCACCCTCGGCTAGATCATCCGAACGTCGAGTTGGTGATGCGAAACTTGTTCCTTCCGTCCGAACTGGTACGTGGGGATCGGCCGATAGCACGAGAGGCGGCCCTGCTGCTCGTTAGGTACCAGCACTCTCGACGCCGCGTGTGGAATGTCGCATCGGAGATTGGTGTCGAGCGTACTCGGTTAGCCCACGCTTTCCGGAGGGAATATGGCATCTCGATGAAGGAATACGCTGGGCGGCTGCGGTTCGCAAACGCTTGCGAACTTCTCGCAGAAAGCTCTGCGTCGCTCTCAACAGTTGCTTTGGAAGCTGGCTACAGCGATCAGAGCCACATGTCACGAGATTTCCGTAAGCGGTCAGGCGCGACGCCGAGTCGTTTCCGTCTACTCAGCAGCTCCGAGGCTTAAGGAGTCACAAACGTTCAAGATCGGAGAAGACTATCGCACTAATCTGTATTCGTGTTGCCATCTGGAAAGGAGCCCATCATGAATGCGATGGTTTGGATCCTGAGCTTGCTCGTCACACTCTCTTCTGCTCTTGCCCCCACAGCCGTGGCGCGCAGCGCATGGGTCGGAGGGGTAGTGATCAAGGACGAATTCATTCCACTTGCGCTACAGTTCTCAGAAAACGGCAGGTCAGCCGAATTGGTGCTGCCGACACGGGGCGGTATGCGACTCGGCGGTACGGTTTCGAGAACCGATGAACTGATCCAACTCGATCTTCAATCGCCAGAAGGATTCGAGATTCAAATCGAGTCCGTTGTCGAATCAGGCTTCCTGTCCGGCCAACTCCGCATGCCCGAGCGGGCTCTTGAGGGATCGATTGCTCTCATCGAACATCACAAGATCGCAGATGCGCGGCTCGGAGCAGTCGCCGGGCGGTACGATCTGGAAGCTGGCGGCTCGGTGTGGCTTTCAAAGTCGCGGGTCGGGGATCTCGCGTTGCTTACCGGATCACTCGGGAGCGCGGATGCGCCCAAGCGGATTGTGTATCCCCTCAGTGAAACTGAGTTCCTGGTGGGCGGAGTGAGTTCAGGGCCGTCGCCAAACGGGGTACGACTTGAGGTCCCACGCGGTCTCAAGATTGGCGAAATTATCTTCGTGCAACCAGACGGAACACGGCGCCGTGCCATCGCAAGTGACGGTTCATCAGATCGTACCCGGCTCGACGGGCTCGGTATCCCGCTCGAGGTTGCCGGAGCCGCCATCACGCAGGAAGACGTGTGGGTAAAGTCCGGCGAGGTTCGCCTCCGCGGGACGTTGTACAAGCCTCAGGGAGAGGGCCCGTTCCCGGCTGCGATCATCGTGCACGGCTCAGCCCCATCTTCGAGATCGCAGCTAGGATTTCACGTCCGACTAGCGATCGACTCGGGCTTGGCCGTGCTAGCGTATGACAAACGTGGGTGTGGCGAATCTAGCGGGGAGTTCGAGCCGTTCACCGTCGCTCGCAGCGCGAGTATCTTTTCCGAACTCGCCGATGATGCGACTGCAGCCGCCCGCTGGTTACGTAGCAGGCCGGAGATCGATCCAAAACGCGTCGGACTCATCGGCGGCAGCCAGGCCGGATGGATCATGCCGCTCGCCGGAGAGCGCGAACCATGGATTGCGTTCATTGCTGCTACTGCGGGATGCGCGGTCTCATCGGGAGAGGAAGCGCATCACGGCGAACTAGTGCGAACTCTCGGCATTGCTGGGGCTGACGAAGCATTGCGGAGTTACGCTGGCCCGACTGGATTTGATCCGCACCCTGTGCTTGCGAAACTGGAAATACCCACACTTTGGATGTTCGGCGATCGAGATGAGGTCATCCCCACGCGGGCTTCATTGGAATCCTTGAGCGAGTTGATCCTCGCGGGGCGCCGCAACTACGCGGTGCATGTATTCCCCAACACCAATCACAATATGGTGAACTCGGACACCGGTAGGCCGGCATATCTCGTTCCCCTAGTGACACGTTGGCTGGATCACATCGGGGTTACACACACTGATTCCTCTGCTCATCGGGCGAACCCCTGATTGGACCGTGGGATCCTGCTTCATGGGCCTAGCTACTCGTCCTGCCCGACGCCCAGGTTCACGGTGAAACCTGCATTCCAACGCACTGGGCTACGAAAAGTTCTGTTGCCGTCCTGTCACCCCGATTTCACGGTGGAAGTTTCAAGGGCAAGAGCCCTCGTGCCCTACCCCAGTCGACTTGCAATCCAAATACACTCAGCCTTTCGAGTCTACTCACAGATAAAGTGGACTAGATTCTGGGGGGCAGATCATTATGAAGCCGGCGCTTTCCTGAGTCCAAGCGATAGAGTATATCGTGCGCGACCTAGCGCCTGACGGAGGAGTCTCGATGGCCACAAAGCTCCCAAAGCCAGTGATCGTGGTCCCTGGCATCACCGCGACCTATCTGCACGACGAGTACACACTCCCGCCCGAGACGGTCTGGAGCGTGCTCACCAAACACTACGAGCAGATCGCGTTGCACCCCGACAACCTCAAGCTTGAGGCGAGACAGCCCGCGAGACTGGCTCCAGGACAGATCTTTGAGCTCGCCTATCAGGAGCTGATTGCCGAGCTACGTCACGGGCTCAGTGAGCGACGCGACCAGCCCGTGCCGGTCTATCCGTTCGGGTACGACTGGCGCCAGCCGCTGGCGCTCATCGAAGCGCAGCTGGCCGCCTTCATCGACGAAGTCATCGAGCGCACCAAGCTGCTCCGTCATTACGACGCCGACGGATTCGCGGCGGACCCAAAGGTCAATCTTGTCGGTCACTCGATGGGCGGGCTTGTCATCGCGGGGTGCCTCTCGACGCTTGACGCCGCTGCAAGGGTCGAAAAAGTGGCGACTTTGGCGACGCCGTTTCAGGGTTCATACGAAGCGGTCATTAAGATCATCACCGGCACTTCTGACCTTGGCTCGACAGCGCCCAGTTCACGCGAGCGTGAGGCAGCGAGGCTCACGCCCGCGCTCTACCACCTGATGCCATCATTCTTAGGACACCTAAGGCCAACGGAACAGTGGGACGGACCGGAAACACTCTTCGATACCGGGGCCTGGCAGCCGAGCGTGGCAGGGACCATTGCTGATTTTGTTAAAGAGCACGGCCTGAACCGCAGAGCGCCCAAAGCCCAGGCGACCGAGATTTTCGCCAATCTGCTCGCCGAAGCGGCTAGCCACCGGCAACGAACCGATCGGTTCAAGCTCGAGAATGTCGGTCTTACTCCGCAGGACTGGCTCTGTGTTGTGGGCCTCGATGCGACTACGCGTGTCCAGCTCGAGATCACCAAGCGTGGCAGCGCCGCCGAATTCGTACTCAGCAGCAAGGATCGCAGGAACGAGTGGACCCGCAAGCCTCAAGATGGGAAGGAACCTTCGCTGACCGGCGACGGCACCGTTCCCTACCGTGGGGCAGTGCCGAATTTTCTTGAGGAACGCAACCTCGTCTGCGTGACGCCCGACGACTTCGGCTACTGGGAGATCGCCGACAGCCTCTTAACCCGCGTCGCGGGGTTCCACGGCATCATGCCCAACATGAACATGCTGCACCGGATGATCATCCGCCATTTCACTGGCAAGCCGAACAAGCACAAGAATACCTGGGGCTGGACCGCTCCTGGTGTGGACCCGAAGGAGTGGGCACCGCCCCTTGACCTCGGGAAAGCAAAGAACGCGTAATACTGCTCGGTTGCTATCCACTTATGTTTTGCTTTCGGTTCGCAGAGCCACGCATGATGTCTGGTGAGCCGGTCTCCGCGTCTACCGGTACAATCTTGATCGACACTCGGGGGACCGCGAATGCCCACTCAACTCCTCTGCACGCCTCGCCGAGTTGATGCGCGCCAACACGGGGTGGAATATGCTTGCTGAACTCGATCCAATGTGGTTCCGTGGTATCGAGCGGATGTTGCTTGTCCTGAACGTGCCGCTGCTGCTCGTCATAGGTTACAAGTTGTTCCTCCACGGCTTCCTGAACACAATGACGATCGAAGGCTCGAAGGAGTCGACGAGGGTGAAGATGACCCGCGTCGCTCCGGGGACCTGCTGTTTCGTGTTGGCAGTGATTCTCGGGATCGTCCTCGCGAACGCAAGGCTGAAGCCAGCTGACAACTCGACATCACCATCCTATCTGGATGGCGGAAGCACCGGCCCGGTCGTGACACAGCTGCTCGACCTTGGTGCCAGTGCATTGGCCGCAGTCATCAAAGGCGACCACGACGCCACGGCGATCGGGGAACTGCGTCGACGCGTCAAGAGGTTCCCAAATGCAAGCGAGGTGAGGAACTTGACCGCTCTCGAGCGGCGAGCCAAGGCGGGGACTAAAGAGGATCTGGCGAACCTCGCAGGTGAGAAGATGGTGTTTTTCAGGTAGACAGAGAAGGAGAATCCCATGTTTCGCATCGTGCTCATCATTATGGCAATCGGCGCAATCGCCACGACCTGCGTCGCAAAGGACTTCGATGTAATCGATGGTTGCATCGTTGTGAACGTCCGCGGCAGTTCACCGGCCTCTTCTCGGCTGAAGAGCATGCTTGCGCGCTTCCGCGATTCAGGCAGTGCTGCGAAGTACGAGTTCATGGTCCCAACCCTCGCCGCGAGCGCGGGGATGGCGGCTGATGGGTATCGGCGAATTGATCTCGAGCTAAGACAGCCATCGATCAAGGTCGCGGTTGTGCCATCGAGGGATCTTCAGGCGATGATCCTGCTCCCCACACGTCAAGACGTTGAGATAATCATCACGACTGGTCTCATCGACGTCGTAGAGGCCACGACATTCGCGATAGTCGCGGAGGCACTGGAGCGACAATCCACGGGTCTGCCGAAAGCCGCCGAGGGCTTCAACTCTTGGATCGCAGAACTGGCACGACGTGGTGGTGCGCCATGTGAAGCGACGATCCCTTGGCCAACGCGGGACACTGACTTGGTCCTGAGCAATGAACTCAGAACCAAGATCCAACGCGAGGCGGTGCGAGCCGGAATCGTGCCTGCCGGCACGCCGGTGGACCACGCCATCGATCGATTCCTCCTCACTCGCGTCTTTGCGATGTCGTTGTTCCAGTTCATCTTCGCTCACGAGTACGCCCACACGGTCGTCGGCTCCAGTGATGGAACACGCGTGCGCGAGAAGGAATGTGATGCCATGGCGTTCAGGGCACTCCGAGCTGCACAGCGGTCCGATCCAGCCATGGTTGTCCTCTTACTCATGACACTGGCACACTATGACAGCCTACAGGGACCGCTCATCAGGGAATTGCGTTTCCGGTCGGAACGCCGGTACGTCGAACTGCGGACCGGCCGGGATTGGCTAGCGAGAGCCCGCACCTTCATGCGCGAATGGGAAGTTGGTGAAGCTGGTCACGAGAAAGAGGATTTATTCTATAGCAAGGGCTGGAAGGAGTTGATTTCCGGTCTCCGCTCGCAGTTGCGAAAGCCATTGCCAGATCCCTGTTCGATGTCAGTTGATCAGCGCACCGACCTAAGGCAGTACGTCGTTCTTGAGCTGGATGACATCACCTGGGACACGTCAGCGTCGGTACGCACGGTGGCGTACGACTACAGCATCCGCAATCTACATCCGTATGCGAAGGTTCGCCTTGAGCTGCAGGTTCTCTCCGCGTACGGACCGCGAGATGATCCAGACCACAACCTCAAAATACACCAGCAACGTCGCCATCGTCTGGTACTCGATCCGGGCGATAGCGAGCGGATTGACGGGGCACTTGAGTGGTGGCGAGACGCACGCACCATGCCGGTGCTGCGTGAGGAATTGGTCAATGGTTCGATCGACGCGGCGGGAGCTCATCAGAACGATGCTATCGACGTCGAGGATGCCGCAGACTACCGTGCAGCCCTGCAGGCACTGTGCAAAAGCACTGCGGCTGGCTATCGAGAGCTGCGCAGTGCCGAGCCAAGCTATGAGTCGGATGGCACGAAGTGGTTCGATATGCCGAACGGGTTTCCGATGTCGTCGAGTCCGAGCATCATTCTCGAAGACGGAAGATACCGGGCACGCGTCGATCTCGACGGTCTAGCCCGGAGCATTCAGTCTCCAGAAGCAGCTGTCGCCGCCTTCGAGCATGTGATCGAATTGACGCGACTTTCGCTCCCTGACGATCAGCAGCTTGAGCGCAAAGCAAAGGACTGGGATGACAAGCACACGTTCACGGCGAGCTTCTCGAGCGAATTGCAGGGTGCCGCTGTGGAGGTGTCCCTGAATTATGACGTCGAAGATGGGGAGTTCGAGATCGACATCTCCGTCGAGGACCTCTAGACGATATGGGCCGACCGCGTGCTCCGCTGCCTCTGATGTGCTGGCCACATCAATCCGCGGTGGGGCACTTGATGGACGTGGGGTGGTGTGAGTACGGAAATGCTCACCGGCTGGGCGACCGCAGGAGTCGGCGTAGGTTGTGATTGTGTCTGCTTGGCCACGATTGGAAAGTCTACCGATGCCTCCGTGAGTTGGCGGGCTTCCCCCTGGACAGACCGCAGTGAGAACTGGAGGGTGCTCTGTCGGCCTCGCCATCACTCGCGTTTCATGATTTCACGGGTGAGCAAGGCCCGGATTCCAGGCTCCCAAGCCTGTATCCCCGCGACAATAAGTTCAACTGGTGTCCTGTCGCCCCGACTCGTTTGAGAAAGCAGCCCTTCGGCGAGCGCGTCGAAGGGCTTTCTCATTACAGGCACTAGACTCGCGCCCGTTCTAAAACATCCTCTCACTTTGGATGCTTGGACTCGTGCAGGTTGCGCGGGCCGGAGCTACTCCGCCGTGTCGTCTGGCGGTTCCAGCTTGCCGCGCCACTCGGCAGCCTTCACGTCATAGCCTCTGCCCGGCTCGTCTTCGTGCCAAGAATCGTAGAACTTCGCAATGCGATCGACTGCGAAAAGCGTCTCGTCATGCGCTTCGCCCAATGTTCGCGTCGTTGTTTCGTGGGCCGCAAGGAACAGTGATTCCGCTTCGATCATCTTCTCTTGAGACACGAACGCCATGGCAAGTGAGTCCATCGCGAGCACGGTATCGAAGTGATCGTTCCCGAGCACGCGCCGGCGGCGCTCAAGCACTTCTTGCCGAAGCGCTACCGATCGGGCATGATCGTCCTGATCTCGAAAAACGGTCGATAGCTTGCCAAGCGATTTCAGGGTGTCGGGGTGATCGCGCCCGAACGCCAGCGTGAATCCATCGACGGCTTCTTGCAGCAATGATTCGGCTTCCGCAAGGTCGCCTTGTATGCCCACCAACTGCCCAAGATTGCTAATGGAAATCAGCGTGTCGGGGTGGGCGTCGCCGAACAGATGTCGGCACGCCGCGAGGCTCTCACGGTAATACTCTTCCGCCTCGTCGTAGCGTCCTTGCTTGTACAGCAGGACACCCATGTTATTGATCGACACGAGCGTATCCGGATGCGTCTCGCCCAACACGCGCTTGCTGAGTTCAAGCGCCTCCTGATAATAGGGCTCTGCCTCCTCAACCCTGCCCATCGCCTGAATCAGGGAACCGTAGTCGCTCATCGCGATGAGCGTGTCCGGATGTTCCTTGCCGAGCGCGCGTTGACTGCTGTCCAAACGCTCCTTGTAGTAGACCTCGGACTCATCATACTTGCGGCGCCAGCGGCAGAGCGCGCCCATATTGCCCAGCGATTCGAGGGTATCGATATGCTCGGGGCCAAGCACGCGCCGGCGCGCTTCGAGCGCCTCGAGCAAATAGGGCTCGGCTTCATCAAACAAACCCTCGCCAATGAGCAACCAGCCGGTCGAACTGATCGACGCAAGCGTGTCTTCATGCTCATCGCCGAGCTCGCGCCGCTGAATCGCAAGCGCTCGACCAAGCGGCTCCGACGCCTCCTCATACATGTCGAGCGCCGCGAATGATTCGGCGACTGAATGCAGCAGCCGCGCCTGCAGCACCGGCTGGTCGGCAAACTGCGTGTCGATCGCTTCGAGTGTCTGCTGGAAGATATTCTCGCCCAACGCCTCAACCGCGACATTCGTGAAGTTCACGGGCGCCAGGGTCGTTTGTGCCGCCTCGCGATCATCAATCGCTTCAAGGATTGAGGCGCGCATGCCCTCGCCCATTATGCTTGGATCGATCAACTGCAACTGCTCGGATTGAAATTTCGCGACCAACTGCAGTTCTTCCGCTCGCTGATCGGCGCGTTTGCGCTCGTTTGTTGCGTTGATCAGGCCGTAGCTCGTGCCCGCGAGCCCGCCGATGAGCAGGACAACCGCAACTGCTGCTGCACCCACGAGCATTTTGTTGCGCTTGGCGAACTTGTTCAGTTGGTAAAACGCGCTGGCAGGGCGCGCGGCGATCGGCTCATCACGCAGGTACCGGCGAAGGTCTTCAGCAAGCAGGCCCGCGGACGCATAGCGCCGCTCGCGGTCCTTATCCATCGCTTTGGAGACGATGGTGGCAATGTCACCGCGATAGGAGGCATCGATCGCGCTGAGTGATTGCGGCTCCTGTTCCTTGATCACGCGCGCGGCTTCTGTAATCGGCAGCCCCGCCAGCTCGAGCGGGTCGCGCTCGGCAAGCAGGCGGTACAAGATTGCGCCGAGGGCATACACATCGCAGCGCGTGTCGAGATCATCAGATCTGCCGGCAATCTGCTCCGGGCTCATGTAGGCGAGCGTGCCAACGATCTGCCCGTTTGTGTTTGAATTGATTCAAACTGTTCGGTGTCAGTTGCTCGCGCGATGCCGAAGTCAACGACCTTGGGCTGGCCGATGCCATCCGAGACGATCGATGAGCCGGTCGCCACAGTCGTCCCATGTTCAATGACAAGCACATTCGCGGGCTTCAAGTCTCTGTGAATGATCGCGCGCTGATGGGCGTGCTGCACTGCGTCGCAGATGCGCGCGACAAGCTCGAGTATCTCTCGCGTTGATAGCCTTTGCTCGTGCACGAACATGTGCACCGGCGGCCCGTCGATGTACTCCATCGCGTAATAGGGCCATTCAGAGTTGCCAATGTGCGCCGAGCCGGCGTCATAGACGCGCGCGATACCCGGATGTTCGAGCTGGCCCAGGATGTGTGCTTCTTGCTCAAAGCGGCGCACGAGCTGGCGCGACGTGAATCCGTCGCGAATCACCTTGAGCGCGACGCGCCGGCGCGGGTTGTCCTGCTCGGCTTCATAGACAACGCCCATGCCGCCGCGCCCGACCTCTCGAACCACGCGATATCGCCCGATTTGTTCGGGATGACTGTGCTCCGATGCGATCTCCGCGGCGAGGAACTCTGCGCCCACGCCGCGCGCATCGGATGACAGCACGCCGCTCGGCGCTTCATCATCGCGCAACATCGCTTCGACGCGCGCGCGGACGGCTGCGTCGCCATTGCATCGCGAATCAAGCAGGGCCACGCGCTCGTGTGGCGACAAGTCGCACGCTTCTTCAAAAAGCTCCAGCGCCAGCTGCAGTTGCTCTGGTGTCACGCCGAAGCTCCCGAGAGTTCGGTATTGAGCCAGGCGCGAGCCGTGCGCCAGTCGCGGGCCACAGTGCGTTCTGAGACCTCAATTACCTCCGCGATTTCGGCGACTTCGAGGCCACCGAAGAAGATCAGTTCCACGATGCGCCCCTGCCTCTCACTCGCCTGATGCAGCGCGGTGAGCGCATCTTCCAGCGCCATCACATCGAGCGTGTCCTTGCCCGAGGGCGTGGTGATCTGATCGACATCGAGATCGGCGCGTTTGGCATTGCCCCCGCCACGTTTCACGGCGCGCTTGGCATCGACATGATCGCGCAGGATCTGGCGCATCGCGGTCGCAGCGACAGCGCAGAAGTGCGCGCGGCTTTTCCAGTCCGTATCCGACGCCCGCACCAGCTTCATATAGGCCTCGTGCACTAGGGCGGTGGGCTGCAACGTGTGATCGGGACGCTGGCCCCGGAAATAGCTGCCGGCGATCCCGCGAAGCTGGTCATACACCATGGGCAGCAACTCATTGGCGGCTTCGCCCTGCCCAGCGCTGATGCGCTCAAGCAGCAGTGTGGCCTGCTGCTGGTCGGCGGGCGGCGGCATTTCGGGCTGGCGGTTCCGGTCTGGCTCCATGTACCGCAGTCTACCGCGAGATGGGCGAAACCCAGCATCCGCCAGCCAGGGCAGCACTATTTTTCTGCCCGCCGTGGCAGTCGCCGCGGAGACCTCCCGTGTAGGGGGATGAGGGCGGCAGTTGCCCTCGTCAATAACCCCACCCTTGTTCCGCCAGCCGCGGAGAGGAGCACGAAATGAAGACTGAGACCAAGACCAAACGGAAGACCAATCGGAACGCCAAAGCCTCGATGCTTGGTGCGATCGTCGCCGCGGGTTGCAGCCTGCTTACATCGGCGCCGGTGAACGCCCAGAGCGTCGACTGTGCCTGCAGTGGAACCTATGCCGTGGGCGATCGCGTGGTGGCGCTCGTTGACAACCCCTGGGGCGCATCGAGTCTCCCGGCGGGCTCGACCGGCACCGTGATCTGTGGCACTTCCAACGTGAACCTGCAGATCCTCATCCGCTGGGACAACTGGACCTTCGGGCTGCCCGCATCCTCCATCTCGTGTGAATGTGGAGACCTTTCCGGCGGAGCAGCCGGCGATTGGTTTGTCGGCTGTTCGCTGATCGACTTGGCCCTGGTCACAAACACGACCCAAGCGACGTTACACACGACACTCCAGGGGGCGCTTGACCTGGCCAACACAGGCGATGCGATCTCGATCGGCGCCGGCACCCTGAACGAAGACAACATCGTCTTCCCGGACGGCATCGATGTCACCATCACCGGCGCCGGCATGGACCAGACCATCATCGATGGTGGCGGCGCTGCGAATCCGAATAATCCGATCCTCACGCTCGGCGCCAGCGCGGTTGGCAATCCGAACATCGTCACCAGCGATCTCACGTTGCAGAATGGGCACGCGGCCAGCGGCGCGGGAGGTGTGCTTGTATCCAACGGCGTGAACGCCAACTTTGCGCGTGTCGCGTTCCGTTCCAATACGGCTCAGATCGCCGACGTCATCTCGATCCATTCTGGCACCAAGGCCAGGCTGGATCACTGCGTTCTCGCTGGAGGGAGCAGCAACTGGTCTATCCTGACCAACCAACAGGGACAAGTCGACCTCGTTGGCTGTCTGTTTCATGACCTCAGTGGCATCTTCACTGCATTACAAGCATCGGGTAGCGCAGTGGTTAACATCACGAGCTGCACGATCGCCGTCGACCCAGGCGCACTGGCGCTCGTTGCGCAGACGGCCACAATCGACGTCAACAACAGCATCCTGCTGGGCGGGCAATCGGGCGCGATCAACAGGTCGCACTGTCTCTACTCCGGCGCGCCGGCTGGCAATGGCAACATCGATGGCGCACCGACCTTCGTCAACGAATCGAATGGCGACTACCGCCTGGCGCAAGGCTCACTTGGCATCGACGCCGGGAACTACGCCGCATACGTCGCGGCAGGTGGCACCGACACCGATCTCGCTGGGCAGTGGCGCTTCCGCGATGATGTGGGCGTGACGGACTCAGGCGTCGGAGCGTTCACCGCACTCGACATGGGTGCCCATGAGTATCAAGGTCAGACGCCGGTGAACTCATGCCCGGGCGATGTGACGGGCGACAACATGGTCGACCTCGACGACTTGCAGGTGTTGCTGTTCAACTTCGGCAACGTCTGCCCCTGAGGCGGCTGGGCCCAGGAATGAACTGGCAAGCAAGAAAGGGCCGTTCCCCGCACCGGGAGCGGCCTTTTTCATTTTTTGCCGGCTGAACATGGCAGTCGGCGCGGAGACCTCCCGTGTAGGGGGATGAGGGCGGCAGTCGCCCTCAATCAGAATCCCACCCTTGATTCCGCCAGAAGGCGGGAAGGAACGAAGCAATGAAGACTGAGACCAAGACCAATCGGAAGACCACCAAGGCCGACCTCTTTGGCGGCGCCCTGTTCAGCGCAGGCATCGCGGCGGCAGCGACCCTCATGGGCGCTCCCGCAGCCAATGCCCAGTGCGCACCCGTCCATTCCTCATCCGTGCTCGACAACAACTACATCACGGACAATACGCCGATCGGATTTGGCGAGATTGAGATGGACGGCAGCCAGATGCACGCACTGTACAGGCAGTATTCATACCCGTCCTATGTGTCCGGAGATGTCTTCCTGACATTTGACCTGTCAACTCCGACGAGCCCCACGCTTGTCGGCAGTTGGGGCACCGGGGGGGCTTTCACTCTCTTCGGCACCGTCGGGACAACGCTCGTCACGAACAACTACGACACGGTTGGGCGCCTCAATACCTATTCGATCGCCGATCTGAGCAACGCTGTGGCCCAGGGCACACTTGACTTGCCCGGCGGCGGGTCCATCCGTGACATTGAAGAGGCCGGCGGGTTCGCCCACATCTGGACCGACTCTGGCAACCTGCACATCGTCAGCGTGGCTGACCCATTCAACCCGGTCGTGCTTGACACGTTGAATGTGCCCAACCTGCGCGATGCAGGTACGCCGCTCGGCGGCCTCTGGCCGGTCACGGTCAACGGCCCGTCGCCTCAACTGATCCTGGTGGATGTGACCAACCCCTCGAACCTTTCGATCGTCAGTACAACATCCTTCGGGTACACGACGAACTCCGCCCTCGAACCCAGGATCGTGGGCAACACCGTCATCGCGCGCCGAGGCGGCACCGATCCGACGGAACTGCACGCGTTTGACATCACGAACCCGAGCACGCCGACGCTGCTTCCGACCTTCATCCCCTACCCCGCCAACATCAGTTTCGAAGACATCGAGGGCGCTGGGCTCTTCCTCTATGCGATCTTTGATATAGGTAGCAGCGGCCTCGGCATCGATGAGGGCGATGCAGTCGCGTTTGACTACTCGAACCCGTCGGCGCCAACCATCGCCGCCATCGCGCCAAGAATTTCTGGCAGTCTGTCCACTAATAACTGGTCTGCGATCGGCGGGGGTGTGTTCCTCCAGGGCGCGGGCCCGGCGCTTTCCGTCTGGGACATCACGACGTGCAGCATCCTGCCGGCGGTGACGAGCCTCACGCCGGGAGCCGTGACCGATGCGGGCGGCGCGCCGATTCAGTTGAACGCGACTGCTACTGCGGCGCTGACGTATGAGTGGTCGAAGGACGGAACGATCGTGAATGATGGCGGCATCTTCTCCGGCGCGACGACGCCGACGCTCACCATCGCGGCGGATCCGGCGGGCGATGGACTCTACTCAGTGAAGGTGACCAACCCCGATGGCGAGGACACCCGCGGCGTGTCCTTCGTGGGCGTTCGCACCTCGAACTGCCCGGGCGATGTGACCGGCGATGGCCAGGTGAACCTCCAGGACCTGAATACGCTGCTGCTCAACTTCGGCAACGTCTGTCCGTGACCCGACAGTCTCGGGGTGGACGGAGGTGTTCGTTGTGTGCTCACCCCTGTGACATCCCCGATGCGCACGCCGCCTCGAAATCCGGGGCGGCGTGTTTTCCCTGATGCTTCGTTGCATCAAGGGTGGGTGGTGTGCGGCCCCATGCCGGTCGTGCGCCGGCCCGAGCGGGCGTGAAAGCGCTCGCACGGGTCTTCCAAGATTGCGAGGTACGCTATGCAGACGCTCATGCCCGATTCACATATCAACCTGCCAGGCGCTGCGCCGAATCCGATGTTCGGTAGGCAACAGGACCGCGCGTCCTTGTTGCGCTCGGCGCAGGAGCACCTGTCGCGCGGCGCGTTTGGCCTGGCGATGCAGACGATTCAGCCGTTGCTCGAGGCGAAGAAACCAGATGCCGCGGCGTTGCAACTGGCCGGCTCGATCTGCCTGCAAGGGCGAAGGCCCGACCAAGCCAAGATCTACGCGACGCGCTCGCTGGCGCTGAAGGAATCTGCGGGCACGCGGCTGATGCTTGCGCAGTGTGAGCGCCTCGCGGGTAACACTGACAAGGCCATTGCCCAGTGTGAGCGCGCCGCGCGCGAAAGCAAGTATGAGCAGCCCGCGAAGATCATGCAGGCTGGGGCGCTCGAAGAGGCGGGGCGTTTTGATGAGGCGCGTGAGATTGTGCAGCCGATGATTGAAGCGGCGGCGGCTGATGCGGGCGCGCTCGATCCACAGGTTCGGTACGAGCACGCGAAGCTGCTTGTGCAGTCCAAGGACTATGCCGAGGCGATTGCGCAGTTGGATCAACTGATCGATCTGCCTGAGACACCCCCTGAAATGAAGCGGGCGCAGTTGCATCTGCGCGCCAAGGCGTGCGATCGCATGAAGGAATACACCGGTGCTTCTGATTCAGCCCAGCGCGCCAACGAGATCGGGAAGGTCGACTTCGACCCGGACCTGTACGAAGAGCAAGTCTCAGCGCTGATCGAGGTGTGGTCGAAGGAGCACATGGCGAAGTTCCCGCGCGCGGCGTGCGATTCAGAGTTGCCGGTGTTTGTGGCGGGCATGCCGCGGTCTGGAACGAGCTTGATTGATCAGATCATCGATGCGCATCCCAAGGCCGGCGGCGTCGGCGAGATGGCGGCGATCGAGGAGCTCGCGGGGCAACTGTCGAAGGCGTATTACCCTGATCAGGATGCGCCCGATTGCTTTGGCGCGTTTCGCGATGAGCACAAGTGGACGGTCGCGGCGACGAAGTATGTGCGCGAGCTCAAGAAACTCGCCCCGCGCGGGGCCGAGCGTGTGGTCAACAAGGCGCTGGGCAACAACAAGCTGGTGGGGCTGGTTGCGTGTTTGTTTCCGAAGACGCGCATCATTCATGCGATTCGCGACCCGCGCGACGTGGCAATCAGTTGCTTCATGGGCGGGTTCAACAACAACCTGCACGCCTGGACAACGCAGCTCGATTGGGCGGCGCGGGCCTGGGAGCAGTCGATGCGCATGATGGAGCACTGGAAAGAGGTGCTCGACGTGCCGATCCTTGATGTGCATTATGAGAAGCTTGTCACCAATCCGGACGAGGAATTTCCGCGCATCATTGAGTTTCTTGGGCTGGAGTGGGACGATGCCTGCCGAGCGTTCCATAAGAGCAAGCGCACGGTGCGCACGTTGAGCTATGACCAGGTGAACCGCCCGCTCTATACGACTTCTGCCGGGCGGCACGCGAACTATGCGGAGTGGCTGAAGGACATTGCTTGGCCAGGATCCGGTCGATAGACTGATTGCTCATGAGCCGGAACCTACCGGTTTCACGGTGAAATCCACATTCCAACGCACTGAGCAGCGAAAAGTTCTATTGCCGTCCTGTCGCCCCGACTAGGAGTTGCGAGTTTGAACTGATGTGGAGCAGGCGCATAAGCCTTCGCCGCTCATTCTGCGGTGCGCATTGCTGTCGGTAAAACTCAAACTCGAACACGTCGGGGCGCCTGCTGGGGAACCGATCATCGCACCGCAATTGAGCCCTGTTGTTTCGAGCCGTCGGGCTTCTCGATTTCGATCCACCACATGGGATTCTCTGGCAGCGGGCTTGGCGCCTCGCAGTGCACGTCATAGTCATCATGCGATGCGGCGTACTCGGCCTTGGCAACAATCGAAGCAAGCCGATCCTCTGTCCCAATCCATGCGCGAATTGTCGTCGCGCCGCTGTCGGAGTAGGGCAGCTTGACAACAAGGTGGAGTTCCTTGCTTGGCGCAATGGTGCCATGGCCCTGCCAGCACTCGACTTCAAGACCGCCGATGGTCGCGGAGCCGATGGATATCTCATCGCCATGTCCGGTCTCAGCGCCATCGTCATGGGCATGCCCATCATCGTTGGTCGGATGGGCGGATGTTGGGGTTGGCGATGCTTGTTCGCCCGATTCTGTGCGCTTGCACGCTGAGAGACCCGCGAGCATCACTCCACCGGCAACGAGAATAGACCACGCCTTGTTGTTCATTATGCTATGTAACATGATTACTCCTTCACAATGTTGGCTGGCGTTCGAGGACCGCTTGATCGTTTTCAGATCCCCGACCAAAGACCAGCGAATACCCTGCGGGAACGACGACAAGATTCAAAAACGTTGATGTAAGCAACCCCCCGAGCGTCACGGTCGCAAGCGGCGCCAGCAGTTCACTGCCCGGCTTTCCCGCGGCCAACGCGAGCGGGAGAAGCCCGAGCGCCGCGCACACGGCGGTCATCAGGATCGGAACAAGTCGCTCCATGGAGCCCTGCACGATCGCTTCTCCCAGTGCAACACCCTCCTCGCGCATCAGGTGATTGTAATGGTTGATGAGCAGGATTCCGTTGCGAACAGCGATTCCAAAGAGCGTGATGAAGCCAACCATGCTCGCGATGGAAATCACCGGTGCTTGATAGGGGCCGCCGATGCCGAGCAATGCGAGCGTGTTGCCAAACGCACCCCCGCCTTCAGTGATATAGATGGCGCCGATGCCGCCAATCAGTGCGAGCGGCATGTTCAACATGACGAGTGCTGCGGATTTCATTGATCCTGTTGAAATCTGCAAGAGCATGAGCATCACAACTGCAATGCCCAAGCCAGTGATTCCGATCGTGCGGGCTGCCGATTGCTGAGCCTCGAACTGACCGCCATAGACCACGGTATACCCGGCGCGGTGCACGATCGGCGTCACTCTCGTGCGCACCTGCTCAACGAGATCGCCAAGGTTGGCGCCTTCCGCGACATTGAGTGAGATGACCGCCTTGCGCTGCGCGTTTTCGCGCGTGATGAGGTTGCTCGATCGCTCGGGGCCGATGTCTGCGACGTCACGCAGGCGCACCGTGGCGCCGCTTCGCCCACGCAATAGCAATTGTTCAACTTGCTGCACGCTCTCGCGCTGATCGGCGGCGAGGCGCACGACCAGGTCGTATTGCCGGAGGCCCTGGTTGACCCTCGCGACCACTTCACCATAGATCGCTTTACGTACTTGCTCCGCAGCATCAGCAGGGCTGAGGCCCGCCGAGGCCAGTTCGACATGGCGATACCGAATCGGCAGCGACGTAATCATGACCTCGCGATTCGCGTTGACATCGCGGGTGCCAGGCATCGCTTTGAGCTCGGCCTCGATCTCTTTGGCAATGATGCGCAGCTGCGCAAGATCATCTCCGAAGACACTGATGGCGATCGCCGCGGGCGTGCCTGAGAGCACGTGGCTCAGGCGGTGTTCAATGGGTTGCCCGACCTGTGTGACGATACCCGGCACGGATGCCAAAGTAGCATCGATCTCAGCGCGAATGTCCTCGCGGTCGTGCCCCGGTTCGACAGTGACTTCGATTTCCGAACTGCTGACGGGCTCGGCATGCTCGTCGCGCTCGGCGCGCCCGGTGCGGCGCGCAACGGTATGAACGCCATCGATTCCTGTGAGACGCGTCTCAACGGCGCGGGCAAGCCGGTCGCTTTCTTGAAGTGACGTTCCTGGCGGTGCGAACAGGAAGACCGTGAACGTTCCTTCGTTGAAGCTGGGCAGGAAGGATGTGCCGAAAGTCGTTGCGAGCCACAGGGCCAGTGCGGTGGCGATCGCGGCGCCCCCAAGCACCCACGCCCGGAAGCGGATGGCGCGCCGAAGTGTCGGTTCGTAGATGCGCTTCAGCGCACGGACAAGGAATCCTTCGCTTTCTCCGTGCTCGCCGCCAAGTCGGCCTTTGAGCAGGTAACGGCACATCGCGGGCGTCACTGTGAGCGCGACAACCAGCGACGCAAGAATCGAAACCATGTAGGTCACCGCGAGAGGGCTGAAAAAGCGCCCTTCCAAGCCTTGCAATAGAAGCAATGGCACAAACACCATCACAATGATCACCGTTGCAAACACCATCGCGGGGCGAATCTCATTGCTTGCATCAAAGATGACATCCGCAATGGGGCGCTGTTCGTGTTCGGGCTTCATGCGGTTCTGCTTGAGACGCCGGAAAACATTCTCCACATCGATGATTGCATCGTCGACGAGCACGCCGATCGCGACCGCAAGCCCCCCGAGCGTCATGACGTTGAGCCCGAGGTTCATCCAATCCATGACGAGTAACCCAACTGCGATCGAGATCGGCAGCGCCGTCAAGGTGATGATCGTCGTGCGCACATTGAGCAGGAACAAAATGAGAATAACTGCGACGATGATCACGGCGTCGCGCAGCACATGGAGTACGTTGTCAATCGAACGATTGATGAGATGACTCTGGCGCACGACGTCGCGGTTGAGCACCATCCCGTCGGGCAGGACCGGCTCGACCTGATCGAGCAGTTCGTCGATACTTTCGGTCAATCCGAGCGTGTTCGTGCCGGGCGTCTTCTTGATTGCAAGGATCACCGCGGATGAGCCGCCCTCTGACGCGGTGCCTCGCTTGAGCGCGGGGCCGAGGCGCACATCCGCGACCTGGCCAATGGTGACCGGCGCGCCGTTGTGGTGCTTGATAATCGTATTGGCTATGTCGGCTGCACTGGTCACACGACTCTGCTGGCGAAGTGGAATCTCAAGGTTGCGCGCGTTGGGCAAATAGCCGCCGCTTGCCGTGCTGTGTGCCCCTCTTGCGGCTTCGACGACCTCGGAAATGGTCAAGCCGTACAGCCGCAACCTCTCCTGATCGACATTGACCTGATACTCTGGCAATTCGCCACCGATCGCGACGACCTGCGCAACGCCAGGAATGGCGAGCACTTTGTTGCGCAATACGAATTCCGCGTATGAGCGGATGTTCATTGCGCTCGCCGAGGCGTCGGGTGAAGACAATGAGACAAGCATGATCTCGCCCATGATCGAACTAATCGGCGTGAGTTCGACATGCACATCATCTGGAATGTCTTCGCGCACCGCAGCCAGCCGCTCGGCGACGAGTTGCCGCGCGCGATAGAGATCGGCGCCCCAGTCAAGATCCACCCAGACAATCGACAGCCCGATGGCGCTGGAGCTGCGCACGCGGCGCACGCCGTTCATCCCGTTGACGGCGGCTTCAATCGGGAAGGTGACATACTGCTCGACTTCGTCGGCGGCGAGACCGCCGGCCTCGGCCATGACGACAACAGTCGGCGCGTTGAGCTCAGGAAACACATCAACGCTCATTTTCGGCACGCGGTACGCCGCGTATCCAGTGACAAGCAGCGCCGCAATGAGCACGAACGACGAGTAGTTCAACGAAAATCTGATGAGTGCTTTGAGCATGTGATTCCTCGCTACTCGTCTTCGCCATCGTGGAAGGTGCCGTCGGCGTGGAAGTGCCCGCCCTGGTCTTGCCCACCACTTGCCGAGGCAAGCATGAGTTGGAACGCGCCGTCGAGGACAACCTCATCGCCAACGCGCACGCCGCTGTGCACCACGGTCCAGCGCCCATCCTCGAGGCCCAAATCAGCCTCGATGCGAATGGCCGTGTTGGGATCAGCAGGATCGCGCCGGAAGAACACGGGAACAAGTCCGTCGCGCTGCACCGCCGCTTTGGGAATTGCGAGCACTGGCGCCACGGTCGTGTCGGTCACAATTTCAAGCTGGGCTGAGATGCCTGCGCGCGCCCAAGTAGCAAGTGAATCGGGAATCACGAAGAGGTCGACCGTGCGCTCGTCCGGGTCACCTTGCAACCCGATCGCGAGCGTGCCCTGCATCGCGTCAGCAAGGTCGATCGAGCCTTTGGCGCGGGTCGGCGAGGGCGCGACGATGCGCGCCGGAAGACCATCGTGCAATCGCCCAAGATCACTCTGCAAGCCAACTGCATGAAACCGCATCCGATCCGGTCGAACCACGGTAAGCACCGCAACCTCTTCGTTTGCCCACGATCCATTGGTGAGCCCAAGTGATTCGACGATGCCTGTGTCTGCCGCGCGCACAGTGATCGTCGAGATCGCTCGCCAACGCGGATGTTGGCCGTGGCTCGATTCAATTTCCTCAAGCAGCGCAGTGACTGGCTGCACGACAAGCGTGGCGGCCGAATCGAGCAGGAAATCGCGGTTGGCGCGCGAGGCTACAAGCTCGGATCGCGCCTCCGCCTCGTCCGCTTCAAGCTCGGCTTCTTTTTCAAGCACCTCCGCGAGCGCCGCTTCGGCAGTCGCAAGCGCGCCACGAGCCTCACTGCGCTCAGCCATCCGTCCACCACCGACCTCCGCCACGCTCTCCAACTGCTCGATGCGTTCACGGCGCACCGTGATGATGCGTTCGAGTTGTCGTTCGTGATTTCTGTGCGCTTCCCGCAAGGGACCAAAGCTGTCGAGGCGCGTCGTAAAACGATCAATGGCCGCTTCGGCATTCGTGAGTTGCTGCTGCAACTGCCGCCATGCTGGCGAATCGATCCGGTACAAAGGCGTCTCCGCTTCGACGCGGTCATATTGCTCGACAAGCAACTCCACCCGCCCCGGAAGCATCGTGCGGTATTCGCGCTTTGCGGTCGGCAGATACTCGAATCGCCCCGGCACGCGCAAAGTCTGTTCGACACGCCGTCCTTCAACCGTCACGAAAGTTATGCCGAGGTTCTGGCGCACCGCCGGCGGGATGTCGATCCGGTTGGTTGGCCCCGCGGGCTCGATCGCTGCTGTTCCTGCAGCGTGGTCATCCACCGCATGGCTGTCTCCCTGCGCTTCCGCGCCGGGCTGGCCATCGCAACCGCTGAGACCGAGAAGCATCAGGGCACACACGCCGATGCGGAGAAATTTGGATTGCAGGTTCATGGTGCGTCTCCCTCAGAGATGTCGGTTTCCGCTTGCGGATTTTCGATGGTGGTGTCTGATGCGGCATCGGCGGGCGCAGGTTTGAAGTCCGGCTCTGGCCCAAGCAACTCCGCGATGGCGATCACTGCATTCGACTCCGCGAGGCGTAGTTCAAGCAGGCGCGACTTTGCCTCGAATTGTCGCGTCACAGTTTCTAGGAGCAATAGCGTGTCGACTTCGCCAAGCGACGCGATCTGCTCGACCTCCTGCGATTGCTTAACAAGCATCGGGACGACCTCGGCTTCGTAGCGATCTCGCTGGACGCGCACCGCCTCACGGATTGCCTGCGCCGACGCAAAATCGTGAGAAAGCTGTTCGAAAATTGTCTCGGCGCTCGCCCGGGAGATGTCGCGCTTGGCGCGCGCTTCTGCAATGCCACCGCGATTGGCATTGAGCAGGGGCAGCGGGAGTGACACACCCAGCAGGAGGCGGTCATCTTCGGCTTCGCTGCCGTACCCCGGTCCGATCGTGATATCAGGAAATTGCTTGCGTACTTCAAGCCGGAGCGATTCCTCGGCAACCAAGTACTCGGCGCGCCGAATCGCGAGCTTTGTGTTCGATTCAATCAGACGCTGCGCCGGGTCAGCAGGAATTGACGGTTCCGTCACCACCAACTCTGGCAGCAGCACAACAGTTGTCTGTGGAGGCAAACCGACCACCTTGAGCAGCACGAGGCGAGCTTGCTCTTTGGTCAATTCCGCATCCGCGAGCGCCGCCCGCCGAACCGAGCGCTCGATCCGGAAGAGCCGCCCTTCCACACGATTGAGTTCGCCCGCGGCCTCCAACTGATCGGTAAGGACATTGATCCGCTCGACCTGGGCAACGATGTCGCGAAGCAACGCAGCGCGTTCCTCTGCCGCCGTCCACGCGCCCCAAGCGCGGCGCACTTGTGCGCGCGTCGCCCACTCGGCAGCAACGATTTGCCGCAACTCTGCCTCATAGGCAGCGCCGGCGCGGTCCTTCTCGATGCCAAGCCGCCCGGAGATGGGAATGGTCAAGCTAAGCGTGAGTCCAAACTGGAAGGGCGCCGAAGGCGAAACGATCTCGGCGCCATCAAACCCGAACTCGGGATCTTCCCACAGACCGGCGTTCTCAAACGTCGCCAGCGCCGCTCCCGCTTCGAGCCGGGCGAGCCGCAAGTCCGCGTTATAGAAGAGCGCGAGAACTTCGGCCTCGGCGCGCGTCAAGCCATCAGTCGGGTCGAATTGATCGGGAACAAGCGCACCCTGTGCTGCCAGGCGCTGCCCGAACGCATCGATCGACTCCGACTGATCAAGTCTCGTTGCAAGCGCAACCTGATGGGCTGCGAAATCGAGCGGCACGCGCTCATATGATTGACATCCCGCGATCAGGGTCGCAAGTGCTCCTGAGCACAGACCCAGCATCGCCGCCCGCCTCAAACGCGGGCGCACTGCTCTGTTCATAACACCAGGCTCCTGTCCGAAGACACGACACACCAGCCCGCATGGCAAAGGCCACCGGGTGACAGGGTCAACGTCCTAGACAGGGTCTAGATGATCAGACGGGTTGATCGCACGACGGCAAGTCGGTGTCGCCCGCCCGGATCGTCGGCGACCAATCTTGGTGGTCCGCGGCGAGGTTCGCAGGTCGTGTGGAAACATTGCGCCCACATTGGCGCCGCGATGGGTACCGCGATCGGCCCGGTATCTCGGGAGCGCATTGTGATCAGTTCTGCGACGTCGAGGTCCACGTCAATGCAGCCGCAGTCGTCTCCATGGTCGTGATCTTCACCAACCAGAGCGACATCGCCATGGTGATCACACGCCTGCTCGCATTCGATAACGGCAGCTGCGGTGTGTTCGCCATGTCCGTCATGTCCGCCACCCAGGCAGAGCGTGGTAGCCCCGCGGAGTCCCCCAAGCATCGCCTGGAGGGCGACGGCGGCAAGCAGCAAGATTGCACAGGCTTGGCGATTCATGGCAGTATCCTATCGGTCATCGGGACCTCGGGCGCCAATGCTCGCCAGAGACGGAGCGGTCCACATCTGAGATGTACTGACAATCCGAGCTGGCGCGTAGTTGCCCATGTGGAGCCCACGTGGCCCCCAATTCCGCGGCCTCCTGTAAATTGCTCGGTGCCTGGGGGCGTACCCCGATTGGGTCTTGGACTGGATCATCCCACAGGCCGCATCCGCCCTTCGGTGTCGACAGAGTTTCACTGTCAAACCCCCATTCCAAGGCACTGAGCAGCGAAAAGTTCTATTGCCGTCCTATCACCCCGACTGGAATATCTGCGACTTGGATATTCAGACAATGGTGCCGTGCAGCGAGGATGAGCCCGCGACGGAGCGCTCCTGCTCCTGCTCTCGGCACGGCGAGGGTCATGCGCTGAGCCGGGCTTGTCAGGAGAGATCGACCATCGTCTTAAAGCCGCCCCAGGCCATCTTGGTGATGTCGAAGGGCATGTTCTTTGGGTCGCATTGCTCTTGGAGGCGTGGGTCAGCCATGACCAGCTTGCCCACCCGGTTTCGGTGCGCTTTGTTCTCATAGACGATCCAGGAGAACACGACGACTTCGCTGGGTTTCGCCTTGACGAGTTTCCCAAATGGGATGCCCACCGGCACCTCCATGTCATCACCCAGGCACTCGCAGTACTCAAGTGCACCGTGCTCGATCCAGACCTTGGCCGCTAGGCGAGCGAGTTTCTTGTATGCCGGCAGGTTCTTCTTGGGCACAGTGAGCACGAAACCGTCAACGTAGTACGCCATGTGTGTGTCCTCCGCAGACATCGTCGCATGCCGCGACAGAGCTTGCAATCACTCGGTGCTCGCCACGCTGTCCTGTCAGCTTTGGCAAGCCCCCTGCCGAGGCACGTTCAGAGGTGTGAAGCACAACATCACCGGCTGATACGGGTGAATGATCTCTCTGACGGCGCGTTGGGACCAGCAAGTTCTCTCCGGGGTTTCGCGGTGAAATCCTCATTCTTGCGCAATGAGCCACGAAATGTTTTTATAGGTGCCCTGATACCTCGACTGGAAGATCAGCGCTTGGGGTATTCCGTCATCGGCGTCGTGTTCACGGGCGCGCTTCTGATCCGCCGAAGCGTGCGCGCGTACATCTCGATGGGCTCGATGCCGACCCGGGCGCGTCGAAGGTTGACCTTAGCCGCGTCTTCGATGGGATAGGGCCGCAGCGCGCCATCGGGTGCGGATCCGAACTGCGTGCCGTAGATCTGCTGCTTCTTATCGGCAACGAGGACGCGATCGGTCAGGTAAGCAAGGTTGCTCGGTTTGGCTTGCCCGGCGACGACCAGGGGTCGCATCAACTCAAGCACTTTTTTCTGGAGCGCGGGGTGCGCGTCGGCGTGCTGGGCCAAGAGCCAGGCGGAATTCGCGCCATCTTCGCCCACCATGTCAAACGTTGGCCAGCCGTGCGCGACGATCATTGACTTAAGAAACTCGGTCGATTCGGTGTCAATCGCTTGCGCAGCGCGGGCGAAAGGAATGGCTTCGGCAGCATAGCGTTGGCCAGCGGGTGCAGGCTCCGCCTCGCGCATTGCAGCGAGCATCGCTTTTCGGGCGCGCTGGTCACGCCGGAACAAGTCGTTGAGTTGATCGCGCAATTCCGGGTGCGTGATCACGTGAGCCACTTCGGACTCCGGCACCCCAGTGGCGCTCGCATCTCCTGAGGATGCACACGCGACAAGCCAGATCAGGCTCACAATGACAACTATCCAGATCAATGGTGTTCGCATATCTACGCCTTCCAAATGCCTGCAATCGCGGCCCGACGCACCGCAGCGCGCATTGATGGTATCCGCGCCGCAGCATCCCAGCCCCCTACGCCAATCTCAATGTGCGCGTCCCCGTAAAGCTTTTGGAACATCGTCTAGCTGATCGGCTCATCCAGCACAAGCGGTACATCCGGTCGTAGAAAGTGCCCCGCACGACGCAAAAAAATCAATACCTCACAACTTGCATTTGGCCATGTGCCGGATGGGAGTAGGTTTCAGATGTTGGCAATCTGCTTCCCCACAACAAGCATGCCTTCGAGAATACACAAAAAAGTGGAGTCAGATATGACGAATACGTTTCTTGCAACGGTTGCCCTTCTTTCAGTTGCAGGCACTGCGAGTGCTGGCGTCATGTTCGACGGCACACTCAGTGGCGAGGATGCCTACGCCAACTCCGAGGTCGTGACCTGGTTCAACGGGCACCAGACCGCCAACAGTGTGTATGGCAATTTCAACAATCAGTTGGGCACAACAACGATTCGCTACGGTGCGTCAACGCGCGCAGGGGATGCCTCGGGTACCCAATTCTTCTTCCTCTATATAGAAGCCCCACTGTCTTCGAAAAACATGATCTGATCGGATGGTTTGAACTCTCCCGTTGCGAACACCAATCCGAATGTGGGCCTCACCGAAGCTGACATCGCGCCCTACCGCCCGCATCATGAAACCCATCACACCGCGGGCTCTTTGAATCTCAAGTTCAGTACGGCAACCGGCAGTGAGAAATTCATACTCAAAAATGCCAACGGAACCCAGGCATTCAAAGCCAACCTCAATGGCGCCGCCGACAACTTGTTCGGGTTTATCGACTTCAAGGACTCGGTCGATTACCTCTTCGACAACAGCCTCGCCGCCCCGCAGTTGAGCCTCAACCGCAACACGACGATGGCATTCGAGTTCCAGTTCGCCCTCGACGCCACAGCGAACAATCAGGTGCTGGGCCTCGTCCGCAATGGTGTCGAGTTTCACATGTCGCCTGAGCGTGTCCCCGCACCTTCGACAGCGATCGTCCTACTCGTTGCTGCTGGCGGCGCGACCCGCAGACGTCTCCGCTAACACCAATCTCCCGTTCCTCATGATTCATTTGCAACCCCGGTCTCGTATCGGGGTTGTTTTTGCGCAGATGGGTTGATCATCGCGATGGCCGGGGACTATGACCTGTGCCCGAGCACCTCGGCGAGCGCAGCAGCAAGCTCGGGATACTGAAACTCAAAACCTTCGTCCTCTAAACGCTTGGACACGACATACCGCCCATATAACGCAAGTTCTGGATCAGTGCGCATGAACAATGGCGCACCGATGCGCACCATCCACTCGAATGTTGGCAATCCGATCGGCATGCCGACAACTTTGCGCATCGTGCGCATGAACTCGCGCTGTGCAACTGGAGTGGGTGACGATGCGATGAATGTTCCTCGCATCTGCGCGTCGGTAAGGCCGCGCTCGAAGAGACGATTCATGTCAGTCTCATGAATCCAGCTCATGCCCTGTTTTCCAGAGCCGACTGTGCCGCCGAGTCCAAATCGCACAAGCGTCTTGAAGCGGCCCATCGCACCACACCCTGCGCCGCGATCACGCCCGATCACGAAGCTCGTGCGCAGGACGACGCCGCGCTGTATTGGCAGCAACGCTGCATCAAACGCTTCTTCCCACACCTTGCCGACAAACGGTGCCAAGCCGATGCCGGTCGGTGAATCCTCCGTGCATACAGCACTTGGCGGGTCGCCATAGATATGCGCCGTGCTCATCTGAACCCACACGGGTGGCGGCGCATCAACAGTGCGCATCGCCTCACCCAACACCCGCGTCGATTCCACGCGCGAGCGCAAAATCTCATCCTGATGATCGGGCGTCTTGATGCAATCAACTGAGCGCCCAGCCAAGTTGACCAGCCCAGCAGCGCCATCAAGCACGCGTTGCCAATCACCAAGCGTGCGACCATCCCATGCAACATACCGCCACGGCCTATCGACCTTGGGCGACGTGCGCGACAGAATGATCACGGACATGCCGCGCTCCGCAAGATGCATCGCAAGTGAAACACCAAGAAAGCCTGAGCCTCCTGCAATCACGACTGGGCCGGCTGGCTTTGCGTTCATGACATCATTCTATAGAGAGTCAGCTACAGTGATGCCATGCCCGTAACACCCCCCACCATCATCACATCTTTCGCTGCCGAATTCACGCGCTACCGCTTGCTCGCTGAGCGCGCGGCCACCCAGCTTTCGTGGGAGCAACTCCGCGAGTCACTTGATCCTGAGACGAACTCCATCGCGATTGTCATGAAGCATGTTGGCGGCAACCTGCGCTCCCGCTGGACAGACCCGCTCACCACCGACGGCGAAAAACCATGGCGCAACCGTGATCAGGAGTTCATCGACGACTTTGCCGAACGCGATGCGCTAATGGCGCAGTGGAACGCCGGGTGGGCCGCGCTCGAAAGCGCGCTTGCATCGTTCACCGACGCTGATCTCAACAAGACGCTACTCATCCGCGGCGAACTGCACACATTGGCCCTCGCCCTGACCCGCTCGCTGTCGCACATCGCCTACCACGTCGGCCAAATCGTGCAGAGTTCGCGCATCCTCGCCTCACGCGCAGGTATCGAATGGCACACGCTTTCCATCCCCCGCGGCGGTTCTGGCGCGTTCAACAAAAACAAGGGCTTCGATCCGGCAAATCCACCGGTCGAGCAATGAAACTGGCCAAAACCGCAGCGCCTTGACGAACGTATGGAATAGAGGCATCTGTACACCTGTCAATGACCCTATAGGGAGATTCATGCGCACAAGTCACGTCTGTCTCGGGTGCGGCTTTGATATGTGTGAAATGCGTGCGCCGCTTGATCCTGCCTATCGCCTGCGAGTCGTGCAATGCCCGAAGTGTAAAACCGCCGCTGTGCGCCGCCCATCTCGCGCACCGTGGAAGCGCACCGCGCGATCGGCGTTGTGGATGGCCTTACAGTTCGTCATGACAGCACTCGTCATCACAATAGCCTTCGGCGTGATCAGCGAAGTTCGACCAGCCGACATCTTGCGCGATGTCCGCGATCCGACTTTGGCAATGTCGTTCGTATTCATGGGCGTCGCGCTTGTCATCACCGGGGCCTGGCTTGGCGCAATGCTCCGTCACATCGCACTCTGGAAGCTGCTACTCGTCTGGGCGATTGTGCTTACGGTCCTTACCGGGCTGCACGCGATCGACCAACCCTGGCACAAGTGGGCGCGGCTTGCCTGGCGCGAGCTGCGCATGCACGCCGACGCCGCCAGCATTGTCTGGCTCATCACCGCGCCAGTCGCAGGCCTCGCCCGCGCAATGTCTGGCAACATGACGCAGCGCTCTATTGCCAATCGACTCCACAAACGACGCAAGAAAGTTGAGAGGATTCGCCACACATGACCGCCGATACTTCCGATCAACCCAATGAAGCCCCAAAGACAGATGAACGCCTCGGCACCATCACCGGCGTGCGCGTCTGCGCCAAGTGCGGCTTCAATCTCATGGGCCAGCTCATCCTGCGCGAGCCGATCTACAACCTCATCGTCGCGCGCTGCCCAGAATGCGGCCAAGTCACGCCGCTGCAGGAATACCCAACACTTGGGCGCACAGCAAAACGCTGGGCGACGTTGCTCGGCGGAGTGTGGGTGCTGTTCGTGCTGGGCGCATCGGTCGGCATTTCGTTTGCGATGATGGGCCTCATGTTCGGCGCTGTTGAAGTTGGCGGCGATGACTTCTCCGATGCCTTACCGGGCGATTGGTGGCAGACAAGCGCCGATCGGGAAACACAATTGCAAACATTGCAGGATATGGGTGGCGTGATCGCGGCAATTGACCCGTGGATCCTCAGCCTTTGGTTTGGGGGTGCGGTGCTTTCGCTCATCGCGGGCATCGGCGCTTCGATCGTCATGCTCGGCATCCGTGGCGTGCGCCTCGCGCTCGTGCCGATGCTCCTGCTGATTGTGCCGGTTGTCGGCTTCGGCATCCGCCGGGCAGTGGTGCTCGCAGAGATCAAGGGAGGCTCGGTCGGAACAAGTGAAATCGCCGAGTGGCTTATGGGGCCGCACATTACTGCGATCACGCTCGTGATCTTCGCCGTCATGCTCGCCGCGGGTGCGACCTTTGGCAGGCGCATCGTGCGGGCGCTTGTGGTTCTGCTCCTGCCCCCACCCATGCGCGCAGGACTCGCACCGTTGTGGTTGACCGATGGCAAAGACTTGCCAAAGAGCCCTGCGTGGGGGGCGAAGAAGGCAAAATAAAAAACACTGGGCGTTGGCCCGGCGTCTGTGTTCATTTTGTTGATCTCAATGGGCTCAGGCTGCAACAGCAAGCGCGCTGCGCCTGCGAATCACGAGCGTGCCGCCGGTCAGCAAGAGCAGTAAGAAGATCATCAGGCCCCATTCGGACACGGTTGGAACATCGGGAACACCTTGAGCGGTAATTGAGTACTCTGAAAAGAGGGTTGGCCGGTTGTCGAACCGATACTGAATCGTCCAGTCTGCGTCTGCCGTCGGTGTTGCTGGGAAGGTGACATCGATGTTGAACGTCGATGTCGTGCCCGGCGCGGGGACCGGGATGACTGCTGGCACGCTGATCGAATATCCCGCAGGCACAGACCCAGGAATCACATCAACGATGATTGCAGTGGCGCCCGGTGGTGCATTTGATCCCACGGTAACTGTCTCCGATACAACCGATCCGCCCCGGCTGCCCCCTGCGGGACCCACCGGCGCTGGATCTCCAAACACCCTTATGTTACTTTTGGCTCTGCAGCCCAACTCTGCACCTGTGCATGCACTTGCTGCTGCAACATGCGTGACAAATCCGTGGCAAAATCTGCCCGGCGCCGACGGAACGATAGTGAATGGGCCAACGGTTTCACCGGGCGCTATCAAGATGCCCGACGACAGGCATACTGACTCGATGAAAGGAACGCCGGCAACACCGGCCGCTAGAGACCCTCTTATTGCGCGGACATACTCCAGATCAACAGTGGCGGGGGCAAGCGTCGTGTTTGTGAGGCTAACGCTCACCGCTATTCCACCTGATGTGATAATGGGTTCACTGATCTCGATGCCAGCTCCGTCCATCGAGGAGGCCTCCGCACTCCCCGCCAACATCAACCCAATCACGCCCGCAGCGAGCGCCATGTTTTGCAACGTTCGCCTGAACATAGAAACCTCTCTTCTCTCATCACGATGAAAACGAACAATCTGCTTGTCACAGCGCAACGGCACTGGACAAGAGTCAGCCTCTGCAACCATTGCAAAGGCAACAAGAGCGGTAAGCACATGCTCGAAGGTCGGTCTGATAATGTCAAGCAAAAAAGGGTAGCTCGCCTATTTTGGCGGGTGCGAACAAGACCCAAGCCGAATAAACATGGTGTCATCTGAAATATATGTATCGCACCACAAAGGCGCTGTGCAAGAAAAAGTGCCGATGGGTGGACTCGAACCACCGACGATGAATGGACAACCCATTCAAGCGAATTGTCCAAATGATCGACACTTAGATACTTGATGGTGTGTCCTGATCGTGGTACACTCTATGTGATAGTATTCACCCTCCGGCAGTACGCACCCCAATTATCCAGGGGATCGCCGAGCCCGGAGGGTATTTTTATGCGCACAGCTATTCTTGTTGATGGTGACTTTTTCCTCCACCGCTTCCGGCGCTTGCAAGGCGGACTGTCTCCATCGACCACGGCCCAAGAGCTACATCGCATGTGCCGCAGGCATCTCGCGTCGCGGAACCCAGACGAGCCAAAGCGTGATTTATATCGCATCTTCTACTACGACTGCCCGCCACTCATGAAGAAGATGCATCACCCGCTGACACATAAGGCCATTGACTACTCGAAGACCGACACGGCACGATGGCGACTTGAGTTCTTTGAACAATTGAAGACACTCCGCAAGGTCGCGCTGCGACTTGGTGATCTGAGCGACGCGCAAACTTGGGCGCTGCGCCCCGATGCAATGAAACAAGTACTCGCAGGAAAGCTTACACATGCTGATTTGCGCCCCGAGCACATCGCACTTGACATACGCCAGAAGGGGGTCGATATGCGCCTTGGCATCGATATCGCTTCGCTTGTCTACAAGAAACAAGTCGACCAGATTGTGCTCGTTGCAGGTGACAGTGACTTTGTCCCTGCCGCCAAACTAGCGCGTCGCGAAGGGATCGATTTTGTGCTTGATCCAATGTGGGCAAGAATCCGTTCCGACTTGCACGAACACATCGATGGGCTTAGGTCCGTGATCCCTCGCCCAGGCACCACTGCTGACGAATCGTGCGAAGCTTCGTAGTGCCGATGGGTGGACTCGAACCACCGACCTGCGGGTTATGAATCCGCCGCTCTAGACCAGCTGAGCTACATCGGCATATGCGCCACTCAAACATCCAAGGCGCAATGCAGGGCGAGAGTATAGCCCACCGCCCGCATCAGTTTGTTTCTGTGGGCACACCCGTCGCCGTCGCGCCCGAGGCCTGCCCATACTTCCGCGTCAACGCCGCCTCAAGCAGCCCCATGAACATCGGCTGGGGACGCAACGGCCTACCCAAAAGCTCCGGGTGAAATTGCCCCGCGACAAAGAACGGGTGCATTGGCTTGTCGGGCTGCGCATCCTCCGCACCCGGCCTTGGCAACTCCAGCGCCTGCATCACCGGATACCCCGGGTGCTTGCCCGAGAAGATCAGCCCCGCAGCCTCAAAGCGCTCAACATAACTCGGGTTCACTTCATAGCGGTGGCGGAAACGCTGCCGCGCGGTGTCCTTGCGCCCAAACAACTCCCACATCATCGAGCCCGGCGCGAGCGCCATGTCCTGCCCGCCCAAGCGCATCGACCCACCCATCTGTTCGACGTCGCGCTGCCCGGGCAATTCACAAATCACCGGATCATGCGTTTCAGGATCAAACTCCGTCGAGTTCGCCTCGCGCAGCCCCATGACATTGCGTGCAAATTCGATGACCACGCTTTGGAAGCCAAGACAGATGCCGAGGTATGGCACCTGTTGCTCGCGGCAATAGCGCACGCAGGAGATTTTGCCCTCAACGCCGCGATTGCCAAACCCGCCCGGCACGATCACCGCATCCAGCGCATTGAGGTGCGCCGGCACATTGTCATCGGTGAGCTCGGTTGCATCGATCCAGATGAGTTCGGTTTCACACCCATGATGCGTCGAGCAATGTTCGGCCGCCTTTTCGATTGAGGCATAGGCATCGCGCAACGTCGAATATTTACCAATGACACCAATTTTGATGTGCTTACTCTTGGGTGATTCCAGTTTGCGAACATGATCCATCCATCGCTCGCGCGATCGATCTTCATGGCCCATGTCTACGCGGTCGTGCAGCTTCAGGATCGACAGAATCTCGCGGTCAAGGCCTGCCTGGCGCATCGCTTCGGGAATCGTGTAAATGCTTTTGCGATCGTGCATAGAAAAGACACGCCGCATGGGCACATTCGTGAACATCGCTATTTTCTGCGCTACTGAGTTTGAAATCGGGTTCGTCGCCCGGCACGCAATAATGTGCGGCTGAATGCCCGCTTCCATCACGCGCTTCACGCCAAGCTGCGCCGCCTTGCTTTTTTGTTCACCCAATGCGGGCGGCTCGATGATATAGGTCAGCGCAACGAAGCACACGGAATCCGGCCCTTCTTCAAAGGCCAACTGGCGCAGCGCTTCGATATAGAACCCATTCTCATAATCGCCGACCGTGCCCCCCACTTCCACGAACACCACATCCGCCGGGCGCTTGCCATCACCGTGCATCGCAAGCTCGCGCAGGCGGCGCTTCACCTCGCCCGTGACATGCGGGATCATCTGCACATCGCGCCCCAGATAGGCACCATGGCGCTCGCGCCCGAGAATGTCGCGAAAGATCTGACCCGATGTCACAAAGTTTTTCGCGCTCAGGTTTTGATCGAGCATGCGCTCATAGGTACCAAGGTCCATGTCGCACTCGGTGCCATCGTCGAGCACAAAGACTTCGCCGTGTCGAAACGGGTTGAGCGTGCCCGAATCTATATTCAGGTAGCCCTCCATCTTGATCGGCGCAACTGACAGCCCCTTGTCCTTGAGCAGCTTCGCCATCGACGATGCAAAGATGCCCTTGCCCAGGCCGCTCATCACCGTGCCAAGCACGACGATGTAGGTATGGAACCCGCGCCGATAGCCCTCGGGCACGGGCGAATAGAACTCGGTATCGGTCGACATATGCCCCGCCGCAGCGAGCAGGCCTTGCCCGGTTTTTGAGGGATTCCCCTCGGACGGTGGCGTCGCCCCACGCTGCGATCGAGAGGCCACCCATTGATAGCCTACATCGGGGGCAAGCGTGGCAAGCTGGGCCAATTGGCTGAGATCAGCCACAGATGTGTCTGGCGAATCAAGGTGGTGCATAGTCAATCGTAGCAGACGCGGTGCGGCAACGTATATTCCAACCGGATGCCCGGCTACACTTGTGCTGCCCCAATTGCATATGGGCGCACTTTGAGACCCTCACTCTGGAGCGATCAATCATGACACTGCGACTGCGTCCCCTCGGGCGACTGGCCATCCTTTCGCCAATTGCACTCACCCTGACCGGCACCCTTGCTCTTGCCGCAAGTGAAGCTGACGAATGCTCCTGCCTGCGCGGCCGCGTTGAGCGCCACTGGCATGCAGGGTCATCGAATGCTGCCGCCGAGACTGTTGATGCGCTGACCGGTCGCGACCTGCGCAATTATCCGCCGGATCGCCATGTTGATCACGAACACATGCGCCTTGAGATCGCCATCCCGGATATGAATACACGCCGCTTTGAAGCAACCCAGCGCCTGCGCTTCACACCCATCAGCACACCCGTGGCTGCGATCACACTCAATGCGATGCACCTGCAGATCAACAGCGCCTCACTAGAAGGTCGCGGCGAGATTCCATTCTCATATGACGGCGAAAAAGTCACCTATGAATTTGAACCACCCTTGCGCGCCGGGCAGTCAGCAACACTTGTTACCAACTATGTCGTCGAAAACCCGGTCGATGGCCTGTTCTGGATCACCGAGACGCCGGAGTGGCCGGGCCGCCCCGCACAGATTCACACACAGGGCGAAACCGACACTAACAGCCACTGGTTCCCCTGCCACGATTTTCCAAATGAACGCCTGACCACAGAACTGCTCGTCACTGTGCCCAACGGCTTTACGGTATCCGGCAATGGCGTGCTCGTAGATAAGTCCACCAAGCGTGGGTCAACAATGTTCCATTGGTTGATGGACAAGCCGCACGTCAACTATCTCGTGTCTCTCATCGTTGGCAAGTTCGCAATCGTTGATGTCGCCCCTCCCGGCGCGCGCATTAAGCTGCCTGTCTATGCCCCCGAAAAATGGCGTGATCGCATCAAACCGACCTACGGCAAGACTCATGACATGATCGAAGTCTTCGAACGTCGTCTCGGTGTGCAATACCCGTGGCAGGATCGATACGCCCAGTTGTGCGTGTGGAACTTCGGCGCGGGCGGCATGGAAAACACCGGCGCCACCACCATGTATGACATGGCGGTCTTCGATGACATCGCACTCGCAGACGGGGACATGGAAGGCCTTATCTCTCACGAGCTCGGGCATCAATGGTTCGGCGATCTGATCACCTGCAACAGTTGGGCGCACATCTGGCTCAATGAAGGCTGGGCGACCTATATGGAATCACTGTGGTTCGAAGACTCACGCGGCTTTCAGGAAGGCTACCTCTGGGATCTCTACGGCGCTCTGCGCGGCCTGCCCGAACGAGATCAGGTGAAATCTGAAGCTGGCATCCACCGCGCGGGCATGGTGTCCGTTGTCTATGACAACCCGGGCGATGTTTTCCGCAAGCGCAGCAATCCATATCCCAAGGGCTGCGCGATCCTGCACATGCTGCGCTCAAAGCTCGGCGAGGAAACATTCTTCAAGGGCGTCAAGATATACCTCGAGCGCTTCCAGTACCAGACCGCTGAAACTGATGACTTCCGCAAGGTGCTCGAAGAAGTCTCAGGTAAATCCCTTGAACAGTTCTTCGCACAATGGGCGTACGCGCCGGGCACACCCAAGGTGAAATTCAAGGCCCGCTGGAATGGTGAAGATAACGCCCTCGAAATCACCGCTCAACAGAAGCAATATGTTGGCGATGGTGCGCCCGCGTTTGTCTTTGACCTGCCGATCTGGGTGTATGCCAATGAATCAAGTGAGCCGACCGTGACCACGATGAGAATCGATGGCAAGTGGCACGAGCGTTCCATCTCACTCGATGCTGAGCCCGCGATGGTCATTGTCGATCCGAATCTCACGGTGGCAATGGCGCTCGATCTTGACCTTCCCGAAGACTGGCTCATCACGCAGCTTCACAATCGCAATTTGTATGTCGCGCGCATGGAAGGCGCGAAGTTCCTGCGCGACAAGAAGTCCTCCTCCTCGACCGAGGCGCTGAGAACGGTTGTGCTTGATGATTCAGAGCACTATTCGATTCGCCGTGAGGCCGCAGAATCACTCGGCGAAATGAACAAACTCGAAACACTTGCCGAACTGCTCGCCGGTGGTATCGACAACCCGCGCGTGCGCACGACGGTCATCAGTGAACTTGGCGATCGCGATCATGTCCTTTCAGATGATCAGATTGATCTGCTGCGCACGCACGCATCATCATCAGAGCGTTCGTATCGCTGCCGATCGAGTGCCTTGAGTGCGCTTGGAAACTTTGGCACGATTGATGATCTGCCGCTCTATGAAAGTGCGATTCATTTCGAGAGCAGTCGCGACACGGTTCGCACGGGCGCCGTCTTTGGCCTGAGATCACTGGATCTCAAGGAATGCCTGCCATTGGCGATCGAACTCACACAGTTTGGCACTTACAACCGAACGCGCTCCATGGCGATCAATGTCGTCGGCGACCTTGCCCACCACGATCGCGAGGTGGCATTCAAGGCGATTGCGCCATTGCTCAATGACACCGAAGAGCGCGCCGTCCGCAGCGCCATCGGCGCACTTGCTGATATCGAGCATGAAGATGGTGTGTCATTGCTTCGAGATTTTGCAAGCCGCACCAAGCGCGAGAACTTTGCCGATGCCGCCAAGCTCGCTACAAGCCGTCTCGGGGCCAACTTGCCCAACAAGGACGAACTTGCAGAGCGCGTCCGCAAGCTCGAAGAGCAGATCGAAAAGCTCAACAAGGCCGACGGCGGCAAAGGGCGCGACCGCGATAAATGATCCTCATCATTGACAACTACGACAGTTTCACATGGAACCTCGTGCAGCGTATCTGGGAGCTTGACGACACACTCGATGTGCATGTCGTGCGCAACGACCAGATCACCGCTGATGATGCCCTCGCGTTGCGCCCGGAGCGCGTCATTGTCTCGCCGGGGCCATGCACACCCACAGAAGCTGGCGTGTCGAACGACATCGTCACCGCCTTTGCAGGCCTTGTGCCTATTCTTGGCGTGTGCCTCGGGCATCAATGCATCGGTTTCGCACAAGGTCTTGATGTCGTTCGCCATCACACCATCATGCACGGCAAGACAAGTGAAGTGCATCACGATGACCTCGGCATCTTTGAAGGCCTGTCCAATCCCTTCGTTGCGACGCGATATCACTCGCTGGTCATCAAGCCAAGCGGCGCGCTGCCCGAGGGTTGGGCCATCTCCGCGTGGACATTCGAACCAGGCCCCGATGGTCGCGAAGAGCGCGTCATCATGGGCCTGCGCAAGGTGGGCCAAGGGCAAGGACAGTCACCGGTCGATGGCGTGCAATTTCACCCCGAGAGCTTCCTCACTGATGAAGGCCCCCTGCTGCTTGCAAACTTCCTGGGCTTGCCGCGACCGGTGCTCGCGCAGGTACACTCCGGAGCATGATCACAACAATGCCCGCTTCAACTGATGTCAATGTCTGCCACGCGGTGGTGCAAGTAATCGCCGACGATCACATCGTACTTGCCTTCGCTGACACCAGTTATGAAATGCATCTCGTGCCAACACAGCTCATCGACACGCCCGTCGGCAAGCGCATCTCGGGCACCATTCGCGCTCAGGCACGGCGCATCGATATCGTGCACACCGGCGGGCAATATGTCGAACCGGTCTACGGCCGCCCGCGCCGCATTCAAGGCCGGATCATCGCAACCGATCTGACGACATCCTCGGTCACAGTCGCAGCGCCCATGCCGATCATCTGCAAGACCGACGGCCGCCAACGCGCAGGCGACTTCCAGATCGGCGATTTCGTCACCTTGGGCGCTGAGTCCGGGGCTACATTTACGCCTGCCGCCGGGTGAATAGTCCCCGAGGGTGCGAGGCTGGGAAAGCTGAGACGGTCATCGTGGCAGGTTTCCAGGCTTTGGGCTTGTGCCAACCCGTTCAAGCCGTATTCTGGAGTGTCGAGGAGGACGTGATCGCAATGAAATATCTCTTGATGGTAGCTGGCTGCATCGGGCTTGGGCTTGCGCAGGTTGGTTTCGCAGGGACGCCAACATTCGAGTGGGTCGAACTTGAAGGAGCGCTTGGTTTTCCGAGTGATGTCAGCGCCAACTATGTGGCCGGGCAAATTAACGACCACCCCATCCTTTGGGACTTGCACACCGGCGCCATCGTGCAAGACCTTGCGGGGCTTGTCGGCACCCAGGGCTCGATCTTCCTCGCGGTCAATGATCTCGGTGCCGTCACCGGAAACGTCGCCAACACCCCCTTCGTGTGGAGTCAGGCCAATGGCCTCACGATTTTGCCTGCGACATTTCAACCGAGCGATATCAACAATGCTGGCATCGTCGTCGGGCGGATCGGCAGCTTCCCGGCTCAATGGGATTCGGTCAATGGCGTGCAGCAACTCAGCACCACCAATGGAAACGCAGGCACCATCAATGAAGCTGGCATCATCGGCGGCCAAGTGGGCGGTCTCGCCGCGGTCTGGATCGGCGGCGTCGAAACGCTCGTTCCCTTTGCTGGGCCGCCCGCCTTCTCCTTTGTCACCGACATCGATGAAAACGGCATTGCCATCGGCAAATACAACAGCACCATCACCTACCAGTGGGATGTGAATAGTAGCGCAGACGCCGTCCCCTTCTCGTTGCCGATCTACGTCAGCTCCGGCGGGATGCCGCGAGGACTGAACACAAACGGCGCGATCACTGTGGGAGGCACCGATCCCAATACTACGCTCCCCAACGGTGCTCTTATGGTTCCGGGCGAGGGCTGGATCTCATTGAACAGCGGCGTCGTGCCAAGTGACGGCACCATTGTCGACATCACCAGCATCAACGAAGAAGGATGGTTTGCCTATTTCAGCTTCGGCGGCGATTATGTCGCACGGCGCGCAGACCCCTGCCCGAACGTTGACAACACCGATGGCACAGGCGTGGTCGGTCTCGCCGACCTATCGCTTGTCCTGTTTCATTTTGGCGACACCGGCGCGCCTGGCATTCCCGGCGATGTCGATCTCGATGGTGATGTCGACCTCGCCGATCTGAGCGCCGTGCTCTTCGCTTTTGGCACGATCCCCGGCTGCTGACCGCTCAGTTCACCGGCTCAGACACTGAACCACGATCGTTATTCTGCGGCGTGGGCGCAGCTGGTGTCACACGCGCGGGCGTGTACACATGCGCCACCGAATGCTGTGTTGGTGCCCATGCCACCGCAAATGCTGAGTCATCAACTTTCGTGACCGGAAGCTGAACCGGTCGCGAGACGATTGCCCGTGAAGTGCTTGGTGCGTCCTGCGTTGTGGCATTGGCATCCGCGTGCTGTTTCTTCTCAGTCTTCATCACTGTTGCTCCCCAGCTCGGCCGTGAGCGGAACGGTCGGCCATAGCTTGGTATCGAACAACCATCGCCTCGGCTGTGCCGCGACTTGCTGAATTGAGCAACAAATTTCAGCACGTGCGTCACGCGGGACGACCCAGTGGAAGCCGTGCGGGCGTGCTTGCTTACCCCACCAATTCCGCGTCCGCCTGCCGTACTGCCTCGCAGAACGCCGCGATAAGGCCGGGGTCTTTCTCACCCTTTTTCGACTCCACACCTGATGATACGTCCACCGCCCACGGGCGGACCACACGAATCGCCTCGGCAACGTTATTTGGTGTGAGCCCTCCCGCCAATATCAGGGGGTGATCGCAGCGCGCCGCAACCTCAGCAAGATGAACCCAATCCGCTCGCTCGCCCGTGCCCCCAGTACCCCCATCGACGAGCACCGCGTTCACCTCAGTAAGCCGCGACCACTTGAACAAGTCGCGCTCGACCGTCTCGGCGTTGTATTGGATTGCTTTGATGATCCCCGGGCCGCACTCACGCACCACGGGCTCTGCTTCTGCGCCATGCAGTTGCCCCAGATCAAAACCAAGATCGTGCGCACGCTCTAGGTACACCTCCGGCTTGGCATTTTGAAAAAGCGCCACCGTCGTCACAAAAGGCGGCACGGCACCAATCACTTCCCATGCCTCATCAGGGGTCACGGTGCGCGGCGACCCCGTTGCCAGCACCACGCCGATGGCATCGGCCCCGCACTCCGCGGCGATCAGCGCCATGTGCGAATCGCGCAGGCCGCAGATTTTGATTCGTGTGCGTGTGGTCATGGGGGGCAAAGGGTACGCCCTTGCCGCCACCGCCGCCCAACCGGGCAACCTGGGCAACCTTGGAGTTCAGAAATAGCTCCAAATCGCCCGCCGAACTGATTTTCCTGACCGCGCCGCACAGGGTATCCAGTAGGGTAGCGATGCTAGAATTCCGCTCACTCACGAGGAGACCCAATCCGATGCGTTCTGCACGATCGATCATTGTGCGCACCATTGCGCTTGCCCTCACTACGCTCACCGCGCTCGCAGCCCCCGCACTCGCTGGCGGCACGACCACGCCCCTCTATGGCGTCACGGGCGATGGCGGCACCATGTCCGAGACGCTCTTTCGGATTAGCACCGACGATGCCTCGATGACGCTCGTGGCGCCGCTGGGCAACGGCGACGACGGCGAGTCGCTCGCGTTCAATCCGCTTGATCGCCAACTCTATCACTGGTCGGGCGGGAATAGCTTCATCACGCCGAGCATCATGGAAACCGTTGATCCTGCCAGCGGCGCCACGACCAATGTTCCTTGGGATTCGCTCGTGGCCACGCCAGGGCTCTTTGAGGAGGGGCAAGGCGCAACATACCATCGGCCCACCGGCGCCTTCTTTGTGGCCAGCCCCAGTGACCTCTTCAGCGTCACACCCGACGGCGTCGTGACATTGCTCGGGCCAACCGATCACCGTGCCAGAGGATTGGCCATCTTGGACAATGTCCTCTATTCCCTCAACAACAACTCCGGGGGCACAATCCTGCGCACGCTCAATCCGGCAAATGGTGCGACAGTAACGTCGGTCCCGGTCACCCTGCCCGGCATCGTCCTTGACAATGGCATCGCACTCGCCACCGACCCCGCAACGAACACACTTTGGGGCGTGCTCAAAGCGACGTTCGTAAATCGCGGCCCGGTGGCGCAGGTGCGCTATCTCGTCACCATCGATCCCGCGACCGGCGTTGCAACGCAAGTGGGCATCCTGCCTGATCGAGTCTCCGCGATCGCCTTCGTCCCGCCGCCCGATTCCCCGCTCGCCGGTGTTTCCGGCAACGGCGGCGCCAACCCCGAATCACTCTTCCTGGTTGAGACGACCAATGCAGTGCTGACGCTCATGACCCCGCTGGGCAACGGCACCGACGGCGAATCGATTTCTTTCAACCCCTCCGATCGGCAGCTCTATCACTGGTCAGGGCGAGGCACCGATCCGGCCCTTGCCATCATGGAAAGCATCGACCCCGGCACGCTCAGCGTGACCGATATCCCGTGGGACGGCGCACACGGATCGAGTCCCGCTCTCAGCGAAGAAATTTTGGGCGCCACTTTCGACCCTTTCACTGATACTTTCTTTGCTGGCGACCTCAACATGTTCTTCTACAGCGTCACGCCCTCCGGCACAGTCACGACGCTGGGCCCCATGGATCATGTGGCCAAGGGATTCGCGATCGTCAGCGGTGTCTTGTATTCAATCGACAAATCGAACGGCACCGGCGCCTCGCTCCGCACAATCAATCCCGCTGATGGCTCCACGTTGACCTCGACGCCAATCACTCTTGCTGGTGTGACGATCAGCAACGGTCTAGCGCTGGCTCTCGACCCCGCCACAGGCGTACTTTGGGGTGTGCTCAAAGCAACTGGCAATGTCCGCCACCTCGTGACCATCAATCCCAACACCGGCGTGGCATCGCCCATCGGCGTGTTGGGCGAGCGCATCGCCTCGATCGCGTTTGTGCCGCCCGACCCCTGTCCGGGCGATTTCAATAACGACGGCGCGGTCAATCTCGATGACTTGCAGATCCTGCTCTTCAACTTTGGCCAACCGGGCACGGTGCTCGATGGCGATGCCAACGGTGATGGCCTAGTCAACCTCGATGACCTGCAGTTGCTCCTCTTCAACTTTGGTGTAATCTGCTGAATTGACCTCTCACAGAACCAGCCGATGAATTCTCCAAATTCGAAAAATCGCCTTCGCAACGGCCATTGCGCAGCATTCGTGTTCGCCTTATCAACTGTAATTGCAACCCCCGCACTCGCGGGCGTCCCCGCATCGCCACTCGTCGGCGTCACCGGCAATGGCGGCATCACCCCCGAAACACTCTTCAGTATCAACACCACTGATGCATCAATGACCCTGCTTGCGCAGCTTGGTCATGGTGATGATGGCGAAACAATTGCCTTCAATCCATTTGATCGACATATCTATCACTGGTCGGGCATGAGCGCCAATCCAACCATTGCAATCATGGAGCGCATCCACCCGGGCAGCTTTGCGATCACCGACATTCCCTGGGATGGGTTTCGTGCAGCGAACCCACTGTTCAGCGCAGAAGCCAAAGGCGCAACCTATGACGAAGACTCGGGCAACTTTTTTACAGGCGACTCCGATCGCTTCCTGTACACCGTGACGCCAGATGGCACAGTCACAACGCTTGGACACATGGATCACCAGCCCATGGGTTTCGCAATTATTGGCAGCACGCTGTATTCCATCGACAAGTTCCCCGGCAGCGGCGCCAAACTCCGCACGATCAACCCTGCCAATGGCGCAACGATCACAACGACACAGATCACGCTTGCTGGTGTGACCATCACCAATGGAATCTCACTTACGCATGATCCAGCCACCGGCGTGCTCTGGGGTGTGCTTAAACAAAGCCTCCCGAACTCACAAATTCGTCACCTCGTCACGATCGACCCGGCAACAGGCGTGGCAACATCCATCGGCGTATTGAGTGACAATATCGCAACCATTGTGTTCATCCCTGAAGACCCGTGCCCTGCCGACTTCAATCGAGATGGCTTCGTCAATCTCGCTGACCTGCAGCTCCTGCTCTTCAGCTTTGGCCAACCGGGCACAGTGCTCGATGGCGATGCCAATGGTGACGGCGTGGTCAACCTCGATGACTTGCAAATTCTGTTGTTCCTGTTTGGGATGGTGTGCCCGTAAGAACCCCCTTGCTCGCGCGCGGGGCTGGCCAAGCTGCGGTCTTTCAGGCGAGTTCGGTGGCGAGTGTCTGTGCGAGAGCGCGTTCGGGTGCTTCGAGCGAATCTGTAATCAATTCACTGAGCAATCGTTTCGCCTCCACAGGATCGTTGAGGTATCTACCGCACACCACCGCGAGCATCAGGCGAATGCGCTGCGCTTCAGAATCTTTGCCAAATCGCTCGATGAACAGACGATAAACATCGGCGGCGTGTTCGTGTCTGCCTTCACCCATGAGATAATTACCAATCGCAAGCTGCGCATCGCGGTTGACGACGACATCGCCGCAGTCATCGAGCATTGCAAGATATGCGTCCGCAGCACCAGAGAGGTTACCACCCGAAAATCGGCGTGCAATTTCCGTGCGCCGTTCATTCAATTGAATCTCTTCTTCTGAAAGCGCGGGCGCTGCACTTGGGCGTGCACCTGCGATCGGGTCCGCCTGCCAGGGTGATCCGGTGCTGTGTTTTGTGGTCATTTCACGAAATTGTCGCCTGCGATGGGCGCGCTTGGCAATCGAAAAGAGGTCGTAGGGTTGGCGTGCAATAAGCTTTGTCCCAAGCAGCGCAAAGGCAATCCCACTTCCAAAGGCATAGCCACCCAGATGCGCCAGATTCGCCACGCCGCGCGCCCCAAACCCATGCATGAAAAGGTCTTTAACAATCGCAAAGGCGATCAGCCACCACGCAGGGAAGGACCAGATGCCGATGACAATCAAAAAGAACAGCGCCCGGATGTTGGTCAGTGGAAAGAGCACCAAGAACGCGCCCGTCACCGCAGCGATCGAACCCGATGCACCCACAACCGACGATGGCCCGATCAGGCCGCCACCAAAGTTGGTGCGATCGAGCAGCAAGTGCGCGCCGCCCGCAGCAATGCCGCCGATGAGATACAGCCCGACAAAGCCGATGCGCGTCAGCTTGTCTTCGACATTGGGGCCAAAGACATAGAGGAACACCATATTGCCAAGCAAATGCACTACGCCGCCGTGCAGGAATTGATAGGTGAAGAGCGCCCACCAGTGAAATTCGTGCACCGGCGCTGCGCCAAGCACGAGCAAGCCCTTCCCATTCTGGCCCCCAAACCATTTGGCATAGGTATCCGGCGACTGCTGCACCAACACATACGCCACCATCGCCACCGCGATATTGATCGCGATGATCCAGTAGGTCACTTTGGTGGGTCGGCGGCGCGGCAGGTCTGTGCTGAGGGGAATAATCACGGGTTAGATGCTACTCGGTTCGACCAGTTGGCCATTCATCACGCGGGTTTCAATCAGGTCCGACGACCAGTTATAGATGATCCGACCCACAAGGTGCTCATCGAACCACCCTTCCGGTGCGCGCAACACGAGCAGGTCAGCTTCGGCCCCCACTTCCAATCGACAACATGTGGGCGCACCAAGCAGGTTGGCATTTCGGCGTGTGATCATGTCCCATGCCTCGACCGGGGTCGGCACTTTGATCCGCGCCGCCGCGGCACCAGTCCGGGTCATACGCAATGCCTTTGCGACTTCGATCATCGCCCGGGCGACGCGCGGCATCGCAATTTCGACACCCGCAGCGACATCGGTACCCAATGCAACCGAGACGCCGAATTCGTCTGCGGTGCGCCCCAGATCAAAGAGACCGGCCTCAAGGAACAGATTGGCGCTCGGGCAGTGCACCGCGATCGACTCTCGCGCGCGGATGATTGTGAGCTCTTCATCTGATAAGTGGATTGCATGGGCAAGCAGCGCCCCCGGCTTCAAGAGGCCCGCTTCGTCATACACCGCGGTGTAATGCGGCGTATTGGGAAAGAGCTCGCGCACGCGGGCGCACTCGGGCAGGGTCTCGGCGAGATGGGTCTGGACGATGACCTCGGGACGGTCACGCAGCGCCCAGCCGCACTCGGCGAGCAGTTCCGGCGTGCATGAAATGGCAAAACGCGGATTTACGGATACGCGATGGCGCGGCGATTTGGACAGGTTCGGCATGATCGGCGAGGGGGTCGGTGTGCCACTCACACGGGCGATATCTTCACCAGTCAAAGATTCCGGCGCGCACCGGTCCATAGCGACCCGCCCGGCGATGAACCGCAGGGGGGTGCTCGCAGCAAGAAATGACGCAGATTCTTGGGCGGCCTGTGCGTGGGCCGTCAGATACGCCGCGACGAGCGAGGTGCCCTGATTCACGAGACGTCTGGCTGCGGTGCGTGTGGAGGGGATGGCCCCACCTTTTCCCCACCAGGCCTCAGCGGGAAATATGACGGTGTCAAGCCATTCGAGGAGGGGCATGCCATCGCACCCGGCGGAATCAATCTGGGGGACATGGAAGTGGGCATCAGCAAAAGCCGGGCAGATCAGCCGATCCCGGCCGCCGAAAGTGGGTGGGGCGAGGTCATCGGGAATCTCTCCGAAGGCGATCTTTTTGATCATCGCCGGAGCATCACCCTCAGCGGGGGAAATTTCAATCCACCCCAGCTCCGGCGGGTGATCGGGATCAATAAGGAGTCGTCCCTGGACAATCATGAAGCAGTTCCGAAATTCATTTCGCGGACAGTTTGAAGGCTAGGGTCAGTGCCCATAGTATGAGTGAAAGCTATCGTGCAATTGGTGGGCGGGGTTTGCCCGTGACATCAACGCGATGAAGCGTACCAGAGAAAGAAAGGCCATAGTCTATGACCGCTGCGCCCGCGATTCCGAAGGGCCTCGAAGGCGTCGTCGCCGCCGAGACCGAGATGTCATTCATCAATGGTCAGAAAGGGATTCTCGAGTATGTCGGGATCCCGATTGGTGAGCTGTCGGCTCATTCGAACTTTGAAGAGACGGTGTTCCTCCTGTGGAACCGGCGTCTGCCCTCAAAAGCTGAACTCGATAGTTTCACGCGCGAGCTGCGCGGGCAGTATGACCCCCCGGCGGCGGTGATGCAGCGCATCAGCGAGCTGCCCAAAGATGCGCAGCCGATGCATGTGCTTCGCACGATGATTTCGCTGCTTGCACTTTATGACACGACTCCGAATGCCAATGATGTCGCTTCTGCCCGAGAGAAATCCCTCAAGATTCTTGCAAGTGCACCCGCGATCGTGGCAAACTTTGACCGGTACCGTCGGGGTGAAGCGCCGATCAAGCCGGATGATTCACTCAGCTTTGCAGAAAATTTCCTGTACATGCTCAACGGCAAGCGCCCGACCGCAACGATGGCGCGTGCCTTTGATGTGTGCATGATCCTGCATGCCGATCATGGCCTGAACAACTCAACATTCACCGCGCGCGTGATTATTTCGACGTTGAGTGATGTGTATTCGGCGCTGACAGGCGCGGTGGGTTCACTGCGCGGGCCGCTTCATGGTGGTGCCAATGAGGGCGTGATGGACATGCTCAATGCGATTCCATCTGTCGACGCTGCAGAAGCATTTGTGATGGACAAGCTTGTCCGCAAAGACCGGATCATGGGCTTTGGACACCGCGTCTATAAGACCAAAGACCCGCGCGCTACTGACCTGCAAAGCCTTGCCAAGCAGCTTGCAGAAGACACTGGCAACACGGCGCTCTACGAAAAAAGCCATCGCATCGAGCAGGTGATGGAACGCGAAGTCGGGGCGAAGGGTATTTACCCGAACGTCGATTTCTATTCGGCGACGACGTACCACTGCATCGGGTTGAAACTTGATTTGTTCACGCCGATGTTTGCAATGTCGCGTCTTGCAGGATGGAGCGGGCATCTGCTCGAGCAGTTGTCCGACAACCGGCTGTATCGCCCGACGGTGCGTTATGTTGGGCCGCACAACCAGCCCTATACGCCGATGGATCAGCGCAGCTGAGCATGGGTTTTCGCCGACGTATTCGCCGGATGCGGGTTGCGCTTGCGCCCGGGGGTCGGCCTCTGATCAGGCTCCATGACTCACTTGAGGGTCAGCTTTCAATTGAGGAAAGCCGTTTTCTGCACACCGTCGCGCGAGATCGCAGGGTCATTCTGGAAATAGGGTCTTTTCGTGGCAAGAGCTGCGCGATGCTTGCACTCGGGAGCGCGCCGGACGGGCGTGTGACGGCGATCGATCCCCACATTTCAATCGAGGGCGCAGGAAAAACTGCCTACAACGCGGACGATGAGCGCGTGTTTCATGAAACGATGGCGCGGCTTGGCGTTACTGATCGAGTGTGTCACATCGTCAAAATGTCAGTCGATGCGCGGGCAGAATGGGGAGATGTGCCGATTGATCTCCTCTGGATCGATGGTGATCACTCGTATGAGGGCGTGTCGCAAGATCTGAATGATTGGGCCCATCTGGTGCCTCCACGCGGCGTGCTTGCGTGTCATGATTTTGCCCACCGCGAGGGCGTTCGCCGGGCGTGGAATGAACGGATTATGAACGACACGAACTGGGAACCGACTCAGTTCGTGCGAAGTATCGCGTGGACCACCCGGCGGTGAGCATGTGACTCGCACGCACTCCACCGCACAAGGTGATGTCACCAAGCCTCATCATCAACGTAACTAAGTTCGAGCAGTGTTGATTGCGCGACAGCCTTGAACGCGGATCGCTTGGCATCATCGAAGTGATTGGCCCAGTCGCCCGCAACACCCTTACGATTGAACGAAGTGTTATCTGCCTGCCCCGGGGCGCGGCCGGTGGTTTTTGCAAATGAATGTGCTTCAACAATGCTTTGCACAAGCGCCGGAGCGAGCGCGATTTCATAATGCGCAAGCACTCGTTCAAATTGGCCTCGTGTGTCTGCGAGCATGTCTTCATAGCGCACAATCATGCAGAGATTGGATTCGTTGTTATGGTTCCAACCAATTTGCCACTCACAATAATCTGCAAGACGCTTGTTGATAAAGAAGTCGATTGTTTGCGAGATGGTGAGCGGCTTGCACTCCAGATGATGTGGATGATCGGGCGTGATGTGAATATAGTGCGCCCAACTGACACAAATATCGCGAAGGTCGCGCAAGAGCACGACATACGGGCGCCCAACCGTGCGCACAGTGTCAAGGTTTTGCGTCTTTGGTGGTGTGTGAATTTTGGTAACCGTATAGCCCGCGGGCGGCGGCTCAAGATCAGCGTGCTGCACATCGGCCTGTTGGAACTTGATGATGTTGGGTTTCCATCGCATGTAGCCCGGTACAGCACAGAGCATGCGTTCAAGCCATGTGCTGCCGGATTTTTGTTGACCAATGACGAGTAGGTTGCGGTGAGGATAATCGAATCGGCGTTGATAGACCTCGCGCTGCAGGCGACGAAAGGGCTTGCCGCGCAGTGGCGGTGGAATGATGCGCTTTCGCACTTTGCGGCCAAAGGACTCGGGCATTTCATCAGTCTACAAAGCGGTGAGCGTGTACGATGCACCGATGGACTCAACGGATGCACGAACGGTGCTGATCATCGAAGCCGGATTCTTAAAAAGCCGGCATGGCAAGCCTGTGCATGGTGTTGAGTTGTTCCGTTTTTATCTGATCGAACAGTTGCTCGATCGTGGTCATTCGATCACAGTCTATTTTGATCCAGCCTGGCGCAGGACAGTTCGAGACCGATTTGGATCGAAAGATCAGCGCACAGCGCGCGGGCTGACTTGCCGGTTCACACCGCCGCTGTTTGGCACAGTGAGCAATGCGACGCACGCGGTGTTGCACGCGAAAGTCGTAGATCGTGCGTTTGACGTGGTGATTTTTGGCAATGTGTGCCGGGGTTTGATTCCTGCGATACGGATAGCGGAAATTCTTCGACTTGGGAATCGAATGCTTGGTTTTGCACATCGGCGTGCAGTGCCCGCTGCGGTGCGCACTGCTGTACGATCGCAATTACCGATTATTGCTGTAAGTGAGTTTGTCGCCGGACGATTTCGCGACAATGGGCACACCGATGTTTCAGTGTATTACGGCCTGCCGAATGCGGATGTGTTTCATCCACCCGAAACACAGTGTAAAGATGATGGGCTGGTGCATTTTTGCCTTCTGGGGCGGCTTCCAAATATCTCAAAAGGAATGCCAAAGGCGCTGGAAGCGTTTCAATTGTTACCCGAGGATGTGCGCGAGCGTGCCCGGCTTCATCTGGTTGCATTTATTGAGTCAACGAAGATTGATATCCCCGGCGTGATTGCGCACAACTGGGTGGATTCGGGCAACGTGCCGGTACTGTTGCGCGATATGGATGTGATGCTTGCGCTATCGAGCAATGAGACGTTTTCGCAGGCCATTGTGCAGGGGATGTTGACGGGGTTGCCGATCATTGCCACGAGTTTGCCGGTGTATGTCGAAAAACTCGACACGAATGGCGGTTTTGTTGCAGATGAGCCAGCAGCGATAGCGGAACACATGGCAACACTTATTCGTGACGATGGATTGCGCGTACAAATGGGGGCAATCGGACGGAAGGCGGCACTCGAACGGTATGTCTGGGATACGGATGAGTTCATTGATCGGTTTCTGTTTCCGAGGCAAAGTAGATCGTAATGGATACTCCTGATCCAAATGTACCGCCGTCGCCGGTGACCATTGCAGATGTGCAAGCTGCGGCAATCGGCCTGCAAGGCATTGCAAATCGTCCGCCTGTGATGACGAGCCGAACGCTTGATGCAACGACTGATGCTGCGGTGTTTTGTAAGTGTGAGAACTTTCAGCGCGCAGGTGCATTCAAGTTCCGTGGTGCATACAACGCGATATCACAGTTGACTGATGCGCATCGGGAGCGTGGTGTGTTGGCGTATTCATCGGGCAATCATGCACAGGCGGTAGCACTTGCGGGGCGATTGCTTGGTGTGTCGACGACGACCATCATGCCGAGCGATGCACCGCGTATGAAGCTGAAAGCCACGCGGAACTATCTTGGCCCGAGCAGCGAAGTGATTGTGTATGAGCGCGATGAACAGACGCGCGAGGCGCTCGGTGCACAGATCGCACAGGAACGCAGCCTGACGATTATTCCGCCGTATGATCATCCGCACGTGATTGCGGGGCAGGGCACGACGGCGCTCGAGTTGTTTGAAGAGGTTGGCGAACTTGATGCGCTGTTTGTGTGTGTTGGTGGTGGCGGACTGCTTTCGGGATGCGCCATCGCAGCGCGGGGTGTTTGCCCGGCGTGTCGGGTGATTGGCGTTGAACCTGCAAATGCCGATGATGCGGCGCGAAGTTTTCACGCAAAAACGCTGCACACGGTGCATAATCCGGACACGATTGCAGATGGTGCGCGCACACCAAGTCTTGGTCGCTGGACATTTCCACTTGTGCTCGCGAATGTGGATGACATTATTACAGTGAGTGAAACTGAAATCGTGCTGGCATTGAAATTTGTCTGGGAGCGCATGCGGCTGGTGATTGAACCAACTGGTGTGTTGGCGCTGGCGGGTCTGCTGCAGATTGCACAATCGACTCCGAGCATGGTGGCTGGCAAGCGTATCGGCGTGATTTTTTCGGGAGGAAATGCGGATATTCAGATGGTTGCAAAGCTCATCGCGAAGGCTGGTGCGTGATGGCGAAGAAAGGCGAGCGGTGCCCATGGTGCGGCGACGATCCCGACTATGTGCGCTATCACGATGAGCAATGGGGCGTGCCTTGTTTCGATGACCAACATTTGTTTGAGATGCTGTGTCTTGAAGGTGCGCAGGCGGGGCTGTCGTGGATTACGATTTTGCGCAAGCGTGAGAATTATCGCAAGCGTTTTCATCATTTTGATATTGTACGTTGCGCGCGGATGACTGATGACGCGCTTGCCAAAGCGCTTGGCGATGCCGGTATTGTGCGGAACAGGCTGAAGGTCCATGCCGTTCGGAAGAACGCGCAGGCCGCTATTCGCGTGATTGAACGCGAGGGCACGCTGGCGCCGTGGTTGTGGTCATTCGTGAATGACAAACCGATCACGAACACATTTCGTACATTGAAGGATGTTCCCGCATCGACACAGCAGAGTGTGGCGATGAGTAAAACGCTGAAAAAAGAAGGCTTCACCTTTGTCGGGCCGACGATTTGCTATGCATTCATGCAAGCAACGGGGATGGTGAATGATCACCTTGTCACGTGCCCTCGGCACACTGCGGTGCAGCGCATCAGGTTGCCGAAGTGATCCACGCATCATCCGGTTCATACTCAAGATGCGCAAGCAGCGCGCCGGCGACGTGATGAAACTCAAGACAATCTTCACGAGACATTTTCGTTTTCCATGCGCCCGTGCGCGAAATATCTATCGGCTGATTTGCATTGGGGGTGTGATGTAAACGCCCGGGTTCTGCTTGCGTTTTGTGCGCATTTGTTACAAGCATTGCGGGCTCGAACGGCTCATGCAAGTATTCACATACGGCGCGCACTTCGCGCTCGGTGTTCTCAAGCAGTTGTTCATAGCGCACTTCATGCACACGGGGATGGTTTCGAAATGCCAGGCCCGCCGAGACGGCTTTCACCCACCAAGCAGATTCATTTGCTACTGACGTCTCGCGTTGACGGGCTTTGACCACCACTTTGCCTTTGCGCACATCATGGCGTTGAAAGGCCCTGCGTGAACACACAACATCGCGCCCATCGCGAATCACATGAATGAAGCGAGCGTTTGGAAAGGCAGTGAACAGCCAGTGCAGTTCTGTGACATTGCCGGGCGTTTTGTCAAGCCAGCGTTTCTTCTTGCGCGAGTGTGCGTAGTCGCGCAGGAACTCTCCGGCAAACGGTGCGATTGACGTGTGCGCAGCAAGCCTGCGTTTTACTTCATCGACTGGCATGCCCCACGTCGCGCTGATCCATTTGATATTGGGCATGCGGCGTAAGAACTGCGTTTCCGGTCCCGAGGCGATATTGGAATGTCGATCCAGCATTTCGCGCAGCAGGGTTGTGCCCGAACGCCCACACCCGACAATAAAAATGCCATCGTCATCACATACACCGGGGTTGGCGTACAGCGGATGCAACCGCATCGCAGATTTGCGCAGCTCTGCGCGCACGATGCGCGCAGAAACGCGCGGTCCTAGGCGCGCTGCGGCACCGATAACGGATTCACTCATGATGAAACCTCATCATCGATCCATCGCGCATCAGTTGCATAGCCCATTGCAATAAGCAATTCGCCAGCGACGCGGTGAAACGCCAGCCGTTCATCGCGCGACATATCGCGCCGCCACCGATTCATGCTCGTGTGCTTTATAGGCTGATTCGCATCGCGATTATTAAGCAGGCGCAATGAATCAGCACTCTTTGAAGTCACCGCTTCCAACATCCGCTCATCGAATGGTTCCTCGATAAACATGCACACTTCGCGCAACGTGGCTTCCGGTGCGGTGATTAGCCTTTCATAGCGCACTTCCATACAGCGCGGATGATCCTTAAATGCAAGGCCCGCGCTCGTATCTTTGAACCAGCGCGTTGCGCCACGCCAGATCGGGCGATTCATGTTCGCGGCGATCGCCTTGCCATGCCGCACTGTTTCCTTAGGATGATTGCGCAGCGAACATGCAACATCGCGCCCATCGCGTACGACATGGATAAATTGCGCATAGGGAAAGCTTGACAAGATGCGCGGCAGTGCCCGCACATTGCGCGGCGTTTTATCCGCCCAGCGCGGTTTGCACTCGCGCTTTGCGTGCTCACGAAAGAATGCCTCGGCGAAGCGCACGAGTGAAGGCGATCGGTTGGCCATCGCTTCGATGAGCTTCGGATCGAGCGCCCATTCGGCGGCAACGCGCCGAGGATTGATGCGATCGCACAGGAACGCGGTTTCGGGGCCGCAGGCGATCGCGGGGTGTCGGTTGAGCATTTCTCGAAGCAGGGTTGTGCCTGAGCGCCCGCACCCACCGATGATGATGCAGGGATCGTTGCACTGGTCATCACTCGTGTACCACGGGCCCGCGTCGATGAAAATCTCGCGCATGTGCTGACGCGCAAGGCGCATCGTCCGCGCCGCACCGAGCAGACGCACCACATCCGACAATGATCCTTTGGGCGGAGACATACCGCGAGGTTCTATCAGATTGTCCTGCCGGGGCGGGAAATCAATTGAGGCCGATCATGGAACCGATCTTGGAGCCATACGCAACAGTCAGGCCTGCGAAGACGACAGAAACGATGGAGATCAGCTTGATCAGGATGTTGAGCGCTGGGCCAGACGTATCCTTGAAGGGATCGCCGACCGTATCGCCCACCACCGTGGCCTTGTGATCTTCCGAGCCCTTGCCATAAATAATGCCGTCGGGATTGCCCGCAGCGATCATTTCCTTGGCGCGGGGCATGAGTTCATCGCGAATCTCTGCGGGCACCTTCGAGCCAGCTTCATTGCCCTTGACGAGGTCGTCGGCGGTGATCTTGCCGTAGGACTCAAGCAATTTCTTGGCATTGTCCCACGCACCACCGGCGTTTGCCATGAAGATAGCCACTGCGAAACCGGAGGTCAGGCCGCCGGCGAGCATGCCAACAACACCCGGCACCGAAAGTACAAGACCAACGACGATAGGCACGGAAATCGCAAGCGCCGAGGGAATAACCATTTCCTTCTGTGCACCTGCGGTTGAGATCGCGACACAGTTGGCATAGTCGGGGTAATGGTGGCCATCGAGATCGACGCCATCCATAGGCCAGTTGTCGGGATTGGCAACATCGGTTTCAGACATGCCGCCCTTGCGCAGCGCCTCGCGGATGAGACCGAACTGACGCCGGCACTCGCCCATCATTGAATAGGCAGCGCGACCGACGGCCGACATGGTCATGGCGCAGAAGAGGAACGTGAGGAGCACACCAATGAACAGGCCGCCAAGCACGCGCGGATTGGTGAGCGTGATGTCATAGAAGCTGGCGACATCGCCCATCGAGCCGTTGCGCGTACCGATGACATTGAGCAGCATCGGACGTCCGCCATCTGCTGCAGCGCCCTGAATCTGGAAGCGGCGCGAATTCTCCACGGAGGGCAGACTGGTTTGATCCTGCCCGAGGCGAGGCTGCGGGCGCACGGTCGCAAAGACCGTGCCTTTCTTGACATCGCCGAAGCTTGTGCCGAGCAATTGAATGCGGTCAATCACCAGACCGGCATCGACAATCTGCTCACCCTCTGCATCAGGAGCAACAATCGCAAATCGACGGTCACCCATGTAGATGGCGTATGGATTGTCGCCTGCAGGCGCGACTGCTGCGGACTTGGCGACATAGTTTTCCGCGAGATCCGTGTTCTGCAACTGCACGACCTGAATGAAGGCCGCGAAGAGCGCAAGAGCCGTGAGGGCCGCCGAGCCGATCGCGAATCCCTTGCCAGTCGCAGCGGTCGTATTGCCGAGTGAATCAAGCATGTCGGTGCGCTCGCGCACGACGGCGGGCTGTTGCGTCATCTCGGCGTTCCCGCCAGCGTTGTCGGCGATGGGGCCATAGGCATCAGTGGCAAGGGTGATGCCGAGGGTAGAGAGCATGCCGACCGCGGCGATCGCAACACCATAGAGGCCGATCAGGAAGTTGTCAGCGCCGCCAGCGAGTGTGAAGGCACCGATGATCGCAACGACGACCGTGAGGAGCGCTGCCCATGTAGATTTCATGCCCTCGGCGATCCCGCCAATGATGACGGTCGCGGGGCCGGTGATGGCTTGTTGGGCGATGCGTTTGGTGGGGGGATGCTCATATGACGTGTAGTACTCAGTGGCGTAGGCGATGACGAGACCCGAGGCAAGCCCGAGGCCCACAGCAGCAACAAGCCCCCACCACTGGAAGACGCCCGCAGCATCGACGATTGATTTCATGTCGCTGCCAAAGAGGTAGTACATGAGCCCGGCGACAGCAAGAACGATCAGCGCGGAGGCGACATACACACCTGTGTGCAGACCTTTGAGAAGCTGCGCGAAGCTCGCGCCTTCCTTGGCCTTCACCGTGAACACACCAATGATCGAACAGAAGATGCCAATGCCCGCAAGAGCAAGTGGTGCAACTGCGAGACCAAGTGCGAGCTTGGTCGCATCGGCATTGGGCAAGCCAAGCGTGAAGGCACCGGCGGCGCCGAGCGCCATCGTTGCAAGAATCGAGCCGTAGTACGATTCGTAGAGGTCCGCGCCCATGCCTGCGACATCACCAACGTTGTCGCCAACGTTGTCTGCGATGGTGGCGGGGTTGCGGGCGTCATCTTCGGGAATGCCTGCTTCGACTTTGCCGACAAGGTCCGCGCCAACGTCAGCGGCCTTGGTGTAGATGCCGCCACCAACACGGGCGAAGAGCGCCTGTGTGGATGCACCCATCGCGAAGGAAAGCATGACGGTCGTGAGTTTCTGGATCTCAAGATCGAAGACCTGATTGAAGAGATAGAACCAGACCGAGGCATCGAGGAGTGCAAAGCCAACCACGACCATGCCCATGACCGCACCAGAGCGGAATGCAACTGTGAGTGCATCATTGAGCGATGTTTTTGCAGCGAATGTGGTGCGCGCCGAGGCATAGGTTGCGGTCTTCATGCCGAACCAGCCGCAGAGGCCAGAGAACAGGCCGGCGATTGGCACACCAATGAGCGCCCAGCCGTCCTGGAGCTTCAGTTGCCACATGATCGCAAGGAAGATCACAAGCGCAACGAAGACCACCGCGACGACTCTGTACTGTCGCGTGAGATAAGCCATGGCACCATCGCGAACCGCTTGCGCGATGTTGACCATGTTGGGCTCACCTTCAGAGCGCGACATGACCGAGCGGAAGAACATGAATGCCATGAACAGCGCGGCGAGCGCGCCTGCGGGAGCAACCCAATAGACGGGATTCAACTGGGCCGCGATCGTGTGCAACGTGAGGTGGCTCACTGGTGCCGACTCCTCTTGTCAACCGCAAATCGGCTGACCATGTTTGTGAATGCTTACACGCGCACCGGTGTGATGAAACTCATCACGTGTTCAGCGCGCTCCAAAGTTCATTTGATGTAACTACTTCAGATTCAGCGGACCGGCTCGACGCGCTTTACGCTTTTGCGCTGGGCACGCCGTTTGCGCTCGGATGGCTTTTCATAAAAAGCCTTGCGCTTGATGTCCTTGGTGAGACCTTCTTTCTCACACATCTTCTTGAAGCGGCGCATCATCTGTTCGATGCTCTCGCCGCCGCGCGCTTTGATACGAATCGCCATGTCGATACATGTCCTCTTGCGGCAATGCAGGGTGCCGCTTGTGTTTGGTGACCGTCAGGGAATCCTGCGTTGAGCCGCATAGTATGGGCATCTGAGCCCCGCCCTGCAAATCGTCCACCTTCAGAATAGAAAGCCGCGGCCCCATCCATGCGAGCCCTGATTGACTTCATGAACCTTGTGCATCCGTGGCTTGGTGGTGTGGGGACCGATCTCCCCTTCCCGCCGGATGACCTTCCCGGGCAAATCAACCTGCTGGGGACGATTCTGAGTGCCAATGGATTCGGCGACGCGGGCACTGTGATTGTGTGCGATGGGGCGATGCCAAAGGGGGTTTCTGGGAACCCGGCCTCGGGGGTCGCAATCCGCTTTGCAGGCCCGGGGCGCGAGGCGGATGCCCTGATCGAAGAGCTGATCGAGGCAGATACGGGGCCCAGGCACTTGCTTGTGGTGAGTTCGGATCGACGCATTCTCCGGGCTGCCCAGCGACGCAGGGCCCATATCGCAACATCCGAGGCTTTTTTACGTCGACTGAAGAATGTTCCGGATAATAATGACGACGACGGGCCGGGTGAAGGGGGGAACTCACCCCGGCGAAACGCTCCCCTGAGTGAGGAAGAGGTCGAATCATGGCTCACCGAGTTTGGCATCTCGCAAGAATCCGACACGGAATCCTGAATCAGGAGTTGCTCATGGAGGGTCAATGGCCCTAGGCTCGCCCCACATATGACCGAACAGACATCACATCCGAATGACCAACACACGCCCCAATCGAATCGTGATGATGCTTTGCCAGGTGTCATTCGATCTACACAGGCAGCGCGCCTTGAACAAGATCGCACCGAAGCCCGAGCGAAAGCGCTCAGGTTTGCGATCGATGCGGCGCGCACGCTGCATGATGACCGGTGCTCCGATGTTCTTGTGCTTGATGTGTGCGGGCGAAGTCAATTGACAGATTTTCTGGTGATTGGCTCGGGAACGTCAGATCGGCAGATGAAATCCGCTGGCGAAGATGTGGCTGAGCTTGGAGAGAAACAGAACTTCCCACCCACACACCACAATCTTCGCGAGCACCGGGCTGACTGGCGTGTGGTTGATCTGATCGACGTTGTGGTGCATGTCTTTGAGCCCAACACCCGCAGGTTTTATGACCTTGAGATGCTGTGGGGTGATGCGCCACAGGTGGAGTGGGTGCGGCCCGGGGATGTGCCCCGCAAAGGCAGTCAGTTTGACGATGCAGAAGACGAGTAGCGCCACGAGTTAGACTGTGAGCAATCATGGCGCGCGGCATCTCACTGGCAAATAAATGCTTGTTACTCTTCGGCCTGGCGGTCGTGGTGATTGTTACAGCGGCGCTGGTCGTGCCATGGGTGCGCATGCGGGTCGTTGTTGATAGTGCGCAGACCGAGGCCTCACGACAACTCGCGATCGCCTGGGGCGATACGTTGAAAGATGGAACCGCAGAACTCACCGATGGGGTCTCGACGACATCGATGCGCGGGATCATTCTTCAGTTGTATTCTGCGCGTGCATGGGCGGAAGAAACATTCGATGCCTCGGCGGAACGACCCTTCGAAGCTGCATCTCGTCGATATCTTGAAGAGGCCTCAAAGCGCGCGACACCAGATAAAAATTCGGGACGACTTTCCGAGCAGGAACACACCGAGGCGCTCTGGACAGGAAGCAGCCGAAGTTACTCCATTGCGCGCGAAGTTCGAGACGATGCTGGTGAACTGATTGGGATTGTTGTTGTGCATCGCGCATCGACGGGTGCATCGAGCCAGGTGTTCACCGACCGATTGCTGCTTGTTGCTGCTGGGTTTGGCGCATCGATGTTTGCAATTGCAGTATTTTATGTCATCACCAAGCGCATTATTTTGGGCCCGGTGCGCAAGCTGCGCGACACGGCCGACCGCGTACGAAGCGGGGACACTGCGGTGCGTTCGCAGATCGCAACGGGCGATGAATTCGAACAGCTTTCCGATACGTTCAACGCGATGCTGACGGTTCTTACGGAGCAACAGAATCAGCTGCGCGCGATCAATGCCTCGCTTGATTTGAAGCTCACGGAGATGGCAGAAGCAAATATCGCGCTGTACGAAACTGCGAAACTCAAGGGAGAATTCGTTGCGAGTGTGAGCCATGAGCTGCGCACACCGTTGAATTCGATCATCGGGTTTGCTGAGATTTTGCGCGACATTGTGGTGACGGATGTCGAAACTGCTGAGCAGGCGGACACGGATGAAAGAGAACTCACGAAGCTTGCCAAACGCAGGCGATACACCGAGCACATTGTCACTGCGGGGCGATCGCTGCTTGAGATGATCAATGAGTTGTTGATGATGGCCAAACTGGATGCCGGGCGCATGGAGATGCATGTGTCATCGATGAATATCGCCGAGACATGCGAGGGCCTTGTGGCGCTCATCAGGCCACTTGCGGACCGCAAAACTATCGAACTCCGCATCCAGCTTGGTTCGGGATCACTGCCTTCTCATGCGGGCAAGCCCGGCGCCGATTTGCCGCTTGTACTCACTGATCCGCAAAAGCTGCAGCAGATTGTCTTCAACTTCCTGAGTAACGCGGTGAAATTCACTCCTGATGGCGGCGAAGTGACGTTGCGGGCTGAGCGACTGGTTGCCGCAGATGGCGAGGTGCGCGTGCGGATTGCGGTGCTCGATTCCGGGCCGGGCATCCCGGAAGATCAGCATCAGGCGATCTTCGAGCGCTTCCGTCAGCTCGAAGGTGGGCACACGCGAGCCGCGGGCGGCACAGGACTCGGCCTTGCGATTGCCAAGCAGTTTGCTGACATGATCCAGGGCGAACTGCAACTGGTGAGTGAAGTCGGGCGGGGTTCGATGTTTTCTGTGATCGTGCCTTTGGAACTTGATGAGACCAAGGCGCCGCCTACATTTGATGCGATGCTGCCAAGTCAACTGCCGAGTGGTGAGCATTCGACTTAGCGATCGTTTTCTGAGACGGCGCTCTGATGGTGGCGTACCACGGCGCGGCCGCGTTCGGGTGCTTCCACAGCGATGAGATCAATGCGAATCGGACGATCGATCCAACCGCGCGACCGAATGAGTGACTTGGTCAAGCGCAGCAACTGACGACGTTTGTGCGCGTGAAGTTGCGCTTCTGGTGGCGGCGAGGTGTATTCAACCCCCGCGCGTACACGGCGAGCCTTGACCTCTACGATCACAATGGTGCGCTTGTCAGGGTGCAGGCAGACCAGATCAAGCTCGCCCCCGGCGATCGTAAGATTGCGATCGATGATGCGGTATCGACGGCGCCGGAGGTAACGGGCTGCGATGCGCTCGCCGCGTGGGCCGAGGGGATCGCGAGATGGGGATGATTGCTTTGGCAGGGTCGCAGCGAGTGCGCGCCGCAGGTTCATTCGCCTGCGCCGGGGAGATAGCGCACGGCAGCAAACTCGACGATGCGCTGTACCATGACTTCAAGATCAGAAATGCGGGCGCGTTTGAGTAATTCGTTAAAAAATCGCTGTTCTTCTTCGCGCAGACGTTGGTTGCGCAGGTTTTGTTCGATCTCTTCCTGTGCATCGTACAGCGAGCGCGCCGCGGGGCGATCGATGCCTTCGAAGTGTATCCACCATTGATCTTCGGCGAATTCGATGGGGCCCTTTGTTTCACCTTCTTGGAGCGCACTTGCGATGTCATTGAGCGCATCAGGACCGAAGAAGCGTGGTGATGCGCCGTCGGCGGATTGGACGATCACAAGCGCTCCGCCCTCGGCAGCGTTGTAGGTCGTGAAGCGTTCGGCGACGTCTGCGAATGGTTCAGAGGCGAGTAGAGCGACCGCGACAGTTTCAGCATCATCAGGACTCACGCGGATGACACGAAGGCGGCTCGTTGCAAGGGGATTGAATTCCTCGGGGTGGTTTTCGAAATAGCGTTCGATATCGCGATAGGAAATGACAACCTTGGAGGCGACTTCGCGGCGCAGCTGTTCGAGGATCAGGGCGCGCTCGCTGTCCTGTTTGACTTTCTCTTCGAGGGTCACCCCCTCGGTTTCAAGCAAACGTTCCTCGGCAAGTGCCTCGGCACCGAGGTTCTTTGAGATAATCGAGGTGCGCAGTCGTTGGATATAGGCGAGCACGCCCGCACGCTGCTCGGGTTCAAGATTGGCATAGAACTCGGCAAGCAGAAGCTCATCGCGGACATGATCGACGAGCGATGTCTGGATGAGCTTGGTGGTGGAACGGATCCATTCGCGCGGTTCGAGACGGGCGGCTTCGGCGCGCAGGCGGGCATCGAAGGGCTCAAGAAAGTCACTGGCGTACAGGGGCTTGCCGTTGATATTGCCCACCATCTGGTCAATGACCATCGCGCCTGTCGAGGGCAGCGGCGAAGCGGGCTCTGGTGTGGAGGCCCCGAGAGATGTGAAACGCCCATCCCCACCTGATGGAGGCTCCGGCGGCGGGGTGGTCGTCGTGGTGGTCGTCGTGGTCGAGGGCGCATTTTGGGCAGACCAGGGCGCAGCGCTATCACCCTCACCAAGCACGAGCACCGATCCCCCAGGCGCTACTGACGTTGCGGCGGAAGGGATCGAATCTCTTTTTGCGGTGAATGCGGGGCGATGATTCTGGGAATCGAGTGCTTGGGAAGTGGCAAAATCCTGCACTGAAAGCTCGCGAGGTCGATCCGCACGAGCAGTCGCTGCGCTTCCGCATCCAGAGGCGCCCCAGATGAGCGCACACGATGACATGGCAATCATTACAGCACGGCAACACCATGGGGCAGGGCACATCGCAATGGATCGTACACACTGAGCGGCATGGAAGGGGATGGCGTCTCGCTGGAGCCCGATTGCCTACACTGCCGATCTCAATAAAGGGAGTTCAAATGGCACCTGAAGAGGGCGAAGCGCCCAAAATCATTGTGGATTCGGATTGGAAGAGCCAGGCGCAAGCGGAGAAGCAAAAGCTTGCGGAGGCGGAGCAAGAGGCTGTCCAAGGAGCACCCGGCGGCGAAGCAGGGCCCGGCGGGTTGCCGCCGGTTGATTTTCGCGCTCTGGTCGGCACGCTTGCCTCCCAGGCATTGATGTACATGGGAGGCGTGGCGGATAAGTCCGGGCGGGCGGTGTTCGATCCGCAATACGCGCAGTACATGATCGACATGCTGGGCGTGCTTGAAGAAAAGACCAAAGGCAACACCACCAAAGAAGAGACAGACGATCTGACGGCGGTCTTGCACGAACTGCGAACGCGGTTTGTTGAGATGCTGCAGGTTGCGATGCAACAACAGGCGCAAGGCGCAGGGATGCCGGGTGCGACGCCTCCCCCACCGCCGCCCGGGGCGACAACTTGACCATGGAGCACACGGACGTGACGACGACACCTACATTTATGGATCGGCATCACTTCCTGCTGCGCCGATTACACAGCCTGACCGGCATTGTGCCCATCGGCATGTTTCTGATTGCTCACCTGACGACGAACTCGACGATCGTCTGGGGCGCGATCAACACACGGGCTGCGGATCCTTTGCGCGCTGCCGACGGCGTCGTGCAGGTTGGGCAAGCAGGCGAACGGCTTGCGCGGCAAGTGGGCACCTTTCAACACGAAGTGGCGTATATCAATGACATGCCGTTCCTCGTGCTGATTGAAATCACACTGTGGCTTTCGATTGCATTCCACGCGGTGTTTGGCGTGATGTATGCGCGCTCAGGGCGGAGCAACACGCGGCGCTATGCCTATCAGGGGAACTGGCGGTACACGGCGCAACGGTGGACCGGATACATCGGTTTGCTGTTTATCATTTACCACATTGGCACGTTGCGCTGGGGGTGGACCTTTTTGCAGCCCAACAATGAACCCTGGAGCCATGCGCACGCAAGTTCGACACTCGCAGCGGCGCTGCGCGGGCACGAGGGTGCGTGGTCGATCGGCGGCGTATTCGTTGCGATCCTGTATTTCACGGGCGTGACGAGTTTGATCTATCACTTTGCAAATGGCGTGTGGACAGCGGCGATCACATGGGGCTTGACGGTCTCTGAAAAAGCCCAGAAGCGATGGGGATATGTGTGCGCAGGGCTTGGCTTTGCGCTGATGGGCGCGGGGTGGAGCGCACTGGCAGGTTTTCTAGCTCTTGACTATGACGCTGCGCGAAGTATTGAAGCGGCGCTGCATGGCACGCCTCAGGAATCGATCATGGTGCAACAAGATGCCACAGAGACACCGCACACACCAACGATGCACATCACACAGGCCAACACGCCGCTCACGACAGAGGGGGGAGACAACTAAATGGCAATTCCTTCAAGCGAACAGCGTGTGATTGTTGTGGGCGGTGGGCTTGCGGGGCTTGCGGGTTCGATCCGGGTTGCAGAGGCGGGGTTTGCGGTTGATTTGTTCTCTCTGGTTCCGGTGAAGCGATCGCATTCGGTGTGCGCACAGGGCGGGATCAATGCATGCAATGAAGTGGCACGTCAGCAAGGCTATTCGGAATTCGAGCATTTTGATGAAACGCTGTATGGCGGCGACTTTCTACAACACCAGCCGCCAGTCTTTGAGATGACGCACTGGGCGCCGAAGATTATTGATCTTCTGGATCGCATGGGGGTGCCATTCAACCGTACCGATGAAGCCCAGCGTGCACTGCGGCTCTTTGGAGGGAGTCTTTATAAACGCACGCATTTCTCTGGCGCAACAACCGGGCAGCAGTTGATGTATGCACTGGATGAACAGGTACGCCGGTATGAAACTCAAGGTCGAATCACGAAGTATGAGTTCTGGGAATTTTTGCGACCTGTGATCGACAGTGATGGCAAGTGCATTGGCATTGTGGCGCAGGATCTTCGCACGATGCAGGTGCGATCGTTCCGCGCCGATGCTGTTGTCATTGCGACTGGCGGGCCGGGGCTTGTTTTTGGCAAGAGCACAAACAGTGTGATGTGTACGGGGGCGGCGGCGAGTCGGTGTTATCAACACGGCGTGAAGTATGGCAATCCGGAATTTATTCAGGTACATCCGACCGCGATTCCTGGGGCGGACAAGCTGCGCCTGATGAGTGAATCGGCGCGAGGTGAGGGCGGGCGCGTGTGGGTGCCTGCGATGAAGAAAAATGGCGAGTGGACGCCGCATCCGACGCCGGGCATGGCCCCGCGCACCGTGCCAGTCGATGAGCGGTGGTACATCCTTGAGGAAAAATATCCGGCGTATGGGAACATCGTGCCGCGCGATATTGCGACGCGCGAAATCTTTGGCGTCTGTCGCGATGGTTTTGGTGTTGGCGGCGGGAACATGGTGTATCTCGACTTGACGCACAAGCCCAAGGAAGAACTTGAGCGCAAGCTGGGCGGCATTCTTGAGATTTACCGCAAGTTCGTAGGTGAAGACCCGACGGAAGTCCCCATGAAGATTTTCCCAGGTGTGCACTATTCGATGGGCGGTTTGTGGACACAGTACACACCTGCGGCGGAGTATGAGCGATACGAATCCGGTGAGGCATCGATCGATAACACTCGCGTGTGGGATCCTCACAAGCGCCCGGCGTGCGGGCTCGATGCACACGCGGACAACAACATGATGACCAACATCGATGGGCTGTTCGCGTTCGGCGAAGTGAATTATCAATATCACGGCGGGACACGGCTTGGCGCCAATGCGCTACTCAGTTGCATCTTTGATGGCCTATTTTGTGGGCAGTCGGTGGTGCAGTATGTGACCCGGCGCGCGAAGAATTTGGTTGCGGATCGTCCGCAGGCGGTCTATGACGAAAGCGTCGAAGGCGAACACAAGAAGATTGCGGAGTTGATGTCGCGCTCGGGAGCGGAGAATCCATATGTGATTGCCAAAGAGCTTGGTGATGTCATGACGCGCGAGTCGACGGTGGTGAAAGATGAAGAGGGTTTGAATCGCGCGCTGGTGTGTGTTTCGGAACTCAATGATCGGTATGCACAGATGAGCCTCGCGGATACCAGCGGGTGGTCGAATCAGAATCTCACATGGGCGCGGGCGGTCGGGGACATGCTGATCCTTGCTGATCCGATTCTGCGGGGCGGGCTTGCCCGAAAGGAATCGCGCGGGTCACACTATCGCCCTGATTATCCTGATCGCAATGACAAGGACTTCCTGAAGACCACTATAGCTACGTTTGACCCGGTGACGAAGCAAAGCATGATCAGTTATGAAGAAGTGGAAACGGGACTGGTGAAGCCTCGGGTGCGCGATTATTCCAAGGCAAAGGCCAAGGGCGCGCCTACGGCCAGCAACGCACCAAAGAAGCAGAGCGCGCCCTTAGGTGAAACGGTGGGCACGGGGTCCGGAGGCGCATCATGAGCAACACGACGACATCAATCGCGCAGGCAGGCACGCGTACTGTACGGTTTCGCATCAAGCGAGCCGATGGGCACAAGAAGAATGTGCGATGGGAAGAATATGATGTGCCTGTCACGTCGGGCAGCGAGGGATCGGGCTCGGCGAATGTGATTTCGTGCCTGCAGCACATCGCAGCGAATCCGGTGACGCGCCATGGTGAACGCACGACGCCAATCACTTATGACGTTGGGTGTCTGGAAGAGGTATGCGGGTCGTGCACGATGCTCATCAATGGGCATGTGCGCCAGGCATGTTCGTGTCTGATCGATACGTGTGCGCCGCGCGATGGTGATGTCATCACCCTTGAGCCCATGACAAAGTTCCCGGTGATTCGCGATTTGTGGGTCGATCGGGCGCGGTTGTTTGAGACTCTCAAACGCACTTCGGCGTGGGTGCCGATCGACGGAACCTATCACCTTGGCGCGGGGCCGATGGAAACGCCTGATGAGCAGCAGGTGCGCTACAAGCTGAGTGAGTGCATGAGTTGCGGATGCTGCCTTGAGGCCTGCCCGCAATACCTCATTGAAGAAGATGTGGAGAACTGGGATTCGGCCTTTGTGGGCGCTGCGGTGATTTCACAGGCCCGATATTTCAACATGCACGAAACCGGGGCATCGACCAAAAAGCTGCGTTTGGATGCCCTGTCTGAGGCAGGCGGCGTTTCGGATTGCGGCAACGCGCAGAACTGCGTGAAGGCGTGCCCCAAGGAAATCCCGCTTACTGAGTCGATCGCGGCGATGGGGCGGGCGGTGACGGTGCATAAGATCAAGCAGTTCTTCAGCGGGCAATGATGGATGGGCCCAAGATCGGGTGCGGCCTGAGTTCGTATGTTTGATCGGAGGGAAATGCCACCAGAAGGTGTGGCAGGGGTATTGTTGCACAGGGACTGATGACCAATGGAAGGAAAAGCAATGTCTTGGATTGGAATAATTGGCAAAGGACCGCTGGTGTTCGCAGTGCTCGCGATAGGAAGCATTCTGACGGGAAGTGCGTGCGGCGAGCACCAGGCCGCGCCTGATGCTGCATCTGCCCCAGACAATGAACCCCCGCCCTTTTCAGTTGGCGCTGAGCCATTGCAACTTGGGTACATCCTGCTCGATGAACGATTCACGACCATGATCGAATTGAACAACGAAGGCGATGAACCTTTTACGATCCAGAAGATCATTAGTGGATGTGTTTGCTCATCTGTCGAGGCGATGAATGATGTCGTGCCAGCGCATGGCAGCACGACCCTTGTTCTCGACCACGACCCTTATCCATATGCGCATGGATGGACCAAGCAGATTCGAATTCAAACGGTAGAGCGCCCCGATTATTGGTACACATTCGTCATTCAGGCGACGTGCGGACGCGCTGTGCAGCTCAATCGATCGACCACGCAGTGGGTCATGAAACCTTCGGGGAATATCACTGCATCATCTATTGATGGACGACCTTTCCGGATTCTGTCGGTGCACGGCAAAGTTCCAGTACTGGAGGGTTTTGATCCGGCGGAGGATGAGCCGCGCAGTGAGTATGTCATTCAGTATGACCTTGGGGAAGCGGCACGACAAGGGAACTTTAGTGTTGCACTGGTGATTGAGACCGATCATCCTGATGCACCAATGGTGGCGCTCCGGCTGTATGACAAGAATATGCGGCGGAGTTATTCCGCTGACCCGCGGAGCTGGAAACCGTTTGAGAATTATGTGCTGGTGGGCCCATTGCCAGGCGATGGTGCATGGGTAGAAAAGACCTTCACACTCAAGCGGACAATGGCACCTCCGGGGGAATTGCCACTGTTGCATGTTCAGATGATTGCAACCGAACCGGGGCTGCCAGTTGGGATGGATGTCGAACTTGTGAACATTGTCTTGCCTGAAGATGCCCCCCGTGGTGACTTTGATGTAACGGTTCGCTTCCGGACCCGGGAGGGTGCCCCTTCGGGATTCACTGAGCAGATTCTTGTGATTACACAGGATGAGCGATTCACGCAGTTACCGGTCTATGGACGGGTCATGGACGCGACGGGCGGGACACAAACCAACTGATCGTCACAGGGTGAATGATTGGCATCATCGGAAGCGATTGATCAGGCAGAAACCCTTGCAGCACAAGCAGTTCGGGATAATACTGCATGTGGGTCGGGCGCAGATGCGCTTGGTGGGGATGCGCCCAGAGAAAGCAACAACTGTGAAAAAATGCCCAAAGAATCGATCGAAGCACTCTCGCCTTAAGCATGGTGCAGGCCCAGTGTTTGAAGCGCTCGAGCAGCGTCTTCTCTTGAGCACCGGGTTGATTCCCTGCATTGACTTGATTGAAGCGGACAATCGCGGGCTAGTCGTGATGCATGTCACGCAGGATCTGGTGGCAAGTACAGTTGATGAACAGTCTGTGCAATTGCTTGGCGCGGGCCTCGATGGCATTCTCGGCACAGACGATGACAACGCACTTGACAGTGTTGTGACGTATGACGCTGCGACGCGCGAGATTCGAATTCAGACGACTGAGGTCGACGCGGATGCGGGGTATGGTATTCGTGTGCTGGGTGATGATATTCGGGGAACCAATGGGAACGCCTTGGATGCAGAATTCAACAGTCTCGGTGCGCCTACGGGCAATGGTGTCGAGGGCGGGACGCTTCTTGTGTATTCAGATCGAAATGCGGGCAATCAGATTGCGCGGGTGACGACAAACCTGGGCTCGATTGATATTGAATTATTCAATGACCAGACACCGCTGACAGTTGCAAACTTCCTGCGCTATGCAAATGAAGGTTTTTACGACCGAACATTCTTCCATCGCATCGTGGAAGATTTTGTGATTCAAGGTGGTGGGTTCTTTGCAGAGCCCGGGTTTACATCGATTCCAGATTTCCCGGCGGTTCAAAATGAACCCGGTATTTCGAATCTGCGCGGCACGGTGGCGATGGCCAAGATTGGCGGCAACCCGAACTCTGCGACGAACGAGTGGTTCTTCAATCTTTCAGACAACAGCGGTAACCTCGACAGCCAGAACGGCGGGTTTACCGTCTTTGCAGAGATCATCAACGCTGAGGGCTTTGAGGTGCTCGATCTGCTCGCCGTCAATCGCGACAAGGTGAATGCACAAAGTCAGGGTGGCGCGTTTACGGATGTGCCGGTGCTCGACAGCGCAGTGGTCGCGGGCAATGGCGGACAGGTGACGCCAGAAGATCTTGTGCGCATCACGCGCATCGCCTCGCTTGTGGGATTAACGACGACACCATTTGAATCACTTGAAGTCTCAGCAACGACATCAGTAACCAATACACGCGCCGGTGTGGGCGTGCGGCTGTACGCACTTGATCAGGGGACAGATGTTGATCTTGAAGGCATGTTGCGTGTGAAGTTCGGCACGAATCGCAATATCGAATCAATTACCATTCGCGATGGCGCTTCGGTTGGACGCCTGGCCATTGAGATTACGGGCGCGACATCGATTCGAACGCTGCGCGATCTGCGTGCGGGAAGTGCGGACCTTGCGTTTATCGTATCGAGTGCGCGCATTTCACAGATTGATTTGCGCGGGTCAGTCCTTGGCATGAACATCAATGATGTCGTGCTCCCGGGGGGGACGCAGATCCCTGACGACCTTGATGGTGATGGAACCCTTGATGATGCGGTTGCGATCTATGTGCCTGAAGGATTCGTTGACAGGTTCCGTATTCGAGGCGATTTGACGGGTGATGTTCTGATGCCGGGTGGTGCTGGGCAGGTGCGCGTCGATGGAATGGTCCACACAACAGAATTTCGACTTGGCAATGAGGCGACGCCCGAGGGTATGTCGGTGTCGGCGCGATTCAACACACTTGATCAGGCATCGCTATTGAGTGATGCGCCGATTCGGTCATTGCGCGCTGTGGACTGGCAGAACAACACTCAGAGTACATCGTCGGTTCGGACACCTTCGATTGTTGATCTTCGCATTTCGGGTGGGCGCGGCGTTGATGGTGATTTTCACGCAAGGCTTGATCTTTCGGGTGTTGGCGCCACTCTGCTCGGCACGCTGGGCAGGGCACGGATTGCCGGGCAGGTCAACAACAGCACATGGAATATCACTGGTGATGTCGGACGCGTGCGCGTCGACGGCGACATTACGCAGTGGGATATGGATGTCTCCGGGTCATTGGAATCATTGACCGCCGAACGCCTGCAAATAGTGAATCTGGACATTGGTGAATCGATCCCGCGCGGCGTAAAAGCGTGGTCATGGCGCGGCGGAAATCTTGAAGTGGTCCGGGAACTGGGGTCATTGGAACTCACTGGTAACAAACGCGCTGATGTTGATGGTGATTTTTCCGGTGTTGACGTGACGATCAATGAACAGGGGAACGCGGGTGCCAGGATAGACCGGTTCCGCATCGCAGGTGATGTTGTTGATGTTGAAGCGGAAATTCGCAGTGCGTTTCGATCCATCGAGATCGGTGGCACCTTGCGCGATTCATCGATTCAGACTGCTGGTGATGTTGGCTTTATCAAAACAGGCGACTCGCGAGGAGACAGCACGTTGTCTATCGACGGCGTGATCAACACGGTTACGGTTGGCGACTGGGTCGGCACCTTGTTCCTCGGCAAGACCGGGCGCATCCGAATACAGGGCGGCATGTTGGGCGACTTCTTCGTCCGTAATGTAAGTGACATGGTTGTGGAAGGTGATGTTGAAGCGCAGGATTTCCGGTTCAATTCCGCTGACCGTGTTATGGTGATGGGCGATGTCATCAACTCGCGCGTCTGGTTCAATGTTTCAACGACTGACAGGTCCGTAGAGCTCTTTGATATTCGTGGCGAGATGCGCAGCAGTCAGTTCTTTGCCGACGCGAACGTGGGCATCATCATGGCAACGGCGATGACAGATTCTGCGATCTATGTTGGTGCTACGGCGGACAATGCACCAACTGGATTCCCCAATGAAAACGGCGATCTGATCGACCAGGCGATCATGCTTGAGCGATTGATCGTGACAGGGTTTGCCGATACATCCGTGTCCTTTGACAACACGATTGTCGCCGCGGGCCAACTCGGGTTCGTGTCGATTTCTTACCCCGAGCACTTCCTGACCCAATCGCCGAAGTATGGCCTTGCTGCATCGAGTATTGGAAGTGTGTTTACTCGGCTTGAAACCGGCAAAGTGATTGCGGTGCAGAGTCCGCGTGTATCTCCGGCACCGATCGGGAGTTATCAGATTCGCGTCGGCTTTGATGCGCCGGTCGTTGAAGGTTGATCGGAGACGCCCTCGTTTGGGGTGTACCTTCCCAGCTTTGGGCACCTTTTTCTTTGTGCGCATAAAATGCGACGCAAGTGATTGTGATCAATCATCTTGCGCCTAATATTTACAAAAGTAGAAGAATTACTGACCAAACATTCTTCTTGCATCGCACAGACATTGTGTTACCAATAGCTACATTGACGTCCGGGACGGTGTCCCGGGCCAGCGTGGTACCGTGTTTTTGGGAGGGGTTCCAATGCGGTCGGGGGCATGGCTAGCAATCGCCTTGCTTCTCAGCGCTTTTGTGTTGCGAGCGTCTGCGGAAGTGCAAGGTTGGGCGATATGGGGATGGTTGGCACTGGTGCCGATCTTCCTTGTGATTCGCACACTCCCTGCCCCGCGGGCAGCACTTGCGGGCATGTGGTGGGGTTTTGCCTACGCGATCGCGCGTGTGATATTCACGCCTGAGGGCGGGGCATCGAGTGTTGCTGACCTGATCGCGCCTGTCTTTATCATCGGCGGGTACTGCTTTAGCGCATCGCATCTTGTGCGGCGCATTGGCTTCAGCCCCTTCATTCTTGCACTTGGATGGATTGGTGTTGAATTCGCCCTTGGTGCGTTTGGATGGCGCGCTGGTTTGCTTGATGCTTCGGTCGAAGCGGGCGCGATTGGCGCGTGGCTTTCACCATTGACCGGCACGATTGTGGCAGCGCTGGTCATGGCATGGGCGAGTGCGATGCTCGCGCATGTGGTGGTCACCGCGCACGCATGGGTGCAGCGAAATGACCGGCTGGCGAAGCTTCTCGGCACGCGGCCCCCACTGCCACTGATTGCTGAAATACTTGGTTCACTGCAACTTGCCTCACTTCGTACGGGAACACCTCGTGGCCCGCCGAGTGCGCGTTGAATGTTTTTTATTCACGCGTACTTGATTTGGGAACACGAATGACAACCTCTTTTTGTGAGGAAATGAAAATGAATGCGAAGATTTTATTGTCTGCCGGCGCGATCGTCGGCGGGTTGTGTCTTGCAGCGCCGACGTCGCTTGCAAATGATTGCTGCTGGGACTGGTCACCACTTGAGGCTGGTGCACAAGATGTGCCTCCTCCTGGACCACCCCCTGCGGACAAGCCCGCGTCTGCCTTCGCCCAATGCACCAGTCAACTCACCCAAGCTGACTGCTTCGCGCGCGATGGCCGACAACAGTTCTGGGGTGCCTATGTATGCTTTCCAGGTGGGGGGGCCCCGGATACTGGTTCTGCCAACACTGGGGATGGCGCTGGGTGGGTTTGTGTCCTGAAAAATCTGTCACCCCCTCAGATCTCATTGTTGAAAGTAGGCTTACCTTCGGACCCTGTATCGGGCCTCCCCACAACAGAGGGCATCATCGTCCCCACGGTGTCCGAGTGGGGCTTGATCGTGATGGGGCTGTTGATCCTGACCGGCGGCACGATTGCTATTCGTCGCGGACGGGCGACAGCACCGGCGATGGCGTGATGCGATTGCATTGACTGACAAGTAACTACAACGCGGCCCCTTGTCCTGACGGGCGGGGGGCTGACTTGATTGGACTTATTGTTTATTGGATCAATGAGCCGCGACCGTGAGGGAGCGGACCAAATCAGAAAGACTCCGAAGACCGCTTCCTTACGGGCGCGGCTCGTCAGAAACATGAGTATTGATCGCGCACATGGCAACGGACGTGTGGCCGCCCGGAGAGTTGGCGGGCGTAGTGCGCTGCGCGCGGTGTTGCATCTGTTGACGATCATCGGTGCGGGAAGCGGCATCTGGGTCGCGGTGATTCTCGTGAAGAGTCATCTGGATGTGTACGGCGGCGGACTTGCCAGCGGCCTCTTCTGCGGCGGCGATTCCAAGTTTGATTGCGGTGCGGTATCGGCGCATCCGAGCTCGTGGCTGCTTGGCTTTCCGGTGCCCGTCTGGGGCTTGATGTTTTACATCATGATGAGCGGCATCGGGCTTGGCGCACTGATGATGCGCGGGGCGGATCGCAAGGCAATGCTTGCAGCGGGGTCATTGTTCGCGCTGCTTGCGGTGCTCTTTGATGTGTATCTGGCGATCGTGATGGTGAAGATCATCGGGACGGTGTGCCTGAACTGTGTGGTGACGTATGGCATCAATTTTGGTTTGTTGGTGTCCTATGTGATTCTTGATCGGGGCACGAAGGAACAAGTGCAGTGGTCGCGGCTGTTGCCGTCGGTGCGAGCGCTCGTGAGCGGGGCCGAGGCGGTGTACTACCGAAGCATTGCCAAGGGGGCGCTGCTTCTTGTGACATTCACGGCGGGCGGGCTTGTGTTGTGGTCGGTGTTGCAACCCCTAGGTGAGATTCGTGCGTTTGGTGAGCAGCGCATCGCGCAGTTTATTGCGAATCTTGACGAAGTGCCCGAAGTTGATATGGCGGTGTTTGATGATCTGCCGCGCATTCCAGAGGGATTGCCAAATGCTGCGGTGCAGGTGGTTCTGGTGGGCGATTTTCAATGTTCATTTTGTCGGTCACTCGCGAGCACGATGGACCGGCTGTACAAGGAACATCCGGACGATATCAAGATGGTGTTTGTGCATTCGCCGGTAAACAGTGAGTGCAACGCGGCGATTCCGGACAACCGGCATCCAGATGCGTGCTGGCTCGCACAGGCGGCGGAGTGTGCCGCGGAGCAGCATTATTTCTGGCGATTCCACCGTTTTCTGTTTCAGGATACGCCATTTCCCAAGGTGTCGCGCGATCTGGTGCTTGACAATCTTGACAACTTGTTCTTGAACCGCGAACAGTTTCAATCATGTATGGACAGCGGACGGGCGCTTGAGTCGGTGGAGCGCGATGTGGCACTGTGCGGGCAATTGGGACTGACGGTGACGCCCTCACTTGTGATTAATGGTCAGGCGATGCGAGGCAGTGTGTTTCCGTGGATGCTGAGGCGGATGGTTGAGGCAACATTGGCGCATGAGCTTGACCGCCCAGCAATAGATATGAGTGCGCCCGGCGAAGATGCACAGGCGCGTGAGATCACAGGCGAAGAATCGGTCCCCGGATGACAAGCAAGTTGAGATCGCCAAGTGTTGATACTTGACCGCGGAGAGTGACCGGTTCGCCAATGAAGGGTAACACGAGGTCTTTTGCAAATGTGCCATCTGGTGCGGTGAGTAAGTAATAACTGCGAGTTCCATCGGACTGCAACACGACGAGCATGGGGGGAATACCACCCTGGATGCACAGGGTGGCGCAAGCTTTGTGTGTTTTGCCGTCGCCCGGTTTCATGGAACCCAGATAGCACTTGCTGTCAAGAATTTCTCCCGTCAAGGTGACCTCTGCGCCTAGCACAAGCTTGAGCGGTGCATCGGTGATCTCGCCGATGTTCACGGCATCTTCTTGTGGCGCAAGCTCTATCATGCGGCGACCATCGCGCTCGATGAGCCAGCCCTTAAGAGTTGCACGGTGCCCCGCGGAAGCCTCCAGTACAGGTCTTGGGCCTTGTTTGGTTGCTTCGACAATGAGGAGCGCCGATTGATCGTCTTCGTCGATGAGCACCGGATACGGCATTGCATGGAGGACGCCGGTCCACTCACGCTGATTGGCAGTGTCCCACACACCCGCGCCCGGGTCGCGCTGCGCTGCTGCAATAGAGACGGCAAGTATGAGCAGCGCAACAAACAGCATTGGCAGTGCGAGGCGCAGAAACCGAGCATGGCGCGGTGGCAATGGCAGATAGCCGACATAGAAATTATTTGAAGGTGTCATTCGGTGTTCTCCCTGGAGTCATCGATGATGGCTGGCGTAACTGGCGTGCCGGGCGCGTTGGCCGATGGGTTGAGCAAAATACGGCGGCCTTCGAGGCGCACTTCGTAGGTTGAGATTTTCTCTGTGTAGGGCGGGGGGCTTTGGCCTTTGTCCGGCAAATACTGATAGCCGTGCCAGGGACATGTGATGCATCCATTGACGATGCGCCCTTCACCAAGCGGGCCGCCCTGATGCGAACAAACGCTTGTGACCGCAGATACTTTGCCATCGTGCTTGAAGATTGCAATGCGCTCGCGTCCTTTGAGACACACAACCTTGGCGGCATTATTTGCAATGTCATCGACACTGCACACATCGACCCACGGCGAGGCGGCAGCAGGTGCGTTCGTATCGCGGCGGGCTTCGTGCACGCCCGCGATTACATGCAGCGCAGACACGATGATAACACCAACAAGAAGTGCAACGGTATACACAGGCGAATGCTCAGCTTGCAACGCGCCAAACCCAACATGGAGTATCACAAGCCCATAGGCAAGGTAGACCATCATGTGCAGTGATTTCCAGAAGCGCGGCGAAAGGTTGGCAAGCCAGAAATCATGACTTGTTGCAGCCATGATGAAAAAAATAAGTAACGCGAGAAAACCGAGAATTTCAAACGGAAAACCGCTGATCGATCCAAAGCTGTGATAAGAATTGAGTACTGCGGATACGGGATTGCGCGTGCCAAAGCCGCCGTAAAACAGAATCGCAATAATCGCATGCAAGAATGCAAGAATGAAGAATGTCACGCCGAGGTGGCGGCGGTTGTACAGCAATGGTGCCATGCGAAGCGTCATGCGAGACAGCGGGCCGATGCACAAAATAATGTGGAGCAGGATGACCGAAAGTGTAGAAAGTGCGCGCATTGCAATGATTGGGGGGCTGATGTCGCCCGGTGCCGGGTGTGTGGCAATACTGACGGCGAAGAAAAGCACAAGGTAGGCAACGATCGCACAGACAAGCACGAGGTCGTAGACCTTTTTGTGTGTGTTCCATTGGACCCACTGATATGAGCTGGTCATGGTGCCGTCTCCGGCGAAGGTCGAGAAGATTCACCGAGTGATGGGGGCCGCAAGACAATAAGCGCGATAACCATTGCGATGAGCAATGGCCCAAGCAAAAGCCATGTCATGGCATGGCGACGACGTAGGACGATATTCATTTGTCGGGCTCTGGATTTTTGTGCGCACCAATCCATTTGGCAAGCATGAGTGGCCAGAGCGCTGCGGCACCTGGCAGAAACAGGACTCGAACGCGCAGTGGTGCGCGCGAGGCGACCGGATCGATGCGCGCCATGCCGGCGACTACGAATACACAGGCAAAAGCAATGCCAATGGCAGCATATGCTGCGGCTATCAACAGGAAGATATAGATGGGCGTCATTATGGGAGTAAGAATACACGAAATGCCCAAAGTATTCCGCTCAGTTCAACTTTCGCTATGGAATGTGTCACAATGGAATGCACTGGCCATGAAAAATCACAAAAATATCTCGGATGGAATTCGGCACGCCATCGAATTGCTTGGGAGTGGGATTCTCTGGCATCAGAGCAGCGATGCACTTTTTGAACAGTTGGGATCGGGTGAACTCTCGCCGCAGGTTTTTTACCGGCAAGTGCTCGAACAATTCTATGACATGGTCCTTGATGCGCTCGCAGTGCAATTGTGTCTTCCGCCGGTTCCACTAGATGTTCGGGCTGATGCCGACGGTGTGCGCTGGGATAACGTTTTACCTGCCAGCACGGCCCGCGATGTGCAAGACGCGGCTCAGGATTTAGCTGCCCGCACAGTGTGTGAATCTAGAGAACTTGGACAGTCCTATGAAAAACTGCTCGGGCTCGAACTCAAAATCGACTTCGATGCACATCTCTTTACGCTCCGAAAGATGCCACAGTCAAAACGCAAGGTTTCAGGAAGCTATTACACGCCGGATTCGCTCGTCCAACATCTTCTGGATACAGCACTTGAACCAGTGATTGCAAACCGTCTTGCAGGTCTTGCGACGTCCGATGAGCGCGAAACTGCGATTCTCAATCTCTCCGTATGCGATCCATCAGCGGGGTCAGGGCATTTTCTCATCGCTTGTGCGCACAGGCTTGCACATCATCTTGCATCTATTCGCGCCGGATCGGACCAATACACAAATTTTGTGTACCAAAACGCACTGCGCGATGTGATTCAATATTGCATCTATGGCGTAGAACTTGACCCTCTGGCCGCGAAGCTCTGCCGAATAATCTTGTGGATGAATGCGTCAACGCCGTGCAATATTTTCCCTTTTCTGAATGATCACATTCGATGCGCCAATGCACTCGGCAGCATCCCTCCACATGTCCCATCTGATGTGCGCAGCGCTCTTGAAGAGCTCACGGTGAGTGATTCAGTTTTTGACTGGTGCCGTGCATTTCCTGGAGTGTATAGCGAAGATAATAGTACAGCAGGCTTTGATGTTGTTCTTGGAAACCCGCCGTTCCTGAACCAACTTGCATCGTCAACTGCGACTCCAAAATATCTTGATGAAATTGTGAAACTGTGGAGCAACAATGCGGCCCGAAATTATACTGATTCTTCCGCCTTGTTTTTGCTTCTTTCTCTGTACATTGCGGCGCCGTTCGGACGTGTTGCACTTGTCATGCCGCAATCGTTTCTTGCGGCTCGTGATGCGAGTGGAGTACGGCGTGAGATTTTGAAAAACGCATCACTCGAATCACTGTGGATTTCCAATGAACATATTTTTGGTGATGCCTTGGTCTTCACGTGCGCGCCAGTGCTGCATATCAATGGTCTGCGATGTGCAAAGCTTCTCCGTTTTGCTACCGGCACCTTTACAAAGTTGACAACGATTGAACTTGACAACGACGCACTTGCCAATCAAGAGACATGGTCGCATCTTGCGGGCGATGCATCCGGCATTCCGACGGTTTCGATTGCTTCCACCAATACAATTGCAGATATTGCTCATGCAACTGCCGATTTTCGTGATCAATATTACGGCCTCGCGGGGTTTCTTGTTGAAGATGCCGAACTCAATGAGACGCAGCGCACAAATACCTTTGCCTTTCCGCCAATCATCACTGCAGGGCTTATCGATCTTGTTCAATGCCACTGGGGGATCGCATCGACGCGCATTTTGAAGACTACGTGGCGCGCACCACGCATCAACCGCGATCGCATGAATGCACAAGGCACGCTTGGCCCATGGATCACTTCCCGATTGGTTCCAAAGATCGTGCTTGCCACACAGACGCGCATCATCGAACTGATTGTCGATTCTGAAGCGCGGTATGTGCCAAGCACACCGCTCATTACGATCACGCCGAAAGATCCGGTTCATCTATGGCGAATTGCTGCAGCACTCGCTTCTCCTGTGTGCACTGCGCTTGCGATGCAGAAATATACAGGGGCCGCACTGAATATCAATGCGATCAAACTGAGCGCCCGGCAAGTGCTCTCGATGCCCATCCCTGATGTGACCCAACAGGCGCATTGCGCTGCATGGGATGCTGCAGCAGATGCACTGCATGCTGCGCAGGATGCCGCCACTCCTGAGGATCACGATGTGCATGTGCAGCGTTTTGCGAAATTGAGCTGCGATGCATTTGGTGTGCAAGGTTCAACTCGTGATGAGCTTCTTGTCTGGTGGCGCGAACGGTATGCTGGACAACGCCGACGATCACGGCAAGCATCTGCGCCTTCTTCGAATCACGCCACTACTACACCTGCATGTTGACGCAGTTGTCTTTGGATTGTTTCGAACAAAAGTGCCCGGTCAATCGGCTTGGTTGCGTAGTCATCACATCCGGCGTCGATGCATTTTTGCCGATCACTCGCCATCGCATGTGCGGTCAGCGCGATAATCGGCTCGCTGTAGCCCTCATTGCGAAGCAGTGTTGTTGCGGCATAGCCATCCATCACGGGCATCTGCATGTCCATGAGAATTGCATCGAAGGGCGTTCCGTTGTGAAGCTCTTCCATCGCGCGGTCATGTGCAATCTTGCCGTTCTCGACGATTTCCACGGTTGCCCCGGCTTTCTTGAGATGGAAGCTGATCAACCTTTGATTGTCCGGGCCATCTTCAGCGAGCAAGATTCTGGCATTGAGTTGGTTTGCCAGTTTTGACTTGCACATCTGCGATGGTTTCGGTTTTGCATTACGTATGGCATCCAGGTTCTCAATGAGTTCCATATCCTCCGCCGAGGTCATGGGGAGTTCTATTGAGAAACACGATCCCTCTCCCGGGGTGCTTTCGGCGCTCACTGATCCATCTAGTAGTTTGACCAGACGCGCAGAGATCGAGAGGCCGAGGCCGGTCCCACCGAATTTTCGATTCGTCGAAGTATCCGCCTGCTGAAATGGTTCGAATATTTTCGCCAACTGCTCCTCGGTCATGCCGATGCCCGCATCCTTTACTTGAAATTTGATTCGAGGGTTGTGCGTGTCCGGCGGATCGATCATGCACAGGATGATGCGAACTTCACCGGTCTCGGTGAACTTGATTGCGTTACCAGTCAGGTTGATCAGAATCTGCCTGATCCGTGTGGGATCCGCGAGCACCGTCCGCGGCACAGCACCAGTCTGCTCGACACCAAGCGACAGTCCTTTGGCATCAGCCTTGACTTTCATCAGGGATTCAACATCGAGGGCGACCTGTGAAAGCGAACACTCGACCCGCTCCACAGTCATCTGTCCCGCATCGAATTTTGAGAGATCAAGAATGTCGTTGATGAGTATGAGCAGGTGCTCTCCATTCCGCTTGATGGTCTGGACAGTGTTCTCGAATTCTGTCTCGCGATGATCAGGATCCATCAGTAAATCGGTATAGCCAAGGATGGCGGTCATCGGCGTGCGGATCTCATGGCTCATGTTGGCAAGAAACTCTGCTTTCGACTTCGCAGCGGCCTCTGCCAGGCAGGTAGCTTCCTCTAGCGATTCACTCCCCTCCTCGAGCGCGTTGGAATATTCTCGCAAGCGCGATTCCGCCCGCTCGTTCTCGGAGTGAGTCTGAATATACTGCGCGAGAATTCCGGACAACGGCACCAGATAGCAGACGATCTTCAGGCTGTGTGCAATATTAAACGCCCCATCGTGCAGTGCGAATGAACCGAATGCCATATACAACTGCGTTGCGATTTGTGGGATGATCGAAAGAGCTAATGCTGCGGCAACAAGTGTGGGATTGTGCCGCAGATTCAGAGGAAAGACTATGACCCCGCACAACACAAACGGGATAAGTGGGTAGAGATCAAACGGGCGTTTGACGGCTGCATCCGGGAACATTGTCTGCGGTAATGACCCGGATGTTGCGCTGTAGTGAACAATCGCGTAGGCGATGATTACGAAACCGGTGCTGATCGCAACGATCCCTATCGTGGATAGTTTCACCTGCCGCTTGGCCCAGAAGACAAATATTCCGATGCCGATCAGCTGGATTGCACCGTTGAACATTCGACAGATGGCCCAGGTAAAGGGTATGAGGTCAGTGTTTGACGCGACGGCCTGACTCAGACGATCGGCGGCCAGTGTGTGAAAGGCGTCCATCGCCCCTGCGCACATGAGTGCCACACCAATGATGAGCAGTGATGATTCGTGGGTCTGTCGATATTGCACAAAGGCAAGCAGCCCAACGAATGCCGCAGCGCACACCGAACTCCATTCGAACAAGGTGTGTGTGAAACTGCCACGCAGCGCGCGGTGCGCTGCTTCTCCGAGTTCGCCAGTTGTCAAGCCATCAACAACTGCAGGTGTCAATGCTGGTCCTGCGGACGATAAATTGACACCCGCGAACGACAGCACGAGAGGCAAAAGACAAATCACAATAAGAACCGTGCCAACGACCCACATGAATCGTTGCACCATCGGCGCAAGAAGAGGCCTGTTCTTCATGCTCTGGTCGTCAAGATTCGGCAGTTCGATGGAGTCAATCATCGCACGAGCGTCCTCGTCTCGCTCACTACCATTTCGCGCAAACGGATGCCGCCAGTTGGTAATCCGACGATGCTGGCCATGTACCTGTTGGATGACAGGCACCTATATTGTTCGTCGACAGTTCTCAGTCGGGGGTTGATAGCAGAGCGGCAAATCCAAACCTGACAAAGAGAGTTGCGGTTATCCGGAACAATGCTGAGCATTCTCATGCGACACGGGCGAGATGCTGACCTTCGCGCAGGAACACTTCAGCTTCTTCAGCACCGAGCGGTTTCGAGAAGAAGAATCCTTGCCCGCGGTCGCAATCCATGGCCTGAAGTTGAGCAAGTGAACCAGAGGTCTCAACACCTTCTGCAACGACCTCCATATTGAGATTGTGTGCAAGTGTGATGATTGCATTATTGATGGCAGCAAACTCTTTGTGCTTGTCAGCATTCATCACAAACGCTTGATCGATCTTCAGGATGTTGATGGGAAATTCGTGCAGAAGGCTTAAAGATGAAGTCCCTGTCCCGAAGTCGTCCATACACAAGCTCACGCCGAGGCTTCGAAGGTCTTTAAGGACAGGCATGATCATGTCAAGGCTGCCCATCAGCAAGCTCTCGGTGATCTCCAGCTTCAGTGTACCCGGCTCCAGTGCATGCCGAACGATCATCTCACTGACAAGGTCAACAAACCCGGGATCACGGAGTTGCTGTTTTGCGACATTGACATTCATCTCGAGCGGCCCATCGAGGTTGTCTTTGAATTGATCCTGCCATGCCCGCAACTGACGGCATGCTGTGTCCATGATCCACGAACCAATAGGAACAATCAGTTCCGTTTCTTCAGCAACAGGAATATAGTCCAATGGTGGAATAAGCCCCAGCCCAGAATGATTCCACCGGACGAGCGACTCCATGCCCACAGTTCTCCCGGTGTCCAACTTGATGATGGGCTGATACTCCAGGAAGAACTCATTGCGTTCAAATGCGCGCCTGAGATCCTGCTCGATGTTCAGTCGAGCAACCATCTGCTTGTGCATTCGTTCATCAAAGACAATATGCCGGGCCCTGCCCGCTGCTTTGGCAAAGTACATTGCGGTATCCGCATCGCGGAGCATATCTTGCGACTTCCCATACTTCCCCTCGCTCAGAACGATGCCGATGCTGGCCGTGACAATCACTTCGCGCGTGCCGATATGCTGCGGTTTTGACAACCTATGAAGTACGTGCTCGGCAATGTTCATTGCATCTTCTACACTCTGAATCCGCTCAAGAAAAACGACAAATTCGTCGCCGCCCAGCCTTGCCACAATGTTTCGACTGCCAGAAGAAGCCTCGTCGCCTGCATTTGCAAGGATATCCTTGAGAATGCTGCTCAAGCTAATCAGAAGCTGATCACCTGCATTGTGCCCGAGGCTGTCATTCACAAACTTGAAGCCATCAAGATCGATGAACAGCAGACCACATTGCCCGCCGCCCGTCCGCCCATCATTACTCATTCGCCTCTCGATGGCATTCAGAAGTGCTATTCGATTCGGCAATCCCGTAAGTGAGTCTGTAGAAGCCTGAACCTCAAGCTTGTGCATCAAATTGTGCATCCTGAGCGCCGCTGATACGCGAGCACTCAATTCGGCACCGTGAAATGGTTTGGCTACATAATCGACGGCCCCGAGTTCGAACCCCAATGCCATGACCTGTGGATCATGCGAACCCGTGAGAAATATCACAGGGATCTCTGAAATCGCACGATCCTGTTTAAGTTTCCGGCAGGTCTCTAACCCGTCCATCACCGGCATGTCGATATCAAGAAGGATCAGGTCAGGCTGTAGCGTCCTTGCGACATCCAGACCAGACGCACCGTCATTGGCCGTGATGAATCGAGCATCAATATCACAGAGACGCGAACTGACCAGCCGATGGATCAGCGGATCATCATCGACAATAAGAATGGTCGGCGCGTTCTCCCGCATCGTGCGTGGGCCCCTCTACAGACTGTGCGGTCAGGCCGAGTTTGCACTTGCCCGTTTGCACAATGAAGTAAGTTCTTTGACGCCGCTCAAGAGTGCATCTCGATCATCAGCAGTTTTTGCCTGTTGCTCGACCACTGAAGCTACTTCTGTGATCTTCGGGAATCCGTATCCCCCGCCACACCCTTTGAGTTGATGAGCGAGTTTGGCGAGAGACGCCAGGTCATCCCCTTCGATCGCCGCTTCGATATCTTTGACGCGGCCGTCCATCTCCTCGACGAACATCTCAACAAGTTCGAGCATGTCGGGGTCATCAGCGAACGTGCTGAGCAATGGCGCGTTGGTCGTTGCCGTGTTGTGAATGTCATCAGCCATGGATGTCACCTCCTTGTGATATCAATTGTGTTATGCGGCAGCCCTGTCAGTTGTCGCCTGAATTGCGGTCTGCTGTCCCTCCAACATGACTGAAGAAACGAAATCGAGCGCACCGTTCCAGTCTGCGGTGAGTTGGTCATTCCACTGTTCACCGGCCATATCAGACATCACCCCGACGAGTGTGTCGCGCACGATGGGATAATGCTCAGGCTTTGTGCCGTAACCAACGTGACGTCCACCCATTTTCCGAAGTGGTTCAGCGAGTTTCTCTGTTGTACGAAGATTCTGAATCACCAGCACAAGTGATGCGATGAGCTTCTGCTTTTGCTTCGCCATGTCAGATGGGAACATCTCGCGCACACCCGGGTTCTTTGAGAACAAGCTCGCATAGAATCGGTCAACAAGCTCCTCTGCCCGTGGTGCGAGAAGGTTGAAGCTGTTTTCGAGCCGTAGAATAAGTGCATCGTCCATGAATCTCTCCTTGCTGATTGCTTCGTGGCATCTTGAACGAGCGATGCATCGATCCAACGGCGCACCAAGAGCAACCACGCAGCGCAGAAGAGCGAATGAGATGCGTGAAGAGAATCAGGATGTTCGTGCTGATCGGGTTGCGCCCGCTGTTTCGCGGTGCGATAATCGGCTTCGCCAAGGCAACAATACCGGGCCCAATCGTTCCAGTCGCACGAGACCTGTTGTCAATATCGTGACGGAGAAATGGAACATTGCATAAAGGGTGAGTATCGTGATGTATACCTGTTCGCCTGGCTCGCCGGAACTCAGCAGCGAAATCAAAGAGCCAGCGGCCACGGTGCCAAGCAGGAACCCCATGTTCCCCGCAGTGTGATAACCGCCCATGCCCGCGGCGCCTCTTCCGCTATTCGTAACTGCTACGAGAGAAGAAGCAAATAGCGCAGCGCCTGCAATTCCGATCACAATCATCCCCGCGAGTGCGATGCCAAAATTGGCATGGATGATGAAGGGAATCGAGAGCACGCCTCCTGCATACATACAACCAGCAATGCGGCGCATCCGGTTTGAACCTATGCGCTCAACAAGCCACCCGGCAGGCCAGGCCCCGAGCGCCGTCATCAACATGGAGATTCCGACAAGCGCACCTGTGCGTGCGCTCGTCAATCCTGCAACAGAGGTCATGTACAGCGGCACGGTCGTTGCAAGCAGCGCCGCCACCGCCCGGTCGGAAAACATCATCATCATGACTGGCCAAAGACCCCGATTGCTAAGTGCATCTGCAATTGGATGAATGTCCGGTGTACGCACATTCACATCGTTGTCATGCCGCCCAAGTACGATCCCCGCAAGTGCAGCAACAATCAGACAGGCCGCCGCCCCAAACCAGAGCGAAAGGACCGCGTTGTGCCCGCCAACGAGGCCGCCGATGCCCACACCCCCCGCAATGCCAAGCATCATTGATGTTGCCGCTGCGCCCATCCGCCGACCGCGGGTCGATGCTGATCCGAGCCGGGCAAGGCGATTGAAGAGCACGGCGTAGACCACCAGGTCCGCTGCACCTTCGATACCGCGCAAGGCAAGCGTGGGTGCAAAACCAATCGGCAGCGCCATAGCCGCAAGGAGAACACCATTCAGAAGTGCCGCCCCGAAAATCAATTCACGGTCGCCGAAGCGACGCTGCCACCCCCTGATGAATCGAACGCAGAACAACGCACCAATGAGATTGACATACATAAACGCATGCGCTGCGCCGATTGAGACACCGTAGCGCTCAACAAGAAGTTGCCGCAAAACGGGAACAACCATCGCGTCAGGCAGCGCACACGCGAACAGCATCGCGAGGGCAGTAAGGGTCTGGGCTCGTCTCATATCAGGTGACTTCCTACTCTTCCCTGCGATCACGATGCACGTGGCTTATCGGGGCTCTCAGCTATCGGCATGGCGGCACCGTTGTCTCGACTCGGGAGTCGCAGTCAGTGCAAAGTCAGTGACGGATCCGATAATCGCCGACCGACAAGGCAGATGGAAACTCATCTCGGGAAGGCGACACGCCAACACAATCAATTCGCGCCGCGACGCCCGATGCCTCTTAGCAAGCTCAATGCGATGGCCGATCAAGCCTTGTCGGAGAGTGATGCCGCGAATAGGAACACGTCATCAACAACAACGGAAGAACCTCACAAAGGCTGTGAATACCCGTGTCAATCAAAACGCATGTCGAAGATATTGCCAAGGCCGCATCACTGACCGATCCGCAGGATCTGTCAGGGCTTGTCAACCTCCAGAAACTTTTCGAGGCACTCGCCGATGAGCTCGGTGAGCCCGATCTCGCCACGCTTGGCGATGTGACCTCGTCAGCGGTTGACATGATCGGCCAGATCGTGATGCGCGAGATCGAGGATGTCGAATCGACATTCGAGCAGATTCACAAGAGCATCGAATACGCTCAGGAAGTCGTCAACACATTAGGGCGCGGTGAATCTGTTGCAGACCTTGCACTTCCCGGTGCTTCAGACGCAGAGAAGCTTCCAGACATCGACGAGGAGCTGTTGAGCGCATGGTTATCGTGCTGCTCGGATGCGCTTGCCACCATCGAGGGCCAAGTGCTTGAAATTGAATCTGAAGGCGCCTCTGATGAGTTGCTCGCCGAGATTCGACGCGGCATTCATACACTCAAAGGTGAGTGCGGCGTGCTGTCCCTCGGGGAAGCACAGAAAGTGTGTCACGAAGCGGAGTCTCTGATCGACCGTGCGATGAGTGGCACTGGCGCGTTCCCGGTTGATGCCATCCTTGCGGTACTCGACTGGATGAAGACGTATCACGCAGCCCTGTCTGAAGACTTCCGAGCTGCAGCACCCGAACACGCGGACCTGCTCACACAACTTGTCGAATCAAATGACGCAACAGCGCCAGAGGCCGAGTCGGCTGCGGAGTCAATCGCCAAGGCAAACCCTGCGCCAGCGCCGGTCGAGAACACGACAAGCATTGATGCGGAACCTGAGGCAAATGATCCCCTCGCAGACGCGCCGGTCGAATTCCCTCCGGATCTCGAAGCTGACGAAAACATCAACGACTTCTTATGCGAGGCTCGCGAGCACATTGCGGGTGCTGAAGAGGCGCTGTTGAGTCTGGAACAGGATTTCTCCGATTCCGAGCTCATCAATACAGTCTTCCGTGCGTTCCACACGATTAAGGGTGTTGCGGGGTTCATGAACCTTGCGCCAATCGTTGAACTCGCACACAACGCCGAATTCCTGCTGGATGAAGCGCGCAAGACAACAATTACACTCAACTCGGCGTACCTTGACTTGATTCTCAATTCGTGCGACCTGTTGTCGCAGTTGATTGCGATGCTTGAAGGCGCCGATGCGCCCACACGTGGTGAACTCAACATTCTTATTGAGAAGCTGAAGCGCGCTGCGAAGGGGGAAGTTGATACTGCCACAACCCCAGCTGCTCCCAAAGCCAAGCCAGCACCAAAGACAACGCCTGAAGTTATGGCAACGCCTGAACCGATGCCGGAGAGCACCCCCGCTGTTATCGAGTCAAAGCCCGCAGCACAACCCGCACCAGCGAAGGCAGCGCCAGCTCAGAGCGCGCCAACACCGCAAAAAAAGCAGGTTTCAGCTGCTGCCAAGAAACGCACCGATCAGACAGTCAAGGTGAACACCATGCGCCTGGACAATTTGGTCACCATGGTCGGTGAACTGGTCATCGCGCAGCAGATGGTTGTGCAGGACGAGAAAATCCAGGAAATCAACGACCAACGGTTCCAGCGCAACCTCGGTCACAGCGGCAAGATCATTCGCGACCTCCAGGAAGTGGCGATGTCTCTCCGTATGGTCACGCTCAAGGGAATCTTCCAGAAGATGGCGCGTCTTGTTCGTGATGTCTCAGCAAAAGCAGGCAAGGATGTCCAGTTCCACATGGAAGGTGAGGACACCGAGCTCGATCGCAACGTCGTCGAGGAAATTGGTGATCCGCTCGTTCATATGATCCGCAACTCGTGCGATCATGGCATCGAGACAGGTGAGAAACGCCGTGCTGCAGGAAAACAAGGCATCGGCAACCTCACGCTTCGCGCCTATCACCAGGGCGGATCGATCATCATCGAAGTCGAAGACGACGGCAACGGACTGGATCGCGACAGGATTCTAAAGAAGGCGATCGAGCGCGGCATCTATACCGCCGATCGCGATCATTCAGAGATACCCGATAGTGAAATATACAACCTGATCATGATGCCGGGGTTTTCCACCGCCGAGAAGGTGACAGATATTTCTGGTCGCGGCGTGGGCATGGACGTGGTTCGGCGAAATATTGAAGCGCTGCGTGGCAAGGTGGAGATCAACTCCACGCCCGGCAAGGGCTCGACGTTCCGCATCACGTTACCGCTGACCATGGCCATCATCGACGGCATGATCGTGCGGGTTGGCGAACAGCGCTATGTGATTCCCACACTTTCTATAGAACAAAGCTTTCGCCCGACTGCAAACGAACTGCATTCGGTCGTTGGCCGCGGTGAGATGGTCACCGTGCGTGAGTCACTCCTGCCAATTCATCGTCTCAACCAGATTTTCAACCTGAATGAGGGGTTTGATGACATCTCGGACGCGCTTCTGATCGTCCTTGAGTCCAACGATTCGCGGTGTTGCCTGCTCGTGGACGAAATCCTCGGCCAGCAACAGGTCGTTATCAAGTCGCTCGGGCAGGGTGTCGATTCGATTCGTGGAGTCTCCGGCGGTGCCATCCTCGGTGATGGTCGCGTCGCACTCATTATTGACGTGGGCGGGTTGATCAACCAGGCAACCAGCATCACGGCGTGAAGCAGAAAAGGGAAGGGGCTCACCCATGAGCATCGACGGCGCAATAGCAAGCATGAATTCCAACGATGACGACAACCAGGACAAGTTCCTCTCGTTCTTCCTCGGCACAGAGGAGTACGGCGTCGAAATCCTGCGCGTGCGCGAGATTATCGGCATCATCGATATCACGCCACTTCCCCAGACGCCCGACTTTGTCAAGGGTGTCATCAACTTGCGTGGCAAGATCATTCCGGTGATCGAGTTGCGTAGGAAGTTCAATATGTCGTCGAAATCCTTCGACGAAGAGACTTGCATCATTGTTGTCGAAGTCACTGATCCTGCAACAGACGATCAATTTCACATGGGTGTGATCGTGGACACGGTCAGCGAAGTCCAGGACATTCCCAAGAGCAACATCGAACCTGCGCCCAAGTTTGGTCGCGACTTGAACACCCATTACATCCTTGGCATGGGCAAGGTTAAGAATGGAGAATCGGAGCGCGTCATCATCCTGCTCGATATTGACAAGGTTATGACGCACGACGACATCGGGCAGTTGACTGATGCCACACCGAAAAACGGCGCGGAGCCTGCTACTGACACTCCCACCGAAGTTCAGAACATTGCCGCCTGAATAGTTCATCACGAAACACCACCGGCCTTGACGCCGTCACCTGAAAAATGCACCACAGACCTGAGGAAAACGCCATGTCCACGAGCAACGAGAACACCACGAAGTCGACCACCGAACTTAACAACATGATCAACGGCTTCAGCGCATCGCAGGCCATGATCGAATTTGAGCTCGATGGCACCATCGTGACCGCCAACGAGAACTTCCTCGCAACGCTTGGGTACTCACTTGAAGATATTCAAGGCAAACACCACCGCATTTTCTGCGACTCGGCCTACACCTCAAGCCCTGAGTACAGAGAGTTCTGGTCGAAGCTGAACCGCGGCGAATTTGAATCGGGCGAATTCCTGCGCCTGCACAAGGACGGCAGCGAGATTTGGATCCAGGCATCGTACAACCCCATCCTCGATGAGAACGGCAAGGCGTACAAGGTTGTCAAGCTCGCGACTGATATCACAGAGACCAAACTTCGCGCACTTGAGAACGAGGCCGAGAGTCAGAAGGTCAACGAGATGATGCGGCAGATGCCGCTCAATGTGATGCTGTGTGATGCAGACCTCAACTTGTTGTATATGAACGAGACGTCGCATAAAACGCTCAAATCAATCGAAGACAAACTGCCCGCCAAGGCCGATGCACTGATTGGCATGAATATTGACCTCTTCCACGAGGACCCCTCGCTGCAGCGTCGAATCCTCGGCAACCCGAGAGCAAACCTGCCACACAAAGCTGAGATCGTCATTGGTGGCGAGGACGTTGTGTTGCAAGCTGACGGCGTGTGGAATGATGCAGGTGATTTCGTTGGGTGCATGGCGACATGGACCATTATCACCGACCAGAAGAAACTTGCTGCAGATCAGGCAGCCGCGCAAGAGCGCGAACAGGAACGTGCCAAGGAACTTCAGGAGAAAGTTGATCAACTCATGACCGTTGCACAGGCGGCGGGCGATGGCGATCTGACTGTTGACATTCCCTTCTCAGGCGATGACTCGATGGGTCAGCTTGCTGACGGCTTCGGCACCATGATCGGCAATATCTCTACCGTCCTTCGTGACGTCGGATCGGGCACCGAACAGATTGACCAGGGTGCCAACCAGATCGCAAGCGCCAGCCAGTCACTCTCTGAGGGCGCTTCAGAACAGGCAGCGAACCTTGAAGAGATCAGCGCCTCACTCGAGCAGATGTCGAGCATGACAAATCAGAATGCGGACAACGCGCAGCAGGCTGCGGGCCTGTCCGGTGAGTCGCAAAAATCTGCGGACACGGGTCAGCAGGAGATGGCACTGATGTCAGATGCGATGGACGAGATCAAGAAGTCCAGCGCCGAGATTTCCAAGATCATCAAGGTGATTGATGAAATCGCATTCCAAACGAATCTTCTCGCATTGAATGCCGCCGTCGAAGCGGCACGTGCGGGCGAAGCTGGCAAGGGGTTCGCGGTTGTCGCTGAGGAAGTGCGCAACCTCGCACAGCGCAGCGCCGAAGCCGCCAAGAACACATCGAGCATGATTGAGGAGTCAACAACTCGCGCAGACAATGGTGTTGCCATCGCTGAACGTGTTGGAGCAGCCCTTGAGGAAATTGCAACCAGCACCAACAAAGTCAACACCTTGCTCAATGAGATTGCATCGGCCTCTAAGGAACAGGCCACCGGGATCGATCAGGTCAACAAGGGCGTCACTGAGCTTGACAAAGTGACCCAGCAGAATGCGGGGAACTCTGAAGAGCTTGCTTCTGCCGCCGAGCAGACTGCTGCTCAGGTGACCTCACTGCAGGAACTCGTCAGTCAGTTCAAGGTGACGGAAGGCGAGTCAAAGGCCAAGCCTTCCGGTGGTCCATCCCGCAGACCAACGCCGAGGCGCAAGCAAGTGTCCAAGAAGCCGACGCTGCAGAAAGCCGCTAGCAAGGCAATCCCGATGCATGACGACGATGAATTTGAGTCGTTCTGAACTTCCGATCAATGTGAAACGGTATGAAAGAGGAACCCTTGATAGATGAGTACGTTAGCTCCCAGTCAATTCGAGAAGATCGCGGAGATCGCCCGGGATAATTGGGGTCTGGACCTCACCGAGCGAAAAGAGAAACTTGTCTCCAACCGGCTGGCAAAGTTCCTGCGCAAGTCGCCGTTCGAGGATGTCGAGGCGTATCTTAATCACCTGGAACACGAGGCGGACGATGCAGACATGCTTGCGTTCTTCGACTTGCTGTCGACGAACGTCACCAGCTTCTTCCGTGAGTCTCAGCACTTCGATTACCTCGAGCGTGAGTTTTATACACCTCTCGCGCGAGGGAACCTGACAACACGTGGTCGAAAGATACGCATCTGGTCGGCGGCGTGCTCTACCGGTCCAGAGCCATACTCGCTTGCGATGCACGCGATGGAGCATCTGACGAACTACGAGAAATGGGACGTCAAGGTGCTGGCCACCGACCTCGCCACTTCTGCACTCAATGAAGCGAAGGTCGCCATGTATCCAGTCAAGATGGTGGAGGAGCTTCCTGAAAAGATGGTCAAGAAGCACTTTCTTCGAGGAACTGGGGAGCAGAAAGACATGGTCAAGGTCGCTGCACACATTCGCGAGATGGTCACAATTCGCAGACTGAACCTGATGGAGTCTTGGCCGTTCAAAGGTCCATTTGAAGTCATCTTCTGTCGAAACGTGATGATCTATTTTGACAAACCGACACGCGAACGCCTGGTCAACAGAATGTATGACCTGCTTTCCCCTGGCGGTATTCTCGCCATCGGAAGCGCGGAAACGCTGTCAGGACTGGACACGAAGTTCCAAACCGTTCAACCATCTGTATATGTGAGGTGAGGGAACATATGCCCGCAACACCAGCCAGAACGATCAAGACGGCGACCGATGGCAAAATTGTCATCGGAGTCGGAGATCTTGCGGTGTCGAACGAACCGTCGACGCACTTGATCACCTACGCCCTCGGATCGTGCATTGGAGTAACGATCTACGACCCCGTTGCAAAGGTCGGGGGGATGCTACATTTCATGCTGCCCAGTTCCAAGACAAACGAAGAAAAGGCGAAGAATCAGCCTGCGATGTTTGCCAACACGGGGGTGCCACTTCTGTTCAAGGGAACGTATGACCTTGGGGCAAAAAAGGAGCGGCTTGTTGTTTGCGCCGCCGGTGGGGCAGAAGTTCTTGCTGATGACGGTCATTTCAAGGTTGGATCGCGCAATCGCACAATCCTGCGAAAGCTATTCTGGAAAAATGACATTCTCGTGATCGGGGAAGACACCGGTGGTTCCATCAGTCGCACACTCAAACTGTGTATGGCAGACGGCACGGTGTCCGTCTCCACCAAGGGGAAGGAGCAAGTGTTGTGGCCGACGTAAGTAAAATCCTTAAGGGTATTAACAAACTGCCTGCGCTCCCGGCTTCCGCTGGACGCATTATCACGATGATGTCAGACAAGCACGTTGATCTTGGAGAAATTGCAGACATTGTTCGCCTAGACGAAGCGCTGAGCATCGCCGTATTGCACTACGGAAACTCCGTGCATTACGGTCGCCCCGGACGCGAGTTCGACCTCCGGGAATGCCTCGTTCGTCTCGGCGGTGACATGATGATGAAGATCGTTCTTCAACAGCAGGTCGGAACGCTTATGGAGAGGGGCGGCGAGGCGTTTGGCTTAAGGCGCGGTGCGCTATGGCGCGGTGCGCTGGGTGGTGCCTTTGCAGCTGACCATCTCGGAAAACGTCACAGCGGTTCAGATAGCGAGCTGTGCTTTCTCTGCGGGATGTTGCGCGACATCGGCAAGTTAGCGCTCGACATGCATTACGGTGCGGAGTATGTGGATCGTGTAGCAAAACATCTCGAACCATCGATGACCTTTACAGAGGCCGAGCGCAGCGCATTCGGTACTGATCATGCAGAAGTCGGCGCAGAGCTTGCATTGCGCTGGCAACTGCCGTCGCGCATTGCAGATGCCATCCGATTCCACCACGATCCACCCGCACATGAACCTGAGCATGATGCACTGTTCGATATCGTTCACGCCGCTGACATTCTCTGCTTGTGGGCAGGTCTTGCGATCGGGCAGGACGGGTTGCAATACAAGCTCGTTCCGCACGTTCGTAAGTCGCTTGGCTTGTCGCGACGTGATGCGGAAGTCGAGATCGCAATGCTTTGGAGCAAAGTGCAAGAGGTCGAAGAGTCCATGGATATGACTACGAATGAGAGGGCCGCATGAACTGCAATGTACTCATTGTGGATGATTCTCCAATCCTGCGAACGGCGATCAAAAAGGTCGCAAAGCTCGCGGGCATGGAAGAAGATCACATCTTTGAAGCTGGAAATGGAGCGGAAGCACTCACCTTGCTTGAAACGATCTGGATCGATCTGGTGCTTCTTGATTTGAACATGCCCGTAATGGATGGCGAGCAGTTTGCCGTCGAGCTGCGCAAGCGGCCCGATCTGAACGATGTCACCGTTGTGGTGGTCAGCACCGAAAGCAACAAGGAACGTCTCGATCACATGCGCGAACTCGGCGCGGTGGAATCATTGCACAAGCCATTCGAGCCCGAGGATTTGCGCCGCCTGATCAGTTGCCATTTAGGAGTCACACAATGAGCAAACTCAACGCAAAACGCATCGCCGATATGACAATCGAAGCACTTGAACGGACCGCATTCGTGCTCGCTGAACTGGCTGAAGATGGCACCGAAGCGGGCCTTCCAACCGCAGAGCGCTTTGCCCGGATCGAATATTCAGGTCCGACATCAGGGTTCGTGTATATCGCAGCAAGCAACGGTTTCGTTGAAGAACTGGCAGCAAGCCTTCTTGGTGTCGAAGCTGAAGAGATTGAAGAAGCGCAGTGTCTCGATGCTCTGCGCGAACTGGCAAACATTGTCGGCGGCTCAGTCGTGCTCGAACTCGGCGGCACGGAACGGCTCCACTCACTCGGGCTACCCGAGAATGTTACGGAATCAAACATCCCGCCTTTCAATGACTCCATGGAGCGCTGCTGCCTTGATTCAGAATGCGAACGCATCGAAGTGATCTGGGCACCCGCCAACAAGCCTGCCTCTGCAGCTGCATAACTCAACTGGTTTCGAGAGAGGTCGATCGAAATGCCACGCAAAGTCCGTGTCTTGATAGTTGACGACTCTTCGATTGTTCGTCAGGCGCTCCGCAGCGGCCTTGCGAAAAATCCAGCTCTCGAGGTTGTCGGGACCGCACCTGATCCATACGTTGCGCGGGACAAAATCGTTAACCTGCGCCCGGATGTGCTCACACTCGACATCGAGATGCCGCGCATGGACGGCTTGACGTTTCTCCGCAAGCTCATGCGCTTTCATCCGATGCCGATCATCATCGTCAGCTCGTTGACACCCAAGGGGTGTGACACCGCCATCGCATGTCTTGAAGCTGGTGCAGTTGACGTTGTGCCCAAGCCCGGTGAGGCCTACACCATTGGTGACATGGCCGCTCATCTCGGCGAATTGATCATCGCGGCAGCAAAGGTCGATGTTGGTACCAAGAAGCAAGCCAGCGACCCGTCAGCGCCGACCCGAAAACGATGCGGAAAGGCAATGATCGAGACCACCCATAAAGTCATCGCGATGGGTTCATCCACGGGTGGCACCGAGGCGCTGCGGCAAGTGCTCATCGAACTGCCCAAGCAAGTGCCGGGCATCGTCATGACGCAACACATGCCCAAGGGTTTCACAACATCCTTTGCAGGGCGGCTCAATGACCTCTGTGAAATCGAGGTGCGCGAGGCCGCCGACGGTGATGCGGTGCTGCCGGGGTTGGCGCTGCTTGCACCGGGTGATCAGCACATGAAACTCTCACGCGATGGTGCTCGCTACATCGTCAAGATCGGCGGCGGACCACCGGTTTGTCGGCATCGTCCGTCAGTCGAAGTGCTTTTCGAATCCACGGCGGAGTACGCAGGGCGAAATGCGATGGGCATCATCATGACCGGGATGGGCTACGACGGCGCAGAAGGCCTCTTGTCGATGCGAAACGCCGGTGCGATGACTGTGGCACAGGACGAAGCCTCCTGCGTGGTCTTTGGAATGCCAAGAGAGGCGATCGAGCGTGACGGCGCGATCATCGTTTCGCCCCTGAGTGAGATACCCGACCACATCAATGCATTCGCTTCTGGAAAGCTGAAAGCGAAGGCGGCCTAGTCCTTACGCCAACCACACTTCGATTCGCTTCGCCCCATCCTCAAGATCAAAGATCATCTGCGGAGCGTACTGCTTGACGCGCACCTGCCTGACCAGTTCAATCAGTGATATCCCGCGCGTTTCAATGCGCGCCCGCACATCCGCATCAATGACACTCTCAAGTTCATCCACTGCGGTTGCTGGCAATGAGACTTTTACCTTTGTGGTGCCATTCTCACTCACGCGGATGCACAAGTGCTGAGAGAGCGCACCGAAGCTCGTGCAAGGATCAGCTGATGCAAGAAGTTCAAGTGCGCTCATCTCTGAGGCGTACCTCGATAACAGAGGCTTGTAGAACTGCGTCCAACTTACCGACTCGCCAAGTTCGCGTAGATAATGAATCAACCCGTGGAAACCGCGCATCAGAAAGATCAGTCTCGCCGGCCCACTGATCCTGAAATTCCATCGATCGTCTCCGAGAATGTCACCGATCCGCTCGCCGCGCCGCCATTGATCAAGATCAAACTTCATCGACGTGCTGAATGGATCAAAGAGCACTCGGCACAGCGCAGGAAGCTTTGCCCGCAATGGCTCAAGTGTCTCTGGCTGGAACCCAAGTGCAAGAAACAATGGATACGGATCGGAGTTCGGTGCATTACTGGTGTCGTGCATGAGTCGCAAGAGTACCAGCCGCTCATCAAGAGGCACTGTGCGCACACACCCATAGTCATACAGAACAATGACCGGCTCATCTGTCCCATTTCGAAAACGATAGTTCCCGGGATGCGGATCGCCGTGAAGCAGACCATGGTCGATCAACATCGTAAGCGCGTGCTTCATGAGTTGCCGTGCAAGTGCGGCGCGGCGTTCGGCATTCCAGCCCTTTGCCTCTGCAAGCGTTTCGCCCGCTTCCCATATCGTGGTCAGAATGCGCTCGCTGCTCAGTTCATCAATCACTTCCGGCACGACAACAGAAAGTCCACTCGCAGCAGCAGCGTAAGAACGCTGGTGTTCTGCTTCCGCGCGGTAGTCGAGTTCCTCTTCAAGTGTTTCCTGAATCGCACGTCGATAGGATTCCATATCGAACCCGCGACGTAACCCACCAACCGGTTCACTGAGCCATCCGAGCATCTTCAGGTCCGACTGAACTGCCTTTCGAATCCCCGGATACTGAATCTTGATCGCCACTTCACGCCCATCGTGCAGCACCGCGCGATGAACCTGCCCAAGTGATGCCGCCAGTCCTTCATCTGAAATCTCTTTGATCACCTCACCAGGATCGCGCCCCCACTGTTCTGCGAGAACCGGCAGTAACTGGTCAAGGCCAACTGGCGCAGCTGATTCTGCGAGCGAAGTGAACGCCTCCGCGGTTGCAGAGTCACTGCTCATACTCAGCAGCTGCCCCATCTTCTGCGGCAACCCGCGCAGCCGACCGAGTCGCTCAGATAAGTGAATGCTCGCGTTACGACGAACAGTCTCATCTGTCGATCGAATCTTCTTGAGCGCTTGTACACTCGCCCCAGTGAGAGAAGCTGCACGGCGAACTCTTGATGTCGCGACGACGCTCGGGGTCATCCCCCCGTTGCCGCAGGGCACCCCTGTGATGCAGCATTGCCGCCATAGATCTCGTGCTTCGGACGTGAACGCAGAACATTTTCCTTACCCCAGGTGGCGACATTCTTGAAACGATCCGACGCGATGAAAGCATCAAACGCGGTCTCATCAGTCCACTCAGAGACAATCAGGTAATCATGTTCCTCATCGACATCACGATACAGGTGAGTTTCGGTGTGACCAGGCATCTCGGTCATGATTCCGATGACCTTCTTAAATACTGCAACAAACTCTTCATCCTTGCCCGGAACAATTTTATAGTTCATCCCAACAGTGACCATAGCGCAGTCCTTTCGTGTGCCGCGGAGGAGAGGGGGAACAGGTACCTGAGAATTATCGGCACATCGATCGGCAGTCTTGAATTGGGCTAGATCAGGCAGCCTGATCGAGCTGCCTCGAAACTGTTGTCAGCAATTCGACAGGCCCGTTCCCGCGCCGGAACTGGAGTTGTTGGTCAACGCCCCACCCGATGTTCATCGGGCCCTTGACAATCCTGTCGAACTGCACCGCCTGATCACGCACTTCGAGCATGACCTTCGGATACACAGCCCCCAACACATCGACATGCACCTTTCGCGTGCGTGCAATCGCTTGTTCAATCTCCTGATGCTTCTCAGTGCATTCAGCGAAGTCGCTCTCTAATTCTGAAATCTCAAAATTGATAAGCGTAAGCTCCTCTTTCTCGTCGACCGAAAGGTTCTTCAAAGGGATCATCTTGAGGGTTTCATATCTCACTTTTTTCTCTTTGAGCTCGGTCTCCAACTCGCCTTCCTTGCGGATGATTTCTTTCAGCCCGGATTCAAGAACCGGTACCTCCCCAAGAAGGATCGATGTCGGTGTCTCCGCGTCCGAACCAAGTGTCGCGACCCGTATGCTTCCCGTAACAGTAACCTCGCCACCGATGATCGTGCCCCGATCACTGACAACATCACCACCGATGGTCAAAGTGCACCGCATGATCCCGCCTTCAGCATGAAGGTTGCCATGCACGTGCCCTGTCAGTGCACTCAAATATTTCACTTGCGCGTCGCCGCCGACCTCAAGCGTGCCTTTCTCGTGACCCGCCATGCCCAGGCGGCACTGAAAATTTCCACCGCATTTGATCGTGGCAGCCTCGATCAGACCGTCAACAGCAATGTCACCGGTAGCTTTCACTTCAAACCGTGAGCACACGCCGCCCCTGATGATCACCGAGCCGTCGAAGTCGATGTTGCCAGTGTTGAAGTCGACATCGCCGGGTATTTCTAGCACCCGCGACACCTTCACCACATCGCGCTCAAACATAAGCACGCCATCTACCTGCGCAATCACATTCCCTTCGGCATCGATGTGAACACCTTCACCACCTGTCACCTTCGCAGCTTTGCCCGGCTTCGCCTTCAGATTTCCCCCAATGACATCACGGCCGTCCACGCCATCAGTCGGTGCATGCAAAGTCGCCACCTGTGTGCCTGCAGTGATGGTGATGTACTCGCACCCAGAATAATGATCCGTCGACTTCGATTCTTCAGAGTCTGTTTTTTCCCCAGCAGCCTCAGGATCAAAACCCTCGACCCAGTCAAGCCGCCCGTCTTTGCCTTTGGTCGGAACCGATGATTCCGCGATGACCTCATCAAACCGCCCCGGCGCTGCGCGAAATGCGTTTGCAAGTTTCTCAAGCCGACCTTGAACAACAGCATCGACGACAACGCCATCCTGCTGGGCAAGACCTGCAAGAACAGAAACGTCGATCAACCCCGGGTCGAAATCACAAGGGATGATCATCCTTGCCTCGGACCTGTCTTTCTTGATGCGAATTTCGATTACAGCGTCCGGGTTCACGGTCATGATTGACACCTTTCAGATAATCAGGCAGCCCTGGCACTTGCCAGAGCTCCTGTAATCAGTCGTTTGCTCCCCGGGCGTCATGGCTTGAAGAGATTTTTTCTTCCACTCACGCAGCATGCTGCGATCACATGCAACTCGCTGCGCTATTCGTCACTCCATTCACCATCACACTCACCGTCTGTGCCGGATCTCAACTTGAATTGCCCGACCGTGTCTCGGAGCATCCCGACTTGTGAGGCGGTTTCTTCAGCGCTTGCTGCCAGTTCCTCTGAGTTCCCCGCGTTCTGCTGCGTCACCTTGTCGAGTTCGTTAACGCCTCTAGTGACTTGCACAATCCCCTCTGACTGCTCCTTTGACACGCCCGCGATCTCCGCGAGCAAAGTATTGACCTCAGTCGTGCTCGATGTGATCTCTTCGAGTGCTGACCCCACGCGCCCTGCAATCTCGACGCCGTTATCCGCACGTGTCGCCGATTCCTCAATGATCGTCGACGTGCTCTTCGCGGCTTCTGCGCTCCGTTGAGCAAGATTGCGCACTTCCTCGGCAACGACAGCAAACCCCTTGCCCGCTTCGCCTGCCCGAGCAGCCTCCACTGCTGCATTCAGTGCAAGCAAATTTGTCTGGAACGCAATCTCATCAATCACCTTGATGATCTTGGAAATTTCAGCGCTCGATTTCTTGATCTCGTCCATTGCGTCAGCCAGAAGCACCATCTGCTGCTGACCTTTGCTTGCTGTTGTTTGTGAATCCTTTGATTTCTCAGCGGCTCGCACTGAGCTCTCAGCATTGTTCGATGTCATGCTGGATATCTCTTCAAGCGCTGCGCTGATCTCTTCGAGATTCGCCGCCTGCTGCGACGCTCCCTCGGCAAGTGACTGACTCGCAGAGGCAATCTGCTGAGCACCCTGATCGATCTGGTCAGTCCCCACGTCCACTTCGTTCAGGGCGTTGGACATATTCTCGATCATCCCGTCGAATCCCTCGGCAAGCTGCCCAATCGCATCACTCCCCGTCACCGTAACCGAGGCCGTCAGATCGCCCCCCCCCGCCGTTTGCGCCACAACAAGCAGTTCATCGACTTTGTGCTGGAGTGCGATGGCTGCTTCGCGCTCGATCCGCTGCAACTTGGCCTCACGCTCGTGAGCTTCTGCCTCACGTTCGCGAGATTCCACTAGTTCCTTCGACTCTACACCCATCTGCGTCGTTGCTTCATTGATCAAATGCGCTGCGCCCCGGAACGACCCAAGGAGGCCCGCCGGAAGGACGCGGCGGAAGAATTTCTTCTTGCTCGCAAACGACAATGACGCAGACGCTTCCCGCACGAACGCATCTGTCATATCCAGCATATGGTTGATCGCGTGCAGCATCGGAGCAAATTCACTCTCCGAGTCGATATTCAGAATGCGCGCCTCAAGGTCACCCACCGCCGCCGCCTCGCACACCCGACGTGCTTCGTTCATCCATGTTTGTGCATCTGCGCTCATTTTTTGTCCGTTCGTGTTGTCTGCCATCGGACTGCCCCTTACGCACAAAGCTTGAAAATGAATTCGTCGTATGTAATCCCGAGTTCGTCGAGTTTCGCAACAAGAATCGGCAATGATGCCGCCCACTGATCCCGTGGCAACTTGTGCTTCTGCTCTTCGGCGAGCAGCGCTGCGTAGATGGGTTTGATCTGGTCGAGCGCACTCTTCGACGGCACACGCCGATTCGAGTGATACCCGACAATCTTTCCCCTCGCGTCAAGCGTCGGCGTCACATGCGCGAACACCCAGTAGTGATCGCCGCTCTTACACCGATTGACGACGTACGCAAAAATTTCGTTCCCGGCGGCAATCGTGTCCCAGAGGAACCGGAAAATGCAGCGCGGCATCTCCGGATGACGAATCAGGCTGTGCGGTGCCCCGAGGACTTCCTCTTCGCTGTATTGCGCTATCTCCAGGAACACCCGGTTCGCGTAGGTGATCTTGCCCAACAAATCAGTTTTCGAGACGATGATCTCGTCCGGCTCGAAAAAGCGTTCGACGCCTGTCAATTCGGATGCTCTTGGCATCGATAATCCCCCCGTATGCACGAATGATCAGGAACTCCTGATCTGTGTCGGCGATCGATACCTCAAAGTGAATCCAAATAACAGCACCAATGCACACCTTTTTTTCTGATACTGGCACAAAAGCCCAGATATCCCCTGTTCTGGTGGCTCACTGACACAGTGCATGATCAGCCCTGATTTCAGAACGACATCCTCCACAGGGCATGAAGAATCCAAGGGCTCAAGTCGATGCTCATGGATGAGTGTGCCCCAAGCAGACAAGTGCAAACGCACCGCTGCGCTCGGGGCATCGCTCGTGATGCACACGGAGGGCATCAAGAATGAAGAACAGCCTGCTCTTCATCATCATCTTGAGTGTTGGGGCGGTTCTTGTGAGCCTGATTCACTGGAACACGCTCGCAAGCATTCGTGCAGAAAAAGCTGCCTATCGCGTCGAGAGTCACGGTGAAGCAATCCTGACTGCAGAACGTGTCGAATATACATTTCAAGAAATCTATTCCTCCTTGCGCACGATCGCACGTCTTCCCAGCGTGCGTGAGTATCGCGCAACAGAATTCGACGACAAAGACCTGTGCGATTCGATACTCGATGCAAACACGTGCCTGACTGTGCAGGAACTCTATAACGCGCTCGCGTCAGAAGTTGCCGTCAGTGAACTGTATATCGTGCCTGTGGAATTCGACCCAGACGGGCTCGACCCGACACACGCTGCACCACGCGAGCCGATCACCACATTCGATGAACTCATCATTGGACGCACCGGCGGTGACGGCACAACGAGCCACGGACATGGCGAAGCGCCTGTCGAACTCGAAGAGATCGAGATTTTCGAATATCGTCTGATGCGAACGCAACTTGACTGGATGCTTGAACACACCCCCATCGAGTCACACATTGAGGGTCTTGCCTACCCTGTGCTGAGCGGCCCACCGGTCGTGACCTGCGACAATTCACGGTTTGATCCGCATGCACCGAACGACTCGGATCGCGAGGGGCTTGTCTTGTCCGTTCCGTTCTTCGACCTCGATGGGAAACTGGCGGGCAGCATCTCAGCAGTGATTCTCACCCACGCCCTCAGTGATCACTTTGAGACTGGAGACTACGCCCTCTTCTGTGAAGCACAGGAATATCTGGTTCCCCCGCCCGTGCAAGGACAGTGGACGCTGTCGCGGGGGGCTGGGCGCGACATGGTGGCCGACGATCAACTCCTGTATTCCGAGATTCTCACGGTCCGGACACCCCCTCACTCGAGCACATGGGTCCTTTGGGCAGGTCACGCTGATTCCGTATTCTGGAAGCGACCAGCAGTTAGAGTCATCCAGCGCCATGCCATCACGCTGATACTGGCTTCTCTCATTGGATGCTGTGCAGGAACCTTCATCCTCCTCGCATTCTTGCGACGGCGCCAGACACAGATCAGGCTCATCGCTGAACGTGACCACGCTGACACAGAGAACATGCAGTTCCAACGAGCCCTGCATGATCTGGAGAATCTGAAAAAGACGCTCGATGAACATGCCATCGTCAGCATGACCGACATCAAGGGCAATATCACTTTTGTGAACGACAAGTTCGTTGAGATCAGCGGATACTCTCGTGAAGAGTTGATTGGCCAGAACCACCGCATGGTCAAAAGCGATGAACACGACCGCGCGTTCTATCAGGACCTATGGTGTACTGTGGCGAGCAAGCAAACATGGAGCGGTGAGGTCAAGAACCGCGCCAAAAATGGCGGTTCCTACTGGGTGCTCGCAACCATCGTGCCTTTCACGGATGAATCCGGAAAGATTGAGAAATACGTTGCGATCCGAACCGATATCACCGATCGCAAGCAGTCAGAGGAACTCTTACAAGCAGTCAATGCGCAGCTTATGAAACAGACCTCGCGTGCGAGTGAAATGGCCCAGAAGGCCGAAAGCGCAAGCAAAGCCAAAAGTGATTTCCTGGCGAACATGAGCCATGAGATTCGCACCCCCATGACCGCGATTCTTGGGTTCACCGATACGCTGCGTGAGGAGGGTGATATCTCTCTTGCGCCAAAACAGCGCATTGAGACCATCGACACCATCCATCGCAACGGCCAGCACCTGTTGAATCTCATCAATGACATCCTCGATTTATCGAAAATCGAGGCCGGCAAGATGGAAGTTGAGTTGATCGCCTGCAATCCCTGTAGCATTCTCGAAGAGGCTGCAGAACTGGTGAAGAATCGCGCTGAGGCCAAAGGGCTGTCGTTCGATGTCGAATACCTTGGTGACATCCCTGAGACGATTCACACTGACCCCACCCGCCTGCGGCAGATCCTCATCAACCTCGTTGGGAATGCCATCAAGTTCACAGAACAAGGTGGGATCAAGCTCATCACACGTCTTGTCCGGGATGGCGACACATCGTCCATGCAGTTCGATGTACTTGACTCAGGCATAGGCATGACTCACGAGCACATCGCCGGTCTGTTCCGACCCTTCGTGCAGGCGGACAACTCGACAACACGCAAGTTCGGCGGCACCGGGCTCGGCCTGACCATCAGCAAACGCTTTGCAGAAATGCTGGGCGGGAATCTCACAATTGCGGAATCCCAGATTGGGGTTGGAACGCGGTTCCGGGCCACCGTGGAAACCGGACCACTTGATGGCGTGAAGATGATCAAAATGCCCAAAGCAACCATGGCGCAGGTGGGCAAGCAAACAGCAAGCGCACCCAAAGTTGACATCGCAGGGCGACGGGTGCTCGTTGCTGAAGATGGGCCTGACAATCAACGGTTGATTTCGTTTATCTTGAAGAAAGCTGGCGCTGAAGTAGTGATTCTGGAAAATGGGAAACTCGCACTTGATGCTGCCCTTGCAGCGCGTGATGAGGGAAAGGCATTTGATGTCATTCTGATGGACATGCAGATGCCGGTGATGAGCGGCTACGAAGCAACAGCTGCGCTGCGAGAAGCAAGCTACACCGGCCCCATCATCGCATTGACCGCTCACGCGATGGCGGGTGATCGCAAAAAATGCCTCAACGCGGGGTGCGACGACTTCGCCAACAAGCCGATCGATCGCGCCAAGCTGATCGCCCTCATCGCAGCGTATTCTGATCAAGCGGCCAAAGCAGCGTGAGCACGAACAGGCAACCCCTCAAAGTGCGAACCCGATTAGGCTTCGGTATCGTCTCCCCGCCGAGGACGTAAAACCCGGGGAATGCGAAACCCAATGAAACGATTGCCGGCGCTGTCGCCGGTGCGGAGCCGAGGGTGATTCAGACGAGTGATATCCGGGTTGATTACGGCGATGTGACCGCCGTTTCTGATCTGACACTCTCCGTCGGCGCGGGTGAGGTGTTCGGTCTGATCGGTCCGAATGGCGCGGGCAAGTCGAGTCTGATCCGTGTCCTTGCGACACTCAGCGAGCCAACCTATGGCGAGGCGAGCATCGCCGGGTTCGATGTTTTTGAGAACCGCACCAAAGCAAGACGCCAAATCGGTTACATGCCCGACGCGGCACCAGTATTCAAAGACCTGCGCTGCTGGGAGTTTCTTGACCTGTTCGCAGCGTCCTATTCCGTCTCAAGACGTGAAAGACACGCCAAAGTTGAGCAATGCCTTGAAATTGCAAACCTGACCAGCAAACGAACTGCAATGGCGGGCACACTGAGTCGCGGCATGACCCAGCGGCTTGTGCTCGCAAAAACTCTGCTCCATGACCCCGCTGTCCTGCTTCTTGATGAACCAGCAAGCGGGCTTGATCCAATCGCTCGGGTCGGTCTTCGCAACCTACTGCGTGATGTTGCATCACGCGGCAAAACGGTGCTCATCAGTTCACACATCCTCAACGAGCTCAGTGAGTTCTGTACCTCGATCGGGATCATGGAAAAAGGGCACTTGGTGATGTCCGGCGCACTCGATGATCTTGTGGACGAACTCAATACGCATCGGCGCTACACCGTGGAAACCATCGGCCCCGTAGAACCCGTTGCTGTGATACTCAAGACGCAGAGCGGAATCAGAGATATCAATACGATGAGTGAACGGTGCGATTTTGATTCGACACTGAATGACGAACAGATCGCAACACTGCTCGCAGAGCTTGTGCGCTGCGAAGTGCCTGTCAAGGCAATGTACGAGCGACGCCGCGGCGTTGAGGAGTTGATGATTCAGGTCGGCGCAACGGAGGTGTCATGAGCGCTCTACCCTCCCTTTTTGAAATGAATCCCCTGTGGCGCAAGGGTCTGCGCTCGCGCTGCCGACTCAAGCACATGCTCAGCTGGGGCGTGATCTGGATCACGCTTGCAACATTTGTGTTCCTCGTGGTCTACACCCCCATGGTCGAACAACAGGGCGCATCGAAGGCGGATGCAGCCAAAGCTGCACTCCCTTTCGTACTCGTGATTCAGGCAGTCATTCTCATGTTCTTCGGCACGAGCGCCGTCGCCTCAGGCATATCACAAGAGCGCGACGAAGAGTTCCTCGATTATGTCCGCATGACACCGATGAGCCCCACTGCCAAGGTCATTGGATATCTCTTCGGTTTGCCCGCACGGGAATATCTGCTGTTCGCTTTGACCTTGCCGCTCGTTGCGATCATTGTATTGATCAGCGGATTCAGTCTGCTCACGCTCGGTCATTTTTATCTGGTCTTTTTCACTTCAGTACTGGTCTACCACTTAACAGCGCTTGCAGTTGGCATGGTTTCACCGAAGCCAAGACTCGCCTCCATGACGTCGATGGGGCTCGTGATGGTGTTGTACTTCGCACTGCCGAACCTCTCTCGCATCGGGATCACCTTCTTTGAGTTCCTGACAATCCGACCTGTCTTCTTTGGTTTACTCCAACAGGAACTGCCAGAAGCATTACGGGCAAGGGCAGAAGTCAACGGAATTGACACCTTTCGCCCGGTGCCATTCTTGGAAGGCACTATTCTCCCAACCCTCTACACCATGATGGTGCAGGGATTTCTCATCGCAGTGATGTTCAGCATTGTTCACCGCAAGTGGCGCGATCAATCCAAACACCTCTTCTCAAAGGCAGGCGCACTGATCGTATTCTGCGGCGTCACGATTTTCACCGCCGCGAGCCTCTGGGCCGTCGTTGCACAAGATGATGCCTACAACCAGCTCTTCAGCGCGTTCGGCCGCCAGTTATCGTCGGAGCGCATCCCCCAAACCTTTTTCTTTCTCCTGATGACCTGCTTCATGATCGTCAGCACTGCATACCTTTTCCTGATGTGCTTCATCACGCCATCAAAAAGCTGCACACTCGCGGGGCATCGCCAGGCTCAAAAACTCGGGCACGCTCGGATTCCCCTGACAAGTGACGCTGCTTCAAGTCTCCCCATTGCGCTGATCATGATCGCAATCACCCTCGCGACCGGCATTACGATTATGTCGCTCGCCATTCGTCATGGTGATTATGTGGCTTCGGCGCCGAGCACCGCTTCAATGATCGCCGTCGTCGTGTTGTCAGTATCTATTGCGCTTTTCGTTCAAGGCGCTGCCGAGAGCATGGGGCAGCGCGTCTTTGGTGTGTCCGTGTTTCTTTTCTGGGTGATCCCGTTCTTTGCAATGGTCATCCTGTTCGCAGCATTCGAAGCATTTGAAACCGGGCTCTACACCGCCCAGCCATTCCCGCCGATCTCACTCGGCTATTCCATTGCATGGATGCTCGAAACAACCGCGCCGCCACTGAGCCACCTAGATGGCTCCCGCTTCCTTCCACCCCAAGATGACATGCCGCTTACCCCGCACAATATTGTCTACGCAGGGACAATTGGCTATGCCCTCGCCGCGATCGTCATGCAAATCATGCGCTTCAAACGCCGACATCGACTTTGCACGGCATAGTGCCTCTTCACCGCACATGGCCGAGATGCGCTCTCGTCTCCCTCGGGCGCATAGATATTGACACGTTGGGCGGTGTGTACAGATTATCTTTGGAGCGTCACATACTGTAAAATCTCAACAATCTGCGCGGGTGTTTTTGCAACCGCAAGCGCAGCGCTGTCGACTTCTTTGAGCGCGTGAATCAACGATTCATCATGAAGCGTGAGGATTGGTTTGCCAAGCGCCACTGCGTACCCAGCCTCGAATGCGGCGTTCCACTGTTTGTATTTCGGCCCGAACCGAATGACCGCAATATCGCATTGACCGATGAGGGTCCGCGTCCTGATTGCGTTAATCTTTGCTGACTTATGATCACGCCAAAATGGATCGTTCTCTACCCCAAGATGATCCCCGGCGGCATCAGAAAGATCGTGATCTGTAACTGCACTCGTACATGTTACTGGCAGACCCGCTTCGAGCACACCTTGAATGATTGTTTGACGCCAGTCACTATGCACCTCGCCGGAAAGATAGATGTTCCAAGTCATAATGCCTCCGCTTCGCCAGTTCATGATGCCAAAGCAACGAATACGATGCTTGTGTCGCCTTTGGAGCTGCTCATCACGTAGCGTACCGCAGTTCGTTGGGAATACTGCACCCACCCGCGTCTGGCAAGGGCAGGGAGATTCAAAATGAAACGCATCCTCACTCCCGAACTCATGGATGACCCTTCGATCCCTGCAGCCGATCACCTGCGCGCTCTAGCAGGACTAGCGCGCCTCAACAGGATTGCCGGGTCCAGCTCTATTCTCTGGCCGGATGTGCGCAGGCTTGCTCATCGATTGAACCGACCTGTCACAATCCTTGATGTCGCAACTGGATCAGGCGATGTGCCAATTGCGCTTGCCAAACGCGCATACCGTGAATCCATCAGCGTAGAACTCAACGCATGTGATATGAGCGCGACTGCGATCCGCGAGGCAGATCAGTGCACTACACGCGCTGGTGTTCAAATGAAACTATGGGAGCAAGACGCAATACGAGGCAAGTTCGATCAGACGTACGATGTTGTAACCTGCAGTTTGTTCATGCATCACCTGACGAACCATGAAGTTACACTGCTCCTCAAGAACCTTGCTGCTGCTACCGGATGCCTATTGCTCGTCAGTGATCTACGGCGCGATCCTGCAGGACTTGCCCTCGCGTGGATTGCATCGCGCACGCTTACCCGGTCATCTGTCGTTCATGTCGATGCAATCAAGTCCGTGCGGGCTGCCTTTACACCGCCTGAAGCCTTGGAACTGGCATCAAATGCCGGCTTGCAAGATTCCGAAATTCTCAAGAGATGGCCTCGGCGTATGCTCTTGCGATGGTCGCCGAATGCAAAACGCGATGCTCACGCTCCTTCGACGCCGTAGTGATCGGTGCCGGACCAGCAGGATCGGTGTCAGCATACGAACTGGCGCGGTCTGGGATGCGCACACTACTTGCAGAAAAATTGCCCTTTCCACGCATCAAGGTGTGCGGGGGATGCATCGCCCCAGCTGGACTCCATCGATTACAGGCCATCGGCATGATCACTCCGGAATGCGAATGGCATGGACCCGCACTTGATACGGTCCGACTGGTTTCTCGCGTGGGGAGCATTCGCTTGCCCATCAAGCCATATCAAAGTGTCGACCGAAGATTGTTCGATCAGCACCTTGTCGAAAAAGCCGTGGATTTGGGCGTTGTGTTCGTACAGGGCGCACGAGCGGTTGTCATGCCCAATGATCACGTCCGCATCGAGTACGAAGGATCAACTTTCGAACTGCGACCCGGCGTGGTTGTTGTCGCCGACGGATTGGGTGGATCATCCCTCCGCGAGCGAAATGAATTTCAGTGGCATGTGTCATCACATAGCCCGATTGGCCTCGGTGCGATTGTGCAAGATCAAAGAGCACCGCGCAAAACCAGCGAAATAACGATGGTCATCGGTGCCGGTGGGTATGTTGGTTTTGCACCACTCAATGACGATTGGGTCTCTATCGGATCCGCACTGCCAGCACAGTTGGTGCGCCAATTGGGTCCCGCAGAGGCGGTCGCACGCATCTTAAGGACCGCGCGTGTGCAGGATGATCGAATCGCACAGGCGATGTGGAAAGGTGTGACCCAGTTGACGCGGCATCGGCGACGCATTGCACACAAACGCGTGCTCGTCGTTGGCGACGCGGCGCAGTATGTTGAACCGCTTACAGGCGAAGGTATGAGCTGGGCAATCCAATGTGCATCAACAATCGTGCCCTTTGCCGCAAGGGTGCTGAATGATGTTGATGTCACACGAGCATGGAGCGTGCATTGCCGAAGAACCCTTCGCTCGCGCGGATTCATCTGCCGGGCAGCAACCCGAGCAGTTCGAAGTCCCGGCACCTTCCGCATTGTTGCCAACCTCGCAAAACAATCAACACTGCCCGGGATCGTAAGCCGTCGCCTGTGCTGGTGTAGCAAGTGACAACTTCGCGCATACGAGGACTCGGTGTCGCGGCACCTGCCACGCAGATCTCTTCAGAAGAAGGGTGTGAACTCGCCCTCAAGATCACACCAGGGCATGATCCGGAGTGGGTCCGCGCGCTCTACCGGGACTCTGGTGTGAATACCCGCAGCTCTGTTGTTTCCCCAGCAAAAATGCAGGCCAGCGCTTCGGACAACAACGGTCGTGGACCGACGACTCGCACCAGACTCATGAAGTTCCTCGCCACTGCATCTGAACTGACATGTAAGGCTGCGCAACTTGCGATGCACGATGCGGCGATCTCCTCCAACGCGATAACGCATCTCGTGACCGTATCATGCACCGGCGCTGAGTCTCCAGGGCTCGACCATGCACTCATTGATCAACTGTCGCTTTCACCGGGTATTTCGAGAACACACATCGGCTTCATGGGGTGCCATGGTGCGCTCAATGGACTTGCTGTTGCCGATGCATTCGCACGATCAGACCCATCGGCGGTGGTGCTCGTCGCTTGCTGTGAACTGTGTAGCCTTCATTATCAATGTGGCAGTGTTCCGCGCGACCAGCTAGTCGCCAACGCAATCTTTGCAGATGGGGCCGCGTGCGCGATTATCACCTTGCATGGTGAAGGAGCTACGCTTTCATCGTTTCAGAGCCGTGTTTTTCACGACACGAAGAATCTGATGCGATGGAGCATCGGTGACCATGGCTTCGAAATGCAGCTCTCCGCACGCGTGCCGGTGATGCTTCGTCGGTCGATCGCGCCATGGCTTGAACAATGGCTTTCCTCACGAGGACTCACTTGTGCTGAGATCGCATCCTGGGCAATTCATCCCGGTGGACGAGACATCATCGAATGCATTGAACAGGGGCTCGAACTCGCAAAACAAGCCACGGGCACGACCCGGAAGATATACCGCGAACATGGGAACATGTCTTCGGGCACAGTGCTCTGGGTAGTGCAAGACATGCTCCGTTCCGGCTTACCGTTGCCGATTGTCGCAATGTCATTCGGACCGGGTCTCAGCGGCGAAGCGTTGTTGATAGGCCAGGAAATACAAGAAACGTAAAGACATCAATCGCAGATCATCCTACCGATCCCCCACTGTTCTCATCACCTGACAATCTTTCGCCAATCCCATTCGATGCGCGTAAGTCTTTGTCTGGTGCGGAGAAACGCGGCGGTGCGCGTGTAGGTGCACCCGCGCGCGAAAGTGCCCCCCGAAGGACTCGAACCTTCGACCCGCTGATTAAAAGTCTTATGCGGGAAATAAATTATCACATAATATTAAATGGTTACGAGGTTTCCGGTCTACAAACCGTGCTGAACGCAGGTGCTTTGTGTATATCTTGTGCGGTTTGTAAACCGAATGTAGCAAGTGTGCGGGACTTTTACTACGATTGTTCCAGATTGTTGAATGAGGTCAGCGTGAAAAAACTTCTCCAAGCCAAAGCGATCGGCATCGTCAAATCTATTCAAGAAATGCCGGGCGACCATCGTACCGGACCACCCACTCTAGAGTTCGGCACGGATTACAACAAACTGCTCCAGATAACAAAAGAAAGCTATCCCGTTCTAGGGTCTGTGGACATTTAGGATTCACAAATCAGCGTTGATGTGATTCAAGCTCCCTTTTGAGGAGGTTTGTGATGCGCCCGGAACGTTTTGTCATTAGTGACCGCAGTTGGGCTTTGATTGATCCCCTGCTTCCTGGGACATCCCGGGATCGTGGAGTGACGGCGAAAGACAACCGGCTGTTTCTTGAGGCCGTTTTATGGCGGGTTCGCGTTGGTGGACCCTGGCGCGATCTGCCACCAGGGTTTGGGGAATGGAACAGCGTTTTCAGGCGATTTCGCCGATGGGCGCAACGCGGTGTCTTTCAACGCCTTTTCGAGGCAATGTCTGGCGAT